>NZ_CP173024.1:0-2471860 GCF_044772855.1 Neisseria sp. 23W00296 | reverse complement strand
TCAGATAGGCGCAGCGTCTTTACCGCGCGCGAAAGAGCGGCGGATTATAGCGGAAATACGCCGCCGCCGCCACGCGGCAGAGCCCGCAAAGCCTTGTCGCAAAAGGCCGTCTGAAAACGCCCGCCGCCGCGAACTGCTTTATTTTGATTGACAAAAACGGCGATTTGGTTTGTAATCCCGCGCTTTTACCCAAACCGATTTAGGAAATATCATGAAACGCACTTACCAGCCCTCCGTTACCAAACGCAAACGCACCCACGGCTTCCTCGTCCGCTCGCGCACCCGCGGCGGCCGCGCCGTTCTCGCCGCCCGCCGCGCCAAAGGCCGCAAACGCCTGTCTGTGTAAGCGCAACCGTTTTGGAACGCTTCGGCAGGCAGTACCGCCTTTTGAAAACGGAAGAATTTTCTTCCGTTTTTGCTTTGCGCAAGCAATACCGCTGCGCCCTGCTGCAAATTTCGTACTCCGACCCCGCAGAGCGCGGCCATGCGCGGCTGGGACTGGTGGTATCGAAGAAAACCGCGCGCCGCGCCCACGAGCGCAACTATATGAAGCGCGTCATCCGCGACTGGTTCAGACGGCATAAAAACGCCCTGCCGCCGCGCGATTTTATCGTGCGCGTGCGCCTGGCTTTCGGGCGCGACACCGCTCCTGCCGTCCGCGCCGAACTCTCGCGCCTGCTGCTGGACAAAAAATGACCGCCCGCCTGCTGCAACTGCTGATCCGGTTCTACCAATACTGCATCAGCCCGCTGGTTCCGCCGCGCTGCCGCTACACGCCGACCTGTTCGCAATACGCGCTGGAAGCCGTGCGCCGCTACGGCGCGCTCAAAGGCGGCCTGTTGGCCGTGAAACGTATCGCCCGCTGCCACCCCTGGGGCGGGCACGGGCACGATCCCGTGCCCTAATGGCTGTTACCCGTTTTCCGATACAAAGGACACAGCGAAGCCATGAACCGCCGCCCGAAAACCGTTTTCGTCGATGTCGACGACACCCTGCTGCGCAGCGCAGGCAGCGTGCGCATTCCGATTCCCGCCGCCGTCGAGGCCGTGAAGCGGCTTACCGCCGAAGGCGCAACGCTTTAATCTGTGGAGCAGCGGCGACGCGGATTACGCCCGCGAGGCCGCGTGTTTTTTGCAGCTGGAACACTGCTTCGCCGCTTTCCTGTCCAAGCCCGACGTGTACATCGACGACATAGCGGTGGGCGAATGGCGTTTCTTCCGCCACGTCCTGCCGCAAAACGCACTTTATCTGTACGATGGAGCATAAGCCTTTTCAGACGGCCTCTGCGCATTGAGGCCGTCTGAAAACGGATAAGGAACAAACATTTGATGCCGCCGCATAATCTGTTATGCTGCGGCGCTTTGCGGTCGGCTGGTATCCGCCCGCAACGCAACCGCCCCCTTTTTCAGAAACGTCATCCCCGCATTTATGCCCCGAAGGGGTACAGGCGGGGACGGCCTTCCCGCCGTTATCCAGACCACACCACAGGAGCATCCGTATGGACGCCAAAAGAATGACCGTGTTTTTTGCCGTTGCCCTGCTGATACTGCTGGGTTGGGAACAGCTTTTCCCCAGCCCGAAAGTACAGCCCGCCGCGCAACAGCAACAGGTGCAGCAGGCCGCCGCCGCGCCAACCGCCCTCAACCCCACCGTCCCCATTACCGTCAGCACCGACACCGTTTCCGCCGTCATCGACGAAACCAGCGGCGATTTGCGCGGCCTCACCCTGCTCAAATACAACTCCGCCGACGACGAAGGCAAACCCTTCGTCCTCTTTGAAAACGGCAAAGACAACACCTACATCGCCCAGTCCGACCTTGTCGACGCCGCCGGACGCAGCCTCACCCAGGGCACCGGCTTCAAAAGCGCGCAGAAACAATACGCCTTAAACGGCGACAAAGCCGAAGTGCGCCTCACCGCCGCCACTGCCGACGGCCTGCAAATCGCCAAAACCTACACCTTCACCAAAGGCAGCTACCAAATCGGCGTGCGTTTCGACGTCACCAACCGCAGCGGCCGCCCCGTCAAAGCCGACGCCGTCTACCGCATCCTCCGCGACGGCAAAGCCCCCGCCGGACAAGGCTACTTCATGTCCAGCTACACCGGCCCCGTTCTCTACACCCCGCAGGGCGACTTCCAAAAAGTCTCCTTCGGCGACCTCGACAGCGACTTTGAAAAAGGCCGCGACCAGGCCGAATACGAGCGCAAAAGCCAGTCCGGCTGGGTCGGCATGAGCCAGCACTACTTCTTCTCCTCGTGGATACTGCAACCGAAAAACGGCCAAAGCATCTGCGCCGGCACAGAATGCCGAATCGACATCAAACGCCGCGCCGACGGCCTCTACTCCGCCGGCGTCAGCGTGGCCGAACCCGAACTGGCAAACGGCATGACACAAAGCTACGCCGCCACCCTCTACGCCGGCCCGCAAACCACCGCCGACTTGGGCGCCGTTGCCGACAAACTCGAACTCGTCAAAGACTACGGCCGCGTCCACTGGCCGGCCACCGGCCTCTTCTGGCTGATGGACAAACTGCACGGCTTCACCGGCAACTGGGGCTGGGCGATTGTGCTGCTCACCGTTATCGTCAAAATCGTCCTCTTCCCGCTGAACAACGCCGCCTACAAATCCATGGCGAAAATGCGTGCCGTCGCCCCCAAACTCGAAGCCCTGAAAAAACAATACGGCGACGACCGCATGGCGATGCAGCAGGCCATGATGCAGATGTACCGCGACGAAAAAATCAACCCCCTGGGCGGCTGCCTGCCCATGCTGCTGCAAATCCCCATCTTCATCGGCCTCTACTGGGCGATTTTCAGCTCCGTCGAACTGCGCCAGGCACCCTGGCTGGGCTGGATTACCGACCTGTCGCGCCACGACCCCTGGTTCATCCTGCCCGTACTGATGACCGCCACCATGTGGTTCCAAACTACCCTCAACCCACCGCCCTCCGACCCCATGCAGGCGAAAATGATGAAAATCATGCCCTTCGTTTTCTCCTTCATGTTCTTCCTCTTCCCGGCCGGGCTGGTGCTCTACTATGTGGTGAACAACATCCTGACCATCGCCCAGCAGATGTACGTTAACCGCAGCACTGAGCAGCAGCGCAAAAACGGCGAAGTGGTTTCCTAAACCGCCGCTGCAAAGCAAAAGAGGCCGTCTGAAAAAACCTGCGAAGCAGGTTTTTTCAGACGGCCTCAACTTTCAGACGGCCTCAACTTTCAGACGGCCTCAACTTTCAGACGGCCTCAACTTTCAGACGGCCTCAACTTTCAGACGGCCTCAACTTTCAGACGGCCTCAACTTTCAGACGGCCTCAACTTTCAGACGGCCTCAACTTTCAGACGGCCTCAACTTTCAGACGGCCTCAACTTTCAGACGGCCTCAACTTTCAGACGGCCTCAACTTTCAGACGGCCTCAACTTTCAGACGGCCTCAACTTTCAGACGGCCTCAACTTTCAGACGGCCTCAACTTTCAGACGGCCTCAACTTTCAGACGGCCCCAACTTTCAGACGGCCCCAACTTTCAGACGGCCTCAACTTTCAGACGGCCTCAACTTTCAGACGGCGATTTGACACACCGCCGATATGCCCATGTTCTGCCGAAAAACGGCATAAAGCCGCAGTTTCCGCAAACGCGTGCAAGGGCAAAAAGAAGCAAAAAATATTCGCCTTTAAAAAACAGTCGGCAGACGTTTTTTGACGAAAATTTTATTTTTCTTTGCAAATCATCATGCTAAATGCAAAACCAAACTATGCCGCAAGCTGGCACGCAGCTTGCTTGGTATCCCATACCGATGCACAGCGCGTCGGTCGTTTTTAACGGATGCTACGGCATCGAAAAACAAATACATTACGGTAAAACCGACGGCCTCTATGCTGTCGCTCCGCTCGGGAAGGCGGAGTCTTTTAGGGATAGGCCGCTGCATATTGTGGGAATGTGCGGCGGCTGTTTTTTATCCCGCCAATCCGTGCCGCGCCCTGTGTGCGGCAGCGGCAAAAGGCCGTCTGAAACCGCATTTCGCGTTTTCAGACGGCCTTTTGCCGATCCGTCGGGGCGAAGCTGCCTGCGCCAAGCCTGAAATCCCAAATCCCCAAACAATGCTGCTTCTGCGCAGGTGGAAATCTTATCGCAAGCCAAGCAAACGGACTGTTTCTTCCGGCATGGCCGAATGCAGCGGGATTTTGGTTTCCCCGCCGCACAGAAAAACGCACAGAGGCCGTCTGAAAGAAGCTGCTTGTCAGAACACGGTTTTGGCGGGAACGGCCTTTGCCTATTTCATCAGGTTCTTCAAGGCCAGCCGCACGCCCTCGGCCACGTCCGTGTCGGGGGCGATGCCTTTGACGGCGGCACGGGCTTCGCGTTCGCTGTAGCCCAGCGCCAGCAGGGTGCTGACGATGTCGTCGCTGCCGTCGGCGGCGGTTGGAGCGAAGAGGCCGTCTGAAATGCCTGCGGCGGCGAGTTTGCCGCGCAACTCGAGAATCATGCGCTCGGCGGTTTTTTTGCCGATGCCGGGTGCGGACGACAGGCGTTTGACGTCTTCCTGCGCCACGGCCTGCGCCAGCTCTTCGGCGTTCATGGCCGACAGGATGCCGAGGGCGGTTTTCGCGCCGATGCCGCCGACTTTGATGAGTTGGCGGAAGGTGGCGCGCTCGGCGGCGGTGGCAAAACCGAACAGCAGGTGTGCGTCTTCGCGAACGGCCAGATGGGTGTAGAGGCGCACGGTTTCACCCGCGGGCGGCAGGTTGTAGAAGGTCTGCATGGAAACGTCGACTTCGTAGCCGACGCCGTTGACGTCGATGATGATTTGCGGCGGATGTTTTTCCGTCAGTTTTCCGGTGAGGCTGCCGATCATGGGTTTTCCTTCGGTGTACGGTAGGCCGTCTGAAAACGGCCGGGGAGGCGGGCGGCGGATTATAGCGCAAGCGCGCAAAAAACCCGTGCGGGGCACGGGTTTGGCGGCGCAGGGCGCTTAAATGGCGGTTTGGCCTTTGCCCTTGTTGTCGGTAACGATGCCGCTGCGGCGGTTTTGTTCGCGGCGGGTTTTGCCGTCGGGCACGATTTGTTCGATTTTCACCTGCGCGGTGCCGGTGCGGACAAAGCCCAGCTGCTGCGCGGCGGCTTTGGAAACGTCCATCACGCGGTTGCCGTGGAAGGGGCCGCGGTCGTTGATGCGGACGACGACGCTTTTGCCGTTGGCAAGGTTGGTGACGCGGGCGTAGCTGGGGATGGGGAGGGTGCGGTGGGCGGCGGAGAGCGAACCCATGTCGAAGCGTTCGCCGTTGGAGGTTTTTTTACCGTGGAAACCGGGGCCGTACCATGAGGCTTTGCCGGTCTGACTGAAGTTTTCTACTTTCTTGGCGGGCTGGTAGCGTTTTCCGGCCACTTTGTAGCTGAGGTTGGCCGATTTGTGCAGCGGCTCTGCTTTAACCGATACCTTCGGCGCGGCAGACGCGGCGGCAGAAGGGGGGGACGGGTCGGCGGCGGGTTGCGCGCCGGCGCAGGCGGTGAGGGAGAGAACGGCGGCGAGGCCGGCGAAGAAAGTATTTTTGGCTTGAGTCAAAACAAGGTCCTGTTCCGGAGTTGAAGGGATGTGCCGCGTCTGTTTCTCTTCTTGTGCGGCGGGGTGCTGCTTTGGTGTTTTCAGACGGCCTTTGCGGGCCAAACCCGTTCAGAGGCCGTCTGAAAAGCCGTTTTGCCGCCACGCTTCAAATACGGTGACGGCAACGGTGTTCGACAAATTCATGCTTCTGCTGTTTGCCCGCATCGGCAGGCGGATTTTTTGTTCGGCGGGCAGGCTCTCGAGGATGTCGGCGGGCAGGCCGCGCGTTTCCGGGCCGAAGAGGAAAACGTCGCCCGCCCGGAAAGACACTTGGTCGGGGCGGGTGCTGCCTTTGGTGGTCAGCGCGAAGATGCGGCGGCCGGCGAGGGCGGCGAGGCAGTCGGCGAAGTTTTCGTGGACGGTGAGGCTGGCGAACTCGTGGTAATCCAGCCCCGCGCGTTTCATTTTGGCCGAGTCGAGCGGGAATCCGAGCGGCTTGACGAGGTGCAAAGCCGCGCCGGTATTGGCGCAGAGGCGGATGATGTTGCCGGTGTTCTGCGGGATTTCCGGCTGGTACAAAACAACAGTAAACATATAGTGAGTCAAAATGAAAAAGATACAAGGCAGCAAGCCGAAGACAGTACATCCGGTACGCCGAGGCGCAGCAACGCCGTAGGTTTTTTATTTGGGCTCACTATAAAATCAGACACTTAAAACGGCGCGCACTATGCCCCCATCTGCCCGGTGCGTCAAGGCCTTTGCATTTTCGCCTGCGCCAGCGTCCAGCAGAAAACGCGCTCCGCCCCCGCCCGTCTTAACATCCGCGCCAGTTCGGCCAATGTTGCGTTTGTGGTGGCCACGTCGTCGATTAACAGCAGATTGCGTTTCTTAACGTCGCCGCGCACCTCAAACAAGCCTTTGGCGTTTTTCAGCCGCTCGCGGTAGGACAGCGTGCTTTGCGGCGCGGAAGGCCGTCTGAAAACGGTGTTTTCGGGCAGCACGGACAGGCGGAAAAACGGCGCGATCAGGCGGGCGAGTTCCGTGCACTGGTTGAAGCCGCGCTCCATCTGCCGCTCTCGGCTCAGCGGCACGGCGAGTATGCCGTCTACGGCTTCGTGCCGCAGCCACGGCGGCGGCAGCGCGGCCATCAGGCAGGCGAGCGGACGGCGCAGCTCCAAGCGGCGCAGGTGTTTGAATTCGTGGAGGATGCCGCTGACGGGCGGCGCGTAGGCGCACGACGACCACAACAAATCAAACGGCGGCGGCTTCTTTTGGCACGCGCCGCAGATCGTCACGCCGTCGCCCGCGCCGCCGCACCGCGGGCAGACCCGTTCGGGCGGCGTGGCGGTTTTCAGCAAATCGGCCATACAGCCGCCGCAGATGCCGCCCTCAGCCCGCGCATGGCATAATGCGCAGCTTTGCGGCCCGGCCAAACGGCTTAATCGGGAAAGGAATTTCATGACAGACACACCCCATCATCCTGTTTATCTGATACACGGCTGGGCGGCAAACGGCCGCGTGTTCGACGGCCTGCGCCCGCTGCTGCCCGCACACTGGCAGGTGCACACGCCCGACCTGCCCGGCCACGGCGGCGCGCCCTTTGCCGGCGGGTTCGATATTGAAGCGGCCGCCGACGAACTGGCCGACAACCTGGCCGAAGGCAGCGACCTTGTCGGCTGGTCGCTCGGCGGACTGCTTGCCCTGCACGCCGCACACCGCCACCCGCACAAAGTGCGCCGCCTGTGCCTCACCGCCTCCTTCGCCAAACTCGCCGCCGCGCCCGGCTACCCGCAGGGTCTCGCACGCCCCGCGCTGCACAAAATGCTGCCTCTGTTTGCGCAGGACTATGCGAAATATATGCGCCAGTTTTTGGAGCTGCAACTGCTGCACACGCCCGAAGCGCGGCAGATAGTCGACGCCCTGCTGCCCGACATCGTCCGCCACGGCACGCCCGCCGCGCTGGCCGCCGCCCTCGCAGCCGTCGAGCGCGCCGACGCCCGAAGCCTGCTGCCGCACATCCGCCAGCCCGTGTTGCTGGTATACGGCGGCAAAGACGGCATCACGCCGCCGCGCATGGGCGAATATCTGCAAGAGCACCTGCCGCACGCCGAAACCGTCGTGATCGACAAAGCCGCCCACGCCCCCTTCCTCAGCCACGCCGCAGAATTCGCCAATCTGCTCGCCCGTTTTTTCGGCTGAACACGTTTTCAGAAACGTCATTCCCGCGTAGGAGGGAGCGGCCTGCAACGGCACAGAAGCCGTCTGAAAAGGAAACCATGAAACTCAACGCTCGTTTCAACACCTTCACCCTGCCGCGCTACCGCGAAGCCATTGCCAACCACAAGCGTTACGCCGACTTCAACCCGCTCGCCCTCTTCCGCTCCATCCTCGAAAACGGCAAACTCGGCGAAGCGGAGCAACTCGAAGTCCTCTCCCTAGCCAAAGCAGCCTTCCCGCGCTTTTACCGACACCTGTTATTGAAAGACCTGCGCACCTACGCCGCCCTCTCGCGCCTCGGCCAAGAGCCGCTGGGCGACGCGCAAATGCGTCAATACATCAACAAGCTGCGCTGCGAACAGGAAAAAGAGTTTGCCAAACGCAAAATCTGCAACGCCCGCGTCGGCGCGTATACCGTAAGCGAATGGATTACCTGCGGCGAAGACGGCGGCAGGGGCAACGGGCAGCGGATGAAATTCATGAACCGCCACCAATCCGTCAAAGCCCTCTGCGTCCGCGACAGGCCGCCCGTCCACCGGCAAAACCGCCGCAACCAAACGCACGACATCCGCCGCCTGCTCGACGAAGAAAACGGCTGAGGCCGTCTGAAAGCACAAGCCAAACATCATTCTGACACCAGTAAAAACAACAAACGGAAACCCCATGACCGAACACGACCCCGCCGAAACACGATGGCACCACTGGCCGCGCTGCTGGTATCCCGCCGCCCGCGTGCACGGTTTCGCCCCCGGCCAAGTCCGCAGCGGCCGCCTCGGCACGCGAGAGTGGGCGCTCTACCGCGACGCCGACGGCACGTTCCGCGCCACCGACGCCTTCTGCCCGCACATGGGCGCGCACCTCAAAAGCGCGCGCGTCGAAGGACAAGCCCTCTGCTGCGGCCTGCACGGCTGCCTGATCGAGCCGCAAACCGCCCTTTCAGACGGCCTCCCCCCCATCCGCCCCGGCTGCCGCATCGGCGCGCAGGCATGGCCGTGCGCCGAACGCTTCGGCCTCGTCTGGCTGCACCCGCCGCTGACCGAAGGCGAAACCGCCCCGCCCCTACCCTTCGCCAACAACGGCCACCTGCGCCTCACCGCCTCCCGCACCATCAACGCCGACTGGCGCGCCATGATCTGCAACGGCTTCGACCTCTCGCACATGGCCATCGTCCACCAGCGCACGCCCGAAGGCAATCCCGTATTCGACACCCCGCCCGAGGGCGGCATCCGCATGCGTTTTGCCACCCGCATCCTGCCCAAAGGCGGCTTTTCCAGCTGGCTGATGCAGCGGCTCTCCGGCGGGCGCGTCGAACTGGCGCACACCTGCAACGGCAGCAGCATCATGGTGGAAAGCCGCGTCGGCCGCTTCCGTGCCAGCGGTATCTTCGCCCTGCTGCCGCAAGACGCCCCCGGCACGCCGCCCGAAGAGCGCAGCACCCTCGCCTTCGCCGCCATCGGCATCCCGCCCGACACCCTCTTCCCGCGCCTGCAACTTTACATCGCCCGCTTTTTATATCTGGCGTTTTTGAAAAAAGACTTCGTCATTGTCGAAAATATGCGCCTGAAACTCGACGGCGCCGACGACCCCGGCGTGCAGCAGGCCGCGCGTTACCAAAGCACGCTCGAAAGCCTGTAATCCCCGTCTGCCGGGATTTTCAGAAACGTCATTCCCGCGAAGGCGGGAACGGCCTCCCTCCACAAAACCGCCATGACCCCCATCGCCCGCAACCTCCTCATCCTCGCCGCCGCCTCATGCGCCAACCTCGCCCTGCTCACCGCCGCCTCGCACGCGCCGTGGCCGGTTGCCGTCGCCGCCGCGCTGCTGTTTGCCCTCAGCAACAACACCGTCTTCGCCCTGCTGCACGAATGCGTGCACGGCGTGTTCGCCCCCGCCGCCAACGGGCGGGGAGGCCGTCTGAACGAATGGTGCGGCCGACTGGCGGCGGCATGGTTTCCCACCGGCCTCGCCGTCCAGCGCGTCTTCCACCTCACCCACCACCGCAACAACCGCTCCGCCTCCGAACAGTTCGACATCCTGCACGAAGGCGACGTCCTGTGGCTGAAATACGCCCAGTGGTACGCCATCTACACCGGCGTTTACTGGTTCGTCTCCGCCACCGGCGTGCTGGTTTACGCCCTCACCCCCGCCGCCGTCCGCCGCGCCCTGATCCGCGCCTTCGGCCAACGCGGCGGCATACAGACCGGCGCCGACGACTACATCGGCGCGCTCGACAGCCTGCCCGCCGCCGCCCGCCTCGAAGTGCTCGGCGCGGCCGCATGGCAGCTTTTCTGGGCATGGACGCTGGGCTGGACATGGACGGGCTGGCTCGCCTGCTACGCCGCCTTCGCCCTCGCGTGGAGCTCGCTGCAATACACCGACCACGCCTTCTCGCCGCTCGACAAACACAACGGCGCATGGAACCTCCACACCCCGCGCTGGCTGCGCCTCGTCTTCCTCAACTACCACCTGCACCTCACCCACCACCGCCACCCCGAGCTGCCCTGGTACGAACTGCCCCGCCGCCCCGCCCGCGGCCCCGCCTTTTTCACCGTCTGGCTCGCCTGCCTGCGCGGCCCCCGCCGCCTCGAAAACTTCCCGCGCTTTCGCGAACGGGATATTGTGTAAACGCAAAAAGGCCGTCTGAAAGCTAAGTTCCACCGAAGTGAAAACGCCTTCCCGTCCCAATCGCTTAAAATCCCGCCCCATGAATTTCCGCCGCGATCCCGCCTTTTGCCTTGCCCTTGCCGCCCTCTTCGCCCTGCTGTTTGTCCTGCTTTACGGCGGCGCAAATCTGCTTGCCGCCCTTGTGCCGTGGCGCATCCGCCCCGCCCTGCCTTTTGAGGCCGCCGTTCCCTTTGTGCCCGCGTGGAGCGTTGTTTATCTCAGCCTGCCGCTGCTGCTTCTGCTGTGCGGCCTGCGCGCGGACAGGCACGGCGCGTGGCTGCTGTTTGCCGTGCTGGCCGCCGAGCTGGCGGCCGCCCTTCCCTTTTTCGTTTTCCTGCCCGTTCAGACGGCCTGGCCGCCGCGCGAAGCCGGGGGCTTTTGGCAGCCCTTTTTCCTTTTGGCCGACCGCGTCAGCCTGTCGCGCAACCACCTCCCCTCGCTGCACACTGCCTTCGCCCTAACCGCTGCCCGCTTCGCATGGCGGCAGCGGTTTCCCGCCCGCGCCCTTTATGTCCTGTGGGCGGCGGCCGTCGTCCTCTCCACCCTGCTGATACACGAACACCATCTGGCCGACCTCGCCGCAGGCGGCCTGCTCGCCTTCGCCGCCTGCCGCCTCGTTCCCGCGCGCGCCGACGGCGACGCCTTCCGCCGCGCCGACACCGCCTTTCTGCTGCTGCGCGAACAGGCCGCCTTCGCCCGCCGCCACCGCCGCTACGCCCTCATCAGCCTGATTCTCGCCCTCTACCGCCTCCGCCGCCCGAAACGCGGCGGCCTGATGGTGGCGGGCTACTGCTTTTTGCAGGCTTTCGACGACCTGATGGACGGCGACAGGCCGCTCCCGCCCAAAGCGTGCGGGCATGACGTTTCCGCAAGCCCCGTCGCCGAAGCAGACCGCCTGATAAGCGAATGGCAGCGCGGCGTTTTCGACACGCACGACCATTACAGCCGCCTCGCCGCCTGCTTCCGAGGCCGTCTGAATGCCGTGCTGCCGCCCGACACCGCCCGCGAAGCCGTGTTTCAGACGGCCTCCCTGCTGCACACCATGCGCCGCGACCGCCTGCGCGCCGACGCCGCCGAAATTTGGCCTGCCGCCGCACTCGCCGCCCACCACCGCGCCACCTTCGCCGACTCGCTCGACCTCCTCTTTGCCGCCGCAGGCGCGGCCACCCGCAGCCGCAATGTGCCCGAACTGGCCGACGCGCTCGCCTGGTGCTCCGTAATGCGCGACCTGCGCCAAGACCTCGCCGCCGGCATCGTCAACATCCCCGCCGAAATTTTGAACCAAGCCGAAAGGCCGTCTGAAAATACAGGTAGGGTATGTGGCGCAGCCACGCACGCGGATGGCGGATGGCAAAACAGCCGCCCCGCCGTTTCCGAACAACACAAACCGCGTGCGTCGCGGAGCGACACACCCTACGCAGCGGTTCAGACAGCCTCCGACCGCACAAACCCGACGTCCTTCCGCCCCGACTTCGCCGCCCTGTCCGCCGATCCCGCCGTGCACCAATGGATACGCGGCGAACGCCGCCGCGCCCGCGCCCTGCTCGACGTCCTCGAACCCCGCGCCGCCGCTCTGCCCGACCCCGCCTCCCGCCGCATCGCCTGCCTCTTCGCCCGCTCCGTGCGCAGCTTCGCCGAAAAACGCATCCTGCGGCTTTATCCGTGGCTGGATAAAGAAACATATAGTGAAACAAAATAGGAAAGACACAAGGCAGCAAGCCGCAGACAGTACAAGTAGTACGGCAAGGCGCAGCAACGCCGTAGATTTTCGTGTTGTTTCACTATAAAGGCCGTCTGAAAGCTTTCCAGACGGGCAACACCGCGCCGGGACGCCGTTTCCCAAGCCGCCGCCGCAAAACTGCTGAACCGCACGCGCAAAACGGTTACACTCCCGCCCCGCGCACCATTGGGACACTGAAATATGAACAACGACCGCTGGCAAATCCACCGCTACCTCGCCCAAACCGCCGACGAACGTCTGCAAATCCTCAAAGCCGCGCCGCAGCACATCCTGCTCTCGGGTGCTGACGGCGATCTCAGCCGCGGCCTGCTCGCCGCCCGCTACCCCAAAGCCGCCTTCTCCGAATACGACCCGCGCCGCGATTTTCTTGATGCCGCCGCCGCCGCGCGCAAAAGCGGGTTTCTCGCCAAGCTGGCGGGAAAAAGCGTGCCGCAGCACTGCCAAAGCCTCGCCTCTCCGCCGCCCGAAGCCTCGGCCGACATGCTGTGGTCGAACCTCGGCCTGACAACCGAAGCCGACCCGCTGCCCGTTTTCCAAGCCTGGGCGCACGCGCTGAAAACCGACGGCCTGCTGTTTTTCACCCACTTCGGCCGCGACAGCCTCGCCGAACTCACAGGCCGTCTGAAAACGCTGGGACACGAAGCCCGCCGCCCCGCCCTGATCGATATGCACGACTTGGGCGACATGCTGGCCGACAGCGGCTTCTACGACCCCGTCACCGACACCGCCGCCCTGCGCCTCGAATACCGCAGCGCCGACACCTTCTGGCAGGACATGGACACCCTCGGCCTGTGGCAGGCGCTCGATTTCGCCGACCCCGCCGCCGCCCGCGCCGCCGCGCAAAGCCTGTGGGACAAAGGCGAGCTTGCCCGCATCGAGTTGGAAACGGTGTACGGCCACGCCGTCAAGAAAAAAGCCCTGCCCGCGGGCGAGAGCGAAGTCATGTTCTTTCCGCGCGGCAAGGCCTGAACACCCCCTGAGGCCGTCTGAAAGCCAAGCCCTAACGAAGTGAAACCCGTCCTCCCAATCATCCGAAAGGAAACCCGTGAAAACACTGTCCCGCCGCGCCGCCCTGGCCGCCTTCGCCGCCCTCGTTCTTGCCGCCTGTCCGAGCGGCAACACACCGCAACCGCAGGTGCGTGTCAAACCGCAGCCGCAAAAACCGCAGGCCGTCGTCGCCATCGCCCTCGGCGGCGGCGCGTCGAAAGGCTTCGCCCATATCGGCATTCTCAAAGTACTCAAACAGCACGGCATCCCCGTCAAAGTCGTCACCGGCACCAGCGCGGGCGCCATCGTCGGCAGCATGTACGCCTCGGGTATGTCGCCCGACCGCATGGAGCTCGAAGCGGAAATCCTCGGCAAAACCGATTTGGTCGACCTCACCCTGTCAACCAACGGCTTTATCAAGGGCGAAAAGCTGCAAGACTATGTCAACCGCAAAACGGGCAACCGCCCCATCGAGCAGTTCCCGCTCAAATTCGCCGCCGTCGCCACCGATTTCTCCACCGGCAAGGCCGTGGCCTTCAACCGCGGCAACGCGGGGCAGGCGGTGCGCGCCTCGGCCGCCATTCCCAACGTGTTCCAGCCTGCCGTTATCGGCGGGCGGAAATACGTCGACGGCGGCCTGACCCAGCCCGTGCCCGTCACCGCCGCGCGGCAGCAGGGGGCGAATTTCGTGATTGCCGTCGATATTTCCGCCAAACCGGAAAACGCGGTCGGCAAAAGTTTCTTCGCCTACCTCGACCAAACGCTCAACATCATGAGCACTTCCGCGCTGAACGCCGAGTTGGGCAAGGCCGACGTGGTAATCAAACCGCGCGTGCAGAACCTCGGCGCGGTGGGCGGTTTCGACCAGAAGACGCAGGCGATTAAAACGGGCGAAGCCGCCGCTCTCGCCGCCCTGCCGGAAATCAAACGCAAGCTGGCGGCCTACCGCTATTGAGCGTTTGCAGACAGAGGCCGTCTGAAAGTCCGCCGCAGGCTTTCAGACGGCCTCTTTGCTGCCGCCGCAAAACAATGAGGCCGTCTGAAACCGGAGTTTCAGACGGCCTTTTCATGTTTGAACAATCACAGCAGGAATATCGTCGCCAGCCCGAGGAAAATCAGGAAGCCGCCCGAGTCGGTGACGGCGGTAATCAATACCGAGCTGCCCAGCGCGGGGTCGCGGCCGAGTTTTTCCATCACGATGGGAATCAGCACGCCGACGGCGGCGGCCAAGAGCAGGTTGAGCGTCATGGCGGCCACCATGACGAGGCCGATGCCGACACTTCCGTAGAGCAGATAGGAGAGCAGCCCCATCACGCTGCCCCACAGGATGCCGTTCACCAGCGCGACGCCGATTTCTTTTTTCAGCAGCCGCCCGGCCTGGATGTCGGCAAGCTGGCCGACGGCCATCGCGCGCACAATCATGGTGATGGTTTGGTTGCCCGAATTGCCGCCGATGCCCGCCACAATCGGCATCAGCGCGGCCAGGGCGACGATTTTTTCGATGCTGCCTTCAAACGCGCCGATTACGCGGCTGGCGAGAAAGGCGGTGCACAGGTTGATGGCCAGCCACATCCAGCGGTTTTTCACCGAATCGAGCACGGGGGCGAACAGGTCTTCTTCTTCCTGCAAACCGGCCATGTTCAAAATGTCGGCTTCCGATTCTTCGCGGATGACGTCCACCATTTCGTCGATGGTGATGCGGCCGATGAGTTTGCCGTTTGCGTCGATCACGGGCGCGGTCACCAGGTCGTAACGCTCGAAAGCCTGCGCGGCTTCTTCGGCGTCGTCCTGCGGCGAGAAGCGCACCACGTCGGTGGCCATGACGTCGGCCACCAAATCTTCCGGGTTGGAAATCAGCAGCTTGCGCACGGGCAGCACGCCGATCAGCACGTCTTCTTCGTCGACGACGAAGATTTTGTCGGTGTGGTCGGGCAGGCTGTCGAAGCGGCGCAGGTAGCGCAAAACGACTTCGCAGGTGACGTCGGCGCGCACGCTCACCAGCTCGAAGTCCATCAGTGCGCCGACTTGGCCGTCTTCGTAGGACATCGCCGCCTTCACCTGCTCGCGCTCTTCCTCGTCGCGCGTTTGCAGGGCTTCGTATACGACTTGGTGCGGCAGATCGTCGGCCAGCTCGGCCAGCTCGTCGGCATCCATGTCTTCCACCGCCGAGAGCAGCTCTTCGCGGTTCATCGCCTCGATCAGCGTTTCACGCACCGCTTCGGACACTTCCAGCAGCACCTCGCCGTCGTCTTCCGGCTCGGCCAGCCGCCACACCACCACGCGCTCTTTCGGCGGCAGCGATTCGAGCAGCACCGCCATGTCGGCGGGGTGCAGTTCGTGCAAAATGCCCGTCAGCTCGGACAGTTTTTCGTTGAGGGAAGCGTCGGCCAGCGGCGCGGCGGCGGCGATTTGCGCGTAAACGGGCAGCAGCGCGGCGGCCAGCTCGTGCACGCGGTCGATATCGAGTTCGAGACGCTGCGCGTCGGACGGACGGGAAGAGGAAACGGGATTCTGGCTGCTCATAAATGCTCCGCCCGCATGAAGACGGCAGGGCATTCAGGCGGGATGGCTACGGATTGCGTAAGGGAAGGAAAAATGTCAAAAGACAGGGAAGTTCCATGATTTCTGCCTGCGGCGCAGGCGGCAAACGAAAACGGCGCATTGTAACACAATGTTAAAGCCCCTCGGGCTGCACACACGTTTTCTGACACAATCACGCATAAACTTGATAATACTTTCCATTTGTAGCACAATGCGGCCGCAGGACGATACGCCGTTTGCCGCGAATCGTTTGCCAACCATTCAAACATCCTTAAACAAGAGAGACATCCTTATGAAAAAAACCGCCCTGATTCTGGCCGCAGCCTTCGCCGCAGCCGCCCTGCCCGCCTCCGCCGCCGATTTCGGCAGCAAGCAAACCCTCACCATCGACGGCAAAGCCGCCTATCTGGCCGAAACCTCCGCCCGCATCCTCGCCAATAAAGAGCTCAAAGCGCCCGAACTGGTGGACGACATTACCGACGGCCTGTCCGGCAAAAAAGTGCCCGGCTACAAAATCATGATTATGGGACGCACCTACTCCGCCGCCGCCGAGACCAAACCGCCCAAAGAAGGCCAGAGCCAATGGCGTGAAAAAGCCTACGTCCACAGAGGCATCAAACTGTTTGTCGGCGTGCCCGTCGTCAAAGGCAAAGCCGATTTGGCACACGCCCGCCTGCTCAACATCGGCGTGGTGGACGACAACGGCGGTGATGCGCCGCACACGCCTGACGAGAAAATCCGCCCCGTCGGCAAACAGCTGATGAACGAAAACGCCGTGGTTGAAAAAGCCCACCTGCATATCAGCGAGCTGGAGCTGCCGAACATGAAAAAAGGCGAAGCCAGCGGCGGCGGCGTGAAGCTGAAAGCCGGTGCGGTGATCGACGGCAAAGCGGTGGAAACCGAACTCGACAGCACCTTCACCCGCTTCTACACCGCCAAACCGACCAGCAGCGCGCCGTTCAAAGCCGACAAGCGTTTTGTGAAATAAGCCGCGTTTTTTCGTACAAAGGCCGTCTGAAAACCCCGAAAAGGGTTTTTCAGACGGCCTTTTGACAATGGTTGCCGCCGCTCCCGATTTTCGATTACACCAAATCAAAGCCCGCGCCGGACAGGCAGCCGAATCGGGCGCAATGGGCGTAAAACACGACAAAGGCCGTCTGAAAACCCGCCAAACAGGTTTTCAGACGGCCTCAGTCTTTTCAGACGGCCGTTTGCAGGCGGGTTGAGTGCAAATAGGCCGTCAGCGGGTGTTGCGGCGACAGCAGGCCGCAGCGGCGGAAGAGGTCGAGGGTGACGAGGGCAGCGTCGTTCGTCATTTCGCCGCGTATGACGGCATCGGCGACGGCGTGCGCGTCCATGGCGGCGAAGGCGGACACTTCGCCGTCTTGGTTTTGCGGCGTGAAACCGTCGGGCAGGATGATGTCGTAGAGATACAGGCTTTCGCGGTGCAGGCCGCGTTTGACGGTGTGCAGGCTCATGATGCGGCCGGCGGGAGCGGCGGTATCGAGGAGCTCGGGCGGCAGGCCGGCCTCTTCGCGGCCTTCGCGGCGCATGGCGGCTTCGGGGGTTTCGCCTGCGGCGATACCGCCGCCGGTGAGGTTGTCGAGTTTGCCGGGGTCGACGGCTTTGTGCGGGCTGCGGCGGGCGATGAGGAAACTCCAGCCGTCGGCGCACGGGCTCAGGCCGTTGATGTGCACGGCCTTGCTGTGCAGGCCGAGCGGGCGGAAGGCGGCACGTTCGAGGGCGAATAGTGCCGTGCCGCTGCTGTCGCAGACATCGAAGGTCTCATTGCGCCAGCCGCCGAACAGTCCGGCATCGTGCCAGCCGCGTGCGGTTTGCTGCAACAGGCGCGCCATGTCGTCCCAGCTGCCGCTTTGCAGCAGGAGGCCGTCTGAAAGGATTTGCTGGCTGCCCGGCCAGTCGCGCAGCAGGCGCTGTTGCCAGATGCCGTTGACCATGCCCAGCGGCAGGCCGTTGAGCAGCAGCGGGCGCCAGTCGGGCGCGTGGAAGCGGAAGGTGTCGTGCAGAAAGCCGAGCAGGCCGGTTTGCACGCTGTCGGGCAGGGGGCTGAGACGGGGCAGGTTCATGGCTTGGCGGCGGGCAGGTAGATGTCGAAGCGGGTGGATTTGCCTTCGTAGCGGTAGGAGGGTTTTTCGCCGGCGAGGGTTTCGCCGAGGCGCGGGCGTTTGACGGCGACGCGTTTTGCGGCGGCGGCGCGGGCGGCGGCGAGGAGGGCGGCGTCGTTTTGCGGCTGCGCGGCGCCGATAAGCTGGTGGAAATACGCCATTTCTTTTTTGACGGCGGCGGACTTCTGCCGCGCGGGATACATGGGGTCGAGGCAGACGACGTCGGGGTGCAGCTCGGCGGCGAGGCGGGGCAGCAGTTCGAGGGCGTCGCCGTGGTGCAGGGTGATGCGCTCTGCGGCGGGGGCGGTTTGTCCGTCGGCGAGGGCGCGGCGCAGGCCGTCGGCGAGCAGGCAGGCGGCGGCGGGGTGGCGTTCGATGATGTGGACGGTGAGGCCGTGCGCGGCGAGGACGAAGGCGTCGCGGCCGAGGCCGCCGGTGGCGTCGACCACGAGGGGGGCAGCGGTGTGGTTGACGGCTTTGGCGATGAGTTCGCCGCCGCCTTTTGTGCGCCGGTATTGCGCCGCGCCGCCGGTGAAATCGGCGCGGACGCGGCCTTTTTCGCCTGCTTGGCACAGGCTGATGCCCTCGGCGTCGGCAAGGAGGTAGAGGCCGTCTGAAACGGGGTTTTCAGACGGCCTGAAGCCGTAGTCTTGGGCAATGGCGAGGGCTGCGGCGGGGGCGTCGGCTGCGGCGTTCAACGGAATCACGGTTGTGCCTTTTCTTTGAGCAGGCCGATTTTGCCGCCTGCGGTGTCGGTTGGCGGGACGATGTCGTCGGCGGTGAAGGGAACGCCGTCCGCGCCCGCGCTGCGCAGGTAGTAATGCTCTGCGCCGACGCGCTCGTAGTGGAACAGGCGCGGCGTATCGGTGAGGCGGGTGTCGGTGGGGTCAATCACAAACAGCGGCGTTTTCGGCTGCGCCTGTTGCAGGGCGGCCAGCGATTCGGGGTATTGCCCGTGTTGCAGCTTGTGGAATTCGATGCTTTGCACCAGTTGGCCGAGCTGCTGCTGCGCGAGTTCGACACGCAGTTTGTCGTAAACGCCGCCGCGCTGTTGGAAGCCGAAATAAAACAGCGCGCCGTAAACGGCAACGGAGCAGGCGACGCCGGCGGCGGCAATCAGGGCGGCGATTTTGCCGCCGCGTTTTTTGCGCGCCGCCAAGCCCCAAACGATGGCGGCCAGGCCGAAAGGCAGGCCGAGCAGCGGGATAAAGGAAATGCCCGCCAGCACATAGGCGGCGGGGTGGATGCTGGGCGGACGGGTGACGGCGGCGTGTTCGGTCGTTTGTTCCATGGCGGATTCCTGAAATAAAGGGCAAGAGGCCGTCTGAAAAGATTAAAACAGGGTTTCAGACGGCCTTATTTTAACAATGTTTCTTCCTGCCGTTCCGCTATAATCGCGGCTTTTGTCCGAACAGGAATCCCGCCGCCACGACATTGCCGATTCCGCATTTGAATTCAACAACCCGTTTCGCCCGATAAGGAAACCGCCATGAACAAACTCCTGCTTTCCGCCACCGCCCTGCTCCTGCTCGCCGCCTGTGGCGAAAAAGCACACGATGTGCAGTGGTATCTCGACCATCCCCAAGAGCTGGATGCACAGTTGGATAAATGCAGTAACGATCCCGCCAAGCTGAGAGACACGCCTGCCTGTATCAATGCCAGAGAAGCCGCAGGTAAAAGGTTTATGGGCTACGGCAAGTTCAAGCCTTCATCGGCAAAATAAGTTTCTCCATATCCAAAGCAGCCTGAAAAACCCGCCCATCCCGTTTTTCAGGCTGCCCAAGCCGTTTTCAAAAAACCATCCATTAAGGAATCCCGCTATGATCACCCCGATTTCCGCCCTTTCCCCGCTCGACGGCCGCTACGCCGCCTCCGTCGAAGCCCTACGCCCGATTTTCTCCGAATACGGCCTGATGCGCGCCCGCGTCAAAGTCGAACTGGGCTGGCTCAAAGCCCTTGCCGCCGAGCCGAAAATCAGCGAAGTGCCGCCTTTTGGCAGCTTCACGCTGGCCGAAATCGACCAAGTGGCGGAACACTTCTCGCTCGAAGACGCCGCCGCCGTAAAAGCCATCGAAGCCACCACCAACCACGATGTCAAAGCCATCGAATACTGGCTCAAAGAACGCTTCGCCGGCGTACCCGAAGTGGCCGCCGCCGCCGAGTTCATCCACTTTGCCTGCACCAGCGAAGACATCAACAACCTCTCCCACGCCCTGATGCTGCGCGAAGCGCGCGAAGCCGTATTACTGCCCAAGCTCGCCGAAATCATCGACAAACTCACCGGCATGGCACACGATTTGGCCGCCATCCCCATGATGAGCCGCACCCACGGCCAGCCCGCCACGCCCACCACACTCGGTAAAGAAATCGCCAACGTGGTTTACCGCCTGCAACGCCAGAAAAAACAGCTCGAACAGCAGGAAATCCTCGGCAAAATCAACGGCGCGGTGGGCAACTACAACGCCCATCTGGCCGCCTATCCCGACGTGGATTGGGAAGCACACTGCCGCCGCTTCGTCGAAACCGGCTTGGGGCTGACCTTCAACCCCTACACCATCCAAATCGAACCGCACGACTACATGGCCGAGTTTTTCCAAACCCTCGCGCGCATCAACACCATCCTGATTGATTTCAACCGCGACGTATGGGGCTACATCTCGCTCGGTTACTTCAAACAAAAAGTCAAAGCGGGCGAAGTCGGCTCGTCCACCATGCCGCACAAAGTCAACCCCATCGACTTTGAAAACTCCGAAGGCAACCTCGGCATGGCCAACGCCGTACTCGGTTTCCTCGCCGAAAAACTGCCCGTATCCCGCTGGCAGCGCGACCTTACCGACAGCACCGTGCTCCGCAATATGGGCGTGGGCGCGGGCTATACCCTGCTCGGTTTCGCCGCCCACTTGCGCGGCCTGAACAAACTCGAGCCGAACCCTGCCGCGCTGGCTGCCGATTTGGACGCAACGTGGGAGCTTCTGGCCGAGCCGATTCAAACCGTGATGCGCCGCTACGGCGTGGCCAACCCCTACGAAAAACTCAAAGACCTCACGCGCGGCAAAGACGGCATCACGCCCGAAGTGCTCAAAGCGTTTGTCGAATCGCTCGACATCCCCGCCGAGGCCAAAGCCGGCCTGCTCGCGCTCACGCCCGCGCTGTATGTGGGCAAAGCCGAAGAATTGGCGCAGCGCATTTGAGGCCGTCTGAAAAGGCCGGCCGAACCTTTTCAGACGGCCTTTTTACCGCCTGCCGCATATGCCGTGCGATTGTCAGAAAACGGCACCACCGTTACAATAACGAAAACAAACAAACAAAAAATTCCGTAATTTAACAAACAGGGGGACGTTGTGGCTGCATTTATCTACGATGTTGTGATTGTCGGCGCAGGGCCTGCCGGTTCTGTGGCGGCGGCCTTGCTGAACAAGCAGGGCTTCAATGTCTGCGTACTCGAAAAGCAGCATTTTCCGCGTTTTGTTATCGGCGAGAGCCTGCTGCCCTACGCGATGGACATCTTGCAGGAAGCCGGGCTGCTGCGTGCCGTGCAGGCCGCCGGTTTGGGTTTCCAATACAAAAACGGCTTCGCCTTCTCATGGGGCGAGCGCTACACCTCGTTCAGCTTTTTGGACAAATTCAGCGCAGGCAACGACACCGCCTTCAACGTGCAGCGCGCCGAGTTCGACCTGCTCCTGATCCGCGAAGCGGAAAAACAGGGCGTGGCCGTGCGCTTTGGCGAAACCCTGAAAAAATTCGACAACGAAGGCAATACCGCGCTGCTCACCGTCGAGCGTGACAACGGCGACACCTACGACATGGAAGCCCGCTTCGTCCTCGACGCCAGCGGCTTCTACCGCGCCCTGCCCCGCCTGATGAACTGGGAGCTGCCGCCCGAAACCGTTATGCGCCAGGTGCATTTCACCCATATCGACGACCGCATCACCTCCCCCAAATTCGACCGCAACAAAAACCTCGTCTGCATCCACCCCGAACACCGCGACGTATGGGTCTGGCTCATCCCCTTCGCCAACGGCCGCAGCTCCATCGGCGTAGTCGGCGAAGAACACTACTTCCGCCACGAAAGCACCGCCAACATCCTGAAAGAAACCGTTGCCGAAATCCCCTTCCTCGCCGAAATCCTCGCCGACGCCAAATGGGACAACGGCTTCCCCTTCCGCTACCTGCCCGGCTACACCACCAAAGGCAAAGGCCTCTACGGCCGCCACTTCGCCCTTTTGGGCGCCTCGGGCGAATTTCTCGACCCCGTCTTCTCCTCCGGCGTCACCATCGCCGTGCACTCCTCCAAACTGGCCGCCGACTGCGTGGCACGCGAACTGCGCGGCCTGCCCGTAGACTGGAAAAACGAGTTTGCCGTACCGCTCACCACCGGCGTCAACGCCTTCGGCAGCTACATCAACGGCTGGTACGACGGCCGCTTCCAAGACCTGATTTTCGACGTCGACAAAGACAGCGAACTCTGCCGCATGGTCTGCGCCATCCTCGCCGGCTACGCCTGGGACAGGGAAAACCCCTGCGTGCGCGATTCGCAAATACTGTTTGCCTGACCCGCTCCCGCCCGCACCTTCGGGGCGCAGATGCAGGAATGATGTTTCCGCAACACGGTTTTCACAGTTAAAACCCCGCCGCGAACAGCCGAAGAGGCCGTCTGAAATCTTTTCAGACGGCCTCTTCGCTATGTACAGGATATGCAGCGCACCCATGCGGACGACGAATATCCGACACCGCAAAATCTGCCGCCGCAAACCGCATTCGTCGTAGGGCGGCAGATACGGAACGGCTGTGTCGGGCGGAGATTTGACTTGCGATGATTTTGCCCAGTATGCGGCTTATGCCGTTTTCTTTGATGACGGGTTCGGGCTTTGCCGTTTCAGACGGCCTCCACAGATTGAGGCCGTCTGAAACGGCAAATGCGGCACGGTTTTCCGGTTTTCAGACGGCCTCTCGGGCGAAGGCGGCGATGCGTTCGGCGAGCCGCTCTGCGCTGAGGCCGAGTTTGTCGAGCAGGAGTTTGGGGTCGCCGTGGTCGGTAACGGTGTCGGGGATGCCGATAAGGAGGACGGGTTTCAGACGGCCTTCGGCGGCGAGCATTTCGAGGACGGCACTGCCCGCTCCGCCGCAAACGGCGTTTTCTTCGGCGCAGACGAGATAATCGTGGCTGTCGGCCAGTTGCAGGACGAGTTCTTTGTCGAGCGGTTTGACGAAACGCATGTCGGCGACGGTGGCGTCCAGTGTTTCGGCGGCTTCTAGGGCGGGGGCAACCATGCTGCCGAAGGCGAGGACGGCGATGCATTTGCCCTGTCGGCGGATGATACCTTTGCCGACGGGCACGGTGTCGAGGCCGTCTGAAACTTGTGCGCCGCAGCCTGTGCCGCGCGGGTAGCGCACGGCGGCGGGGGTGTCCAGCGCGTAGCAGGTGGAGAGCAACAGGCGGCATTCGTTTTCGTCGCTGGGGGCGGCGACGGTCATGTTGGGAATGCAGCGCAGGAAGCTGAGGTCGTAGGCGCCGGCGTGGGTGGGGCCGTCGGCGCCGACGATGCCGGCGCGGTCGATGGCAAAGAGCACGGGCAGGTTTTGCAGGGCGACGTCGTGCACGAGTTGGTCGTAGCCGCGCTGCAAAAAGGTGGAGTAGATGGCGACGACGGGTTTGACGCCTTCGCAGGCGAGGCCGGCGGCGAAGGTGACGGCGTGCTGTTCGGCGATGCCGACGTCGAAATAGCGTTCGGGAAAGCGTCGGGCAAATTCGACGAGGCCGCTGCCTTCGCGCATGGCGGGGGTGATGGCGGCGAGGCGGGGATCGGCTTCGGCCTGGTCGCACAGCCAGCGGCCGAAGATTTCGGTGTAGGTGGGACGCGCGGCGGGCGCGGGGGCGGCGGCTTCGGCGGGGGCTGGGGTTTTGCCGATGGCGTGGTATTTGACGGGGTCGTTTTCGGCGAGTTTGTAGCCCTGGCCTTTTTTGGTGACGACGTGCAAGAGCTGAGGGCCTTTTCTGCGCCGCAGCTCGGACAGGGTTTCGACGAGTTTGCCGACGTTGTGGCCGTCGACGGGGCCGGTGTAGGCGAAGCCGAAGTTTTCAAACAGGGAGAGGGATTGTTTGATGTGTTCGCTCTCGCCCGCCAGCGATTTGATGGTTTCTTCGGCTTTTTGCGCGATTTCTTTGACGGCGGGGAGTTTGCCGAGCACTTTGTCGGAGCGGGCTTTGATGGTGCTGAGCAGGCCGTGCATGTCGCGCATGACGTTGCGGGCGAGGTATTTGGGCAGGGCGCCGACGTTGGGCGAGATGGACATTTCGTTGTCGTTGAGGATGACGAGCAGGTCGGTGTCGGCCATGTCGCCCGCGCAGTTGAGGGCTTCGAAGGCTTGTCCGGCGGTCATTGCGCCGTCGCCGATAATGGCGACGCTGCGGGCGCTGCGCCCGGCGAGTTTGTCGGCCACGGCCATGCCCAGTGCGGCGCCGATGGAGGTGGAGGAGTGACCGACGCCGAAGTCGTCGTATTCGCTTTCGCTGCGTTTGGGGAAACCGGCGAGGCCGCCGAACTGGCGCATGGTGTCCATGCGGTTTTTGCGGCCGGTGAGAATTTTGTGGGGATAGCTTTGGTGGCCGACGTCCCAAACCAGATGGTCGTTCGGCGTGTCGTAAACGTAATGCAGGGCGACGGTGAGTTCGACCGCGCCGAGGTTGCTGGCGAAGTGGCCGCCGGTTTTGCCGACGGATTCGAGCAGGAAGGCGCGGATTTCGCCGCACAGCTGCGGCAGCTCGGCGGGGGCGAGCAGGCGCAGGTCTTGCGGCAGGGCGACGTTGTCCAGTAGGGGCGTTTGGCTCATGGTGTTCTTTATCTTGATTTGAACAGGCCGTCTGAAAACGGGTTTTCAGACGGCCTTTGTGTTTCGGCGCGGCGGATTATATAGCAACAGGCGGGGCGGACGATATGGCAAAAGACCGTCTGAAAGCGGTTTTTTCCTTTCAGACGGCCTCTTTGCGCGGCGGCAGCCGCACGTTCCGACAAAGCGGCACAGGGATAAAGGCCGTCTGAAAACACTTCGACAAAGTGAAAACCCGTTTTGGCTGCGCCGAAGCTGTGCTTTCAGACGGCCTCTGTCCAAGCGGCTACAAACGGGTGACGGATAGCACGCCTTTGATTTCGCTCAGGCCGACCAAGACGCGCGGCAAGTCGCCGACCTGGCGGATTTCCAGCGTAAACCGCATGCTGGCTTCGAGATCGCGCGACTGGGTTTGCACGCCGGTGACGTTGATTTTGTGACGGGCTAGGTTGTCGGACACGTCGCGCAAGAGGCCGGAGCGGTCTTGCGCGCGGATCTCGATGTCGACGGCGAACACCTGTCCGCTCTCGGCGCCGTTCCATGCGGCGGGCAGCACTTTGTCGGGCGACTGGCGGGCAAGGTTTTGCAGCGCGGGGCAGCTGCTGCGGTGGACGGAAATGCCGCGTCCGCGTGTGACAAAGCCGGTGATGTCGTCGGGCGGCGCGGGTTTGCAGCATTTGGCCAGCACGGTCATCAGGCCGCCTTCGCCGTCGATCAGAACGCCGCCGGACTGGCTGCTTTTGATTTTCGACTGTTTGACGATGCTGCTTTCGCTCACGGGCGCGGGCGGCGGCTCGTTCAATGCGCCCGCGGCCTTCTGTACGGCGCGCGGCGTGATTTCGCCCTGGCCGACGGCGGTGTAGAGGTCTTCCGTTTTGCCAAAGCCGAGTTTGTCGCAAAGCTGCTGCAAATTAGGCTTGAAGGGGATTTTGGCGAGGATTTTTTCCAGCTGCTGTTTGCCGTTTTCGCGCACGGCTTCGGCGTTTTGGCGGCGGATGTAGGCGCGGATTTTGCCGATGGCTTTGTGCGATTTGACCCAGCCTTCGTAGAGCCAGTTTACCGAGGGCTCGCCTTCTTTGGCGGTGATGATTTCGACGCGCTGGCCGTTTTCCAGCGGTGTAGACAGCGGCACAATCTGGCCTTCGACTTTCGCGCCGCGGCAGCGGTCGCCGATGCTGCTGTGCAGGGCATAGGCAAAGTCGATGGGCGTCGCGCCGACGGGCAGCGACAGCACTTTACCGTGCGGCGTGAGGACGTAAATGGTGTCGTTGAACAGCTCGGTTTTGAAGGCGGCGGCGAGGTCTTCTTTGCCGCTTTCGGCCATGTTTTCGCGCCAGTCGAGCAGTTGGCGCAGCCAGGCGATTTTCTGCTCGTAGGCCGCGTCGCCCTTGCCGCCTTCTTTGTAACGCCAGTGGGCGGCCACGCCGAATTCGTTGAACTGGTGCATTTCAAAGGTGCGGATCTGCACTTCCACGCCTTTGTCTTCGGGGCCGACAATCACGGTGTGCAGCGACTGGTAGCCGTTGCCTTTGGGGTTGGCGATGTAGTCGTCGAACTCGCCGGGGATGGGCTGCCACAGGCTGTGGACGATGCCGAGGGTGGTGTAGCACTCGGGCACGGTATCCACCAGAATCCGCACGGCGCGGATGTCGTACAGCCCGTCGAAACCGAGCTTTTTCTTTACCATTTTTTTGTAGATGGAATAGATGTGCTTCGGCCGGCCGGCCACGTCGTAGCGGATGCCGTATTTGTCGAGTTCGCCGCGCAGGGTGTTGAGGAAGCTTTCGATATATTCGAGGCGCTCGGTGCGTTTTTCGTCGAGCAGCTTGGCGATTTCGCGGTATTTTTCGGGATTTTGGTGGCGGAAACCCAAATCTTCGAGCTGCCATTTGAGCTGCCACACGCCCAAGCGGTTGGCCAGCGGCGCGAAAATATCCAGCGTTTCTTTGGCCAATGCGCGTTTTTCGGGGCTGTCGGGCACGCTGCCGAGAAAGTGCAGGGTTTGCGTGCGCAGGGCGAGTTTGACAATCACGACGCGGATGTCCGACACCATCGCCAGCAGCATTTTCCGCATGGTTTCCGCCTGCTCGGCGCGCTCTTCGGGCGTGTTCAGGTTGTCGACGCGGGCGAAGTGGGTAAGCTTCTGCACTTCGTCGATGCCGCGCACCAGATCGGCCACGGTTTTGCCGCAGGTTTCGGCAACGGCCTCATACCAGCCTTCGCGGCAGGACGAAATGTCGGCCAGCACGGTGGCGGCAACGGCTTCGGGCAGCAGGTCGATTTCCGCCACCAGCCGCGCCGCTTTCAAAAGATGCGGCAGCAGCGGCTCGCCCATCGGCGTGGCGGCATCGGCAGGATAGGCTTTCTGCGCTGCCGCCAGCGCCTGCCGCAGCATGGCGGCTTCCGCCTCGGGTTGCGCGGCGGCATACTGTTCGAGCCATTGTTTGGCCGTCTGAAAACCGTCTGATGCGTCAGGCAGGGAAGTTGCGTCAACCATAATGCGCTCCGAATCCGATCAGGAAAAAGACGGCGCATTGTAGCCCAATGCCGCCGTGCCGATAAGGCGCAAAAGCCGATATATCAAGAAGCAGCGTTTATCAGCCGTTTCCGCCTGCGCGGGAATGGCGTTTCTGAAAGAACACGGACGGCATAGTGCGGACACGAACCCTGCCACCCTGTCCGCTTTACAAACGGCAGGCATAACAAAAGCGGCCGGAAAAACCGGCCGCTTTTTCTGGCGGATTGCGATTAGCTCAGGTTGCGTTCTACTTCGATCAGCGAACGGCGGGCCAAAGCCAAGTTGGATTTGGAGTGATCCAGTACGGAGTACAGGAACAGGCCTTCGTGTTTTTTCAGCGGGCGGATCAGGTGGTACTGTTTGCCCAAGGTGATCAGGATGTCTTCGATTACGTCGTTGATGCCGAGCATTTTCATGGTTTTCATTTTGGCGCTCACCACTTCGGTGTTACCCGCAGCAGCGATTTCCAAGTCGATTGAGGGCGAACCGCCGCCGGCCAGCATCATGCCGCTTTCGAAATCCACAACGGCGGCAGCCAGTGCGCCGTCAACATTCAACATTTCCGATACCGCTTTATTGTAATTCATAATAAACTCCAAAGATAACAAGTTAGTAAGAGGAACCGGCAGCTCTATCGGCGAAGCCGGCATATTCCGTTTGTTTCGATAATGTGATGTGGTTTTTATACCGGACCGCCCGGCGACGATTACCGCGCTTGTGTGTGCGGCGGTAAAGTTGTGCGCAGTATATGCCTGCGTTTTAATTAAGTAAACCGCACAGGCAGGCAAACTGCCTGTGCGGTACCTTACCATTTATCCTGAAAATCTACCGATTGTCGGTTTGGCGAAAAATATTCTATAAAAAACAACCATCAAGAATTGATTAAATTTTAGACATTTATTTTTGTAAAAAATGGTTAATTCGTCATTCGAAACAACACTTTGGCATTTATCCGGATTTGTCGGTATGATTCTGCCGCACCCTTTGCGGGGTTTGCGGCCGGTTTATCCGATCAATCTGTCAGACAAAAAGGAGATGCGATGAAGCTTTATATTTACGACCACTGCCCGTTCTGCGTCCGCGCGCGCATGATTTTCGGCTTGCGCGGCCTGCCGGTTGAAGAGGCCGTTTTGTTAAACGACGACGAAGCCGCGCCCATTGCGATGATAGGCGCGAAGCAGCTGCCGATTCTGGAAAAAGACGACGGTTCGTTTATGGGCGAAAGCCTCGATATCGTGCGCCACATCGATGAAACGGCAGGAAAAGGCCGTCTGAAAGAAGACATCCGCCCCGAAATCCAAGCTTGGTTCGACAGGGTCACCCAATACTCCAAAAAGCTTATCCAGCCGCGCGACGTGCTGGCGGGTTTGCCCGAGTTTGCCACGCAGTCGGCAATCGATTATTTCACCGAGCGCAAGGAAAAGCTGATCGGCAGCTTTGCCGCCAACCTCGAAAAAACCGAAGGGCTTTTGGCGCAGCTTGCCGGCGATTTGGCCGAGCTGGAAGCGCTTGTGGTTTCGCCCGAAGCGCTGGGCGGCGTTTTGGGCATGGAAGACATCATCGTTTTTCCGATTCTGCGCAACCTCACCATCGTGCGCGGCTTGCAGATGCCGCCGAAAACGGCCGACTATGTCCGCCGGATGTCGGCTTTGAGCGGTGTGCCGCTGCTGGCGGACAAGGCCGTCTGAAAGCGCAACTCCGACAAAGTTAAAGGCCGTCTGAAAACAGGTTTCAGACGGCCTTTCTGTTCAAACTGTAAGCACATCGGGCTACCCGCCCAAAACGGCACTCATAACGATACGGCTTTCCTTAGTCGCCCGTGCTAGCGGATAAACGAAGGCATTTTCTGCATTCTGCCGCCGTTTTTATTGGGGAAGATATATGCGGGGTCTTCGTAGCGGCAGGTCGGATCGGTCATCAGATTGCATGGTGTGGCGCATGAAGCTGGCGCACCGGGGACGGGTATGCAGTTTGTGCCGCCGTGGTGTTTGCAGGAAGCAACCGCTACTTTTTTGGCAAACTCGCCGGTGGGGCCGTAGCCCATGTCGTTAATGGGCTTGTTTTTATAGCCTTGCGACATGGCAAAACACAAATTGCTGTAAATAATATAGGTTTGGCAGTTTTTACCGCCATTTTGAAGGCATTGTTTTACTGCATCTGCCGAAGCGGCTTCGGGGGTGTCGAAGGCTTTATCGGTTACCCATACCATTTTTATCTCGGGAGAAGCGGCGTATGCGCCCCATTTGCGCGGTCGCATTTGGCGCGTGGACAATTCGGCGGCGGAAGGCAGTTTTTCCATGTCTTCCACAATGGGCATCATATTTTGCACTTGCTCCGCAGTGGGGCCGCTGCTGCCTTTGGCGGCTTGAAGAAGTTCGTAAGCAAGCGAGCCTTGGCAGCCGGACAACAGCAGGCTGAGCGCGCCGGCCGCCAACAGATGTTTTTTGTTCAACAAGATACAACTCCTTTCAGATAATAATGGTCAAAACAGGTATCGCCGTGCAGCACGCGATTATACAAGGTTCATATCGCTTTCGCCTCCGCAGCCTTATAATGCGCGGCTTGAGTGTCCGTTTATTTTATTTTTGCTAAGGGAAATTATGTTTTCACCAAAATCCGCTTTGAAATCCGTTTTGCTGTTGTCCGCCGCCGTGCTGACGCTTGCCGGTTGCGAAACGGTGGACAAAATTATGAGTGCCGACATCTCGCCGCACGGCGCAATCAACGCGGCGCGCAGGGGCGTGGCCGGCGCGCGTTTCAAAGGCAAGCACATTGTTTCGGCGTATGCGGAACTCGGTAAGGCCGACGATATCCAGCACGGAATTATCCAGGAAGGCAAACTCAAAGGGCAGGAAGGCTACATTTACACTTGGACGGATGTCAGCCAAAACAGCGAATCGACCCATTATCTCGGCACGGGCTACCACAGCGACGGCAGCCAAACCAATTATTACGAGCGCGGCGTAACCAATTTCACCCGCTACCGCTATTTCATTACCGACACCAACCACGTTATCCGCGATTACAAAGAAAGCGAACATCGGTCGCGGGTGCGGTAGGTTTTGCCTCAGGCTAAAAGCAGCCTGAAAGTATGGTTGGGATTTTAAAAGGCCGTCTGAAAAGGGTTTCAGACGGCTTTTTTTGTTTTCAGGCTGCTTGGGTTGTCAGAACCAATATTTTCCAACAACCGAGTTCGGCTTGCGCCAACCGTTGCCAACCGTTGTTTAGCGTTTTTCCAATTCCGCCTGCCAGTTTTCCAGTTCGCGCAAGTCTTCGGTTTCGTCGGCGGCCAGTTTGGCAGCTTTGCGTGCCTGGTTAAACAGCGCGTATTGTTCTTGGGCGAACAGCTCCATTTGGCGGTGCGTGCGGCCGCCTTTGTCTTGCAATACGGGGAAACCGTTGAAACCAATCAGACTATCCACATTGCCGCGCCAGAAATCCAGCGCCAGGTCTTGGCGGTTTTTCACGCGCAGTTCCGCGCTTTCCAAGAAAATCATCACCAAACGGTTGAGCGTGTCCAACTCGTCGGCAGACAGATAGTTTTTCGCCACCACAATATCGCCTTTACGCACTATCCTCCCTTTCCATGAGGTCAAGCCCATATTCGGCAGCGCGGCATCGGCGCGGGTGCAGACCAGTTCGGCCGCCGTTTGGCGGGTAACGGCGAAAATCAGCTTGTTTTGCGTTTCGGCAAAAAACATCTGCGCCGCCTTATCGGTTTTGTCGTAGTCGCTGGATAGGGCGAACAAATCGCGCACTTTCTGATAAAACCGTGCTTCGCTGGCACGGATTTCGCGGATTTCCGCCAGCAGTTCGTCAAAATAGTCCAAACGCCCCTGCGGATTTTTCAGCCGTTCTTTGTCCAGCAAAAAACCTTTGTCCAAATAGGTGCGAAGCTGCGTATTCGCCCAACGGCGGAACTGCACCCCGCGCGGGCTGCGGACGCGGAAACCGACTGCCAGAATCATATCCAGCGCGTAATGCTTGACCTGATACTGCTTGCCGTCTTGGGCAGTTATCAGGAAATACTTGATAACTGAATTTCCATCTAACTCATTGTCTGACAATATATTATTGATGTGTTCAGATATATTTTGCACCGAGGTGGCAAAAAGTTCGGCGAGCTGGTTTTGCGTCAGCCAGGCTTCGCCGTCGGACACCAGCAGGGAAACATGGCTTTGGCCGTCGTCGGTGTTGTAGATGATTAGGTTGTCCATAGGAATTCCGTTTGCGGCAGCCTGAAAAGGTTTTCAGGCTGCTTGGTTGGTGCTCAATGTTTGGCGGTATTGTAAAGGCGTTTGAGTGCGATGGGGGCTTGGTATAGGGGAAAGGTTTCAGGCTGCCTTGGGGAAGGCAGCCTGAAAATGGAGAGACCGTCTGAAAGGTGGGGTTCAGACGAACTTTGGGTAGCTTGGGTTGTAAACCCAACGCAAAACAGATGGTTTAATGGTTTTGTTGGGTCTTGACCCAACCTACGCTTGCTGAAAATTTGTTATTGAAGATGTAGATAACCTTTGTCATCTGCACGTATAACTCCATCTTTTATAACTTTTCTGAATCCAGCTTTAGCTGCTTCTTTCTCTGCTGTTGAGGTGTTTATTCCCTCATAATAAGCGTCTACTAAATCATCTAATGTATAACGCCCAGAACCTTTTTCTTCAAGAAAATTTTTTGCAAAAATTTCTGGATTTGTCTCGGTAATCATAATATTAAATCCTCATGAATAAGAAAGTTAAGTTAGCCAATAATGGCAAAATTCAAAATAATGGTAATTGAAATTATTTCAACCCCATTGGATCAAATATTTTTGATGTGATAAAGCAGCCTGAAAACCACTCCATCATTTTCAGGCTGCCTTTCTCACAACCCAACAATACTACCCTTTCAACTTCGCCAACTGCCCTTCAACCTTCGCCATCTTATCCGTCAGCTCCGCCAAATCCGCCTTATCCTTCTCCACCAGATGCGCGGGGGCTTTGTCGGTGTAGCCGGGTTTGGCGAGTTTGGCGTTGAGTTTGTCCAAGGCTTTTTGCAGCTTTTCGGCTTCTTTGCTCAAACGGGCGGTTTCGGCGGCTTTGTCGATTTCTACTTTGAGCATCAGGCGTGCGCCGTTGCACACGGCGACGGGGGCGTCTTCGGCTTCGGGCAGTTTGTCCACCAGCTTGGCTTCGGTGAGGCGGGCGAGGGCGGGCAGGTATTTGAGCAGGTCGGCCAGTTCGCTGCCGCCTTCGACAAACAGCGGGGCTTTGACATTGGGGGCGATGCCCATTTCGCCGCGCAGTTTGCGCACTTCTTCCACCAGCTCTTTCAGGCTGCCCATTTTGTCGAAGGCGGCGGGGACGATTTTTTCTTGGTCGGCAACGGGGTAGGCGGCGAGCATGATGCTGTCGCTGTGTTTGGCGTTTGCCAGCGGGGCGACGGTTTGCCACAGCTCTTCGGTGATAAAGGGCATGATGGGGTGCAAGAGGCGCAGGATGGCTTCGAGTACGCGCACGAGGGTGCGGCGCGTGGTGCGCTGGGTGGTGGGGCAGCCGGTTTGGATTTGCACTTTGGCCAATTCGATATACCAGTCGCAATAGTCGTTCCACACGAATTCGTACAGCGTTTGCGCGGCCAAGTCGAAGCGGTAGGTTTCAAATGCTTCGGCAGCGGCGGCTTCGGTTTGTTGCAGGCGGCCGATAATCCATTGGTCGGCGAAGGTGTAGGCCAGCGGCTGGGTTTCGTCTTGGCCGCAGTCTTGGTTTTCGGTGTTCATCAGCACAAAATTGGTGGCGTTCCAGATTTTGTTGCAGAAGTTGCGGTAGCCTTCGGCACGTTTGAAGTCGAAGTTGACGCTGCGGCCGAGGCTGGCGTAGCTCGCCATGGTGAAGCGTAATGCGTCCGCGCCCATGCTTGGAATGCCTTCGGGGAAGAGTTTTTTGGTTGCTTCTTCCACTTTCGGCGCGGTTTCAGGTTTGCGCAGGCCGGTGGTGCGTTTCACCAGCAGCTTGTCCAAGTCGATGCCGTCAATCAAATCGACGGGGTCGATGACGTTGCCTTCGGATTTGGACATTTTTTTGCCTTCGTGGTCGCGCACGATGCCGTGGATGTACACGTCTTTAAACGGTACTTTGCCGGTGAAGTGGGTGGTCATCATAATCATGCGCGCCACCCAGAAGAAGATGATTTCGTAGCCGGTGACCAAAACGTTGGACGGCAGGAAGGCTTTGAGTTCGTCGGTTTCAGACGGCCAGCCGAGCGTGGAAAACGGCACGAGCGCGGAGGAGAACCATGTGTCCAATACGTCTTCTTCGCGGGTCAAGCCTGTTTTGCCGGCTTGTTTTTCGGCTTCTTCCTGATTGCGGGCAACGTAAACATTGCCTTCGTTGTCGTACCACGCAGGGATTTGATGCCCCCACCACAGTTGGCGCGAGATACACCAGTCTTGGATGTTGTTCATCCATTGGTTGTAGGTGTTGACCCAGTTTTCAGGGATAAAGCGTACCGCGCCGCTGTCGACGGCTTTTTTGGCTTTTTCGGCGAGACTCAAGCCTTTGAATTCGCTGTCAGGCTCAGGAAATAGTGGCTGACTGCGGAAAGTTATTTGACCACTACCATTTTCATGCATTTGGTTAATACGATCCATGCTAACCTTATCCAATTGGTTTGGTTTACCCTTCATAGAGACAAACCATTGGCTGGTCAGCATCGGTTCAATCACCGAACCTGTGCGGTCGCCTTTCGGCGTCATCAGCGTGTGCGCTTTGATTTCGACCAGCAAGCCTTGTTCCTGCAAATCGGCGACCATTTGTTTACGCGCGGCAAATCGGTCCAAGCCTGCATATTTTTCAGGCAGGGCAAAGCCTTGTTGCGCTTCGCCTTTGAAGTTGAACACTTCGGCGTTTGCCAGCACTTTGGCTTCCAAATCGAACACGTTAATCAGGCGCGTGTCGTGGCGTTTGCCGACTTCGTAGTCGTTGAAGTCGTGCGCAGGCGTGATTTTTACGCAGCCGGTACCGAAGTCTTTTTCGACGTATTCGTCGGCAATCACGGGGATGGTGCGGCCGGTCAGCGGCAGAATTAATTCCTTGCCAATCAAATGGGTATAACGTTCGTCTTCAGGATTGACGGCAACGGCAACGTCGCCCAGCAGCGTTTCGGGACGGGTGGTCGCCACGATAACGGCTTCGGCGGGATTGTCCGCCAGCGGATAGCGGATGTGCCACATAGAGCCTTGTTCTTCCACGCTTTCCACTTCCAAATCCGATACCGCCGTACCCAAAACCGGATCCCAGTTTACCAAGCGTTTGCCGCGATAAATCAAGCCCTGTTCATACAGGCGTACGAACACTTCGGTCACGGTTTCGGCGCGCACGTCGTCCATCGTGAAATACTCGCGCGTCCAGTCGGCAGAGCAGCCCACGCGGCGCATTTGTTGGGTAATCGTGCCGCCGGAAACTTCTTTCCATTCCCACACTTTTTCCAAGAATTTTTCGCGCCCCAAGTCATGACGGGACACGTTTTGCGCGGCAAGCTGGCGCTCAACCACGATTTGCGTGGCGATGCCCGCGTGGTCGGTGCCCGGAATCCAGGCGGTGTTGCAGCCTTTCATGCGGTAATAGCGCGTGAGGCCGTCCATAATCGTCTGGTTGAACGCGTGTCCCATGTGCAGCGTGCCGGTTACGTTGGGCGGCGGAAGCTGGATGGCAAACGAGGGTTTCGCCAAATCCATATCGGGGGCGAAATAGCCTTTGCTTTCCCAGTTTTGGTAGTGTTTGCTTTCGATGTCAGAGGGGGAGTATTTGTCGAGCATGGGGAGGTTTCTGTATTGATTTGAAAACAGCGGATTATAGCGCAAAGGCCGTCTGAAAAAAGCAATCCCCAAGCGGCGCGGCGCTTGGGGATATGGGTTTGGGAAGTGGATACATCGCTGTTTCAGGGATTTTCTGTTTTTTCGAGTTGTTTGAGCAGGCGGTGGTAGGTTTCGGCTTCCTGTTCTTTAAGCAGTTTGAGCAGATGGTAGTCGCGACCGTTTACTTTTTCCAAATCGACGCGCTCGATGTGTACCAGGCGCAGCAGCTCGCGCACGGGCTTGGGCATATTACGGCCGGATTCGTAGCGGGAACCGCCGGATTGGGTAACACCGATTTTGCTCCAGAATTCGCTTTGATTCAGGCCGAGCTTTTTCCGTATGTCACGGATGTTTGACAGTTGGGGAAATGTAGACATTCTTAACTTCCTTAACAAATAACAGACTTTTTTCTTAATGCGGTGCGGAAATCCGACTCTGAGGGACGGTTTCCTACCCATTTTCACGTGTGGGAATTATAGAGACGGGATATTCGGATTTAAACCCTGTTTTCAACAACTTAATCAAAATTTAAAATCTATCTGACTATGCCAACCAAAACATTTAATTCCGATACTTATCCATACCGAAATTAATCATTACAAACAAACCTTATCCGAACCAAACCGAATCTTGTGTGTAGTATAAAGTAACCGAGCCGAAAATAAAAGGTTATTTTTTAGAACAAACGGCGCAAATCAGTATAATTTAAAAACAATAACGCCGTGTGACTATACCACCACGGCGCTCTGTTTTTTTACACTGCTTAACGTTTTGTTTTCTCTGCGGCTTACGGCTTGCCGCTTGCGGGGCTGACGGTGAGGATTTCGTATCCTGTTTCGGTCACCAGCACCTCGTGTTCCCACTGGGCGGAGAGCGAGCGGTCTTTGGTGACCACTGTCCAGCCGTCGGCCAGGATTTTCAGATGGCGTTTGCCTTGGTTGATCATCGGTTCGACGGTGAAAATCATGCCGGGTTTCAACACCAGCCCATGTCCTTTGCGGCCGTAGTGCAGCACCTGCGGTTCGCAGTGGAATTCGCGGCCGATGCCGTGGCCGCAGAATTCCTGCACCACGGAATAGCCCGCGTTTTCGGCCACCTGCTGGCAGGCATGGCCGACGTCGCCGAGCGTGGCACCGGGTTTGACTTCGGCGATGCCCGCCATCATGGCTTCGTGCGTCACGTCGATCAGTCGGCGGGCGACGGGGGAAATCGTGCCGACGGCGTACATGCGGCTGGAATCGCCGTGGAAGCCGTCTTTTTTGATGGTGACGTCGATATTGACGATGTCGCCGTTTTTCAGCGGTTTGTCGTTGGGGATGCCGTGGCAGATAACGTTGTTGACGGATGTGCAGCAGGATTTGGGATACGGCGGGTTGCCGTAGTTCAGCGGCGCGGGATAGCCGCCCTGTACGTTGACGTGGTAGTCGTAGATGAGTTTGTCGATTTCGTTGGTGGTGACGCCGGGTTTGACGAATTGGCCGATGTAGTCGAGCGCTTCGGCGGCCAGGCGGCCGAGTTCGCGCATTTTTTCGATTTCTTCGGGGGTGTGGATGATTACTGCCATAGCGGTTTTGCCGTTTATCAATCAATAAATAATGAGGCGGCGATTATAGCGCGAAACGGCAAAGGCCGTCTGAAAGCGGGGTTTCAGACGGCCTTCAAACTGCGGCGGCTCAAGGGCGGAAGGAATCGGTTTGGCAGACGAAGCGGTAGGCGCCGATGGCAAAGCCGTGGCGGAAATAGAGGCGGTGCGCTTCGGCGCGTTCGAGACCCGCATCGGCAGCGGCGTGGATTTGTGCAATGTTTTCGGCCCGCGCGAACGCGGCCACGGCTTGCAGCAGCAGGCGGCAGCAGCCGCGCCCGCGCATCTGCGGCACGGTAACCAAATCATCAATCAGAATATGCCTGCCCGCCGAGAGGCTGGTGGCGGTGCGCAGGCCGCATACGGCGACGGCGTTGTTTTTGCCCGCTTCAAACACGCCGAACAAGCGGTAGCCTTCGGGGCGCTGGCCGTTGTCCACCTGCTCGGCGAAGCGGTTGGCATCGGTCAGCTCGGGGCGCAATACGCTTAACGCGGGGAAGGCCAGCTTGGTGTCGCCCGCTGCAATTTCGCGCACGATCAGGCTGTGTTCCGCCTCTGTTACGGGGGCGGGCTGCGGCGCGGGGGCGCTTTGTTCCGACACGGGCGCTGCGGCGGGCGGCTGTTCGCGCGTCAGGGCGGCGAGGCCGTCTGCATCGAGCACCTGCAAATCGTTGTCGGCGGCAAAGTCCATCAGGAAGCGGAACATCGGCGGATTGATGGTTTCCAACCTCGTACCCACGGCGACGCTGCGCACTTTGCCGACCAGAAGCGGCCGCACCCATTCGTGGTAGGACAGGCGGTTGCCCTTGTCGAACGACGACAGGATGCCGCACAGGCGTTCCGCCCAATCGCTCGGACGGAAGACTTTGCCTTTGCAGGTTGTGCCGTAGATAACGATTTCGTCGGGGTTGGGGGTGAACATCGCGGCCTCTTTTCTTGGTTTTTTCGCAGACTGTGAGGGGGCGGATTATAGCGCAGGAGGAGGACAGGCGCAGCCGCGCGCCAAAGGCCGTCTGAAAGCGGATCTCCAATGAAGTTGGCACAGAAAACGCGTTTCAGACGACCTTTTTGTTCCGGTGCGGGAAAAGTTACGGAGGCTTGTAAACGCCGTTTGCGTGCAGGCGGGAGCGGACTTTGCCTGCGCGGATTCGTCACACGAGCTCAATATAACGGCATCCGTTTCCGGCGCTTCCTTCGCTGGGACATTGAGGCCGTCTGAAACGCGCCCGTACGGTTTTAACTTCGTGAAATCCTTGCTTTCAGACGGCCTGAACACGGCGCGGCAACGGAGCGGGAACGCGTTTTCAGACGGCCTTAAAGTGTTCCCATACCGGCCGGCAGCCTTTCGGCAACTCGGGACACGCGCCGAGGATGCCGCCGGAGAAGTCGCCCAAGCGGTGGAAATCGCTGCCTGCGCTGGCGAGCAGGCCGTAGCGTTCGGCGAGCAGGGCGTAGTTGAGGCTGTCGTTTTTGCTGCAGCTGCCGCTGTGCACTTCGATACCCGCGCCGCCCAAGGCTTTGAATTCTTCAAACAGGCGGCGTTTGGCGGTGGCGGAAAAGCCGTAGCGCATGGGGTGGGCAACCACGGCGAGGCCGCCCGCGCCGTTGACGGCGGCCACGCAGTCGGCCAGCTCTGCCCATTGGTGCGGCACGGCGCAGGATTTTCCCTCGCCCAGATATTTGGTGAACGCCTGCTGTTTGTTGCGGACATGGCCTTGTTGGATAAGGAAGTCGGCGATGTGGGTGCGGCTGACCATTTCGGGGTTGGCGGCCAGCGCGAGCGCGCCTTCGTATGCGCCGACGATGCCTTTTTTCTCCAGCTTGGCGGCGATGGCTTCGAGGCGTTTCAGACGGCCTTGGCGCACGGCGGCAAGCAGGTTTTGCAGCGCGGTGTTGTTCTCGTCAAAATCAAGGCCGACGATGTGGACGGTGTTGCCGTGCCACGTTACCGAGATTTCCACGCCGCTGACAAAGCGCAAACCGAGCGCGGCGGCTTCGGCGCGGGCTTCGGCGAGGCCGCCGGTGTGGTCGTGGTCGGTGAGCGCGAGCAGGGTGCAGCCGTTTTGATACGCGAGGCGCACGACTTCGGCGGGGCTTAAGCGGCCGTCTGAAACGGTGGAATGGCAGTGCAAATCTATCATAATGTACTTTCAGACGGCCTCATTATTTTGATTTTCCAACTGTTTTTTCTGTGCGTCGTAGGCCGCTTTTTCGCGGCGGTAGATTTCAAAAGTGCAGGCATCGCCGCATTCGCTGCCGCAGCATTCCCAGTCTTCGGGGCGCACGGGTTCGGGCAGCAGATTTTCAGACGGCCTCATATCAGGCTTCGGGGTCGCAGCCATTGGCAATCTCCAATCTTGCGCCGTCAAACTCAATCACTTCGCCGCCGTGTATTTTCGCCGTTTTGCGTGTTTCCACTTCGCCGTTACGCAACACGTTTCCCGCCGCAATCAGCATTTTCGCCTGCCCGCCGCTTTCGGCCAATCCGGCGAGTTTCAACAGGTCGCACAGGGCGATGTATTCTTTGTCTTCCAAGTAAACGACGGCTTCCATAGATAATCCTTTTTAGAAATGAACGGATTATAGCGTATATCAACCGCATTCGGCGGCCTTGACAGCGCGGATTGCGCTCAACTATGATTCGCTTAATATATAAAATTTTTTATATCTGCAACTCAGGAGATGAAACCATGAAAAAAAACGTCGGCACGCTTGACCGCATTATCCGCATCGCATTGGGTTTGGCCTTAATCGCCGCCGCCGCCACAGGCACAATCGGCCGGTGGGGCTGGATAGGCATCGTGCCGCTGGCCACGGGGCTGATGTCGAACTGCCTTTTATACAGCCTGCTCGGCATCAACACTTGTCCGGCGGATAAAAAATGAGCACGGCGAATCTGCCGCGTATCGGCGCAAACGAAGCGGGCAAACTGGGCGGCAAAGTCTTGTTTGTCGATATCCGCAGCGCGGCCGAATACCGGCGCGAACACATCGCCGAGGCCGTCTGCATTCCTTCAGCCGAATTGGCCGCAAAACCCGATGCCGCCGCAAACGCCGATACGCTGGTGTTTTACTGCCTGTCGGGCATGCGTACCGCGCAGGCGGCGGCAACGCTGGCCGCAGCGGCAAACGGGCGCATGGCCTATATTCTGGACGGCGGTTTGCAGGCATGGAAAAAAGCCGGCCTGCAAACCGTGGCCGACCGCAGCGCGCCGCCCGACATCATGCGGCAGGTACAAATCGGCGCAGGCTCGCTGGTGTTGCTCGGCGTCATCGGCGGCGCGTTTCTCTTGCCCACGCTGTATTGGCTCTCTGCCTTTGTCGGTGCGGGGCTGCTCACGGCGGGGCTGACCGGGTTTTGCGGCATGGCCAAAATCCTGGCGCGGATGCCGTGGAATCGGCTTTGAAGCAAAGCTGGTACAATCTGTTTGCCAACCCGTTCAGACGGCCTTTCAGCCAAGCGCAAAGGCCGTCTGAAAACATTTTGATTTTATAGTGAGTCAAAATAAAAAAGATACAAGGCAGCAAGCCGAAGACAGTACAGATAGTACGTCGAGGCGCAGCAACGCCGTAGATTTTTTATTTTGGCTCACTATAAAAACACACAAACCGCGCCAAACATGAACACAGAAAATCCCCCCTACGAAGAAGCCGCCGCCTTTTTAAAACTGCTGGCCAACCCCAACCGTCTGGCCGTGTTGTGCAGCCTGCACGATGCCCCGCGCAACGTCACCGAGTTGGCCGAAGCCGTCGGCCTGCCGCAGGCCGCCATGTCCGCCCAACTCGCCCTGCTGCGCGAAGCCGGGCTGGTGGCCTGCGAAACCAAACACCGCGAGCGGCTCTATTCGATTGCCGACCCGCGCGTCGCCGCCACCATCGAGCTGCTGTATTCGTTTTTCTGCACCGATAAGGCCGTCTGAAAGAGCAGTTTGGCAAAAGGCCGTCTGAACGCCCTACTCCGCCAAACCGGCACAAAGGCTGCGGAAATAAGAAGAGGCCGTCTGAAACTTTTTTCAGACAGCCTCTTCTTATTTTTGAGTCAGGCAAACAGCCAATGCAGAATCTGTATCAGCACGATGGTGCAGACGGCGGCGACGGTGTCGTCGAGCATCACGCCCAAGCCGCCTTTGACGCGGCTGTCGGCCCATTTGACGGGCTGCGGTTTGGCGATGTCGAAAACGCGGAACAGAATAAAGGCCAGCAGCCACCAGCCGAAGCCCTGCGGCACGCAGGCAAGCACCAGCATCATGGCGGCAAATTCGTCCCAAACGATGGCGCGGTGGTCGGTCTGCCCCAATTCGCGGCTGACGGTATCGCAGATGCGCACGCCGACAGCAAACAGAATCAGCGCCAAAACCAGCAGGGCGGTGCGGCTCATGCCCATTCCCAAGAGCAGGCCGGAGACGAAAACGGCGGGCAGCGTGCCGAAGGTGCCGGGGGCTTTGCCGGCCAGGCCGGTGCCGAAGCCGAGACCGAGGATGCGCACGGGGCGGCGCATCATCCATTCCCAAGAGGGAACGGCGGGTTGTTGCGTTTGCGACATGGATTTTCCTTCCGTAAAAATGGTTTGGACAATCGGGCGTTGCGCCCGTGTGTTGCGCTGCCGAAGCGCTTGGGTTTGCCGTATCCGTTTTTGAATCGGGAAATCGGTTCTGCCGAAGCTGCGCTTTCAGACGGCCTATTGCCGTACAGGCGCGGGAAACGGGGCAGGCAGAACAGGCGGCGGCAGGGCGTGATTATAGCTTTTCACGCCATGCGCTTAAACCGTTCGGAGGCGTTCTGCGGCGTTTATCCTGTGGTTTGATGATTTGGAGCAAAAGAAAACGGGGCTTGCGCCCCGTTATTCGGAATCTGTCAGATGACTTCCAGCACGAAATACTGTTTCAGTTTTTCGTATACCTCGTCGCTGACGTTGATGCAGCCGTTGGTCATGATGCGGTCGGCAGCCACAGGCGATTGGATGCGCTCCAAGCGGCGTTCGGACGGTTTGAGCGTCCAAACGCGGTGCAGGGCGAACAGAAAATCCTTTTCCTGCTTGAAACCGATGATGTCGCCGCCGTAGCCGCGCTTGTCGGTTTTGTAGATTTTCATGTCGAACACGCCTTTCGGCGTGGTTTTGCCGACCAGAACGGGATGGCATTGGCCGTTGTCGGCAAAGCACAATTCGGCTTTGGCGGTATCGACCACGACTTTGCGGCTCTGCTTGAAAGCATCAATGCTGCCAGAAGCGGAAGCGGCAACGCTTCCTCCCAGCAGCATCACAAACCATAAGGTTTTCAGCATACAACCCGTTTATTGGCGGATTTTCTTGGCCGGAGCGGCCACTACTTCGCGGATGATGACCTGCGGCTCGGCTTTGGGCGGCTCGGGCTGCGGCGGCGGGCAGACCGCGCCTTGCGGGAATACGGGATTCCAGTGGAAGCTGCGGGCGAATTTGTGTTTGTCGAAAATCACTTTGTACTGGCAGGTGGTGATGCCGTCCACGCCGGAAGTGTTGTCGGGATCGGCCGGCACGCCCGGAGTGTAGAAGTGGAACAGGTAATCCCATTCGCGCACGCCGTACATGCCTTCGTCGTAGTGCGGGCGGCCGAGGATTTTGTAGATGTCGTCTTTGGTCAGGCCGGGGCGCATTTTGTCCAGCTCGTCATAGGTGGGGAAAGTGCCCCGGTCTTTGTTGAAGGTGAGGGAATAGGGTTTGGGGAACACGGGGTTGTCGGTCGTGCCCTCGGCGGTGATTTTGCTTTTGGTGGCGCAGGCGGCCAGGAGGCAGGCGGCGGCCAGTGCCGCGCCCGTTTTCAGAAATTGTGTGTTTTTCATGTTTCAAATCCTTTAAGTTTGGTTTTCAGACGGCCTCTATTATAAAAGAGGCCGTCTGAAAACGTTTACGACATTACCACTGGTAGCCTACGGCAGCGGTGCCGCCGACATGGCCGCGCGAGTTGCCGGTTACGGTGCCTTTGATGATCCAGTTTCCGCCGTCGGAAATGCTGGAATAGCCGATGGCGTAACCGCTTTCGCCGCGATACACGCTGCCGCCGACGGCCATCATGCTCTTGCCGGGCAGATAAGCCTGGGGCAGGCCGGCCACCGCCATCGCCGCAGCTGTTCCGGCTTTGGAGTCGGCCGCCACATCGTCAATTTTCTGGTTCAACTGGTTGCCCATGTTGACCACTTGGTTGTTGATGTTTTGGTTGATGGCCTGGTTGGTGTAATAGAGCTGGCTGCCGTTGATGGCGTCGGTGCTGGTGGCGGAAATCACGCCTGCGGCCACGCCCTGAATCTGGCGGGTTTCGCTTGCGTTGCCGACGCTGACGATGCCGACTGTGTCGCTCACGCCCGCAACATTGGCGTCGTTCGCACCCAGGTAGGTGTAGTTGCTGCTGCCGGATACGGCTTTGTGTACGCCGGTGGTTGCGTCGGTGGTTGCGCCGGTTTGCGAGAAACTGCCCGAATTGTTGCCCAAGAACGCGGAGTTGGCTTTGGTGGCGGTAACGTTGTTGCCCAAGACAAAGGTGTTGTCTGTGGCGACGGTGTTGTTGTTACCGACGCTGTAGCTGTTGGCTCCGTTGATGATGCTCGGGTCGCCGAATGCGCCGGAATTCGCTCCCGATACTTTGTTGCCCGTACCGATGGAGATGGAATTCGCGCCGGTCGCCTGCGCGCCTTTGCCGATGGCGATGCCGTTCTGGCCGGAAGCCACAGACTGGCTGCCCATCGCTACGGCATCCACACCGTTGCCTTTGGCCTGGTAGCCGATAGCAACGGCGTATTTGCCGGCCGCGCTGGAATCCTCGGTGTTGGTGGCCTGGTCAATCTGCGTCTGTCCGTCATTCACATGGAAGAACTTGATGCCTTGTTCGTTCATGTTTTTGATGGCGGAAATAACCGAGTTGTTGACGTACTCTTTTTGTCCGGAAACGTTGTAGGTTTTCAGGGCAACTTTGCCGGCGGGGGTCAGCTTGCCGGTGTTGTCGACATACTGGTTGTTGTCGCCGCCGAGGGTTTTGCTGTAATTGTTGGAAATATTGGTTACGTTGTTTTCAACCTGGGTCAGGTCGCCAACGGTCGCCGCATTGTTCCATTCGGCCGCCTTGCTGCCTTCGGCTTTGATCTGGGCGACGGTTCTGCCGTTCAAACCGCTGGCAACATTGGTAATCTGCTTGCCGCCATTGCTCAGACCGTTTGCGGTCAGGTTCACGGTGTTGTTCGGATTACCGGTGGTCGGCGATTTGATGGTAACGCCGCCGTTGTTCACGGTGGTGTTGCCGGCGGTAACGCTGTCCACGTTCAGATCGCGTTTGAGGGCGACATTCACACCCGAAGCGTCGGCTTTGGTGGTGATGTTGCTGTCGCCGGTTACGGCTACCTGGCTGCCCAGTTTTTTCACGCCGGTTGTGCCGGTGTCGCCGGTGAAGGTCAGGCCTTTGGTGTCCAGCGCGTCTTTCGCGACCGCACCTTTGGCGATGTCGGCTTTGGTTTTGGCCGACAGATCCACGGCGTAGTCGGTTACGTTGTTGGCGTTTTTCTTGCCTTTGGTAACGGTGAGGGCGGTAGAGCCGGCCGAAACGCTCGCGCCGTCGGCATTCACGGTGTAAATGCTTTGGCCGTTGCTGCCTTTGGTTTCCACAACGCTGGCAATATTGGTGCCGGCTTTGACTTCGGTTTTCGCCGCTTTCACCTGGCCGACGTTGGCTGCATCGGTGTTGTTCACACCGGCGGCAACGTTGGTGATGGCTTTGTTGCCGGCGTTGATGCCTTTGGCAGAAAGCGATACGCCGCCCGCAGTGAAGCTATTGGCTTTCAGATCGTTGGCGGTGGCCACTTTGTAAGTGGTGCTGCCGTCTTTGTTCTGAGTCGGGGTAACGACAATGTTGCTGCCCGCTTCAACTTTGTTGGCCGCTTTCGCTGCCGCCTGGTTCAACTGGGAAACGTTGACTGCATCGGTATCGGCTGTGCCCGGCGCAACATTGGTGATTCTGTTGCCGCCGTTGTTGAGGCCGTTTGAAGTCAGGCTCACCGGTTTCTTGCCCGCAGCTTTCGGCGTGATGGTAACGCCGTTGCCGCCAATGGCGGTTACGTCGCCCGCCGCGTTGGCAAATTCGGCACTGGTCAGGCCTTTGAGCTCTTTGGCCAGTTTGACGTTCAACCCGTCTGTGCCGTTGGCTACTACGCCGATGTTGTTGTCGCTCAGTTTGGAAGCGTCGGTTACTCCGCCTTTGACGTTCACGGTGCTGCCCAGTTTGCGTTCGACGTTCGTGCCGCTGTCTCCCGCAAAGGTCAGCGGGCTGGTGGCCGCTGTGTTCAGGGCACTCAGGGCGTCGCCTACGTTGTTGTAGGCTTTGGTTTTGCCGTCAGACGGTTTGCCGTCCACAAGGGTGTAGCTCGGTGCGGTGAAGTTGCCGTCTTTGTCGATGGACGAGCCGCCGCCCAGTGCCGATGCCGCGCCTTTGAGCTGGCTGACGTTCACTGCGTCGGTGTCGGCTACGCCTTTGGCGACGTTTTTGAGCTGTACGGGTTTGCCGCTGTCTTTGCCGACGAGGCTGACGGTGTTGGTCGGGTCGGTGCTGGCTTTGCCGCTGTTGTCGACGTACTGCATCGGGGTGTCGAAGCTGACTTTGGTTACGCCGTCTTTGCTTTCGACTTTGGCGACTGTGCCTTGGCCGTTGGCGAAGTTGACGGTGTCGCCGTGGGTTACGAAGTCTTTCGCTACGCCGTTGCCTTGGACGGTGAAGCCTGCGTTGAGTACGTCGTTGACGGTGGCGGCGTTGTTGCCTTTGCCGTCTTTGGTCAGGTCGGAACGGGCACCGTCTGTCGGTGTGCTGACCGCTTTGCCGTTGGCTGCGTCTTTGAGGTTGTCTTTGACGTTGGCGAGGGTCATCGGGGCGGTGGTGCTGCCGGCGGCGTTGTTCATGGAGGCGATGACGTCGGCGGGTTTGATTTCGTTGCCGCCGGTTTGCGCGTCGTAGAATTTGTTGCCGCGTTTGTAGGCTTTGCTGCCGTCGGTTTTGGTGTAGACGACGGGCTGGGCAATGCTGTCGGCAATGCTGGCGCTGTCTACGCCTACGGTTACGGTGTGTTTGCCGTTTTCGGTTTTGGCCGTTACTTTGGCCGCACCGGTGCCGACAAATTCGACTTCGCCTGCGTTTTTAACCTGGCCGCTGAATGCCTGGCTTTCGTTGCCGGTGGTTTTGTCGGAGCTGACTACCCAGCCCATGTTGGCCAGATCGCCTGCGGTGGCCGCGCTGGCTTTCTGGTCGGCACTCAGGTTGGAGAGGTCGAGCAGTCCGGCTGTTTTGGGCGCGGTCGCAGGGTAGAGGTTCAGTGCGGAACCTACGCCGGTAACGGTGTTGCCGCCGTTGTTGAGGCCGTTTGAAGTCAGGCTCACCGGTTTCTTGCCCGCAGCTTTCGGCGTGATGGTAACGCCGTTGCCGCCAATGGCGGTTACGTCGCCCGCCGCGTTGGCAAATTCGGCACTGGTCAGGCCTTTGAGCTCTTTGGCCAGTTTGACGTTCAACCCGTCTGTGCCGTTGGCTACTACGCCGATGTTGTTGTCGCTCAGTTTGGAAGCGTCGGTTACTCCGCCTTTGACGTTCACGGTGCTGCCCAGTTTGCGTTCGACGTTCGTGCCGCTGTCTCCCGCAAAGGTCAGCGGGCTGGTGGCCGCTGTGTTCAGGGCACTCAGGGCGTCGCCTACGTTGTTGTAGGCTTTGGTTTTGCCGTCAGACGGTTTGCCGTCCACAAGGGTGTAGCTCGGTGCGGTGAAGTTGCCGTCTTTGTCGATGGACGAGCCGCCGCCCAGTGCCGATGCCGCGCCTTTGAGCTGGCTGACGTTCACTGCGTCGGTGTCGGCTACGCCTTTGGCGACGTTTTTGAGCTGTACGGGTTTGCCGCTGTCTTTGCCGACGAGGCTGACGGTGTTGGTCGGGTCGGTGCTGGCTTTGCCGCTGTTGTCGACGTACTGCATCGGGGTGTCGAAGCTGACTTTGGTTACGCCGTCTTTGCTTTCGACTTTGGCGACTGTGCCTTGGCCGTTGGCGAAGTTGACGGTGTCGCCGTGGGTTACGAAGTCTTTCGCTACGCCGTTGCCTTGGACGGTGAAGCCTGCGTTGAGTACGTCGTTGACGGTGGCGGCGTTGTTGCCTTTGCCGTCTTTGGTCAGGTCGGAACGGGCACCGTCTGTCGGTGTGCTGACCGCTTTGCCGTTGGCTGCGTCTTTGAGGTTGTCTTTGACGTTGGCGAGGGTCATCGGGGCGGTGGTGCTGCCGGCGGCGTTGTTCATGGAGGCGATGACGTCGGCGGGTTTGATTTCGTTGCCGCCGGTTTGCGCGTCGTAGAATTTGTTGCCGCGTTTGTAGGCTTTGCTGCCGTCGGTTTTGGTGTAGACGACGGGCTGGGCAATGCTGTCGGCAATGCTGGCGCTGTCTACGCCTACGGTTACGGTGTGTTTGCCGTTTTCGGTTTTGGCCGTTACTTTGGCCGCACCGGTGCCGACAAATTCGACTTCGCCTGCGTTTTTAACCTGGCCGCTGAATGCCTGGCTTTCGTTGCCGGTGGTTTTGTCGGAGCTGACTACCCAGCCCATGTTGGCCAGATCGCCTGCGGTGGCCGCGCTGGCTTTCTGGTCGGCACTCAGGTTGGAGAGGTCGAGCAGTCCGGCTGTTTTGGGCGCGGTCGCAGGGTAGAGGTTCAGTGCGGAACCTACGCCGGTAACGGTGTTGCCGCCGTTGTTGAGGCCGTTTGAAGTCAGGCTCACCGGTTTCTTGCCCGCAGCTTTCGGCGTGATGGTAACGCCGTTGCCGCCAATGGCGGTTACGTCGCCCGCCGCGTTGGCAAATTCGGCACTGGTCAGGCCTTTGAGCTCTTTGGCCAGTTTGACGTTCAACCCGTCTGTGCCGTTGGCTACTACGCCGATGTTGTTGTCGCTCAGTTTGGAAGCGTCGGTTACTCCGCCTTTGACGTTCACGGTGCTGCCCAGTTTGCGTTCGACGTTCGTGCCGCTGTCTCCCGCAAAGGTCAGCGGGCTGGTGGCCGCTGTGTTCAGGGCACTCAGGGCGTCGCCTACGTTGTTGTAGGCTTTGGTTTTGCCGTCAGACGGTTTGCCGTCCACAAGGGTGTAGCTCGGTGCGGTGAAGTTGCCGTCTTTGTCGATGGACGAGCCGCCGCCCAGTGCCGATGCCGCGCCTTTGAGCTGGCTGACGTTCACTGCGTCGGTGTCGGCTACGCCTTTGGCGACGTTTTTGAGCTGTACGGGTTTGCCGCTGTCTTTGCCGACGAGGCTGACGGTGTTGGTCGGGTCGGTGCTGGCTTTGCCGCTGTTGTCGACGTACTGCATCGGGGTGTCGAAGCTGACTTTGGTTACGCCGTCTTTGCTTTCGACTTTGGCGACTGTGCCTTGGCCGTTGGCGAAGTTGACGGTGTCGCCGTGGGTTACGAAGTCTTTCGCTACGCCGTTGCCTTGGACGGTGAAGCCTGCGTTGAGTACGTCGTTGACGGTGGCGGCGTTGTTGCCTTTGTTACCTGCTGCCAAGGTAGCACGATCGTTACCGTTCGGATTGCCGGTGGCATTGCTCGTATCGGCAAGATTGCCCTTCACGTTAGCCAATGTGGTCGGTGCAGTGGTATTGCCTGCTGCATTCTGCATGCTGGCAATCACGTCGCCGGTGGCTACTTGGTTACCTGCGCCGTTAGGTGCATCGTAGAAGTTGCCATCCGTGTGTTTGTACACTTTGTTGCCGTTGGCATCGGTGTATACCACCGGAGTTTGGGCATTCTGCACTACGGTTTGGGCATCCAATGCGTAAGTGTAAGTCTGGTCACCGTTGGTAGCGTCCACATCCTGTTTAACAGTCAAACCGTTACCGGCAGCAAAGGTAACTTTTTGACCGGGTTTAACGGTAGTGGCAGTAGCCGTAGTACCGCTAGCCAGTCTGCCGCCGGCAGTGGCTTGGAAGCCGCTGTTGTTGATGGCGTTGGCAATGTCGCCCGCTGTGGCCAGTTTGCCTGCGTCGGCTGCGGCCGGCGGAGTAACTTTGCCATCGTTGGCTACGGTCAACGGAGTAGTGGATACGGCTTGCGTAGTAATTTGACTCGCCACAGCTTTCAACTGAGCAACGTTTACTACATCAGTATCTTCCTTACCTGCAGCTACCCCCGTAATCTGACGAGTAATATTATTTGCAACATCGCCTACAGATACTGCTGCTTCAGTAGAAGTCCAAGTAGCATTATTTTTAGCTGTAACTGCATTCAGCGGATCAGCTCCTTCCACACCAGCAGCGGTAGAAGCAACGGACTTATTACCCACAGCAACAGCACCATTTACGGTTGCTTTGGTGTCCGAACCTAAAGCTACAGTCTTAGCAACTGTCCGAGGAGTTGCAGCAGTAGCATCATTCGCACGGGTGCCAATGGCAATATTGTCATCGCCATCCAAGTGGCGTGCAGCAGTCCAACCAATCACGGTATTATGCTGACCCTTCGATTCCAAACCAGCTTGTTCACCAATACCAATACTGGCATTACCTACATAGCCATTCATGGCTTGGGTGCCTACTGCAACATTGTTGTTACCATTGCTATTGATTGCTGCAGAATCGCCAATCGCAATAGTGCGAATATTATTGCTCGCACCCTTACCTGCATTAAGACCAATAGATACACTATTCACAGCACCAGCCTCAGCGCCATGCCCTGCAGCAAAAGAACTGGCTCCAGCTGCCTTACTATCATTACCCACAGCAACCGAATTATTACCTTCTGCCGCTGCCGCTGCACCAACAGCTGTAGCAGAAGAACCAGTTGCTTTGGCTGCATGGCCAATTGCTGTTGTACTGCTATTGGTTATTGCTTTAGCACCTAAACCCAATGCCGTTGCACCCCAAGTCTCGGCTTCAGCACTGCTACCAATTGCCGTAGCGCCAGCGCCAGTCGCCTTGGTATATACACCCACAGCTGTTGCGGAATCTTGGCTGCCTCTGGCACCATCCCCTAAAGCAACAGAAGATTTACCAGTTGCATGGGAATCTTGACCAGCAGCTAAAGAATTTTGACCAAAAGCTTCTGATTTTTGTCCGAATGCAGCAGCATTAGTGCCTTTGGCAGCACTATCCGCACCCACAGCCACTGAGCCAACACCAGTAACTGTACCTGAGTCAGCAGTAGCTGTGCCTACATCAACAGAAGCATTAGTACCAATTGCAATCGAATTATCTGTCTTAGCAGAGGCATTCACGCCAGCTGCCAGTGCTTTATCACCAGTGGCACCATCATTATTGTAGTTACCATCTGTAGATCCACTACCTTTAACACTGTAGTAGTGCGTAGCTGAAGACGAAGAAGAGGCAGTAATCTGATTCGCTACAGCTTTCAATTGAGCAACGTTCACCGCATCAGAATCTTCTGTACCAGCAGCCACATTAATGATTTGACGAGTAGCATTCTGTGTACCTACTGATACTGCACCCAACTCACCTTTTACTGTTGCCGTAATATTGTTTTGGTCAGCATTGGAAGCTGACGCAAGTGCATAAACCTGATTGTTAGCCACGGTAGGTGCTGCATTAGCCTGAACTTTAGTCGCATCGATAGCGGCACGAGTAGCCTGAGAAGTATGACCTAATGCAACCGAACCAGCTGCCGCTACAACGGTAGAACTATTTGCACCAATGGCTACACTATTATTACCTGCAGTATTGGCACTGGAACCAATAGAGATATTATTTTCTTGAGAAGCCACTGCAGCAGCACCAATAGCCATAGAGGCTTTACCACTAGAACGTGCATTAGAACCGATGGCTACCGCCTGCTCCTCTTCCGCACGGCTAGCGCCAAGAGTAACTGCTTGACGACCTGCTGCATAAGCAGAATCACCAATTGCAACCGCACCCTCGGAATTTGACTGGCCAACAACAGATTTTGCTGCGACTTCAGCGCTACCAACCGCAACAGAGCTAGCGCCAGCCGCTTTAGCATTAATACCCGCTGCCAAAGCTTTATTACCTGTTGCTCCATCATTATTGTAGTTATTGTCAGTATTTGCGCCATTTACATGATAGAAGTGAATGCCATTACCGCCAGCAGCTGTAATTTGCTCTTGCAAACCTTTAGCTACATGAAACAACTGACTACCGTTAATGGCATCAGTACTAGCTGCAGTAATAGCACCTGGCGCAACGTGTTTGATTTGGCGTTCGAAACCGGCCGCACCAACTGAAACTTGGTCACCGGGAACCACTTTGCCGCTACCAGCAAACGGGCTAGTCCCACCACCGTAGGTGATTGCACCAATTGTGGCTGATGACACATCAGTAGCGTTTGTTGCAGTTGTACTACCTGCACCCAAGGCAACAGCATTGGCCAATGTAGCATTTGCCCCTACGCCGAGCGCAGCCGAATAATCACCCGTGGCATGGGATTTCGTACCTACTGCCGTTGCCAAATCTGCCGCCTTGGCAGAAACACCCACGGCAACCCCTGCTTGGCCGGTAGATGTGCCGATATAGCGATTATTAGGCGTGAAATTAACTAAGTTCTGACCCGTTAACTCCCGATATTTTTTTGCCAGTGCCGTATCATTATACGCATCATTATTCGCGGATGGAGAAGTCACCCGCTGTGTTGTGGAAGCAACCGAATCCAAATCATCGCCACCAATTGCAACCGAAGAATCTCCGGTCGAACGGGTATTCGCACCCAGTGCCACAGACTGATCGCCTGTTGCCTGGGCATCATAACCAAAAGCAATGGACTGTGTTTTGGAAGCTACAGACTCAGCACCAAACGCAATTGTCTGCAAACCACCTGATCTTGCTGTCTTACCAATCGCGATGTTATTCATCGTTTTATCAGGCTGAGATGCTATCCGAGGATAAGTTGCCGAGTTGGTTTCTGTGGATGCGCCGTACCCCAACGCAATTGAGTTCTCTCCATCGGCCTTAGCATTCCAACCAGCAGCTATAGATGTCTTACCTGTAGCTTTAGCACCACCATTCCCCGCAGTACTATTACTTGGGCTAATAGCAATAGTCCATTGAGCAGATCCATTCTCAATGCGAGCATTATCTGCCATTGCGGTCTGCGACATAAAGGCAGCTGCAACAGAAGCAGAAATCGTCAATACTTTCTTATTCAGAGAAATGCCGTCCACCACAGCAGCAACCATGCTGCTGCGCCCGGACTTGCCATGCGCCTTGGCTGTTTCTTGCACAGCCACCCAAGTGTTGGTCGTTTCGTTGTAAACGGTACGATAGATCTTGTTCATTTTGACTTCCTTTTTGTTAAAACTTTTCTGCCGCCAATACCTGCCGTGTTTTGCCACGGCGGCAGCGGCTGCATCGCAACCAAACTTTGCTGCAAATTTCGTGCCATTGCACTTTTCCTGCCCACCTCCGTTTGAAAATTTCTTTCGGCTCATGCCCAAAGGGTTTTCAGACGGCCTTTTTTCTTGTTGCGCCCCGTTTGCGGAGGTTTGGCACGATATGACGTTTTCCGGCCGGATTTCGCAGATTTTCGGATTTGTTCCCGCCTGTGTTTCACGGATACAGCAAACGGGCTGGCCGAGCTTATATGCATATTCCAAACCTTTTGCAACCTTTTCCGATAAAAAAGCGTAACAATGTTACTAACGGTGGTGAGTTTGTTGTTTTCCCGCCTGTATCGGTTAAGAGGCCGTCTGAAAGCAGGTTTTCAGACGGCCTCTGTTTACACAAAAAAGACGGCCTGCGCGGGGCAGGCCGTCTGAAAAGCATCCGTGTCAGATGAGGTTGAGGTCGCTGACGCGGTCGAAGATGTGGTCGGGCTTGTTGCCTTCTTCGTAGAGCTGGATGCGCAGGCGCAGGTCGTTGGCGGAGTCGGCCTGGCGGATGGCTTCGTCGTAGTCGATGGTGCCGGCGACATAGAGGTCGAACAAGTGCTGGTCGAAGGTTTGCATGCCGTCGCCTTGGCCGCGCGTCATCAGTTCTTTGATGCCCATCAAATCGCCTTTGAATACCAAATCCTGCACGGCGGGGGTGTTGATCATCAAATCGACGATGGCGGTGCGGCCTTTGCCGCCTTTTTTGACGACGAGACGTTGGCCGATGATGCCGACGAGGTTCATCGCCAAGTCGATGAGCACCTGTTTGTGCCGCTCTTCGGGGTACAGGTTCATGATACGCTCGATGGTTTGGTTGGCGGTGGTGGCGTGGATGGTGAAGATGCAGAGGTGGCCGGTTTGCGCCAGTTGCAGGGCGTATTCCATACTTTCGATGCCGCGCACCTCGCCGACGCAGACGACGTCGGGCGCCTGACGCATGGCGCTTTGTACGGCCACTTCCCAGCTGGATGTGTCGATGCCGACTTCGCGCTGGGTGATGATGGAGCGGCGGGGGACGTGCAGATACTCGATGGGGTCTTCGATGGTGATGATGTGGCCGGGCAGGTTGCGGTTGCGGTGGTCGAGCATGGCGGCCATGGAGGTGGATTTACCGGAGCCGGTCGCACCCGCCAGGATGAGCAGGCCGCGTTTCTGCATGACGAGTTCTTTGAGTTTGAGCGGCAGGGCGAGGTCTTCCACGGAGGGGATTTCGGTGTTGATGCGGCGCATGACGAGGCCGCAGCGGCCTTGTTCGTGGTAGGAATTGACACGGTAGCGCACGTTGCCCTTGGATTGCACGGAATAGTTGATTTCGTGGTTGCGCAGGTATTCCTCGCGCTGGGCGGTGTTCATGGTGGAGGCGACGATTTTTTCGGTGTCGGCCGCAGTCAGCGCGGGCAGCGGCACAGGAATGAGGTTGCCGTCGATTTTTACCGAAGGCGGGAAGCCCGAGCTGATGAAAATATCGGATGCGCCGCGTTTTTCGGCTTCTTCGCACATGCGCGCCAGAATAGGATGCAGGTGCTGGCCGATGGCGGCAGGGCTTTCCTGATCGATGTGCGGGTTGTCGCTGCCCGAATAGTCGGACACGATTTCGCTCAGCAGGCCGTCGAGGTTTTGCGGGATGTCGCTCATGTTTTTTCTCCGTTATCCGTTTACATAAAGTCGGCGTTTTGCGCTTTGGCGCGGGCGGTTTCTTGGGAAATGACGCCGGTGCGCACCAGAGCCTGCAATGACTGGTCGAGCGTCTGCATGCCGTATTGCTGGCCGGTTTGCAGCGCCGAGCCGATTTGGGCGATTTTGTTTTCGCGGATCAGGTTGCGCACGGCGGCGGTGGAAATCAGGATTTCGTGCGCGGCGACGCGTCCCTGGCCGTCGCGGGTTTTGAGCAGGGTTTGCGAAATCACGGCGCGCAGCGATTCGGACAGCATGGAGCGCACCATTTCTTTTTCGCCTGCGGGGAATACGTCGACGATACGGTCGACGGTTTTGGCCGCGCCGGTGGTGTGCAGGGTGCCGAATACCAAGTGGCCGGTTTCGGCGGCGGTGAGCGCGAGGCCGATGGTTTCGGGGTCGCGCATCTCGCCCACAAGAATCACGTCCGGGTCTTCACGCAGGGCGGAGCGTAGGGCGTTGGCGAAGCTGTGGGTGTGTTCGTGCAGCTCGCGCTGGTTGATCAGACATTTTTTGCTCTCGTGCACAAACTCGATCGGGTCTTCGATGGTGAGGATGTGCGAGGAGTGGGTTTCGTTGATATAGTTGATCATCGCCGCCAGCGTGGTGGATTTGCCCGAACCGGTCGGGCCGGTTACCAGCACGAGGCCGCGCGGGTTTTCCGAGATTTTTTGGAAAATGCGCGGCGCTTTTAAATCTTCCAGTGTCAGCACTTTGCTGGGAATGGTACGGAACACGGCGGCCGGGCCGCGGTTGGTGTTGAACGCGTTGACACGGAAGCGGGCGACGTTGGGCAGCTCGAAGGAAAAGTCGGTTTCCAGGTTTTGCTGGTAGTTTTTGCGCTGCAAATCGTTCATCACGGAAGTGATCATGTGGCCGACTTCCTCGGCATTCATTTCCGGCAGGTTGATGCGGCGCACGTCGCCGTGCACGCGGATCATCGGCGGCAGGCCGGCGGAGAGGTGTAAGTCGGATGCTTTGTTTTTCACGCCGAACGCGAGTAGGTCGGTAATCTGCATAATGTGGCCTTTGTCTTTTTCAGTTACAATTTCTTGCAAAAAATAACGCTGCATTTTAAATAAGAACGCCGCTTTATTCCATGCAAATCTGCGGAAATTTCAAAAAAACTTCCAAATCAACCATCTAATCATGTCAACCCTGCAACAGAACTATGTAAAGACCGTGCGGCGGCTTGCCGAAGCGGCGCAGCGCGCGCAGAGGCCGTCTGAAAGCGTGCATCTGGTGGCCGTGTCCAAAACCTTTCCCGCCGCCGACATCCGCGAAGTGTATGCCGCAGGTCAGCGCGATTTCGGCGAAAACTACATACAGGAATGGTTTGGCAAAACCGAAGAGCTGGCCGGTTTGCCCGATATTGTCTGGCACCTTATCGGCGACGTGCAGTCGAACAAAACGCGGCAGGTGGCCGAGCGCGCCCACTGGGTGCACACCATAGGCCGTCTGAAAACCGCGCGCCGTTTGAGCGGACAGAGGCCGTCTGAAATGCCGCCTTTGCAGGTGTGCATCGAAGTGAATATTGCAGGCGAAGCGGCCAAACACGGCGTGCCGCCCGAAGAGGCGGTTGCGCTGGCTGTTGAGGTGGCCAAGCTGCCCAATATCAAAGTGCGCGGCTTGATGTGTGTGGCCGAGGCGGGCGCGGACGAAGAGGTTTTGAAAAAACAGTTTGACACCATGCGCGGGCTGCTGGCCGATTTGAACGCGGCGGGCGTGGCGGCGGACGTGTTGTCGATGGGGATGTCGGGCGATATGGAAACCGCCGTTGCCTGCGGCGCAACCCATGTCCGCATCGGCAGCGCGATATTCGGGCGGCGGGAATATCCGCAGGCCGTCTGAAACCCTTTTCAGACGGCCTCAACGGCACCTAAGCAGATACGCTTAACCATAAAGGAGTAAAACATGAACATCTATTTTCTCGGCGGCGGCAATATGGCTTCCGCCATCGCCGGCGGGCTGGTGAAACAGGGCGGATACCGCGTCCACCTTGCCGACCGCAGCCAAGAGACGCGCGAGCGTTTGGCGGCAGAGCTCGGCGCAAGCGTGTCTGAGAGCCTGCCCGACTTGGGCGCGGACGACGTTTTGGTGCTGGCTGTCAAACCTCAGGATATGCAGGCCGCCTGCGCGGGCGTGAACACGGGCGGCGCGCTGGTGTTGTCGGTGGCTGCGGGCTTGGGCATCGACACCCTGTCGGCCTGGCTCGGCGGCACGCGGCGCATCGTGCGCGTGATGCCCAACACGCCGGCCAAAATCGGCATGGGCATCTCCGGCCTGTTTTCAGACGGCCTGCCGCAGGCAGACAGGGACACCGCCGAACGCATCATGAACAGCGTCGGCCAAACCGTATGGCTCGAGAGCGAAGACGGCATGCACCGCATCACCGGCATCAGCGGCAGCGGCCCGGCCTATGTCTTCTATCTGCTCGAAGCCCTGCAAACCGCCGCCGAACAGCAGGGTTTCAGCCGCGAAGACGCAAAAAAACTCAGCCTTGCCACCTTCCGGGGCGCAGTGGCGCTGGCGGCGCAGACGGGCGAAGATTTTTCGCTATTGCGGCAAAACGTCACCTCCAAAGGCGGCACCACCCACGAAGCCGTCGAAACCTTCAAAGAGCGCCATGTCGCCGAATCCATTGCCGCAGGCGTCGAAGCCTGTGTCGAACGTTCGCGCGAACTGGCGCGGCAGTTTGAGGCCGTCTGAAATCTGAAAACGGCTGCAAACCTGTTCCGTAAAAATGTAAGCGAAACGAAAAACGGCGGAGCGCCGTTTGTTTCATGCTATGATGCGCAACCCGTTTTCGACGGGTTGCTTTTTTTTTCAGCACGACGTGCCGCAGCACACTGAAAACACGGCACTTTCCGAAGAACAATCAGCACGAGAAGCAAAATGGCCAAACTGACCGAACAAGACATCATCAACTGGAACGGCCCGGAAGATGACTATATGAACGAAGACCAGCTCGCGTTTTTCCGCGAACTGCTCGTCAAACAGCAGGACGAACTGATCGACAACGCAAGCGACACCGCCGCCGAACTGAAAAAGCACGAAACCGCCCCCGATCCCGCCGACCGCGCCACGCAGGAAGAGGAATACGCCCTCGAATTGCGCACCCGCGACCGCGAACGCAAGCTCCTGAACAAAATCCAAGCCTCGCTGCGCCTGATCGACGAAGGCGAATACGGCTACTGTCAGGACACGGGCGAACCCATCGGCCTCAAACGCCTGCTTGCCCGCCCCACCGCCACCCTGTCCGTCGAAGCGCAGGAGCGGCGCGAACGCATGAAAAAACAGTTCGCCGACTGATTCCCTCCGATAAAGGCCGTCTGAAAAGCCGGGTTTGCCGCCGCGCCCGCTTTTCAGACGGCCTTCGCGCATCCGCTTGCCGCAAGATCGGGCGTAGGCGTGCAAATTCATTCCACTATATAATCCGCCCCTTTTCCGTCCGCAGACACAACCCATGAACATCTTTTACGAAGAATCAGGCCAGTTCAAAGTGGCCGCCGTCGTGCAGAAAAACGACGCCACCTACCAGGCCGACACCCTGCACGGCAAGCGCACCAAAGTCAAAGCCGCCAACGTGTTCGCCGAGTTCGACGGCGACGCCGCCGCCTTCCTCGAACGCGCGCAGGCCGAAGCGGCGCAAATCGACACCGATCTTTTATGGGAAACCTGCGGCGAAGAAGAATTTTCCGCCGCCGACATTGCCGCCGAATATTTCGGCCACGCCCCGACCAAACACGAGCTGGCCGCCACCCTCGTCGCCCTCTACGCCGCGCCGATGTATTTCTACAAAAGAGCCAAAGGCGTGTTCAAAGCCGCGCCCGCCGAAACCCTGAAACAGGCACTGGCGGCCGTCGAACGCAAAAAACAGCAGGACGAAATGATGGAAGGCTGGATAGCGAGGCTGAAAAACAAAGAAATGCCGTCTGAAATCGCCGCCGACCTGAAAACCATCCTGCACGCGCCCGACAAACAGGCGCTCACCTACAAAGCCTTCGCCAAAGCCGCCGACGCCCTCAAACTCAGCCCCTACGAGCTTGCCCGCCAAACCGGCGCCGTCACCTCCCTGCCGCAATACCTGCTCGACGGCTTCGAGCTGCAACACTTCCCCGAAGGCACGCAGGCGCCCGCCGCCGAATTGCCGCCGCTGCCCGAACTGCCGGCAGCCGAAGGTGTTGCCGCCTTCTCTGTCGACGACGAATCCACCACCGAAGTGGACGACGCCCTCTCCGTGCAGACCCTGCCCGACGGCCGCCGCCGCATCGGTATCCACATCGCCGTCCCCGCCCTCGCCGTTGCGCCCGACAGCGAAATCGAGCGCATCATCTTCAAGCGCCAGAGCACCGCCTACTTCCCCGGCGGCAAAATCACCATGCTGCCCGACAACTGGATTGCCGCATTCAGCCTCGACGAAGGCAAAACCCAACCCGCCGTCAGCATCTATTTCGACGTAGACGAACACTTCCGGGTATCCAATCCCGTCTGCAAAACCGAGCGCGTCTTCATCGCCGACAACCTGCGTATCCAAACCATAGAGCCGCATTTCAACCGCAACACCGGCACAGAAGGCGGCCAAGCCTTCCCGCACCACGACGACATGGCCTGGTTCTACCGCCTGGCCGTCGAATTGCAGAAACAGCGCGGCAAATACGAGCCCGACCGCCCCGCACAATACGACTACGGCATCGACATCCTTGCCGACGGCCGGGTTGCCGTAACCGTGCGCGAGCGCAACTCGCCCATCGACACACTGGTGAGCGAAATGATGATACTCGCCAACAGCACCTGGGCGCAGATGCTCGACGAAGCCGATTTGGGCGGCCTCTTCCGCGTCCAGCCCGCCTTGGGCAAAGTGCGCATGAGCACCCGCTCCGAGCCGCACGTCGGCATGGGCGTGCAACACTACGGCTGGTTCACCTCGCCCCTGCGCCGCGCCGCCGACTACGTCAACCAAAAACAGCTCCTGTCGCTCATCGACCCCGCCGCCGCACCGCGCTACACCGGCAACGACGCCGCCCTCTTCGCCGAACTGCGCGACTTCGACACCGCCTACACCGCCTATCAGGACTTCCAGCGCGAGATGGAACACTATTGGAGCCTCGTCCGGCTGCAACAGCAGCAGGCCGCCGAACTCGAAGCCGTCGTATTAAAAGAAGACCTCGTGCGCATCAACGGCCTGCCCCTCGTCACCCGTGCCACCGGCATCCCGCTCGAACTGCCGCCGCGCACCACCGTCAGACTGAAAATCACCGGCCTCGATACGGAAAAACGCTTTATCGCCCTGAGCTATCTCAACGCCGTAGTCTGACCTGCCCGGCAACACGCAACAGGCCGTCTGAAAACCCTGATTCGGGGTTTCAGACGGCCTGTGTTTTTTCAGACGGCCTTCAATCCGTTTCCTCCGCCTGCGGGGGAAGGCCGGGGCGGGTACAAAGCGCATACCTGTCCGCGAACACTGTTTCTGCCGAAACAACACCCCCACCCCAACCCTCCCCCGCGCGAGCGCAGGAGAGGGAGCGGGTTTCAGACAACCTCCAAAGCGGCCTGAAAATCCAAAGGCAGCCTGAAAAATTTTCAGACGGCCTCCTGTCTTGGCAAAGCCTCAAATCCGCCCAAACGGCGTCATTTCCGCGCAAAAGGGAAGCTTTTTTGAAGGTTACAGGAAAGGTGCTTATTTTCAGACGGCCTTTGCGGATAAAAAGCGGAGGCCATCTGAAAATTCCGATTTGGGCTTTCAGACGGCCTAAACGACGCAAGTCGGATTCTCGAATCCGATAAAACCGCTGCAACCGCCAATCCCACCACGAATCCGGTTCCCTCCCCCGCTAGCGGGGAGGGAGCAGGTTTCAGACGGCCTCACAGGCAGCCTGAACGCCCAAAAGCAGCCTAAAAAATTTTCAGACGGCCGCCCGTATAAGCATCACAATCACAAGCAGCCTGAAAGCCGCAAAACGGCTTTCAGGCTGCTTTCAGTTTTCCGCAAACGTGGCCAAGTCTTCGCGGCGGTCGAACAGGGCTTTTACCGGCGGTTGGTGGCTGATGCCGATAACGAGAGTGTCGGGCAGCTCGGTTTTGAGTACGGACAGCAGGGCGGTGGCGGAGGCGTCATCGAGCTGGTTGGTGGCTTCGTCGAGAAACAGGATGTCGGGGCGGGCGATTAGGGCGCGGGCGATGCTGACGCGCTGCTGTTCGCCGCCGGAGAGGGTTTTGTACCAGGCGTCGTCGCGGTGCAGATGTTCTTTCAGACGGCCTAAGCTGACTTTTTCCAGCGCGTCGGCAACGGTGCTTTCGCGGCTGCTATCTTGCGGTGCGTCGGGGTAGCAGATAAGTTTGTAGAGCGTGTCCTGCGGCAGGTAGGGGCGTTGTGGCAGAAACAGGCTGCGGCGGCTGCCGAGCATGAAGCTGCCGCAATAGTAGGGCCACAGGCCGGCAAGGGTGCGCATCAGGGTGGTTTTGCCGATGCCGCTGGGGCCGTCGAGCAGCAGCCATTGGCACGCGGCGGCTTGGAGATTGAGGCCGGAGAGCAGCGGACGGCCTTCGGCGGTGTGCAGGTTTAAGGCGCGGATGGCGAGCAGCGGCGGGGCGCTGTTGGAGTTTTCAGGCTGCTTTTGGGTATTCAGGCTGCTGGTGATGCCGTCTGAAACCTGCCCCCTCCCCTGCGCTTGCGCGGGGGAGGGTTGGGGTGGGGGTGTGGTTTCGGCAGAAACAGGGTTTGCGGGTGTGTCGGCGGTTTTCCCCAACCCTAACCCTCCCCCGCGGGCGGGGGAGGGGACGGATTGGCTGGCGGGATTGGCGGTTTCTGTAAGCGCGTGCGTGTCTGCGGGCACACATCCCGAAAGTCCGTCTGAAAGCTGAGTAGGTCGGATACTTGTATCCGACGTTTCGCCTGCATTGGGCGCGGTGTCGGATTCGGGAATCCGACCTACGCTGTTCAGGCCGTCTGCAAGGGTTTCAGGCTGCCTGCTGTCGGCGGGGACTTGGTCAAGGGCAGCCTGAAAGTGGGCGAGACGCTCGACAACGGCCGCCCATTCGATGATGCGTTTGTAGTAGTCCATAAACCAGCCGAAGCCGTCTTGGACGTTGGAGAAGGCGCTGCGGGCTTTCATCATGTCGCCGAAGCTCATGCTGTGGGCGAGGTACATGGGCAGGGTGGCGATGATGGGGATGAACATCGACAGGCGCAGGTAGGCGGCGGAGAAGCTTTCAAGGTAGAACTCGCGCCGTATCAGGCTGCGCCAGTTGTTTTTAACGGCGGCAAAGCGGGCGTTCAGACGGCCTTGTTCGGCGTTTTCGCCGTGGTAGAGGGCGATTTGTTCGGCATGGTCGCGCACGCGCAGCAGGGTGGCGCGGTAGTCGGCTTCGCGGTGCTGGCGCTCGATGTTCAGGGGTTGCAGTTTGCGGCCGATCAGGTGGGTGAGCAGGGTGCAGGCGGCGGAGTAGGCGAGCGCCATCCAGACGAGATAGCCTTTGACGGTGATGCTGTGGCCGAACAGCACGAAGGTTTGCACGCCGGAGAGCTGCCACAGGATTTCGATAAAGGCGCCGAGTTTGGCGGCGTTCATAATGAAGTATTTGAAAAGATCGATGCTTTTTTCCGACAGCAGGGCGATGTCTTCGGCGATGCGCTGGTCAGGGTTATCGGGCTCGCCGGCAAGTTGCAGGCGGTAGTGTTTGTGGCCGCCGAGCCAGTCGGTTTGGAATTGGCCGGTGAGGTGTTCGCGCCAACGGAAGAGCAGGACTTTGCGCAGCCAGTTGCCGCAGGCGACAAAGGCGGTAACCAGGGTGATGTAAACAAGGTATTCGAGTATCAGCGCGGGCATGACGCGGCCGTCGAAGGCGGCCAGGGCGTCGTAGAAGGTTTTGTTCCAGTCGGTAATCAGCACGCCGACGCGGACGATGGCCAGCGAGAAGCCGACCACGGCGGCCAAGAGCAGCCAGTTGTACCAGGGGTTTTGCCGCAGCCAGAAGGGGGCGGCAAGGGCAAGGAAGCGGCGGAGGGTTTTCATGTTTGATTGTGTTTGCGGCGGCGTTGAGGCCGTCTGAAAAGGTTTGAGGCCGTCTGAAAACGGGTTTCAGACGGCCTTTTGCTGCGGGTTTAGAACTTGTAGTTGAATTTGAGCGTGATATTGCGCGGCTCGCCCAAGTAGTTGCCTGCCAGAACGTTGCGGTTGGCCTGGTTCTGATAGTAGCGTTTGTTGGTCAGGTTGCTGCCGATCAGGCTGACGGTGGCGTTTTCAGACGGCCTGTATTGCAGGTTGGCGTTCCACAGGGTGTAGCCGCCTTGCTTAATGCCGCGCGAGCTTTGGGTTTTGCTCTGGCTTTCCAAGCCGCCGGCAATCTGCCATTTGCCGCTGTTTACAGGCAGTTTGTAGCTGGTGTAGAGACGGAAAATGTGTTTGGGCGTGTGGGTGCTGAAATTCAAACCTTCGGGCAGCGATGCGGATTCGGTTTTTTTGTATTTGCTGGTGTTAAAGGTATAGCCTGCAAACAGTTGCCAGTTGTCGGTCAGTTTGCCGGAAATTTCGGCTTCCCAACCGTGGCTGCGGACTTTGCCGAAGGGGATGGAATAGCCGCGTGTCGCGCTGGGGTCTTCGGCCTGCGCCTGCGCTTTGCTGATGTTCAGCGGGCGGTTTTTCTCGTCGATTTGGAACAGGGCGACGGAGGCATTCAGACGGTTGGCATACCATGCGCCTTTCCAGCCGATTTCGAGGTTGTTGCCTGTTTTGGGCTTGATCTGGTTGCCCTGCTTGTCTTTTTTGCCGTAGCTGGGTTTAAAGATGCTGGTGTAGCTGGCATACAGGCTCTGGTTGGGCGTCACGTCGAACGTGATGCCGAGATAAGGGGTGAAATGTTTTTGCTCGGTCAGCGTGTCTTCGTTGTAGAGCGAACCGTTGGCGCGGGTGGCGTTTTCCACATAATGGCTCTTGAATTTGGCATAGCTGCCGCCTGCAAGAATGTGCAGTTGCTCCAACGGATTGAAGCGTACGCCGGCCGAGAGCATATTGGTAACGTAGAGGGTGTCGCTTACGCCGTCCCAGCTTTTGTTGTTCCAGTCGGGATAGGCGATGTCGCTCGGACGGAAAGTGCGCAAGTCATACACCAACGTGCTGTCTTTTTTGGCATCGATATTGCGCATATCGCCTTTTTCCTTGGAGTAGGAATAGGTTACGAACACATCATGGCTGCGGCCGAGAGTATGGAATTTGCCGGTCAGGTTGGTGCTGAAGTCATACAGGTTGCTGCTGCCGAAGTATTTGCTGAGGATGCCGATACGGGCTTGGTAGTCGCTGTCGGTGCTTTGGCGGCTGGCCAGCGTGCCCAATTCCTGATGGCTTTTGTTGTGGGTATAGGCCAGTTTGCCGGTCAGCTTCCAATTGTCGTTAAATTGGTGCTCGACTTCGCCGAATACGTTGGTTTTGTCGAATCTGCCTTTATTCCATCCGGCAGCAAGGAAAGTATCGCGCGGCAGATGCAGGTCTTGGCCTGTTTTGGACAGCAAAAGACCGGAAGGATCTAATGTTTCGTGTTTTTTCTGATGGGAAAGGCCGAAGGTAATTTTGGTATTTTCGCCCGCATCGGCTTCAAGAATGCCGTAAATCAGGCCTTTTTTACCGTCGACATCGTCTTTGAAGTTGTTGTCTTTTTCCAGCAGGGCTACGGCACGGCCGCGCAGGGTGTGCGCTTCGTTCAGGCTTCCGGATACGTCGCCCATCGTGCGTACCGCACCGAAGCGGTCGACCGATGCTTCGGCTTGGATTTGTGTTTTCGCGGTCGGGCGCTTGCGCGTGGCGTTGATCGTGCCGCCGGGCGCACCGTTGGCCTGGGTCAGACCGGTAGCACCGCGTACCACTTCGATATGGTCGTAAAGCGCCAGATCGGACATGCTTTACGCGTCTTGATACATATTGGTGGACGCACTGGGTACGGTGGAGGAGATGCCGTCTTCTTCAATCTGGTCGATATAAAAACCGCGCGACTGGTAGCGGTAACGGCCGCCGTCGGCTACAACATTGATGCCTGTGGTTTTGCGCAGCGCATCTTCCATACGGGAAATACCTTGCTCATCAATCTGCTTCTTGGTAATCACGCTCACCGACTGCGGCGTTTCTTTGGGCGATAGCGCCAGGCCGGTGGTGGTGCGCATGGCGGAGGTGGTGTAGGAATTGCGGTTTTCGGTGCGGGTGGAGCGGTTTTGCGCGGTGACGGTAACGGTTTCGATGGCGGAAGAAGATACGGCATTAGCATTATCTGCTTCGGATTGGGGGATGGTAGTGTTTTATTGCGCGTAAACGGCATTTGCCGCAATAATCATGGCGGCGATGGTGCTGAGTTTGAAATGTTTGTGAAGCATGATTGTCCTGATGTTAATGTGTAAACACGGGTTAAAATAGCGGGCGGATTATACGCGTCGTAATCCGTTATCATTTTGATTTTTTTTGACACAAGCGCATTCCGCCGCCATAACGTTGCGCGGATGTAACGGTTTTCGCTGTTTTGCCGCCTGCGGGCGGCTTCGGAGTTTTCAGATGGCTTACACCGGCCGTTTCGCCCCCAGTCCGACGGGGCTTTTACACATCGGTTCGCTGCTGACGGCGCTGGCGTCTTATGCCGATGCGCGTGCAAACGGCGGCCGCTGGCTGCTGCGGATGGAGGATTTGGATCCGCCGCGCGAGGTGGCGGGCGCGGCCGACGATATTTTGCGCACGCTGGAAGCCTTCGGTTTCGAGTGGGACGGAGCGGTCGAATACCAGAGCCGCCGCTATGCCGTTTACGAAGCGGCTTTGGCCGGACTCAAAGCGGCGGGGGCGGTGTATCCCTGCTATTGCAGCCGCCGCCAATGGCAGGCGGAGGCGCGGCCGGGGGTAGACGGCTTTGTCTACGGCGGCCGCTGCCGCGATGCGGTGCAGAGGCCGTCTGGAAACGGCAAAACGCCCGCCTGGCGGCTGCGCGTGCCGGATGGGGAAATCGGTTTTGACGACGGCATTGTCGGGCATTACGCGCAGAATTTGGCGCGCGACATCGGCGATTTCGTGCTGCTGCGCGCCGACGGCTTTTGGGCCTACCAGCTGGCGGTGGTGGCCGACGATGCGGCGCAGGGGGTAACGCACGTGGTGCGCGGCCAGGATCTGCTGGTGTCGGCACCGCGCCAGATTTGGCTGCAACGCTGCCTGGGCGTGCCGACGCCGCAATACGCGCACCTGCCGCTTCTGGTGAACGCGCGGGGGCAGAAGTGGTCGAAACAGACCCTCGCCCCCGCGCTGGATTTGGCGCGGCGCGAAGAATGGCTGCGGCAGGTGTCGGCCTATCTCAATCTGCCGCCCGCGCCGCCCGTGGACAAGCCGCGCGACCTGCTCGACTGGGCGGCGGCAAACTGGAATCTGCAAAACGTGCCGCGCGGCGCGATATGCACGGAGGCCGTCTGAAAAAACGCGGACGAAAGGTTTTGAGGCCGTCTGAAAGCCGTTTTGGCGCGTTCAGACGGCCTCTTGCCGTTTCGGTTTCCTGTCACCACAAAAACGTTCATAATCGCTTACCTGATTTATAACCGTTTAACAAAGGAGGACAAAATGCCCGTCAACTACCAAACGCCCGCCGCCGACAGCCTGCTGCCCATCGACGGCATCCGCGTGTTCACCGGCCGGGCCGGCATCAAAAAGCCGCATCACGACGACCTCACCCTGATGGTGCTGGCGGGCGGCTGCACCGTCGGCGCGGTGTTCACGCAAAACCGCTTCTGCGCCGCGCCCGTGCGCATCTGCAAACGCCACCTTTTCGACGCCGACGGCGTGCGCGCCCTCGTTGTCAACACCGGCAACGCCAACGCGGGCACGGGCGCCGACGGCATCGACCGCGCGCTGGCCGTGTGCGAAGCGGCGGCCGAACAGGTCGGCTGCGCCGTCGGCCAGGTGCTGCCCTTCTCCACCGGCGTCATTCTCGAAACCCTGCCTTCCGACCGCATCATCGCCGCCCTGCCCAAAGTTGCCCCCGCAGGCTGGCTCGACGCCGCCCGCGCCATCATGACCACCGACACCATGCCCAAAGCCGCCTCGCGCGAAGGCCGCGTCGGCGAAAACCACACCGTCCGCGCCACCGGCATCGCCAAAGGCTCGGGCATGATCCATCCCAATATGGCCACCATGCTCGGCTTTATCGCCACCGACGCCAAAGTCTCCCAACCCGTTTTGCAACTGCTGACGCAGGAAATCGCCGATATGTCGTTCAACTGCATCACGGTAGACGGCGATACCAGCACCAACGACAGCTTCGTTATCATCGCCACCGGCAAATGCGGCCAGAGCGAAATCGACAACATCGCCGACCCGCGCTACGGCCAGCTCAAAGAACTGCTCGGCAGCCTCGCCCTCGAACTGGCGCAGGCCATCGTCCGCGACGGCGAAGGCGCGGGCAAATTCGTCACCATCCGCGTGGACAACGCCGCAAGCCGCGAAGAAGCCAAGCAGCTTGCCTACGCCGTTGCCCGCTCGCCGCTGGTGAAAACCGCCTTCGCCGCCTCCGACCCCAACCTCGGCCGCCTGCTCGCCGCCGCCGGTTACGCCGGTGTGCCCTTCGACGATGACAAACTGAAAATGTGGCTGGGCGGCATACTCGTCGCCGAAAACGGCGGCTGCGCCGAAAGCTACAGCGAAGAAGCCGCGCAGCGCGTGATGGACGAAGCCGAAATCAGCGTGCGCATCGATTTGCAGCGCGGCCGCGAATCCGCCACTGTCTACACCTGCGATCTGACGCACGAATACGTCCGCATTAATGCGGAATACCGCTCATAAACTGTTTTAAGGCCGTCTGAAAAGCTTTCAGACGGCCTGTAAACTGTGTTTTCAGACGGCCTCAAAGCAAAAGGCCGTCTGAAAAACCCGCAAACAAAGGAGAAGCAAAATGACCCCCAAAAACACCGTCTGCATTGTCGTCGACATCCAAGAACGCCTCGCCCCCGCCCTGCACGAAAGCGAAGCCTTCACCGCCGCCTGCCGCCTGCTGATACAGGGCTTGCAGGCCTTAAACGTGCCGATGATGATTACCGAACAATACCCCAAAGGCCTCGGCGGTACCCTGCCTGCTGTCCGCCTGCTGCTGCCCGACGCACCCGTCGCCGAAAAAACCCTGTTTTCCGCCGCCCCCGCCACGGCAGACTTCATCCGCGAAAAACAGGCGCAAAACGTCATCCTTATCGGTGCGGAAACCCACATCTGCATCCTGCAAACCGCCCTCGACTGGCGCGCGCAGGGGCTGAACGTCTACCTGCCCTTTGAGTGCGCCGCCTCGCGCAACCCCGCCAACAAAGCCAACGGCCTCGAACAAATGCGCGCGGCCGGCGTTACCGTCGGCAACAGCGAAAGCCTGCTCTTCGCCCTGATGCGCGACGCCAAACACCCCGCCTTCAAAACCGTTTCGCAACTTGTGCGCTAGGCCGTCTGAAATGCACCGCTACCGCATCAGCCAAGCGCAACAGGACGACCTGGCCGCCATCGTCGACATCTACAACAGCACTATAGACAGCCGCCAATCCACCGCCGACCTCAGCCCCGCCACCTCCGAAAGCCGCCAAAGCTGGCTCGACGCGCACGGCGGCAACCGCCCGCTGTATGTCCTGAAAGACGAAACAGACACCCTCCTTGCCTGGGGCGCGTTTTCCGACTACTACCCGCGCGCAGCCTACCGCATCACCGCCGAAATCAGCATCTACGTCCGCCACAACATGCGCGGCGTCGGCGTCGGCAAAATCCTGCTGCGCCATATGCTGGAACAGGCTCCCGCGCTCGGCATCCGCAACATCATCGCCCTTATTTTCGGCCACAACCACGCCAGCATCCGCCTGTTCCATTCCTTCGGCTTCCAAGAATGGGGTAGGCTGCCGCAAGTGTGCGACCTCGACGGCATCAGCGCCGATGTTGTGCTGCTGGGGAAAAAAGTGGTGGATTGAAAAGCGCACGGACGTATCCGATAAAAAACGCAAAAAGGCCGTCTGAAAGCCCATAAGACATGGTTTCAGACGGCCTTATACTTTTCCGCCGATGCGTAGGGTGTGTCGCTCCGCAACGCACGCGTTTCCCGATGTTTCGGCAGATTTCGTCGGAAGGCTTCTGCCCAATCCGCAAACCGCGTGCGTCGCCTGCGGGCGACACACCCTACATACGACACGAAAGGCCGTCTGAAAACCAAATTCGGATTTCAGACGGCCTTTTTGTATTTGCAGATTAGCGGTTTTCACTCTGTTGAAACTACTCTTTTAAACGTTGGCCGACGCTGTATTTAAGTGGCAAACTGCGTGCGTTGCTGCGTACACACCCTACATACGACGCGAAAAGGCCGTCTGAAATCCAAATTCGGATTTCAGACGGCCTTTTTGCTCTGCATCAGGCACGGATGCGGCGCAATACTTCTTCTTTGCCGATGAGTGCCAGCACGGCATCGACCGACGGGGTTTTGGCTGTGCCGCATACGGCCAGGCGCAGCGGCATGCCGAGTTTGCCCATTTTGATGCCTTCTTCGTCGCAGAAGGGTTTGAACAGGGCGTGGATGGCTTCGACTGTCCACTCGTTTAAGGCTTCGAGGCGGTCGGCAAAGCGCAGCATACGGGCGGGGGCTTCTTCGTCCCAGTGTTTTTGTACGTCTGCTTCGGCAGGCGTTTGTTTTTGGTAGAAGTAGAGGCATTCGTCGGCGAGCGTGTTCAAATCTTGGGCGCGGTCTTTGACGAGGGCGAGTACGTCTTCCAGATTCGGCGCGGCGTTGTCGGCGATGCCGCGTATGGCCAAACGCTCTTTCAGTAGCGCGGCCAGTTTGCCGTTGGGCGTGATTTTGATGTGTTCGCCGTTGATCCAGTAGAGTTTTTTCAAATCCATGCGGCTGGGCGAGGCGGATACGTCTTTTAAATCAAACCATTCGACAAACTGCTGCATGGTGAAAAATTCGTCGTTGCCGTGCGCCCAGCCGAGCCGCGCCAGGTAGTTGAGCATGGCTTCGGGCAGGATGCCCATGGCGTCAAACTCGGTAATCGCTACGGTGTCGCCGCTGCGTTTGGAAATTTTGCGGCCCTGTTCGTTGAGTATCATCGGCAGGTGGCCGTATTCGGGCAGCGTGGCGCCGACAGCTTTTAAAATGTTGATTTGCTTGGGTGTGTTGTTGACATGGTCGTCGCCGCGTATCACATGGGTGATGCCCATGTCGAAGTCGTCTACCACCACGCAGAAGTTGTAAGTGGGCGTGCCGTCGGCGCGGGCGATGATGAGGTCGTCTAAGGCTTCGTTGGGAATGGTGATGTCCCCTTTAACCAGGTCGTGCCAGTGGGTTGCGCCTTCCAGCGGCATTTTAAAGCGCACGACAGGTTCGCGGCCTTCGGGTACCGGCGGCAATACTTTGCCTTCTTCCGGCCGCCAGCGGCGGTCGTAAGTGGCCGTGCCTTCTTTTTCGGCTTTTTCGCGCATGGCTTCGAGTTCTTCTTTGCTGCAATAGCAGTAGTAGGCATGGCCTTGTTCGAGCAGTTGGGCGATGACTTCTTTATAGCGGTCGAAGCGGCAGGTTTGGTACACGACGTTGTCGGCGTTGTCGTAGTTGAGGCCGACCCAGTTCATGCCGTCGAGAATGATGTTGACGGATTCGGCGGTGGAGCGGGCGAGGTCGGTGTCTTCGATGCGCAGCAGGAATTCGCCTTTGTGGTGGCGGGCAAATGCCCATGAAAACAGGGCGGTGCGTACGCCGCCAATGTGCAAATAGCCGGTGGGGCTGGGGGCAAAACGGGTTTTGACGGTCATGATGTCTCCGATGATGGGGAATGGGTTTGGGGTTTCAGACGGCCTTTTGCCTTGGAATACCGCATGGAGGCCGTCTGAAAGGCAAAAACGGCTTTTCAGACGGCCTCAAAATAAGGATGCGTTGCCGCTTTCCAAGTTCAACAGTGCCTGCTTGCGCGGCAGGCCGCCCGCGTAGCCGGTAAGCCTGCCGCTGCTGCCGATTACGCGGTGGCAGGGAACGATAATGGAAATTTTGTTGGCACCGTTGGCGGCGGCAACGGCGCGGACGGCTTTTGCATTGCCGAAGATTTCCGCCTGCGCTTTGTAGCTGCGGGTTTGGCCGTAGGGAATGTCGAGCAGGATGCGCCAAACCTGTTTTTGAAACGGCGTTCCGACCAAATCAAGCGGCAGGTCGAACTGCTGCCGCGAACCGGCGAAATATTCGTCTAACCGGCGGCGCAAGGCGGCTGCGGCTTCGTTTTCTACGGCGGTAATAGCGGACGGGCGGTAATGCGCGTTCAGGGCGCGTAATTCCCTGTCCAGCGTTTTTTGGTCGGTGAATTCGAGCAGGCACAGGCCGTGCGGCGAAAAGACGGCAGCCATTTCGCCCAGCGGTGTGTCGATTTCCACGCGGTTGAGTGTGATGCCGTGTGCGGCGTAATCGGTTTCAGCCATTTTCTTGTTCTCCGCTTTGTCCGTCGGTGTCGATTTCCATCTGCCGCGTCTGCCGCCAGACGGCCAAGCAGCTCTCATAGGCTGCCAGCGGCACGCGCACGGTGAGGCGGCAGTCGAGCTGCAAATCCTGCGCGACGATTTCGGCCTGATGTTGTTTGGCAATGCGTACGGCGTCGTTTAAGTGCGGGTAGCCGCAGCGCAGAAAAACGGTTTTTTCAATATTTTTTTCAATAATCTCCGCCGCTTTCAGGGCTTCGGCGGCCGCGGTTTTATAGGCGTGAATCAGGCCGGGCACGCCGAGCAGGGTGCCGCCGAAATAGCGTACGACGATAATCAGCGTGTCGGTTACGGCAAAGGAGTCGATTTGCCCGAGTATCGGCCGGCCGGCACTGCCCGACGGTTCGCCGTCGTCGTTGGCGCGAAATTGCAGGCCGTCCGTACCCAAGCGGTAGGCATAGCACCAATGCCGCGCTTTGTGGTGCGCCTGCCGCTGCCGTTCGACATGGTTTTTCACATCTTCCGCGCTGCGCACGGGATAGGCATAGGCGATGAAACGGCTGCCTTTGTCTTTGAACTCGGCTTCGACGGGTGCGGCAAGGGTTTGATAGGTGGCGGGAGACATGGTTTCAGACAGCCTTATAAAGCGGACGGATTATTGCCGGAATAAGCCTGCCAACAATCCGAGAGGCCGTCTGAAAGCCGGAAAACGTTTTCAGACGGCCTCGAAATGCCGGATATGCGGATAAATCAGGCTTTCAGCGCGGCGGTCAGTTCCGGGACGATTTCGAACAAATCGCCGACGATGCCGTAATCGGCGACATTGAAAATCGCCGCTTCGGGGTCTTTATTGATAGCGACCACGGTTTTGCTGTCCTGCATGCCGGCAACGTGTTGGATTGCGCCGGAAATGCCGACAGCAATATAAAGCTCCGGCGCGACGACTTTGCCGGTCTGCCCCACCTGGTAATCGTTCGGCGCGTATTCGGCATCCACCGCCGCACGCGATGCTCCGACGGCTGCACCCAAGGCATCGGCCAGCGGCAGAATCAACGCATCAAAGTTTTCCTTGCTGCCCAAGCCCTTGCCGCCGGACACTACGACTTTGGCCTGCGTCAGCTCGGGGCGTTCCAGCTGCGGCAGTTCGCGGCCGATAAAACGGCTCAGATTCTGCGCGGGCGTGGCGGGTACCGCGGCAATTTGCGCGTTGCCGCCGCTGCCTGCGGCCTCAAAGGCGGTAGTGCGGAAGGTCAGAACCAGTTTGGCTTCTGTGCATTTCAAGGTTACCAGCGCGTTACCCGCATAAATCAGGCGGACGAAGGTATCGGCGTCGACGATCTCCACCAAGTCGGAAACCTGCGGACAATCGAGCAACGCGGCGATGCGCGGCATCAGGTTTTTACCGAAGGCGTCGGCAGCGGCGGTGAGGTAGCGGTATTCCGCAGCCAGCGATACGGCCAGCGGTGCCAGTTCTTCGGCCAAGCCGTCGGCGTAATGCGGCGCATCGGCGGTCAGCACTTTGGCTACGCCCTCAAGCCGTGCGGCCTGCGCGGCAATGTTTTCCACGCCGCTGCCGGCAACCAGCAGATGCACTTCGCCGAGTTTGGCGGCGGCGGTAACGGCGTGCAGCGTGGCGGGATTTAGGGTTTGGCCGTCGTGTTCGGCAATCACTAAAACGTTCATCTTTATCCTCCTCAAACCGCTTTGGCAGCTTTCAGTTTTTCCACCAATTCGGCAACGCTGCCGACTTTTTCGCCTGCCTGCCGCGCTTTCGGCTCGGCATAGCGCACGGCCTGCAAACGCAAAGCGGTGGACACGCCCAATTCTTCCGGCGTGGTTTTTTCCAGCGGTTTTTTCTTGGCCTGCATAATCTGCGGCAGTTTGACGTAGCGCGGCTCGTTCAGGCGCAGGTCGGCACTGATAACGGCGGGCAGCTTCAGGGCAACGGTTTCCGAACCGCCGTCGATTTCGCGGGTAACAAGGGCTTCGTTGCCCTCGATAAGCACTTTTCCGGCAAACGTGCCCTGCGGCGCGTTTAACAGCGCGGCGAGCATTTGTGCGGTTTGGTTAGCATCGTCGTCGATGGCCTGTTTGCCCAGCAGCAGGATTTGCGGCTGCTCTTTATCCGCCACCGCTTTCAGCAGCTTTGCCACTACCAGCGGCTCCAAAGCGACCTCGGTTTCAACATGGACGGCGCGGTCGGCACCCATTGCCAAAGCGGTGCGCAGGGTCTCTTCGCATTTTTTGCCGCCCAGCGACACGGCGACAATTTCGCCAATTTTGCCCGCTTCTTTCAGGCGGACGGCTTCTTCCACGGCGATTTCGTCAAACGGGTTCATCGACATTTTCACATTATCGATGTCCACATCCGATCCGTCGCTTTTCACACGGACTTTGACGTTGTAGTCCACCACCCTTTTTACCGCAACCAATGCTTTCATTTTTCCTCTCCCTGGCAACCTGTCTGCTGCGCCGCCATACATTCCAACAATAAACGATAAACTTCTTCTGTCTCCGGCATTTGGCCGACGCCGCCGATATTGCGCGCTTTGGCCGACTGTTGGACACCGGTTTTCTGCGGGTCGGTGTCGGTATAAATGCCGACCAGAGGCTTGTCCAACGCGTTGGCCAGATGCAGCAGGCCGGTATCCACACCCGCCACGCATTGCGCACCGTCGAGCAGTGCGGCCGCCTGCAATAAATTCATTTTTTCACACACTCGGACATAAGGCAGGCCGTCGGCCAATTTCTGCGCCCGCGCCAATTCTTGTGCATTGCCCCACAGCAGATAAACGGTATAACCGCCCAATTCGTGCAGCTTCGCCATCAGTTCGCGCCAGTTTCCCTGCCGCCATAATTTGCTGTCGCGGCTGGTGGCATGAAGGGCAACGCAATAAGGATGGTTCGGATTCGGCAAACGGATATTTTCCGGTACAAGCGCGCCGAAAGACATTTCAGACGGCATCTCATAAGCGAAGGCTTGGGCAAACAACAAGCGGTTGCGCAATACGGCATCCTGCCCTTTTTGCACGAAAAAAGTCTGTGTATAAAAAAATGCCGCCAAACTTTCGCGCGCGCTGTGTTTATCCAAACCTTTAACCGGCACTCCGGCCATCTTCGCAGGCAACACGCTTTTCAGCAAACCCTGGCTGTCGAGGGCAAAATCAAAACACTCCTGCCGCAAACTGTCTTTCAGACGGCCTATCGCCTGCCAAGTCGCCCGTTTTGCCAATTCTTTGCGCCAACGCCGCCAGCTCAAAGTATGGACTTTGCACACGAAAGGATGCAGGCGGGCAATATCGGCAAAACCCTCCTCGCAAAGCCAGTGCAGTTCGACATCGGGGCGCATGCACGCCAAATCGCTGACGGCGGGCAGAGTGTGTATCAAATCGCCCATGCTCGACAGGCGCACCAGTAGGACTTTCATGGATTTTCAGGAATCTGCTCGCAAGGCAGTTTTGCGTATTTCACATTACATGTTTCACGTGAAACACAATTAATTATTTGATTTTAAATATTGTTTTATTTTTTCGGCGTTCGGCAGCAATAATGCGCCCGCCGCCTGCATTTCCTGCCGCGCCAAAGCAACGGTTTCTTCGGCGATGCCGCGACAGGCTGCTTCGTTGACGATAACCTGCCAGTCTCCGCCACGGCAGAGTTGCAGCACGGTATGTTTGACGCAGTAGTCGGTGGCCAGTCCGCCCACCAAAACAAAACGGGCATTTTGCGCATGCAGCCATTCGATCAGGCCGGTGCTCAACCGTTCTTCGATGTCGTGATAACACGCGCCGTAGGGGTGCAGATCGGGATCGACACCCTTCCATACGCAGAAATCGTAGCCGTCCAATGCGGGCAGGCCGTCGAGCAGGGCGTAACCTTCGCTGCCGATTACGGCGTGGGCAACCCAAGTCAAATCCGCGTTTTTCAAACCGGTCGGCTGCAACATATCCACAGGATTATCCACAAGCCATTTTGCCTGCGGGCTGTGTGCGTCTTTGGTCATTACCCGCAGATCCGCCAAGGCCGCCTGTGCGTTCAATTCCGCTGCGATGGCGTCGCCGCCTGCTACGGGAAGATCCGCCGGACAAAGCGGGGTAAAGGTTTTCTGCGCATCGACGTCTATCGAAATAATCATGGCGTCCCGCCTTAACGTTTACAAACAGGGCGGCATTATAGCAAAACCGCCCCTGCCCCGTGCTACAATCCGCACAACTTTTCAACACAGTTATCCACAATGCGCCACACCATCGAAACCATAGGCCGCGTCGTTTCCCCCTATACGCAGAAATTCGGCATTGCCCGCCAGCCCGGGCTGGTTCCGGCGGCGGAAGTCCGCATTGTTTTAGACCCGCGTTTCAACGAAGACTCGGTGCGCGGGCTGGAAAATTTCGGCTATATCTGGCTGCATTTCATTTTCCACGGCGTGTTAGACGAAGGCTGGTCGCCGCTGGTGCGGCCGCCGCGTTTGGGCGGCAAACGGAAAATGGGCGTGTTCGCCACCCGCAGCCCGCACCGGCCGAACCATCTCGGCCTGTCGCTGCTGAAACTGGAAGACATCGACTGCGCTGGCGGCATCAGCATCCGTTGCAGCGGCGCAGATTTGCTCGACGGCACGCCGGTGGTCGACATCAAACCCTATATTCCCTTTGTCGAAGCCAAACCCGACGCGGCGGCCGGTTTCGCCGTCGAAACGCCGCCGCTGCTCGATGTGGTTTGGCAAACCGACGCGGCAGATCTTTCAGACGGCCTCAAAAGCCTGATCGGGCAATCCGTCGCCCAAGACCCGCGCCCCGCCTATCAGGACATTCCCGAACGGGTTTATGTAATGGAAATCGCCGGGCTGGCGGTGAAATTCCGCATAAACGGGCGCACGGCGGTGATTCTGTCGGCAGAGGCCGTCTGAAAACGGGTTTCAGACGGCCTCCGTCATGCTCAAACAGTTCAAGCGGCCGCAACCGGGCGGCAGGCAACCATATAATTCACATCCACCTTATCGCTTAAAAAATAACGCTGCAACAGCGGGTTGTAACCCAAACCCCTGCTGTCGGCCACGTCCAACCCGGCCTGACGGCACATTCGCGCCAGCTCGGCGGGCGTGATGAACTTCTGCCAGTCGTGCGTGCCTTTGGGCACGATGTTCAAAATGTATTCCGCCCCCAAAATCGCGTGCAGATAAGATTTCGCGTTGCGGTTGATGGTGGAGAAAAACACCATTCCGTCAGGCTTGGCCAGCTTGGCACAGGCGCGGATCACCGAAGCGGGATCGGGAACGTGCTCCATCATTTCCATGCAAGTCACTACGTCGTAGGCGTGTGGTGTTTCCGCTGCCAAATCTTCGACACTGACGCAGCGGTAGGACAAATTGTCCAACTGCTGCGCCTGCGCGTGGTAATGCGCGGTTTCCAGCGATTTTTCCGCCAAATCGATGCCCAGCACTTCGACCGCGCCGCGTTTGGCGATGCTCTCGCTCAAAATGCCGCCGCCGCAGCCGACATCCAGCACCTTTTTTCCCGCCAGATCGGCAAAACCGTCGATATAGTCGAGCCGGAAGGGATTGATGTCGTGCAGCGGCTTGAACTCACCCTCGGTGTCCCACCATTTTTCCGCCAACCGGCTGAATTTGTCGATTTCGCCGTGATCCACGTTCGGCTTTTGCGCGTCCTGATTCATGCTTTCCTCCACTATAAAGACAATGCGGCGTATTTTAGCCGAAACCGCCCGAGGCGGACGGAAAAAGGCCGTCTGAAACCTTTTCAGACGGCCTGTATGCTTTTAACTTATTTCCACTCGGTACACAAAATATTCGATTCGCTGCACGAAAGCGCATTGCTTTCCTCTTCGCGGCAAGACTGTTTTGCTGCCGCCATCGCTGCCGCTTTGACACGGTTGCGTGATTCGTAACGCTGGCCGTTGACATAAATGCCGCATTCGTAAACCACATTGGTGAGTCGGGCTTTGCCGTCGGCAAAATCGGCGGCGGTCGGTGCCACCAGTCTGGGCGGGGCAGAACCGTTTGTCTGTTCTCCGGCGGGTGCTGCGGGTCGGGCGGATATGCCGGCCTGCCGTTCCAATTCGGCGATGCGCTGTTTCATGGCGGCGATTTCCGCTTCCAAACGGCCGATGCGGCTGTTGTCGGCGGCGCAGGACAAAGCGGCGGCGGCAGATAAAAGCGCGGCCAAAAGCGTTTTTTTCATAATTCTCTCCAATCCCGGAAAACAAAGCCGCGCTCGCGGCAACAGGCGCGGATTATATCGGATTCAGGCCGTCTGAAAGCCTGTTTTTTTACCGTTCGCAAACGGGTTTTGCCGCTTTTGCCTTTTCAGACGGCCTGACCCTTTTGAGGCCGTCTGAAAACGCGGTTGAGCCAAACCACAAACCAAAAAATTAAATATATAAAAAGACGATTTGGATGATGCGCCGCCTCTTTTGTGGATAAACCGGTTTTTCCTTTTTCTTTCAATATTTACCGGCAGATAAAAACCTGCGTAAAACGCATCTTTGTGTTTTGGGAAAAATGTGGATGTTTTTCAGACGGCCTTTCTGTTTTGTGGACAGTTTTTCTTTATCCACTGCCTCCCGCTTTTTTTTCCGTCTCTAAAAAGGCCGTCTGAAAAGATTGCGAAAATCTATTGATGCCGCTGCTGCCGCAAAGAGCGCTTTGCCGTATCATGCGACGGCTTTTCAATAAGGAAAAAACCATGTTGCAGAGAACCCTGGCCAAATCCGTCAGCGCCACCGGCGTCGGCCTGCATTCGGGCGAGCGCGTGACGCTCACCCTGCATCCCGCTGCGGAAAACGAGGGCATTATGTTCCGCCGCAGCGACCTGGCGGGCGAACAGGGCGAAATCGTCAAACTCACGCCCTACCTTATCAACGACACCCGCCTGTCGTCCACCGTCGTCACCGAAAACGGCGTGCGCATCGGCACGATAGAACACATCATGTCGGCGCTGGCGGCCTACGGCATCGACAATGTCCTGATTGAGCTGGACGCGCCGGAAATCCCGATTATGGACGGTTCCAGCCTGCCCTTCATTTATCTTTTGCAGGATGCGGGCATCGTCGATCAGAAAGCGCAGAAGCGTTTTTTGAAAATCGTCAAACCTGTTGCCGTTGAAACCGAAGGCAAGCGCGTGGCCTTCACGCCTTACAACGGATTCAAAGTCAGCCTCACCATCGAGTTCGACCACCCCGTGTTCAACCGCAGCGCGCCCACTTTTGAAATCGACTTCGCCGGCCAGTCCTATATCGACGAAATCGCCCGCGCCCGTACCTTCGGCTTTATGCACGAAGTGGAAATGATGCGCTCGCACGGCCTCGGCCTCGGCGGCAACCTGTCCAACGCCATCGTGATCGACGACACCGACGTGCTCAACCCTGAAGGATTGCGTTACCCCGACGAATTCGTCCGCCACAAAATCCTCGATGCCATCGGCGACCTCTACATCGCCGGCCATCCCATCATCGGCGCGTTCGAGGGCTACAAATCCGGCCACGCCGTCAACAATGCCCTGCTGCGCGCCCTCTTTGCCGACGAAAGTGCCTACGAATGGGTGGAATTTCCCGACAACACCAATCTGCCGCCCGCCTTTTTCCGTGTTGACGGACAAGAGCCGTAAAACATTTCCCGCCGTCTGAAAACAAAGTTTCAACAAAGTGAAAACGCGGTGGGAAACGCCGTATTTGTCCACCGCAATCTCAGGCCGTCTGAAAAGCATCCCCTGCCCTCCACAGAAAAAAAAACATCTGTCCGCAGCTTTTCAGACGGCCTGAAACCTTGTTTCCAATAAGGAAAACAGAGTTATCCACATCATTGTCCGCCCTTCATCAAAAATATCATTTTATAAACCGTATTTTAATAAAGCGGCTTCTATAGCGAACCAACACGAAAATCTACTGCGTTGCTGCGCCTTGCCGTATTACCCATACTGTCTGCGGCTTTGCTGCCTTGTATCTTTCCGTGTTGGTTCACTATATATTTTTCCCGCAGCGCCGGAAATTGGCGCTTGCGCCGCCATTCGGGTAAAGTGGCGGCCGTTTCCATCCCTGAAAAAAGGCAGAAAAATGAAAGGCGACATAGGCGTCATCGGCCTGGCCGTTATGGGTCAGAACCTCATCCTCAACATGAACGACAAAGGCTACAAAGTCGTGGCCTACAACCGCACCGTGTCCAAAGTGGACGACTTCCTCAACTGCGCGGCGAAAAACACCGCAATCATCGGCGCATACAGCATCGAAGACTTGGTTGGAAAACTGGAAAAACCACGAAAAATCATGCTGATGGTACGCGCCGGACAAGTTGTTGACGACTTTATCGCCCAACTGCTGCCCCACCTCGACGCAGGCGACATCATCATCGACGGCGGCAACGCAAATTACCCCGACACCACCCGCCGCACGCACGAATTGGCGGAAAAAGGCATCCTCTTTATCGGCACCGGCGTTTCCGGCGGCGAAGAAGGAGCGCGCCACGGCCCTTCCATCATGCCCGGCGGCAACAAAGCCGCTTGGCCGCACGTCAAACCCATTTTGCAGGCCATCGCCGCCAAAACGCCCGAAGGCGAACCCTGCTGCGACTGGGTCGGCAACGACGGTGCCGGACACTTCGTCAAAATGGTGCACAACGGCATCGAATACGGCGACATGCAGCTCATCTGCGAAGCCTACCAATTCATGAAAGACGGCTTGGGCATGAGCGCCGCCGAAATGCAGCAGACCTTCGCCGCCTGGAACCAAAGCGAACTCAACAGCTACCTGATTGAAATCACCGCCGACATCCTCGGCCACCAAGACAGCGACGGCCTGCCCCTGATCGACAAAATCCTCGACACCGCCGGCCAAAAAGGCACCGGCAAATGGACGGGCATCAACGCCCTCGACCTCGGCATCCCCCTCACCCTGATTACCGAAGCCGTTTTCGCCCGCTGCGTCTCCGCCGTCAAAGGCCAGCGCGAAACCGCCGCCGCCCTTTTCGGCCGCAGCGTGCAGAAAATCGACGGCAGCCGCAGCGAATGGCTCGAAGCCCTGCGTCTCGCCCTGCTCGCCTCCAAAATCATCTCCTACGCCCAAGGCTTCATGCTTATCCGCGAAGCGGGCGAAACCCACGGCTGGAACCTCGATTACGGCAACACCGCCCTCCTGTGGCGCGAAGGCTGCATCATCCGCAGCGCGTTTTTGGGCAACATCCGCGACGCCTACCGCGCCGATCCCGATTTAATCTTCCTCGGCAGCGACCCCTACTTCCGCGCCATCCTGCAAAACGCCCTGCCCGCTTGGCGCAAAGTCGCCGCCAAAGCCATCGAAAGCGGCCTGCCCATGCCCTGCACCGCCGCCGCTCTCACCTTCCTCGACGGCTACACCACCGCGCGCCTGCCCGCCAACCTGTTGCAGGCGCAGCGCGATTATTTCGGCGCCCACACCTACGAGCGCACCGACCGCCCGCGCGGCGAGTTTTTCCACACCAACTGGACAGGCAGCGGCGGCGACACCGCGTCTACCACTTACGACGTGTAAAACAAGGCCGTCTGAAAGCGCAGTTTTAATAAACAGAGGCCGTCTGAAACTCTTTTCAGACGGCCTTTTGCCCGTTTTATCAATAAAACCGGCGGCACCCCCGCGCAGCGCCCCGAAAATCTCCCGCAGAATGCAGGAAGGGGGTGGCGGTACTCGGCTTGCGAAGCGGTTTTTTGCCAAAAACACCGCCGCAAGACCGAGTACCGACACCCCCGTAAGAAGAGCAATACAAAAAACGGCTAGAAAAACATAAAAAACACATCCAAAAACAACTAGAACACGCTCAGGCAGAAATCTCTCGTCATCACCAAATTGAGTTCTATATTGAACACCTTCATAAAGCATTTATTCAAATGATTACCTCTCAAACAGCCTTTGCCTCAGTGCAGCGCGATATGGATAAACACAAAACCACCGCAGAACTATTGAACAGGGCAAACGAAGAATTTATGGAACGCTTCTCCGCAGACTTTCCGGATTTCGCCAGAAAAAGGGAAGAGATGCAAAAAAATTCCACAATGGATATGTGCAACATAATATTGCTGGCTATATGAATAAATCACCGGAAGAACAGTATGAATTTTCGTTGATGATGGCAGACAAGATGATTGGGTTGGACGAGCTTTATAAAACACCCGATGGCAAACAATATCTTGATGAATTATTTAAAAGCAGAAACATAGACCTTAGCAAAAAGCCTGAAAATATGCCCTTGTCTGATTTCTTGGGGGCTGAATTAGAACAAGGACATATTAAGGTGGATTTAACTGATGTGATATTAGAAGTAAGTAATAATGTACACGGAGAAGTTAAGACTCCCCAAGCGAAAAAAATGGCTGCATTTGTGTCTAGTAATATGGAACACAAAAAACTACAACCATCACCAAATTTATCAAACGTTCTTATCCAGAAAGATACGATTGAAGAAAATCAAAGCAATTCTCAGCAGTACCAGATGTAAAAACAGTGCCCAATGGGCACTGTTTGTTTATTACTGTTATTTTTGAATTATAAATATTCGTCAAATGCAGTGATTCCAGCCTTACGTTTAGCTTCTGTTTCCCGTGCGGCTTTAAGAGCTTTTCTATGAATTCGTGCCTTTTGTGCCTTGCTCATTTTATATTCACCACTATTAGGTGATTGTTTTTTATTAATATTGTTTTTAGCAGCACCTTTGCCCCCAACTTCAACCAAAGATTCCTGTGCCCTGCCATTCAAATACTCATAACGTCCCGTGCTGTCATAACCTATTTGGCTGTACAACTTGGCATCCGCTGCGCTTATGCCTTTCTCCCCCAATTCATACGCGGATGCTGCCATTGGTGCTGCGAGCAAGGTTGTTATCATTGCAATTTGTAAGATTTTGTTGGTTTTCATGTTTTTATCCATAAAAAAGTTGTTAAAAAATACCTTCCAAATCAATGAAAAGCGTTAAAATTATACTGCACGCTGCACGCTGCACGCTGCACGCTGCACGCTGCACGCTGCACGCTGCACGCTGCACGCAAATTTTTGCAAAGATTGAAATTATTATGCCCCGCCCCGCATCCGGCGGGCTTTTTTGTCGCCGTGTAGGGTGTGTCGCCCCGCGACGCACGCGGTTTTGGGTTGTTGCGGGAAGTTGTGCGGAAAAATAAAAGGCCGTTTGAAACCATATCTTACTGAGCTTTCAGACGGCCTTTGGGCGGGTGGCGGGTGTTGTATGGAACGTGTGTGTCGCCTTGGGGCGGTACCTTACGCGGTTTTCAGACGGCCTTTTCGCTGCTGAGGGCTTTGAGGCGGTAGATAAGGTCGAGGGCTTGGCGGGGGGTGAGTTCGTCGGGGCGGATGTCGGCGAGGGTGCGGATGAGGGTTTCGCTGTTTGGGTTTGGCGGTGTGTTTTCAGACGGCCTTTTTGTATTTTCGGAATTTTCGGCTGCGGGGGTATGGAGGCCGTCTGAAAGGCTGTTTGCCCCGTCGGACAAATCGGTTTGGCCGTGTTCTTTTTCAGACGGCCTCTCTTCGGGCAGGAGGGAGAAGATGTCGAGTTGGGGGCGGGCGGCGGCGGCTTGGGTTTCGAGGTGTTCGAGGTGTTTTTGTGCGGCTTTGAGGGCGCGGGCGGGCAGGCCGGCGAGTTTGGCGACGGCGATGCCGTAGCTTTTGCCGGTGGGGCCGGGTTCGACGTGGTGGAGGAAGACGATGTCGCGGCCTTCTTCGAGGGCGGCCAGGTGCATGTTGACGGCGGCGGCGTGGGCTTCGGGCAGGGCGGTGAGTTCGAAGTAGTGGGTGGCGAAGAGGCTGAAGGATTTGTTTTTTTGCAGGAGGTGTTCGGCAACGGCGTGGGCGATGGCGAGGCCGTCGAAGGTGGAGGTGCCACGGCCGACTTCGTCCATGAGGACGAGGGATTGGGGGGTGGCGTGGTGGAGGATGTAGGCGGTTTCGCTCATTTCGACCATGAAGGTGGAGCGGTTGGAGGCGAGGTCGTCGGAGGCGCCGATGCGGGTGAAGATGCGGTCGATGGGGCCGATTTTGGCGGCGGCGGCGGGGACGTAGCTGCCGGTGTGTGCCAGGAGGACAATGAGGGCGGTTTGCCGCATGTAGGTGGATTTGCCGCCCATGTTGGGGCCGGTGAGGAGCATGAGGCGGTGTTTGTCGTCGAGGCTGGTGTGGTTGGCGGTGAAGTGGCGCACTTGTTGTTCGATAACGGGGTGGCGGCCGTCTGAAATGTCGATGGCGGGGTAGTCGGTGAATTCGGGGCGGCTGTAGTTGTGTTCGGCGGCAAGTCCGGCAAAGGCGGTGAGGACGTCGAGGGCGGCGGCGGCTTTGGCGGTTTTTTGCAGCAGGGGGAGTTGGTTTTGCAGGTCTTTGATGAGTTGGTTGTAGAGTTTTTTTTCGAGGGCGAGGGCTTGTTCTTGGGCGGTGAGGACTTTGTCTTCGAAGGTTTTGAGTTCGGGGGTGATGAAGCGTTCGGCGTTTTTGAGGGTTTGCCGGCGCTGGTAGTCGGCGGGGGCTTGTTCGGCTTGGATTTTGGAGAGTTCTATATAGAAGCCGTGGACGCGGTTGTATTCGACTTTGAGGGTGGTCAGGCCGGTGCGCTCGCGCTCGCGGGCTTCGAGGGCGAGGAGGAATTCGTCGCCGTGGTTTTGGATGTAGCGCAGTTCGTCGAGTTCGGGGGAGTAGCCGTGGTTGATGACGCCGCCGTCGCGCAGCCAGACGGCGGGTTCGGGCAGGATGGCGGCGCGCAGGGTGGCGGCAATCTGCGTGCCTTCGGGGAAGATGTTTTTCAGGGTGTCTAGGAGGGGGGAGGCGGGCAGTTCGGTTTGCGCGAGGGTGTCGAGGCTGTCGCGCAGGCCGGCCAGATCGCGCGGGCGGGCGGAGCCGACGGCGATGCGGGCAGCGATGCGTTCGATGTCGGACAGGGTTTTCAGACGGCCTTTGAGGGCTTCGGTGCCGCTTTCCATCAGGGCGGCAACGGCTTCCTGACGGGCGCGGATGTGGGCGCGGTTGCGCAGGGGGTGGTGCAGCCAGAGGGCGAGCAGGCGGCTGCCCATGTGGGTGGCGCAGGTGTCGAGGACGGAAAAGAGGGTGGGGGATTTTTTGTTGCCGAGGGGGGCGGTGATTTCGAGGTTGCGCCGGGTGGCGGCGTCCATGTCTATATATTGGCTTTCGCTTTCGAGGGAGAGGCCGTCGAGGTGGCGCGGCAGTCCGGATTGGGTGAGTTTGATGTAGTTGAGCAGGGCGCCGGCCGCGCCGATGGCGGGGGCGTGTTCGTCGGGGTCGAGGCCGAAGCCGCGCAAATCCTGCGCGCCGAAGTAGCGGGTGAGCAGGTCGAAACCGCTGTCGGCGGCAAACTGCCAGGTGTTTAAACGGGTGAGGTTGGCGTCTCTCAGGGTGATTTCGGGCGCGGATTTGCCGTCGGGCAGCAGGATTTCCGCCGCCTGCAGGCGGGCAAGTTCGTCGGAAAGGCGGTCGGGTGTGGTGATTTTTGTTTTGAACTCGCCGCTTTGCAGCGACGCCCAGGCCAGCCCCAGCCGTTTTTTGTCGGCGCAGACGGCAACGATGCGGTTGGTTTCTTTGTCTTCCAATAACGCCGAGTCGGTCAGCGTGCCGGGGGTGACGATGCGGACGACTTTGCGCTCCACCGGCCCCTTCGCCACGCCGACTTCGCCCACCTGCTCGCACACGGCCACGCTTTTGCCCATTTTAACCAGCCGCGCCAGGTATTGTTCCGCTGCGTGATAGGGCACGCCCGCCATTTTCACCGGTTCGCCGTTTACCTGCCCGCGCGTGGTCAGCGTGATATCGAGCAGTTTGGCCGCTTCTACCGCGTCGTCGAAAAACAGCTCGTAAAAATCGCCCATGCGGTAAAACATCAATTTGTCTTGGTGGTCGGCTTTAATGCCCAAATACTGCTGCATCATCGGGGAAACGGCGGGTTTGCTCATTTTCAGATGGCCTTTCAAAATCAAAAATCACAAAGCCGCGTATTGTAGCAGCCCTGAAAAGCCCGCGCTTTTTCAGACGGCCTGCAGATTTTGTTTCCCGTGGCTGAACAAAATTCCCTTTCCGCACATTGACATGACAAATTTGCTTTATTTTTTTCCGTTTTTCCTGCTTGACTGAAGTTTTCCGGGTTCTGTATAGTTCACATCTTCGCTGCTTCGGCGGCGCTGTTCTTTAACAAAACGATTACCGATAAGTGTGAGTGCGCGAGCCTCACACTGCGACAAAAACAGACAGAAGATGTTTTCATTGACTGTCGGTTTCTTTGAAGCAGACCAGAAGTTATAAGTTAGAGATTGAACATAAGAGTTTGATCCTGGCTCAGATTGAACGCTGGCGGCATGCTTTACACATGCAAGTCGGACGGCAGCACAGAGAAGCTTGCTTCTTGGGTGGCGAGTGGCGAACGGGTGAGTAATGTATTGGAACGTACCGAGTAATGGGGGATAACCAATCGAAAGATTGGCTAATACCGCATACGTCCTGAGGGGGAAAGCGGGGGATCTTCGGACCTCGCGTTATTCGAGCGGCCAATATCTGATTAGCTGGTTGGTGGGGTAAAGGCCTACCAAGGCGACGATCAGTAGCGGGTCTGAGAGGATGATCCGCCACACTGGGACTGAGACACGGCCCAGACTCCTACGGGAGGCAGCAGTGGGGAATTTTGGACAATGGGCGCAAGCCTGATCCAGCCATGCCGCGTGTCTGAAGAAGGCCTTCGGGTTGTAAAGGACTTTTGTCAGGGAAGAAAAGGCTTTTGATAATACCAGGAGCTGATGACGGTACCTGAAGAATAAGCACCGGCTAACTACGTGCCAGCAGCCGCGGTAATACGTAGGGTGCGAGCGTTAATCGGAATTACTGGGCGTAAAGCGGGCGCAGACGGTTTGTTAAGCAGGATGTGAAATCCCCGGGCTCAACCCGGGAACTGCGTTCTGAACTGGCAGGCTAGAGTGTGTCAGAGGGGGGTAGAATTCCACGTGTAGCAGTGAAATGCGTAGAGATGTGGAGGAATACCGATGGCGAAGGCAGCCCCCTGGGATAACACTGACGTTCATGCCCGAAAGCGTGGGTAGCAAACAGGATTAGATACCCTGGTAGTCCACGCCCTAAACGATGTCGATTAGCTGTTGGGCAGCTTGACTGCTTAGTAGCGTAGCTAACGCGTGAAATCGACCGCCTGGGGAGTACGGTCGCAAGATTAAAACTCAAAGGAATTGACGGGGACCCGCACAAGCGGTGGATGATGTGGATTAATTCGATGCAACGCGAAGAACCTTACCTGGTCTTGACATGTACGGAATCCTCCAGAGACGGAGGAGTGCCTTCGGGAGCCGTAACACAGGTGCTGCATGGCTGTCGTCAGCTCGTGTCGTGAGATGTTGGGTTAAGTCCCGCAACGAGCGCAACCCTTGTCATTAGTTGCCATCATTAAGTTGGGCACTCTAATGAGACTGCCGGTGACAAACCGGAGGAAGGTGGGGATGACGTCAAGTCCTCATGGCCCTTATGACCAGGGCTTCACACGTCATACAATGGTCGGTACAGAGGGTAGCCAAGCCGCGAGGCGGAGCCAATCCCAGAAAACCGATCGTAGTCCGGATTGCACTCTGCAACTCGAGTGCATGAAGTCGGAATCGCTAGTAATCGCAGGTCAGCATACTGCGGTGAATACGTTCCCGGGTCTTGTACACACCGCCCGTCACACCATGGGAGTGGGGGATACCAGAAGCAGGTAGGCTAACCGCAAGGAGGCCGCTTGCCACGGTATGCTTCATGACTGGGGTGAAGTCGTAACAAGGTAGCCGTAGGGGAACCTGCGGCTGGATCACCTCCTTTCTAGAGAAAAAAGAGGCTTGTGCATTCACACTTATCGGTAATCGAAAGAGCGTTACAAAGGGTTTGTAGCTCAGGTGGTTAGAGCACACGCTTGATAAGCGTGGGGTCGTAGGTTCAAGTCCTACCAGACCCACCAAAAAAACCGTACGGACAAAATCCGATGCAGCAAGACGGGGGCATAGCTCAGTTGGTAGAGCACCTGCTTTGCAAGCAGGGGGTCATCGGTTCGATCCCGTTTGCCTCCACCACATACTTTACAAATCAAAAAGGGTTGCTATAATGCGCAGCCCGTTTTGATTTGCGAAGTAGACAAAATCGAACGCATAGATCTTTAACAAATTGGAAAGCCGAAATCAACAAACAAACGAAGTAAGGTTTGTGTCTGCATGAAACAGCCGGAAGGCCGTCTGAAAGCAGGTAGTTTTAAATAACAGACAAACCGAATACAGAAATTTGGGTGATGATTGTATCGACTTAACCCTGAAACACAAAAGGCAGGGTTAAGACACAACAAGCAGTAAGCTTTATCAAAGTAAAGGCCTTAAGGAACGTAGCTAGTCAACGGCGAAACTCCAAAGTCAGAAAGGTGCTTCAAATGATAGAGTCAAGTGAATAAGTGCATCAGGTGGATGCCTTGGCGATGATAGGCGACGAAGGACGTGTAAGCCTGCGAAAAGCATCGGGGAGCTGGCAATAAAGCTTTGATCCGGTGATGTCCGAATGGGGAAACCCACCGCATTCAGTGCGGTATCCTTGTCTGAATACATAGGACAAGAGAAGCGAACCCGGAGAACTGAACCATCTAAGTACCCGGAGGAAAAGAAATCAACCGAGATTCCGCAAGTAGTGGCGAGCGAACGCGGAGGAGCCTGTATACGATAGCCGTCGGGATAGAAGAAAGAATTGGAAACTTCTGCCATAGTGGGTGATAGCCCCGTATTCGAAATTCCGGCGGTGGTACTAGGTATACGACAAGTAGGGCGGGACACGAGAAATCCTGTCTGAAGATGGGGGGACCATCCTCCAAGGCTAAATACTCATCATCGACCGATAGTGAACCAGTACCGTGAGGGAAAGGCGAAAAGAACCCCGGGAGGGGAGTGAAATAGAACCTGAAACCTGATGCATACAAACAGTGGGAGCGGATTTATTCCGTGACTGCGTACCTTTTGTATAATGGGTCAACGACTTACATTCAGTAGCGAGCTTAACCGGATAGGGGAGGCGCAGGGAAACCGAGTCTTAATAGGGCGATTGAGTTGCTGGGTGTAGACCCGAAACCGAGTGATCTATCCATGGCCAGGTTGAAGGTGCCGTAACAGGTACTGGAGGACCGAACCCACGCATGTTGCAAAATGCGGGGATGAGCTGTGGATAGGGGTGAAAGGCTAAACAAACTCGGAGATAGCTGGTTCTCCCCGAAAACTATTTAGGTAGTGCCTCGAGCTAGACACTGATGGGGGTAAAGCACTGTTATGGCTAGGGGGTCATTGCGACTTACCAACCCATGGCAAACTAAGAATACCATCAAGTGGTTCCTCGGGAGACAGACATCGGGTGCTAACGTCCGGTGTCAAGAGGGAAACAACCCAGACCGCCAGCTAAGGTCCCAAATGACAGATTAAGTGGTAAACGAAGTGGGAAGGCACAGACAGCCAGGATGTTGGCTTAGAAGCAGCCATCATTTAAAGAAAGCGTAATAGCTCACTGGTCGAGTCGTCCTGCGCGGAAGATGTAACGGGGCTCAAATCTGTAACCGAAGCTGCGGATGTACTTTTAGTGCATGGTAGGGGAGCGTTCTGTAGGCCTGCGAAGGTGTCTCGTAAGGGATGCTGGAGGTATCAGAAGTGCGAATGTTGACATGAGTAGCGATAAAGCGGGTGAAAAGCCCGCTCGCCGAAAGCCCAAGGTTTCCTACGCAACGTTCATCGGCGTAGGGTGAGTCGGCCCCTAAGGCGAGGCAGAAATGCGTAGTCGATGGGAAACGGGTTAATATTCCCGTACTTTGATTCAATGCGATGTGGGGACGGAGAAGGTTAGGTTAGCAAACTGTTGGAATAGTTTGTTTAAGCCGGTAGGTGGAAGACTTAGGCAAATCCGGGTCTTCATAACACCGAGAAGTGACGACGAGTGTCTACGGACACGAAGTAACCGATACCACGCTTCCAGGAAAAGCCACTAAGCTTCAGTTGGATCAGAACCGTACCGCAAACCGACACAGGTGGGCAGGATGAGAATTCTAAGGCGCTTGAGAGAACTCGGGAGAAGGAACTCGGCAAATTGATACCGTAACTTCGGGAGAAGGTATGCCCTCTAATGTGAAAGACTTGCTCTGTAGGCATAGGAGGGTCGCAGAGAATCGGTGGCTGCGACTGTTTATTAAAAACACAGCACTCTGCAAACACGAAAGTGGACGTATAGGGTGTGACGCCTGCCCGGTGCTGGAAGGTTAATTGAAGATGTGAGAGCATCGGATCGAAGCCCCAGTAAACGGCGGCCGTAACTATAACGGTCCTAAGGTAGCGAAATTCCTTGTCGGGTAAGTTCCGACCCGCACGAATGGCGTAACGATGGCCACACTGTCTCCTCCCGAGACTCAGCGAAGTTGAAGTGGTTGTGAAGATGCAATCTACCCGCTGCTAGACGGAAAGACCCCGTGAACCTTTACTGTAGCTTTGCATTGGACTTTGAAGTCACTTGTGTAGGATAGGTGGGAGGCTTAGAAGCAGAGACGCCAGTCTCTGTGGAGCCGTCCTTGAAATACCACCCTGGTGTCTTTGAGGTTCTAACCCAGACCCGTGATCCGGGTCGGGGACCGTGCATGGTAGGCAGTTTGACTGGGGCGGTCTCCTCCCAAAGAGTAACGGAGGAGTTCGAAGGTTACCTAGGTCCGGTCGGAAATCGGACTGATAGTGCAATGGCAAAAGGTAGCTTAACTGCGAGACCGACAAGTCGAGCAGGTGCGAAAGCAGGACATAGTGATCCGGTGGTTCTGTATGGAAGGGCCATCGCTCAACGGATAAAAGGTACTCCGGGGATAACAGGCTGATTCCGCCCAAGAGTTCATATCGACGGCGGAGTTTGGCACCTCGATGTCGGCTCATCACATCCTGGGGCTGTAGTCGGTCCCAAGGGTATGGCTGTTCGCCATTTAAAGTGGTACGTGAGCTGGGTTTAAAACGTCGTGAGACAGTTTGGTCCCTATCTGCAGTGGGCGTTGGAAGTTTGACGGGGGCTGCTCCTAGTACGAGAGGACCGGAGTGGACGAACCTCTGGTGTACCGGTTGTCACGCCAGTGGCATCGCCGGGTAGCTAAGTTCGGAAGAGATAAGCGCTGAAAGCATCTAAGCGCGAAACTCGCCTGAAGATGAGACTTCCCTTGCGGTTTAACCGCACTAAAGAGTCGTTCGAGACCAGGACGTTGATAGGTGGGGTGTGGAAGCGCGGTAACGCGTGCAGCTAACCCATACTAATTGCTCGTGAGGCTTGACTCTATCATTTGAAGGACTTTAAAACCTTTAAGATAATGCTTACATCGGACTTGTTCCGATACTTTCATCACAGTTGATTTGACGACGGTTTGTAACCGTCCGGCTTTACCGATTTGACAGTTTACGTCTGGCGGCCATAGCGAGTTGGTCCCACGCCTTCCCATCCCGAACAGGATCGTGAAACGACTCAGCGCCGATGATAGTGTGGATTCCCATGTGAAAGTAGGTCACTGCCAGACACTTATTCCGAACCCCCGCAAAAAGCGGGGGTTTTTGTTTGTTCATGCCGGAGTAAGAATTCGTGCCTGTTTGTTTGTGCCGTAGTAGGGGTTTGAGGCTTTATCCCGGGTATGCGTCATTCGGGCCGGGTATGCATCATGGTGTAGGTTTCGGTCTGCTGCTATCTTTATCTTAAGCTTCTTCTGTCGGATAAAACAGAATGTTGCTCCGGGAAAATGCTTGCCGATTCGGCAGTTTTTAATTATGATATCCGTTCTTGATTGTGCCGGCCCGTCCGGTGTGTGTGCCGGAACATTATTTCGGTTGTGTGCAAAAAGAAACCGGAATGGTGTGCCGCTTATGTGTCAGAAAGGAAAATTATGATGAAGAAAATCCTGTTCGGATTGGCAGCCTATGCGCTGGCGGCTCTGGCCGCCGCTGCGGTTAATATCAATACGGCAACGGTGGAGGAGCTGAAAGCCCTGCCGGGCATCGGCCCGGCCAAAGCCCAGGCCATTGCCGACTACCGTAAGGAAAACGGTGATTTCAAATCGGTTGAGGATTTGAAAAAGGTCAAAGGCATCGGCGAGGGTATCTTCGGCAAGCTCAAGGATGAGGCTACCGTCGGTTCCTCACCCAATGCCAAAGCAGCCAAACCCGCCGCACCTGCCGCCAAAAACGTACCGCCCGCTCCCGCCGCCAAAAAGTAGACGGGAAAACCCGTATCCGCAGCCGCCGGGAGCTTCACTGCCGGCGGCTTTGCCTTGGGTGGAAGCCTTTCATCTTCTCTCGATTGAAAATTTTTGGAATCAGGCAAAGCGCGTACTGCGCAAATATAATGGAACCCGCTGCAAATTTTTTCTGCTGTTCTTGAGAGAATGCGGGTTTCGTTTAACTTTGGGACGCCTTCTAAGCAACTTAAAGTATTGCGTCGGTGGTGTGAAAATTAGGGTTCATCTAGTACGACAGTCCCTGAGATTACTGCTGCTTCAAAGCCAACGCCGCTTCATACAATATCTTTTTTCCTTCGCCCGTAATCTGTGCCGTTAATGCTGCAGCCTGCTTGGTGGGCAGTTCGTCAGCAAGAATGCGGAGCACGCGCAGGGTTTCGTCGGACAGGGTTCCGCTTTTTTCCTGCGCGGCGGGGTGGAGGACGAGCACCATTTCGCCGCGCGTTTGGTTTGCGTCTTCTCGCAAGGCCATCTGAATGTCCGCTACCGTGCCGCTTAAAAAGGTTTCGAAGGTTTTGGTCAGTTCGCGTGCCAGTGCCATGCGGCGTTCGGGAAAGGCGGCGGCCATGTCGGCTAGGGCGGCTTCGATGCGGTGTGGGGTTTCAAACATCACGATCGGGTAATCCGCCTCCTGCCATGTGTCGAACAGTTTTTTGCGTTCGGCGCTTTTCGGTGGCAGAAAACCGCTGAAATAAAAGTCGGACTCGGCTACTCCCGCCGCGCTGAGGGCGGCCATCACCGCGCTGGCGCCGGGTACGGGGACGACTTTGAAACCGGCCGCGCGGACGTGTTCCGCCAACCGCGCACCCGGATCGCACACGGCGGGCGTACCCGCGTCGGACACTTGGGCGACGATGAGGCCGTCTGAAAGGGCAGAAACGATTTTTTCCGCCATTTGCCGCTCGTTGTGCTCGCGTACGCTGAGGAGCTTGGTCTGTATGCCGTAGGCGGCGAGCAGGCGGGCGGTGACGCGGGTGTCTTCTGCACAGACGAGGTCGGCCCGTTGCAGCACGGCCAGCGCGCGCAGGGTGATGTCGGCAAGGTTGCCGATGGGCGTAGCGACGACATACAGCGCGGATTCGAGGCTGTCGGCGGCTTTTTGCAGGTGTTTTTGCAGCATGGTTTTGCATCCGTGAGGAAACGACGCATTGTATAGTGAGCCAAAATAAAAAATCTACGCTGTTGCCGCCCCTAGCTCGAAGAGGGCGGTTTTCTACGGCATTGGAAATGCCAAGAAAACCAGGCCCGTACTATCCATGCTGTCTTTGGCTTGCCACCTTGTATCTTTTTGTGTTGACCCACTATAGCTTTCAGACGGCCTGTTTGCAGCAAAACACGTTGTCCCGTAACATTCGGGCCGTCTGAAAACCTTTGTTTGGGAAAAACGAATGCGCCTGAACCATCCGCAAGGACAGGCCGCCGAAGATGCCGCGCTGGCCTTTCTGCAACGGCAGGGCTGCCGCCTTGTCGAGCGCAACCGGCATTGTCCGCACGGCGAAATCGACCTGATTATGGAATCGGGAGGCGTGCTGCTGTTTGTTGAAGTAAAATACCGCAAATCGGCAGCGTTCGGCGGCGCGGCGCACAGCATCACGCCGTCCAAACTCGTCAAGCTGCAAAAAAGCGCCGAACTGTATCTGCAACAGCACCCGAAACGCGGCCGCGCCTGCCGCATCGACGCCGTGCTGATCGAAGGAAACGCCGCCCCCGTCTGGCTGCAAAACATCACAGGATAAACCCATGACCACATTGGAAGAGCGCGTCCGCGCCCATTTTGAAGAAAGCATCGCCGCCAAGCGGCAGGCCGTCGAAGTGTTGGCCGAACCCACCGCCGCCGCCGCGCAAATGCTGCTCGAATGCCTGATGAACGACGGCAAAATTCTCGTCTGCGGCAACGGCGGATCGGCAGCCGACGCCCAACACTTCGCCGCCGAACTCACCGGCCGTTTTGAAAAAGAACGCATGGAGCTGGCCGCCCTTGCCCTCACCACCGACACCTCCGCCCTCACCGCCATCGGCAACGACTACGGTTTCGAACACATATTCAGCAAACAAGTCCGCGCCCTCGGCCGTCCCGGCGACGTGCTGTTGGGCATCTCCACCTCGGGCAACTCCGCCAACGTTATCGAAGCCATCAAAGCCGCGCACGAGCGCGACATGCGCATCCTCGCCTTCACCGGCCGCGACGGCGGCAAAATCGCCGCCATGCTGAACGACAGCGACATCCTGCTCAACGTCCCCCACCCGCGCACCGCCCGCATCCAGGAAAACCACATCCTGCTCGTCCACGCCCTGTGCGACTGCATCGACACCATGCTGATGGAAGGCATGTAAAACGGAATGAGGCCGTCTGAAAACGAAAGCTTCAACGAAGTGAAAACCTGTTTCAGACGGCCTCACATTGCCCCGCCATGAAAAAGACGCTCCTCACCGGCCTGCTCCTGTTTCTCGGCCTGAGCCCGTCCGCCGCCCGCGCCGCCGAAGAAACCCGCCACTACCTCGGCATCGTCTACCCCAAACAGCGCAACCGACCCGTCGTCTTCTACGACGAAATCAGCCGCGAACGCGCCGCCGAAGTGCGCAAACAAGGCGAACCCTCCTGCTACACCGTTACCTACCGCAACGGGCGCCCCGTAAAATTCGTCAAAAACCTGCGTCACAAAAAACTCTCCGAAGGCAAAATCCTCTACGACGCAAACAGCCGGCCCGCAGGCATCCGCTTCACCGATACCCCGTAAACCTTCCGCCAAACCGTCCGGCACAGGCCGCCCGTAAACCCGCAGAAAACCCATTCCATGACCGATTACACCCTCTTTGCTACCTGCCCGCGCGGCCTCGAAACCGTTCTCGCGCAAGAACTCGCCGGCCAAGGCTGCACACACATCCAAGCCGCCGACGGCGGCGCGTCCTGCCAAGGCGGCCTCGAACAAATCTACCGCGCCAACCTCCATTCCCGCACCGCCTCCCGCGTCCTCGTCCGCCTCGCCCGCGGCGCATACCGCAGCGAAAACGACCTCTACCGCCTCGCCCGCAACATCCCCTGGCACGAATGGTTTTCAGACGGCCACACCATAAAAGTCCACAGCGAAGGCCGCCGCGCCGCCGTCAAAAGCCTCGACTTCGTCAGCCTCAAAACCAAAGACGCCCTCTGCGACCACTTCCGCGAGCGCACCGGCCGCCGCCCCTCGGTAGACAAACACCGCCCCGACATCCGCATCCGCGTCTTCCTCGACGACAAAACCGCGCAAATCTTCCTCGACACCAGCGGCGAAGCCCTGTTCAAACGCGGCTACCGCCAAGACACCGGCGAAGCCCCCCTGCGCGAAAACCTCGCCGCCGGCCTCCTCCTCCTTGCCGGTTACGACGGCAGTCAGCCCTTCCAAGACCCCTTCTGCGGCAGCGGCACCCTCGCCATCGAAGCCGCCTGGATCGCCCTTAACCGCGCCCCCGGCCTCATGCGCCGCTTCGGTTTCGAAAAATTGGCCGTGCACGATCCCGCCCTGTGGGCGCGCCTCAAAGCCCAAGCCCGCGCCCAAATCAAAAACAGGCCGTCTGAAAACATCGCCGCCGGCGACAACGACCGCGCCATGACCCGCGCCGCCCTCACCAATGCCCGCGCCGCCGAAGCCGATATGTTCATCGACATCGTCACCTGCGACGCACAAGACGCCCGCCCCAACGGCGGGGGCGGCATCATGCTCTCCAACCCGCCCTACGGCGTGCGCCTGGCCGAAATCCAAAGCCTGCACGCCCTCTACCCGCAACTCGGGAGCTGGCTCAAACAACACTACGCAGGCTGGCTCGTCGGCATGTTCACGGGCGACCGCGACATGCCCAAAATCATGCGCCTCACCCCCAAACGCAAAATCCCCCTCTACAACGGCAAACTCGACTGCCGCCTCTTCCTCCTCGACATGGTGGCCGGCAGCAACCGCTGAACATAAAAGGCCGTCTGAAAAACTGTTTCAGACGGCCTGAAGTTGTGAAGGGCAGTTGTAGGCCGACATGGTGCGTTACATCGGTTTTGAATGATTGTTTGCTTTCGTTTGTTTTTCTATATGTTATTGAATAGTAAATTTATAAAAGAAAATGATTGGTAAATCGGCTGGTCTGCTTGCTGGATTAAGAGTACTGTTTGGAAACGGTTAGATGAACCTTATTGATTACTCAATTCTCAGCTAACAAGGAGATTAAAATGGCGTATTTTGTTGTTACTTCCAACTCAGGAAACAAGGCAATTATTAATGGCAATAATGTATCGAAAGTTGTTGATTTCGGGTCATTCTGAACGATTTATCAAGGTGCTGATACTAATAATTACCAAGTTAAGGAAACCTTGCAGCAGATTTTAGACAATTTACAGAATTAGTTTGAAATCGGTTTATTTTATAAACGACAGTGCCGGTTCTGTTACTCTGGCACTGTTTTTTTATTTTCCAAATAAGGAGTTTAAGTCATGTCCCGTTTGTTTTGGATGCTGGCGGCCGTTATGCCCGCCGTTGTTGCAGCCGCCGACAGTTATGAAATCGAAAGATTGGAACGCAAATGTACTTTGGAGCGGGAATCTTTGCTGCGCCATCGCAACGGCACGCCGTCTTGCGAACAATTGGACAGGATCTACGGCCGACCGCCGAAAACAGAACCCGTCGTTATTGTCCAACCGGCGGAAGAAAAATACACGGATTACCGCTGGAACGACGGCTATAAACAAAATTGCCTTCATGACAAAAAAGGCAACGTCGTCAGTTGCTATTGAATACAAGTGAATATGAGGCCGTCTGAAAAGCGTTTCAGACGGCCTCTTGTCTTTTGCGCAGCGGGTTTACCAGTGCGCCATATTGTCGCGGTGGACGAGTTCTTCTTCCCAGACGTAGCCGAGTTTGGCGGCGATGTGTTCGGACGGGGTTTTCAGGATGCGTTCGGTTTCGCCGCTGCCGTAGTTGGCGAGGCCGCGGGCGATTTCGCGGCCGTCGGCGTTGCAGATAGCGACGAGTCCGCCGCGGTGGAAGCTGCCTTCGACGGCGGTGCAGCCGACGGGCAGCAGGCTGCTGTGTTTTTTGACCAGGGCGGTTTCGGCTCCTGCGTCGACGGTGATTTTTCCGGCGGGACGGATGTGGCCGAGCAGCCATTGTTTGCGTGCGGCGATGCGGTTTTGGCTGCTGGTAAAAAGGGTGCCGATGTTTTCGCCGTCTGCCAGGCGCAGGAGGACGTCGGCTTCGCGGCCGGAGGCGACGACGGTGGCGGCGCCGCCCAAGGCGGCGCGTTTGGCGGCGCGCACTTTGGTGTACATGCCGCCCGTGCCGATGCCGCTGCCCGCGCCGCCCGCCATGTTTTCGAGTTCGGGGTGGTCGGCGGCGATGCAGGCGATGAATTGCGCCTGCGGGTTTTTGCGCGGGTCGCTGTCGTAGAGGCCGTGCTGGTCGGTGAGGATGACGAGGGCGTCGGCGTCGATAAGGTTGGCGACGAGGGCGGCGAGGGTGTCGTTGTCGCCGAGTTTGATTTCGTCGGTGGTGACGGTGTCGTTTTCGTTGATGACGGGGACAATGCCTTTGTCCAGCAGGGTTTTGAGGGTGCTGCGGGCGTTGAGGTAGCGGGTGCGGCTGCTGAGGTCTTCGTGGGTGAGGAGGATTTGCGCGGTGTGGATGCCGTGCGGGCGGAAGGCGGCTTCGTAGGCTTGGGCGATACCCGTCTGGCCGACGGCGGCAGCGGCCTGGAGTTCGTTGAGGGCGGTGGGGCGGTGCGGCCAGCCGAGGCGTTTGATGCCTTCGGCGATGGCGCCGCTGGAAACGAAGACGATGCGGATACCGCGCTGTTTGAGGGCGGCGATTTGCGATGCCCAACGGTTGAGGGCGTCTTGGTCGATGCCGCGCCCTTCGGCGGTGACGAGGCTGGAGCCGGCTTTGACGACGATCAGGCGGGCTTGGGCGATGTTGGGGTTTTCCATGTTTTTTCCTTTGTTTGTATTTGTCGGACGGTGTTTCGGAATGCAGGTTTACTGTTTGTCGCGCTCCTGCCAGAAATAACGCCAGACGAAGCCGGGGAAGGCGGCGACGAGGAACAGGCAGGCGCAGACGGCATAAAATTCCCAGCCCTGCGGGTGGACGCTGCCGGCGCGGCTTTCGAGCAGGCGGGCAAGCGCCCCGGTGAGGACGAAGGCGGCGGCCAGTTCGAGCAGGTGGTGTCCGGCGTGTTTGCGCGGCAAGGCTTTGACGCCGAACAGGCGCGTGCTGAGGAAGGGCAGGTTGGCCAGGATGAGGGCGAGGGCGATGAGGGTGTACATGGGGGCGGTCATGATGTGTCCGTGTTTTGTGTTGTTGCAACGCCGTCCCGCACAGGCGGGGCGGTCTGCCGTATAGGCCGTCTGAAATCGCAGTGCTGCTTCGGCGCAGGTAAAAAAGGGCTAGTCCAAATCGACGTGCAGGATGTGCTGTCCGCAGTGCAGGCAGCGGAAGAGGCAGCCGACTGCCGGGCCGTCAGTGTCGGCCTTCACGGCAAATCTTTCGCGGGGGGGGGAATGCGGTTTTAACTTCGTTGGAGTGTCGCTTTCAGACGGCCTCACCGCCTCTTGCGTGCGGCAGTTTGAAGCAAATATGCGGTGCGGGCGCATTGTAACTGTTTTTGCCGCAGGAGGCCGTCTGAAAAGGCCGTCTGAAACTGCCCGTCCGGCTTTCAGACGGCCTTTTCCCATGCCCGGCAATCTCGGCTATAATCGCGCCCGTTTTTTGACAATCTCACAATAAGGACAAGCAAATGGGCTTTCTGCAAGGCAAAAAAATCCTGATTACCGGCATGATTTCCGAGCGCTCCATCGCCTACGGCATCGCCCGCGCCTGCCGCGAACAGGGCGCGGAACTGGCGTTCACCTATGTGGTGGACAAACTCGAAGAGCGCGTGCGCAAAATGGCCGCAGAGCTCGGTTCGGAGCTGGTGTTCCGCTGCGACGTGCAGAGCGATGCCGAAATTGCCGCCCTGTTTGCCGATTTGGGTAAAGCGTGGGACGGTCTGGACGGCCTGGTTCACGCCATCGCTTTCGCGCCGAAAGAAGCGCTGGACGGCGATTTTCTTGACAGCATCAGCCGCGAAGCCTTCAACACCGCTCACGACGTGTCGGCCTACAGCCTGCCCGCGCTGGTGAAGGCCGCCCGCCCGATGATGAAAGGCCGCAATGCCGCCGTTGTCGCCCTCACCTATCTGGGTGCGGTGCGCGCGATTCCGAACTACAACGTGATGGGTTTGGCCAAAGCCAGCCTCGAGGCCGCCATCCGCTTCACCGCCTCTTCCGTCGGCCGCGACGGCATCCGCTGCAACGGCATTTCCGCCGGCCCGATCAAAACGCTGGCCGCTTCGGGCATCGCCGATTTCGGCAAGCTGCTCAAACACGTTGCCGACCAAAACCCGCTCGGCCGCAACGTTACCATCGAAGAAGTGGGCAACACCGCCGCCTTCCTGCTGTCCGATTTGTCTTCCGGCATCACCGGCGAGATTACCTATGTCGACGGCGGTTACAGCATCAACGCCCTTTCCGTGGTGTAAACCCGTCCGCTTGGCGGCGCAGGCATCGTCCCGCGCCGTTTTTTGTCCGCACGTTACGAAAGAAAACGCCATGATCGTCTCCATCAACGGCATCACCGTCTCCAACACCGCACCCTTCGTCCTCTTCGGCGGCCTCAACGTCCTCGAAGACCTCGATTCCACCCTCTTTGCCTGCGAAAAATACGTCGAAGTCACCCGCAAGCTCGGCATTCCCTATGTTTTCAAAGCCTCCTTCGACAAGGCCAACCGCTCGTCCGTGCACTCCTACCGCGGCGTCGGTCTGGAAAAAGGCATGGAAATCTTCGCCGCCGTGAAACGCGAGTTCGGCGTGCCCGTTATCACCGACGTGCACGAACCCTACCAGTGCGCGCCCGTTGCCGAAGTGTGCGACGTGCTGCAACTGCCCGCCTTCCTTGCCCGCCAAACCGACCTCGTGCAGGCCATGGCCGCGACCGGCCGCGTCGTCAACATCAAAAAACCGCAGTTTCTCAGCCCGTCGCAGATGAAAAACATCGTCGAAAAATTCAAAGAAGCGGGCAACGGCAAACTGATTCTGTGCGAGCGTGGCAGCAGCTTCGGCTACGACAACCTCGTCGTCGACATGCTCGGCTTCGGCGTGATGAAAAAAGCCAACCCCGAAGTGCCCGTGATTTTCGACGTCACCCACGCCCTGCAAACCCGCGATTCCGGCTCGGCCGCATCGGGCGGCCGCCGCGCGCAGGTGCTCGATCTCGCGCTCGCGGGCATGGCCGTCGGCCTCGCCGGCCTGTTCATCGAAGCCCATCCCGACCCCGACCGCGCCAAATGCGACGGCCCCAGCGCCCTGCCGCTGGACAAACTGGAAGATTTCCTCGCCCGCGTCAAAGCCGTCGACGACTTGGTCAAATCCTTCCCGCCGCTCGAAATCGGCTGACAAAAGGCCGTCTGAAAAACCGTTTTACAGGTTTTCAGACGGCCTTTTTAACGCGTGCCCGGCCGACATGACGAACAGTTTTCCCGATGGAAAAAAAGCCGGTTATCCGCTAAAATCCGCCGCCATAAAGACACAACAATAAACCCGCCACGTTCATGACCGAAAACGCCGAATCACTCTTCCAGCAGGTACGGCAGTACCTCACCGCCGTGCCCACCGACTACGCCGCCGCCCTGCCCCTGTTGGAAAAGGCGGCCGAAGCCGGCCATGCCGAAGCGGCGTTCCAACTGGGCGGCTGCATGCAGTACGGCATGGGCACCGAACCCAACCGCGTACAAGCCACCTACTGGCTGCGCAAAGCCGCCGAAGGCGGCCACACCACCGCCCGCTACAACCTCGCCCTCCTGCGCGAAGACAACGGCGTCCCCGTTGAAACCGTCATCCCCGCCTATCTCTCGCTGGCCGAAGAAGGCCACACCGACGCGCAGGTGCGCGTCATGCACTATTACGCCGAAAAACAAGACGAACGCGCCGTTCATTGGGCGCAGCAGGCGGCGAAAAACCACCATCCCCAAGCGCAAATCTTCCTCGCCCGCCACTACCAGCACAGCAAAGTCCCCAACCTGCCCGCCGCACACCAACTCTACCAGCAGGCCGCCGCGCAGGGCATCGTGTCTGCCCACTGGCAGCTGGCCAACCAGTTCCTGCACGGACAGGGCGTGCCGAAAAACCACAAACAGGCGCTCTACCATCTGCGCATCGCCGCCGAAGCCGACGTCGCCCCCGCCCAAGCCGAACTGGGCAAACTCCTGCTTGAAGGCCGCTACCTGCCCGCCGATGCCGAAGAAGGCATGAAATGGATCAACAAGGCCGTGCGTCAGGAAGACGATGCCGCCTGCGCCTTCATCGCCAAACAATACCTGACGGGCGAACACATCGGCCGCGACTACAAAAAAGCCGCCCTCTACGCCGCCAAAGCCGCCCGCCACAACCAGCCCGACGCCCTCTGCCTGCTCGGCGACATCCGCCAATACGGCCTCGGCATCCAAACCGATCTCGAAAAAGCCCGCGAATACTACGAACACGCCGTCAAATACGGCAGCCTCGTCGCCATGCAGCGCCTGCTGATGCTCGACTCGCGCAGCCACGTCGACAACCCCGCCTACAATCAGGAAGTACTCGAATTCCAGCAGTCGCTCGAACGCAACTACCAATCCGGTTTCGCCCTCCACTACGGCATCGGCGTGGCACAGGATTTCGAAAGCGCCTTTGCCTACTACTCCATGGCCGCCCGCAACGGCCACCCCAAAGCGCAAACCAACCTCGGCATGATGTATTACAACGGCGAGGGCGTCGAAGCCGACGCCAAACTGGCCGCCCGCTGGTTCACCCAGGCCGCCACCCAGGGCGACACCACCGCCCAATACAACCTCGCCTGCCTGCACTACTCCGGCACAGGCGTGCCGCAGGACACCGAAATCGCCTGCAAATGGCTGCAAACCGCCATCGACAGCGGCCACGACCACCCTGAAGAACTGCGCCGCCTGATGGAAGAATGGCAGGCGCATCCCTGAACCTGAACGCAAAAAGGCCGTCTGAAACCCCCATCCCGTTTTCAGACGGCCTTTTTGCGCCGCTAACCACTGCGCCCGTTGCCAGAAACCGCCTTCTTCCACACCGGAAAATGCGGCAAACAGATTCCCGCCGCCGAAAACGGCGGCCGCTTCCGTTACCGCTGCGGTAAAAAACGCGTCCGAACCGATGCTCTGACCGCCACCCGCCCAAATGCTTTGAGGCCGTCTGAAAACTCCGAATGGGAGTTTTCAGACGGCCTCAAATAATCTGCGCACGCAAAGCTAGTGCCTGCGCCGCAGCGAAAACGCGCCCTTCCTGTCGGCATCGAAAACAAAACGCCCGTCCTGCACCGCCGCGTAAGTCTGCCGCTCCGACACAGGCTGCAAGCCCGCGTGTTCCAGCATATATTTCCCCACCTCGTCGGGCTTGGCGGTAATCGCGGCGGCCAGCTTGTCGAACAAATCGCGGCACACGCCGCCCGCCGCCCAGCCTGCCGCCGCATCCTCCATACACTGCCCGTTCAGCTCGTGCATATTTTCCGGAAACTTGCCCGTAAACGCGACGAAATTGCCCTCCGGCAACCCTTTGACCGGATAGCGGTAGGTCTTTTCGCCGTGTTCCCCTTCGCTGATTACCGGCTCGCCCAAAGGCAGTTTCGGCGCGAGCACGGCAATATCGATAAACTTCACGGTAAAGCCCGGTTTGGGCGGCATCAGCGCCGCATCGGCGGCAGGCTCACCGCCGCCGCAGGCCGCGAGCGCCGCCAGCAGGGCGGCAGTCAGGCATTTTTTCATCATCATACGGATTCCTCTGCGAAAAACAGCCGCCATTATAGACCTTCCGCCCGCAGGGCGCTAAGGCCGTCTGAAAGCGCAGAGCGCCGCCGCAACCCGTCCGCGTGCCGTTTCAGACGGCCGCAAATAACGGTACAATCCGCCCCCTTTCCAACCCGACCGGAAACCGTCATGAGCGCATACGTCATCGCCGTCGCCAACCAGAAAGGCGGCGTGGGCAAAACCACCACCGCCGTCAACCTCGCCGCCTCGCTCGCGGCGGAAAACATGCGCGTGCTCGTCGTCGACCTCGACCCGCAGGGCAACGCCACCACCGGCAGCGGCGTCGACAAAACCGCCATCGCCAAAGGCGTCTACCACGTCCTGCTCGGCGAAGCCACCGTGCGCGAAGCCGTGTCCGAAAGCCCCGCCGGCGGCTACCGCGTCCTGCCCGCCAACCGCGCGCTGGCGGGCGCGGAAGTGGAACTCGTGCAGGAAATCGCCCGCGAAATGCGTCTGAAAAACGCCCTGGCCGAAGTGGCGGACGACTACGACTACGTCCTCATCGACTGCCCGCCCACCCTCACCCTGCTCACCCTCAACGGCCTTGTCGCCGCCGACGGCGTCATCGTGCCGATGGTGTGCGAATACTACGCCCTCGAAGGCATCTCCGACCTTGTCGCCACCGTGCGCAAAATCCGCCAGGCCGTCAACCCCAAGCTCGACATCCTCGGCATCGTGCGCACCATGTTCGACAACCGAAGCCGTCTGGCCGTGGAAGTGGGCGAACAGCTCAGCCGCCACTTCGGCGGCAAACTCTTCTCCGCCACCATCCCGCGCAACATCCGCCTGGCCGAAGCCCCCAGCCACGGCATGCCCGCCCTGGCCTACGACCCCAAAGCCAAAGGCACGCTGGCCTACCGCCAACTGGCCGCCGAGCTGCTGCAACGCACGGGAAAGGCCGTCTGAAAGACGGTTTTCAGACGGCCTCTACGTTGGTAAGAGTAGTATTTCGGCCGATATGCGTAGTACGTTTTCTGTTTGAATATTTATTTGATAATTAAATTATATTTACATTATTTGTCTGGGACGAATCAAATTATTTTCTACTGTCTTTCAATAAATATTCTAAAGCTGTGCCCTCAATATTGACTGACTACTTATACCATTATGTTAGCTAGATTTTTTTCTTCTGTTTTTTTCTTCTCCTCTATGTTGGCTCCTGCCTGTGCGTTCACTCTCGGCGACGCTATTGCTGCCGCTGAGCGACATTCTGCGGACTACGCTGCCGCTTTTTACGAGAGCAAAGCCGCACAGGAGAAGCCTATCCAAGCACGTGCTGCGCTGTTGCCCCAGGTCAATGCTAATGTTCTCCATCAGCATCAGCCGGAGTCTGTTTCTGCCAGTACCCGCAGCAGAGGTTGGAGCATTCAGGCCGAGCAGGCTTTGTTTGATCGCGGCAGATGGTTGCAATACAAACAGGGAAAAATTACTGCACAAAGCGCTAATTTCCAACTACGCCATGCAGCTTCCGAAACCGCCTTTCAGACTGCCCGTGCCTATTTCGATGTTTTATCTGCACAGGAGCAGCTGGTTGCGGTCCGAGATGAACGGCAGGCTTTCGAACAACAGGTGCGGCAGGCACAGGCCATGTTCCAAACCGGTGCAGCCACCAAAATTGATGTGCAGGAAGCCATGTCCGGTTATGATGCCGCTGTTGCCAAAGAAATGGCTGCCCTCAACCGGCTACAGCTTGCACGTAGCACTCTTTCCGAGATGACCGGCCTCGATGCCCGCGAAGCCGAAGCTCCCGCATTTCCCTCGCCGCTACCGGATATTCTTCAAGATAGACCTCAGACCTATTGGCAGGAAAACGCTGACCGTAATAATCCCGAACTGGCCGTACAGCGGTTGGCTGCTGCTAATGCCCGTATTGCTTTGTCTGAAGTCAGAGCCCGCCATTTACCCCGTCTTAGCGCGTCAGCCGGTTATCAGGATTATCATAACCGCCAGGAATATGGCGGTCGCGGCCAAAACTACCGCAGCCGTGGTGCTACCGTATCTGTGCAGCTTACCCTTCCTCTCTTCAATAGCGGCCTTACCGTCAGCCAAAGCCGAGAAGCTGCTGCCCGCCTCAATCAAAGCAACATGCAGGTAGAAGCAGCCGAACGCAGGATCCGCCAAGCTGTCAGCCGCGCCTATCTCGATACTGTTGGACAGTGGTATCAGAGCAAAGCTCAAGAACGTTTGCTGGAGACCAATCGCGCCAAATTCCAAGCTGCGGAAAAAGGTCTTGGTCTTGGTTTGAGTACCATCCTGCAGGTGGTACAGGCGAGGCAGGCCGAATCGGAAACGCAGCAGAAACTCGCGGAGACCCGCTATGCTTGGCTGTCGTCTTACGCCGAACTGTTGCACCATGCCGGTTTGCTTGATGGTGGTAGTGAACGGGAACGCTTTGCCCGCCTTGAAGGCATCGTGTCGGAAACTGCGAATAGTGGAAATGGTATAGTTGTCACAAGGGTGCTGAAAAAAGCATCATTAAGAAAAGTCAAACAGTAGAGGCGCATCATCAAACAAAATACCATAAAATAATTTGGTTTAATCATTCTGAAAGTCAGCTGTTCGTTTTATTCCAAACTACTAGTATTTATCATCCCGATAAACTGTTCTGATTCATTTATTCTGACTCGCAATCCTATTATGCAGACTTTTGATACTGTTTCTCACCCTGCTCTTTCTGCCCTAATCCTGCTCGCCCACTTTCACGGCATTGCCGCCAATCCGGCCGACATCGTCCACCGCTTCGGCAGCGGCAGCGCCGATTTGTCGCTCGACCAATGGCTGCTGGCGGCCAAAAGCCTCGGCCTGAAAGCCAAGCCGGTAAAGCACAAAATCGAGCGGCTGCACCTGATGGCGCTGCCCGCCTTGGTGTGGTGCGACGACGGGCGGCATTTTATCCTTGCCAAAACCGACAACGGCCGCTATCTGATTCAGGATTTGGCCGGACAGAAAACCGCCGTGCTCGACGAAGCGCAGTTTGCCGAACGCTATTGCGGCACCGTAGTTGCCGTCGCTTCCCGTGCGTCGGTGCTGGGGCAGCTGGCCAAGTTTGATTTCACTTGGTTTATCCCCGCCGTTGTCAAATACCGGCGCATTTTGCTGGAAGTGCTGGTGGTTTCCGTCGTTATCCAGCTGTTTGCCCTGATTACCCCGCTGTTTTTCCAAGTGGTGATGGACAAAGTGCTGGTGCATCGCGGCTTTTCCACGCTGGACGTAATCGCCGTTGGCCTGCTGGCGGTCAGCCTGTTTGATGTGGTTTTGGGCGGGCTGCGTACCTATATTTTTGCCCATACCACTTCGCGCATCGATGTGGAACTGGGTGCGCGGCTCTTTCGCCACCTGCTGTCGCTGCCGCTGGCCTATTTCGAACGCCGCCGTGTCGGCGATACCGTGGCACGTGTGCGCGAATTGGAGCAAATCCGCAGCTTTCTCACCGGCCAGGCGCTCACATCCGTGCTGGATTTGTGTTTTTCCTTCATTTTCCTGCTGGTGATGTGGTACTACAGCGGCCGGCTCACCCTGATTGTGCTGGTTTCCCTGCCGCTGTATGCCTTTTGGTCGGCCACCATCAGCCCGCTGCTCAGAAGCCGTCTGAACGACAAATTCGCCCGCAATGCCGACAACCAGTCTTTTCTCGTTGAATCCGTTACCGCTATCGGCACCATCAAAGCCATGGCCGTCGAGCCGCAGATGACCCGCCGCTGGGATCAGCAGCTTGCCGCCTATGTCTCTTCCGGCTTTCGCGTTACCCGCCTGGCCACCATCGGCCAGCAGGGCGTGCAGCTCATCCAAAAGCTGGTTACCGTTGCCACCATGTGGCTGGGCGCGCGGCTGGTGATCGACGGACAGCTTACCGTCGGCCAGCTCATTGCTTTCAATATGCTGGCCGGGCAGGTAGCCGCCCCCGTTATCCGGCTGGCGCAGCTGTGGCAGGACTTCCAGCAGGTCGGCATTTCCGTTTCCCGTCTCGGCGACATTCTCAACAGCCCCACCGAAAACCCTTCTTCCCGCCTCGCCCTGCCCGACATCCAAGGCCGCATCACCTTCGAGCGCGTCTCCTTCCGCTACCGCCCCGACGGTGCCGAAATCCTGCGCGATCTCAATCTCGACATCCGCGCCGGCGAAGTGCTCGGCATTGTCGGGCGCAGCGGCTCCGGCAAATCCACCCTGACCAAACTCGTCCAGCGGCTCTACGTACCCGAGCGCGGCCGCGTTTTGGTGGACGGCAACGACCTGGCCCTGGCCGATCCCGCCTGGCTCAGACGGCAGGTCGGCGTCGTCCTGCAGGAAAACGTACTGCTCAACCGCAGCGTGCGCGACAACATCGCCCTGGCCGATCCCGGCATGCCGCTCGAGCGCATTATTCAGGCTGCCAAGCTCGCCGGCGCCCACGACTTTATTATGGAACTTGCCGAAGGCTACGACACCGAAGTCGGCGAACAGGGCGCCGGCCTGTCCGGCGGCCAACGCCAGCGCATCGCCATCGCCCGCGCCCTGATCAGCGACCCGCGCATCCTGATTTTCGACGAAGCCACCAGCGCGCTCGACTACGAATCCGAACGCGCCATTATGCAAAACATGCAGGCCATCTGCCGCAACCGCACCGTGCTCATCATCGCCCACCGCCTGTCCACCGTACGCATGGCGCACCGCATTATTGCCATGGACAAAGGACAAATCGTGGAAGCGGGAACGCATGAAGAACTGCTGGCGCAGGAGGACGGGTATTACAGTTATCTGTACCGCTTGCAGAACGGATAAAAGGCCGTCTGAAAAACAAAGTGTAGAAATCAACCGCGTTGTTTACACCACAGGTTGAGAAAAATAAGCCTGTAGTGTAAACAACGCGGTTGATTTCTACACATAAAGAATTTCTCTCCCGCTACCTCACCGTATGGTGCAATGTCTGTTCGGATCGCGAGTCGGCACGCAGTGAATATGAACGCGCTTTTCTGTCCGCCCATTTTGAGTTTGTCGGAATCCCTGTTTCGGCCGCGCCGAAATCGACGTCCTGGCCGATTATGGTAGTTGTACCTGACGAAAATTAGATGGAAATCGAAGCCCTGCTGCCGAACAAAGACATCGGTTTTGTCAAAGCAGGGCAGGATGCCGTGATCAAAATCGAATCCTTTCTCTACATACGCTACGCTATCTGACTGGCAAAGTGAAAAACGTCAGCTTCGACGCGGTGGGACATGAAAAACTGGGTTTGGTGTTTGCCGTTACCGTTGCACTGGACGATGATAGAAGGTCAAAAGGTTAGCCTTACCGGCGGCATGAACATCACTGTCGAAGTCAAAATCGGTAGACGGCGGTTAATCGACTACCTGATTAGCCCACTGCAAACCAAAGTGGGCGAGAGTTTACGCGAGAGATAGCTCGGTTTGATGTCCAAGCAAAAGAGAAAAACCATCTAAAAATGAAATTTACAATATATTTACAATCATCGTGAAAATTAATTCTTGACAGTTGATGCATATGAATTAAGAATATTAATTAATATAATATAGGGAATGAGTAACAAAATGGAGGCTGATTCTAAGGTTTAATTGAGAAATAATCCTTAACAAACATAATCTTATTCTCTTTACTCATGCCGTTATGGCACGCCAAATGGCGCTTTAAGCCCGCAAACATACCGTCAAGCAGGTTAGTGGTGTTTGGGATATTCAAATCGGGATATTGCTCAAACACAAACAAGTAAGCCAAATTCCGTTTCAGGTTGAAATATGCGCTTCTGAGCTGCTTATGCGTGTAATGCGACTTGCCCGTTTCGGGATTGGTTTTGCCTTCGCTCAGGTAGTTTTGGTGTTGCCCAAACCACTTTTGCAAACCGCTTTCAAACTCTGTTTTACTGCTGTTTTTGAGTGTTAAAGCCAACCGCCAAAGCGCCCTGCCTGCTTCGGTTTTCGGGTTGCGCGTCAGGTAGCGGCTGATGGTTTTAACCTGATGAAACTGACAGAGTTGAACGGGAAAGTCGGGAAACATCTGTGCCAAACCGCGCCGTCCGTCGCAAACGATGCTTTGTATTTCAATGCCTTTGGCTTTCAGTCTGCCTATGGCTTGGGCATATAGCGTGTTGGTTTCGTATTTGGCTTCGCTGACGGGCAGGGCTTTGCCGCTGATGCTGTCGAACAGAACCATGACGCCGAACGTACGGCCGAAGTGGGTGGTGTCCATGATGACGTTGGCTACTTCGGGAGCAATGAAGTGCGCTTCAATTTGAACCTTTTTGAGATGTCTCAGAATGGTCTGCCTGCTGCATCCGTAAGTTTTGGCAAGCTGTACGGCGGTTTGTCTGCCTTCTCTGTATCTCTGCCATATTTTCTGCGGATTAAGCCATCTGCCGCCATCAAACTGCCTGCCGCAGAGGTGGCATTTGTGGCGTTGTTTGCCGTTTCGACAGCCGTTCTTTTTGACTTGTTTTGAGCGGCAGAAAGGGCATTTTTTGTATTCAAAGCCTTTGATCTCTTTTAAAGCCTTATAGGATAAGGCTTGCAGGGATTCTTAGCCTCCATTTTGTTACTTATGCCCAATATAGCAAACGCGTAGTTGTAAAGTTTGTTTCCATATCTATTATTATTCATTGAAAATAGGTATAGCTATGAAGAGAATGTATATAGTATATATATCTATATGTGCTTTGCCTTTTATTGGTGTATTAATAATCTTCATTTTAATTATAAAAAAACATTTAGAACGCCCTGATTTATTAAGTTGCACATCATTTGAAAGAGCTTTAATTAATACCGTTCCGCTTTATGTAGGTAAACAAGAATTTAATAAGGGCGTTTCAGATATTTGTTTGTGTTTTAAAAGTAATAATTTGACTAATAATCCTAGACGTTTTGTTACCAAGAATAGTTTAGATATTTGCGCAAGAGATAAGATATATAAATGGATTGCTATCGATAAAGATAGTTTGTCAGTAAGAATGACAGATTCAAAATTAAAATGTCTTAAAGATGGCGTTTATGAACAAATTATAGTACCTAAAATTTTAAAGGAGTTGGAAATTACATATGCACCTGGTTTTTTTAAAAATGACTTATTTAAGTATGGCGATGATAAATCTCATTTAATTTCATCAATATATATAAATTGTGACAAATAATTTAGGAGTTTGATCATGAATAGAGCGGTATTAGAGGCAGTAAATGGAGCGATGTCGGGTATGGAGGGGGCGCTCAATGCAAATAACTCAATTGGTGTTGCCACGGGCTTGTCACAAGCGGCAGCTGCTTTAGGTGCCGCTGCTCTAAATCCTGTAACTGCAGGACTTGCGATTGCTACAAATGCAGGAGCGGCAACTTTAACTTTAGGTAAAATGATTAATGATTTTGATAAAACGGGAAAAGTATCATTGTCGGATGCAATTGCAGTAGCTGGAAATATTGCTACTATTGCTGCATCTGTTGCAGTTTCTATTAATCCGGCTACTAAGCTTGGTGCACTTGCAGCATTTGGAATTGCAGCTGGTTTTGAAGCAGGATATAGAGCATTTGAGGAATGGAAAAATCTCAATCGCGCCAACAAATACCACATCTACGATCCAATCGCTCTCGATCTCGATGGCGACGGCATCGAAACCCTTGCTGCTAACGGGTTCGTCGGCAGTCTGTTTGACCACGATAACGACGGCATCCGCACTGCCGGTGGCTGGGTTTCTGCCGATGACGGTTTGCTGGTTTGGGATAAAAACGGTAATGGCCGGATCGACAACGGTTCGGAGCTTTTCGGTGACAGTACACGTTGGCTAGACGGCAGCAATGCTGCTCATGGTTTTTCTGCGTTGGTTCAGCACGACAGTAACAGAGACGGTATTATTGATAATAAAGATAATGTCTTCAAACAATTGCGTATTTGGCGTGATCTAAACCAAGATGGCATTACCCAAGAAGGAGAGTTGTTTAAATTAGCTGATCTTAAAATCAAATCTCTGAATTTGATTTATCAGGATATAAACAAAGACTTGGGTAACGGCAATATTCTTGCTCAGGTCGGCAGCTACACCAAAACTGACGGCAGTACTGCGCAAATGGGAGATTTGTTGTTGCAAGCCGATCCACTTTATAGTCGTTATGTTGATACTGTTAAAATGACTGATAAACAGATGGAGGCGGCAAATCTTCAAGGTATCGGCAGGTTGCGCGATCTGCGTGAGGCTGCTGCATTGTCAGGCAATTTGGCAAATGCATTGGCATCTTATTCTTCGTCTCAAACCAAACAAACCCAAATGGCACGATTGGGTAAGTTGATTCTTGAATGGGCAAAAACAGACCCGCAATTTAGTCGGCAACCTACTTTTGGCTTTGTAACATCCCAGTCTGGCAACGGACAAGGTATTGCGCTTACGCCTTCCCAAATTGCTGATTTGAAAAATGGGGTGGTTTCTTTAACTAAGGAACAAGAATCTGCATGGGAATCTTCTAAAGAAAAAGTACGGATTCTTGATGCTTTTACGGGGACGAATTCTTCCACACTGAGTTTTGGAACAAGTGCTCAGGCTGACAATATTTTAAAAGTTATTTCCGAAACTTATGATAAATTAGCGCAACGTGTTTATGAAAACTTGCTATTTCAAACCAGATTACAGCCTTATGTCAAAGAAATTTCGGTTAAACTGCAAAACGGCAATTTCGAATTAGATTTTCGCGGTGTTCAGGTAGCCTTTGAGAAGGCCTTTGCTAAAAATCAGGAAAAAGCCTTTATCGATTTGGCTGAATTTGTCATTTATGGCGAAAACCATGTCAAATCTTGGGGCGGTGCGGGAGCGTTGCTTTTAGATTTTATTAGAACTGGTGAAAAAAGTGGCAAACTAACCGATTGGATGAAAGCTTTAGGAAAAGATGCCGACACCTTGCTCAATATACAGAATGGTACTTGGAGTAATGATTATCTCAGAGGTGGTGAGGGTATTAGTATTATTTCCGGTGGACAAGGAAACGATTATGTATATGGTAATGGAGGCAATGACATTTTAGACGGCGGTTTCGGCAACGACTACCTGGAAGGAGGAGCCGGCAGCGACACCTACATCTTCGGAAGAAAATTCGGCGAAGACACCGTATCTAACTACGACGCAAGCGAAGGCCGCAAAGACACCATCCGCTTTACCGACGGCTGGAAACAAAGCCACTTCAACTTTACCCGCAGCGGCAACGATTTGATAATTGCGGCCAAAAACAGCACCGACAAAGTAACCGTCCGCTACTTCTTTGAAAGCGATGCGGCAGGCAATTACCGCGTAGACGCCATCGAATTTTCCGACGGAGGCCGTCTGAATGTAGAAGCAGTGAAATCGCTGGTACAACGCGGTACGGCAGGAGAAGACGTTCTGTATGCCTATGCCAAAGGCAGCACACTGAACGGCGGAGCGGGTAACGACACGCTGTACGGTTCTTCCGGCAACGACAATCTGATAGGCGGAGCGGATAACGACCGTCTGAACGGAAACGAAGGCAATGACAAACTGGACGGAGGGGATGGCAACGACTATCTGTATGGTAATGACGGTAACGACACCCTGATAGGCGGTTTCGGCAACGACTACCTGGAAGGAGGAGCCGGCAGCGACACCTACATCTTCGGAAGAAAATTCGGCGAAGACACCGTATCTAACTACGACGCAAGCGAAGGCCGCAAAGACACCATCCGCTTTACCGACGGCTGGAAACAAAGCCACTTCAACTTTACCCGCAGCGGCAACGATTTGATAATTGCGGCCAAAAACAGCACCGACAAAGTAACCGTCCGCTACTTCTTTGAAAGCGATGCGGCAGGCAATTACCGCGTAGACGCCATCGAATTTTCCGACGGAGGCCGTCTGAATGTAGAAGCAGTGAAATCGCTGGTACAACGCGGTACGGCAGGAGAAGACGTTCTGTATGCCTATGCCAAAGGCAGCACACTGAACGGCGGAGCGGGTAACGACACGCTGTACGGTTCTTCCGGCAACGACAATCTGATAGGCGGAGCGGATAACGACCGTCTGAACGGAAACGAAGGCAATGACAAACTGGACGGAGGGGATGGCAACGACTATCTGTATGGTAATGACGGTAACGACACCCTGATAGGCGGTTTCGGCAACGACTACCTGGAAGGAGGAGCCGGCAGCGACACCTACATCTTCGGAAGAAAATTCGGCGAAGACACCGTATCTAACTACGACGCAAGCGAAGGCCGCAAAGACACCATCCGCTTTACCGACGGCTGGAAACAAAGCCACTTCAACTTTACCCGCAGCGGCAACGATTTGATAATTGCGGCCAAAAACAGCACCGACAAAGTAACCGTCCGCTACTTCTTTGAAAGCGATGCGGCAGGCAATTACCGCGTAGACGCCATCGAATTTTCCGACGGAGGCCGTCTGAATGTAGAAGCAGTGAAATCGCTGGTACAACGCGGTACGGCAGGAGAAGACGTTCTGTATGCCTATGCCAAAGGCAGCACACTGAACGGCGGAGCGGGTAACGACACGCTGTACGGTTCTTCCGGCAACGACAATCTGATAGGCGGAGCGGATAACGACCGTCTGAACGGAAACGAAGGCAATGACAAACTGGACGGAGGGGATGGCAACGACTATCTGTATGGTAATGACGGTAACGACACCCTGATAGGCGGTTTCGGCAACGACTACCTGGAAGGAGGAGCCGGCAGCGACACCTACATCTTCGGAAGAAAATTCGGCGAAGACACCGTATCTAACTACGACGCAAGCGAAGGCCGCAAAGACACCATCCGCTTTACCGACGGCTGGAAACAAAGCCACTTCAACTTTACCCGCAGCGGCAACGATTTGATAATTGCGGCCAAAAACAGCACCGACAAAGTAACCGTCCGCTACTTCTTTGAAAGCGATGCGGCAGGCAATTACCGCGTAGACGCCATCGAATTTTCCGACGGAGGCCGTCTGAATGTAGAAGCAGTGAAATCGCTGGTACAACGCGGTACGGCAGGAGAAGACGTTCTGTATGCCTATGCCAAAGGCAGCACACTGAACGGCGGAGCGGGTAACGACACGCTGTACGGTTCTTCCGGCAACGACAATCTGATAGGCGGAGCGGATAACGACCGTCTGAACGGAAACGAAGGCAATGACAAACTGGACGGAGGGGATGGCAACGACTATCTGTATGGTAATGACGGTAACGACACCCTGATAGGCGGTTTCGGCAACGACTACCTGGAAGGAGGAGCCGGCAGCGACACCTACATCTTCGGAAGAGGTTTTGGAAATGATGTTATCAATGACTATGCTGTTGATGGTGCAGCGGATACTTTGCGTTTGGACAGCTTGAAGTTGGTCGATATTGAATTTTTCAAAACAGGATCTGACTTAATCTTGCGAACCAATAACCGTCAAGATTCCGTGCGTGTACAAAATTTCTTCAATAATTCTAGTTATATTGTTGAACGTTTTGAGTTTACGGATAAAGTGGTGCAGGCATCAGATTTTGCCAAGTACGCACAGATGGCAGACAATTTGGTGCAGTCGATGTCTGTATTTGGTTCCCAAGCAGGGGGAACTTCTGCCGGTATCTCGCCACAAATGCAACAACCTGTGTTAGCGTCTTCTCCACTCTAAATAGAGACTGAAAAGACCGTGTGAAAACGGTTCGTGAGAAGCACACTCGTCAGAGGCTGGCGGGTGTGCTTTCTTTATTGAGATGCACAACCTGCTGTGTTATCGTGCTACTTTTGTCAAATCTTTACAAAACTACCGCCATGGGTATCCGCTTCCAAGCCTATAAAGAATTTTTTTCCCGTTATCTTACTGTTTGGCGCAATGTTTGGTCGGTACGTGCCCAACTTGATCCACCGGTGCGAGATAAGGACGAGCGTGCTTTTCTGCCCGCCCATCTGGAATTGGTCGAAACCCCGCTGTCGGCTGCACCCAAATGGACTGCACGGCTGATTATGCTGTTTGCGCTCTTGGCGCTGCTGTGGGCGCTGGTCGGAAAAATCGATATTGTTGCGGTGGCAGAAGGCAGAACCGCTCCGAACAGCCGCAGTAAAACCATCCAACCGCTGGAAACCGCCGTAGTCAAAAAAATCGCCGTACAAAACGGCGAACACGTCAAAGCCGGGCAGACGCTGGTTGAACTGGAAGGCATCGGCTCCGAATCCGATTATGTGCAGTCTGCCGAAGCGCTGCGGGCAGCGCGGGTAAACAAACTGCGCTACGAAGCCGTGCTGGCGGCATTGGAACAAAACCGGCTGCCGCAGCTGGACAAACAGCGGGCGCAGCAATGGCAGATTCCTGAAAGCGAACTTGCCGCCGCGCAGGTTTTGGCGCAAAACCAGTACCAAACCTGGTCGGCACAGGATATGCAGCTTCAGGCTGCCCTGCGCGGCCATGAAGCGGAAAAACAGGTAACGGCTGCCCAAGTGCGCAAACTCGAACAAATCAGCGGCATTGAAAGCAAACGCACTGCCGATTATAAAAAACTGCTGGCGGAAAACTTCGTCTCCCAACACGCGTATTACGAGCAGGAAAGCAAGCTTATCCAAAACCGCAACGATCTCGCCGGCCAAAAAAGCCAGATGCGCGAAATCGACGAGAGCATCCGTCAGGCTCAGCAAAACCGTGTTCTCAATACCCAAACGCTAAAACGCGACACGCTTGATGCTTTGCGTCAGGCCGATGAACAAATTGCCCAGCTCGACAGCCAGACCGAAAAAGCCCGCCGGCGTAAGGAGCTGATGAAGCTCGATTCCCCCGTCAACGGCACCGTGCAGCAGCTGGCTACCCATACCATAGGCGGCGTGGTTACCGCCGCCCAGCCGATTATGGTGGTAGTGCCTGACGAAGAGCAGATGGAAATCGAAGCACTACTGCCGAACAAAGATATCGGCTTTGTCAAAGCAGGACAGGATGCGGTTATCAAAATCGAATCCTTCCCTTATACACGCTACGGCTATCTCACCGGCAAAGTGAAAAATGTCAGCTTCGATGCGGTGGAACATGAAAAACTGGGTCTGGTATTCGCCGTAACCGTTGCGCTCGACAAAAACTACCTGATGATAGACGGGCAGAAAGTCAATCTGACCGGCGGCATGAACATCACCGCCGAAATTAAAACCGGCAAACGGCGGGTGATTGATTATTTGCTCAGTCCTCTACAGACCAAAGTGGATGAGAGTTTGCGCGAACGGTAAACGATATACCGATAATTGAAGGCCGTCTGAAAGCCCGTTTCTCACTTTCAGACGGCCTCTTGCCGTTCAGCCTATACGTTTGAAGGGGGGCAGGCAGGCGAGGAGTTGGCGGCCGTAGCGTTGGGTGAGGACGCGGTTGTCGAGGATGGTGACGCGGCCGTAGTCGCTTTCGGTGCGGATGAGGCGGCCGGCGGCCTGGACGAGTTTGATGCCGGCTTCGGGCACGGTGACTTCGATGAAGGGGTTGCCGCCGCGCTGTTCTATCCAGCGGTTTTGCGTTTTTTCAATGGGGTTGTCGGGCATGGAGAAGGGCAGTTTGACGATGACGACGTGGACGCAGGCTTCGCCCGGCAGGTCGAGCCCTTCGGCGAAGCTGTCGAGGCCGAAGATGATGCTGGCGCGGCCGTCGGCGAGGGCGGCGCGGTGTTTTTCGAGGAGGACGGCTTTGGGGATTTCGCCCTGCACCAAAATGAGCGGCAGGTAGTCTTCGGGCAGGCGCATGGCGACTTCGTTCATTTGTTTGCGCGAGGTGAAGAGGACGAGTGTGCCGACGGGTTCGGCGGCGGAGACGAGTTTGGGCAGCCATTCGATGACGGCGGCGGTGTGTTCGGCGGGCTGTTTGGGGCTGGCGGACAGGGGCGGGATGTAGAGTTCGCCCTGTTTGGGGAAGTCGAAGGGGCTGTCGAGGGCGAGGGTTTCGGTGTCGGGCAGCCAGACAAGGCCGGTTTGGCGCAGCAGCAGATCGAAGCTGTTGAGCGAGCGCAGGGTGGCGGAGGTGAGGACGGCGCCGGCGGCGCGCCGCCACAGGCCGTTGGCGAGGGTGGCGGCGCCGGAGATGGGGGAGGCGTGGAAGTGGTAGTCGTTTTTGTCGCCGACGCGCCGCTCTATCCATTTGGCCAGCGGTTCGCCGCCTTCGGGGGTGGCGGTGGCGAGCAGTTCCCACACGTCGGCGGTTTGTTCGCTGCGGGCGACGAAGATGCCGAACTCGGTGGTGGTGCGGTCGATAAGGGCGCTGTCCTGGTCTTTGTCGCGGCGGGCGGCGGAGAGGGCGTCGTTGAGCCGGGCGATGTGGTTGGCGAGGGCGCGGGCGGCGGCGGCGGTGTTGGCGACGAGGAGGTCGAGGCCGTCGGGGATTTTGCTGTCCTGCCACAGCCAGACGGGGTCGGAGCCGTCGTCGGGCAGATCGAGCGCGGGTTCGCTGCCGAGGTGGAACTGCCATTCGTTGAGGCTGTCGAGCAGGGAGGCGGCGGCTTCGTCGGCAAGGCTGCCGGTTTCGTTTTTGTCGGTGAGGCCGGCGACGCGGTCGAGCACGGGCGGCAGTTTGTCGAGCATCCACAGGGCTTGGTTGAGGGAGTGTTCGGCGGCGAAGCGGCTGACGGCTTTTTTGGCGAGGTGGTGCGCTTCGTCGATGCAGTAGAAGCTGTTTTCGGGGGCGGGCAGGATGACGCCGCCGCCCATGGCGATGTCGGAGAGCAGCAGGTCGTGGTTGGCGACGACGACGTCTACCGTTTCGAGGGTGTCGCGGGCGAGGTAGAAGGGGCATTCGGCGCGGTTGGGACAGGCGTTTTTCAGGCAGCCGTGGCGGTCGTTGGTGACTTGCTGCCAGAGCGGGTCGGGGATTTTTTCCGGCCACTCGTCGCGGTCGCCGTTGAAGCGGCGGGCGGAAAATTCGTCGGCGATGCTGTTGAGGGTGTGCAGATCCGAGGCGCTGGGTTTGTTGTCCCACAAGACGGAGGGCGGGCGGTCGAAACCGGCGAGCGTACCCTGGGCGTGGGTTTGCGTGAGCTGGTAGAGCTTGTAGGGGCAGAGGTAGCGGCCGCGCCCTTTGGCCAGGGCGAAGGTGAGTTCCAGGCCGCTGTTGCCGACGAGAAAGGGCAGGTCGCGGTGGACGAGCTGCTCTTGCAGGGCGACGGTGGCGCTGGACACGATGAGGCGTTTGCCGCGCGTCTGCGCCATGATGCCGCCCGCCAGCAGGTAGGACAGGGATTTGCCCACGCCGGTCGGCCCTTCGATCACGGCGATGCTCTCGCCTTCGCGCTTGGGCGGCTCTTCGCCTTCGGCGCGGGTTTTGCTGCGCGAGAAGGCGTTGGCCACCGCCGCGATCATCTGCCGTTGCGCCGCGCGCGGGCGGAATTGCGGCAGGTTTTCGGAGATAGCGCGGTAGTGGTCGCGGATGGCGTTTTTTTCCAAGTCGGTGAGCATGTTTTTTCAGACGGCCTTTTGTGTTCGGGGCGGGATTGTAGCCGATGGCGCGTGTCGGCGGCGGGAAAACGGCAAGAGGCCGTCTGAAAGGTTTTAACTTCGTTGAAGCTTCGCTTTCAGACGGCCTCTCGTTGCATGGCGGCTGTTGAAACCCTGCTTTCAGACGGCCTCTTCGCCGTCGCTGTCGACAAAGGCGTGGCGCTGTTGGTGGTAGGCTTCTTCGGCTTCGCCTTGCCGCCAGTAGGGGACGGCGTAGCAGCGGGCGGGCGGCAGTTGCCAGTCTTGGCGGGCGATGGGGCGCAGGGCGGCGACGAGGGCGGCTTCGGCGGCAAACCAGATTTGGCAGTCGGTGGTGGTGGGGCGCGCTTGGGCGACGGCGGCGGCGATGGCGGCGTTTTGTTCCGCACCGCCGATAAAGGGGCGCACGGCGATGCCTGCGGGGCGGACGAGTTCGGGCAGGTCGGCTTCGTCGGGCAGCAGCAGGAAGACAGTGCCCCGCGCGTCGGGACGGCTCTGCGCCATTTCTTCGAGCATGGCGGCGATGGCAGGCAGGGCGGTGAGGTCGCCCGCCATCAGGTATTCGGCGGCGGGTTTGAGCATCGCGCCGCGTTTGGGGGCGGCGATGCCGACGGTGTCGCCCGCTTGGGCGCGGGCGGCGAAGGCGGCGGCGGGACCGTGTTCGCCGTGCAGGACGAAATCGACGGTGAGGGTTTGCGCGGCGCGGTCGAAATGGCGCACGGTGTAGGTGCGGGTAAGCGGTTTTTCAGACGGCCTCAGCCATTTGGGGCGGCCGTTTTCAAAGATGTCGGGCAGTTTCGGCGCGCTTTGGCCGGGCTGCGGCAGGAGGAGTTTGAAGGGGACGCCGTGGCTTTCGCAGGGGTAGTCGGCCAGCTCGGGGCTGCAAAAGACGATGCGGCGCATGTTTTTGCCGAGGGCGGTGCTGCTTTGCACCTGTATCAGGCGGGGGCGGGTGGGATTGGTCATGGGATTCTTTCTATATGGATGCGCTTTCAGACGGCCTGACGCAGGGCGGGGCTGTGTTGCAGGGTGTGGATGGCGGCGTCGATGATGGCGGGACGAGGGCGGCAAGGTTGGTTTGCTGTTCGTACACCCATATGTCGATCAGGCCGCAGGTGACGGCGTGCAGGTAGTGGACGGCGAGGTTGATGTCGAGGTCGGCGGGCAGTTCGCCGCCGTCGGTGCAGGTTTCGAGGATGCGGCGCAGCTGCTGTTCCCACAGGCCGATGTATTTTTGGTGCGCCGCCATAATCGGCCGGGTTTCTTCGGTGAACTCACATTTGGTGTGGAGGATGATGATGAGGCGGCGGTGCAGGGCGTTGTGTTGGATGTGGTCGAAGATGTCGACGAACATGCGGCGCAGGCTGCGGCGGTCGGGCTGTTCGAGGCAGGCGGCGAAGGAGGTGCCACAGTCGGCGAAAATCTGTTGGAACAGGGCTTCAAACAAATCTTCTTTGTTTTTGAAATGCCAGTAGAGCGCGCCGCGCGTGACGCCGGCGTTGCGGGCGATGGCGGCAAGCGAGGTGCGGGAAACGCCGTTTTCGAGGAAGGTGTCGAGGGCGGACTGCAAAAGTTGCTCGCGGGTTTTTTGGGCTTCGGCTTTGGTTTTGCGCATTGGGGAGACGTTGTTGCAGGGTGTGCCGGCATTCGGCTTGCGAAATGCGAAAGGCCGTCTGAAAAAACCGGAATTTCCCCAAACGGCGTTATTGGGGGTTTGGCAGCGAATGTCGGCACACCCTGAAAAAGTGTAAAAAAACGGCGCGCATTATAGATTCCGCTTTTATTACATTCAAGGCTGTATGTATAATCCGCGCCCTAACAAGGTTCGGCAGGCCGTCTGAAAGGGTTTCAGACGGCCTGCCACAGTTTATTTTTATTTAACGTCAAAAAGATGAAGGATAGAACACCATGATACGGAATATATGGCGTCCGGCGGCTCTGGCCGCCGCCGTGCTGCTGGCTCTGACGGCCTGCGGCGGCGGAAAAGGTACGCAGGAAGCGCAACAAGGCGGCGGTAAGCAGGCGCAGCAGCAAATGCCCGCGCCGGCGGTGGAAGTGTTGACTGTGCAGCCTCAGGATATCGAAATCGGCGTCGAACTGCCCGGCCGTTTGGAAGCCGTACGCTCGGCCGACGTGCGTCCGCAGGTGGGCGGCATCGTCAAACGCCGCCTGTTCCAGGAAGGCAGCTTCGTACGCGAAGGCCAGCCGCTCTACCAGTTGGAAGACGCGTCCTATCTGGCTTCGCTGGAAAGCGCGCGCGCCCAGCTCGCTTCCGCCGAGGCGGCGCAGGCCAAAGCCAATGCCGATGTGGCGCGCTACCGTCCGCTGGTTGAGGCCGACGCCATCAGCCGTCAGGAATACGACGCCGCCGTCAGCGCCAAACGTTCGGCCGACGCCAGCGTGAAAGCGGCCAAGGCGGCCATCCGTTCGGCGCAGATTAATGTCAACTACTCCCGTGTCACCGCGCCGATTTCCGGTTTCATCGGCCAGTCGAACGTGTCCGAAGGCGCGCTGGTGGGTGCGGGCGACACCACGGCGATGGCCAATATCAAGCAGACCGATCCGATGTATGCCAATGTGACCCAGTCGGCAACGGAAATCATGAAGCTGCGCCGGCAGATTGCCGAAGGCAAGGTGCAGCCGGTGAACGGACGCATCGAAGTGGACATCAAGTTTGAAGACGGCTCGACCTATGGCGAAAAAGGCTATCTGATGTTTGCCGACACCACGGTCAGCGAAACGACGGGACAGGTGAAGCTGCGTGTTATCGTGCCCAATCCGCAAAACATCCTGCTGCCCAACCTGTATGCGCGCGCCGTGATGGCGCAGTCGGTTATCAAGGGCGGTTTCGCCGTGCCGCAGCAGGCGGTAACGCGCGGACAGAAGGACACCGTGATGGTGGTGAACGCGCAGAGCGAGCTCGAGCCGCGCGTGGTCACCGTCGCCGCGCAGCAAAACGGCGACTGGATTGTTTCAGACGGCCTCAAAGCAGGCGACAAGGTGGTGGTGGCCGGTACGACCATCGCCGCAATGATGGGCGCGCAAACCGGGTCGAAAAAGGTGACGCCCAAAGAATGGGTGAGGCCGTCTGAAAACGCCGCCGCCCAGGCCGCGCCGCAGGCCAAGCCGCAGGAAGGTGCGAAAGACGCGCCTGCCTCCGCGCCCGAAGAAGCCGTTCAGACGGCCTCCGAAGCCAAACCCGCCGCTGCGTCTGCCGCCAAATAAGGAATGCGCACATGGCTAAGTTTTTTATCGACCGTCCCATTTTCGCGTGGGTAATCGCGATATTTATTATTCTGGCGGGCGTTATCGGCATCATGAATCTGCCGGTGTCGCAGTATCCCAGCGTGGGCGCGCCCACCATTTCGCTGCAGGCCGTCTATCCGGGCGCGTCGGCGCAGGTGATGGAAGACAGCGTGCTGGCCGTTATCGAGCGCAATATGAACGGCGTGGAAGGTTTGGACTATATGTCCACCAGCGCCGACAGCAGCGGCTCGGGCTCGGTGACGCTGACCTTCACGCCGGAAACCGACGAGAATTTCGCCCAAGTCGAGGTGCAGAACAAACTCTCCGAAGTCTTGTCGCAACTGCCCGCCACCGTGCAGCAGAACGGCGTCACCGTATCCAAATCGCGCTCCAACTTCCTGATGGTATTGATGATGTCGTCTGAAAGCATGACGACCGAGGAAATCGCCGACTATGTCGAGCGCAACATCAAGCCGGAAATCCAGCGCGTCGAAGGCGTGGGTACTGCCCGCCTGTTCGGCTCGCAGCGTGCGATGCGCGTGTGGATAGATCCGAAAAAGCTGCAAAACTTCAATCTGTCGGTAGCCGAAGTCAACGCGGCCATCTCCGCGCAAAACGTGCAGATTTCCGCCGGCTCGATCGGCGCGCTGCCCAATGTGGCCGGACAAACCATCTATGCCACCATTACCGCCGAAGGCCAGCTCTCCACCGCCGAACAGTTCGGCAACATCATCGTGCGCGCCAACACCGACGGCTCGAACGTTTATCTGAAAGACGTCGCCAGCATCAATCTGGGCAGCCAGGACTATTCCACCTCCACCAAGCTCAAAGGCAAACCCGCCGTCGGCATGGCCGTGATGCTGTCGAACAAGGGCAACGCGATGGCGACCGCCGCCGCCGTGCGCGCGCGTATGGACGAGCTCAAACGCTTCTTCCCCAACGACATGACCTGGAGCGCGCCTTACGACACCTCCAAATTCGTCTCCATTTCGATTGAAAAAGTGGTGCACACGCTGATCGAGGCCATCGTGCTGGTGTTTATCGTGATGTATCTCTTCCTGCAAAACTTCCGCTACACCCTGATTCCGACCATCGTCGTGCCGATTTCGCTGTTGGGCGCTTTCGCCTGCCTGCAATACTTGGGCATGTCGATCAACGTGCTGACCATGTTTGCCATGGTGCTGGTGATCGGTATCGTGGTGGACGATGCGATTGTGGTGGTGGAAGCGGTGGAGCGCATCATGTCCGAAGAAGGACTACCGCCGAAAGCCGCCACCAAAAAAGCCATGTCGCAGATTTCCGGCGCGATTGTCGGCATCACCGCCGTGCTGATTTCCGTATTCGTGCCGCTGCTCTTCTTCTCCGGCGCGCAAGGCAAAATCTTCACCCAGTTTGCCGCCACCATGGCGATAGCCATCGGCTTCTCGGCCTTCTTCGCCCTGTCGCTGACGCCCGCACTGTGTGCGACGCTGCTCAAGCCCATCCCCAAAGGCCACCATATCGAGAAAAAAGGCTTCTTCGGCTGGTTTAACCGCACCTTCAGCAAAACCACACACGGCTATGAGGGCTGGGTAGCCAAGCTGATGAAGCGCGGCGTGCCGATGATTGCCGTGTACATCGCCCTGGCCGGCGTGGCCGGCGTGCTGTACAAAAACATCCCCACCTCCTTCCTGCCGCAGGAAGACCAGGGCAGCCTGATGATGATGGTGCAGCTGCCTGCGGGCGCAACCAAAGAGCGCACCGACGAAACCATGAAAGTGGTCGACGGCGTGCTGCAAAACATGCCCGAAGTCGACACCTACCTCACCGTATCCGGCTTCAGTTTCGGCGGTTCGGGTCAGAACATGGGCTTCGGCTTCATCACCCTGAAGGACTGGAGCGAGCGTACCGACCCGATGAGCGGCGCGGCCGCCGTGTCGGGCAAAATCACCGGTGCGCTGATGGGCAGCATCAAAGACGGCTTCGGTATCGCCATCAACCCGCCCGCCATCATGGAGCTGGGCACCAGCTCCGGCTTCGAGCTGTACCTGCAAGACCGCAACAACAACGGCCACGAAGCCCTGCTGGCCAAGCGCAACGAGCTGATGAACAAAATGCGGCAAAACCCGATGTTTGACGCTTCGGCCGTGCGCGCCTCCGGCCTTGAAGACGCGCCGCAGCTCAAACTGGAAATCGACCGCGCCGCCGCTGCCGCGCAGGGCATCGACTTCTCCAGCCTGCGCACCGTGCTGGCCACCGCGTTAAGCTCGTCCTACATCAACGACTTCCCCAACAACGGCCGTCTGCAAAGGGTAATCGTGCAGGCCGACGCCGCCTCGCGCATGCAGCCCGAAGACATCCTCGCGCTCACCGTGCCCAATTCGTCGGGCGTGGCCGTGCCGCTGTCCACTTTCGTGACCGCCAAATGGGAAACCGGCATGCAGCAGAGCGTGCGCTTTAACGGCTATCCCGCGATGAAACTCGAAGGTGCGGCCGCCAGCGGCTATTCCACCGGCCAGGTGATGGCCGAAGCGCAGCGCTTGGTCAACGAACTCGAAGGCGGCTACAGCCTCGAATGGGCGGGACAGTCGCGCGAAGAAGTAAAAGGCAACTCGCAAACCTATCTGGTTTACGGCCTCGCCATCCTTGCCGTCTTCCTCGTCTTGGCCGCGCTGTATGAAAGCTGGTCGGTACCGCTGGCCGTGATTCTCGTTGTGCCGCTGGGCTTTCTCGGCATCGTGCTGGGCGTCACCGGCCGCAACGGCTTCCTCGCCCTCTTCGGCGTGCCGCCGCAATATCTCAACGATATTTACTTTAAGGTCGGCATGATTACCGTGATCGGCTTGAGCGCGAAAAACGCCATTCTGATTATCGAGTTCGCCAAAGACCTGCAGGCACAGGGCATGAACGCAGTGAAAGCCGCCCTGCGTGCGGCGCACCTGCGCTTCCGCCCGATTATCATGACCTCGTTCGCCTTTATTCTCGGCGTCGTACCGCTGTTCTTCGCCTCCGGCGCCAGCTCCGCCAGCCAGAGAGCCATCGGCACCACCGTGCTCTCCGGCATGCTGGTCGGCACAATACTGTCCGTATTCCTCGTGCCCCTGTTCTATGTTGCCGTGCGCAAAATCTTCAAACCCAGCGCGCACGAGCTCGAACTGGCACACCAGCACGCCCTCGAAGCAGGCGTGAGCGCGGAAGACGAGCCGCACGACAGGCACTAAGCAAAAGGCCGTCTGAAAACGCCAAACACGGTTTTCAGACGGCCTGTTTAAGGAGATCCCAATGAAAAACATCACACTCAAACCGGCCTTCGCCGCCGTTGCCGCCGCCGCAGCCCTGTCGGCCTGCACCATGATTCCCAAATACCAAGAGCCGCAGGTAGCCGTGGCGCAGCAGTTCAAATACGACCGCGCCGACAACGGCATTCAGGCCGCCGCCTTGGGCTGGAAAGACTACTTCGCCGACCCGCGCCTGCACCGCCTGATCGACATCGCGCTCGAACGCAACACCGACCTGCGCGCCGCCGCCCTCAACGCCGAAGCCATGCGCGAACAATACCGCATCAGCCGCGCCGCCCTCTTCCCCTCCCTCGGCGCAAGCGGCAGCGGTGCGCGCCAGAAAAGCGCGGGCGACCTCAACGGCACCGGACACGGCGTGATTTCCGAGTCGTACAGCGTCGGCCTCGGCGTCTCCTCTTACGAACTCGACCTCTTCGGCAAAGCCCGCAGCAACAAACAGGCCGCCCTCGAAGGCTACTTCAACAGCGCCGCCGCCCGCGACTCCGCCCATCTCGCTCTGGTCGCCTCCGTTGCCAAAGCCTATTTCAACGAGCGCACCGCCGAAGAAAACATGGCGCTAGCGCAAAAAGTGCTCAAAAGCCGCGAAGAAACCTTCCGTCTCAGCGAAATCCGCCACAAAGCGGGCGTGATTTCCGCCATCGACCTGCGCCAGCAGCAAGCCCTGATCGAAGCGGCCAAAGCCGCCTACGCGTCTGCCGTGCAGAGCCGCGAACAGGCGCGCAACGCTCTGTCCGTCCTCATCAACCAGCCCATCCCCGACGATCTGCCCGCCGGATTGCCGCTGAACAAACAATTCGTCTTCGACCGCCTGGGTGCCGGCCTTACCTCCGACGTGCTGCTCAACCGCCCCGACATCCGCGCCGCCGAACACGCCCTCAAACAGGCAAATGCCAACATCGGCGCGGCGCGTGCGGCTTTCTTCCCCAGCATCAGCCTCACCGGCAGCGTCGGCACGGCCTCGCACGAATTGAACAACCTGTTCCACGCAGGCAACGGCACTTGGGCGTTCGCCCCCACCATCAACATCCCCGTCTTCACTTGGGGCAGCCTCAAAGCCAGCCTCGACGCCGCCAAAATCCGTAAGGAAATACAGGTCGTCAACTACGAAGCCGCCGTGCAGAATGCCTTCCGCGACGTAGCCGACGCCCTTGTCGCCCGTGAGCAGCTCGACAAAACCTACCATGCCAACAGCAGGCAGAGCACCGCCTACGCCGACCAGCTGCGCCTCGTGCGCCTGCGCTACAAACACGGCGTATCCAGCGCGCTCGACCTCTTGGATGCGGAGCGCAGCAGCTACACCGCCGACACCGCCCTCATCGCCACCCGCCTGACCATGCTGGAAAACATGGCCGATCTCTACAAAGCCCTAGGCGGCGGCCTGAAACGGGTCACGCTCGACGGCAGCGAAAACGCCGCGCAGCCGCAGGCACGGTAAGGCAGTCCGAACACGGCCGCCGCGCCGTTTTGTGCGGCAAAAGGCCGTCTGAAAACCCGCAACAGGGTTTTCAGACGGCCTTTTTTGTCAGCGCGGACGTTTTCGTTCCGAATGGTGGACGTAGGCGGGAACGGCCTTATCGCACTCCTGCCGTCAACGCGGGTATCGGCTGTTTCCCACGGCATACGTCAGGCCGTCTGAAAACTCTGTTTCGGGTTTTCAGACGGCCTTTTGTCTTGTCCGCCGAGTATCAGTGTTCCGAGCGTTTGAAATGGTGCGGACGGAAGCCCAGGGCGGCGAGGGTGGTGAAGTAGAGGGTGATGCCCAAGAGCACCAGCCAGGCCAGTTGCAGGGCTTTTTGCCAGCCGCGTATGTTGATCCATTCCAAGCCGGTCAGCGCCTGCGCCGCCCACAGCCCCGCACCCATCACGGCCAGCGCGACGGCGAGTTTGGCAAGAAAGGTTTTCCAGCCCGCGTCGGGAAAATAAAGCCCTTTGACGCGCAGCAGGATATAGAGGAAGGCGGCGTTGAGGCAGGCGCCGAGGCCGACGGAAAGCGACAGGCCGACGTGTTTGAGCGGCACGATAAAGGTGAGGTTCATCAGCTGCGTCGCCATCAGGGTAACGACGGCCACTTTGACCGGCGTTTTGATGTTCTGCTGCGCGTAAAAGGCGGGGGCGAGCACTTTAATCATAATCTGGCCGATGACGCAGAAGGAGCAGGCGATCAGGGCGTTTTTTGTCATTATGGCATCGTGCGCGCTGAAACTCTGGCTGACGAACATCGTCGCAATCAGCGGGTAGGCAAGCATTGCCAGCCCGAGCGCGGCGGGGGCGGCGAGCAGGCAGCACAGGCGCAGCCCCCAGTCGAGCAGCTTGGAGAATTCGTGCGGGTTGCGGCCGCCGGCGTATTTCGACAGTGTGGGCAGCAGTATCGTGCCGAGCGCGACGCCGAGCACACCGGTGGGCAGTTCGGTGAGGCGGTCGGCGTAGTACATCCAGGAGATGCTGCCGCTTTGCAGGAAGGAGGCGAAGATGGTGTTGATTACTAAGGAAATCTGCGCGACGCTGGCAGCGAAAACGGCAGGCATCATTTGTTTGATAACGCGGTTGACGGCGGCGTTTTTGAAATCGAGTTTGGGCAGGTTGAGAAAACCCTGTTTGGCGAGCCACGGCAGTTGGAAGACGAGTTGCAGGATGCCGCCGACGAACACCGCCCAGGCCAGCGCGGTGATCGGCGGGTCGAAATAGGGCACGAAAAAGAGCGAGAAGGCGATGAAGGAGAGGTTGAGCAGGACGGGGGTGAAGGCGGGGATTTGGAATTTGTGGTAGGTGTTGAGTATCGAGCCGACGAAAGAGGACAGGGAAATCAGCAGGATGTAGGGAAACATAATCCGCAGAAGGTCGGTGGCGAGGGCGAATTTGTCGGGGTTTTTGGTAAAGCCCGTGGCGGTGGCGGTGATGATCCACGGCGCGGCCAGCACGCCGATTGCGGTGACGGCGGTGAGGGCGAAGGTGAGCATGCCGGCGATGTATTGCACGAATTCGCGCGTGGCTTCGGGCGATTTGGTCTGCTTGTATTCGGCCAGCACGGGCACGAAGGCTTGGGCGAATGCGCCTTCGGCGAAAATGCGCCGCAGCAGGTTGGGCAGTTTGAAGGCGGTGAAGAAGGCGTCGGCGGCGTCGCCCGAGCCGAAGACGCGGGCGATGATCATGTCGCGGATAAAGCCGAGGATGCGCGACAGCATGGTCATGCTGCCGAGTTTGCCGAGGATGGAGAGCAGGTTCATAAGGGTTCGGTTTGGACGGTGTGCCGTTTCAGACGGCCTGTGCGGCGAAAAGGGCGCAGTATAACAAAAGGCTGTCTGAAAGCCTGTCTGGCGTTGGGGCGGTTTTTCAGACGGCCTTTTTGTGCGTTTTACCGGTGCGTTGAGGCCGTCTGAAAGCCGTGGCGGTGATTCAGACGGCCTGCGGGTTTTCGGCGTACAGATTGTGGCGGCGGATGTAGGCGGCTACCTGCGGCGGGATGAGGCCGTCGGCGCTATGGCCGTTTTTCAGACGGCCTCTGATGTCGGTGGAGGAGATGTCGGACAGGGGGGCTTGCAGCAGGCGCAGGCTGCCGCGGCTCAGGGCGTATCCCGCCCAGTCGTGCAGTTCGGGCGGCAGGGCGGCTAGGCTGAAACCGCTGCGGGCGGCAACGGCAATGTTGGTTTGCCGCACGAGCGTTTGCCAGTTTTTCCAGGTGTGGAGGGCGGCGAGGCTGTCGGCGCCCATCAGCCACCAGAGTTCGGCGGCGGGATAATGCTGGCGGAAGATTTGCACGGTGTCGGCGGTGTAGGTCGCGCCGCCGCGCACGATGTCGAGGTCGGAGACGGCGAAACGCGGGTCGGCCGCAGCCGCCAGTTCGGTCATGGCGAGGCGGTAGGCGGCGGGGGTGCACGGGGCGCTTTTGTGGTAGGGGTCGCCCGCGGGCAGGAAGATGACGGTGTCGAGGCCGGTTTCGTCGGCAAAGGCGCGGGCGATGTGCAGGTGGCCGTTGTGGGGCGGGTCGAAGGTGCCGCCGAAGAGTCCGGTTTTGCCGCTCATGGCCGTCCGGCCTCTGTCTGGGCGTTGCCGTCGACGACAAGGGTGAGTTTGCCGGTGGTGGGGTGGATGACGAGGCCGTGGACGGTGACGGCGGCGGGCATGAGGGGATGGCGGCGGATGATGCCGACGGTGTGGCGGACGCTGTCTTCGACGTCGTCAAAGCCGGTGAGCCAGTTGTCGAGGTCGATGCCGGCATTGCGCAGGGTGTCGATGCGGTCGGCGGGAATGCCGTGTTCGGCGGTTTTTTCGAGGAAGCCGTCGGCACTCATGCCGCGCATGCCGCAGTCGTAGTGGGCGATGACCATGATTTCGCTGACACGCAGTTCGAAAACGGCTATCAGCAGGCTGCGCATGACCGAGCCCCAGGGATGGTTGACGAGGGCGCCGGCGTTTTTGATGAGTTTGGCGTCGCCGTTTTTCAGACCGAGGGCGCGGGGCAGGAGTTCGGACAGGCGGGTGTCCATGCAGGAGAGGATGGCCAGGCCGCGTTCGGGGTATTTGTTGCTGAAAAACCGGGCGTATTCGCCTGCTTCGACGAAGCTGCGGTTGAAGTCGAGGATTTCGTTGAGGGTGCCCATCGGGTGTCCTTTCGGCTGCGGGTTGGTGTGCGGTGGGTTGGTGGTTTCGGCTTCGCAGAAGCCGTAAGCCCGTTTCAGGGCAGGGCGGCGAAGTGGCGTCTGAAATAGACCAGCGCGGGGTCGGAGCCGCCGCGGACGGCGATTTCGTCGATTTCGATCATGAAAACGTGGTGTGTGCCGACTTCGTTTTGCGCGGCGACGCTGCCGTGCAGGTGCGCCAGTGCGCCTTCGATTTGCAGCTGGCCGCTGCGGCCTCTGTGCCAGATATGGTATTCGAAGCGCTCTTCAGGCGAGAGGGCGGTGAGGCCGGCGAAGTGTTCGGCGGCATCCTGCTGGTGTGCGGCGAGGACGTTGATGCAGACGGCGCGGTTTTCCAGAAGAACGGGAATGATGCCCGCCTGTTTGTTGATGCAGAGCATGACGGTAGGCGGCTCGTCGGTGACGGGGGCGACGGCGGTCATGGTGATGCCGTAGCGCCCGGCCGCGCCGTCGGTGGTGATGACGTGGACGCCGGCGGCGCAGACGGACATGGCGTCGCGGAAGGGAAGTTGCAGGGGATGCGGCATGGGATTCGGGTTTCGCGGCGGTGGTTTTGTTGGGTCGGCACCGTGTTCTAATTTCGTTGAAGCTGCGTTTTCAGACGGCCTCCGGCTGCGGATTGGCGGAAAAACCGTGTTTCGGAAACGCCGTTCCCGTGTTTATGCCCCGAAGGGGCAGGCGGGAGCGGTCTGCTATCGTTTGCCGCCGCGCCATAGGCAACGCGGCAGGCTGGTATTTTACCCGACACTGCCGCGTTGGCGGTATGCCCGCGAATGCGGGCGGGGGTTATTCTTCGTCTGCGTCTGCGCCGCCGTCTTTGCCGTCGGGGCGTTTGAGCGCGGCCAGTTCGCCCAGCAGGCTGTGAAGCTGGTTCATTTTCTCGCGGGTCATCCGCTGCTCGATTTCTTCGTAGCGTTTGTCAACCTGCGAACGCGTGTTTTCGTAGATTTCCATGCCGGCGGCGGTGAGCTTGAGGAAGACGCGGCGCTGGTCGTTGGAAGGTTTCATGCGGATCAGCAGGCCGCTCTGTTCGAGGCGGTTTAGGATACCGGTTAGGCTGGGACGCAGGATGCAGGCGGAGGAGGCCAGCTCCTGAAAATCCATAGTGCCGTTTTCCGCCAGCAGGCGGATGATGCGCCATTGCTGGTCGGTAATGCCCGCGCTGTGCAAAATCGGACGGAAATGCGAAAGCAGCATATCGCGTGCCTGTAACATGGCAATATTGATGGAGGTTCGCTTGTAGTCCATAAAACAGTCCTTTGTAACAGTGATTGTTATGAAGTGAATGTTTGTATTCTAACCGATAGTCCGAAATTAATCCATATTGCATAGACAGTGTGCCGCCGTTTTTACACTTCGCGATACAAAACGACACACTTTCTTGCGTTTACAACACTTCGCCGACCGATTCTATCCGCCACAGGCCGTCTGAAAAACGCAGGCGCGACAGCGAAAGGTTGGGCACGCTGCGGTATTCCGTTGCGGCAGGGTCGATGCTTTTCAGCACGGCGGTAATGGTCATGCCGTGCGCCACTGCCAGCACTCGGCGGCAGTTTTGCTCGGCAAGGGCGATTTGTTTCAGCGCGGCGGCGGTGCGGGCGGTAAAACGTTCGTGGTTTTCCGCCAGATGCAGAGGATCGGCCTGCGCCACGGCATCGAGCAGCATAAAACGATCCGCCCGACGGAAGGCCGTCTGAAACGCATCCGCGTCGGCAAAGCCGTTGCGCCCGGCCAGCAGGCGGTACAGCGTTTGCGCGTGTTCGCCTTCAAACCCGCCGAAACAGCATTCGCGCAAATCCGCCAGTTCGACAAGCGGCAAAGCCGCCTGCCCCGCGTGTTTGAGCAGCAGTCGCGCCGTTGCCGCGGCTCTCGGTGCCGTGCTGGAAAACGCCGCATCAAACTCTATGCCGCGCCGCGCCAGCTTTGCGCCGAAATCTGCCGCCGCCGTGCGGCCTTCTTCCGTGAGCGGCGAATCGCTCCACCCCTGCAGGCGGCCGAGCGTGTTGAACACGGTTTTGCCGTGGCGCACCAGATAAACTTCCAAATCCGTCACCCGTCCAAGTCGTTGAAAAACAGGGGCGGCATCATACACGAGGCAGGCCGTCTGAAAAAATAAAACTGCTTTCAGACGGCCTTTCCATTAAAATGGCGCACATTTTTTAAGCGAGGAAAGAGTTATGGCAAAACAACCGGGCGGACTCGGGCGCGGGCTCGATTCGCTGCTGTCGGGCAGCATCGAAGACGGACAGGGCGACCGCCTCACCGCCGTGCCGGTGGGCGACATCCGCCCCGGCCGCTACCAGCCGCGCGTGCAGATGGACGACGAGGCTCTGCACGAATTGGCCGAATCCATCAAGGCACAGGGCGTTATCCAGCCCGTTATCGTGCGCGAACACGGTCTGTCTCAATACGAGTTGATTGCGGGTGAGCGGCGCTGGCGGGCGGCGCAGATGGCCGGCTTGGCGGAAATCCCCGTCGTTGTCAAAAACATCAGCGACGAAACCGCGCTGGCCATGGGTTTGATTGAAAACCTGCAACGCGAAAACCTCAATCCGATAGAGGAAGCGCGCGGCCTGAAACGCCTGGCCGACGAGTTCAGCCTCACCCATGAAACCATCGCCAAAGCCGTCGGCAAAAGCCGCAGTGCCATTTCCAACAGCCTGCGCTTGCTCGCCCTGCCCGAACCGGTGCAGGACATGCTTTATCAGCGCCGTTTGGAAATGGGTCACGCCCGCGCCCTACTGACCCTGCCGGTAGTCGATCAGCTCGAATTGGCGCAGAAGGCCGTGAAAAACGGCTGGTCGGTGCGCGAAGTGGAACGGCGCAGCCAAATGGCGCACAGGCCGTCTGAAAATGCGGTGGCAAAAAACGTCCATCCCGATATCCGTCGGCTCAACGAAACGCTGACCGAAACGTTGGGCGTGAACGCCGAAGTTAAGAGCGGTAACGGCCGCAAAGGCAGAATCGTCCTCCATTTCGACACCCCCGAAACCTTAGACGCGCTGCTGCAGCGGCTTGGCGTGGAGTTCCGTTAGGCCGTCTGAAAGCAACAAACCTCAGCAAAACCGCGCGCCGCAGGCAGAAAATAAAGCAGAAGCAGCCTGCTGCGTCGGTTTCTCGCCAATTTTGTGTGGCGGCTTGTGATTTCGAAAAATTTTGTTAAGAATGGCGCCTGTGCACACAAAGGCCGTCTGAAAATTTACCCGTGATAATCTTCCGCTGTTTTTCAAACGGAATATTTCACGAAATTTAACCAATCGGCTTGACGGAAAACAGGGCATTTATTATAGTGCCGAAGCTTAATGTGACTCCCACTGTGTGCGCCGATGGCAAAAATTCTGTATCTGCAGTTTGCCGCTTTGTTGGCAGTTGCGCTGGTAAGCGGCTTGGCGGCAGGAATTTCGGCTGCGTGGTCTGCGGCAGCAGGCGGTGCGAGTTTCTTTTTCCCATCGGTTGTTACGGTGCTGTTCTTAAATCTTTTCCGCCGTGTGCCGCAATATGCGGGATATGCGTTTATCGTCGGAGAAGGTTTAAGAATAGTGCTGGCGTTGGTGATGATGGTTTCGATATTTGTCTTTTTCCGTCAAAGCCTGCGGTTTCTGCCGTTTCTTTTCGGTTTGTTGGCCGTCAGCCATGTGATTTTTTTTGTTTTTTGGAAAGCTGAATATTATGGCAAGCGCAAGTGAAACCATGACTGCGGCCGACTACATCAAACACCATTTGCAAAGTTTGACCAGTCTGTCGGATGTGACCAAAGGCCAGGGGCTGCAAAATATCGCTGACTTTTCTTATATCAATTTGGATGCGATATTTTTTGCTGTGGTGCTGGGTGCGCTGGGTTGTTTTCTGCTGCGCCGTGCAGCGGTAAATGCCACCGCCGGTGTTCCGAGTCGTTTTCAGGCTGCCGTCGAACTGCTTTACGAATTTGTCGACGATATGTGCAAAGGTATTATCCATAATGCCGAATCGCGCAAAGCCGTTGCTCCGCTCGGTCTGACGCTGTTTGTCTGGATTTTCCTGATGAACGCGATGGATTTGCTGCCGGTAGATTTGCTGCCGATTACCTGGCAGGGTGCAACAGGGGATCATCATGCATTGCTCCGTGTGGTGCCGACAGCCGATTTGAATACGTCCTTGGCCTTGGCCGTTGGTGTTTTGCTGGTGTGTATTTATTACAATATCAAAATCAAAGGTGGAAAAGGCTGGGTTCACGAATTGTTTACTGCTCCTTTCGGACCGCTCCTTTTCCCTGCAAACTTTTTATTGAATATTTTGGAATTTTTGTCCAAAACCGTTTCGCACGGTATGCGGTTGTTCGGTAATATGTATGCAGGCGAGCTGGTGTTCTTGTTGATTGCCTTGCTCGGTGGTGCTTGGGCTGCCTCAGGCAGCGTGACATTGATGGATCCGGTTCTGTTTCTGTTCCACATTGTTGCTGGTGCGGCATGGGCAATTTTCCATATTCTGATTATTACTTTGCAGGCATTTATCTTTATGGCTTTGGCATTCGTTTACATCGGCCAGGCTCATGATGCCCACTAAATTTTGTTGTTAGATAGCTGTTCTTTTGTTTTTTAAGTTGTTTAATGTGGTTTAACCTTTTGTTTTAATTTAAGGAGTTTTGAAATGGGTTTGATTGCTATCGCTTGTGGTTTGATCGTAGCACTGGGTGCGTTGGGTGCCTCTATCGGCATCGCTATGGTCGGTTCCAAATATCTGGAATCCTCTGCGCGCCAGCCTGAACTGATCGGTCCTCTGCAGACCAAACTGTTCCTGATTGCCGGTTTGATCGATGCGGCATTCCTGATTGGTGTAGCCATCGCGTTACTGTTCGCCTTCGTTAACCCGTTTGTACAAGGCTAATCCGCATACAGACTGTTCCGCAACGAATGCGGAATCAATGTTTGGTTGATTAACCCCAATACAAAGGTTAAGTAAAGTGAATTTAAATGCAACCTTATTTGCGCAATTAATTGTTTTTGGCATTTTGGTTTGGTTTACCATGAAATATGTGTGGCCACCTATTGCCAAAGCTCTTGATGAGCGCGCCGACAAAATTGCAGAAGGCTTGGCTGCTGCCGAGCGCGGAAAAAGCGATTTTGAACAGGCGGAAAAGAAAGTTGCAGAACTCTTGGCCGAAGGCCGCAGCCAGGTTGCCGAATTGGTAGCCAATGCGGAAAAACGGGCGGCTCAAATTGTGGAAGATGCGAAAAGCCAAGCTTCTGCAGAGGCCGCAAGAATTACAGCGCAGGCAAAAGCCGATGTCGAACAGGAAACCAATCGTGCGCGTGAAACTTTACGTGAGCAGGTTGCTGTTTTGGCTGTTAAAGGTGCCGAAGCGATCCTCCGCAGTGAAGTGAATGTTGCCAAGCATGCGGATCTGTTGAGTAACCTGAAACAGGAGCTGTAAATTATGGCTGAGTTCGCAACCATTGCCAGACCTTATGCGAAAGCATTGTTCGAGCTGGCAGATGAGAAACACCAAGTCGAGTCTTGGTTGGGCGGACTGAATGAGCTGGCATGGTCTGTGCAGCAGCCCAAAGTGGCGGCGCTGATTGAAGATGCCGGCAGCATCAGCGAATATAAGGCAAATATTTTGCTTGGTTTGCTTAGCGACGAACAGGTAGCAAAAAACGAAATATTCCGTAATTTTGTCAAAGTGATTGCGGAGGAAAAACGTTTTGTAGTTTTGCCTGAGATCTACACCCAATATCAAGATTTGGCTTTATCACGCAATAGCGTCAAGCAAGCGGTTGTCTTTAGTGCTTTTGATTTTGCCAGCGAAGGGCAAAAAGCCAAGATTGTTGCAGACTTGGAAAAGCATTTTAATACCCGTTTGGAAGCAGTCTTCAAAGTTGATCCCGAATTAATTGCCGGAGTCAAGGTAGAAGTGGGTGATCAGGTTTTGGATCTGTCCATGCAGGGAAAATTAAAAAAACTGTATGCGGCAATGATAAATTAGGAGAGTTTTCATGCAGCTTAATCCTGCTGAAATCAGTGATTTGCTAAAATCCAAAATTGAAAATTTGGATACCAAACAAGAACTGCGCACACGTGGTACGGTAATTTCTGTAACAGACGGCATTGTCCGCGTGCATGGTTTGTCGGATGTGATGCAAGGTGAAATGCTTGAGTTTCCCGGCAATACATTTGGTTTGGCAATGAACTTGGAGCGTGACTCGGTTGGTGCGGTAGTGCTTGGCGAGTATGAGCATATTAAAGAAGGCGATGAAGTCCGATGCACTGGTCGTATTTTGGAAGTTCCTATTGGCCGTGAATTGATCGGACGCGTAGTCAATGCGCTGGGTCAGCCTATTGATGGTAAAGGCCCTGTCAATACAGGTTTGTCTGCACCTATTGAAAAAATCGCTCCGGGCGTGATTGCCCGTCAGTCGGTTGACCAACCGATGCAAACCGGATTAAAAGCCATCGACTCGATGGTGCCTATTGGCAGAGGTCAGCGCGAACTGATTATTGGTGACCGCCAAACTGGTAAGACAGCAGTAGCATTGGATGCGATTGTCAATCAAAAAGGTACGGGTGTTATCTGTATTTATGTTGCAGTAGGACAAAAAGCTTCGTCTATTGCAAACGTGGTACGCAAACTTGAAGAGCATGGCGCAATGGAACATACCATTGTTGTTGCAGCAACTGCTTCTGAAGCAGCTGCACTGCAGTTTATTGCTCCGTATGCGGGCTGCACTATGGGTGAATTTTTCCGTGACCGCGGGGAAGATGCCCTGATTGTTTATGACGACTTGTCCAAACAAGCTGTTGCATACCGCCAGATTTCCCTACTGCTTCGTCGTCCTCCCGGTCGTGAGGCTTATCCTGGTGACGTTTTCTATCTTCACAGCCGTCTTTTGGAGCGTGCTGCCCGCATCAATGCCGATGAAGTGGAGAAACTGACTGAAGGCCAGGTAAAAGGTAAAACCGGCTCTCTTACAGCACTTCCGATTATTGAGACTCAGGCAGGAGACGTTTCCGCGTTCGTCCCGACAAATGTTATTTCGATTACAGACGGCCAAATTTTCTTGGAAACGGATTTGTTTAACTCCGGTATCCGTCCTGCGATTAATGCCGGTATTTCCGTATCACGCGTAGGTGGTGCGGCGCAGACTAAAGTGATTAAGAAGCTGGGTGGCGGTATCCGTTTGGCTTTGGCTCAATATCGCGAATTGGCTGCATTCTCACAGTTTGCGTCTGATTTGGACGAGGCTACGCGCAAGCAGTTGCAACATGGCGAAGTGGTAACTGAATTGATGAAGCAAAAGCAGTTCAGCACTTTGGATACGGCGGAAATGGCTCTGACTCTGTGGGCAATTAACAATGGGTCTTACAGTGATGTGCCGGTTTCCAAGGCATTGGCATTTGAAGCCGAGTTTTTGAATTTTATCCGTACTCAGAACCCCCAAACGCTGGAGCATATTAATGCGTCTGGAGCAATGTCCGATGAGGACGAGCAAGTTCTGACCAAAGCTATGGAATCCTTCAAAGTTTCTTACAACTACGCAGTGTAAGGCTGAATAAAAGGAGTCTGAAATGGCCGTAGGGAAAGAGATTCTTACCAAAATCCGTAGTGTTCAGAATACCCAAAAAATCACTAAAGCCATGCAGATGGTGTCCACTTCCAAAATGCGGAAGACGCAAGATAGAATGCGTCTTGCCCGTCCGTATGCGGATAAAGTGCGGTTGGTAATGGGGCATTTGGCACAAACACAAGAGAACCACAGCATCAAACTGTTAAGTGATCATCGTGAAATCCGTAGAGCGGGTTTTATTCTGATTACGACAGATAAAGGTTTGTGTGGCGGTTTAAATGCGAATGTGCTGAAAAAGTTTTTTGCTCAAGTTCAGCATTACCAAGAGCGCGGAATTGACGTTGATATCGTATGCATCGGCAGCAAAGGTTTGGCTGCTTGCCAGCGCATTGGTCTTAATGTGGTTGCCAGCGTAACCAATTTGGGTGATACGCCTAGGTTGGAATTGCTGGTCGGTGCATTGACTGAATTGTTCCGGCGTTACGAAAACAATGAAATCGATGTCATTCACATGGTTTATTCGTACTTTGTGAATACCATGCGACAGGAGCCTCGGATGGAGGTATTGCTGCCCATTGGCAAAAATACCTTGGTAGAGGCAAGCGGAGAAGCTAAGGGGTATAACTGGGATTACCGTTATGAGCCCAGCCCCGTCGCAGTGTTGGAGTATTTGGTTCGCCGCTATTTGGAATCTGTGGTTTATCAGGCGTTAAGTGACAATATGGCATCCGAACAGGCTGCACGTATGGTGGCAATGAAAGCAGCTACCGATAATGCGGGTAATGCCATTAAAGAATTGCGGTTGGTTTATAACAAATCCCGCCAAGCCGCAATTACCACAGAATTGTCAGAAATTGTTGCGGGTGCGGCAGCCGTATAGTGTTGCAGGCCTGTACTGTAAATTAGGACATGATAATGAGCCAAGGCAAAATCGTACAAATCATCGGTGCGGTGGTAGACGTGGAATTTCCGCGTGATGCCATCCCGCATGTTTATGATGCTTTGAAATTGGTTGAAAACGGACTGACATTGGAAGTCCAGCAGCTGTTGGGCGACGGTGTCGTCCGAACCATCGCTATGGGCAGTTCAGACGGCCTGAAACGCGGTATGGAAGTACACAATACCGGAGCACCGATTACCGTACCTGTCGGTAAAGAAACGTTGGGCAGGATTATGGATGTTTTGGGTAATCCTGTTGATGAGGCCGGCCCGGTAAACGCAGCCCATACCCGCGCAATCCACCAAGAAGCGCCCAAATTTGACGAACTCTCTTCCACTACCGAATTGCTGGAAACCGGGATTAAAGTGATCGACTTGCTTTGTCCGTTTGCTAAAGGCGGTAAAGTAGGCTTGTTCGGCGGTGCCGGTGTAGGCAAAACCGTGAACATGATGGAATTGATCAACAACATCGCAAAAGCGCACAGCGGTTTGTCCGTGTTTGCCGGCGTAGGTGAGCGTACTCGTGAAGGTAACGATTTCTACCACGAGATGAAAGATTCCAACGTATTGGACAAAGTGGCCATGGTTTACGGCCAGATGAACGAGCCTCCCGGCAACCGTCTGCGTGTAGCCCTGACCGGTCTGACTATGGCCGAATACTTCCGCGATGAGAAAGACGAAAACGGTAAAGGCCGCGACGTATTGTTCTTTGTCGATAATATTTACCGCTACACTTTGGCCGGTACCGAAGTATCCGCGCTGCTGGGTCGTATGCCGTCTGCAGTGGGCTACCAGCCGACGCTGGCGGAAGAAATGGGTCGTCTGCAGGAGCGCATTACCTCCACTCAAACCGGTTCGATTACCTCTATCCAAGCCGTATATGTACCTGCGGACGACTTGACTGACCCGTCTCCCGCAACCACATTTGCCCACTTGGATGCTACCGTTGTATTGAGCCGCGATATCGCCTCTTTGGGTATTTACCCTGCGGTTGACCCGCTGGATTCGACTTCCCGCCAGCTTGACCCGATGGTATTGGGTCAGGAACACTACGACGTAGCACGCGGCGTACAGTCTACCTTGCAGAAATACAAAGAGTTGCGCGATATTATTGCCATCTTGGGTATGGATGAATTGTCTGACGAAGACAAATTGACTGTGATGCGCGCACGTAAAATCCAGCGCTTCCTGTCCCAACCTTTCCATGTGGCAGAAGTGTTTACCGGTTCTCCCGGCAAATACGTTTCGCTACGCGACACCATCGCAGGCTTTAAAGCCATTCTGAACGGCGAATACGACCACCTGCCCGAACAAGCGTTCTACATGGTGGGCGGGATCGAAGAAGCCGCTGAGAAAGCGAAAACCTTAAGCTGATAGGAGAGCGGCATGAGTGTCATGCAAGTTGAAGTGGTAAGTAACGAATACAACATCTATTCGGGCGAGGCTGCCTTTGCGGTAGTGCCGACCGTGCAAGGTGAGCTCGGTATTTACCCGCGACACGAGCCGATTATGAGTTTGGTACGTCCGGGAGCACTGCGTCTGCAAGTGCCCGGACAGAGCGAAGAAGTATTGGTTGCCGTTTCCGGCGGCGTGCTCGAAGTGCAGCCCGACAAGCTGACCGTATTGGCCGACGTGGCCGTGCGCAGCAGCGAAATGGATCAGGCGCGTGCGGAGGAAGCGAAAAAAGCCGCAGAGAGCAACATCGCCAAAGCAACCGACGACGAATCTTTGGCTAAAGCACACGCCGCATTGGCTGCGGCGATTGCCGAACTCAAAACGCTGGAATATATCCGCTCACAAAAACACAAATAAATCCTTCGGGATTTGGATAACAAAAGCACGGCATGTCCGTGCTTTTGTTTGATTGCAGTATGCCGACATAAATATAGTGAGTAAAATAAAAAAGAAACAAAACGGTAAACTGCAGACAGCAAGCCAGTTTTCTTGGTATTTCCACATGCAGTAGAAACCGCCTTCTTCAAGCTAGGATGCAGCAGCACAATATTTTTGTGTTGATTCACCATGTCGGGCAGGCGGACAGCCCGCATCTTGTCCGAACCGGCCTAAAAGGCCGTCTGAAAAAAGGGAAAACATATGAAAGCAGTAATTTGTCTGGCCACCGCCCTGCTTTTGGAAGGCTGCGTCGCACATCCCGCCGACAGCAGCGCATTGGCCGGAAAATGGAAAGTGGAAAAAGTCGATGGCACACCGTTCGGCGGACAAGCCGAGTTATTGTTTGACACCGAACGCAACGTGCTCTCCAGTTATGCGGGCTGCAACCGCATGAACACCCGCTACACATCGGCAGGCGCAGGCCGTCTGAATTTCGGCTATACCGCTTCCACACGCATGGCCTGCGGCGAAGAGCAGGCCGAAGCCGAAAGCCGCATCAGCCGTACTTTTACCCAAATCGAAACCTTCCGCATCGGCCGCCGCAGCCTGCTGCTTGAAGACGGCCGAGGTGCAGTGCTGTTACAGGCGGTCAGAGCCGGCAGCGCGGATGCCGAAGCCGCAGAGAAGCCGTCTGAAAATAACCGCAGCCACTCCGCCCAGGCAGACAAAAGCAGCATCCATATCAGGCATTAAAACGCCAATGCGTTTTAACTCCGTTGAAGTTTCGCTTTCAGAAACGGCATCCCCGCGTAGGCGGGGACGGTCTTATCCAATGGACATAGAGCCCCATATTTTGCGCTGCGTTGACTGTTTTGGCCGTGCCGTTCCGAGGGAAAAGCCGTTGCAAAATCGCAGGCCGTCGTGTCATAAAGCGTATTTGAAATGATGCATCGGCATAATTTGGGTGCAAAACGCGGCAGATGCGAAGGTCTGACAACCCGTTGCTAAGCGTATGTCTGGTCTGCTCGCCGTTGTTTTGTCCTGCACCAATCGGCAGCCATATCTGAAAACATAAGTGCTATGGCAAAACAGGCCAAGCGGCGAAAGGGTCTCCTGCGATTATCGCGTTATCCCTGATGCCGCTCATTCGACGGGTAAACCGATTCACGAAACCGCCCGCCCTACCGCTGTGGTAACGGATCTAAATGACGTCCCGCACAGAGGAACATAATGGAAAAATATTTCTGCGTCGGCCTTCTGTACTGCTCCATCCGTAACGGCATGCCGGCAGACGACGATTGGTTTGAAGAATCGCTCGTCCTTATCCGCGCCCTTGATAGCGAAACCGCCAAACAAGCCGCCGCCGCGTATGCCGCAGAGCGGGAAACCGCCTACCGTTCGATGTCGGACGACTCCGTGCGTTGGCATTGGTTGGGGATAACGGGAGTGTTTGATGTCTGCGATTCCGTATCCACGCCTGAAGGCCGCGCCGAAGTTTTTTCGCGCATGCTGAAACGGCACGAAATTCCTGCTGTCGTTATGCCGTAACGACCCGGCGCAATCACGAATAGGCCGCTGAACGCAAAGCTTCAATGAAGTTAAAACCCCGCAATACGGTTTTGCCCACCCAGAAGCAGCGTACATATTCCCGTGCATTACAAATTTCCGCATATGATGCTCAGCTTGTCGAAACGCGTGTACGGCTGCGTCATATACCTCACCTTACCCGCCGCATTTGCGTTATCTGCATTTTGTTCTGCGATACCGCCTTTCAGAAACGCCATTCCCGCACGGTTTTGGCGGGAACGGCCTCACCACGGCAAACCCCATGACTCTCGAAGACTACCTGCGCCAAACCGCACTGCCGAAAAACGAAGCCCGCCTGCTTGCCCAGGCCGCCACGGGCTACACTCGCGCCCAACTCCTCACCTGCGACCGTGAGCCCCTGCCGCCCGACACCGCCGCCGCCCTCGCCGCTCTCGAACAACGCCGTCTGAACGGCGAACCCGTCGCCTACATTTTGGGCGAGCGCGAATTCTACGGCCGCCCCTTCGCCGTCTCCCCCGCCACCCTTATCCCCCGCCCCGAAACCGAACACCTTGTCGAAGCCGCCCTCACGCACCTGCCACCCGACGGCCGCGCATGGGACATCGGCACCGGCAGCGGCATCATCGCCGTTACCCTCGCCTGCGAACGCCCCGACGCACACATCACCGCCACCGACATCAGCCCCGCCGCCCTCGCCGTCGCCGAGCAAAACGCCGCCGCCCACCGCGCCCGCATCCGCTTCGCCTGCGGCTCGTGGTTCGACGCATTGCCCGCCGACCTGCAAACCTCCTTCCACCTTATCGTTTCCAACCCGCCCTACATTGAAAAAAACGACCCCCACCTGCAACAGGGCGACCTGCGCTTCGAGCCGCCAACCGCCCTCACCGACTTTTCAGACGGCCTCTCCTGCATCCGCATCCTCGCGCAGGGCGCGCCCGCGAGACTGGCCGACGGCGGGCGGCTGATTGTCGAACACGGTTACGACCAGGGCGAGGCCGCCCGAGAAATCTTCGCCGCCGCCGGCCTGCGCCACATCGAAACCCTGCCCGACCTCGCCGGACACGAGCGCGTCACCATCGGGCAAAAGGCCGTCTGAAAGCCACCGCACGCTTCCCAATACCCGCAGGCAAAGGCCGTCTGAAAAGGTTTCAGACGGCCTGATAAACCGTTCGCAATCTCCGCCACGACCGTCGGCGGCAAGCACAGTTCGCACGGAAAACGCCGATGTCTGGCAATCGGGCGGGTACGGATGCCCGTGCGGCTTCTGCGCCGCCTGCCGACCATCTGCCGCCAAACCGAAAGGCCGTCTGAAACGTTCAGACGGCCTGACAGACTGTTCGGCATTTCCGGCGCGGCTGCCTTGCGAAACCGGGCAGAGTTCCGCCGTTGCCCGCGTCTTGCCCCTTTTCGCGCCCGCGCAGAGATTCCGAACAGGCTTAGGCAACATCCCGATGTCTTGCGCCGTTCCGCCCGCTTGCCGCAAGGCCGTCTGAAAGCTGCCCAAACGGGTTTCAGACGACCTCCGTCTGTTCCACCGCAAGGAAAATCCGACCATGACCGACCGAAGCCCCCTCCTGCCGCAGGACAAATTCGACCTAGCCGCCGCCGAACGGATTGCCGCCGCGTCTGCCGCCGCCCTTATCCCGCTACTGCCGCAGCTGCTCGAATGGCTGCAAGACCCGGACTGGCCGCTGACCGCGCCGCTGGCTGCCGCCCTGCGGCCGCACCAATCGCTGTTAGACGAAGCCGCGGCGGCTGTTCTGCGCGGAGACGACGGGGCTTGGAAGCTGAGCCTTCTGCTTTATCTGGCCGACCGCCATACCGCAGGCGCAAGCCTGCGCGAAATCCGCCGCATCGCCGCCCGACCGACGGCGGCCGAGCGCGAATGGGGCGCGGACAAAGCCGCCGCGGGCGCGTTGCGCCGCATTGAGGCTGTTCCCGCCAAAACTGTGCGGGAATGACGTTTCTGAAAAGGACGTGATGCGGTTCCCCTGCCGCATTGAGGCCGTCTGAAAGCTTGCCGCCGTGTGTTACGGCTTGGTTTTCAGACGGCCTTTGCCCTTTGCCGAAGGCTTGGCGGTATTTGCGCCGCGCTGCTTTTTCTTTGCGTTTTTTGACAAAACCGCGCCATTGGGTTAAAACAGCGCCTTCCGCCGGATTTCGGGCGGGCATTATGACAACGGAGGAGAAACCATGCCGCAAACCGGTACGCAGAAAACTTTTTTCGGACACCCCGTCCAATTGTCGACGCTGTTCCACATCGAATTGTGGGAGCGTTTTTCGTTTTACGGCCTGCAAGGCATTCTGATGCTTTATCTGTATTACGAAACGTCGCGCGGCGGGCTGGGGGTGGACAAGTCGCTGGCGGGCAGCATCGTCGGCGCATACGGCGGCAGCGTCTATCTGGCGACGGTGTTCGGCGGTTGGATGGCCGACCGTTTGTGGGGCGCGGAAAAGACGCTGTTTGTGTCGGGCGTGGTGGTGATGTTCGGCCATCTGACGCTGGCGCTTGTGCCGGGGCTGGCGGGGCTGCTGTGCGGGCTGGTGCTGATTGCGCTGGGCAGCGGCGGGGTGAAGGCGTCGGCCAATTCGATGGTCGGCTCGCTGTATGAGGATGAAAAACTGCGGCCACTGCGCGACGCGGGTTTTTCGATTTTCTATATTTCCATCAATATCGGCGGCTTTTTCGGACCGCTGGTGACGGGCGTGCTGCAAACCAAAGCGGGTTTCCACTACGGCTTCGGCGCGGCGGCGGTGGGCATGGCATTCGGGCTGTGGCGCTACTGGCTCGGCCGCAAAAACCTGCCGCACACGCCCGCGCCCTATCCGTTGCCGCAGGGGCAGGGCAGGGTGGCGGCGGCCGTGGCGGCGGGCATTGCCGCCGCGCTGGCGGCGCTGGTGTATTCGGGCTGGCTGACGCTGGAAAATTTCCCCGAGCGGCTGCTCGCCTGCGTGGTGGCCGTGGTGGCCGCGTATTTTGTCCGCCTGCTGGCCAGTCCGCACACGGGGGCGGAAAACAAGCGCCACATCATTGCCTATATTCCGCTGTTTCTCGCGATTTGCCTGTTTTGGGCGGTGTGGTTTCAGGTGTATACGGTGGCGACGGTGTATTTTGACGAAACGGTCGACCGCACTATCGGCGGGTTTACCGTGCCGGTGTCGTGGAAGGATTCGATGCAGAGCATGTGGGTGGTGCTGTTTTCCGGCGTGATGGCGGCGATGTGGACGAAAATGGGCGCGCGCCAGCCGAAAACGCCGCTGAAATTCGCCCTGTCGCTGCTGATTACCGGCGCGGCCTATCTCTCTTTCGTGCCCTTCGTGTCTTCGGGCACGCCGATGCCGATGGTGCTGTTTGCGCTGGTGTTGCTGGCGATTACCGTGGGCGAATTGCTGCTCTCGCCGATTTCCCTGTCTTTCGCCACCAAAATCGCGCCACCGATGTTCAAAACGCAGATGGTGGCGCTGAACTTCCTCGCCCTTTCCATCGGTTTTACGCTGGGCGGGCTGCTGTTTGACAAATTCCACCACGAAGGCGCGGACACCGGTTTCTATTGGCTGCTGTTTGCCATCGGCGCGGTGTCGGGCGGCGCGCTGCTGCTGCTTGCGCCGCTGCTCAACCGCCTGCTCAAAGGCGCGGACTGAGCCGCCTCCGTTTTGCCTTTTCAGACGGCCTGACGCAGCGTTGAGGCCGTCTGAAAACGTTTCCACCGATTATCCTGAGGAAAATGATGAGTACAGGAGAACCCGTCCGCCTGTCCAAACGCATGGCCGAACTCGGCCTGTGTTCACGGCGCGAAGCCGACGGCTACATCGAACGCGGCTGGGTGAAAGTGAACGGTGCGGCGGCGGTGCTGGGACAGAAAGTCACCGCCGCCGACCGCATCGATCTCGCCAAAGAGGCGCACGAAGCGCAGGCGCAGCGCGTCACCATCCTGCTCAACAAGCCCGTGGGCTATGTCAGCGGCCAGCCCGAAAAAGGCTACCGCGCCGCCGCCGAGCTGATTACGCCGGAAAACCACTGGGAGGGCGACACCTGCCGCATCGCTTTCAATCCCGCCCACCTGCGCGGCCTCGCCCCCGCCGGCCGCCTCGACATCGATTCCGTCGGCCTGCTGGTGCTCACGCAGGACGGCCGCACCGCCAAAAGCCTGATCGGCGACAACAGCGGCACGGAAAAAGAATACCTCGTGCGCGTGAAAGGCCGTCTGAACGAACAAGGCCTCGCCCTGCTCAACCACGGCCTCGGCCTCGACGGCGAAAGGCTGCGTCCGGCCAAAGTGGAATGGCAAAACGAAGACCAGCTGCGCTTCGTGTTGAAGCAGGGCAAAAAGCGCCAGATCCGCCGCATGTGCGAACTCGTCGGCCTGCGCGTTGTCGGCCTCAAACGCATCCGCATCGGCCGCGTCAAACTCGGTGCACTGCCGCCGGGCAAATGGCGCTATCTGCATCCGGGCGAGCGTTTTTAAAACCGCCGCACCGCCTGCGCGTGCAAACCAAGAGGCCGTCTGAAAGTTTCAGACGGCCTCTTGGTGACGGGTTTGCCAATCAGGGCTGTTGCATCGCGCCTGCCGCTCCCGCCGCGCTGAGCACGAATACGATCAGCAGGATATAGAGAACGAAGGCAATGGCAACAAAAATCAGCCAGGCTTTGCAGAAATTGGCTTTGTTCGGATTTGTGGTGCTGCTGAAGCCCCACACTAGCGCCATAATCAGGTTGACGATGGGAATGGCCAGCACGATGCTGGTTACGATCCATTCGCCGATGCCGATAACGGGCGCCTGCTGTTGGTAGCCGTATTGCTGCTGCTGTTGGTTCAACAAGGGATTGGAAGGTTGGTTCACGGTTAACGCTCCTTTAAAGTCAGGGTCATACAGTTTGCAAAAATTAACGCGATTATACCCGGATGCGTTATTTCGTGCCATTTGCCGGCGGCATTTTTCAGACGGCCTGCCGGTTTTTCGCGGCGGCTATGTCGGCGGCAATCTGGCGGCGCAGCGCTTCGATGTCGGAAAACTTTTCTTCGTCGCGCAGCTTGTGCAGGAAGCGGACAAACAGGCGTTCGCCGTATAGGTTTCCCTGAAAATCAAACAGATGCACTTCCAGCTTCTGCCCGCCGCTGCCGCCGCTGACGGTGGGGTTGTAGCCGAAGCTCGCCACGCCGCGCAGCCTGCCGAACGCGCCTGCGGCTTCGACGACGAACACGCCCGACAGGGCGTAGCGGTGCGGCGGCAGATGGATGTTGGCGGTGGGGCTGCCCAGCGTGCGGCCGAGTTTGCGCCCGTGTTTGACGCGGCCGCTGAGCACATAGCCGTGGCCGAGTATGGCTTCCGCTTCTTTCAGACGGCCTTCCTGCAAGGCCAGGCGCACGGCGGTGCTGCTGGCGCGGCCGCCCGCAACCAGTATGCTCGGCGTGCGCTCGGTGGCGAAATCCGCCTGCGCCTGCAACAGGGAGAAATCCCCCGACCTGCCGCGGCCGAAACGGAAATCGTCGCCCACCAGCAGATAGCGCGTGTCAAGTTCGCGCCGCAGCACGGTGTCGATAAAGCCTTCGGCGGGCATTTGCGAGAAAGCGCGGTTGAAGCGCAGCACGCGCACGGCATCGACGCAGCCGCTCTCGCGCAGCAGGCGCAGCTTGTCGCGCAGCGGCGTGAGGCGCGGCGGCGGTTCTTTGCCTGCAAGGCGGGCGAAAAACTCGGCGGGCTGCGGCTCGAACAGCACAACGGTGCTGCGCAGGCCGCGCGCGGCGGCTTCGGTTTTCAGCCTTTGCAGGATGTGCAGATGGCCGAGGTGGACGCCGTCGAAATTGCCGATGGTGACGGCGGAAGGAGCGGGTTCAGACGGCAGGCGGCCGCCCGGAAAAATGTTCATGTGGTGCAAGGCGGGTGGAAAAAAGCGGCCATTGTAAACGGATTCGCACAGCGTTTACAGTCTGCCCCGCTTGCCCCGCCGCGGGTAAAAAACGCAATTAAATCTTTCGGATTGTGTTTTTTCTTGTAAAATGCGCGGTTTTTCGCGGCGGGTAAATCCGCCCGCCCTTTCACTTTCGGACCGTTTTATGAGTTTCCGTTTCGACATCATTTATGAATACCGCGAAATGTTCCTGACCGGAGCATTGACCACTTTGGGGCTGACCTTCGTCGCCACCCTCGGCGGTTCGCTGCTCGGCCTGTTCGGCGCGCTGGCGCGGATTATCCGTTTTGAAAAAGGCGGCGCGCCGCTCAAAGCGCTGGCCTGGCTGCTGCGCAATCTGTCGGCGCTTTATGTGACGGTGTTCCGCGGCACGCCGCTGTTTGTGCAGATTTTCATCTGGTATTTCGTCTGGCTGGCGGCGCTCATCCATCCCAACGGCGGCTGGCTGGTAGACGGTCAGGCCGCCGTCGAGCTGCGCCGCAGCTACGGTGCGGTGATTGCCGGCGTGCTGGCGCTGACGGCCAACTCGGGCGCCTACATCACCGAGATTTTCCGCGCGGGCATCCAGTCCATCGACAAAGGCCAGATGGAAGCCGCCCGCTCGCTGGGCATGACCTACCCGCAGGCAATGCGCTTCGTTATCCTGCCGCAGGCCGTGCGCCGCATGCTGCCGCCGCTTGCCAACGAATTCATCACGCTGCTCAAAGACAGCTCGCTGCTGTCGGCCATCGCTGTGGCCGAACTGGCCTATGTCCAACGCACCATCTCCGGCCGCTACTCGATTTACGAAGAGCCGCTCTACACCATCGCGCTGATTTATCTGGCGATGACTTTGTGTCTGAGCTGGCTGTTCTCGTGGCTGGAAAAACGCTACAGCCTGCAACGGCACTGAGGCTTTGCACATTCGGAGGCCGTCTGAAAACATCCGCAGGGTGTTTCAGACGGCCTCTTGCATGGTGAAACGGATGGCTTCGGCAACAAAAAAGGGCGGAATTTCCGCCCTTGTGTTTTACCCGCTTGTCAGCCGTTGATAAGCACCACTTTCATCGCCTGATTCTCCGAAGCGTGTTTGAACACATCGTAGGCTTTTTCCAACTCGGAGAGCTTGAAGCGGTGGGTCAGCATTTTGGTGTAGTCCACCGAGCTGGTGGCTACTGCTTTGAGCAGCATTTCGGTGGTGTTGCTGTTTACCAGGCCGGTGGTGATGGCCAGGTTTTTGATCCACAGTTTTTCCAGTTTGAAATCGACGGGCTTGCCGTGTACGCCGACCACGGCGATGTGGCCGCCCGCTTTGGCAACGTCCTGACACATATCCCAGGTGGCGGGAATGCCGACGGCTTCGATGGCGCAGTCCACGCCGTCTGCGCCGACAATTTCGAACACCTGTTTTGCCACGTCGCCCGAAGCGGGGTTGACGGTGTGGGTCGCGCCCAGTTCTTTGGCCAGTTTCAGGCGGTTTTCGTCCATATCGCAGACGATGATGGTGGCGGGGCTGTAGAGCTGGGCGGTGAGAAGCGCGGACATGCCGACGGGGCCGGCGCCGGCAATAAATACGGTGTCGCCCGGTTTTACGTCGCCGCTCTGCACGCCGATTTCGTGGGCGGTGGGCAGGATGTCGGACAAGAGCAGGGCGATTTCGTCGTTGACGTTTGCCGGCAGCAGAATCAGGCTGTTGTCGGCATAGGGCGTGCGCACATATTCGGCCTGCGTGCCGTCGATCATATAGCCGAGTATCCAGCCGCCGTTGCGGCAGTGGGAATAGAGCTGGGTTTTGCAGTAGTCGCAGGTGCAGCATTTGCTGACGCAGGAAATGATGACTTTGTCGCCGACTTTGATGTTTTTCACCGCCGAACCGACTTCTTCGACGATGCCCACGCCTTCATGCCCTAAGATGCGGCCGTCGGCCACTTCGGGGTTTTTGCCTTTCCAAATCCCCAAGTCGGTGCCGCAAATCGTGGTTTTGACGATTTTCACCACCGCATCGGTGGGATCGATGATCTGCGGTTTGGGTTTGTCTTCCAAACGGATGTCGTTGGCGCCGTGGTAAACCATTGCTTTCATAATGCTTCCTTTCAGGACAGAGGGTGGACAAACGAAAAACACCATTTATTCGGTTTATAGGCCGATTGATAATATCTGTCAAATTATTTAATTATTTGTTATGGTGTAACAAAAGGCCGTCTGAAAACCTTTTCAGACGGCCTTTGTTTATGTTGCGGCGTTTATTTCTTCTCGCCGCGCAACTCTTTGGGCAGCACGAACACGATGCTCTCCTCCGCGCCATCGCCCTCGCGCAGAGTGTCGTGTCCCCAGGCTTTGAGCGTGGCCAGCACTTCCTGCACCAGCACTTCGGGTGCGGACGCACCTGCGGTAACGCCGACCTGTTTTTTGCCCTCGAACCACTCGCGGCGCAGATAGGAGGCGTTGTCCACCATATACGCATCCACGCCGCGCTGGGCGGCCACTTCGCGCAGGCGGTTGCTGTTCGACGAATTGGGCGAGCCGACGACAATCACGATGTCGCATTCCGCCGCCAGCTGCTTCACCGCTTCCTGACGGTTGGTGGTGGCGTAGCAGATGTCGTCCTTCGGCGGGCTTTTGATATTGGGGAAACGCGCTTTGAGGGCGGCGATGATGTCCTTCGTTTCGTCCACCGACAGCGTGGTCTGGCTGACGTGCGACAGGCGGTCGGGGTCGGCCACTTCGAGTTTTGCCACGTCTTCCACCGTCTGCACCAGCAGCATCGCGCCTTCGGGCAGCTGCCCCATCGTGCCTTCCACTTCGGGATGCCCCGCATGGCCGATCATAATAATCTGATAGCCCTGCGTATCCAGCCGCGACACTTCCTTGTGCACCTTCGTCACCAGCGGGCAGGTGGCGTCGAACACACGGAAACCCCGCGCCGCCGCTTCGTCCTGCACCGCTTTGGACACGCCGTGCGCCGAATAAATCAGCGTCGCCCCTTCGGGCACGTCGGCCAAGTCTTCGATAAACACCGCGCCTTTTTCGCGCAGATTGTCCACCACGAATTTGTTGTGCACGACTTCGTGGCGCACATAAATCGGCGCGCCGAACTCTTCCAGCGCGCGCTCGACGATGCTGATCGCCCGATCCACGCCCGCACAGAAGCCGCGCGGATTGGCCAGCATAATGGTTTTGCCGCTCATGCCGCATCCTTTTCAGACGGCCTGCCGTGTTTTTTCTGCTTAAAGCCGTCGATTACCATCAGCACCGCGCCGACACAGATAAAGCTGTCGGCCACATTGAAGGCGGGATAAGACCACGTTTCGCCGTAAAACAAGAGAAAATCCACCACCTTGCCGTGGACGAAACGGTCGATCACATTACCCAGCGCGCCGCCGACCACCATTGCCGCGCCCCAGCTGCCCCAAGCGCCGAATTCGCCTTTTTTCACCGCGCGCACCAGCCACGCGCACACCACGGCCGCCAGCGCGACGAAAAAATATTTCTGCCAGCCGCCCGCTGCCGCGAGAAAGCTGAACGCCGAGCCGGTGTTGTACACCAGCGTCAGGTCGAAAAAATGCGGGATAACGGGCAGGCGTTCGTAGTCGGCGAAACGCGCCAGCACCGCGTATTTTGTGATTTGGTCGAGCACGATGGCCGCCGCAGAGAGCAGCCAGTAGCGCAGAGTGGATTGTGTTGCCATATTTCCGATTCCGCGGCCGCCCGTTTTCAGACGGCCTGTTGTAAACAAGGGCGGCATTTTACCCGATATGCGCGGCGCGGTTTCCGTTTTGTGGGCGGCGGCCGTTTGGCACGGGCATCAGGCCGTCTGAATGTTTCAGACGGCCTTTTTCACGCCGCTTCCCAATAGTCGATATAAAGCTGCAATTCGAGATTGTTGCGCCATTCGTTGGCGACGGGGCGGTATACGGTGCGGACATATTCGGGAATGTCTTCGCTGCAACGCCAGAACATGGCTTCAAATTCCCGGCCGTCTTTTTGCAGCCAGGCTTTTTTGTGTTTGCCCTCCGCGCCTAGGTTTTGCTGGCGCACGACGCGGAAGCAGTCGGTGAAGCTGGGCGGGGCGAAGCCTTGCCCCCACACATGGCGGGCGAGGTTTTGCGCCTGCTCCAAGGTGATGTCGCGGGCGGGCAGGCTGCCGTCGGTGATGAAGGTTTGCGAGAGGTCTTCTTCGCGCACCATGTCGCGCACGGCTGCTTCAAAGGCCGTCTGAAAGGCGGGAATGTTGCGCTCGAGTATGCTCAAACCGGCCGCCATGGCGTGGCCGCCGAATTTCAAAATCAGATCGGGGTGGCGTTTGGACACCAAATCGAGCGCGTCGCGCAGGTGCAGGTTGGGGATGGAGCGGCCGGAGCCGCGCACTTCGCCGTTGTCGGCGGGGGCGAATACGACGGTGGGGCGGTAAAAGCGGTCTTTCAGACGGCTGGCGACGATGCCGACCACGCCCTGATGGAAGTCGTCGCGGTAGGCAACGAGGGTGGTTTGTCCTGCGGGCAGGCTGTCGGGAAAGGCGTTGAGTGCGTCTTGCAGCATGGATTGTTCGATTTCGCGCCGCTCGATGTTCAAATCGTTAAGCTGCACGGCGAGGGTTTGCGCTTCATCGTCGCTTTGCGCGAGCAGGCAGGCGATGCCCAGCGACATATCGTCGAGCCGTCCGGCAGCGTTGATGCGCGGCCCGAGTGCGAAGCCCATGTCGAAGGGCTGGGCTTTTTTCCAATCGCGCCGCGCCACGTCAAATAAGGCGCGGATGCCGGGGCGCATTTTGCCCGAGCGCATCCGTTTCAAGCCTTGTGAAACGAGAATGCGGTTGTTGTGATCGAGCGGGACGACATCGGCCACCGTACCGAGTGCCACCAAATCGAGCAAATCGGCCAGATTCGGCTCTTTGAGGCCGTCTGAAAAATATCCGCGCCGCCGCAATTCGGCGCGCAAGGCCATCAGCACATAAAAAATCACGCCCACGCCCGCCAGACTTTTGCTGGCAAAGCCGCAGCCGCGCTGGTTGGGGTTCACAATAATGCAGTTTGGCACTTCGTCGGCAGGCAGGTGGTGGTCGGTAACGATAACGTCTATCCCCAAAGCCTGCGCCTGCGCCACGCCTGCGATGCTGGCAATGCCGTTGTCCACCGTCAGCAGCAGGTTTACGCCCTGCGCGGCGGCGATGTCGGCCAGCTCGGGCGTGAGGCCGTAGCCGTGTTCGAAGCGGTTGGGCACGAGAAAATCCACCGCCGCGCCCATCGCGCCCAAGCCCGCCATGCCGACGGAGCAGGCGGTGGCGCCGTCGGCATCGTAGTCGGCGACAATCAGGATTTTTTCTTTGCGCCCGATGGCATCGGCCAGACGCGCGGCGGCGGTTTCGCAATGGGTGAGCGTTTGGTAGGGCAACAGCGCGGCAAGTTTGTCGTCAAGCTCGGCAGGCGACACCACGCCGCGCGAGGCGCACAGGCGGGCGGTAAGCGGGTCGGCACCCGATTGGATAAGGGTTTGGCAGATATTCGGGTTGACGGGGCGGGTTTGGATTTTGACGGCGGACATATCGGGGAAGCGGACGGGCGAAAACGCGCGATTATAGCTTTTCAGACGGCCTCCCGCACGCGCGCTGCCGCTATACTGTAACCGTTACACTATAATAATTCGTTATAAAACATTATCTTAAACTTGCATTGCCGACAAATTGGGCTATAATGCCGCACCTTCTTAACACAAACCGAAAAGGAAACGCCATGAGCAACTGTCAAACCCACGAAAACCACAACCACGTCCACGGCGCGGGCTGCGGCCACACCGCCATCCGCCACGACGGCCACATCGACTACCTGCACGACGGCCACCTGCACCACGAACACAACGGCCACTACGACGAGCACGTCCTCGAAGTGAACGAAACCAACGCCGACGGCTGCCACCCCGTCCACACCTGCGGCAGCCACGTCCACGGCGCAGGCTGCGGCCACGAAGCCGTGCCGCACGGCGACCATATCGACTACATCGTCAACGGCCGCCTGCACCACCAGCACGGCGACCACTGCGACGACCACGGGCCGGTGGAAATCGTCGGCTGATCCGGTTTGCTGACAAGAGGCCGTCTGAAACCTGTTTTTGCGGTTTCAGACGGCCTCTTTAATGATTGCGCGTAGGGCGTGTCGTCCAGCAACGCACGCGGTTTGCCGACGACGGCGCACGCTGTCGGCAAACGGCAGAAACCGGTTGCCGCATCAAAGGCAGAAAGGCCGTCTGAAATCTTTTCAGACGGCCTTTTGCTACAATGGCCGCCCGTAGCCCTTTTAAACAGGAAACCGAAAATGGACAATATCCGCCCCTTCCGCAACCACCTGCCGCAGCTTGCCGCCGACGTTTACATCGACCCCGCCGCCGTGGTGGTCGGCCGCGTGGAGCTGGGCGACGGCGTGTCGGTGTGGCCGTTTGCCGTGTTGCGTGGCGACGTGAACTTTATCCGCGTCGGCGCGCGCAGCAATATTCAGGACGGCAGCGTGCTGCACGTTTCCGGCGCGTCTGCTGCCAAACCCGACGGCTCGCCGCTGGTGTTGGGCGAAGATGTCACCGTCGGCCACCGCGCCGTGCTGCACGGCTGCACTATCGGCAGCCGCGTGCTGATCGGCATGGGCGCAATCGTGCTGGACGACGCGGTGATCGAAGACGAAGTAATACTCGGCGCGGGCAGCCTCGTGCCGCCGCGCAAACGCCTCGAAAGCGGTTTCCTCTATACCGGTTCACCCGCCCAAGCCGCGCGTCCGCTCACCGATGCGGAACGGGCGTTTTTAAAACGTTCGGCGGAAAGTTATCTGGAAACGGCGCGGGCGTATCGGGGAGGCGGGCAGTAGTTTGAACAGGTTATGGGGCCGTCTGAAAACGGGGTTTCAGACGGCCTCAATGTGTTCGGAGCGGCATTCGGACATCAGTTCTCTGCCGCGCATTTTTGCATGGCCAGGGCGTAGGATTCTTTGTTGCGCCGCAATTTGTCTGCTGTGCCGATGTTTTTGTCTGCCGTTTGGTCGAAGGATTTCATCTCTCTGAATTTTTGGGCGAGGTGGCCGGAATCGCGCAGGCGGCGGTAGAGTTCTTGTCCCGCGCCGGGGAATTTCTGTGTGACGGCGTTTTCGGCGCGGCTCATGGCCTGTTGTTCGGTTTGGCCGTTGATGGCGGCATCGTTGATGATGTAGAACAGCTCGGCGCCGAGGTGGCAGGCGCGGCGGTTGGCGTTTTCTTCCGCGCCTGCGGCGGGCAGGGCGGCCAATGTGAGTGCGGCCAGGGCGGTTGTCAGGACGGTTGTTTTCATTTTGGGATGCTTTCTTTGGCTTTGAGGCCGTCTGAAACCTTTTGTGGGTTTCAGACGGCCTCTGCGTTTGGCGGCAGGCGGGTCAGTCTGCGGTGTGCCAGGGTTTGGCGGCGCCGTTGTGGAATTCGGGTTTTTCGCCGCCCCACAGGGTGTCGATGTCGTAGAAATCGCGGACGGCCGGCTGCATGACGTGGACGACGAGGTCGCCCGCGTCAACGAGCGACCATTCGCCGCTTTCGCCTTCGCTGCCGAGGATTTCGAAGCCGGCTTCTTTCAGGCGCACGGCAACGTTGTTGGCGAGGGCTTTGACTTGGCGGGTGCTGTCGCCGCTGGCGATGATCATTCGGGCGAAGAGGGAGGTTTTGCCTTGGGTTTCGAGGACGGAGATGTCTTTGCCTTTGATGTCGTCGAGGGCTTCGACGGCAACGGCAACCATGCGTTCGAGGTCTTGGAGTTCTTGTTCGGTCATGTGTTTTCCTAAGGGGATGGGGGGAGGAGGCCGTCTGAAAAGGGTTTTCAGACGGCCTTCTGCCTGTGTTATGCGGCGGCGAAGGTGACGCCGGCCAGCTGCGAGCCGATAACGGCGCTGCGGATGGCGGTGAGGGCTTTGGGGCGCACGAAGTTGCGGCGGTAGGCGAGGACGACGCGCCTGCTGGGGGCTTCGCCGGCAAACGGGATGATGCTGAACAGCATGTGGTCGTTTTCGGTGAGGGCGGTGGCGGGCAGGACGCTGATGGCCAGGCCGCTGGCAACCATGTGGCGGATGGTGTTGATGGAGCTGCCTTGCAGGGTGTTGGCCAGGCCGTTGATTTTTTGTTTGGCGGCCAACTCGTTGCAGTTGTCGAGTACGTTGTCGCGCATGCAGTTGCCTTCGGTGAGCAGCAGCACTTGTTCCTGCGCCAGCTCGTACTGGGTGACGGCGTCGAGTTCTTCGAACGGATGGCCTTTGGGAACGATGACGAAGAAGGGTTCGCTGTAAAGCTGCTCGGTGACGATGCCGGCTTCCTGAAACGGTTCGGCAACGACGATGGCGTCAAGTTCGCCGCGTTTGAGGGCTTCGGTGAGCATGTGGGTGTAGTTTTCTTCGAGCACCAGCGGCATGTTGGGCGCAATGTCGCGCAGCGACAGGATGAGCTTGGGCAGCAGGTAGGGGGCGACGGTGAAGATGAGGCCGAGCTTGAAGGTGCCGTCCAATTCGTTCTGCTCTTCGCTGGCCAGGCGGCGGATGACGTCGGCTTCGTCGAGCACGCGGCGGGCTTGGGCGACGATGCGCTCGCCCGCTTCGGTGGTGATGACTTCGTTGCTGCTGCGGTCGAACAGGGATACGGCCAGCTCTTCTTCCAGCTTTTTGATGGCGATGGACAGGGTGGGCTGGCTGACGTGGCAGCGCTGCGCCGCCCTGCCGAAGTGGCGCTCTTGTGCCACGGCAACGATGTAGCGCAATTCGGTCAGGGTCATGGGTTATGCCTTTTTCTGTTGGTCGGGCAGGGTGATGTTCAGTTCGAGCACGTCGAGGCCGTCTTGTTTTTCCTGCGAGATGCGGATGTCGTCGAGCGATACGTTGACGTATTTCGACAGCACTTCCAGCAGCTCTTTTTGCAGGGTGGGCAGATAGTCGGGCGCCTGCGCTTTGACGCGCTCCTGCGCGATGATGATCTGCAGACGGTCGCGGGCAACTTCGGCGGATTTCTGTTTTTTGCCGAACAGCATATCAATCAGCGACATATCAACCTCCGAAGATGCGTTGGAAGAAGCCTTTTTTCTCGGCTTCGAGGAAGCGCATTTCGCGGTTTTCTCCCAAGAGGCGGGCGATGACGTCTTTGTAGGCTTCGGCGGCGACGACGTCGGGCTGGTGGATGACGGGGGTGCCGGCGTTGGATGCCTGCAAAACGTTTTGCGATTCGGGAATCACGCCCAAAAGCGGGATGCGCAGGATGTCGGTGATGTCCTGCACCGACAGCATTTCGCCTTTTTCCACGCGTTCGGGCGAGTAGCGGGTGACGAGCAGGTGTTCTTTGACGCGGCCGCCCTGTTCGGCTTTGCGCGATTTGCTCTGCAAAATGCCCAGAATGCGGTCGGAGTCGCGCACGCTGGAGACTTCGGGGTTGGTGGTGACGATGGCTTCGTCGGCGAAGTAGAGCGCCATCAGCGCGCCGGTTTCGATGCCGGCGGGGGAGTCGCAGATGACGTATTCGAAGCCCATTTCGCCGGTGAGCGTGTCGAGCACTTTTTCCACGCCTTCGCGGGTGAGGGCGTCTTTGTCGCGGGTTTGCGAGGCGGGCAGGATGAAGAGCTTGTCGCAGTGTTTGTCTTTGATGAGTGCCTGGTTGAGGGTGGCTTCGCCCTGGATGACGTTGATGAGGTCGTAAACGACGCGGCGTTCGCAGCCCATGATGAGGTCGAGGTTGCGCAGGCCGACGTCGAAGTCGATAACGGCGGTTTTGTGGCCGCGCAGGGCGAGACCGGATGCGATGCTGGCGGAGGTGGTGGTTTTGCCCACGCCGCCTTTGCCCGAAGTTACAACAATGATTTTTGCCACGGTGTTTCCTTTTTTGGGTTTCGGAGGTGAAAAATGATACGGCAGCCGCTATGCGTCTATGGCCGCGATGACCAAACGGTCTTCGTGAAGGTATATTTGGACGGGGTGTCTGTCCAAGTGTGCAGGCAGCTTCTGCTCGAAGTTGCGGTAGATGCCGGCGATGGACACCAATTCGGCCTGCATGGAATGGATGAAGATGCGTGCGTCGCGGCGGCCTTTCGCCCCGGCCAGCGCGCGGCCGCGCATCGGGGCATAGATGTGGATGTTGCCGTCGGCAATCAGCTCCGCGCCTTCGCTCACCATGCCGGTGACGATCAGATCGGCGTTTTCGGCGTAAACCTGCTGGCCGGTGCGCACGGGTTCGGCAACGAACACCGTCGGGTGACCGGCCGGTTTGGCAGGGGCGGTTTCGCGAGCGGACGCCTGCGGCGCGGGAGCCGGTGCGTCGGCGGTGTCGGTCGGGGCGTGCCTGCCTGCGGGGCTGAACGCCACACCGTTGACGGCGGCGATTTTCGCCCAGGTTTCGTCGCTGTGGCGCAGCGCGGCCACCGGCAGGCGGCGCGAGCGGAAAACGGCCAACAGCGCGGGGATGTCCACGGCGGCCGGACGGAAGGCCTGCATATCGAGAATCAGCGGCAGGTTCAGCTCGCGGTATTGCGCGGCGCACTTGTCGAGCGCCGCGCCCACCGCCGCCGCATCCGCGCTGTTCAGATGCACGGCGAGTGCGTCGGTGCGGGCGGATTTGATTTCAAAAGCAGCTTTCATTCTGCATTACCATAAATTTTTTTAATGGCGGCAGTTTACTGTATTTGCCCGCCTGCATCAATTTCTTTACCGGAAGGCCGTCTGAAAACCGCCTTACGCGCTTTCAGACGGCCTTTATCCGTTTCGGCTATAATCCGCGCTTCTTTCCGACAACGGACGCATTGCGACATGATACGTTTCGAACAAGTTTCCAAAACCTACCGCGGCGGCTTTCAGGCTTTGAAAAACGTCAGCTTCAGCATCGGCAAGGGCGAGATGATTTTTGTGGCCGGGCATTCGGGCGCGGGCAAGTCCACCGTGCTCAAACTGATTGCGGGCATCACGCGCCCCAGCGAAGGCCGCGTGTGGATCAACGGGCAGGACACAGGCCGTCTGAACGACGATCAGGCGGGCTTTATGCGCCAGCACATCGGCATCGTTTTCCAAGACCACAAAATCCTGTTCGACCGCAACGTGCTGCAAAACGTGCTGCTGCCGCTGCAAATCGCGGGCTACGGCCGTGCCGAAGCGGAAAAGCGGGCGCGGGTGGCCATTGAAAAAGTGGGATTGGGCGGACGCGAAGCCGCCGATCCGGTCACGCTTTCGGGCGGCGAGCAGCAGCGCCTGTGCATCGCCCGCGCCGTCGTCCACCAACCCGGCCTGCTGATTGCCGACGAACCTTCCGCCAACCTCGACCGCGCCTACGCGCTGGACATTATGGAACTCTTCAAAACCTTCCACGAAGCGGGTACCACCGTCATTGTCGCCGCCCACGACGAAACCCTGATGGCCGACTACGGCCACCGCATTCTGCGCTTACAGGAAGGCAGGTTCGCCGCATGACTTACGCCGCCCTCCATCTCGATGCCGCGAAAAACGCCGCCCGCAGCCTGTTGCGCCAGCCCGTCGCCACCCTGCTCATCCTGCTGATGCTGGCCGTTGCCATGACCCTGCCGCTTGCCCTGTATCTGGGCATAGAGAGCAGCCGCGCCGTGCTGGGCAAAATGAGCGAAACGCCGCAGATTACGCTCTATATGGAAACGTCTGCCGCCGAAGCCGACAGCGCCGCCGTGAAAGAGCTGCTCGCCGCCGATAAGCGCGTCGCCAAAAGCGAGTTTGTCGGCAAGGCGCAGGGTTTGGACGAGTTGAAAAACAGCATGGGCGGGGAAGACATCGTTTCCATACTCGACGACAACCCGCTGCCCGACGTGTTCGTCGTCACACCGAAAACGGGCACGCCCGCCGAGACCGAAGCCCTGCAACAGGAGCTTGCCAAGCTGCCGATGGTCGAGTCTGCGCGGCTGGACACCGAATGGCTGCAAACGCTTTACCGCATCGACAGCCTCGTGCGGCAGATACTCGCCTTTTTGTCCGTCACCCTCAGCGTGGCTTTCGTTTTGGTGGCACACAACACCATCCGCCTGCAAATCCTCGCGCGCAAAGAAGAAATCGAAATCGCCCGCCTGCTCGGCGCACCCGCGTCCTTTATCCGCCGCCCCTTCCTTTATCTGGCCGCCTTGCAGAGCGTGATTGCCTCCGCCGTCAGCCTCGGCCTGTGCGGCTGGCTGATTGCCGCCACCCGCCCGCTGGTGGTGCAGATTTTCCGCCCCTACGGCATCGACATCGTCTGGCGCTTTTTCCGTCCCGCCGAATGGCTGGCCGTGTTCGCCATTGTGATTGCGCTGGGCATCGCGGGCGCCTGGCTCGCCACCCGCCGCCATCTGCTCAGCCTGAAAGAGCAAAGCTGACAGATGCGGAATGCGTCGGAGGCCGTCTGAAAAGTTTCGACTTCGTTGGAACAACATTTTCAGACGGCCTTTTTGCCTTTGCAGCCGATCCGCCAAACACGTTCGGCATAGGTTTGAGGCTGTCTGAAAACAAACGTCTCTCCGTTTTCAGACGGCCTCCTGATTTGCCTGCCCTCAGGCCGTCTGAAACCGTTTCAGACGGCCTGTTATATAATGCGCGCTTTCTTTGTTTCCCCCGCCGAACCGCCATGAACCAGCCCGCCTACATCCCCCTGCGCCTGCACACCGAGTTTTCGATTACCGACGGCATGGTGCGTATCAAAGAAGTGGTTAAAAAGGCGCAGGAATACGGCCTGCCTGCACTGGGCATCAGCGATTTGATGAACGAGTTTGGCTTGGTGAAATTCTACAAAGCCTGCCGCAGCGCGGGCATCAAGCCGATTGGTGCGGCGGACGTGTGGATCGGCAACCCCGAGTCGCCCGACAAGCCTTTCCGCGCGATGCTGATTATCCGCAACGAGGCCGGTTATCTGCGCTTGAGCGAGCTTTTGACGGCGGCCTATGTCGGCAAAGACCGCAATGTCCATCATGCGGAACTCAATCCCGAATGGCTGGAAAACGGCGACAACAGCGGCCTGATCTGCCTTTCGGGCGCGCATTTGGGCGAAGTGGGCGCGAACCTGATGAACGGGCATGAAGACGCGGCGCGCGCGGCGGCCTTGAAATACGCGGCTTGGTTTCCGAACGCGTTTTATTTGGAATTGCAACGCCTGCCCGAGCGGCCGGAATGGGAAGCGTCGGTATCGGGCAGCGTGAAGCTGGCGGAGGAATTGGGGCTGCCGGTGGTGGCGACGCATCCGGCACAGTTTATGAACGAGGGCGACTTTAACGCGCACGAGGCGCGCGTGTGCATCGCCGGCGGCTGGGTGCTCACCGATAAAAAACGTCCGCGCGAGTTTACGTCCGGCCAGTTTTTCCTTCCGCCCGAAACCATGATCGAGCGTTTCGCCGATTTGCCCGAAGCCTTGGAAAACTCGGTGGAAATCGCCAAACGCTGCAATCTGCACATCACTTTGGGCAAAAACTTCCTGCCGCTGTTTCCCACGCCCGACGGCCTGTCGCTCGACGATTATCTGGTCAAGCTCTCCAACGAAGGTTTGCAGGAGCGCATGGCGCAGCTTTATCCCGACGAGGCCGAACGCGCGGCGAAAATGCCCGAATATCAGGCGCGGCTGGATTTTGAGCTGAACATCATCATTCAGATGAAGTTCCCCGGCTATTTCCTTATCGTACAAGACTTTATCAACTGGGCAAAAACGCACGGCTGCCCCGTAGGGCCGGGTCGCGGCTCGGGCGCGGGTTCGCTGGTGGCCTATTCCTTAAAGATTACCGACCTCGACCCGCTGAAATACGCGCTGCTGTTTGAGCGTTTTTTGAACCCCGAACGCGTGTCCATGCCCGACTTCGACGTGGATTTCTGCCAGTCCAACCGCGGCCGCGTGATCGAATATGTGCGCGACAAATACGGCGCGGAAGCGGTGAGCCAGATTGTTACCTTCGGCACGATGTCGTCCAAGGCGGTAATCCGCGACGTGGGGCGCGTGTTGGAGCTGCCGTTTACCCTGTGCGACAAACTCTCGAAGCTGATTCCGCTGGAAGCCAACAAACCTTTGAGCCTCGACAAGGCGATGGAAGCCGAGCCGCAGATTCAGGAACTTATCGAAGCCGAAGAGGCGGACGAACTCATCACGCTGGCGAAAAAACTCGAAGACCTCACGCGCGGCTTGGGCATGCACGCGGGCGGCGTGCTCATCGCGCCGGGCAAAATTTCCGATTACAGCCCCGTGTATCAGGCCGACGAATCTGCCTCGCCCGTGTCGATGTACGACAAAGGCGACGTGGAAGACGTGGGCTTGGTGAAATTCGACTTCTTGGGCTTACGCAACCTCACCATCATCGAAATGGCGCAGGAAAACATCAAAAACACCACGGGCGACATCGTTGATGTAGGCAAAATCGCGCTCGACGACCAGGCCGCCTATCAGATTTTCCGCGATGCCAACACCACCGCCGTATTCCAGTTTGAATCCACCGGCATGAAAAAAATGCTGAAAACGGCGCACACCACCAAATTTGAAGAACTGATTGCCTTCGTATCGCTCTACCGACCCGGCCCGATGGACAACATTCCCGATTTCGTCGCCCGCATGAAAGGCGAAAAATTCGAATACATCCATCCGCTGCTGGCTTCGATTCTCGAGCCGACCTACGGCATCATGGTGTATCAGGAACAAGTGATGCAGGCGGCGCAGATTATCGGCGGCTACTCGCTCGGTGGCGCGGATTTGCTGCGCCGCGCGATGGGTAAGAAAAAGCCCGAAGAAATGGTGAAACACCGCGAAATCTTCGCCGAAGGCGCGGCCAAACAGGGCATTTCGCGCGAAAAATCCGACGAAATCTTCAACTACATGGAAAAATTCGCCGGCTACGGTTTCAACAAATCCCACGCCGCCGCCTACGCCCTGATTTCCTATCAGACTGCCTGGCTCAAAGCCCACTACCCTGCCGAGTTTATGGCCGCCACCATGTCGTCCGAATTGGACAACACTGACCAGCTCAAACATTTCTACGACGACTGCCGCGCCAACGGCATCGAGTTTCTGCCGCCCGACATCAACGAATCGTCCTACCGCTTTGTGCCCGACGGCAACAAACAGATCCGCTACGCCCTCGGCGCAATCAAAGGCACGGGCGAAGCGGCGGTGGAATCCATCATCGCCGCCCGAGAAGCCGGCGGAAAATTCACAGGGTTGTTGGATTTTTGCGAGCGCATCGGCAAAGAACACATGAACCGCCGCACCCTCGAAGCCCTGATACGCGGCGGCGCGTTTGACAACATCGAACCCAACCGCGCCAAACTCATCGCCAACATCGATTTGGCGATGGACAACGCCGAACAAAAAGCCGCCAACGCCAACCAGGGCGGCCTCTTTGACATGATGGAAGACGCCATCGAACCGGTGCAGCTTGCCGACGCGCCCGCATGGAGCGAATCGGAGAAACTCGCCGAAGAAAAAACCGTCATCGGCTTCTACCTCTCCGGCCACCCCTTCGGCCCCTACGCCGAAGAAGTGCGCCAAATCGCCCCCACGCGCCTAGGCCGTCTGAAACCGCAAGAGAGCGTACGGCTGTCCGGCTTCGTTACCGCCGTGCGCACCATGATGGGCAAACGCGGCAAAATCGCCTTCGCCACCCTCGAAGACCAAAGCGGCCAAGTCGAAATCCTCATCAGCGGCCAAACGCTGGAAAACTGCGCCGGCCACCTCAAAGCCGACCAAGTGCTGATTATCGAATCCAAAGTCAGCCGCGACGACTACGGCGGCAGCGACGGCCTGCGGATTATGGCCAACCAGGTCATGACCTTGCAGATGGCACGCGAAAAATACGCCAGAAACCTCACCCTCACCGTGCGCCCCGGCAGCGACGCCGCCGCCCTCGCCGCCCTGCTCGGCGAATACCGCCGCGACACAGGCGGCATCCCCCTGCGCGTGCGCTACCGCAACGACGGCGCGCTGGGCGAAATCGACCTGCAAAAACAATGGCAGCTCGAAGCCCGCGCCGAACTGTTCGACCGCCTGCAAAACCTGCTCGGCGAATACGGCGTTACCGTCGGCTGGTAAACCCGCAGCCCTGCCGGTGAGCATCAGGCCGTCTGAAAACGTATAGTGAGCCAAAATAAAAAATCTACGGCGTTGCTGCGCCTTAGCTCGAAGAGGGCGGTTTGCTAAGGCATTAAAAATGCCAAGTAAACCTGCCCCGTACTACCTGTACTGTCTGCGGCTTGCTGCCTTGTATCTTTTTTATTTTGACTCACTATATTTCAGACGGCCTCATCCCGCCAAAAAAGGCCGTCTGAACCCCAAACGAAAGCCCCCGCATGACCCACACTCCCTCCCCCACCATCGCCGCCGTCGCCACCGCCCCCGGGCGCGGCGGCGTGGGCGTGATCCGCATTTCCGGCAAAAACCTGCTGCCGCTGGCGCAGCAAATCAGCGGCGGCAAAATGCCCAAGCCGCGCCTTGCCCTTTACACCGATTTTCTCGATGCCGAAAACCGCGCCATCGACAGCGGCCTGATGCTCTATTTTGCCGCCCCCGCCAGCTTTACCGGCGAAGACGTGATTGAATTGCAAGGCCACGGCGGGCCGGTTGTCATGCAGATGCTGCTCTCGCGCTGCTTGGAACTCGGCGCGCGGCTGGCCGAGCCGGGCGAATTTACCAAACGCGCCTTTCTCAACAACAAACTCGACTTGGCGCAGGCCGAAAGCGTGGCCGATTTGATTGATGCGTCCAGCCAGTCCGCCGCCCGCATGGCCGTGCGCTCGCTCAAAGGCGCGTTTTCGCAACACATTCACGCGCTGGTGGACGAACTCATCACGCTGCGGATGCTGGTGGAAGCCACGCTCGATTTTCCCGAAGAAGACATCGACTTTCTCGAAGCCGCCGACGCACGCGGCAGGCTGGCCGATTTGCAAGGCCGTCTGAAAACCGTGTTGGCGCAGGCGCAGCAGGGCGCGGTGTTGCGCGAGGGCATGAACGTGGTGCTGGTGGGCGCGCCGAACGTCGGCAAATCCAGCCTGCTCAACGCACTGGCGGGCGACGACATCGCTATCGTTACCGACATCGCCGGCACCACGCGCGACACCGTGCGCGAACAAATCACCCTTGACGGCATCCCCGTACACATCACCGACACCGCCGGCCTGCGCGACACCGACGACACCGTAGAAAAAATCGGCATCGAGCGCAGCGGCAAAGCCCTTGCCGAAGCCGATGTCGCTCTGATTCTCATCGACCCGGCCGAAGGTTTGAACCAAAAAACGCGCGACATCCTCGCCGCGCTGCCGCCGAATCTGAAAAAAATCGAAGTGCACAACAAAATCGACCTCGCAGGCACCGCGCCGAGTCTTTCAGACGGCCTCACGCTTGAGAGCGGCGCGGACACGCTGATTGCCCTTTCCGCCAAAACCGGCGCGGGACTTGATTTGCTCAAACAGGCGCTGTTGCAGCAAATCGGCTGGCAGGGCGAAAGCGAAGGCCTGTTCCTCGCCCGCCGCCGCCACACCCACGCCCTCGAAACCGCGCAAAGCGAATTGGACAACGCCGCCCTGTGCGGCAGCGGCCAGATTGAATTAATGGCCGAACACCTGCGCCTCGCACAAGCCGCGTGCAGCGAAATCACCGGCGAATTCACCGCCGACGACCTGCTCGGCGTGATTTTCTCGCGCTTTTGCATCGGCAAATAAAACGCGGCAAAAAGGCCGTCTGAAAGCACAGCGCAACGCTTTCAGACGGCCTTTTTATGGAATCTCTTGTACTTGGCACAATGATGTGTTAGAAGCCGCCGCTTGTTTTTACAATTTCCCGACACTAGGACGCAATTATGGCAACCGAACCGAACCGAACCGAACCGAACCGAACCGAACCGAACCGAACCGAACCGAACCGAAATTATACACGATTTAGAAAATAATTTCACCCAAAACAAGATATTACAACTCAAATCCCTATTCCCCGAAGCCTTTTGCGAAGAGCAAATCGACTGGGAAAAGCTCAAACTCATCCTCGGCGCGGACAATCTCGCGCATCAAAACGAGCGTTACCAGCTTAACTGGGCGGGCAAAACCGATGCCTACCGCACGCTGCAGGCGCCGACCTTCAACACCCTTTCCCCCTGCCGCGCCGAATCGGTGGATTTTGACGGCACGCGCAATCTGTTTATCGAGGCGGAAAATCTGGAAGCCTTGAAAATCCTGCAAAAAGCCTACGCCGGCAGCGTGAAGATGATTTACATCGACCCGCCCTACAACACCGGCTCCGACAGCTTTATCTATCCCGACAAATTTTCCGAAACCCGCGAAGAATACGCCCGCCGCGTGGGCGACAAAGATGCCGACGGCTATTTGAAACGCGACGGCGTGTTCCAAGGCGCATGGCGTAAAAATCCCAGAGAAAACGGGCATTACCACAGCAACTGGCTTTCCATGATGCTGCCGCGCCTGCATTTGGCACGCACGCTGTTGCGCGACGACGGCGTGATTTTTATCTCAATCGATGATAACGAACAGGCGCAGTTGAAACTGCTTTGTGATGAAGTATTTGGGGCGGAGAATTTTGTTGGGCAATTCCCGTGGCGCAAACGCACGGCAAAATCCGATGTGCCGTTTGGCGTATCCGCCGACTATGAATTTATTTTGGCTTATGCAAAATCAACGGAGTTTGTTGCCAGCGTGGAAGGCAAGGAACGCCGTTATTTTGAAACCGATGATTTTCCCAACCGACCTTGGCGTATCCACGATTTAACAAAACAAACCAAAGCCAGCGAACGCCCCAATAGTTTTTTTACGCTTAAAGATCCCAAAACAGGCAAGGAATATCCAGCCAATCCGTTGCGTACTTGGGCGGTTACGCAAGATACGTTTCAAGAGTATTACGATGCAGGAAAAATCGTTTTTCCCGACGACTACGATTTTTTGAATATCAGCAATCCCGTTATGCGCTATTTCAAAGACGACGATATGGCAAAAGCGGGTGAAAAATTCGGCAGAATCGCCGTCAGCACCAAGCTGCCTGAAAACGTGGGAATGTCTTTAAACGGCACAAAAGAAATTACCGATTTGTTTGACGGAAAACTGTTTGATTTTCCCAAACCCTCTTCTCTCATCAGCTTTTTTCTCAACACCTTACACGACGATCAAGCCCTAATCCTCGACTTCTTCTCTGGCTCTGGTACAACCGCCCACGCCGTGATGCAACTGAACGCCAAAGACGGCGGCAACCGCCGCTATATCTGCGTGCAACTGCCCGAAGAAACCGACGAAAAATCCGAAGCCCGCAAAGCAGGGTTTGCCACCATCGCCGAAATCGCCAAAGAGCGCATCCGCTGTGCGGGCGCAGCCGTTTCAGGCAGCCTGAAAGACGGGCAGCGCGTGGATACGGGCTTTAAGGTGTTCAAATTGTCCGAAAGCAGTTTCAAACAATGGCGGCAGCCTGAAAACGGCGCGGATTTGGAAAAGCAGTTGCGCCTTGCCATCGATTCCGTCGCGGAACACGCCATACCCGAGAATATGGTTTACGAGCTGATGCTACGCCTGGGCTGCAAACTCACCAGCCCCGTTGAATACAAAAACGGCGTGTATTGGGTAACCGACGAAGACACGGGCAAACGCATCGCCCTGCTGCTGGAAGCCGCCAACCAAGCGCTGATAGACGAGGTGATCGCCGCCGCGCCCGCCAAAGTGGTGGTGCTGGACAAATGGTTTGACGGCAACGATGCGCTCAAAAGCAATACGGTGTTGCAGATGAAAGACGCGGGCATTGTGTTTGAGTGTGTGTGAGGCAGCCTGAAAATCATCGGGTTGCCGCGTTCCCTCTCCCGCCTGCGGGGGAGGGCTAGGGCGGTTGCCGCTGCGGAAATATCTGACGGATACATCGGCTGCCAAAAGCGTTTCTGCGAAACGCCCCCCCACCCCAACCCTCCCCCGCGCGGGCGCAGGGGAGGGAGCCGGATGCGCGACGGGATTTGCGTTTTCAGACGGCCTTTCGGCTTCGCAGGTCGGATTCCCGAATCCGACAGCCGTTTGCAAAACGGCAATAGGCCGTCTGAAGGCAGCCTGAAAATCATCGGGCGACTGCGTCCCCTCCCCCGCGCGGGCGCAGGAGAGGGAGTAAATGGCACGGCAGCCTGAAAAGCCGTCTGAAAAAAGGAAAAATCATGGAACTGAAATTTGAAGAATTAGCCTATCAAACCGATGCCGTGAATGCGGTGGTGCGTCTGTTTGAGGGGCAGAGCAACAAGCGCGAGGCGTTCAGCCTGCAAAATCAAGGTGCGGAGCGGTTTGTCGGCAATAAGCTGGATTTGGATTGGGCGCAAATCGGCGAAAACCTGAACAACGTGCAAAAAACCTTTGGGCAGCCTGAAACGGAAATCGGGCAGCACGGCCTGAATTTTTCGGTGGAAATGGAAACGGGCACGGGCAAAACCTATGTTTATCTGCGCACGATTTTTGAGTTGAACCGCCAATACGGCTGGACGAAATTTGTGATTGTCGTGCCGGGTGTGCCGATTCGCGAGGGCGTGTTGCAAACGCTGCGGGCGACGAAAAACCATTTTGCCGAGCTGTTTAACAAGCCGGTGATGAATTTTGGCGAGTACGACAGCAAGCGTTTGGGCGCGTTGCGTAATTTTGCGGTGAATGACGGCATTGAGATTATGGTGATCAATATCCAGTCGTTTGAAAAAGACGGCAATGTGATCAACCAAGTGAACGAAAGCGGCGATGCGCCGATTCATTGGATTCAGCAAACGCGCCCGATTGTGATTGTGGACGAGCCGCAAAATATGGAAACGGAAAACCGCCTTGCCGCGTTGGGTTCCTTTAATCCGCTGTTTATTTTGCGCTATTCGGCAACGCATAAAAACAGCCGCCATAAGGTTTACAGCCTCAATCCCGTTGAAGCCTACAATCAAAAGCTGGTGAAGCAGATTGTAGTGCAGTCGGTGTTGGCGGAAAACGACAGCAACGGCGCTTTTGTGGAACTGGTGGAAATCCCGCCGGCAAAAGGCAGCCTGAAAGCCAAGTTAAACATTCATTACCGCGATAAAAAGGAAACCAAGAAAAAAACTGTGTGGGTGAGAAGCGGCAAAAATGGCAAACAAGGTGATGATTTGTTTGATAAGTCAAACGGGAATGAAGCCTATCGGCACGGTTATATCGTGGATGGACTCAATTTTGATGAACAGATGGTTGCATTTTCCAACGGCGTGCAAATCAGCCGCGCCGACAACCAAGGCGCGCTGCAAGACGAAGTGATGAAAGCGCAAATCCGCTGCACCATTGAAGAGCATTTGAAGCGCGAGAAAAAGCTCAAAGCGCAAGGGATTAAAGTGTTGTCGCTGTTTTTTATCGACAAGGTGGAGCATTACCGCCAAGCCGACGGCAGCGCGGGCAAGTTTGCACGATGGTTTGATGCGCTTTACCGCGAGCTGGCAGGCGAAGATTCAGACGGCGTGCACAACGGCTATTTTTCGCAGGATAAAAATGGGAAATTTAAAGACACCAAAGGCGATACGCAGGCCGATAACGATACCTACCATTTGATTATGCGCGACAAGGAAACGCTGCTTTCCTTTGCGAGCCCCTTGCGTTTTATCTTTTCCCATTCCGCACTGAAAGAAGGCTGGGACAATCCGAATGTGTTCCAGATTTGCACGCTCAACGAGACCCGCTCTGCCATTAAAAAACGGCAGGAAATCGGGCGCGGGCTGCGGCTGGCGGTCAACCAAAACGGCGAACGCGTGCGCGATGAAAGCGTGAATGTGCTGACCGTGATTCCCAATGAAAGCTATGAGAGTTTCGCCGCCAATCTGCAACAGGAATACGAAGACGAATGCGGCATTAAATTTGCCGCCGGCAATATCAAAGACGGGCGCAAACGCAAAACGCAGACTTTCCGCAAAAACTTCCCGCTTGACCCCGAATTTCAGGCCATTTGGCAGAAACTCGACCGCAAACCGCGTTATCGTGTGCAATACGATACGGCGGAATTAGTCAAACAAGCCGCCGATGCCGTTTTCAGGCTGCCTGAAATCCACGCGCCGAAAATCCAAACGCGCAAGGCGAAAATTGAAATTAACGAAGCCAAACAAGAGCAGGCGTATCAGCTTGAAGCCAAAGAAACCGCCAACGGCAGCTTGAAAACCGAAACGGCGTTTGCCATTCCCGATATTTTGGGCGAAATCCAAAGCAAAACGGGTTTAACACGGCGCACGGTGTTTGACATTCTCAAAGCATCAGGCCGTCTGAACGATGCGGCAAACAATCCGCAACGCTTTATCGATTTGGCGGCGGAAAAAATCAACCGCTGCCTGCACGCGCTGATGAGCGAAGGCATTGTTTACGAGTTGACCGACAACGAACAATACCGCCAAGAACTGCTGCGCAACCTGCAAAAAATGGAAAACGAAGGCGAAGAGTTTTATTTTGACGAACGCACCACGTTTACCGTGCAAAACGGGCAAAAAACCATCGCCGAAAACTATATCCCGCTGGATTCGGAAACCGAGCAAAAATTTGCCGCCGACTGCGAAAACTACGAAAACGTGTCGCTCTATTTCAAACTGCCGCGCTGGTTCAAAATCCCTACGCCGCTGGGCAATTACAACCCCGATTGGGCGGTGGTGAAGCAAAACGGCGAAAAAGCCTATTTCGTTGCCGAAACCAAAAACACCGGCCAAGGCATACAGGGCGGCGTGGACGAGGACAAACTGCGTGATGAAGAGCAGCTCAAAATCCGATGCGCGCGGGCGTGTTTTGAGAAGGTGAAGGAGGTGGGGTATCGGGTGGTGAAAAAAGCAGGGGAGTTGGAGTGAACAAAGGCCGTCTGAAAGCGCAGCGCAAGGCTTTCAGACGGCCTTTGCCGTATGCGCTAAAATGCCGCCTTTTGCAACGACACGGAAAAACAGATGTTCCAACCGAAAATGCTGCTTCTCTGGCTGGCTGCCGCGCTGGGCGTGTTCAGCCTGCCCGAAGTGAAAGAAGCACAAAAATGGCTGCATCGGGCGCAGGCTTGGGCGCGGCAGATTGAACGGCCGCAGGCCGAAACGCCGCGCAAGGCGGCGCGCGGGCGCACGGTGCAGGCCGAGGCGGGGCGGCGTTACGAAGGGCGGGTGACGGCGGTGCACGACGGCGACACGGTGCGCGTTACCGACCGCGACGGCGCGAAGCACAAAATCCGTCTCGCCTATATCGACGCGCCGGAAACCGGTCAGGCTTTCGGCACGGCCAGCCGCGATATGCTGCGCAATCTGGTGCTGGATAAAACGGTGGAAGTGCGCGTTGCCGACGTCGACCAATACGGCCGCGAAGTCGCCTATCTGGTTTCAGACGGCCTCGACGTCAACCGCCGCCAAATCGAAAGCGGCGCGGCCTGGCACTATGTTTCCATCGCCAAACGGCAGCAGGCCAAAGCGGATTTCGCCGCCTACTCCGCCGCCGAAGCCGCCGCCCGCGCAGGCCGCACCGGCCTGTGGCAGGCACGCAGCCCGCTTGCGCCCTGGCAGTTCCGCCGCCAGGCGCACGAGCGGCAGTAAAACAAAACAGGCCGTCTGAAAAGCGAAACGCCCTTTCAGACGGCCTTTCCCGCCCGCAAGAGGCCGTCTGAACCCATGAACAAGCAAACCCGCCAAGAAATTTTCGCCCGCTGGCGCGCGGCCAATCCCCATCCGCAAACCGAGCTGCAATACGGCTCGCCCTTCCAGCTGCTGATTGCCGTGCTGCTGTCGGCACAGGCCACCGACAAAGGCGTGAATAAGGCCACCGCCCGCCTGTTTCCCGCCGCGCCCACGCCGCAGGCCATGCTCGATTTGGGGCTGGAAGGCGTGATGGAATACACGCAGACCATCGGCCTTTACAAAACCAAGTCCAAACACATCATCGAAACCTGCCGCATCCTCTTGGAAAAACACGGCGGCCAAGTGCCGGAAACGCGCGAAGAACTCGAAGCGCTGCCCGGCGTCGGCCGCAAAACCGCCAACGTCGTCCTCAACACCGCCTTCGGCCAACCCGTGATGGCCGTCGACACCCACATCTTCCGCGTCAGCAACCGTATGAACCTCGCCCCCGGCAAAGACGTGCGCGAAGTGGAAGACAAACTGATGCGCGTCGTTCCCGCAGAATTCCTGCTCAACGCCCACCACTGGCTCATCCTGCACGGCCGCTACGTCTGCAAAGCGCAAAAACCGCTGTGCCACCAATGCATCGTCAACGACTTGTGCGAATACAAAGGCAAAACCGTCGAACTGCCGCCGCCCGCCGCAAAGGCCGTCTGAAAACTCCCTCGACATAAAAACAAACCATGCACACCGCCGCCCCGCCCGAGCCAAGGCCGCTCCTGCCTCAAACACACGGGAATGACGTTTCTGAAACCCGTTCAGACGGCCTCAACGACACCTTCGCCGAACGCCTTATCCGCTGGCAGAAACAACACGGCCGCCACAATCTCCCCTGGCACAGCCGCGACCCCTACCGCGTCTGGCTATCCGAAATCATGCTGCAACAAACGCAGGTGTCCACCGTTGCCCAATACTACCCCCGCTTTCTCGCCGCCTTCCCCACCGTCGCCGACCTCGCCGCCGCACCCGAAGACCAAGTGCTCGCCCTCTGGCAGGGCTTGGGCTATTACAGCCGCGCCCGCAACCTGCACAAAGCCGCCAAACAAATCGCCGCAGAACACGGCGGCGCGTTTCCCCAAACCCGCGCCGGCCTTGAAACCCTCAGCGGCGTCGGCCGCAGCACCGCCGCCGCCATCGCCGCCTTCGCCTTCTGCCAACGCGAAACCATCCTCGACGGCAACGTCAAACGCGTCCTCTGCCGCGTTTTCGCGCGCGAGGGCGACCCGTCCGACAAAAAATTCGAGCAAAGCCTGTGGACGCTGGCCGAAAGCCTGCTGCCCGCCGACCCCGCCGACATGCCCGCCTACACCCAGGGGCTGATGGATCTCGGCGCAACCGTCTGCACCCGCGCCAAACCGCAATGCCCCGCCTGCCCGATGGCAGACATCTGCCAAGCCCGCGCCCAAGGCCGCACCGCCGAACTCCCCCGCCGCAAAACCCCGCCCGCCGTGCAAACCCTGCCGCTCTACTGGCTTATCCTGCGCCGCCGCGACGGCACACTGCTGCTGCAAAAACGCCCCGCCAAAGGCATCTGGGGCGGCCTCTACTGCGTCCCCTGTTTCCCCACCCTCGCCGAAACGCAGGCCGCCGCCGCCCGCCACGGCATAGGTTCAGACAGCCTCGAAGAACAAGCCCCCGTCACCCACCGCCTCACCCACCGCCTGCTGCTGATAACACCCTTTGCCGCCGAATGCGCCCAAACGCCCGCCGCGTGTGGAGAAGACGTTTCAGACGGCCTGTGGGTGCCGCCGCAGGATTTGGCAAACTACGGCCTGCCCAAACCGCTGGCGGCGTATCTGGACGGGAAAACGTAAAGCCGTCTGAAAAAGGCCGTCTGAAATCCGAATCGGGGTTTCAGACGGCCGACATTTTTCCGCCGCCGCGTAGGGTGTGTTGCTCCGCAACGCACGCGTTCTCCAAATATAGTGAGCCAAAATAAAAAATCTACGGCGTTGCTGCGCCTTGCCGTACTACCTGTACTGTCTGCGGCTTGCTGCCTTGTATCTTTTTTATTTTGACTCACTATATTCCGACAAACCGCCGAACAGCTTTGCAAACCCGAAACCGCGTGCGTGCCTGCGGCGTCAGGGTGTGTATTGGGGCATCATGCCGTTGGGCAGGAGCTGCCAGACGTAGCCGGTGTGCTTCATTTTGCCGGCGATGCGGCCGGCTTCGTCGCCGTAGCCCCAGAAGAAGTCGACGCGCACGGCGCCTTTGATGGCGCTGCCGGTGTCCTGCGCCATGATGAGGCGGTTGAGGGCGCGGCCGGTTTCGGGGTGGGCGGTGGCGAGGAAGAGGGGGGCGCCGAGGGTGATGTAGTGTTTGTCGACCGCGCCCGAATAGCCGCCGGTGAGCGGTGTGCCCAATGCGCCGATGGGGCCGTCGCCGTTGTCGGGCAGGGGGCGGAAGAAGACGTAGCTGGGGTTTTGGCCGAGCACTTCGGCCAGGCGCTGCGGGTTTTGCCGCATATAGTTTTTGATGCCCTGCATGTCGGTTTGGGCGAGGGCGAGGTAGCCGCGGTCGGCCATGTAGCGGGCGACGGAGACGTAGGGGTGTTCGTTTTTGTCGGCATAGCCCAGGCGGATGTAGCGGCCGTCGGGGGTTTTCAGACGGCCTGAACCTTGGATTTGCAGGAAGAAGAGTTCGACGGGGTCGGCGGCGTAGCCGAGGACGGGGGCTTTGCCGTTGAGTGCGCCGCCGTTGATTTCGCGGCGGGTGTGGTAGGGGACGAAGCGGTTGCCGGCAAAGCGGCCTTTGAGGGCTTTGCTGCGCTCGTTCAGCGGGAAGGCGGCGAGGTTGGCGGTGTAGGCGCCTGCGGGGTCGATAACGCCGCTGTTTTGGCCGGTTTGGCGGATGCGGACGGTGGCTTTGCTGTTGCGCAGGGCGGCGGGCAGGTCGACGGATACGAAGTCGTAGGGCACGCCGTAGATGGGGAAGCGGGCTTGGGCGGAGGGCGTCGCGCTGCCGTGGAGGACGGGTTCGTAGTAGCCGGTGACCGTGCCTGCGGCTTTGCCGCCGCCGGCAACCTGCCAGGGGGTGAAGTATTGTTCGAAGAAGCGGCGGGCGGAGGCGTGGTCGCGCGGGGTTTGCGCGGCCTGGGCGCAGACGGCCTGCCATTCGGCTCGGGCTTTGAGTTTTTCGCAGCCTTTGAGGAAGGAAGCGAGGCTGTCGGCAAAGGGCTGCTGCGGCCATTGCGGCAGGGCGGCGTAGCTTGCGGCGGTGTAGAGCGCGCCGCCGCCGGATGCGGTGGTGCCTGCGGGCACGGGGCGGCCTGCGGGCTGGGGCGTGCGGTAGGGGAGGGGTTGCAGGGTTTGGCCGGGATGGGCGGGCTTGACGGGTTTTTTCGATGTGCAGGCGGCCAGAATGGCGGCGAGCAGGAGGAGGGCGGTGCGGGATGCGGTTTTGTTCATCTTAAAAACGGGAGGCCGTCTGAAAGGAATCCTGCTTTCAGACGGCCTGAAAAACGTGGGAATGGAAAACGGGCGGACTATAACACAGGCCGCCGCGCCGTCTGTTTGTTCGGGAGCAGCGGCGCGGCGCGGCGGCGGGCGGTTAAAACAGCTTGGCGACTTCGGCGGCGATGTCGTCGGCGCGCATAAAGGTTTCGCCGATGAGGAAGGTGTGCACGCCGTGCGACTGCATGAAGACGATGTCGTCCCGGCTGCGGATGCCGCTTTCGCTGACGACGGTTTTGCCCGCCAGATGCGGCAGCAGGCGCAGGGTTTGGTCGAGCGACACTTCAAAGGTGCGCAGGTTGCGGTTGTTGACGCCGACCAGCGGCGTGGCGAGGCGGGCGCATTTTTCCAGCTCGGCTTCGTCGTGCACTTCCAGCAGCACGTCCATGCCCAAAGCGTGCGCCGTTTGTTCGAAGCGTTCGAGTTCGGCGGCTTCGAGGGCGGCGGCAATCAGCAAAACGGCGTCCGCTCCCCAGGCGCGCGCCTGGTAAATCTGATATTCGTCGACGATAAAGTCTTTGCGCAACACAGGCAGCGACACGGCGGCGCGGGCAGCCTGCAAATATTCGGGCGAGCCTTGGAAATATTGTTTGTCGGTGAGCACCGACAGACAGGCCGCGCCCGCACGTTGGTAGTCGGCGGCGTGTTCGGCGGGGCGGAAGTCGGCGCGTATCAGTCCTTTGGACGGGCTGGCCTTTTTGATTTCGGCAATCACGGCGGGCAGGCCGGCGGCGTGTTTGGCGCGGACGGCCTGCAAAAAACCGCGCGGCGCGCCGGCGTCGGCGGCCAGTTTTTCGATTTGCGCCTGCGGCACGGCGGCACGCTCGGCGGCGACTTCTTGGACTTTGGTGGCGAGGATTTTGTTGAGGATGTCGATCATGGCGGGAGACTTGGCGGCGGGTTGGCGAAGCGGCGGATTATATAGGCCGTCTGAAAATTGGCAAACGGCATCAGGCCGTCTGAAAGGCAAAAGCGCCGTTCAGACGGCCTCTGCGTAAAATTGTCTGCAATTTTGTTGCGCTCCGTTACAATGCGCCCTTTTTGCCCCCTTGGGGCGTTTTATAGTGAAACAACACGGAAAGATACAAGGCAGCAAGCCGCAGACAGTACAAGTAGTACGGCAAGGCGCAGCAACGCAGTAGGTTTTCGTGTTGTTTCACTATAACCAAAGAGGTTTGCATATGATTGAAACAATCCACCACTGGGTGAAGGAAATCAACTCGCCCTTATGGAACGGCCTGATTTTCCTGCTGCTGGGCACGGGAATTTTCTTCACGCTGGCGACGGGCTTCGTCCAATTCCGCCTGTTCGGCCGCAGCGTGCGCGAGATGCTCGGCGGGCGCAAGGCGGTGTCCGACCCGCACGGCATCACGCCGTTTCAGGCTTTTGTCACCGGCCTGGCCAGCCGCGTCGGCGTCGGCAATATTGCGGGCGTGGCGATTGCCATTGCCAACGGCGGGCCGGGCGCGGTGTTTTGGATGTGGGTGACGGCCTTAATCGGCATGAGTTCGGCCTTTGCCGAGTCGTCGTTGGCGCAGCTTTTTAAAATCCGCGACCACGACAGCGGCCAGTTTCGCGGCGGGCCGGCCTATTACATCCGCACGGGTTTGAAACAAAACTGGCTGGCGGTGCTGTTTTCCCTCAGCCTGATTTTCTGCTTCGGCCTGGTTTACAACGCCGTGCAGGCCAACACCATGGTGGCGGCGGCGAAAAATTCCTGGGGTTGGAACGAACACGCCTTCGGCGTCGGCCTCGTTATCCTCACCGCGCCGATTATTTTCGGCGGCATCCGCCGCGTGTCGCGCGTGGCCGAAATGCTGGTGCCGGTGATGGCCGTGCTGTATCTGGCGATGGCGCTGTACATCGTCGCCACCAATTTGCCGCAGGTGCCGCATGTGTTCGGCCTGATTTTCGACAACGCGTTCAATTTCAACGCCGCAGGCGGCGGCATCCTCGGCGGCCTGATTTCCGTTGCGATGGAGCAGGGCATCAAACGCGGCCTGTATTCCAACGAGGCGGGACAGGGTTCCGCGCCCAACGCGGCGGCGGCGGCCGATGTGAAACACCCCGTGTCGCAGGGCATGATCCAGATGCTCGGCGTGTTCGTCGACACCATCATCGTCTGCTCCTGCACCGCCTTTATCGTGCTGCTCTCGACCGACGTGCCCGCCGGACTCAAAGGCGCGGAGCTGACGCAGGCGGCCATCGCCGGACACGTCGGCGCGTGGGGCGCGCATTTCCTCACCGTCGTGCTGTTTATGTTTGCCTACTCCACCATCATCGGCAACTACGCCTACGCCGAGTCCAACGTCCAGTTTATCAACAGCCATTGGCTGACGATGGCCGTGTTCCGCACGGCGGTGCTGGCGATGGTGTACTTCGGCGCGGTGGCCAACGTGCCCGTGGTGTGGGACATGGCCGACCTGACGATGGGCACGATGGCACTGATCAACCTGATTGCCATCCTGCTGCTCTCGCCGCTGGTGTTCCTGCTGCTCAAAGACTACACCGCCAAGCTGCGCATGGGCAGAGACCCCGAGTTCAAACTCTCCGAGCATCCCAGCCTGAAACGGCGCATCAAATCGGATATCTGGTAAACCGCGCCCGCAGGTATGAGAGAGGCCGTCTGAAAACCTTTCAGACGGCCTCTTTTGACATCGTATGTAGGGTGTGTGCCGCAGGCACGCACGCGGTTTTGGGTTTGCAAAACTGTTTGGCGGTTTGTCGGAAATCGAAGAACGCGTGCGTTGCGGAGCAACACCCCCCACGCGTCGGCGGAAAAATATCAGGCCGTCTGAAACCCGAAGCGGGCTTTCAGACGGCCTCTGTGCGGCGCACCCGCTCAATAACCGGTGGCGCAGAACAAATCGCCTTTTTTCGCGTCCGCCGCGTAGCAGGTCAGACCCATGGCGGCGGCATTGGCGTTTTTCGCCTGCGCGCCCGCTTTGCCGTTCACCAGCGTTTTGCCGCTTTTGTCGGTCTGCACCGCAACGGCGGTGTTTTTCAGCTTCCATTTCAGCGAGCTGCCCGCCGCGTCCTGGCATTTCGTGACCGTGCACGTCCCTTCGGCGGTGACGCTGCCGTTTTTGTAATGCACGCACTGCTGGCCGCTTTCCTTGCACGCGCCATAGGCGGAAACGGAAAGCAGACAGAGCAGCGCGGCGGCCAATTTCGTTTTCATCATCAGAGTCTCCTAAAAAAACATGACAGGCCGTCTGAAAAGGCGGCAGGCGGATTTTACTCCCGAAAAGGCCGTCTGAAAGCCCAAAAGGCCGGCGGCGGCGCTTTCAGACGGCCTTTTTCCCGCCGCCGCGAAGCGCGTATAATGCCCGCCGTTTTGACTTCCCCATCCGTTTACCCGAAAGGAATCCCATGCCCACCCCCGCAAAATACAAACGCGTCCTGCTCAAACTCTCCGGCGAAGCCCTGATGGGCGGCGACCCCTTCGGCATCAACCGCGACACCATCATGCAGATAGTCGGCCAAGTGAAGGAAATCACCGACATGGGCGTGCAGGTCGGCGTCGTTGTCGGCGGCGGCAACATCTTCCGCGGCGTGTCCGCCCAAGCGGGCAGCATGGACAGAGCCACCGCCGACTACATGGGCATGATGGCCACCGTGATGAACGCCCTCGCCCTCAAAGACGCCTTTGAAAGCCTCGGCGTCAAAGCCCGCGTCCAATCCGCCCTCTCCATGCAGCAGATAGCCGAAACCTACGCCCGCCCCAAAGCCATCCAATATCTCGAAGAAGGCAAAGTCGTGATTTTCGCCGCCGGCACGGGCAACCCCTTCTTCACCACCGACACCGCCGCCGCCCTGCGCGGCGCGGAAATGAACTGCGACGTTATGCTCAAAGCCACCAACGTCGACGGCGTGTACACCGCCGACCCGAAAAAAGACCCGTCGGCCACCCGCTACGAGACCATCACCTTTGACGAGGCACTCAACAAAAACCTCAAAGTGATGGACGCCACCGCCTTCGCCCTCTGCCGCGAACGCAAGCTCAACATCGTCGTATTCGGCATCGCCAAAGAAGGCGCGCTCAAACGCGTAATCAGCGGCGAAGACGAAGGCACGCTGGTGCACTGCTGATACGCAGCGGCGTTATGCCGCCGCAGCAGGCAGTTTTAAAACATAAAAAGGCCGTCTGAAAAACCGTTTGGGGCTTTCAGACGGCCTTTTGATTTCAGACGGCCTTGCGGCTTGAAGCCGCTTGTTGAGGCCGTCTGAAACCTGTTCCCTCTCCCGTGCGGACGCAGGGAAGGGAGTGGAAATACAACGGCGGCATAAAGGCCGTCTGAAAGCCTTGAATCGGGCTTTCAGACGGCCTCTTGCGTCCGCAGGGCGGCGCGTTTTATTTTTTGTTTTTGCCCATGCTGTCGGGCTGGATGACGACGCTGACGCGTTTGCCCGCTTTGCCGCCCGCCGCTTTGCTGCCGCTGACGGTGTAGACCTCGGTGCGGGTGTTGTAGGTGATGACCGCGCCTTCGGCCTTGTCGCCGCCGCGCGTGACTTTGGCGTTGCCGCTGAGGCGGACGACGTTGGTGGCGGAGGAGTATTCGACCTGCGAGGCTTCGCCGTTGACCGTGCCTTTGCCGCCATCGAGGGTTTGGCCGAAGCGCACGGGGCTGCCGGTGGCTTTCATGGTTTGCTGGCCGTCGTCGCTGCGCACGACGTTGACGCTTGCGGCGCGGATGTTGAGCGTGCCTTGTTTGATGGAGACGTTGCCGCTGAAGGTGGTGGAGCGGTTTTTTTGGTCGAGCTCGCCCTGGTCGGCTTCGATTTCGATGGGCTGTTTGCGGTCGCTTTCGAGGGCGTGCGCCTGGGTGGCGGCAAGCAGGAGGGCGGCTGCGGCGGCGTTAAGAAGGGTTTTTCGGGTCATAAACGGTTGCTTTCACTCGTGCGGGCAGGTTGAGCAGCCCTCGGTTGTAGTCGTAGGTGATGCCGTCGGCCGTGCCGTGCGAGTCGCCGTAGGAGAATTGCACGGGGCGGTCGGTAGCGGCGGTTTTGGCGGCGGTGTCGACGGTGAGGCGGTCGGTGGCGAGGCGGCCTGCGGGTTTGCCGTCGCCTGCTTCTTTGAGGAGCAGGACTTGTTTTTCAAACAGGATTTTGCGGTTTTCCGTGCCGTAGCGCGCTTCTTCGCTGCCGACTTGGTAGGCTTTTTTCCCTTGGGCGTACACTTGCAGCAGAGGCCGTCTGAAAACGATTTCTTTGACGTTCGGGTATTGCCGGGCGGATTCGGCGTCGAGCCGCTCCTGCAAGGCGCCCTGTTTGTCGAAACGTCTGCCTGCGATGCCTTCCATCAGGTATTGCGGTTCGTTGGGGTTGAGGGCGGTTTCTTCGACGGTAACGGCGCTGATGCGGTCGAGCCAGGCGGACAGGCCGCCGAGCGCGCCCGCCAAAACCAGCGGGAAGAGCCAGCCGTAGCCGCGTCTGCCGCTCATTTGACGTATTCCGCAAGGGCATCGTCCAGCGTGCCCTGCGCCTGCATGATGAGGTCGCACAATTCGCGCACCGCGCCTTTGCCGCCGCCGCGCTGTGTGACGTAGGCGGCGTGCCGTTTGGCAAACCAGTGCGCTTCGGGCACGGCGACGGGCAGGCCGCAGCGCACCATCACGGGCAAATCGACCACGTCGTCGCCGATAAAGGCGCATTCGTCTTCGGCCACGCCCGCCTGTTCGCGCAACTCGGCATAGGCGGCGCGTTTGTCGTGTATGCCTTTGAAGTAATAAGCGATACCGAGCTGGCGCACGCGCACGCCGACGGAGAGGGCGTCGCGGCCGGTAATGATGGCCGTCCGAACGCCGCTTTGCTGCAGCATTTTCAGGCCGTGGCCGTCGAGGGTGTGGAAGGATTTGATTTCTTCGCCGTCGTCGCGGATGAAAATCCGCCCGTCGGTGAGCACGCCGTCCACGTCCATCACCAGCAGTTTGATTTTGGCGGCGCGTGCCTGTAATTCGGGGGAGAGGGGCTGCATCGTTTGAAGCCTTTCAGACGGCCTGTAAAAAGCCGCCATTCTAACATCGAAAAGGCAAACCGTCCGTCTGCGCTCCGCGCTTGCGCCTTATGGTTTTTACAATTATTATCATTGGCGTCCCGCCTTGGCGGATTCGTTTACCCATCAGAAAAGGAAAGCAAAATGGCGAAAAAAGTCAGCATCTTGGTCGGCAGCCTGCGCAAAGGCTCGTTTGCCCGCAAAATCGCACAAAACACCATCTCCATGTTTCCCGCAGGCTATGAGGCCGAAATCGTCGAAATCGGCCACCTGCCGCTCTACAACTTCGACTACGACGACCCGAACGAAACCGATTTCCCTACTCCCGAAAGCTACACTGCCTTCCGCGAAACCATCAAAGCGTCTGACGGCGTGCTCTTCGTCACCGCCGAAAACAACCGCACCGTGCCCGCCTGCCTGAAAAACGCCGTGGACATCGGCTCGAAACCGAACGCCGACGTTGCCTGGCGCAACACCCCCGCCGGCATCATCAGCCACTCCGTCGGCAAAATGGGCGGCTACAGCTCGCAGAAAAACCTGCGCCTCGCCCTGTCCTACTTCAACATGCCGCTCACCAGCCAGCCTGAAGTCTTCCTCGGCAACTCGCCGACCCTGTTCGACGAAAACGGCAAACTCACCGAATCGGCGCGTGAATTCGTCCAAGGCTACATCGACCAACTCGTCGCCCTGATTGAGAAAAACCCGAAATAAGCAAATAAGCGGCAAAAAGGCCGTCTGAAAACGAAGTGGGAACCTGTTTTCAGACGGCCTTTTGCGCCACGCGGCATGACCCGGCAGCACAGAACAAACTTCCCCGTCGAATTAAAGCATGAAAAATATTAGCTACTTATGGATTTTTTTAAAATATTCCTTGCCTCTCCATAACGAACATGATTTAATGCCGTCTTTCCGCAAGGCCAGATAGCTCAGTTGGTAGAGCAACGGATTGAAAATCCGTGTGTCGGCAGTTCGATCCTGCCTCTGGCCACCACTAACCGCTTTTCAGCGGTTATTTTTTTGTCTTCCGCCGTCTGATCGCACCATTCATAGCGCGACATTTATCGGAAATTGCCGCATGTCGTTCTTGTCTGTTGTCGACGGCATTTCCCATGGCGAACAACCATCATGCCGTCTGAAAGCCCGCAACAGCTTTCAGACGGCCTCTTTGATTGAAAACCGCTGCGTGGGCGGCATTACGGCAAAAGCGTGCCGCAGTCATGGGCATCCCCCGCCGCCAACAACCACCCTTCCACCACCCGCACCGCGGGCGACAGCACAACGCCGGTGGCGCGGCACAGGTAATAGCGGCGGCCGGGCAGGACGATGTCCGACACGCTGTGAACCAGGCCGAGGCGGAACTCTTCGGCCAGCAGGCTGCGGCCGAGCAGGGCGACGCCTTGTCCGGCCAGGGTGGCCTGAATCAGATGGCCGGCGTCGGAATAGCGGGTGCCGCCCTGCATGGCATGCGGCGGAACGCCTGCCGCCTGCGCCCAAGCCGTCCAGTCGGCGGCGCCCTGCGGCTTGTGCCAGTCCAGATGCAGCAGCGGCCAGTTTTGCGGTTCGGCGGGAAGTTTGGACAACAGCGCGGGGGCGGCGGCCGCGGCAAAAGTTTCGCCAAACAGCGGCACGGCTTCGATACCCGCGCTGTCGCTGCCGCCGTAGCGCACCGCCAAATCGGCTTCGCCCGCCGCGAGATCGGCGGTGCGGTAGTCGGCGCGGATATGCAGCTCGACATCGGGGCAGGCAGCCTGAAAACCGGCTAGGCGCGGCACCAGCCATTGGCGGGCAAATTCGGGTGTCAGCGCCAGTATCACGCGGCTGCGTTCGGGACGACGGATGCGGGCGGCGGCCTCGGCGATGGCGGCGAAACTGCCGCTTACGGCTTCGGCCAGCAGCCGCCCGTCGGCAGTCAGTACCACGGCGCGGGTACGCCGCTCGAACAGCGTTTTGCCCAACTGCGCTTCCAGCGTGCGGATGCGGTGGCTGACGGCGGTGGGGCTGAGCGCCAGCTCGGCAGCGGCGGCTTTAAAGCTGCCCAGCCGCGCGGCGGCCTCAAAGGCGTGCAGTGCGCCAAGAGAGAAGGGAATACGGTTCATATCGCAGTGATAATGGATGAAAAAATCTCGACTGTCGGCTGAGAAAACAGCGTTTGCCGGAATCAGGGCAGGGCGGCAGAATCGCGCTTCTGTTTTGTTTCGGAGAGCCAAAAATGACCACGATTTTACACATTGATTCCAGCGCCCGTAGCGGCATTTCCGGGCAGGACGCCTACGGTTCGCACACCCGCCGCCTGAGCGCGCGTTTTGTCGAACGCTGGCGCCAGGCGCGCCCCGACAGCCGCATCGTTTACCGCGACGTCGGGCAAAACCCGCCTGCGCCGGTGAGCGGCCGTTGGATACACGCCGCATTCACCCCGCCCGAAGCGCGCGAGCCGTGGATGAACGAAGTGCTGCGCGAAAGCGACGCGCTGGTGGACGAACTAATCGCCGCCGACATCATCGTGGCCGGCGTGCCGATGTACAACTTCGCGCCGCCCGCCCAGTTCAAGGCCTATATCGACAACATCGTGCGCGTCGGCCGCACCTTCGGCTTCGACCGCGGCCGCGCGGGCAAGCCCTACTGGCCGATGCTGGCGGACGCAGACAAACGTCTGCTGATTGTCTCCGCCCGCGGCGACTACGGTTACGACAGCGGCCAGGCGGATTACGCCAACCACGTCGAAGCGTCGGTGCGCACTGCCTTCGCCTACATCGGCATCAGTAATGTGCAAAGCGTGGCGGCGGAATACGACGAGTTCGGCGGCGAACGCTTGCAGCAGTCGCTGGCGGACGCGGAAAGCGCCGTGGCGCGCGTGGCAGATGAATGGCTGGAGCAAACGGTTTGATTGTTTGTGATGGTAAAGGCCGTCTGAAAACCCAAAAACCGCTTTCAGACGGCCTTTTGTTGAAACAAGCACGCCGATGATGCAAAACCGAGTGTGGCAAATGCGTAGCAACTGTATTTTTCACCCCGTCGGGCAAAAATACCAAAACTCAAATCAAGCCGTTTGGATACCGTTTTCGGTGGTACCGTTTTCGGCAAAATAATCACGCATCCGGGCATTCAATATCGTCAGCAGTTTGCGCATACATGCCGTAACGGCAACCTTATACGGCTTACCCTTGGACAGCAGGCGCTGATAGAAATCCCGAATAAGCGGTTCAAAACGTGCCGCCACCACGGTTGCCATATACAGCGCCTTACGCACCGCAGACCTTCCGCCGAAGCAGCGGCTTTTGAATTTGGTTTCCCCGCTCTCCCTCGGGTGTGGGGCAATACCGACCAGACTCGCTATCCGTTTGTGGCTCAGCCGTCCCAATTCGGGCAGCATCGCCATCAGCGTAGCCGTCGTTATCGAACCGATGCCTTTGATTTGTTCCGCCACTTGGGCTTTGCCGTCAAAATGCGTGTGGGTGTGGTCATCGATTTGTTTGTCCAAGTCGTCAATCAGCCGGTCAAAATGGGCAATCAGTTGTTTGACGCTTTTAACTTGCGTTTCGTGAACCTGATGCAGACGGTTTTTCTCGGCAGTCCGCATCTCCACCAGCTGGTTGCGGCGGTTAACCAATGCTTCCAACACTTCTTCCGCTTCGGTGGGCGGGTGGTAGAGCATGGTTTGCCAACCTTCTTTCTGTGCCGTCATCTGTGCGAAGAAGGCGAGCATTTGGGCATATTTGGTATCCAAAGGTCGTCTGAAACGCTTTCAGGACGCTAATCCTGCTATGGCGCGCCCCATCTCTATCGAATCAAATCCCAAGCAAATTTGCCTATGGTCAGGCATAGCAACACCATAAATCCGTAACGCAGAAACTTGGTTCCGCCGCGTATCGCCAATTTCGCGCCGACCACGCTGCCGCATAAATTCGCCAGCGCCAGCGGCACCGCCCATGCCCACATGACATGGCCTTGCGGGATGAAAAACGCCAGCGCGGCAAGGTAGGTGGTGGAATTGATGACTTTGGCGGATGCGTTCGCCGTCAGGAAATCATAACCGTAAAAACGGACGAACACGAAGACCAGCAGGCTGCCTGAGCCCGGCCCGAAGATGCCGTCGTAAAAACCGATGAGCGTGCCGAACAGCAAGCCGCATAAGGTTTCGCGGCGCGTCAGTTTTTCGGTGCGCACCGCCTGTCCCAAGTCTTTTTTCAGAAAAGTATAAAGGCACATGGCCACCATGATGACCAACATCGCCGGTTTCATGTAGTGCACGGGCAGATACGCCACGGCATTCGCGCCCAGATAGGAAGCGGCAAACGCCAGCGCGGCGGCGGGCAGCAGCACTTTCCACGGCACGGGGATTTTGCGCAGGTATTGCCCCGTTGCGGTCAGCATGCCGAAGCAGGCAGCGAATTTGTCGGTGCCAACCACCGAAGCCACGGGCGTGGAAGTGGGCAGTAGGTTGAACAGCCCCGGGACTTGCAGCAGCCCGCCGCCGCCGACCGCCGCATTCATCAGTCCGGCGCAAAATCCGGTGAGGAGTAAGAGGTAGAAAAAGGAATCTATGGGCATGATGATTCAGGCTTTATTGGAAATTTCTTATCAGGGAAAAGGTCGTCTGAAAACAGTATTGCACATGAAAATCCATGTTTTAAAATGTTCAGACGACCTTTTTCAACCCCGCTTCGGTTTTGGTCAGCGACTGTGATTGGGCAAACTGATGCGTCTGACGAGGGTTGGCGATAATCACGGCTATGCCTGCACGGTGGATGGCTTTGGCGGCGGGGACTTCGAGACCGCCGGTGCTTTCCATCACGACGAGTGCGACGTTGTGTTTTTTAAGGTATTCGACGGTATGGGCGATCCCTTTGGGGTTGTTGGTTTCGGTTTTGGTTTTAGACAAAGACGAAACGGAGATGACGAAGTTTCGTTTGGCAATGTCGATGCCTGCGTAATTGTGTTGGGTACTCATCATAAACCTGCCTTGCATTCGGTTGTGTTGTCCGGCAACTGTCCGGTTGTGTCGATGGGTGTCCGGCCGCTCCCTGAGCTACGCAACGGTTTTTTGCCTCGGTTGGGTACGGGTGGCGGCCGGGCGGTTTGTTGCTATGATACTGGAGTTCCGATATACAAGGTTGGACATTTATGCCCGATATTTTTTGTTTTGTTGTCAATTTGCCGGACATAAATTCCCGACCTGCGTGCCTAAAAAGCAGCCTGAAAGTGCCGTTGCAGCTTTCAGGCTGTTTTTTAGGATTTACGCGGAATGGCAAAGGCAGCCTGAAAACCTTAATCGACCTTTCAGACGGCCTTTTATTCAAACAAGTGCACCAACGACACCAAGCTCGCTTGTATGGCAGCCGTGTTTGTCGGGCATAAATACTCGACCTACGTGTCAATCAGTCTTTCAGGCTGTTTTTCGCTGTTCTCAGGCAGCCTGAAACCCCAAACCACGCTTGCAGGCTGCCTTTGCCGCGCTTACTGTACCGCCAGCACCGCGCAGTTGCACAAATCGTCGCTTTCAAAGGCGGTAATGTCGCCCGCTTTCAGGCCGGGTACGGGGAACAGGCGCACGGTGAGCGGTTTGTTCAGGCGGAAGGCCATGGTGCCGGTGTCGCGCATCAGCGCGGTGATGCGGTCGGCGGGGGTGTCGCCGGGGATGGGAACGGTGTCCAGCCCGATGCCGCAGACGCTGCTGTACGTCAAAAGCGCGCGCAAATCGAAGGTAGGCACGCGGCTGGCGGCGGCGAGACCCGCGTCTTCGGTTACCGCCAGCATCAGCCCCGAGAAGCCGACGGCGTTGACGTTTGCCAGCGTTTTGAACACGCGGGTGAGCAGGGCGGAGGCTTCGATGCTGCCTGCCGCGCCAAAGTGCGGCACGCGCAGCAGACGGTAGATTTCCGTCATCGAGGTGCAGTTTTTCGACGGTGCGGCGGAGGTGTCCATGCCCGCATAGCGCCAGCCGCCGTCCAATGCGGTGGCGGCAATGATTTCCTGCACGCGGTCGGCGTGGTATTGCAGGGCTTGGCGCATGGCGGTGTAGGCAGCCTGAAGAAAGGCGGACTGGTCGGCAGGCGGGTTTAAGGCGCGCAGTGCGGCGGCGAGCAGGTCGGGCGTTTCCAAGCCGACAACGATGCAGTCGCCCTGTGCGCCGCGGTGGAAGCCGGCGGGGAAGTAGGGGATCAGCGGGGCGCAGTTGAAATTGACGGTGAAGTTGAAATTGCCTTCGCCGCGCGGGGTGATGCGGGCGATTTCTTGCACGGCGGCGGTGCAGCGCTCGATTTGGTCGTGTTCGGGGATGCCGTTTTCGTCGGCGGCGATGTTGACGCAGGCATTGCTCAAATCGCCGTAGTCGCGGATTAACTCGGGCAGCAGGGCGATTTCTTCGGCGCTGCGGGCTTCGCCGATGGCAAAGCGGATGCGCAGGCCGTTTTGGTTCAGCCCGGCGAGGATGCGCTGGATGTAGGCGAGCCCTTGTTTGGCGGACTCGGGCGAGGCGGTGTCGAGGTATTCGCCGAAGGGGTTGGCGACGATGCGCACGGATTGGACGGTGTAGCCTTCCTGCGCGAAGGCGGCGGCCAGACGGTCGCACTGGTGCTTGGCGGCGGCGAGGGTGTCCGCCCAAGTGTTTTGCGCGGGCGACAGGGTGGCAAAGGCGGTAATGGCGCGGATGCGGCAGAGCGCGGGGGAAGTGAGCGGCAAGGGAGTTCCTTTGGGTTTGGGTGTGTGATAGGCCGTCTGAAAACATCTTTTCAGACGGCCTTTGTGCTTCGTTGCTTATGCTTGTTTCACCGCTGCGGCCACTTTCGCTGCGGCTTCGGCGAGCGCGATGCTCTGCACTTGGCTGTCGGTGCGGCGGGCGTATTCGACTTGGCCTTCTTTCAAGCCCCGGTCGCCGATGACGATGCGGTGCGGGATGCCGAGCAATTCGCTGTCGTTGAGCAGCACACCGGCGCGCTCGTCGCGGTCGTCCAGCAATACATCTACGCCGGCGGCTTGCAATTCGGCGTAAAGGCGGTCGGCGGCTTCGCGCACGGCGTCGGATTTTTTGTAGTTCATCGGCACGATCACGGCTTGGAAGGGCGCCATCGCGTCGGTCCAGATGATGCCGCGCTCGTCGTTGTTTTGCTCGATGGCGGCGGCGACGATGCGGGTGATGCCGATGCCGTAGCAGCCCATTTCCATGATTTGCGCTTTGCCGTTGTTGTCGAGGAAGCTGGCGTTCATGGCGGCGGAGTATTTGTCGCGCAATTGGAAAACGTGGCCGACTTCGATGCCGCGCGCGAGTTTCAGGCTGCCTTGCCCGTCAGGGCTTGCGTCGCCCTCAACTACGTTGCGCAAATCGGCAAATTCGGGCTCGGCAGCGTCGCGGCCGAAGTTGAAACCGGTGTAGTGCCAGCCGTTGTCGTTCGCGCCGATCACCCAGTCTGCGCCTTTTTCGACGGCAAAATCGGCGTAAACCTTGCCCGCAAAGCCTACGGGACCGAGCGAGCCGCCGTCGGCGCCGAATTGGGCGCGGATAAGTTCGGGTGCGGCCATGGTCAGCGGGGCTTTTACGCCGGCGAGTTTTTCGGCTTTGATGTCGTTGAACTCGTGGTCGCCGCGCAGCAGCAGCAACACCGGTTCGCCGTCGTTTTCGCCTTCGACGACGATGGATTTGAGCGTCTGTTCAACCGGAATATTGAGAAATTCCACCAACGCGACGATGGTTTTCACATCGGGCGTGTGCACTTTCTCTAGCGTTTTTTCAGGCTGCCTGCGCTCGCCAGAGAGACGCAAAGTCGGCGCCAGCTCGATATTGGCGGCGTAATCGGAAGTGTCGCTGTAGGCAATCACGTCTTCGCCGCTCTCGGCCAGCACTTGAAACTCGTGCGAGCCGGTGCCGCCGATGCTGCCGGTGTCGGCGGCGACGGGGCGGTAGTTCAGCCCCAGACGATCGAAGATGCGGCAGTAGGCGTCGTACATCGGCTGGTAGCCGTCGCGCACCAGCGATTCGTAGTCGGCGTGGAAGGAGTAGGCGTCTTTCATCACAAATTCGCGCGCACGCATCACGCCGAAACGCGGGCGCACTTCGTCGCGGAATTTGGTTTGGATGTGGTAAAAGTTTTGCGGCAGCTGCTTGTAGCTGGTGATTTCTTTGCGCACGATGTCGGTAATGACTTCTTCGCAGGTCGGCCCCATGCAGAAATCGCGCTCGTGGCGGTCTTTCAGGCGCAAGAGCTCCTTGCCGTAAAACTCCCAGCGGCCGGATTCCTGCCACAATTCGGCAGGCTGCACCACGGGCATCAGCAATTCGACGCTGCCGGCGCGGTTCATCTCTTCGCGTACGATGTTTTCAACCTTGCGCAGCACGCGCAGACCCATCGGCATCCAGGTGTACAAACCGGAGGCGTTGGCTTTGATCAAACCCGCGCGAATCATCAGCTTGTGGCTGGCCAGAGCGGCTTCGGCGGGGGCTTCTTTTAAAGTGGAAATGAAAAATTGGCTGGCTTTCATGGCATTGTTCTTCTTTGTAAAAAACGAGGCCGCATTGTACCGCGAAACCGTTTTCCTGCGCTGATGCCCCGAAGAGGGGGCAGGGCGGCTTGGGCCGTCTGAAAAACAGAGTGTCAGTCAAGCCGGAACAGGCGGCGGAACAGGCTTGTCAATCTCTGTTTATGCACAATTTCGCACCGGTTTGTTTTCGCTGGAAATTTAGTACGCCGTGCTAAACCGTCTCATCGTGAAATATATATTCTGTTGATTTTTATGTGTTTTATTTTTGAATATTTTTTAGGCAGTTTAAGCGGCCGGTTGCCGCAATAGGGATTTTTCCGTTTACCCGCAAGTTGTACACAGATTTATCCACAGAGATTGTGGGTAAACGAAAGGCCGTCTGAAAACCCTCAAACGGAGTTTTCAGACGGCCTCAGCCATTTTGCGCCGCGTTTTAGGGCGTGTTGACAATCAGCCTTGCGGCGGTGTTTTTGGCAAAAAATACCCACAAGCCGAATGTCAACACGTCCTATTCGCTGACGGTTTTTTCAATCAGCGCCGGCACACGGTCGAGCGTGTTTTCCACGTCGGCAACCGAAATGCGGCTGTCGGCAATCAGGGAACGGGTGTCGGCGAGGACGGCGCGCACCTGCCCGTCGGTTTCCGTTACCAGTACTTTGAGCGGCAGGCGCAGGGCAAAGTCGGGGTCTTTGGCCATCAGCGGCGTGCCCGCTTTGGGCGCGCCGAACACAATCACCGTGGCCGGCTGCATATCCAGCCCCGCTTTTTGCGCGGCGGCGCGGTGGTCGATCAGGGCGAACACGGTCATGCCTTTGGCCTGCACGGCGTTTTTCAGGCGGGAAACGGTTTCGTCGAAGCCGTAGCGGCTGGCGAAGCTGTGCACGTTCGTCGGAGGCGGCATTTCAGCCTCCCGCGCCTCTGACGCTTCGGCGGCGGCGTTGTGCACGCCCGCAGGAGGCTGCGCCGTTCCCGTTTGCGTGCCCGCGCAGGCAGACAGAGACAGCGCAGCGGCCAGTGCGGAAAATTTTCGTTTCATATTCATTCGGTTCTCCTTCGGTTTACGGTTTCACGGTTGCGGCACTTGGGAAAAGAGGCCGTCTGAAAGGCTTTCAGACGGCCTTTTTGCAAACGGGCTGTTATTTCATGCCCTTGGCGACGAGATCCTGATAGCCGCCGTGGTTGGTGACGCGGGTGTAGCCCAGTTTTTCCAGCATCTGCTTGGCGAGGCCGGCGCGGCGGCCGGATTTGCAGTAGAGGTTGACGGGGGCGTTTTTGTCGGGCACGGCTTCGGCGATTTTGGCGGTAATTTGTTCGAGCGGGATGTTTTGCGCGGCCGACAGGTGGCCTGCGGCGTATTCTTCGGGGCTGCGCACGTCTATCCACACGCCGCCCTCATGCGCCTGCTGCTGCGCCGTTTGGGCGGGCGCGAGGGAGAGGGCGAAGGCGGGCTGGGCGAGCAGCGCGGCGGCGGCAAATACGGGGAGAAGCAGTTTTTTCATCGGGTTTCCTTTCGGTAATTATGGCACAAATAATGCGGCTCAAAGGCCGTCTGAAAGCATTATTTCAGACGGCCTAGGCGGTTTTCAGCTTTGGCTTTCCGCCGCTTCGAAGGCGCGCAGGGCGTAAGTATAGGCCGCGCCGGCGTTGAGGGAAATGGCGGTGGCCAGTGCGCCGGCGATTTCGCTCTCGGTTGCGCCCGCTTTGACGGCGGCGGCGGCGTGGACGCTGATGCAGCTTTCGCAGCGGGTGGTGATGGCGACGGCGATGGCGATCAGTTCGCGCGTTTTCGCGTCGAGGGCTTCGGCGGCGGCGGCCTGTTCCAATGTGCCGTAGGCTTGCAGCATTTTCGGGTGTTTTTTGCCCATTTCGCCGAAGGCTTTTTTAACGTGGGCGGTATGTTCGGGCCAGTTTTTGAATGTGGTTTCCATGATGGTCTCTTTCCTTAATCTTGTGGTTATAGTGAATCAACACGAAAATCTACGGCGTTGCTGCGCCTTAGCTCGAAGGGGACGGTTTTCTAATGCATTGGAAATGCCAAGAAAACCAGCCTCGTACTACTTGTACTGTCTGCGGCTTGCTGCCTTGTATCTTTCCGTGTTGTTTTACTAATTAAAACAGACAACACCGCCATTATTGTCTTTTTCGTTCTATAATACCCGTCAAATCGTATCATGAGGTGGCGCAAAATGGATATTCTCGACAAGCTGGTGGCGCTCTCGCAGGTGAGCGGCAGCGTCGATGTGCAGTGTCTGTTTCAGGGCGAATGGTATGTGCGGCACGAGGCGCGGCGCGGGCAGGGGTTGGTGCATATCGTTACGGGCGGCGAGGGCTGGCTCAAAGCGGATGCCGACGACAAGGCGCGGCGGCTGCGCGCGGGCGACGTAGTGTTTTTTCCGCGCACCGCCGATCATGTGTTGAGCAGCGAGGCCGACTGCGCCAACAGCGGCGCGGCGGTGGTTTCGGAGCGCAGCGGCGCGTTCACGCTCAAACGCAGCGGCGAAGGCGCGGCCGATTTGAGCCTGTTTTGCGCCCGCTTCGCCTACGATACGCAGGCCGACCTGATGGCGGGGCTGCCGGAAACGGTGCTGCTCGATATGCGCGGCACGCCGCTGCCGCATCTGGTGTCGCTGTTGCAGGCCGAGGCCGACAGGCCGCAGCCCGGCTCGAAGGCGGTGGTCGACGCGCTCTCGGCGGTGCTGCTGGTGTCGCTGGTGCGCGTTTTCCTGGCCGAACATCCGGTGCGGCCGCTGCCCGAGGGGCTGCTCAAAGGCTGGCGCGACCGCCGTTTGCGCGGCGTGATTCAGGCGGTGCTCGACGACCCGGCGCGCGCGTGGACGATAGAAGAAATGGCCGACGCCGCCACCGTGTCCCGCGCCCAACTGATGCGCCTGTTTAAAGCGCACACCGGCACCAGCCCCTACGCCTTCGTCAACCGCATCCGCCTGCAACAGGCCGCCGCCATGCTCAAACAAAGCGCGGATTCCGTGCTGGCCGTCGCCCTGGCCTGCGGCTTCGGCTCGGAAACCCACTTCGGTAAAGCGTTTAAAAAAGCCTACGGCCTCACGCCCGGCCAGTATCGCAAACAGGCAGACGCGGCGGAAGATTTTGTGATTTAACTGCATTAAGGCCGTCTGAAAACCCTGTTTTCTCTTTTTTCAGAAACGTCATCCCCGCGTAGGCGGGGACGGCCTCCCACCCGCACACACCCATGAACAGCGACCTCTCCTTCCTCACCCTCTTTCTGCTCGGCTTTTTTGGCGGCGGCCACTGCCTGGCCATGTGCGGCGGCCTCTCTTCCGCTTTCGCCCTGCAACTGCCGCCGCATATCAACCGCCTGTGGCTGATTGTGCTGATGAACCTCGGCCGCATCGCCAGCTACACCGCCATCGGCCTGATTGTCGGCGCGCTCGGCCAGTTCGGCATTTCCCTCGACCAAACGCGCGGCGCGCAAACCGTTTTGTTCCTCGCCGCCAACATCCTGCTGCTGCTGCTCGGCCTCTATCTGGCGGGGCTGTCCGACCTCGTGCGCCATATCGAAAGCGCGGGCAAACCGATCTGGAAACGGCTCAACCCGCTGCTCAACCGCCTGCTGCCGATTAAAAGCGTGCCCGCCTGTTTCGCTGTCGGCCTGCTGTGGGGCTGGCTGCCCTGCGGCCTGGTTTACAGCGCCTCGCTCTACGCCCTCGGCAGCGGCAGCGCCCTGCACGGCGGCCTGCTGATGCTCTGCTTCGCGCTGGGTACCCTGCCCAATCTTTTGGCCTTCGGCTGGTTTGCCGGACAACTCAAAACCCTGCTGCAAAACCGCCGCGTCCGCCTCTTCGCCGGACTTTCCGTCTGCGCCTGGGCGCTGTGGCAGCTTTACCGTATCGCGCTGACAATATTGTGAACCAAAGGCCGTCTGAAACTTTCAGACGGCCTTTCCCAACCCATGCCCCGTGCTTTTCAGACGGCCTTTTGCCTGTACAATCCGCCCCTTTGCCATCCCGTTGAAACCCAAACCCATGAACATCCTCCAAGCCGAAAACCTGTCTTTTGCCGTCGGCCATGTCGCCCTGCTCGACAAAGCCGCTTTCCAACTCGACGCCGGCGAGCGCGTCGGCCTCATCGGGCGCAACGGCGCGGGCAAGTCCTCGCTGTTGAAAATCCTGGCCGGTGTGCAGAAGCCCGACGACGGCCAGCTCGTTTTACAAAACGGCCTGAAAACGGTGTATGTGCCGCAGGAAAGTTTTTTCGACCCGCAGGCCACGGTGTTCGACGCCGTATCCGAAGGGCTGGGCAGCCTGCGCGACGTGCTGCGCCGCTATCATGCGGTGCTCTCGGAACTGGAAAAGCAGCCTGAAAACGTAGAACTCACCGCCGAAATGAACGCGCTGCAAAACCAAATCGAAGCGCAAAACGGCTGGCAGTTCGACGCCGCCGTGCGCCAGACCATCGGCGAATTGGGGCTGCCTGAAAACGAAACCATCGCCAACCTGTCCGGCGGCCAGAAAAAGCGCGTCGCGCTGGCGCAGGCCTGGGTGCAAAAGCCCGATATCCTGCTGCTCGATGAGCCGACCAACCACTTGGACATCGATGCCATCATCTGGCTGGAAAACCTGCTGCGCGGCTTTTCAGGCAGCCTGATTGTGATCACCCACGACCGCCGTTTTCTCGACCACATTGCCACGCGCATTGTCGAACTTGATCGCGGCATTTTGCGCCCCTACCCCGGCTCATTCGCGCGTTACAGCGAGAAAAAAGCCGAAGAGCTGGCGGTGGAAGCCGAGCACAACCGCCTGTTCGACAAATTCCACGCCCAGGAAGAAGCGTGGATACGCAAAGGCATCGAAGCGCGGCGCACCCGCAACGAAGGCCGCGTGCGCCGTTTGGAAGAGCTGCGCCGCCAACGCGCCGCGCGCCGCGAGCGGCAGGGGCAGGTGTCGTTCAAACTCGATGCCGGCGAAAAAAGCGGCAAAATCATCGCCGAACTCGAACACGCCAGCTTCGACTACGGCGGCAAGCCCATCATGCGCGACTTCTCCGCCGTGATTCAGCGCGGCGACAAAATCGGCCTGATCGGCGCCAACGGCATCGGTAAAACCACCTTTTTAAAGCTGATTTTGGGCGAACTCTCGCCAACTTCGGGCAAAATCCGTCTCGGCAGCAAGCAGGAAACCGCCTATTTCGACCAGTTCCGCAGCGCGCTCAACGAAAACGACACCGTGTTCTACACCTTAGGCCAGGGCAACGACTATGTGGAAATCGGCGGCAAAAAACGGCATGTGATGGGCTATTTGGAAGACTTCCTGTTCCACCCCGCCCGCGCGCAAAGCCCCGTGTCTTCGCTCTCCGGCGGCGAGCGCAACCGCCTGCTGCTGGCCAAACTGTTTACCCGCCCGGCCAATATTCTGGTACTCGACGAGCCGACCAACGACTTGGACATCGACACGCAGGAGCTGCTGGAAGAGCTGCTGCGCGACTACGACGGCACCGTGTTTCTGGTGTCGCACGACCGTACCTTTCTCGACAACGTCGTTACCCAAAGCATCGTCTTTGAAGGCGAAGGCCGTCTGAAAGAATATGTCGGCGGCTATCAGGACTATCTCGATGCCAAAAACCGCGAGCAGGCTTTTCAGGCTGCCGCACCTGCGAAACCCGCGCCCGAAGACGCATCCGCCAAGTCTGCCAAACCCAAGGCCAACCGCACCGTCAAACTCTCCTACAAAGAGCAGCGCGAACTCGATACCCTGCCCGACGAAATCGCCGCCCTCGAAACCGAACAAAACGAACTGGCCGCGCAACTGTCCGACCCCGAAGTGTTCCGCGACTACGAAAAAGCCGCCGAGTTGCAACAGCGTGCGGAAGCGGTGGAAAACGAGCTGATGGAAAAACTCGAACGCTGGGAAGCGCTCGAAGCCAAACAGGGCGGGGCAGGCTGAGGCCGTCTGAAAGGCATACGCAGAGCGTTTCCGCAAAAACACCGCCCTGCAAAAAGGGCGGCGTTTTTCACTGCATGTCCGACAGGTTGAAAAACATAGTCAGCCATGCGGGCAAAAAAAAGCTGGGTTGGAAAACCCGGCTTTAAAATTGGTGGGTCGTGAGCGATTCGAACGCTCGACCAACGGATTAAAAGTCCGCTGCTCTACCGACTGAGCTAACGACCCGTAAGAAAGGAAAGCGCGCATAATAATGAGCCAGACGCGCCCCGTCAAGCATTTTCTGCAATTTTTTGCGGCGGCAGCTTCTGCGGCGGGGAGGCCGCGCCCGCCGCATGGAAACGGCGTTTCCGAAGCGCGGCTTCAACGAAGTGAAAACAGGGTAAAATGCCGTGCTTTTATCCGTTTGGAAAACCGCCGTGCGCCGCCTGCCGCTCTACAATTTCCTACCGACCAATTTTTTCTACATGAAAAGCCGCCGCGACACATGGAAGCTGTGCATCGACTACGACGGCGACACCGTGTCCGACTACCGTTTCAGCCACGATGTCAAAACCGAAACCGACTCTCCCGCAGGCAGTTTGATTAAAGATATTTTCAGACGGCCTCAAACCCCATCCGCATCAAAATAAGGAAACCCCCATGACCCGCAACGAACAACTTTTCACCCGCGCCAAAGCCATTATCCCCGGCGGCGTCAATTCGCCCGTGCGCGCCTTCGGCAGCGTCGGCGGCGTGCCGCGCTTTATCCAAAAGGCCGAGGGCGCCTATGTGTGGGACGCCGACGGCACGCGCTATATCGATTATGTCGGCTCATGGGGACCGGCCATCGTCGGCCACGCCCATCCCGAAGTGATTGAAGCCGTGCGCGAAGCGGCTTTGGGCGGGCTGTCGTTCGGCGCGCCCACCGAAGGCGAGATTGTGATCGCCGAAGCAATCGCCAAACTGGTGCCCAGCGTCGAGCAGGTGCGTTTGGTCAGCTCGGGCACGGAAGCCACCATGTCGGCTATCCGTCTGGCGCGCGGCTTTACCGGCCGCGACAAAATCGTCAAATTCGAGGGCTGCTACCACGGCCATTCCGACAGCCTGCTGGTGAAAGCGGGCAGCGGCCTGCTTACCTTCGGCAACCCGTCGTCCGCAGGCGTGCCCGCCGATTTCACCAAGCACACGCTGGTGCTGGAATACAACAACGTTGCCCAGCTTGAAGAAACCTTCGCGCAAATCGGCGGCGAAATCGCCTGCGTCATCGTTGAGCCCTTTGCCGGCAATATGAACTTGGTGCGGCCGTCTGAAAGCTTTGTCAAAGCCCTGCGCGAACTCACCGCCAAACATGGCGCGGTATTGATTTACGACGAAGTGATGACCGGATTCCGTGTCGCGCTTGGCGGCGCGCAGTCGCTGCACGGCATCACGCCCGATTTGACCACGATGGGCAAAGTGATCGGTGGCGGTATGCCGCTGGCGGCGTTTGGCGGCCGCAAAGACATTATGGCCTGCATCTCGCCGCTGGGCGGCGTGTATCAGGCCGGCACTTTGTCGGGCAACCCCGTCGCCGTCGCCGCCGGTTTGAAAACGCTAGAAATCATCCAGCGCCCCGGGTTCTACGAAAACCTGGCCGCGCGTACCGAACAGCTGGTGCAAGGCTTTCAGGCTGCCGCCGCAGCTTCAGGCGTCGCCTTCTGTGCCGACAGCGTGGGCGGCATGTTCGGCCTGTATTTTTCAGACGGCCTGCCGCAAAACTACGCCGACATGGCCCGTTCGAACACCGACGGCTTCAAAACCTTCTTCCACGGCATGCTCGACAAACAAGTCGCCTTCGGCCCTTCGGCCTATGAAGCAGGCTTCGTTTCCGCCGCGCATACGCCTGAGCTGATAGACGAAACCGTGTCTGCCGTGAAAGAAGTGTTTAAGGCGATGGTAGGTTGAGATAAAACGAAATCGCCAAACACAAAGGCCGTCTAAAAACGTTTTGTACTTTTCAGACGGCCTCAACGATATAGTGAGCCAAAATAAAAAATCTACGGCGTTGCTGCGCCTTGCCGTATTACCCATACTGTCTGCGGCTTGCTGCCTTGTATCTTTTTTATTTTGGTTCACTATAAAAAACACCCGCAGGGCGCAAACCCTGCGGGTGTTGTTTTCAACGCTTGCGCGTCAGGCGTTCAGACGGCCTCTTACATCATGCCGCCCATTCCGCCCATTCCGCCCATGTCGGGCATGGCCGGTTTGTCTTCGGGGATTTCGGCAATCATGCAGTCGGTGGTCAGCATCAGGCCGGCGATGGAGGCGGCGTGTTGCAGCGCGGAGCGGGTTACTTTGGCGGGGTCGAGCACGCCCATTTCGATCATGTCGCCGTATTCGCCGCTGCCGGCGTTGTAGCCGTAGTTGCCTTTGCCTTCCAGCACTTTGTTCACCACCACGCTGGGTTCGCCGCCTGCGTTGGCGACGATTTGGCGCAGCGGGGACTCAACCGCGCGCAGTACGATCTGCACGCCTGCGTCCTGGTCGGCGTTGCCGGTGTGCAGGTTTTCCAGCGCGGCGCGGGCACGCAAGAGGGCGACGCCGCCGCCGGCCACCACGCCTTCTTCAACGGCGGCACGGGTGGCGTGCAGCGCGTCTTCCACGCGGTCTTTTTTCTCTTTCATTTCCACTTCGGTGGCCGCGCCCACTTTGATCACGGCCACGCCGCCGGCCAGTTTGGCCACGCGCTCTTGCAGTTTTTCTTTGTCGTAGTCGCTGGTGGCGGTTTCAACCTGTTTTCGGATTTCGGCCACGCGGGCTTCCACGGCGGCTTTGTCGCCCAAACCGTCGATGATGGTGGTGTTTTCTTTGCCCACTTCGATGCGTTTGGCCTGGCCGAGGTCTTCGAGGGTGGCTTTTTCCAGCGAGAGGCCGACTTCTTCGGCAATCACGGTGCCGCCGGTGAGGATGGCGATGTCTTGCAGCATGGCTTTGCGGCGGTCGCCGAAGCCCGGGGCTTTCACGGCCACGGTTTTCAGGATGCCGCGGATGTTGTTCACCACGAGGGTGGCGAGGGCTTCGCCTTCCACGTCTTCGGCAATGATCAAGAGCGGGCGGCTGGTTTTGGCAACCTGTTCCAATACGGGCAGCAGGTCGCGGATGTTGCTGATTTTTTTGTCAAACAGCAGCACGAAGGGCGCGTCCAGCTCGGCGATTTGTTTTTCGATGTTGGACACGAAATAGGGCGACAGGTAGCCGCGGTCGAACTGCATGCCTTTGACGACTTCCACTTCGTTTTCCAGCGATTTGCCGTCTTCCACGGTGATCACGCCTTCTTTGCCCACTTCGTTCATCGCTTTGGCGATGATGTCGCCGATGGCTTCGTCGGAGTTGGCGGAAATGGAGGCCACTTGGGCGATTTCCTTGGATTTTTCCGGCACGGGTTTGGCGATGTTTTTCAATTCGCCCACCAGCGCGGCCACGGCTTTGTCGATGCCGCGTTTGAGGTCGGTGGGGTTCATGCCGGCGGTGACGTATTTCATGCCTTCGGTGACGATGGCCTGTGCCAGCACGGTGGCGGTGGTGGTGCCGTCGCCGGCCACGTCGTTGGTTTTGGACGCGACTTCTTTCACCATCTGCGCGCCCATGTTTTCAAACTTGTCTTTCAGCTCGATTTCTTTGGCAACGGTAACGCCGTCTTTGGTGATGTGCGGGCCGCCGAAGGAGCGGTCGAGCACTACGTTGCGGCCTTTGGGGCCGAGGGTTACGCGCACGGCGTTGGCCAGGGTGTTTACGCCGCTGACCATTTTCTGGCGGACTTCGTTACCGAACTGTACATCTTTTGCTGCCATATTCATTTACTCCAAATATCAATAATCAAATGTTTGTTTCTGCTGTCGGGAGGCCGTCTGAAAAAAGGAAAAGGGGGCTTTCAGACGGCCGCATAAAAACTTACTCGACGATGCCGAAGATGTCTTCTTCGCGCATCACCAGCAGCTCTTCGCCGTCGGCTTTGACGGTTTGGCCGCTGTATTTGCCGAAAATCACTTTGTCGCCGACTTTCACGTCAAGCGCGCGGCGTTGGCCGTCTTCGCCGACTTTGCCCGCGCCCACGGCGATCACTTCGCCCATATCGGGTTTTTCGGCGGCCGCGCCGGGCAGGACGATACCGGAGGCGGTTTTTTCTTCGGCTTCCAAGCGTTTGACGACGACGCGGTCGTGCAGGGGACGGATGGTCATAAAAAAATCTCCATTAAGTTGACAGTCATAAAAAACAGACCTTTGCGGTCGAATCGGCAGTCGGACGGCGCGCCGCCCGACCCAACGGCGGGAAAATAGGGCTGCGGCAGGCGAATTCAAGCCCCGCAGGACAATTTTTTCCACCATCGCGCCCGTACCGCCGCACAGCCCCGCCCCGTTGTGTTTGAGGCCGTCTGAAACACCGCTCCGCCAACGTGAAAACGCGGGCAACGGTGTTACAATCCGCGCGTTTTGCCGCGCCCGTTTTCAGACGGCCTCATGCCAACCCACTCAAAGGAAAAAACATGAAACTATCCGATCTCTTCAACAACAACGAATTTGCTTCGCGCCACATCAGCTTTGCCGACGAGGCCGCGCTTTTGGCGGCTTTGGGCGAGAAAGACATGGCCGGTTTTGTGGACAACACTGTGCCGCAGAGCATCCGTATGCCGTCCGAACTCGGCCTGCCCGACGCGCTCACCGAGACCGACGCGCTTTTGAAAATCAAGGGCATCGCGGCGAAAAACAAAATCAACAAAAGCTACATCGGTTTGGGCTACTACCCTACCCGCCTGCCGAACGTGATTCTGCGCAATGTGTTGGAAAACCCCGGCTGGTACACGGCCTACACGCCCTATCAGGCGGAAATCGCGCAGGGGCGTTTGGAAGCCCTGTTGAATTTCCAGCAGGTGTGCATCGATTTGACCGGTTTTGAAGTGGCGGGCGCGTCGCTGTTGGACGAGGCTACGGCCGCCGCCGAGGCGATGGCGATGGCGCACCGCGTGGGCAAGGTGAAATCGGAGCGTTTCTTTGTCGACAGCCGCGTGTACCCGCAAACGCTGGACGTGATGAAAACCCGTGCCAAGTATTTCGGCTTCGAGCTGGTGGTCGGCGACATTCAGACGGCCTTTGAGGGCGAGTATTTCGGCGCGCTGCTGCAATATGCGGGCAGCGACGGCGATGTAGTGGATTTAACCGATGTGATAGGCCGTCTGAAAGAAAAAGGCACGATTGTGGCCGTGGCCGCCGACATCATGAGCCTGGTTCTGCTCAAACCGCCTGCCGCGATGGGCGCGGACATTGCTTTGGGCAACACGCAGCGTTTCGGCGTACCGATGGGCTTCGGCGGCCCGCACGCGGCTTATTTTGCCTTTAAAGACGAGTTCAAACGCTCCGCCCCCGGCCGCATCATCGGCGTATCGAAAGACGCGTCGGGCAAACCCGCGCTGCGTATGGCTTTGTCCACGCGCGAGCAGCACATCCGCCGCGAAAAAGCCACGTCCAACATCTGCACCGCGCAGGCTCTGTTGGCCAATTTGGCGGGCATGTACGCGGTGTACCACGGCCCCGAAGGCGTAAAACGCATCGCGCAGCGCATTCACGCGCTGGCTTCGGCCTTTGCCGACGCGCTGGTTTCAGACGGCCTCACAGTCGTACACGAAGTATTTTTCGACACCGTATTGGCGGACTTGGGCAGCAAAGAAAAAGCCGACCAAGTGTTTCAGACGGCCTTGTCGCTGGGCTACAACCTGCGCCGCGCCGCCGACAGCCAAATCGCCGTGGCTTTCCACGAAGAGTCAAACCGCGAAGAGATGGCCGTGTTGTATTACATCTTCACCGGCAAACAGACTTTCACGCTCTCCGACGAAGTCAAAGGCCGTCTGAACGACAGCCTGCTGCGTAGCGACGCCATCCTGCAACACCCCGTGTTCAACCGCTACCACACCGAACACGAAATGCTACGCTACCTGAAAAAACTCGAAGACCGCGACCTGGCGATGAACCGCAGTATGATTTCGCTCGGCTCGTGCACCATGAAGCTCAACGCCACCAGCGAAATGCTGCCCATCACCTGGCCGGAGTTTGCCAACCTCCACCCCTACGCCCCCGCCGACCAGGCCGAAGGTTACCGCGAACTCATCGACGGTCTCGAAGTCGCCCTCAAAGCCATCACCGGCTTTGACGCCATCTCCATGCAGCCCAACTCCGGCGCACAAGGCGAATACAGCGGTATGCTTGCCATCCGCCGCTACCACGAAGCACAAGGCCACCCCGAGCGCAACGTCTGCCTGATTCCCAAATCCGCCCACGGCACCAACCCCGCCACCGCCGCCATGCTCGGCATGAAAGTGGTCGTGGTCGATACCGACGAACACGGCAACGTCAACGTGTCCGACCTCAAAGCCAAAGCCGAACAATACAAAGACACCCTCGGCGCACTGATGATTACCTACCCGTCCACCCACGGCGTGTACGAAGAAGGCATCCGCGACATCTGCAAAATCATCCACGACAACGGCGGCCAAGTGTACATGGACGGTGCCAACATGAACGCCCAAATCGGCATCATGCAGCCGGCCGAAGTCGGCGCAGACGTATTGCACATGAATCTGCACAAAACCTTCTGCATCCCCCACGGCGGCGGCGGCCCCGGCATGGGTCCCATCGGCCTCAAAGCCCACCTCGCCCCCTACGCCCCCGGCCACACGCTCACCGACACCCGCAGCGCCAGTGCCGGCGAAACCGCCGTATCCGCCGCCGCCTTCGGCTCGGCCTCCATCCTGCCGATTACCTGGATGTACATCACCATGATGGGCAAACAGGGCATGAAACAGGCCACCGAATGGGCATTGCTCAACGCCAACTACGTTGCCAAAAAATTGGGCGAAGACTACCCGATTCTTTACACCGGCAAAAACGGCCGCGTCGCCCACGAATGCATCGTCGATTTGCGCCCGCTCAAAGCCGAGAGCGGCATCACCGAAACCGACATCGCCAAACGTCTGATGGACTACGGCTTCCACGCCCCCACCGTCTCCTTCCCCGTGGCCGGCACGCTGATGATCGAGCCGACCGAAAGCGAGAGCAAAGCCGAACTCGACCGATTCATCGCCGCGCTCAAAGCCATCAGAGGCGAAGTGCAAAAAGTCATTGACGGCACCTGGCCGAAAGACGACAACCCGCTTGTCAACGCCCCGCACACCGCCGACGACCTCGCCGGCGAATGGACGCACCCCTACAGCCGCGAAGAAGCCGTGTTCCCCCTGCCGCACAACCGCGAACACAAATTCTGGCCGAGCGTCAAACGCGTCGACGACGTATACGGCGACCGCAATCTCGTCTGCACCTGCCCGCCGGTTGAGGATTACCAAGACTGAACGCAGGTAGCGTTTTGCTCCCTTTAAAGGCATAAAAGGCCGTCTGAAAGCCGTGTTACGGGTTTTCAGACGGCCTTTCTGCCGCCTCTGTATTTCCACTCCCTCCCCTGCGCTCCAAGCGCGTGGGAGGGTTGGGGAGGGGGTGGCGGTTTGCAAAACCGCCTTGGCAGCCTGCACTCTGTAAGCGAGCCAACACAAAAGATACAAGGCAGTAAGCCGAAGGCAGTACAAGCAGTATGAAACTGGTTTTCTTGGCATTTCCAATGCCGTAGAAAACCGCCTTCTTCGAGCTAAGGCGCAGCAAGGCCGTAGATTTTCGTGTTGGCTCGCTATAATCGCGTTTTTTTCCGCAGGCTGCCGTTATGACCGTTCCCTTTCTTCCGCCGCTCGACTACCGTTTCCCCGACCCCGCCCGCGCCCTGCGCGAAAGGGACGGGCTGGTGGGCGTCAGCGCCGATTTGGACACGGGGCGGCTGCTGGCGGCCTACCGCGCGGGCGTGTTTCCGTGGTTTTCCGAAAACGGGCTGTTCTACTGGTTTGCCACCGCGCCGAGGGCGGTGCTGCTGCCGCAGAATCTGCGCGTCGGCCGTTCGCTGGCGAAGACGCTGCGCAACAAGCCTTATCTTGTTACCGCCAACCGCCGTTTTGCCGACGTTGTCGCCGCCTGCGCCGCCAAACCGCGCCCGGGGCAGGACGGCACATGGATTGCGCCCGAATTTCAGACGGCCTATACGGCGCTGCACAGGCTGGGGCACGCGCATTCCTTCGAGTGTTTTCTGCCCGATGCCGGCGGTCGTCTGAAACTGGCGGGCGGGTTTTACGGCGTGCAGATCGGGCGTGTGTTTTACGGCGAATCGATGTTTGCCGACGCGCCCGATGCGTCGAAAACCGCCTTTGCCTGCGCCGTTCCCTTTCTCGCCCGCTGCGGCATCGCGCTGATCGACTGCCAGCAGGACACGGAGCACCTGCGCCGCTTCGGTTCGCAAGCCATGGATTTCTCGGATTTTCAGACGGCCTTGCGCACGCTGAACGCGCAGACTTTGGCGGCGGACATCGGCGCTGCGGTGGTGGCGGATAATACGGGCGGTGCGGGCGGGCGTGGCGCGGCGGCTCTTTAAATTAAAGAGCGAAAGGCCGTCTGAAAGCGGAGCTTCAACGAAGTTAAAAAGGGTTCAGACGGCCTGATTCCTGCGGATAAAAAAACGTGTGCTTGTCTTGTCTGTTTTTCTCTGCTGCGCCCTACGCGCGGGTAGGGTCGGCAAACGCAGGCCGTCTGAAATTTTCAGACGGCCTTTCGCCCTTGCCGCTTGCGGGCGGACACGTTTATGTTTTTTCCGCCATTTTGTAGGCGGCGAGGGTGGTGCGGTAGATTTCGTCGTCGGAGCAGAGGGCGGTGACGCGGCGGCGCAGAGCGCTGCCGAAGCGGCGGCGCAGGGCGGGATCGGTGGCGAGGGTTTCGACGGCGGCGGCGAAGGCGGTGTGGTCGCGCAGCGGGGTGCAGTAGCCGGTGACGCCGTTTTCCACCATTTCGGAGATGCCGGCCACGTCGTAGCTGACGACGGCAGTTTCGTAGAGGCCGGCTTCAAGGATGTTGTTGCCGACGCCCGCGCCGTGGTCGCCCGCCAGGTCGGGGGTGTTGAGCAGGATGTCGGTGGCAGCGAAATAGGCGTCCAAATCGCGCACCGCGCCGAGGAAGGAGACGCGGCCGCCTATGCCCAGCGCGGCGGCCTGCGCTTCGAGGGCGGCGCGCTCTTCTCCGTCGCCCGCGATGTGCAGGCGGGCGTTGAGGCCGCGTTGCAGGAGGAGGGCGAAGGCGTCGAGGGTGAGGTGGACGGCGCGGACTTTGTCCAAGCGCGACAGCGTGCCGAGGGCGATGTGGCTGCGCGGCGTTTTCTGCGGCGCGGCGGGTATCGGCGGCAGGGCGTTGTAGGTGTAGGCGGCGCGTGCGGCGGGGAAGCCGTGGCGGACGAATTTGTCGCGCTCGTGGCGGCAGTTGGCGATGAGGAAAACGCCGAGGCGGGCAAACAGGCGGGCGATTTTGGGATAGGTGGCAGCGTCGAGGCCGCGGGCGTGGTAGAAGGTTTTGGTCTGCGGCGCGGCAATTTTGGCGGCGAGGGCGCAGGCGGGGACGATGCGCGCCATTTGGCAGTGGACGATTTGCGGCCGCTCGCGCCGCAGCAGTTTGGCAAACGCCCAGGCGGCTTTGAGGTAGCCCGCCGCGCCGCCGTAGAAATCGATGGGCTGCCAGCGCATTCCCGCCGCCTGTGCCTGTTCGACCAGGGGGCCGTCGGAGGAGGCGAGGACGACGTCGTGGCCGTGCCGCACGAGCAAGGCGCCCAAGCGCAGGCCGGCGGTTTCCGTGCCGCCCAGCCCGCGCATGGAGGTGGCGAGGATGATTTTCATGCTTGGCCTTTGTTTTCGATTGCTTTTAAGGTTTCAGACGGCCTGAGGCCGTCTGAAAAAAGGCCGTCTGAAAAGGCGGCGGGGATGTGCGCTTTCAGACGGCCGCCCGTGTTGTTTCACGATTGTTCAGCGGCAGACGGTCTGTTCGACGCTTTTTTCCAGTTCGCCGACGCACGACCAGGTGAGGCGGCCGTTTTCCTGTGCCGAAAGCAGCATGATTTGGCGGGCGAAACCCCGGGCGTCGGGCTTGGGCGTGATGATTACCGTGCCCTGCCGCGCTTCGATGTTCTGCCAGTAGCGGCGGCCTTCTTCGTTGAGCGGGAAGCCTTCGTTGATTTCGTCGAGCGACTCGCCCGCCGCCAGCCGTTCGGCCACCGCGTGCTGCGCCGCCAATATGGCCTCGGCCTGCGGCGGGATGACGGGCGGCAGCGGTTTTTCTCCAACGGCCACGGGTTTGGCGGGCTTGGCAGCGCGGGGCTTCGGCTGCGGCTCGGCAGCCTGCGCTGGCTGTTCGGCGGCTTCCTGCGGAAACAGTGATTTGCCTTCGGGCAGCGCCAGCAGCACGCCGATCAGCATGGCGGCGGCGGCAAGGCCGGAATAACCCAGCACCATGCCCGCCAGCGCCATACCGCGCCCGCCCACGCCGAGGCGTTTGCTTTTGGCGTAGGCAATGTGTCCGGCCAGCATGGCGGCGGGAGCGGCAAGCAGCGGCAGCAGCGTCCAGGCCAAAATGCCGCAGATCAGGCTGGAGGGGGCGAAAATATTGTCGCGGCGCAGGGAGGAGGGCTGTCGGTCGGTCTGGCTCATGGCGGTTTCCGTGTCGTTGGTGGCGCAAAGCGCGCATTATAACCGCATTCTGTCTTCATACCGAGACGTCGTCCGCCCCGTTCCGGCTTCGTTGAAACCCCGCTTTCAGACGGTCTCAAAGCCTTGACAGCCCCCGTTCAGGCTCTAAAATGCCGCACGATTTTCCGGAAACCCTTATGAAACTGATTATTCTCGACCGCGACGGCGTGATCAACCGCGACCGCGACGACTTCGTCAAATCCGCCGACGAGTGGGTGCCGCTCGAAGGCAGCATGGACGCCATCGCCTTTCTCACGCAGGCGGGCTACACCGTTGCCGTCGCCACCAACCAGTCCGGTATCGGCCGCGGCCTCTTCACCATGCAGCAGTTGAACGAAATGCACGCCAAAATGCACAAGCTGGTGCGGCAGGCCGGCGGCGAAATCGACGGCATCTGGTTCTGCCCGCACACCGCCGCCGCCGACTGCAACTGCCGCAAACCCAAAAGCGGCATGGTGGAAGACATCATCGACCGCTTCAACGCCAAAGCCGCCGACGTTTACATGGTGGGCGACAGCCTGCGCGACTTGCAGGCCGTGGCGGGCGCGGGCGGCAGACCCGTGCTGGTGTTGAGCGGCAAAGGCAAAAAAACGCTGGCCGGACACGCGGGGGAGCTGCCGCAGGGTACGCAGATTTTCGACGACCTCGCCGCCTTCGCCCAATATCTGATGCAGCAGGAAAAACAGGAAACGGAGGCCGCCCATGCTCTTGGCGCGTAACCTGCTTTATTGGCTGATACTCGTCGTCAGCCTCATCACCATGTTTCCCTTCCTGCTCTTGGGCGCGCTGATACCCAACGGCGCGTTTTGGGTCGGCCAGCAGTGGGTGAAAGTGCTGATGTGGTCGCTGAAAAACGTCGTCGGCCTCAAATACCGCCTTGTCGGTGCGGAAAACATACCCGACAGGCCGTCCATCATTTGCGCCAAACACCAAAGCGGCTGGGAAACCCTGGCCTTGCAGGAAATCTTCCCGCACCAAGTGTTTGTCGCCAAACGCGAGCTGTTCAAAATCCCCTTTTTCGGCTGGGGGCTGAAAATCGTCAAAACCATCGGCATCGAGCGCGGCAGCGCCCAAGCCAGCGCCCAGCTGGCCAAACAGGGCAAAGAGCGGCGCGACGAAGGCTACTGGATCACCATCTTCCCCGAAGGCACACGCGTTGCCCCCGGCAGCAGGGGGCGATACAAAAGCGGCGCGGCGCGGATGGCCAAGCTGTTTGAAATGGACATGGTGCCCGTCGCCCTCAACAGCGGCGAATTTTGGCCGAAAGACTCGTTTTTGAAATACCCCGGCACGGTAGACGTGATTGTCGGCCCGGTTATCCGCTACGACAGCGGCAGCGAAACGGAGCTTATCCGCCGCTGCGAGGACTGGATAGAAGAGCGCCAGCTCGAAATCAACGGCAAAGGGCCGATGGCGCGGCAGACGCCATAAAACCCGTTTGCCGGTGTAACGAGAGGCCGTCTGAAAGGTTTCAGACGGCCTTTTATCTTTTGCTATAATCCGCGCCTTTCAACCGTTTACCTTTTCATTATTTCAGGAGTTTCCCATGGCACTCGTCTCCATGCGCCAGCTGCTCGACCATGCCGCCGAAAACGGCTACGGCCTGCCCGCCTTCAACGTCAACAACCTCGAACAAATGCGCGCCATTATGGAAGCCGCCGACTCGGTGAACGCGCCCGTTATCGTGCAGGCTTCGGCCGGTGCGCGCAAATATGCCGGCGCGCCCTTTTTGCGCCATCTGATTTTGGCGGCCGTCGAAGAATTTCCGCACATTCCCGTCGTCATGCACCAAGACCACGGCGCATCGCCCGACGTGTGCCAACGCTCCATTCAGCTTGGTTTTTCGTCGGTGATGATGGACGGCTCGCTGATGGAGGACGGCAAAACGCCCGCGTCCTACGAATACAACGCCGAAGTGACCCGCACCGTCGTCAGGTTTTCCCACGCCTGCGGCGTATCGGTTGAAGGCGAAATCGGCGTGTTGGGCAACCTCGAAACCGGCGAAGCGGGCGAAGAAGACGGCGTGGGCGCGGTAGGCAAACTGTCGCACGACCAAATGCTCACCAGCGTCGAAGACGCCGTGCGCTTTGTGAAAGACACCGGCGTGGATGCGCTGGCGATTGCCGTGGGCACATCACACGGCGCGTACAAATTCACCCGCCCGCCCACAGGCGACGTGTTGCGCATCGACCGCATCAAAGAAATCCACCAAGCCCTGCCCAATACCCACATCGTGATGCACGGCTCCAGCTCCGTGCCCCAAGAATGGCTCAAAGTGATTAACGAATACGGCGGCAACATCGGCGAAACCTACGGCGTACCCGTAGAAGAAATCGTCGAAGGCATCAAACACGGCGTGCGCAAAGTCAACATCGACACCGACCTGCGCCTCGCGTCCACCGGCGCGGTACGCCGCTTTTTGGCCGAGCATCCGTCTGAGTTTGACCCGCGCAAATATCTGGCGAAAACTATTGATGCTATGAAGGAAGTCTGCGTCGCCCGCTATCTGGCCTTCGGTTGCGAAGGTCAGGCGGCGAAAATCAAACCGGTGTCGCTGGAAAAAATGGCCGACCGCTATGCCAAAGGCGAGTTGAACCAAATCATCGGTTAAACGTCGGAACGGATAATAGGCCGTCTGAAAAACTGTTTGGTGGCTTTCAGACGGCCTCAGCCTTGATGAGAAGTGAAAAATAATGAAGCAACAAACGGGAACGGTTGTCCGCTGGCAGGACGACAAAGGATACGGCTTTCTCCGCAGCGATGCCGACGGGAGGGAGCTGTTTTTCCATATCAGCGAATTTTGTGCCGGCAGACGGCCGCAGGCGGGTGAGCGCGTTATATTTCAGACGGCTGAACGCAAAGGCCGATTGCAGGCCGTGCGGGTGCAGGAGCAGGCTTTCGTAGAGCGCAAGGAAACGGAAAGGCGGAATAGGGAACGGCTGCGACAGCAACAGCAAGAAGCCTTTGAGTCCGGCCAAGCGGTGCAACTGCTGATTGTGATTGCCCTTTACGCCGCCCTTGCTGCTTTATGTGCTTTCGGCAAACTGTCGTGGCTGATATTCGGCTGGTATGTGCTGGCCGGGTGTATCACTTTTTACGCCTATGATTTCGACAAATATGCGGCGCAGACGGGCGGATGGCGTACGCAAGAAAGCACGCTGCATATACTGTCCCTCGCAGGCGGTTGGGGCGGTGCGCTGCTGGCGCAGGCGTACCTCCGGCACAAATCGCAGAAAGCGTCTTTCCGCAGGGTGTTTTTTATAACGGTTTTCCTGAATGCGGCGGCTTTGCTGTATCTTGTTGCCCGTTTTCCTTTGTTTGCCGCCTTGGATAGCCGGTAAAAATATATGCAGGCCGTCTGAAAACCGACCCCAGCGGCCGCACGTTTTCAGACGACCTGTTTCCCGTTTGCTTCACAATGGCGGAAAACATGATTTTTTCCTTGAAAATACAGCCGCTAATATAGTATAGTGCGCGCCTTGGCCTTTTTCGCCAAGGTTTTATTTTTGTCCAAATGGTCGGCCAATCGCAGCTGACCCCTTTAATTTAAGGAAAATAATCATGACTTTAGGTCTGGTTGGACGCAAGGTCGGCATGACCCGCGTGTTCGACGAACAGGGTGCTTCTGTTCCGGTAACCGTGCTGGAAATGACTCCGAACCGCGTCACTCAACTGAAATCCGAAGATACCGACGGCTATACCGCCGTTCAGGTTACCTTCGGTCAGAAAAAGGCAAACCGTGTCAGCAAAGCCGAAGCCGGCCACTTTGCGAAAGCAGGTGTGGAAGCGGGTCGCGGTTTGGTTGAGTTTGCCGTTTCTGCCGAAAAGCTGGCCGAGTTGCAAGCCGGCGGCGAAGTAACCGTCGCTTTGTTTGAGGCAGGTCAGTTGGTGGATGTTACCGGTACCTCCAAAGGTAAAGGTTTCTCTGGTACCATCAAACGCCACAACTTTGATTCCCAGCGTACTTCCCATGGTAACTCGCGCTCCCACCGTGTTCCCGGTTCCATCGGTATGGCACAGGATCCCGGCCGCGTATTCCCCGGTCAGCGCATGGCCGGTCAGTACGGCAATACCCGCTCTACAGTTCAGAATCTGCAAATCGTCCGTGTCGACGCCGAGCGTAATCTGCTGTTGATTAAAGGTGCCGTTCCCGGTGCGGTAAACAGCGATGTGATTGTGCGTCCCAGCGTGAAAGTAGGTGCGTAATGGAATTAAAAGTAATTAATGCGCAAGGTCAGGTTGCAGGTAGTTTGTCCGCTTCTGATGCTTTGTTTGCGCGCGAATACAATGAGGCTTTGGTTCATCAGCTGGTTACCGCCTATTTGGCTAATGCCCGTTCCGGTAACCGTGCGCAGCTGACTCGTGCCGAGGTGAAACATTCCACCAAAAAACCGTGGCGTCAAAAAGGCACCGGTCGTGCACGCTCTGGTATGACTTCTTCTCCTCTGTGGAGAAGCGGCGGTCGTGCGTTTCCGAACAAGCCCGATGAAAACTTTACCCAAAAAGTAAACCGTAAAATGTACCGTGCAGGCATGGCCTCTATCCTGTCTCAATTGGTGCGTGATGAGCGTTTGTTTGTTATTGACGAATTGTCTGCTGAAACTCCCAAAACGAAAGCATTCGCAGAACAGGTAAAAAATCTTGGTTTGGAACAAGTGTTGTTCGTTACCAAACAACTCGATGAAAATCTGTACCTGTCTTCGCGCAATTTGCCCAATGTATTGGTTTTGGAAGCACAGCAGATCGATCCTTACAGCCTGTTGCGCTACAAAAAAGTAGTGATTACTAAGGCTGCCGTTCAGCAACTGGAGGAGCAATGGGTATGAATCAAGAGCGTTTGACGAAAGTAATTTTGGCTCCCGTTGTTTCTGAAAAGAGCAATATGCTGGCTGAGAAACGCAACCAAATGACTTTTAAAGTATTGCCTAGTGCGACTAAGCAGGAAATCAAAGCTGCTGTTGAGTTATTGTTTGGTGTGCAGATTGCGTCGGTTACTACTGTTACAACCAAAGGCAAAACCAAACGGTTTGGCCGTACGGTAGGTCGTCGCAGCGACGTTAAAAAAGCTTATGTAAGCTTGGTTGAGGGTCAAGAACTTGACCTTGAATCCGCCGCTGCAGCTGCAGATAAGGAATAAGTGGAATGGCTATTGTAAAAATGAAGCCTACCTCTGCGGGTCGTCGCGGCATGGTTCGCGTTACCACAGAAGGTTTGCATAAAGGTGCGCCGTACGCTGCGCTTCTTGAAAAGAAAAACTCTACCGCGGGTCGTAATAATAACGGCCATATTACTACGCGCCATAAAGGTGGCGGTCACAAACATCATTACCGTGTAGTAGATTTTAAACGGAATAAAGACGGTATTCCTGCAAAAGTGGAACGTATCGAGTACGATCCTAACCGTACAGCCCACATCGCCTTACTTTGTTATGCAGATGGTGAACGTCGATACATCATTGCTCCGAGAGGTATTCAAGCCGGTGCGGTGCTGCTGTCTGGTGCAGAAGCGGCAATTAAAACAGGTAATACTTTGCCCATCCGCAATATTCCGGTAGGTACTACCGTACACTGCATCGAAATGAAGCCCGGTAAAGGTGCGCAGATTGCCCGTTCTGCAGGCGCGTCTGCTGTTGTATTGGCTAAAGAAGGTATTTATGCCCAAGTTCGTTTGCGTTCGGGCGAGGTGCGTAAAATTCATGTTGATTGCCGTGCAACTATTGGCGAAGTCGGTAATGAAGAACAAAGTCTTCAGAAAATCGGTAAAGCTGGCGCAAATCGTTGGCGTGGTATCCGTCCTACCGTTCGTGGTGTTGTAATGAACCCCGTTGATCACCCCCATGGTGGTGGTGAAGGTCGAACTGGTGAAGCCCGTGAACCGGTAAGTCCATGGGGTACACCAGCTAAAGGTTATCGTACTCGTAATAATAAACGTACGGATAATATGATTGTCCGTCGCCGTTACTCAAATAAAGGTTAATTGATATGGCTCGTTCATTGAAAAAAGGTCCATATGTAGACCTGCATTTGCTAAAAAAAGTGGATGCGGCTCGTGCAAGCAACGATAAGCGTCCTATCAAAACATGGTCGCGTCGATCCACTATTTTGCCTGACTTTATCGGCCTCACTATTGCGGTTCATAACGGTCGAACCCACGTTCCTGTTTTTATTAGTGATAACATGGTTGGTCATAAGTTAGGTGAATTCTCATTGACCCGTACCTTTAAAGGCCATTTGGCCGATAAAAAGGCTAAAAAGAAATAAGGTGAATCATGAGAGTATCAGCAAGTCATAAAAATGCACGAATGTCTGCGCAGAAAGTCAGATTGGTAGTAGACTTAATTCGTGGTAAAGATGTCGCACAAGCGTTAAATATTTTGGCGTTCAGTCCCAAAAAGGGGGCGGAATTGGTCAAGAAAGTATTGGAATCAGCTATTGCCAATGCAGAGCATAACGAAGGTGCGGATATTGATGATTTAAAAGTTGTCACTGTATATGTGGATAAGGCGGCGTCATTGAAACGATTTCAGGCTCGTGCAAAGGGGCGAGGTAACCGTATCGAAAAGCAGACCTGTCACATCAATCTGACAGTGGGAAACTAAGGAAAAGCTATGGGACAAAAGATTCATCCGACTGGCTTTCGCTTGGCGGTAAATAAAAACTGGTCTTCAAAATGGTTTGCTAAAAATAGTGAGTTTCCGACTGTTTTGAAACAGGATATTGATGTTCGGGAATATTTGCAGAAACGGTTGGCAAATGCCTCTGTTGGACGCATCGTTATTGAACGCCCTGCAAAATCTGCTCGCGTAACAATTTTCTCTGCCCGACCTGGTATGGTTATTGGTCGTAAAGGCGAAGATATTGAAATATTAAAACGCAATTTGCAAAATCTTTTGGGTGTGCCGGTTCATGTTAATATTGAAGAGATCCGTAAGCCTGAATTGGATGCACAAATTATTGCTGATGGTATTGCACAGCAGTTGGAAAAGCGTGTTCAATTTCGCCGTGCTATGAAACGTGCAATGCAAAATGCTATGCGAGTTGGGGCAAAAGGTATCAAAATTATGACTTCGGGTCGACTTAATGGTGCGGATATCGCACGAAGCGAGTGGTATCGTGAAGGGCGAGTTCCATTGCATACTTTGCGTGCCAATGTCGATTATGCTACTAGTGAAGCTCATACGACCTACGGCGTGATTGGTCTGAAGGTTTGGGTTTATACAGGTGAGAGCAAGGAGTCAGCTCAGGTAAAATCTGAATCGGAAAGTAAACGCAGAAAGGCAGGTAAAAATGCTGCAACCAACTAGACTGAAATATCGTAAGCAACATAAAGGCAGGAATACTGGTATTGCTACGCGTGGCAATTCGGTAAGCTTTGGAGATTTTGGTTTGAAATCTGTGAGTCGCGGGCGATTAACTGCCCGGCAAATTGAGGCTGCCCGTCGTGCAATGACTCGTCATATTAAGCGTGGTGGCCGCATTTGGATTCGAGTATTTCCTGATAAACCGATTACCGCGAAACCTATCCAAGTACGTATGGGTGGTGGTAAGGGCTCTGTTGAATATTACGTAGCAGAAATTAAACCTGGTAAAATACTTTATGAAATGGATGGGGTTGCTGAATCGTTGGCAAGGGAGGCATTTGCATTGGCTGCTGCCAAATTACCTATTCCGACAGTATTCGTAATTAAGCAGGTAGGTAAATAATGAAAGCTAGTGAATTAAGAGATCAATCTGTTGAGCAATTACGTAATCATATGTTTGATTTGTTGAAATCTCAATTTGGTTTGCGTATGCAAAATGCTACAGGGCAGTTAAGTAAGTCAAGTGAGTTAAAAAAAACTCGTCGCGATATTGCTCGTATTAAAACCGTCTTGGCTGAAAAGGGTGTGAAATAATGGATCACGTAAAAAATATCCGTGTCTTGCAAGGTAAGGTGATTAGTGACAAGATGGATAAAACAGTTACTGTACTTATTGAGCGTAAAGTTAAGCATCCTTTGTATGGGAAGGTTATCCGTCGCTCAACTAAAATCCATGCTCACGATGAGGCCAATCAGTATGGTATTGGTGATATTGTGCTTATTGAGGAAAGTAAACCTATTTCCAAGACGAAAGCATGGATAGTGACTGAACTTATTGAAAAGGCACGTACTGTTTAGTTTATAAAATTTTTAGACAAAACGAAGCTTGCAGTTTGATAAAAAAATCTGTAAACTTCGTTTTTAGCTTTCTTTTCGTGAAAGTTTCTTCCCTTCGGGGCCAAAACTGATTTACTCATACCTTCTATTGGTTTTAAATTTTAAATTCGAATTAAGTAATTATTTTCAATGTTGAGAATTTAAAAATAGTAAGTTAAGTTGGATTTTAGAAAAAGGTAAAAATATGATTCAGATGCAGACAGTCTTGGACGTGGCTGATAATTCTGGTGCTCGCCGTGTGATGTGTATTAAAGTGTTGGGCGGGTCAAAACGGCGCTACGCAAGTGTTGGTGATGTTATTAAAGTTGCTGTGAAAGATGCAACTCCGCGCGGTCGCGTTAAGAAGGGTGATGTTTATAATGCTGTTGTAGTTCGAGTCGCAAAAGGTGTTCGTCGAGCTGATGGCGCGTTAATAAAATTTGATAATAATGCGGCTGTATTATTAAATAATAAGCTTGAGCCTATGGGAACACGTATTTTTGGACCAGTTACGCGAGAGTTGCGTACTGAGAGATTTATGAAAATTGTTTCTTTGGCTCCCGAAGTTCTGTAAAGGAATTGTGCGTGAATAAAATTATTAAAGGCGACCGTGTCATCATTCTTGCTGGCAAAGATAAGGGTAAGATTGGTGTAGTATCTTATGTTAAAGGGTCAAGAATTGCGGTAGATGGTATCAATCTTGTGAAGAGGCATATAAAGCCTAATCCTTCTAGAGGTATTGAGGGTGGTATCGTTGTTAAGAATTTATCGCTAGATATATCTAATGTTGCCATTTTAAATCCGAGCACAAATAAAGCTGATCGCGTCGGTATTAAAGTTCTTAAAAATGAGAATGGAGTAGTGCAGCGTATTCGGGTATTTAAATCTAGCGGTGTTGCGGTTAATACTTTAGAGGATTAATAATGGCTCGTTTAAAAGATTTTTATAATAATGTTGTGGTGCCTGAGTTGGTTAGGCAGTTTGGCTACAAAACTGTCATGGAGGTTCCTCGTATTGAAAAAATTACTTTGAATATGGGAGTTGGGGAAGCTGTTGCTGATAAGAAGGTTATGGAGCACGCTGTTTCCGATTTGGAGAAAATTTCTGGGCAAAAGCCTGTTGTTACGGTAGCTCGTAAATCCATTGCAGGGTTTAAGATTCGAGATAATTACCCAGTTGGATGTAAAGTAACTCTGCGCCGTGAAAGAATGTTTGAGTTTTTAGATCGCTTAATTACTATAGCCTTGCCTCGTGTTAGAGATTTTCGTGGTGTAAGTAATAAATCTTTTGACGGTCGTGGTAATTACAATATGGGAGTTCGTGAGCAAATCATATTTCCAGAGATAGAGTATGACAAAATTGATGCCATAAGGGGTCTTAATATCACTATTACCACTTCTGCTAAAACAGATGAAGAGGCCAAAGCATTGCTGGCATTGTTCAAATTTCCATTTAAGGGATAATTATGGCTAAGAAAGCTCTTATTAATAGAGAAGTAAAAAGACTCGCTCTTGCCAAGCGGTATGAGAAAAAGCGCGCTGCTATTTTTTCCATTATCAATGATGCAACTGCAACAGATGCTGAGCGATTTGAGGCACGTTTGAAATTACAAAGTATACCTAGAAATGCATTACCCGTTCGCCAAAGGCGGCGTTGTGCGTTAACTGGTCGGCCCCGTGGAACATTCCGCAAGTTTGGTTTGGGTCGTATAAAAATTCGTGAAATTGCCATGCGTGGTGAAATTCCTGGTGTAATAAAAGCTAGCTGGTAATGGAGACATTAAAATGAGTATGCATGATCCTATTTCAGATATGCTGACGCGTATTCGTAATGCGCAGCGCGCGGGGAAGGCAGTTGTAGAAATGCCATCATCCAAACTAAAAAAAGCGATAGCTTCAGTTTTAAAGGATGAGGGATACATTGAAAGTTTTATCGTTTCTGCTGATAATAAGCCTTTATTGACAATCGAATTAAAGTACTATCTAGGCCGTCCTGTTATTGAGCAAATAAAACGAGTTTCTCGACCTGGTTTACGAGTCTATAAGCCATCTGCTGCTATTCCTACTGTGATGAATGGTTTGGGAATTGCTATTTTAAGTACCTCTAAAGGTGTTATGACCGATAGAAAGGCTCGATCGGAAGGTGTTGGTGGCGAGCTATTATGTGTAGTGGCTTAGGAGGTTAAGAAAGATGTCGCGTATAGCAAAAAACCCAGTATTTGTTCCTTCTGGGGTTGACGTAAAGATTGAGGCAGAGGTTTTGCTGGTTAAAGGTAAAAATGGTCAATTGACTTTACCTTTGCCTCGTAAAGTGGCTGTTGTATTTTCTGATAGCCAGCTTCTTATTGTTCCTAATGATGATAGTAGAGAAGCAAATTCGCTATCTGGAACTATTCGTGCTTTGGTAGCCAATATGGTTAAGGGTGTTGCTGATGGATTTGAGAGAAGGCTTCAACTAATCGGTGTGGGTTACAGAGCGCAAGCACAGGGTAACATCCTAAATTTATCATTGGGTTTCTCGCATCCCGTTGTATATCAAATGCCTAGCGGAGTAACAGTGCAAACCCCATCACAAACAGAAATAGTATTATTTGGTGCTGATAAGCAGGCTGTTGGTCAGGTGGCATCTGAAATACGAGCTTTTCGTTCCCCAGAACCTTATAAAGGGAAGGGTGTTCGCTACGCTGGTGAAGTTGTAGTTATGAAAGAGGCAAAAAAGAAATAAGGATCTAAAATGAATAAGAATATAGCTAGACTTCGTCGCGCAAGAAAGACGCGTATCCGTATTTCTGAGTTAGGAATGGTACGTTTATGTGTATTACGGACTAATGAGCATATTTATGCTCAAATAATCAGTAATGATGGCAGCTGTGTATTGGCATCAGCTTCCACTTTAGAAGCTGATGTCAGAAATCAGTTAGAATCTACTGGAAATATTGCAGCGGCGACTGTGGTTGGGAAGCGTATTGCAGAGAAAGCAAAGTTGATTGGTATCGACCGAGTTGCCTTTGATCGTTCTGGGTTTCAATATCATGGTCGTATTAAAGCTCTGGCTGAGGCGGCGCGTCAATATGGCTTAGCTTTTTAAATATGATATAAGTTGGAGATATCTAAAGATATGGCAAAACATGAAATAGAAGATCGTGGTGATGGTCTTATAGAAAAGATGATTTCTGTGAATCGTGTCACTAAAGTGGTTAAAGGTGGTCGAATCATGGCTTTTTCTGCCTTAACAGTGGTTGGAGATGGAGATGGCAGAATTGGAATGGGTAAAGGTAAATCCAAGGAAGTCCCTGTCGCTGTTCAAAAAGCTATGGATCAGGCTCGTCGCTCAATGATAAGAGTACCTATTAAAAATGGTACTATTTATCATGAGGTTATTGGTAAGCATGGAGCTACTCGTGTTTTTATGCAGCCTGCTAAAGATGGTAGCGGCGTAAAGGCTGGTGGTCCGATGCGTTTGATATTTGATGCACTGGGAATACATAATATTTCAGCTAAAGTTCATGGCTCTACAAATCCATATAATATTGTTCGGGCCACCTTTAATGGTTTGGAGAAGTTGTATACTCCGTCAGAGATTGCTGCTAAAAGAGGTTTATCTGTGGAAGACTTTTTGGAGGTTAAGTAATAATGGCTGAAGTTAGAAAAATAAAAGTAACATTAATAAAAAGTTTAATTGGTACAATATCTACACATCGTGCATGTGCTAAAGGTTTGGGACTCCGACATAGGCATCATAGTGTTGAAGTTTTAAATACACCTGAGAATATTGGAATGATTAATAAGATTAGTTATCTTTTAAAAGTGGAGTATTAAATGTATTTAAATTCGATACGTCCTGTATTAGGGTCTACTCATGCAAAACGACGAGTAGGTCGAGGTATTGGTAGTGGATTAGGCAAAACAGCTGGTCGAGGTCATAAGGGTCAAAAAAGTAGATCTGGAGGATTTCATAAAATAGGTTTTGAGGGTGGTCAGATGCCATTACAACGGCGTTTGCCAAAGCGTGGTTTTAAATCACTATCTGCTAAACTGACCGAGCAAATTTCTTTGAGTTTATTGCAATCACTTGATGTTGAGCAGGTTGATTTGCTCTTTCTGAAGAGAATTGGAATAATTTCTTCTCATGTGCAGAGTGTAAAGATCATTGCAAATGGTTTAATTAAAAAGCCTGTAATAGTTAAAGGCTTAAAAGCAACGATAGGTGCCAAACAAGCTATTGAAGCTGTTGGTGGACGGGTAGAATAGGATAGCATAGTGGTAAATAGACAGCTAATTTTGAGACTATTTAAATCTGTTGAATTAAAAAATAGATTGCTGTTTCTATTAGCGGCTTTAATAGTCTTTAGAATTGGTGCACATATTCCAGTACCTGGAGTGAATACCTCTGCTCTTGCAGAAGTTTATAAAGATCAGGGCAATGGAATTTTGGGTATGCTAAATGTATTTTCTGGTGGTTCGTTAGAGAGATTTAGTATTTTTGCCATTGGAATTATGCCCTATATTTCTGCTTCTATTATTGTGCAGTTGGCCTCGGAAATTCTACCTTCTTTGAAAGCTTTGAAAAAAGAAGGAGATTTAGGACGAAGGCAAATTACAAGGTATACGAGATTTGCTGCTGTTATTCTTGCTCTTTTTCAAGGAGCTGTGGCTGCAACGTTTGTTTTTCAGCAGGGAGTAGTTGTTATTTCTCAGGTTGAGTTTTATTTGTTGACTCTAATCTGTTTGGTAACTGGCACTATGTTCCTGATGTGGTTAGGAGAACAAATTACAGAGCGTGGAATCGGGAATGGGATCTCGTTAATTATTACAGCAGGTATTTGTGCCGGCATTCCGTCAGGACTAAGTCAATTATGGAGTATGATCGTTTCTGGTAAGTTACTTTCGGTTTTGTTTATTCTATTTGCAGCTATTTTATTGATATATATAGTTGTATTTTTTGAATCTGCATTAAGAAAAGTTCCTATCCATTATGCTAGAAGACAAATTCTAGATGGGGGAAAAGGAGCTTACTTACCATTTAAGCTAAATATGGCTGGTGTGATACCTCCTATTTTTGCTTCAAGTGTCATTCTTTTTCCTGCTACTATAGTTAATTGGTTGGGAAATAATCATTCTGAACTTCAGAAATTTGCTTTGAGTTTTCAACATGGTACTATTGGATATATAGCGCTATTTGCATCAGCTGTAATCTTTTTCTGTTATTTTTATACTGCTTTAGTATTTAGTCCTAAAGAAATGGCTGAAAATTTGAAAAAAGGTGGTGCATTTGTTCCAGGGATTCGTCCTGGTGCTCAGACGGCATTTTATCTTGAATCTGTGGTAAATAGATTGACATTGTGGGGAGCAATTTATATTACGACAGTCTGTTTAATTCCTGAGTTTTTTATATCTTTTTTTAATATTTCATTTGCGTTAGGTGGTACATCACTTCTGATTCTTGTTGTTGTAACAATGGATTTTAATGTTCAAGTATTTTCATATGGAATGGTTCAGCAGTATGAGAATCTGATAAATCGTACAAAGAATTTGAATTAATAGTTGGTAAATGAAATGGCAAAAGAAGATACAATACAAATGCAGGGGGAGATTTTAGAAACACTCCCAAATGCTACTTTTAAAGTAAAGTTGGAGAATGGGCATGTGGTTTTGGGATATATTTCAGGAAAAATGCGTATGCATTATATCCGTATTTCTCCAGGAGATAAGGTGACTGTCGAACTTACGCCTTATGATTTATCCCGTGCACGTATCGTATTTAGGGCTAGGTAATTTATTTAAAGGAAACAAAAATGCGCGTACAGCCTTCTGTTAAAAAAATTTGCCGGAATTGTAAAATTATTCGGCGCAATCGAGTGGTTCGTGTTATTTGTACTGATCCAAGGCATAAACAACGCCAAGGATAGGTTTAAATTTAAGATTTAATTTAAAAAAATCTTATAGATAAAGGAATATTTATGGCTCGTATAGCAGGGGTTAACATCCCTAATAACGCACATATTGTGATTGGTTTGCAAGCAATTTATGGTATTGGCGCTACTCGTGCTAAGTCAATTTGTGAAGCAGCTGGTGTATCGTTTGATATTAAAGTCAAAGATCTTGATGAGGCTCAACTGGAATCTTTGAGGGAGCAGGTTGCTAAGTATGAGGTTGAGGGTGATTTGCGCCGTGAAGTAACAATGTCTATTAAACGATTAATGGATATGGGGTGTTACCGTGGTTTTCGACATCGTCGCGGATTACCTTGTAGGGGACAACGGACTAAAACAAATGCCCGTACTCGAAAAGGGCCGCGTAAAGCAATTGCAGGTAAGAAGTAATTTTTAAGGACTTTATTTAATGGCTAAAGCAAATACAGCAGCAAGAGTACGTAGAAAAATACGTAAGACTGTTAATGAAGGCATTGTTCATGTTCATGCCTCTTTTAATAATACCATTATTACTATTACGGATCGCCAAGGAAATGCGTTATCTTGGGCAACTTCTGGTGGAGCAGGTTTTAAGGGATCTCGTAAAAGTACTCCTTTTGCAGCTCAGGTTGCCGCTGAATCTGCTGGTAAGATTGCACAAGAGTATGGCGTAAAAAATTTAGAGGTTCGTATTAAAGGTCCTGGCCCTGGCCGTGAGTCTTCTGTTCGTGCCCTTAATGCTCTTGGTTTTAAAATTACTAGTATAACGGATGTGACACCTTTACCGCATAATGGTTGTCGTCCACCGAAGAAACGCAGAATTTAATATTTGGAGTTATTTAAGATATGGCACGTTATATAGGCCCTAAATGTAAGCTTTCTCGCAGAGAAGGTACTGATTTATTTTTAAAAAGTGCACGTCGTTCGCTAGAATCGAAATGTAAAATTGATACTATTCCGGGTCAGCATGGTGCAAAAAAACCGCGGCTGTCGGGTTATGGTTTGCAACTGCGCGAGAAACAGAAAATTCGTCGTATGTATGGGGTTTTGGAGCGCCAATTTAGACGTTATTTTGCCGAAGCAGATCGTCAAAGAGGTTCTACTGGTGAGCTGCTGCTCCAATTATTGGAATCTCGTTTAGATAATGTTGTTTACAGAATGGGTTTTGGCTCAACTAGAGCTGAGGCGCGTCAACTTGTTTCCCATAAAGCAGTTGTTGTAAATGGACAACTTGTTAATATCCCTTCATACCAAGTACGCGCTGGTGATATAGTTTCTATTCGAGAGAAAGCAAAGAAACAGGTTCGAATTCAAGAAGCTTTAAATTTGGCTGGGCAAATAGGTTTTCCAAATTGGGTATCTGTAGATACAGCAAAGATGGAAGGTATTTTTAAAACTAGGCCAGATCGTTCTGAGTTGACTAGTGATATTAATGAGCAGCTAGTAGTAGAGTTTTATTCTAAATAGAAGCTAGCCTAATGAGGGACAGTTTAATGCAAAATAGCACTTCCGAATTCTTAAAACCACGGCATATTGATGTGGATACTATTTCGGCAACGAGAGCAAGAGTATCTATGCAGCCCTTTGAGCGTGGTTTTGGTCATACTCTTGGTAATGCTTTGCGCCGTGTCTTACTGTCATCCATGGACGGGTTTGCTCCGACAGAGGTTTCTATTGCAGGTGTGCTGCACGAATATTCAACATTAGACGGTATCCAAGAAGATGTTGTTGATATATTGTTGAATATTAAGGGTGTTGTTTTCAGGTTGTATGGGCGTGATGAGGTTCGCTTAAAGTTAAAAAAATCAGGAGTAGGTGCAGTTTTAGCTCGTGATATTGAGTTGCCTCATGATGTCCAAATTATCAATCCTGATCATGTGATCTGTCATTTGGCTGATAATGGCAGTATTGAAATGGAAATCAAAGTGGAACGGGGTCGTGGTTATCAACCTGCCTCTGGTCTTCGCGCAGTTCGAGGCGATAACAGCATCGGAGCTATTTACTTGGATGCTAGTTTTTCACCTATTAGCCGAGTTAGTTTCGAAGTTGAATCTGCGCGAGTTGAACAGAGAACCGATCTGGATCGTTTAATTTTAGATATTGAAACGGATGGCTCCTTAGAGCCTGAAGAGGCTGTTCGCAGTGCAGCACGTATCCTCATTGATCAGATGTCGATTTTTGCTGATTTGCAGGGTACTGCTATGGAGGAAGTTGAGGAAAAAACTCCTCCGATTGATCCCATATTGTTGCGCCCAGTTGATGATTTGGAGCTGACAGTACGTTCGGCAAATTGTTTGAAGGCAGAGGATATCTATTATATTGGTGATTTGATTCAACGGACTGAAACAGAATTGTTGAAAACGCCAAATTTGGGTAGAAAATCTTTGAATGAAATTAAAGAGGTATTGGCTTCAAAAGGTTTGACATTGGGATCAAAACTCGACTCTTGGCCTCCTGTGGGCTTAGAAAAGCCGTAAGTTTAAATATTAAAGGAAAATGACATGCGTCATCGTAATGGAAACCGTAAATTAAATCGTACTAGCAGCCACCGTGCTGCTATGTTGCGCAACATGGCTAATTCGTTGCTTACCCATGAAACTATTGTGACGACTTTGCCGAAAGCAAAAGAGCTACGCCGTGTAGTAGAGCCGCTGATTACTTTAGGTAAGAAACCGTCTTTAGCTAATCGTCGCTTGGCATTCGACCGTACCCGCGATCGAGACGTTGTAGTTAAATTATTTGATGATTTGGGTTCAAGATTTGCCAACCGTAATGGCGGATACTTGCGTATTTTGAAATACGGTTTCCGTAAGGGTGATAATGCTCCGCTTGCTCTGATTGAGTTGGTGGACAAAGCAGAAACGGCCGCTGAATAAGTGAGAAAAACCGATCCTTTGGGATCGGTTTTATTTTCTATGAATTCATTGCATATCATATAAACTTTCAGCATGCTGATGGAGAAATTGGCTATAATTCCTTCCCTATGATTTAACAAAACGGGTAATCCTATGAAAAAAACAATTTTATTAGTATGTGCGTTATTGCTCAGCTCACAAATAGCTTTGGCCGGTAGATTTTTGCCGAAGGATATACGTTTGGCTGTGCTGAAAAAGGTTGATTATCCGAATGTCGTGCTGGCAGGTGACGGGTGGACGTGGACACAAATCCTAACTTTGGGGATTGTTGATAACAACAGAACTGAAACAGAAACTTTGGGCAGTATTCGGATTAAAGATACGTATAATCGGTTTATTACCAAAAACAAGTTGCCGGCTCATGTGGGGCAACCTGTGGGAGTATTTTTTGATCGGCAGGGACAGGTGAAGGAAGTTTGGATTTTGACGCTGAAAGAACGTGAAGAATTGAAGCAGAGAAAATAGCGAGGTACGCTTATTCAAATATGATTAGCCAGAAATAAACCTATTGAACTAAGAAAAATATAGGCTTCAAATAGTTGGCTATAAGGTGCAAGAGCGCTATTTGGCTAAGGCTAATAATTGGATCAGACATTAGGGCGTGTTGATTGTCAACACGCCCTAATACAAACGATAACAAACCCGGGTACATAACTTCAGTTATGTACCCGGGTTTGTTATTTGAATATTTATCCGCACGACGGTTACTGTTTTGAATCCTACCTGTGGATGGCAATACAGTGAGTCAAAATAAACAATCTATAGCGTTGCTGTGCCTTAGCTCGAAGAGGGTGGTTTTCTACGGCATTGGAAATGCCAAGAAAATCTGCCCCGTACTATAGTCAAACAAAACAAAAAATATCCAACAAAGCCTGCTCAAAAGACAAACAGCCGGACATCACTTTTCTCAGATGCCGTTTGATATTCGCCCACACCTTTTCTATCGGGTTCAACTCAGGCGAATATGGCGGCAGCGGCAGAATGATATGTCCCTCCCTCTGCGCCATTTCACGCAGTACCGTCATCCTGTGAAAACGGGCGTTATCCATAATAATGACCGAAGGCTCTTTAAGTTCCTTCAACAGAAACTGCCCAAACCACGCTTCAAACAAGCTGCTTTCCATCGTGCCTTTGTAAACCATCGGCGCAATCAGTTTCCCATCCGCACGGGCGGCAACCAATGACATTCTTTCATAGCGTTTGCCGGAAATCCGCGCTTTGACAATCTGTCCCCTCAAGGCATAGGCATACGGGCGGTAATAGAAAGTATCAAAACCCGTTTCATCCAAGTAAACCTTTGGCATTTCCGAATATTGTTCCAGCTGTTTTCGGTAGCCGGTTACTTTTTGGAGGTCTTGTTCTTTGTAGACGGTTGTCTTTTTTTACGCGTGATCTTGAGTGTTTTGAGCAGGTAGCCGACATTGGATGCGGTGCAGCCCAAGTGCTGTGCTATTTCGTATTGATAGGCATCGGGATGTTCTGCCACATAGCGGCGCAGTTCTTCTTTGTCGATACGTTCCGAATTGCCGCCTTTGGTGCGGTGTTGCAGCGAACCTGTTTCCTTTTTGAGGGCAATCCATTGGTAAAGGGTTCGGTTGGTAATGCGGAAGGTGCGTGCGGTTTGGCTGATGTTGCCGTGCTGTTCGTAGTGGTCTAATGCTTTTTGACGGAAATCGATAGAGTAGGCCATAAAACGGGAACGGGTAAGGTGTGGAGTTAAGGGAGAGAATTATATACTTTTTTTTGGTTAACTATACTTTTACTGTCTTCGGCTTACTGCCTTGTATCTTTTTTAGGGGCTGTACTAGATAAGCAGTCATGTCAGACTGCAAAAATGAAGATAACCCGTTGTAAACTAAAAAAGAGTATTCAAAATAAACTGCTTCAGTTTTTTGTACTCGAAGTTACTGCCCGTTCAGCAGCTGATTTATTGGGCATCCATCCCAATTCGGCAGTGCTGTTTTACCGCAAGATTAGCGAAGTCATCAGCCATCATCTTTCATTGGAAGCCGATACGGTTTTTGACGGCTCAATTGAGTTGGACGAGAGTTATTTTGGCGGACACCGCAAAGGCAAACGCGGACGCGGTGCGGCAGGAAAGGTGGCAGTCTTTGGCATTCTCAAACGCGGCGGCAAGGTTTATACCGTGGTTGTTGAAAACGCTAAAAGAGAGACGTTATTTCCTGTTATAACAAAGAAAATTATGCCTGACAGTATTGTCTATACGGATTGTTTGAGCAGCTATGATGTGTTGGATGTAAGCGGATTTACCCACCACCGTATCAACCACAGCAAGCTGTTTGCCGACAGACAAAACCATATCAACGGCATTGAAAATTTCTGGAATCAGGCAAAGCGCGTACTGCGCAAATACAATGGAATCGACCGTAAATTTTTCCCGCTTTTCTTGAAAGAATGCGAGTTCCGTTTTAACTTTGGCACACCCTCCGAGCAGCTTAAAGTGCTGCGCCGGTGGTGTGAAATTTAGGGCTTATCTAGTACAGCACCCTTTTTTATTTCGACTCACTATAAATCGTAATTGCGTGATTTAATTTTATTTTTTTGGAAAATACTCTATAATCCGCCGCTTTTTACAACAATCAGCCCCGCAATTACGGGCAACCTGAGAAAGAACCAAACCATGAAAAAAGTCTTTATCCGCACCTTCGGCTGCCAAATGAACGAATACGACAGCGAAAAAATGCTTTCCGTTTTGGAAGAAGAGCATGGAGGTATCGAGCAAGTATCCGAACCTGATGAGGCGGACATTATTTTGTTTAACACCTGTTCCGTTCGGGAGAAGGCGCAGGAAAAAGTTTTTTCCGATTTGGGACGTGTTCGTCCGCTCAAAGACAAAAATCCCGATTTGATTATCGGCGTGGCCGGTTGCGTTGCTTCTCAGGAAGGGGAAGCGATTGTGAAGCGCGCTCCTTTTGTTGATGTGGTGTTCGGCCCGCAAACTTTACACCGCCTGCCCAAGCTGATTGACGATAAAAAACACACCGGCCGCCCGCAGGTCGATATTTCATTTCCCGAAATCGAAAAATTCGACCATCTTCCCCCCGCCCGTGTGGACGGCGGCGCCGCATTTATCTCCATCATGGAAGGCTGCTCCAAGTATTGCTCCTTCTGCGTCGTTCCCTACACGCGCGGCGAAGAATTTTCCCGACCGCTTGCCGACGTGCTCGCCGAAATCGCAGGCTTGGCGCAACAAGGCATAAAAGAAATCAACCTGTTGGGACAAAACGTTAACGCCTACCGTGGCCTGATGGACGACGGCGGCATCTGCGATTTCGCCACCCTGCTGCGCATTGTCCATGAAATCCCCGGTATCGAGCGTATCCGCTTTACCACCAGCCACCCGCGCGAATTTTCCGATGCCATCATCGAATGCTACCGCGACCTGCCCAAACTCGTTTCCCATCTGCACCTGCCGATCCAAAGCGGTTCCGACCGCGTCCTTTCGGCCATGAAACGCGGCTATACCGCCCTTGAATACAAATCCATCATCCGCAAACTGCGCGCCATCCGTCCCGACTTGTGCCTGAGCAGCGATTTTATTGTCGGCTTTCCTAGTGAAACCGAGCGCGAATTCGAGCAGACCCTGAAACTGGTAAAAGACATCGCCTTTGATTTGAGCTTTGTCTTTATCTACAGCCCCCGCCCGGGCACACCGGCGGCGAGTCTGCACGACGCCACCCCGCATGAAGAAAAAGTGCGCCGTCTCGAAGCACTGAACGAAGTTATCGAAGCCGAAACCGCACGCATCAACCAAACCATGATAGGCACCGTGCAGCGCTGCTTGGTTGAAGGTGTGTCGAAAAAAGACCCTGACCAATTACAGGCGCGCACGGCCAATAACCGCGTTGTCAACTTTACCGGCAGCCCCGATCTGATTAACGAAATGGTCGATATCGAAATTACCGAAGCCTTCACTTTCTCGCTGCGGGGCAAACTGCTTGCGGATGCCTGAGACCAAAAAAGCTTAGTGTTGATGGAGCAAAACAGACGCCGAATATAAAACCGCAAAAAATATTAGAGGCCGTCTGGACGCACAGCGTCAATAAACAAAGGCCGTCTGAAATCTTCTGATGCTGTTTTCAGACGGCTTTTGGGTTTTTCAGGCTGCTTTTGGGATTCGGAAACCGCGTGCGTCGCTTAGGCGACACTCCCTACAATGCAGGCTATGCTGGCTTATGCAGGCTACGCTTGCTACGGCGTACGGGCTAAGCTTGCTGAAAATCCGGTTGTGGTATTGGCAATATGCGCCACCATCTCCCAGTTTTCAGCAAACTCTGCTGCATCGGTTGGGGTAAATTTGCTGTTATGATCATTTCCTTGTTCTAATAATTTATCAGTTATTAGATTTTCAAATGATAGATTACCTATATTTGGATTTTTACCTGCCTGATTCCAGTTTGGTTTTGCATTTTTAAACCCATACAAAACTTCTGCTGCCAATTGCAATCTAGCAAATTCTAAAATAGTTGCAGGGTTAGTATTGGTATTTTGTTGTTGATTAGTCATTTTTAGTCTCCGGTTTGAATGATGGTGAAAGTAAAACTCTTTTTACAAATGTACTAGTTCTCTGCTCATAGGAATTTTCATTAGGACGACATCTTTCCCCTCTGCCCCAAGGATTTGGATTTTGCTCAAATTTAGAATAGCCTAGTTCCGGCACAAAAACATACATCGTTTTTTCAGCCATCAGTGTGTTAGTTTTGGTATCGATAATCTTGATAGTTGTGCCCGCTATCCAATGTTTTCGGTTTTCCCAAGAAACATCATTCTCATAGGTAACGGCATAGCGGGCAGGATGAGGCGGGTTAATTTCTTGATTAAATGGCTTGTCGGACATATGCCAATCACCACTATAGCGGATGATAGACCCGTCTTTTTGTAATACATCAACATAATCATAATGGGCACGGGAAAAATATGGCAAAAAGCTGGCAACATACTCCTCTCGCTCGAATTCACTCTCCACCGCCGCATCCTCCCACATCTGGTCTTTCAGCGGGTTGTAGAAGCTGTCTTGATATTTCTCGTCATCCCCGCGCACTTTCAGCAGCAGGATGCCGTCCACATTGTCTGCGGTGCGGTAAATCTTCTCGCCGGCGTTTTGGCACAGCTGGTCGAAGCGGGCTTTGGCGGGATCGTAGCGTTTGCGCCATGCGGCTTCTTCCGCTTCGGCTTCCCGCCTCTCCTGCATTTTTTCTACCTGCCCTGCCGCATAAAGCAGCCCGGCTACAGCCAGCCCGGGCAGAAATATTAACTGCGGGTTTTTATTAAATAGTTTGGGGTTTATCTGATAACAGACAAAACTTACGGCTACGATCAGCAATATTATCCCGCCCCAATGAAACAGGTTATAGATGAAGAGAACATCGCGTGTGGTAATCATGAAGGATGGTGTCCTTTGCTTGTCTGGCCGGGTTTTGAATCGGTCTGCCTATAGGGCTACCTGAAAAGTTTTCGGCATGTGTGGGAGGGGCTTTCTGATTGCAGGCTTGGCTTTTAAGTTTTCGCTTCGCTGAAGTTTCTTAGTTTTCAGGTAGCCTTTCGGTAGGCACTTTTCCCTTCTTGAGGCCACCTGAAAACCTTTCCTTTGCTCTTTACCAATCTTCACCGCCTGTTTTCAGGCAGCCTCTTCCGCATCCGTACCCGTCAAACAAAAACACCGCTGTGCGCAGCATGAAGGCCATGCTGGCGGCAGCGGTGTTGCTGTTGGTACGGCGGTACGGCGTGTTCGCGGGGGAATCCATTTGGGCTCCGGATCGGGTCGTATCGGTATCGTTTATGTGCGGCATGGTAGCCTGCGTGGGCGGCGGCTGGCAAGCAATTAATAATATAGTGAGCAAAAATAAAAAATATACGGCGTTGCTGCGCCTTGCCGTATTACCCATAATGTCTGCGGCTTGCTGCCTTGTATCTTTTCTATTTTGGCTCACTATACTAGGGGCTGTTGACATTCAATTTTTCACAGTATCATACAGATATGACCAGACATACCCTATCCGATGCCCAGTGGGCAGCCATCGAACCGCTTTGTCCGGGTAAAAAAGCCGACCCGGGTAAAACCGCCAAAGACAACCGCCTGTTTCTTGAGGCCGTACTGTGGATAGTCCGCACCGGCAGTCCGTGGCGCGATCTGCCACAGGAGTTCGGCAACTGGAACAGCGTTTACCGCCGCTACCGCCGGTGGGTGCAATTAGATGTTTTCAAAAATATTTTCACACATCCGAACACAAATGCCGACTATGAATACACCATGATAGACGGCACCATCGTCAAAACCCATCGGCACGGTCAGGGCGCAAAAGGGGGACGCTCAAACAGGCAATCGGCCGATCCAAAGGCGGGATGACGACCAAAATCCCTGCACTGACCGATGCTTTGGGCAATTTATGTGATTTCATACTGCTGCCCGGACAGCGCAACGACATTTGCGGCGTCCTATCACTGATTAAGGATAAAAGCTTTGGTGCACTGCTTGCCGACAAAGCCTTTGATGCAGACTGGCTGATTAAGGAATTGACACAAAAGGGTATCGAGCCCGTTATCCCCCCACGCAAAGGTCGTAACACGGAGAGGTGTTATGACCGTGGGAAATACAAATGGCGGCATCTGATTGAAAACTTTTTCTGCCGGATAAAGGAGTTTAAAAAGATTGCGATGCGTTGTGAAAAGACGGATGAATCTTTTGCTGCCAACATTTATCTGGCTGCTACGGTTTTAAGGCTGGCTTGAATGTCAACACCCCTAGATTTATCAAGAGATTTACTGTTTTTGAGCTCTTCAGCCAAATCAAACATGACATACAGTGAATCTTCTCCAAGCTGTTCATATAAAAGGTCAGGAATTGTTTGTCCGGGTTTCAATTTGCTCAGGTCAATCCGTTTATCGGGATGGCTTTTCAGAATTTTTTGAATGAAATTTCATCCGTCTTCATTTTTGGCCATTGCATTAATCACAACCTTGTTTTGTTTAAATATTTTGGCAAATTTTTCTTGTTCTTCCGGTGATTTTTATGCCAAAACGCATGTTTGCTGGCATTCATTTCGTTCTTCACAAGTGGAAGCGTTTCTTCATATTCCTTACGCATTTCCGAACTCATCATCCATTCAACTTTTTCCAGTTTTTCGATAGAGGTATTTGCCACCACCGTATCGTTGAATGCAGACAAGGCTCTTTCTGAAGCTTGAGAGGAGAGCATATGAATAAAAGCGAGATGAAGGTTATGGAAGAATTGTTGAATTTCGTGATGTCGGATGATTTGTTCGTGATTGATTTCGACCTGTTTTTGAATAATTTTTTTATGTTTTTCTAGGCGTTTTTTGTATAGCTCTTCGTATTCCAGCATTCTGCGGGCGACGGCTGCGCCGCAGCCGCTGCCATCGTCGAATCGATAATAGAGGCCGTCTGAAAGCGAAGCTTCAACGAAGTTAAAACTTTCAGACGGCCTTTTGTATGTGCAACGCGGTAAAGCGCTTGCTATGCGGATGGTTTGTTATACGGAAGAACAAGTATCTGCGGTATGTGCTCCAATATATTCAGACGGCCGGGGGTGTTTCAGCGTGCGGCGGCGGGTAGGGCTTGCTTGAAGGATATGCCGAGCAGGCCGCCGTGGGTGAGGTCGGGATAATGGCGGTATTCGGCGGCCAGCCCTTGTCCGCGCAGCTTGGCGACGAGTTTTTCCCCCGCATCGGCGGGTACGGAGGCGATGACGGCGGCGCGTTTGGCCAGCATGTCGGCCTGTTTGGCGTCGGCGGGTTGTTTGTGGTGTGCTTTGCCGCTTTTCTCCAGCAACAGGCTGCGGCCGGAATAAGCATCTGCTTTGGCGGCGGCGCGTTCGGCGTAGCGCAGCATCAGGCCGTTTTGCCACCACAGGGCGGGGTCGGCGGCGATGTAGCGGGTGAAGGTTTGCGGCCGTTGGAACAGGGTGTAGAGAACGAACAGGCCGCCGTAGGAGTGGCCCCACAGGGCTTGCCGCGCGGGGTCGGTATGGGCGGCGCGTTCGACGGCGGGGCGGATTTTGCCGTCGATAAGTTCGAGCAGGGCGGGCGCGCCGCCGTTGCGCCGTCCGTCCATCAGCTGGTCGGGCAGGCTGTTGCCGGACAAGTCGGGCGGGGTGTAGTCGTAGGCGCGGCGGGTGGTGTCGAAGCGCAGATCGGTCGGGTAACCGATCAGCACCAGCACGGGTGGATTGGCGGACAAGTCCTGCAATGCGGGGGCAGCGAGGTATTCGGGCAGGGCGTTTCCGTCGAGGGCGTAGAGGACGGGATAGCCTGCGGCGGGCGGCGGGCTGTCGGGAATGCCGAGGAAAACGCGGTAGGCTCGGCCGTTTTGGTCTTGGAAGGCTAATGTTTGGAAGGTGTAGCCGCTGTGCGGCGCGGTAAGGGCGGAGAGATCGGCGGGACGGGTGATTTCGTTGTTGGGCGAGGAGGACGGCGCGGCGGCGGCAAGGGCGGGTAGCAAGGCGAGGGCGGTAATAAGGGTTTTCATGGTGTTTCCGACGGATTGGGAAAGGGAGAATGTAAGGGAAAACGGCGGTGGAGAAAAGGCCGACTGAAAGCGGGGTGGTAGGGCGGTTTGGTTGGAAGTATGCTTTGACTTTGTTGAAACTGCGTTTTCAGACGGCCTGGTGCGGGAAAACGGGCGCCCCCGTAAGTGCGTCCGTTTGGACTTGGCCTCGCCGACAGGAATCGAACCTGTATTTTACGCTTAGGAGGCATACGTTCTATCCGTTGAACTACGGCGAGGTGTGGAAAATCAATTTTGGAAAACAGTTGCTTACGACACGCGCGCTAATGATTCTTCGGCCAGTTGGCGCATGGCGCGGCTTACTTCGTTGTCGGGCAGGTTTTGCAGGCAGGCGAGGGCTTGGTCTACCGCTTTGCGTGCCTGCTGCGCGGCGTAGGCGAGCGCGTCGGAGGTGGCGACGTGGGCATGGATTTGCGCGAAGCGGCTGCGGTCGGCGTTTTGCAGGGCGTCACGCACGTCCTGTGCGGCTTCGGGGCTGCCTTGGCGCATCAGGTAAATCAGCGGCAGGGTGGGTTTGCCTTCGGCCAGGTCGTCGCCGACGTTTTTGCCGATTTCGGCCGGGTCGCCGCAATAGTCGAGAATGTCGTCGACGATTTGGAAGGCGGTACCGACATACATGCCGTAGTCGCGCAGGGCGGCTTCCTGCTGCGGCGTCGCGCCTGCCAGTATCGCGCCGACTTGGGCGGCGGCCTCGAACAGCTTGGCGGTTTTGTATTGGATGACGCGGACGTATTCTTCTTCGCTGATGTCGGTGTTGCCGATATTCATTAGCTGCATTACTTCGCCTTCGGCAATGATGTTGGTGGCATCGGCCATGACTTCGAGGATGCGCATGCTGCCCGAGCCGACCATCAGTTGGAAGGCGCGGGTATATAAGAAGTCGCCTACCAAAACGGCGGCGGCGTTGCCGAACAGGTTGTTGGCCGTTTCGCGGCCGCGCCGCATATCGCTTTCGTCGACCACATCGTCGTGCAGCAGGGTGGAGGTGTGGATGAATTCCACCATCGCGGCGAGGGAGTAGAGTTTGTCGTCGTCGTAGCCCAGCGATTTGCCTGCCAAAATGGTGATAATCGGCCGCAAACGCTTGCCGCCCGCGCCGATGATATAGTTGCCTATCTGCGAAATCAGGGCGACTTCCGACTGTACCGCGCGTTCGACCACCTGATTGACGCGGCCAAGGTCGGCGGCAAGGTTTTGTTGGAAATAGGGCAGATGTTCGAGCATGGCGGTATCGGCGGCGGAAGGGTTGCTGCGCGGCGGGCAGAAGTCAGAAAGCGTGGGATTATAGCACAAAGGCCATCTGAAAAACGGGATGTTGCGTGGGCAGGCGGCCATATATGCGGCATACGGTTTGACAAAACAGACACTTGTCCCTAGAATGCGCCGTTTCGCGCATGGTGCGCGGAATTTTTGTTTAACCGAAATCCCATTTATGGAGTTGAGTATGTACGCGGTCGTAAAAACCGGCGGCAAACAATACAAAGTTGCCGTTGGCGAAAAATTGAAAGTAGAACAGATACCTGCCGAACTCGACAGCCAAATCGAACTGACCGAAGTTTTGATGATTGCTGACGGCGAATCTGTAAAAGTAGGCGCGCCCTTTATCGAAGGCGCGAAAGTAACGGCCAAAGTAGTGGCACACGGCCGCGGCGAGAAAATCCGCATTTTCAAAATGCGCCGCCGCAAACACTACCAGAAACGCCAGGGCCACCGCCAGAATTTCACCCAAATCGAAATCGTGGCCATCGCCTAATTTCTAATCCAAGTCAGGAGTATCCAACATGGCAAGTAAAAAAGCAGGCGGCAGTACCCGCAACGGCCGCGATTCCGAAGCCAAACGCTTGGGCGTGAAAGCCTACGGCAACGAGCTGATTCCCGCAGGTTCCATCATCGTGCGCCAGCGCGGCACCAAATTCCACGCAGGCGACAACGTCGGCATGGGCAAAGACCACACTCTGTTTGCCAAAGTGGACGGCTATGTGGAATTCGCCGTCAAAGGCCGTTTGAACCGAAAAACCGTGAGCGTGCGCCCCTACACCGGCGCGGAAGAAGCGTAAACGGCAGACAGTATGCAGCGAACCCGTCCTTTGGGCGGGTTTTTTGTGTCTTGCCGCCGCCCGCGGCGCTTCGGGTATCGGCAGCATGCGCTGTCTTTCACCGATAACTTGGAGGCCGTCTGAAGCTTGGAGGCCGACTTCAAAACCAACCGAACGCCGCATGGCGAAAACGGGGCAGCCGAAAGACACAAATGCGCCTGCCCGCATCCCGTTCCGCCACGTTTTCAGACGGCCTCCCACGCCGCAGATGCAAGCGGCGCCGCGCTATAATGCAGGCCGTCTGAAACACGTTTTGCCCGCTTTGCCGCAACCCTGTTTTCAGACGGCCTGTCCGTCATTTCTTTCCGACACCTTTCCCGAATGATGCTCGAAACCCTGCTGGCGCTGCCGCGCAATGTGAAAAAACTGCTGTTTGTCGTCCACGACATCCTGCTGGTTTTCTGCGCCTTCTGGTTTACCCAAAGCCTGAAAGCCGATTACGACAACGAATGGGCCGACCCCGCCAACTGGTATGCGCTGGCCGCCACCACCACCTTCACCGTGCTGCTCTTCGTGCGGCTGGGGCTTTACCGCGCGGTAACGCGCTACATCAGCCTGCGCATTCTCGCCGTCGCCCTGTTCGGCAGCTTCGCCTCCATGCTGGCGTTTTTTTTCAGCGTGCTGCTGTTCGAGCGCCAGTTGCGCCTTGCCCTGCCCGTGGTGTTTTTCTTCCTGATGGTGGTGCTGATTGCCGGTTCGCGCCTGCTGCTGCGGCTGGTGCTCACCGAACGCAGCGAGCGCCACGGCGCGGCGGCGGTGATTATCTACGGCGCGGGACAGTCGGGGCGGCAGCTGGCCGAAGCGGTGCGGCAGGTACACGAATACCGCCCCGCCGCCTTTGTCGACGACAATCCGCGCCTGCAAAACACCACCGTCAGCGACCTGCCCGTGTTCGCCCCCGCAGAAATCGAACGGCTGATCAGACAATACGGCATCCGCAAAATCCTCCTCGCCATCCCCAGCGCGGGCGCACAACAGCGGCGTGACATCCTGCGCCGCCTCGAAGCCTATCCCTGCGAAGTGCTCGCCATTCCCGGCATGAAAGACCTGGTTGACGGACGCATCCACACCGGCGTATTGAAAAAAATCTCCGCCGCCGACCTTTTGGGACGCGAACCCGTCGCTCCGCTCCCCGACCTGATGGCGCGCGACATCGCGGGCAAGAGCGTGATGGTAACGGGCGCGGGCGGCTCTATCGGCTCGGAGCTGTGCCGCCAGATTATCGCCCTCGCGCCCTCGCGGCTGGTGCTGTTCGAACTGTCGGAATTTTCCCTCTACACCATCGAACGCGAGCTGGACGAATGGCGGCAGCAGCACGGCGGCGGCTGCGAAATCCTGCCGCTTTTAGGCTCGGTGCAGGACGAAGGCCGTCTGAAAAGCGTCATGTCCGCCTTCGATGTCGACACCATCTACCACGCCGCCGCCTACAAACACGTCCCCATGGTTGCCCTCAATACCGTCGAAGGCGTGCGCAACAACCTTTTCGGCACACTCGCCTGCGCCCGAGCCGCACAAGAAAGCGGCGTCTCCACCTTCGTCCTGATTTCCACCGACAAAGCCGTGCGCCCCACCAACACCATGGGCGCGAGCAAACGCATGGCCGAACTCGTCTTACAGGCGCTCGCCGCCGAACCCGCCTGCCACACCCGTTTTTCCATGGTGCGCTTCGGCAACGTGCTCGGCTCGTCCGGCTCCGTCGTCCCCGCCTTTGAAAAACAAATCGCCGCAGGCGGCCCCGTCACCCTCACCCATCCCGACATCACCCGCTATTTCATGACCATCCCCGAAGCCGCCCAGCTCGTTATCCAGGCCGGCGCGATGGGCAAAGGCGGCGACGTGTTCGTGCTCGACATGGGAGAATCCGTCAAAATCATCGACCTCGCCCGCCAAATGATCCGCCTCTCCGGCCTCGAAGTGAAAGACGATACCCACCCGCAGGGCGACATCGAAATCCGCATTACCGGCCTGCGCCCGGGCGAAAAACTCTACGAAGAGCTGCTGATCGGCGACAACGCCGCCCCCACCGGCCACCCGCGCATCCTCACCGCCAGCGAAACCATGCTGCCCTGGCCGCAGCTCTCCGTTTTGCTCGACCAAATCGCCGCCGCCTGCGACCGCGGCGACCAGCCCGAAATCCGCCGCCTCCTGCTCGCCGCCCCCACCGCCTTCAACCCGCAAGACGGCCTGTGCGATTTGGTGTGGACGGCGCAACAGCAAAACGGCTGAGCAAAAGGCATCAGGCCGTCTGAAACCCGTTTTTTGGTTTTCAGACGGCCTTTCTGTATCCACAGCAATCGGTTGGGTGCGGGCGGCGTAACAGCAAAACGGCTGAGCAAAAGGCCGTCTGAAAACGCAAACCGTGCTGCCGTTCGACTGCCGCCGCTGTTTCAGACGGCCTCAAACCTTTATCGCGCGGCGCGTCGGCGGAGCATCATCAAGGCCGTCTGAAACCCGTTTTTCGGTTTTCAGACGGCCTTTTTGCATCCGCAGCAATCAGTCCGCCGCGTTCAGGCATTCCCTTTCGTTGGCCAGCATTTCTTCGATGGTTTCGCGGCGGCGCACAAGGCGGGCTTGGCTGCCGCAAACCAGCACTTCGGCGGCGCGGGGGCGGGTGTTGTAGTTGCCCGCCATGCTCGAGGCGTAAGCCCCCGCGCTGTGCACAACCAGCAAATCGTCCGCCTGTGCCGCGATGCTGCGGTCTTTGGCGAGGAAGTCGCCCGTTTCGCAAATCGGGCCGACGATGTCGGCGGCGAAGGGGGCGGCGGACGGCGTTTCGGCAGGTTCGATGTGGTGGTAGGCCTGATAGAGGGCGGGGCGCATCAAATCGTTCATGGCGGCGTCGGTGATAACGAAGTTTTTGTTTTCGTTGTGTTTGACGTATTCGACGCGGGTGAGCAGAACGCCCGCGTTGCCGACGAGGCTGCGGCCGGGTTCGAGTATCAGGCCGAGTGTGCGGCTGCCGATAAGTTCGCGCACGGCGGCGGCGTAGGCGGCGAGATCGGGTGTGTCTTCGTCGCGGTAGACGATGCCGACGCCGCCGCCCAAGTCGATGTGCTGCAAGGCGATGCCCTGCGCGGCGAGGCGGTCGGCGAGACTAAGGATGCGTTCGCAGGCTTCGACGAGCGGGTCGAGTTTGATGAGCTGCGAACCGATGTGGCAGTCGATGCCGACGACGCGCAGGTGCGGCAGTTCGGCGGCGCGGCGGTAGGCGGCTTCGGCGTCGCGCATGGCGATGCCGAATTTGTTTTCTTTCAGGCCGGTGGAGATATAGGGATGGGTTTGCGCGTCCACATCGGGATTGATGCGCAGGGAAACGGGCGCGCGCAGGTTCAGACGGCCTGCAACGTCGTTGATGCGTTCGAGCTCGGGCAGGCTCTCGACGTTGAAACACTTGATGCCCGCTTTGAGGGCAAACTCGATTTCGGCCTCGCTTTTGCCGACGCCGGAGAAAATGGTTTTCGCCGCGCTGCCGCCTGCGGCCAGGACGCGGGCGAGTTCGCCGCCGGAAACGATGTCGAAGCCGCTGCCCAGCTCGGCGAAGCGGCGGATAACGGCCAGGTTACCGTTGGCTTTGACGGCGTAGCAGATGAGGGGGTTGAGGGCGGCAAAGGCGGTTTGGTAGGCGGCGTAGGCTTGGTCGAGGGCGGCTTGGCTGTAAACGTAAAGCGGCGTGCCGTAGCGTTCGGCCAGCTCGGTGTAGCTGAGGTTTTCGCAGCGCAGGGTCATGGTCGGGTTTCCGTGGATTGTGCGGGTGTTTTGGCGGGGCGGACGGGTTTTTTCAGACCGGTTTGTACCGCGCCGAAGCCCGCTTTGTCGTTTTCTTTGGGCAGATAGAGGTCGCCTTTGAAGCCGCAGGCGGCCAGCAGCAGAAGGGCGGCCAAAGCGGCCGCAACGGGGGTTTTCATGGTTTTTTTGCGTTTCCTGTGGCAAGATGCGCGCCATTTTAACCCAATCTGACAAAGCAAATGATGACGGAAAGTGAATTTTTGCAGCATTCGGACGCGCTGTTTGCCTATATCGAAGACGAAATCGACGGCAGCGGCTTGGACTTCGACTGCCAGCGCGCGGGCAATGTGCTGACGATAGAGGCGGACGACGGCACGCAGGTGATCGTTAACCGCCACACGCCCAATCAGGAATTGTGGATTGCGGCCAAAAGCGGCGGCTACCATTTCGCCGAGCAGAACGGCCGATGGCTCGCCACGCGCGACGGGCAGGAGTTTTTCGCCGTGCTCTCCGAAGTGCTGTCCGCCGCCTGCGGCGAAACGGTCGATATTGCGCCGTTTGCCGGATGAGTTTTGCAGATAGAGGTCGTCTGAAAACCTTTTAATCGGGTTTTCAGACGGCCTTTTTAAACCTGCTTCCGCCTAACCGTTGTCTTTGACATAAGGATAAAACGGCCTGCCCCAATCGCGCTGCGGGTGCTGCTGCATGATGTGCAGCACGGCGGGAATCAGGTCGGCGAGGATATGGCAGGCGTCTTTAAGCTGGCGGCGGTTGGCACTGCTGCCGAAGGTCGCGCCACCGTGCACCATCTGGTTGCGCAGGGTGTAAAGACGGTCGAACAACACGGCCAGCACGGTATCGGTATCCTGCGCGGCCAATGCGGCATGCGCTTTCTTTTTGGCGCGGGCAAAATCCTCCTGCCATGCGGCCTCGCTGATTTTGCCGTTGTGGAAATCCCAAAAGGGCAGGAAGGTGTAGCGGTTGTCCAGCAAGGTGCGGATGCTGCCCGAATAGGTCTGCCAAACCAGCTTATAGAGCAGCCGCTCCTTGTCCAGGCTGCACACGGTTTGCAGAAACTGCCTGAAATCGCTGCGCTCCGTGGGCATCGAATGCCTGTCGATTTCATTGGCGTAGGCGGCGTTAAAGGCAATCCACAGGGCGATAAAGCGGAAATCCAAACCTTCGCTGTTTTCAGACGGCCTTTGCGCCTCTGCGGCGGCTTTGAGCCAGCTTAGCGCGCGGTGGATGCGCAGGCGGAAGGATTCGGGGTAGGTGTCGCGGTGTTGGCGGTAGTAGGAGTTGGTGCTGTCAAGATTTGCCGTCATGGGAAGCTCCTTATAAGGTTGAGGCCGTCTGAAAGGTTTTAACTTCGTTGAAGCTTTGCTTTCAGACGGCCGGTATTTGCGGATTACTGGGAGGTTAAATCGCTTTCTTCGCGTTTGTACCTCTCCAATTCACGTTGGTATTCGGTAAGTAGATGTTTTTTCTCTAATTCGTCCTGTCGACGCAGCCAGGCAATATTTAATACGGCAGGAATGGTTACACGGTAGGCCGGCCCTGCGAAATCAATCGCTGTCCATGCCCCTATAATTGCCCAACCAATTGGACCGGTAAGAAAAGATACTGTTCGAGCCAATAAAGAGCTGCCTGCAACGGCCAAGCCTCTGCCAAGAATAGCAGTCAATGCGCTATCAATAATGATTGATGCCAATTGGTAAGATTGAATGCCGCCCGAACGAAAAGCAGTGATAAATGCCGCTAGCAATGCTTCTTTGCTCAGGGAAGTGGCAGAAGAAATACCGATTTTGTTCGCTAATTTCTGTAAATCTTTGCTATCGAGTTTGCTGGCGCCAGTCTCAAGGATTTTCTCTAAAAGTGCACTTTCCAAATCAGCAGTTGATACGTTTTTGTCAAATTTGACTTTCATTTTTTCAGCCACATCAGACAAAACTTCCCGATAAAGCACGCCTTTTCCGCCGCGTGCCATTGTGGCAAAGGAGTTTGCGCCAAACGTTTGGATTTCAGCAGCAATCTCCTGCCAGTATTTCTGATGATCGGGAACGTATTTTTTGTAGGATTCAGATTTGCTTAATTCTTCGGTAATCCGTTCTTTGCCATCGGTATCGTAGATTAGGCAGTACACCAAATCATTCAAATCACGGCTTTCCATTTCCGCAAGAAATTCTAGATCTTTGTCTTCACGATATGCCATGTTTCGATCCTTTATTCGTTATTTTTGTTTGCTTTTTCTTTAAACAGCGATATAGCCCAGTTAAAAGCGGCTTCACGAGCTTCTTTTGATGAAAGTACGGCAACAACTGTATCTTTTGCAAAATCAACAGTTTTTTCTGCTACCTCTTTGGTGGAGTCAATAATTTTAAGCCCCATATCCGTTGCAAACAATTTGATGTTTTCCCAAAGAGATTCTTCAATTTTTTCTTTTATTTCATCTTGATAGTCTTTGTCATTATCTTGAAAAACAGACTCGTCCTGATTTACATCCTGCATGACGATTGCCCTTTTTTTCAATGGCAGATGGGTCAGGATATGGCTCAGTAGTTTTTCCATATTGTACGGCTGTTGTGTTTCGTCTCCGTCTTTAAAACCAGCCACATAGTAAATCATGTCGGCATTCAAACCGGTATCTTCCTGAATCCGTTTGCGGGTGGATTCGAGTTTTTCCTGTAATATGGTTTCCAATTTTTTAGTGGGACGGTTGTTTTCGCTGTCCCATCCGCGCCCGCTGTTGGCCATATCGGCTTTATTGATGGCAACCAATAGGCGGTTTTTATCTGCTTCGGCTAAATTCGGGCTGATAACGTCTTTGATAATGGTGTAGGCAGAGCTAAAGTCGCGGCTGGCGCCGTCCAATATCAGCAGCACCATATCGATTAACGGCTGGCCGTTTTCATCCTTTTCATGCAGTTTTTTCTCGATTTGCTCCTTATAACGCCGGTCATTAGCAGCAGAGTCGCCAAATCCCGGAGTGTCCCAAATAATCAGGTTGTCCCATTTGTAGGCTTTAAGTTCGGCAGTTTCGGGTTCTGCGCCTTGTCCGACAGGTGCACGATTATCTTTGAACAGCCCGTTAATGGTAGAGCTTTTGCCGACACCTGTTCCGCCAACCAGCAGAACATTGACTTTGGTGCTTCGCAGTCTGTTGGTTAATTCTCTAAGTTGCGATTTGCTTAAACCTTGAATTTCACTGTTTTCCAAAACATCAAAAATATTAAACATGGTTTTACTCTCCTACACTGGTTTCAGATAAAAGCCTTGCGGCGGAAATGCGGCGGATGCCGCGAAAAACGGTTATTTCTTAAATTCCACAATCAGCCGGTTATTCGCCAAGTCTTTGCAGACTTCGTAATCGGGGTTGTAGGTGGCGATATTGTGGGCGGCGATGCCGACGGCTGTGGCGATGCCTGCGCCTGCGTGGAAAATGCCGACTGCGGCGGCGGCCAGGCGTCCACGGGTGTAGATGCGGCAGGTGAGCCGCTGTTTTTCGATTTCGGCCTCGACGGCGAGAACGGTGTCGGTCAGGGCGTCCAAATCGACGTCCCAGATTTGGAAGCTGCTGCGGCTTTCGATCAGTTGCGGCAGTTGTCCGTTCAGGTCGGCGAGGGCGATTTTTCGGGTTTCGGTCATGGCTTGTCCTTTTGCTTGTTTTGGCGGTATGGTGTTGCGGGCAGCTTTGGGTTGCAAAGCGGTAGGGGTCTTTTACGGCTGCAATATATGGTTTTCTTTTCCTGAGGCCGTCTGAAAGGGTTTTCAGACGGCCTTTTGTTTATTTCCTGTTGCGGGTCATAAAAAACAGGCCGAGCGCGAAAGCGGCCAAAACCAGCAATATCGCCGCCCATGTGGGCAGATAGGGCAGCCAGCCGCCGGAATGGGAGATGGCGTTGCCTATCAGCCGTAGGAGTATTTCAAGAAGTTCGCCGATCATCTTTCCCATTTTTCATCCTTTCCGTCGAGATAGGCGCGCAGTTTGCGTTCCATCTGTTCCTGCAAACCAGCGGGGCTGACGATGGAGACGTGGGGTATCCAGTATTGGACGATGGGCACGACTTCCATCGGGCTGACGTTTTTGCAGGCCAGAAGCAGGCTGCCGTCTTCGAGGCTGCGCACGGTTTCCTGGTTGGGCAGCAGGGCGCGGCGGGTGAAGTAGGGGGCGGCGCGTGCGGCGATGCGGACTACGATTTCGCCGATGTGGTTGCCGTGGTAGAGGCTGTCGCTCTCTTCGATGCGGCGGGAGAGGTCTTCGTCGAACAGGAAGGTGTCGCGCTCTTTTTGCGGGTTGCGGATTTGGCTGAAACAGAAGGTTTTCTGTTTGCCGCAATCGAGGCCGGCGAGGTACCAGATGCCGTTTTTGTTGACGAGGCGGTAGGGTTCGAGGCGGTAGTTTTTGATGCTGCCGTCGGTTTTGACGTAGGCGAAGGAGAGGATGTTGCGCTGTTCGACGGCTTGGGTGATGAGGTCGAATTCGTTTTGGCGCTCTTTGATGTCTTCGTATTGGAAGCCTTTGACGGTGACGCTTTGGCGCAGGGCTTCGCGGAAGAATTTGCGGTCGGGTTCGGGGAAGAGGTCTTGAATGCTGGCGAAGCGGCAGATGCGTTCGATTTCGCCCGCGCCGAGGTGGCCGTGGCGGTTTTTGTCGATGAAGTAGCCTTTGCTGTTTTTGTCGAGCAGGTGGGAGAGGCGGCCGATGTCGCGCTGGATGGTGCGCAATGAGATTTCGTATTTGGCGGCCAGTTGCTGCGGAACGAGGATTTCGCCGTTGTTGAGGCGGGTGAGGATGTCGGCCAGTCTTTCGGCGATTTTGAGCTGGTTTTTGCTGGGTGAAGCCATGTTTTCGGTTCGCTGTGTTTGGATGGGCGACAGTATGCGCGGGTGCTGCGACAGGATTTGTCGTGGCAAAAACGGGTTTTTGATGTTTTTATTAGTCGATTGTTTTGAAATTGTTTTTTTTTTTTTTGCTTTATATAAACGGTTTGATTATTTGACAAGCGGTATAGATCGGCATTGTAACTGCTTTTGATTTTTTGTAAAGATTTTGTTTTTCAGACGGCCTTTGGGTTACAAGTGGGGCGTTGCCCCGTGCGGTACGCCCTACCCAATATTAAAAGGCCGTCTGAAACCTTTGCGGTTTTCAGACGGCCTTTTGTGTTGCGGAAGGGGTTTACGCTCTGTTGCGCAGGAATTCCAGCAGGAGGGGGACGGGGCGGCCGGTGGCGCCTTTTTCTTTGCCGGATTTCCAGGCGGTGCCGGCGATGTCGAGGTGTGCCCACGGGTAGGTTTCGGTGAAGTGCGACAGGAAGGCGGCGGCGGTAATCGTGCCGGCGGGTCGGCCGCCAATGTTTTGCAGGTCGGCAAAGTTGGATTTGAGCTGTTCTTTGTATTCGGGGAACAGGGGGAGCTGCCAGGCTTTGTCGTTGGCGGCGCGGGCGGCGGCGAGGAGTTGGTCGGCCAACTCCTGGTTGTTGGCCAGCAGGCCGCTGGCGGTGTGGCCGAGGGCGATGATGCAGGCGCCGGTGAGGGTGGCGACGTCGATCACGGCGGCAGGCTCGAATTGTGCGGCGTAGGTGAGGGCGTCGCAGAGGATGAGGCGGCCTTCGGCGTCGGTGTTGAGGATTTCGATGGTGGTGCCGTTCATGGCGGTGACGATGTCGCCGGGTTTGCTCGCGCCGGCATCGGGCATATTTTCGCAGGTGGGGACGACGGCAATCAGGTTGACGGGAAGCCTGGCTTTGGCGGCGGCAATGAATGTGCCGATCACGCTTGCCGCGCCGCACATGTCGTATTTCATTTCGTCCATTGCTTCGCCGGGTTTGAGGGAGATGCCGCCTGAATCGAAGGTGATGCCTTTGCCGACGAGGACGACGGGCGCGGCGGCGGGGTCGGAGGCGCCCATCCAGCGCATCTCGATCAGATAGGGGTTTTGCACGCTGCCTTTGGCGACAGACCAAAACGCGCCCATGTGTTCGCGGATGTATTCTTTATCGAGGATTTTGGCCGAGGCGCCGAATTTTTCGGCTTCGGTTTTGGCAGTTTCGGCGAGGTATTGCGGGGTGCAGACATTGGGGGCGGTATTGCCGAGGTCTTTGCACAGGTTGATGCCGTAGAGGGCGGCTTCGGCGGCGGCTAAGGCCGTCTGAACGGCGGCGGCGTGTTCGGGCGCGTAAAAAGCGGCGCTTTGCAGCTTGGCGGGTTTGGCTTCTTTTTTGAAGCGGTCGAAACGGTAAACCGCCGCGCCGATGGCGAGGGCGAACGTTTCGGCGGCCGACGCGGCTTCGGCGGCATCCAGTGCGGACAAGTCGACGGCAACGCTTTCCTGCTTCTGTGCCCAGGCAGCGGCTTCGGCGGCGGCTTTTTCAAGTTCGGCACGGGCGAAGGCGGCAGGGCGGCAGACGGCAACGGCGCGCAGTTTGCCTTCGGACACGGTTTGCGCGGTGGCGAAGGTGTCGCCGTTTTCCAGCGAAGCAAGCAGCAGGGCGGCGGTTTCGTCGGTGCGGACGGTGATGCCTGCGGGCACGATATAGAGCACTGCGCCTGCGGCCTGCGGCTGCAAAGATTCGGCTTTTGTGATAAATTCCATTTTCCTAATTTCCTGTCGGTTGCTGTGAGAATCCGCAGGATTGTACTCCATCATACAGGCCGTCTGAAACCGCCGCCGCGCCTTTTCAGACGGCCTTTGCCGATAATGCGTTTATGATTTACCGCCAAAACTTCATTAAAGAACTCACCTTCGCCGCCGTCGGCATTTTTGCCGTGGTGCTGGCGGTGCTGGTGTCCACGCAGGCCGTGAACCTGCTCGGCCGCGCCGCCGACGGGCGCGTGGCGGTGGACGCCGTTGCCGCGCTGATCGGCTTCTGGACGCTGGGCATGACGCCGCTTCTGCTGGTGCTCACCGCCTATATTTCCACCCTCGCCGTGCTCACGCGCTTTTGGCGCGACAGCGAAATGTCGGTGTGGCTCTCCTGCGGCCTGTCGCTGAAACAGTGGCTGCGTCCCGTGCTTGCCTTCGCCCTGCCCTTTGCCGTGCTGATTGCCGTGATGCAGCTTTCCGTTTTGCCGTGGGCGGAACTGCGCAGCCGCGAGTTTGCCGAACTTTTGAAGCAGAAGCAGGAACTGTCGCTGGTGGAAGAGGGCGAGTTCCGCACGCTGGGCAAACGCAACGGCCGCGTGTATTTCGTCGAAACCTTCAACACCGAATCGGGCGTGATGAAAAACCTCTTTCTGCGCGAGCAGGATAGTAAAGGACGGGAAAACGTCGTCTTCGCCAAAGAAGGCCGCTTCGCCCTCAACGACCACAAACGCACGCTCGAACTGACGCAGGGTTACCGTTACAGCGGCATCCCCGGCGAAGCCGATTACAACCGCGTCGGCTTCGAGCGCCTCAGCCTCGTCATCAGCACCACGCCGAAAATCATCAACCCCATCGACCACCGCCGCACCATTCCCACCGCCCGCCTTATCGGCAGCGACAACCCGCAATACCGCGCCGAACTGATGTGGCGCGTCAGCCTGCCGCTGGCCGCGCTCATCCTCGCCGTGCTTGCCGTGCCGCTCTCCTATTACAACCCACGCACCGGCCATACCTACAACATCCTGTTTGCCATCGGCTTTTTCCTGATTTACCAAAACGGCCTCACCTTCCTGCGCAACGCCATCGAAAACGGCAAAATCGGCTTTTGGGCGGGACTCCTGCCGCCGCATCTTGCCATGCTGGCCGCCGCCCTCCTGTTGCTGCGCATCCGCTCCATGCCTGCGCAGCCCTTCGGCCAAGCGCTCAAAGCCGCCCTGAAAGGCAGCAAACCATGAAACTCATCGCCCGCTATCTCGTCAGGCAGCTTGCCGGCGCCAGCCTTTATGCCATGTTTGCCCTGCTTACCCTCTACAGCTTTTTCGACATCGTCGGCGAAGTGGGCGACATCGGCGAAGGCAGCTACAACGGCGTCAAAATGATGCAGTACGTCCTGCTGCAAATTCCCGACCACGCCTATCAGATGATGCCGCTGGCCGTCTTAATCGGCGGCCTCATCGCCCTCAGCCGCCTCGCCGCCAACAGCGAGCTCACCGTGATCAAAACCAGCGGCATGAGCACCGCCGGACTCATCTCCATCCTCCTTGCCTTCGGCCTGATTTTCGCCTGCGGCACCGCCGTTCTCGGCGAATGGGCCGCGCCTGCCGCCAACCGCTACGCCGAAAACCTGAAAACCACCGCCAAAAACGGCCGCATCAGCACCGGCGCCGAAGGCCTGTGGATTAAAGAAAAAAGCACCATCGTCAACGTGCGCGAAATGCTGCCCGACCAAAGCCTGCGCGGCATCAAAGCCTTCCGCCTCAACGACGCCTTCCAACTGGCCGAAAGCTGGCAGGCCGACGCCGCCACAGTTGCCGCCGACGGCACATGGCATCTGCAGAACGTCCGTCGCAGCATCCTCGAAAAAGAGCGCGTGCGCACCGAGCGGCACGACAGCGAAAACTGGCAGGCCGACATCCGCAGCGGCCTGCTCGACGTCCTCCTCGTCAGCCCCAACCAAATGTCCGTCACCGCGCTGACCGCCTACATCGCCCACCTCGAAGACAACCGCCAGAAAACCGACCTCTACCGCATCGAATGGTGGCGCAAACTCATGTACCCCGTCGCCACCGTCGTCATGGCGCTTGTCGCACTCGCCTTCACCCCGCAATCGACGCGCCACGGCAATATGGGGCTCAAACTCTTCGGCGGCATCTGCCTCGGCCTCGCCTTCCACTTCGCCGGCCGCCTGTTCGGCTTCACCAGCCAGCTCTACGGCATCCCGCCCTTTATCGCCGCCGTGCTGCCCACCCTGATCTTCGCCGTTTGGGCGGTGTGGCTGATACGCAGGCAGGAAGCGCGTTAGACTTGCCGCCGCACAAAGCATTGAGGCCGTCTGAAAGCATAAAGGCCGTCTGAAAAAAGCCTTTTCGCTTCGTTGAAGCTTCGCTTTCAGACGGCCTCATGCTTGGCGGCGCGGCGGGTCAAACACCGTCCTGACCGATATCCTCCAATCTGTCGGCGGCCGCGTGCCGTTTGGTGATGCGGTACCAGCCCGCCAGCCGCCACAGGCACAGCAGCGCGACAAAGGGCAGGCAGGCGGCCACGGCGAGGTAGCGCGGGTTGGCTGCCGACACCGCAGGTTCGCCGCCCGCCAGCCGCAACAGCGCCCAACCCCACTGCCACACCGAAGTCAGCGAAAACGCCAGCACGGCCAGCAGCCCCAGCGTGGAAAACACGCCGACGGGCACGGCCTCGCCGCGCGGTACGGTACGGTTGAGCCGCAGCAGCACCAACAGGCCGAAGCCGACCACCAGCACCATGCCGCCGTTGGCCAGCACCTGCAAGCCGTTGAAAGCGATTTCGGGCGACACGGGCAGGCCGTCGGCGGGTGCGGTTTTGCGCTGCCCCAGCGCCACGCTCTGCATCACGTTCAATATAAAGGTGTAAATCATGTCTGCCAGCACCGCCCAAACCGGCAGCGAAAAAACAAAACGCATCGCGCGCCCTCCGTGAAAGAGCGCGGAGTGTAGCAGAAAGGCGGGCGGCCGCAGAGAGCAGGCCGTCTGAAAACGGGGCGGGGAACGGGCGGCGGCGTTTGTCGACCCATGCCGTTCCGCATCGGGCGGGTGTATTGGCGGCGGGAATACCCGCGCCGCGAAAACGCCTGCGGACGGGGCGCAAAAGGCAGGAGGCCGTCTGAAATCCCGTTCGGGGGCTTTCAGGCGGCCTCTGTCGGTTTTTCGTGCGCCGACGGCGGCGTAGGCGGTAAAAGATTGGCCGTTGCCCGCGTTGCAAAAATATGCGGCAGGACATTTGTCCTGTTAATTGGGACGAAGCAGCGAAACCGTATCGGCGGATGGAGTGTCCGCGAAACGAAACCCTTTACGGACGGGGCGTAAAAGGCAGGAGGCCGTCTGAAACCCCGTTCGGGGGTTTTCAGACGGCCTCTGTCCGTTTAATCCGCACCGACGGCGGCTTATATTTGGCAATCTGCCGCCAGACGCCGCGCTTCTTCCAGCCGCTCCTGTGTGCCGACGTCGAGCCACAATCCCGTATGGTGCGTGCCGCCGACGCGGTTTTGCGTCATGGCAAGGCGCAGCAGCGGCGCGAGTTTGGCCGCCTGGTGCGGCGGCGTGGCGGCGAAGAGTTCGGGGCGGTAGAGGCCGCAGCCGCTGAAGGTCAGACGCACGCCTTCGCCTTCGCTGTGCACGCGCCCGTCTTGTCGCAGGACGAAATCGCCTTCGGGATGGTGCGGCGGGTTGGCGGTGAGCCAGAGGTGGGCGAGGCCGTCTGAAAGCAGGGTTTCGGCCTGGTGCACGGCGGCGGCGAAGTCGATGTCGGTGAACACGTCGCCGTTGACGACCAAAAACGGTTCGTTCCCCAGCAGCGGCAGGGCGGTGGCGATGCCGCCCGCGGTTTCCAAACCCTGACCGCCTTCGGGCGAGTAGGCGATGGAGACGCCGTATTCCGCGCCGCTGCCCAAACGCTCTTCGATTTGGCGGCCGAGCCAGGCATGGTTAATCACGATTTCTTCGATGCCCGCGGCTTTGAGGCGGCGCAGGTGCCAGCCGATAAGGGGCTCGCGCCCGACCTGCAACAGGGGCTTGGGCGTGGTGTCGGTAAGCGGGCGCATTCTTTCGCCGCGCCCGGCGGCCAGTATCATCGCTTTCATGGGGTCTTTCGTGTGTGCCGTCAGTCGGAAAACGCGACATTGTATAGTGAGCCAAAATAAAAAATCTACGGCGTTGCTGCGCCTTAGCTCGAAGAGGGCGGTTTGCTAAGGCATTAAAAATGCCAAGCAAACCTGCCCCGTACTACCTGTACTGTCTGCGGCTTGCTGCCTTGTATCTTTTTTATTTTGACTCACTATACAGGCTGCGGCAGGCCGTCTGAAAGCGCGCGCTTGCCCAAACCGCCGCCGCGGCCTATCATCTGCGCCCCTTCGCACAGGAGAATGTTATGAAACTGCCCGTACTCTTCGTTGCCCACGGCAGCCCGCTCAATGCCGTGCGCGACAACGCCTACACGGAAGAGTGGCAAAACTACGGCGACGAGCTGCTCGACGAGTTCGACGGCGAAATCCGCGCCGTGCTGTGCGTTTCTTCGCAATGGGTGACGGAAGGCAGCCGCGTCACCGCCGCCGCCGAGCCGCCCACCCTGCACGATTTTTCGGGTTTCCCGCCCGAGCTGCACGAAATCCGTTACCCCGCCGCAGGCAGTCCCGAGTTGGCGGAGCGCGTCTGCGCCCTGCTGGGAGCGGAGGCCGACGCGCAGCGCGGCATCGACCACGGCGCATGGACGGTGCTCAAACGCCTGATTCCCGACGCTTCCGTCCCCGTCGTCCAGCTCAGCCTCGACCGCCGCCTGAACGCGCAGGGGCATTTCGATTTGGCCGGCAAACTCGCGCCGCTGCGCAAAGAAGGCGTGCTTGTCGTTGCCACCGGCCACACCGTTTCCAATCCGCAGTTGCAGGACTGGCAGCATCCCGACCGCCCGGGCAACGCCTATCCGTGGGCGGATCTGGCGCGCGAGCTGATTAACAAATGGGCAAACGGCCGCCGTTACGACCGCCTGCTCGACGAGGAAAACTACCCCGTCGCCATCCGTCAGGCGCTGCACGACCGCCGCTGCTTCTATCCCTTGCTCTACGCCCTCGCCCTGCGCGGCGAAAAAGAGCCGCTGGAATTTTTCAACGACGAAATCGTCGGCAAATCGCTGTCCATGACGTCGCTGATTATCGGCTTTTTGTAAGAACCCGCATCCGTACGCAAAGACAAAAAGGCCGTCTGAAAACTTTTCAGACGGCCTTTTGGCGTTTCAGACGGCCTTACATGGCCTTTTTCAGCAGCTTCACGTCTTTGAGCGCTTCGGCCAGACGGGCGTTGCCCGCGGTGGCGCTGTTGGCGCAGACGGTGTAGAGATTTTCGGGATGGTAGATAGCGATGCAGTTTTCGCTGCTGCCGTCAGCCTGCGTGAAGGAATAGTCCATGCGGTTTTCGGTGGCCGCGCCCGCTTTCAGGTCGGCCAGTTCTGCCGCCTGCAAGGCGCTTTTCAGGCCGGCATAGTATTCTTTGGCGGGTTTGGCGGGTTTGCCCAAATCGATAACGGAGAGCGTGATGTCGGCGTCTTCGTCGCGTTGCAGCAGCGTCACTTCTTCGGCGCTGGTGCCTTCGGGCAGCAGCCCGGCGTTGCCGCTTTGGTCTTGGAAATTGCCGGTAACGGAAATGCTGACCGCGCCGTCGCGGCTGGTAAGCGTTTGTGCCGAAACGGCGGGTGCGGGCGCCTCGGCCGCAGCTTCGGAAGCGGCAGCGGGCGCGGCGTCGGCGGATTGCGGGTTGCTGACTTTGGTGTCGCAGGCGGCCAGCGCGAACAGGGCGGCGGCAGCAAGGGCGGCGGATCGGATGTTCATGACGGTGTTTTCCATAGAGTGTGTCGTTTGCAGAGCGCGGAGTATAGCAAATAATCCGTTTGCCATGGCGCGGCGCGGGCGTTTTCCCGCGTATGCCGTTTCAGACGGCCTTGTTGCATTCTGCCGACAGCGGGGAAAAATAATGTGATTTGTTCCTGTTTTGGTTGGCAGCGGCGCAACCGTCCTTTATATTCCGGCTTTGTAAATTTTGCTTTACATAATTTCAAGGAGACCCGATGAAACGCAACCCCTTCCCCCGTTCCGCCCTGGCCGTGCTGCCGCTGGCGCTTGCTGCCGCTTTTGCGCAGGCCGACACCGCAGCCGACGAAGGCGGAGAACTGGAAACCGTCTATGTCAGCGCCCAGCGCCAGCTCCAACAGTCGCTGGGCGTGTCGCGCATCACCGCCAAAGACTTGGAAATCCGCCCTGCGGTAAACGACATCTCCGACATCGTGCGCACCATGCCCGGTGTCAACCTCACCGGCAATACCGCCTCGGGCGAGCGCGGCAACAAACGCCAGATCGACATCCGCGGCATGGGGCCGGAAAACACGCTGATTCTGATCGACGGCCGCCCCGTCACCTCGCGCAACGCCGAACGCTACAGCTGGCGCGGCGAGCGCAACACGCGCGGCGACAGCAACTGGGTGCCGCCCGAAGAAATCGAATCCATCAGCGTATTGCGCGGCCCCGCCGCCGCCCGCTACGGCTCGGGCGCGGCCGGCGGCGTGGTAAACATCGTTACCAAAAAAGTCAGCAACGAATGGCACGGCTCGCTCAACCTGTTTACCAACCGCCCGCAGGACAGCAAAGAAGGCAAAACCAACCGCATCGGCTTTAACGTCAGCGGCCCCGTTGTCCAAGACAAACTCGGCTTCCGCCTCTACGGCAGCCTCAACAAAACCGATGCCGACGCGGCAGACATCAACCCGACCGTCGTCAGCTACGTCAACCGCGGCGGACGCCTGGTACGCACCGAAACACTCGGCGCAGGCCGCGACGGCGTGCGCAACCGCGACATCGCGAGCCGTCTCGCCTGGCGCATCACGCCCGAGCAAACCCTGACCTGGGACACCATGTACAGCCGCCAGGGCAACATCTACGCGGGCGACAACCAAAACAACAACCCCGACGATTTCACCAAATCGCTCTACGGCGAAGAAACCGCCATCCTCAAACGTACCAGCAGCGCGCTCGTCCACGAAGGCGTCTGGAACTGGGGCGACACCAAAGTCACCGCCCAGTTCGACCGCACCGAAAACGAACATTTGGTGGAAGGTCTGATGGGCGGCCCCGAAGGCCGTTACCAATCGCCCAAACAGTTCACCGAAAGCACCCTGAAAACCGGCCGTTTTGCCGCCGAAGCCAATATCCCCTTCAAACTGGGTGCGGAGCACGTCGTTACCGTCGGCACGGAATACATCCGCGACCAACTGGACGACCAAAGCTCAATGACACAAGGCTTTACCGACCAAGGCAAAACCGACGTCTTTGCAGGATTGGGTACCAACCGTGCAGGCAGAAACAGCCAGAAAAACTTTGCCCTCTATGTCGAAGACCATATCGATCTCAACGGCGGCAGCACCAAGCTGATTTCCGCCCTGCGCTTCGACCACAACAGCAAATCGGGCGGCAACTGGAGTCCCGCATTCAACTTCGTACAGCGCATCGGCGAAGGCTGGAACATCAAAGGCGGCATCGCCCGCGCCTACAAAGCGCCCAACCTGTACCAAAGCAACCCCAACTACATCCTCTACACACGCGGCCAAGGCTGTAAAGTCGGCACCCCCAACACCATCCGCTGCTACCTGATCGGCAACGAAAACCTGAAACCCGAAACCAGCCTGAACAAGGAAATCGGCTTCGAGTTTGCCCGCAACGGCTATCTGGCATCGGCAGCCTACTTCCACAACGACTACCGCAACAAAATCGTTGCCGGCGACGAACCCGTTGCCCTGAGCAACCTCGGCAACTACCTCTACCGCTGGGCGAACGCCAAAAAAGCACTGGTGGAAGGCTTCGAGGGCAACCTCACCCTGCCGCTGCACAGCACCTTGAAGTGGACGACCAACTTCACCTATATGCGCAAATCGGTGAACAAAGACACAGGCAACCCCCTGTCGGTGATTCCGAAATACACCGTCAACAGCAGCCTGAACTGGCAGCCGAACGAAAAATTCGACGCCGCCCTCAACGTTACCTACTACGGCAAACAGGAATCGCGCGGCGTCAAAGAAAACAACAAGGACAGCTATGAAAACCTGACCAGCCACACCGTCAGCCCCTACGGCCTGGTCGGCATCAACGCAGGCTACCGTTTCAATAAAAACCTCAATGCCCGCGTCGGCATCAACAACCTGTTCAACAAACAGCTCTACCGCAGCGCCAACAACGCCAGCGCGCAAACCTACAACGAACCCGGCCGCGCCTTCTACGGCAGCCTGAAAATGTCGTTCTAAACAGGTTTGGACTTCAAAGGCCGTCTGAAACCCGATTCCGGGTTTCAGACGGCCTTTTTCAAACTGAGGCCAGAGTGGAATGCCTGATAAAAACATCCAGCCCGAACCGCACTGAAACGGCGTTTTCACAACACCGTACAGCAACCGTATTCCCACCTGTCGGCCAACGCGTAAGGCGTGTGCCGCAGGCACTCACGTTTTTCCCAATGTTGGTGCAACCGCGTGCCCGCCGTCTGCAAACCCGGCGCGACAGCTTGTGCGTTTGCCCGTATCATCCGCTCCGTAGTGCTTTTCAGACGGCATCCGCGCCCAAGCGGTGTGCGGCCGTCTGAAAAGTTCCTGTTCCCCTTTTCAGACGGCCTCGATTGTAAAAGGCCGTCTGAAACCGTCCGCCACAAAGGAAACCCGCCATGAAATCCGTCCTCCTGCTCAACGGCCCCAACCTCAACCTGCTCGGCACGCGCGAGCCGCAGATATACGGCAGCACGACACTTGCCGATATCGAAAAACACATTGCCGCACTCGGCGCACAGCTCGGCGTGGCCGTTGCCTGTTATCAGAGCAACAGCGAAGGCGAGCTGGTCGGCCGCATCCACCGCGCGCGCGAAGAGGGTGCGGCCGCCGCCATTGTCAATGCCGGCGCCTACACCCACACCAGCGTCGCCCTGCGCGACGCACTGGCCGGCACTGCGCTGCCTTTTGTCGAAGTGCATATTTCCAATGTGTACAAACGCGAAGCCTTCCGCCACCACTCCTATCTGTCCGACATCGCGCTGGGCGTGATTGCCGGGCTGGGCGTGTACGGCTACGAAGCCGCCCTGCGCTTTTTGGTAGAGACAAAGGCCGTCTGAAAGCGCGTTTTATAGTGAGCCAACACAAAAATCTACGGCGTTGCTGCGCCTCGCCGTACTATTTGTACTGTCTGCGGCTTGCTGCCTTGTATCTTTTTTATTTTGACTCACTATATCATTTTCTAGGAGAAACATTATGTTAGGAGCAGTCATCGGCGATATTGCCGGCTCGCGGTTTGAGTTTGACAACTGCCGCAGCACCGATTTCGAACTGATTCATCCCGATTGCAGTTTCACCGACGACACCATCTGCACCGCCGCCGTGGCCGACTGGGTGGCGCAGGGCTTCGGCGGCAATTTGGCGCAGATTCTGCAAGACTGGTGCCGTCGCTATCCGCACCCAAAAGGCAGCTACGGCGGCATGTTCGGCCGCTGGATCGGCATGGCCGAGCCGCAGCCTTATAACAGCTGGGGCAACGGCTCGGCCATGCGCGTGTCCGCCGTGGGCTGGGCGTTCGGCAGTCTGGACGAGGTGCTGCACTATGCCGCCGAATCCGCCGCCGTCACCCACAACCACCCCGAAGGCATCAAAGGCGCACAGGCCGTGGCCGCCGCGATTTTCTGGGCGCGCTGCGGGCGGGACAAAGCCTTTATCCGTCACGAAATCCGCGAGCGTTTCGGCTATGCTTCGGATGCGGGCTGCGACGCCATCCGAGCGGCCAACACCTTCGACGAAAGCTGCATGAAAACCGTGCCCGACGCGCTGGCGGCGTTTTTCGAGAGCGAAAACTTCGAACACGCCGTGCGCCTTGCCGTGTCGCTGGGCGGCGATTCCGACACCATCGCCGCCATTACCGGCAGCATCGCCGAGGCATACTACCGCGACATCCCCGCCGCAACCGTGCGCCAAACCCTGGCCGTGCTGCCCGAAGACATCGCCTGCGTTTTGCAGGCGGTGAAAGAAGCCGCGCCGTCGGTTTGAAACGGCGGATTGCGGATTGAGGCCGTCTGAAAAGCAGAAAACCGCCTTTTCAGAAACCTCATCCACGCACAGGCAGGAATCTTGGTAATCTTGTCAGATAGTTGTTTCTTCAGTAATTTTCGAATTTTGGAGAAGATTCCCGCCTGCGCGGGAATGACGTCGGCGGGGATTTCGTGGGGCGTGTCGCCCGAGGCGGCGCACGCATTCTATGCCGTGCAACGAATCCGTATGGCTTGCCGGTCAGTCGAGACCGCGTGCGTCGCTGCGCTGCACACCCTACATCAGCGGCAGAGGCCGTCTGAAAACCTGAAAACGGGTTTCAGACGGCCTAGGGCGTGTTGACAATCAGCCTTGCGGCGGTATTTTTGGTAAAAATCCACGCCTGCCGCGTCAAAAATGCTCGCAAGATGTCCAATCTTGCTGCGCTTTTTTCCTTGCAGGCGCGAATTTTTCCTCAAAAAACCGCTTCGCAAGCTGATTGTCAACACACCCTAGGCAGATGGGGAATGGCGGCGAAAGCGAAGATGATGATAAAGATGCCTGCGATACGGGCGCGGCAGCGTTACCCTGCAATACAGGGACTGGCAGGTTGTTTCAGACGGCCGTCTGTGGCAGGTCGTCGGCTTTATGCCCGAGGGATCGGCGGCAACCGCCTTCTCCCTGCGGTTCTACCGCGCCGTCCTCGCCGAAACCGTCCGCCGTTATCCCGACGAAATCCAAGGCTTCGTGCTGAAAAGCGACGATTGGGAGTATCCGCGGCGCGAATGGGTGGACGGGTGCACAAAGGCCGCCTGAAAACGGCTTATGCGAAGCCGTAATCCGTCAGGCCGTCTGAAAGCTGCGCGCGTGCCGCGCCCTTGTTTCAGACGGCCTGAATTTTTCCGCTGCTGTGTTTGGGCGGACGCGGCGGCGCAGGCCGTCTGAATGCGTTGCCGCATCTGCTTGGCGGCGGGGAAGGCCGTCTGAAAACGTCGCATCCCGAAATGGGCAGACGTTTTCAGACGGCCTTTTGTTTCGATTGGTTTAAAACCCGGCCTGTCTTTCGAGCTGTTCGACCAGTTGCGGGTCGAGGCGGAAGGCGTCGGCCAGTTGCGAGAGGAAGACGATTTCTTTGCGCGAGAGTTCGCCGCACACCATGCGGGCGGCAAGGTAGGCTTCGGCTGCGGCGGCGGTGTCGCCGCCTGCCAGGGCAGCCAGTTCGGCGGCGGCGGCGGGGTTGCGGGTTTCGGCCAGCAGCCATTGGCTCTCTTCGCTGCTGCCGCTTTCCTGTTCGATCAGGCTGCGTTCGGTTTCGTCTATGCTGCCGTCGGCCGCGGCGGCGGCAATCATGGTTTTGAGGATGAGGCGGCCGCTGTCTTCGCTTTGCGTGCCCTGCGGCGCGAAGGCGTTTTGCGCGGGCGGGGTTTCGGTGTTGCGGCTTTGCTGCCAGCTTTGGTAGGCGTGGTAGGCCAGTGCGCCGAGGGCGGCGGACGAGCCGGTTTTCAGCAGGTTTTTGCGGGTTTTTTTGCCCAGCAGCATGGAGGCGAGGCCGACTGCGGCCGTGCCGCCGCCGATTTTGCCGAGCAGGTTTTTGTCGCCGGCGGTTTTTTGTACGCCGTCGAGTACTTGGTTGAGCAGGTTTTGGAAGTTCATGGTGCTGTCCTTTCGGTTGGGTGGGATGCCGTCTGAAAACCGGTTTGACGGGTTTTCAGACGGCCTCTGAGCGGTTTAGGCTTCGGCAAACGCGCGTTTCACTTCTTCGGCGATGGCGGCGATGCCTTGTTCCAGCGTTGCTTCGTTTTGGGCGATGCTGATGCGGATGCATTCGCGGGCGTGGGGGTAGTTTGCGGTATCGAAGCCGATGAAGAAGGGCTCGCCGGGGATGATAAGGGTGCCACGTGCTTTGAGGCGCTGGTAGAGGGTTTGCGCGGGGACGGGCAGGCCTGGGAAGTTGAGCCAGAGGAAGATGGCGCCTTCGGGTTGGTGGATAAGCAGGCGCTCTTTCAGGTTGCCTGAAAAGTGTTTTTTGAGAATGGAGACGGCGAGATCGGCCTGTTTTTGGTAGAAGGGTTGGATTTCGTCGGCGGAGAGCTGTTGCAGTTTGCCGCTTTCGATTAGGGGGGCGGCGATGGCGGCACCGAAGCGGGTGGGGGCGAGGTTGGTGATGGCGTTCAGGCTGCCGATTGCGCGGATAACTTCGGGGGCGGCGACGACGATGCCGGTGCGCACGCCGGGTAGGCCGGTTTTGGACAGGCTGAAACAGAGGATGATGTTGTCGTGCCAGGTAAGGCGGGCGGGGACGTGGATGATGTCGGGAAAGGGCAGGCCGTAGGCGTTGTCGATGATGAGTGGGATGTGGTGGGCGCGGGCAAGGGCGTCGAGGCGTGCCATTTCGTCGTCGGTGAGGACGTTGCCGCTGGGGTTGGTGGGGCGGGAGCAGCAGATGGCGCCGATTTGGCCGTTTTGCAGCTCGGGCAGGTTTTCGAGGGCGGGGAAGTCGACGCGGTATTTGAAGAAGCCGTCTTGCCCTTGGTATCGGGTGCGTTCGATTTGCGGCGGGACGGAGATGAAGCGGGGGGCGTCGATGTGGGCGTCGGCGTAGCCGATGTATTCGGGGGCGAAGGGCAGCAGGATGGATTTGTCGCTGCCGTCGTCGAATTTGCCACCGAACAGGTTGAATAGATAGAAGAAGGCGTTTTGCGAGCCGTTGGTGAGCGCGATGTTTTGTTCGGTAACGTCCCAGCCGTATTGGCGGCGGAAGTAGGCGGCGAGGGCGGCGATCAGGCGGGCGTCGCCTTGGGGGGTGGAGTAGTTGGCGAGGCTTTCGATGGCGGCGCCGTTGTCGGCGATTTGGCGCAGGGTGTCGGCAAAGGCCTGCTGCACGGCGGGAATGTGGGCGGGGTTGCCGCCGCCGAGCATATTGACGGGTTTGCCTTCAGACAGGGCGCGGCCGAGGTCGTCCATCAGTTGCAGGATGCCGCTTTGGCGGGTGAATTTTTGGCCGAATCGGGAGAATTGCATGGCTGGGCTTTCTTGGGTTGCTTGGCGGCGGATTATAACAAGGAGGCCGTCTGAAAACCGCAAACACGGTTTTCAGACGGCCTTTCGCTGCGGGATGCTTATTTCAGCGGGCTGGTCGTCCAGATGTTGCGGTAGGAGACGTAGCTGATAACGGGAAGCAGCGGAAACACGACTGCATAAAACAGCAGCAGGCTGACCACAAATATCAGGTTGTTGTGTTCGACTGCCATTTTGGCGGTTTTGAACAGCAACAATGTCACTGCGCCATATCCCAGCACGAGCGTTATCAACAGAAAGACGCCCAGCTGGGCAATATTTTTCAGGCTGCCTGTCAGACTCATCCACATGGCTTTGGCGGCGGGCACGCCTTGCAGCATAATCAGCGGCAGCGACATCCAGTTGCACAGGAAAAACAGGGGGACGATGCCGAAAAGTGCCCAAAAAATCCTGCTCTCGACGGGATTTTTCAGATTTGCCATTGCCATCAAATAGGCCGTCGCTGCCAAGAACCAAAACAGATACAGCCTCACCAGTGTCCATTTCCGTTCGCCAAAGCCGCTGAACAGGCGGCCGAACACAAACGAGCGCTCTTCCGACACCCCCGCCGCTATCGAGACGAATCCGGCGGCAAAAAGCAGGGGCAGCATCTGTACAAATAAAAGAACCGCAAACGACAGCACATAAGCCCACCATTTATGCTGCGCTGCTGCCGTTTGTATATCCAGCGCGGCCATCGCAAAAAACGATCCCCATGCCATGACCACAATGCTGACCAGCATCAGCAGTATCGCCAAAATCCACTGGGGCAGCCTGCCGCCGACCAGCAGCAGCGTGTGTTTGAGCCATACTGCAATGTCGCCTATCGGCCGCCACGAAGGGGCATCGAGCAGATAGGGCACGCCGTTATCGTAGTCGCTGCCGTAGCCGCCGTAGCCGTAATAGTTTTCTGTGTCGCGCATGATGTTTTCCTTATTGATTGTTGATTGCTTTCGGGGCGCGCATTTTACAACGGAATATTTGGGAATCCGGTGTCCGCCGAGCGCAGAGGCCGTCTGAAAAACGTTCAGACGGCCTTTTTGCTACAATGCCGCTTTTGCCCGCGCCCGTATTTCCCATGAACAAACCTTCTTCCGGCCGGCGTTCCGCCTTTGCCGCCTACGCCGATTACCGCTCCATTATCCTGTTTTTCCTCGGTATTTCTGCCGGCATGCCCATTTTGCTGATTTTTTCCAGCCTGTCGCTGTGGCTGCGCGAAGCGGGCGTGGCGCGGGATACGGTGACGATGTTCAGCTGGGCGGCGCTGGCCTATTCCTTCAAATTCGTCTGGGCGCCGCTGGTCAATTCCCTGCCGCTGCCGTTTTTGCACAAAATGCTGGGGCGGCGTCGCTCGTGGCTGCTGCTGGCGCAGGCGGGCGTGGTGTCGGCGGCGGCGGCGATGGCGATGGTCGACCCCGCCGATCCGCAGGCTCTGCGGCTGATGGCGGCCGCGGCGGTGCTGCTGGGTTTTTCTTCGGCGACGCAGGACATCGTTATCGACGCCTACCGCATCGAGGCGGCGGCGGGCGATGCGGCGATGCAGTCGGTGATGTCGGCAACGTATAGCGCGGGCTACCGCATCGGCATGGTGGTGTCGGGGGCGGGGGCGTTGTTTCTGGCGGCGAAACTGGGCTCGGCGGCAGAACATTATTCTTATGAGGCGTGGCGGCAGACTTATCTGGCGATGGCGGCGGTAATGGCGGCGGGTGTGCTGACGACGCTGCTGATGCGCGAGCCGGAAGCGGCGGCGGCCTCGGAAGCACCTTGCCCGCCGCTCGACCATCTGCGGCTGGTGCTGCTGTTTTTGGGCGCGGTGTCGGCTTTTGTCGCCGCCTTCGTTTGGGTCGGCGGCCTGCTGCCGAAGGCGGACGGCGCTTTGTCGGGCCTGGCGTGGGAGACGCTGCGGCTGGCCGCGGCGTTGGCCTCGGCGGCGGCGGCGGGTGCGCTGCTGGTGACGGCGAAAGTCGCGCCCGCCGCTTTGGCCGTGCAGACCTGGGTGTCGCCCGTCACCGATTTTTTCCGCCGCTACGGCCGCTCCGCCCTGCTGCTCTTGGCCTTAATCGGCCTTTACCGCATTTCCGACATCGTGGCGGGCGTGATTTCCAATGTTTTCTATCAGGACTTGGGCTTCAGCAAAGAGGAAATCGCCTGGGCGGTGAAGACCTTCGGCGTGCTGATGGCGATTGCGGGCGGTTTTGTCGGCGGCGTGCTGTCGCAGCGTTATTCGCTGATGAAAATGATGATGCTGGGCGCGGTGCTGGCGGCGGCCACCAACCTGCTCTTTGTCGCCCTGGCCTACCAAGGCCGCGATCTGACGCTGATGTATCTGGCCGTCGGCAGCGACAATCTTGCCTCGGGGCTGGCAGGCGCGGTGTTCGTCGCCTTTTTGTCGGTGCTCACCAATATCCGCTTCACCGCCGTGCAATACGCCATTTTGAGTTCGCTGATGACCCTGCTGCCGAAAACGCTGGGCGGCTACTCGGGCACGATGGTGGAAAGCATAGGCTACCCCGGCTTCTTCCTCTTCACCGCCCTGCTCGGCCTGCCGGTGCTGCTGCTGGTGTATCTGGTGGACAAAAAGATTTACCGCAACAATCAGGCCGTCTGAAAAGGCCGTTCCCGCCTATACCCCTTCGGGGCATAAACGCGGGAATGACGTTTCTGAAAGGAAAACCCATGACGCAAACCCCGCTCTACGCCGTGTTCGGCAACCCGGTCGCCCACAGCAAATCGCCGCCCATCCACCAAATGTTTGCCGCGCAGGAAGGCGTGCAAATCGTTTACGAGCGCCGCCTGTCGCAGCCCGACACCTTCGCCCGCGACATCGCCGCGTTTTTCGCCGCAGGCGGCGCGGGCGCCAACGTTACCCTGCCGTTCAAAACCCAAGCCCTCGCACTGGCGCACGAACAGTCCGAACGCGCCGCCGCCGCCGGTGCGGCCAATACCCTCATCCCCCTTTCAGACGGCCTTATCCGCGCCGACAACACCGACGGCCTCGGTCTCGTCTGCGACATCACGCGCAACCTCGGCATTTCCCTTTCCGGCAAACGCATCCTCGTCCTCGGCGCGGGCGGCGCCGTGCGCGGCGTACTGCAACCCCTGCTGGGCGAAAACCCCGCAGAACTCGCGATTGCCAACCGCACCCACGCCAAAGCCGAAGCCCTCGCGCGGCAGTTCGGCATCGCCGCCGTGGAAACAGGCCGTCTGAAAAGCGGCTTCGACATCATCGTCAACGGCACATCGGGCAGCCTCTCCGGCCAAACCCCCGACATCCCCGCCGCCGTCTTCCAAAACTGCGCCCTCGCCTACGACATGGCCTATGCCGACACCGCCACCGCCTTTCAGACGGCTGCAGCAAAAAATGGCGCGGCACAAACCGCCGACGGCCTCGGCATGCTCGTCTGCCAGGCCGCCGAGTCCTACCGCCTCTGGCGCGGCTTCGCCCCCGACACCGCCCCCGTTATCGCCGCATTGCGAAAGGCCGTCTGAAAATGCTCAAATGGATACTTGCCCTGCCTTTTGCCCTCTTCATCCTCTTTAACGCCTATGTCTACGGCAGCATCCTTACCTTCCGCGCCGTCGCCCCGCACCACAGCGCCTTCATGACCGCCCGCATGGCCGAGTTCCGCCGCGAAGGGCGCGACATCCCCCTCGACTACCGCTGGCGCGCCTACCCCGACATCTCCGCCAACCTGAAAAAAGCCCTTATCGCCTCCGAAGACGCCGCCTTCGCCGAACACGGCGGCTTCGACTGGAACGGCATCCGCAACGCCATCAAACGCAACGAAAAAAGCGGCAGAATCAAAGGCGGCGGCTCCACCATCAGCCAGCAGCTGGCGAAAAACCTGTTTTTGAGCGAATGGCAGAGCTACATCCGCAAAGGCGAAGAAGCCGCCATCACCGCCATGCTCGAAGCCACCACCGACAAAGACCGCATCTTCGAGCTCTACCTCAACATCATCGAATGGGACTACGGCGTCTACGGCGCGGAAGCCGCCGCACAAAAGTTCTACGGCAAACCCGCCGCCAATCTCAGCAAACAGCAGGCCGCCGCCCTCGCCGCCCGCGTCCCCGCCCCGCTGTACTACGCCGACCACCCGCAAAGCAAACGCCTGCGCAGCAAAACCAACATCATCCTGCGCCGCATGGGTTCCGCCGCGTTGCCCGAAGAATAAGCAAAAGAAAAGGCCGTTCCAGCGTAGGCGGGAACGGCCTTTTCTTTGCGCCGCTGTTTTTAACTTCGTTGAAACTGCGCTTTCAGACGGCCTTTTTTCCCATGAGTAGGGTGTGTGCCGCAGGTACGCACGTGGTTTGAGAATGGGTAAAAAGGCCGTCTGAAACGTCCGGCGGCGAAAGCACGCTTGTTCCCGCGCCCGCAGGCGTTTTGCTATTTTCTGCCGTTTTCGCATTTCAAACGCAGCGCAGACAAATTTTCTTCATCTTGTGCAGTATAAAATTTCAAAACCGAAAATTTTACCTTGTGCGGCTTTGCGTTAAACTGCCGCCGTTTGAGATTACAGAGGCCGTCTGAAAAGGCGGAAAAAACATGTCTGAAAACACACCAAACACACCCGCAGTTTCCACCTGGCAAACCCGCCTGCGCGCGCTGGGGCCGGGCATTCTGATGGCTTCGGCCGCCATCGGCGGTTCGCACCTCATCGCCTCGACGCAGGCGGGCGCGCTCTACGGCTGGCAGCTGGCGCTGATTATCGTGCTGACCAATCTGTTCAAATATCCTTTCTTCCGTTTCAGCGCCCATTACACGCTCGACAGCGGCAAGAGCCTGATTGAGGGCTACGCCGAGAAAAGCCGCGCCTATTTGTGGGTGTTTCTTGTGATGTGCTTTTTGTCGTCCACCATCAGCACGGGCGCGGTGGCGCTGCTGACTGCCGCCATCGTCAAAATGGCCGTGCCTTCGCTGCCGTTTTCCGTCGGCGTGTTGTCGGTGGTTGTGGTCGGCTCATGCGTGCTGATTCTGCTCACCGGCCGCTATAAGGCTTTGGACAATCTGTCGAAAATCATTGTGGTCAGCCTCAGCATCACCACCGTGGCCGCCGCCGCCATCGCCGCCTCGAAGGGTATGCAGATGAAGCCCGACTTTGTCGAACCCTCGCCGTGGACGCTGGCGGGACTCGGCTTCATCATCGCCCTGATGGGCTGGATGCCCGCGCCGATTGAAATTTCCGCCATCAATTCGCTGTGGGTGACGGCCAAGCAGAAAAGCGACCCCGCCAGCTACCGCGACGGCATGTTCGATTTCAACGTCGGCTACATCACCAGCGCGGTGCTTGCCGTCGTTTTCCTCGCGCTGGGCGCATTCGTGCAATACGGCAACGGCGAGGCGGTGCAGATGGCGGGCGGCAAATACGTCGGCCAGCTTATCAATATGTACACCGGCACCATCGGCGCGTGGTCACGGCCGCTGGTGGGCTTTATCGCCTTCGCCTGCATGTTCGGCACAACGATTACCGTCATCGACGGCTATGCCCGCGCCGTGGCCGAATCCGTGCGTCTCGTGCGCGGCCGCGAAACCTTCCGTACGCGCGAACTTCTGGCCTGGATAGGCTGGGTGTCCTTCTCCGGCCTCGCCCTGATTTTGTGGTTCGACAGCGCGCTGGCCGAACTTTTGAAATTCGCCATGATTTCCGCCTTCCTCGCCGCCCCCGTTTTCGCCTGGCTCAACTACCGCCTGGTGCGCGGCGACAAAAAACACAGGCTCACCCCCGCCATGAACGCGCTGGCCGTGGTCGGGCTGGTGTATCTGGTCGGCTTCGCCGTGCTGTTTGTGTTGAACGAAAGCGGCATCCTTGCTTAATTAGCGCAGGAGAAAGGCCTCTGAAACCGCTTTTCACTCCGTTGAAGATGCGCTTTCAGACGGCCTCCTGCTGCCTGACGGGCGCATTCGGGCGCGGCAAGGCCGTAGATTTTTTATTTTGACTCACTATACAATCGCGGCTGAACCAACCTGCCCCAACGCCATGCAAAGCCTCGTTTTCTTCCTTTTCCGCCTCTTTGCCGCCCTGCCGCTCAAAGTCCTGCACCGCATCGCCCACTTCTGGGGCGGCCTTGCCTTTTACATCCTGCGCGAAGACCGCGACCGCATCCGCGCCAACCTGCAAACCGCCGATTTACCGAGTGGCGACGCAGCCGTCAAAACCATTCTGCGTGAAACCGCCAAAGGCGGCTTGGAGCTGCCCGTCGCCTTTTTCAGACGGCCTGAAGAAATCGAAGCCCTCTTCAAAGCGGTGCACGGCTGGGAACACGTCGGACAGGCATTGGCCGAAGGGCGCGGCCTGCTTTTCATCACACCGCATCTGGGCAGCTACGATCTGGCCGGACGCTACATCAGCCAGCGTCTGCCCTTTCCGCTGACCGCCATGTACAAACCGCCGAAAATCAAAGCTTTCGACGCCGTGATGCAGGCGGGGCGCGTGCGCGGCAAAGGTAAAACCGCGCCCACCAATATCCAGGGCGTCAAACAAATCATCAAAACCCTGCGCGCGGGCGAAGCGGCCATCGTCCTGCCCGACCACGTTCCCGCGCCGGAAGAGGGCGGCGACGGCGTTTGGGCGCCCTTCTTCGGCCGCCCCGCCTACACCATGACCCTTGCCGGCAAGCTCGCGCAGGTGAAAAACGTCGCCGCCTTTTTCTTCTGCGGCGAGCGCCTGCCCAACGGGCAGGGCTTTGTCCTCCACATCGAACCCCTGCGCGGCACGCTCAACGGCGACAAGGCACACGACGCCCGCATCATCAACGAAAACACCGAATACTGGATACGCCGCTTCCCGCAGCAATATCTCTTCGCCTACAACCGCTACAAACAGCCCGCCGGTGCGCCCGAGCCGCCCGTAGCGGCAGAATAAAACGAGGCCGTCTGAACGCTTTCAAACGGCCTGCAATACAAACAGCGTTATGCTTATTAAGGACTTAAAAATAAGGTCATTACATTAAGGGAGTGAAAAAAATGTCGAATCCGTTTTTATTGAAACTGCTTTTGATGCTGGCAGCCGGCTATCTGATCGGCCTGACGGCGCGCGCGCTGCTGCCGGGCGACAACGGCATGGGCTTTTTGCGCACCTGGCTGCTGGGCACGGTCGGCGTGCTGACGGCTTACGGCGTCTGCTATTTCTTCGGCTGGCTCGAGTTTTACCACCGCAACATCTACACTTCTGTCGCCGCCATCCTGCTTGGTACGATGGTTTGGATTCCCTTGTTCCGCCGCAGGGCGTAAGACTTGCTTGCAGCTTGGCACGAAAAGGCCGTCTGAATGCTTTCAGACGGCCTCTGTGTATGTTTGAACAGGTTTTAAAACGTATAACCCGTCTGCAAATCATCATCGCCGACCAAATCGACCAAAAGCGCGTAAAGCGGCGCGAGGTCGGCATAGCGGCGCGAAGTGCGGCGCAGATAGTTGAGAAAGCGCGGGATTTCGGGGCGGTATTTGTCTTTGCCGTCGCGGTAGTAGAGCCGCGCGAAGATGCCGGCCACTTTCAAATGCCGCTGCACGCCCATCCATTCAAACCAGCGGTAAAACTCGTCAAAATCCTGCGGCACGGGCAAACCGGCGGCGCGGGCCTTTTCCCAGTAGCGGATAACCAAATCCAACACAAACTCTTCTTCCCATTCAATAAAGGCGTCGCGCAGCAGCGAAACCAAATCGTAGGAAATCGGGCCGTAGAGCGCGTCTTGGAAATCGAGCACGCCCGGGCGGCCGCGCGTGAGCATCAGGTTGCGGACGATGTAGTCGCGGTGCACATACACTTTGGGCTGCGCCAAAAGCGGCGGCAATAAGGTATCGACTGCCTGCTGCCAGAGTTGGCGCTGCTTGAAATTCAAGGGTTTGCCCAGCTCTTTGGCGGCAAACCATTCGGGAAACAGGTTGACCTCGCGCAGCATGACTTCGCGGTCGTATTCGGGCAGCACATCGGGCTTGGAGGCCGTCTGAAGCGTAACCAATTCGTCGATGGCTTCGAGCAGCAGGGTTTTGTGCACGATCTCGCGCGTATCGTGCTGCATGGCGGCGAGGTAGGTAGTACTGCCCAAATCGCTGAGCGCCATAAAGCCATGCGCTTCGTCAACGTGCAAAACCTGCGGCACGTTTACCATATCAAACAGTTTTTGCACTTTGAGATAGGGCGCGACGCTCATTTTGTCGGGCGGCGCGTCCATGCAGATAATGGTTTGGCCGTCTGAAAACGCGGCACGGAAGTAGCGGCGGAAGTCGGCATCGGCGGCGGCGAAAGAGAGTTCGAAGGCTTGGTTCGGATAAACGGCGGCGAGCCAGTTTTTCAGTTCGGATTGGCGCTGCATGACGGTTTTTCGGTGAAACGGTGTTAGAATGGCCGCCATTTTAACCGTCAAAACCGCTTGGGTGATACTTTGGCACGTTTATTTTCAGTCAAACCGCTGGCGATCGCCGTGGGCATGGCCGCCGCTGCGGGCAGCGCCGCCGCCGCAACGTCCGCATTGGGCAGCACCTGCCCGCAATGCAAAGACGGCAAACCGGTTCAGACGGCCTCCCAACCCGAAAACGCCGTACGGCGCAGCGGCGAAGAAACGCTGCCCGCCGACTACACCCGCATCACCGCCGACGACGTGCGCGGCCAAACGGGCGTCGGCGTCGAAGCGCGAGGCGGCGTTATCATCGAACGCAACGCGCAGGTGCTCAACGCCGAGCGCGTCGTTTACGACCAGCCCGAAGACACCGTCAAAGCGGGCGAAGGCTTTATTTTGGACGATGCGGGCTCGACCGTGCGCGGCGACAAGCTGCAATACAACCTGACCGAAGGCAGCGGCACGGCGCAAAACGTCGAAATCGAAGCCGAGCGCGACGGCCGCCGTTTGCAGGCCGTCGGCAAAGAAGCCGAAATCGAACGCAAAAACCGCTACAAGCTCACTGACGTGCAGTTCAACACCTGCCAAAAGGGCGACGCATCGTGGTATATCGCCGCCGACAGCATCGACGCCGACTACGGCAAAGGCGTCGGCGTGGCCAAACACGCCAAACTCGTCTTCCACGGCGTGCCTGTGCTCTACACCCCGTGGGCGGATTTCCCGCTCAACGGCAACCGCAAAAGCGGCCTGCTCGTGCCCACCCTCAAAATCGGCTCCAACGGCACCGAAATCGACCAGCCCTATTATTTCAACCTCGCCCCCAACTACGACGCCACCCTCACCCCCGGCATCATCAGCGCGCGCGGCGTGCAGCTGGGCGGCGAGTTCCGCTACCTGCAGCCCAAATACAACGGCGAAATTGCCGGCAAATGGATGCCCGACGACCGCCGCAGCCGCCACAACAACCGCTACACCGCCCAATGGCGGCACACGCAGGACTTCGGCAAAGGCCTGAGCGGCAAAGTCGATTTCAACCAAGTCTCCGACGACGACTACTACCGCGATTTCTACAACCGCACCGACATCGCCCGCAACGTCAACCTCAACCGCGAAGCCCGTCTCGACTACAAAACCGACGTGCTTGGCGAGTGGCTCGAAGCCAATCTGAAAGTCCAGAAATACCAAACCCTCGCCAACGCCGACGGTTACAAAAACGAACCCTACGCCATCCTGCCGCGCCTGTCGGGCAGCTGGCAGAAAAACTTTGCCGGCAACCTCTTTTCCCTCAGCGGCCAGTACACCCGTTTTGCCCACGACAGCAAACAGGCAGGGCAGCGCTTCGTCCTTTATCCCTCACTCAGCCGCAACATCCACAACGACTGGGGCTACATCCGCCCGAAAGTCGGCCTGCACTACACCCACTACATCCTCGACGGCTTCAACGACAAAAGCGGCCGCACCGCAGGGCGCAGCATCCCCATTGCCAACATCGACGCGGGTATGACCTTCGAGCGCGAAACCCGCTTCTTCGGCCGCGACCACATCCAAACCCTAGAACCGCGCCTGTTCTACAACTACATCCCCACCAAATCGCAGAACGACCTGCCCAACTTCGACAGCTCCGAAAACAGCTTCAGCTACGATCAGCTCTTCCGCGAAAACCTCTATTCCGGCAACGACCGCATCAACGCCGCCAACAGCCTCAGCCTCGCCCTGCAAACCCGCTATCTCGACCGCGCAAGCGGCGCCGAGCGCATACGCGCGGGCATCGGCCAGAAATTCTATTTCAAAAACGACAGCGTTTTGGCCGACGGCAACATCGGCAGCGGCAAACGCAACCGTTCCGACTGGATAGCCTTTGCCGACGGCGAAATCAGCCGCAGCGTCAGCGGCTACGCCACCGCCCACTTCAACGAAAACCAATCCCGCTTCGAGAACCTTGCCGCCGGCATCCGCTACACGCCCGAAGACGGCAAAACCCTGTCCGCCCGCTACCGCTACGGCCGCGACAAAGCCATCTGGCTGCAGGACGACGGCAGCTACTACCGCGACAAAATCAGCCAGATCGACCTCGGCGCGCAATGGCCGATTACCTCCAACCTCTACGCCCTCGCGCGCTACAACTACGCCCTCAACGTACGCAAGCCGCTCGACATCCTCGCCGGACTCGAATACAAAAACGACTGCGGCTGCTGGAGCGTCAGCGCCGCCGCCCAGCGCTACGTTTCCGGCTGGGATACCGAACGCAACAAGCCGAGCTACAAAAACGCCTTCTTCTTCACCCTGCAACTGAAAAACCTGAGCAACATCGGCAACAAAGCCGACGAAACCCTGCGCCCGGCCATTCCGGGCTACAAAAAGACCAACGAGGTAGTCAAATGAAATCCCACACGAAAATCCTCGCTGCCGCCCTTATCGGCGCAGCCTTTCAGACGGCCTTTGCCGCCGACATCAAAACCGTGGACGGCATCGCCGCCGTAGCGGGCGACAGCGTCGTCACCATGAGCCAGTTCGAACGCGCGCTGGCGGAAGCCAAACGCCGTATCCCCGCCGCGCAGAGGCCGTCTGAAAACGAACTGCGCCGCCACGTCCTCGCCCAACTCGTCAACCGCGCGCTTGTCGTACAGGCGGGCAAACGGCGCGGCCTCTCCGCGAGCGAGGCCGAGGTAGACGAAGCCATCGCCCTGGCAGCCGCGCAAAAACACGTTTCCATCGACAAATTCTATGCCGACGCCTTGAAAGAAGGCGCGCCCAAGTCCGCCGTGCGCCGCGAAACCGCAGAGCAGATTGTTGCCGAAAAAGTGCAGCAGCAGGCCGTATTGCAGAGCGCGCGCGTCAGCGACGCCGAAGTGGATGCCGCCATCGCCCGCGCGCAGCAGCAGGGCATCGCCATCCCCGCAGGCGAACCCGTGCGCCAATACCGCGCCCAACACATCCTGATCAAAGCCGAAAAAGAAAACGCCTCGGCCGCCGCCGAAGCCGTTATCCGCAAAATCCAAAACCAGGCCGCCGCCGGGCGCGATTTCGGCGAGCTGGCGCGGCAGTATTCGCAAGACCCCGGCAGCGCGCAGCAAAACGGCGATTTGGGCTGGTTCGGCGACGGCGTGATGGTGCCCGAATTCGAAAGCACGGTGAAAAAACTGAAAAAAGGCCAGATCAGCCGCCCCGTCAAAACCCAGTTCGGCTGGCACCTGATCAAGCTCACCGACACCCGCGAGGCGGGCACGCCCGAAGAGCGCCGCCGCAACGCCGTGCGCCAATACATCATGGAACAGAAAGCCGCCCAAGCCGGCTCGCAGCTCTTGCAGCAGCTGCACGAGGGCGCCTTTGTCGATGTGCGCCTGAAATAATCCGCCGCCATGCAGCAGGAGGCCGTCTGAAAACCCGCACAGGCATTTTCAGACGGCCTCACGCATATTTTCCTCCCTATCCGCTCCGGTAAAACCGCCATGAACCCAATCGAATACGCCCGCCGCTTTTCGCTTTTTCTCGCCCGCAACCTCGATTCAGGCCGTCTGAACGCCGACATTCTGCGCGCCATGACGGATAAGGTGCTCACCGCGCAGGATTTTCACGCGTTTGCCGACTGGGCGGGCATTTTGGCGGCGGAAGACGAAGAAACGCTGGCGCAAAAGCTGCGCGAATTGCGCCGCTATGTGGTGGCGCAGATTATGGTGCGCGATTTGAACCGCATCAGCGATTTAAACGAAGTTACCCGTACGATTACGCTGTTTGCCGATTTTGCCGTCAATACCGCGCTGGATTTTGCCTATGCCTATTACCGCGATATGTACGGCACGCCCATCGGCCGCTACACGGGCGAAGCGCAGCATTTGAGTGTGGTGGCGATGGGCAAGGCGGGCGGCTATGAGTTGAACGTGTCGTCCGACATCGATTTGATTTTCGTCTATCCCGAATCGGGCGATACTAACGGGCGGCGCGAGCGCGGCAATCAGGAATTTTTCACCAAAGTGGGACAGAAACTGATTGCGCTCTTGAACGACATCACCGCCGACGGCCAAGTGTTCCGCGTCGATATGCGCCTGCGGCCGGACGGCGACTCGGGCGCGCTGGTGTGCAGCGAAACCGCGCTGGAGCAATACCTGATTGCCCACGGCCGCGAGTGGGAGCGTTATGCGTGGTGCAAAGGCCGCGTGGTCACGCCGCACGCCAACGGCATCGCGGCTTTGGTGCGGCCGTTTGTGTTCCGCAAATATCTCGATTACGGCGCATACGAAGCCATGCGCGGCCTGCACAGCCAAATTCGCGCCGAAGTCGCCCGCAAAGGCATGGAAAACAACATCAAACTCGGCGCGGGCGGCATCCGCGAAATCGAGTTTGTCGCGCAGATTTTCCAAATGATACGCGGCGGCCAAAACCGCGCCCTGCAATTGAAAGGCACGCAGGAAACGCTCGCCGTGTTGGCCGAACAGGGCATCATGCCGTCTGAAACCGCGCAAACGCTGCTGGCGGCCTACCGCTTTTTGCGCGATGTCGAACACCGCCTGCAATATTGGGACGACCAACAAACGCAAACCCTGCCGCACAACCCCGAACAGCAGCAATTGCTCGCTGAGAGCATGGGCTTTGACAGCTACGCCGCCTTTTCAGACGGCCTCAACGCCCACCGCGCCGCCGTGTCCGCCGAGTTCGACAACATCCTTGCCGCGCCCGAAGAACAAAACGCCGCCCGCTTCGCCGCCCTGTGGCCGAACCCGCCCGCCGAACCCGACGCCCCCGTTTACGCGCAACTGGCCGAAGCAGGCTTCTCGCCGCAGGCCGTGGCAGGCCGTCTGAACAGCCTCGCCCGCAGCAGCCGCTACCGCAGCCTGTCGCCGCGCAGCCTGCGCCTTTTCGACACCCTCGTGCCGCAGGCTGCCGAAGCCGCCGCCGAATACCCCCGCCCCGACGACACCTTCTTCCGCCTCACCGACTTTCTCGAAACCGTCAGCCGTCGCCCCGCCTACCTCGCCTTCCTGCTCGAATACCCCAACGAACTCGCGCGCGTCGCCGCCCTGATGAGCCGCAGCGCCTGGATAGCGGGCTACCTGCAACAACACCCCGCCCTCCTCGACGAACTGCTCAGCGCCCAACTCACCGAAAGCCGCCCCGACTGGCCGCAGCTGCGGTGCGAGTTGGCCGCCGAACTCGATGCCTGCGAAGACGCCGAAGCGAAAATGGACGCCCTGCGCCGCTTCCGCCACGCCCGCGTTTTCCGTCTCGCCGTACAGGATTTGGCGGGCAAATGGACGGTGGAAGCCCTGTCCGACCAACTCTCCGAACTGGCCGACACCATCCTTACCCTCACCCTCGAACACGCCTGGCGCGAAATGCCGAAAAAACACCGCCAACACCCCGCCTTCGCCGTGATCGGCTACGGCAAACTCGGCGGCAAAGAACTCGGCTACACCTCCGACCTCGACCTCGTCTACCTCTACGACGACCCCCATCCCGATGCCGCCCACACCTACGCCCGCCTCGCCAACCGCCTCACCAACTGGCTCTCCGCCGCCACCGGCGCGGGCACGCTCTACCAAACCGACCTGCGCCTGCGCCCCGACGGCGACAGCGGCTTCATCGTCCACAGCCTCGCCGCCTTTGAAAAATACCAGCGCGGCCACGCCTGGACATGGGAGCACCAAGCCCTCACCCGCGCCCGCTTCGTCTGCGGCGATGCCGCCATTCAGACGGCCTTCGAACGCATCCGCAGCGACATCCTCACCCTGCCGCGCGACAGAGCCGCCCTCAAAAACGACATCCTCGCCATGCGCGAAAAAATCGCCGCCGCCCACCCGCCGCAGGATAACGACGTCAAATACGCACGCGGCGGCATCGTCGACGTCGAATTCACCGTGCAATACCTCATCCTCGCCCACGCCCGCGAATTTCCCGCCCTGCTCGACAACTACGGCAACATCGCCCTTTTGGGCACGGCGGCGGAAAACGGTCTCGCCGACCCCACCCTCTGCGGCCGAGCCCGCCGCGCCTACCGCCGCTTCCGCGCCTGCCAGCACAGCGCCGTCCTCGACGAAGCGCAAACCCCCGCCGCCGACAGCGAAACCCTCTCCGCCTACACCGCCGTGCGCGCCTTGCAGCGCCAAGTCTTCGGCACGGATGGGGAAGCGGAAGAGGCCGTCTGAAAGCGCCGCTTCAACAAAGTTAAAAAACAGCGGCGCAAAGAAAAGGCCGTCTGAAACCCGAAAACGGTGTTTCAGACGGCCTTTTTTATTTGGGGAATTACCTGCGGCTTGGTTGTGAAGAGGCCGTCTGAAAACTCTTTTGGCTTTCAGACGGCCTTGGCGTTTTATTCTTAATGGCGGAAGTGGCGCACGCCCGTTACCACCATCGCCATGCCGTGCTCATCCGCTGCGGCAAACACTTCTTCATCGCGCACCGAGCCTGCGGGGTGGATGACGGCTTTAATGCCCTGCTCGGCAATCACGTCCACACCGTCGCGGAAGGGGAAGAATGCGTCCGAAGCGGCACACGCGCCGTGCAAATCCAAGCCGGCGTCCTGCGCTTTTCGGGCGGCGATGCGGGTGGAATCCACGCGGCTCATCTGTCCTGCGCCGATGCCGTAGGTTTGGCCGCCTTTGCCGAACACGACGGCGTTGGATTTGACGAATTTCGCCACGTTCCACACAAACAGCAGGTCTTTCCATTCCTGTTCGGTGGGTTGGCGTTTGGAGACGACTTTCAAATCTTCGCGGCGGATGCGGTGGATGTCGGGCGTTTGTACCAACAGGCCGCCGCCGACGCGTTTAAGCTCGAAGCGGTTTGCGCCCTTGTCGATCGGCACTTCCAGCACGCGCACGTTTTTCTTGGCGGCGGCGATTTCCAGCGCTTCGGCGGTGAACTTGGGCGCCATCAATACTTCCATAAACTGATTGTCGGTAATCTGTTTCACCGTTTCGCCGTCCACTTCGCGGTTAAAGGCGATGATGCCGCCGAATGCGCTGGTGGTGTCGGTGGCGTAGGCCAGGCGGTAGGCGGCAAGCGTGTTGTCGGCCACGGCCACGCCGCAGGGGTTGGCGTGTTTCACAATCACGCAGGCGGGCGCGTCAAACGATTTGACGGCTTCCCACGCGGCATCGGCATCGGCGATATTGTTGTAGGACAACTCTTTGCCTTGAAGCTGGGTGTAGTTCGACAGGCTGCCTGCAAACGGATAAACGTCGCGGTAGAACGCGGCGCGCTGGTGCGGGTTTTCGCCATAGCGCATTTCCTGCACTTTGAGCCAGCTTTGGTTGAACTGCTGCGGAAATTCGCCGATTTCGGGTTCGCCCGCGAGTTTGTCGTCTGACAGCGAAGTCAGATAATTGGAAATCATGCCGTCGTATTGCGCGGTGTGGCTGAACGCTTTGCGGGCGAGGTTGAAACGGGTTTTGTCGGAAAGACCGTCTGAATCTTTCAGCTCGGCAACCACGGCGGCAAAATCGGCGTTGTCGGTAACGATGGCGACGTGTTTCCAGTTTTTCGCCGCCGAGCGCACCATAGTCGGGCCGCCGATGTCGATGTTTTCAATCGCGTCTTCCAGCGTGCAGCCGGGCTTGGCGATGGTGGCGGCAAAGGGGTAGAGGTTTACAGCCACCAGGTCAATGTTGCCGATGCCGTGTTCCTGCATTTTGGCGACGTGTTCGCCCAAATCGCGCCTGCCGAGGATGCCGCCGTGGATTTTCGGGTGCAGCGTTTTCACGCGGCCGTCGAGCATTTCGGGGAAGCCGGTGTAGTCGGCCACTTCGATAACGGGGATGCCCGCATCGGCCAAAAGCGCGGCGGTGCCGCCGGTGGAGAGGATTTCTACGCCCGCTTCGTGCAGGGCTTGGGCAAATTCGACTGCGCCGGTTTTGTCGGAGAGACTAATCAGGGCGCGTTGGATTTTTACGGTGGACATGATGTTCCTTTGCATCGGGTGAATCGGAAAATTCGGGCAGGAAAAAGGCCGTCTGAAACGGCGCGGCGGATGTTTTTGCGGCGCACATTATCCGTTATTTTCGCGGTGCACGCAGCAGCGGCCGTGAAAATGCATAGTGAACCAACACGGAAAGATACAAGGCAGCAAGCCGCAGACAGTACAGGTAGTACGGCAAGGCGCAGCAACGCCGTAGATTTTCGTGTTGGTTCACTATAGACAATCTTTCTGTCTGCTTGGCGTATCGGCAACAGCAGCGCGAGACGGCCTTAGGGCTTCAGAGGCCGTCTGAACGCGCCGCCTGTCGGTGCGCCTTCCCTTTTGTTCCAAGATACGCGCAAAAACGCTGCCGATAGTAAACTTCCGGCAAGTCCTCCGCAAAACCGAAGCCTTTCGGTGCGGCGGTTTCCCTACCCCACACAGGAGACAGATTATGAAGCATTTGAAACTTCTTCCCGCCCTCACCGTTTCCGCCCTTGCCCTGATGTCGGCATCGGCGCAGGCGGGCATGGTCAGCGACGCGCACGGCAACGTCGGCTACGACACCGCCGCCGAGTGCGACGCCGCCGTTCAAAACGGCACGGCGCGTTTCTACCAGTCGGCCACCCATCAAAAACCGCTGCTGCACAAAGGCGAGCGCTCCGTCGCCACCGCCACTCTGCGCGATCTCGGCCCGCAGTACGCGCTGGGCGCGTGCGACATCGGCGTCGGCCGCAAATTCAACCGCGACGGCGTCGCCAGAGCCTTGCAGGGCAAATATGTGCCCTACAGCCCCGACATGGCGGTGAACGTTTATTCCGATGCTGCCGGGCAGCCCGTGCGCGTCAGCATGCAGCAGTGCGACAACCGCTTCTCCGACAACGTTCCGCGCCCCGTGCCGATGCCCGAGCGCCAGCCCGAGCCGGTTGCGGCGCCCGAACCCGCACCGCAGCCCGTACCCGAGCCGCAGGCCAAATCGTCCGTGCGCCCCTATGTGTTCGGTACATTGGGCGCGCTGCGCGACGGCTATAAATACGAAAGCGCCGCCGAAACCGAGCAGGCGCACGACACCCGCTTTGCCGGACAGGTCGGCGCGGGCGTGCAGTTTAACGAACTCTTGGGCGCGGAAGCCTTCTACCAGGGCGGCCAGAAACACCGCTACCGCTACGACGACGGCTCGAACGACGAAGTGCGCACGCAAAACCACACTTACGGCGCACGCGCCACCGTCGGCGGCAATGTGTCCGACAAATTCCGCCTGTTCGGCAAAGCGGGCGTGGCGGGCGTGAAGCACAAAATCACCGATGCCGACGGCGAAAAAGTCAGCTCGAAAACCAAAGCGCGCCCGACCATGGGCGTGGGCATGACCTACAATTTCACCGACAACCTCGCCCTGCGTGCCGACTACGACTACTATTTCCGCAAGAAAGAGTCGCAAACCGACGGCGACAAGTTCACTTGGAAAGCCAACCACTACCTCGGCGCAGGTTTGCAGTACACATTCTGACCAAGCCGTGTGCGGACGGCCTGAAACCTTTGCGGTTTCAGGCCGTTTTTTGTCGGGAACAGCAATCTTTGCGGCGGGCGGCTTCGGTTTTTTGATTCGTTGGGGGCTATGCTTTCAGACGGCCTGATGTTCTGTGAGGCCGTCTGAAAACAGGCGGGGCGGTGGGATGCGCCGTCATTGTGTGCGGCGGAGGGCGTTGGACGCTGCCGCGTTTTTGGCTGTGAACCGTGCTTTCATACGGCCTCACGGAACATCAGGCCGTCTGAAAGTATGGTTTTGACGAATTGAAAAGGCGGGTCAGAAGGATTTGCCGATTTGCAGGTAGGCGTTGGCTTTGCGGTAGCCGTATAGCGGGTGGTTGCTTGTGGTTTTCTGCCACACGGTGACGAGGCGGGGGGTGACGCCCCACAGGCTCAGGCGCTTGTGCCAGAGGGAGAGGGAGGCGGAGTATTCTTTGTCGTCGCGGCGGATGGCGAGGAAGTCGGCGGCGTCGTAGCGGCGGCCGTAGCCGGCGGAGAGGGCGGTGCCGAGTCCTTTTCCCCAGACGCGCACGGCGGACGCGCGGATGCCGCGCCTGTGGTAGGCGTCGTCGGTGCGGGCGCGTTTGCGGGAGAAGTTGGCGCCGAGGGTAAAGTATTGGCGCGGGCTGTGTTGGAATATCCAGGTGGCGGACAGGCTGCTGTTGCGGCCTTCGAGGAATTTGCGCGTGTCGTAGTGCTGGTAGTCCGATTCGGCGGCGGCAGCGAGGCGGTGGCGCGGGCTGAGGCTGCGCTGCCATTCGGCGCGCAGGCCGGTTTCGCGGGAGTAGGGTTCGGTACCGTACCAACGGCGCTCGTAATAGGGGAGCAGGGAGGCTTCGCTGCGGCCGCTTTGGTAGGCGGCGCCCAGGGCGGTGCGGACGGTGAGATCGTTGTAGCGGTGGTTGTCCCAATAAAATTTGCCGTAGAGGTCGGTTTCGCTGCGCAGGAGCAGATTGTCGGCGAGGTTGAAGTCGCGGGCGAGGCCGGCGGAGTAGGAGAGGCCGCGGGCTTTTTCGGGGGCGGGCAGCGTCCATTCGCCGTTGCCGTAGCGCAGGGTGTGTTCTTTTGCGGCGTTGTTGACGTTGTTGTTGCGGGTGTAGTTGGCGCTCAGGCGGGGCGTCCAGCGGCTGCGGCTGCGGATTTCGTCGAGCTGGCTTTGCAGGGCGGCGCGGGTTTGGGGGTCGAGGTCGGGAGGAGCGAGCAGGTTGGTGTAGTGCGCTTGTGCGGAGACGTTGCGGCGGTCGTCTTTCAGTGCCTGCGCCAGACGGAGGCGGACGAGGAAGGCGTCGGGCATTTGGCGTCGGGCGTTTTGCAGGCGCCTGACGGCTTCGCGGTAGCGGCCGTCGCTTTGGGCGGCCATGTCTTCGGCCGTCTCGAGCAGGACGGGGCCTTGTCCTTCGGGCAGGCGGCGGTAGACGGGCAGAAGGAGTTTGATGGCGGCGGTGTTGGCGGCGATGACGGAGGAGGAGAGGGCGCGGTGCAGCAGGCCGGGGTGTTGCAGCAGTTCTTCGGGGTCGCTGCATGTGAGGGTGCCGCCGGTTTGGGAAACGCCGCCCTCGGGCGCGGATGCGGGGGCGGGCATCTCGTCGGAGCCGGTGAGGTCGAAGCGGGTGTCGGGTTGGCTGAGGGCGGAGTCGGGCAGGTCGTCGGCGCGCGCTGCGGCAAGGGCGGCGAGTAGAAGCAGGAAGGGTAGGCGTTTGGGCATGGCGGCGGGGCGGTAGTTGGCGGACGGAGGCCGTCTGAAAGGGGGAAAACCTTTTTCAGACGGCCTTTGTGGGCGGCGGGCGGGGTGTGATGCTTTGCGGATGATCCGTTTTGCCCGCCGTGTTTTTCACTTCGTCGGGGCTGCGTTTTCAGACGGCCTGATTTCAGACGGCCTTATTCGATGTTCAGCCTTTCCATGCGGTAGCGCATGGAGCGGAAGCTGATGCCGAGGAGTTTGGCGGCCTGGGTGCGGTTGTAGCGGGTGATGTTCAGCGCCTGTTCGATGATGGAACGCTCGAGCAGGTCGAGGTATTCCTGTATCTGGCTTTGGCCGGGGACGAAGGGCGGCATGGCGTCGAAGTTCATCGGCGGCAGCTCTTCGCTTTCGGCGGCCGGTTCTGGGCGCGGGGCGCGGGTTTCGCCTGCCGGTGTGGCGGCGGGGGCAAGGTCGGCGGGGCGGGGGCCGTGTCCGGCGGTGATTTGCAGGTCGTCGATTTGGATGACGCTGCCGGCGGTGAGGGCGACGGCGCGTTCGAGGATGTTTTCCAGTTCGCGGAAGTTGCCGGGGTAGCTGTACGAGAGCAGGGCTTCCTGTGCTTTGGGGCTGAGGCGGTAGCCGCCGGGGATGCCGTTGCCGTGTTTGTTGAGCATGCGCATGATGAGGCCGCCGAGGTCTTCGCGCATTTCGCGCAGGGGCGGCATGTGCAGGGTGACGACGTTGAGGCGGTAGTAAAGGTCTTGGCGGAAGGCACCGCTTTCTACCAGCGCTTCGAGGTTTTTGTGGGTGGCGCAGACGATGCGTACATCTACCGGCGTTTCTTTGGCGTCGCCGATGCGGCGTACGGCTTTTTCCTGAATGGCGCGCAGCAGTTTGACCTGCATGGCCAGCGGCAGGTCGGCCACTTCGTCGAGGAAGAGGGTGCCGCCGTCGGCGTGTTGGAAGAAGCCCATGCGGTCTTGGTCGGCACCGGTGAAGCTGCCTTTTTTGTAGCCGAAAAACTCGCTTTCCATCAGGTTTTCGGGAATCGCGCCGCAGTTGACGGCGATAAAGGGGCCGTCGGCGCGCGGCGAGAGTTCGTGGATGCTGCGGGCGGCCTGTTCCTTACCCGAACCGGATTCGCCGGAGATGTAGACGGGCACGCCGCTGCCGGCGAGGCGGCGGATGAGGTGGCGCACTTCGACCATCTGCGGCGACATGCCCAGCAGGCGGGGCATGTCGGCATCGCCGCCGACTTCGTTTTCGTGGTGTGCGGGCGCCTGCGCGTCTGATGCGGCCGCGGTTTGCGGCGTGGCGCTGCGGAAGCGTTCGCGCAGGGAGCTGAGGGCGCTGGGCGGGGTGACGGGGCGGTCGATGCCGCCGGAAATGCCTTTGCGCACGGGTTTGGGCGCGTCGGGCGCACGGGCGGGCGTGGCGGCGACGGGCTGCGGGCGCGGCGGCACGGGCGGCGGCATATAGGGCGCGGCCGGCGCGGGCTGCGGAGCGGGCGCTGCGGGTTTGGTTTCGGCGGCTTCGGGTTCGTTCACTTTCACCGCCGATTTCACCAGCGAGCGCAGCTGCGAGAGGGTGATGGGTTTTTGCAGGTAGTCGAACGCGCCTTCTTTCAGGGCTTCGACGGCCTGGTCGGCGTTGCCGAAGGCGGTGATGACGGCAACGGGCGTGTCCAGCGACAGGCGGTTGATGTGCTGGACGACTTCCAGTCCCGAGCCGTCGGGCATGCGCATGTCGGTGAGCACCAGCGAGTAGTCGCTGTTTTCCAGCTTGTCTTTGGCGTCTTCCACGCCGACGGCGGTGTCGACGCGCAGCCCCATTTTCATCAGGGTCATTTCCATCAGGTCGCGGATGTCCGCTTCGTCGTCTACGACCAGTACGGGGTGTTGCAGGTCACTGTTCTTCATGGTTGTTGTCCTTCGGAAGGATGAGCTCGAAGCCGTTCATTTCGGGGTGGTAGTGCAGCTGGCCGAGGTTGGCGTGTGCCAGTTCGCGGGCGACGTAGAGGCCGAGGCCGGTGCCGGTTTTTTCGGTGGTGAAGAAGGGCTCGAAGAGTTGGTTGCGGATGTCGGGCGGCACGCCTGCGCCGTTGTCGGACACCACTATCGAAATGTTGAGTTTGCCGCTGGGGCGTATCAGCACGCGGATGGCGCTTTCGTCTTTTTTGCTGTGCCGCCAGGCGTTGTTGCACAGGTTCCACATGATTTGCTGCAGGTGCATCGGGTCGGCGGTGACGGCCAGCTGTTTGCCCTGCATTTCCATTTTGATGCAGTGCACCGCGTCGGGATTGCTGAGGGTGAATTCCTGTTTGAACGCCAGCCAGAATTTCATCAGGTTTATGTGTTCGCGGCCGAGGTTGTCTTTTTTGTTGAGCATCGACACTTCTTCGAGCATTTTGTCGATGCGGCGGATGTTGCCGTCGATGATGCCGTGCAGCTTGCGGCTCATCGGGTCTTCCACGCCTTCCTGCAAGAGGTCGTTGGCATGGCGGATGGCCGACATGGGGTTGCGGATTTCGTGGGCGAGGTTGGCGGTGAGCTGGCCGAGGGAGGCGAGTTTGGTGGCCATCGCTTCGGCGGCGATTTCGCGCAGCGAGCGCACGAAGAGCATGAGGAGCTGGCCGTCTTCCTGAACCAGCGGCACGGCGCGCACGTGCATCGAATGCTGGTGCAGGTGGATGTCGGTTTCGAAGGGGCGGTCGGGGTTGTAGAGCCAGCGTCCGGCCAGGTCTTCGAAAATCGGCTCTTTCTGTTCGGGCGCGAGTCCGGGGAAGTAGGTTTTGGCCTGACGGTTGAACAGCCAGACTTTCAGCTCGGGGTCGATGACGATGACAGCTTCCTGCACGCGGTTGAGCACCAGCAGGTTGAGGCCGCGCACGCGGTTGTAGTTGCGCTTGTGTTTGAGCGCGGAGGCGTTGGCGGCTTTGAGGAATTTGGCGCTGTAGGAGGTGAGGTAGGCGACGGCGAAGGAGGCGGCGATGAGGACTATGCCCGTGCCGATGTTGCGGCCGTCCCACTGCTGCGTGTCGAGGACGAGCTGGTCGGTGAGGAACATGACGCAGACGATGCACAGGGTGGTGAAGCCGGCGTAAAGCGCGGGGAAACGGCCGTAGCTGAGCATGCAGGAGGTGGCGATGAAGGGCAGCACGAGGATGCCGATGCCAGTGCCGATGCCGCCGGTGAGGTAGACGAGCACCATAATCATCAGGATGTCGATGACGGCGCTGGCGTTGGGCAGGCGGTCGGTTTTCTGCTGCACCCAGTGCGGGCGGACGAAGGAAAACAGGGTGATGCCTGCGTAAACCGCCGCCCACAGGTAGAAGGTGGCGGGGGTGACCATTTTGCGCAGGCCGGCGTTGTCGGAGAACATGGCCATCAGGTGCAGCGCGGTCATGGCGGTGACGATGGTGAGGCGGCAGATGTTGATGAGCCACGGGATGCGGTCGATCTGCTCTTCCCAGTCGTCGGTTCTGCTGAGGAAGGAGTTTTTCATATTGTTGTTTGGCATTTTTCCGTATAGGCCGTCTGAAAGCGGAGTTAAAAGGTTTCAGACGGCCTTTTTGTGTTTGGTGCGCGCATTGTCGCAAATTGCGGCCGCGCCCGTTTTTCAGACGGCATTTGCGGTTAATCTTTGGCTTTAATGGCTTTCAGACGGCCTGAAACTTCCAAAATTTTCCCTTTGCGGCCGCGTTTGCCCGCGATGTCTTGGATACGCAGTTTTTCCTGATGCACCGCGCCGCGTTTGCCGACGGTTTCAACGACAAATTCGGGCGTGGACACCACGGCGATGTGTTCGAGGTGGAGGCCGTCTGAAAGCGGGGTGAGCTGCAAACCGCGCCCTTTGGGCATCACTTTCAATTCGCCCAGCGGGAAGGCCAGCAGGCGGTTGCCGCTGTCGGCAGTAACGACTTTGCAGTCGGGATTGATGAGCGAGGAGGCGTACAAGGCCGCGGGCGGCAGCACGGTTTCGCCCGCATCGAGCGTCATCAGCACTTTGCCGTTTTTGTTGCGGCTGACCATGTCGGCGAGTTTGGCGATAAAGCCGTAGCCGCCGCTGTTGGCGAGCAAATAATGCTGTTCGGGCAGGCCGGTGAGCATGGCGGCGGGTTTCGCGCCGTTTTGCAGCTCGATTAATGAAGATACGGGCACGCCGTCGCCGCGTCCGCCGGGGATTTCGGCGGCATCGAGCGTGTAGGTGCGGCCTTGTGTGTCGAGTATCACCACCGGCCACACGGTGCGGCCTTCGAGGGTTTGTTTGAGGGCGTCGCCTTCTTTAAACGCGGTTTGGCTCAAATCGAGATTGTGGCCGGCTCTGCTGCGTATCCAGCCTTTTTCCGACAGAATCAGCGTAACCGGCTCGTCGGCGGTGGTTTGCGTGAGTACGGCGCGGCCTGCTTCTTCCACCAGTGTGCGGCGCGCGTCGCCGTATTGCTTCATGTCGGCCTGCATCTCTTTGATGATGAGCTTTTTCTTTTCGTTTTCGTCGCCAAGCAACAGGTTCAGACGGCCTTCTTCTTCACGCAATTCGACCAGCTCTTTTTCCAGCTTGAAACCTTCCAAGCGCGCAAGCTGGCGCAGGCGGATTTCCAAAATGTCTTCGGCTTGGATTTCTGACAGGCCGAACGCGGCTATCAAATCGGTTTTGGGGTCGTCTGATTCGCGGATGACTTTAATCACTTCGTCGATGTGCAAAAACACTTTCAGACGGCCTTCGAGGATGTGCAGCCGTTTTTGCACCTGCGACAGGCGGAATTTCAGGCGGCGCGTAACCGTTACCACGCGGAAATCCAGCCATCCCTGCAAGATGGTTTTCAGGTTTTTCTGCGCCGGGCGGTTGTCCAAACCCATCATCACCAGGTTCATCGGCACATTGCCTTCCAGCGAAGTCTGCGCCATCAGCGTGTTGATAAACGAGTCGGTGTCGATGCGGCTGGATTTCGGCTCGAACACAAGGCGAACGGGATGTTCGCCGTCGGACTCGTCGCGCACGCGGTCGATTAAATCGAGCATCAGCTTTTTGGTGTTGAGCTGGTCTTGGTTGAGCTGCTTTTTGCCCGCTTTGGGCTTGGGATTGGTCTGCTCTTCGATTTCGGCGAGGATTTTGGCGGAATTGGCGTTCGGCGGCAGCTCGGTCGCAATCACGCGCCACTGTCCGCGCGCCAGCTTCTCGATTTCGTAACGCGCACGCACGCGCACGCTGCCTTTACCGGTTTCGTAAATTCGGCGCAATTCGTCCGCCGGCGTGATGATTTGACCGCCGCTGGCAAAATCGGGCGCGGGAATGTATTGCATCAGGTCGGCGGTTTCCAGCGTCGGCTTTTTCAACAGCGCAATCGCCGCCTGCGTAACTTCGTTCAAATTGTGCGACGGAATTTCGGTTGCCATGCCCACCGCGATGCCTGACGCACCGTTGAGCAACACCATAGGCAGGCGGGCGGGCAGGTGCAGCGGTTCGTCAAACGCGCCGTCGTAGTTCGGCACGAAATCCACCGTCCCCTGATTGATTTCGGACAACAACAATTCCGCAATCGGCGTCAGCCGCGCCTCGGTGTAACGCATCGCCGCCGCTCCGTCGCCGTCGCGCGAACCAAAGTTGCCGATGCCGTCGATTAAAGGATAGCGCAAGGTAAAATCCTGCGCCATGCGGACCATCGCTTCATAGGCGGAAATATCGCCGTGCGGGTGGTATTTACCCAAAATCTCGCCGACCACGCGCGCCGATTTCACCGGTTTTGCCCCCGCCGTCAAACCCATATCGCGCATGGCAAACAAAATACGCCGCTGCACAGGCTTTTGGCCGTCTGAAACTTCAGGCAGCGCGCGGCCTTTGACCACGCTCATGGCGTATTCGAGATAGGCGCGTTCGGCGTATTGGCCGAGCAGCAGGGTGTCGTGGTCGGAAACGGGGGATGGGGTGTCGTGAATCATGCGCGGGGAGGGTTGGGGGAAAAGGGCGGTATTGTAAAGCAAAATTAACGCAGCGGCATGGCGGGAGGCCGTCTGAAAAAGTTTCAGACGGCCTTTTTCAGACGGCCTCTGTGCTGTTTGGCAGGGTTCAATAACCCATCAGCGGCAGCAGCAGAGGCACGAGAAAGGCGGTGAGCACGCCGTTGACGATTAGGCCCAAGCCCGCGTAGGCGGCGTATTTTTTGCTGCGTTCGAGCGAAGCGGCCATGCCCATCGCGTGCGAGGCGGCGCCCACCGACATGCCCTGCGACATCGGTTTTTTCACCGTGCCCAGTTGCAGGATGCGGTAGCCCGCCGTCTGGCCGATCATGCCGGCGGCAATCACCGAAGCGGCGGTGATGGCGGGTAGGCCGCCGATGCTGCGGGTGATTTCGATGGCGATGGGGCTGGTGACCGATTTGGCGGCGAGGCTTAACACGGTTTCCCGTCCCGCGCCCGCGAGTTTGGCGAGGTAGACCGCGCTGACGATGCCGGTGACGCTGCCTGCGGTTTGCGACAGGATAATCGGCAGCCACTGGCGGCGGATTCTGTCCCAGTTGAGATACAGCGGCACGGCCAGGCCGACGACGACGGGTTTGAGCCAGAAATCGATGAATTGCGCCGCCTGGTGGTAGTCGGGATAGGCGATGCCGCAGAGTTTCAGATAGATGATGACCAGCGCGGTGGTGCACATCACGGGATTGAAGAGGACGTTGCCGGTGCGGGCGCGCACAATGTTGACCAGCCAGTAGGCGGTGACGGTGAGCCAGAGCAGCACGGCGGGGTGGCGCAGCATATCCATCAGCGTTTGCGCAGCAGTTCGTGCGTTTTGCCGGTGACGAACATTACCGCCAGCGTGCTGAACACGGTGGACACGGCAATCGGCCAAAAGTCGCGCGCCACCAGATCGAGATATTCCATTACCGCCACGCAGGGCGGTACGAGAAACAGCGACAAATTGGCCATCATCGTGTCCACCGCGCCCTGCAGCCACGCGGTTTTCACCCAGCCGGCCTGTAAGGCGGCAAACAGCAGCGCCATGCCGATGATGCTGCCGGGCAGTTGCAGGCCGGTGAAATGAATCACCGCCTCTCCGGCGGCGAGAAAACCGAAAATAATGCTCAGGGCGCGGATGAGGTGCATGGGCGGCGTGCTCCTTGTAGTTGTAGTTAAAGGATGAATGTTTTGGTCTGCGGCGGAATATAGCGGGCGGCTTAACAAAAGGCAACATTGGACAAGGCCGTCCCCGCCTTCGCGGGGATAGCGTTTCCAAAAGCGCAGCCTCGACGAAGTGATGGCGGGAAACGGGCTTTCAGACGGCCTCAATAGTGCGGCAGGCAGGCAAAAGGCCGTCTGAAAAACGGGTTTCAGACGGCCTTGTGTATTGCAGACCTTATTTCTTTTCTTTCTTTTCGCGCGCTTCGGCTTTTTTTGCCGACGCTTCCAGGCGGGCGGCTACGTAGTCCACCATCAGGTCTTTTTTCTCCCAGAAAAAGGTTTCCATTTTTTGCAGGGAGTAGATGCGGCGCACCATGCCGGGCAGGCCGGCGTGGATGATGGCGGCGACTTCTTTGTTCAGCGCCTCGTCGTCCATTGCGGTTTTCAGATCGACGGCTTTTTCGGCGAGGAAGGCGTTGAGGTTTTTCACCACGCCGCCGTGGATTTCAAACTGGTTGAGCATGACTTTGTTTCCCTTTTTGTCGGTTGGTTTGAAAGGCGCGCATTATAGCGCAAAAGCCGCCGCAGGCCGCGGCGGGCTGCTATATAATGCGCGCCTCTCGGGGGGAGGCCGTCTGAAAAATGTATTTGTGGTTTAAGTTTCTCCATCTGTTTTTCATCATTTCGTGGTTTGCGGGTTTGTTTTACCTGCCGCGTATTTATGTGAATCTGGCGCAGGCAGACGCAGGTTCGGCCGAATACCGCCGTCTGCTCGACATGGCGCGGCGGCTGTTGCGTTTTATGACGCCGCTGGGTGCGGGTGCGCTGGTGTTCGGCCTGCTTGTGCCCTTTGCCGCGGGCTGGTGGGGGCAGGGCTGGGTGTACGGCAAACTGGCGCTGGGGCTGTTTCTCGCCGCCTATCATGTCTGCTGTTTTTTTCTGCTGCGCGGTTTTGCCGCGCACCGCAACCGCCGCAGCCACAAATGGTACCGCGTATTTAACGAAATTCCCGTGCTGGCAATGATTGCCGCGCTGTATCTGGTGGTTTTCAAACCGTTTTAAGCAAAGAGGCCGTCTGAATGACTGTGGAAATCGAACGCCGTTTTTTGTTGGCAAACGAGCTTTGGCGCGCCGAAGCGGGCGAACCGCTCCTGCTGAGCCAGGGTTATCTGAGCGTGGAAAAAGAGCGCACCATCCGCGTGCGCATCGTCGGCGAACAAGCGTGGCTGACGCTCAAAGGCTATATTTCCGACGTGACGCGCAGCGAATTCGAGTATGAAATCCCTTTGGCGCACGCGCGGGAGATTCTGCATACCATGTGTCCGTTCCGTATGGAAAAACGCCGCTACGAAATCCGCTGCGACGGCTTTACCTTCGAAATCGACGAATACGCGGGCGACAACGCGCCGCTGGTTGTGGCCGAAATCGAGCTGCCCGCCGAAGACGCCGCCTTTCCCCGCCCCGCCTGGCTCGGCCGCGAAATCACCTCCGACGGCCGCTTTACCAACGCCTATCTGAGCAAACACCCGTATGCCGGATGGAGCGAAACCGAAAAGGCCGTCTGAAACGCTTTCACTTTGTTGAAGCCCCGCTTTCGGAAACGTCATTCCCGCTGTTTACCAAGGAGCAAAACCATGTATGAAGTCAACCGCAGCGCTTTTCTTCTGATTCCGCAAGAACCCTTTTTACACTGGCTGCACTCGGTCGGCGTCAGGGATGTCGCCCTCGAAGATTTGCAGGCCGACGCCAACGCCTACCTTACCGATCCGTGCGACCATGCCGACGATGTTTGGGACATCATCGAACACCGCGCCGCCGAGATTTTCGCCGCCGAACTGGCCGACTGGTGCGAAGACGAAAGCCTGTGGCCGGATCTCCATCCCGACATTTTCGCCGAATGGTTCGACATCCGCCCCGCCTCCCTCGTTACCGACCTGTCTGCCGAACCGCTGGCGCGCGAAAGCTTCGTGCCCTTTGAAACGCACTGAGATGGAAGACGCCGTTTTCCGCATACGCGGCTACCACCTCGACGGCTACGGCCATGTGAACAACGCGCGCTACCTCGAATTTCTCGAAGAAGCGCGCTGGCACTTTTTCGAACAGCACGGCCTGCTCGGCGGGCTGGCAGGCGTGCAGATAGTCGTCGCCCGCGTCGATATCCGCTACCGCCGCAGCGCGGTGGCGGGCGACGTGCTTACCGTGCGCAACCGCGTCAAAACCGTCGAGCCGCGTCTGGCCGTTATCCGCCAGATTGTCTCCTTTGCCGACAGCGGCAAAACCTCCGCGCAGGCCGATGTCACCCTCGTGCCCGTTTCAGACGGCCGCAGCACCGAGTTTCCCGCCGCCGTCTTCCAAACCCTGCAACAGATGTTCCGCTCATGAAAAAAACCGCCGTTTTCGCCGCCGCCGCGCTGGTCTGCGGCCTGCTGGCCTTTATCCTGATTCCTTCGGGTACGCCCGCCCCCGCCTTCTCGCTGCCTGATCTGCACGGCAAAACCGTGTCCGACGCCGCTTTGCGCGGCAAGGTCACCTTTATCAATTTCTGGTTTCCCTCCTGCCCCGGCTGCGTGTCGGAAATGCCGAAAATCGTGAAAATGTCGCACGACTACCGAAACCGCGACGGCTTCCAAATCCTCGCCGTCGCCGAACCCTACGACCCGCTCGAGAGCGTGAAAACCTACGCCGCAGAGCGCGGCATGGATTTCACCGTGGTGTACGACGCCGACAAAGCCGCCGCCCGCGCCTTCGGCACGGCGGTATATCCCACCTCTTTTCTGGTCGACAAAGAGGGCAGGGTGCTGAAAACCTTTGTCGGCGAACCCGATTTCGCCGAGCTTTACCGTTTGATAGACGGCGAGATGGCCGAGTAGGCCGTCTGAAAACAGCCGCCGCACGGCTTTCAAACCGCACACCAAGAAAAAAGGCCGTCTGAAAGCGTTTCAGACGGCCTCCTGCGGACAGTTTCAATCCGGTTTTGCAGGTTTCTGCGGTTCTTGCGCCTGCCCTTCGTTCAAACGCGCGAACCAGCCCGCGACAACCGCTTCCGTTTCCGCCATGCCCTGCTTTTTCAGGCTGGAAAAAAGCTGCACCGTCACCTCCTGCCGCTCGGAAAACGGTTTTAACGCTTTCTTGACAGAAGACAAGGTTTTGATTTGGTCGTTCTTAGATAATTTGTCCGCTTTGGACAACAGGATATGCACAGGACGGCCGGTTTCGGCAAAGAAATCCAGCATCTGCATATCCAGCTCTTTGAGCGGATGGCGGCAGTCCATAATCAGCACCAGCCCGACCAGCTGGCGGCGCGTGCGCAGATAGTCGCCCAGCAGCGCCACCCAGTGCCGCCGCACCGCTTCGGGCACCTGCGCGTAGCCGTAGCCCGGCAAATCGGCCATGAAATGCCCGTCGGCCAGCTCGAAAAAATTGATGTGCTGCGTGCGCCCGGGCGTTTTCGACACATAGGCCAGCCGCACATGGTTGCACAGCGTGTTGATGGCGCTGGACTTGCCCGCATTGGAGCGGCCGACGAAGGCGATTTCCGCGCCCGTGTCGGGCAGGTCTTTCAAATGGTTGACCGTAGTGAAGAATTTTGCGTTTTGAAATAAGTTCATAACTATGGAAAAAATAGTTAAATTTGGTATAGAATACCACGTTTGCAGACCAACGGTTTAACGCAGCGGTAAAAAAGCGCCGCGTATCGAGTATCGAAAATATAGAAAAAAGGGTGTTGCGGATACCGCAATGCTGCAATCAGGAGCCTCCATGAAACGTTTAACCCTACTGACTCTGGCACTGGCCGCCGGTACGGCTTTTGCCGCGCCCAAGGCCGACGTGGCCAAAGGCAAGCAGATTGCCCAAACCGTCTGCGCGGCGTGCCATGCCGCCGACGGCAACAGCGGTATTTCCACCTATCCGAAACTCTCGGCGCAGCACGCGAAATACATCGCCGTGGAAACAGCGGCCATCAAAGACGGCAAGCGCACCACCGGCGGCGCGGCGGCGATGAAGCCGATGGTGATGAGCCTCAGCGAGCAGGATATCGCCAACGTTGCCGCCTTCTACGCCACGCAGACCCCCAAATCGGGCGAAGCCAATCCGAAAGACAACCTCAAACTCGGCGCGCAGATTTACCGCGGCGGCCTCGCCGGCAAAAAACTGCCCGCCTGTATGTCCTGCCACGGCCCCAGCGGCGCGGGTATGGTCGGCGGCGGCACCGATGTCAACGCCTATCCCCGACTGGGCGGCCAGCACAAAGACTACACCGTCACCCAGCTCAAAGCCTACGCATCCGGCCAGCGTACCAGCCCGAACGGCATGATGGAAGACATCGTCAAACGCATGTCGGAAGAAGAAATCAACGCTGTAGCCAACTTCATCCAAGGCCTGCACTAGGGTGTGTTGACATTCGGCTCTGCAGCGGTATTTTTGGTAAAAATCCACGCCTGCCGCGTCAAAAATGCCCGCAGATGTCCAATTCTGCTGTGCTCTTTTCCTTGCATTCGCGAATTTTCTTCAAAAAACCGCTTCGCAAGCCAAATGTCGACACACCCCAAACCGCAGCAGCCGCGTTTTTTGCAAAACGCGGCTTTCAGACGGCATCTTGGTTTTCAGACGGCCTCTTGCGCTGCAGGAGGCCGTCTGAAAACAGCTGCGATTGATTCGGTCAATCAGACATCGGGCTGCCGCTACGTCCAGCGTATCGGCAGCCCGGTTTGTAGTAAAATCCGCGCCTTCCGTTTCCCGCCCGTCCCTTCCCTCTCTTCAAAATGACCCGTTCCGAAAAAATCCCCCTTATCCGCCGCCCGTGGTTTGCCTTTCTAAGCTCCATGCGCTTTGCCGTGGCGCTGCTGTGCGTGCTGGCGGTGGCTTCGGTGATCGGCACGGTATTGCAGCAGAACCAGGCGCCGGCGGACTACATCGTCAAGTTCGGCCCGTTTTGGGCGAAGATTTTCGAGTTCCTCGGCCTTTACGACGTGTACGCCTCGGGCTGGTTCGTCGTTATCATGCTGTTTCTCGTCCTCAGTACCGGCCTGTGCCTGTGGCGCAACGTGCCGCCGTTTTGGCGAGAAATGCGCTCTTTCCGCCTGAAAGCCTCCAAACGCTCGCTCGCGGCGATGAAACACAGCGCGCTGCTGGAAAGTGCGGTTGCGCCCGAAGTGGCGACGCGCTATTTCGCCGTGCAGGGTTTCGCCGTCAAACAGAGCGCGCGCGAAGACGGCTCGGTGCTGGTGGCGGCGAAAAAAGGGGCGATGAACAAATGGGGCTATATTTTCGCCCATCTGGCAGTTATCGTTATCTGCGTCGGCGGCCTGATCGACAGCAACCTGCTGCTGAAAATCGGCATGCTCACGGGCAAAATCGTCCCCGACGATGCCGCCGTTTTCGCCCGCGATTTCCAGCCGCAAAGCGTGCTGGGCGCGGGCAACCTGTCGTTTCGCGGCAATGTCAGCCTCAGCGAGGGACAGGAAGCCGACGTGGTGTTTCTCAACGCCGACAAAGGCATGCTGGTGCAGAAGCTGCCCTTTGCCGTGAAACTGAAAAAATTCAATATCGACTTCTACCACACGGGCATGCCCAGCGATTTTGCCAGCGAGCTGGAAATCACCGACAAAGCCAGCGGCAAACGCGAAACGCACACCGTGCGCGTCAACCATCCCTACACCCTGCACGGCGTCACCATCTATCAGGCCAGCTTTGCCGACGGCGGCTCCGACGTCGCCTTCAAAGCCTGGAATCTCGCCTCCGCCAGCAGCCGCTTCGCCGAGCTGAAAGGCCGCTCGATGAACACCTTCCCGCTCAATATGGGCGGCGAACAGAAATACGCGCTCGAACTCGACCAATTCGCCTCCACCAATGTCGAAGACATGGGCAGACCGTCTGAAAAGGCTTCAGACGGCCTCCAAGGCAAAATCAACGACGTGCGCAGCGTGCGCCAGGACAAAAAATTCACCAACCTCGGCCCCAGCATCATCTACCGCCTGCGCGACAAAGCCGGGCAGGCCGTCGAATTCAAAAACTACATGCTGCCCGTCAAACAGGAAGACGGCCTGTTTTTCGTCACCGGCACGCGCTCGGGCTTGGAGCAGCAATACCGCTGGCTGCGCATTCCCGCCGACGGCAAAAACAACATCGACACCTTTATGCTCTGGCGCGAACTGATGAACGACGAAACCCTGCGCCGCCGTACCGCCGCCGATGCCGCCCAGGCCGCGCCCGAGGCCGTGCGCGCCCAGTTTGCCACCGCCGTGGAAAACACCCTCGCCCTCTTCGCGCGCGGCGGTTATCTCGAACTCGACCGCTTCGTGCAAACCGCCGTTCCCGAAAACGAGCGCGACAAAATGAACGGATATTTCTACCAAATGCTCTTCGCCGGCGCCCGCCCCATACTCGACGAAGCCCTGAAAAAACAAAACCTGCCGCCTATGGACGACGAAGCGCACAAACGCTACCTGCTCGCCGCCATGGACGCCTACACCGGCCTCACCGAATACCCCGCCCCCGTGCTGCTGCAACTGGACGGCTTCACAGAAGTCCGCTCCTCCGGCCTGCAAATGACCAAATCGCCCGGCGCCTCACTGGTCTACCTCGGCTCCCTGCTGCTGGTGCTCGGCACGGTATTCATGTTCTATATCCGCGAAAAACGCGCCTGGCTGCTGTATGACGGCGGACAAATCCGCTTCGCCATGTCGTCCAACCGCCACGAGCGCGACCTGAAAACCGAATTTCCCGCCCATCTGGCAAACCTGCAACAGCTTGCCGAGGACCTGAACCATGACACGCCCCACTGACTCCCCCGTCCCCGAACACCGCCTGCTCGCGCAACACACCGTTTGGCAGACCCTCTCCGCCGCCGACTGGCTCTATGCCGCCCTGATGTTCGCCGTCGCCGCCTTCGCCCAATACAGCCTGCCGTACCGCATGGACGGCTACGAAACCGTCATGCTCTGGCTCAGCGCCGCCGCCGCCGCCGCCATCGGCTGGTTTTTCAAGCCCCTGCGCTGGTTCGTCCCCCTCGCCCTGGCTCTGGCCTACGGCGGTGTCGCCCTCTACGGCGGCGACTTCGCCAACCACGACCGCTTCCTGCTGCGCTACTTCCTCAGCAGCCAGTCCGCCATCATGTGGCAGTGCGCCCTCATCTTCTGCGCCCTCTTCGCCTATCTTTCAGGCGGCCTCATCGCCGTGCGCCAACAACGGCAGAGCAACACCCTCCTGGGCATGGCCACCGCCTTCGGCTGGCTCTCCGCACTGGCCGGCTTCACCGGCCTGCTCGTGCGCTGGCACGAAAGCTACCTCATCCTCGGCAGCGCGGGGCACATCCCCGTGTCCAACCTCTACGAAGTCTTCATCCTCTTCCTTGTCATCTGCGCCCTGATGTACTGGTACTACGAAAGCCGCTTTGCCGTACAGAAACTCGGCGGCTTCGTCTACCTCTTCATGGCCGGCGTCGTCTGCTTCGTCCTCTGGTACAGCCTCAGCCGCAACGCCCAGCAGATCCAGCCCCTCATCCCCGCCCTGCAATCGTGGTGGATGAAAATCCACGTCCCCGCCAACTTCATCGGCTACGGTGCCTTCTGCATCGCCGCCATGCTCGGTGTGGCGCAGCTTTTGGCGATCCGCGCCGAAGAAGCCGACACCCCCCGCCGCCTGCCCGATTCCGCCCTCATCGAAGAAATCATGTACAAAGCCATCGCCGTCGGCTTCCTCTTCTTCACCCTCGCCACCATCCTCGGCGCACTGTGGGCGGCCGACGCATGGGGACGCTATTGGAGCTGGGACCCGAAAGAAACCTGGGCGTTTGTCGTCTGGCTCAACTACGCCGTCTGGCTGCACTTGCGCCTCGTTGCCGGCTGGCGCGGCAAAATCCTTGCCTGGTGGGCGATTGTCGGCCTGCTGATAACCGCCTTCGCCTTCGTCGGCGTCAACATGTTCCTCAGCGGCCTGCACTCCTACGGCGGGCTGTAAACGGCGGCACAACGCGAAAAGGCCGTCTGAAAAACCTGCGAAGCAGGTTTTTCAGACGGCCAAATTCAGACGGCCTTTATTCGTACACCGCCGCCGCGCAGAGGATGTCGGCCAGTGTGCGCCAAGTGAGGGTTTCGCCGTCGCAAAAGGGTTGGTTCATATTGGTGTAGTAGCCGTCCATGTCTTCTATCCAGCCTGCCATTGCGGCGAGGAATTCGGGCAGGCTTGCGTTGGTGAGGCCGCCCTTTGCCGCTTCGGCGGAAAATTTTTCTAGAAAAAGCAGGAAGTCTTGGCGGTTGCGGATGGGTTCGTTCATGGTGTTTGGATGTGCGTGAGGCCGTCTGAAAGAGGTTTCAGACGGCCTTTTGCCGTGGCGGCTTATTTGCAGGCGGCGGAGACTTTTTTCACCGCTTCGTCGAGTTTTTTACTGTCGACGCCGCCGAGGATGGCTTCGCGTTTGCCGCATTTGACGGCTTCGACGGTGGTGAAAGGCAGGGCGCCGACGGTGTTGCCGTGTGCTTTCATGAAGCTGCGGCTGTCGTTGCCGGTGTAGTGCCAAACGGGGTAGGACACGGGCGTTTGTTTCAAAAAGGCGGCGATGTTTTCTTTGCGGTCTACGGCGATGCCGACCAGATCGACGCTGCCTTTTTTCTGTTTTTTAAACCAGGCCGACATTTCGGGCATTTCTTTGACGCAGGGTTTGCAGTACGAGCCCCAGAAGTTGACGATGCGCACGGGTGCTTTCAAATCGGCGAAATCGCGCGCTTTGCCCTCGGGAAAGGCGGCCAGATCGGCGGCTGCGGCGGGCAGGGCGGCAAGGATGAGGACGGCGGCGGACAGAAAAGACGGTTTCATGACTGGCTCCTATATATATATCGCGGATGCGGACGGGAAAACGGCGGCGATTATAACCCCTTTGCCGCGCGGCAGATTTTGCGCGGGGGCAAATCTTTGCCACAAACGGCGGGGCGGGTTTACAATGCTTAACCTAAATTGCTCAAATCCGCAGGCAACAGGAGGCCGCATGAAATCCGTTACGCTCTACCACAATCCGCGCTGTTCCAAATCCCGTGCCGCCGCCGAGTGGCTGGCAGAAAACGGCTTTGCCGCCGACACGGTGCGCTATCTCGACGAGCCGCTGTCGGTCGGCGGGCTGCGCGATCTGGCCGGCAAACTCGGCCTTGCCGACGTGCGCGGCATGATGCGCGTGAAAGACGATTTGTACCGCGAATTAAACCTCGACGGTGCGGACAACGAGGCGCTGCTGGCCGCCATTGCCGCACATCCCGCCTTATTGGAGCGGCCGATTGCCGTGTACGGCGGCAGAGCCGCCATCGGCAGGCCGCTGGAAAACATTGTCGATCTGGTGCGGGAAGAGGCCGTCTGAAACACGGCGGCGCGCTTTCAGACGGCCTAAACGATAGGAAACGGGACGTGTGGCGATGAACGGCAAAGCCCGGCGGCTTTTCAGACGGCCGCGTATTTTGTGGGGTTATTTGTGGCGCGGCATGATTGCCAGCGTGCTGGCGGTGCTGCTGGTGCTGGTTTTGTGCGGCGTGCAGGTTTACCGCACCGCCCGCGCCGCGCTGCCGCCGGGCTATCACGGCGATGCGGCGGTGGTGCTGGGCGCGGCGGCTTGGGATTCGCGCCCTTCGCCCGTGTTCCGCGAGCGCATCAACCACGCCATCGTGCTCTACCAGAGCGGCCGCGTGCGCAAAATCGCCTTCACCGGCGGCGCGGTGAAAAAAGGTTTTATGAGCGAGGCTGCCGTCGGGCGGCGTTATGCTGTCAAACAGGGCGTGCCCGCGCGCGACATCATCATGGAAACCAAGTCGCGCACCACCTACGAAAACCTCGCCAACATCCGCCCGCTGCTGCACGAAGAAGGGCTGTACAAAATCGTGATCGTCAGCGACCCGCTGCATCTGGCGCGCACCGCCGCCGTCGCCCGTGATTTGGGTTTGGAGGCCGAAGTGTCGCCCACGCCCACCACGCGCTACACCGACCGCGAAAGCCAATTCCGCTTCTGGCTGCGCGAAACCGTCCTGCTGGCGGGCTACTACGCATGGCGGGCGGGCAGCAGCGTCATGTCCTTTTTCGGCTTCGGCTGACACGTCCGCCTCCTTGCCGCGCCGCCTCGGATTTGCTACCATCCGCGGCGCATTAAGAGTTGGGACTTCCATGCCAACCTGCTTTTTTACGGTTTTGACAGGTAAGAGTAAGGTGGACGGTTTTTCAAAAACCGATGTGGCTTGCGCCGTTGCGGCGGCAGGCAATCGAAATCCCGCTTGAATGCGGGTATTTTTTTGCCCCGCTGAAATGCTGTTTGCCCGCTGTCTGTTTTTCAGACGGCCTTACAGAACCCCGCAGGCCGTCTGAACGCCTGCCGAACCAGAAAGAAACACCATGAGCGAATACCTCTTCACCTCCGAATCCGTGTCCGAAGGCCATCCCGACAAAGTGGCCGACCAAATCTCCGATGCCATTCTCGACGCCGTTTTGGCGCAAGACCCCGCCGCCCGCGTGGCCGCCGAAACCTTAGTCAACACCGGCCTGTGCGTACTCGCCGGCGAAATCACCACCCATGCCCACGTCGATTACATCAAAGTCGCCCGCGAAACCATCGCGCGCATCGGCTACAACGACCCCGCGCTGTGTTTTGATGCCAAAGGCTGCGCCGTCGGCGTGTACTACGACCAACAATCGCCCGACATCGCCCAAGGCGTGAACGAAGGCGAAGGCTTGGATTTGGCGCAGGGCGCGGGCGACCAAGGGCTGATGTTCGGCTATGCCTGCGACGAAACGCCCACCCTGATGCCCTTTGCCATCTACTACAGCCACCGCCTGATGCAGCGCCAAAGCGAATTGCGCCGCGACGGCCGCCTGAGCTGGCTGCGCCCCGATGCCAAAGCGCAGATTACCGCCGTGTACGACAGCGAAACCGGTAAGGTCAAACGCATCGACACCGTCGTCCTTTCCACCCAGCACGACCCCGAAATCAGCCATGAAGAGCTGGAAAAACAGGTTATCGAGCAGATTATCAAGCCCGTGTTGCCGCCCGAAATGCTCACCGCCGAAACCAAATACCTGATTAATCCCACCGGCAAATTCGTCATCGGCGGCCCGCACGGCGACTGCGGCTTAACCGGACGCAAAATCATCGTCGATACCTACGGCGGCGCAGCTCCGCACGGCGGCGGCGCATTCTCCGGCAAAGACCCGAGCAAGGTCGACCGCTCCGCCGCCTACGCCTGCCGCTACGTTGCCAAAAACATCGTCGCCGCCGGCCTCGCCGCCCAGTGCCAAATCCAAATCTCCTACGCCATCGGCATCGCCGAGCCGACCTCGATAGCTATCGACACCTTCGGCACAGGCAAAATCAGCGAAGACAAACTGATTGCGCTGGTGCGCGAACATTTCGACCTGCGCCCCAAAGGCATCGTCAAAATGCTCGACCTCCTGTGCCCGATTTACAGCAAAACCGCCGCCTACGGCCACTTCGGCCGCGAAGAGCCGGAGTTTACCTGGGAGCGCACCGACAAAGCCGCCGCGCTCAAAGCTGCCGCAGGGCTGTAAAGCGTAACAAAGGCCGTCTGAAAAGCATTTTTTGCGTTTTCAGACGGCCTTTTCAGATTGTTTCAAAAGGGAAATCCATGAAATCCCCCGTCCTTATCCCCGTACTCTCCCTCCTTCCTGCCGCCGCCTTCGCGCTGGGTTATCATCCTGGCCCCGACTACCGCGTCGCCCCGCCCGCCGCCTCGCAGGGCTTTTATGAAAGCTACCAAGACTGGGATGCCGCCTGCGACAACACGGGCACCTGCCGCATTGCCGGTTATCAGAGCGACGAAGATCTCGAACATCCCGTATCCGTATTGTTCACGCGCCAAGCGGGCGGCAATGCGCCGGTTGTCGGGCAAATCGCTGTCGCCCCCGATTTTATAGACAACGCCCCCGATTTGAAGCTGGCGGCCAAAAGCGAACTGCGGCTCAACGGCAAAACACTCGGCACGCTGCATTTTGACAAAGACGGCTACGGCAAACTCAGCAGCGCGCAAACCCAAGCCCTGCTTGCCGCGCTGCGGGGCGACGCGAAAATCGAAGTCGTGTCGGGCGCACAAAAATGGACGCTGTCGGACAAAGGCGCGGCGGCGGCCATGTTGAAGGTTGACGAATTCCAAGGCCGTCTGAACACGCCCTCCGCCCTGATACGCAAAGGGCAGAGCCGCAGCGAAGCATTGCCGCCGCAACCCGTGCCGCTGATCCGCGCCGTGGCCGTACCGCAAAAAGGAGAGTACGAACTGAAAAAGGGTACGGCCAAACACAAAGCAGTCATGGCCTTGCTGCAAAAGAGCAATAACGGCAGGGAAGAAGGCGACCTGACCGACCGTTGCCCCGACCTGCACGAAGCCGAGCGGCAGGGCGGCATTACGGTTTATCCGCTGAACGCCAAACAGGTGCTGGTTGACACTTCGTGCATATCGGGTGCCTACCAGGGCACGGGTTTCAATGCCGTGATGGATACCAAACTGACCCGCGTCGAACAGGTTTTGCCGCGCCAATACGGCGGCTTCGACCCGAAAACCGCCACGCTGTCGGGCAGTTTCAAAGGGCGCGGCTTGGGCGACTGTTGGAGCGGGCAAAGCGCGGTGTGGAACGGCCACACGTTCGTGCGCAGCAGCGAACATACCACCGGCCAGTGCAAAGGCTTTTTGGGCGGCGCGTGGACGCTGCCCCTGTTTGTCGGCAAAACCCGATAGCGATAGGCAGAAGGCCGTCTGAAAACCGAAAACGGGATTTCAGACGGCCTCCCACTTGCAAATCCGCCCGCAGCCGCCATAATGGCGGCCTTTAAAAGGAAACTCCGTGCCCACAGTTACCCTCTACTCCGGCCCGCACTGCCCCTACTGCAATATGGCCAAAGCCCTGCTCAAACAGCTCGGCGTCGAAAACATCGTCGAAATCGGCGCGCACACCGACCCCGAAGCCTTTGAAATCATGCGCCAGGCCACCGGCACGCGCACCGTGCCGCAGATTTTCATCGGCGGCAAACACGTCGGCGGTTTCAGCGAGCTGCGCGCCCTGCACAACGCCGGCCGCCTGACCGAAATGCTGTCGGGCGAATAGATTTTCCAACCCCGCCGTTTTCAGACGGCACAACCCAAAAGCGAGAGCAAACATGAGCGAACAAGAAAACCAGCAGCAACCCGTTTTCAGCATTGAAAAAATCTACGTCAAAGACCTGTCTTTGGAAGTGCCGCACGCGCCGCGCGTCTTCCTCGAACAGGGCGAGCCCAATGTCGAAATGCGTATTTCCACGCAGAGCGAAAAACTGGAAGACAACTTCTACGACGTGTCCGTCACCGTTACCGTCACCGCCCGTCTCGAAGACGAGCGCGTGATGTTCCTCAACGAAGTCACGCAAAACGGCATCTTCCGTTTGGAAAACATTCCCGAAGAGGATATGTCGGTGCTGCTGTCGGTGGCCTGCCCGAACATCCTGTTCCCCTACGCGCGCGAAGCCGTGTCTTCCGCCATCACCCGCGCAGGTTTCCCGCCCGTGCTGCTTGCCCCGATCAACTTCGAGGCGATGTACCAACAGCAGCAGGAACAGGGCAACGCCTGATTCCCGATACGCGGTTTAAAGGCCGTCTGAAAGCCCTTTCGGGGTTTTCAGACGGCCTTTGTCCGACATATCGAAAGAAGCAGCGGTTATTTAGCGGCGGCGGCAAAGTTTGTTATAGTCCGCCGCTCTTGAAACCCGCACAGCGTTAAAATTATTTTATGGATACGCATCAGACACATGTCAATCCGTGGCCGGTGATTTCGGCGGCGGCCTTTATCCTTTTGGTTACCATCGGCATGAGGATGTCTTTGGGGCTATTTGTCCAACCCGTCGTCAACACCACGACGCTGGGCATCGAACAGTTCAGCCTGGTGATTGCCGTGTTCCAGCTGATGTGGGGCGTGGCGCAGCCGGTGACGGGCGCACTGGCCGACCGTTTCGGCGCGCGCAGGGTGCTGGCGGGCGGCGCGCTGCTGCTGTCGGCGGCCTGTTTTCTCGTGCCGCAGCTGCCGACGCTGTGGGGCATGATGCTGACGGTGGGCGTGCTGCTGGCTTTCGGTACGGGCGCGGGCGGCTTTTCCATCATCATGGGGCAGGTGGCGGCGAAGCTGCCGCCGCAGATGCGCGGGCTGGCTTCGGGCGCGGTGAACGCGGGCGGCTCGGCGGGGCAGTTTCTGTTTGCGCCGCTGGTGCAGGGGCTTTTGGTGCTGCCCTATGCGGGCTGGCAGGGCGTGTTTTATGTATGGAGCGGCATCGCGCTGCTGATTGTGCCCGTGGCATGGTGGCTGATGCGCGGCAGCGTTCAGACGGCCTCAGCTGCCTCGGCGCAGGCGCACGAAGCAGGCGGCCTCAAAGGCGCGGTGGCCGCCGCTTTCCGCAACCGCAGCTATCTGCTTTTGCACGCGGGATTTTTCACCTGCGGCTTTCACATTGCTTTTTTGGTGACGCACCTGCCGACGGAAATCGCGCTGTGCGGCCTGCCGCCGTCGGTGGCTTCGGCCTCGCTGGCGGTAATCGGTTTGGCGAACATTGCCGGCTGCCTGTTTTCCGGCTGGTGCGTCGGCCGCTTCCGTGCCAAATACGTGCTCGCCGCCCTGTACGGTTCGCGCGTGCTGCTGGTGGCGGCCTATCTTGCAGCGCCGCGCACCGATATGAATTTCTACCTGTTTGCCGCCGGGCTGGGCTTTACCTGGCTGGCGACCGTCGCCCCCACCGCCGCGCTGACGGGTAAGCTGTTCGGCACGCGCTATCTGGCGACGCTGTTCGGCCTTACCATGCTCAGCCACCAGATAGGCGGTTTTCTCGGTTCGTATCTGGGCGGGCGCGTGGTGTCGGCCTTCAACGACTACGGCTGGATGTGGTATGCCGATATGGCGTTGGCGGGCGCGGCGGCGCTGCTGAACCTGCCGATACGCGAGCCGGAAGCGGAGCGGTAAAGCTACCGCAAGAGGCCGTCTGAAAGCCCGTTTCCGAGCGGAAAAGGCGTTTTCAGACGGCCTTTTGCCCTGTGTGCCGCTGCTTTTGCCGCCGCGGCTTTTCCCGTAGAATGCGGCCTTTCCATTTTTCAGACGGCCTGCGATTACGCAGGCCGTCTGAAATACGCAGAGCAAACAACAATATGATTAAAAAAATTTTTTCCTGGTTTGAAAACCGTATCGAAACCTATCCCGACGTGGCGCCGATGACGCCGAAAAAGGGGCTGTTTCCCTTTATCTGGTCGGCCACCGACGGCGTGCGCAAATGGATTGCCGTACTCGCGCTGATGACGGCGGGCATCGGCATTATGGAAGCCTTGCTGTTTCAGTTTATGGGCAAAGTGGTCGACTGGCTGGGCAGATACACGCCCGATACGCTGTTTGCCGAAAAAGGCTGGGCTTTGTTCGGTATGGCGGCGATGATGGTGTTCGGCGTGTTTTGGACGTTTTTCACTTCCAACGTGCGCCTGCAAACCTTGCAGGGCGTGTTCCCCATGCGCCTGCGCTGGAATTTCCACCGCCTGATGCTGGGGCAGAGCCTCGGCTTTTATCAAGACGAATTTGCCGGACGCGTGTCGGCCAAAGTGATGCAGACCGCGCTGGCGCTGCGCGACGTGGTGATGACCGTGGCCGATATGGTGGTGTATGTGCTGGTGTATTTCATCACGTCGGGCATTATTCTGGTGTCGCTCGACGGCTGGCTGCTTTTGCCCTTTGTCGGCTGGATTGTCGGCTTTGTGCTGGTGATGAAGCTGCTGATTCCCAAGCTGGGCAAAACCGCCGCCGCGCAGGCCGATGCCCGCAGCCTGATGACCGGCCGCATCACCGACGCCTATTCCAATATCACGACGGTAAAACTTTTCTCCCACGGCGCGCGCGAGGCGGCTTATGCCAGGCAGTCGATGGAAGAATTTATGGTAACGGTACACGCGCAGATGCGTTTGGCTACGCTGCTGCACACGTCCAGCTTTATCGTCAATTCCTCGCTGACGCTCTCCACCGCCGCGCTGGGCATCTGGCTGTGGCATCAGGGTCAGGTCGGCGCGGGCGCGGTGGCCACCGCCACGGCCATGGCCTTGCGCGTCAACGGCCTGTCGCAATACATCATGTGGGAATCGGCGCGCCTGTTTGAAAACATGGGCACTGTTTCAGACGGCATGGCCACACTCTCCAAACCGCAGACGATTTTGGACAAACCGGCCGCGCTGCCGCTGAAAGTGAGCGCGGGCGAAATCAAGTTCGACCACGTCGATTTCTCCTACGAAGCGGGCAAACCGCTGCTCAACGGCTTCAACCTCACCATCAAGCCGGGCGAAAAAGTCGGCCTTATCGGCCGCAGCGGCGCGGGGAAATCCACGATCGTGAACCTGCTCTTGCGCTTTTACGAGCCGCAAAGCGGCACGATTTCCATCGACGGGCAAAACGTCGACAGCGTTACCCAAGAGAGCCTGCGCGCGCAAATCGGCCTGGTGACGCAAGACACCAGCCTCTTGCACCGCTCTGTGCGCGACAACATCGTTTACGGCCGCCCCGATGCCGGCGACGAAGAAATGGTGGCCGCCGCCGAGTTGGCTGAAGCCGCCGACTTTATCCCCAACCTGTCGGATGCCAAAGGGCGGCGCGGCTACGATGCCCATGTGGGCGAGCGGGGTGTGAAACTCTCCGGCGGCCAGCGCCAGCGCATCGCCATCGCCCGCGTGATGCTCAAAGACGCGCCGATTCTGCTTCTTGACGAAGCCACCAGCGCGCTCGATTCGGAAGTGGAAGCCGCGATTCAGGAGAGCCTCGACAAAATGATGGACGGCAAAACCGTAATCGCCATCGCCCACCGCCTCTCCACCATCGCCGCAATGGACAGGCTCATCGTGCTCGACAAAGGCCGCATCGTCGAAGAAGGCAGCCACGAAGAGCTGCTGGCGCAAAACGGGCTGTACGCCAAACTCTGGTCGCGCCAAAGCGGCGGTTTCCTCAACAGCGAACAGCACGGATAAACAGGCACAGAGGCCGTCTGAAAAACCGAAAACGGGTTTTCAGACGGCCTTTGAACAGATTCCCACACCAAACAAAGGAGCAAACGGATATGGAACAAACAGCCGAACGCCAAGCCTGGCTGAAACTCTCCCTGATGCCCCATATCGGCGCGGAAACCTTTTTGCAGCTGGTCGGCCACTTCGGCAGCGCCGCCGCCGCGTGGCAGGCCGCCTCGGACGCCGTGCGGCCGCTGCTTGCCCGCAAACAGGCGCGGGAGGCTTGGGCAAACCGGCGCGGCGAGGCCGAACGCGCCGCCGAAGCCGCCCTGCGTTGGGAAGAAGGCGAAGGCTGCCGCCTGCTGATGCTGTGCGACGGCGATTTTCCCGCCATGCTCGGCGAAGGCATGACGCCGCCGCCGTTGCTGTTTGCACGCGGCGACACCGCGCTGCTGCACCGCCCGTCTGTCGCCGTGGTCGGCAGCCGCCACGCCACGCCGCAGGCCGAACGCATCGCCCGCGACTTCGGCCGCGCCCTGTCGCAGCAGGGCATCGCCGTCGTCTCCGGCATGGCAGCGGGCATCGACACCGCCGCCCATCTGGGCGCACTCGAAGGCGCGGGCGGCACGGCGGCCGTGTGGGGCACGGGCATAGACCGCATCTATCCGCCGTCCAACAAAAACCTTGCCTACCAAATCGCCGAACGCGGCCTGATTGTCAGCGAGTTTCCGCTGGGCACGCGGCCGCTGGCGGGCAACTTCCCGCGCCGCAACCGCATCATCGCCGCGCTGGCGCAGGCCGTGTTGGTGGTGGAAGCCGCTGTGGAATCGGGTTCGCTCATCACCGCGCGGCTGGCGGCGGAAATGGGACGCGAAGTGATGGCCGTGCCCGGCTCGATCGACAACCCACACAGCAAAGGCTGCCACAGGCTGATTAAGGAAGGCGCGAAACTCACCGAGTCGCTGGAAGACATTCTGAGCGAATGCCCGCAACTGTTGCCAAACGGCGCGGCTTCGTCATATTCTATAAATAGACAAACGCGGCAGAGCGCGCCGCACCCAGTTCAGACGGCCTCTGCCCCAAAGCGGCAGAGGCCGTCTGAAACACAGGAAAAGGCGCAAACGGCAGACGGCGGCGCGTCAGACAGCCTGCTTGATAAAATGGGCTACGACCCCATACACCCCGACACTTTGGCCGAGCGGCTCGGCCTGCCCGCCGCCGACATTTACGCCGCGCTGCTCGAAATGGAACTGGAAGGCCGCGTGGCGGCGGCAGCGGGCGGGCGCTACCAGAGAATCCGCTAGAAAGCGCAGGCGCGGCGAGGCCGCATCACAGTAAGAGGAAACAGCACTATGGCGGAACTCATCGCCTTTCTGATCGAACATTTCCAAGACTTCGACGCCTGCCCCTCGGGCGGCGATTTGGGCAGCCTGCTGGAAGAAGTGGGCTTCGGCGAAGACGACATCCACAAAACGCTGATGCTGATCGACGTGTTGAACGAAGAATCGCAATGGCAGGCGGCGGAGCAGGGCAGCGGCGCGCTGCGCGTCTACTGGCCGGAAGAATGCGACCGTCTGCCGCCCGAAGTGCGCGGACTGCTGCACCAGCTCGAACAGGCGGGCGCACTGACTACCGGCCAGCGCGAGTTTGTCGTCAACGCCCTGATGTTCATGCCGACGGAAGAAGTGACGGCGGACACAGCCAAAGTCGTGTGCCTTTTGGTATTGTGGGCGCAGAAGGCCGAGCTGCCCGTGCTCATCGGCGACGAACTGATGGCCGTCCTGCACGGCAAGGCGACCATGCACTAGGGCTGTTGACAATCAGTCAAGGCCGTCTGAAAACAGGCGGCGGCAGACGCAGGAAAACCTTTTCAGACGGCCTCATCCCCCCTTAATGAGGCCGTCTGAAACACCCGAAAACCATTCAGACACAGAGAAGAGCGATGGCAAAAAACCTTTTAATCGTCGAATCCCCGTCCAAAGCCAAAACCCTGAAAAAATACCTTGGCGGCGATTTTGAAATTTTGGCCTCCTACGGCCATGTGCGCGATCTCGTGCCGAAAAACGGCGCGGTCGATCCCGACAACCATTTCGCCATGAAATACCAGCTGGTCGCCCGCAACGCCAAACACGTCGATGCCATCGTGGCCGAAGCCAAAGAAGCCGAAAACATCTATCTGGCTACCGACCCGGATAGGGAAGGCGAAGCGATTTCATGGCACTTGCAGGAAATCCTCAAATCCAAACGCGGTCTGAAAAACATCCATCCCAAGCGCGTGGTGTTTCACGAAATCACCAAAAACGCCGTGCTCGATGCCATCGCCCACCCACGCGAGTTGGAAATCAACCTCGTCGATGCCCAGCAGGCTCGCCGCGCACTCGATTATCTGGTCGGCTTCAACCTCTCGCCGCTGTTGTGGAAAAAAATCCGTCGCGGCCTCTCCGCAGGCCGCGTGCAAAGCCCCGCGCTGCGTCTGATTTGCGAGCGCGAAAACGAAATCCGCGCCTTTGAAGCGCAGGAGTATTGGACGGTACACCTCGACAGCCACAAAAGCCGCAGCAAATTCACCGCCAAGCTGGTGCAGTTCGACGGTAAAAAACTCGAACAGTTCGACATGCCGTCTGAAACCGCGCAGGCCGAAGTGCTGGCCGCGCTCGAAGGCAGAGAAGCCGTTGTCTCCGCCGTGGAAAAGAAAAAACGCAGCCGCAACCCGGCCGCGCCGTTTACTACATCGACCATGCAGCAGGACGCAGTACGCAAGCTCGGCATGACCACCGACCGCACCATGCGCACCGCCCAGCAGCTTTACGAGGGCATCGACGTAGGGCAGGGCGCGATCGGCCTGATTACCTATATGCGTACCGACAGCGTCAACCTGGCCGACGAAGCCCTCACCGAAATCCGCCACTACATCGAAAACAAAATCGGCAAAGAATACCTGCCAAGCGCGGCCAAGCAGTACAAAACCAAATCGAAAAACGCGCAGGAAGCTCATGAAGCCATCCGCCCGACTTCCGTTTACCGCACGCCCGAAAGCGTGAAACCGTTTCTCACCGCCGACCAGTTCAAGCTCTACCAAATGATTTGGCAGCGCACCGTCGCCTGCCAGATGACGCCCGCCAAATTTGACCAAACCACGGTGGACATCGCCGTGGGCGAAGGCGTGTTCCGCGTAACTGGCCAAGTGCAGACCTTCGCCGGTTTCTTGAGCGTCTATGAAGAAGGCAGCGACGACGAAGAGAGCGAAGAGGGCAAAAAACTGCCCGAAATGGCCGAGGGCGACACACTGCCGGTTGACAAACTCTACGGCGAACAGCATTTCACCACTCCGCCGCCGCGCTACAACGAAGCCACGCTGGTCAAAGCCCTCGAAGAATACGGTATCGGCCGCCCTTCCACTTACGCCAGCATTATTTCCACGCTCAAAGACCGCGAATACGTTACCCTCGAGCAAAAACGCTTCATGCCCACCGACACCGGTGACATCGTCAACAAATTCCTTACTGACCACTTCGCCCAATACGTCGATTACCACTTCACCGCCAAACTCGAAGACCAGCTCGACGAAATCGCCAGCGGCAAACGCGAGTGGGTGCCCGTGATGGACAAATTCTGGAAGCCCTTCCACAAACAAGTGGCCGAAAAAGAAGGCATCGAGCGCGCCAAATTCACCACCGAAGAGCTGGACGAAACCTGCCCTAAATGCGGCGAACACAAACTGCAAATCAAGTTCGGCAAAATGGGTCGTTTCGTCGCCTGCGCCGGCTATCCCGAATGCAGCTACACCCGCAACGTCAACGAAACCGCCGAAGAGGCAGCCGAGCGCATCGCCAAAGCCGAAGCCGAACAGGCCGAACTCGACGGGCGCGAGTGCCCCAAATGCGGCGGACGGCTGGTGTACAAATACAGCCGCACCGGCAGCAAATTCATCGGCTGCGCCAACTATCCCAAGTGCAAACACATCGAACCGCTGGAAAAACCCAAAGACACCGGCGTCGAATGCCCGCAATGCAAAAAAGGCCATCTGGTCGAGCGCAAATCGCGTTACGGCAAACTGTTTTACAGCTGCAGCACCTACCCCGACTGCAACTACGCCACCTGGAACCCGCCGCTCTCCGAAGAATGCCCCAACTGCCATTGGCCGATTTTAACCATCAAAACCACCAAACGCTGGGGCGTGGAAAAAGTCTGCCCGCAAAAAGAATGCGGTTGGAAAGAGCAGATTGAACCGCCTGCGCCCAAAGAATAGCGTGTTTGGTTTAATGGATAAAAAAGGCCATCTGAAACCCTGCAACAGGTTTCAGACGGCCTTTTATTGTCTGCGGCACGGATATCATGCGCGGCACGATTGGAAGGCCGTCTGAAAGTGCGGCCGGCCGTTTTCAGACGGCCTCGGCCTGCCTTTACCGCAGGATTGGCTATATAGTGAAACAACACGAAAATCTACGGCGTTGCTGCGCCTTAGCTCGAAGAGGGCGGTTTTCTACGGTATTGGAAATGCCAAGAAAACCTGCCCCGTACTACTTGTACTGTCTGCGGCTTGCTGCCTTGTATCTTTCCTATTTTGTTTCACTATAATGCGCCGCAGACAAAACGACAGAGGCCGTCTGAAAGCCTGAAAAACGGAGACGGTTTCCGTTCCGCGCCATATTTTCAGACGGCCTTCGGATATCCGCGATAAGGCCGTCTGAACACCACAGAGAGAAAATCATGCGTACAACCAAACCCATCCTGCTTTTGCCCGTCACACTCGTCCTGCTGGCGGCCTGCGGCCAACACGCGGAAGAAAGCGCCCCCGCCGCCTATGCCCCCGCCGCCGCGATGGAATACAGCGAAGCTGCGCCCGAGCGCGAGCAGGAAAACGCCGTCCGCGCCGACAACATGGTGCTGGCACAAAAGGCGGAAGGGCGGCAACTGGTAGTGGAAGCTGATATCGAGTTTAAAACCGAAAACACGCGTCAGACCGTGGCGGAAGTGGAAAAACTCACGCTGCAATACGACGGATTTATCGAAAAAAGCGGCATTTCCGCCTCGGTGTCCGACGAACAGACCTATCCGCAGCAGGACGGACAGCTGCTGGTTATCCGCCGCTACGGGCAGGCGGGCGATATGACCGTGCGCCTGCCGAAAGACAAAACGGCAGACTTTTTGCGCGATATGCAGAAACACATTGTGTTTTTGCAGGAACAGAATTTCAGCGCGGCCGATGTCGCTCTCGATTTGCGCCGCGCTGCTTTGGAAGCCGCACGGCAGCGCGAGTTGGCCGAGCGTTTGCAGAACACCGCCGATTCGGCGGAAAAAAGCGACAAAAGCGGCACGGCCGACGTGCAGGTCAGGCAGTCCGACGCCCGCGCGCAGCAGGAATACGCCGAATTGCAGCGGGCATACTGGCAGGACAGAGTGGATTTCGCCACCGTTCGCCTGCGCTTCGAGCAGCCCGAAGCCGTGTTCCGCTACACCCGTCCTGACAGCGACGCCGAAGCGCGGCAGTATGCGCCGGGCTTCTGGCAGTCGGTCGGCGTGATGCTGAAACAGGGCTGGGCGGGCTTTTTACGCGGCGTTCTGTTCCTGTTCGGCCTGTGGCCTCTGGTTTTATTGGCTGCCGCATCGCTGTTCGGCTGGCGCAAAATCAAACGGATGAAAAAGAAAACAAAATGAAAAATGCCAAACACAACAATCAGGTGCGCATCGTCGGCGGGACACATCGTGGTCGGAAAATCGCTTTCGCCGATTCAGACGGCCTGCGTCCCACGCCCGACAGCGTGCGCGAACGCCTGTTCAACTGGTTGGGGCAGGATTTGACAGGCAAAACCGTGCTGGATTTGTTTGCGGGCAGCGGCGCGCTCGGTTTTGAAGCCGCTTCGCGGGGGGCGGCAAAAGTGGTGATGGTCGAATTTGAACGTCGGGTTGCGCAGAATCTTGTGCGTCAGGCAGAAATTTTCGGTTGGGATGCCGCCGTATCCGTCGTCCGCCAAGATGCCGCTGCGTATCTGCAAAGCGCAGCGGTGCAATTTGATGTCGTGTTTCTCGATCCGCCGTTCTCCTGGCAGGGGTGGGACGATTTGTTCGGATTGCTGTCAGGCCGTCTGAAACCCGGTGCCGAAGTCTATATCGAAGCGGGAAAAATACCCGATTTGCCGCAATGGCTCGACGTCCGCCGAGAGGGACGGGCGGGGCAGAGCAAATACCTGCTTGCCGTGTATCAGAGCAGCTCCCGATTTAATGATAATTATTCATAAATATATAAAAAACAATCATCTAGCGAAAAGCGTGCTATAATCCGCGCCCGCTAAATTTCAGACACACACATTTCAGAAGGATTCCGATATGTCACTCTTTATTACAGACGAGTGCATCAATTGCGACGTTTGCGAGCCCGAGTGCCCCAACGACGCCATCTCGCAGGGCGAAGAGATTTATGAAATCGACCCGAATCTCTGCACCCAGTGCGTCGGCCACTACGACGAACCACAATGCCAGCAGGTCTGCCCTGTGGACTGCATTCTGATAGATGAAGAACATCCTGAAACGCATGACGAGCTTTATGCCAAGTATATTCGTATCATCGAAGAAAAATAATTAAAACAAGTATAAATATAAACTTAATGCGGATTGGCAGGGATTTTTAAATATTTTTCTTGACGAAGATGGGCGGTGTAAGTAATATTCCGCTTCTCTTTGGTGGGATTCCCGAGCGGTCAAAGGGGGCAGACTGTAAATCTGTTGCGAGAGCTTCGAAGGTTCGAATCCTTCTCCCACCACCAAATTCCAATTTGTTGGAGCTGGATTACAGGCAGTAAGTCTGCGGGTGTAGCTCAATGGTAGAGCAGAAGCCTTCCAAGCTTACGGTGAGGGTTCGATTCCCTTCACCCGCTCCAATATCTATTGGCCCATGTAGCTCAGGGGTAGAGCACTCCCTTGGTAAGGGAGAGGCCGGCAGTTCAAATCTGCCCATGGGCACCAAATAATTACCCTTAAACTCATTTTCTTTATTAGTAAGCTTTAGATAGGAAATTTGCTATGGCAAAGGAAAAATTCGAACGCAGCAAGCCGCACGTAAACGTCGGTACCATCGGTCACGTCGACCACGGTAAAACCACCCTGACCGCCGCACTGACCACCATTTTGGCCAAAAAATTTGGCGGCGCGGCCAAAGCCTACGACCAGATTGACAATGCCCCGGAAGAAAAAGCCCGCGGCATCACCATCAACACCTCCCACGTAGAATACGAAACCGAAGGCCGCCACTACGCCCACGTAGACTGCCCGGGTCACGCCGACTATGTGAAAAACATGATTACCGGTGCTGCCCAGATGGACGGCGCGATTCTCGTATGTTCCGCAGCCGACGGCCCCATGCCGCAAACCCGCGAACACATCCTGCTTGCCCGTCAGGTAGGCGTACCCTACATCATTGTCTTCATGAACAAATGCGACATGGTTGACGACGAAGAGCTGCTGGAGCTGGTTGAAATGGAAATCCGTGACCTGCTCAACAGCTACGAATTCCCGGGCGACGACGTGCCGATCATCAAAGGTTCCGCACTCAAAGCACTGGAAGGCGACACTTCCGACATCGGCGAAACCGCTATCTTTGCATTGGCCGACGCACTGGACAGCTACATCCCGACACCCGAGCGTGCCGTGGACAAACCCTTCCTGCTGCCGATTGAAGACGTATTCTCCATCTCTGGCCGCGGTACCGTAGTAACCGGCCGCGTAGAGCGCGGTATCATCCACGTCGGTGACGAAATCGAAATCGTCGGTCTGAAAGAAACCCAAAAAACCACCTGTACCGGTGTCGAAATGTTCCGCAAACTGCTCGACGAAGGCCAGGCAGGCGACAACGTCGGCGTACTGCTGCGCGGTACCAAACGCGAAGAAGTGGAACGCGGCCAGGTATTGGCAAAACCCGGTACCATCACCCCGCACACCAAATTCAAAGCTGAAGTGTACGTACTGAGCAAAGAAGAGGGTGGTCGTCACACCCCGTTCTTCGCCAACTACCGTCCCCAGTTCTACTTCCGTACTACCGACGTGACCGGTGCGGTTACTCTGGAAGAAGGCGTGGAAATGGTTATGCCGGGTGAAAACGTAGCCATCACAGTCGAACTGATTGCTCCGATCGCCATGGAAGAAGGTCTGCGCTTCGCCATCCGCGAAGGCGGCCGTACCGTCGGTGCGGGTGTTGTGTCTACCGTAATCGCTTAAAGTTTAGAGGCCAGTAGCTCAATTGGTAGAGTATCGGTCTCCAAAACCGAGGGTTGGGGGTTCGAGACCCTCCTGGCCTGCCAAATAAGAAAACTAACCGGCCTAGGGTCGGTTGGTTTTTTTATTTTTAAGGGTTTTATATAATGAATAAACAAGATATTGGGAAACGGGCTGAGTCGGTAAGTGTACTTATGGATCCTAAGTTGCAAAAGCAGGTTAGGAAATCAATGGCTAGATTTTTGATAAAATTAGCGCTTATTATGTTGCTGTCTGTGGGGGTGTGGTTTGCACTTGGTCAAACAACCAGTGTTCCTGGCTATATTCAAAATCTACTCATTGCTTTTGCAATCTTTGCGGGTATTGTTATTGTCATGTGGGGTAACTTTTCTCGATTTGTCCGATATGTTAAGGATTCTGTAGTCGAGCTTAGGAAGGTTGTATGGCCTGAGAAAGCGTATACGATAAAAATGACAGGTTTTGTTTTGGTGTTTGCCGGTGTGCTTACTGTTTTTATTTATGTCGTTGACTCTGTAATTTCTTGGGTATTGTTTGATCTGCTGATGAGGTAGGAATAAATGTCTAAAAAATGGTATGTGGTTCAGGCATATTCTGGATTTGAAAAGAATGTACAAAAAACGCTTAAAGAAAGAGTTGAGCGTGAAGGAATGCTGGATTATTTTGGTTCGATTTTGGTTCCTGTTGAAGAAGTGGTGGATATTAAGAACGGACGAAAAACGGTTAGCGAAAGGAAATTTTTTCCTGGATATGTGCTTGTTGAAATGGAAATGACGGATGATTCTTGGCATTTGGTAAAAAGTACCCCAAGGGTATCAGGTTTTGTTGGTGGGAGTGGAAACCGTCCTTTGCCTATTTCGCAGAGGGAAGTGGATGCGATTATGGCGCAAGTACAAACCGGCGGTGAAAAACCAAAACCAAGAGTGGAGTTTGAGATTGGGCAGCAGGTCAGAGTAAATGAAGGACCGTTTGCTGATTTTAATGGAATCGTTGAAGAAGTTAATTATGAGCGAAATAGGCTGAGAGTTTCCGTTCAAATTTTTGGTCGAGAAACTCCTGTTGAATTAGAGTTTGGTCAGGTTGAGAAAGATTAGATAGGAAGGACAATTTACTTGCCTACCCTTGTGCTTTTTTTTGAAAAAGCAGTATAATAATAGACTGTTTTATTTTTGGTAAATAACTGGGGAGCAAGTTCATTGCGTTAATACCCATTTTAGGAGTTTATTTAAGTGGCAAAGAAAATTATCGGCTATATTAAGCTGCAGATTCCTGCAGGCAAAGCCAACCCTTCCCCTCCAGTTGGTCCTGCTTTGGGGCAGCGCGGTTTGAATATTATGGAGTTTTGTAAGGCGTTTAACGCTGCAACTCAAGGGATGGAGCCTGGTTTGCCGATTCCTGTGGTGATTACTGCGTTTGCAGACAAGTCATTTACTTTTGTAATGAAGACGCCTCCTGCTTCCATTTTGTTAAAGAAAGCTGCAGGTTTGCAAAAAGGTAGTTCTAATCCCTTAACCAATAAAGTGGGTAAGTTGACGCGTGCTCAATTGGAAGAGATTGCAAAAACCAAAGAGCCTGATCTGACTGCTGCTGATTTGGATGCGGCTGTTCGCACAATTGCAGGGTCTGCCCGCTCTATGGGTCTTGATGTGGAGGGTGTTGTATAATGGCAAAAGTATCTAAACGCTTGAAAGCATTGCGCTCCTCTGTTGAGGCTAATAAGTTATATGCTATTTATGAGGCTATTTCGCTGGTAAAAAAAGCGGCTACCGCCAAATTTGACGAATCTGTAGATGTTTCGTTTAATTTGGGTGTGGATCCTCGCAAGTCCGATCAGGTAATCCGTGGTTCGGTCGTGTTGCCTAAAGGTACCGGTAAGACAACCCGTGTGGCTGTATTTGCTCAGGGGGCGAATGCCGATGCAGCAAAAGCTGCTGGTGCCGATGTGGTTGGTTTTGAAGATTTGGCTGCTGATATCAAGGCAGGTAATTTGAATTTTGACGTGGTTATCGCTTCTCCTGATGCGATGCGTATCGTTGGCCAACTTGGTACTATTTTAGGCCCCCGTGGTTTGATGCCAAACCCTAAAGTCGGCACAGTAACTCCAAATGTTGCTGAAGCTGTTAAAAATGCTAAAGCCGGCCAAGTTCAATATCGTACCGACAAAGCGGGTATAGTGCATGCAACAATCGGTCGTGCTTCATTTGCTGAGGCGGATTTGAAAGAGAACTTCGATGCTCTGCTTGATGCAATTGTAAAAGCCAAGCCTGCTGCTGCGAAAGGCCAGTACCTGAAGAAAATAGCTGTCTCCAGTACCATGGGTTTGGGTGTTCGTGTTGATACTTCAAGTGTGAATAACTAATATTCATTTAAAAGTTTCGGGCAATCCAAGTACGCTTGGATTGCTTGAATTTGGGCTACTTAATATTAAGTAGATGTCCAAGACCGTAGGGATCGAAAGATTTAATTGTGACAACCCTGCGCAGACGGTAGTCCTGAAACAAATTGCAATGCAATATTGTTTGCAAAATGTCTTTTTAGGTTACCGCGCTGGTGGAGTGCTGAAATAACACTCTTTTGATAAACAGTGGGAGGTAGACCTTGAGTCTCAATATTGAAACCAAGAAGGTGGCCGTAGAGGAAATCAGTGCAGCGATCGCTAATGCGCAGACTCTCGTGGTTGCCGAATATCGCGGTATCAGTGTTTCCAGTATGACCGAGTTGCGTGCAAATGCACGTAAGGAAGGCGTTTATCTGCGCGTTCTGAAAAATACTCTGGCTCGTCGTGCAGTAGAGGGTACTTCATTTGCAGCATTAGCAGACCAAATGGTTGGTCCGTTGGTTTATGCTGCTTCTGAAGATGCAGTTGCTGCTGCAAAAGTGTTGCACCAATTCGCGAAAAAAGATGACAAAATTGTCGTAAAGGCCGGTTCTTATAATGGCGAAGTAATGAATGCTGCTCAGGTTGCTGAACTTGCTTCTATTCCGAGCCGTGAAGAGCTGTTGTCCAAACTGTTGTTTGTTATGCAGGCGCCTGTTTCGGGCTTTGCACGCGGTTTGGCTGCTTTGGCAGAGAAAAAAGCAAGCGAAGAAGTTGCTTAATCGCTATCGATATTTGTCTATTTGATTTATTTTTTAATACAATATTTGGAGTATAAATAGCATGGCTATTACTAAAGAAGACATTTTGGACGCCGTTGGTTCTTTGACCGTAATGGAATTGAATGACTTGGTTAAAGCATTTGAAGAAAAATTTGGTGTTTCTGCTGCTGCTGTTGCAGTTGCTGCCGGTCCTGCTGCAGGTGGTGCCGCTGCTGAAGAGAAAACCGAGTTTGACGTAATCTTGGCTGCTGCTGGTGAGCAGAAAGTCGGTGTGATTAAAGTTGTTCGTGCGATTACCGGTTTGGGTCTGAAAGAAGCTAAAGACATCGTTGACGGTGCTCCTAAAACTCTTAAAGAAGGTGTTTCTAAAGCTGAAGCTGAAGATATTCAGAAACAGTTGGAAGAAGCAGGCGCTAAAGTCGAAATCAAATAAGGTTTACCTGACTGTGGGCTGGCAGCTTGTCTGCCAGCCTTATTGTGTCTGTTCGAATTGTTCTGGTGAATTTACTTAAATTTTCATATTGGTTTGCGAATTACCAACCGTAAAAATTTAAGTAAGTTTAAATGTCTGAAAAAGCTTTTCGGGCTGCTTGATTGTGATGAGCCGTTTTAGTCGGTTATTTTTTATTCATTATTTTGTTGGAGTGTTACGCCATGACTTATTCTTTTACTGAGAAAAAGCGTATCCGCAAAAGCTTTGCGAAGCGTGAAAACGTCTTGGAAGTCCCTTTTTTGCTGGCTACACAGCTGGATTCCTATGCTAAATTTTTACAACAGGAAAAGGGCTACGATAAGCGCATCGATGAAGGTTTGCAGGCTGCCTTCAATTCGATTTTCCCAATCGTGAGTCATAACGGCTATGCCCGTTTGGAATTCGTTCACTATGTCTTGGGCGAACCGCTCTTTGATATTCCCGAATGTCAGTTGCGCGGTATCACTTATGCGGCTCCTCTGCGTGCGCGTATCCGCTTAGTCATTCTTGATAAAGAGTCGTCCAAGCAGGATGTGGTAAAAGAAGTTCGCGAGAATGAAGTGTATATGGGCGAAATTCCCCTAATGACGCCAAGCGGATCGTTCATTATCAACGGTACCGAGCGGGTAATCGTTTCCCAGTTGCACCGTTCCCCCGGCGTGTTTTTCGAACATGATCGCGGTAAAACCCATTCATCGGGCAAACTGCTGTTTTCTGCGCGCGTGATTCCTTATCGCGGCTCTTGGCTGGATTTTGAGTTTGATCCGAAAGATCTGCTTTATTTCCGTATTGACCGTCGCCGCAAAATGCCTGTGACCATTCTTCTCAAAGCTTTGGGTTACAGTAACGAGCAGATTCTCGATACTTTCTACGACAAGGAAAAGTTTTACCTTTCCAAAGACGGCGTACGTACCGATTTGGTTGCAGGCCGTCTGAAAGGCGAAAGCGCGAAGTTGGACATTACCGATAAGGAGGGTAACGTCCTAGTTGCTGCGGGTAAACGAATTACTGCCAAACATATTCGAGATATCGAAAAAGCAGGCATCAAGCACCTGCCTGTCGATCCCGACAGTCTGGTGGGCAAGGTATTGGCAAGAGATGTTGTAGTTGAAGATACCGGAGAAGTGCTGGCTTCCGCCAATGACGAGATCACCGAGGAGCTGTTGGCGCAGTTGGATATTCACGGTGTTAAAGAAATCGAAACCCTGTATATCAACGACTTGGATCAGGGCGGTTATATTTCTGCCACTTTGCGTACCGATGAAACAAACGGCCAACATGCCGCACGCATTGCTATTTACCGCATGATGCGTCCGGGCGAGCCGCCTACCGACGAAGCAGTTGAGTTGTTGTTTAACAGATTGTTCTTTAACGAAGAGAGTTACGATTTGTCCCGTGTAGGCCGTATGAAATTCAATACGCGTACTTACGAGCAGAAGCTGAGCGACGAACAGAAAGCTTCTTGGTACGGACGTCTGCTGAATGAAACTTTTGCCGGTGCTGCAGAAAAAGGCGGTTTTGTGCTGAGCGTAGAAGACATTGTGGCATCTATTGCCACTTTGGTAGAGCTGCGAAACGGCCACGGCGAAGTAGACGATATCGACCATTTGGGTAACCGCCGTGTCCGCTCAGTGGGCGAATTGGTGGAAAACCAGTTCCGCAGCGGTTTGGCACGTGTCGAACGTGCGGTGAAAGAGCGTCTCAATCAGGCCGAATCGGAAAACCTGATGCCGACGGATCTGATCAATGCCAAACCCGTATCTGCCGCGATCAAAGAATTTTTCGGTTCCAGCCAACTGTCGCAGTTTATGGATCAGACCAACCCGCTGTCGGAAATTACCCACAAACGCCGTGTCTCCGCACTCGGCCCGGGCGGTCTGACCCGCGAACGCGCAGGCTTCGAGGTGCGCGACGTGCATCCGACCCACTACGGCCGCGTTTGTCCGATTGAAACACCGGAAGGCCCGAACATCGGCCTGATCAACTCGTTGTCGGTTTACGCGCGCACCAACGAATACGGCTTTTTGGAAACTCCCTACCGTCGCGTGGTTGACGGCAAAGTGACTGATGAAATCGAATATTTGTCGGCCATTGAAGAAGGCCGGTTCGTGATTGCGCAGGCCAATGCCGCCTTGGATGCAAAAGGCCGTCTGATTGACGAGCTGGTTACCTGCCGTGAAAAAGGCGAAACCATCATGGCTACCGTCGACCGTGTCCAATATATGGATGTGGCAACCGGCCAGGCGGTATCGGTAGCGGCTTCGCTGATTCCATTCTTGGAGCATGACGACGCCAACCGCGCTTTGATGGGTGCGAACATGCAGCGTCAGGCAGTTCCCTGTCTGCGTGCGGAAAAACCGATGGTGGGGACGGGCATCGAACGCGCCGTGGCCGTCGATTCGGCAACCGCCATCGTTGCCCGCCGCGGCGGTGTGGTCGAGTATGTCGATGCCAACCGCGTTGTGGTGCGTGTGCACGATGATGAGGCAGTGGCCGGCGAAGTGGGTGTGGACATCTACAATCTGGTGAAATTCACCCGCTCTAACCAATCGACCAATATTAACCAGCGCCCTGCCGTTAAGGCAGGCGACGTGTTGCAGCGCGGCGATTTGGTGGCCGACGGCGCTTCGACCGATTTGGGCGAGCTGGCGTTGGGTCAGAACATGACCATCGCTTTTATGCCGTGGAACGGTTACAACTACGAAGACTCGATTCTGATTTCCGAAAAAGTGGCCGCCGACGACCGCTACACCTCGATTCACATCGAAGAGCTGAACGTGGTTGCGCGTGATACCAAATTGGGTGCGGAAGATATCACCCGCGACATCCCGAACCTGTCTGAGCGTATGCAAAACCGTTTGGACGAATCCGGCATCGTTTATATCGGTGCGGAAGTGGAAGCGGGTGACGTGCTGGTCGGCAAAGTAACGCCTAAAGGCGAAACCCAGCTTACCCCCGAAGAAAAACTGCTGCGCGCCATCTTCGGCGAAAAAGCGTCCGACGTAAAAGACACTTCGCTGCGTATGCCCACAGGTATGAGCGGTACCGTAATCGACGTGCAGGTATTTACCCGCGAAGGCATCCAGCGCGACAAACGCGCCCAGTCGATTATCGATGCTGAGCTCAAACGCTACCGCTTGGATTTGAACGACCAACTGCGTATTTTCGACAACGACGCATTCGACCGCATCGAGCGCATGATTGTCGGCCAAAAAGCCAACGGCGGCCCGATGAAACTGGCCAAAGGCAGCGTCATTACTGCCGAATATCTGGCCGGCTTGCCGAGCAAGCACGACTGGTTTGACGTGCGCGTGGCCGACGAAGGTATTGCCAAACAGATGGAGCTGATTAAAGGCAGCCTGCAAGACAAACGCGAAGAAGCCGAAAGCCTGTTTGAAATCAAGAAAAAGAAAATGACCCAGGGCGACGAACTGCAGCCCGGCGTACAGAAAATGGTGAAAGTATTCATCGCCATCAAACGCCGTCTGCAGGCAGGCGACAAAATGGCCGGCCGCCACGGTAACAAAGGTGTGGTATCGCGCATCCTGCCCGTGGAAGACATGCCCTACATGGCAGACGGCCGTCCGGTCGACATCGTGTTGAACCCGCTGGGCGTACCTTCGCGTATGAACATCGGCCAGATTCTCGAAGTGCACCTGGGTTGGGCAGCGAAAGGCATAGGCGAACGCATTGGCCGCATGCTTGACGAGCAGCGCAAAGTCAAGGAAATCCGCAAATTCCTCGACACCATGTACAACGGCGATTTGGGCGGCCCCGATATGCACAAGGAAGACCTGTCGAAACTCAGCGACGAAGAAATCCTCACGCTGGCGCGTAATCTACGCAACGGCGCGACCTTCGCTTCGCCCGTATTCGACGGAGCTCACGAGAGCGAAATCAAAGCCTTCCTCGAACTGGCCTACCCCAGCGACGACCCCGAAGTGCAGAAACTCGGTTTCAACGACACCAAAACCCAGATTACGCTCTACGACGGCCGCTCGGGCGAGCCTTTCGACCGCAAAGTAACCGTCGGCGTGATGCACTATCTGAAACTGCACCACTTGGTGGACGAGAAAATGCACGCCCGCTCGACCGGCCCGTACTCGCTTGTAACCCAGCAGCCCTTGGGCGGTAAAGCACAGTTCGGCGGCCAGCGTTTCGGTGAGATGGAGGTATGGGCGCTGGAAGCCTACGGCGCATCCTACACCTTGCAGGAGATGCTTACCGTCAAGTCCGACGACGTCAACGGCCGTACCAAAATGTACGAAAACATCGTCAAGGGCGAGCACAAAATCGACGCAGGCATGCCCGAATCGTTCAACGTCCTTGTCAAAGAAATCCGCTCACTGGGCTTGGATATCGACTTGGAACGCCATTAAAACGGAGTTTCAGACGGCCTCTGCCTGCATGAGGCCGTCTGAAAAGACCGGAACCCGCCTGTTTTGTTGAAACAGAATACGGCAGGTATCTTTTCTTCCGTTTTCAGACGGCCTTTCCGCTGTCTGCAGGCCGTCTGAAAAAACGTTTCGGCATCCCATCGGCCGGACGGGACGAAAAACACACTTCCTTATTAAGGAGCAAAAATGAAAGCATTGTTAGATTTGTTTAATCCCCTGCAAGCCGCAGGAATGGAAGAAGAATTCGATGCCATCAAAATCGGCATCGCATCGCCGGAAACCATCCGTTCGTGGTCTTACGGCGAGGTGAAAAAACCTGAAACCATCAACTACCGCACCTTCAAACCCGAGCGCGACGGCCTCTTCTGTGCCAAAATCTTCGGCCCGGTCAAAGACTACGAATGCCTGTGCGGAAAATACAAACGCCTGAAATTCAAAGGCGTCACCTGTGAAAAATGCGGTGTGGAAGTGACTCTGTCGAAAGTGCGCCGCGAGCGCATGGGGCATATCGAACTGGCCGCGCCCGTCGCCCACATTTGGTTCCTCAAATCCCTGCCTTCCCGCCTCGGCATGGTGCTGGACATGACCCTGCGCGACATCGAACGCGTGTTGTATTTTGAAGCTTTCGTTGTCACCGATCCCGGCATGACGCCGCTGCAACGCCGCCAGCTGCTGACCGAGGAAGACTACTATCAAAAGCTTGACGAATACGGCGATGATTTCGATGCCAAAATGGGTGCGGAAGGTATCCGCGACCTGCTGGCAAGCCTCAATATTTCCGCCGAAGTGGAAATGCTGCGTCAGGAATTGGAAAGCACCAACTCCGACACCAAAATCAAAAAAATCGCCAAACGCCTGAAAGTGCTGGAAGCCTTCCAGCGCAGCGGCATGAAGCTCGAATGGATGATTATGGACGTGCTGCCCGTGCTGCCGCCCGATCTGCGCCCGCTCGTGCCTCTGGACGGCGGCCGTTTTGCCACATCCGATTTGAACGATCTCTACCGCCGCGTCATCAACCGTAACAACCGTCTCAAACGCCTGCTCGAACTGCACGCACCCGACATCATCGTGCGCAACGAAAAACGCATGCTGCAGGAAGCGGTGGATTCCCTGCTCGACAACGGCCGCCGCGGCAAAGCCATGACCGGCGCCAACAAACGTCCGCTCAAATCTCTGGCCGACATGATTAAAGGCAAGGGCGGCCGTTTCCGTCAAAACCTGTTGGGTAAACGAGTCGACTACTCCGGCCGTTCCGTGATTACCGTCGGCCCCTACCTGCGCCTGCACCAGTGCGGTCTGCCGAAAAAAATGGCGTTGGAACTGTTCAAACCGTTTATTTTCCACAAACTGGAACTGCGCGGCGAAGCGTCTACCGTCAAAGCGGCAAAAAAACTGGTTGAGCAGGAAGTGCCGGTAGTTTGGGATATTTTGGACGAAGTCATCCGCGAACATCCGATTATGCTCAACCGTGCGCCGACCCTGCACCGCTTGGGTATCCAGGCCTTCGAGCCGATTCTGATTGAAGGCAAAGCCATCCAGCTTCATCCCTTGGTGTGCGCCGCATTCAATGCCGACTTCGACGGTGACCAAATGGCCGTCCACGTTCCTCTGAGCCTGGAAGCGCAGATGGAAGCCCGCACCCTGATGCTGGCTTCCAACAACGTGCTGTCTCCTGCCAACGGCGAGCCGATTATCGTGCCCTCGCAGGACATCGTCTTGGGTCTCTACTACATGACCCGTGACAAAATCAACGGCAAAGGCGAAGGCAGCCTGTTTGCCGATGTGAAAGAAGTGCACCGCGCCTACCACACCAAACAGGTCGAATTGGGCACGAAAATCACTGTGCGCCTGCGCGAATGGGTGAAAAACGAAGCGGGCGAATTCGAGCCGGTGGTCAAACGCTACGAAACCACCGTCGGCCGCGCCTTGTTGTCCGAAATCCTGCCCAAAGGCCTGCCTTTCGAATACATCAACAAGGCTCTGAAGAAAAAAGAGATTTCCAAGCTGATTAACGCATCGTTCCGCTTGTGCGGTCTGCGCGACACGGTGATTTTTGCCGACCACCTGATGTACACAGGCTTCGGCTTCGCGGCCAAGGGCGGCATCTCCATCTGCGTCGACGATATGGAAATTCCGAAAGAGAAACCGCAGCTGCTGGCCGAAGCTCAGGCCGAAGTGAAGGAAATCGAAGACCAATACCGCCAAGGTTTGGTTACCAACGGCGAGCGCTACAATAAAGTGGTCGATATTTGGGGGCGCGCGGGCGACAAAATCGCCAAAGCGATGATGGACAACCTGTCCAAACAAAAAGTCATCGACCGCGACGGCAAAGAAGTCGAGCAGGAGTCGTTCAACTCCATCTACATGATGGCCGACTCCGGTGCGCGCGGTTCCGCCGCCCAGATTAAACAGCTTTCCGGCATGCGCGGCCTGATGGCCAAACCGGACGGCTCGATTATCGAAACGCCGATTACCTCCAACTTCCGCGAAGGCTTGTCGGTACTGCAATACTTTATTGCGACACACGGTGCGCGCAAAGGCTTGGCCGATACCGCCTTGAAAACCGCCAACTCCGGTTACCTGACCCGTCGTTTGGTAGACGTTACCCAAGACTTGGTTGTCATTGAAGACGACTGCGGCACTTCCGACGGCTTCGTCATGAAAGCCGTGGTGCAGGGTGGCGACGTGATCGAACCGCTGCGCGACCGCATTTTGGGACGCGTGGCCGCGCAGGACATCGTCGATCCTTCCAGCCATGAAACCCTGGTGGAAGCAGGCACGATGTTGTCCGAGCAGCTTGTCGACCTCATCGACAATTCGGGCGTAGACGAAGTGAAAGTACGCACGCCGATTACCTGTAAAACCCGCTACGGCCTGTGCGCCAAGTGTTACGGCCGCGACCTTGCGCGCGGCAAACTGGTCAATGCGGGGGAAGCCGTCGGCGTGATTGCCGCCCAGTCTATCGGCGAACCCGGCACACAGCTCACCATGCGTACCTTCCACATCGGCGGTGCGGCATCGCGTGCGGCAGCAGCCAGCCAGGTGGAAGCCAAATCCAACGGTACGGCACGTTTCAACAGCCAGATGCGCTATGTTGCCAATAACAAAGGTGAGCTCATCGTCATCGGCCGCTCCTCCGAAGTCGTCATCCACGACGATATCGGCCGCGAGCGCGAGCGCCACAAAGTGCCCTACGGCGCGACGCTTCTGGTTCAGGACGGCGCAGCCGTCAAAGCCGGCACCACCCTGGCCACTTGGGATCCGCACACCCGCCCGATGATTACCGAACACGCCGGTACGGTGAAATTTGAAAACGTCGAAGAAGGAGTTACCGTCGCCAAACAAACCGACGAAATCACCGGCCTGTCCACACTCGTCGTCATCGACGGCAAACGCCGTTCCAGCACCAGCAAACTGCTGCGTCCGACCGTGAAACTTGTCGACGAAAACGGCGAAGAAGTCAAAATCCCCGGCACGGAAACCCCCGTGTCCATGGCTTTCCCCGTCGGCGCCGTGATTACCGTGCGCGAAGGACAGGAAATCGGCAAAGGCGACGTACTGGCGCGTATCCCGCAAGCCTCCACCAAAACCCGCGACATTACCGGCGGTCTGCCGCGCGTGGCTGAGCTGTTTGAAGCCCGCATCCCGAAAGATGCCGGCATGCTGGCCGAAGTAACCGGCACCGTCTCCTTCGGTAAAGAAACCAAAGGCAAACAGCGCCTGGTGATTACCGATGTCGACGGCGTGGCACACGAAACCCTGATTTCCAAAGAGAAACAGATCCTCGTCCACGACGGCCAAGTGGTGAACCGCGGTGAAACCGTCGTCGACGGCTCCGTTGATCCGCACGACATCCTGCGCCTGCAAGGCATCGAAGCCCTGGCGCGCTACATCGTGCAGGAAGTGCAGGAGGTTTACCGTCTGCAAGGCGTGAAGATTTCCGACAAACACATCGAAGTCATCATCCGCCAAATGCTGCGCCGCGTGAACATCGCCGACGCAGGCGACACCCGCTTCATCACCGGCGAACAGGTCGAGCGCGCCGACGTGATGGCCGCCAACGAAAAAGCCCTGGCCGAAGGCAAAGAGCCTGCCCGCTTTGACAACATCCTTTTGGGTATTACCAAAGCCTCGCTCTCCACCGACAGCTTCATCTCCGCCGCGTCCTTCCAGGAAACCACCCGCGTGCTGACCGAAGCCGCCATCATGGGCAAACGCGACGAATTGCGCGGCCTGAAAGAAAACGTCATTGTCGGCCGCCTGATTCCCGCCGGTACCGGCCTCACCTACCACCGCTCCCGCCGCCGCCAATGGGCGGAGCGGCTGGCAGATGCGAAGGCCGAAGATACCGCGCTGACTGCCGCCGAAGCTGCCGCCGACAGCGGATTGGAAAACTGACCGCAGGAAAAAACGCCGTCCGAAAAGACGGCGTTTTTTATAACCGGACGAATCAAACAAATCCCGCGCAAATTTGTTGCTGTTGTTTCGGGTAGGGAAGCCAAACGTTATTAAGCGGATGTCGGCATGAGTAACAAAATGGAGGCTGAGTCTAAGGTTTAATTGAGAAATAATCCTTAACAAACATAATCTTATTCTCTTTACTCATGCCGTTATGGCACGCCAAATGGCGCTTTAAGCCCGCAAACATACCGTCAAGCAGGTTAGTGGTGTTTGGGATATTCAAATCGGGATATTGCTCAAACACAAACAAGTAAGCCAAATTCCGTTTCAGGTTGAAATATGCGCTTCTGAGCTGCTTATGCGTGTAATGCGACTTGCCCGTTTCGGGATTGGTTTTGCCTTCGCTCAGGTAGTTTTGGTGTTGCCCAAACCACTTTTGCAAACCGCTTTCAAACTCTGTTTTACTGCTGTTTTTGAGTGTTAAAGCCAACCGCCAAAGCGCCCTGCCTGCTTCGGTTTTCGGGTTGCGCGTCAGGTAGCGGCTGATGGTTTTAACCTGATGAAACTGACAGAGTTGAACGGGAAAGTCGGGAAACATCTGTGCCAAACCGCGCCGTCCGTCGCAAACGATGCTTTGTATTTCAATGCCTTTGGCTTTCAGTCTGCCTATGGCTTGGGCATATAGCGTGTTGGTTTCGTATTTGGCTTCGCTGACGGGCAGGGCTTTGCCGCTGATGCTGTCGAACAGAACCATGACGCCGAACGTACGGCCGAAGTGGGTGGTGTCCATGATGACGTTGGCTACTTCGGGAGCAATGAAGTGCGCTTCAATTTGAACCTTTTTGAGATGTCTCAGAATGGTCTGCCTGCTGCATCCGTAAGTTTTGGCAAGCTGTACGGCGGTTTGTCTGCCTTCTCTGTATCTCTGCCATATTTTCTGCGGATTAAGCCATCTGCCGCCATCAAACTGCCTGCCGCAGAGGTGGCATTTGTGGCGTTGTTTGCCGTTTCGACAGCCGTTCTTTTTGACTTGTTTTGAGCGGCAGAAAGGGCATTTTTTGTATTCAAAGCCTTTGATCTCTTTTAAAGCCTTATATAGTGAGCCAAAATAAAAAATCTACGGCGTTGCTGCGCCTTGCCGTATTACCCATACTGTCTGCGGCTTGCTGCCTTGTATCTTTTTTATTTTGGCTCACTATAGGATAAGGCTTGCAGGGATTCTTAGCCTCCATTTTGTTACTTATGCCCGGATGTCTTTGTTTTGTTGTAAAGTCTCGGATATTGGTGCTTTGGGGCTCATTGTCAGTATTGCCCAGCATGTTGTGTACCGTCATCCTGTCGCCGGTGCAGCTGGTTTTCTTTCCCGTATTGTTACTTTGGTGTGGTGGCAGAATCACTTCGATAGTATGGTGAGGCGTTTGTACTCTACGGTGACCCGCGGAGGCACGTTAATCAGTTTGTTCGGATGGTCTATTAAGTTAGTAATGTTTTTTCTTTGGCTTTCATGAATCTGTTTGATCAGCGGCGTGCGGGTAAATATGCAAGAGTGCCGCGGAGTTAAACACTCTTGCGGCCGTGATTGGTTTTAACTTCATTGAAACTTCGCTTTCAGACGGCCTCAGTCTTCCTTTGTGCCTTTATCCTGATACGGAATTTGGTCGGAACCGGTCATAAAAAAGAGAATTTTGCAGGCGGCCGGCCAGCAGAGAAGGGCGCAGGGCAGGGCGGCCAACCAGCCGGTTTTGATGTACAGGTAAACGGGTAGGCCGAGCAGGAACAGGGCGGTGGAAAAGGCAATGAGGCGCGGCAGTATCAGCAGCATATTCGCCAGCAGTATCAGGGCGCAGAGGGCGGCGAAGCCCCACAGCAGTACGGTGATGACGAAGTCCACGGCATTCCCCTTGTTGGTTTCAGACGGTCTGCAAACGGGTGCTCACAGCAGTTTTTCAATCGGCAGCAGCGACAGGATGTTGTTGAGCAGGCGTTTCCACAGGCCGGCGTCGGGTTCTTTTTTCAGCAGGGTGTCGGGCTGGTCGGGGTCTTGCCAGCGCAGGCGTTTTTTTTGGTGGTCGAGGACGACTTTGTAGGCGTACTCGGGGGTCATTTGTGCCAGTTCCTGCCGCATTCCCGAGGCGATTTCGCGGCTGTCGAGGACGATGCCCATTTCGGTGTTGAGGCGGGCGGAGCGGGGGTCGAAGTTGAGCGAGCCGATGAAGACGCGTTTATCGTCGACGACGAAGGTTTTGGCGTGCAGGCTGGTGGCGGAGCTGCCGGTGAGGCCTTTGTCGCGTGCTTTCGGAGGGGCGAAGTCGGGTTTGACTTCGTAGAGTCCGACGCCCGCTTCGAGCAGGGCTTTGCGGTAGCGGGCGTAGCCGGAGTGGACGGCGGCAACGTCGGTGGCGCGCAGGGAGTTGGTGAGCACGGTGACGGCGACGCCTTTTTTGCGGATGGCACGGATGACGTTCATGCCCCATTTGCTGGGGACGAAGTAGGGGGAGACGATGAAGAGGTCGCGCTGCGGTTCACCCAGGGTGTCGAACAGTTTGTCGGCGACGGAGGGTTTTTCGCGGCTGCGTGACAGGCCTTTGGCGGGGTCGTCGCTGACGAGGCGGGCGTCGGCGTAGAGCCAGGGGATGGTGCCGCTGTCGACGGCAGCGGCCAGCGGGGAGCTGCGCAGGTCTTCGAGGTAGCTTTCGCGCACGGCGGCGTCGCTTTGGCGCGAGCGGTTTAGTTTCAGACGGCCTTTTTCGGCGTCGGCGCGTTTGGCGATGTCGGCGAAGGGGTAGCTCGAACCGCTGGCCCAGTAGCGGTCGAAATCCTGCGAAACATCGGTGACGACGGTGCCGCGCGCGAGGACGTCGAGATCGGCGAAGCCGGTTTCGGTGGAGACGTTGAAGTATTCGTCGCCGATGTTGCGGCCGCCGACGATGGTGTAGCGGTTGTCGGCGGTAAGGGATTTGTTGTGCATGCGCCGGTTGAGGCGGGGAAAGTCGGTGAGGTAGCCGAGGGCGCGGAAGCGGCGGTGGGTGAAGGGGTTGAACAGGCGGATTTCGATGTTGGCTTCGGCGTCGAGGGCGGCGAGTACGTCGTCCATGCCGCGCGTGTTGTTGTCGTCGAGCAGCAGGCGCACGCGCACGCCGCGCCGGGCGGCCTGTTGCAGCATTTGGAACAGCATTTTGCCCGAGACGTCGTTGTGCCAGATGTAGTAGGCGATGTCGAGGGTGCGGTCGGCGTGTTCGATGAGGACGGCGCGGGCGACGAAGGCGTCGTGCGGGTCGGCCAAAAGGTAAACGCCGCTTTGCTCTGTCTGTTTTTCAGACGGCCTGCCTGCGGGCAGGGCGGCTTCGAGGCGGGGGGCGCTTTCGCTTTCGATGTAGGTGGAGACACTGCGGCCGGCGAGGTCGGGCAGCGACTGGCAGGCGCCCAAGAGCAGGGCGGAGCCGGAGAGGAGGACGGGTTTGCTCAGGTTCACAGGCGGTTTCCGGGTTGTTTCAGACGGCCTATTTCTTCATCACCGCCCGTTTGACGATCAGCCACCAGTCCTGCCGTTGCAGCACGGGGCGTTCGGTGAAGACGTCGTAACCGGCGGCGTCGAGTTTTTGCAGAATCATTTGGCCGCCGACGACGATCATGCGCAGTTCGAGGCCGATGCGGCCTTTGAGCGTGTTGCCCAAGGGCGAGCCGGCTTTGAGCATTTTAAAGGCGCGGTCGCACTGGTAGGCCATCAGCCGCCGGAAGGCGAAATCGGCGCGCCCTGCGGCAATCTGCTCTTCGCTGACTTTGAATTTGGACATGTCGTCCTTCGGGATGTAGATGCGGCCTTTTTCACGGTCGATGCCGACGTCCTGCCAGAAGTTGATGAGTTGCAGGGCGGTGCAGATGCCGTCGCTTTGGGCGATGCTGCGGCTGTCGCTTTCGCCATAGAGGTGCAGCATGATGCGGCCGACGGGGTTGGCCGAGCGGCGGCAGTAGTCGGCCAGCTCGGCGAAGTTTTGGTAGCGGGTTTTTTCCACGTCCTGCGAAAACGCGCTCAAAAGGTCGTGAAAGGGTTGCAGCGGCAGGGAAAAGGGGGAGACGGCTTCGTTGTTCAGACGGCGCATCAGGGCGGTTTGCGGCTCTTGTCCCGCGCCGATGCGGCCGAGTTCTTCCTTCAATGCGTTCAGGGCGGCCAGCCGTTCGGCCGCGGGCGCGTCGCCCTCGTCGGCCAAATCGTCGGCATGGCGGGCGAAGGCGTACACGGCGTGCACGGGGCGGCGCAGGCGGCGCGGCAGCGCCCACGAGCCGACGGGGAAGTTTTCGTAATGGTTTGCAGACATGGTTTCCTGTTGCCCAATAATAAAGAAAGCCGCTTTTCAGACGGCCTGTTTGAACGGTGCAACATTCTAAAACAAAGCCTCCGCCGTGAAAACCGAAGGCGCGGGCAATCCGCTATAATGCCGCACACACACACCGCGCCCTAGCGGTTTCAGACGGCCTCCCGCCATACGGAGGCCGTCTGAAAAACAAGGCGCGCACGCCCAATCCGTACGAAAGAATCACGACATGCCGTGGAACATACCGATACTGCTCACTTGGATGCGCGTCGTCCTGATACCCGTGTTCACCCTGCTGTTTTACCTGCCCGAAAGCTGGATTGCGCCGCAAACCGCCAATTGGACGGCCGCTTTTGTCTTCGCCGCCGCCGCCGTGACCGACTGGTTCGACGGCTTTCTTGCCCGCCGCTGGAAGCAGACTTCCGACTTCGGCGCCTTTCTCGACCCCGTCGCCGACAAACTGATGGTGGCCGTCGCCCTGATTCTGCTTGTCAGCCTGCACCGCACCCACGCCATTTTTGCCATGGTGATCATCGGCCGCGAAATCACCATCTCCGCCCTGCGCGAATGGATGGCGCAGATGGGCAAACGCGGCAGCGTCGCCGTCGCGCAAATCGGCAAACTCAAAACCACCGCGCAAATGGCCGCCATCCTGCTTCTGATTGTCGGCGAACGCGACTGGCACGGCTGGAATTTGCTCATTGTCGGCAACGCATTAATGGCCGCCGCCGCCGTGCTTACCATCTGGTCGATGTTTTACTACCTCAAAATGGCATGGAAGGACTTCAAATAAATCCGCCACGGCGCTTGACAGTCAAACAAAAGACACTATAATGGCGCCTTCTTTGCCCTAGGGCAGCGAAATACAAGCGGGAATAGCTCAGTTGGTAGAGCGCAACCTTGCCAAGGTTGAGGTCGCGAGTTCGAGACTCGTTTCCCGCTCCACAGTTTGAAATGCAATCCGGTCTATGCGGGAATAGCTCAGTTGGTAGAGCGCAACCTTGCCAAGGTTGAGGTCGCGAGTTCGAGACTCGTTTCCCGCTCCATAAAACCGTATTCGTATGCGGGAATAGCTCAGTTGGTAGAGCGCAACCTTGCCAAGGTTGAGGTCGCGAGTTCGAGACTCGTTTCCCGCTCCATAAAACGAAGTTGTTGTCAGACAACTTTTTTCTTTATGGCGGGATAGCAAAGTGGTTATGCAGCGGATTGCAAATCCGTCGACGCCGGTTCGATTCCGACTCCCGCCTCCACAAATCTCAAGCCTCACGGCGGGGTGGCAGAGTGTTGATGCGACGGGGTGTGCAAACCCCGTACAGGCCGGTTAAAATCCGCGCCCCCGCCTCCAAAGTTTTATCTCTGCTTTTTCCTCCTTTCGGGCAGGGATAAAGCCCGGATGGTGAAATTGGTAGACACAACGGACTTAAAATCCGTCGCCCCTGATACGGGCGTACCGGTTCGATTCCGGTTCCGGGCACCAGAAATTTAAAGCTCAATCAATTAGTTGGGCTTTTTCTTTTTCCTGGTACTTTTCTTGACTTCAAAACGGACTGTGTCCATTTTGTGTCCGAATTTTCTACTGTGCCTCCCATTAGATTGTCCAATGCACGCGAATGCGTCAGCAGATGTGCGGACGACAAGTGGGCATAGCGTTCTACCATCGCCATACTCTCCCAGCCACCCATCTCTTTCAACACCGCAACAGGCACGCCGCTCTGTATCAGCCAACTTGCCCATGTGTGCCGGAAATCATGCCAGCGAAAATCACTTATACCGGCATCAGCCAGTGCCTTTTCCCAAATCTTGCGGTTCAGTTTGGTAATGACTCTGCCATTTTGCGTAAAAACGTATTTCCGGTGCATCCCCATCCTTTCAGACAGAATATCCAGCGAACGGTCATTCAATGGCACGGCTAGAGGGCGGCCGTTTTTGGCTTGATCGGGATGGATCCATGCGGTGCGGTGCTGCAAATCCACCTGCTCCCAAGTCAGACCGAATACGTTGCTTTGGCGCAGTCCGGTGTTCAGGCTGAAGAGTGCCATCTGCTGCCAAACCCCGGGAAGCGCATCAACCAGCCGTTGTGCATCTTGGGTAGTCAGCCAGCGGATGCGCTTTTTCGGTTCTTGGTACAGCGTCAGCTTGGGTGCCTTGTCTATCCACTCCCATTCCCGTTCTGCTTTGTAAAGAATGGAACGGATCAGGGCGAGATAGCGGTTTTTGGTGCTGTTGCCGCAACTGAAAGCAGCAACGTTATCCATGACCAGTTTGCGGCTGATTTGGTGCAAATAAACGCCGCGCAGAAAACCAAGCCGGCGTAAGCGGCGGATATCGTCGATAATGCTCTTTTTACCCCCTTTCTCTTGCAGCCATTTGACTGCGGCTTCGTCCCAAGTCCGTTTGGGCTTGGTGCCCATCCGCGTCTGCTGCCAAAGTTCGTGTTCTAGCTTGGCACGGAGTTCTTGGGCTTTCTGCTTGTCTTGTGTGCCAGCAGATCGTCTAAGACGCGTGCCGCCCGGGAGGCGGATGTCAAGATACCAGATGCCGCCCCGCTGATAGATTCCCTGTCGGGATTTTGATTGTTTGGACATTTTTGTTCACTCCTGCTTGGGAGTGATGCCTGCACGGCATCATTCTCTTTTTCAGCTAGAAAAGCGTCAAGTGTGCTGTAGCGGATAACGAAACTGCGCCCTACTTTGACGGCGGCAAGTTTTTGGTCGCGGATCAGCTCGCGCACGGTCTGTGGGTGGACTTTGAGAAAGGCTGCGGCTTCCTCAACGTTATAGGTTGGCTGTGCTAATGGCGGCATGCTCTTCTCCTAATACAAAGGCAGCCTGAAAGTTTCAGGCTGCCTTGACGGTTTGTTCGATTTCGCCAATATCGTTGTCATCGAGATAACAGCGTATCGGGTAGCTGGCTTTGATGGCTTCCCACTCTCTGCGCTGCAGTCCCATGCTTTCAACCAGCGAAGCCAGGGAATAACCGCCCCTGCCATGAATGAAACCGAGTATTTGCGCTTCGGCCAGTGCGATTTGGCGTTCCGCATCTTGCGGTGTGTTCTGTTCCATGTGTTTATTCCAGAGTTTCAAAAACTTCATACGGTGCGTTTTCCCGCATTCTGCCCAACAGCTCTGCCATGCGGCGGCGCGGTGCATTGGCTTCCAACACCAACCAGTGTTTGGGCGTGATGTGAAAAAACAGGCAGTAGCGCCTGTCGCTACCGGCCAGCGGCACAAGACGGTAATGCGGATAACGGTCGGATGCCGGCATCACATCCGGGGGCAGTTTGGTTGAGCGGAGTGTTGCAGGTGTGGTATTCAGCATGGTTTACTCCTTTTTATCCAACCAATCTCCAGCATTTGCTACGCAATCAGCATCCACATAGCGGATTTTTTCGCCTTCTATGGAACGATAGCGTTCGCCATACACTTTGATTTTCAGACGGCCACCCGGCATTTTTTTCAGGACATCGCAGTACATCAGATAGTGGATTTTTGACTTTAAATTTAACGAGTGGGTGCATTTCAAAAGATGCTGCCCCTGCCAATTCTGCGGTTGATCTGAATATATGCGTCGCGTCATGGTTAATTTCATTTTTACCCTTCTCCAAATATTTCCCGACGTTTGGCATCCGTTTGTGCGTCGTATTCGGCTTTGGCTTTGGCCAAATAGGCACGGGCGAAGGCTTCTTTGTCAGTTTCGCGTTGGTTGTCCAGCTCTTGATAGATTTGCATCATTTCCCGTCGTATAGGGAAAGGGTTATCTTCGTTGAAAGCAAGGATATAGTCCTTGTTAAATAACGACAATGTAATCATGGCAAAAATAAATATAGCCGCTATAGCCGCTGTAACAAGTGGGCTTTTCAGTACCATTGAAATAGCTATTGCAACAACAAAAACAAAAATACCGGCCAACAGCATTTTCCTTTCTCTGCGCTGATTGACTGCAACAGATTCCGGAGTTTGCCTAAATATTTTTCTCTCTATTATCAAAGCACAGGCATTAAATATCTCATCAGCTGTAAATGGTTTTTCGTTCATTCCTATTTACCCTTTCACTTAACCAACCAAACCGCCAATCCTAAAATCAGCAGTTGCACAACAAGCAGCAGGATTACGGCTTTCAGCAGTAATTTTTTCAGGCTGCCGGTAAAACCGTCCAAATGCCGCTGCGCCTGTTTGGCAGCCTGTTGGGAAACATTGCGCTGCAGTTCGGCTTGGCCGGCAGCGCGGTCGGCGCTGTTCGCCTGCAAAATTTCCGCGACCATTTGCTGCTTTTTGTGCTCCATCTGCTGCACCGCTTCCAGTACCGGGGCGGCAGTCTCAGCAAAAACAGCCTGAAAACCTGCCATTGCCTGCTCGTGTTGCCGCGCCCAAGCCGTTTGGAAATTGGTAAAAACCGCAGCCAGTACGGCCTGTTGAATCAGCATATCGGTCATGGCCGGATCGTCGGCTTCTATTTTCAAACCGGCTTGGGTCAGGACGGCGGCAGCCAACTCGTCGGCATCCAGCAGACGCATGGACGGGATTGCCTGCCCTGTTGCCGTGCCAAGCGGATTCATGACCGACTCTCCACTTCGGCGGCCGCTTGTTTGTTTTGCGTGGCAAGGAAGGAAACATCGTCCAACTGCGTCCAAATGGTATCGCGCAGTTTCAACAACCGGTTGCGCGCCCAACGGCCAAATTCGGCGGCATCAATTTCGTCAAACGTCAGGTTGCGCTCGGTCATATCGGCGATGTTTTTGCCGTAGGTGTCGGCATTGAGCGCGGGAATACGGATAATGCCGGCGATGCGTTTTTTGTATTTTTCATAGACCTTGAATTGGTCGAAGGGCTTGCCGTTGTCGTGGATTCTGCCCTTATGCTCGTTCAACCAAATGACCGCGTCGGCATTGACAGCTTTCAATATCTGCCCCATACCTTTCAAGCACTCATCCCTTGCCTGCCCGCCGTTGAGCGGAATATGCAGTACCAGGCGCACACCTTCGTCAGCGAGAATGTCGGCGACGTCGTTTTCGGCGATATAGGCCATCAGTGGTCCGAAAGTGGCGGTGCCGTTGTCCACTACGCCGTAGCCGTCGGTATCGATCAGGCTGTCCATCAAACCGTCGAAATGGGAGGTGTCGATGGTTTGGGTCGTCTCATCCAGCAATTCGATAATTTGCGGCGACAATGCGGCATAGTTGGCCAAGGTGTGATTGTTGGGATCGGTGTCGAAACAATAGACCGGAGCGTCCGCCCGGTCGTGCAGGTATTGTGCCAGCAGACAGGCGGTAAACGACTTGCCGACGCCCCCTTTTCCCTGCAACACAAAATGGACTTCTTTCATAAAAACCTTTCTGTAATGCCGGCCACCCGATTGCCGGCGGCCGGCCGGAATAAAAAGACCCGCAATAATGGTAGGATTGCGGGTGAACCTGCCTAAATCATTTATGCTAAGGCAGGAGTGAACGGAAGGCAGCCTGAAAACTGCCTTGTTTGGTTTTAGATTACTGTCCCACCCACCGGCCGCCGTTGTCAGGCGTACCCTGATAGCGGATGTGTTCGTTCATGTCCGTCCACGGATGATCGAAGTAGGCGCGGCAATACGACGGCGGGGTGTCTCTGATGCGCACCTCCTTTTCTATCCGGCAGTTGTCACCGTGATAACCGGTACATTTATATGTTTCCACAACATAGCGCAGTTGCCGGTTCAGCGACTCAGCATCACACCTTCCCGCCCCGTTAGCCAGAGCGCCGATCAGATCGGACATCCCGTCCTCTCCCGAGGCAGGGCACATTTTCAGGAAATTGAAACGGGCACGGATGGTGTCGCCTAATTTTTTATGGTGGATGGAAAAATAACGGCGAAGCGACGGCGCGCACTCACCCGGCCGCGTACCGCTCGACAGGCACAAAACGGCTTCACAAGCCAGCCGTGTGTCACCCGTCAGTTCTTTGCCCAAATCCTGCACTTTGTCCAAGGCTGCCGCCTGAACCGGCAGAACGGCGGCAACAGCGGCGGCGGCAAACAGAGTTTTGATTTTTGCTTTCATAATTGACTCCTAAATATCCGCCAAGGGCGGAACAATAAAAATGCCGCCCGATAGTGCGGCAGCATCCTTGCTTTTGTCAGATAAAAACCGGATAATTGCGGCCTCTCACAGCGTGATTACCCTGTTTTTCACCAACGAAGAAGCCGCTTTTGCAAGAAAGCGGCTTTTTCATATCCTGACAACCCTCACTGCCCATCCTTCGGCACACCTGCTGACAGAGGCCGCCCGAACGCTGCCGGACATCAGTCTGTCCACCAGCCGCAGGGCTGCCGCCTGCGTCGGATAAACGCCCGCTTCGGTAACTGCTTGCGGTTTGGGTTTGTTCTTCATAAAAGTCATAATCAAATCTCCTGATTTGGTCTTAAAAAAAAGCAGCCTGAAAACGGTTTCAGGCTGCCTAGAAGAGAATACCGGCCTATTCATGCATTAATGCCCCGGCCAAGACAAAGCTGCGGTGTCCCAAAGTATACGGTAACGACAGGCCACACCTGCGCCGCTGCGTCCTTTCCGCCTTTACTGCCGGTGGAAACGACAAGCCTGCCGTTAAAGTTCGGTTTGATTTAATAATGTTCTGCTTTTTTGCTCACCTCCCTGCTTGTCTTATCAAAAAAGGACAATTCCCCAAACAGAAGCCTGCTTATGTCCTGCACAAGCAGGCTTGAATTTGGGTAATGTTCAGGCCGTCTGAAAAGACGGCTCTATATATATAGACGGGTCAAACCCGTTTGCCCGCAGATGCGGGTTTAAAGTCAAATTGTCGTTTGGGGCTTGTCCGTAGATTATCGCCCCGCATCGGGGATACGCCCCGATTACAAGATACGTCCGGCTGCCGCCTGTTACCGGACGCGAACGCGCCACCCGGATGCACGGTATTTACTTGCGTCGGCCTGTCGGATAAGGCCGGCAGCCTGTTAACGCTTTCCCCTGACTGCTGGGCGGCTGCAACGCTGACGGATTGTTAAGGATCAATTTTGCGTAAATCGCAATTTATGTCATTCTGCATTATTTTCTAATTTGCGTCAAGCGCAAATTAGAAAATAATTTAAAGCCACCCACTTTTGCAACAAATGGGCGGCTTGCTAACCAGATTTACTTTTTAGATCTAAATCTTCGATGCTCTACCATTACTCCAATTATTTCCACTTGATATTCCCACGATTGAATGGTCTCAAAATTTTCGTTGGTAGGCTGTAGTTCAAATCGCTGGCCATTTTGATCAATGCCGCGCTTCTGAAATCTACTTAAAATTATCTCATTCAAGTCTCTAACAAGGCTTAAAACTACATCGCCAGCATCTGGTTGAAGTTCTGAATCAAAAATTAAGACATCACCAATTTTCATTTCAGGAAACATTCTTTCATTATTGACAACAAATGCAAAAACGGCACCCGAATATTCCGATGAAGTAACTATCCAATCAGTAATTCCCTGATGATTTAGCTGATTTTTAATAATGTTCCAAACTTCTGCTTGCTTTTCGTCAATACATGGAATCTTAGAAAAGCCTTCAGGGAGTGTTGGCTCATCTTTTTTTGTTTTGTCAGTAAATAAATCGGTAACGCTACAATTTAGTGCCTTGGCATACAATTCGATTTTTTCCAAGGGTACGCTTTGTTTTCCATTTTCAATGCGCGAAATATTGCCTGCATCAGAATTAACCTCTAAGGCTAATGCCTCTTGCGTCAATTTCAATTCTCTTCGCCGCTGGCGAATCATCTGTCCTATTTCCATCCCGCAATTCTTACTAGAATTTGCGTTTGGCACAAAGCTAATTGCGCAAATTATCCTTGCATTAAATTTGCACATAACGCAAAATATCCCAGTTTTTAACACTGGGAAGTCAAAATAAATGAGCACACCTTTGCGAAAAATCAGAAAAGCGCGAGGTCTTACGTTGGCTAAATTAGCGGAACTTACAGGATCAGATGCTGGCAATATTTCAAGAATTGAGCGCGGTATCCAAACACCAAGTAAGGAATTGGCAGAGAAACTAGCAAATGTCTTTTCTCAAAATGAAATAACGGAAATAGAGATCATTTTTCCTGAACGATTCTCTAGTTGATAATGCTCATCCCCGACCTCAAACCCCACCTGACGCAAGCCTTCTCCCCGTTGTACACGGACTTCATTCCGCTGTGCGACGGCAATATGCAGGCATGCGAACTGCTGGCCAATCTGTTTCATTGGACGGAATGGGCGGAACAGCAGCCGGATTACCGCGAACGCTGCGGGTGGATTTACAAGACCGCCGAGCATCTGAAAGCGGAGCTGGGCATGAACCGGCGCGGCTATCAGAAAGCACGAGCCTGTCTGCTGGATTTGGGTGTTATCCAATACCGGCGCGGCGGGGTACACGGCAAAATGCACTGGCTGCTGAATGTAGCCAAACTGGCCGAATTGATTTACACCAAAGTGCGCGGCCGTCCCGCGCCCGTGTTCAAATCCGGCGAACAGTTCGATGCCGACGGTTTCAGGCTGCCTGCCTTTGTACCGCTGGATTTGTGGAACGCCTATCTCAAAATGCGTGCCGAAAAAGGCAAGCCCGTTTCCGCCTCGCAAAAGAAAAACCTGCTCAAAACCCTGACCGGCTTTCACAAGAGAAAGCTGGATCTTTCCGTCATCATCAATAATGCCGTCAACGGCGGCTGGTTCGGCTTTTATGCACCAGACAACCGACCTACTCCCTCTGTTGGAAACGACGGCAGTGCCGCCGCGATGGCCGAATATCAAAAGGCAATGGCCGAAAAAGCCAAGCCGCCGCCCGATCCGCCGCCCCGCAGTCGCAATCCCGACAACGAAGCCAGGCTAAAAACGCTGGATCTTCTGAAAAAACGCTGAAAAGGCTGGCTTTACGGTACAGCCGCTTTCAGGCTGCCTGCAAAGCGTAAAACCGGCCGTTTTCCCTGCCCAAACCGCCAATTTTCCCCGCCCGAGCCGTTAAAAAGCCGCCGGCGGGATTTTTTTGCCCGCAAAACGGCCGGTTTTCTCCCGCAAAACGGTTTTTTTCCTGATTTTCTGCCGTTTTTCTTCTGTTTAAATTCCCCTTTTTTATCATGTCTTTGTACAAAACGGGCAAAGTACACTGCACAAAACGGCACAAGCTCTTTGCTCAAAAAAACCAAACTCTATACAGAGATAACTTACAGAGACGACAGGCATAGAAAAAGCAGCCTTCAGGCTGCTTTGGCGGATTTGGTTTTTTATTTTTTAGGGAGTGGCTCACAGCGCGCCGGAATGAGATCAGGCGGCCTTTTCTTGTTGCTCAAAAAACAGGCGGAGTATTTTGCAAAAGGAAAATAGCCGCTTAGGAACCGATGAAGCAGCTTATCCACATTATTTGTGGACAGCCATACCTGTTTCAAATCAGATCTTTTACATCCACATCTTTCGCAGGCCATTCGAACTTTCTGTTCCCTACATGGACATCGTCCAATTTACGGATACGCTCAGCCTCTTTTTGTTCGTCTTCCGGTATCGTGGCTGTTTCCGACTTTTCCGATTCGTGTCCGTTCTGCTCTGAAAGCGGCGCATCAATTTGTCGCTTCTGACTGCCTTTCCGCTGCCTGCCTGCCGTCTTTTTTTCCTGCAATGGGGTGCTGTCGCCGTACTGTTTCTCTTGGCGCGAACGGATAAACACACTCAATGTCATCTGGCTGACCTTGATGCCGTTGGCTTCCAAAAACTCCAATATTTGCTTTTGGGTATAGCCGTTGTCTTTCAGCGTGAAAATATCATCAGCCCACGGATCCAGTCTTGAAGACTTTGCCGCTGCCTTTCTCTGAGCCATAAACTCATCTACCGTTATCTTTTTGTCCATCGCATAAACCTTTATAAACGCTTATAACTACATAAAAATATTTAAACATACTTATAAACATATTTACCGACATTTTAAACGTTTATAAGTATGTATAAAATCATAATTACAGTTAATTATTGAAAATATAAATACATTTATTGTTAATTTTACGTTAATTAAAAATATAATTTAATGGTTATTTTGTTAAGTATTGGCAAAATATAGGGATATTTTGAGCTTTAAGGGTTTTAAAACTGTAAATAAAGGCTGTTATTGTCAGCGCGGAATTTTTCATTTTTCAAAAAACAAAATCAAAAACAAATAAACAATACAAAACTAAGAACGCAGGATAGGCTTGCGCCGATAAAACGACCCCTATCGGGGAGAATTCCGCCTCACGGCGGAAACGCCGCTGCGCGGCTACGGTGCAAGCCCTAAGTGTTGCTATCAGTTTAAAAAATTGATAGCATTAGTCTGCTTTGTCTTAGGAGACAACAAATCATGGCATCCGTCCTCATCAGAAATCTGTCAGACAGCACCCACAACGCGATCAAATCCCGGGCACGGGCGGCCGGCCGCAGCACAGAGGCTGAAATCCGCCTGATACTGGATGCCGCCGTACAGGCTAAAAATCCTGTTCGGTTAGGATCTCTTTTAGCTGGGATAGGTAGGGAAATTGGCGGTGTGGAGTTGGAAGATGTCCGCGACAGATCAACAGGTATTGAAGTGAATTTCGAATGATTTTGCTGGATACCAATGTTGTTTCAGAAGCGCTGCGTCCTGAGCCGTCTACCAAAGTCATTTCATGGCTGGACGAACAGGTTTGGGAAACGCTCTATTTGTCCGCCATTACGGTTGCGGAATTGCGGATGGGGGCTGCCGTATTGCCTGACGGCCGCAAAAAGGATTTGCTGGTCGATCGTTTGGAAAACAGAATATTTCCGTTATTTGAAGGGCGGATTCTGTCTTTTGACGAGCCGGCGGCGGCGGTTTATGCACAAATACGTTCGACCGCCCGCAAACAGGGCAAAGCGGTTGCCGCTGCAGACGGCTATATCGCGGCTACGGCAAAATTGCATAGAATGGTTGTGGCAACGCGGGACGTTTCTCCTTTCCGTGCGGCAGGAGTGAAGGTTATTAATCCGTGGTCGGATTAAAATCCGGCGGCAACAAAAAAAGCAGCCTGAAACGGTACGGATACCGTTTCAGGCTGCTTTTTGCTGGGTGTTTGATGGTTGTAAAAATGCCGGTTTAACGCTCGATGTCGCCGTTGTCGCGTTCCGGCCGCTGCGGTGTGGGTGTTTCAGGCTGCTTGTGCGCTTGCTCCCGCCTGCGTTGCAGCAAGGCGGTGCGCTGTTTGTCGTATTCCTGCTGCATCCGCGTATCGTGGCCGGCTTCGGCAAGCTGCTGCGCCAGTTTGGCGATGTCACGTGCTTCGGTTTTCATGCCGGAGGCGTAGAGGCTGCGGGCAAGCCCTTTGTAGCGTTTAACCAGTTCGGCGCGGGTATCCGTGCTTTTCCTGCGGTAGGGATTGTCCGGCCGACGGCCGTTTTGCAGGGCGGCTTTCAGGCTGCGGTCGCGCTCGGTGCTGACGCGGGATTTGTTGCCCGGTTGCCGTTTGGCCAGCCGGCGGTCGATGGCGCGGACGGTGCCGTTCTGCCCTTTAACCGTTTTACCCCGGTGCTGGCGGCGAGTGGCGGCGCACTGCACACCTTCGTCGCGCAGTTTTTCGGCAAAGCGCACGCGCCACTCAAACAGATCGTTTTTGCGCGGGTTGATGCGCTGCCCCATGCTGTCCCGCATCAGTACGCACAGGTGGACGTGCGGGTGCGGCGGCTCTTTCGGATCGTCGGATTCGTGGTGCAGGCCGAAGGCGTAGAGGTGGCCTTTGAACTGCTCGGCGGCAAACTCGCGGGCGGCGTTGAGTACGGCCTGCGGCGGTGTGCCGGCGGGCATGGAAAGAACGATGTTGAGGGCTTCGCGGTGTTTGGTTTCTTCTTCGATGCCCAGGGTGTCGCGCCAGTGGTCAAGGTGATTTGTGACGGCCTTTTTGCCGTGGAGCTTTTCGCCGTCCTGCGTTTCCAACTCTATTTTGCCGTTGCGGGAAACGTAGTCGAGATGGTTGCGGATGCCCTTCACGCCTTTGGAATTGCTGCTGTGGCGTTTGGGAATTTTGACCATCACTTCAGGATGCTTGCGTGCGGCCGCGCGCAGGTTGGTGAGGGCAGTGCCGGTTTTCAGGGGACGTCTGCTACCGCCGGAAAGCGGATGCCGCCGTCCCTGAACGGCAAAAGTGTCGTATAAAAACCACTTGTCCAAATCGGTGTGTTTCATGGTTTTCTCCGTTGTGCAAACGAAAAAAGGCAGCCTGAAACCTTGTTCGGGTTTCAGGCTGCCTGCTTGGGTAAACCGGCTGTTCAGTTTTCCTGCCGCTGCCGATGGTCGCGGATGATGGCGGAAACCTGTTTTGTATGGTTGCGGATCATTTTTTCTAACTCCCTGATGTGTCTGTCCGACAGGGACGCGCTCTCACCGGCGTTCAGATGGCGGGCGATTTGGTTGAGGTTGCGGCCGATGGCACCGAGCTGGACGTTGGACTGGTACAGTGCGGCGATTTCATTGTCGGTCAAAACCGGATTTTGTTCGGCATACTCGGCCAAGATGTGCAGTGCCCTGCGGTTTGCGGACATCTTGGCCTGTTTTGCCGCAGTATCCAGCCATTGGGCAAGATAGTGCGGCAATTTGAGTTCCAGCCTTGTTTTTCTCTCATTGCTAAAATCTGCCCTGACCGCTTCCGTTTTGTTTTCTCCCAACCCGGCCAGCAGTAAATCTCGCGCAAGCAGGGAAATATTCGGTTTTCCGTAACGTTGTGCGGATAATTCCGACAAGCGTTCGTACGCTTCCGGCGGCAGGCCATATACTTTCAGCGGTTTGTTCATTCTCTCTCCCATTCTTTCAGGCCGTCTGAAAACCATCATACCGTTTTCAGACGGCCTGTCCGGCATCAGCGATCCATGTCCATGCCGTCGTCGCGCCGTTTGGGCTGATCGGGCTGCTGTTCAGGCTGAGTCCGGTTGCGTTCTGCCGCTGCAGTGGGTTCGGGCATATCCAGTTTGGTGCCGTTCATCCGCTTTTGCATGCCGGTGTAAAAGTTCAGCATGGCGGATTCGTGTTTGCTTTCGGGAATGCCTTTCACCGCTTCGGCAAAGTCGCGTTCGTGGTTGGCCAGCTGTTCTTTGGCGGCTTTGGACAGCTTGTCGGCCTTGGCCAGATAGGCGGCGCGTGCAGCTTCGAGCGCATGGTTGGGCGCCGACGGATCTTGGGGCTTGTCCGCGGCCCGGCCGATATCCGGTTCGGGTACGGACTGCCGCTCGCCGGCCGCCTGTACGGCGGTTTCTGCCGCACGGTTGGCTGCCCGCGTCTGCCCCGGTGTTTCGGCGCGCATCTGCAGGTTTGCGGCTTCGGACTTCAGGCTGACGCTGTCGTCGGCAACAAGCTGCTCGGACGGGCTGTGTGCGCTTTGCCGGTTTTCAGGCTGCCTTGGCGGCGGATTATGGGCAGACGCTTCGGCCGTCCGGTTGATACCGCCTGCTTCAATGCTGTTGCGCTCGCGTGCCGCGCGCATCTGATCGCGCATGGCCAGATCTTCTTTGCTTGGCGAATAACCGCTATTCGGAATACCTCGCAGCTCGGCTTCCAGCCACATCTGCCGTTTGAACTCGCGGCTGCCGGAAATGCGGATGTTGTCCCAGTTTTTGGCTTGGGCGGTATCGAGCATATCGCTGATGGTTTGCGCGTCTTCGCGGGCGGTTTTGATTTTTGCACCCTTGTCTTCAAATAGCACGGTGCGGGCGTTGTTCGGATCGAGATAGCGGCCGTCGTAACGGACATAGCGGGCATCCAAACCGGCAGCGGTTTCATAGTTCAAATCGAGTACGGGTTTGGGTTTGGCAGGTGTTTCGGGAGCAGGTTCTGCATCCTTTTGCACGGCGGCCGGTATTTCCGGTTCGGGGCGTTTGGTGAGAAGGATTTCAGGCTGCTGCGGGGTTTCAGGCTGCCTGAAACTATCCTGCATCCGTTCGGCGGAGCGGATGCGGCGCAGGCTTTCCTGAACTTCGACTGCGGTGATGGTTTCCGGCTCGGGAGTATTCTGCGTGCGGCTGCCGCCGTACTCGATGCCGTTTTCCTGTTGGGAAGAAGTCAGGACAGATTCCTCCTGTTTGGCAGCAAGAGTGGACGCAGGCGTTTGCTGCGGTAAAGGTTCGGAATTTTTCTCCGGACGCTTTCCCTTCTGCGGCGACGACCAGCCTTTTTCGTTTCTGGGAAAAAAGACCGTGCCGTCGTTGTGGGTGATGCCGTAATAACCCCGCAGTACCGGATCTTTATCCATCTGCTGCTGTATGGCTTCAGGCGTGAGGCCCCTGTATCCGATGTTGGTGCTTATATCGTCAAATTCGTACTTTTTGAAGTCGGATTCGTAAAAATGGATTGCACGGTTGTCGGCATCGACTTCGGCGCGGGGGGCATCGCCATAGTTTCTGCCCGGATATACGGCAAATGCTGCTTCCGATGCAGGTTCAGCGGGTGCGGGTGAGTGGTTTTCAGGCTGCCTTGCGGCTTTCGGGGTATTTGCTTGCTGTGCCATGTTTTGCTCCTGTTCGGTCTGACCTGCATTTTCGGCAGGCATGGAAAAAGCCGCTGCATCGGGTGCGGCGGCTTGGGTGGGTGCGGGGGCTATGCTGTCGGGCTGTTCTTGCTGCGGGCGGTTTGTTCCGCTTCGATCTCGCTGCGGCTGCGCGGTGTCCACGGGTGTTCTCGGAACTGTTGTTCCATCCACGCCGACGCCTGTCTGAAGTCTTGCCGCAGCAATTCGATCTCGGATGCTGTCAAAAACCCCGGCGCTTCTGATGACGCCTGCCTCTGCGCGTGTAAGCCGGTCGATGCCATAGCCAAACTCTCTTGTCCAGTAATCATTGGGTGCGTCTCCATGTTTTCGTTGTATTTCGTTTAGTTGGTTTCGGGTGGGAACAATATCCAGCGCGGTTTCCCGCGCACTCATGACGGCTGCTCCGATCACACGACCGCCGCGGTTTTCGATATAGCCGCGTAACGATGCAATCGTGCCGCCCATTGTCGAATTGTCGTCCAAAATCAGATAGTCGCGGCCTGCTTCCACTTTGCCGTCAAATACGGGCTGAAAAGCCAGACGGTGGCTGCTGCCGCTGCCGGTGCGGCCGGGTTTGTTGATTTGGACGATCTCGGCATCAACCGGCCAGCCGGTCGATGCGCGGATGGCATGTGCCATTGCTTCGGGAATTTTGTTTTTGCCGGAACTTTCCTGGGCTTTTACCGAAATCAAAATGGGCACCCGCCCGCCGGCCAGTTCCCGGATATTGTCCAAAGTCTCGGTTGATAATAAAGATTTTACCATATCATACGCTGCCTCAGCGTCGCCCGCTTTGGCTTGTGTATAACCGGCAGCGTCTTTCAATTCTGCCAAACTGCCGTTGCGGATAAGGCGCGGGAAATCGCGCCACGGGGCGCGTTCGGCGCGGCGTTCTTCATTCATGCGGCGCTCGTCGGCAACAGCCTGCTCCCATTCGGGATCGACGGGCGGGGCGGCAGCGGCGGGATTTTCAGACGGCCTGCCGTTATCGCGGTAGGCTGCCGCCGTTTCTTGGGCGGCGATGATGCGTTCCCGTCCGTCCAGCGTCGGATCGTTTAATGCGGCATTGATGTCTTGCTGCGCCTGCTGTCGCAGTTCGGGCGCGATTTGTGCGGCGGTCTCGTTCAGCCGCATGGCGGCCACTGCGGCCTGCGCCGTTTTGGCCGTTTCGGCTGCGCGTGCGGCCTGTTCGGCCGCGGCCTGCGCTTCTTGTTGCAGGGTCTGTTCGGACTTAGGCCGGATTGCGCCAACCGTTGCCCAGCCCATTTCCTGAGCCAGTCCCGGGTGTGCACCGACGATTCTGCCGCCTGCGATGGTAATGTGCCTGCGCTCGAAAGCGGCGTTGTGCGCCATCTCTGCGGTGCGGTAGCCGAACGGGGTGCGCTCGAAGGCGACAGGGTTTTCCAGCCGGATGTGGCCTTCTTTCAGGCGGACGGCCGGGCGTTCAGACGGCCTTTCAGGCTGCCGCACTGTGTTTGGTTCGTGTGATGGGCGGATGTTTTCAGTCTGCCGTTGTGCCAGCCAGTCGGCGAACTGTTTTTCAGTTTCGGTGATGTCATAGCCGACCTCTCCATCAGGCGACCAAATGCCGAGGGTGGGTTTGCCGTTGCCGTCCGTGCCGCGACGGGTTGTCCAGCCTTCGGCCGTGCGCTCGAGGATAAAGTCGGCGCGGCTTGTTTCGCCGTAGCCCCGGTAATTGATGCGCTTGTCCAATATGCTGCGGGCGCGGCCGGCCTGTATGGCGGACAGGCCGGATTGGGCAAGCCAGCCGCTGACGGGTTGGCGCTCGTCAGCTTGTACCTGCTTTTCGGCAAGCTGTACGGCATCGCGTTGCATCATGGTTTCGATGTCCGAGCGGTATCCGACGGTTTGGCGGCGTTCGTCGTTTTCGTAGCGCACGCCGTATTGCGGTTCTTTGCCGGTTTTGGCTGGCATAAAGGTGGGCAGGTTCGTCCATCCGTACACTTCGGCCTGTCCTTTGTTGCTCTGCCATGCCGTGCCGATAAAGTCATCGTTTCGGTGCATGGTTATGGTTTGGTCGGCCGCTTCGCGTGCTTCCTGCTCCGTTTGAGCGCCTTCGGCAGGAACAACAGGATAGTTGAACAGTTTGCCGAACGCGCCGGTGAATACGGCATAGTGCCTGCCGTTCTGTTCCCGGGATGCATAGGCATAGATACCGCTGCCTTCGGGATGCGGCGGGGTTTGGGATGGTGTTTCGGGCGGTTGTGCCATGCTTTGCTCCTGCTCTGCCTGCTTTTCGTTTGCGGCAGACATAGAAAAAGCCGCGTTGCGGGCGGCTGCGGGTTGGGGCGTTTCGCTTGCTGGGGCAATTTCAGGCTGCCTTTCGGGCATCTGCAGAGCGGCGGCCATTTGTGCTCGGACGGCTTCGATGCCCTCGGTCAGATGCAGGTCGTTGAAGTCGGTAGGTAGGTTTTCGCGGTTGCGTTTTTCGTCCCATGCGCCGTGGGCAGCCTGAAAACGCCCGACGGTTTCTGGGCTGAAATCGGGCAGAGCGATGCGGGCGCGGCCGCCGAGAATGACGGCGGCTTGCGAGGCGGCGGCCAGGCCGGTGCCGGAAGGGTCGTTGTCGGCGGCCAGTATGACGCGTTGGGTTTTAGGCAGACGGGTAGCCATGTTTTCGGCGATGCGGATCATATTGCCGCTGTCGAAAGCGATAACAACGGGCGCGCCGGTGGCTTTGCGGATGCTGGCGGCGGTGGCGAAACCTTCGGCCAGTACGATGCCTTTGTGCGCTTCGCGCTCGAGATTGCCGAGTACGGCGTAGCTGCCGCTTTTTTCACCGCCTTTGAGAAAGTGTTTGCCGCCCGCTTCGTTGATGGTTTGCACGGAAACCAGTTCGCCGCCCTGATACAGGGGGATGACAAGCTGCCGCTGCCCTTGGTATTCGTTTTGGCGGATGCCGCGCACCAGTTCGGCTTCGGCAATGCCTTTGCGTTGCAGATAGGCATGGTTAAGATCGACGGTTTTATCGGCATTTTTCCAGATGCCGTAGGCTTTTTTGGCAGCTTGGCGGCGGGTATCGGCCAGCTCACGGGCGGCAGCTTCGTCGCGGGCGCGCTGTTCGGCTTCACGGGCAGCCATCTGTTCGGGTGTAGGCGGAACGTAGGGATGCTCGGGACGGTAGCCGTTGTCGCGGGCAAGCCTGAACAGGGTGGCGGCGGTGATGCCGCCGGGTTTGGGCGTGGCAGATTTCCATGTCGATTTGACGACGCTGCTGTTGTAGCCTTTGCCCTGCCTAGACCATTCGTCCCACAGGGTAAATCCGTTTTCGCCGAGAGCGTCTTTGATGGCAATGGCGATCGGATACCATTCGTTGTGGGTGGCGGGAGTGGGAATATAGCTCAGGGCAGCCTGAACTTCGTCGTAGGTGGGCGGTGCGTAGTCGTTGGCCATAACGGGTCTCCGAAAGTGGAAATGGAAAAGGCCGTCTGAAAACGAGTTTCAGACGGCCTTGTTGCTTATGGGTTGTGCTAACAGCCTGAAACCCCTTTCAGGCTGCCTAGTCTTCTATGTTGTCGAACAGTCCTCCGCCGTTTTCGGTCTCGGCATCTTCTGCGTCTGCGTCGTCATACGCTTGGCCGTCGCCGGAAGCGTCTGCGATGCCGTTTTCACCGTCTTCACCGTCAAAGGGCGGGGTGTCCGCTGCCGTGCTGTCGGCAAGCATGGCGCGGACGGTGGGCATGGTTTCCAGTTGCCAACTGCCTTTCAGGCTGCGGGCAAGCAGGGCGGCGGTTTCGGGATCGCCGCTGACAAGATCGGTGTAGATCTGTGCCAGCTCCTGCTTGTTGCCGTAGTCGGACGGGTGGGTGTTTTTGACCTGTTCGCGCGGGATGGGCTGCGGCTGATCATCGTGCCGCTTCAGGCTGCCGGTACGGAAATGCAGGTCGGGAATAAAGGGGATGTCCATGCCTGCACGTTCTTTGAACGCCGGATCGTCGTAGTAGCGGATTTTGTCGGCATAGATGGGACGGGCGGCGGCCATGTCGAGAATGCACTTGTCCATCGGCATCTGTTTGATCTCGCTGTCGTACATCAGGGCGCGTTTCTGGTCGCTGGTGCTTTGGCTGCGGCTGCTGCCTTTGCCGCTGCTGCGGGAAACGGATTTGGCCTTGACGGTTTCGTTGCCCAATATCCGGCTGTACTCTTCCGCTTCGGCTTGGTCGCGCGGGGTGAAGATGGCGCGGGCGGTGAAGTTGGTGAAGAAGGTGCGGGCGTTTTCGCGGCCGTACACGGCTTCGATCTGCGCGGGCGACTGGGCGATAATCATCAGACGCAGACCGTAGCCGGCGACGTAGGATACGCCTTCTTGGATGGCTTGGACGTTGCCCAGTGCGGGAAATTCGTCCATCAGCAGCAGACATTGGAAAGGCAGTGTGGTCTGGCCGTTTGCATCGAGATTGTTTTCCGGAAGACCTTGGGCGACGTTTACCTGCACAAGCTGGCTGAAAAACAGATTGGTCAGGCGGCTGAAGGTGGCGGTTTCGGTGGGGTTGATGCCGATGTATACCGTCATGCGTTTGCGGCGCAGATCGTCGAGCCGGAAATCGTCGCCGGAAGTGGCCGCTTCGACAACGGGATCGAGAAAGATGCCCAGCGGGGCGGTCATGGTGGCGAGAATGTCTGCATTGGTTTTGGCATTGCCGTTGGCAAAGCCGGAAAGCAGGGTTTGGCAGGCGTCGCTTAAGGGTTTGCCGCTGCGTTTGCGCGTTTCCAGCTCTTTTTTGATCCAGTCGGTCAGGGTTTGGCCGTCGGCAGGTGTGGTCAGCCGGTAGAGATAGGACAGGGTACTGCGTTCGCGGTAGTCGGCGTCGCGGTTCGGCCGCTCGTGTTCGGTTTCCAGCATATACAGGGCAAGTCCGACGAACAGTTTGCGCGCGGACTCCACCCAGAAGCTGTCGTTGCCGCCGCTGCTTTTCGCGCTCATCGGCAGCATGATGGCGGCCATATTGGAAACATCTTTATACATGAACAGCGGATTGCGCGAGACGTAGGTAAAGGGATTCCAGCGGTGGCTTTTCAGGCCGGTAATCTGCGCGGCCTGCGCCGACAGGTTGGCACGGTGGGCTTCGTCGTCGGTCTCCCAATCGGCTTTGCTCATGCCGGGCATCAGTCCGCCGGGGTTGAACAGAAACACTTGTTGGCCGACGCTGGCACGGTAGCCGGCAGTTAAGAGAAAGTTCTCGAACTTGGGGTCGTATACCACCATGCTGTCGCGGTAGTTCAGGCAGTTCGGAACAATCAGCGACACACCCTTACCGGCACGGGTACGGGCGGCGACAAACAGAAATTCGCTGCCCGCCCAGCGCAGGAATTTTCCTTTGTAGCGTCCCAGCAGGATGGCCGGCGGCGGCAGCGGTTTGCCCTTTTCCTGCTTGGCCGGCGGTTTGAGCAGGCCGGTTTGGGCGATTTCTGCACCGTTGGCGAAGCGTGCCGAACCGTGCAACTCGCGTTTGGGTTTGGCAAACAGCACCGCCAAGATAATAAACAGCGGCGCGACGGCCACCACTGCGGTAAGACCGGATGCCGCATACAGCGGAAAGCGGAAGTTCTGCGGCAGGCGGTCAGAGTATTCCCAGTAGCGCGGCAGCATGGCTAGGGCGGGCGCGCTTTTCAAATCCAGCCAGCGGGTCAGCACAAACGCGCCGAGATACAGTCCGCCGGCGGCGGATAAGGGGGTAATGCCCAAGCCGAACAGTACGGCGGGCAGTTTTTTGGGTTCGGACATCGGTGTCTCCGTACGGACAAACAGAAAAAAACGGTTTCAGGCAGCCTGAAACCAACGACAGAAGCGGCAATCAGCCCAAATAGGCCGACGCACCGCCGTCATTCGCACTGCTGCGCTCATCCGTATGTTCTTCGAGTGCTTTGGATGCGGCGATAAATTTCACCTTGTTGCCGCGCACTTCGTAAACCGTCCGCGCCCGCCCGCTTTTGTCGGTAAAGTGCCGCGACCAGATGCTGCCCCACACGGCCACGCAGTTGCCTTTCTTCAAATAGTTCAGCGCAAATTCGGCAGGCTTGCCGCGCAGCAGCACGGCAAACCATTCCACATGGTCGGTCTCGTTGCCGTCTTTGTCGCGCCGCCTGTCGTTGCAGGCAACGGAAATCTTGGCGTGCGCGTTGCCGTCGGCAAAATAACCGCCTTCGGGATCGCTGCCCAAATAGCCCATCAGGTACAGGGTGTTGTCGTATGGCATACTCGGCCTTTCTTTTTTCGGAACAGAACAAAATGGAACATCAAACAGACAACCGCCAACCCGAGGAGCTGGCGGCTTTGAAAACGGAAATTCAGGCGATGGCCGCCTATTTGGAAACGCTGACCCTGTTTGCGGCGGAAACGCTGCTGTCCGCAGAAATGGGACGGGAACAGGCAGACCGCATACGCAAGTTGGTGGAAGCGGTGGACACGCTTTACGTACAGTCGGAAACCTTCGGCCAAGACGCCTTTTGGGTACGGCTCAACGGCGCATTGACTCGTTACACAGAACGTTTCGGTGAGCTGCCCTTAACGTCCGGTTCGGCGGGCAGGGTTGGGGCGGATGACTGACTCTCGCCCAATATCGCCAAAACCCGCAGACGGTCAGGATTGTCCGGGTTTCTGCCGACGGTTTCAGGCTGCTTTTTTTGCAAACACGGCTGTTGTCCGGCTTCGGGCAAACGGTCGCGGATTTGGCGCAGGGTGTACAGAATCTCATGCAGGATGTCGGTGTCGTTCATGGGGTTTCCTTTTACGTTTTGTTTGTTTCGGAATGCACAAAGGCCGTCTGAAAAGTTTCAGACGGCCTTTGCCGGTGTTTGGGATCTTTACGGATATTGTCTGCTGCCGTGCAGTACACGCAGAATCCGCAATTCGTCCAAAGCCACTTTGTAAACCAGAATGTAGTTGGGATGGGCAACAAACTCACGGGTGCCCGCCACTCTACCGGTACGGCCGATATAAGGCATCTGCCCGAGTTTTTCGGCAGTCTCGAACAGGGTTTCGGCAAGGTTGGATGCAGCAAAAGGATTGTCGGCGGCAATGAATTCCACAATGCCGTCCAAATCGCTTTGCGCTTCTGGTGTCCAATTAACCTGCATTTTTTGTCATCTCCGCCAGTTTGGCACGTATACGGGTAGCCACTTCGTCGTGCGGAATCGGCGGTTTGCCGCTGTTTAGGGCTTCTTCCACTTTGGCACGGAACCATGCGTCGTATTCGGCGGCTTCCTGCTCGCTGGCAAATTCGTAGGTCAAGGGGTCGGTTTTCAGTACGGTATTCATTTTGCTGTCCTTTGCATAAAGGGTTGGCGCGATACTGCCTGCCGTACGGCGCTTTGTCAATCGAAGGCAGCCTGAAATCTTTTCAGGCTGCCTTTTCCGTCCTATACCTTGCCGCGCAATGCCTGATATTTTTCCACGGGGTCGAAGTACAGCTCGGTCATGTAGGTACGGTGGAAGAAGCAGACAACGTCGATGGTGGTGCGTACGGTGTTGAGGATGTAGTCGTAGGGCATGGCTTTGCCCGCAGGCGATTCCATCGCCAGTTGGGCGATGCGGTAGTGGACGCTGCGGGCGTCGTTGGCGTGGACGGAAGTCAGGCCGCCGGGATGGCCGGTGTTCAGTGCAGACAGGTAGTCCCACGCTTCGTCGCCGCGCAGCTCGGTGAGCAGGATGCGGTCGGGTTTGAGCCGCATGCAGGCGGCGATAATCTGTTTGGCGCTGATGTGTTCTTTGTAGAACAAGTGGGCATGGTTGGGATGATTGGGGGTATCGAGTTCGTGGGTGTCTTCGATGGTGATCAGCCGGGTTTGCGGATCAATCATGTCCACTAGCGCTTTGGTGAAGGTGGTTTTGCCGGAACCGGTACCGCCAACCATGCAGATGTTGAGTTTGTGGGTGATGGCCAGCCGGAAGAAGGTATCGAGATCGCGGTTGGCTTTGGCTTCGAGCATTTGGTACTGCCAGTCGGCCAGCGGCACGTCGTGCGGCAGACCCATTTTGTCGCTGATGTCGCGGAAATGGCGGCCGTCGATCCCGATGCCGTTTGCGCCCGACGCGCCGTCTTTCAGGCTGCCTGCGCTGCCGTAGCGCGAGGCGTCGTCAAAACCCTGCAGGCGGCCAGTTTCGATGTAGCCGTCCAGCGAGAAGCGGCTGGTGGAAGGTTTGCGGATGGCCATCACCACGGTACGGTCTTCACAGGAAGGTGGGATCATGATGTGGCCGCGCTCGCCGGCGGGCAGGGTTACGGAATGGATGGGGCTGGCGGCGCTGATGTGCTTGTCGTTGTAGTTGCACAGCACATTGGCCAGCTTCATCAGCTTGTCCAGCGACAGTTCGGGGTTTTCTATGCGCTCGATGCCGAAGCTGCCTTCGACAAACATTTCGTAGGGACGGTTAATCATGACTTCGGTCAGGCCGTCGCGGGCAAGCTGGTCGTTAATGCCGAGTTTGTCGAGAAAATTCAATGCGGAGGCGTCGGCGCGGATATGGGTTCTTTCGTGCATGTCATTCCAATTAGGAAAAGGCAGCCTGAAAGGTTTCAGGCTGCCTTGTTGTGTATATAATGGCTATGGGGCTGGGTAGCAACAAAGCCCCATGGCAGTGGGGCTTTGTGCTGAAACCGCCCTAGAAAGGATGGTTTCAAGTATGAAACGTACCACTAGCACTGGTCGTTCATGGCTGAGACTGCGGACAGTCGTTAAGATTATCTTAGCCCTGTTCCTGCTCTTAGTCAATTAACGGCAATCAAAAAACGCTGTAAGGTTTCCGCCTACCCTTTGGGGCGGGCGGTTTTCTTTTGCAGCAGTCAGGCAGCCGGATAAAGACAGTTTGCTGTTTTTCAGACTGTCTGCCACTTGGGAAAGGCCGTCTGAAAGTTTTTCAGACGGCCTGTACCTTTATTGCCTGATGGCGGTATCGCCCGCATCCGGTATGGGCATGCGGTATGGGCTGACCCGTTCGTACACGCTGCCGAAATCCACGTCGCGGGCGACGATGATGTTGATGCGGCTGCCCTGATTGATGTAGCCGGTCGGCGGGATGTTGATGCTGTTTTTCAGGGCTTCGGTGGCCATATCCTGTGCGGATTCGGACGTGTTATCGAAGTTGAAGGTCTGGCCGCCGTTACCCTTGCTGTTGCGGCGGTTGGAGGCATAGTTGCCCAAGTCGCCGATCAGGCTGATCATCACTGCCCCACCAAAGCGTTGCCAGAAGTGGTAGTTCACCCGTGCGCCGATACCGGCTTCGCCAAGTTGGCCGGAGGCTGGGCTGGCCAGCGCAACACGCACGCCGTAGGGCGTTTCGGCTTCGTTCCACAGCACGAATACGCGCGCCTGTCCCTGCAGCAGGGCGGATGCCTGTTCGCCGGTAACTTTGCTGCCGCGTTCGAGCAGCAGCACTTTGCCGTTGGCGGAATAAACGTCTTTCTCGACGATGCAGCGGGTAAAGCCGGGCTGGATGGTAACAATCTTAGTCTGCATGGTGCAGGGGATATTGGTGCCTTTAGCCAAGAGATAATCGCTGCTTGCGCGGCGTGAGGCTTGGACGGAGGCGGTCAAGGTGGGGTTGAGCCTGCCGGCCAGCCCGACGCTTTGCGCCTGTTCCCCTTCCGCCGGCGGATTGTCGCTCATATACGGATCGTTGGCGCCGATGGCGGCGGTATTGCCGGCACTGCCGACGGCGAAGGCATCGGACTGCATGGAGGATGTTGTGCCGCCGTCGGTGGCCACCAAGACTTCTCCGGTCAGCCGGCGGTCTTTGGGCGGCAGTTCGGGCGCGGAGGCTTCGGCAGTCCGGGTTTCGGGCTGACCTTCGGCAGTGACGCCTTCGGGTGCGGAGGCGGGCGGGTTTTCTTCCTCTTCCGGCTCCACTCCTTCGGGAGCGGATGCGTCTGCTTCCTGCTGTTGCTCGGCCAGAAGCCGGGCTTGGTCGGCTGCCATGTCGTACTGACTGTCGGCCGATATTTCCGGCACTTCTTTTTCTTCCGTTTCCTCTTCGGAAGGCGCACTGTTTATCCATATCATCAGTCCGGCAATGGCAAGGCCGCAGCCGACAACGGCCGCCCCGAGCAACATCAGCTGCTGCGGGCTTTTAGATGTGCCGGAGGCGCTCTGCACATCCGGCACTCCGCCTTCGATCTGCGGATCGCCTACTTTCTCAAACATGCTTTCAGGCTGCCCGTCGTCTTCCGGGGCAGAGTCCCCGTTTTGCTTGGGGCGGCGAAAGCGGTCGAATAGTCCCATCGTGAATCCTTTCTATTTCAAAAGACGGACGGATTCTTTGTCGTCCGTACCGGTGCGGTTGAAGGTGCCGGTGCCGTCGTAGCTGCGGTTGTCTATGCCCAGCACTGATTTGCCGGAGCGCAGTACAAACTTGGCGGCGGTCTCGTGGACAATCAGCGTGTCGCCTTCGGTATGGCTGTCAGTCAGGCTTTCGCTGCCGTCGGCATTGATGCGGTACACCGTCGGCAGGGCGCGGCCGTTGTCGAATTGGAAGTAGGTAAAGCGGCCGTTGTCCCACAGGGCGGTAGGGGCGAGTTGTTTGTCGCCATAGCCCCAGTAGTCGCGGTTGTCGTCCATTGCCCGCAGTCCGCCGGCGGCGGCCAGTGCGGCTTCGGCATTGCGGCGTTTTTCCGCCAGCGCATCGCGTTGGCGGCGGATATCGTCCGGATAGCGGAAACGCAGCACATAAGTCGGCGGCTGTTTGGCTCCGGCAAGTTTGAGGTCGAAGACGTAGGTGCGTTTGTCTGATACAACAATCATGTTGGTGGCCGGTTTCTCTTCGGTCGGTTTGAATAGGATGTTGTTGCCGCGCACCGACATTTTCCAAGCCTCTGCATCCCCCATGCCCAAAGCGGAATAGCGGGCGTCGAGGTATTCGCCGTCCTGCAGTTGCACCATTGCGGCGCGGCCGACTTGGGCGTACACGGTATAAACGCGTTCGGGGCTGTAGTTTTCGGTGCGGATACGCGAATCGGCTGCGGCGTTGGCACAAAGCAAAGCCGCCCATACAAAGACAAGGGCGGCGGGGCGGTTGGGACGGAACAGCCGTCCGCGGTTTTCAGACGGCCTCAAACGGCATGGCGGCAGGTAACGGTTCGTCATTGGACGGTCTCCTTGTCGGTGCGCCAACTGGTTACGGTAAAGCCCAGCGGATTGATCAGCCGGGCTTCGTCGGGCATGGATACGTCGCGGTATTCGTAGCTGATGGTGGCAATGTAGCGCTGCGGCGGCAATACGTTTTTGTCGGCAGTCAGCGGAATCATGGTTTTTTCATAGCGAACTTGGGCGGTTTTGCCGACAAAGCTGACGGACAGGATTTTGACGTTGATGCGGAAACGGTCGGTCAGCACCTTGTACGGTGCGTTGGGGCTGTCTTTGTAGAGCTTGACCAAATCGGCCTGCAGGGACGGATCGGACATCAGATTTACCGCGTCGAAAGTGTCTTGGACGGAATACCAGTCATAGCCTTCACGGTCGCGGACGTAGCGGGACAGATAGGCTTTGTCCATCACTTCGCCATAGCTTTGCTCGTGTTTTTTCAGGGTGGTAACAATATCGGTGGCACCGGTGTTGTTGTCCACCCGGATAAGAAACGGCAGGGCGGTCTTAAGCGGGGTAAGGCCGGCAACGGCGCCGACGGCCAAACCGGTAATCAGCAGGCAGGAGGCGGAAATGCGCCATGCGATTTTGGCGTTTTTACGGACACGGTCGATTTCTGCGGTTTCAAAGGCACGGGCGGCTTGGATAAATTTCAAGGGCGGCACGGCTTTGTCTTGGGCGGACGGCTGTTGTGCTTTTTGATTCATGGCTGCTCCGTGGTTTTGGCGGTGCTGTCCGCAGCTTGCAACTGCGGTACGTTGATCGGAAAGGGTTTGCCGTGCGGTTTGGGTGCGCGGTGGGCGCAGGCAGACAATAAAAAGGCCGCTGCAAGCGCGGCGGCGGAAAGTTTGAAAAACATTTTTCGGTTTTACCTTTCATCAATAACAAAAGCGGCCTTCCGCAAAGGAGAAGGCCGGTATGAGCAAACGGACGGCGACAGTCAGTGCCCGTCGTAGGGGCGGCCGTTGGAACAGGCGGCCAAAACGAAGAAAATAACGGAGAATCCGGCCATCATCCCGAAAAACTGTCCCAGTTTTGTGCCGTGGAAGAAATAACCCAGCACGGGAAACGACAGGATGATGACCAACAAAAAGCGTGACAGCATAATAAACCCTCCCTATGGTTTGTCGGAAACTAACGCCTGCCGATGGCACCGCCGGTACGGGCACGGTTGCCGAACATTCCGGACGCGCCGCGTCCCATCCGGGTCAGCAGGTTGCTATGCGATACCGCCCGCACCAGACCGGCGGTAAATCCTTCCATACTCGCGCCGCCCGTTAATGCGGAAGCGATTCCCGGTATCTTAATTGCGGCCAGTACGAAGAACAAGGTCATCAGGAAAAAGATAGGCGGCAGCGCTTCTGCCGCCACCAAGTCTGCGGCGATATTACCGGTGATGTATTTGTCTATCCGGTTGTCGAAATAGGCCGTCTGAACCATGCCTAAAATCGAAAACAGCACCACCGTTACCGTATAGTTCAGACACTGGCCGATCCAGTTCATGCCGTACTGCCGTGTTGCCGGAAACAGCATCATGCCGATGAACAGCGGGCCGACCATGATGGTCATCGCCAGACAGATCTTGGTTACGATGTAGTAGGCGAAAGACATCGCCAGCATCAGGTTGCCGCACAAAAAGACGACCAGCCAGATTTTGGCAGTAATGTTGATTCTGAAACCGACGCCTTCAATACCGCTTTTACTGTCAGCCAGCTCAGTGATTTTATCCAACAAACCATCCAGTTTCTGCGCGCTGGCGTCAAACGCGCTCGCATCGAAGGATTTGTTGCTGAATAATGATGCCATGTTTTCAGGCAAGGAATAGATTAACTTGGCTATTTCGGAATATTGCGAAGCGTTGAATGCGCAGGAAATGACGATCATCCACCCGACAAACTTCTTCGCCATATCGATAATGTTATCGTCCAACCCCCGGTTGTAGGCGTTGAGCGCAACAATCATGACATAAATCCCGAAACCTGCGGCAAACAGCGGCGCAAGGCCGGAAATGAAACTGCCGACCGCAGAAAACAGATTGTCCCCCAGCGTGGCGACAAACTCTTTGGACAAATCGGTAAAAATGCTCGTGGCCATTTTTTGCTCCTTGGGAAAAGAAAAGGCCGCATCCTTTTTTAGGATGCGGCCTACAGGGCGCATAACGGTATTTAGTTGCTTTGGGATGCGGCCGCATTTTGCGGGCAGCCCCATTCCTTCATTTCCGCCGTCCAGCCGTGCTTTGCGGCGCGGGCGCATTTTTCTCTGTGATCATTGGCCTCTTCTTCTTCCAACTGCCGTCTAAGCTCGGAATCGGCGGAACTGCCGCCGCATCCGGCCAGAATGGCAGCAGCAGCCGCACACAACAGCAAAGCCCGTATGCTTTTCATCATTTGTTTCCTTTAAAAAAGGCCGGTCAGCATCCCTGCTCCTTCCAGCCGTGTTTTGCCGCCCGGGCGCATTTGTTGCGCAGGGCGAAGTTGCGCTCGTCGATTTCTTTCTGCATTTCGTACAGACGCGCCATTGTATCAAGATTGATTTGGTTTTGCTGGATTTTCGCCTGCTCGCCGGCAATGCGGTTTTGCAAATCGGCCGCCGCTTTGGCATCCTGCGTTTTGTCTACCTGATCGATCAGGGCGCTGATGTTTTTCATCCGAAGCTGCGAGTCCTTGATGGATTTCAGCGTCATATCAAACTGTTTAATCAGCCTTTCGTCGCTGTTTTTGGCGTCGTAGGCGTTGGCTGATATCAGGTTTCTGCCGCCGCTGCCTCCCTGTTTCTTGGCCGCTTCGTAGACGGATTTCCATTCGTCGGGCAGGGCTTCTTGGGCTTCGTTACGCAACAGTTTGCCGATATTGCGGCTGCCGGTGAGCGCCTTAACCTGCGATTTGAGCTCGTTAATCTGTTTGATCTGATTTTCTATCTGCTGCTTCATTTGAATGCCTTGCTGGATGGCTTGGGCAACTGCCGCTCCGTCAAAAACCGGAATACCGCCTGCAAAGACCGGCATGGAAACGGCAAGACCGCCGGAAAGCAAAACGGCAGCAGCCAATTTGGACAAACGTTGTTTTGTCATCTTAATACTCCTTAAGGATAAAATGCCGCTTGCGCGGCAGGAAAGCAGCTTTTCAGGCTGCAAAAAAAGCCGGCGGTTGCCCGTGCGGCTAGGGGTGGATCAGTGTGGTGAAAATGCCAAAAGGCAGCCTGAAACCTTTCAGGCTCTGAAAACCCGGACATCAGTTTTCAGCCTGCCCGAAGTCGGCACGGTCTTTGGTGGCCGCCGTAACGAAAGGCCGGTACCAGTCGCGCACGTCTTCGCCGTATTCCTCCATCGTGCGGTGCAGCAGCTCGACGTTGGCGGTGTTGCCGGACAATACGGCGATGGCTTCGTGCATGCCGAACAAATCCAGTTTGGCAAAGGCGGACTGTTTGGACTGCTTGACGAGGAAGGTACGGCTTTCCAGCGGCAGTTCCACCAACTGTTGGTATTCCTTCCTGCTGATGCCGCAGCGCTGGTAGCTGCCTTCGTATTCGGCGTCGGGGTTGGGCAGGAAGATTTTGGTCGGCGTCTGCTGAACGATGGCCGGGAAGATGCTGCTGCTGATGGCGTCCTCCGGCGATTGGGAAACCAGAATCAGCCAGCCGCCGCGTTTGCGGTCGGTTTTGAGGATTTTCAGCATCAGCTCTTCCGTTGCCGAAAAGCGCAGCGGCCACCAAAACTCTTCAATAATGCTGGCCAAGAGGCCGTCTTTTTCGGCCACTTTGTCCATCATGATGTTGCGCAGGTGGAACATATAGGCCAGCACCGGGGCGGTAGGCGGATAGCCGTCTTTGAGTATGTCGGTCAGATCGAAGCCGACGCGCCAGAAATCGGCCGGATCGAAGCGGTTTTCGGGGTTGTCCAAGCACCATGCGAAGCGGCCGTTTTCGGATTCGCACCACTTGGCCAGCCGTACATGCAGGCAGTCGGGATCGGCCAGACTGGGGATGTGTTGCAGCAGGTGGCTGAAACGGCGCATCGGCCAGTCCAAATCCATCAGTGCGTCCACGGCATCCTGTATCTGCTTTTCCTCTGCCGCCGTCAGCCTGCCTTCTTCGTTTTGGCCGCAGATGCCGACCAGCGTGTAGAGAAACTCACGGTTGGACGGGGTGTCGGGCAATTGGAAGGGATTGAGGCCGGTGGGCACGCCCGCTTCCAGTGCGAAGTAGCTGCCGCCGATGGCGCGGATGAAAATCTCCATGCCCCTGTCCAAATCAAGGGCGAAGATGTAGGGGGCAAAGCGTTCGGCAAAGGCCATCAGGGCGCATTGCAGGGTGGTTTTGCCCGCGCCGGTGGCACCCAGTATCAGGGTGTGGCCGGCGATTTTTTCACCGATGTTGTCGTCTTTGGGATTGGTGAAGTGGAAATTGAAGTCGTACACGGTTTTGGAAACGGTCTGCAGCGGCATCACCGCGCTGCCGTCGCCCAGCGGATTTCCGTGTTTTTTACCGTGCGAGTAATTGTGGATGCCGAAGGTGCAGGCGAGGTTTTCCGTGGTTTTCGGGAAACTGCGCGGCCGGTCTTTGCAGCCGGGAATCTGGCTGAACCATGTGGACGGGGCGGAATAGCCTGCCTTCATAAAGCGGAAGCCGCCTGAATTGAGAAAGGCGGAATAGGCTTTCGCGCCGTTGCCGACGGCTTCGGCAGGCGTGCCGCCGAATACGGTCAGGGCGGACGAGTAGTCGCCGAACATGATTTCGCCCGCCATCAGCCTGCCTTGCGCGTCTTCCAGCTCGATCTGCTGGTTGACGGCTTTGTCATCCACCGAAGCGAAGTTGTGAAGCTGCCGTTTGATTTTCTGCTGCATCTCGTAGGGACTGATAAAAATCAGGCTTTGCGTGAGGGTGAACTCGCAGGGCAGAGTCAGGATATTGGTCAGGATTTTCGGTTTGGAGAGGCCGAAGTCGCGCAAATCGTACATCACCGCGTATTTGCGGCCGCCGCTTTCGGGGCGGATCTCGCAGATGTCGGTGCCGAAATGCAGGTTGGCAGCGGGGATGGTTTTGTAGGCCGACTGCGGCGACAGCGGGATGTTGTCGGCATGGCCGTTGATCAGGCTGCCGTAAAAGCGGTACACGTCGGAAAAGGCCACCTCTTCGGGGTTCTGCCATGCGGACAATACCTGCGGCGCATAGGGTTCGAGCGCGCGCAGCAGAATCTGCATCTGTTCGCTGCATTCTTTGATACCGGCGTCGATGCTGTCGGCTTTGACCAGCAGGGACAGGTAGAAGCGGTTTTCGTAGTAGTCCTCTTCGCGGAAGCGGCGCAGATAATCGTGGGCGAAACGGCGGCAGAAAGCATTGTCGAATCCGTATTCGCGGTCGAAGTCGATGCGCTCGCGTTTGAGTGTCGTCCATACCGCGCCGCGGTTGCCGAGGCTCTTGCCGACGCCGGTCAGCACGGCGCGGAGATTGGCAAAGTAGGTGAACAGGCGGTTGTCGTCCACGCCGTCAAACGGCAGCCCTTCCATCTTGATCACAAAGCCGTAATGGCCGCTTTCGTAATACACCACTTCATTGCTGACGTGTTGGCAAATTTTCGGGAGAAAATCTGCTGCCGATGCCGTTCTGTTGAGGGTCTTGCTCCAGTAGTCGCTGGTAATCTTTGTAGTCATCTTTTTGTCTTCCGTATCTGCCTGCGTGCAGTGTGAAAGTGGACAGCCCCGCGCCCGCTCCGATGCGGCGCAGCAGCCATTTGGCCTCCATCGCGTAAATTCTCACTGCCTGATCGTCATTCGCGCTGACGGTTTTGAGGCCGAAGTAAACCGGGATGTTCAAACCGACCAGCAGCAATGCCGCCTTGCCGACAAACAACTGTCCGAACATGCCGGCGAATACCGATCCCAAAATACAGAGCACCATCGGCATCATCGGCACCCCGAAAAACATGGCGGGGCGGTTCATGCCGTTGTAAGTGGGAAACTCGGTGTCGATGTTTTCGTCGCTCATGACGCAAACTCCTTTTCGTTTGCATGAAAACAGGCCGTCTGAAAACTTTTTCGGCTGCGCCGAAACTGCGTTTTCAGACGGCCTGAACGCGCTTAGCTGAACTTCATTTTGCCGCCCTGGGTAAACAGGTAGGTGGCCAAAGCAATGCCTGCCCCCGCACCGACAATCCACAGGCAGGTACCCAGCACGTCAGGCCAGTCTTTTTTCTGCATAAAACCCAGTGCGCATTGCCAAAGCAGGGCGATGGTAGCGACAATGCCGACGATCGTGTAAATCGTATCGCGGACTTTTTCCAGAGGTCCGGTGGCTTCGGAAAACCCGCCCGCCGCCATTGCCGCCTGTGCCCCGAAGGCTAATACGAACATCAGCAGGAAGCGTGCGGCGCGGCCGGCTGCCGCTTTGCGTTTTCCCGTATCGTGCAGCGCAACGGCTGCGTTGTTTTGGTTCATGTTTTTAAACTCCATAGTCGGTTAATAAAAAAACGCCCTTAAAGGGCGCGGTTGCGCTTTCAGACGGCCTGAAAGCATTCCGCCGCCCGTCGTTTGCGGCAGGCGGCAGGAATTCGGGTAAAGGATTGTGCTTAAAAATCGCCGAATGCGTCCCATGCTTCGCGTTTGCGGACAGGGGCTGTTTCGGCAGCCGTCTGTTCGGAGACGGTTGCGGTATAGGCCGCAGGCAGAACATTGCCGGAAGGTTGCGCGGCTTGTTTCTGTCCGACAGGCTGATGCCGGACGGCTTTCTCTTGCTTGCCGGCTGCAACCGGCATCACCGCCGGATTCACCGCAGGCACGCTGTAAGCGAGCGTCTGTCCGGCATGGTTCTGCCGCGCGGCATTGAGGATTTTTATCACATACGGCGGCTGCCCCTTGAAATCGGCACGGAAACCGGTACGGAAATTGCCGCTGTAATAGCAGGAAAAGGCTTTTTGCAGATCAGTCTGTCCTCTGCCTCCCGTACGCTTGAAGCAGTCGGACAGGATTGCCGCACCTGTACGCACATTGGTGCAGGGGTCGAACACCGTGCGGTAGTCCAGCCCGTAGCTTTTCAGGTTGTAACGGTTTACCTGCATCAGCCCCATACTGAAATTCCTACCCTGCGCGTGCAGCATTTTGGCCGCTTCAACCGCTTCGGCCATGCTGCGCGGCTGGCGGGGCAGCGCACCTTTCACCACGCCGATGGCATAGGGGTTGAACTGGCTTTCGACACGGGCAACGGCCTGCAGGGTATCGGGATGGACGTCTTTGCCACACTGCTGTGCCAGTTGGGAAAATAAAACCCGCTGCGAAACGGCAGCGGGTTGGGTCTTTGCGGTAGCAAGTGCCGGTATGGCGGCCAGTGCGGCCATCAATACAACTTTTACAAACATTGCTTCAATTCCTTAAATTATGCTTCTGCAAAAAAGAAAAACGTAAAAATCCGCATGGATGTTTACGTTTTTTGTTCTTTACAGGCTTGTGTCTGATTTGTACCTGAATGTGGCTGATTCAGACTCTGTTAGGCTGCAAATGATGGATTTATGCAGGCATCACTTTCAGCATTATCAAATAGTTATAATTTAAATAAAATAAGATGTTAGACTTAAAATCCGTCGCCCCTGATACGGGCGTACCGGTTCGATTCCGGTTCCGGGCACCACTAACCGCATTTGCGGTTATTTTTTTGTCTGCCGTATTTGGGGTGTTGCCAGATTTTCGTGTTGTTCCGCTATGTAAGGCCTTTTTGCCGCTGCCGAACATAATCTGTCCGGCGTTTTGCCGTGTGAGGGTCAGGGTAAAAGGTCTGCGGCTTTACCGCATTGCGGTTTTTATGGCTTGTTTTGAACGGGTACGCCATGTTTCCAAATGCCAAAAAAGAGGCCGTCTGAAACTTTCAGACGGCCTCTTTTGCTTTTTTACCCGATCAGTTTTTCCTACGGCTGCCGAGGTCGGCGGCGGCGGTGAAGAGGACGTCGGTGGAAGAGTTGAGCGCGGTTTCGCAAGAGTCCTGTACCACGCCGATGATGAAGCCGACGGCGACCACCTGCATGGCGACGTCGTTGCTGATGCCGAACAGGCTGCATGCGAGGGGAATCAGCAGCAGCGAGCCGCCGGCCACGCCGGATGCTCCGCAGGCGCTGACGGTGGCGACGAGGCTCAGCAGCAGGGCGGTGGGGAAGTCAACGCTGATGCCTTCGGTATGGGCGGCGGCAAGCGCCAGCACGGTGATGGTGATGGCCGCGCCCGCCATATTGATGGTGGCGCCCAGCGGGATGGAAATGGAATAGGTGTCTTCGTGCAGATCGAGTTTTTTCGCCAGTGCCATATTGACGGGGATGTTGGCGGCGGAGGAGCGGGTGAAAAAAGCGGGAATGCCGCTTTCGCGCAGGCAGGTGAAAACGAGCGGATAGGGATTGGCGCGGATTTTCCACCAGACAATCAGCGGGTTGAAGACGAAGGCGACAAACAGCATGCAGCCGACCAACACGACGAGGAGCTTGGCATAGCCTGCCAGCGCTTCAAAACCGGTTTCGGCAAGAGTGGAGGCGACCAGGCCGAAGATACCCAGCGGGGCGAAGCGGATTACCCAGCGCACAATGGCGGAGACGGCATCAGCCATATCGGCAACGGCGGCGCGGGTGGTGGCGGAGGCATGGCGCAGAGCGAAGCCGAGCAGCAGCGCCCAGGCAAGGATGCCGATGTAGTTACCCTCGGCCAGCGCCTTGATGGGGTTGCTGACCAGGTTGAGCAACAGGGTTTTCAATACGGCGGTAATGCCTTCGGGCGGAGCGATGCCTTCCTGTCCGCTCACCAGTTTGAGTTCGGTCGGATAGGCCAGACCGGCGGCAACGGCAACCAGAGCCGCGCCCAGTGTGCCGATAAGGTAGAGCACCAGAATGGGTTTGATGTGGATTTCGTTGCCTTTTTGATGTTTTGTAATAGCGGCGGTAACCAGTATGAACACCAAAAACGGCGCGACTGCTTTGAGCGCGCCGACGAACATACTGCCCAAAATGCCGACGGCTTTGGCGGCGGGGACGGAAACTGCGTATACCGCAACGCCGAGTACGAGTCCGATGATAATCTGCTTCACCACGCTCATACGCAGCAGGGCTTGCAGGGTTGTATTATTTGCCATCTTGATTCCTTAACTTCTTTTAACTGAATGTTTGCATTCTATAAGAGATGCCGCACATTGGGTAGCGGCGGGCTTATGCGTCGGGCAGCCGCCACATCCACCATGCGCTGCCCAGACAGAGCGCGGCTGCGGCGGCGGGTATCCACCACGGATCGGGGATGCGCCACAGGATAATCAGGCAGGAAGCCGCCATCATGGAAAAGGCGAGGTATTTGGCACGGCGGGGCACGGCGCGTTTTTCTTCCCAGTTTTGAATCATCGGGCCGAAATAACGGTGGCGGTGCAGCCAGCGGTGAAAACGCGGCGAGGCTTTTGCCCAGCAGGCGGCGGTGAGAAGGACGAAGGGTGTGGTCGGCAGCAGCGGCAGCACGATGCCGACGATTCCCACCGCCAGCGACACCGCGCCCAGCAGCCAGAAAAACGGACGGGAAATCACGGCTGTTCCTTGTGGAACGGGCAGCCCTGCGGGATGCCGAGTGCGTCCCAGCCGCTTTTGCCCATTTTTTCCAGCAGCTCGATGTTGCGGCCGAAAATGGCTTCGGCATCGGGAAAAGCCTGCGCGGCTTTGGCGATGCTGTCTTCGCGGATGAGGTGGAGGGTAGGGTAGGGGCTGCGGTTGGTGTAGTTGCCGATGTCGTCGGGCTGGGTGCCTTCGAAACGGAAGTCGGGGTGGAAGGGGGCGATTTGGATGATGCCTTCGAGGCCGTTGTCGGCAATGGCGGCTTCGGCGGTGTCGAGCATGTCGTTGAACTGCAAAAAGTCGGTAAACAGCGTCGGGTGGACGAGCAGCGTGGTTTCCAACTGTTCGGGCGGTGTGTCGGCCAAAAGCTGCAATTCGCGGTCGAGGTCTTCCAAAAAACCGTCGCCGTGTTTGGCCCCGCTCACGGCGATGCGTACGCGGCCTTTGACGTGCGGGGCTTTGGCAAACGGGCAGAGGTTCAGCCCGATAACGGCTTTTTCCATCCATTGTCGGGTGTGGTCGGCCACGGTGTCGGCAATATTTTCCATGGGTGTGTGTTGAGTTGAAAACGGCTCGCAATCATACGGTTTTTAAGTGCGAAAAGAAAGGTAGGCCGTCTGAAAACGGATTTCGGTTCTTTGAAAACAGGCTTGCGGTTTGGCTTTCAGACGGCCTCTGATATGCCGTTTTGCCTGCCGCTCCGGCTTTTTCAGACGGCCTCCTTGGGTTACAATCCGCCGCTTTGCCGCCGCCGTGCGTTTTTTGCCGCGGCGGTTTGTCGAACCATTAAATCGGGGCTGTTTTGCAGTTTCGTTGCCGCGACGGTTTTTGCTTCCCGCACCGTCTGTTTCCGTGTACGGAATCCGCTTCTCAAAACGCTTGCAAACAGCCCCGAGGCCGTCTGAAAAAGCCTTGCGCCTGCACAATGCGCTTTGCCGAATATGTTTTCAGACGGCCTATTACCGCCCGGATGCGGAGTCGGACAAGGAAACCGAATGATCTATCAAATTCTGGCACTGGTGATTTGGAGCAGCACCTTTATCGCTGCCAAGTACGCCGAGGGGATGGTCGATCCCGCAATGACGGTGCAGATCAGGCTGGTTATCGCCGCGCTCGCCGTGCTGCCGGTCTGCCGCCGCTATATCGGACGCATTCCGCAGGATAAATGGAAGCCGTTGTTGTGGCTGTCGTTTCTCAACTATGTCGGCGTGCTGATGTTCCAATTTATCGGCGTCAAATATACGTCTGCCGCCAGCGCTGCAACAATGATCGGGCTGGAGCCGCTGATGATGGTGTTTGTCGGCCACTTTTTTTTCAACGACCGCGCCCGCCCGTACCACTGGCTTTGCGGCGCAGCCGCGTTTGCGGGTGTGGCCGTGCTGATACTCGGCGGCGGCGAGGGCGGCGGCATCAGCATTTTCGGCTGTATGCTGGTGTTTATGGGAGGCATCGTGTTTTGCAGCATCACGCGGCCGACGCAGAAGCTGATCGGCGAAATCGGTGCGCCGGCCTATACTTCGGTTTCGCTGGCCGTTTCGGCGGTGTTGTGCCTGCCGTTTTCCCTGCTGCTGGCCGAGCGCTATACGGTGGTTTGGAGCTGGCAGGGGACGGCGGCGCTGCTGTATTTGGGCATCGGGTGCAGCTGGCTGGCCTATTTGTTGTGGAATAAGGGGATGCTGACCGTTCCGGCCAATCTGGCGGGGCTGCTGACTTCGCTCGAACCGATTTTCGGCGTGTTGCTGGCGGTGTTGTTGCTGGGCGAGGACATTTCTCCGCTTTCGTGGCTGGGGATTCTGATTGTCGTGGCGGCCACGTTTACCGCAGGCGTGCTGCCGCGGGTGCTGAAAGAAAAACAACAGGCCGTCTGAAAAGGCCTGCCGGGCAGCGGTATGGTGAGGCAATTTTGTGTTTACAGGCATTTGGCGGGAGTATGCGGCAAAGCGGGCGGGGAATTTCCCGCCGGATTGTCCGGTAAAGCCTTTCGGGCGGAGATTATTAAACTTATAATGCGCAAACGCCGCTTGGCGTGTTTGTGATGGTTGTGCCGAATTTCTCCGTTTTCAAATTATTTTGAAGGACTGTCCTCATGGCTCCGACGAACAACGATTCGAGTCCCATGTATAAAACCAATCTGGCATTTGCCGCCATGCTTATCGGTATGGTCGGCTATTTTATTTACTGGGGATTGGATTACACCCATTACAACCATATCACCATGTTCCTGCTTGCCACGGCCTTCGGCGTGTTTATGGCGTTTAATATCGGCGGCAACGATGTGGCCAATTCCTTCGGCACTTCCGTGGGCGCGGGTACGCTGACGATTCCGCAGGCGCTGATTGTCGCGGCCGTGTTCGAAGTGAGCGGTGCGGTGATTGCGGGCGGCGAGGTAACCGCCACCATCCGCAACGGCATTGTGCGGATGGAGGCTTTGCCGATGGAGCCGATGCAGTTTGTCTATGTGATGCTGTCCGCGCTTTTGGCGGCTGCCCTCTGGCTGCTGTTTGCCACAAAAAAAGGCCTGCCCGTTTCGACCACGCACGCGATCATCGGCGGCATTGTCGGCAGCTCGATGGTGCTGGGTTTTCTGTTAACCAAAAGCAGCGACGGCACGTTTGCTTTGATAAAATGGGAAAAAATCGGCGAAATTGCCGTGTCTTGGGTGTTGTCGCCGGTGTTGGGCGGGCTAGTGTCGTATGTGCTGTTTTATCAGGTAAAAAAACATGTGCTGGATTACAACACGGAAATCGAAAGACAGCTTAAAGACATCAAAGCCGAGAAAAAAGCCTATAAAGAAGAACACCGCCTGCGCTTCGAAGCTCTGCCCGAGCCTGAACGCCTGAAAGCGGCGTCGGCCATGGCGCGTGACGCGCAGATTTACGGCGAGGCGGACTTTGATCCGAATGAATTGGAATCGGCCTATTACCAGGGTCTGTACCATATCGAACAGCGCAAGAGCAGTATCGACGCCTATAAGGCGCTTCATTCTTGGGTGCCGCTGATTTCGTCGGTGGGCGGTATGATGATTGCCTCGATGCTGATTTTCAAAGGTTTGAAAAACCTGAATTTGGGTATCGGCGAGCTGGGCAGCTATCTGACCATTCTGATGATAGGCGCAGGTATTTGGTTAGCTACGTTTATTTATGCTAAGACATTGAAACGCAAGGATTTGGCAAAATCCACTTTTTTGATGTTTTCCTGGATGCAGGTGTTTACTGCAGCCGGGTTTGCGTTCAGCCACGGAGCGAACGACATTGCCAATGCCATCGGCCCGTTTGCGGCGATTATGGACGTGCTGCGTACCGATGCCATCGGTATTTCCGCGCCCGTGCCGCCGATAGTTCTCTTGACGTTCGGTATCGCGCTTATCGTCGGTTTGTGGTTTATCGGTAAGGAAGTGATTGCGACTGTGGGTACGAGTTTGGCCGAAATGCATCCTGCTTCGGGTTTTACGGCCGAGCTGTCTGCGGCTTCGGTTGTGATGGCGGCTTCGTTTCTGGGGCTGCCGGTGTCGAGCACGCATATTCTGGTCGGAGCGGTTTTGGGCATCGGTTTGGTCAACCGTAATGCCAACTGGAAAGCGATGAAGCCTATCGCTTTGGCTTGGGTAATTACCTTGCCCGCGGCATCGCTGCTTTCGGTTACCTGCTTCTTCGTGCTTCAGACGGCCTTTGGCTGATAATGTGGCTTGGTGTTTAATAATTTTTACAAATAATAGGAAAATTTTGTCATATGCCGGTCAAGTATTTATAATGGACAAAATTTTCGCAATTTGAACGGCAAAAACCGGGTACGCCGGAAGCCGGAATAGGGATGGCATGAGTTTAGGTTTGTTAAGGGTTTTAGTGCAAAACCGTATACTGTCCAACGAACAGACGGGGCGCTATCAGAAAGCTTTAGGGGAAAATAAAGACATTATCCCCATGCTGTTTGGCGATAATATTACCAATCCGAAAGCGCTGGCGGAATTGTTGGCTCAGATTTTCAATTATCCGGTTTTGGATTTGAGTTATTACCCGCGCAGCAATATCGTGCAGGATGTGTTACCGGAAGAGCAGATGCAGGCCAACGCCTGCGTGCCGGTATTCAAACGCGGAAACAGGGTGTTTCTGGCAGTTTCCGATCCGACCAAAATTCAGGAATTTCAAAAACTGGTAACCGGGTATACGATTGATTTGGTTGTCGTACGACATGACCAGCTGATGACTTTGGTCGAGTGGCTGGGTCAGCGCTCCACCACTATTTTGCGCGAGATGTCGCAAGATCAGTTGGATACCTCGACTTCTCAGGCATTGTTTATCGGCGATGAAGAAGCAGAAGACGGGCCGATTGCACGTTTCATCCACAAAACGCTTTCTGATGCCCTTAATTCGGGCGCGTCGGATATCCACTTTGAGTTTTATGAAAATACGGCAAGGGTTCGTTTCCGTGTCGACGGCCAGCTTAGGGAGGTTGTCAAACCTCCTGTGACCGTACGAAGCCAGCTCGCATCGCGCATCAAAGTGATGGCCAAACTCGATATTTCCGAGAAGCGCGTCCCTCAAGACGGCCGTATTCAGATTGCGTTTTCCAAACATGGCCGCCCCACGGATTTCCGTGTCAGCACACTGCCTACCCTTTTTGGCGAAAAAGTGGTGATGCGTATTTTGAATTCCGATGCGGCATCGCTCAATATAGATCAACTCGGTTTTGAGGATTTCCAAAAAGATTTGCTGTTGGAGGCAATTCACAGGCCTTACGGCATGGTTTTGGTTACCGGACCGACCGGTTCGGGTAAAACCGTCTCGTTGTATACATGCCTGAATATTCTGAATACCGAAGGTGTGAATATTTCTACCGCAGAGGATCCAGCCGAGATTAACCTGCCCGGCATTAACCAGGTAAACGTAAACGACAAACAGGGACTGACCTTTGCAGCAGCACTGAAATCGTTTCTCCGTCAAGACCCGGATATCATCATGGTCGGTGAGATTCGCGATTTGGAGACGGCGGATATTGCAATTAAAGCCTCGCAAACCGGTCACATGGTGTTCTCAACGCTGCATACCAATAATGCGCCGGCAACTTTGTCCCGTATGTTGAATATGGGTGTCGCGCCGTTCAATATTGCCAGCTCGGTTAGTCTGATTATGGCGCAGAGGCTGCTCCGCCGCCTGTGTCCGAACTGCAAAGAGCCAATGGACAGGCCGCCTGAACATGCATTAAAAAAAGCCGGTTTTACCGATGAAGATTTGGCACGTGAATGGATGATGTATCGTGCGGTCGGCTGCGACACATGCCGCGGTAAAGGTTACAAAGGCCGAGCCGGTGTTTATGAAGTTATGCCGATAACCGGTGAAATGCAGAGGGTAATTATGGAAGGTGGTACGGAAGTCGATATACAGCAGATGGCCTATCAGGAGGGTATGGTCGATTTGCGCAGAGCAGGTTTGTTGAAGGTAATGGATGGGATTACTTCTTTGGAAGAAGTATTGGGTAACACTAACGATTAATCAAATGGACTGGGAAAATGAAAGCAAATAAAGTCAATAATGAAAAAGGTAAACGGTTTACTTTTGAAGGTAAGCACACTCAGAGCGAACAAATCGTCCGCGGAGAAGTAGTAGCTGCCAACGAGGAAGAAGCGCGTAAGAAACTGCTGCGCAGAGGTATCAAACCGTTGCGGATTACGCAGGTCAAAGCCACGCGCAAAAAGCGCATTACTCAGGAAGATATCACGGTTTTTACCCGTCAGTTGGCAACTATGATGAAGGCCGGTTTGCCGTTGATGCAGGCTTTTGAAATTGTGGCGCGCGGACACTCGAATCCGTCGATGACGCAGTTGCTGATGTCTATCAGAAGCGATGTGGAGCAGGGCACGTCTATGGGCGCCGCTTTTGCCAAGCATCCGAAATATTTTGACCGTTTCTACTGCAATCTGGTTGCTGCGGGTGAGGCTGGTGGTGTGTTGGAAAACTTGTTGGACAAATTGGCTGTCTACAAGGAAAAAACCCAGTCTATCAAGAAAAAAGTGAAATCAGCATTGACTTATCCGATTGCCATTGTTGTTGTGGCAGTTGTATTGGTTATTATTATGATGATGTTTGTGTTGCCGGCATTCGGAAAAGTTTATCACGACATGGGGGCGGAACTGCCTTTCCTTACCCAGGTTATGATGAATATTTCTGACTTTTTTGTCAGTTATGGATGGGTAATTATTATAGGACTGATCGGTATGGTGGTTGCCTTGGTTCATTTTCATAAAAATTCTCCCAAGTTTCAGAAAAGGGTGGATGCTTGGGTGTTGAAATTACCAATATTTGGTAACATTGTGCGCAAAGCCACTATTGCCCGATGGGCAAGGACAACCGCCAGCCTTTTTGCCGCTGGTGTGCCTTTGGTTGAAGCTTTGGATTCTGTGGCAGGTGCTTCAGGTAATATTTTGTACGAAGAGGGTACAATTACAATTAAATCCCAAGTAAACCAAGGTCTGTCGTTGACTTCGGGCATGCAAAGTACGGGTTTGTTCCCCAATATGGTCATACAGATGGCATCTATCGGTGAAGAGTCCGGTTCCTTAGACGACATGTTGAACAAGGTAGCAGAGTTTTATGAGGAAGAAGTCGACACAGCTGTTGCCCAGCTGTCTTCACTGATGGAACCGATTATTATGGTGGTATTGGGCAGCATTATTGGTGTGATATTGGTAGCCATGTACCTGCCGCTGTTCAACTTGGGTAACGTAGTAGGCTGATGGTTCATGAATAATCTGTATTCATGGATGACGGAATATTATGCCCCTTTGGTCATTCCCATCTCGGTAATTCTCGGCCTGCTGGTCGGTAGTTTTCTCAATGTCGTGATTTACCGCGTTCCCGTGATGATGGAACGCGGGTGGACTCTGTTTTCCAAAGAGCATTTGGGAATCGAGCTGACCGATGAGGAAAAGCAGCCGTTCAGTCTGACCCGGCCGCCGTCGCGCTGTCCGAAATGCGGTAACCGGGTCAGGCCGTGGCAGAACATACCGGTTGTCAGCTACTTGCTGTTGAAAGGCAAATGCGGCCATTGCCATACCCATATCAGTGCCCGTTATCCCGCTGTCGAAGTATTGACGGCCGTTGTGTTCGGCATTGTTGCCGCTTGTTACGGCTGGTCTTGGATAACGCTGACAGGCTTGGTGTTTACGGGTTTCTTGGTGGCTTTGGCCTTTATCGATGCGGATACGCAATATCTGCCTGACGAGCTGACCATTCCTCTGGTTTGGCTGGGTTTGCTTGCGGCTTATGGCGGCAGCGGCTTGGTTACCTTGCAGCAGTCTGTCATGGGCGCGGTATGCGGCTATCTCAGCTTATGGCTGTTAAACCGGCTTCATAAGCAGATTCGCGGAATTGACGGCATGGGCGGAGGCGATTTCAAGCTTTTGGCCGCATTGGGTGCGTGGCTTGGCGCGGCGGTTTTGCCCGTTGTCGTTTTTGTTGCGGCCGTTGTCGGTATTGTTTCTGCCCTCATTATGAAAGTCAGACAAAGCCAGCCGATGGCTTTCGGCCCCTGCCTGATTATTGCCGGCTGGATTGTTTTCGTCACGCATGACAAAGTTCTGGCAGGCGTGCGCTGGTGGCTGCATATGTCGGGTTTTTCGGCATGACCGTTTGGATTGGGCTGACAGGAGGAATCGGCAGCGGAAAATCACAGGCCGCTGCCGAATTTTCGTCTTTGGGTGTTCCGGTTATCGATGCGGATCAGGTGGGACGCGGGCTGACTGCAGAGCAGGGCAGGGCGCTGCCGGCGGTGCGGCAGGCGTTTGGCGACAAAGTGTTCGACGGTGACACGCTGAACCGTGCCGCATTGAGAGAAACAGTTTTTGCCGATGCTGTGGCAAAAAAACGTTTGGAAGACATTCTGCTGCCGCTGATTTTCGATGAAATCCGTCGGGAGCAGCAGCAATACACCAATCGAAGCTACGGTATAATCGAAATCCCCCTGCTGGCCGAACAGGCCGGTTTTCAAACGCTGGTGCGGCGCGTTTTGCTGATAGAAACTGACGAGCCGGTCAGAATCGGGCGCGTCATGCGGCGCAGCGGTCTTTCGGAAGACGAAGTGAAGCGGATTATCGCCGCGCAGGCCGGAGAAAAACAGCGCCGGCGTCTGGCCGACGATATCGTGATCAACAACGGCAGCACACAAGAGCTGCGGCAGAAAATAGGCCGTCTGAACGCTTACTTCCGCGCCCGTTTCCACCACCAACCACAGACATCCAAATGATTAAATTCGAACACCCATTGTCCGAGCGGGTACGCAATTTCCTGCGCATCGAATACCTGTTCAAACGCTTTCAGGACGAAATCGCCTGCCCGCATTCGGTGTGGGCGCACCATCTGGCGCTGTCCACCCTGTTCGATATCATGGAATCCGCCGCCCGCGCCGAATTAAAGCTCGACATCCTGCAGGAATTGGAACGCCAGAAACAAATGGTCGCCAAAACCCGCAGCCCCGAATCCGCCCGGCAGTTGCAGGAAGACCTCAAACAAGTCGCGCAAGGCCTGCTCGGCATCCAGCAGAAATTCGGCCAGCACCTGCGCGAAAACGAATGGCTGATGGCGCTCAAACAGCGCATGCTCGTTCCCGGCGGCACCAGCCCGTTCGACGTCCCTTCGTATTACTACTGGCAGCAGCGCCCGTACGAAGAACGCCAGGCCGATCTCAAACGCTGGATACGCACCCTGATGCCCACCTACGACGCCATCTCCGTCCTCCTGCGCATCCTGCGCAACAACTCGCGCGAAGTCGGCTGCCACGCCAAACGCGGAAACTACCAGCACGCCAGCCTGGCGCAAAACATCCACCTGCTCAGCATCGAAGTCGGCAAAGAACACGGCGCCATGCCCGAAGTTTCCGCCAACAAATACTTCACCCACATCCGCTTCCTCACCATCTCCAACGAACGCCCGCGCGGCCCGCAGGTAGACGGCGACATCCCCTTCAAAATGATCATGAGCAGCTTCGACCAAGTGGTGGAATAAATGGACAAAACCATCCGAACCGTCCGCTGCCCCCGCTGCGGCAAACCCGCCGAATGGTCGCCAGCAAACCCCTACCGCCCCTTTTGCAGTCGACGGTGCAAAACCACCGACCTCGGCGCATGGGCGGGCGAAGACTACCGCGTCGCCGCAGCCGAGCCCGATATCTTCTCCGAAACCGCCCCGCCGCAGGCAGACTGAGGCCGTCTGAAAACACCCCGCCCCGGCCGCGCTTGTTTTCAGACGGCCTTGCCGTATCCGACAACCCTTCGAGCCAAAGCCACAGCGCCGCAGATTTCATGTCGGCCGACTAAAAAGGAACGCCATGCTCACCCCGCAACACAGCCGCCTGTTCGACATCCCCTTCTACCAATTCGCCCAACTCAAAAAATACCAACCCGAAGCCATCCCGCAAATCAAAGCCGACTACAAAGCCGCCTGGCAGGACTGGCAGAGCCTGATCCGCCAGGTTGCCGCCGATCTCGGCGCCCCCTTCGCCCCGCCGCATATCGAACGCTGGTGCAACGGCTGGCAGGTACGCGCCCACTTTTTCGCCTACTTCAAATACGAAGCCTACCGCGATGCCGCCGCCATTCTTTCGGTCCTCCTCAACCGCCGCCGCCTCACCGTCAGCCTCGACTGGCACTGCTACAAAGCCGACGTCTCCCCCATCGCCCTGCCGCAATACAACCAATGGCTCGACGAACTCGATACCGAACGCTATGCCGCCTACGAGCTATGGCACGGCGCCGAAAGCGAATACGCCGACTACCCGACCGTTGCCGACAGCACCGTCAAACTTGAAAGCGGCGAAGACTTCTACTGCATCGGCCGCCACATCGAAGGCGGCGACCTCGGCAAAACCGACACCGCCGCCTGGATCGCACAAACCATACACGAACTGCAACCGCTCTACGAAGCCTGCTTCCGTTAAACCTGCCGCCGTCGACAAAACAGGCCGTCTGAAAAAAACCGCGAATGCGGTTTTTTTCAGACGGCCATTTCAGACGGCCATTTCAGACGGCCATTTCAGACGGCCATTTCAGACGGCCATTTCAGACGGCCATTTCAGACGGCCATTTCAGACGGCCATTTCAGACGGCCATTTCAGACGGCCATTTCAGACGGCCATTTCAGACGGCCATTTCAGACGGCCATTTCAGACGGCCATTTCAGACGGCCATTTCAGACGGCCATTTCAGACGGCCATTTCAGACGGCCATTTCAGACGGCCATTTCAGACGGCCATTTCAGACGGCCATTTCAGACGGCCATTTCAGACGGCCATTTCAGGCCATTTCAGACGGCCATTTCAGACGGCCATTTCAGACGGCCATTTCAGACGGCCATTTCAGACGGCCATTTCAGACGGCCATTTCAGACGGCCATTTCAGACGGCCATTTCAGACGGCCATTTCAGACGGCCATTTCAGACGGCCATTTCAGACGGCCTTTTTTATCTACCCACACGGGTTTCTGCAAAGCCCAAAACCCGCGTGAGTGCCTGCATTCTGCAACCTAAGTAATCGGCGCAGTATAAATCGGTCAGGCATCATTGATAGTTTAAAAATGAATGTGTAAAATTATCAAACTTTAAACCCATTTAACAAAAGGAAATAGATTGTGAAATTTTTACCCATGTCTCTTGCCGCTTTAATGCTTTCGGCCTGTGCCGCAACCGGAACGCAATTTGACAGCTTCAAACAGCCTTCCGAAGGCCAGGCAATGCTCTATGTCTACCGGCCGAAAGCGTTTGTAGGTGGTGGTACACATTTTAAAGTTGCAGCAAACGATACAATTATCGGTCGCCTGCGCAACGGGGGCTACGTGGAAAAAGAACTGCCGCCCGGAGAGTATGATGTTTGGGCGCAAACGGAAGCAAAACGCAGCACCTTGGTTGAGCTAAAACCAAATGAAACGCGCTGCGTACGTGCAAGTATAGATATGGGCGTATGGGTCGGCCGCCCGCATTTCGAAACTGTTTCGCTCAACGAATGTAAGAAAGGCATTCAGGGTTTAAAACAAAGTTTCTAGGGTGTATCGATTGTCAACACCCTAACAGGCGAAGCGTAGAGTGTAAGGCTTTGCCGCTTACGCGGTTTCAAAATTCCCAAAGGCCGTCTGAAAACCTTGAATTCACAGGGTTTTCAGACGGCCTTTTTCTGATTCCAAACGTTCTTGCTCAAATTTTTCGCATACAAATAATCCGTGTCGTGAATGCCGTCGGTGGCGGTTGTCGGCGGCAAACGCTGTACGGGTTATAGATAGGGATGTTGCCCAAACGATGCACGTGTTCCATGTGATATCCGCCATCCGCCCGAAGGCCATCTAAAACCTTGCATGCACAAGTTTTCAGACGGCCTCAGCCGTCCTGCTTGTCCAGCCATTCGTCGCGCGTTTGTTTGGCGGCGGCGAAGTAGCGGTAGAGGCCGTCGGCGTCGCCGTTTTGCAGCATGGTTTCCAAACGTTCGAGCTGGGCGCGCTGGGCGGCGGCGAGCTGTTGCAGGAAGCCGCGGTTGGCGAGGGCGATGTCGCGCCAGACGGCGGGGTGGCTGGATGCGATGCGGGTGAAGTCGCGGAAACCGCTGGCGGCGAAGTCGAGGAAGGTTTGCGCGTCGGGATGTTCGCGGATCTGGCCGACGTAGGCGAAGGCGAGCAGGTGGGGCAGGTGGGAAACGGCGGCGAAAACGGCATCGTGTTCCGCCGCGTCCATGCTGTGCACCTGTGCGCCGACGGCCTGCCATAGGGCGGCGATGCGTCCGGCGGCGGCGGGCTGCTGGCCTTCGTGCGGGCAGATAACGAGTTTTTTGTTGCGGTAGAGGCCGAATTGCGCGGCCAGTGCGCCGTGGCGGTCGGAGCCGGCGATGGGGTGGGCGGCGACGCAGCGCGGCAGGTGCTGCGGCAGGTGTTCGGCGAAGGCGGCGAGGGCGGACTGTTTGGTGCTGCCGACATCGCTGACGATGGCGTCGGCGCGCAGCAGGGGGGCGGCGGCGCGGCAGACGGCGGCGAGGGCGGCAACGGGGGTGGCGATGAGCACCAGTTCGGCTTCGCCGACGTTGGCGGCGGAAATGTCGCAGGAGGCACTGTCGATTACCCGCCGCTCCAGGGCGCGTTCGAGGTTGGCGGCATCGGTGTCGACGCCCGCAACGTGGCGCACCAGTCCGAGCCGTTTCAAATCGAGGGCGAACGAGCCGCCGATCAGGCCGACGCCGATCAGGGTGAGCTGGCGGATGGGTTCGATGGCGGACATGGTACGGCCTCTGTCGGATGGTTTGAGGCCGTCTGAAAGCGGGCAAAGCGGTGTTGGCTGCGCCGAAGCTGCGCTTTCAGACGGCCTTTTCGGTTTACTTCAAGGCGCGGATGCCGACGGCGTCGCGTACTTTGTCTAAAATCTCGCGTGCTTCGCGGCGGGCTTTTTGTGCGCCGGCCTGTAAGATTTCTTCGATTTGCGCGGGGCGGGCGGTCAGCTCGTTGTAGCGTTCGCGCTTGTCGGCGAGCTCGGCGTTGATTTTGGCGGCGAGGAGTTTCTTCGCTTCGCCCCAGGCGAGGCCGTCGGAGAGCATTTGGGTGAACTCGGCGGTTTGTGCGGGCGTGGCGAAGGCTTTGTAGATTTCAAACAGCGGGCTTTCGTCGGGCTGTTTGGGCTCGCCCGGCTCTTTCAGGTTGGTGATGATTTTGTTCACCGATTTTTGCAGCTTTTTCTCGGTTTCAAACAGGGGAATGGTGTTGCCGTAGCTTTTGCTCATTTTGCGCCCGTCGAGGCCGACCAGCAGCTCGACCTGTTCGTCGATTTTCACTTCGGGCAGGGTAAACAGCTCTTTGAAGCGGTGGTTGAAGCGTCCGGCAATGTCGCGCGCCATTTCGACGTGTTGGATTTGGTCGCGGCCGACGGGCACTTCCTCTGCGTTAAACATGAGAATGTCGGCGGTCATCAGAATCGGGTAGCTGTACAAGCCCATTTCTACGCCGTGGTCGGGGTCTTCCTGATTATTTTCAGTGTTGGCCTGCACGGCGGCTTTGTAGGCGTGGGCGCGGTTCATCAGGCCTTTGGCGGTGATGCAGGTGAGTATCCAGTTGAGCTCCATCACTTCGGGGATGTCGCTTTGGCGGTAGAAGGTGGTGCGCTCGGGGTCGAGGCCGCAGGCGAGCCAGGTGGCGGCTACGGCTTGGGTGGATTCGTGAATGCGCTCGGGCTCGTGGCATTTGATGATGCCGTGGTAGTCGGCGAGAAAGAGAAAAGATTCGGTGTCGGGGTTTTGCGCGGCGCGGATGGCGGGGCGGATGGCGCCGACGTAGTTGCCGAGGTGGGGAATGCCGGTGGTGGTTACGCCGGTGAGAACGCGTTTTTTAGTCATGGTGCGGATGCTTTCTGGTGTTTTCAGACGGCCTTTTTTGTCGGTTGAGGCCGTCTGAAAGCGGTTGCGGACAAGGGAAGGCGGCGATTTTAGCAGAGTTTGGCGGCGCATCGTTCGGCGGCGGCGCGATGCTGTATAATCCGCCGCTTTCAGGCCTTTCAGACGGCCTCCGTCACTCAAAACAACGGCACACACACAACCGGAAACAGCAATAAAGGCGGCAGCATGGCAAGAGCAAACCAAACACAAATGTTCCCCGACGAATGGCGCGCCAGCACTTCGCTGGCGGGCGTGTACGCGCTGCGTATGCTGGGGATGTTTCTCGTGCTGCCCGTGCTGTCGCTGTATGCGGCGGGTCTGCCCGGCGCGGAAGGCAACGCCGCGCTGGCGGGCTTCGCAGCGGGGATGTACGGGCTGACGCAGGCCTTGATGCAGCTGCCGCTGGGCATCGCTTCCGACCGCTTCGGCCGCAAGAAAACGATTTATTTCGGCCTGATTCTGTTTGCCGCCGGCAGCTTTACCGCCGCCGCCGCCGACACTTGGGCGATGCTGGTGCTGGGACGTGCCTTGCAGGGTGCGGGCGCGGTGAGCGCGGCGGTAACGGCGCTGCTGGCCGACCTGACGCGCGAGGAAGTGCGCACACGTTCGATGGCGATGATTGGTTTGAGCATCGGCATCACCTTTTCCGCCAGCCTGGTTTTGTCGCCGATGCTGACGGGCGTTATCGGCGTGAAAGGGCTGTTTCTGCTCACGGGCGTGCTGACGCTGGCGAGCATTCTGGTGGTGGCGTTTTGGACGCCCGATCCGCAGGTTTCCAAGCTGCACGAAGACGCGCAGGCGCAGCCCTCGCGTTTGCGCGAAGTGTTTGCCGACCGCCGCCTGATGAGCCTCAATTTCGGTATTTTCGCCCTGCACTGCGGCATGATGGCGCTGTTTGCCAGCCTGCCCTTTGTGATGGAAGGACTGGGGCTGGACAAAACCGGCCATTGGAAAGTCTATTTCCCCGCCACGCTGCTCGGCCTGATTCTGATGATACCCGCCATCATCGTCGGCGAGACCAGAGGCCGTCTGAAACAGGTGTTCGTTATCGGCATCGTGCTCACCGCCGCCGCCGTGGCCGCGCTGATGCTGTCGCTGCATTCGCTGTGGCTGATCGGCGCCTGTCTGATTGTCTATTTCGTCGGCTTCAATATTCTCGAAGCAAGCCAGCCGTCGATGGTGTCGAAAATCGCTCCCGCCGATTTGAAGGGCACGGCGATGGGCGTGTACAACACCCTGCAATCGGTCGGCCTGATGAGCGGCTTCTGGCTCGGCGGCTGGCTGTTCCAGCACCACGGCATGTATGCCGTGCTATCGTTTGTGGTGGTGCTGACGCTGGTGTGGCTGGCATCGGCCGCCGCCAGCCCCGCGCCCAAGCCCGTGAAAACCGTCGCCCTGCGCGTCGGCAGTGTTTGGACGGGCAGGCAGCAGCAGCTGTCCGCCGCACTCGGCACACTTGCGGGCGTCGAGCAAATCAGTTTCAGCAGCGACGGCGAAACCGTGTACATCAAAGCCATGCAGAAAGGCTTTGACGAGGCGGCCGCCAAAGTCATTATTTCAGGAGAGTAAAACCATGTCTTTAAACAAAGTAATCCTCATCGGCCGCCTCGGCCGCGACCCCGAAGTGCGCTATATGCCCAACGGCGAGCCCGTCTGCAACTTTTCGATGGCCACCAGCGAAACGTGGAACGACCGCCAGAGCGGCCAGCGCCAGGAGCGCACCGAGTGGCACAACATCACCATGTACCGCCGCCTGGCCGAAATCGCCGGACAGTATCTGAAAAAAGGCAGCCAGATTTACATCGAAGGCCGCATCCAGAGCCGCAAATACCAAGACCGCGACGGCATCGAGCGCACGTCCTACGACATCATCGCCAACGAAATGAAAATGCTCGACAGCCGCCAAAGCGGCGGCGGCGCGCCCTATCAGGAAGGCGGCTACCAACAGAGCGCGCCGCAGCAGCCCTACCAGCAGGCCGCGCCGCAACAGCAGTATTCCGAACCGCCCGCCGCCCCTGCCCGCCGCCCCGCCCCCGCGCCTGCCGCGCCGGTGGAAGACATCGACGACGATATTCCGTTCTGACAAACCGCGTTTTCAGACGGCCTCCGAATGCGTGCAGGCCGTCTGAAAACAGAGATTGCCAAAACACCCGTTTTTGGTACAATGCCGCCGCATCGAACACCGCAAGCCGCCGTTTTACCGCGCGGCTTGCCTTTTTGTATTTTTGGGCGGCGCTCTGCCGTCCCGTTTTTTAGGAACTGCCGAATGAAAAAAATCCCTCTGACCGTGCGCGGCGCGGAGCTGCTGAAAAACGAGCTGCAACAGCTCAAAAGCGTGGCGCGTCCCGAAGTCATCGCCGCCATCGCCGAAGCGCGTTCGCACGGCGATTTGTCGGAAAACGCCGAATATGAAGCCGCCAAAGAGCGCCAGGGCTTTATCGAAGGCCGCATCGCCGAAATCGAACACAAACTCTCGCACGCCCACGTCATCAACCCCGCCGAAATCCATGCCGAAGGCAAAGTCGTCTTCGGCGCGACCCTCGATTTGGAAGACCTCGACAGCGGCGACCATGTCCGCTACCAAATCGTCGGCGAAGACGAAGCCGACATCAAAGCGGGCAAAATCTCCGTCGGCTCCCCCATCGCCCGCGCCCTGATCGGCAAGGAAGAGGGCGACGTGGCCGAAGTGCAGGCACCCGGCGGCGTGCGCGAGTACGAAATCGTGGCGGTGGAATACGTCTGAAAAAGCGTCCTGCCTAAAAGGTAGTCAAGGCAGCCGATAACCGTTACAATCCGCACCGTTTTTCTAATAAACAAAACCATCCGAAAGTGGAGTATAAAAAATGACAGCTAAAGCCCAAATGTTGCAAGACCCCTTTTTGAACGCCCTGCGTAAAGAGCATGTGCCCGTTTCCATCTATCTGGTAAACGGCATCAAGCTGCAAGGCCAAGTCGAATCCTTCGACCAATACGTTGTGCTGCTGCGCAATACCTCGGTGACCCAAATGGTGTACAAACACGCCATTTCCACCATTGTTCCCGCCCGCGCCGTCAGCCTGCAACACGAGAACAAAGCCGCCGAGAGCGAGCAGCCTGCCGCCGAATAAGCCGCGCAGAGAAGAGGCCGTCTGAAAACTTTTCAGACGGCCTCTTGCTATATAATCGCCCGCTTTCCCCGCGTTGTCGAACGATTGCCATGCAAATCATCCAATACCCCGATTCCCCCTTCAAACTCCACCAACCCTTCCCGCCCGCCGGCGACCAGCCCACCGCCATTGCCGGCTTGCTCGAAGGGCTTTCAGACGGCCTAGCCTATCAAACCCTGCTTGGCGTAACCGGTTCGGGCAAAACCTACACCATGGCGAACGTCATCGCGCAAAGCGGCCGCCCCGCCATCATCATGGCGCACAACAAGACCCTAGCCGCCCAGCTCTACGCCGAAATGCGCGAGTTTTTCCCCGAAAACGCGGTGGAATATTTCGTCTCCTACTACGACTATTACCAGCCCGAAGCCTATGTGCCCAGTCGCGACCTGTTCATCGAAAAAGACAGCGCGATCAACGAACACATCGAGCAGATGCGCCTTTCCGCCACCAAAAACCTGATGACGCGCGACGACGTGATTATCGTCGCCACCGTGTCCGCCATTTACGGTATCGGCGACCCGACCGAGTATCAACAAATGGTGTTGTCCGTCAAAGAAGGCGACACCATCGAACAGCGCGACATCATCGCCACGCTCGTTTCCATGCAGTACGAACGCGGCGATTTGGACTTCAAACGCGGCAGCTTCCGCGTGCGCGGCGACGTGATTGACGTGTACCCCGCCGAAAGCTCCGAAAACGCCCTGCGCATCAGCCTGTTTGACGACGAAATCGACCGCCTCGATATGTTCGACCCGCTTTCAGGTAGCCTGCACCAGCGCGTCGGCCGCTACACCGTCTTCCCGTCCAGCCACTACGTTACCCCGCGCGACACCGTCTTGCGCGCCTGCGAGTCCATCAAAGAAGAATTGCGCGAACGCATCGAATTTTTCGCCCGCGAACAACGCCCCGTCGAACAACAACGCATCGAACAGCGCACCCGTTTCGACCTCGAAATGCTCTACGAAATGGGCTTCTGCAAAGGCATCGAAAACTACTCCCGCCACTTCTCCGGCAAAAAAGAAGGCGAACCGCCGCCCACGCTGATGGACTACCTGCCAAGCAACGCCATCATGTTCATCGACGAAAGCCACGTTACCGTTACCCAAATCGGCGGCATGTACAAAGGCGACGCATCGCGCAAGCAAAACCTCGTCGATTATGGTTTCAGGTTGCCTTCCGCCCGCGACAACCGCCCGCTCAAATTCCACGAATTTGAAAAAGTCATGCCTCAAACCGTCTTCGTTTCCGCCACCCCCGCCAAATACGAAGAAGAACACGCCGGACAAGTGGTCGAACAAGTCGTCCGCCCCACAGGACTGGTCGACCCCCAAATCATCATCCGCCCCGTCGCCACCCAAGTCGATGACTTAATGAGCGAAATCAACGACCGCATCCAAAAAGGCGAACGCGTGCTCGTTACCACCCTCACCAAACGCATGGCAGAGCAACTCACCGACTATTACAGCGAACTCGGCATCAAGGTGCGCTACCTGCACAGCGACATCGACACCGTAGAGCGCGTTGAAATCATTAGAGATTTGCGGCTCGGACTGTTTGACGTACTCGTCGGCATCAACCTCTTGCGCGAAGGCCTCGACATCCCCGAAGTCTCCCTAGTCGCCATCCTCGATGCCGACAAAGAAGGCTTCCTGCGCTCCCACCGCAGCCTGATTCAAACCATAGGCCGCGCCGCGCGCAACGTGAACGGCGTCGCCATCCTGTACGCCGACAAAATCACCGACTCCATGAAAGCCGCCATCGACGAAACCGAACGCCGCCGCGAAAAACAGATTAAATTCAACGAAGAACACGGCATCGTGCCGCAGCAGATTAAAAAACAGGTCAAAGACATTATCGACGGCGTGTACCACGAAGAAGACAGCGGCAAAGGTCGTCTGAAAGGCAAAAACAAGGTTAAAGTCGGCGAAATTCACAACGAAGAAGACGCAATTAAAGAAATTGCCAAACTGGAAAAAGCCATGCAGCAGGCGGCTAGGGATTTGCAGTTTGAAGAGGCGGCAGTGTTGCGGGATAGGATACGGGGGATTAAGGAGAATTTATTGTTTGGTAGTAGATAATTAAGTATTATATCAATTTTATAATTAGATATTTTGTTTTTAAAGGTAAGAAGTATATGAGTAACCATTTACAAAATGAATCTGAAAAAGAGGCTAAAAATAGAATTTTGCAAAAAAACTTATTGGATAAAATTCAAAAACAATACAAATTGTCAGAAATGGAAACAGTATTTTTATGTGAGTCAAAAGATGATCACCATCATTTTATAGACAGTATTTTTATACCTATTTCTTATAAGGAAAAAGCATTGTCAGATTTGGCTTGGAATTTAAATTCTGATAATTCGAAGCCTAGAATAGAGAGTTTTTACTCTGGTGAATCAAAATATTTAAGATTTGGTAATCAAGAAGGATTGGAGCCTTTGGTTATATCAAGGAATTTTAATGATCTTAAACCGTCTTATATTGAAATATCTGAAGAGTTCAGATTGTTTTATAATTTATATTTAGATGAAACAAAAAAATCTTATATAAAATTTGATGATGATGGGAACAGTGAAATCATAATAACTTTCTCAGAAAATGAAGTTAAAATTCGTTTAAAAGAGCTACTGCAGTTTCTTGCTGCTAAGAGCATGTATCTATTGATTCAATATGATTGTAGAGAGCATACGCCTTATTCAATTGATAAATTGATGTTAACAAAGGGAGTGTTAGAATCTAATTTAAAATCCAATGGCAAAAGTAATTATATTTATGAAATTTATTGTGGTGATTGTATGGGAAATGATACTTTTACCAGATTATCTGCAAAGAAGATTCTCTTGCCATTTATACCTTCATCGGTAAGTAAGAGTAAAAAATATCAGGATTTTATTATAGATATAGATGCACAAGGAGATGATATTACTTTTACGTGCAATCCTGATGAGCTTGCAGATTTTTTTGGAAAAAATCCGGACAGCCCAAATTATTTAACTCCAGTTTGTTTTGAGAAAAAGGTATTAGAAAAATATTATCTAGAACCTACAAAGTATAGAGTAGAAGATTCTCATTTATATTGTGGAAGTCTATGGAGTTTATCGATAGATAATAACCATGATGATTATGTCCAAGTTTGGTTAGGCGATTTAGGTGGCTTGTCGGAAAAAGAACAAATTTATTGGAGATCATTTAATATTCAAAATATTGGGAAAGTGAGTAATACTTATTTCAAAAGGCAAATAATGGCTGAATTTACAGATTCGGATTACCCAGATCATATTTTTAAAGCAAAATATTTAAAGTTGTTAGAAAAAAGTTTGAAACTTCTAAATTGGCATATACTTCTACCGTTAGCAGAAAAAGATAAGCCATATTTAGATGAGCTACATATACTGACCGTAGAAGAACAACATAAATTTGATATATTAGTCCTTGCCTTAACTAAAATTTTGATTGATTCTATCAATGAAGAAAAAATTAATGAGTTACTCGATAAGCAGGAGTTAGTAAATCTCAAAGGGAGTATATCTAAGTTGGAAGCATTGTTAAAAAGATGTAATATCGACGATAATATGCTTAGTAGTCAAATTTTCTTTTTAAGAAAATTACAGAATTTACGTTCAGCTAGTTCTGCACATAGGAAAGGTTCAAATTTTGATAAAATTTCAAAGAAATTTAATATTGACAAATTAGGTTTAATGGGTGTTTCTAAATCAATATTAAATGATTCAATTAAATTTATTAATTTTTTAGATGTATTTATTAATAATCATTATGAAAGTTTCAGCAAGCCCTAGCCTGCATTTTTACCAACCGCGTGCGTAGCTATGCCACACACCTTACCTGTGGGCGGCACAAACTTTCAATTCGACGTGTAGTGTGTGAGGTGGGGGCGCACGCGTTTTTTACCGTTCAAACCATTGTTTCAAACTTTCAGACGACCTCAAACGTCGTCTGAAAACCTCTAGCATAAAGGCCGTCTGAAAACCAATTTTGAGTTTTCAGACGGCCTTTTGCTGATTTTAGGCTCTCTATACAGTTGTTTAAGAGCTGATTTCCTCCAGCGTCCTGCCTTTCGTTTCTTCGCCTAAAGCCAAAATCACCAATACAATCAGCATCATCACGCCGGCGAACATCATGAAAATATTGCCGAATCCGCCGCTGCCGCCGACCATTTTAGCGACCACCATAGGCGCGAGGATGCCGCCGATGCGTCCGATTGCGCCCGCCCAGCCGGAGGCGAAGGCACGGAAGCGGAGGGGGTAGAGTTCGGGCGTGTAGGTGTATAAAACGCCCCATGCGCCGAGATTGAAGAACGACATCAGGCTGCCCCACGCCATGACTTCGGCGGCACTGCTGCTTTGCCCGAAAAACCACGCGCAGACGGCACAGGCGGCGAGAAAACCTGCCAAAGTCGCTTTGCGCCCGATTTTTTCCACCAATGCCGCCGCCGCGATGTAGCCGGGCAGTTGCGCGACAATCATCACCAGCACATATTCAAAGGTTTTGACCACCGTATTGCCTTGTTCGACCAAGAGTTTCGGCAGCCAAGTAAAAATGCCGTAATAGGAAAAGACGATGCCGAACCAGACCAGCCACAGCATCAGCGTGCGCCGTGCGAAAGGCTGTTGCCATAGTTGTATGAAACGGATGCGTTGTTTTTCTTGTTGCGGCGGTGCTACGGCTGTTGCGGCGGGCGCAATCCCCGCTTCCTCTTCCAAGCGGCTGACCAGCCGGTGCGCTTCGTCCGTTTTGCCTTGCGAGAGCAGGTATGGGACGGATTCGGGGATGAATTTCAACACCAGCGGGATATACAAAATCGGTAGTGCGCCGATTAAAAACGCGCTGTGCCAGCCGAATTTGGGGATAAAGAAATAGGAAGCGAGTGCGGCGGCAAGCCAGCCCAAGCCCCAAAAACTTTCCAGCAACACGATAAAGCGTCCGCGTACTTTCGGCGGGGCGTATTCGCTGACCAATGACACCGCGACGGGAAGCTGTCCGCCCAGTCCTACGCCGACAAAGAAGCGGCAGATAAGCAGTGTTGCAATGTCGGGTGCAAAGGCGCATAGGCCCGTCGCCGTGCTGTACACCGCCATGGTTGCGGCAAATACGGTTTTCCTGCCGAAGCGGTCTGCCAGCCAGCCGCTCGCTACCGCCCCCAGTGCCATGCCGATAAAGGCGATGCTGACTATCCAACCCAGTTGCGCCGGCTGCAAACCCCATTCTTTGCCTAATTCGGGCAATATAAACGACACGATGCCGGTATCCATTGCGTCAAACAGCCAACCGATGCCGACCAATACCAGTAATTTGTAGTGGAACCTGCCCGGCGGCAATGCTTGCAGGCGGGAAAGAATGTCCATCTTGATTCTCCTTTGGGGTTTTGAGAAAGCATATATAGCAGATTCGCTTGATTTTTGATACGGTACCTGCCAGCGGCCGTCATTCCCGCGCAGGCGGAAAACCGTCGGAAACTTTGAACAACAGATGTCTGCAAAACGGTTGCCGAAATTCAAAAGTGGATTCCCGCCTGCGCGGGAATGACGGCATGGATGCTTTTGATTTGGACTTACAGTAGAGTTTTTGCGAAATTGGGTGTTAGCGGAAAGCAGACCCGGTGCTTGAGCGTGTACTGAAAAATGGTTTGAGGTTGTCTGAAAACGATTGGACAAAATCCAATATGTCCGTTTTCAGACGACCTCTTTTCAATCTTCTTTGTTTTCTTCTTTTGCCCAATGCTTCCTTACCCGCGCTTTGCCGTCTGCGTCCAAACGGCGGTAAAGATTGATGACTTCGTCGGCGGAGGCGGTGTTTTCCGGCTGCGCCGCGCCGAACAGGGAGCGCACATAATCATCCGCCGGATGGTTTTGAATATCCTGCGGCGTATCGACTTGAACCAGCGTGTAGCAACTGTATTTTTGCCCGACGGGGTGAAAAATACAGTTGCTACGGTTGTTGCTACCTGTACTGTCTGCGGCTTGCTGCCTTGTATCTTTCCTATTTTGTTTCACTATACAATCGCGCTTTTTTACAAACGGACTGGCGCCATGTCGCAACAGACAGACGCTTCCCTCAATACCTTGATTTCCGCCAGCGGCACAATCGCGGGCATGGGTTTGGCGCTGGTGGGTATTCTTGCTGCCAAGCAGTCGCTCAAGCCCAGCGAGATGATTTCCGACGATTTGTTTTTGTTTTCCTCCATCGGCTTTCTGCTTGTGGTGGTGGTCGGCTACACCGTGCAGAAAAACAGCGGCCGCCCGTATGTCGCGCGTTTGGGTGACGCTGGCGGAGTGGATTTTTTCACTGTCGCTGCTGACGGTGGTTGCGGCGGCGTTTATTCCGCTTTATGCCGAGGTGTGAAAACTTGTCCGAGCCGCGCGCGGCCGTGTGTTGATGCGGCGTTTGGACATGGAAAAAGCAGCCTTGTCGGGCTGCTTTTTTGTTTTCGGAAACGTCATTGCCGCGTTTATGCCCCGAAGGGGTATAGGCGGGAACGGCCTCAATCATAGTCTGAGGCCGTCTGAAAACCTGCGGCGGGTTTCAGACGGCCTTTGTGTGTCCGCGCGGTGTTCCGTAAAACCAAAAACCGCGTGCGTTGCTGTGCAACACACCCTACCGCAGGCTAATAATCGACACGGATTTTCGGCGTTTCCCGCGCATCGTTATGGGTGGCGGGATCGAAGCCCAGCGGATACAGGTTGAGTTTTTCCATCAGCAGGCGGTCGCCGTCTTCATCGGGATTTTCGGTGGTTAAAAGTTTGTCGCCGTAGAAAATCGAATTGGCGCCCGCCAGAAAACACATGGCCTGCATGGCTTCGGGCATATTGCTGCGTCCGGCCGACAGGCGCACGTAGCTTTGCGGCATGGTGATGCGGGCAACAGCGATGGTGCGCACGAATTCCGTCCAATCCAAATCTTCGGCGTCGAAAAGCGGCGTGCCTTCGACTTTGACGAGTTGGTTAATCGGCACACTTTCGGGCTGCGGGTCGAGGTTGGCGAGGCTGGCGATGAGGCCGGCGCGTTCGGCACGGGTTTCGTTCATGCCGACGATGCCGCCGCAGCAGACTTTCAAACCGGCATTGCGTACTTTGCCCAGCGTGTCCATGCGGTCTTCATGTTTGCGGGTGTGGATGATGTCGTTGTAGCGGTCGGGGTCGGTGTCGAGATTGTGGTTGTAGTAGTCCAGCCCCGCGTTTTTGAAATCTTCGGCCATACCCTCTTCAAGCATGCCGAATGTGCCGCAGGTTTCCATGCCCAGGGCTTTGACGGCGCGGATGATTTCGGACACGGCGGCCACGTCTTTGGGCTTGGGTCCGCGCCAGGCCGCGCCCATGCAGAAACGGCTGGCGCCGCGCGATTTGGCGATGCGGGCTTTGGCGACGATTTCGTCCACGTCCATCATCTGCTCTTTGCCGAGGTTGGTGTTGTGGTGTGCCGACTGCGGGCAGTAGGCGCAGTCTTCGGGGCAGCCGCCGGTTTTGATGGACATTAAGGTGGAAAGCTGGATTTCGCGCGGGTTGAAATGCTGGCGGTGGATTTCGGCGGCTTGGAAGACGAGTTCGAGAAAGGGTTGGGAAAACAGGGCTTCGACATCGCATTTTTTCCAATAACGCGCAGTCGGATGCGGCTTGGGCTCGCTTTTGCGGCGCAAGGCTACGGGGGAGAGGGTCATATTGTGTTCTTTCGTATGTCGGCAGCGGCGTAATGACGCTGACCCGCCTGCCGCAGTCGCAATGACGTCGGCGGCTTGTTGCGGATAAAAAAAGGCCGTCTGAAAAGGGCTTTCGGACGGGGCGCAGTTTAGCGGTTTCGCAGACGGCGGGCAACGGACAGAGGCCGTCTGAAAACAGGGTTTCGGAAACGTTATTCCCGCGCAGGCGGGAACGGCCTCTTTCGGCTTGTTTGACTATAAGGCTCAGGAAAGCAGCATTTCCTGCATCAGCTTCATGCCCCACTGCCAGCCCTGCATGGGGGTGTTCAGACGGCCTGTCTGCGGCGCGGTGAGGAGGGTGGCGCGCCAGAGGGCTGCCTGTTGCGCCGCCCATTCGGGCGGGCATTCGGGATCGTCGCGGCCGATAACGAGGGCGGCGCGGCAGGGGCAGCGGGCGCGTTGCAGGCTGTGTTCGGCGTCGTCGGGGAAGGCGCTTTGCAGCGGCGCGGCGAGGATGATGTTGCGCAGGCGGCGGTGGGCGGCGAGGTCGGCGCGGTAGAGCCAGGCGAGAAAGGCGGAAACGCCCGCGCCGTGGGCGACAACGGCGGCGTTGCGGCCGCGTATGCCTTCCCAGGCCGTCTGAACGAGGCGCTGCCATTGTTGCGGGCTTTGGCTGCGGCCTGCGGCGGCGGTGCGCACGGTGGGGTAGCCGAGTGCCCAGCGGTCTATCCACATTTCGCTTTCGGCTTCGTCGCGTATCAGCAGCAGGGTGAGGTCTTCGAGGTCGTGGCTGTGCATGGCGGGAAAAGGGAGGCCGTCGGAATGGGTTTCAGACGGCCTTTTTCTGTGTTCGGTTCGGAATCAGCGGTCGATTTTTTTCGACAGGATTTTCAGGGCGGGATAGCTCATTTTGATGTCGTAGTCGCGGCCGTCTTTGGTGGCTTCGATGTCGAGGGCGGGTTTGCCGCGGTAGACGTCGGGTTCGATGTCGTGGACTTGGTAGCCTTGGCGTTCGAGGATTTTTTCGGCTTTATCAAGGTTGGCGTCGAAGTTGGGGTCGTCGTAGATTTGCGCTTCGATACGGTCTTCGCGATCCATGCCGCGGTAGTCGTGGCGGTCGCGGGCGGTGGCGGTGGCGGCCATCAGGGTAACGGCGGCGGCGAGGATGAGTTTTTTCATGTTGTTTCCTTTGTGGTGAATGTAAAGCGGCGCGATTTAAGCACGGTTTGGCGGTGCGGTTTGTTAAGAAAGGGTAAACAGCAAAGGCCGTCTGAAAACCGGTTTTGCCTTTTCAGACGGACTTTGCCGTTGGCGGCGGGTGGTTAGCGGCACAGTTTGAGGTTGTGGGCGGCGGCTTTGGCTTCGCGTTGGTAGTCTTGTTCGTAGATGTAGCCGGGATCGAACTCGGGGTCGAGCCAGGTTTTTATGGTAGCGAGGGCGCGGCGGCAGGCGGCTTTGTCGCCGGCGTTTTTGTGGCTGACGGCCAGGTCGTTGGCTGCGTGCATGCGATCGGTGAAGCTGATGAATTTGCCGCAGCTTGCGATGTATTGCTGCTTGATTTGGGCGGCCTGGCGGTATTGTTTGGCGCGGTAGGCCGTCTGAAAACGTTTTTCCGCGGCCTTTTCGCCCTGTTCGGTGCAGGCGGCGGGGAGGACGGCGTAGGCGCTGTCGAAGCGGGCGTTCATGCCGCAATATTCGCTGCACTCTTCCCGTGCGGATTCGGGCACTTCGAGTTCGACCAGGTTTTTGCCGGAGAAATGGAAACGGACGACGCAGCCTTTGCCGTCGCGGTATTGGTTGTTTTTGATGATGCCGTCGAGGTCGCAGATGTTGCCGCGCTGGCTGGCGGTGTTGAGGGAAAAGCGTTTGCCCTTGATGCTGATGCCGCCGGACTCGGTGGGGCTGTCGTAGAGGGCGTAGTCTTGGGCGGTTGCCGCGGCGGCCAGGGCGCAGATGAGGGCGGCGAAGAGGGGTTTTTTCATGGCGGACTCCTTATGGACAACGGGTTGGCGGAAGTTTCAGACGGTCTTTAGGGTCTGTTGACAATCAGCCTTGCAGCGGTGTTTTTGCGTAAAAAATACCCGCCTGCCGCGTCAAAAATGCTCGCAAGGTGTCCAACCTTGCTGTGCTTTTTTCCTTGCATTCGGGCATTTTTTACTCAAAAACCGTCTCGCAATCTGATTGTCAACAGCCCCTACAGCTTCACCCCCATCCACTGCGCCAGCGTGAAGTAAACCAGCATGGCGGCGGGCAGGGTGAGGATGGCGAATCCGGCCAGTGCGGACACCATCCAGCTCCATTTTTCAAAGCCGCGCCAGTTGAAGCAGCGGGGGGCGTTCAAGAGGCAGGGCAGGGCGAGCAGCAGCCAGGCGATTGCCCAGCCCCAGTGCGGGCGGAACACGGGTATCAGGCCGGCGAAGGTGGCGGCGGTAAACAGCGTCCACAAAGCCAGCGGCAGCAAAAAGGCGGCGGCCATCCAGAGAACGCCGCGTTTGAAGGCGGGCGTGAATTCGATCAGGCGGCGTTTGCTCTTTTCAGACGGCCTTTCAGACGGCCTCTGCGCGGTTTGGCTTTCAGACGGCCTTTTCGCCGCTTTTTTGCGCTTGTCAGAAGGCATAGTCGTACTCCGCAACCAAGGGCGCGTGGTCGGAAAATTTTTCGTCTTTGTAAACGTGTGCCGCTGCCGCTTTGGCGGCCAATTCGGGCGTCACCATCTGGTAATCGATGCGCCAGCCCACGTCTTTCGCATAAGCCTGCCCGCGGTTGCTCCACCAGGTGTAGCCTGGCGCGTCGGGATAAAGCGTGCGCCAGATGTCCGTCCAGCCCAACTTGTTGATAACCTTGCCTATCCACTCGCGCTCTTCGGGCAGGAAGCCCGAATTTTTCTGGTTGCCCTTCCAGTTTTTCAAATCGATGTTTTGATGCGCGATGTTCCAGTCGCCGCACACCACAATATCGCGCCCTTCGGCCTTCATGTCGGCGAGCATGGGATAAAACACGTCGAGAAAACGGAATTTCGCCTGCTGCCGCTCCTCCGCGCTGCTGCCGCTGGGCAGATACAGCGAGATTACCGACAGCCTGCCGAAATCGCAGCGCACAAACCGCCCTTCGCGGTCGAACTCTTCCACGCCGATGCCGATGGTTACATTGTCGGGCGCGCGTTTGCTGTACACCGCCACGCCGCTGTAACCGCGTTTTTCCGCGCAGTGCCAATGGCCGTGCATTCCGTGCGGATTTTTCATTTCCGGCGACAAATCCGCCTCCTGCGCTTTGAGTTCCTGCACGCAGACAATGTCCGCGCCCGAGGCGGCGATGTAGTCGAGAAAACCCTTTTTATAGGCCGAGCGGATGCCGTTTACATTGGCGGAGACGATTTTGAGCATGGTGTGAAAACGGGTTAAGAAAAACGGACGGCATTGTAACCGATTTTTCAGACGGCCTCTGTCGGCGGCGGGAGTGCAAAGGCCGTCTTTGCCTGTGTGTGCGGCCTGCCCATTTGTCCGTCATTCATTTATAATCCGCGCTTTGAATTTGCCAACAGAAAGCGCGGCTATGTCCGATTTCCGTCAAGATTTTTTAAAATTCGCCCTCAACCGCAATGTGCTGAAATTCGGCGAATTCACCACCAAAGCCGGGCGGCAGTCGCCCTATTTTTTCAACGCCGGATTGTTTGACGACGGCGCGTCCACGCTCGAATTGGCGCGCTTTTACGCCCGCTCGATTATCGAGAGCGGCGTGAAGTTCGACATGCTGTTCGGGCCGGCCTACAAGGGCATCATTCTCGCCGCCGCCACCGCCATGATGCTGGCGGAAAAAGGCGTCAACGTGCCCTTTGCCTACAACCGCAAGGAAGCCAAAGACCACGGCGAAGGCGGCGTTCTGGTCGGTGCGCCGCTCAAAGGCCGCGTTTTGATTATCGACGACGTGATTTCGGCGGGCACTTCGGTGCGCGAATCGGTGAAACTGATTGAAGCCGAAGGCGCAACGCCCGCAGGCGTCGCCATCGCGCTCGACCGCATGGAAAAAGGCACGGGCGAACTCTCGGCGGTGCAGGAAGTGGAAAAACAATACGGCCTGCCCGTTGTCCCGATTGCCGATTTGGACGACTTGTTCGCCCTGCTGCAAAACAGCGCCGAGTTCGGCGGCTTTTTAGAACCCGTGAAAGCCTACCGCGCACGCTACGGCGCCCCGCGCGGCTGAGCGCACGCCGCGCCGCGCAACACAAGGGAAACACCATCATGCCCATCTGCTCCTGCCCCCACTGCCAAACCTATCTGAAAGTCAAAGAAAGCCAGCTCAACGTTGCCCAGGGCTTTGTCAAATGCACCGACTGCCAGGGCTTGTTCAAAGCCAAAGACTTCGTTGCCAGACAGCAGGTTTCCTCCATCGACTGGCTGCCCGACGGCGTCAGCGACATCGATCTCGTGCGGCGGCTGGGCACTTATGTGCGCGGGCGAAATTCCTTCGACAAGTGCCAGATCGACTATCTGCTCGAACACCCCGCCGAAGCGGGGCAGCCTGCCGCCGTGCCCAACGATCAGGAACATCGCGCCGCGCAGCCCGTGCCCATGCCCGAGCCGCCGCCGCGCAGCGAATCCCCCGCGCCCGCCAAAAGCGGCAGCACCAACTGGACGCTTGCCGCCCTGGTCGCCCTCACCGTCCTTATTTTGCAGCTGTTCTTCATCCTGCTCAGCCGTCAGGCCGTCTGAACCATGCAGCCCGCCGACACGCCCGCCTTTATCCGCCACTTCCGCGAAGCCGCGCCCTATATCGACTATCTGCGCGGCAAAACGCTGGTGGCCGGCATTGCCGGCAGCCTGCTTACGCCCGAACGTTTCCGCCCGATTGCCGCCGATCTCGCCCTGATGGCGGGGTTGGGCATCCGTCTGGTGCTGGTGTACGGCAGCCGCAGCCAAATCAGCGCCGCCTGCGCCGCGCAGGGTATCGAGCCGCGCTACCATCTGGGTCGCCGCGTCACCGACGACACCGTAATCGAAATTGCCAAACAGGTTTGCGGCCGTCTGAATTACGAAATCGAAGCCGCGCTGTCCGTCGGCCTGTCGCACTCGCCGCAGCGCGGCCGCCGCCTGCGCGTTGTGTCGGGAAACTTTGTTTCCGCCCGCCCCATCGGCATCATCGACGGCATCGACATGGGCTACACCGGCCGCGTGCGCAAAACCGACGCCGAAGCCGTGCAGTCCTGCCTCGACAGCGGCGCCGTCGTCCTCATCAGCCCGCTGGCCGCCTCGCTGGGCGGCAAAACCTTCAACCTCGCCATGACCGACATCGCCGAGTCCGCCGCCGCCGCCTTGCAGGCGGAAAAACTCGTTTTCCTGATCGAGCAGGAAGGCATACTCGACGAAAAAGGCCGCCGCCTGAGCAATCTTTCATCCGAAGAAGCCGAAGGCCGTCTGAAAAACGGCAGCATCCTGCCGCAGCAGCGCGGCCTGTTGCGCACCGCCCTCAACGCCGTGGACAAAGGCGTGCAGCGCTGCCAAATCCTCTCCGGCCTCGCCGACGGCGATTTGATCGGCGAACTCTTCACCCGCAGCGGCACGGGCACCACCGTTGCCCAAGCCCCCTTTATGCGCATCCGCCCCGCCGAGGGCAGCGACATCCCCGACCTCATCGCCCTTATCCGCCCGCTCGAAGCGCAGGGCATACTCGTGCGCCGCAGCCGCGAATATCTGGAAACCCATATCGGCGGTTTTTCCGTGCTCGAACACGACCGCCAAATCTACGGCTGCGTCGCCCTGAAAACCTTTGCCGACGCGCCCGAGAGCGGCGAACTGGCCTGCCTTGCCGTCTCGCCCGAGGCGCAGGACGGCGGCTACGGCGAGCTGCTGCTGCAACACCTGATCGGCCGCGCCCGCAGCCTGCGCCTGAAAAAACTGTTTGCCCTCTCCACGCAAACGGGCGACTGGTTTGCCGAACGCGGCTTTCAGACGGCCTCTCCCGCCGACCTGCCCGCCGTACGGCAGGCCGAATACCGCAGCAGCGGGCGGCAGTCGGCCGTTTTCGTGCTCGGCTTGGACGGGGCGGAACAGGCGGGATAAAGGCCGAACCGTCGGGCAGGCAAAAGGCCGTCTGAAAACACCGTTTCGTGTTTTCAGACGGCCTTTTTGCTGCGCCGCGCTTTCAGACGGTCTGTTATTGCTGGCAGACGGGGCAGTAGAACGTGCCGCGGCCGCCGAGGGTGGTTTTGACAATGGGTGCGCCGCATTCGGTGCAGGCTTGGCCGTCGCGGCCGTAGACGCGGTATTCCTGTTGGAAATAGCCGCTGTTGCCGCTGCTGTCGACGAAATCGCGCAGGGTGCTGCCGCCTTTGGCGATGGCGCGCTCGAGGGTGTCGCGGATGCTTTCTGTGAGGGCGGCGGCCTCTTCGCGCGTGAGGCTGTCGGCGGGGCGCAGCGGCGAGATGCGGGCGGCGGACAGGCTTTCGTTGGCGTAGATGTTGCCGACGCCGACGACGGCGCGGTTGTCCATCAGCACGGTTTTGACGGGGCTGCGGCGGTTTTGAAGGGCGGCGTGGAGATAGTCGGCGGTGAATGCTGCGCCCAGCGGCTCGGGGGCGAGGTGTTGCAGCAGGGGATGGGTTTCGGCCGCGCCCGCATACCATGTGACGATGCCGAAGCGGCGCGGGTCGTGGAAACGCAGCAGGGTGCCGTCTGAAAAGGCGATGTCGAGGTGGTCGTGTTTTCCCGCTTCGGGTGCTTGGCCGGGGGTGAAGACGCGCAGGCTGCCCGACATGCCCAGATGGATCAGCAGGATGCCGTGGGCGAAGCGGACGAGGAGGTATTTGGCGCGGCGGCCGCATTCGAGCACGGTCTGCCCGCTCAGGGTGTCGGCGAGATCGGGCGGCACGGGCAGGTGCAGTTTGCTTTGGCGCACGCTGACGGCAGCGACGGTTTTGCCGGTGATGTGCGGGGCGACGCCGCGCAGGGTGGTTTCGACTTCGGGCAGTTCGGGCATGGTTCGGGATTGGTTTGAGGCCGTCTGAAAGCGGGTTTTGCGTTTTCAGACGGCCTTTGGGGTTTACAGGAAGCTGTGTTCGGCGGCGGGGAAGGTTTTGTTTTTCACAGCGGCAACGTAGGCGGCGACGGCGGCTTGGATGCTGTCCTGCCCCGCCATAAAGTTTTTGACGAAGCGGGCGGTGCGGCCGGGGAAGACGCCGAGCATGTCGTGCATGACGAGCACTTGGCCGTCACAGTCGACGCCCGCGCCGATGCCGATGGTGGGCGCGGCAACGGCTTCGGTAACGGCTTTGCCCAGCGCGGCGGGCACGCATTCCATCAGGATCATGGCCGCGCCCGCCGCGTCGTGGGCTTTTGCGTCTGCCGTCAGCGCCGCGCCGCCGTCGGCCTTGCCCTGCACTTTGTAGCCGCCGAAGGCGTGGACGGACTGGGGGGTGAGGCCGATGTGGGCGCAGACGGGGATGCCGCGCAGTTGCAGAAATTCGGTGGTTTCGGCCATCCATGTGCCGCCTTCGAGTTTGACCATGTGCGCGCCGGCAGCCATCAGTTCGGCGGCGGCGGCGAAGGCCTGTTCTTTGCTCTGCTGGTAGGCGCCGAAGGGTAGGTCGGCGAGGATGAGGGCGTTTTTCGCGCCGCGTGCGACGGCGGCGGTGTGGTAGCACATGTCGGCGAGGGTGACGGGCAGGGTGGAGCTTTGTCCCTGCACGGTCATGCCCAGCGAGTCGCCGACGAGGAGGGTGTCGACGCCGGCGTCGTCCATCAGGGCGGCGAAGCTGGCTTCGTAGGCGGTGAGCATGGCGATTTTTTCGCCGTCGGCTTTCATTTTTTTCAGGGTGTTGACGGTAATCACGGTGTTCCTTTGTGGTGTGTATGTGTTTCAGACGGCCTGTTGTTTTGAGGCCGTCTGAAAAGGATCAGATGTCTTTGAGGTTGAGGTAGTGGCGGTTGCCCTGCATGTGGCTGATGGTGCGCAGCAGCAGCTCGAAGTGGTCGTCGTTGCCGGTGAAGTCCATTTCGTCGTTGTTGGCGATGAGCAGCGGGGCGTTGTCGTAGAGGTGGAAAAAGCGGCGGTATTCTTCGTGGATGCGGCCGAGGTAGCCTGCGGGGAAGAGGTTGAATGTGCCGCCGCCGCGCGAAATCAGGCGTTTGTCGGCGGCTTCGTCGGCGGTTTGCAGATAAATGACGAGGTCGGGAACGGGCATCTCGGGCATGATGCGGTGTTTGGCTTCCCAAAACAGGGTTTGTTCGTTGGCGTTTTCGTCGTCGTCGAGCACGACGGGCACGAAAATCTGGTCTTTTTCCAGCAGGAAATCGGCAACGACGCGGCCGCCTCTGGCTTCTTCGGCGTTGATGATGTCGATGGCCTTCACGCGGCGCAACAGGAAATGCAGCTCTGTGGCCAGGCCGTGGTTGGCGGCGTTTTCGTAGAAGAGTGAGAGAAAGGGGTTGGTTTCGGGGCTTTCGGTGAGGTAGAGCGCGTCGAAATAACCCGCCAGCCGCCGCGCGAGTTCGGACTTGCCGCTGCCTATCGAGCCTTCGACCACTATGTATCGGTAATCCATCGCCTGTTTCCTGTTTGTCGGCAAAGGGGCGGATTATACGGCTTCGGGCGCGGGCTTTCCAATAACGGGAGTAAGGCCGTCTGAAAGGTTTAAGGCCGTCTGAAAGGTTTTCAGACGGCCTGCGGGTCTGTGTTGGTTTATTGGTTTATAGGAGACGGATACCGTCGCTGCCAAGTGCGTCGGCCAGTTCGCCTGCCGTGCCGTGTTGCCCGATTGTGTAGGCGGGGTCGAGGTCGGCGAGGGGGCGCATGACGAAGGCGCGCAGGTGGGCGCGCGGGTGCGGCAGGGCGAGGGCGGGGTCGGAGGATGCGGTGTGCGCGTAGTCGATGATGTCCAAATCGAGGGTGCGCGGGGCGTTGGCAAAAGGGCGCTCGCGGCCGAAGTCATGCTCGATTTGTTGCAGCAGATCGAGCAGTTCGCGGGCGGCGAGGGTGGTTTCGATGATGGCGGCGGCGTTGGTGAAATCGGGCTGGTCGGTATAGCCGACGGGGGCGGTGCGGTAGAGGGGGGAGAGGCGCAGGGAGAGGATTTGCGGGTGCGCTTTCAGACGGCCTGCGGCTTGGGCGACGGTGTCGGCGGATGCGCCGAGGTTGCTGCCGAAGGCGATGGCGGCGGTGGTGCGGCGGGTGTCGGGCATGGGCGGCTTTCGGGCGTTATGGAAGGGGGTGATGAGGCCGTCTGAAAGGCTTTGGTTTTGTTGAAGCATCGCTTTCAGACGGCCTTTCGGGAAATCACCGTTTCACTTCGCGGTAGGCTTTGAGTTCGCGCAGGATTTCGGGTTTGACGATGCCTTGGAGTTTGTCGGCGGGTAGGATGAAGGATGGGGTGTCGATGTAGCTGCCGAAGCTGTATGTGCCGTAGGAATAGGAAAGGGCGTTTTTGTCGAAAGTCCAGTTTTCCAGGTGTTCGTCGGTGAGGTGGTGGGGGCTGTTTTTGTCGTCGAAATCCGCTTCGAGTTCCTGCCGGGTTTTGCCGCCTTCTTGCAGATAGTAGTCGAGCATGCCTTGGCGGTGCAGGGCGGCGAAGGCGGCTTTTTTGCCGGGCAGGAGGATGTCGGCGAGTTTGAGGGGGACGGGTTTGCCGCTGCGGGGGATAACGTAGCTGCCGCCGTCGCCCGCGCCGTGCGCGCCGCCGGAGTATTCGTAGTCGGTGGTGGAGAGGACGTAGTAGTGGGGGGTGTAGCCTTCGAGGGAGACTTCGGCGATGTATTGGTGGCGCGGGTAGCCTTCGTTATCACGGAATTCGTCGACGCGTTTTTTCAGTTCGCGCAGGGCGGCGGCTTTGCTGAGGGTTTTGAGGCCGTCTGTAACCGACATTTTGCGGATAAGGTTTTCGGCAAAGGCGTTTTGCGCTTGGTCGGCGAAGACGGGGCGGGAGACGGTGAACTCGCTGCATCTGCTGTCGGCCGCGGGTTTGGGGCAGTATTTGGCGGTGAATTCCGCGGTTTTGATTTTCGGCGGCTGCGCGGCGGCGGGCAGGGCGAGGGCGGCGGCGAGGAGGGCGGGGAGGATTTTGTTCACGGTGTTTTCCTTTTGCTTGGTTGTTCAGACAGCCTTTGTCGGGGATAAATTATTTTTCGGCAACGGCGTAGGCAGTAACGGTGCCGCTGTCGTCGGCGATGCTCAGGTGGACGCGCGCGACGCCGATTTCGTCGAGAAAGGCTTGCAGCGGCGGGGCGAAGACGGTTTCCGGTTTGCCCTGCGCGGTGTGGCCGACGCCGATATTGCGGAAGGACACGGCGCCGCGTATGCCCGTGCCGAGGGCTTTGGCAACGGCTTCTTTGGCGGCGAAGCGTTTGGCGAGGAAGGCGGCGGGGCGGGCGGCGGCCTCGAATTCGGGCAGCTCGGCCGGGTGCAGCACGCGCTCGGCGAAGGCGCGGCCGTGTTTTTTGTAGAGGGTTTCGATGCGTTTTTCCGCGACGATGTCGGTGCCGATGCCGTAGATCATGGGGTTTATCCTTGTTTTTTGACAAATATAGTGAAACAACGCGGAAAGATACAAGGCAGCAAGCCGCAGACAGTATGAGTAATACGGGGCAGGTTTGCTTGGCATTTTTAATGCCTTAGCAAAGCATTTTTAATGCCTTAGCAAACCGCCCTCTTCGAGCTAAGGCGCAGCAACGCCGTAGATTTTCGTGTTGTTTCACTATAGAAAAACGGTTGGGGCCGTCTGAAAGGTTTTTGCTGCGTTTACTTCTCTTTCAGACGGCCGCAGATTTTAATCGAAACTATGGCAAACGGGCGAATCCGTCCGCGCCGAGCGGTTCGCGTCCGAGCAGGGCGGCGAAGCCGGCGCAGTCGGCGCACGAGCCCTGTTGCAGCAGGCGGATGCTGTCGCGGCTGAGAAAACCGTTGCTCAGAATATTGGCCGGCGGCAGGGCGGGGCGCAGCAGGGCAAGGGGGACGGGCAGGACTTTGGCGGGCGGTTTGCCGTGCAGGGTTTGCCGCAGGATGGCGAGATAGGCCGCGAGGGTGGTTTTCAGACGGCCTGTCATGTTGACGACCGCGCCCGACGGGGCATCGAGCAGGCGGCAGAGGCCGTCTGAAACGTCTTCGGCGTGCACGGGCTGCAAAGCGAACGCGCCGCCTGCGGGCAGGGGCAGCACGGGCAGGCGCGCGAGTTTGACAAACAGTTCGCAGCTTGTGCCGCCGCGCCCGTACACGACGGAAGGGCGGGCGGTTGCGCTGTCCAATTCGGCGGCCACGGCCGCGTCGCCGCGCCCTTTGCTCGCAAGAAAAGCGACGGCATGGGCGGGGTCTGCGCCCAGCGCGGAGAGCTGCACCCAGCGGCGCACGCCCGCTTCTTTCGCCCAGGCGGCGAGCAGGGCGGGCGTGGTGTGGTGGACGGTTTCCAAAATGTCGGCATGGCGGCTCATGATGCCGACGCAGTTCATCACCGCACCGCAGCCTTCGAGCAGCGGCACGGCGGCGGCTTTGTCGGGGCGCAGCAGGTCGAGTTCGGCGTGCGGCGGCGTGCGGACGCTGTGACCCGCTTCGCGCAGGCGGCGGGCGGCGCGGCGGCCGATAAAGCCGCTGCCGCCGAGGAGCAGGATGTTCATGGGTTCTTTCTTTTGCAACGGTTGGAGGAGGGGCGTTTCCCGCGAACGTTCAAACCGCGTGCGTTGCTGCGCAACACACCCTGCTTGGGCGGCGGAGGCCGTCTGAAAGTGCGTTTGCGGCGGGACGTAGTGTTTTTTGTTTCCTAGGGCGCGTTGACAATCAGCCTTGCGGCGGTATTTTTGGTAAAAATCCACGCCTGCCGCGTCAAAAATGCTCGCAAGATGTTCAATCTTGCTGCGCTTTTTTCCTTGCAGGCGCGAATTTTTCCTCAAAAAACCGCTTCGCAAGCTGAATGTCAACGCGCCCTAGAGGCCGTCTGAAAGCCGAGTACTTTGTTTTTCAGACGGCCTTTTGCGGCGTTTCGGGTGGGTTTTTCTGTTCGGCGAGCTGTTGCAGGCGGTAAGCGGAGGGCGCGGCGGAGGGCAGCTGTTTGGCCCGGCTGTTGAAACGGATTTGCCGGCTCACCTGATAGGCGAGGGCGAGCAGCAGCGACACGCCGCCGAACACCGACCAGCGCAGGGCGTAGAGCAGGTTGTCGGCAAGGCCGCGTTCGAAGTTCGGGGCGAACAGCAACACGAACAGCAGGGGGACGAAGACGCTGAGACTTCCATAGATCCGCTGCCAGAAGAGGCCGCCGGTTTCTTTCACGCCTTCGCGTCCGTCGTCGCACAAAAAGGCGGTGACGCGGCGCAGGACGCTGCCGACGGCAAACCAGCAGACGGCGGAGACGGTGAGGGAGACGGCAACGGCGGTCAGGATAATGGTGAGGTTTTGCATGGCGGGTTTCCTTTCTTTAAATGAAGATAAATGAAGACGGGGACGGGTTTGCTGTTTCCAGACGGCCTAAGCCGGTTTGAACACCATCAGAAAATAGATAACGAGCGTGGCGCAGAAGGCGGGATAACCGAGCAGCTCCCAAGCCCGCGCATAGCGGAAATAGCGCGGCGGCATGGTTTCTGCCCCCGCAGCGGCGGCATCGCGGGCGATTTTCGCCATCTTGAGCTGCAGCCACACCACCGGCAGCCAGCACGCGCCGCAGAGCAGGTAGAGGCCGAGCGTCCAGGCGATCCAGCGCGTGTCGAAGGACAAATGCGCCTGCGACATCAGCCACCAGCCCGACAGCGGCTGGAAAACCACGGCGGGCGTGGTGAACCACCAGTCGGCCTTCACCACCCATTTGGCCACCACCGACTGTGCCGCCACCGAGCCGCTGCGGTTTGCCCAAAACAGGTAAAACGCCGTGCCGAAGCCCGTGCCCACCATCAGCGTGGCCGACAGGATATGCAGGGTTTTGACTATCAGATAAGTGTTCATGATTTACTCCTTTTATTTAAGAGTTGCGGCAGGCAGGTTTCAGACGGCCTTCTGCCGTGCGGCCTGTGCCAGAAACAGCATCAGCGCGGCTGTCGGCAGGTTTTTCACCAGCGGCGCGAAGGGGTGCAGCCACATGGCGGGCAGGGCAAAGGCGGTGATGAGGCTGTATGCCGTCACCGTCGCCGCCTGCACCGCCCAAAAAAGCGGCAGGCGGCGGGCGCGGGTGAAGCAGAGCAGGCCGAAGACGATGTCTAACAGCGAGGCCGCCAGCAAAACGGGATAGCGGAAGGCCGTCTGAAAACCCACTGCCGCAAGCAAATCCAGCGATTGCTGCGGCGCGGTCAGCACCGGTTGCAGGCCGCTCCACAGCCACAACAGGCCTAGCGAGGCGGGCAGATAAGCGGGGATGCGCGGGGTGGTGTTCATTATTTGTCTTTCTAAATTTCCGTCAAAACAGAAATAAAGGGTCAAAAAAATTTGCGGGACAGCGGCGGGCGTTTCAGACGGCCTACTCGTCATTCGGCTTCGGCAGCACCAGTCGCGCCAGCGTCGCCGCGCTCAGGCCGCCCGCGAGGGCGAAGGTATAGATTACGAAGCTGTCGGCTGAGGGAGTGTCTCCGCCAAAACCGAGATACGGCAGAACAAAGCCGAACAGCGCGGACACCGCCGCTCCCGCCGCCGCCGTCAGAAACGTGTTGGCCGCGCTGCGGTACGGCCGCCAAAGCGTCAGAATGCAGGACAGCACGGCGGCGGGCACGAAGCCGAGCACCGTGCCGAAAATCAGGAAAAACGGCAGAACCAGCACGCCGGCAAAGGTTTCTGAAAACGACATTTCGCCGGCAACAAGTGCGGCGAAGAAGGTTGCACCTCCCAACCAAAGCGCGCCCAAGGGTGCGCCGCACAACAGCGAAATCCAAAACACACCGGCGCGCGGATAGGGTTTGGCGGGGGATGGTGCGGGGCGGACGGATTCATTCATGGCGGGTTTCCTTGTTGCGGTGGCGGTGGCGGCGGATGCCTCGGGTCGGTTTCGCGGCATTGTATTGGTATTTTAAAATTTCTGTCAATACAGAAATTAAAATAAATCTGCCAGTGTGAAAACGGGTTGTCTGCCATCCGTCCATGCCTTTTGGAGACATGGGCGCGGGATGGCGTTTGCGAAAGGATGCGAATTGTCAGCGCGGGCGGTTTTATGTGAAAATCGCTCTTAATTTTATCGGCCGTCTGAAACGCGGTTTCAGACGGCCTGCCGCATTTGCGGCATTGTGTTTGTTTATCCATAAGGAGCGATTCGATGATATTCCGCCACACTTTACTTGCCCTGTGCTGCGCCGCCGCGCTGGCCGCCTGCGGCGGGCAGCAGGAAGGTGCCGCCGCGCAGGCGCCCGCATCCGCGCAGCAGGCCGCGCCCGCAGGCTCGGTTTCCGTGAAAACCATGCGCGGCGAGGCTGCCGTGCCGCAAAATCCCGAGCGCATCGCCGTGTACGATTTGGGCGCGCTCGACACACTGAGCACGCTGGGTGTGAAAGTCGGCGCCGCGCCCAATACGCTGAGCCTCGACTACTTGCAGCCTGCGGTAAAAGACGCGGTGAAGGCAGGAACGCTGTTCGATCCCGACTATGAAGCGCTGAATGCCTACAACCCGCAGCTCGTCATTATCGGCGGGCGCATGGCCAAGGCTTACGACGAGTTGGCCAAACTCGCGCCCACCATCGAAATGGGCATAGATTCCAACAATATGCGTCAAAGCGCCGACGAGCGCATCGACGCCTTCGGTGCGATTTTCAACAAAAAGGCCGAGGCCGACGCGCTGAAAGCACAAATCAACCAATCCTTTGAAGCGGCCAAAGCGGCGGCTGCGGGCAAAGGCAAGGGACTGGTGCTGATGGTGAACGGCGGCAAACTGTCTGCCTTCGGCGCACAATCGCGCCTGGGCGGCTGGATACACAAAGACATCGGCGTGCCGCCCGTGGACGAAGCGATTAAAGAAGGCTCGCATGGCCAGCCCGTTTCCTTCGAATATGTGAAAGAGAAAAACCCCGACTGGCTGTTTGTCCTCGACCGCACCGCCGCCATCGGCGAGGAGGGACAGGCGGCGAAAGATGTTTTGAACAACCCGCTGATTGCCGAAACAACGGCGTGGAAAAAAGGCCAAGTGGTGTATCTGCTGCCGGAAACCTACCTCGCCACCGGCGGCGCGCAGGAGCTGCTGAACTCGACCAAGCAGCTTAAAGACGCGTTTGACGCGGCGAAGTAAATCTGTGCTTTCAGACGGCCTCCTCTTGGCGGAGGCCGTCTGAAAAACGTTTTCCGGCAGGGAAAGCAGTAACGGACAAGACGCCCGAAGCGGCGGCGTTTTCTGTTTTCCCAACCGTTTGCGCGCGATGCAGACAATCATCAACTGCCGTTTTGTTTTCGGCTGCGCCGAAGCTGTGTTTTCAGACGGCCTCCCGTTGCGGCAGAGGCCGTCTGAAAGCCCTTTAACCCTTTTGATACGATGATAAAAAATCCCTTTTCCCTTTATGCGGCCGCTTTTGCCGCGCTGCTGCTGCTCTTCGGCCTCAGCCTGTCTATCGGCGTGGCCGATTTCCGCTGGTCGCAGCTTTTTTCGCCGTCCGACAGCATGATGCTGATGGTGGTGAGCCGCCTGCCGCGCACGCTGGCGGTGGTGCTCAGCGGCGCGTCGCTGGCGGTGGCGGGCATGATTATGCAGATTCTGATGCGCAACCGTTTCGTCGAGCCGTCGATGGTGGGCGCGAGCCAGAGCGCGGCCTTGGCGCTGGTGCTGCTGACGCTGGTTTATCCGGCGGCGGGCGTGATGCTGAAAATGTCGTCAGCCGCCGCTGCGGCAATGGCGGGCATGCTGCTGTTTATGGCGCTGATTTCGCGCCTGCCGCCGACGGCGCAGCTGATGGTGCCCTTGGTGGGGATTATTTTCGGCGGCGTAATCGAGTCGCTGACGCTGTTTGTCGCCTATGAAAACGAGATGATGCAGATGCTCGATGTGTGGCAGGCGGGCGATTTTTCGGGGATTTTGCAGGGGCGTTACGAACTCTTGTGGCTGGGCGGCATCGTCGCCGTGCTGGCCTATGTGATTGCCGACCAGCTCACCATCGCCGGGCTGGGCGAGGCGGTGAGCGTCAACCTCGGCCTGAACCGCACGGCGGTGTTGTGGGCGGGGCTGATTATCGTCGCGCTGATTACCTCGCTGGTGGTGGTGACGGTGGGCAACATCCCGTTTATCGGCCTGGTCGTGCCCAATATCGTCAGCCGCCTGATGGGCGACCGCCTGCGCCGCAGCCTGCCCGCCGTCGCCCTGATCGGCGCGGGCATGGTGCTGCTGTGCGACATCGTCAGCCGCACCGTGCGCTATCCCTTCGAGATTCCGGTGTCCACCGTTTTCGGCGTGCTCGGCACCGTGCTGTTTCTCTATCTTCTGATGAGGAAACCCGCCCATGCCGTCTGAAAATCCGTCCGCAAGCCGCCGTCCGCTGTGGGTTGCCCTGCTTCTGCTGATCGCCTCCTGCGCCCTGTTCCTCACGCTCAACGTGCACGGCAGCTGGGATTTCGTCTTGCAGCGGCGCGGCACGACGCTGGCCGGGCTGCTTCTGGCCGCCTACTCCGTCGGCGTGTCCACCCTGCTGTTCCAAACGCTCACCAACAACCCCATCCTCACGCCCGCCATCCTCGGCTTCGACTCCCTCTATCTGTTCCTGCAAACCCTGCTGGTGGTGCTGCTGGGCGGTGTCGGCTACGGTGCGCTGCCGGTAAACGGCAAATTCGCGCTGGAACTGGCGGCAATGATGGGCGGCTCGCTGCTCTTATTTAACGTTTTGCTGCGGCAGGGCGGCTGCGATCTGGCGCGGATGATACTGATCGGCGTGATTTTCGGCGTTTTCTTCCGCAGCCTCTCGGCGCTGCTCAAACGCCTGATCGACCCCGAAGAATTCGCCGCCGTGCAGAGCAACAGCTTCGCCAATTTCAACACCATCCATACCAACCTGCTCGCCGTCGGCTTTGTGATTGCGGCGGCCAGCGCCGTCTTCCTCTGGCGCGAACGCCACCGCCTCGACGTCCACCTGCTCGGCCGCGACCAGGCCGTCAACCTCGGCATAGACTACACGCGCAACACCTTATGGATACTGCTGTGGATCGCCACCCTCACCGCCACCGCCACCGCCGTCGTCGGCCCGGTGAGCTTTTTCGGCCTGCTCGTCGTCGCCCTGGCCGACCGCTTCAGCCCACATGTCCGCCACAGCCTGCGCCTGCCCATGGTCTTCCTCACCGCCGCCGTGTTGCTTGTCGGCGGCCAAACCGTATTCGAACACCTCCTCGGCATGAAAGCCGTGCTGAGCGTCGTTATCGAATTTGCCGGCGGCCTCGTCTTCCTCTGGCTGGTGCTGAAAAAGAAAAAATAGGCTTCCAAACGGCCTGCCACAGAAAGGCCGTCTGAAATCGAAGCTTCAACGAAGCGAAAACCCGTTCAGAAACGGCCTCCCCAACAACCCGACCCGAAAAAACCACCATGATACAAATCCGCAACGTCGGCCACAGCATAGGCGGCCGCCCCATCCTCCGCGACATCAGCCTCGACATCCCGCAAGGCGGCATCACCGCCCTCATCGGCCCCAACGGCGCGGGCAAATCCACCCTCCTGTCCTTCGCCGCCCGCCTGCAACCCCTCAAACAAGGCAGCATCAGCGTCGGCGGCCACGACGTCGCCGCCACCCCCACAGCCGAACTGGCCAAAATCCTCTCCATCCTCACCCAAGACAACAGCATCGTCAGCCGCATCAGCGTGCGCGACCTGCTCATGTTCGGCCGCTACCCCTACCACCAGGGCAGGCCGTCTGAAAACGATTACGCCATCGTCGAAAACGCCCTCGACGCCTTCCAACTGCGCGACTTCGCCGAACGCTACCTCACCGAACTCTCCGGCGGCCAGCGTCAGAGGGGCATGATCGCCATGGTCTTCTGCCAGCAGACCGACTACGTCCTGCTCGACGAACCGCTCAACAACCTCGACATGTACCACGCCCGCGCCCTCATGCGCCTGCTGCGCCGCCTCACCGACGAACACAAGCGCACCACCGTCGTCGTTTTGCACGACATCAACCAGGCCGCCGCCTACGCCGACTACGTCGTCGCCATGAAAAACGGCGCGGTTTTCATGGCCGACACCCCCGACAAAATCTTCACCCCCGACAACATCCGCGAACTGTTCGACATGGACGTCGACGTGCTCGACTACAAAGGCAAGAAACTCGTTATCCACCATATTTGAACCGCCGACTGTGCAGCCCGCGGCAAAAGGCCGTCTGAAAAACCTGCAAAGCAGGTTTTTCAGACGGCCACCCTTTTCAGACGGTTCCCCTTTTTGCTTTCAGGCCGTTTTTGCCCCTTGATTCCCTCCCCCGCCCGCGCGGGGGAGGGCTAGGGTGGGGGGGCACCGCTGCGGCAACTTTTGCGGAAACTGCGGCAGCAAAAGCATTTCTGCGAAACGCCACCCCCTCCCCAACCCTCCCCCGCGCGAGCGCAGGGGGTAAAGCGTCACACAGCGGCAGGTTTCGGCCTTTCAGACGGCCGTAAGCGGCACAGCAGCCTGAAAGGCCGTCCGAAACCCCACCGCCGTTTTCAGACGGCCTCCCGCGTCTGTGCAAAAAACCGCAAAAGCACTGGTACGGCAGGCCGTCTGAAATTACCATCGCGCCTTTTGTCTGACTGCCCGCCGCCATGCCGCTCCGCCCCACGCCCTTTGCCACCCGCATCTGCCGCCTGTTCAAAATGGCGGGCTGGCTGATTGCCACAGTACGCCGCATCCGCAGGCTCGACGGTGCGCCGCAAAGTGTGCGCAACGCCGAATTTGCCGCTATCTGCAACAACGCGCTCAACATCCTCAACGTGCGGCTCGACGTGCGCGACAGGCCGTCTGAAACGCCGCAGGGCGTGCTGGTGGCGGCCAACCACGTTTCCCTCCTCGACATCTTCGCCATCACCGCGCAATGCCCGAGCAGCTTCATCGCCATGAAGGAACTCGAACGCTGGCCGCTTGTCGGCCGCGCCGCCCGCAACGCCGACACCGTCTTCATCGACCGCAGCAGCCGCAAAGACATCAACGTTATCAACGAAGCCATCGTCCGCTCGCTGGAAAAAGGCCAAAACGTCTGCTTCTTCCCCGAAGCGCGCACATCGAGCGGCGACGGCATCCTGCCCTTCAAAGCCGCGCTGTTCCAGTCGGCCATCGACGCGGGCGTGAACGTGCAGCCTCTGGCGCTGCGCTATTACGACGGCCGCAACCGCCGCACCGACCGCCCTGCGTTCAGCGATGTTTCCCTGCCCGTCACCCTGTGGCGCATCGTGTCGATGCCCGAAATCCAAATCCGCGTCGACTTCCTGCCGCAAATCCCCCCCGAGGGCGACCGTTTCGCCCTGAAAGACCGCGTGGAGGCCGCCGTCGGCAGCATGGTGGACAAGATAGGCGTACAATCCGCCCCGCCGCTGCAAAACGGCGGCAATGAATAGCGGTTTGCAATCAAAAAAATTTGAACAATAAATTATACAAATCATGCCGCCGCCGTTAAAATGCGCGGCATCCCATATACCGTTTTGTGTTTTCACTCCGTTTTCATACAGAGGCTGCGCCGCAGCCCAAACTTTTTACAACCCGTTTGTTTCAGGAGACTTCCATGAGCATCAACATCAAAACCGAAGCCGAACTGGTCGGCAGCACCGTTCCTTCCGTCGTATTCCACACCCGTCAGGGCGACGCATGGGTAGACGTATCCACCGACGATCTGTTCAAAGGCAAAAAAGTCGTCGTCTTCTCCCTGCCCGGCGCGTTCACACCCACCTGCTCCTCCACCCACCTGCCGCGCTACAACGAGCTGGCCAAAGAATTCTTCGCCCGCGGCGTCGACAGCATCCTGTGCGTATCGGTTAACGACACCTTCGTCATGAACGCCTGGCTGGCCGACCAGGAAGCCGAAAACATCACCGTCGTACCCGACGGCAACGGCGACTTCACCCGCGGCATGGGCATGCTGGTGAGCAAAGAAGGCCTGGGCTTCGGCGACCGCTCCTGGCGCTACTCCATGCTGGTCGAAGATGGCAAAGTCACCAAAGCCTTCATCGAACCCGTAAAAGACGGCGACCCCTTCGAAGTGTCCGATGCCGACACCATGCTCAAATATATCGATCCGTCCTGGCAGGAGCAGCCCTCTGTTGCCATCTTCACCAAACCCGGCTGCCCCTTCTGCGCCAAAGCGAAAAAGGCTCTGCAAGACAAAGGCCTGGCCTACGAAGAAATCGTCCTCGGCCGCGACGCCACCACCACTTCCGTGCGCGCCATCACCGGCAAAACCTCCGCACCGCAAGTCTTCATCGGCGGCCAATACATCGGCGGCAGCAACGACTTGGAAGCCTGGCTGGCGAAAAACCGATAAAACCGTTTGAAACCGAGGGCTGCGCCATAACAGCCCTCCCGGATAACCGCCAAGGGTTATCCGGGTAACGCCGCCGCAGACAGGCCGCGTTACCCGGATAACTCTTTTTCACACCCACCCGCAGGCCGCGCCGCCACGGCACAGGCCGTCTGAAAGGAAACCACATGAAACAGCTCACCGCAGACGTCGTCGTCATCGGCGGCGGCACCGCCGGCATGGGCGCGTTCCGCAACGCCCTCATGCACACCGACAATGCCTACCTCATCGAAAGCCACACCTTCGGCACCACCTGCGCCCGCGTCGGCTGCATGCCCTCCAAACTCCTCATCGCCGCCGCAGACGCCCGCTACCACGCCCTGCACACCGACCCCTTCGGCGTCCATCTCGATAAAGACAGCGTGCGCGTCGACGGCCGCGAAGTCATGAACCGCGTCAAAACCGAACGCGACCGCTTCGTCGGCTTTGTGCTCGAAGACGTAGAAGCCTGGCCGTCTGAAAAACGCATCATCGGCCACGCCCGCTTCATCGACGAACACACCGTGCAAATCGACGACCATACACAAATCCGCGCCGATCGCATCGTCATCGCCACCGGCTCCCGCCCCCTCGTCCTGCCCCAATGGCGCGAAGCCGCGGGCGACCGTCTCATCGTCAACGACGACGTCTTCTCATGGGACACCCTGCCCGAAAGCGTCGCCGTCTTCGGCCCCGGCGTCATCGGCCTCGAACTCGGCCAAGCGCTCACCCGTCTGGGCGTGCGCGTCGAAATCTTCGGCCTCAGCGGCTCCCTCGGCGGCATCTCCGACCCCGAAGTCCTCGCCGAAGCCAAAAACATCTTCGGTGGCGAACTCGTCCTCCACCTCGATGCCGACACCGAAGTCGGCCGCAACGAAGCGGGCGACGTCGTCGTCAACTGGCGCGACCGCACAAACGGCGGGAGCGGCGTCTTCACCGCCCAATACCTGCTCGCCGCCGCCGGCCGCGTCCCCAACACCGACAACATCGGCCTCGAAAACCTCGCCATCGAACGCGACGCGCGCGGCGTGCCCCAAGCCCACCCGCTCACCATGCAGACCAGCATCCCGCACATCTTCATCGCCGGCGACGCCTCCAACCAGCTCCCCCTGCTGCACGAAGCCAGCGACCAGGGCAAAATCGCCGGCGACAACGCCGGCCGCTACCCGCACATCGAAAACGGCCTGCGCCGCAGCCTTATCGGCGTCGTGTTTACCGACCCGCAGATTGCCACCGTCGGCATGAAATACGCCCAAATGCGCGAACGCTACAAAAACCCCGAATGCGTCGCCGTCGGCGAAGTCTCCTTCCGCAACCAAGGCCGCAGCCGCGTCATGCTCGTCAACCGCGGCCGCCTGCGCGTCTATGCCGAACAAGGCAGCGGCCGCTTCATCGGCGCCGAAATGGTCGGCCCCGACGCCGAACACCTCGCCCACCTCCTCGCCTGGGCGCACCAAATGCGCATGACCATACCGCAAATGCTCGACATGCCCTTCTACCACCCCGTGATAGAAGAAGGCCTGCGCACCGCCCTGCGCGACGTCATGGCCAAACTCAAAATCGGCGGCGACCACCACACCGAATGTCAGGAATGCGCCGGAGACTGAACGCCCGCACAGCGTCCGCAGCCGACACGGAAAGGCCGTCTGAAAACCGCGAACGCGGTTTTCAGACGGCCTTTTTCAGACGGCCACATTCAGACGGCCTCTCGGCTGCATCGGCATTTTACTCCCTCCCCTGCGCCACAGTGTACAGACCGGACACAAAGGTAACACCCGTACGAAGACATAGGTAACACTTCCCCGTCCCAACAGACGGAATCCCTACCATGCCTTGGAGAGAAACCACCGTGTCCCGAGAACGACAGGAATTTTTAACCCTAGCCCGACAACCCGACCGCAACATCAGCCGTCTGTGCCGACAATTCGGCATCAGCCGCAAAACCGCCTACAAATGGCTCAAACGCGACAGCACCCAAGAACAATCCCGCCGTCCGCACAACAGCCCGAAGCAGACAGGCAGCCGAACCGAACAGCAGGTACTCGCCGTACGCGACGAACATCCCGCATGGGGCGGCCGCAAAATCGCCCGCATACTGCAGCGCGAACACGGCATACGCATCGCCCCCGGCACCATCACCTCCATACTGCACCGCAACGGACGCATCATTCACGAAAACACCCATGCGGCACACAACCGGCAGCGTTTCGAACATCCCTATCCCAACGCATTGCGGCAGATGGATTTCAAAGGCCATTTCGCCACCGGCGGCGGCCGCTGCCACCCGCTGACCGTTATCGACGACCGATCGCGCTACAACATCATCCTGCGTGCCCCGGCAAACGAGCGCAGGGAAGGCGTACAGGCAGCATTGACCGAAGCATTCAGACAATACGGACTGCCCGACAGAATCAACACCGACAACGGCACACCCCGGGGCGACAGCGCGCAAGGCGGACTGACCCGCCTGGCCGCCTGGCTTATCCGACTGGGCATCCGCCCCGGCCGCAGCCGTCCGCTGCACCCGCAGACCAACGGCAAAGACGAACGTTTCCACCGCAGCCTGAAAGCCGAAGTGCTCAAAGGCAGAACCTTCGGCGGGGCTGTTGGCAATCAGCTTGCGAAGCGGTTTTTTGAGGAAAAATCCGCGAATGCAAGGAAAAAAGCACAGCAAGGTTGGACACCTTGCGAGCATTTTTGACGCGGCAAGCGCGGATTTTTACCAAAAACACCGCCGCAAGGCCGGTTGCCAACAGCCCCCGGAGCAGGCACAGCAGGCGTTTGACAGCTGGCGGCACTGCTACAACCACGAAAGGCCGCATGAAGCACTGGGACCGGACACTCCTCCGCAACACTACCGCAGCAGCCCGAGGGAATTTCCCGAACACTTGGCACCGGTCGAATACCTGCCGGGAGACTTGGTGCGCAAAACGGACACCAACGGCCAAATCAGCCTGCCGGGTCGGCAGATACGCATCGGCAAAGGGCTGGTCGGACAAGCCGTAGCCTGCCGTCCGGTACAAAGCGAAGACGGTGTGTACGAAGTCTGTTTCTGCTTCTACCGCCTCGGCCGGATTGACCTGAACGACTTCTGCCAAACTGCCCGAAAAACTGTTACCCATGTCCCCGCACAGGTGTTACCTATGTGTCCGGTCTGTACACTGGGGCGCAGGGGAGGGTTGGGGAGGAGGTGGCAGTTCGCAGAACTGCTTTTGTGCCGTTTCCGCAAAAGTTGCCGAAGCATCGCAAGCCCCCACCCTAGCCCTCCCCCGCAAGCGGGAGAGGGGACTCTGTTGCTCCGACAGGTTTCAGACGGCCTCCGCTGGCGGTACGGCGGTAGGGTGTGCCGCCCGGCGGTGTGTGCGTTTAATGTGGAATTGTTGCAAAACCCCAAATACAGCGTGAACGGTAATAAATTCCGTCATTCCCGCGCAGGCGGGAGTCTTTTCAGGGTTTAAGCAATATAGGGTTTTGTCAGAAATGTTTTGACATTAAGCAAGATTCCCGCCTGTGCGGGAATGATGCCGTTTGGCAGGGAGTTGGGGTTTTGCAAAGGTTTCAATATCTGCTGTTTGCAAAAAGGCCGTCTGAAAGCGCTTGAATCTGCTTTTGACTTTGTTGCAGCTTCGCTTTCAGACGGCCTATCCGATGCGGCGGGCTCAGTCGCTTTCTTTGCGGTTTTGTCTGCCGGATGCGGCGTTTTTGCCGCCGCGTTCGTCCAGACGCCGCAGCAGTCCTTCGCGGGTTTCGGGTGTGCCGTCGTGGCACCAGATGCGGTAGAGGGTTTCGCGCACGGCGGCGGCGCTGTCGGGGCGGCCGCCGAGGTTTTGCCAGCGGGCGTTGCGGGCGGCTATCCAGCGGCGGTTGACGGGGTCGCCGTAGGCGTAGGTTTTGTAGGCGCTTTTTTTGCCTTCGCGGATGTTGAAGGAGGTGTCGGCGCAGTAGAGGGCTTCTGCGCTGATGTTGTCGGTGCCGCCGTGTTGCGGCCGCAGGTTGAGGACGTAGCGCACGGTGCGGTCGGCTGCGGGGTGGATGCTGTCGCGGCTGATGAGGAGTTGGCCGGGGTAGGTGGGGGAGACGTAGAGTTCCGTCCAGCCGTCGGCGGTGGGGAAGGGTGGCAGGGGTTCTTCGGTTTCGGTGAAGACGGCGCGGCGGCGGTCGGCTTCGGTTTCGACGTAGCGGGTGTTGTAGTCGGTTTCTTTTTCGCTGGCGTGTGCCAGCGGGGCGGCGAGGAGGAGGCTGAGCAGGAGGGTGCGGGTCATGGCTGTCCTTAGGGGTGGGAAATGCAGCGGATTGTAACACCGGCGGCAGGGTGGGCGGCGGTTTTGCGGCGGGCTGTGTGCCGCGCGGGGGCTTGGGCTATAATCCGCGGCTTTTTTGTGTGAGGAGCGTTTGATGGACGGACATTATCTGGATGTGAAGGGTTTGAAATGCCCGCTGCCGATTTTGCGTGCGAAGAAGGCGCTGGCGGCTTTGGCGAGCGGCGAGGTGCTGACGGTGGAGGCGACGGATGCGGGTGCGCCCGACGATTTTGCCGCGTTCTGCCGCCAGACGGGGCATGCCCTTTTGGCTTCGGACGAGGCGGACGGTGTGTTCCGTATGGTGTTGCGGCGCAAGTAGCGCGGATGCGGAGAGGCCGTCTGAAAACCCTGTTGCGGGGTTTCAGACGGCCTCTTTGTTTTTGTGTCGGACGGGTTTTGCTGTGCCGGACTTGGCTTTCAGAAACGTCATTCCCGCGTAGGCGGGGACGGCCTTAAATTTCGCTGCCGCCGACGGTTAAGCCCGCGTCGATACGCAGCGTGGGCTGGCCTACGCCTACGGGCACGCTTTGGCCGTCTTTGCCGCACACGCCTACGCCGCTGTCGAGCGCGGTGTCGTTGCCGATCATGGAAACGTGTTTGAGCACTTCGGGGCCGTTGCCGATGATGGTTGCGCCCTTCACGGGGTATTGCGGTTTGCCGTTTTCCACCCACCAGGCTTCCGAGGCGGAAAACACGAATTTGCCGCTGGTGATGTCGACCTGGCCGCCGCCGAAATTCACGGCGTAGATGCCTTTGCCGATGGAGGTGATGATTTCGTCCGGCCCGTAGCTGCCGTTTTCCATAAAGGTGTTGGTCATGCGCGGCATGGGGGCGGAGGCGTAGCTTTCGCGGCGGCCGTTGCCGGTGGGGGATACGCCCATCAGGCGGGCGTTGGTTTCGTCTTGCATATAGCCTACGAGGATGCCGTCTTCGATGAGGGTGGTGCGGCCGGTTTCGTTGCCTTCGTCGTCGATGTTGAGCGAGCCGCGACGGTGGGCGATGTCGCCCTGATCGACCACGGTTACGCCTTTGGCGGCCACTCGCTCGCCGATACGGCCGGAGAACACGCTGGTTTGTTTGCGGTTGAAATCGCCTTCGAGGCCGTGGCCTACGGCTTCGTGCAGCAATACGCCCGGCCAGCCGTTGCCCAAAACGACGGTCATTTCGCCAGCGGGCGCGGGACGCGATTCGAGGTTGGTGAGGGCTTGTTTGACGGCGGCTTCGACATAGCCGCGCACGCGTTCGTCGTCGAAAAATTCGAGTCCGCCGCGTCCGCCGCCGCCCGCGCTGCCCATTTCGCGCCTATCGCCCTGTTTGGCAATGACGGTGACGCTCAGGCGCACCAGAGGGCGGATGTCGGCGGCGTGTCTGCCGTCGAGGCGGGCGATGTAGACCATGTCGTATTCGCAGGCAAGCCCGGCCATGACCTGCACGATGCGCGGGTCGGCGGCTTTGGCGGTTTCTTCGATGCGGTGGAGCAGGGTGATTTTGGCGGCGGCGTCCATGCTGCGGATGGGGTCGGCATCGTCGTGGATGCGGCGGACGCTTTTTTCAGACGGCGTGTGCACGGCCGTTTCGCCGCCCGCAGCGCCGATAACGCGCACGGTTTGCGCCGAGCGGTTGACGGAATCGAGGTTCAGGCTGTCGGCGTAGGCAAAGGCGGTTTTGTCGCCCGACACGGCGCGCACGCCCGCGCCCTGGCTGATTTGGAAGCTGCCCGATTTGACCATGCCTTCTTCGAGGTGCCAGCTTTCGTAGGCGGTGCGCTGGCAGTAGATGTCGGCATAATCGACGTGGTGCGCGCCGATAAGGGCGAGGCTGCGGGCGAGGTTTTCGGCATCGAGGCCGTTGGCGGCGAGAAGGTCGCGGCGGACGGTTTGGACGGTATCTTGGTGCGGCATAAGGATTTTCGCTGTTGCGGTTGGAGCGCGATTATACGGCATTGCCACGGAGGCAGATACGCCGTTTCGCGGCCGATAATCGGCAAAAATATTCTCTTTAAAAACAGCTTTCTAAAAATAAATCGGCAAAAAATCAAAATAAATCTTGATAACCATTATTATTTGTATATAATACGCCCTACCGGCTCACCGGCCGGGTCATTAAACAACGTTATTTCAGTCGTTCATATCAACTTTCATCAACAACTTTCTTGGAGATTCCTTTATACGATTCAGCCTTTTTCCTCGATACTCAAAAACCGAACCAAAGCACGAACCCGCAGCCTGAAACTGCGGGTTTGTGCCGTTTGGCGGCCGTCTGAACGGCTTTCAGACGGCCTTGTTATATAATCCGCCGCCTCCCGCAGAAAAGCCCGCAACATGACGCCCGAAACCCGAAAACAGCTCAAAATCACCGACACCGCCGCCAAAAAGCTGGAAAAGCTCAATCTGCACACCGCTTGGGATTTGGTGCTGCACCTGCCGCTGCGCTATGAAGACGAAACCCACATCATGCCGCTGCAAGACGCGCCCGTCGGCGTACCCTGTCAGGTGGAAGGCACGGTGCTGCATCAGGAAGTCATGTTCAAACCGCGCAAGCAACTGATTGTGCAAATCGGCGACAACGCGGGCAACGTGTTGTTTTTGCGCTTTATCCATTTTTACCCGAGTCAGCAGAAGCAGCTTGCCGTCGGCAAGCGCATCCGCGCCGTGGGCGAAATCAAACACGGTTTTTACGGCGACGAGATGATTCACCCCAAAATCCGCGATGCCGAAACGAGCGGCCTCGCCGAGAGCCTCACTCCGGTTTATCCCACCGTAAACGGGCTGAACCAGCCCACCCTGCGCCGCATCATTCAGACGGCCTTAGACGACACCCCGCTGCACGACACCCTGCCCGACGCGCTGTTAGGCCGTCTGAAACTGCCGCATCTGGCCGAAAGCCTGCGCCTTTTGCACGCGCCGCCGCCGAGCCTGAGCGTGCAGCAGTTGTCCGACGGCGCACTGCCCGCATGGCAGCGGCTCAAATTCGACGAACTGCTGGCGCAGCAGCTTTCCATGCGGCTGGCTCGGCAAAAGCGCATCAGCGGTCAGGCCGCACCGCTGACCGGCAACGGCACATTGTCGCAGCCCCTGTTAAACGCACTGCCCTTCGTCCTCACCCGCGCCCAAGAAAAAGCCCTGGCCGAAATCCGGCAGGACATGGCGCAAACCTTTCCCATGCACCGTCTGTTGCAGGGCGATGTCGGCAGCGGAAAAACCATCGTCGCCGCGCTGGCCGCACTTGCCGCCGTGGAAGCCGGTGCACAAGTGGCCGTGATGGCCCCCACCGAAATCCTCGCCGAACAGCACTTTATCAAGTTCAAACAATGGTTTGAACCGCTCGGCCTCGACATCGCGTGGCTCTCGGGCAGCCAGCGCAAAAAAGCCAAAGACGAAGCCAAAGCACAGCTTTCAGACGGCCTTGCCAAAATCGCCGTCGGCACGCACGCCCTGTTTCAAGACGACGTGGCCTTTCAAAACCTCGGCCTCGTGATTGTCGACGAACAACACCGCTTCGGCGTTACCCAACGCCTCGCCCTCAAAAACAAAGGCCGCGACGTGCACCAGCTGATGATGTCCGCCACCCCCATCCCGCGCACCCTCGCCATGAGCTTTTTCGCCGACCTCGAAGTATCCGTCATCGACGAGCTGCCGCCCGGCCGCACCCCCATCCAAACCCGCCTCGTCAACAGCCTGCGCCGCGCCGAAGTCGAAGGCTACCTGCTCAATATCTGCCGCAAAGGGCAACAGGCATACTGGGTCTGCCCCCTAATTGAAGAGAGCGAAACCCTGCAACTGCAAACCGCCACCGAAACCCTGGAGCAGCTTCAGACGGCCTTGCCCGAACTCAACATCGGCCTCGTACACGGCCGCATGAAAGCCGCCGAAAAAGCCGCTGTGATGGCCGAATTTGCCGCAGGCCGTCTGAACGTACTCGTCGCCACCACCGTGATCGAAGTCGGCGTGGATGTGCCCAACGCCGCGCTGATGGTGATCGAACACGCCGAACGCATGGGCCTGGCGCAACTGCACCAACTGCGCGGGCGCGTCGGGCGCGGCGCGGCCAAAAGCGTGTGCGTCCTTTTGTTTGCCGAGCCGTTGAGCGAATTGGCCAAAGCACGGCTGAAAGTGATTTACGAGCACACCGACGGCTTTGAAATCGCCCGCCAAGACCTCAACATCCGCGGCCCCGGCGAATTTCTCGGCGCACGCCAGAGCGGCGTACCCATGCTGCGCTTCGCCAACTTGGAACAGGATTTGCACCTGTTGGAACACGCCCGCGACATCGCCCCGCAGTTAATCGAACAGAATCCCGACATCGTCAAAGCCCATTTGGACAGATGGCTCGCCAGCCGCGCCGCCTACATGGGCGCGTAAACGGCAAGAGACCGTCTGAAAAAGCGTTTTCACCTTTTCAGACGGCCTCATTGTGCACGGTATCCGGCCAATCCCGTAGGTCGGATTCTCGAATCCGACAACCGTTGGCAAAACGGCAAAGGCCGTCTGAAACCCGTGCGGCGTTTTTTTGACGTTGGCACAATGTCGGATACAAGTATCCGACCTGCATGCGCGCGTAAACGCAAGAGGCCGTCTGAAAACGCGTTTCCGGCTTTTCAGACGGCCTCAAATACCGAATATGAAAACAGAAAACCCGTCATTACCGAATTCATCCACCATCTCGACGGCCGCCCCGTGCGCATTGCCGTGCGCTTTGCCGCCAAGAAAAACATCATCCTGCGCCCGCTTGCCGCCGATGCGCTGCGCGTCAGCGCGCCCAAATGGCTGGGGCGGCGCGGCTTGCAAGACTGGCTGGCGCAAAACGGCGAAACACTGCGGCGGACGCTGGCGCGTTGGCAGGAGCTGCCGTCTGAAAACCTTTCAGACGGCCTGCCGCAGGCGGTGTGGCTGCACGGCAGGCTGACGCAAGTGGCAACCGATGCGGGCGTGGCGGAGGCGGTGTTTGACGGGCGGCGGATTCTGCTGCCGCCGATCGGCGCGGCCGCACAAAGGCGGCTGCTGAAAGACGCGCTGTACGCCTGCGCCGCGCAAACCCTGCCGCCGCGCCTGTGGGCGCACGCAGGCCGTCTGAACCTGCGCCCCGCCGCCGCCGCACTCACCGACGCCAAAACCTTTTGGGGCGTGTGCCGCGCGCGCACGGGCATCCGCCTCAACTGGCGGCTGGTCGGCGCGCCCGATTTCGTCGCCGACTATGTCTGCGTGCACGAACTCTGCCACCTGCCGCACCCGAACCACAGCGCGGCGTTTTGGGAACTGGTTTCCCGCCACACGCCGCACACGCAGGCGGCGAAAGACTGGCTCAAACGGCACGGGCGCGAGCTGTTTGCGCTGGGCTAGGGGCTGTCGACATTTGGTATTGCGGCGGCTTTCTGACGCAAAATCCGCTTCGCAAACCAATTGTCAACAGCCCCTGGGGCGTGTTGCCGCAGTGGGAGCGGGGATGGAAAAGAGGCCGTCTGAAAAGGGTTTCAGACGGCCTTCGGTTTGATGCTCCTGTTTGCGCGCAAGCCGTTTGTAGCGGCGGACAAACCAGATCAGCGGCGGGGTAAACAGCAGCAGGATAAGCGGCTGGCGGCGCAGTTGCGACTGTTCGCGCTCGAAAACGGCGGTTTGTTCTTCGTAGCGGTATACGGCGGTGTTGCCGACGCTCATTTCGTAGAGCCGGCCGCCGTAGTAGCGGACGCGGGCGGTTTGGCCTGCGTGGCGGTAGGCACGGGTGCAGCTGTCTTTGTCAACCGTTTGGCAGTAAAGGTGCAGGTCTTCCGCGGCAGGCAGGTAGCAGAATCTGACGCGGTTGCTGCCGCTGCATTCGGGGGCTTGGGGCACGGTAAATTCGATGGTGGAAAGCCGGTCGCGCGGGATGCGGTAGTCGGCGGTGTAGTAATCGGCGTAGATCAGGATGTCCATGCCCTGTATCAGCCAGATCCCGACGAGCAAACCGGTCAGGTAGTTGCCGATGCCGGCAGGTGATGCGTCCTGCCCGCGTTTCAGCCGACGCGCCACGATAAAGCCGTGCAGGGCGCAAAAGGCGGTGAGGGCGCTCCATGCCGGCCAGGTAGCGGGAGGGTCGGGGAGGGCAAGCTGAAAGATGCAGGCGGAAACGGCTGCATAGAGTAGAAGCAGGAAGTTGAGCTTGTTTGAGTGTGACGGTCATGGCGGGGCTTTCGGTTGGCAGTTTGGAGGCCGTCTGAAAAAGGTTTCAGACGGCCTTTGCTTGATCTGTACGTCAGCCAAACGCCGCCAGTTTTGCTTCCAGCGCAGCTTTGGCCTGCGGCCATTCTTCACGCAGCATGCTGTAAACCACGGTGTCGCGCACACTGCCGTCTTTACGCAGTTTGTGGCGGCGCAGGATGCCGTCTTTTTTGGCACCCAGCCGTTCGATGGCGCTTTGCGAGGCGGTGTTGAGGATGTCGGTCTGCCAGCCGACACAGGTGCAGCCGAGAGTGTCGAAGGCGTAATCCAGCAGCATGAGTTTGCAGCAGGTGTTGATGCGGGTGCGCTGCGCGGAGCGGGCGTACCAGGTGTAGCCGATGTCGGCACGGGGGACGGCGGGGTCGGTGTTGTAGAGCGAGGTGCTGCCGACGATGCGGCCACTGTCTTCGTCGATAACGGCAAAGGCGGTGCGTGTTTGCAGGGCGGTTTGGATATAGGCTGCCACTTGATCGGATGCGGGTGCGGTGGTGACTAAAAGCTCCCAGATGTTGCCGTCGCACACGGCTTCGCGCAGGGCGGTTTCGTGTTGCGGGGCGAGGGGTTCGAGGCGGACGCGGTTCAGACGCAGGGTGGGGGTGTTCATGGGTTTTCCTTGGTGTGCGTTTGTTTGTATGGGGGGATGTGGAAACGATGTTTTCAGACGGCCTTTCATATTTGAAAAAGCAGCCTGAAAGCGAGCTTGCGAGCTTCTGCGAAGCTAAAACCGTTTCCCCGTTTCAGGCTGCCTTATGGGCGTTTTATTTGTTATCCAACTTTGGCAATACCGAGCCTTCGCCCAGTTGCAACAATCCGCTTTGCGAGTAGATGCCGAGTTTGGCGCGGGTGTCGGTGATGTCGAGGTTGCGCATGGTGAGCTGGCCGATGCGGTCGAGCGGGGTGAAGGCGGCGTCTTTGACTTTTTCCATGCTCAGGCGTTCGGGCTGGTAAGTGAGGTTGGGCGATTCGGTGTTGAGAATCGAGTAGTCGTTGCCGCGACGCAGTTCGAGCGTTACTTCGCCTGTAATCGCGCGGGCAACCCAGCGTTGGGCGGTTTCGCGCAGCATCAGCGCTTGGCTGTCAAACCAGCGGCCTTGGTAGAGCAAGCGTCCCAAGCGCAGGCCGTTGATGCGGTATTGCTCGATGGTGTCTTCGTTGTGGATGCCGGTTACCAGGCGTTCGTAGGCGATGTGGAACAAGGCCATGGCGGGGGCTTCGTAGATGCCGCGCGATTTGGCTTCGATGATGCGGTTTTCGATTTGGTCACTCATGCCCAGGCCGTGGCGGCCGCCGATGCGGTTGGCTTCGAGGAAAAGTTCTACGGGGTCGGCGTATTCTTTGCCGTTGAGGGAGACGGGGACGCCTTCTTCAAAGCGCACGGACACGGTTTCGGCTTTGATTTCAATGTTTTCGTCCCAAAAGGCGACGCCCATAATGGGTTTGACGATTTTGACGCTGCTGTTAAGGAACTCCAAATCTTTGGCTTCGTGCGTCGCGCCGAGCATGTTGGAATCGGTGGAATAGGCTTTTTCGACGGACATTTTGTAGTTGAAGCCGTTGGCAATCAGGAACTCGCTCATTTCGTGGCGGCCGCCGAGTTCGTCGATAAATTGCTGGTCCAGCCAGGGTTTGTAGATTTTCAGCGCGGGGTTGGTGAGCAGGCCGTAGCGGTAGAAGCGTTCGATGTCGTTGCCCTTGTAGGTGCTGCCGTCGCCCCAGATGTTGACGTTGTCTTCTTTCATGGCGGAAACCAGCATGGTGCCGGTTACAGCGCGGCCGAGCGGGGTTGTGTTGAAATAGGGCATGCCGCCGGTGGACACGTGAAACGCGCCGCACTGGATGGCGGCGATGCCCTCGTGGGCAAGCTGGGCGCGGCAGTCGATCAGGCGGGCGTTCTGTGCGCCGTATTCCAGCGCTTTTTTCGGGATGGCGTCGTAGTCGGATTCGTCGGGCTGGCCGAGGTTGGCGGTGTAGGCGTAGGGCAGCGCTCCTTTGAGTTTCATCCACAACAGGGCGGCGGAGGTGTCCAGCCCGCCGGAAAAGGCGATGCCGACTTTTTGGCCGACGGGGAGGGATTGGAGGATGGTGGCGGTGGTCATGCTTGATCCTTTGCAGTTGTTGGGAAAACGGCGATTGTACCGCAGGCGGCGGGGTTGAGGCCGTCTGAAAATGCTGTTATACGTTTTCAGACGGCCTCTATGGCTGTTGGCAGGCGTCAATACAGGAGAGGGAAAATGGCTTTTATCCACCCGAATAAGCCGGCAAATTTGCTGGCGATGGATGCGCGGACGCGTTATGAATATTTTGTGCGCAAGGTGGTGGATTTTGGGGCGGTGTGGCTGTTGGAAGACGGTGCGGGCGGTGTCCGTGTGGTCGGATCTGACGGCAGGGCGGTGTGCCTGTATCCGGAAGAGGCGGTGGCGGAAGCCTTGGGCGGGGCGGGCTTTTCCGTCCGTCAAATGACGCTGTGTGCTTTTCTCGTGTGGCTGGACGCTTTGGCAGGGCAGGGGATGCGGTGTGCGGTGTTTCCAAACGGGGACGGCGATGCGGTTTCCTGTGCACTCAGGCAGTAAAAAAGGCTTGGTTTTTAAACCAAGCCTTTGTGTTGTCTGGTGGAGGTAAGCGGGATCGAACCGCTGACCTCTTGCATGCCATGCAAGCGCTCTACCAACTGAGCTATACCCCCGAATTTTTTGGTGGCGAATCAGGGACTCGAACCCCGGACACAAGGATTATGATTCCTCTGCTCTAACCGACTGAGCTAATTCGCCGTGAAGTGAAGCCGTGATTATACGGCTTTTTTCTGCTCGGGCAACCGCTTTTTCAAGGCTTTTTCTTTTCCGATTGATTTTAATCGTTAAAAAACCGCTTCACAGTTTGTGGCAGATGTCGCCGCGGGCAAAGCCCTGCCAGTCGACGCCGATATTGCGGCCGAAGGCGATAACTTTGAACAGCTCGCCCATTTCGTGCGGCATCAGGAGCTTTTGCAGGGCGGAGGCCGTCTGAACGTAGGCGGGGGAGTCGGGCGGCAGGTTTTGCCGTTCGAGCAGTTCGGTAATGCCGAGGTTGAGCAGGAAATCGGCCTGTGTGGTGTAGCCGATCAAATCCAATCCGCCGTCGGTGCCGGCTTGTGCGGTGTCGGTGAAATTGACGTGGGCGGTGAGGTCGGTGAGGCCGACGCGAAAAAACGGGTCGTGCACGGTGTGGTGGCGGTAGTGGCCGATGAGCGTGCCTTCGTTGCGCTGCGGATGGTAATACTGGGCGGCATCGAAACCGTAGTCGATGAAGATGATGCCGCCGCGCGTGAGGCGTTCGGCCAGCGTGCGTACGAACGCGTATTGTGCGGGATGCAGCTCACCGGTGTAAGGCTCTGCGTCAGGGAAATATTGCGCGGCGGCTTGCAGCAGGGCAGGGCGGGTAAGCGGCGATGTGCGGCGGACAAACTGCCCGTTTTCCAAGCCGACGCCGATTTGCCAAAAGCAGCCGTGTTCGCGGCGCACGAGTTCCACGGGCATGGCATCGAGTACTTCGTTGCCGATAACGATGCCGTCGACGGTATCGGGTAAGGCGTTGAGGTGGACGACTTTGGCGGCGGCTTCGGGGGTGGTGTTGTCGGCGATGAACTGGCGTTGCCGTTCGGCCAAGTCGGGCGAGAGTTCGACGATGTAATAGCGGTTGAGGCCGTCTGAAAGGCTGTTGAGCAGCGTGGCGGCCAACTCGCCCGTGCCTGCGCCGAATTCGTAAACGTTGCCGGCGGTTTGTGGCAGCAGGGCGGCGATTTGGCGGGCTAGGGTTTGGCCGAACAGCGGGGTGAGTGTAGGCGCGGTAACAAAGTCGCCCTGTGCGCCGATTTTGTGCGCACCGCCTGTGTAGTAGCCGTATTGCGGGGCGTAGAGGGCGAGTTCCATAAAGCGGGAAAAGGGGATGAGGCCGTCTGAAAGGGCGATTTCTTCTCGGATGGTTTGTTTGAGGCGTTCGGAAGATTCGAGGGCTTCTGCGGAGGGTTCGGGAAGGTTTGCGGCGGTCATGGTTAACTTGTGTAAAAATGAAATGGCAATCGCGATGATTGACGGTGTAAAAGTGCGGGGCGTTACTGTTTCGTCGGTATGCGGCGAAATGTTAAGTGCGTGTATTTTATACGGGAAGGCGGTGCGGGTGGTATGACAAGGCATTGCGCTCTTGTGCGGAGGCTGGTTCGGGCTACCTTTAAGTATCTGTTCCTTATTTTGTTTTCCCAATTTTTCCGTTTGACCGTATGCCGTGTTTTTATTTATAGTACGGCCTGAGTGGGGGAAAGTGGTGCAAAGTGTGTCAATTTTCCCTGGTTGAAGAATTTTTCGGGCGCGTTTTATGTTTGGCGGCATTCACGATTTAAATATCGACAGCAAAGGACGGTTGGCGGTTCCCGCCAAGTTCCGTGATTTGCTGCTGCGCAAATACACGCCCGCACTGGTTGCCACGCTGGAAAACCGCGAGCGGCTGCTGCTTTATCCCGAAAGCGTTTGGGAGCAGGAAGCGCAGCGGCTGATGTCGGTAAACGTGGCGGGCAACGCCAAACTTTCGGCGTGGCGCGATTTGCTGCTCAACAATGCCGAAGTGATGGAAATGGATGCGGCGGGGCGGATTCTGCTGCCCGCCAACCTGCGCCGCAAAGTGCAGCTTGATAAGGAAGTGGCGCTGACGGGCAGGGTCAACCGTTTGGAGCTGTGGGACAGGGAGGTGTTCCACGCCAAAGACGATGCCGCGCTCGATATCGATCCCGAAGAGCTGGATTTCGAGCTGGGTCAGATAGGATTTCAGCTGTGAGCGGCGAAACGTTTTCCCATGTCACCGTTTTGTTGAACGAAGCGGTGGATGCGCTGAACGTGGTTTCAGATGGCATCTATGTTGATGGAACTTTTGGACGCGGCGGACACTCCCGCCTGATTTTGTCCAAGCTCGGCGAAAACGGCCGCTTGATTGTGTTCGACAAGGACCCGCAGGCGGTTGCCGTGGCGCAGGAATTGGCGCGGCAGGACAGCCGCGTCAGCGTGGTGCACGACGGTTTTTCCTCTTTTCAGACGGCCTTGGATGCGCTGGGTATCGGAAAAATAGACGGTGCGCTGTTCGATTTGGGCATTTCGTCGCCGCAGATAGACGACGGTTCGCGCGGATTCAGCTTCCGCTTCGATGCGCCCCTGGATATGCGGATGGACACCACGCGCGGCATGTCGGCGGCGCAGTGGCTGGCAGTTGCCGATGAAAACGAAATTTGCGAGGTAATCAGGAATTATGGTGAAGAGCGGTTTGCTCGCCCGATTGCGCGCGCCATTGTCGCGCAGCGCGGCGAAAATCCTGTCGATACAACCGGCAAGCTGGCGCGTATCGCGGCGCAAAACGTCCGTACTCGCGAGCGCGGCCAAGATCCGGCGACGCGGACGTTTCAGGCCGTTCGGATTTTCATCAACCGTGAGCTTGAAGAAATAGAAGCGGTGCTGCCGCAGGCGGCAGGCCGTCTGAAAAACGGCGGCAGGCTGGCGGTGATTGCCTTCCATTCCTTGGAGGACCGCATTGTCAAACAATTTTTCAAACGGTATTCCGCCCACGAGCCGCTGCCCAAATGGGCGATGGTGCGCGATGCGGATCTGCCGCAGCCGCCGCTGAAAACGGTCGGAAAACCTGTGAAGGCGTCGGAAGGCGAAGTGGCGGCCAATCCGCGCGCCCGTTCGGCGGTGCTGAGGGTGGCGGAGCGTACGGAAGGCGCATTCGGCGGCCGTGAGGCCGTCTGAAAACCAACAGAGTTTGCGGAAGCAAAAACGGATGAACTATATCAATATCGCATTGCTGGTGCTGGCGCTCGGATCGGGCTTTGCCGTCGTCTCCCAGCAAAACCGCGCCCGCCAGCAGCATATCGAGCTGGCGGAGGCGGAAAAGCAGCAGCAGGAGCTGGAAAAGGATTTCGCCCGCCTGCAACTCAAACAGGCGGAATTGTCGAACCACCGGCTGGTCAGACAGGCCGCCGCCCAAGCAGGGCTCGCGCCGCCGCAGGCCGCCGACACCCGAGTGGTGGAAACCGAATAACAACAAAAACCGGCCTGTGCCGGACACGCAGAGAAAATTCCCACAAGAAAGCAGTAGCAGTATGTTGATTAAGAACGAATACAAGCCGAAGATGCTGCCCGGGCAGGAAAAGAGCAAAAAGCCGGTTACCAGCAACGGGCGGATTTATTTCATGCTCGGCGCGCTGGGCGCCGGTTTTCTTGCGCTGATCGGACGCGGCCTGTATCTGCAGACTTCGCATCACGAATTCCTCACCGAAGAAGGCAACAAACGCTTCGTGCGCACCGTGAAGCTGCCCGCCGCGCGCGGCCTGATCAGCGACCGCAACGGCGCGCGCCTGGCATTGAGCGCGCCCGCCGAATCCCTGTATGCCATCCCTTCCGAAGCCAATCTCACGGCCGAAGAAATCGAAACCCTTTCCGAGATGATCGACGTGCCCGCCGACATCATCAGCGAGCGCCTCGACAGAAAAAGCACCGTTTCCTATATCGCACGCCGTCTGAAACCCGATACCGTCGCAGCCGTGAAAGCGCTCGGCATCGACGGCCTGAAATTCCGCGACGACAAAGAAAAAGACGGCACGCCTTCCGGCACGCAGTCGCTCTACGTGCGCCCGGGCGAATTGGCCGTGCTGCCCGACGATGCCAAGCTGCAAGAGCTGGCCGACGTGCTCAATCCCGCCATCCAGTCCAAACTCGACAAAAAAAGCGTCGAAGTGCTCAAAGCCGATATGGGCAAAAAAATCGACTTCGTGTTTCTCAAACGCCAGTTGAAACCCGAAACCGCCAAGCGGATTGCCGCCTTGAAAATCAAAGGTCTGGCTTTCCAGCAGGAGCCGCAGCGGCACTATCCGGGCGGCAGCCTGTTCGCGCAGATCATCGGCTTCACCAATATCGACGGCAAAGGCCAGGAAGGCTTGGAATTGTCGCGCGAAAAAGAACTGCACGGCCGCGACGGCCGCAAAGTCGTGCTGCGCGACAACAAAGGCCACATCGTCGACAGCATGGAAGACGGCGGCAGCCGGGCGCCGCACGATGGCCGCGACATCGTTTTATCGGTCGACCAGCGCATCCAAACCCTGGCCTACGAAGAGCTGACCAAAGCTGTGGCACACCACCAGGCCAAAGCGGGCAGCGCCGTCGTGCTCGATGCCCGCACGGGCGAAATCCTCGCCATGGTCAACGGCCCGTCCTACGATCCGAACGAACCGGGCGAAGCCGACAGCGACCAGCGCCGCAACAGAGCCGTGACCGATATGTACGAATTCGGCTCGGTACTCAAACCCTTCCCCATCGCCAAAGCGCTGGACGACGGAAAAATCAACCCGCGCTCCCAGTTCAACACCCAGCCGTACAGCATCAGCGGTCATCCCGTGCGCGACACCCACCTGTATCCCTCGCTCGACGTGCGCGGCATCATGCAGAAATCGTCCAACGTCGGTACCAGCAAAATCTCGCTGATGTACGACGCCGAAGACATGTACGACTACTACCGCAGCCTCGGTTTCAAAACCAAGCCCGATATCGGCTTCCCCGGCGAAGCCGCAGGGCAGCTGCGCAACTGGAAAAACTGGGGCAAATTCGACCAGGCTACCATGTCCTTCGGCTACGGAATGCAGATGAGCCTGCTGCAACTGGCGCGCGCCTACACCGTGCTGACCGCCGACGGCCGCCTGATGCCGCTTTCGATTGAAAAACTCGACGGCGCACCCGACGGCGAACGCATCCTCAAACCCGACACCGCCAAAGCCATGCGCAAAATCATGGTTGCTGTTACCGAAAAAGGCGGCACGGGCACGGCGGGTGCGGTTGAAGGCTTCGACGTCGGCGCGAAAACCGGCACGGCGCAGAAAGTCGTCGGCAGGGGCTATGCCCGCGACAAACACATCGGCACGTTTATCGGCTTCGCTCCGGCGGACAAACCGCGCGTTATCGTTGCTGTTGCCATCGACGAGCCGCGCGCCAACGGCTACTACGGCGGCATCGTCGCCGGTCCGGTCTTCAAAGGCATCATGTCGGGCAGCCTCAACATCCTCGGCGTCACGCCCACCAAGCCCGTAAAAGCCGCCGTGCCCGCTGCCGGATAAGGAAACCAGCCATCATGTTCAGCGATTCGAACCCGCCGGTGGAAACCGGCTTTCCGCCTCTGCTGTGTGAAAACGCAGCAGGGCGTTTGTTGCATTCGGACAGCCGCCAAATCAAGCGCGGCGATATTTTCGTCGCCTGCCAGGGCGAATATTCAGACGGCCGCAGCTACATTTCCGCCGCGATTGCCAATGGCGCGGCGTTTGTGTTTTGGGACGACGACGGCGCGTTCCAATGGAATCCCGAGTGGAACGTGCCCAATCAGGGCATCAAAGACTTGAAACACCGCGCGGGCATCCTCGCCGCGCAAGTGTACGGCAACCTTTCAGACGGCCTCAAAGTCTGGGGCGTAACCGGTACCAACGGCAAAACCTCGATTACCCAATGGCTCGCGCAGGCGGCAGATTTGCTCGGCGACAAAACCGCGATTATCGGTACGGTGGGCAACGGCTTTTGGGGCGCGCTCGAAGACACCACCCACACCACACCTGCGCCGGTGGAAGTGCAAACCCTGCTGCACCGTTTCCGCGAACAGGGCGCAACCGCCGCCGCGATGGAAGTGTCCAGCCACGGCCTCGACCAAGCCCGCGTCAACGGTACGGCTTTTCAGACGGCCGTGTTTACCAACCTCACGCGCGACCATCTCGACTACCACGGCACAATGGAAGCCTACGGCGCAATCAAATCACGCCTGTTTTACTGGCGCGGCCTGAAACACGCCGTGATTAATTCAGACGACCCCTACGGCGCAGAGTTGATAGGCCGTCTGAAAGCCGACCGCCCCGATTTGGCCGTGTACGGCTACGGTTTCGGCGAACAAGCCGACATCCGCATCACAGGGTTTGCCGCCGCTTCAGACGGCATGGAAGTTGCCCTCGACACGCCGTGGGGCAAAGGCAGTGTCAAAACCCGCCTCTTGGGGCGGTTCAACGCGCAAAACCTCGCCGCCTGCGTGGGCGTATTGTGTGCCGACGGTTATCCGCTCGATAAAGTCTTGGCCGCGCTCGCGCAAATCCGCCCCGCTACCGGCCGCATGGACTGCATCATCGAAAGCGGCAAGCCGCTGGTGGTGGTCGATTACGCCCACACGCCCGACGCGCTGGAAAAAGCCCTCGCCACCCTGCAGGAAATCAAACCGCAGGGCGCGGCCTTGTGGTGCGTGTTCGGCTGCGGCGGCAACCGCGACCGGGGCAAACGCCCATTGATGGGCGCGGCGGCGGTGCAGGGTGCGGACAAAGTCGTCGTCACCAGCGACAACCCACGCATGGAAAATCCTAACGACATCATCGCCGACATCCTGCCCGCCGTATCCGCGCCCGAGCGTGTCGAAGCCGACCGCCGCGCCGCCATCGAATTTGCCGTGCAGCACGCCGCAAGTGCCGACATCATCCTGATTGCCGGCAAAGGCCACGAAACCTACCAAGACGTGCAGGGCGTGAAACACCATTTTTCCGACTTTGAAATTGCCCAAGCGGCGCTGGCAAACGGCAGTAAAAGCAAAAAGGCCGTCTGAAAGCTGCAAAACCCTTTTCAGACGGCCTTTCTTATGGCGGAGGCCGTCTGAAAACAGGAGTCAGCAATGAACATGAAAAAACTGGTCAAACTCAGCAATATCATCGGCATCGTCTCGGTGCTGCTGCTGGTGTACTGGGTGTTTGCCTTCATACTGGCGCAGGTGTTCGGCCTCAAAGTGTTTCGCGAACACATCACCGAAATGTTCGCCATGAGCGTGCTGGGCATCATCGCCCTGATGGCGGGCGCGCTGATGCTCAACATCATGCTGAACCTGACCCGCATTGCCGAGCGCAATCAGGAAACGGCGGTGGCGGGCGGCAAAAAAACGGCGTGGCTGCTGCTGGCTCTGTTTCCCCTGCTGGCCGCGCTGCTGTTTGGCGGCAACTACCTTTCCGAACAGCGCAAGCAGCGGATTCTGCTGCAATCGGCCGAGCGCATCGTGCAAAGCGGCGACACGGCTTCTTTGGCCGACTACCGCTTCGATCTGCCCTACATCCTGCAAACGGCCGACACGCTCAAACTGATGGAAAAGGAAAACACCGCCTTTCGCAACGTTTTCCTGATCACGCCGGACACCATCGGCGGCAAACCCGTTTACCTGGCCTTTTACGACGAGGCCGACAGCTACCGCAACCTAGCCGACATGCAGCCCGCCGCCGACGGTTTCACCGCCAAAGAGCGGGACAACGTCAAAACCGTGCGCAAAATCGACCACGTCTACACCACCGACCCCGCCGACCGCGCCTACCTGCAACAAGCCTTCGCCGGCCGCGAAGGCAGCCGCTTCCGTGCCGACGGCGGCAACTACACCCTGTACTACCCCTACCGCAAAAACGGCAAAACCGTCGTCCTTGTTTTTTCCGATTACCAGCGGTACGGCAAAATCGGCAGCTAGGGCATTTGAGGCCGTCTGAAAAACATATTTGATATATTCATTAACTGTAAAATCCAAAATAATAGGGAAAGAGAACCGATGGGTATTCACCGCTGTAACAAATGCGGCTATATGGCCGAACATCCGTATCAGCCTCAAATGGCTGATATTTCCTGCCCGCAGTGCAAGTCGCCTGTAAAAGTTTACGATACGCTGTTTTTTGTGAAAAAACTCTTGGAGCGTTATTTTTCAGTGAACCGCGAATTACAGGCTTTGAAGCAGCAAGGCGAAACTGATGAAGCAAATCAGGCCGACCAAGAGCAAACCGATCAGGGCAATCTACTGGTCGGTGTAAATCTTTCTGCAACCGATATTTTGGCTACATCGGAGCAGCATGAGCCTTTGAAACGTTGGTTTGCTCAAAATAATATTGTTGCCGAGTTTGATTTTTCAGCAGTGGATATGAGCGGTTATTTTGATGAAGCTGCCGATGTTTTAGGCAGCAAATATCATCTGACAAAAGATATTCTGAGCCGTATTGGCTGGGCATACAGGAACAACCATACGGGTATCAGTTTGGATTTGGGAAAAATGAGCCAAAAAGACGGGCAGGCTATCAATAATCTTTGCCGCCAATTTTACAGCCATACCCTGTTTTCCAAGTATTTCTACCAAAAGCAGGACAAAATTGTTCGCTTGAATCTGCAAAGTGCTACTTTGATCAAACATTTTTTCAATGGAGGATGGCTGGAATGGTTTGCATTGGGAAAAATGTTGGCAGAGGCAAAGCACAGAGGAAAGTCTTATGTTTTTTCTTGCGCCCGCAACGTCAAAATCCAATTTGGCAATGAAGACCGACATGAGTTGGATGTTGTGTTTCTGCCAAGTGGGAAGCAACCTGTGGTTATCGAGTGCAAATCAGGTGAGTTTAGAAAAGACATCGAAAAATATGTACGTTTGAAAAAACGGCTGAATCTGGCTGATGATAATTTTATTATTTTGGTAGCCGATTTGGACAATACACAAGCAGCCGCGTTAAGCAGTATGTATGGACTGACGTTTACTACGCCTAAGAATCTGATGGAACATTTGCGGATAATAATGTGAGCTTTGAGATTGCCTGAAACGGGATTCCGAGAAAAATATGGATACGGTCAAACTAACGGAAAGCGACAATCCGCGTAAATACTGAAGTGTATTGAAAACCCGTTTGAAAAAAGAAGGTTGTGAAACGGCAACAATGTGCAGCCGTTTGAAAATGGTTCAGACGACCTTTGTCCGGCAAACATGAAAAGGTCGTCTGAAAACACTGCTGATTGAAAACAAAACAAAATTTTAGAATCAAACATGAAACCACTAGACCTAAACTTCATCTGCCAAGCCCTCAATCTGCCGCTGCCGTCGGAAAACCGCGCCGTGTCGCGCATTGTTACCGACAGCCGCGACATCCGTGAGGGCGATGTGTTTTTCGCGCTCGAGGGCGGGCGTTTCGACGGCCATGATTTTGCCGCAGACGTATCGGCCGCAGGCGCGGCGGCGGTGGTGGTGTCGCGCGGAGATTGCGCCGGTTTGCGCGGTGCGCTGCTTGTGGGCGACACGCTGGCAGCCTTGCAGACACTCGCGCACGCGTGGCGCAAAAACGTGAATCCGTTTGTGTTCGGCATCACCGGCTCGGGCGGCAAGACGACCGTGAAAGAAATGCTGGCCGCCGTGTTGCGCCGCCGCTTCGGCGATGCGGCCGTGCTGGCGACGGCGGGTAATTTCAACAATCATATCGGCCTGCCGCTCACGCTGTTGAAATTAAACGAAAACCACCGCTATGCCGTAATTGAAATGGGCATGAACCATTTCGGCGAGCTGGCGGTGCTGACGCAAATCGCCCAGCCCGATGCCGCGCTGGTCAACAACGCGCTACGCGCCCATGTCGGCTGCGGCTTCGACGGTACGGCCGACATCGCCCGCGCCAAAAGAGAGATTTATCAGGGCTTGGGCGCAGACGGTTTGGCCTTGATTCCCTGCGAAGATGCCAACGCGGCGGTTTTTCAGACGGCCTCTGCCGCACACAAGCAGCAGACTTTCGGCGTGGACGGCGGCGGTGTGCACGCGCAAAATATCGTGCTGCACCCGCTTTCCTGCGAATTTGATTTGGTGTGTGGCGATGAAACCGCCGCCGTGTCGCTGCCCGTACCCGGCCGCCACAATGTGCATAACGCCGCCGCTGCCGCCGCGCTCGCTTTGGCCGCCGGTTTGACCCTGGACGAGGTTTCAGACGGCCTCAAAGATTTCAGCAACATCAAAGGCCGTCTGAAAGTCAAACGCGGCATCAAAGGTGCGACGCTGATTGACGACACTTACAACGCCAACCCCGACAGCATGAAAGCTGCCATCGACGTACTGGCCGCGCTGCCCGCGCCGCGCGTGTTTGTGATGGGCGACATGGGCGAGTTGGGCGAAGACGAAGCCGCCGCGATGCACGCCGAAGTCGGCGCATACGCCCGCGACAAGGGCATCGAAGCGGCGTATTTTGTCGGCGACGAAAGCGTGGAAGCGGCGGAAACCTTCGGCGCGGCAGGCTTGTGGTTTGCCGCCAAAGACCCGCTGATCCAGGTGCTGGAATACAACCTGCCCGAGGGCGCGAGCGTTTTGGTGAAAGGTTCGCGCTTTATGGAAATGGAAGAAGTCGTCGGGGCGCTGGAAGAGAAAGAGGCCGTCTGAAAGCTGCTGCGGCTCATACGGCTTAATGGAAACAACGATGAAAAGACCCGTGCTTTTGCAGTTTATCGTCTGCGTGGTGGCCGCCACGGCTGTGCTGTGGCCGCTGAACACCGCGATTTATCTGTGGCACGGGCGCACGGAGCTGGACGGCAAAACGATAGAAGGCACCATCGGCACGGGTTGGTTTGCCGTTTCCGTGGCCGAGCCGCTGCTGTTTTCGCTGGCGATGGGCGCGGTGGCCTACGGCCTGTGGCGCGGGCGTAATTGGGCGCGGCGCATCGGGCTGTTGGGCGGGCTGGCCTTTATCGCCGAAAACACCCTGCGCCACTGGCTTTATCCGTGGCAGCCGTGGATGTCGTGGCTGGATGTGGCGGCCTTTGCTTCGGTGATGGTGTGCCTGTATTTCCTGATGCCCGAAGATTATTTCAAATAGGCCGTCTGAAAAAGAAAGGACAACGATGGACAAAGCCAAAACGGGCAGAATCCTGCTGTTGACCGCCGCCCTGTTGGGTATGTTTTACGCCGGTATGCGCGCGCAGGCGTTTCTGTACGAAGACCTCTGCCGCGATATCGGCGGCAGCGTGCGGCCGGGCAATCCGCCGCTGTGCGTGACGGCATCGTTTGCGCCGTGAACAAGCCGCGTCAGGCCGTCTGAAACACCCCAAAAACCACATACCAAAACCACACAACCCAAGCAATAAACAAAAGGAAGCCCCATGTTTGTCTGGCTCTCGCATTTCAGCGGCTGGTTCAGTGCGCTGAATGTTTTTCAATACACCACCTTCCGCGCCGTGATGGCCGCGCTCACCGCGCTGGTTTTCTCGCTGCTTCTGGGCCCCTGGACGATACGCAAACTTGCCGAACTCAAAGTCGGCCAGGCCGTGCGTACCGACGGGCCGCAAACCCATCTGATTAAAAACGGCACGCCCACCATGGGCGGCTCGCTCATCCTCACCGCCATCACCGTGTCCGTGCTGCTGTGGGGCAGATGGGAAAACCCCTATGTCTGGATACTGCTGGGCGTATTGCTCGCCACGGGCGCGCTGGGCTTTTACGACGACTGGCGCAAGGTCGTCTACAAAGACCCGAACGGCGTGTCGGCCAAATTCAAAATGGCCTGGCAGTCGGCCGTCGCCCTCGCGGCGGGCATCACGCTGTTTTATGTCGTCAAGCTGCCCGCCTCGGGCGAGCTGCTTATTCCGTTTTTCAAACAGTTTGCCTATCCGCTGGGCGGGCTGGGCTTCGTTATCCTCACCTATCTCGTGATCGTCGGCACGTCCAACGCCGTGAACCTGACCGACGGCCTCGACGGCCTCGCTGCCTTTCCCGTCGTGCTGGTGGCGGGCGGCCTCGCCGTTTTCGCCTACGTTTCCGGCCACTACGATTTCGCCCACTACCTGCAACTGCCCTTTGTCAAAGGCGCGGGCGAAGTGGCCGTGTTCTGCGCAGCCATGTGCGGCGCCTGCCTCGGTTTTTTGTGGTTCAACGCCTATCCCGCGCAGGTGTTTATGGGCGACGTGGGCGCGCTGGCGCTCGGCGCGGCGCTGGGCACGGTGGCCGTGATTGTGCGCCAGGAAATCGTCCTCTTCATCATGGGCGGCCTGTTCGTTGTCGAAGCCGTGTCCGTGATGTTGCAGGTCGGCTGGTACAAGCGCACCAAAAAACGCATCTTCCTGATGGCGCCCATCCACCACCACTACGAACAAAAAGGCTGGAAAGAAACCCAAGTCGTCGTCCGCTTCTGGATCATCACCATCGTCTTGGTGCTTGTCGGCCTGAGCACGCTGAAAATCCGCTGATTTGTCTTTTCAGACGGCCTCAGAGGCCGTCTGAAACCCCGAAGGCCGTCTGAAACACCATGCAGCTTACCGAAACCCTCGCCCTCGCCGACCTCACCGCCGTGATTTCCGTCGGCATCGCCGCCATCGTTGCCTACACCGGTTACCAAAACACCCGCCACTCCTCGCGGCAGACCTTCGACAACTTCACCCTGCGCTTTATCGAAACCGAAAACGCCGACCCGCACCTCTACGCCGCCCGCCGCTGGCTCGACGCGGCCGCCGCCGACCCGCAGCACGATTTCGCCCTGTATGCCGACATCGCCGCCTTTTTCGCGCACCACGGCCAAGCCCAAAACATCTCCGCCACGCGCCGATCAGACGGCAGCCAAAGCTACACCGCCGCCGACACCGAAGCCGCGCAAGCCCTGTTGCGCCAATATCTCGAAAACAGCGGCCATATCCGCACCGTTATCGAATCGCGCAACGCCGCCGCCGAAGCCGTGTTAAACGGCTTGCTCGAACCCGAAGCCTACCGCCTTATCCGCCGCCGCGCCCTCACTGCCGACTACCGGCGGCTGGAAAACTACATCCAAGCGCGCCGCCGCTACGACCCGAATTACGCCCAAGCCTTCGGTACGCTGGCCGCACAATGGGCGGCGCAAGCCTAATCGTTCAGACGTCCTTTAACGTTTGACTGATGCCGTCTGAAACCCCTGAAAGAGATTGCAAAATGAACTGGAAAAACCAAAAAATCCTCGTCGCCGGCATGGGCGGCAGCGGCCTTTCTATGTTGGCGTATCTGCACGCGCAGGGCGCAAGCGTGGCGGCTTACGATGAAAAACTGTCGGCCGAGCGCGCCTCCGAATTACAAACCCGTTTCGCAGGCATTGAGTGCTACGGAGGCCGTCTGAAAGACGCGCTGGCACACGGTTTCGACATCCTCGCCCTCAGCCCCGGCATCAGCGAGCGGCAGGACGACATCGCCGCGTTCAAGCAAAACGGCGGGCGCGTGTTGGGCGACGTGGAAATCCTCGCACACATTCTCAACGCGCGCGGCGACAAGGTTATCGCCATCACGGGCAGCAACGGCAAAACCACGGTAACGAGTCTGGTCGGCCATTTGTGCCGACAAAGCGGCTTGGATACCGTAATCGCGGGCAATATCGGCACGCCGGTTTTGGAAGCCGAAATGCAGCGCGGCGGCAAAAAGGCCGATGTGTGGGTGCTCGAACTGTCGAGCTTCCAGCTTGAAAACACCGAAAGCCTGCGCCCCGCCGCCGCCGCCGTGCTCAATATTTCCGAAGACCATCTCGACCGCTACGACGACCTGCTCGACTACGCGCACACCAAAGACAAAATCTTTCGCGGCGAAGGCGTGCAGGTGCTCAACGCCGACGACGCGCTCTGCCGCGCCATGAAACGCGCCGGCCGCGATGTGAAATGGTTTTCGCTGGAAAATCAGGCCGATTATTGGTTTGACCGCGACACAGGCCGTCTGAAAGCGGCTTCAGACGGCCTCATCGACATTGCCGACATTCCTTTGCAGGGTTTGCACAACGCCGCCAACGTAATGGCCGCGCTGGCCTTGTGCGAAGCCGTCGGCATCCCGCGCGACACGCTGCTGCCGCACGTCAAAACCTTTAAAGGGCTGGCGCACCGCGTGGAAAAAATCGGCGAGAAAAACGGCATCACGTTTATCGACGACTCCAAAGGCACGAACGTCGGCGCCACCGCCGCCGCGGTTAACGGTTTGCAAAACCCGCTGTTTGTGATACTCGGCGGCTTGGGCAAAGGGCAGGACTTTACGCCGCTTGCCGACGTGTTGCGCGGCAAGGCCAAAGCCGTGCTGCTCATCGGCCGCGACGCGCCGCAAATACGCCGCGATTTGGCGGGCGCGGATGTGGAACTGATCGACTGCGCCACGCTGCAAGAGGCGGTTCAGACGGCCTATGCCAGGGCGCAAAGCGGCGACATTGTGCTGCTCAGCCCCGCCTGCGCCAGCATGGATATGTTTAAAAACTACGCCCACCGCTCCGAAGTGTTTGTCGAAGCGTTTCAGGGCTTGTAGAAGCCGCTCGGCGTCTCGGCGCGGGGCGGCCGTCGGGTGCAGTATGACAGGCCGTCTGAAAACATGGTCCCGCCTTTTCAGACGGCCTTAATACTGCCGAAAGGCCGTCTGAAAGAAAAATTTTGAAGTATGAAGTATCGGAAACATGATTAACGAATCCAAACTGCTCGACCGCAAAATCTTGAAAAACGGCGACAAATTCGACCAGTCGCTGCTGTGGATGCTGGTGCTCCTGGTCTCCTTCGGCCTGCTGATGGTCTATTCCGCCTCCATCGCCTGGGCGGGCTACGACGGCGACCAGTGGCAGGTGGTGCGCAAACAGGCCGTGTTTGTCGGCGGCGGCACCTTTGCCGCGCTTTTGGCCTGCACCGTGAAAATGTCGTTCTGGCGCCGCTATTCGCTGCACCTGCTGCTGGCCAATACGCTGGTTCTGCTGCTGATTTTATTCGTCGGCCGCAACATCAACGGCGCCAAGCGCTGGATCAGCCTCGGCTTTTTCAGCTACCAGCCGAGCGAAAGCTACAAGCTGGTGCTGATTTTCTATCTGGCCGCCTTTTTCAACCGCCGCGCCGAAGTGCTCAAAGAACTCAAAAGCCTGATTTTCCCCGCCGTCGTTATCGGCGGCGGCCTCGGCCTGATTCTGCTCGAACCCGATTTGGGCGCGACGGTGGTGGCCGCGCTGATTGCGCTGGGCATGCTGTTTCTCGCCGATTTGCCGAAAAAATGGTTTTTCACCGCCGTGTCCTTCGGCTTTTTGGGGCTGGTGATGGCGATTCTGCTCGCGCCCTACCGCATGGAGCGCGTCACCTCCTTCCTCGACCCCTTCCGCGACCCGCTGGGCAAGGGCTACCAGCTTACCCATTCGCTGATTGCCAACGCGCGCGGCCAGTGGTTCGGCACGGGGCCGGGTGCGAGTTTGGACAAACGCTTTTTCCTCACCGAATCGGAGGCGCACACCGACTTCATCTTCGCCGTTATCAGCGAAGAATGGGGCTTTTTCGGTATGTGCCTTTTGGTGTTCTGCTACTGCTGGCTGGTGTGGCGGGCGTTTTCCATCGGCAAACAGGCGCGCGATCTCGGGCTGTTTTTCAGCTCCTTCGTCTCCTACGGCATCGCCCTGTGGATAGGCGTGCAGAGCTTTTTCCACATCGGCGTCAACATCGGCCTGCTGCCGACCAAGGGGCTGACCCTGCCGCTGGTGTCCTACGGCGGCTCGGCGGTGGTCGTCATGCTGGTGAGCATGGGTCTGCTGCTGCGCGCGGATTACGAAAACCGCCTGAAAATGCGCGGTTACAAAGTGGAAGGATAAAACATGGGTGCGAAAACATTTCTCCTGATGGCCGGCGGCACGGGCGGCCACATTTTCCCCGCGCTGGCCGTGGCGCAGTCGTTGCGGGAGCGCGGCCACCAAGTCGTCTGGCTCGGCAGCCGCGACTCGATGGAAGAGCGGCTCGTGCCGCAGCACGGCATCCCGCTGGAAACGCTGGCGATTAAAGGCGTGCGCGGCAACGGCCTCAAACGCAAGCTGCTGCTGCCCTTCACTCTGCTGCAAACCGTGCGCGCCGCCCGCGCCGTGATTAAAAAATACAATATCGCCTGCGTAATCGGCTTCGGCGGCTTCGTCACCTTCCCGGGCGGCGCGGCGGCCAAACTCTGCGGCGTGCCCGTCGTTATCCACGAGCAGAACGCCGTGGCAGGTCTGTCCAACCGCCTGTTGGCGAAAGCAGCCGACCGTGTGCTGTACGCCTTTCCCGACGCCTTCGACAAAGCGGGCGGCCTCGTCGGCAACCCAGTGCGCGCCGACATCGCCGCCCTGCCTGCGCCCGAAGCGCGCTTTGCGGGCAGGGAAGGCCGTCTGAAAATCCTCATTGTCGGCGGCAGCCTCGGCGCGCAGGTGCTGAACGAAACCGTGCCCGCCGCCCTTGCCGCCCTGCCGCCCGAACAGCGTCCGCAGGTGCGCCACCAGTCGGGACGCGGCAAATTGCAGGCGCTTCAGACGGCCTATCGCAACGCGGGCGTCGAAGCCGAATGCAGCGAATTTATCGACGATATGGTGTCCGCCTACCGCGATGCCGACCTCGTTATCTGCCGCGCCGGCGCGCTCACCATCGCCGAGCTGACCGCCGCAGGCGTCGGCGCTCTGCTCGTGCCCTATCCGCACGCGGTGGACGACCACCAAACCGCCAACGCCCGCTTTATGGTGCAGGCCGACGCGGCGCTGCTGCTGCCGCAACCCGAACTCACCGCCGCCAAACTCGCCGACATCCTCGGCGGCCTCACGCGCGAACAATGCCTGCATCGGGCACAAAACGCCCGCCGCCTCGCCAATCCCGACAGCGCCGACAAAGTGGCCGAAGCGGCCGTGGCGGCGGCAAACGCGTAAACATCCGTTTTAGGTTTTGCCATGCCGCAGCCCCGCTTTCAGACGGCCTGACAGACCTTCGCGCAGGCGGGACATCGAGGCCGTCTGAAACGGCGGAAAAACCTGTTTTTACTTCGCCGCGCATGGCGCAGGTGCGGCAAAAACTTTACAATCCGCCCCTTTTACGCTTTTCGGAAATCCCGCACCCGTTTGCGCTTTTGCCCCGTCGCAAACGGCCTGTCCGCCCTGAGGAGGCCGTCTGAAAAGCATACGGAACACCATCATGAAAAACAGAGTCAGACACATCCATTTCGTCGGCATCGGCGGCTCGGGCATGTGCGGCATCGCCGAAGTGCTGCACAACCAGGGCTACACCGTCTCCGGCTCCGACCAGGCGCAAAGCGCCGTGACCCGCCACCTGTCCGATTTGGGCGTGCGCGTCTATCCCGGCCACACCGCCGAACACATCGCGGGCGCCGATGTCGTCGTCGCCTCCACCGCCGTCAAAAAAGACAATCCCGAGGTGGCCGCCGCAACCGCGCAGCAGATTCCCGTTATCCCCCGCGCCCTGATGCTGGCCGAAATGATGCGTTTCAAAGACGGTATCGCCATCGCCGGCACGCACGGCAAAACCACCACCACCAGCCTCACCGCCTCCGTGCTCGCCGCCGCCGGCCTCGATCCCACCTTCGTTATCGGCGGCAAACTCACCGCCGCAGGCACCAACGCGCGGCTGGGCAAAGGCAGCTACATCGTCGCCGAAGCCGACGAGTCCGACGCCTCCTTCCTCTATCTCACGCCGCTGATGTCCGTCGTCACCAATATCGACGAAGACCATATGGACACCTACGGCCACAGCGTCGACAAACTGCACCAGGCCTTTATCGACTTCATCCACCGCATGCCTTTCTACGGCAAAGCCTTTCTGTGCGCCGACAGCGCCCACGTCCGCGCCATCCTGCCCAAAGTGAGCAAACCCTACGCCACCTACGGCTTCGACGACACCGCCGATATTTACGCCGACAACGTGCAAAGCGTCGGCGCACAGATGAAATTCACCGTCCATGTGCGCATGAAAGGCCACCAGCGGCAGGATTTCGACGTCACCCTCAACCTGCCCGGCCGCCACAACGTCCTCAACGCGCTGGCCGCCGTCGGCATCGCGCTGGAATGCGGCGTCGGCATCGAAGCCGTGCAGCAGGGGCTGGCCGGTTTCGGCGGTGTCGGCCGCCGCTTCCAAAGCTACGGCGACATTCCCTTGAAAGCAGGCGGCAGCGCCCTCCTTATCGACGACTACGGCCACCACCCCACCGAAATGGCCGCCACCATTGCAGCCGCGCGCGGCGCGTATCCCGGACGCCGCCTCGTCCTCGCCTTCCAGCCGCACCGCTACACCCGCACGCGCGATTTGTTCGACGATTTCAGCAAAGTGCTCAACACCGTCGACGCGCTGGTGCTCACCGACGTATACGCCGCAGGGGAAGACCCGTTGCCCGAAGACAGCCGCGCCCTGGCGCGCAACGTCCGCGCCTACGGCAAAGTCGAGCCGCTCTACTGCGCCGACGCGAACGAATTGCCCGCTATGCTGCTGGACACCGTGCTGCGCGACGGCGACGTTTTGCTCAACATGGGCGCGGGCAGCATCAACAAAGTGCCCGCCGCATTGGCAGAGCGGGCGAAAGAGGCCGTCTGAAAACCAAGCTTCAACACGGTTGAAGCACGTTTTCTCTTTTTCAGACGGCCTCAGAGCGGCAGTCAGGCACAAGGCCGTCTGAAAAGCGAACCAACCATTCCGGCAATGCCGCCCGTATCGGAGCGGCTGCCGACAGGCAACAAACGAAAGACAGAAATATGCAGAATTTCGGCAAAGTGGCCGTGCTGGCAGGCGGCTTTTCCAGCGAACGCGAAATCTCGCTCGACAGCGGCCGCGCCATATTGGCCGCCCTGCGCGCAAAAGGCGTCGACGCCCATGCGTTCGACCCGAAAGAAACGCCGCTGGGCGAATTGAAAACGCAGGGCTTCGACTGCGCGTTTAATATCCTGCATGGCATATTCGGCGAAGACGGCACGGTGCAGGGCGCGCTCGAAACCCTCGGCATCCGCTACACCGGCTGCGGCGTCCTCGCCTCCGCCGTCGCGATGGACAAATACCGCTGCAAGCTCCTGTGGAAAGGCCTCGGCCTGCCCGTGCCCGATTACGAAGTGCTGCGCGACGACAGCGATTTCGCCGCCGTGGAAGCCAAACTCGGCCTGCCGCTGTTTGTCAAACCCGCCAACGAAGGCAGCAGCGTCGGTGTGGTGAAGGTGAAAGAAGCAGGCCGTCTGAAAGACGTGTATCGCGAGCTGAAACAGTACAAGGGCGAAATCATCGCCGAAAAATTCATCGGCGGCGGCGAATATACCTGCGGCATCATCGGCGGCCATGCGCTGCCTGCCGTGCGCATCATCCCCGCCACCGAGTTTTACGACAAAGAAGCGAAATACGACCGCGACGATACCGTTTACCTCTGCCCGTCGGACTTGTCGGACGAAGACGAACAACTCATGCGAGAACTGACCGTGCGCGCGTTCGACGCCGTCGGCGGACGTGGCTGGGGCAGAATCGACTTCCTCAAAGACGAAAGCGGCCGCCTGTATCTGCTGGAAGCCAACACCCTGCCGGGTATGACCTCGCACAGCCTCGTACCCAAAGCGGCGGCGCAGGCGGGCATGGATTTCCCGCAGCTGTGCATCGAGATTTTGAAAACCGCCTATGTGGAATAACGCGCAGGCCATGCGCCGCGTCAGCGGCTGGCTTTATTTTGCCGTTTTTGTCATGCTGATCGGTGCGGCAGCCGTATGGCTCTACCGTTCGCCGTATTTCCCGATTAAAAAAGTCAACATCGACGGCAGTTTGCAGTATGCCGACGGCGCGCAACTGCAAGAAATTGCGCGGCGCTACATACGCGGCAATATTTTCCGCGCCGACTTGAACGGCGCACAGGCCGCGTTTTCCCGTATGCCGTGGATAGCGTCCGCCGAAGTGCGCCGCCGCCTGCCCGATACGGTGGACATCCACCTGACCGAGCGCGTACCCGTTGCCCATTGGGATGAAAACCGCTTGGTCGACAGCGAAGGCGAAGTGTTCCGCGCGGCTGTGGACGACGACACGGAACTGCCGCGTTTCCGAGGGCAGGCCGGAGCGGGCAAAACCATGGTCGAACATCTGGCTATGTTCCGCCGCGACCTGGCGGGGCAGAAACTCGGTATTGCCGTGCTGTCCTATACGCCGCGCTCGGCGTGGGAAATCGAACTGGACAACGGCGTGACCGTCCGCCTCGGCCGCGAGCAGGAGCGCGAACGGCTGCGGCGCTTCGCCAAGGCATGGCCTGAGCTGCTGGCGGCGCAGGCGGACAGATTGGATTATGTGGACATGCGTTACAAAGACGGTTTTGCCGTCAGACTGAAAAAAGCGGAACACAGCGAAGACGCTGCCGAAAGGCCGTCTGAAAACGATTGAGCGGACAAGATTCGGATAAGATTAAAAACAGGACTGGAATTTACATATGGCAAAAGACAAACACTATATCAGCGCCCTTGATATCGGCACCTCCAAGGTTATCGCCCTGATCGGCGAAGTGCAGGAGGACAACGAAATCCATATCGTCGGCATCGGTCAGGCGCCTTCGCGCGGCCTCAAGGCGGGCATGGTCACCAATATCGACGCGACCGCCCAGGCGATTAAACAGGCTGTCGGCGAGGCCGAACTGATGGCCGACTGCAAAGTCGGCAGCGTTACCACAGGCATCGCGGGCAACCATATCCGCAGCCTCAATTCGCAGGGCGTGGTGAAAATCAAAGACGGCGAGGTGACGCAGGCCGACATCGACCGCGCCATCGAAACCGCCAAGGCGGTAAACATCCCGCCCGACCACAGCATCCTGCATACCGTGGTTCAGGAATACATCATCGACAACCAGCCCGGCGTGCGCGACCCCATCGGCATGAGCGGCGTACGCCTTGATACCCGCGTCCACATCATCACCGGCGCGGTCACCGCGCTGCAAAACATCCAAAAATGCATTACCCGCTGCGGCCTGGAAATGGAGCAAATCATGCTCCAGCCTTTGGCCAGCGGTCAGGCCGTCTTAACCGAAGACGAAAAAGATTTGGGCGTGTGCGTTATCGACATCGGCGGCGGCACCACCGATATTGCCGTTTACACCAACGGCGCCATCCGCCATACCGCCGTGATACCCGTGGCGGGCGATTTGATTACCAGCGATTTGGCACAGGCTCTGCGTACGCCGTATGCCGCCGCCGAATACATCAAAATCCACCACGGCGTGGCGCATCCCGATCTGGAAGACGAAGATTTGGACGAAATGGTGGAAGTGCCCAGCGTGGGCGACCGCCAGCCGCGCCAAATCGCACGGCGCGGCCTCGCCACCGTTATCGGTCCGCGCGTCGAGGAAATTTTGGAACTGACTCTGCACGAACTGCACCGCAGCGGCTTTTATGAAGACATGCTCACTTCCGGCGTAGTGCTGACCGGCGGGGCATCCATGTTGAACGGTATCGTCGATCTGGCCGAAGATATTTTCGGCCTGCCCGCCCGTGTCGGTGTGCCGCCCGAAATGCCCGGTGTGTCCGAGCGCATCCGCAATCCGCGCAACGCCACCGTTATCGGCCTGCTCTATGCCGCACGCGGCGATGTGGAAGCCGGCGGCGAAGGTGGTTCGGTGTCTTATCACGAAGAGGAAGGCGAAGGCTTGCTGGCCAAGATTAAAGAATGGCTGCGCAACAATTTTTAGTCCGCTGATGCCCGTTTGCTGCCGATAAGGCGGCAGGCTGCGTCCGCCGCAGGTTTTTTGCTAAGATTATGCGGCTTCTTATATAATCCGCAGTATTTGTTCAGAGTATGCCGTCCCGAACAGGGCGCAAAGGAGTAGTTTTAATGGATTTGGTTTACGATGTAGTGGATTCCGCCGCAAGCCCTGCGGTTATCAAGGTAATCGGTATCGGCGGGGGCGGCTGCAACGCCATTAACAACATGATTAAAAACACCATTCAGGGTGTCGAATTCATCAGTGCCAACACCGATGCGCAGGCTTTGAGCAAAAATAACGCGCCCAAACGTATCCAGTTGGGTACCAATCTCACCAAAGGCCTCGGTGCGGGAGCTAATCCCGAAGTCGGCCGCGAAGCCGCTTTGGAAGAGCGCGAAGCCATTACCGAGGCCGTGCGCGGCGCCAATATGTTGTTTATTACAACCGGTATGGGCGGCGGTACGGGTACCGGCGCAGCACCGGTGGTGGCGGAAATTGCCAAGGAAATGGGCATTCTGACCGTTGCCGTGGTAACCCGTCCTTTCGAGCACGAAGGCAAGCGCATCCATATCGCCCAGCAGGGTTTGGAACATCTGAAAAGTCAGGTGGATTCGCTGATTGTCATTCCGAACGACAAGCTGATGACCGCGTTGGGCGAAGACGTTACCGTGCGCGAGGCATTTCAGGCGGCCGATAACGTACTTCATGCGGCAGTAGCGGGGATTTCGGAGGTTGTGACCCGTCCCGGGTTTATCAATTTGGACTTTGCCGACGTGAAAAACGTGATGGGCATTACCGGTATGGCTATGATGGGTTCGGGGGCTTCGCAGGGTGTCGATCGTGCCCGCCTGGCGACCGAGGAGGCGATTTCCAGTCCGCTGCTCGATAATGTCAGCTTGGACGGTGCGCGCGGCGTGCTGGTCAATATCACTACCGCACCGGGCTGTCTGAAAATGTCGGAATACCGTGAAATCATGCGCGTAATCGACGATTACGCACACCCGGACTCGGAGCGCAAATACGGCACGGCCGAAGACGAAAACATGCCGGAAGACGCCATCCGCGTCACCATCATCGCCACAGGTTTGAAGGAAAATAACCACTACTCTGCTCCCCAGGCTCCTGCGGCTCAATACGGTCGGACGCCGTCTGCGCGCCGCCAGCATGCGGTGCGTGAAGATCTCGACGGCTTGTCGGGCGATTCTGCGGATGCGGATTTTTCCAATATTGCAGGGGTGGTTACTTCGGGGCGTGAAGTCCGCAATATGAACCTGACCGGTCCCGATTTGTCCGATCAGCGCGTATTGGACGATTTGGAGATTCCTGCGGTTATCCGCCGCGGCAGAATGGCTGACAAATCTTAAAAATTAATTTGCAGTCTGCTTGTTGTGATGAGGCCGTCTGAAAAAAGATTTCGTTTTTCAGGCGGCCTTTTTGTGTGGAAAATCCGCATCTGTTCAGATGTTCGATGTATCCGGCTGTCAAAGCCTTTCTTGACCGTATGTTTGCCTTGCTACTATAATTCCGCTCTTGTCGGCATGGTGCCGGCAAATATTTTCATTTCAACAGGACAAAGAAAGTATGCCTACTATTAACCAATTGGTACGCAAAGGCCGTAAAAAGCCCGTGTACGTAAACAAAGTGCCCGCACTGGAAGCATGTCCGCAGAAACGCGGTGTTTGTACCCGTGTGTACACTACTACTCCGAAAAAACCGAACTCCGCTTTGCGTAAAGTCTGCAAAGTGCGCCTGACCAACGGTTTTGAGGTGATTTCCTATATCGGTGGTGAAGGCCACAACCTGCAAGAGCACAGCGTCGTTCTGATTCGCGGCGGTCGTGTAAAAGACTTGCCGGGTGTCCGTTACCATACCGTCCGCGGTTCTTTGGATACTGCCGGTGTGAAAGACCGCAAACAAGCCCGTTCCAAATACGGTGCGAAGCGTCCTAAGTAAGGATATTGAAAGGCACGTCGGCCGCCTAAATTGAAACGGCCGAGTAAGTGGATGTCCCGATGGGCATTCATGGGGCAAGTCCCCGACTGAATAGTTAAAGGAATTGAAATGCCAAGACGTAGAGAAGTCCCCAAGCGCGACGTATTGCCCGATCCTAAGTTCGGCAGCGTTGAATTGACCAAATTTATGAACGTACTGATGATTGACGGCAAAAAAGCCGTTGCCGAGCGCATCGTATACGGCGCGCTTGAGCAAATCGCTAAAAAAGTACAAGGCAAAGAAGCCATTGAAGTCTTCAATGAAGCTATTGCCAATGCCAAGCCTGTTGTGGAAGTGAAAAGCCGCCGTGTCGGTGGTGCGAACTACCAAGTCCCTGTTGAAGTCAGACCTTCACGCAGATTGGCTTTGGCAATGCGCTGGGTGCGCGATGCCGCACGCAAACGCGGCGAAAAATCAATGGATCTGCGCTTGGCGGGCGAATTGATCGATGCCTCCGAAGGCCGTGGCGGCGCAATGAAAAAACGCGAAGAAGTACACCGCATGGCCGAAGCCAACAAAGCCTTCTCCCATTTCCGTTTCTAAATTTGAAAGGCTGAAAAAATGGCTCGTAAAACCCCAATTAACCTGTATCGCAATATCGGTATTTCCGCGCATATCGATGCAGGTAAAACCACTACTACCGAACGTATCCTGTTTTATACCGGGCTGACCCACAAATTGGGCGAGGTGCACGATGGTGCGGCTACTACCGACTATATGGAACAAGAGCAGGAGCGCGGTATCACAATCACGTCCGCTGCCGTAACTTCCTACTGGTCAGGTATGGCCAAGCAGTTCCCTGAGCACCGTTTTAACATTATCGACACTCCGGGACACGTGGACTTTACCGTCGAAGTAGAACGTTCCATGCGCGTGCTGGACGGTGCCGTTATGGTTTACTGTGCTGTGGGCGGCGTTCAGCCCCAGTCTGAAACCGTATGGCGTCAGGCCAACAAATATAAAGTTCCGCGTTTGGCCTTTGTAAATAAAATGGACCGTCAAGGCGCCAATTTCTTCCGTGTTGTCGAACAGATGAAAACCCGTCTGCGCGCCAATCCCGTGCCGATCGTGATTCCCGTTGGTGCGGAAGACGGTTTCGAAGGTGTCGTTGACCTGTTGAAAATGAAAGCTATCATTTGGAACGAAGCCGATAAGGGCGTGACTTTCGAATATGGCGACATTCCTGCCGATTTGGTCGATACCGCTGAAGAGTGGCGGCAAAACATGATCGAAGCCGCAGCAGAGGCCAATGAAGAATTGATGGACAAATACTTGGGAGGTGAAGAGCTGACCGAGGAAGAAATCGTTGGTGCTTTGCGTCAGCGCACTCTGGCAGGCGAGATTCAGCCGATGTTGTGCGGTTCTGCCTTTAAAAATAAAGGTGTGCAACGTATGCTGGATGCCGTTGTCGAATTGCTGCCTGCACCTACCGACATTCCGCCGGTACAGGGCGTTAATCCCAACAGCGAAGAACCCGATAACCGTCAGGCTGCCGATGAAGCTCCGTTCTCTGCGTTGGCGTTCAAAATGCTGAACGACAAATATGTCGGACAATTGACCTTCATCCGCGTTTACTCCGGTGTTGTCAAATCGGGCGACAACGTATTGAACTCCGTAAAAGGCACACGCGAGCGCATCGGCCGTTTGGTGCAGATGACCGCCGCAGACCGTACGGAGATTGAAGAGGTCCGCGCAGGCGACATTGCCGCTGCCATCGGCCTGAAAGATGTAACTACAGGCGAAACCCTGTGTGCCGAAAACGCTCCCATTATTTTGGAACGCATGGAATTCCCCGAGCCGGTGATTCACATTGCTGTCGAGCCGAAAACCAAGGCCGACCAAGAGAAAATGGGTATTGCCCTGAACCGCTTGGCTAAGGAAGATCCTTCTTTCCGTGTGCGCACGGACGAAGAATCCGGTCAGACCATTATTTCCGGTATGGGTGAGCTGCACTTGGAGATCATTGTAGACCGCATGAAGCGCGAATTCGGTGTTGAAGCCAATATCGGTGCGCCTCAGGTGGCCTACCGCGAAACCATCCGCAAAGAAGTCGAATCCGAAGCCAAACACGTCAAACAGTCCGGCGGTAAAGGCCAGTACGGTCACGTTGTGATCAAAATGGAGCCGTTGGAACCGGGCGGTGCGGGCTACGAATTTATCGACGAGATCAAAGGCGGTGTGATTCCGCGTGAATTCATTCCGTCAGTAGATAAAGGTATCCGCGACACCCTGTCTAACGGTATTGTTGCCGGTTACCCTGTTGTCGACGTCCGTGTCCGCCTGACCTTCGGTTCGTACCACGATGTGGACTCTTCGCAGATTGCATTTGAATTGGCTGCTTCCATGGCCTTTAAAGAAGGTATGAAAAAAGCCAACCCCGTTCTCCTCGAGCCGATTATGGCAGTGGAAGTGGAAACTCCCGAAGAGTACATGGGCGACGTAATGGGCGATCTGAACCGTCGTCGTGGCATTGTATTGGGTATGGACGACGACGGTATCGGCGGCAAAAAAGTCCGTGCCGAAGTGCCTTTGGCGGAGATGTTCGGTTACTCAACCGATTTGCGTTCCGCCACCCAAGGCCGCGCCACTTACTCCATGGAGTTTAAAAAATACGCGGAAGCGCCCGCCCATGTGGCCGCAGCCGTAACCGAAGCCCGCAAAGGCTGATTCGGTACCCCGCCAGGCCGTCTGAAGATTCTGGAATCCGTTTCAGACGGCCTTTGTTCTTTGTGATCTTTATTTGTAAAGGAATTAGCTCATGGCTAAGGAAAAATTCGAACGCAGCAAGCCGCACGTAAACGTCGGTACCATCGGTCACGTCGACCACGGTAAAACCACCCTGACCGCCGCACTGACCACCATTTTGGCCAAAAAATTTGGCGGCGCGGCCAAAGCCTACGACCAGATTGACAATGCCCCGGAAGAAAAAGCCCGCGGCATCACCATCAACACCTCCCACGTAGAATACGAAACCGAAGGCCGCCACTACGCCCACGTAGACTGCCCGGGTCACGCCGACTATGTGAAAAACATGATTACCGGTGCTGCCCAGATGGACGGCGCGATTCTCGTATGTTCCGCAGCCGACGGCCCCATGCCGCAAACCCGCGAACACATCCTGCTTGCCCGTCAGGTAGGCGTACCCTACATCATTGTCTTCATGAACAAATGCGACATGGTTGACGACGAAGAGCTGCTGGAGCTGGTTGAAATGGAAATCCGTGACCTGCTCAACAGCTACGAATTCCCGGGCGACGACGTGCCGATCATCAAAGGTTCCGCACTCAAAGCACTGGAAGGCGACACTTCCGACATCGGCGAAACCGCTATCTTTGCATTGGCCGACGCACTGGACAGCTACATCCCGACACCCGAGCGTGCCGTGGACAAACCCTTCCTGCTGCCGATTGAAGACGTATTCTCCATCTCTGGCCGCGGTACCGTAGTAACCGGCCGCGTAGAGCGCGGTATCATCCACGTCGGTGACGAAATCGAAATCGTCGGTCTGAAAGAAACCCAAAAAACCACCTGTACCGGTGTCGAAATGTTCCGCAAACTGCTCGACGAAGGCCAGGCAGGCGACAACGTCGGCGTACTGCTGCGCGGTACCAAACGCGAAGAAGTGGAACGCGGCCAGGTATTGGCAAAACCCGGTACCATCACCCCGCACACCAAATTCAAAGCTGAAGTGTACGTACTGAGCAAAGAAGAGGGTGGTCGTCACACCCCGTTCTTCGCCAACTACCGTCCCCAGTTCTACTTCCGTACTACCGACGTGACCGGTGCGGTTACTCTGGAAGAAGGCGTGGAAATGGTTATGCCGGGTGAAAACGTAGCCATCACAGTCGAACTGATTGCTCCGATCGCCATGGAAGAAGGTCTGCGCTTCGCCATCCGCGAAGGCGGCCGTACCGTCGGTGCGGGTGTTGTGTCTACCGTAATCGCTTAATTTGAAGGATAACGAATCAATGGCAAACCAAAAAATCCGTATCCGTCTGAAAGCCTACGATTACAGCCTGATCGACCGTTCCGCACAGGAAATCGTTGAAACTGCCAAGCGTACCGGTGCCGTTGTCAAAGGCCCGATTCCGCTGCCGACCAAAATCGAACGTTTCAACATCCTGCGTTCGCCGCACGTGAACAAGACTTCCCGCGAACAGCTGGAAATCCGTACCCACCTGCGCCTGATGGACATCGTGGATTGGACCGACAAAACCACCGATGCGCTGATGAAGCTGGATCTGCCGGCCGGTGTGGACGTGGAAATCAAAGTCCAATAATCTGCTTGCAGCGGTAAAGAAAAGCCGAACGGGAAACCGTTCGGCTTTTTGTGTGCGTAGATGCTTCGGCCACATAAATGGCACGCGGTTGGTTAGCGGATAACGGAAGAGGCCGTCTGAAAGCGCGGCTTTGACTTCGCCGAAGCTGCGCTTTCAGACGGCCTTTGTTCCGCCAATTCGGGTAGGGACGGCGCTTTGCTCAATCTTCCCGACCCAAAATCATTGTGCCGATGCCCGTGTCCGTGAACACTTCCAAGAGCAGGGCGTGCAGGATGCGGCCGTCGATAATGTGCACCGCCCGTACCCCGTTGGTGGCGGCGTCTACGGCGGATGCGATTTTCGGCAGCATTCCGCCGTGCAGTGTGCCGTCGGCTGTCAGCTCGGTAATGCGGCTCGGTGTCAGCTTGGTGAGCAGGCGGCCGGATTTGTCCAGCACCCCCGTGATGTTGGTCATCATCAGCAATTTTTCCGCGCCCAATTCCTCGGCCAGTCTGCCGGCCACCAAGTCGGCATTGATATTGAACGCCTCCCCCGCGCTGCCGACGCCGATGGGGGCAATGACCGGGATGCCGCCGCGTTCGATAACGGTGTGCACCAGCGCCGTGTCGATGCTGTCCACCTCGCCGACCTGGCCGATATCGACGCGGCCTTGCGGCGTGTCCAGCAGCAGCTTTTTGGCGCGGATGAAGTGGCCGTCGCGGCCGGTGATGCCGATGGCGCTGCCGCCGTTTTGGTTGAGCAGCGAGACGATTTCTTTGTTGACATGGCCGCCGAGCACCATTTCCACAATGTCCATCGTTTCGGCATCGGTGACGCGCATGCCTTGGACGAATTCGCCTTTTTTGCCGATTTTTTCCAGCATTTCGTTAATCTGCGGCCCGCCGCCGTGGACGATCACGGGATGGATGCCGACCAGTTTCAGCCAGGCCACGTCTTTGGCGAACCCCTCTTTCAGGTGTTGCTCGGTCATGGCGTTGCCACCGTATTTGATAACGAAAATGTTGCCGGAGAAACGGCGGATGTAGGGCAGGGCTTCGGCCAGGATGTCGGCTTTGAGCTGCGGAGAAACCTTGTCGGTGGGTTTGTGCATATCGGAATCCTCTATTGTTGTCGTTGGCAGGCTGCGGATTGTACCGCAGGCCGCGGTACAGCGGAGGGAGGCCGTCTGAAAACCGCGAATGCGGTTTTCAGACGGCCTCACGTTTTCAGACGGCCTCACGTTTTCAGACGGCCTCACGTTTTCAGACGGCCTCACGTTTTCAGACGGCCTCACGTTTTCAGACGGCCTCACGTTTTCAGACGGCCTCACGTTTTCAGACGGCCTCACGTTTTCAGACGGCCTCACGTTTTCAGACGGCCTCACGTTTTCAGACGGCCTCACGTTTTCAGACGGCCTCACGTTTTCAGACGGCCTCACGTTTTCAGACGGCCTCACGTTTTCAGACGGCCTCACGTTTTGGCTGCGCCGAAGCCTATTTGCGTTTCAGAATGTAGCGGCGCACGGCGGCGTTGTGTTCGTCGAGGGTGTGGCTGAACTGGCTTTTGCCGCTGTTGTCCATTTTGGAAACGAAGTAGAGGTATTTTTCCGCCGAGGGGTGGGCGGCGGCTTCGAGGGCGGCTTTGCCGGGCAGGGCGATGGGGGTGGGGGTGAGGCCGGATCGGGTGTAGGTGTTGTAGGGGGTGTCGCGCTGCAAATCGGCTTTGCGGATGCGGCCGGCGTAGGCGTCGCCCATGCCGTAGATAACGGCGGGGTCGGTTTGCAGGCGCATGCCGCTGTTGAGGCGGTTGACGAAGACGGCGGCGACGTGGCGGCGGTCGTCGGGGTGGGCGGTTTCCTTTTCGATGATGCTGGCCATGGTGAGCAGCTCGTAGGGGGTTTTGTAGGGCAGGCCGCTTTGGCGCTCGTCCCAGGCGGCGGCGAGGTTGTTCTGCATGGTGCGGTAGGCCAGGCGGTAGATTTGCAGGTCGCTGCCGCCGGCGTCGGTTTCGTAGCTGTCGGGGGCGAACAGGCCTTCGGCGTGCGCGGCGGGGGCTTCGGGGTCGATTTCTTTGAGCAGGCGCTCGTCGCTCCAGCCTGCGGTGTCGTGTTGCAGATCGGCGGTGTTGTCGATGATTTTGCGCATTTGTGCGAAACGTGTGCCTTCGATGATGCGTATGGTGACGGTGTCGGTGTCGCCGCGTTTGAGTTTTTGCAGAATCTGCCAGGCGGAGGCGGTTTGCGGCAGTTTGTAGCTGCCGCCGCGCAGTTTGTTGTGGGTGCCGGTGAGGTAGGCGGCGGCGGTGAGGACGTGGCGGCTGTAGATAACGCCGTCGGCTTCGAGGCGGCTGCCGACGGCGGAGATGCCTTGCCCGCTGCCGATTTTGAGGCGGTAGGGTTCGGGGCGGGTTTTCGGCGCGAACAGCAGGGCGGCAAAGGCGGCGGCTGCCGATATGAGGGCGGCGAAAACCGTATAAAACACTTTTTTCATAACGGGATAGGCGCAAAACAAAGGGCGGCAGTATAAAGGCAACGGCTGCGGCGGGCAATTTCAGACGGCCTGTTTGCTTCGTCGGCGCGGCGCGGGTAAAGTGCGGCTTTTGACATTTTGTGCGGCGAAGGAGCGGCAATGGACAGACAAAACGGCAATGCGCGCTATGATGTGATCGATGTCGAACCTGTGCGCGTGGAAACGCGGCAGGACGGCGTGCCCGATGCGGCTGAGGAGCGGCGGCGCAACTATATGTATGTGATTTACGGCCTGTATGCGGCGGCGGTGTTCACCGGCGGCATGGCGGCGCTGATCGGCGTTATCATCGCCTATGTCAAAGGTGACGATATGGCGGGCACGTTTTATGCCGACCATATCCGTTTTCTGATCCGCACGTTTTGGGGCACGCTGCTGGGCTTTGCCGTCGGCGGCGTGCTGTCCGTTATTCTTATCGGCATACCGATACTCTGGCTGGCTTCGTTGTGGTATCTCTTCCGCGTTGTCGTCGGCATTGTGCGCCTGCTCGACAACCGCCCGGTTACGCCCGACGGCTGGCTGATGTGAGGCCGTCTGAAAACCAATCTTCCCCGTGGAGGCCGTCAGATGCTTTTTCAGACGGCCTGCACGAACATTGGAGCAAAACGATGAACGAATGGAACCAAGGCCGCTGGCAGGGCGCGCGGCAGGCATTTTCGCCCAACTGCGAGCCGCGCCCCGCAGGAGAGCGCGTCACGCTGGCGGTGATACACAATATTTCGCTGCCGCCTTTCGAATACGGCACGGGTGCGGTGGAAAAGCTGTTTGCCAACCAAATTGACGAAGCGGAACACCCGTTTTTCAGCGTGATTAAAGACTTGCGCGTGTCCAGCCATTTCTTTATCGCGCGCACGGGCGAGACAGTGCAGTTTGTTTCCTGCGACGACACGGCCTATCACGCGGGCGTGTCGTCGTTTCGCGGGCGGGAAAAATGCAACCTGTTTTCCGTCGGCATCGAAATGGAAGGCTGCGACTTCGAGCCGTTTGCCGACGCGCAATACCAAAGCCTGCGCTGCCTGCTGGTCGCCCTTTGCGCGCAGTATCCGATTGAAGCCGTTACCGGCCATGAGCACATCGCCCCCAGCCGCAAAAGCGACCCCGGCCGTTTTTTCGATTGGGACGCCGTTGCCGCATGGGGCTTTCAGACGGCCGTCTGAAACCGGGCGGCGGCCAAAAGTGATGAAGATTGCGGTTTTCCGTTATAATCGCCGCCGTTTGATTCACAACCCGCAGACAAACATATGGACGGAAAAATCTGGATTGCGGCGGCATTCGGCCTGCTGATTATCCTGGGCGTGATCGCCTACAACATGTATCAGGAAAACCAATACCGCCGCCGTATGCGCGAGCAGTTCGGCAGTTCCGACAAAGACGCCCTGATGGAAAGCCACACCAATTCGGTGCGCGACGGCAAAACGCACGGCGCGGCCGCCATCCGGCAGGAGGAGCAGGGCAGACAGGGCAGGCCGCTGGTGGTCGTGCGCGAAGCCGACGTTTCCCAAATCGAAACGCCCGCCGCCGAAGCGCCGCAGCCGTCCGAAAAACCCGCCGTGCCGCAGCCCGAGCCGAATGCCGCCGACCTGTTCGACGAAGCACAGAGGCTGTCTGAAAACGCCGATGCCGTGGCGGAAAACGAAGAAGATGGAGAAGGAGAAAGCGAAGAAGAGCGCCGCCCGCTCTCCTTTGCCGAAAAACTCGAACGCGAACGCCGCCTCGCCCGCGAAAAAGCCGCCAAAGTCATGGCGCAGATTCTCTCCGACCGCAAACCCGAAGCCGAAGAAAACGAGCCCGTCCTGCAAGAAGAGGGCACGGCCGAAAACGCCTACGCCTTCGCCACTGTCGGCAGCCCCGAACATGCGCAGGAAAAAGCCGCCCGCAAAGGCCGCCTGCTGATGGACTTGGACGACATGGTCAAACAGGAATTGCCCTGGTTCGAGCCCCGCTTCGACTACATGGCCTACATCGCCCTGCGCGAGCCGCAGGAATTCCGCACCCTGCCGCGCTTCTCCGGCCGCCACCGCTTCCGCATCGCCGGCTGCACCATGGACGGCCTGTGGCAGGAAGTCGAACCCGTGCCCAACGTTTACTACCAGGGCTTTATCGTCGCCATGCAGGCCATCTCGCGCAAGGGGCTGGCCACCACGCAGGAGTTGGAAGATTTCGGCCGGCAGGTGGACGAATTTGCCGGCAAACTCGATGCGGGCATGAAACTGATGGACATCCCCGCTTTCCTCGAAACCGCCCGCCCGCTCGACGAATTGTGCGAGCGCGTCGACCAAACCATCGCCATGCACCTGATTTCGCGTACTTCCGTCAGCGGCAGCGAACTGCGTGCCGCCGTGGAACGCGCAGGCTTCGCCCTCGGCCACGACGGCGCCTTCCATCTCGACGGCGGCGACGGCCGCACGCTGTTCAGCATTGTCACCATGGACGGCAGCGCCTTCACCGCCGCCCTTTTGGCCTCACAACCCTACAAAGGCTTCAGCATCCTGTTCGACATCCCCAACGTGCCCGCAGGCAGCAAAAACTTCGACCGCTTCATGGATCTGACCGTGCGTTTTTCCAGCGAACTGGGCTTGGATTTGGTGAACGACAAACTGGAAGAGCTGTCGATGGAATGGCTCAAAGACGTCGGCCGCTACGTTGCCGCGCGTCAGGACGAAATGCTGAAAGTCGGCATCGAACCCGGCGGCGAGCTGGCGCAGCGCCTGTTTTCGTAAACGCCGCGCAGGCCGTCTGAACGCAAAAGGCCGTCTGAAAAGTTTTCAGACGGCCTTTGAACAGCCCGTAAAAAACACCTTTTCCCAATCATTGTGAAACCGCGCTTTCAGACGGCCGTCTGAAACCCCCATCCCATCACGCCATGAACGACACCGCACAAAAAATCCGCGAATTAACCGACCTCATCAACCGCTACGGCTACGAATACTACACGCTCGACGCGCCCAGCGTGCCCGATGCCGAATACGACCGCCTGTTCCGCCAACTCGAAGCCCTCGAAGCGGCGCATCCCGAGTTGAAACTGCCCGACAGCCCCACCCAGCGCGTCGGCGGCGCGCCTTTATCGGGCTTTGACGAAGTGCGCCACGAAGTCCCCATGCTTTCGCTTACCAACGCCTTTTCGCCGCAAGACGCACAAGGCGCGTTCGACCATGCCGAAATGCTGGCGTTTGACGAGCGCGTGCGCGGCGGCTTGGGTGGCGCCAATCCGCAATATGTCATCGAACCCAAGTTCGACGGCCTCGCCATCAGCCTGCTCTACCGCGACGGCGTATTGGTGCAGGCGGCCACGCGCGGCGACGGTGCAACGGGCGAAGACGTTACGCAAAACGTGAAAACCGTCTCCAACATCCCGCTGCGGCTGCACGGAGAAAACACGCCCGCGCTGATCGAAATACGCGGCGAAGTGTTAATGCTCAAAGCCGATTTCGCCGCACTCAACTGCCGTCAGGAAGAAGCCGGCCAAAAACCCTTTGCCAACCCGCGCAACGCGGCGGCGGGCAGCCTGCGCCAGCTCGATTCGCGCATTACCGCGCAGCGCAAACTGCATTTTTTCCCATACAGCATCGCGCGGCAGGAAGGCGGTTTTGCCGCCGAATCCCATATTCAGGAACTGGAATACTGCGGCACACTCGGTTTCAGCCTGCCCGAGGGCAATTACGGCTGTTTCGGCAATATCGCCGAAGTTTTGGCATTTTACGAACAAATGCAGCAAAAACGCCCCGCCCTGCCCTATGAAATCGACGGCATGGTCGTCAAGGTAAACAGTTTGGCGCAGCAGCGCGAACTCGGTTTCATCTCGCGCGCGCCGCGCTGGGCGATTGCGCACAAATTCCCCGCCGAAGAAGCCCTCACCACCGTGGAAGCCATCGACGTGCAGATCGGCCGCACCGGCGCGGTAACGCCCGTTGCCCGTTTGCAGCCCGTGTTTGTCGGCGGCGTTACCGTAACCAACGCCACGCTGCACAACCAAGACGAAGTGTCGCGCAAAGACGTGCGCGTGGGCGACACCGTGGTGGTGCGCCGCGCGGGCGACGTGATTCCCGAAGTGGTGCGCGTGATTTTCGAGCGGCGGCCGGTGCAGACCGCGCCGTCTGCTGCCGCTTCAGAGTGCGAAGCCTCCCGCCCTCGGGACGTCCAAAGCGATTTGTTCGACGCGGTACCGCCCCGAGAGCGGGAGGCTTCGCACTCTGAAAACGGCACGCCGCTTTATCCGCCCTACCGCCTGCCCGCGCAATGCCCCATCTGCCAAAGCCCCATCGAGCGCGAAGAAGGCGAAGCGGTGGCGCGTTGCAGCGGCGGTATGCTGTGCAGCGCGCAAAGGGCACAGGGTTTGATTCATTTTGCCTCGCGCAAAGCGATGGATATCGACGGTTTGGGGCAGAAACAAATCGAGCAGCTGGTGGCGCAAAACCTCGTGCGCCACTTTGCCGACCTCTACCGTCTCGACGTGCCGACACTGCAAAAAATGAAAGAGGCCGCCGAACAGGCCGAAAGGCCGTCTGAAAACGGCGGGGCAGATTCAGGCGGCCTCACGCAGGCTGTGGGCAAAAGCAAAAAACAGCCGACCAAGTGGGCGGAAAACATCCTCGCCGGCATCGAAGCCAGCAAAACGCCCGACCTCGCCCGTTTCCTGTTTGCCCTCGGCATCCGCCACGTCGGCGAGCGCACCGCCAAAACCCTCGCGCAGGCATTCGGCACACTCGACACCGTGCGCCGCGCGCCCGAACCCGTACTCGCCTGCCTGCCCGACATCGGCGAAGTCGTCGCCCGCTCCGTTGCCCACTTTTTCGCCCAAGACGCGCAGCAGGCCATGATAGACGAGCTGCTCTTTGCAGGCGTTGCGCCCAAAGCGCAAGCCGTCAGCCTGCGCGCGGCCGACTATGCCGAACCGCAACGCTGGCTCGCCCGTTTGCCCGGTTTCAAAATCAGCGAAACCAAAGCCCAAGCCCTGTGGGAACTTGCGGGCAAAAATGCCGACGCGCTCATTACCGACCAAGCCCTATCCGCCGACTGGCAGGCATGGCGCAGCGTGCCGCAAAACGCCGCCCTGTTGCGCCATACCGTCGCATTTTTAAACGAGCTGGCCGACAGGCCGTCTGAAAGCTCCGCAGACGGCGGAAACGGCGTTTCAGACGGCCTCAACGAAGCCGTAGCAGGCAAAACCTTTGTCCTCACCGGCACCCTGCCCACGCTCAAGCGCGACCAAGCCCAAGCCATGATTGAAGCCGCAGGCGGCAAAGTCTCCGGCAGCGTGTCGAAAAAAACCGATTACGTTGTCGCCGGCGAAGCCGCAGGCAGCAAGCTGGAAAAAGCCAACGCGCTGGGCGTGGCCGTGTTGGACGAAGCCGCTCTTTTGGCCATGCTCGGCCAAGCCTGACAACAATAAAGGCCGTCTGAAAACAGGTTTTCAGACGGCCTCCGTATGGAAAATATGAAAGAGACCGATGAACCCCAAGTCGATTAAAAAAGCCGTTTTCCCCGTCGCAGGCATGGGCACGCGCTTTCTGCCCGCCACCAAGGCCAGCCCGAAAGAAATGCTACCCATCGTCGATAAACCTTTGATTCAATACGCCGTCGAAGAAGCAATCGACGCGGGCTGCACCGAAATGGTGTTTATCACCGGCCGCAACAAACGCAGCATCGAAGACCATTTCGACAAAGCCTACGAACTGGAAACCGAATTGGCGGCGCGCAATAAAGGACAACTGCTCGAACATGTGCGCGACATTCTGCCTCCCAATATCACCTGCCTCTACATCCGCCAGGCCGAAGCGTTCGGTCTCGGCCACGCCGTCTTGTGCGCCCGCGCCGCCGTCGGCAACGAACCCTTTGCCGTTATCCTGGCCGACGACCTCATCGACGCCCCGCAAGGTGCGTTAAAACAAATGGTCGATATCTACAACCAAAGCGGCAACAGCGTCTTGGGCGTGGAAACCGTCGATCCCGCGCAAACCGGCTCCTACGGTATCGTCGAAGTGGAAAAACTGAAAAACTTCCAGAGCATTACCAACATCGTCGAAAAACCCAAGCCCGAAGAAGCCCCGTCCAATCTCGCAGTAGTCGGCCGCTACATCCTCACCCCGCGCATTTTCGACCTGCTCACCAACCTGCCGCGCGGCGCGGGCGGCGAAATCCAGCTCACCGACGGCATCGCCCGCCTGCTCGACACCGAACCCGTCCTCGCCCACCCCTTCTCCGGCAAACGCTACGACTGCGGCAGCAAACTCGGCTACCTCGAAGCCACCCTCGCCTACGGCCTCAAACATCCCGAAACGGGCGAAGCCTTCCGCAAGTTGCTTTCCCAATACGCGCAAGGTTAAACCCTGATACAGCAAAGTCCGTCTGAAAACCCCGAGTCAGGGTTTTCAGACGGCCTTTTTGTATTTGCTAAACCTCTTTTCGCCGCAAACGGCGGCGCAGCAGGAAATCGGCGGCGGCGTACAGGGCGAAGACAAGAACGAAGGCCGCACCGGCGTGGAGGAAGGTGAACAGCTTGAAATACAGCGGCACGACGCGGCCGTTTTCGATGCGGTAGCGCGTGGTTATCGTCCAGCCGCCGCCGCGGTCGGTCATTTGGTAGGTGTCGCCGCCGAGGACGCACAGCCTCATTTCCCGTTCGCGCCAGTCGCGGCAGACTGGTTCGGCAGAGGGCGAACCCGGCGGCAGGGTACACGGTTCGGCTTTCGCGCCCAAAGGCTCGGCGCGGCAGCCGCCCCGGCCGTCGGCTGCGGCGAAACGGAAACTTTGGTGTGGCGCGTCGCCCGCCGCGTAATGCTCGCCGGGTAGTTCGGACAAGCCGTAAGCAAGCGTCCACAGCAAAGGAAAAAACAGTAAAAATTGCAGCAGCCGCCACCAAAGCGGCAGCCGCATGCGCGGGGTGCGGGGCATGGTTGGCTTTCGGTTTGAAAAATGCGGCGATGATAGCAGAGCAGGCGGAGCAAAACGCTTTTACATAAAAAAACACAGCTGCCGGTTGCGCTTTGCAAACGGATTTTGTATATTCGTATTCAAATAAATACGAAAAGAGTATTTTGAATATGAATACAACCAACCGCATCCCCGTTAGTGTACGGATTAGCCAGGAAGACGCTGATTTTATTGCAGAGTTGAAGATCGAAGGCGCGAATACGCCGTCGGAAAAAATCCGCGAATTGTTGAAGCAGGCCAGACTGGCGCACACGCAGACGCGTGATTACGAATCCGCGCTCACCGCGCAGGAGCAGTTTTTTCAGGCTGCCAGGCGCAACGTGTTGAACGCCGAAAAACAGGCGGGCGTGCATTCGCATATCGTTGCGCGCTTGTTTGAACAACTGCCCGATTTGGCCGCCACGCTGGCCGCCGACCTGCCCGAAGAGGCCGCGCCGCAGGATTTGCAAAAATACGAGCGCGAGCTGATGTGGCGCATCGTGCGCCTGACCGACAGCATTTTGCAGCTTGCCGTTACCGGCAAAGGCGCGGCCTACGACGATGCCGTGTTGCAACAGCTTGAAAACACTTTGAAACTGGCCGATATCGTGCGCCGTGCGTCTGAGGTTGGCGCAGAGGCCGTCTGAAACCCGAAACGAAAGGAAACAAAATGAGCGAAACCCTGTCCCGCCGCGTCGGCCGCCTGGTGAGCGGCGGCTTCCACGCCCTGATTGACGCTGCCGAAAACCTGGCGCCCGAAGCGGTGATGAACGAGAGCATCCGCGAAATCGAGCGCGCGGTGGACGAAGTACGCGCCGAGCTGGGTAAAGTGTTGGCGCAAAAACATCTGGCCGCCAAAAAAATGGCCGACGAGAGCAACCGCCACGAAGCGCTGTCCGACCAAATCCGCGCCGCCGTGGCCGCCGAGCGCGACGATTTGGCCGAAAGCGGCATCGCCGAGCAGATGGACATCGAAGCGCGATTGCCGGTGCTTGAAAACACCATCGCCGACTGCGCCGCGCAGGAAAAAGAGTTCGAAGGCTTTATCGCCGCCCTACAAGCGAAAAAACGCGAAATGCAACAGCAGCTGCAAGACTGGCGCGCCGCGCAGCAAAGCGCGGCAGCCGACGGCGGCGCAACCGGCGGCAACATCGAGCGCATCGCCCGCAACGCCGAAAAAAGCGGCAACGCGTTTGACCGCGTGATGGGCAGACAAAACGCCGTACACAGCAGCAGCGACGCGGCGCAGCTGGCCAAGTTGAAAGAGCTGGAAGACCTAAGCCGCAGCAACCGCATCGCCGAACGGCTGGCGGCTTTGAAGGCGGGAAAGTGAGTGCCGTAGGTCGGATTCTTGAATCCGACAAGTGCACGAAGCGGCTTTCAGACGGCCTTTCAGGCTGCTTGGCAAAGGCCGTCTGAAAATAAAACTGCCGTCATTCCCGCGCAGGCGGGAATCTTTTGCGAGCTTCGGCAAACGGCAGAAAAAAACGCCATCACCCAAGCTGAAAAAAGATTCCCGCCTGCGCGGGAATGACGAAATACAGAGCTTTCAGGCAGCCTGAAAGACCCTAAAGCTGCCTGAAAAGAAAACCCCGCCCCGATTATTGGAAAGAAAACCATGCCCCAGCCCGAAACCCCGCTTGCCGAACTGCAGGCCGCCGAGCAAAACGGCAGCCGTCCGCTGACTTGGCGTAAAACCGTTTCCCTAAGCGATGCCGATCGAAAATCGGTGAACATCATGCGTTTCGGCATGCTTGCTTCGTGTTTTACCGTGCCGCTGTCGGTTCTGTTTCTGCACCGGATGCTGCCCGATTTGTTTTTCCACAGCGACGGCACGTTCAAAGCCGCCAACGCGCTGCCGTTTTTGCTGATGTCGGTGGCGATGGGAATGTTCGCCCTGTGGATGCTCAAGCGCATCAACAGCGTTCTGACTACCGGCCGCGCCCTTGCCGTTTTTACGCTGGATTGGAAAAAGCGCAGTCTGACAATGCACGGCTTCGGCGGCTTCGGCGGACGCATTGACCCCGCACACGCCGACTGGGCGCAGATTCTGCCCGACGGCCGCCCCGAGCAGCGCGAACGCCTGCAACAGCGCATCCGCCAACTGCTGGCGCGCTAGGGCAGCCTGAAAGAACTAAAGGCCGTCTGAAAACCAAAGGCTTCAGCAAGGTTAAAGCCGGCAACGCAGATTTTCCCTGTGGGAAAACGTCGGATTCGAGAATTTGATCTACGCAAATCCGAAGGCCGTCTGAAGAAAGAAACGACGCGATGAAACGCAACAACGACAATGCCCTGACCGCGCCGCTGCTGGCGATGATGGTTGTGCTGGCCGCCGCCACCGCGCTGGTGTGGCTGGTGCAGCAGGCCGATGAGCGCGGCGGTTGGCAGAATGCCGCGCCGTTTGGCAAATTGTTTGCCAAGTCCGAAGCCGAGCCGCCGCCTGCGGAAATTGTCCGCCGTGCCGAAGCGGGCGAAGCCGAAGCGCAGTATCAGGCAGGCGGCCACTATATGCGGCAAAACCGTTGGGATTTGGCGGTGCCGTGGTATGAAAAAGCCGCCGCGCAGGGGCACGCCAAGGCGCAGAACAATCTGGGCGTGGCCTATGCCGAAGGGCGCGGTGTGCCCGCCGATCCGCAAAAAGGCTGCCGCCTGATGGCAGCGGCGCAGCAGCAGCTTAATACCGACAACGGCCGCGAAAACGCCGCCATGTGCCGGGAAGAATTGGAAAAACACTGATTCGCGTCAGTTCCGTAGGCCGGATTCTTGAATCCGACAAACACCCGAAGCGGCTTTCAGACTGCCTGAAATAACCCAAAGGCCGTCTGAAAACCACAGGCTTCAGCAAAGTTAAAACCGGCAGCGCGGATTTTTCCCTGTGGGAAAACGTCGGATTCGAGAATCCGACCTACGCAAACCCGAAGGCCGTCTGAAACTGAAACCTGCCCGTTCAGGCAGCCTGAAAGCAGCCTGAAATCCCGTTCCGCCATTTATCAAGGAGACCCCGCCATGAATCAAACCAGCAGCAGACACAATATGTTTTATCTCAACGGCTGGCTTGCCGCCGCCATGCTGGCCGCTGCCGCCGTACTGATTGCCATGGCGCTGTTTTCCACCGTCGGCATGCTGGCCGCGCCGCTGTTTGTTTTTATCGTGCTGGCGGCAAGCGGCTTCCGTATCGTCCAGCCCAACACCGCGCTGGTGAGCACCTGTTTCGGCCGTTATTCCGGCATTCTGTCCGAGAGCGGGTTTTTCTGGATTATCCCGCTGATTTACCAAACCCAAAGCGTTTCCCTGCGCTCGGGCAACTACGTTACCCCCACGCTGAAAGTGAACGACGCCGCCGGTACGCCGATTGAAATCGCCGCCGCCATCGTTTACCACATCAGCAACCCCGCCGCCGCCGTGCTCGATGTGGAAAACGTCCACGATTTTATGCAGGTACAGAGTGAGTCCGCCCTGCGCGCGCTGGCCACCCACCACCCCTACGCCGCTGAAGATACCGAAAGCCTGACCCGCCATTCCGAGCATATTCTCGAGCAGTTCCGCGACATGGTGCAGGAGCGCGTCGAACGCGCCGGCATCAGCATCGACGAAGCCCGCTTCACCCATCTGGCCTACGCGCCCGAAATCGCCCAAGCCATGTTGAGAAAACAGCAGGCCGAAGCCGTTATCGCCGCCCGCTACGCGCTGGTGCGCGGCGCCATCGGCATGGTGGAAGGCACCGTCCGCCAGCTCGAGCAGCGCGATATCGTGAAAATGAGCGACAGCGAAAAAGCCAAGCTGGTAACCAATATGATGACCGTGCTGCTTTCCGAAGAAAACGCTGCGCCGGTGTTGAATGTGAGCGGCGATTGAGCAGACGTAGGTCGGATTCTTGAATCCGACAAACACACGAAGCCGCTTTCAGGCTGCCTGAAAAACCCAAAGGCCGTCTGAACGCCCCCAAACCCATAAAGGAAACCGCCGATGTGGAATCTGATTACCGCTCCCGAAACCGAAATCTTCGGCATTGCCCTGGCGCTGATGCTGCTGCTCGGTGCGCTCGAAATCCTGTCGATGCTGTTGGGCGGCGCGAGCGAGTGGCTGGACAACCTGCTGCCCGACAGCCTGGCCGACAGCGCCCATGCCGAAGTGGGGCTGGATGCGGCCGACGGCGTGATGGTGCGTTTTCTAAGCTGGCTGTATGTCGGCAGGGTGCCGGTGTTGATGCTGTTGGTGGTGTTTCTTGCCGTGTACGGGCTGGCGGGCTATGTGTTTCAGACGGCCTTTGCCGCCGTGTTCGGTGTGTATCTGAATGGGGCTTTGGCCGCCGTCGCCGTATGGTTTCTTTCGCTGCCGCTGGTGCGCGCCACCGCCGGCGGGTTGTACAAAATCCTGCCCAAAGACGAAACCACCGCCGTATCGCAAGACACGCTAATCGGCCGCGTCGGCGTGATTGTGATCGGCCAAGCCCGCACCGGCAGCCCTGCCCAAGTGCGCGTGAAAGACGGCTTCGGCCAAACGCATTATGTGATGGCCGAAGCCGACGGCAGCCAAACGCTGCAACAGGGTGAGGCGGTATTGCTGGTGTCGCTCTCGGGCAATACCTTTAAAGCAATTGCCAATCCCAGCGGCAGCTTAGTGGATTAGGCCGTCTGAAAGCCCGTAGGTCGGATTCTCGAATCCGACAACCGTTGGCCAAACGGCAAGCATTTGAAAAAACGTCGGATTCAAGTATCCGATCGACGAAGCAACAGCCATCAACACCAACCCCGCCAAACCCTTTTTTCAGACGGCCTTCAAAACAAGGCAGCCTGAACCCCGCCGCCGCAAGGCATTTTGACAACCGCAACAAAAGGAAAACCCATGACTTTAGTTTCCATCGGCATCATTGCCGGCGTTATTCTCGCCGCCCTGTTTGTGCTCGGCCTGATACTCACCCGTCTCTACCGCCGCGCCAGCAAGGAAGTGTCGTTTGTGCGCACGGGCTTTGGCGGCGAAAAAGTGATTATGAACGGCGGCGCGATGGTGTTGCCCGTATTGCACGAAATTATCCCCGTCAACATGAACACGCTGCGACTGGAAGTGCGCCGCGCGGCGCAGCAGGCGTTGATTACGCGCGACCGTATGCGCGTGGACGTGATGGCCGAGTTTTATGTGCGCGTCAAACCCAGCGCCGAGAGCATCGCCACCGCCGCGCAGACTTTGGGCATGAAAACCATGTCGCCCGACGAGTTGAAAGATTTGGTCGAAGGCAAATTCGTCGATGCCCTGCGCGCCGTGGCCGCCGAAATGGCGATGGAAGAGCTGCACGAAAAACGTGTTGATTTCGTGCAGAAAGTGCAGCAGGTGGTCAGCGAAGATTTGTTTAAAAACGGCCTGGAATTGGAAACCGTATCGCTCACCGGCCTTGACCAGACCAGCTTCGAGTTTTTCAACCCGCAAAACGCGTTTGACGCCGAAGGCTTGACCAAGCTCACCGAAACCATCGAAGGCCGCCGCAAAAAACGCAACGACATCGAGCAGGAAACCGATTTGGCGATAAAAACCAAAAATCTCGAAGCCGAGCAGCAACGCCTGAAAATCGCCCGCGAAGAAGAATACGCCAAGCTGGAGCAGGAGCGCGAAATCGCCGTGCGCCGCGCCGAGCAGGAGGCGGGCATTGCCGAGCAGGAAGCGGCGAAAAAACGCGAAGCCGAAGAAGCCAAAATCGCCGCCGCGCGCGAAGTGGATTTGAAACGCATCGCCGCCGAGCGCGACATCAAAAACGAAGACATCCGCAAAGCGCAGGCCGTGGAGCAGGCCGAAGTCGAGCGGCGCAAAGCCATCGAGCTGGCCGAGCAGGACAGAGCCATCGCCGTGGCCGAAAAATCCCGCGCCGAATCGGAAGCCAAAGCCGAAGCCGACAAAGCCCGCGCCGCCGCCGTGCGCGAAGAAGAAAGCGTGATTACCGTGCGCGAAACCGAGCGCGCCGAGCGTGCCAAAGCGGTGGAGCTGATTGCCGCCGCCGAAGTCGCCCAGCGCGAAGCCATCGCGGTAACCGTCGCCGCCGAAGCCGAGAAACAGGCCGCGCAGGACAAGGCCGAAGCGCTGCGTATCGCCGCCGAAGCCGAAGCCGAGCAGTTCCGTCTCAAAGCCAAGGGCGAAGCCGATGCCAAAGTGCTGCTGGCGCAGGCGCAGGAGCAGCAGTACAAAGTCGATGCCGAGGGCAAACGCGCGGTAAACGAAGCGGCCAACGTGTTGAGCGTGGAGCAAATCGAGATGCAAATCCGCCTCGCGCTGTTGAAACACCTGCCCGACATCATCCGCGAATCCGTGCGCCCGATGGAAAACATCGACGGCATCAAAATTCTGCAGGTCAACGGCCTGGGTGGCGCGCTTGGCGCGGCGGGCGAGAGCGTTTCAGACGGCCAAACCCAAGGCAGCCTCGCCGACCAAATGGTTAACAGTGCATTGCGCTACCGCAGCCAAGCCCCGCTGGTTGACGGCCTGTTGAAAGAACTCGGCCTCAACGGCAGCGACATCAACGGCCTGACCCAAGGCTTGGACAAAGGCGTGGGCAAAGCGGAGTAAGACCGTACCGCAGGCAGGCTTCGCACGCCGAAACCGCGCCGTAAAATCAGAAACGGCAACGCAAAACCCGATGGTACAAGCCCATCGGGTTTTTGGCCGTCTGAAAGGTTTGTTCACGTTTTTCAGACGGCCTTTTGCCTGCCCGCTTTTCGTTTTTTAACAAAAAACGGCAGCGGAATGGTGAGGCTTGTTTTGAGAAAACAGAAATAAAATCAAAAGGATATTTGGAAGGTATTTGTGCAGCGGATGCAGGGCATCAGAAAAAAAAATTAGCCTGCGGCGGGCGGGCTTGTTTATAAACCGCGCATGTCGGGACACGGGGCTTTCAGACGGCCTCTTCCGGCAAAAACCCGAAAACTGATATTCAAAGAGGAGCAAACCGATGAGTAAAGCGCAAACTCGAAACCATGCCGCGGAAAAAGAGCGGGCGGCCAAGGTGCTGGCGCATCCGGCCTTCCGTTCGATGGCCAAACAGAAAGCATGGCTGGGCTGGGGCTTTTCCGCCGCTATTTTCGCCGTGTATGTGGCTTTTATCTGGACAATCGGCACGGCGCCGCAGGTACTGGCGGCTAAGGTGAATCCCAACGGGGTAACCACTTGGGGCATCTGGATCGGGATGCTGGTGATTGTGTTTTCGTTTGTGATTACGCTGATCTATGTCTGGCTGGCCAACGGCAAATTTGAAGAAATGACGCAAAAAGCGGTACGCGAAACGCAGGAGGGAGAAAAATGATGGGGAAAAATAAATTTCTGTTTGCCGCTCTGGCGGCTTTGTCTTCGGGTGTCCTGTGGGCTGAGGCGTTCTCGGGCGAGGTGGAGAAGCAGGCGACCAACTGGACGGCTGTGATTATGTTCTTCATCTTCGTGGGCGCGACGCTGTGGATTACCAAGTGGGCGGCGACGAAAAACCGTTCCACCGAAGACTTTTACACCGCAGGCGGCGGCATCACCGGCTTTCAAAACGGGCTGGCGATTGCGGGGGACTTTATGTCGGCCGCGTCGTTTCTCGGCATTTCGGCGATGGTGTTCACCACCGGTTACGACGGCCTGATTTATTCGACGGGCTTTCTGGTCGGCTGGCCGCTGGTGCTGTTTCTGGTGGCCGAGCGGCTGCGCAACTTGGGGCAGTTTACCTTTGCCGATGTGGCGGCCTACCGCTTGAAACAGACGCCGGTGCGCCTGTTTGCGGCTTCCGGTTCGCTGTTGGTGGTGATGCTGTATCTGATTGCGCAGGTGGTGGGCGCGGGCAAGCTGATCCAGCTTTTGTTCGGCATGAATTATTTGTCTGCCGTGCTGATTGTCGGTGCGCTGATGGTGGCCTATGTGCTGTTCGGCGGCATGCTGGCGACGACTTGGGTGCAGATGATTAAAGCCGTGTTGCTGCTGGGCGGCGCAACGTTTATGTCGTTTATGGTGCTGTATGCCAGCGGTTTCAGCATGGAGGCGATGTTTCAAAAAGCGGTCGATACGCATGCAAGCGGCGAGGCGATACTCGCGCCCGGCGGCTTGGTGAAAAATCCGGTGGACGCGCTCTCGCTCGGCTTGGCGCTGATGTTTGGTACCGCCGGCCTGCCGCATATCCTGATGCGCTTTTTCACCGTGCCCGATGCCCGCGAAGCGCGCAAATCGGTAGTCGTTGCCACCGGCTTTATCGGCTATTTCTACCTGCTCACCTTTATCATCGGCTTTGGCGCGATTATTTTCCTGACCAATAATCCCGAGTTTTTCAAAGCGGTGGTGAAAGACGGCAAAACTGTGTACGAAATGATCGGCGGCACCAATATGGCGGCGGTGCATTTGTCGGCAGCCGTCGGCGGCAACCTGCTGTTGGGCTTTATTTCCGCCGTGGCCTTCGCCACCATTTTGGCGGTGGTGGCCGGGCTGACCCTGTCGGGTGCATCGGCGGTGAGCCACGATATTTACTCTTCGGTAATCCGCAAAGGCAAAGCTCTGCCGAAAGAAGAAATGCGCGTTTCCCGCGCCGCCACTTTGGGCTTGGGCGTGCTCGCCATCATCTTCGGCATTGCCTTTGAAAACCAAAACGTCGCCTTTATGGTGGGCTTGGCCTTTGCCGTTGCCGCATCCGCCAACTTCCCCGTGCTGATGCTGAGCATGTTCTGGAAAGGGCTGACCACGCGCGGCGCGGTGGCCGGCGGCTTTGCGGGACTCATCGGCGCGCTGGTGCTCATCGTGCTCGGCCCCACCGTGTGGGTGAGCGTGCTGCACAACGAAAGCGCCATCTTCCCTTACGGCAACCCCGCGCTGTTTACCATCCCGCTGGCCTTTGTCGTGTCGTGGATAGTTTCCGTGCTCGACAAATCCGAGCAGGCCGCGCAGGACAAAGCCGGTTTCGACGCCCAATACGTGCGCTCGATGACAGGCATCGGCGCGGCGGAAGCGTCGGATCACTGAGTAACGCGCCACAGAGAAAGCAGCCTTTACGGGCTGCTTTTTTGTTTTCAGACGGCCTTTCGGCACGGCAAAGCCTCTGTGTCTTATTTGTCCAAGCTATTTGTCCAAACTCAAACGGATTTTGCCGACGATTTCGCCGGTTTCCGACGACAGGTTTGCCACGGCGGCGATGCGTTCGAGTTCGCCGCGCATCAGAGCCTGACGCGCGGGTTCGAGGCGGCGGCAGATGTTGAAGGCGCGGGCGAGGCCGGCGGCCAGCGAGGGGTTGAAGCGGTCGGTTTCAATGATTTTGTCGGCCAAAAAGCGGTAGCCCGAGCCGTCGGCGGAGTGGAAGTGCGGGATGTTGCGGGTGAAGCCGCCGATGAGGGCGCGCACTTTGTTGGGGTTTTGCGCGTTGAAGCCGGGGTGCTGCAAGGCCGTCTGAATCTGCGCGGGGGTGTCGGCGCGGCGCGAGGCGGCGATCAGCGAGAAGTATTTGTCCATCGCCAGCGGCTGGTCGGCGAACTTGGCGGCGAAGTTGTCGAGCAGGGTGCCGCGCAGGGGGCTGGGGTTGTGGTTGGCGGCACTGAGGATGCCCCATTCGTGAGTCATGTTTTTTGCCATTTCGGGATAGTTTTGCGCCACTTGTGCGATATGCGCGGGGTCGGCGCGCAGGATGAAGGCGCGGCAGACGTTGCGCAGGGCGCGCCAGCCTGCGGGTTCGGGCGCGTATTCGTAGGGGTTGGGGCACTGTTCTTCCTGCGCGCGGGCTTTTTGGTTGAGGGCGGCGAACTCGTTTTGGAAGGCGGTGGCAATCAGGTCGAGCAGGGCTTCGCGGGCGTGGTGGACGCGCAGGGGATCGATGTTTTCCATGTCCGCCCACAGCTCGGCTTCGGCGGGTACGGCCAGCAGGATGGTGCGGAAGGCGGGGTCGATGTCGGCGGCGAGTACGCGGCCGACGGCTTCGAGCAGGGCGGTGTGCGCGGGCAGCGGGCGGTTTTCGGCGAGGGCGTCGATGTTGGCGGCCACGGCGCGGCGGAACAGGGTTTGTCCGGCTTCCCAGCGGGCGAAGGGGTCGGGGTCGAAAGAGAGCAGCAGGCCGAGGTCGGCATCGCTGTAGGGGTAGCGCAGGTGGACGGGGGCGGAGAGGCCGCGCACGAGCGAGGGTACGGCTGCGGTGTCCGCGCCGCCGAGGACGAATTCTTCTTCGGCGCGGCTGACGGTTAAGACGGCCTCGGTCAGGGTTTTGCCGCCGTATGTGAAGGTCAGGGACTTGCCCGCGCTGTCGAGCAGGCCGACTTTGAGCGGCATCTGCATGGGCTGTTTGTCGGTCATGTCGGGCGTGGGCGGCACGGTTTGTTTGACCGTGAGCACGAAGTTTCCGTCTTTCAGACGGCCTGTGATATCGAGCGTCGGCGTGCCTGCCTGGCTGTACCAGAGGGCGAACTGCTCGAAATCGAAGCCGTTGGCATCGGCCATCGCGGCGCGGAAATCGTCGCAGGTAACGGCTTGGCCGTCGTGGCGTCGGAAATAGAGCTGCATGCCTTTTTGGAAGCCTTCTTCGCCGAGGAAGGTGTGATACATGCGCACCACTTCCGCGCCTTTTTCATACACGGTCATAGTGTAGAAATTGTTCATGTCCTCATAGCTGGCGGGGCGCACCGGATGCGCCATCGGCCCCGCGTCTTCGGAAAACTGGAACGTCCGCAGGCGGGAAATGTTTTCGATGCGGCGCACGGCGCGGCTTGCACGGTCGGCGGAAAACTCTTGGTCGCGGAACACCGTCAGCCCCTCTTTCAGCGAGAGCTGGAACCAGTCGCGGCAGGTTACGCGGTTGCCCGTCCAGTTGTGGAAATACTCGTGGGCAATCACGGCTTCGACGCGCTCGAAGTCGGCATCGGTGGCGGTGCGGCTGTCGGCCAAAACGCAGGACGTATTAAAAATGTTCAAGCCCTTGTTTTCCATCGCACCCATGTTGAAGTCGCCCACGGCTACAACCATGTAGATGTCCAAATCGTATTCGAGGCCGAAGCGCGTTTCGTCCCACTTCATCGCGTGTTTCAGTGACTCGATGCCGAAGCCCACCTTGCCTGCGTCTTCCTTGCGGGTGAAAAACTCAATCGCCACTTCGCGGCCGCTGCGGGTAACGAAACGGTCGGCCGTGCAGACCAAGTCGCCCGCAACCAAAGCGAAAAGATAGCTCGGTTTTTTAAACGGGTCTTGCCATTTTGCCCAATGGCGGCCGTCTGCAAGCTCGCCGCCGTCGGTTTTGTTGCCGTTGGACAGTAGCACGGGATAGCGTTTTTTATCGGCGGCAATGGTGGTGGTAAACGCCGCCATCACGTCGGGACGGTCGGGGTAAAACGTGATTTTGCGGAAGCCCTCGGGCTCGCATTGTGTGTAAAGATTGCCGCCGCTTTCATACAGACCCATCAGGGTTTTGTTTTCAGACGGCCGCACGCGGGTAACGGTTTCCACGGTGAAGCTGCCCGCAGGCGGCGCGGTGACGGTTAGCTTTTCGTTTTCGAGAACATAGGCGGCATCCGCGCCGTTGATTTTGAAGGAAACGAGTTCGGCCGAGCCGTCGAGCACCAGCGGCGCACCCGCGCGTTCGGTGTGCACGGACAGGCGGGCGGTGATTTCGGTGTAATCGTCGCCGATGTCGAAGGTTAAATCGGTTTGCGAAACGGAATGGGCGGGGGCTTGGTAGTCTTTCAGATAATGGACGGTTTTGCTCATGGCGGCGGGCTCTCGTGCGTAAGTTGCAAAAAGCGCGCATTTTAGCCCTTCTGCGGCGCGGCATAAAGGCAAAAGGCCGTCTGAAAGCCCGTTTTCGGGGTTTCAGACGGCCTTTAATTATTCCGTTTACAAACCCATACGGAATAAATAGAATCCGAATCTTTACTAAAAACGATACGTTTCTGCCTAAAGAATTACACAACAGATTTATTTGTAAAGGATAAAAAATGCACTGCAAACTTTTGCTTTCCGCCGCAGCTTCCCTGCTGCTCTCCGCCTGCGGCACACTCACCGGCATTCCCGCCCACGGCGGCGGCAAACGCTTTGCCGTCGAGCAAGAGCTGGTCGCCGCCTCCGCCCGTGCGGCGGTAAAAGAAATGGATCTCGCCGCATTGCAGGGACGCAGGACGGCCGTCCACATCTCCGCCATGGGTGACCAGGGCTCGGGCAGCATGACCGGCGGCAGATATTCCATCGACGCCCTGATACGCGGCGAATACGCCAACAGCCCCGACACCCGCACCGACCACACCTATCCGAGCTACCAAACCCGCGCCGACACTTCGGCAAGCGGCCTTGACAGCACCACCCGTTCCCTTTCCGTGCTCAACGCCCCCGCACACAGCCTCACCCGCTCGCGCGGCGCCGGCAGCAGCGGCAACCTCGGCCTCGGCATCAACGGCTTGGGCGGCTACCGCAACGAAACCCTCACCACCAACCCGCGCGATGCCGCCTACCTCAGCGGCCTCGTGCAGACCGTCTTTTTCCTGCGCGGCCTCGATATCGTCCCCGCCGAAGCGGCAGACACCGACGTATTCGTCAATGTCGACGTATTCGGCACCATCCGCAGCCGCACCGAACTGCACCTCTACAACGCCGAAACCCTGCGCGCGCAAACCAAGCTCGAATATTTTGCCGTCGACAGAAAAACCGGCCGCATCGTCATTCCCCCGAAAACTTCCGCCTACGAAGCCGCCTATCAGGAGAAATACACCCTGTGGATGGGGCCGTACAGCGTGAAGAAAAACGTCAAAGCTTCAGACGGCCTGATGGTCGGCTTCTCCGACATCACCCCCTACGGCAAGTACGAAAACGGCACCCCCCCGTCCTATCCGCAGAATGCGAAAGCAGAAGACGCGGCCGAAGGCACAGGCGCAGCCGACAATGCCACCCTGCGCAAACGGGAGACAAATGATGAAAACCGCCCTTAAACAAAAACTGGCCGCCATCCTGCTTGCAGCCTCCGCCCTGTTCGGCGCAGCCGCGCAGGCAACGGCACAGCCGTTGGCAACCGATCCCGCCATACTCAAACTCGTCGATAAAAAAAGCTACGAACCGGGCGGAAAAAACCACCTGTTCGGCGGCGCACGCGGCAACGTGAGAGAGCGCCACGGCAATCTCGGCATTATTGCCTCATCTTCCATGCGGGCGGGGAATATCGAGACCGAGTATGTCAGCTTCGGCGGCCACTACGGCTACGAAACCCGCTTCCGCAGCCATCCCTGGCAGGATCACTCCCCGTTTGACCATAGCGCGGTGCGCAACGGCGGGAATAAAGGAGCGGCTGCGGCCGACGGCTACGGCGCAGCCAACTATGTGTACAGCATCAGCGGCTCAATGGTGCATCCTGCCGATGGCTACGACGGTGCAGCGGGCGGCGGCTATCCCGCCCCCACAGGCGCGCGCGATGTTTACAGCTACTCCGTCAGCGGTACAGCCAGCCGCAGCCGCCTGGTCGAGCCCGAAAAAGCCCCCTGTTTTGCCGGCGCCTGCCAGCCCTCGGTCGAGCCGGGGCTAGGCGCGGAGAAACGGCGGGAGCAGACGGAAAACGCCCTGCCCGATGGCATGCGCGCAGAGGCTGATGCGGCAGCAGCGGCAAGGGGTGTTGCCCAAGCGGAAAGACTGCTCCGCGACTATCACATCGACGGTGTCAAATTAGGCTTCTCTTATGACGACCTGATTAAAATGGGCTACGGCATGCCGCCCGAAGCGCTTGCCGTAGCGAAAGGCGCAAGCCTCACACGCAAACATCCCGACGAATATGTACAGGCAGTCAGTCAGGGATTAAACCGGCTGGAACGGTACGAATCGGAGCAGGGGCAGAAGCTGATAGAGTCTGGAACAAGGGAAATAGACCTTATCTTCCGCCCGTTTGATCCCACCCTCAGCTGGAAAGGCAATACGGCAAACAAAACGGCCGCAGCCCTGCGCGGCTTTAACCACATTGCCAACTATGCCGGCGATGCCTCAGGCATCAATCCGCTCTTCGGAGCTGCATGGAATACCGTCGTTCCCGACGATGTATCGCAGAGCATCGGCAATCAAATCGGGCAAGTCAAAAACGACATGAACAACTGGGCAGGCAGCGACGCCGAAAAACAGGCCTATGTCGCCCTTGCCCTTGCCGGTACCGAAACAGCCGCCAATGTTGTGCCCGGCCGCTTCGGCAAAGGCAAAATTCCCCATGCCGGAAAAGGCAGAAGCCCGCACGGCGACATACCGCACGGCGGATCGGGGTCGCCCCACGGCGGCAACCCGCACCCGAACCGCGGCAGCCCGCATGGCGAAAACCACAGCAAGCCGCACGGCAGTAACCCACACAGCAGCGGCAACCCGCACGGCAATCCGTCCGCCTCCCTGCATCCCGGCCACTCCGGCGGCCACACCGCACTGCCGAACCGCAGACCCGGTATCCCGCACACCCACGGCGGCCATTACGGCAGCCGCCCGTCGGCGGGACACGGCAGCCACAACGGTGGCAATCCGTCAGGAAACTACAACGGCACAGTCAGCATCCATAACGATGGTTCTGGCGGTAGTTTCAACGGAGACGGAGCAGGCAATGGCGGCAAGGGTGGCGATGGCAAGGGCACTCCCCCGCCGCCGCCCGATATTAGGTTTAACCCTGATTTGGAACGCCATCTGGCCAATGTGGATGGTGTCGATAGAAACGGTATCAAAGGCGGGCACAATCAGGATAACTTTATGAAAGAGCTGGAAAGACTGGCGGCACTCGACCCCCATGGGAAAATGACCGTTGAAGATCTAATTAGTAGAAAAGAATTATCGGATATAGATGGTATTTCTCATATTTATTATAGGGTTCCAATCTACAATCATAAGAAGGAGGTTGTTGGATATAAAGATATTAAAATTCCAAAAACAGTTTATGATCCTGCTAAAATTTCCGATGAGCAAATGGTAGAGATGGGTAAACAAGCTGCATTAAAAAAATATGAAGAAACTATGCGGATGAATAAGCAGGAGTTTTCTTCGGAGTTTAATGGGATAGACTTTTATGGTTATATGGATTATATAAAAAGATGATTTTGGCATTAAACAAAATACAGGAGTAATAAAACATGTCTTTCCTACAAAAAAATAATTGTTATGTGCCATTTGGGAGGGAACAAGATAAAGTTGATTTTCTATTTCCTAAAAATAGAATTAGTAATGATCCTAAAGAAGAAGCTGCATCGCAACTTTTTAATCATGCATATTTTTTTGGTGACTTTTTAGATCTTATTGTGAATATTATGAAAAATTATGATAGTTATGCACATGAATACACTTCTGCTAATTATCCTGATTGGAATGACCCTTCTTCAAAATACCATTTTGAAGAGGGTATGATACGAATTGATAACTGTGATGATGAAGGGGATTGGGTTGATATTACCGAACGCCAATTCTTCCGATATGCCAAAGAAGCCTGTCTGCGTTTTATCGAACTTCACCCAGAGCATCGTGATTTTGTCATGAATATTGTCGACAACTGGAAACCCAAATACCCCGACAAATTCCCTGATTAAACTCCGTATCACAGAGGCCGTCTGAAAATCCCCAATCGGTTTCAGACGGCCTTTAAACCGTAAGCGCGCTACGCTTAAACCGTCTGTATCCGCATCGGCAATCCGTCCGCCTCCCTGCATCCCGGCCACTCCGGCGGCCACACCGCACTGCCGAACCGCAGACCCGGTATCCCGTACACCCACGGCGGCCATTACGGCAGCCGCCCGTCGGCAGGACACGGCAGCCACAACGGCGGCAACAGCAGCAGCGGCAATCCGTCAGGAAACTACGGCGGTGCGGGCGGCATCCATAACGATGGTTTGAGTGGCAATAACGGTGGCAATGGCGCTGGTAATGGATTGGGAAACCATGATGGAGGGCATCCGCGCGATGGAGACTATTTTGAAACCAATGTGCCTAATATTCGTGTTAAAGGGCTTTCTGAGGTTAAAGGAACATCTATTGATGTGGATGCTTTAAGGCATGAATTAACTTTTTGGGTGGCTTCAAATAATACTAGAGATATTAGTATTGCTGCTGCGCGAGTAACTATTAATGGAGAAACCAAGCATTATTTGGGTGTTAGTGGCTCAAGTTGGAAAGGTAATTCTCCTGATGAAGTAACAATAAATAATGTTGAATATGAAGTTATTAGGCGTGATAGTGGTTCGCTTGGTACAGCAGAAAATGGTAAAAAATCTGCTGAAAACTTCAATCATGCTGAAATAAAATTAGCTAGCCACATTAATGAAACCTATGGTGGTACTAATGCTAAGGTAGAGATTGCTGTACAAAATACATCTCGCGATAAGCTGGGAGCTTGCGAATATTGCAGAGGTGCAAAAGGTGAGACACCCATCAGTATACTGGGTAAGCTAAATCAAGAAATGGATATAACTTTTTACCACGGATCAACGGGAGTGAACCCTTAATGAGTAGCTACAAATTTATCAGCACGTTACAAAAACTGGTAGATAATAATCCTTATGTTATTGGTTACAGTATTCATGAATTAAAAAAAATTGAATCTTTATACAATATCAATATACAAGGGCAATTTCGGGAATTTATGCTGTTAGCTGGCCGTTGCTCAGGAGGAGTCGTTGGTGATGACCCAATTATCCTATATAGGCCAGCATGGGATGTTAGAACGCAAATATTATTCCAAATAAAACTTCTGGATTTCTTGCTAAATGCAAGAGCATATAAATATGTAGGAAAAAGTGCTAAAACATTCTGTTTTTCTTGGGAAAATGAGAGTAGATATTACTATCTGATTACAGAACATAACGATAATTTAGTTTATTGCTATGATGAAAATGAAGAAAGCGTTGAATGTACGTGCTTGACTCTTTTCGAGTATCTAGATCATATGTATGAAGAAGAATCTAAAAAAGAGCATGTTATCTGCCGTGGCGAACTCTTGGAAATCTTTGTCTAAATAAGCTAAGCATAGGCTGGCTTTAGCCCTAACTTTCAGGTTGATCCGGAGTCTGGTTTGTTAGATCGTTTTCCAACCTATAGTTGTTTACGGCGGAAGTAACGCCAAAGTAGAAATTTCTGCACAAAATACATCAAAAAGTAGTGCGGGTGTTTGCGAACGATGTCAAGGAGAAAAAGGAGGTGTTCCCATTAGTAGATTGGGTATGCAAAACCCTGATATGGATATAACTATTTATCATGGAACAACAGGAGTGAATCCATAATGGACAATAGCAGAGTAATGAACTTAATCAAACAACGTCAATCTGAACTGGGTAATGTAGTTGGCTATACTGAATATGAGCTTAAGAAGATTGAAGCGCTATACAATGTCAGTATAAATGGAGAATTTAGAGATTTTATGCTGTTAGCCGGAAGATGCTCAGGGGGGGGTTTGAATGACGATCCCATCATTTTATATCGATCCTATTGGAGTGTGCGTACGCAAATTATGTTTCAGGCGAAACTGTTTGATGAATTACAAGGTATTGGTGCATTTGATTTTTTAGGAAAAATATTTTGCTTTTCTTTAGAGGGTGAAACTCAATACTATTTCTTAATAACAAAAAAAAATGAATAATTTAGTATATCATTATAATGAAAACATAGAAAAAGTGAGGTGTACTAATTTAAGTTTTTTTGAATATCTTGATGAGGTATACAAAGAGTATGAAGAGAATCGGAATAGAGAGAGAATTATTTGTTGTGGAGAACTCTTGGAAATTTTTGTCTGAATAAATAGACATCAAGCCTCAAAACCGTTTACGATCCTGCAAAGTATTCGGACAAGGAAATGTTTGAGATGGCGAAGAAAGCGGCTGAGAAAGGGTATGAAGAAGCAATGAACAAAGTAGGCTATATGCATAATGTAGAGTTTAATGGAATTAAATTCATAATGTATATGGGGATTAATCCAAGAACAAAATTAAAAACAGGAGTAATTGAAAATGTTCATCCAGAATAAACTTACTTATAAAAAAACAAATATATTAAACTATAAACTTATTGAGTTTAATGAAATGCCCAGTTTTTTAGAAATTACCATTATAGAATACCTTAATCGTATCTATTTGGATGGATATTTTTTACAAGCTATACAGAAACTAATGCAGCAATATGGTGATTTTTCTATTGAAGGTTGTTACGGATATTATCCAGATTGGGAAAGTCCTTATCAGGAGATGCATTTTCATAATGGCTTAGTATGTTTTGCTGTTTGTTATGATGATGAAGACCATAGGGTATATCTGACCGAACGCCAATTTTTCCGCTATGCCAAAGAAGCCTGTCTGCGTTTTATTGAACTTCACCCAGAGCATCGTGATTTTGTCATGAATATTGTCGACAACTGGAAACCCAAATACCCCGACAAATTCCCTGATTAAACTCCGTATCACAGAGGCCGTCTGAAAATCCCTAATCGGTTTCAGACGGCCTTTAAACCGTAAGCGCGCTACGCTTAAACTGGCTGTATCCGTATCGGTAATCCGTCCGCCTCGCTGCATCCCGGCAACCGACCGTCGGCAGGTTGGAGAGGCAAAAGGCCGTCTGAAAGCCCGTTTTCTGGGTTTCAGACGGCCTTTCGTTTGCCTTTGCCGCCGTATCGGCTTTCAGACGGCCTTATGCCTGCACGGGAGGCTGTCTGAAACTGTTCCAGCCGTGTGCCGCCAGCAGGAGCAGTCCCGCCCAAATCAGGCCGTAGGTGATGTAGGACGAGGGCGGCACGGGCGTGTGCAGCACCAGCACGGCGGCGAGAAAGAGCAGGGCAGGTTCGACGTAGCTCAACATGCCGAACAGGCTCACGGGCAGAAGCTGCCCCGCTTTCAGGCTGGCCGACATCGACAGTGCGCTGAACAGCCCCAGGAGCGGCACCAACAGCCAGTAGCGCAGTTCGGCGGCCAATAGCGCAGTTCGGCGGCCACCAGCGCGGGCATGTTTCCCGGCGCCAGCAGCCACAGGGCAAACGGTGTCAGCAGCGTCAAATCCAGCGTCAGCCCCTGCAAAGCGGGCGTTTTCATCGCCACGCGGCTGACGTAATACACGGGATAGAGGCCGCACACCCACAGTGTCGCCCACGAAAACGACCCCGCCTCCCACAATTCGTGCGCCACACCCGCGGCCGCGCAGGCGAGGGCGGCGGTTTGCAGGCGGCCGAGCCGCTCCTTGCGCCACAGCCGACCGACCAGCACCATCACCAGCGGAAAGAGGAAATAGCCCGTCGCCACGTTCACGCCCTCGCCGTTGACCGGTGCCCACATAAACAGCCAAAACTGGCTGCCGACGTCGACAGTTCCGATTAGAAACAGCAGTTGCGTTTTCCAGCCGCCGCGCCACAGGCGCAGGGCGAAAGACGCCATCACGCGCGCGCCGACGGCGTAAAGCGCCATCAGCCACAGCCCCGCCGCCATCGCGGGCATCCGCAGCGCGAACACGCCGGTGCCGCTTATCGGCCGCATCCAGTGGCTGAACAGGTAAAGCACGGCAAACAGGATTTGCGAAAGCAGGCACAGGGCAACGCCTTTGGCCAAGGGGGTCATGGGGTTTTCCTTTGACGGGACGGTTTGGGAAAGCGCGATTATAGGCCGTCTGAAAGCGGTCAGGCCGTCTGAAAAACAGTTTTCAGACGGCCTTTCGGATGATTTCGTGTTTTCCCCGCGTGATGCAAGCGGCCGTTTGGGCGACAGGGTGTCAAGTTATGTAATTTATCGGTATTCTCATTTGTGGTATGATGCCGACGGGTTTCACATTCCCGAAAAACCCTTTTTAATCCTTAACCTGAAAGGAAAGCCCCATGAGCATCAACATCGGCATGACCGATTCGCAACGCCAAGCCATTGCCGCCGGCCTGTCCAAAGTACTGGCCGACACCTACACCCTTTACCTGAAAACCCACAACTACCACTGGAACGTGCGCGGGCCGATGTTCCACAGCCTGCACGCTATGTTCGAGCAGCAATACAACGAGCTGGCGCTGGCGGTGGACGAAGTGGCCGAGCGCATCCGAGCCTTGGGCGAACTGGCGCCCGGCTCGTACGGCGAGTTTGCCAAGCTCGCCTCGATACCCGAAGGCAACAGCCGCAACGACGCCAAAACCATGATCCGCGAGCTGGTCGAAGGGCAGGAAGCCGTGGTGCGCACCTGCCGCGAGCTGTTTCCCGTCGTCGACGAAGCCAACGACGAACCCACCGCCGACCTCCTAACCACCCGCATGCAGACCCACGAAAAAAACGCCTGGATGCTGCGCGTGTTGCTGGACAACTGATTTTCAGGCTGCCGCAGCATCCCCAAGCAACCTGAAAAAACTCAAGGCCGTCTGAACATGGATTCAGACGGCCTCAACCCTTTCAGACGGCCACTTTCAGCCTAGCATAACCAGCGAAACGCCCGTTCCAACTCGGCGACGGCATCGCACCCGTAGCAGCGTCCGTGCGCCAGAATGATTTTTTCAGGCTGCCATGCCAGCATTTGCGCCAGACAGGCGCGGGCGGCGGCTTTGTCGCTGAAGGTGGCGCGCCAATCGGCGGGGGTTTTGCCGTCGGGGTCGGCGATGCCCGCCAGTTTCATCACGCCCGCCCAAAAACGGTTAGGGGCTGCTGACAATCAGCCTTGCGGCGGTGTTTTTGGCAAAAAATACCCGCCTGCCGCGTCAAAAATGCTCGCAAGGTGTCTAACCTTGCTGCGCTTTTTTCCTTGCATTCGGGCATTTTTTACTCAAAAAACCGTCTCGCAAGCTGAATGTCAACAGCCCCTGGGAAAGCGCGCGGTTTCAAAGTTTTCAATCAGGTCGGTCAGAATCAGCGTGCGGCTGGCGCGGTGGAAAAACACGGTTTCGGTCATCACGCGGCTGCCTGAAAACGGCATTTGCGCCAAATCGTCTGCCCATGCGCTTGGTGCGGCATCGCCCAAATCGTCGTCAAACGCCACGGCGATGCCCTGCGCCGCCGCCCGTTCGCGCACGCCAGCACTTGCCCACACCAGTGCCTGCGGATAGCGCGCCTGCCATGCGCTAATGTGGGCGTAGTGGATTTTGTTGGGCGAGACCAAATGCCTTACTTCGCCCAACGCGTCGATTTGCGCGAACAACTCGGGCGTGGGGGCGATGGGCGAGTGGCACCACAAACCGCCGTCCGAGAGCCGCACCACGGTCATGCGCGTGCTGAACGGGATTTTGACGCCGAGCGGAAACGCCATGCGGATTTCGCCGCCGTCGGCAATCCAGATGTTGTCGCCAAAGGGTTTGAGCGTGTTCAGCGGGTGGTAGAGACGGACGGCGGGCATAGGTTGTTCCTTTCAGGCTGTGTTTGGGTTGTTCGTGCAGCGATTATAGTTGAAATGGTTGATTTTTAAGGTTGAATATCGCCAGTTGGCATAGCAAAAAGGCAGCCTGAAAAGCTAAATTCCGCTTTTCAGGCTGCCTTTGCTTTACTTGTTTTACTGCGCGATCCCCATTTTCGCCATCTCTTCCCCCGTCCAAGCCATGGTTTCGCCAAATGCAGCGCGGGCGGTGTGCCGTGCGATGTAGGCATCAAACACGTCGCAGGCAATGCCTTCCACGGGTTTCACACGGGTGAACTGCACCAGCAGCATGGTGTAGTAGAGGTCCAGCGCGGAAAATTGCCCGCCGACGATGTAATCATGCTGCGCCAGATGCGCACGCAATGCGCCAAACGCGGTGTCAAAATCGCCGTAGCCGATGGATTTTCGGTGTTCTTCATCGTTTGGCGCGTTGTTCAGACGGTCAAACACGGCGTATTCCAGATTGATGGCGAAGCACAGCCAGCGGTAATACTCGCCGCGCGCCAAGCTGTCGGCAGCGGGAATCAAGCCGCGCTGTGTGAAGGCAGCCTGAAAATCAGTGCAGCAGGCTGGGGCGAAACTAAAAATGTTTTCAGGCTGCCTATTGCCCCTGCGCTTTATCGTCCCCCGTCTCTTCCAACCACAATCTCACCGTTTTTCCCTTAACAAAATCGGCGTTGCCTTCAAAGCTGCGGCGTTCGCAGATAACGCGGTAGTCTCGCTCTTGGATGTCGCCGTTGTTTTGGTGGCGGGTGGGCTGGGCTTGGCACTTGCCTGCGTCGGCGAATTTGGCGTGCAGGTCTTTCAGACGGCCTTTGGGCACGGCGGGGTGCGGTTTGCCTTGTTTGACGAGCAGCAGGACGCGCTCGAAGTCGCGGGTGAGGGCGGGATGCTGGTCGGCGATGGGGGCGTGGGTTTTTTGGTAGCGCGGGTTGGTGCGCGCGGCGATGCCTTCGATGATGGTTTCGGTATCGACGCCGGCAAGGTTGGTGAGGACGACGATGGCGGTGCCGTCGCCTTCGTAGCGGCGCAGCTCGGTGCTGAAGCCCTGCCATGCGCCGGGGTGGCCGCTCATGGGGCTGCCGTCGGGGGCGGGCACGAGCGACCAGCCGAAGCCGTAGGGGTAGGTGTCGCCGTTGTTGAGGCGGGCGGGGGTGAAGATTTCGCGCCAGGATTCGGGCTTGAGGATTTGGCGGGCTTCTACGGCGGCGAGCCAGCGGCGGTAGTCGTTGAGCGAGAGGTAGAGCGAGCCGTCGGCGGTTTGGTTGTGATAGGGGGCGACCCATTCTTGGTTTTTCAGGCTGCCGTCGGCGTCGTCAAGCTCATAACCTGCGGCGCGGTGGGGGACGATGTCGCGCTCGCTGATGACGCGGGCGGAGGTCATGCCCAGCGGGGCGAACACGCGTTCTTGCAGGATTTCGCCGTAGTGTTTGCCGGAAACGCGGGTGATGACGGCGCCGAGCACGGCGTAGCCGTTGTTGCTGTATGCCCAGCGGCTGCCGGGTTTGAATTGCAGCGGGGCGGCGTAGATGCGGCGCAGCATGTGTTTTTCGCTGCTGTTTTGCTGCCAGTCGGTTTCGGTGTTGCCGATGCCGCCGGTGTGGTTGAGCAGGTGGCGAATGGTAATCGGCTGCCAGCTTTTGGGGGCTTCGGGCAGGTAGGCGCGCACGGATTGGTCAAGGCGGATTTTGCCGTCTTCCACCAGCAGCATCACGGCGGCGGCGGCGAACATTTTGCCGATGGAGGCCGTCTGAAACACGGTGTCGGCGGATACGGGGATTTGGTGTTCGACATTCGCCAGCCCGTAGCCTTGTTGTTTGACGATGTTACCGTTGCGGTAGATGCCGACGGCAAGGCCGGGGATTTTTTGCCGCTCAAGCTCGTCTTGGGCGAAGTCGTCGATGGGGTCGGCGGGGGCGGGGAGGGATAGGGCGAGGAGGAGGGGGAGGAGGGTTTTTTTCATGGGAGATTGCCTGTGGGGAAGGTGGGGTGGGGTTTCAGGCTGGCTTTTGGGCTTTTTCAGACGGCATCAGGGCAGCCTGAAAGCGGGGTGCGGTAGGTCGGGCATTTATGCCCGACAAATGGAACACAAACGGGAGCGCGTCGGGCATGAATGCCCGACCTACGCGGCTATATCGGCGTAAGCGGCTTTGAAGTCGGGCGAGGCTTTGCCGCTGCGGGCGGCTTCGGCGATGTATCCGGCCAGTTTGTCAAACGCGCTTGTGTCCGCGCCTTGCGGCAGGGGTTGGTCGGCCCATTCGGAGACGATGCGGTATGCCGCGTCGAAGCCGTCGGGCAGCATGGCTTGCGGGTCGGGGAAGTTTTGCGGGTTCCAAAGGTAGACGGGGTTGAGGGACATGGGTGTGCCTTTCTTTCGGTGGTTTTAAAAAGGGGCAACGTATGCCCCTGCGTCTAACTTTCTTCCTTCTGTTTGTTTATCAGATAGGAAACCGATTTTTCCAGCAGTTCCTCTTCCCTGCCGACCATCTGATAAGTCCGCAACCACTCTTCTTTTTCGGCGATGAGGTCTTTTACTCCGCGCAGGTAGGAAATCACGATACGGAGGTGCAGCCTGCCGATTTCTTCCAAATTGGCGGCAATATAGGCTTCCACATCGTCGTAGGTATCAATCCACGCCACTTCCCGCAGCTTCTGGTCCCAATAGGCCAGCAGCGCCTCTATCTCGGTTTCAGTTTTGTAGCTGACTGACGGGCCGGTGTGGTACCACATTTGGGTCAGGTAGTATTCCATATCGACCACTCCTCCCCTAATCAATTGTTTTTTCTCGGTTTGTCCGTAACGCGGATGAATATTGTCCAGCTCGTGCAGGTAAATCCGCTCCACGGTTTCGTCGGAAAGATACCAGCCCAACCCTAGGCCGCTGTATTCGCCGTCTTTGTAAATATCTTCGTAGTCGATGTATATCGTCTGCTGGCCGGTTGCCGTCGGTTTGGCGTAAATGATGAGATCAGGCTCCATTTTTTTGCGTCCGTATGCTGCCGGATTGAACAGTTGCGGTGCATATTCGAAGCCGTGGCGCGCCATCAGTTCGTCTACTTTGGGGCGGAAGTATTTGTAGAAGTCTTTGATGTTCTTCGGCAGGCCCCTGTTTTCCTGCCGCCATTTTTGTTCTTCGGCTTCGCGCTGCCGCCAGTATGCCGTGATTTCGTCTTGGGTTTCTTGGTCGGGGTATTCCCGGCCGTCGGGCAGCAGCAGGTAGCCGTTGGCGTCGTACAGCACGAGGGCGAGGCTTTCGCTGCGGCAGGTCAGTATCGGCATCAGCTCCAGATAATGTTCGTACAGTTCGAGTACGGCGCGGCTTTTCAGTTGTTCGGCCACTTGGGTTCCTATATCGGCGTAAGCGGCTTTGAAGCCGGCCGAGGCTTTGCCGCTGCGGGCGGCTTCGGCGATGTATCCGGCCAGTTTGTCAAACGCGCTTGTGTCCGCGCCTTGCGGCAGGGGTTGGCCGGCCCATTCGGAGACGATGCGGTGCGCCGTGTCGAAGCCGTCGGGCAGCATGGCCTGCGGATCGGGAAAGTTTTGCGGGTTCCAGAGGTAGACGGGGTTGAGGGACATGGGTGTGCCTTTCTTTCGGTGGTTTTAAAAGCGGGGGTCGGGCGGGATGCCCGACCTACGTGGCTGTTAGGATTTTAAGGCTTGTTGGGTCTTGACCCAACCTACGTATGAAAAGGCCGTCTGAAAGGTTTTTCAGACGGCCTTTTGCCGCTTTTTAAAAGCGGTATTTGAAGCCCAACACTGCGCTGCGCGCTTCGCCGTAGGCGAGGAATGTGGATAGGGTACGGTAGCGGGTGTTGAACACGTTGTTCACGTTTAACGTGGCTTCGGCGTTTTTGCCGATGCGGTAGGCGGCCATCAGGTCAACCAGGGTGTAGGCTTTTTGGGTGGCGGAGCGGCGGGCGCGTTCGAGGGCGGCGGGGTCGGTTTCGTCGTTGAGTGCGCTTTTGTTGATGTTGCTGGTTTTACTCTGCCAGCGCAGGCTGCCGCCGAGGGTGAGGCGCTCGTTCAGATCATAGGTGGTGGCGAGTTTGATCTGGTGGCGCGGCAGGTCGGCTTCGTAGGAGTCTTCGCCGCCTTTGCGGTTTTGCAGGGTGTAGCCTGCGTTGGCCGACCAGTTGTCGCGGATGCGGCCGGAGATTTCGGCCTCGAAGCCGCGTGTGCGGATGTTGTCTTCGGAAACGTAGTAGTCGCCGCTTTCTACGTATTTGGCCATGCCGTTTTTGCGGGTGTCGAAGAAGGCGGCGGAGGCGTTGAGGCGTTGGTCGGAAAATTCGCCTTTGAGGCCGATTTCGACGTTGCGGCCGGTGGTGGGTTTGAGGAAACGCCCGTCTTGGCCGCGCTCGAACACGGGTTCGAACGATGTGCCGTAGCTGGTGTAGGCGGAGAGGTTTTCGTTCAGGTCGAATACGGCACCGATGTAGGGTGTGGCTTTGCTGCGGCTGACTTTTTCGCTTGTGCCTGCGACGTGTTCGGCTTTTTGCATGGTGATGCGGCTGTAGCGCGCGCCGCCGATGAGGGCGAGGCGTTCGACGGGGCGGAAGCGGGTGGCGAAGTAGCCGCCGATTTGGCGGGCGCGGATGTCGTCGTCAACGGTGTATTCCGCGTCGGGTACGGGGTTGGCCGGGCGCAGGCTGCGGTTGTTTAGAAAGTCGTGCAGGCCGAAGGCGTTGTCGTAGCGGGCGAAGCTTGCGGGGTCGCGGGTTTTGGTGTGAAAGCCGCTGATGCCGGCCATGATGTCGTGTTTGCGGCCGAGGAGGCTGTATTTGCCGTCAACCGAGGCGACGAAGCTGTGGCTGGTGGTTTTTTCGTCGTCGCGGGTTTCGATGAGGTCGATTTCGCGGCTGTCGTGATCGGTTTTCATCGCCGCGTAGCCTTGGCGGTCGTGTATGGTGTTCCGCATCCAGTTGTATTCGAGTTTGCCTTTCCAGTCGGGCGAGAAGCGGTGGCGCAGTTCGGCGAACACGTTGCGGCTGCTGTATTTGTAGGATGTGTCTGCGGTTGAGTTGTTGGCGCGGCGGCTGATTTCGTCTTTGAGCGGATAGCCTTCGCTGTCGTAGGCGGTGGGCAGGAAGATGGGGGTGTCGGTTTCGCGGCGGTGTTGCAGCTGCGTGCCAACGGAAAGCGTGGTGTCGGGCGCGGCATCCCATTCGGCTACGGCATACAGGCTGCTGTTACGCATTTTCGCGTCTTCGGTTTGGTAGCCGCTGCGTTCGTATCCGGTAACGATGCGGCCGCGCAGCGAACCGCTGTCGTTCAGACGGCCTGAGAGGTCGCCGCTGATGCCTGCGCGGCTGTGGCTGCCCGCTTCGATGCCGATTTCGCCTTGGCGTTCTTTGGTGGGGCGTTTGCGGACCAGGCTCACTTGCGCGGAGGGATCGCCCGTGCCGCCCAAGAGTGCCGACGCGCCGCGCAACACTTCCACGCGGTCGAGCGAGCGGGTGTCGATGCCGCCCCAGCCCGTCCACGAATCTTTGCTGAAACCGGAGCTGCGCATGGGTACGCCGTCGATTTGGAAATTGCGTACTTCCATGCCTCTTGCGTGCAGGCCGGTGTAGCGGTCGCTGCCGCCGCTGCCGCTTTTCACGGTAACGCCGTTGGTCTGTTCCATCACTTTGCGCAGGCTGTCGAGCTTCCAGTCTTCCATCTGCTTGGCGGTCATTACGCTCACGCTTTGCGGCGTTTCACGCAGGGTCATGCCGATGCCCAGCGGCGCGTAAGTGCCTGCGGTGGAATAGCCCTGGTTGAGGGAGGCGGATTTCGTACCGGTGACGGTAACGGTGTCCAACACGGCTTCGTCTTCGGCAAAGGCAAACAGCGGCATCAGCGCCAGCGCGAGCAGGGTGGGACGGCTTTTCGGGTATTTCATAAGGATGTCCTTGATGGTGGTTAAAGTTGAAAAACGATAGCGATTATACTTGTTTAGCATTGTTTTTAATAAGTTTTGTTTGAATTTGTTTTACAGAGGCACGCAGAGTCCGTCTGAAAGCGAAGCATCAACGGCGTGAAAACGGCCGAACCCGCAAGCATGCGGTTTCATTTCTTTGAAACCTTGCTTTCAGACGGCCTCATGACGCAGCCCGAGCGAGCAAAGGACGTCTGAAACGGCTGTTCAGACGGCCTTTCCTGTTTGCGCTCCGGCGGACGGCCTGCGGTTGAGGCACGCCGCAAAGCGTGCTAAAAGGCGGCCTTTCTCATTTGAACCGATTGGAGTTCCCATGCCTACCCGCCGTGAATTTTTATTGTCCGCTGCCGGTGCAACCGTGTTGTTTACCGTGGGTGGCTGTGCCGCGTTGGGCGGCGCGTCGGATAATGCTGTTGAGTCGGCCACTGCCGTAACCCGTGTGTTTGGCGACGGGATGCGGCTGGTGGCGGTGGCGGTGAAGTACCGCGACGATGTGTCTGCCGCCGCGCTTGAGCCGTCGCAATACAGCGTGGCGGGGCGCACGGTAGAGCGCGTTTATGTGGCGCAGAGTGCCGACGGCATGCCGTCCGAGCGCGGCCGTTTTGTGATTGTACAGCTCAATCCGTATGACGATGGCGCGCTGCTTACCGTGAAAAAAGGCCGCCCCGCAGGCAAATCCGCCAATGCCGATCCCGCCAAAAACGGCCCGGGCAAGGCGGGCGACAAGGGCGACAGTGCGCCCACGCTCAAGGCCGCGTCGGCCGAAGTGAATATCGGCGGGCAAACGTTTCAGACGGCCGCTGTGATCAACGAAGTATTCGACGACTTCGTCCAGCGCGAATACGCCGACAAACAAACGGGCAAAACCGTGCGCTACAACCTGTTTGCGCCGAAGAATATCGAAGACGGCAAACGCTATCCGTTGGTGCTGTTTATGCACGACGCGGGCGTAACCGGCACCATCGTCAAAGCCCCGCTCTATCAGGGCAACGGCGCGATTGCGTGGGCGTCGCCCGGGTTTCAGGCGCAGCATCCCTGCTTTGTCATCGCGCCCGAGTTTGACGAAATTATTGTCGACGACACCAGCACCGCGTCAAACTATCTCGATGCTACCATCAACCTAATCAAACACTTGCAAACCGAGTTGCCGATAGACGGCAATCGCCTGTACACCACCGGCCAGTCGGGCGGCGGCATGATGTCCATCGCCATGAACATCAAATATCCCGACTTTTTCGCCGCGTCGTATCTCGTTGCCTGCCAATGGAATCCCGCGCTGCTCACGCCGCAGATGAAAAACGTGAAATGGTGGATTACCGTGTCGCAGGACGATGCCAAAGCCTACCCGGGCGAAATCGCCATCACCGAAAAACTCGCCGCCTTCGGCGCGAAAGTCGCCCGCGCCGACGATTGGAACGCGCAATGGCCGGCCGACAAGTTTCAGACGGCCTTCGACAAAATCGCCGCGCAAAACGCCAATGTGAATTTCGTTGCCTTTGCCAAAGGCACGGTGTTTAAAACCGCAGCAGAAGCTAATGCCGGCGGCGCGTCGGGGCATACGTCCACTTGGAAATACGCCTACAACATCGCGCCGGTGTTGGATTGGATTTTTAGGCAGAGTAAGGCGTAAGGCCGTCTGAAAGCATAGTCAGATAAAGAAAGGCCGTCTGAAAAACCGAAACGGGGGTTTCAGACGGCCTTTTTGCGCCCATGCACCCTACGCGCTCTCGGCCATTTTCAGGGCTTCTTGGATATTGACGGCCACGATGCGTGATACGCCTTTTTCCTGCATGGTTACGCCGACGAGCTGTTCGGCCATTTCCATCGTGAGGCGGTTGTGCGAGATGTAGAGGAACTGGGTTTGCGCGCTCATTTCTTTGACGAGCTTGCAAAAGCGGCCGGTGTTGGCATCGTCCAGCGGGGCATCGACTTCGTCTAAAAGGCAGAAGGGCGCGGGGTTGAGGCTGAACAGGGCGAACACGAGGCTCATGGCGGTGAGGGCTTTTTCGCCGCCGGAGAGCAGATGAATGGTGGAGTTTTTCTTGCCGGGCGGCCGCGCCATGATGGATACGCCGGCGGTGAGCAAATCGTCGCCTATCATGTGCAGTGCGGCTTCGCCGCCGCCGAAGAGGGTGGGGAAGAAGGTTTGGACTTTTTCGTTGACGGCGTCGAAGGTGGCTTTGAAACGCTCTTTGGTTTTGCCGTCGATTTGGGCGATGGCTTCTTCCAACAGGGCGATGGCCGACTGTACGTCTTCGCTTTGGCTGCGGTAGTAGCCGTCGCGCTCGCGTGCGTCTTCAAGTTCCTGCAGAGCGGCGAGGTTGACCGCGCCGAGGGCTTCGATTTGGCGGGCGGTGTCGGCGATTTGGCTGTTTTGGATATTCAGACGGCCTGCTTCTTTGGCAGACGCTTCAAGCGCGTCCAAATCCGCGCCGCGTTCGGTGAGGTTTTGGTGGAAGCGTTTGGCGTTGAGCAGGGCTTCCTGCTGCTGCAACAGGGCGGTTTGGGTGGCGGCTTGAAGCTGCGGCAGCTTGGTTTGCGCGGCTTGCAGCTGCGCGTATTGTTCGCGGCCTTGTGCCTGCGTGTCGGCCAACGCGCTTTGCAACTCGGCGTATTCTTCGTCGAGCGTGTGCACGGCTTCGCCCAAGTGTTCGAGCTGAATGTGCTGCTCGTCGCCCTGCATTTCGGTTTCGTAGGCAAGGGCAAGCTCCTGCTGGCGCTCCTGCCATTCTTCGGCCTGCTCCTGCAGGCGCAGGATTTGCGCCTGATGGTTTTGCTGCTGCTGTTGGATTTTGTGTACGGCCACTTCGGCCAAACCGTAGCGGCGGTTGGCTTCGTAAAGGGCAAGCTGCGCCTGTTTCAGACGGCCTTGCTGCGTTTGCCGCTCGGACGCGGCGTGCTGCTGCTGCGTTTCGAGTTCGGACGCGGCTTCGGCCAGCGTGGCGATGTCGTCTTCGAGGCCGTCTGAACTGTGCGCCAATACAGTGGCTTCTTCTTCGATTTGGGCAAGCTCGCGCTCGATGTGTTCGCGGCGGATTTGGCCTTGGTTGGTGCGGGTGAGCAGCTCGGCGGCGCGCTGCTGGGCGCGGCTGTGTTCGCGGCTGTTCTGTTGCTGCTGCCCAATCAGGCTGCGGTGTTGCGACTCGGCTGCTTCGGCTTCGGCTTGGGCTTGCTGCTGCGCGGCGCGGGCGTGTTCCAACTCGGGTGCGAGGGTGGCCAGCGAGGCGGCGATGTCGTCCAAACTCGCTTTCTGCGCCATGAGGCTTTCCTGCGTGTTTGTGGCGTAAAGCAGCACGCTGACTTTGTCGATTTGGTGGCCTTCGGGCGTGAGCCAGATTTGGCCGCCGCCCAAGTCGGATTGGTGCGCGAGGGCGTAATCGAGGTTCGGTGCGCACAACACGCCGTCGAGCCAGTGGTGCAAGGCCGTCTGAAACGGCGGCTGCGCTTGGATTTGGTTGAGCAGGGCTTGCGCGGGCAGGGATTTTTTCACGCCGCCGCTGAGGCCGTCTGAAAACCAGGCGGCTGCGCCCTGCGGCAGCGGCGCGGGCGGCGCGAAGGTATCGGGTACGGCGCGGGCGTGCAGGCGTTCGGCCAACACCGCGCCCAGCGCGTGCTGCCATTCGGACGGGGCTTGGATGTGCTGCCAAAGCTGCGGCGCGTCGGCGCATTCGGTATGCGGCCAGAAATCGGCAGTTTCCTGCTGCGCCAAAAGCTGCGAGATGGCCTGCTGCTGCGCCTGCAGCGTGATGGACTGCTGTTGCAGGTTTTGGAAACGGGTTGAGGCCGTCTGAAAAGCCTGCCGCGCGGCGGTCAAACGCTGCTCGGCGGCGGCAATCTGCTCTTCGTAATGCTCCTGTTGGCTTTGCAGCAGCGCGGCGGCCTCCTGCGCGGCGGCGGTGTCGGCCGCATCGGGCAGGTTGAGGGCTTGGCTTTCGGCATTCAGACGGCCTTTGCGCTCTTCATGGCGGCGCAGGGTTTGCTGCGCGTGGGAGAGCTGCTGCTGCTTCAAGGCCAGCTCGCGTTTGAGCCGCGCGGCTTCGTCGTGTTGCGACTGGTAGGCGGCGTTGAGCGCGGCTTGGGCTTCTTCCAGTTCGGGCAGGCTCTCTTCGTGTTCGGCCACCTGCATCGCCAGTTCGGCCAACTCGGTTTGCCGCTCTTCAAACGCCATGTCGTTTTCTTCCATCAAGGCGCGAATCTGCTGCTCTTCTTGGCGGATTCGCTGCATCTGCGCCTGCGCCGCCTGCTTGTCGCGCTCGATGCGCTGGTGCAGGTTTTGCCGGTGGCGGATTTGCTCTTCGAGGCGGGCAATCTGTTCGCGCAACACGCCGCGCCGGTTGGCCAAATCGTGTGCGCTCTGCTGCTGCGCCTGCTCGGTTTGCTGCAAATCGCGGATGCCGTCTGAAAGCGTTTGGATTTGGGCGGCGGCCTCGTCCTGCTGCGCCTGCAAAGCCTGATGCTGCGCGGTGGCTTTGTCGGCGGCGGCGAGCGACTGCCGCCATTGGCTGTAATCGAGCAAATCCTGCTGGCGGTTGAGCTGCTCGGTGAGAAAGCGGTAGCGTTCGGCGGTTTCGGCCTGTTTTTCCAGCTTTTCCACCTGCCGCGCCAACTCGTTTTGCAAATCGCCCAGCCGCTGCAAATGCTCGCGCGTGTCTTTCAGACGGCCTTCGGTTTCGCGGCGCCGCTCCTTATATTTGGACACGCCGGCCGCCTCTTCTATATAGGCGCGAAGCTCCTCGGGCCGCGCTTCGATGATGCGCGAAATCATGCCCTGTTCAATCACCGCATAGCCGCGCGCGCCCACGCCCGTACCCAAAAACAGGTCGGTGATGTCGCGGCGGCGCACTACCTGATTATTAATGAAATAAGTTGATTCGCCCTGTCGCGTAAGCTGGCGTTTGATGCTCACCTCGGCATACTGCCCCCATGCGCCCTGCAAGGAGTGGTCGGCGTTGTCAAACACCAGTTCCACCGAAGCCCTCGGCGCGGGGCGGCGGGTGGCCGCTCCGTTGAAAATCACGTCCTGCATACTTTCGCCGCGCAGCTGCTTGGCTGAAGCCTCGCCCAATACCCAGCGCACCGCGTCGATTACATTGGATTTGCCGCAGCCGTTTGGCCCGATAACGGCCACCAGCTGGCCGGGTACATGGATTGTGGTCGGGTCGGTAAAAGATTTGAAGCCGGAGAGTTTGATGTGGGTGAGGCGCATGGCGTGAGGCCGTCTGAAAAAAGGCGGCATTCTAATGGAAAACGGAAAACGGCGTCATACGGTTTGCCCGAGGCTGCAGGGCGGGTTTTGACTTCGTTGCAGCTCCGTTTTCAGACGGCCTTTGCGCGAGAAAATTGCAACTACATTCGACTAAACGGTATTTTAAGCACAAATCGGCAAGCAGACGCAAATTCGGTTTTAGAAGCATAATCCGCTACAAAAAGATAAAATTCGGCAATTTTGCGCCTTTATTAAAATATCAACGATAAGTACTCTTGCCATAAGCGCTACTGATGGATTACATTGCGCTACACAAAGCCAAGTAAACAAAGGCCGATAAACAGAAATAGAGAAAACAGGGCGCGATCCCAAATAAAATCAGGAAGTTTGACCGGCAGGCCGTTTCACAAGAACGGCCTGTTTTATGTACAGGCCGTCTGAAAAAGGCGAAATGAAACGGAGAGGCCGTCTGAAAAGTATTTTTCAGACGGCCTCTTCCGTACAGGGCGGCATTTAGCGGTGCAACAGCACTTCCAACACAAACTTGCTGCCCGCGTAGGCCAGCATCAGACTGGCAAAACCGACTATCGTCCACACCGCCGGCCGTTTGCCGCGCCAGGCGGTCATGGCGCGTTTGAGCAGCAGCGCCGCATAAATAAACCACGACAGCACGCCGAACAGGTTTTTATGGGTGAAGGTAAACGGCCGCCCGAACACGGCCTCGGAGAAAAATGTGCCGCTCACCACCGACGCCGTCAACAGCGCAAAACCCGCCCACATCGCCTGAAACATCATTTTTTCCAAGCTCAAAAGCGGCGGCAGAAAAGAGCGGGCGGGCGAGAGCGTGTGTTTGTGCAGATCGCGGCTGAGCCACAAAATCAGCACCGCAATCAGCGTGGTGATGCCGAACAGGCTGTATGCCAGCAGGGACGACACAATGTGGAGCATAAACGGCCAGTCGGTCAGGCGGTAGGCCGCCGAGTGGCCGGGAAACAAAACGGCAACCAGCAGCAGCGCGGCCGACAGGGGATAAAGCAGCAGCTGCAAGCCGCGCAGGCGGTAGAAAAAACTGCCCGCCAGATACAGCATCAGCATCAGCCATACAATCACCGCCGTGGCATAGCCGAAACCCAAAATCAGCATGCGGTCGTGCAGCACGGGCAGCAGCAGCGCCGCGCCGTGCGGCAGCAGGGCGGCAGCCAGAACGGCAAGCTCCCTGCCCAGCGGATAGCCGTCCGCGTTTTTCTTCAGCCGCCAAAACCACACAAAAGCGGCCAAAGCGGCGTAAACAAGCATCAGACAAATCAGCATAATCGGCATGGCGCTCTTTCGGCTGGGCGCGTATCCATCAAACGCGCGGGTTGGTGTAAAATGCGCCGATTTTATCAAACTACACTGTCCGCGTGGCAGCTTACTCGAAGGAAGTCCATGTTAGACAATCTGACCGGCCGCTTTTATTCGGTCTTTAAAAACGTTCGCGGCATTGCCACGCTGAACGAAGAAAACATCAAACCCGCGCTGCGCGAAGTGCGCCTCGCCCTTTTGGAAGCCGACGTCGCCCTGCCCGTGGTGCGCGATTTCGTCGCCTCCGTGAAAGAAAAAGCCGTCGGACGCGAAATTTCCGACAACCTCACCGCCGAACAGGCCTTCATTACCGTCGTCAACCAGGCGCTCATCGAGTTGATGGGCAAAGAAAACAGCAGGCTGGATTTGTCCGTCGCGCCGCCCGCCGTGGTGCTGATGGCCGGTTTGCAGGGCGCGGGCAAAACCACCACCGTCGGCAAACTCGCCCGCCTGATCAAGTCGCAGGACAAAAAGAAAAAAATCCTGCTGGTGTCTGCCGACGTTTACCGCCCCGCCGCCATCGAACAGCTCCGCCTGCTGGCCGAACAGGTGCAGGTCGACTTTTTCCCGTCCGACACTTCGCAAAAGCCCGTCGAAATCGCGCAGGCCGCGCTGAACCAAGCCAAACGCGGCTTTTACGACGTGCTGATGGTAGACACCGCCGGCCGTCTCGCCATCGATCGGGAAATGATGGACGAAATCAAAGCCCTGCACGCCGCGCTTCATCCGACGGAAACGCTGTTTGTCGTTGACGCCATGCTCGGCCAAGACGCCGTCAACACCGCGCAAGCGTTTAACGAAGCCCTGCCGCTGACAGGCGTCGTCCTCACCAAAATGGACGGTGATTCGCGCGGCGGTGCGGCACTTTCCGTGCGCCAGGTTACCGGCAAGCCGATCAAATTCATCGGCGTCGGCGAAAAAATCGACGGCCTCGAAGCCTTCCACCCCGACCGCATCGCCAGCCGCATTTTGGGCATGGGCGACGTGCTCACTTTGGTTGAGGACGTGCAAAAAGGCATAGACGAAGCCGCAGCCGCAGAGATGGCGAAGAAGCTGCGCAAAGGCAAAAGCTTCGACCTCAACGATTTCAAACTGCAAATCCAGCAGATGCGCAATATGGGCGGTTTGGAAAACCTGATGTCGAAAATGCCGGGCGAAATCGGCCGCCTGTCCCAGCAGATTCCCGAAGGCACGGCGGAAAAAGCGATGGGACACGTCGAAGCCATCATCAATTCGATGACGCCGAAAGAGCGTGCCAATCCCGCACTCATCAAAGCCAGCCGCAAGCGCCGCATCGCCGCAGGTGCGGGCACGACTGTTCAGGAAGTGAACAAAATGCTCAACCAGTTCGAGCAGTCGCAAAAAATGATGAAAATGTTCAGCGGTAACAATATGCGCAAGCTGATGAGTATGGCCAAAAGCATGAAAGGCGTATTTCCCGGCATGAAATAAGCTGCCCACCACAGCAAAACCCCGAAGCGGACACGCGCTTCGGGGTTTTGTCTGTCCTATCGGCCAAAACGGCAGGCAAAAAAATACCATCTATACCAAGGGGAAGTATAGATGGCCAAACACATTACGGGGAAAACGTCTTACTCACATGTCTGCCAAAAAGCAAACGTCTGTCAGACGCTTCGCATACTAGCGGCAGCAGCGAGGAGCGCAAACCGCAGATGTACGAGCGGTTGCCGGATGCGGACAAGCGGCAGTCGGCGCAACCGCTGTCACAGAGTAACAAAATGCCATTCCCCCGCCGCTAAATCCTCCGCCGACCATTCGCCGAATTGCAGGCGGTGCAGGCTTTCCACTCTGTTGCCCGCAGCGGCGGCCATGCGTTTGACCTGATGGTATTTGCCTTCGGTAATCGTCAGCAGCAGCGTGTGCGGATCTTCGAGCACGGCATCGGCAGCCGAAACTGTTGCATTGTCGTCGTGCAGCAGCACGCCGTTTTTCAGCGTTTGGCAGAACGCTTCGTCCGCCGCGTGTTTCAAAACGGCTCGGTACAACTTGGGGACTTTGTGCTTCGGCGAAGTCAGACGGTGGTTGAACTGACCGTCGTTGGTAATCAGCAGAACGCCCGTCGTATCCGCATCCAAACGCCCGACAGCCTGCATATCGGTATTGCGCAGCTGGTCGGGAAACAGGGAAAACACGCTCGGATAATCGCGCGGTTTGTGCGAGGTTTCGTAACCGGCGGGCTTGTTGAGCACGATATAGAAATAAGGCAGGGGGATCACCGTTGCCGCTTCGCCGTCAACTGCCAGAGAAGAGACTTCGGCGGGCGAAATTTCGGTTTTTGCGCCGTTGAGAATTTCGCCGTTCACCGCGACGCAGCCGTTTTCAATCAACCAAAGACACTGCTTGCGGCTGCCCAGCCCCTGCGCCTGCAAATATTTGATCAGTTGCATATTCGGATAAGCTTTTTCAGACGGCCTGATTGTGACAGATAAGGCCGTCTGAAAAAAGCCGTACAAAAAAATCGCCCCTGAGAACAGGGGCGCAAAAGGAACACAAACCACTACCAAAACTTTTACATCAGGCTGCCGCAGGAACACGTTGTGCGGCAGGATAAAGAGCGCGTTGCAGAAGATTGGGAGACAGCGCGGAATCGTATTTGCCGCTGATGCTCAAATGACCCTGTTCGGGATCAAGCTCCAACAGACGGCAGTTTTCGTCGAAGTCTGCCTCCCCTCCGCAGCGCCGCTGCAATACGGCGCAGGCTTCGCGGTAAACACATTCTTTGCAGGAAACTTCCCGCGTGCGACCGACCCAGCTCAGGCGGATATCGGCCTTTTCGTTTTCAATCAGTACGATACCGTTTTGCCTGTCGAGGGCGGGGCACTGTTCGGGCAGAGCGAAATAATAATGGCCGTCGATATGGGCGTACACGCTACTGAATACGGCCGGTTCGCCGTTATCTTTTGCCGGGGATACAGCCAGCCATGAAGAAAAAATCTGCCGGTGCAGCTGTAAAATATCCGGGGCAAAGAGCTTGAACATCGTTTCGGACATTTCTTCCTCCCTGCGTGTGCTTACTTGCTTGCGGCAACATCCGTCTGCTTCGATGGATCGCATATTATCCCAACTTTCCATCCAAATCAAACGATAATTATTACTGTTATAAAATATTTTTCCATCTGTTTGAAAAACAAAAGAATAAAATTTGTCTGAAAGTCCCTTTTCTGCCTGATTTTCGGGCAATCAGGCCGTCTGAACAGCCAAACAGGCGGCCTTGCGGTAAAATGCGCGGCCGCAGCCGCACCGGTTGCCCGTTTATTTGAAGGAACACACATGGCACGCGAACGCCAAATCATCCTCGACACCGAAACCACCGGCCTCTACCCCGACCGCGGCGACCGCATTCTCGAATTTGCCGGCATCGAAATGCGCAAACGCCAGCTCACCGACAGCACCCTCCACCTCTACATCCACCCCGACCGCGACATCCCCGCCGAAGCGGCGGCGGTGCACGGCATCACCCTCGACGTGCTCGAAGAAAAAAACGCGCCCAAATTCTCCGCCGTCAGCACGCAAATCGCCGATTTCCTGCGCGGTGCCGAGCTCATCATCCACAACGCCCGCTTCGACGTCGGCTTTCTCGACATGGAATTCGAGCGCATGGGCTTGCCCACCATCAAAGAACTCGGCTGCGAAGTGACCGACACCCTCGCCATGGCACGCGAAAAATACCCCGGCCAGAAAGCCAGCCTCGACGCCCTGTGCAACCGCCTCGACATCGACCGCAGCAAACGCGTCTACCACGGCGCACTCATCGACTGCGAACTGCTCGCCGAAGTCTACCTTGCCATGACCCGCGAACAGTTCGACCTGGTCGGCGAAAGCAGCGAAACGCCGAACGAACAGGCCGCTTCCGCCGCCACACGGCAAGCCGCCAAAACCGAACGTACAGGCCGTCTGAAAGTCATTGCCGCCGACGCTGGCGAACTGGCTGCCCACGCCGCCATCCTCGACGACCTCAACCAAGCCACCGGCGGACGCTGCATCTGGCAGCCCGCCGCCGAAGCCGCGCAGGAAGCGCCGCCCGAGCCCGAAGAGCCGGAAGAGGCCGACCCGGCCGAAGCGCAGGACGAAAGCGCATGAGCCGCCACATCGCCCTCATCCCCGCCGCCGGCGTCGGCGCACGCTTCGGCGCGGGCAAACCCAAACAATATGTCGAAATCAACGGCAAAACCGTGTTGCGCCACACCGTCAACATCTTTCTAAACCACCCGCAAATCGACTACACCGCCGTTATCCTCGCGCCCGACGACACCGTTTTTCAGACGGCCTCCACAGACAGTCCCGCCAAATTCGGCGTCTTCCGCGTCGGCGGGCAAACCCGCGCCGAAACCGTGCGCAACGGCCTGCGCGAACTGGTCTCGCAAGGCATCGCGGCGGCAGACGACAGCATCCTTGTCCACGACGCCGCCCGCTGCTGCCTGCCCGCCGCCTCCCTCAGCCGCCTCATCGAACAGGCAGGCGCGGCGGAGCAGGGCGGCATCCTCGCCGTGCCCGTGGCCGACACCCTCAAACGTGCCGACGACGCCAACCGCATCGCCGCCACCGTCTCCCGCGCCGCCCTGTGGCAGGCGCAAACCCCCCAGCTTTTTCAGACGGCCTTATTGCAGCGTGCCCTGTCCGCCGCCGATTTGGGCGGCATCACCGACGAAGCCTCCGCCGTCGAAGCCATCGGCATCCGCCCGCTGCTGGTCGAAGGCGACACGCGCAACCTCAAACTCACCCTGCCGCAAGACGAACACCTCGTCCGCCTGCTGTTGCAGGCCGTCTGAACGCCGTCCGCCGCGCAGAAAGGCCGTCTGAAAAAACACAAACCGTGTTTTCAGACGGCCTTTCTTTAAATCATGTAAACATTGCGTCAATACGCTACAATGCGCCGCTGTTCACACTGAAACAAACGGAGCCAAACCGTGTTCGCCTTCAAACCCCTGATCGACATGCCGCGCAAAGAAGCCACCGCCGTTGCTGCCGTCCTCGTCGCCGCCATGGGCTACAGCATCATCTCCCTGAGCTGGCTGCCGCACATGACCATCATCGCCGCCATCACCGCCCTGGTTGCCTACGGCCTCGCGCGCGGCCTCAAATACGACGACATGCAGCGCGGCATGATTGCCGCCCTCAGCCAGAGCATGGGCGCGGTCTACCTCTTCTTCTTCATCGGCCTGATGGTCAGCGCCCTGATGATGTCCGGCTCGATACCCACCCTGATGTACTACGGCTTCGGCCTTATCTCGCCGCAATACTTCTACCTCTCCGCCTTCGTCCTCTCCTCCCTTATCGGCATCAGCATCGGCAGCAGCCTCACCACCTGCGCCACCGTCGGAGTCGCCTTTATCGGCATGGGCGAAGCCTTCCACGCCGACTTGGCCATGACCGCCGGCGTCGTCGTCTCCGGCGCGTTTTTCGGCGACAAAATGTCCCCCCTCTCCGACACCACCGGCATCGCCGCCTCCATCGTCGGCATCGACCTCTTCGAACACATCAAAAACATGGCCTACACCACCGTGCCTGCCTGGCTGCTCACCGCCCTCGCCACCGGCTGGCTGCTGCCCGCCGTCGCCGCCGAAAACCTCAACAGCACCGCCATCTTCCGCCAGCAGCTCGAAGCCTCCGGCCTCGTTCACGCCTATTCGCTGATTCCCTTTGCCCTGCTCGTCGTCCTCGCCGTGCGCCGCGTCAACGCCATCGTTGCCATGCTCGCCACCATCCTCGCCGCCCTCGCCCTCACCTACCTGCACAGCAGCCCCGACCTCGCCAAACTCGGCAGCTGGTTCTACGGCGGCTTCAAACTCGAAGGCGACGGCTTCGACCGCATCGCCCGCCTCGTCTCGCGCGGCGGCTTGGAGAGCATGTTCTTCACCCAAACCATCGTCATTCTCGGCCTGAGCCTCGGCGGCCTCCTCTTCACCCTCGGCATCATCCCCAGCCTGCTCGAAGGCATCCGCCGCTTCCTCACTGGCGCCGGACGCGCCACCGCCAGCGTCGCCGCCACCTCCGTCGGCGTCAACGTCCTGATCGGCGAACAATACCTGAGCATCCTGCTGGCGGGCGAAACCTTCAAACCCGTCTACGACAAACTCGGCCTGCACCCGCGCAACCTGTCGCGCACACTGGAAGACGCCGGCACCGTTATCAACCCCCTCGTGCCGTGGAGCGTCTGCGGCGTCTTCATCGCCCAAGCCCTCGGCGTGCCCGTCCTCGACTACCTGCCCTACGCCTTCTTCTGCTACCTCAGCCTCGCGCTCACCCTCCTCTTCGGTTGGACGGGACTGACACTGAGCAAAAAATAAAACGCGCCGCCGCAGGCAGAGCATTGCCGACAACGGCGGCGGCAAAACCGAAGGCCGTCTGAAAACCCGAAACAGGGTTTCAGACGACCTTTTCCATATAACCGTCGGTAACTACCCGCTGCCCAAACGTAGGTTGTGAACGGAGGCCGTCTGAAAATGCGGTATCGGCGGGGTGAGTCAGCCATCCTTCTCCCCATGTTAAAATCCCCGCCTTTTCAAATTTTTAGTCAACCGCCATGCACGCTTCAGATTCAGACGGCCGACAAACCGACGCCGAATACCACGCCGACCACCCCGACTTCCCCGCCAAAACCATCGTTGCCACATTATTTATCGGCGCGTTTTTTGGTTATCTCAACGACACGCTGCTCAATGTCGCGCTCACGCCGATTATGCGCGATTTCGGCGTGGACAAAACCACGGTGCAGTGGCTGACCACCGGTTTTTTGCTGGTGATGGGCGCGTTTACGCCGATTACGGCGGGGGTAATCCAATGGCTGGACACGCGCCGCATGGTGCTTTTGACGCAGGCGGTGTTTTTAACCGGCTCGCTGGTATGCGCCTTTGCGCCGACTTTCGGCGTACTGGTGGCCGGGCGGATGGTGCAGGCGGTGTCGGCGGCGTTTTTCGTGCCGCTCTTGTTTAACGGTATTTTGTCGATTTACCCGCCGCAGCGGCGCGGCACGGCGATGGGCGTGATTACCATGATGTTCACCGCCGCGCCCGCGATGGGGCCGACGCTCTCGGGCATCATCATCGACCACACCCATTGGCGCGTGCTGTTTGGCTTTACCGCGCCGTTTATGCTGGCGGCGATGGCGCTGGTGGCGAAGTTTCTCATCGTAAACCTAAGCCGCGTTACCCGCCCGAAAATCGACGCGCTCTCGGCGGTGCTGTCCGTCGCCGGTTTCGGCGGGCTGGTGTACGCCAGCAGTAGTTTTTCCACGCTGCCGATGGCCGAGTTTGTATTGATTAGCGCCGGTTCGGTGTTGCTGGTGGGCTGGTTTGCCCGCAGGCAGTTCCAGCTGGCCACGCCGTTGTTGAACCTGCGCGCCTTCGGCTACGCGCAGTTTCGGTACAGCGTGGTGATACTGGCGGGCGCGGTGTTTTTGTTTTTGGGGCTGGAACTGATGATGCCGATGTACACCCAGCAAGTGCTGCTGCTCACCGGCACCGCCACCGGCCTGATTCTGCTGCCCGCCAGCATCGCGCAGGCCGCCGCCGCGCCGCTGTTTGGCCGTCTGCTCGACAAAAAAGGTGGGCGCTTTGTCGTGCTGCCCGCCACCGTGATGATGGTGGTGTCGCTGGCGGTAATGTGGCTGTTTTTGCGGCTCGACACGCAAACCGCCGCGCTCTCGGCGATGTTTGCCCTGATGGCGGTATCCGTATCCGCCTGCGTTACCGGCGAAACCCACGGCTTAAACGCCCTGCCCAAGCAGCTCAACCCGCACGGCGCGGCGATTATGACCACCATCAACCCGATTGCCGGCGCACTGGGCGCAGCGTTTTTCGTCGGCACCACCAATATCGGCGAACAGCTCTCATCCGCCGCCACGCCGCAGGCCAAAATGCTCGACGGCATCCACCTGGCCATGGGCTGCGCCCTGGCCGTAGCGGCGACACTGGTGTTTTTCGCCGCGAAACTACGCTCGCATAAGGCAGCCTGAAACATATCAGCCAGCGCATCCCCTCTCCCGCTTGCGGGGGAGGGCTAGGGTAGGGGCGGTTGCCGCTGGGAAAATTTTTACGGGACAACGGCAGCGGTAAACGCAGTTTTGCAAACTGCCACCCCCTCCCCAACCCTCCCCCGCGCTGGGGCGCAGGGGAGGGAGCAAGGCGCGCAACGGTTTCAGGCAGCCTGAAAACCCCCCAAAAGGCCGTCTGAAAAGCAAAAAGACTTTTCAGACGGCCTTTGTCCATACAAAACGGGCAGCGGACGGCGATTGCGATCATCACGGCAAACCGCCGAGTACCGCCGCCCTTATCCGCCCCACTGCCAATCCAACTTCAGAATCGTCGCGCTCTCACAAGTTTGCTAAGGCTTCGCGTGCTTCGGTTTTCACTTTGTCATCGCCCGCGTCGGCGGCTTTGCGGTACCACTCGGAAGCAGTTTTGCGGTCGGCAGGCACGCCTTTGCCCTGCTCGTGCATTCTGCCCAGCGCCAGCATGGCGGGGGCGGAGACGTGGTCGCCGCGTTGGGCGGAAACGGCGTACCAGCGCAGGGCTTGGGCATAGTTTTGCGCGGTGCCGCTACCGTTTTCATAACACCAGCCGAGCCAGTATTGCGATGTGATGTCGCCCTTGTCGGCGGCAGCCTGAAACTGCGCGAACGCCTGCGCGGGGTCTTGCGGCAGGCCGCTGCCGTTCAGGTACATCAGGCCGATGTAGCGCGGGGCTTTCAGATTGCCCATCGCGGCGGACTGGCGAAACAGCGGCAGCGCGGCGGCGTAATCGCCGTTCTGATACAGGGCAACCGCTTGGTTCAGAATGGTGCGCGACTGCTCGCGTTGGCTGCTAATTTGCGCCTTGGCAGGCGTATCTTGCGGCGCAGTTTCCGGCGCGGCGCAGGCGGCGAGCAGGGCGGCAAGGGCGACGGACGGGATGCGGGTCATGGCGGAATCTCCGTTGTGGAAAACAGGCGGATTGTACGGGAAACGGGCTGCGATCGCGCCGTTTCGCCGCACGGTTTTCAGACGGCCTGCGTTGTTCGTCAGGTGGCGGGCAGATATTGCCATATCACAAAATATCGAATTAACGTATTTAAAAGCATAAATTTCTAGTTTTAATTCTATAAAATTGTATTAGGCGAAAATCTGCTTCCAGGCGGACTAAAAATATCTTTTCTATTGTTTCAATATCTTAAAATATTTTTTCGTAACCGTTCCGTACTTGGCATTCGGATTTCTATATACCCAACACGGCAGGCAGATGCCGGTGAGATTACATTAATCATCTCTGTGTCGCGGGTTCGAGTCCCGCCCTTTGCGCCGCAGCGTGAAGGTAGCTCAGTCAGGTAGAGCGGGAGCACCATCTCACCAACCCCTTGCTGCCGCCGTCGGCAACCGCAGATGCCGGAGGAATTACAGCCTGATAAGCCCGAGGCCGCGGGTTCGAGTCCCGCCCCTGCCGCCATCAATGGCAGGGTAGCTCAGCGGATAGAGCGCGGATATTTCTCCAATTTCTTGCTGCACCGTTGCCGTCTCTATTTTTCAGGCTGCCTTGCAGCCGAACTGTCCAACGGGCGGATGCGGCAAAGCATCCATTGGAAGAGTGGCGTCCTTCGCCGTGCCGATAACACGGTTTACCGCCGTGCTTTGCCATACTGGCCGCCCACCCCGTCCAAGGCCGTCTGAAAAGCCGTTTTCAGACGGCCTCAACAAAACGAAAGGAAATGCCATGGCTAATGCCAACTTGTTCCAATCCCTGAAAAACCGCATTCTCCCCGCCGACACCCGCAACGAAGCAGGCGGCGCGGCTTATACCCAAACCGCCGAGCAGCAGCTTGCCCAACTGGCTGCTACCGGCTGCCTGAACAACACCTTTTACGCCACCGCCCAAAACCAGCTCGAACAAACCCTGCAACCAGCCAACCAAGTATCGCCGCTGTTTCTCGCCCAAACCGCCGTTTACGCCCGCAGGCACGGCCATATGAAAGATATGCCCGCGCTGCTGGCGGCGGTGCTGGCGCAGCGCGACGTTTCCCTGCTCGCCCGCGTTTTCGACCAAGTTATCGACAACGGCAAAATGCTGCGCAACTTCGCCCAAATCGTCCGCAGCGGCGCGGCAGGCCGCAAATCCTTCGGCTCGCGTCCGAAAAAACTGATGCAGGCGTGGCTCTTGTCCGCCGACGAAAAACAACTGCTGAACGCCGCCGTCGGCAACAAGCCGTCGCTCGCCGACATCGTCAAAATGGTGCACCCCAAACCGCAGGAAGCCTGGCGCGCCGCTTGGTTCGCATGGCTTATCGGCAAACCCTGCGACGAAGCCGCACTGCCGCCGCTCACCCGCGCTTTTGAGGCCTACAAACGCAACCGCAGCGGCGAGCTGCCCGACGTACCCTTCCAAATGCTCACCGCGCTTGATTTGGACACCGCCGCCTGGGCGCAAATCGCCCGCAACAGCTCGTGGCAGCAGCTTCGTCAAAATCTCAATACCTTTCTGCGCCACGGCGTGTTCGAGCGCGAAGGCAGCGTGCGCGACGCCGCGTCCAAATTGCGCGACAAAGCCGCCATCGCCCGCGCCCGCGTGCTGCCCTTCCAGCTTTTGGCCGCTTTTCAAGCGGCATCCGACGACATGCCTGCCGACATCCGCAACGCCCTGCAAGACGCCATGGAAACCGCCGTTGCCAACGTGCCCGCCGTGCGCGGCAACGTTATCGTCTGCCCCGACGTTTCCGGCTCCATGCACAGCCCCGTCAGCGGCTACCGCGGCAGCGCGACAAGCAAAACCCGCTGCATCGACGCCGCCGCCCTCACCGCCGCCGCCCTGCTGCGCGGCAACCCGCACGCCCGCGTGCTGCCGTTTGCAGAAAACGTCGTCAACGTGCGGCTCAACCCGCGCGACAGCATCATGACCAACGCCGAGAAACTCGCCGCAACCGGCGGCGGTGGCACCGCGTGCAGCGCACCGCTCGCCCTGCTCAACCGCGAAAAAGCGCAAGTCGATTTGGTTATTTTCGTTTCCGACAACGAAAGCTGGATCGACACCGGCAACACTTGGCACGGCGGCACCGCCATGCTGCGCGAATGGGAAACCCTCAAACGCCGCTGCCCGCAGGCCAAACTGGTGTGCATCGACATCCAGCCCTACACCCGCGCCCAAGCCCCCGCCCGTGCCGACATCCTCAACATCGGCGGCTTCTCCGACCACGTTTTCACCAGCATCGGCCACTTTGCCGAACAGCAAAACAGCCCCGATTTCTGGGTGGACGAAATCCGCAAAACCGAACTGGCGGGAGTGCATTGAGCCGCTTGGGGCAATGAGGGTTTCATGTCGTGGAAATTGTGTTTTCAGACGGCCTCTGCCGATATACAGAGGCCGTCTGAAATAAAAAGCCGCCCGCAACGGCATTGGTTGCGGGCGGCTTTTTATCTGCTAAACGACAGGCTTGTCCGCCGCATCGGGACTGTTTTTCAGACGGCCTGAACGGTGTAAAGGCCTTCTGAACATAAGAAACTGCCATACGGCGCTTACTCCGCCACATCCGCCCATTCCAAACCAAATCGGCGCAGGTATTTGCGCAGGCGGTCGCTGTCGTTGGGGCTGGCGCGTTGGCGGCGGGAGGCTTGGTAGAGGATGCGGCCGGCGGCGGCGAGGGTTTTGTGGCGGCGGCATTCGGCGGCGACGGCGGCCAGTTGGAGCTGGTCGAAGCGGTCGATGTCGTCCCAGCTGCGGTCTTTGGCTTCGAGAATGCGGCGGATGCGATCGGCGGGGGTTTCGGGTTGGCCGTATGGATGGAATTGGTCGGGAAGGGCGGGATGGTTTTCAGACGGCCTTGCGCTGTCGGCAGGCAGCCTGAAAGCGGGGTCGGACGGGTGTTCAGGCTGCCTGAAAACGCTGTCGGGCAGGCCGTCCTGCCACTGCCATTGCAGGCGCTCGATTTCGGCGGCGACGTGTCCGTTTTGGATACGGCCGTGGCCGGCAAGGGTGGCCAGGCGCATGATGCTGGCGGCCAGGTCGCGGAAATTGCCGCGCCAGAGGGCTTGCTCGGAGAGGGCGTAGGCGAGGTAGGCAGTGCGGGCTTCTTTGTTGAAGCGGGTGGCGCGGCCGAGTTCTTGCGAGGCGACGGCGAGCTGGTGGTCGATATTGGGTTCGATGTCTTCGCGGCGCTCGGCCAGGGCGGGCAGGCGGTAGTGCCAGATGTTGATGCGGGCGAGCAGGTCTTCGCGGAAGCGGCCGGCGGCGGCTTCGCGGCGCAGGTCGCGGTTGGTGCCGGCGATGAGTTGGAAGCTGCTTTCGCTTTCGCGGTCGCTGCCGACGGGGTAGAAGCGTTTTTCTTCGATGGCTTTGAGCAGCATGGCTTGTTCGTCGAGGCCGAGTTCGCCGATTTCGTCGAGAAAGAGCAGGCCGCGGTCGGCGGTTTTGAGGTAGCCTTCACGTTTTTCGGCGGCGCCGGTGAAGGCGCCTTTTTTGTGGCCGAACAGGGCGGAGGCGGCACTGTCGCCGCGCAGGGTGGCGCAGTTGACATCGACAAAGCTGCCTGAAAGCTGGCGGCGGGCTTTTTTGATTTCGTAGATGCGGCGGGCGAGCATGGATTTGCCGGCGCCGGTGGGGCCGGAAAGCAGGATGGGGGCGGGGGAGTTGAGGGCGACTTGTTCGATTTCGGCAATCATGCGGTTGAAATCGGCGTTGCGGGTGGCGATGCCGCTTTTGAGATAGCGCACGGCGTCGTCGCTTTCGGCGGCCAGGCGGCGGGCGATGGCGTCGTAGCGGGCAAGGTCGAGGTCGATGATTTCGATGGTGCCGAAGTCGCCCTGCTCCATGCTGTGCCGCTGGCGTTTGGGCGGGGCGGTTTGCAGGAGAACGCCGGGGATGCGGCGGCTTTCCACCAGCAGAAACAGGCAGATTTGGGCGACGTGGGTGCCGGTGGTGATGTGAGTGAAATATTCTTCGCCTTCGGTTTCGAAGGGGTAGGCGGCCGCCCAGTCGTGCAGCTTGGTATAGACTTCGCCGAAGTCCCAGGGATTGGCCAGCTCCAGCGGCACGAGACTGACGGCCAGATGCGGCGCGGCCTGCGCCAAATCGCTGCGGACAAGTTCGGCCAGCTCGCGGAATTTTTCGCTGTAAAAGAGTTCGAGCCGGTCGAAACGTTGGGCGGGGTGCTGGTGGATGGCGATGTTCGGCCGCCATTTCTGCCAGCGCCCAGCGCCGTATGCGTTGTCGAGAATAGTGCCGAGAAAGCTGATGATGATGCGGTTTTTGGGGCGGGTATCGGATACGCTCATGATGTTTCGCCTGCCGGGTTGGATAGCGGGGAGGCCGTCTGAAAAACCGGAAAACGGGTTTCAGACGGCCTTTCTTTGTTTTTCAGACGGACTACCACACGAAATAAAACATGGTTTTGGCCAGCAGCACAATCAAAACCATCTGCGCCAGCACGGCGGCATGGATGTAGCGCGACCAGTTTTTCGTCAGCGTGCCGCGCCGCATTTTGCTTACGGCAACGACAAAATGCAGCAGGATGCCGAGGGCGAGGCAGATTTTCAGGGTAAGCTGGGTGTTGAACGATGCGGCAAACGGATCGGCAAGATTGGGCAGGTAGCGCAGGCAGGCCATGCCGATGCCCGAAGCGAACACGCCCGCCACAATCCACGGCATCACCTTCACCGCCCGCCGCGACAGCGCCTTTTCCACCTCGCGGCGCGATTCTCGCGACACGGATTTCGTGTGCATCACGCTCAAAACCAGGCTTTCAAAGAACACGCCGCCGACAAAGGCAACGGCGCAAAACAGATGGGCAATGTGAACCCAGGCGTAGGCAGACATAACAAACCTTTGGAAAGATTAACCCGCGATACACACCCGCCAACGCGCGGCCTGTGTATCCTTGCGCCGCCATTGTAGCAAATGGCGTTTTTTTCTTCCCCTAAAGTTAAGGAGTCTCCCATGAAACCGTTTTACCTCAAAACTGCCGCACTGGTTGCCTTGGCCGTGTCCCTGAGCGCATGCAACGGCATGTCGCAAACCCAGCGCAACACCGCTGCGGGCGCAGTCATCGGTGGCGTGGCCGGCAACCTGATCGGCGGCGACACCGGCTCGACTCTCGGCGGCGCCGCTTTGGGCGGCGTAATCGGCAGCCAGGTCAAGCGCCACCGCTGATTCCCATCACAGAGAAAGGCCGTCTGAAAACGTGTTTTCAGACGGCCTTTTTGTATCGGCGTTACAGGCCGCAAGGCTGATTGTCAACACACCCTAGGGAAACGCCGAAGCGGGCAAAGCTGCCTCAATGCCTGTGCGACGTTTCCACGCCCGCTTTGATTTCGCCGTAAAAGCCGTTTTCGCCCGAAGAGTGGTCGGCGGCGCAGGCGGCCAGCAGCAGCGGCAGCGGCAGGATAAGGGCGGGTAACAGGATTTTCATTGCGGATTCCTTTCGTAAAACAGTTTGAGGAGGGGGCAAGCCCATCTTTTCAGACGGCCTTCTGCCGTTTGGGCTACAATGCGCGACTTTATCCCAAAGCGTGCGACTATGAAAGAACACCAAGCCCGAAAGCGTTTCGGGCAGAATTTTTTACAGGATACGCGCATCATCGCCGACATCGTCAACGCCGTGCGGCCGCAGGCGGGCGACACGGTGATCGAAATCGGCCCGGGCTTGGCGGCGATTACCAAGCCCTTGGCGGAAAAGCTCGACCGCCTGCACGTGATCGAAATCGACCGCGACATCGTAGGCCGTCTGAAAACCCTGCCGTTTGCCGACAAGCTCGTGATACACGAGGGCGACGTGTTGCAGTTTGATTTCAACAGCATCGCGGGCAAAAAGAAAATCGTCGGCAACCTGCCGTACAACATTTCCACGCCGCTTTTGTTCCACCTGAGTGAAATTGCCGACGATGTCGTCGATATGCACTTCATGCTGCAAAAAGAAGTGGTCGAACGCATGGTGGCTGCGCCCAAAACCAACGACTACGGCCGCTTGGGCGTGATGCTGCAATACTTTTTCGAGATGGAAATGCTGATAGACGTGCCGCCCGAATCGTTCGATCCTGCGCCGAAAGTCGATTCCGCCGTGGTGCGCATGATTCCGCTCAAACACCGCATCGGACAGGCGCAGGATTTCGCGCATTTTGCCAAATTGGTCAAACTGGCCTTCCACCAGCGGCGCAAAACCATCCGTAACAACCTCAAAGAGCTGGCGGACGACGAAGACTTGCAGGCCGTGGGCATCAACCCGCAAGACCGCGCCGAACACATCGCGCCGGAAAAATATGTCGAATTAAGCAATTATCTGGTGAAAAAGGCCGTCTGAAAACGCAACTCCGGTAAAGTTGAAATCGAAAAACCATTGGAAACCATCATGATCAAACTGAAAAACGTCAACAAACACTTCGGCGACCTGCACGTCGTCAACAACGTCAATCTTGAAGTGAAACAGGGCGAAGTCGTCGTCATCTGCGGCCCCTCCGGCAGCGGCAAATCCACCCTCATCCGCACCATCAACCAGCTTGAAAGCATCCAGAGCGGCGAAATCTGGGTGGACGGCATCAACGTCGCCGACCCGAAAACCGACCTCAACAAAATCCGCACCGAAGTCGGCTTCGTCTTCCAGCATTTCAACCTCTATCCCCACCTCACCGTGCTGGAAAACATCATCCTCTCGCCCATGCAGGTGAAAAAACAAAAACGCGAAGAAGCCGTGCCCAAAGCCCTCGCCCTGCTCGAACGCGTCGGTCTCGCCCACAAAAAAGACGCCCTGCCGGGCGAACTCTCCGGCGGCCAGCAGCAGCGCGTCGCCATCGCCCGCGGCCTGGCGATGGAGCCTGCCGTCCTTCTGTTCGACGAACCCACCTCCGCCCTCGACCCGGAAATGGTCGGCGAAGTGCTCAAAGTGATGAAAGACCTCGCGCAAAGCGGCATGACCATGATGTGCGTCACCCACGAAATGGGCTTCGCCCGCGAAGTGGCCGACCGCGTGATTTTCGTCGACCACGGCCAAATCGTCGAAGACGCCCCGCCCGAAGCCTTCTTCAAAAACCCGCAAAGCGAACGTGCCAAACAGTTCCTCGCGCAGGTAATGCACTAAGCAGAACAGTTTAAAGAGGCCGTCTGAAAGCGTTTCAGACGGCCTCTTTCTTTTCATGCCGCCTTACGACAACAGTTTCATCACCACTACGCCCGAAATAATCAGAAACGCGCCGAGCCAGCGGCCGAAGGTGGAAGCGTCGCCGAAAAACACCACGCCGACCAAAAACGCGCCCGCCGCGCCGATACCCGTCCACACCGCATAGGCCGTGCCCATCGGAATCGTTTTCTGCGCGAGAAACAGACAAAAACCGCTGCCAGCCATAAAGGCGGCGGCGGCCAGCGTGCCGATCAGGGCGCGCCCTTCCTGCTGCGCCAGCTTCAAACCCAGCGGCCAGCCGATTTCCAGCAGCCCGGCGGTAATCAGGTAAATCCAACTCATATCGTGTCCTTGTTGTTTTGTTTGACCGTATCGGAGAAACGGGTTGAGGCCGTCTGAAACCTGTTTCCTCTACCGCTTGTACCCCGTTGGGGTATAAACGGTAGAGGGCTGGGGCGGGGAGTGAACAGCGTTTATACGGCGGCGGACAAGCGGTTCTGCGAACCGCCACCCCCACCCCAACCCTCCCCCGCGCTTTGGCGCAGGGGAGGGAGCAGAGTGGCTGACGGCAGCGCGGCAGCCGAAAATTTAAGGCCGTCTGAAACGGCAAGGCCGTCTGAAAAAACCTGCGAAGCAGGTTTTTTCAGACGGCCTTGCCGATTTTGCCGAATACTCGTTTCAAGGGCAGCGGCTGCATGGTGTTCCTAACCAGTTCGCGCGAAGCTTCGTGCGGGCCGATGATAAGCGACAGCAGGTGTTTTTTGCCGCTGCGGTGGTAGTAGGAAGTTCAGGCCGTTGCTCAGAAAGGCGACGGTTTCACCGTCGGCGCGGTAGAGGGCGGCGATGTTTTTGCGGTATTTGCCGCGCACCAGCTTTTTCAGGTTGAGGACGGCGCGCAGGGCTTTGCTGCGGATTTTCTGCGGGCGGCGGATTTCGATTTGTTCGGCACTGATGCGTCCCGCCTGTTCGTCAACGATAAAGGCGGCATGGCAGCTGGGCAGGCGGAAAGAATACATGACGAAACCGTCGCCGAAGCGCATATCGGCCTTGCGGCGGACAAAACGGCAGGCTTGGCGCGGCGGAGTGTCGGGAAAGAAGGTTGCGTGTTTCAGAAACACGGACAGTTTGATGCGTTTGCTTTTTTTCATGGCGCGGAGTTTTCAGACGGCCTCAGTGCTGTCGGCGCGGGGCAGGGCGGCGAGGCGTTGGCGGAATTCGGGCGGCAGGCGGCGGACGCGTCCTGCGTCGTAGTCGAAGGCGGCCATGTGGCATTGGACGGCAGCAATCGGCAGGCCGTCGCGGCGGCGGATAATGGCGGTGTCGAAACGGAAGCCTGCGGCGGCGGTTTCGGCGATGCCGGCATCGGCGCGCAGTTCGTCGCCGTGGAAGGCCTGGTTGTGGTATTGCACGACGGCGGCGCTCATGATGAGGCCGCAGCCGCCGATGTCGGTTTCACTCAGGCCGATTGAGGCGAGCCAGCGCAGGCGGACTTCGTGTGCCATTTTCAAAACGGCGTCGTTGGCGAGGTGGTTGCCGTAGTTGAGGTCGCCGACCTGTACGGTGACGAGGGTGCTGAAACAGACGGCTGCGGGCGGGGGAACGGTGGGGCGGGGCATGGCGGGTTTCCGTGAGCGGTAAAGAGGCCGTCTGAAAAGCCGTCCGTTGCGGGCAAGGCTTTCAAACGGCCTGACGGGATGCGGCGGGTCAGAACAGGTTGTCGCTGCCGTCTGCGCTTTCGTCGGGTACGTCGGAGGCGGCAGGCGCGGCGGCGCGGGGTTTGACGGGTGTGGCGGGCAGGACGGGGGCGGCGTTGTTGAGGGTGTCGTCGCCGGCGTCGATTTCGATTTCGCTGCCTTCGGGCAGGGTTTGGTCGACCGCGGGAGCGGCGGGTTTGACGGCTTTCGGTTTGCTCAATGCGCCCGATCCGGAGAGCCAGGCCAGCGATTGCAGGCTGCCGCTGATTTTGCCTTTGCCGCCGCAGGTGAGGCAGTTGGGCGCGCCGGTGCGGTTTTTCAGCACGGCGTCGATTTGTTTGGCGGACACGTTTTTGCCGTTGGCTTTCGACCAGGCGGCGATGCTTTTGCGCAGGGCGGCGGTGTCGAGGTTTTTCTTGTTATAGGGGTCGCGGAAGGCGGCCAGCCAGAGATTGCCCGCGCCGTCGACGTTCAGCGATGCCATTTGGTAAATAACGTCGGCGGGCGAGCCGGAGGAGACGGTTTTGGCAAATTGCAGGGCGTCGGGCGATTTCATGCGCACGCATCCGTGGCTGCGCACGCCGGGTACGCTGGCGGGGGCGTTGGTGCCGTGGATGCCGAGGCCGAGTTTCGGGTCGCCCAGTCGGACGAAGACGGGGCCGAGCGGGTTTTTCGGGCCGGGCGGAATGGAGGTGACGCCGTTGTTCAGTTCTTTTTGGATGGATTTGGGGATGTGCCAGGTGGGGTTGTAGGCTTTGGCGCCGATTTTGTGTGCGCCGATGGTGGTTTGCGTTAATGCTTTGCCGACGGCGACGGGGTAGATTTTCGACAGTTTGCCGTCAGTGTAGAGAAAGAGGCGCTGTTGGGGGATATTGATAACGACGTGGTGGCCGGAGGAGACGGGTGCGACGTCGGGAACGGGGGTGTTTGCGAAGGCCGGCGCGGCGGCAAGTGCGAGCAGACTGAATCCTAGTTTTTTCATGATGTTGTTTTCAGTGAGGATAATGAGGGGCGGCATCATACCGCAAACCCCGGCGATTTGTGGGAAAATGCCGCCTTTTTGTGCGTTTGGGCGCAACGGGCGTGGCGAAATGGCAATAGTGGCAGCAAAAGCAGAAAGGAACGAAAGTGCACTGGCGGCGCTGTTTGAAGCGGATGTGTCGGGTTGGGACTCGGAGGGGCGCGGCATCGTGCGCCGCGACGGCAAGGCGGTGTTTGTGACCGACGCGCTGCCGGGCGAGCGGGTGCTCTGCCGGGTGACGCGCACGGGGAAGCGTTTCGATGAAGCGGAGGCGGTGCGTGTGCTCAGGCCGTCTGAATCCCGCCGTACGCCGCCGTGTCCGCATTATGCCGAATGCGGCGGCTGTTCGATGCAGCATGTGGAGTTTGCCGCGCAGGTGGCGATGAAGCAGCGCGCGGTTGAGGAGCAGTGCGAACGCATCGGCAGAGTGCGCCCCACGCAGATGCTGGCGCCGGTATACGGTTTGCCGTGGCACTACCGCGAACGCGGGCGTTTCGGCGTTCAGGCAGACGAGGGAGGCCGTCTGAAAATCGGGTTTCGCGCAAAAAGGAGCAACCGGCTTGCCGACATATCTTCCTGCATGGTGCTGCCGCGCCATCTGTCGGCGGTGCTGCCCTTGTTGAAAGAAGCGCTGCAAACGTTTGCGGGCATCTTGCGGGGCATTGAATTTGCGGTTGGCGGCGGCAAAACGGCGCTTTGCCTGCTGACGGACAAGAGGCCGTCTGAAAAGCAGCGTGGCGCTTTGCGGGCATTGTCGGAAACGTTGGGCAGCGGCTGGCTGCTGAGTTGGAAAGCGGGCGATCGTGAAGAGCCTTTATATGGGGGGCAGGGCGGTTTGAGCTACCGGCTGGACGATTTCGCTGTGGAAATGCCGTTTGATGTCGGCAGTTTCACGCAGGTCAACGAGCGGCTGAACAATGTGATGGTGCGCCGCGCGGTGGAAATGCTGTCGCCGCAGCGGGCGAGCGGGTGGTCGATCTGTTTTGCGGATTGGGCAATTTCACGCTGCCGCTGGCACGCAGCGGTGCGCATGTGACGGGAGTGGAAGGTCTGCCCGCACTGACCGACCGCGCACGGCGCAATGCGGTGCTGAACGGTTGCGGCAATGCGTCGTTTGAAACGGCGGATCTGTTTTGTGCCGACGGATTGTCCCGTTTCTGGCGCGGTGCCGACAAAATGCTGCTCGACCCGCCGCGTGCGGGTGCTTACGAAGTGGTAAAATCGCTGAGGCCGTCTGAAATGCCCGCAAGGGTCGTGTATGTTTCCTGCAATCCGGCCAGCTTTGCGCGCGATGCGGCGGTGTTGGTGGAAAAGGGTTATAAATTCAAATCGCTAGGCGTGATGAATTTGTTTTCGCAAACCGCACATGTCGAGTCTGTCGGTTGTTTTGAGAGATAAGCGGTGTGTTTAATTTGGTAAAACATTGGGATAAATGTTCGGTTTTTTGTAAGTCATGCTATTATAAAAAGCTAAGGGATTAACGGATCTACAACAAATTTTACGCAGTCTTGAAAATGCTGCCCGTTTGTTGGATACGCCAGATATTGGGAGATATTCTTGGATTACATACTTATACTTGGGATTGTCGCCGTCGTTGCGCTGGTTATCGTCCTGCTCAAACAGCGAGGGAAGGAACAGCAGTCGGCTGTGCAGGCTAAAGCCAAAAGCAGGCATGCCGGCTCCCGCCCCGCAGTACAGGCGGAAGAACAGGCCGAGCCGGACGAGTGGACGGTTCAGTCGGATGCCTCGAATGACGATCTGCAAAGCTGGGATTGGGACAATACCGAAAATACGGATTTGTCCACCGCGTCCGTGTCGGCACAGGAAGTCGATCCGCTGACCGAATATCAGGTTTACAAACAGTTCGGCTATGAAGATAAGGCCGCAGTTTCGTTGGCGGGCTATCTGAATAATATGAAAGGCGATGCGCCAGAGAAACTGGTTGTCGAATTGGTCAATCTCTGCCTGAATGTAGGTGATGTCGATTTGTTGTCGGCTACGCTGGATCGCCATGCTTCCGTGCTGCCGCAGAATAAGTTGGCCGAATACGTCAAGGCCGGTTTGGCAATCGATCCGAACCATTTGGGCTTGCGCGTATTGGCCGAATCGAAGCTGAATTGGGGTATGCAGGAAGTTGCACGCCAAATCGGCGAGCAGACAGGTTTGGAGTCGTCCGATTCCGATACATACAGCGGTTCTGCTGCTCCGACTGTTGAAGTGGCCGTGAATCAGAGCGGTCAGGAATTCAGACGTTTGAGCAAACCGAGTCCGCTGATTATCGGCAAAGCCGAAGTCGGTGATATGACGGAAGAAGAAATGAGTGCGGTGATCGGTTTTGTTAAACCGGAGAAATCCGCCAAGCTTCTGAAAAACCAAGTGGATTATGAAACTGCCCGTCGCCAATACAATAAAGCCATTCAAAAAGCCGAGAAACCTGCCGGTCTGATTATTGATGCCTTGAAACTCGATTATCAACATGCCGATGTAAACGAGTTTGCCAAACACTTGTGGAAGCTGTATTACTCTTTGGGTTCTAACGGGCGGCAGGTTAAAGAGCGTATGCTGGGCTGGGGTTACAGCTTGGGACAGCATGAGGTTTTTGATAATTTGGAGCAATCTCCAAGCGAACAGCAGGTTCGTGAAATCGGTTTGCGCCAAGGTTATCTTCAAGGTAGTGCGCGTCAATCAAAAGTCAAATACCGCGAACTGGTTCAGCGCAACGATTCTATTTTGAACGAAAGCACTTCGCCTGCCGAGTTGGCCTTGAAGGAAGTTGAGTCTCTGTTGATGTATGGTCAGCTGGATCAGGCTATCGGTACATTGGAACAGGCCGTCTTAAAATATCCGCAAGAGTCCCAGTTGTACATTATGTTGTTCGATCTGTACGAGCGTTCCGAGGATTGGGTTAAGCTGGAACAATTCTTAAGATTGCTGAGGGAAAAAGAGGCTAATTTGCCGGAAGAAGTTGTTTTGGCAATCAGTCAGTTGCAACAGCGTATTCATCGCAATTCCAATAAATAAGAGTACTGAACAATGGATAATTTAATACCGAAAGTGAAGACAGTACGGGTAATGCTGCAGGAAATGGGTGAGCAACAGAATGCCGTGTTCAAAATGGCATTTAAAATGCACAACACCACAAATTATGAAATCGTTGATCAGAGTTCGGCTCATAAACCCGATATGGTTTTGGTAGATGTCGATGGCAGCAAGGGGATGCTGGCATGGCATGAGGCCAAAAAAAATTATCAAGATGTTCCGGTGGTTGTCTTTTCTGCTCATGAACCTGTCGTTACTGCTCCGTATCTACCCAAGCCGGTAAAGTTTGATACGCTGTTTCCTATTTTAAGGAGTTTGGCGCAGGGAGGGAATGTCGTCGAAGCCAAACAGGCGAAACCTGATGCGGCAGTGCAATCGACTTCTGTCAATGCCGGTGTACAAAACAGAAAAACAACTATCCGCCGTTTTAATCCGCAAAGAGGATTGCTTGGTGCGTTAAGGGCATCCAGTGAGCGCCAGCAGGACACTGCTGTTTTAGTGGGTGGGAAGCCGGTTTTGATTGTATTCCCGAGTATCCAGCGAGTTTTGCTTACTGTTGGTGCCGAAGAATTGGAAAAAATGTGTCAGGATGATCATTTGGCTGTGGTATGCAAATCTGTTCCTGATAATCCTCAGTGGAAAGAGAAAGCCAAAGTGACCATTATGTCCTGCCTGTGGCAGATGGCTATTTGGACTGCTCAGGGCAGATTGGTATTTCCGATGACTCCGCAAACGGTGTTTACCTTAAAAAGGTGGCCGAATCTGACACGGTTGGCTCCTGTTCCCGAGTCTATGCGCTTATCGGCATTTCTGACTAAGACATCAGTAAACTTGAATATTCTTTATAAAGTTATGCCTTTGGATATGGCCGACATCCTCAATTATCTTGCTGCTACCTATGTTACCGGCTATTTGGCAACAGATAATGAATTCTCGGCTCAGGGTAATAAAGAATTGGCATCGGGTACGATGAATGTGAACACCCATGTGCCCGACAATAAGATGTCTAAAGATGCGTTAAGTGCGGTTACTCCTTCGCAAAATCAGCCTCGTGGTTTATTGCAGCGTTTGATGCGCAAATTATCTGGCGGTAAATAAGGATTTAATGGAATGAAAGAGAATAAAATTATTTTTACCGGCCCTGTCGGAGTGGGAAAAACAACTGCTATTGCAGCTTTGTCGGATGATCCCCCGGTTAAAACCGATGCCCGTGCTTCAGATATGACACTTGTGCGTAAAGGGCATACTACTGTGGCAATGGACTATGGTGTCATCCGCTTGGATGAAGATGTAAAAGTGCATCTGTATGGCACACCGGGTCAAGAGCGCTTCAATTTTATGTGGGAAATTCTCAGCAAAGGCAGTATGGGGTTGATTTTGTTGCTGGATAATACTCGTGCCAATCCGTTAAAAGACTTAACTTTTTTTCTGGATGCGTTTAAGGACTTGCTGAAAACTGCCCCTTTAGTAGTGGGGATTACCAAAATGGACGTCCGCTCTTTGCCGGGAATTGATGTTTATCAAAAATATTTGGCGCAACATAATTTTAATGTTCCTGTGTTTGAGGTAGATGCGCGCGAAGAAGAAGATGTCAAGCAGTTGGTCAGTGCAATGTTGTTTTCAATTGATCCGGGTTTAGAGGCATAAAATGGATTCTACACTTTCTTTACAATCAAATTTATATCCGCGCGTGACACCTGCGGGTGCTTATTATGCTGTTTCGAGCAACGTGCCGAGTGCAAGCAGAACTTTGCTGCACGGTTTGCTACGTGCCTCCGGTGATGAAACTGCCAGCACGGATAATCTTTTGGCATGGGCTGAAACCGACGATGCCGATTCTGCGTTGAACTTGCTTTATCGTTTGCAAAGACTTGAGTTCTTGTATGGAGATGAGCAGCCTGTATACCAAGAGTCCAGTATGACGGATGATCAGCTGCCCGAACTGTTGGCTCAATTGTCAAGTGTCGGTAAGGCTTTGTTGGCCGATGCGAACGGCCTGTATTTTGCCAATGCGGGTTTTCATCATGAGACTGCGGAAGAAGTCGGATTGATGTCCAGCGAGGTTGCCGCTTTAGGTGAAAAGCATCAGCTGCTGGTAAAAAACAATCTCAATATCCATCATAATGCATGGGGTATTTGTGATCCTTCAGGGCAAACAGAGCTGACTTTCTTCCCATTATATGCGGGAAAAGTGAAGCTGGTTTTGGTAGTTGCAGGCATGCCGGATTTGAATAAGGAAGCGTTTGTTTCTTTAATTAAAGTGTTATGCAATCGGTATGCTTAAATATTGGTTGTGATTCCTCAATGTCATAAACAGAAATATTTCTGGTATTACGGGTAAATTCTTGATGCTGTCATGTCGGCATCTTATATAAAAGATACAAATTAATTGGATTACAAATATGCGTGAACAACTTTTGATTTCGGTATTGAGCGATTTGAATGCGACTTCTGCGGATATTACTGCTTCTGCCGTAATTTCCAGCGACGGCTTGCCGATTGCCACTTTGATTCCACATGGTCTTGATCCGGATCGTGTCGGTGCAATGTCGGCAACTCTGCTGGCTTTGGGAAGTCACGCTGCCAATGAACTCAATTGCGGTGATTTGGATCAGGTAATGGTTAAAGGCAAAAACGGTTATATTCTCTTAAACCAAGCAGGTCCCGATGCTGTATTGGCTTTAATTGCCAACGAAAGCGGTAAACTCGGACTGATTTTGCTGGATGCGAAGCGTGCGGCGAAACATATTGCCGATATTATCTGAGTTTGGTTTCAAAAAGTTTTATTAACTGATTGAAACAAAATAAATTTTAGGTTTGCTTGAATTTGAGTGGTGCGTTCGTTTACAATTCACACCCTCGTTTCGGCTTGGTTTGATATTTGATTAGGCACGCAATATGTCTCATATATACGGCATATGCGTGCTTTTTCGCGAAGATTGAAATTACTAGGATTTTTATAATGACTATTCCCGCTCTTCTCGTTCTTGCCGACGGCAGCGTATTTCACGGCCGATCTATCGGCTACCAGGGTAATGCGTCCGGTGAAGTTGTGTTCAATACATCCATGACCGGATATCAGGAAATCCTGACGGATCCTTCATATTGCAAGCAAATTGTTACACTCACCTATCCCCATATCGGTAATACAGGTATCAATCCCGAAGATGTCGAAGGTAAGGCTGTGCATGCATCCGGCTTGATTATTCGTGATTTACCTTTATTGGGTAGTAATTTTCGCGAAACGGAGAGTTTGCAGGAATTTTTGGTGCGCAATAAAACGGTAGCCATTGCAGATATCGACACGCGTAAGCTAACTCGAATTCTTCGTGACAAAGGTGCGCAGGCCGGAGCCATTTTGACAGGCGAACAGGCTGACGAGAGCCATGCCAAGGAGCTGATTGCTGCGTTCGGCAGTATGGTAGGGAAAGACTTGGCCAAAGAAGTAAGTTGCAGCGAACCGTATGAATGGACGGAAGGTGAGTGGGTGCTCGGTAAGGGCTTTGTGACGCCGCAGGAGCATCCTTATCATGTTGTCGCCTACGACTACGGTGTCAAAACCAATATTCTGAGAATGCTTGCCGCGCGCGGATGCAGGCTGACGGTTGTGCCTGCGCAAACACCGGCAAAAGAAGTCTTGGCCATGAATCCGGATGGCGTGTTTTTATCAAACGGTCCCGGCGATCCCGAAATGTGCGACTACGCAGTTTCAGCAGTGAAAGAGCTTTTGGACAGCGGTAAGCCTGTTTTCGGTATTTGCCTCGGCCATCAGTTGTTGGGTTTGGCTTTGGGCGGGAAAACGAAAAAAATGCCTTTCGGCCATCACGGCGGCAACCATCCCGTTCAGGATTTGGACAGCGGCAAAGTGATGATTACCAGCCAAAACCACGGATTTGAGGTGGATGCGGATACTTTGCCTGCGGGCGTCAAAATTACCCACCGTTCGCTGTTTGACGGCTCGTTGCAGGGCATCGAGTTGGTCGGGCGGCCGGTATTCAGTTTCCAGGGGCATCCGGAATCAAGTCCCGGGCCGCACGACGTTGCGCCGTTGTTCGATAAATTTATCGACAACATAAGGGCGGCTGTCGGCCGTTAAACGGTTTTCAGACGGCCTCAAGCACAGATGAGACTGTCTGAAAACCATATGGATGAACCCTATCGGGGAAAATAAAAAAGCAGCCGAAACAGGCTGCTTTTGAAAATGGTCGGAATGAGAGGATTCGAACCTCCGACCCCTTCGTCCCGAACGAAGTGCGCTACCGGGCTGCGCTACATTCCGTAAAGAAGCGCGGATTATAGAGAGGCGCTTCTGTTTTTGCAAGGGCGTTATGCCTGCAAAACGAAAATTGTCGGGCGCTTTTTCAGATTCGGCAAAGCGTCGGCCAACCGCCATTCCGAAACCGGCCGGCTGACAATCAGCTGGGTGGGCAGCGTCAAATCGCAGGCGATGCACAGCCGGGTGTCGGGATGCAGTGAGGAAACGGCATCGGCCAGCATGGCGTCGTTCCGGTAGGGTGTTTCGATGAACAGCGCTGTTTCGTTGTGCGCACGCGAATGCCGTTCCAAAGTTTTCAGCGCCGCAATGCGCTCGGTTTTTTCAGACGGCAGATAACCTTTGAATCCAAAATTCTGACCGTTTGCCCCCGATGCCATCAGCGCCAGCATGATGCTGGACGGGCCGACTAGCGGCTGTATGACAACCCCCTGTTTGTGTGCCAGCGCAACCAAATCGGCGCCCGGGTCGGCAACAGCGGGGCAGCCTGCTTCGCTGAGCAGGCCCATGCTGCGGCCTTCCCGCAAAGGTTGCAGAAGGTTTGGCAGCGATTGGCGGTCGGTATGTCCGTTTAGGGTTTGCAGGTTCAGATCGCGTATGGGTGTGGTGATGCCGAGGTGTTTCAAATGCGTGCGTGCGGTTTTTTCCGCTTCCACGACAAAATCGGTCAGACCGGTAATGGCGGCTTGTTCGTGCGGCAGCAGGCAGGGCGTGTCGGGCGTACCCAGTGGGGTGGGGATCAGATAGAGCGTAGGCATGTTTTCGGTCGGAATAGTTGGCGGAGTGTTTTCAGACGGCCTCAGAGAATATCGACGCCTTCCGCTTGGAGAAAATCGATCAGGCGAAAGAGGGGCAGGCCGATCAGTGCGTTCGGGTCGCTGCTTTCCACTTTTTGCAGCAGGGCGGCGCCCAAACCTTCGCTTTTGGCCGCGCCCGCGCAATAAACGGCATCAGGTTCGCGTTGCAGATAGCGGGCAATTTGTCCCTCAGACAGCTCGCGCATGGTGACGACGGTTTTGTCCACATGATGCCTGAGGCCGTCTGAAAACGTATTGAGCAGGCAGACCGCGCTGTAAAACTCAACCTGTTTTCCGTTCAGCTCCGACAGCATCTGTTGCGCGTTTGCGACGTTCATCGGTTTGCCGAGCTGCCGACCGCCGCAGAAGGCTACTTGGTCGGCACCGATAATCAGCGTGCCAGGAAAACGCCCGGCCAGCGAGCGTGCTTTGCCGACGGCCAGGCGCAGGGCGGTATCGGCTGCCGCCTCGTCGGGGAGAGGTGTTTCGTCGAAATCGGGAGAGGCCGTCTGAAAAGACAGCCCCAGCTTTTTCAACTGTTCTTGGCGGAAAACGGAACTCGAACCGAGAACGATGGGCGGCGTGCGATTCATTTTTGTAAAAACATTGACGTTGAACGGCTTGGATTATATCATGCGCGGTTTATGTTAGAGCCTGATTTGATTGACCCCCTGGCGTTTGCCGCCGAGAAGCGCGAGCTTCGCGGCAGCCTGTCTCCCGCCGAGATGGACGAGCGCGTAAGGTCGCACGAATATTTAGCCGGAAACGCGGCGCCGTTGCAGGTTGTGCTGCGCGGCGGCAAGGACAAATGGCAGCGTCCCTTTTTGGATTTGCATGTGGGCGGCGGTATGCCGCTGGTGTGCCAATGCTGCATGAAACCTGTCGAGTTCGAGCTGGACGAAAACGCGCACATCGTATTGTTTGCCGACGAAGGCAGATTGGACGAAGCCATGTTGTCCGACGACGAGTTGGAAGGCATGGTGGCGGAGCGGGAAATTTCGGTGCGCACTTTGGTGGAAGACCAGATTCTGATGGCGATGCCTTATGCCCCGCGCCACGAAGATTGCGGTATGCCGGCCGGGGCGGCAGATTCGGGCAGGCCCAATCCCTTTGCGGTTTTGGCCGGGCTGAAAAGCAGCAAATAATTTTTCTATCATTTTTTAGGAGCTTGAAATGGCCGTTCAACAAAACAAAAAATCCCCCTCCAAACGCGGTATGCACCGTTCGCACGACGCGCTGACCGCGCCCGCCCTGTCTGTCGACAGCGTAACCGGCGAAGTACACCGCCCGCACCACATTTCGCCCAACGGCATGTACCGCGGCCGCAAAGTTATGAAAGCCAAAGGCGAATAAGCCGGAGGCGGATGAAAAACGGAAATCCGTCTGCGGGTTTCCGTTTTTGTTTTCGGTATTTTTCAGCAGCAAGCAGCGGAAAGACGATTATGGTCAAAAAAATTTGGTATACCTACGACGAAATCCATCAGGTGTTGAAACAGTTGGCGGAAAAAATCCGCGCAGGCGGGGTGCGGTACGATGCGATGATCGCCATCGGCGGCGGCGGCTTCATCCCGGCGCGTATCCTGCGCTGCTTCCTCAATATTCCGATTTACGCGGTAACTACGGCCTATTACGCCAACGATTTCGGCTATGAAACCAACGACGAAATCAAAAAAATCCAATGGCTCGATCCGATGCCGGAAACGCTGAAAGGCAAAAACATCCTGGTTGTCGACGAAGTGGACGATTCGCGCGTCACATTGGAATTCGTGCTGAACGAATTGCAAGAAGAAGATTTCGGCGAAATCGGCGTGGCCGTGCTGCACGCGAAAATTAAAGAAAAAACAGGCAAGCTGCCCGAGGGTATCCACTATTTCAGCGGCATCACCGTTGAGGACTGGTGGATCAACTACCCGTGGGACGCCGACGACATCGTCGCGCACAACATCCTTGCCGCAGAAAGCAAAAAGGCGGATTGAGGCCGTCTGAAAACAAAAAGGCGGTGCGGCGGCACAGGCAGCCGCACCGCCGGACAACCGGACTGGGCTCCGGCAAATGGAGAAAACCTTATGATTACCTTGGCTGTTGATGCCATGGGCGGCGATGCCGGGCTGGCGGTAACCGTTCCCGGCGCTTTGTCTTTTTTACGCCAGCAGAGCGGTGTTTCCCTACTGATGGTTGGCGACGAAACACAAATCCGTCAGGCTTTACAGGGCGCGGGCGCTCTTGCCGACCGAATCCGCATCATTCCCGCCACGCAGGTGGTGGAAATGGACGAGCAGCCCCAGCTGGCTTTGAAAAACAAAAAAGATTCCTCGATGCGCGTCGCCATCAACCAAGTCAAAGACGGCCAGGCGCAGGCTGCCGTCTCAGCGGGCAATACCGGCGCACTGATGGCCACCGCCCGCTTCGTGCTGAAAACCATACAGGGTATTGAGCGTCCGGCGATTGCCAAATTCATCCCGTCCAAAGACGGCCACATGACGCTGGTGCTCGATTTGGGTGCCAACGTCGACTGCACGCCCGAGCAGCTTGTGCAGTTTGCCGTGATCGGCAGCGAACTCGTCCACGCCCTCTATCCCGAAAAAGGCAGCCCGCGCGTCGGCCTGCTCAACGTCGGCACGGAAGACATCAAAGGTACGGACACCGTCAAGCAGACCTTCAAACTCCTACAAAGCAGCAAGCTCAACTTTATCGGCAACGTCGAAGGCGGCAGCATTTTCGACGGCGAAGTCGATGTCGTGGTGGCCGACGGCTTCGTCGGCAACATCGTGTTGAAAACCATTGAAGGCGCGGTGCGTTTTATGGGCGCGGCCATCAAGCAGGAATTCCAAACCAACCTGCTGACCAAACTCGGCGCACTGGCCGCCATGCCCGCATTGAAAGGCTTCAAAAACAAACTCGACCCGCGCAAATTCAACGGCGCAATCTTCCTCGGCCTGCGCGGCGTCGTCGTCAAAAGCCACGGCGGCACCGATGCCGTCGGTTTCAGCTACGCGCTGGAAGAAGCTTTCCACGAAGCCAAAGCCGACAGTCTGGCGCGCATTCAGGAAGGCGTGGCCGACCAGCTTGCCTTTCTCGCCGAGAAAAAACTCGAGTCCGAACAGGCGGCCATCAATATCGACTGAACAGGCCGTCTGAAAAACAGGTATGATGCCGCGCAGCACCGCACGCCTTTGCGGCAACGACACGACAGAGGCCGTCTGAAAAACGCAGATGCTTTCAGACGGCCTCTTTGCAAAATCCGCCCGAGCGCCCCGAACGGCGGCTGCGGCCGAAATCCCGACAGGTTCCCACCTTCCCAAATATTGCGAAAGGAACACACCATGCAGTATGCGAAAATTTTAGGCACGGGCAGCTATCTGCCCGCCAAACGCCTCAGCAACGACGACCTTGCCCAAATCGTCGACACCTCCGACGAATGGATCACCACCCGCACCGGCATCAAATTCCGCCACATCGCCGCCGAAAACGAAAAAACCAGCGACCTCGCCGTAGTAGCGGCGCAGCGTGCCTTGGCCGACGCAGGTATGAATGCGGACGAAATCGACCTCATCATCGTTGCCACCGCCACCCCCGATATGCAGTTTCCCGCCACCGCCACCATCGTTCAACACAAACTCGGCATCGCAGGCTGCACCGCTTTCGACGTGCAGGCCGTCTGCGCGGGCTTTATGTATGCGCTGGTGACAGCCAATGCCTACATCAAAAGCAATATGGCACGGAAAGTGCTAGTGATTGGAGCAGAAACGTTCAGCCGCATCCTCGATTGGAGTGACCGCACCACCTGCGTGCTGTTCGGCGACGGCGCGGGCGCGGTAGTGCTCGGCGCATCCGACGAACCGGGCATCATCCACGGCAAATTACAGGCCGACGGCAGCTATCTCGACCTGCTCAAAGTGCCCGCGCAGATGGCGGGCGGACAAATCTGCGGCAATCCCTATATCGAAATGGACGGGCCGGGCGTGTTCAAATTTGCCGTCAAAACGCTGGCTAAAGCTGCCGAAGACGTGCTGGCCGAAGCGGGATGCACTGCAGAGCAAATCGATTGGATCGTGCCGCACCAGGCCAACAAACGCATCATCGGCAGCACCGCCAAACACCTGGGCATCGGCATGGACAAAGTGATCCTCACCGTTCAGGATCACGGCAACACCTCCGCCGCTTCCATCCCGCTGGCGCTGGACGAAGGCATCCGAAGCGGCCGCATCGTGCGCGGACAAAACCTGCTGCTCGAAGGCATAGGCGGCGGATTCGCCTGGGGCGCGGTGCTTTTACGCTACTGAAAAGCGCCCGAAATATCCGGCATTTGCGTGCCGGACAAGCGGATGGCGGCAGAGGACGGAAAATTTAACAAACTCTAACGCATATACCGCTCAGCAAACTATTGCAACCGTTCGTCTGATGTGTATAATGCGTAACCGAGCCGAACGGTTATTTTTATGGATAATCGGTGCAGGCAATAATAATCGACCAAACATATTACATATACGGAGTATTGAAAATGCAGGCAATCCAACATTACGGCATCGTTATCTCATGGTTTCAGGACAAACAGCTCGGCGTCGTGCGCGACAAAGACGACACAGGTTCGCGCCTGCTGCTTTTGGCGGCAGACCTGCCCGCAGGCTACCGCGAGCCCAAAGTAGGCGACGAAATCACCTACATCGCCGGTACCGACGATAAAAACCGCCCCTGCGCCCTGTCGCCCGCGCCCGTCGTTCAGGCCAACCCCGCCGCCCGCGCAGGCGATGTGGTTAAAGAAGGCGACATCGTCCGCATCAAAGTCGGCATGTGGGACATCAAGAAAAACGGCGGCTTCGGCATGCTCGCCAGCGAACCCGAAATTCCCGTTTTCGCCCTCGGCCAACACCTCAACCAATTCAACGTGCCGCAGGTGGGCGACCTGCTCAAAGGCCGTCTGAAACGCCACAACAACGGCCAATGGCTCTTAACCGATATCGACATCCTCTATCCCGAAACCGAACAATAAAAGGGCAGGGCGGCCGTCTGAAAAGCACCATCCGCCGATAGAAGGACAAAACCCTTTCTGATACACTTCGCGCCATCGCATTCTGCCTGCGGTGGCGTTTTTACCGTCGGCACACGCCTGCCAAACAACACAGATAAAGTTTTCAGACGGCCTCCGCAGCAGATGCCGCAAAAGGCCGTCTGAAAGTAAAGTTAAAACCCGTTTTGCACAAGGAAACCCCATGCCTTTCGCATTTTTCTTCCCCGGACAAGGCTCGCAAAGCCTCAACATGATGGACGGCTTCGACGGCGCCCCCGCCGTGCGCCAAACCTTCGACGAAGCCTCCGCCGCCCTCGGCCAAGACCTGTGGGCGATGATGAACGGCAGCGATGCCGAACTCATCGGCCAAACCGTCAACACCCAACCCCTCATGCTCGCCGCAGGCATCGCCACCTATCGCGCCTATCTCGCCGCAGGCGGCAAAGCACCGCAGGCCGTGGCCGGACACAGCCTCGGCGAATACAGCGCACTGGTTGCCGCCGGTGCGCTCGGTTTTGCCGACGCCGTCCGACTCGTGCGCCTGCGTGCCGAGCTTATGCAAAACGCCGTGCCGCAGGGCGTCGGCGCGATGGCCGCCATCCTCGGCCTCGAAGATGCGCAGGTCGAAGAAATCTGCGCCGCCGCCGCACAGGGCGAAGTCGTCGAAGCCGTCAACTACAATTCGCCCGGCCAAATCGTGATTGCCGGACACGCCGCCGCCGTCGAACGCGCCATGGCCGCCGCCAAAGAAGCGGGCGCCAAACGCGCTCTGCCGCTGCCCGTGTCCGTCCCCTCCCATTGCAGCCTGATGAAGCCCGCTGCCGACAAATTGGCCGCAGCCCTGGAAAGCGTCTCCGTCGCCGCACCGCAAATCCGCGTTATCCACAACGCCGACGTTGCCGCCCACAACGACCCAGCCGCCATCAAAGACGCCCTCGTGCGCCAGCTTTACAGCCCCGTGCGTTGGACGGAAACCGTCAACCTGCTCGTTTCAGACGGCCTTGCCGAATCTGCCGAATGCGGGCCGGGCAAAGTGCTCGCAGGCCTGGCCAAACGCATCAACAAAGATGCCGTCTGCACCGCCCTCACCGGCAGCGCCCAAGTCGGAGCCTTTATCGCCGCCCATTCTTAAAGAGACAAAAGGCCGTCTGAAACACGTTTAGACGGCCTCACGCTTTTTGTCCGCAACCAGGAGAACGCACCATGAACGCCATCCACATCATCCTCGCCGCCCTCGTCGGTTTCGCCCTCGGCTTTATCGCCGCCCGCTTCGCCCTGCGCGGCGGCAAAGGCGAACAGGAAAAACTCCAAACCGAACTTGACGCCGTGCAGCAGGCATTCGACGCCTACCGCAGCCGCGTCGACCGCCATTTCGCCGACACCGCCGATGCCGTCGACGAACTCAACCGCAGCTACCAAAACGTTATCCGCCACCTAAGCGGCGGCGCGCAAAACCTGATGGGCGAAGCCGCCCTGCGCGAGCAACTGGAAAGACGCGGCGGCAAAACCGTCACCCTCGGCTATCTCGCCGAAGAGGGCGGACAAAATACCGCAACGGCCGAGCCGCAGCCGCCCCGCCAAGAAGAGAGGCCGTCTGAAAACCCCGAAGCCGCAGCCAAAACCGAGCCGCAAACACAGCCCGCACAAACCCCCGCAGCCGAAACCGCGCAGGCCGAAGCACAAGAGAGGCCGTCTGAAAACAATGGGGACACACCGCCCGCAGAGTCGGAAAGCGGCACGGAAAATAGCGGCAAAACCCCCGTCTGAAACAGGCGCGCCCGCCCGGGCGTCCTTTCCACAACTTTCAGACGGCCTGTATAATGCAGGCCGTCTGAAACCACCGTTTCAAGCACTTTTTCAACAAGGAAAACACAATGTCCAAACAACTCATCCTCGTACTCAACTGCGGCTCCTCCTCCCTCAAAGGCGCCGTTATCGACAACCAAAGCGGCGACGTCCTCTTAAGCTGCCTCGGCGAAAAACTCACCACTCCCGACGCCTACATCACCTTTAAAAAAGACGGCCAGAAACACAAAGTCGAGCTGTCCGACCGCCACGACCACACCGGCGCGGTCAGCGCCCTGCTCGACGAGTTGAAAAAATACGGCCTCGATGCCGACGTGAAAGCCATCGGCCACCGCGTCGTCCACGGCGGCGAAAAATACAGCGCCTCCGTCCTGATCGACGCCGCCGTCATTGCCCAGCTCGAAGCCTGCATCCCGCTCGCCCCCCTGCACAACCCCGCCAACCTCACCGGCATCCGCGCCGCCCAAGCCATCTTCGCCGGCCTGCCCAACGTCGCCGTGTTCGACACCGCCTTCCACCAAACCATGCCCGAGCGCGCCTACACCTACGCCGTGCCCCGCGCCCTCTACAAAAACTACGCCTTCCGCCGCTACGGCTTCCACGGCACCAGCTTCCGCTTCGTCGCCCCCGAAGCCGCCCGCATCATCGGCAAAGACATCAAAAACAGCCGCCTCATCATCGCCCACCTCGGCAACGGCGCGTCCATCACCGCCGTCAAAAACGGCGAATCGCAAGACACCAGCATGGGTTTCACCCCCCTCGAAGGCCTGGTTATGGGCACACGCAGCGGCGATGTCGACGCCAGCGTCTTCCCCTTTATGGCTGCCAACGCCGGCATGAGCGTCGAAGAAGTGGCCGACCTTTTGAACAAAAAATCCGGCCTGCTCGGCCTGTCCGAACTCTCCAACGACTGCCGCGTCGTTGAAGAAGCCGCAGCCGAAGGCCACGAAGGCGCCAAGCTGGCGATGGACGTCATGACCTACCGCCTGGCCAAATACATCGCCTCCATGGCCGTCGCCGCAGGCGGCATCGACGCGCTGGTGTTCACCGGCGGCATCGGCGAAAACTCCGACACCGTCCGCGCCAAAACCGTCGCCCACCTCGGCTTCCTCGGCCTGCACATCGACGATGCCGCCAACACCGACGTGCGCTTCGGCAAAGAAGGCATCATCAGCCCCAAAGGCCAAGCGCCCGCCGTTGTCGTCGTTCCGACCAACGAAGAACTCATGATCGCCCACGACACCGCCGCCCTCTCCGGCCTGTAAACCAACCGCCAAGAGGCCGTCTGAAAACCGCCAAACCGCTTTCAGACGGCCTTTTCCACATCAAAAAAAGGAAACCCCATGTCCCTGCAAAACATCATCGAAACCGCCTTTGACAACCGCGCCGTCATCAGCCCCGCCACCGTATCCGCCGAAGTGAAACAGGCCGTAGAAGAAACCATCCGTCTGCTTGACTCGGGCGGATTGCGCGTTGCCGAACGCCTCGGCGTAGGTCAATGGAAAGTCAACGAATGGGCGAAAAAAGCCGTTCTCCTTTCCTTCCGCATCGCCGACAATGAAATCCTCAACGACGGCGTCAACAAATATTTCGACAAAGTGCCCACCAAGTTTGCCGACTGGAGCGAAGAAGAATTTCGCGTCGCCGGTTTCCGCGCCGTACCCGGTGCCGTTGCCCGTCGCGGCAGCTTTATCGGCAAAAACGTCGTATTGATGCCCTCGTATGTCAACATCGGCGCATACGTTGACGAAGGCGCGATGGTCGATACCTGGGCGACCGTCGGCTCGTGCGCCCAAATCGGCAAAAACGTACACCTGAGCGGCGGCGTCGGCATCGGCGGCGTGCTCGAACCCTTGCAAGCCTCGCCCACCATCATCGAAGACAACTGCTTTATCGGTGCGCGCTCGGAAATCGTCGAAGGCGTGATTGTCGAAGAAGGCAGCGTAATTTCCATGGGCGTGTTCATCGGCCAGTCCACCAAAATCCTTGACCGCGAAACCGGCGAAATCCACCAAGGCCGCGTGCCCGCAGGCTCGGTCGTCGTATCCGGCTCGATGCCCGCCAAAGACGGCTCGCACAGCCTCTACTGCGCCGTTATCGTGAAAAAAGTCGACGCGCAAACCCGCGCCAAAACCAGCGTCAACGAGCTTTTACGCGGCGTGTAAACCCCACTCTCGGATGTGAGGCCGTCTGAAACCGAAAATCCCGCAGCACACCAAACACCCTCCCCTGCGCCGCAAGCGCGGGGGAGGGCAGGGGTGGGGGGCAGTTAAAAGAACTGCATTCGCTGCTGCCTGCAAAAGTTGCCGAAGCCGTGCAGACCCCATCCTAACCCTCCCCCGTTTATGCCCCAAAGGGGTACAGGCGGGAGAGGGAACGCTGTTGCCCGACTTATTTACTGCCGCTGTGGCAAAGGCCGTCTGAAAGCGTGGAGACCTTTGCAAAAAAGCCCTTTCCCTCGACAACCGAAACCCAAAAACAGGTTTTCGGCTGTTTCCCTCCCCCAATACCTCCTAATTTTACCCAAATACCCCCTTAATCCTCCCCGGATACCCCATAATCAGGCATCCGAGCCGCCTTTTAGGCGGCAACAGACACACTTAGCCTGTTAGCCGCTTTCAACAGGTTCAAACACATCGCCTTCAGATGGCTTTGCGCACTCACTTTAATCAGTCCGAAATAGGCTGCCCGGGCGTAGCGGAATTTACGGTGCAGCGTACCGAAGCTTTGTTCGACCACATAACGGGTCTTCGACAAATATCGGTTGCGTTTGGTTTGTGCTTCCGTCAGCGGACGGTTGCGGTGGGCTTTGCGCATAATGCCGTCCAACAACCGATGCTCTTCCAGATGTTGCCGGTTTTCCGCACTGTCGTAGCCTTTATCGGCATAGACGGTCGTGCCTTCGGCTATACCTTTCAACAAAGGTGACAGGTGGCTGCACTCATGGGTATTGGCGGGGGTGATGTACAGTTTCTCGATATAGCCTTCCTCATCGGTGCGGGTATGTTGTTTGTAACCGAGTCTGTATAAACCGTTTTTCTTTGTCCAGCGGGCATCTTTATCTTTACTCGGTGTGGTTTGGCCGCTGACTTGTCCTTCTTCATCGACTTCTATGGCCTGACGCTGTTTGCTGCCGGCGGTCTGAATAATGGTGGCGTCAATGACGGCGGCGGATGCTTTCTCTATTTTTAGGCCTTTTTCGGTCAGTTGTCGGTTAATCAGTTTTAGCAATTCGGACAGGGTGTCGTCTTGCGCCAGCCAGTTGCGGTAGCGGCATAAGGTGCTGTCATCGGGGATGCTCAACTCGTCGAAACGGCAAAACAGGTTGAAGTCGATGCGGGTGATGGGGCTGTGTTCGAGTTCGGGATCGGAGAGGCTGTGCCATTGTCCGAGCAGGACGGCTTTGAACATGGACAACAGTGGATAGGCGGGACGGCCGCGGTGGTCTCTAAGGTAACGGGTTCTCTGACGATTCAGGTACTGTTCGATCGGTTGCCAATCAATCACCTGATCCAACTTCAATAGTGGGAAGCGGTCGATGTGTTTGGCAATCATGGCTTGGGCGGTTTGCTGGAAGAAGGTGCTCATGAGAAATCCCCTAAATGTCTTGGTGGTAATTTAGGGGATTTTGGGGGGATTTTGCAAAGGTCTCGATGTGTAATTGAACTTACGCCACGAAATCCAAACCTATGTCCAGCGATCGGCTGCTGTGAGTCAGATAGCCGAGGGCAATGCCGTCCACGCCGGTTTGCGCTACGCGCTTCAGGCGGTCGAAGCCGATGCCGCCCGATGCTTCGCAATAGATGGTGTGTGGGTGGGTGGTTTGCGTGTGGCAGCGGTTTGTCGCTTCTTTCAGGGTTTCATCGTCCATGTTGTCCAGCAAAATCCGTTCCGCGCCCGCCGCGATGGCTTCGTCCAGTTGTGCCAACGTGTCCACTTCGATTTCCACGCAAGTCAACGGTCCGACCGCCTGTCTTGCCTGCAGCACGGCTTGGGCGATGCTGCCGCAATAGGCGAGGTGGTTGTCTTTGATGAGTACGGCGTCGTCCAAGCCCATGCGGTGGTTCACGCCGCCGCCCGCCCTGACGGCGTATTTTTGCAGGACGCGCAGCAGGGGGATGGTTTTGCGGCTGCACACGATGTCTGTACCGTATTCGGCGACTTCGGCAACGGCAAGCGCGGTGGCTGTGGCGATGCCGCTTAAGTGCGTGAGGTAGTTGAGCGCGGTGCGTTCGGCGGCAAGCAGTGCGCGGGCATTGCCTTCGACGGCGGCAAGCGTCTGAGCTGCGCGGACGGCTTGCCCGTCTTGGATTTCGGCTTGAAAGCGGACGGACGGATCCATCGTCTGAAAGGCGAGGCGCGCCAAGTCCATGCCGGCGATGACGCCGTCTTCGCGGCTGACGAGGAAGAGTTTGGCGGTTTTGTCGGGCGCGATGACGGCGGCGGACGTAATGTCGCCGCGCCTGCCCAAATCTTCGCTTAGGGCTTGTTCGACTATGGGACGCAACAGGTTGTCAGGCAGGGGGAAGAGGGTGTTTTCAGACGACATGGGGTTTCCTTTGTTGAAAAAGATTGATGTTGCACCGATGATGCAAAACTTCATTTTATAGTGGATTAACAAAAACCAATACGGCGTTGCTTCGCCTTAGCTCAAAGAGAACGATTCTCTAAGGTGCTGAAGCACCAAGTGAATCGGTTCCGTACTATCTGTACTGTCTGCGGCTTCGTCGCCTTGTCCTGATTTTTGTTAATCCACTATAGGTCGTCTGAAAACGGGCTAACGGCTGCCCAGCGGCAGTCCGATGTCCGAAATCAGCCTGTCGGGCAGGACGTCGTCGCGGAAGCGGTAAAGCTGCGCGGGACGGCCTTTGCTGCCCGATACGCCGGTATCCGACGGCTCGATGAGGTTTTGCTGCTGAATTTGGCGGCGGAAGTTTTGCTTGTGTAGTAATCTGCCGCTGATGGCTTCGACGCTGTTTTGCAGTTGCAGCAGCGTGAATTCGGGCGGCATCAGTTCGAAAATCACGGGGCGGTATTTGATTTTGGCACGCAGGCGGGACAGGGCGGTTGCTAACACGCGGCGGTGGTCGTGGCGCATGGGCTGCCCCGTGAGCGCGAAGTCGAAGTTTGCCTGCGGCTCGGCGGCTTCCGCTATCAGGCCGCTTTCATACAGCATTTCATAGCGTTGCAAAACGTATTCTTCCGACCAGTTTTCCAGTTCGACCCCCCAACACAAATGAATGCGCTTGAGCCGCTTTTGGCGGACTTCCTCCGTGTCCGCCGAGTTTGCCCAAATGCGCAGGCGGCTGACGATGGCGTCTCGCTGCCCGCCGTCGGTGCGCAAGTCTTCCCACGGGAAATAGTCGTAGCAGTCCTGCCATTTCGCGTCGGGATGCAGGATGCTGTCGGCTGCCTCGTGCACCAGCCCCAAGTAGCTGACGTACAAGACGGGCATGCCGTGTTCGTTGCGACGGTGGGTATCGACAAAGGTGTAAAGCTGTTCCACATAGCCCATAGGCTGCGAAGTCTGCTTGGCGACCCACAGCTTTACGCCTGCCTGCAGGGAATTGCGCAGAGGGGAGAGCGGGCCGTTGGGCAGGAGCGTGCCTTGGGCGACGGTCAATACCCGCAGGCCGCCATCGGTAACGGCAATCAATACAGGAACCAGCTCGACGATGCTTTCCGGCGGGGCTTCGGCTTCGGGGTAGGCGTCCATGCTCGGCTTTCTGCGGGTGGGAAAGGTTTTATTGTAAACCAAAGCGGTTTGTCGGAACGAAGCGGGTCGGTTTTGCGGTATCGCAAACCTGTTTTCAGACGACCTTGCATATTATACTCAAATTGAGCATAATATAAAACAGTTTGAAAAACAGACGGCAAACCTTTATGCCGTCTGAAAACCAGCTACAAGGAAACATCATGCAAACCGCCGCCCGCCGCTCGTTCGACTACGATATGCCCCTCATCCAAACGCCGACTTCCGCCTGCCAAATCCGTCAGGCGTGGGCGAAGGTTGCCGATACGCCCGACCGCGAGACGGCAGGTCGTCTGAAAGACGAAATCAAGGCTTTGCTGAAGGAGAAAAACGCGGTTTTGGTGGCGCATTATTATGTTGATCCGCTGATTCAGGATTTGGCTTTGGAAACGGGCGGATGTGTGGGCGATTCGCTGGAAATGGCGCGCTTCGGTGCGGAACATGAAGCCGGTACATTGGTGGTAGCGGGCGTGCGCTTCATGGGCGAGAGCGCGAAAATCCTCTGCCCTGAAAAAACGGTGCTGATGCCTGATTTGGAAGCGGAATGTTCTTTGGATTTGGGTTGTCCCGAGGAGGCGTTTTCGGCGTTTTGCGACCAACACCCCGACCGTACGGTGGTAGTGTACGCCAACACTTCCGCTGCCGTGAAAGCGCGTGCCGATTGGGTGGTAACGTCTTCGGTGGCGTTGGAAATCGTGTCGTATCTGAAATCGCGCAGTGAGAAGTTGATTTGGGGGCCCGACCGCCACCTCGGCGACTACATCCGCCGCGAAACGGGCGCGGATATGCTGTTGTGGCAGGGTTCGTGCATCGTCCATAACGAATTCAAAGGGCAAGAACTGGCGGCGTTGAAGGTGGAACATCCCGACGCGGTGGTGCTGGTTCATCCCGAATCGCCGCAAAGCGTCATCGAACTGGGCGACGTGGTCGGCTCGACCAGCAAACTGCTGAAAGCCGCCGTATCGCGCCCTGAAAAGAAATTCATCGTGGCAACCGATTTAGGCATCCTGCACGAAATGCAAAAGCAGGCGCCCGACAAAGAATTTATCGCCGCACCGACGGCGGGCAACGGCGGAAGCTGCAAAAGCTGCGCGTTCTGCCCGTGGATGGCGATGAATTCGCTGGGCGGCATCAAATACGCCCTGACAAGCGGACACAACGAAATCCTGTTGGACAGAAAGCTGGGCGAAGCCGCCAAACTGCCTTTGCAGCGTATGCTCGACTTCGCGGCAGGACTCAAACGCGGGGATGTGTTCAACGGTATGGGACCCGCCTGATTTGCCGTCAATATTGCCGTTTCAGACGACCTCACAAACAAGGACAACACCATGCAAACCGATTGCGACGTATTGATTGCCGGAAACGGGCTGGCGGCACTGACGCTCGCCCTGTCTCTGCCTGAATCGTTCCGCATCGTCATTTTGTGCAAGAACCGGCTGGACGACACCGCAAGCCGTCATGCGCAAGGCGGGATTGCGGCGGCGTGGTCGGGAGAGGACGACATCGAAAAACACGTTGCCGATACCTTAGAAGCGGGCGCGGGTTTGTGCGACGAAGCCGCCGTCCGCGCCATCCTGTCGCAGGGCAAACCGGCAATCGAATGGCTGCTGGCGCAAGGCGTGGCGTTCGACCGGAATCATAACGACCTGCACCTGACGCGCGAAGGCGGGCATACCTGCCGCCGAATCGCCCACGTCGCCGACTACACGGGCGAAGCCGTCATGCAGAGCCTGATTGCCCAAATACGCCGCCGCCCGAACATCCGCGTTTACGAGCAGCAGATGGCGTTGGATATCCAAACCGAATCAGGCGCGGCGTGCGGACTGACCGTCCTCGACCGCCGAACGCAAGGAACCTACCGTATCCGCGCCCGCCATACCGTACTCGCAGGCGGTGGCTTGGGACAGATTTACGCCGCCACCACTACGCCGCCTGAATGCACGGGCGACGCCATCGCCATGGCGATACGCGCAGGCTGCGCAGTCGAAAACCTCGAATTTATCCAATTCCACCCCACAGGCTTGGCAAGGCCGTCTGAAAACAGCCGCACCTTCCTGATTTCCGAAGCCGTGCGCGGCGAAGGCGGCATTCTGAGCAACCAAGCGGGCGAACGGTTTATGCCGCATTACGACCGCCGCGCCGAACTCGCGCCGCGCGACATCGTTGCCCGCGCCATCGCCGCCGAAATCGCCAAACAAACGCAAGATTTCGTCTCGCTCGACATCAGCCGCCAACCTGCAGCGTTCGTCCGTCAGCATTTCCCGTCCATCCATCGGCACTGCCTGTCCCAATGCGGTTTGGACATCACGCGCCAAGCCATCCCCGTCCGCCCCGTGCAACACTACACCTGCGGCGGTATCCAAACCGACCCCAGTGGCAGAACCTCCCTGCCGCAGCTCTACGCCTTAGGCGAAACCGCCTGCACAGGGCTGCACGGAGCCAACCGCCTCGCCAGCAACTCCCTGCTCGAATGCGTCGTTACCGCCAGGCTTGCCGCCCAAACCATCGCAGACGGACAAGCGTTCCAAACCGCACCGCCCCAAAGGTCGTCTGAAAACCCCTCCGCCGAAGCAGGCATCTTTTCAGACGGCCTCCAAAACACATTCAGCCGCCCCGTCCTGCAAGCGTTCAACCAACGCCATCTCGGCATCCTCCGCAACGATACCGGCCTGCGCCGCGCCATCGCCCAACTGCGGCTTTGGAAGCAAAACCAAGCCGAGCCGCACACCGCGTCCGAATACGAAAACCGCAACCTGCTCGAATGCAGCCTCGCCGTCGCCCAAGCCGCATACGCAAGGCGGCAAAACATCGGCGCACATTTCAATACCGATTTGGCGGCATGTTTCAACTGGCAGGAGCGGGAAGCAGGCTGAGACCTTTGCAAAATCCCCCCAAAATCCCCTAAATTCCCACCAAGACATTTAGGGGATTTCCATGAGCACCTTCTTCCGGCAAACCGCACAAGCCATGATTGCCAAACACATCGACCGCTTCCCACTATTGAAGTTGGATCAGGTGATTGATTGGCAACCGATCGAGCAGTACCTGAATCGTCAAAGAACCCGTTACCTTCGAGACCACCGCGGCCGTCCCGCCTATCCCCTGTTGTCCATGTTCAAAGCCGTCCTGCTCGGACAATGGCACAGCCTCTCCGATCCCGAAGGCGATGTGTTTGAACCTGTTGAAAGCGGCTAACAGGCTAAGTGTGCCTGTTGCCGCCTAAAAGGCGGCCCGGATGCCTGATTATCGGGTATCAGGGGAGGATTAAGGGGGGGGGTATTTGAGTAGAATCAGTGGATATTTGAAACAAAAACAGCCGAAAATCTTTAATTAGATTTCGGCTGTCGGGGAAAAAGGAATTTTGCAAAGGTCTCTGCCTGTCCGATTTTAAAACTTCACGTTCACGCCGCCGGTAAAGCTGCGGCCCATTTGCGGCGTATCAGAGAGGAAGCTGCTATGGGCGTAAACGGATTGGTTGAGCAGATTGTCGGCTTTGACATACCAATTCCACTCGCCATAGCGCGTATTGCGGCGGTAGTTTGCGCCGAGGTTGAGCATATGGTGTCCGGGCGTGCGTGTTTCGTAGCGGGCGAGTTTGTTTTGGGCGAACACGCGGTAGTAGTCCAAATTGGCATCGATACGGTCGGTCAGCGAGGCTTTCAGGTGGAAGCCGAGGCGCGCAGCCGGAACGCGAGGCGCGTTTTGGTCGTCCTGTGCGATGAAAGGACGGTTACCGTAAGCATCTTCCCTGCCGGGTAGGGAAGGCAGGTTTTTCAGACGGCCTCGTACATAGTCGCCGGAAACGCCGATGCGGTAGCGCGGTGTCGGTTTGAAGTAGATTTCGCCTTCCGCGCCGTAGAAGTCGGCGCCGGATTGGTTGTAGCGCACGAGCTTCATTTCGCTGTCGTCTTCGATGGATTTGGGGCCACGTCCGTCGTTTAAGGTTTGGGCGTAAATGTAGTTGCCGAAACGGTTGCGGTAGAGTGCCAGATTGTATTGCCAGCGGTCGCCTTCGTAGCCCAGCGCGAGTTCGATATTGTTGGAACGCTCTTTGTTGAGGTGTTTGTTGCCGACTTCAAAGGTGTTGGTGGCAACGTGTTTGCCGTGTGCGTACAGTTCTTGCGTTGACGGCAGGCGTTCCTGATGGGAGGCGGTCAGGCTGAGTTTGTGGTGTGGCGTGAAATACCAGTTGCCCGAAAGTGCGAACGAGCGGGCGGTTTGGCGGTGCGCACCGAGGTCAGGCAGGGGTTGGTTGTAGTAGTTTTCTCGATCAATCAATGCTTTGTCGTACTGGATGGAGGCTTTTTGTTTTTCCACGCGTACGCCGCCTTCAAGCGTGAAGTTGTCCCAGTTTGCCTGTTCTACACCGAAAAAGCTGTAATGGCGCACATTGTTGTCAATCAACATCGGTTGTTGGACGGTTTCGGGAATGGCGGAAAGCGCGCTGGATTTTTGTCCCAAATATTGTACGCCCCAGCTGCCTTTCAGACGGCCTATGGGTTGGTGGCGTAACTCGATACGGGCGTTGTGTGTTTTATTGTTGAAGAAGTTTTCTACTGCATCGCCTGCTTTTTCGTCGTGGTGGTAGTCATTGCGGTTCAGGTGTACGCGCAGGGCTTCAAAACCGGGGAACGGTTGCTTCCATTCGGCGCGGAGTTCGTAGCGTTTGTTGCGCAGGTCTATCCACGGTTTGCCGTTGTGGACATGGGTGTGTGCATTATCATCGTCGTGGAAACCGCAGCTCAAACCCGGATTGTCGTAATCGACGTCTTCTTCGGTCAAGAGGTGCGGATAAAGCTGCAAATAGCGTTTGTTAATCAAACTTTTCTGCCAGATGATGTCGGCGTGGCAGTCGTCGTAGAGATGGCTGTGGGCAGGCAGGCCGTAGCGGTCGCGACGGTCACTGTACGCCACGCCGAGGAAACCTTTATCCCCAACCCAAGACAGGCCGATGCTGCCTGTTTTTGAATCGGCATGGCTGTCGGGCAGTCGTTTCAGACGGCCTTCTTCTTTTTGATAGCGCGGTACAGCGTAATCGCCTGATTTGCGGTACAAGCCTTCAGTATGCAGCACGAAGTTGTTGCCCAAGCCGATATTGATGCCTGCGGATGTCAGTTTTTCCAAATTGCCGCTGCTCAAACGTAATCCGGCTTCGCCCGATACGCCGTTTTCAGGCATTTTTTCGGGGATTTTTCCATCGGCAACATCGACCAAACCGGCTACATTGCCCGAGCTGTACAAGAGCGTAACCGGACCGCGCAGGATTTCGACTTGTTGCGACAAGGCGCTGTCCACCATCAAGGCATGGTCGGGCGAGAAGTCCGCCATGTCGCCCGTTTCGCCGTGATGGTTCAATACTTTAATCCGTCTGCCTGTTTGACCGCGAATAACGGGAGCGGATGCGCCGCCGCCGTATTGCGAGGCATGAATGCCCGGTACGCCGTCTAAAGCATCACCCAAGTTGACGGCTTTTTGGCGCAAGGTATCGCCGGAGATGATTTTGTCGGAGGCGGTCGAAGTGTGCAACAGACCCGAAGTGGCGCGCGGACGGCTTTTACCGACGACGGTAACCTCTTCCAAGTCAACCGACTGCTCGGTTTCATGCGCTTGGGAGAGGATGGGAGTGCTGATTAAAAGAATAGATAAAACGATGGGTTTGAGTGTGGTTTGTGTCATTTTAGTTTCTCATCATATTTCGAAAGGCTGTTATTATATAGCATTCCATTATTTATATGATAAGATTTTTGAGAAAAAAAGCCGAGACCTTTGCAAAATTCCTTTTTCCCCGACAGCCGAAACCTAAATAAAGATTTTTGGCTGTTTTTGTTTCAAATATCCACTGATTCTACCCAAATACCCCCTGAATCCTCCCCGGATACCTGATAATCAGGCATCCGACCCCGCCTTTTAGGCGCAAACAGGCACACTTAGCCTGTTAGCCGCTTTCAACAGGTTTAAACACATCGCCTTCAGATGGCTTTGCGCACTCACTTTAATCAGCCCGAAATAGGCTGCCCGGGCGTAGCGGAATTTACGGTGCAGCGTACCGAAGCTTTGTTCGACCACATAACGGGTCTTCGACAAATATCGGTTGCGTTTGGTTTGTGCTTCCGTCAGCGGACGGTTGCGGTGGGCTTTGCGCATAATGCCGTCCAACAACCGATGCTCTTCCAGATGTTGCCGGTTTTCCGCACTGTCGTAGCCTTTATCGGCATAGACGGTCGTGCCTTCGGCTATACCTTTCAACAAAGGTGACAGGTGGCTGCACTCATGGGTATTGGCGGGGGTGATGTACAGTTTCTCGATATAGCCTTCCTCATCGGTGCGGGTATGTTGTTTGTAACCGAGTCTGTATAAACCGTTTTTCTTTGTCCAGCGGGCATCTTTATCTTTACTCGGTGTGGTTTGGCCGCTGACTTGTCCTTCTTCATCGACTTCTATGGCCTGACGCTGTTTGCTGCCGGCGGTCTGAATAATGGTGGCGTCAATGACGGCGGCGGATGCTTTCTCTATTTTTAGGCCTTTTTCGGTCAGTTGTCGGTTAATCAGTTTTAGCAATTCGGACAGGGTGTCGTCTTGCGCCGCCGGTTGCGGTAGCGGCATAAGGTGCTGTAATCGGGGATGCTCAACTCGTCAAAACGGCAAAACAGGTTGAAGTCGATGCGGGTGATGAGGCTGTGTTCGAGTTCGGGATCGGAGAGGCTGTGCCATTGTCCGAGCAGGACGGCTTTGAACATGGACAGCAGGGGATAGGCGGGACGGCCGCGGTGGTCTCGAAGGTAACGGGTTCTTTGACGGTTCAGGTACTGTTCGATCGGTTGCCAATCAATCACCTGATCCAACTTCAATAGTGGGAAGCGGTCGATGTGTTTGGCAATCATGGCTTGTGTGGTTTGTTGGAAGAAGGTGCTCATGGAAAATCCCCTAAATGTCTTGGTGGTAATTTAGGGGATTTTGGGGGGATTTTGGGGGGATTTTGCAAAGGTCTCAATTCGTCTTAAAAATATCGGAAATTTAAAAAAAAGCAGCCGAAGGCAGGAATACCTGCCTTCGGCTGCTTTTTTTGCAAAGGTCTCAGGCCGTCTGAAACGGTTTCAGACGGCCTCCTGTTGCGTGTACGGCGGTTTCAACTTCGCCGGGCTTCGCTTTCAGACGGCCTCAACCCCTGTTTCTGCCTCAAAAAGACGAAGGGGCAGCCAGCAGCGGTTGCGAAACGGACGCCGTATCGGCAGAGGCCGACATTGCTCCGCTGCCCCCGCCAAATACCGACATCGCCTGTATCAGCCCGTCGGCCGCTTGGGCGTGGGCGGCGAAATCGGGATTGTCCAGCGTACGGTCGGCAAAGGCGAGCCGTTCGATGCGGTGTGCGGAGCCGGCAAAGTAATCGTGGATGCGCACCACATCGCCGTTCCGTCCGAACAAAGCCAGATGATCGCCCTCTCTGCGCCACGAAGCGTCACGGCTGTCCAAACCGGTGAAGTGCAGGCTGTCGCTGCCGCCGTCGTCGCGTATCCAGTCGGCGCCGTCTCCTGCGGCAAAACGGTAGGTGTCGTCGCCGGTGCCGCCGTAGAGCCAGTCGTTGCCTTTGCCGCCGACCAGCAGGTCGTTGCCGGAATAGGCATACAGGTGGTCGTTGCCCTCTTCGCCGTGCAGCACGTCGTTGCCGGTGCTGCCGTGCAGGCTTTGGCTGCCGCTGTAACGCTCGTCGTAGCCGTCGGCTGCGGCGGAAACCAGGCGGGAAACGTATTGGCCGGCATCGGCATAGCGCAGGAAGTCTTCAGCTCTCAGCGTGCGGTCGGCAAAGCGGAATTGTTCGATACGGTGTTCACTACCGGCAAAGAAGTTGTGGACGCGCACAACGTCGCCTTCGTGGTAGCCGTATACCGCCAGATGGTCTTCTTCGCGGCGGAAGCGTGCCTGATCGCTGCGGATGCCTGCCAGTACGATGCTGTCGCTGCCGCCCTCGTCCTGTATCCAGTCGGCGCCGTCGCCTGCGGCAAAACGGTAGGTGTCGTCGCCGGTGCCGCCGTAGAGCCAGTCGTTGCCTGCGCCGCCCTCAAGGGTATCGTTGCCGCTTAAGGCATGGATGTGGTCGCGGCGCCCGCCGCCGGTCAGCGTGTCGTCGCCGCTGCTGCCGTAAACCGGCTGTACGGTATCGTTTTCATCGGTGTCATGCTCTTGCGGCGGCTGCGGTTTTTCAGGCTGCGTCTCTTCGGCGGCTTTGATGCGTACCGACCAGTTTTGCGAAGCGGCGAGCCCTTTGCGGTCGGTGGCGGTAAGGAGCATATCCAAGCCCGTATCGGGGGCGTAGCCGCTGACGGTGCGGGTGGCGGCGTTGAAATAGACGCCGTGGATGCCCGGCGGCAGTGCGCTGCCGTCGGCCAGGGTGACGCTGTAGCGCAAGAAATCACCGTACACGCTATCGGGATCGGCAAACAGGGTATCAGGCAGCCTGAAGCTGAAATAACCTGCTTTGTCGAGCGTCAGGTCTTCGGCCGCTTCGCGCACTTCGGGGGCGCGGTTGGGTTTGGGCAAATCAAACCCCAAAGCGCCTTCGCGGTGGTTGCGGATGCGGATGCTGCCGGACGTGCCGTCGATGGCAAACAGCAGGTCGCCGCCGTCGCGGCTCAAGGTCCAGCCTCGGGATGCGGCGTGCCAGCTTGTACCTCCCTCGTCGGCTTCCCAGTCTGCTTCGGCAATGTTGCGGCCGTCGAGCATGATGTTGCCCAGTCCGTCGCTGTCTTCCAGTATGTCGTTGTCGCCGTTGCGCAGGTCGCTGCTGTGGAACCAGTAGTTGTCGCGGCCTTCGCCGCCATACAGAATATCGTTGCCTGCGCCGCCGGTCAGGCTGTCGTTGCCCAAACCGCCGTAAAGGGTGTCGTTGCCCGCGCCGCCGTCAAGGTAATCGTGGCCGCTGACCGTCTGGTCGCGGTTGTCGTCGCCCCACAGGATGTCGTCGCCTTCCCCGCCAAACAGAAAGTCACCGCCGTCTTGGCCGATAATCAGATCGCGGCCGCTGCCGCCGTAAAGATAGTCGGCCGCGCCGTCCTGCGCGACACGGTGCTCTTCTTTAACCGGAGCAACCGCTGCCTGCAGGCCGTAATCGCCTTTTTCCCAATCCACCGATACCGACCATTTGTCGGTATCGGAATGTATGGCCGTTGCCACATTGAGCGTTTCGCTTTTCCAACCGTCCTGATCGGTATAGGTATGCGTTCTGCCGATCAACGGTTTGTGTACCGAAGGCGGTATGATGCCGCCGATTCCAACTATCCCGCCGATTCCGACCACTCCGCCGTAAAACGGCTCGCCGATGGTGGCCTCAACATAAATCGGACGGGATTTGGCTCCGCCGCGCATAAAGGCATCGCCCAAGATCACATCGTCGCCGGCTCCGCCGTATATGGTGTCCGAACCTTCCGCGCCGCTGAGGAAATCGTTGCCTGTGCTTCCATAGATTTTGTCGTCGCCAAGTCCGCCTGTTGCCCAGTCGCCGCGTTCGCCGCTGCCTGCCGCAAGCAGGTGTTCCCCTTCGTTGCCGGTATGGATAATGTCGTCTCCCGCCATGCCGCTGATGATATCGCGGCCGTTGCCGCCGACTATCAGATCGGCATCCTTGGCCATTTCTTCGACACTGCGTATTCCCGCATAGGAACTGCCGTTTAACACGTCGTTGCCGTCGCCGCCATAGATTTTGTCGGCCATCATGCTGCCGTACACCCTGTCGTTGCCCGCGCCGGTTTGAATCAGCGAAGCATCTGCTGTGCCGGCGAAAACAATATCGTCTTTCAAGCCTCCGCTGACGGCGAAACTTTTACGGGCATTGAGGTAGAAGGTGTTGTAGAGATTGGCGGAATGGGGGGCGTTTTCCCATGCGCCGGTATCGGCGGTTTGCGGCGTTTGCGCCTCTGCCAGGGTAATGCCGAGGGCGGAGAGGCCGTCTGAAGTGTTTTTGGCGGTGTCGAAAAAACCGCGCAGAAGAACGCTGTCTCCTGCGCGGGTGATGATGAGATCCTGCCCCGACTTTTTGGCTGTCATTCTGCCGTCGCGCATGCCGTTTTCGCCGACGCTGTACCAGATGTCTTGGGTGCCATCCGAATCGCGGACAAAGTTTGCGGCGGTTGCTTCGCTGTGCAGCAATCCGCCGCTGAAGACGATTTTGCCGGTGCCGTCGCTGTCGCGGACGGTGTCGTTGCCGTCGATGTAGTAGGTATCGAAGCCTGCGCCGCCTTCCATGTAATCTGCGCCGCCTTTGCCGTCAAGCACGTCGTTCTTCACACCGCCGTAAAGGCTGTCGCCAATGCTGCTGCCGGTCAGTGTGTTTTGCCGGGCTTCGCTGCCGAACAGGATATGGCCGGTCTGCGTAGAGGCAGGGTTGAAACCGTCAAGATCAAGCGTGATATTGCGGTTGAGATCCTGATAAATAAAATCATCACGGAACGACCACGAGCTGACTTGGCTGCCGTACGGTTTGTTTTCTTGCGCGTAATAACTGTTCCAATGCAGCATTTGTGCACGGTCGCGTATGTATTCGGCACTCATACCGTTGGGATTGGCGGCGGAATAAAGATCCAATGAGCCGTTTTGATTATGGCTGCCGTAATCGAAACCGACGATTGCAAACGGATTCAGTTCGCGCAGGGCATAGCGGTAGGCCAAACCTTCGGGCGTGTCTGCGGCGGCCTTGGCGGCCAGATCGGGCACGTCGGACAAACGGGATACGGAGAAGCCGTCTCCAAGCTTGGAAATCTGCAGCTTTAATTTCGCCATCCGCCCGTAAAGCGTATTACGATCGCCTTTTGCGATTTCGACAGCTTTACTGCCGTTGACCAGCTTGTCCAGCATATGAACGGTTGCTTCCAAAGTGTTCTCTTCGTCGTTCTCCGCCGATTGGAACAGCGGGTTGACGAAATCCAAAGCGTCGGCAAGGCTTTTGTCTTGGAGGGATTTGTCCAATGCGAAGAACAGTGAGGCGGTCATCATACTGTCGCTCATTTGCGGCATACCGTGTCCCAAAGTCTGGCCCATTGCATTGTCTTCAATAAAGATTTCGGTTGACTTCCCCGGCTGTTGCAGGCCAATTTTCCAGTTTTGGGCGATGAAATTCATGCTTTTATCGCCGATAATGTTGGTGATTTTTGCAGGATCGAATTTTGCAGCACCTCCCAATGAAGAGAAAACCATACGTATATTTCCCTCATTGTTTGTCCCAACCAAATTTGTCAGAGAGCCGAAACCCGCCCCATTGACCATATAGGCATGTTTGGTCGCATCGGGAAACAGTCGGGAAAATGCAGCCGACAGATGGCCTCCCAAGCTGTGGCCGGTTACGGTTACTTTTTGCTCCGCTACTTCTTTCAAACCTTTTCCCTTTACCGCATTTTCGGAGAAAACAATCCGTTTGACTTTTCCCGAATCAAGGAAATAACCTTGGTTTTCCAATTTGTTTTGCGAAAGATATTCGGAGAAGGCATTTATTCCCAAAACGGAATGGGGATTTTTCACCTGATATTGGGCAGTCAGAGCCAAATCCGTTTCGATTCTTGCAGGTTTAAACTCTTCCTGCACGATACTCTGCCAAAAATTATACATATTGACGATTTGATGGTGTGCCAAACCGTCAAGGGCGATATCCCCTCCGTCCATGGCAACCAAATCATATAAGCTGAGCGTGCCTTTGATGGCAAAGATATACTCTTTTGTGTCTTTGTCCTGAAACAAGGTTGCGGAGAATCCGGTCTTACCGCTTCCCACCATTTCGATCATATCGGACACAGCCCAAGAACTGTTGTCCGCATCCTCGTAATGGGCAACTACGGTATATTTGTCGGAGACATATGCGGCCAGTCCGGATTTGGATTCGTCTTTTTTATCTCCGTTTTTCATTATTGCGTCTTGAGTTTCTGTTTTATTACCATCTTTTGATGGTAGGTCTAATTTTGAAAAGTCCGAATAACTTACTTCTGCTAGTAATACATAGTTTTCAATATTTTTCATGTTCACACCTCAGTTAGATTAATTTAAATCATCACGATAATAAAGACGCAGCAACTGCCCTGAATCTTTCTCACTTCTACAATCAGGAATGTCATTCAGCCAAAATTTAAAATCGGTCATAGAGGCCAATCCCGAACTGCCTACCCCTGTATAAACATTTACTCGTTTGAAAAGCACCTCCTTTCTTTTGACATCATAAAATAAAATTTCAGAAACTCTTGTATAGTATTTTCCAGTTGATCTCATATAGCTTGTCAGCCGATTGTCTTGTTGCATATTAATCTTATACTCCTCCCCCTCAAACACAAGCGTCTTCGGCCCGTTTTTCTCCGTCGGATCGACCAGCCAAGACTTAAACTCCGCCATCTGCTTCCATTCCTCTTCCGACACCGTTTTTTTCCATTCCTCCGGCGGCACGTAAATCTTATAGCCCGCCAGGCCGCATACCGATGCCGCATAGGCCTTGGCCTCTCGGTACTCCATCACCCAATGGGTAACTTGGCCGCCCATCAGCAGCATAAAGCCGGCAAACATGCCCAGCAGCCCCGCCCATCTCCTACCCGTCAGCCATTTGCCCGCTTTGTAGCCGAACACCATCGCCAGCAGCGTCAGCAGCAGCCATAAGCCCAATATAAAAAGTACCAGCAATCCCAGCATTGCTTTTCTCCTTGTTTGAAATACGGTTTCGCAGCTTACGCCGCCGCAAAACCAATTGCACGCAATTCCCAAAACCTTTCAGGCTGCCTGACTGTTTCCAATCAGGCAGCCTGAAAAATCTGCTGCGGTTTCTGCCGGTCTAAACTCATCCTGAACAATGCTCTGCCGGAAATTGTACATATTGACGATTTGATGGTGTGCCAAACCGTCAAGGGCGATATCCCCTCCGTCCACGGCAACCAAATCATATAAGCTGAGCGTGCCTTTGATGGCAAAGATATACTCTTTTGTGTCTTTGTCCTGAAACAAGGTTGCGGAGAATCCGGTCTCGCCGCTTCCCACCATTTCGATCATATCGGACACAGCCCAAGAACTGTTGTCCGCATCCTTATAGTGGGCAATTACATTGTATTTGTCGGAGACATATGCGGCCAGTCCGGATTTGGATTCGTCTTTGCCGTCATTCTCTTCAATTATTGCGTTTTCAATTTGCTCACTAATATTTGGAAGTTTAAAATCAATTTTAGAAAAGTCCGAATAGCTTGCTTCTGCCAGTAATACATAATTTTCAATGTTTTTCACGATAACGCTCCAATGGTTCAAAATAAATATCCAATAATTCGCTGGATTGTTTGCTGCTCGGGCAGTCGGGAATGTCGTTCAGCCAAGATTTAAAATCAGTTAGTGAAGCCAATCCAGAACTGCCTACTCCCGTATAAACATCTGTTGTTTTAAAAAGCACCTCCTTTCGTTTGACATCATAATATAAAATCTCAAAAATATGCGTATACATTTCTCCTGAAAATCTTCGATAAACAGTAATCCTATTGTTTTTCTGTTTACTATTCTTATACTCCTCCCCCTCAAACACAAGCGTCTTCGGCCCGTTTTTCTCCGTCGGATCGACCAGCCAAGACTTAAACTCCGCCATCTGCTTCCATTCCTCTTCCGACACCGTTTTTTTCCATTCCTCCGGCGGCACGTAAATCTTATAGCCCGCCAGGCCGCATACCGATGCCGCATAGGCCTTGGCCTCTCGGTACTCCATCACCCAATGGGTAACTTGGCCGCCCATCAGCAGCATAAAGCCGGCAAACATGCCCAGCAGCCCCGCCCATCTCCTACCCGTCAGCCATTTGCCCGCTTTGTAGCCGAACACCATCGCCAGCAGCGTCAGCAGCAGCCATAAGCCCAATATAAAAAGTACCAGCAATCCCAGCATCGCTTTTCTCCTTGTTTGATATGCATTTCGCAGCTTACGCCGCCGCAAAACCAATTGCAAGCAATTCCCAAAACCTTTCAGGCTGCCTGACTGTTTCCAATCAGGCAGCCTGAAAGGTCTGCTGCGGTTTCTGCCGGTCTAAACTCATCCTGAACAATGCTCTGCCGGAAATTGTACATATTGACGATTTGATGGTGGGCAAGTCCGTCGTTGGCGATGTCGCCTGCATCTGCAATAGCAAGGTCATATGTCCCCTTGGAACCTTTTATAGCAAAAACATATTCTTTTGTAGTCTTGTCTTGGAACAGGGTTGCCGAAAATCCAAAATCGGATTTGGAATACGGCCGATCTGTGCTTGCCGGATGATTTTCGTCCGTGCAATGGTCAATAACGTTGTATCTGTCAGCAATATATTTGGCTATTCCGCTTTTTGTCTTACCGTTATCATCCCCTTCATTTTTAATTGCTTTCTCAATTTTGGATTTGTTATCTGCTGAAAGTTCCAATCCAAAAAAGTCAGTATAACTGGCTTCTGTCAATACCATGTAGTTTTCAATGTTTTTCATTGTTAAGCTCCTATTTAAAATTAATTTGTCTGATCTTTATACAAATGTAATAAATCACCTTCATCCATCTTGCTTTCGCAATTCGGAATACTGTCTATCCGAGACCTTTGCAAAAAAGCCCTTCCTTCGACAGCCGGAACCTAAACAAAGATTTTCGGCTGTTTTCGCCCCAAATCACTCCTAATTCTACCCAAATACCCCCTTAATCCTCCCCGGATATCCCTTCCAGCAAAGGCGACAGATGGTTACACTCATGAGTATTGGCGGGGGTAATGTGCAGTTTCTCGATATAGCCTTCCTCATCGGTACGGGTATGTTGTTTGTAACCGAGTTTGTAGAGGCCGTTTTTCTTTGTCCAACGGGCATCGCTGTCTTTGCTCGGTGTGGTTTGACCGCTGACTTGTCCTTCCTCGTCGACTTCTATGGCCTGACGCTGTTTGCTGCCGGAGGTCTGAATAATGGTGGCGTCAACGACGGCGGCGGATGCTTTCTCTACTTTTAGGCCTTTTTCGGTCAGTTGGTAGTTAATCAGTTCCAGCAGTTCGGACAGGGTGTCGTCTTGCGCCAGCCAGTTGCGGTAGCGGCATAAGGTGCTGTAATCGGGGATGCTCAGTTCGTCAAAACGGCAAAACGGCAAAACAGGTTGAAGTCGATGCGGGTGATGAGGCTGTGTTCGAGCTCGGGATCGGAGAGGCTGTGCCATTGTCCGAGCAGGACGGCTTTGAACATGGATAGCAGGGGATAGGCGGGACGGCCGCGGTGGTCTCTAAGGTAACGGGTTTTTTGACGATTCAGGTACTGTTCGATCGGCTGCCAATCAATCACCTGATCCAACTTCAATAGTGGGAAGCGGTCGATGTGTTTGGCAATCATGGCTTGTGCGGTTTGCCGGAAGAAGGTGCTCATGGAAAATCCCCTAAATGTCTTGGTGGTAATTTAGGGGATTTTGGGGGGATTTTGCAAAGGTCTCAGCGTGGCTTCAACGAAGTTAAAAGCTACAATACGCTTTTGTTCAGACGGCCTCTTCCTAATGTTGCTCTCCTTTCTCTACCGCATCCTGTGGCGCATCGCGCCGCCGCTGATCCGCCGCTATCTGCGCCGCCGCGCGCGCAAAAATCCCGCCTATCTCGAACATTGGGGCGAGCGCTTCGGCGTGCCGCATCCCGCGCCTGTGCGGAATCCGATTTGGCTGCACGCGGTGTCGGTCGGCGAAACCCGCGCCGCCGCGCCGCTGCTGGCCGCGCTGCGCCGCCGTTTTCCCGACGCGCCGCTGCTGCTGACACAAATGACGCCCACCGGCCGCGCCGCCGCCGAAAGCCTGTATCCCGACGCGCAATGCCGCTATCTGCCTTACGACAAGCCCGAATACGTCGCGCAGTTTCTTGCCGAACACCGGCCGCGTTTGGGCATTCTGATGGAAACGGAAATCTGGCCGCACTTGGCCGCCGCCTGCGCCGCGCAAGGCGTTCCCCTGTTTCTCGCCAACGCCCGCCTGTCGGAAAAATCGCTGCGCGGCTACCAAAAAGCCGCTTCCCTTATCCGCCCCGCCATGCAGTCGCTCGCGGGCTGCTACGCGCAGAGTGAGGCCGATGCAGGCCGTCTGAAAAGCCTCGGTGCGGCTGCTCCCGTGGTGTGCGGCAACACCAAATACGACATCGCGCCGCCGACCGGGCAGCTCGCTTTGGGCGCACAGTTCCGCGCACTGGCGGGCGGGCGCAAGGTGCTGGTGTGCGGCAGCACGCGTTTTTACCACGGCGAAGACGAAGCGGCTTTGCTGCTGCGCGCGTGGCGGGAATACCGCGGCGATGCGCTGCTGGTTGTCGTGCCGCGCCATCCCGAACGCTTCGACGACGCGTTTCAGACGGCCTTATCGCTCGGTTTCCGTACGCAGCGGCGCAGCAGCGGACAGGCCATAGCTGCCGACACGCAGGTGTGGATAGGCGACAGCATGGGCGAGCTTTACGCCTATTACGCGATGGCCGACGCGGTATTTGTCGGCGGCAGCCTGGTGGACAGCGGCTGTCAAAACCCCATCGAGCCGATGGCTTGCGGCAAGCCCGTGATGTTTGGTTTTTCCACCTACAACTTCGCCGCCGTCTGCGCCGAGGCGCTGGCGGCAGGCGCGGCGCATCAGGTGGCGGACGCGGAAGAATGGCTGGACACGGCGCGGCAGTGGCTGGACGGTGAATCCGGACGCGCGCCCTTCGCCGCCCGTGCCGCCGGCTTTGTCGCGCGGCATCGGGGGGCGAGCGAAAAAATAGCGGAGCTGGTGGCGGAGGCCGTCTGAATCTGAAAGGGCAAGAGGCCGTCTGAAAGGGAATGTTCAGACGGCCTCTTGCTGTTTTGGCAGGACGTCGTACGGCGTCGTACGCGGGTTTTAGGGCGGATGGGGCGCTTGTGTTGTCGGGACGTGGGTTTCAGACGGCCTTTGTGCGGATGGCAGGCATCGCATGGAACGTGTGCACCGCTTGGGCTGGAACCTCCTGCGTATGGTTTCAGACGGCCTTTTGTCGTTTTGGCAGGACGTCGCGCGGTGATGTGCACGGGTTTGGTGTTTTGCGGGAAAGCGTGCGGGGAAACAAGGCCGTCTGAAAAACGGGTTTCAGACGGCCTTTTGCCTGCGGCAGATTTACATTTCGATGCCGTGTTCTTTGAGCAGGGCGGCGATTTTTTCCTGCGTTTTTCGCTGTTTGAGCAGGGCGGCGATTTGGTCTTTGAGCTGGTCGAAAGGAGGGGCGTCGGCGGCCTGTTCGACGGCGGCGATTTTCAGCAGGTAGAAGCCGCCTTGGAAGGGGACGGGCTTGCGGCTGATTTCGCCGCGCTGCATGGGGGCGGCTGCGGCGGCCAGTTCGGGCGGCAGTTCGGCCAGGGCGACGGGTTTGGCAAGCTGCGCCTGCGCGGGGTTGGGGTGGTGCTCCATCAGTTTTTCGAAGCTGAGGCCTTTGAGCAGCAGCTGTTGGGCGGCGAGGGCTTCGGCTTCGGTGGGGAAGCCGACTTGTTGCAGTTTGACGGCGCGGGTCTGTTCGGCGTAGGCGGCGCGCAGTTCGGCGTCGTCTACGGTGACGGTGGCGGCGAGGTGGTCGGCGTATTGGTCGGCGTAAAATCGGGCTTCGGTGTTTTGCCAGCGGGCGCGGACTTCGGGTTGTTTGTCGAGTCCGGCTTTGAGGGCTTCGGCTTTGAGGACTTCGTCGGCGGCCAGGCTTTTTTCGATTTGGGCACGGATGTCGGCAGGGGGCTCGCCCGCGCCTTCGGGCGCCATTTCGGTCATTTGTTTGAGGAGGACGTCGATGCGGGCGCCGTCGATTTTGGGGGCGGCCGCGGCGGCGATGCCGGCGGCGGCCAGGGCGATGAAGGTGAGCAGCGGTTTGTGTTTCATGGTGTGTCCTGTGGGTTTATTTGGCCGGGGTGATGGTGGCTTTTTGGTAGAGGCTGCCGACGGCGTTTTCGAGTTTCTGCTGCATCATGTTTTGGGTGATGCCGGCTTTGACTTGGTCGAAGGCGGGAATCTGCATGGGGCGGCGGTCGTTGATGTAGAAGACGCCGTATACGCCGTTGCCGTTGACGGGTGTGGCGGTGAACTGGCCTTTTTTCAGGTCTTTGACGGCGGCGTAAACGGGCGGCGCGGCTTTTTCGAGGTCTTTGAGGGCGTCGTATTCGCTGTTGATGCCGCCGTTTTGTTTGGCTGCGGGGTCGACGGAGTATTTGCGGGCGGTGTCGGCGAAGGGTTTTTTCGCTTTCAGGTCTTTAACAGCTTGTTCGGCATCCGCTTTTTTCGGGGTCATGATTTCGCCGAGTTGGATTTGTTCGCTGCCTTTGTAGTAGGCCTGCATTTCGTCGTAGGTTTTGCGGGCGTCGGCTTCGCTGACGGGCTGTGTTTGGACGATGTGGGCGGCGAAGGCTTGGTTGAGCAGCTCGTTTTGGAAGTCTTCCCATTGTTGTTTGAAGCCGGCTTTTTTGTCGTCGCCGGCTTTTTGCGCGGCTTTGCGGGCGTTTTCGGAGGCGGTTTTGAATTCGGCGCTCTGGTCGAGTTTCAGACGGCGTGCTTCTTGGGCAACCAATATGCGGGTGACGGTGTCGCCGAGCAGTTCGTCGCGGATTTCGGGGCCGTCGGGGACTTTGGGGTTTTGTGCGCGGATGAGTTTGACCTGGCGGTCGATTTCGCTGCTGTCGATTTTGGTGCCGTTTACCGTTACCAGGGTTTGCGCGGCCAGGCTGCCGGAGAGGGCGGTGATGAGCAGTGCTTGGGCAATGTGGGTTTTTTTCATGGTTTTCTCGCTTTGGGTGGGTCAGTTGAAAAATTCGTCGGGGGTGAGGGCGCGGATGGCGAGGGCGTGGATGCGGCCGGCTTTGAAGAGGGCGTCGAGCGGTTCTTTGACCATGCGCTGGCGTTGAAGGCGGGGCAGGCTTTCGAAAGCGGCGCTGACAATAAGGACGCGGTAGTGGCCGCCGCCTGTGTTGCCGGCGTGCCCCGCGTGGAGGTGGCTTTCGTCGGCAAATTCGAATACGTCGGGATGCAGGTGCTGCAAGGCCGTCTGAATTTCCTGTTCCATGCCCGCTCCGTTATTTGAAAACGGCCTTGTAGGGCTTGATGAGCATTTCGGCGTAAACGCCCGCTTCGACGTAGGGGTCTTGTTCCGCCCATTCCTGCGCGGCATCGAGCGAATCGAAGGCGGCGATAATCAGGCTGCCGGAAACGCTGTCGGGATCGTCGGGCATGGGATTGGGGCCGGCGGTGAGCAGGCGGCCTTCGGCTTGGAGCTGTTCCAGCCGCGCCAGATGGGCGGGGCGGGCTTGGGCGCGGGCTTCGCGCACGTCTTCGTCGTCGGTGGCCAAGAGCATGTAGTATTGTTCAGTCATTTTTTTGTTCCTGCGTGAGGTGGCGGCTCAGGTAGATGCCCTGCGCCAGAAAGAAAAGAAACATCAGGGTGGTGGAACCGAAGAATTTGTAGTTGTTCCAAACGGCTTCGCGTTCGGCGGTAAAGGGGTAGGCGACGGCGAGGTTGATGGCGCCCATCGCGGCCAGAAAGGCAATCCATGCGGCTGTGAGCTTTTTCCATACCGCGTCGGGCAGCTCGATTTCCTTGCCCAAGAGGGCGCGCAGGCCGTTTTTCTTCATCAGCGCCGCTGCCGCCATCGCCGCCGCGCCGCACCAAAAGAGCAGGGTGGGTTTCCACATGATGAAGGTGCGGTCGCCCGTGAGGATGGTTGCGCCGCCGAAGACGACTATCAGCAGCAGGCTCAGCCACTGCATGGTTTCGAGACGGCGGAATTTCCACCATAAAAACGCCGCCTGGGCGATGCCTGCGGCAACGGCGACGGCTGTCGCCCAAATAATGTTTTTGGTGAGGATGTAGGTCAGGAAAAAAAGAATGACGGCAATCAGGTCGGTTGCTGCTTTCATGTGCAAAAACGGCGGCAAAATGAAAACCGCCATCATACAGACCCGCGCTTCTTTTTGCACCTGTTTTGGCCGCCGCCGAAACGGAAAAACGGCCGTTCGACAAAGATACGTGTGCAAACAATCGCATGATAGCCACATGAAAAAGGCATAAGCGTCATTTTTACCGTGTTAAATTTGGCAAGAATGTGCAATCAAAGCTATGATACGCGGCTGTAAAAGCCACGCGGCCGCAATCGCGCCGCAGTCAAAGAGGGATGAATTTTGAAAGCGAACAGTAAAATTAAGCTGATAGCGTTGTCCGTATCGCTGTTGGCATCATCGGGAGCCCCGGCCGCGCTGGGCGGGCTGCGCGTCAATTCCGGTTTGGGCGAACCGTTTTCCGGCACCGTCACCATCACCGGCAAAGAAGCCAAAGAGCTGCTCAAAGGCACCAAGCCCGCCTTTTCAGACGGCCGTCTGAAAGCCAACGTGCGCAAATCGGGCAACGATGCCGTGGTCAGCCTCAGCTCCGCTGCCGCGATCAAAGATCCCGTTATCGTCTTCCAAATGAGCGTCAAAGGCCAGTCGCGCCAGTACACCGCCGTGCTTGACCCCGCCAGCCCGAAAGCGAAAGCCGCCGTGGCGGCGCAGGCGAAAAAGGACGAGAAAAAAGAAGAGGCGGCCAAGCCCGCACGCGAAGAGCAAAGCAAAGCGAAAGAAGAAGCCGCAGCCAAGAAAGAGAAGGCTGCCGAGGCTGCCAAAGCACAGAAGCCGTCTGAAAAACCGGCCGAGCCCAAGCAGGCCGAAGCGAAAACGGCAGAACCCGGCCGCCACACCGTTCAGTCGAACGAAACCCTCTTTATCATTGCCGACCAGCTGCGGCCGGACAATATGTCGCCCGATCAGGCCGTGCGTGCCCTGATTAAAGCCAATCCGAAAAAACTCGGCGGCAATCCCAACCGCCTCCTTGCCGGTACGGTGCTGACCCTGCCTGCCGGTTTCAAACCGTCTTCGGCCATGTCCGCCGTGCCGTCTGAAAATGCCGAAGCGGCAAAAGCACCTGTCGAAAAAGCCAAACCCCAACCGGAAGCGCCCAAGCCGGAAGCTGCGCCCGAAGCGGCCAAACCCGAGCCCGAAACCGTCCCCGACGAAGCGGAAAACAGCGCAATGCCGCCGCAGGAACAGGATGCGCAGACTTCCGAACCTGCTCCCGCCCCTGTCGGCGAAGACACGCAAAACGAGCAGCCCGCCGCTCCCGCGCAGACGCAAGAGCCTGTTGAAGAAGAAGGCGAGGGCGGAAGCTTCCTGTGGAAATGGGTGCTGGCAGGCGGCCTCGGTCTGACCGTTCTGCTGCTGCTGGCCAAGCTGCTGCTCGGCCGTAAATCCGCGTCGAAAACCGCTGCGGCGGAAGACGAAGAATCGCCTTTCGACCAGCAGGACGGCATCCGCCTGCACCAGCCTGTTGCCAAACCCGAAAAACCGAAAGCGCCGATTACCAAAAACCAGGCAGCGGAAAACGAATTTATCGACGACGATATCGAAGACGATATCGTATTCTTCGACAACGCCGAGAGCGGCCCGATCGAAAGCGCGGCCGATTTTGATCTGAACCTCGGCGCACTCGATCTCGATCAGCAGCAGGTTGGTATCATGAGCAGCGCGGTGACCGACGACGAAGAAACCCGCCGCCGCGCCAATGCCGACTGGGACAGCATCGAGTCGACCGAAAGCGTGTTCGAGCCCGACGAATTTGCAGTCAAAAAAACCGAGCCCGCGCCGCAGCCTGCCGCGCCTGCGCCCGCAGCGGCCGAACCTGCCGCAGTAGCAGTAGAAGAAGTTGTTTTTGCAGAACCCGCAGCAGACATCGCCGCGCCGCAGGCTTTCGAACCCGAGGCCGAAGCGTTTGCGGTGCAAACCGCAGCGGCAGAGGAAGAGCCCGCCGCCGTTTCTTGGGCGACTGCCGAATTTGCCCGCCCCGAAACCGCGCTTGAAGCCGAGCCGCCCGCATTTGCCGCCGAACCCGTTGCCGATGTTGGCGTCACCGTAGAAGAAACCGTTTCTTGGGCGGGTACGGGCGGCATCGCAGCTGAAGAAGAGCCTTTGGCGTTTGCCGTTGAAGAGTTTGCCGTCGAGCCGCAGGCTGCGGCAGAGCCCGCACCCGCTGCGTTTGTTGGGGAAACGGTTCAGACGGCCTCAGCCGACGAAGCCGCGCCGCTGGATTTCGATTTCGAAAGCGTGGCAATCGCGCCTGCTGCCGAAGTGCCGGAAACTATTGAAACACCTGTTGCCGAACCCGAGCCGTTTGCTGCCGCCGAGCCCGCTTTGGATTTTGCGCCGCCAAGCGAAACGCTTGAAGCCGCGTTCCCGAATGAAGCGGCGGAGGCTGTGGAAACCGTTGTCGTTGAAGAACCTGCGCTTGCGTTCGATATGCAGGAAGTGTCGTTTGACGCGGTTGAAGCGCCTGCCGAGCCTGTTCAGACGGCCGATCAGCCCGCAGCGGATCTGTCGGACTTCGGCCTTGTCGATACTGCGGAAACTATCGCACCCGCGGCCGACCTGTCGGGATTCGATGTTGCGGAAACCGTGGAAACCGTTGCGCCCGCAGCCGATTTGCCCGATTTCGGCCTAGTTGAAACCGTGAAAGCCGCGGCACCTGTCGGCGATTTTGCCGCGTTTGCCGAGCCCGAACCTGCGGCGGAAGTTGCTCTGCAGATCGAGCCGGAAGCCGTCGGTGTGGCCGAAGCCGAGCCTTTGGCCGATCCGTTTGCCGCTGCCGAATTGGCGGCCGAACCCGTTGCCGAAGCGCCGCAGGCTCCCGCCGGCGATTGGCAGGACGATGCGGAAATCGGCTTGGCCGACACGGTTACTTTCGACGACGCCCAGCTTGAAAGCGCCGACGATCTGGTTATCGACTGGGGCAGCCTGGATGCCGCACAAGCCGCCAGCGAAGACAAGCCCGCGTTTGTTTCCGAGTCTGTCGGCATGACCGCGCCCTTGGAAGCCAAATACGAATTGGCCGAGATGTATATCGAAATCGGCGACCCCGATGCGGCGCGCGAAACGCTGTACGAGCTGATTGAAGAGTCCTCCGGCGAAATCCAGGCCAAATCGAAAGCGCTGCTGGCCGGTATCGGCGGCTGATGCCTTTGCCCGAATGAATAAGCAAGCCCGAACGCAATGTTCGGGCTTTTTTTGTTTGGGGCGGATACGGTTTGGTGACGCGCTCGTTTGCCGTTTTGCGGGCAAGAGGCCGTCTGAAAATCTGTCATGCTGCTGTTTGTTATGGTTTGAACGGCGGCATTTTTATTTTGTTTTTGTTTTGCTGTTTGTCCGTCTGTTTTCCTGTGGGCAGGAAATCAAACAATATTTCTTTTTATTCATTTGCTTGATTTCTTGTTGTAAAAAATTTGCTGATGTGCCGTAAGGATTCGGCGGTATGGCCGTCTACTCGTGTATGATGTGACGAAAAGGATATTTGCAATGAAACAAACTTGTTTGTGCCGCAGTACGCAGGGATTGGGGCAGGGCGTTGCGCTGCTGGCGCTGCGTCTGTTTGCCGCCTACGAGTTCGGAGAAGCGGGCTTGGAAAAATGGCGCGGCGAAAACTGGTTTGCCGACATCCGCGAGGCGTTTCCGTTTCCTTTCGATCTGCTGCCTGCCGGTTTGAGCTGGAATCTGGCGATGGGTGCGGAGCTGCTGGTGCCGCTGCTGCTGGTGTTCGGCCTGTTTACGCGCTTGGGTGCGGCGGCTTTGATGGTGCTGACGGCGGTGGCTTGGTATGCGGTGCACGCGGGCAACGGCTACAACGTCTGCGACAACGGTTACAAAATGGCTGTGGTTTATCTGATTCTGCTGCTGCCGCTGCTGTTGCAGGGTGCGGGCAGGTTCTCGCTCGATGCGCTGCTGGCGCGGCGCAGGCAGGCGGCAGACAAGCCGTAAAGAATACAGGCCGTCTGAAAAGGGGCGCAAAGCGGTTGCACTTCGTTGAGGCTTCTTTCAGACGGCCTGCACAGGCTGCCGGCCTTCTCCGGCATACGTTCGCTTTTTTCGTTTTTAATTTTTATTTCAGGAGTATGACCATGAAAAAAACTTCTTCTTTGGCCGCTTTGGCCGGTGCATTGGCATTGTTGGGCAGCCAGGCTGCCGTGGCGCACGACGGCCGCGCGGTTCAGGGTGAGGCGGCTGTGAAAACCGCTGCCAAAAAATCTGCCGAAGGCGCTTGCGGCGAAGGCAAATGCGGCGCTGCGGCAACTGCTAAAAGCAAAGCCGCCGAAGGCAAGTGCGGCGAGGGCAAATGCGGTGCCGCGAAAAAACAGGCGAAAAAGCCGGTGAAAGCCAAAGCCGCCGAAGGCAAGTGCGGCGAAGGCAAATGTGGCAGCAAATAAGCTGACGGAGGCCGTCTGAAAGATGGAAACGGCCTTTCAGACGGCCTCAATCCGAGTATGTTTATCCCAAGCCGCCGTAAGCGGTTTGCAGTAAGCATGTTTGACAGTCAGGAGACCAAAATGAATGTTTTGCAAGGCGCCGGACTCGGCTACAAGCGCAGCATGGCGGTGGATTTCCGCCACCGTCTGCCCGATATCGACGGCATCAACTTCATCGAAGCCGCCCCCGAAAACTGGCTGCGGATGGGCGGTGCGGCGCGGCGCGATTTCGACAGCGTGGCCGAACGTTTTCCGCTTGCCTGCCACGGCCTGTCGCTGTCGCTGGGCGGCCGCGATCCGCTGCGTATAGATTTTCTCAAACAGATTAAAGACTTTATCCGCCGCTACCGCATCGGCTTTTTTTCCGAGCACCTGAGCTATTGCGACCACAACGGCTTTGTTTACGACCTGCTGCCGCTGCCCTTCACCTGGGAAACGGTGCGCCACACCGCCGCACGCATCCGCACCGTGCAGGACGTGCTGGAAATGCGCATCGCCGTGGAAAACACCTCCTACTACGCGCACAGCCCGCTGGCCGAAATGAGCGAAGTCGAGTTTCTCAACGCCGTTGCCCGCGAGGCCGATTGCGACATCCATCTTGATGTGAACAATATTTACGTCAACGCCGTCAATCACGGCCTGCTCGCGCCGCGCGACTACATCGCCCAAGTGGACGCCGGCCGCGTCACCTATATGCACATGGCCGGACACGACCGCGAGGCCGCCGACCTGCTGATCGACACCCACGGCCAGCCCGTGTGCGACGATGTGTGGGACTTGTTCGCCGACGTCTGCCGCCGCCTGCCGCGCAGCGTGCCGACCCTGCTCGAACGCGACAACAACCTGCCGCCCTTCGCCGAACTCGAAGCCGAAGTCGCCCGCATTGCCGCCATCCAACAGCAAACCGAAAGGGAGCGCCGTGAACACCAAGCCGCATGAGAGGCCGTCTGAAAACCCCGCCGCCGCCTTCCAGGCCGCCTTCGCCGACCACGCCCGCGACGCCGCCCTGCCGCCGCCCGCAGGCATCGCCCCCGAGCGTCTGGCCGTCTACCGTCGCCTGCTGCTCAACAACCTGCGCGGCTTTCTCGAACTCTGTTTCAGCGGCAGCAGCGCCCTTATCGCCCCCGAAATGTGGCAGCGCCTGCAGGAACGCTTCCTAATCGAAGCACGGCCGCAGTCGCCGTTTTTCAACGATATTCCCAAACAGTTTCTCGACTACCTTGCCGCCAAGCCTGCGGAAGAAAGGCCGTCTGAAAACATCCTGCACATGATGGCCTTTGAAACCGACCTGCTGCACGCCGAAACCGCCGAACAGAAAGAGCCGCTGTCCGCATGGGACGCCGACACCGTCCTGCAATGGGCGGCGGGCGCGCGCCTGAAAGACTACCCCTGCGACTTCGTCTCCTCCGAGCTGGAAACCATCGACGAAGACACGCCCGCCGCCGTCCTCACTTGGCGCGACCCGAGCGGCACGGTATATTACCGCGCCCTCGACGGCGCCGACCGCTTCCTGCTCGCCCACTTCCAAGAAGCGCAAAGCGACACCGTCTCCTCCCTCGCCGCCAAACTGGCCGCACTTTCAGACGGCCTCGACAGCGCAACCCTCAACGGCCTGATTGCCGAATGGGTGGAAGCCGGCGTCTTACTTCCCGTGTCCGAACCCCCTTTATGACCCGAACCGACCCGCAAAACTTCGGCGGCGAACTCGCCGCCATGCGCCCCGACATCCTGCGCTTTGCCACCGTCCAGCTGCGCGACAAAACCCTGGCTGAAGACCTCGTTCAGGAAACCCTTGCCGCCGCCTGGGACAAACAAAGCCAGTTCGGCGGCAAGTCCGGCCTCAAAACCTGGGTGATGGCGATTTTGAAAAACAAAATCACCGACCACTTCCGCAGCAGCCGCACCACCCTCAGCCTCGACAGTCTGCAGGAAGAAAACGAAGCCATCGACCAAGCCTACCGCGCCTGCTTCGATGCAGACGGCCACTGGCTCGAATCCGCCAGCCCCGCCGCCTGGCACGAACCCGAAAGCAGCATCGAACAGCAGGACTTCTTCCGCATACTCGAACACTGCATGGACGGCCTGCCCGCCGACACCGCCCGCATCTTCTACCTACGCGAAGTGATGGGCATGGACGTCGACGAAATCTGCCGCGAGTTTGCCATCAGCAAAGACAACTGCTACGTCATCCTCCACCGCGCCCGCAACGGCCTGCGCCGCTGCCTGCAAATGCGCTGGTTCGACCTGCCCGCGTAAATATTTATAGCGAGTCAAAATGAAAAGAACGGCAGCAAGCCGCAGACAGTACAAGCAGTACGGCCAGGCGCAGCAACGCCGTAGGTTTTTTATTTTGACTCGCTAGGGGCTGTTGACATTCAGCTTGCGAGACGGTTTTTTGAGTAAAAAATGCCCGAATGCAAGGAAAAAAGCGCAGCAAGGTTGGACACCTTGCGAGCATTTTTGACGCGGCAGGCGGGTATTTTTTGCCAAAAACACCGCCGCAAGGCTGATTGTCAACAGACCCTAATAAAGGAAAAACCGATGCTCAAATGCCGCCAAGCCTGCCGTCTGCTCTCTGAGGCGCAAGACCGCCGCCTCACCCGCCGCGAACGCCTCGCCCTCGCCTACCATCTGTTTATCTGCGTCCACTGCCGCCGCTACCGCAAACAGCTCGCCTTTCTGCGCAACAATCTGAAAAGGTGGCAGAACAGGGATTAGGGCGTGCGGCAATCGGTTTGCGGGCGCGTTCCGCATCCGTGTTGCCGCAAAAAGGCCGTCTGAAAAACCTGCGAAGCAGGTTTTTCAGACGGCCTTTTTCAGACGGCCTTTTTCAGACGGCCTTTTTCAGACGGCCTTTTTCAGACGGCCTTTTTCAGACGGCCTTTTTCAGACGGCCTTTTTCAGACGGCCTTTTTCAGACGGCCTTTTTCAGACGGCCTTTTTCAGACGGCCTTTTTCAGACGGCCTTTTTCAGACGGCCTTTTTCAGACGGCCTTTTTCAGACGGCCTTTTTCAGACGGCCTTTTTCAGACGGCCTTTTTCAGACGGCCTTTTTCAGACGGCCTTTTTCAGACGGCCTTTTTCAGACGACGGCCTTTTCAGACGGCCTTTTTCAGACGGCCTTTTTCAGACGGCCTTTTTCAGACGGCCTTTTTCAGACGGCCTCACCCGCCAGTCCGTGCAGCAGCAGGCCGAGAATGTCCTGCGGCAGGCGTTGCGGCTCGGCGCTATAGCGCGGCAGCGTTTGCGCCTGTTCGGCCAATATGTCGGCGTGGCGGACGAACAGGCCGACCAGTTCGGCGGGAATGTCCGGACGTATCAGACCGCGTTGTTGCAGGGTGTGGAAGAAGCCGTGCAAAAAGACGTGCTTTTCTTCGTTTAATTCGCTGAAAAAACGCTCCAGCGCCAAATCGGTGTTGTCGGTCATGTCGCGCAAAAAGGCGGCGGAATACAGCTCGGCAAACGATTCGCGCTGCAGCCGCCAAAAGGTATCGGCAATGCTTTCCAATGTGCCGCATTGCGCCAATACGGCTTCCAATTCGGTGCGCACGCGGTTTTTCTGTTCGACAACCACCGCCTGCACGATGGCGCTTTTGCCGTTGAAATATTTGTAAAACGTCGGGCGGCTGACGGCGGCTTCGCGGCAGATTCTGTCAACGGATACGGCGGCAAAGCCGTGTTGGTGAAACAGTTGTCGGGCGGTGTCGGCGAGGATTTGCCGTTTGTTTGTGTTCATGTTTTTTGGCTTTCTCTGCAAATTTTTACGGCGGATTTTATGTTCAGACGGCCTGATGCCTCAAAACTATTCCTGATAAAGGCTTGCATTCTTCTTTTTGGCTGACTAAAATTTACAAATATCGTTATTTTAATGTAAATCTGTAAATTAAACTGCCTAATAAAGGCCGTCTGAAAACAAGGAGAACAATATGTGCCTGTCCCAACCCCGCCGCCTGCCGCTGCTTTTGGCGCTGGCTTTTGCCTGCCCCGCCTATGCCGACACCGACCAAACGCCCGAAAAAGCCGAAGAAAGCACGGCCTTGGAAGAAGTCGTCGTTACCGGCGAGCGCAGTAAACGCAGCGGCTTTGCCACCGGCACCAGCCACAAAGTCTTCACCACGCCTGACATCGACCGCAGCGGCCACAATCTTTCCGCCACCGACCTGCTCAAGCAGACGGTGAACACCGTGGATTTGGGCAGCGGCAACGACCTGCCCACGGTGCGCGGCGTGGACGGCTCGGGGCCGGCGGTGGGCGCGGTGGCCTTTTTCGCCGGTACGCGGCCGCGCCTGAATCTGTCGATAGACGGCCGCTCCGCCACGTACAACGAATACGCCTTCGGCACGCAGTCGCTGTGGGATATGCAGCAGGTGGAAATCCTGCGCGGCGCGCAAAGCGATGTGCGCGGCCAGCACGCCATTGCGGGCGCGGTGGTGATGCGCTCGAAAGACCCGACGCCGGAATGGGAGGGCGCGCTGCGTTTGGGCTTGGGCAACCAGAAAACCCGCAACGCCGCCGCCGTGATTTCCGGGCCGCTGGTCAAAGACAATCTGTCTTTCCGCCTCAGTGCCGAGCGCCAGCAGCGCGAAAGTTACGAGCCTTTTATTTCCTACGATCCCACCGGCAACCCGCGCCGCGTGGAAAACACCAATATCCGCTTCAAACTGCTCTACGCCCCCGCCGAGCATCCCGACCTGTTCAGCCGCCTCACCGTCAACCGCATCCGCTCGCGCGCGCCACAAAACGAAATCCTCGGCAATACTGCCAGCCGCCGTTTTCTCAAAGAAAAACCCGTATTTGTTACCGAATCGACCTCGGGCATCTGGGACATCTCGTGGCAGGCCGCGCCCAATCTGCGGCTGGAAAACAAGTTGGTGTACAGCCGCTACCAAAACGAGCGCCTGCATCTGCCGATGAGCGTCAGCCCGCAGGGCGTGCCGGCCGAACTGAAAGGGCGCGAATTCCAAATAGAGCCTACGCTGCACTGGCACACCGACTCAGGCCGTCTGAAAGGTCTGGCCGGGTTGCACTACTTCCGCAGCAGCCAGGACGAATGGGTGGACATCCGCGCCATCGGCGGTCGCAACACATTTGACGACCGCAACCGCGTCTCCGCCGCCTTCGCCGAAGTGACCGCCAGCCCGAACGACCAATGGGACATCACCCTGGCCGGACGCATCGAAAAAGAATCGCACAAGCGCCAAGGCGGCAGCGGCGCGCTGCATCTTGATCTCGACAAAGGCCAAACCGTATTCCTGCCCAAAATCGACATCGCCTACAAACCGTCGGCGCAATGGATTACCGGCCTCAAAGCCGTGCGCGGCTACAACCCCGGCGGCGCAGGCATCACCTTCGGCCGCCCCGTCGTTACCTACGCCTACGAACCCGAGTATGTGAACAACTTCGAGTGGTACACCCGCTGGAAAAGCCCCGACAAACGCCTGCAGCTGAGCGGCAACCTGTTCCACAGCCGCTATAAAGACATGCAGCTGCCGTTTTATCTCGGCACCAACTCCGTCGTTATCCGCAACGCCGAAGCCGCCCGCACCTACGGCGCGGAGCTGGGCGCCGACTGGCAGGCTGCCGAACATCTCAAACTCACCGCCGCCGTCGGCCTGTTGCACAGCAAAATCAGCCGCTACCCCAATAGCGGCATCGAAGGCAACCGCTTCGGCCGCGCACCGAAATACACCGCCAATCTCGGCGCAAAATACCTGCACCCGAGCGGCTTTGAAGCCGGCGGCGACATACGCTTTTCCGGCGGCTACTACTCCGCCGCCGACAACGCCGAAACCGGCAAAATCGGCAGCTACAGCCAAACCAATCTGTATGCCGCCTACAACTTCAAACAAGGCCGTGTGTCGCTGTATGCCGACAACGTCTTCAACAGCCGCCGCCCCGTATTCATCTCCACCGCCGACCGCCAAGACGCCCTCTACCAACGCCCCCGCAGCGTCGGCGCCAGCGTCGAATGGCGGTTTTGAGGCCGTCTGAATACCGCGCCAACCTACTCCCTCCCCTGCGCCCGCGCGGGGGAGGGGCGGGGTGGGGGTGGCAGTTTGCAAAACTGCTTGCCCGCCCGCACAAACGCCGTACAAACCGCAAAAGGCCGTCTGAAACCCCAACTGCAAAGGAAACTCCGCCATGCCCTTTTTCACCCCAATCAAAACCCTGCCCGAAGGCACGGTTTACTTCACCGACCTGACCCCCGTACAGGATTTCGCCGACTGGCTTGCCGAATTTGAAACCCTGTTGGCCGCCCACGCGCACAGCCCGTTTGCCACCGTTTGCGCTCCCATGCGCCTGCAAAAAAGCGACGGGCAGCGCATTGCCGACCGCAAAGCCTATCTGGCGTGGATTAAGGCGCATCAGCCGCAGCTTGCCGAACGCTGCGCCGCCATGCTGCTGGTTGAGCCAGATCCGCCGCAGCTTGAACTGATGCGCCAACAATCGGCCAAACTTGCCCCGTCGCTAGGCGTCAACTACATCGTCGAAGCAAGCGAAGCCGCCGCGCTGGCCGCTGCCGAAGCGGCATTGCAACGGCATGTGCAGGCCGTCTGAAAACCCGAATCCGCGCGTTCAGACGGCCTTTCCCGTACACCGCCCGCTTTCCGGCCGACAAACCCGCCACAAAAGGAGCCGCCATGACTAGGCCGTCTGAAATCCACGAAACATCCGCCCCGCGCCGCAGCGACTGGCTGCTGCTCGCGCTCGGCAGCACCTACAAATTCACCCTCGTCGGCTTTTACCTCGTCGCCCTGATGACCGTGCTTAAACACGACGGCTACAGCCTGAAACAGTTGAGCTGGGTGCAGCTTATCGGCGGCATCGAAGCGTTTAAAGTGCTGTTTGCCGCACTGATGGACGGCTGCCCGACAAGCCCGCGCGGGCGCTTCCGTCCGTGGCTGACGGGCGCGACGCTGGCGCTGGCCGCCGCATTCGCCGTGATGGCGTTTGCCGACGTGAGCCCGCATTTTCCTCTACTGCTGGCTTTGTGTTTGGTTTTGAGCGTATCGGGCACGCTCTACGGCTGCGCCATGCTCGGCCTAAGCTGCATCGTCCTACCCAAGCGCGAACTCGGCTTCGGCGGCGTGGTGCAAACCATGGCCGCACGCGGCGGCAAAATGATCGGCGGCGCACTGGTATTGTGGTTTTACCAGCAACACGGCTTTCAGACGGCCTGCGCCTTCATGCTGGCCTTTACCCTGCTGCTGCTTGCCTTGATTTTGCCCTACCGCGAGCCTGCAAGCCGCGCGGCGGGCGGCAGCGTGGCGCAGCTTGCCGCGCGGCTGTTTGCCTTCTGGCGGCAGCCGCACACGGGGTGGTGCTGGTTTGCCCTGTTGTTTTTCGCCACCCTGCCCTACGCCTTTTGCGCCGCCGTGTTCGTACCCAAGCTCGCCGACGCGGGCTACACGCCCGTGCAAACCGGCAACATCCTCGCTGTCGCCATCCCCGTTGCCTGCCTGATTGTTACGCCGCTGGCAGGCCGCCTCGCCCGCAGCCGTGCTCCGCAAAGCCTGATGCTGCCGCTTTTTGCGCTGCAACTGCCGCTGCTGCTGGCCAACGCCGCGGTCGGATACACCGGCGCCCCCGCGTGGGTCAGCCCCGCGTTGATGGTTGCCCTCAGTCTCGGCTACACCCTGCTGATGCCCGTATTGCTTGCGCTGATGATGGAAAAATCCAGCCGCCAAACCGCCGCCCTCGACAGCAGCCTGCAATTTTCCGTCATCCTCACCGGCAGCTACGCCGCCGGTTTCGCCGCCCTGCGCCTGGCGCAGCATTGGGGCTACGGCAGCGTTTTCCTTGCCGCCGTACTGCTCGCCCTGCCCGCAGGCGGCATGATGTACCGCATGGGCAAAAACAAGGCCGTCTGAAAAACCTGCGAAGCAGGTTTTTCAGACGGCCTTTTCAGACGGCCTTGCAAATCCGAACGGCCTTGGCGGGTGATGCCAAGGCCGTTTGTCAGTTTGGTTCTTTTTTTGTTGCCGTTTTGATTTTCACCGCCATCAGGGTGTGCAGGCGGCGGGGGTCGGCGCGGGCGACGGTGAAGAGCAGGGGGGGCAGGGCGATTTTGTCGCCGCGCACGGGCAGGCGGCCGAGTTCGCGGATGACGAGGCCGCCTATGCTGTCGGCTTCTTCGCCGGAATAATCGGTGCCGAAGTAGGTGTTGATGTCGTCGATTTCGGTTTGGGCGTTGATGCGCCAGCGCTCGGATGAGACGGGGAAGATGTTGTCGGCGGAGTCGTCTTCGTCGAATTCGTCTTCGATGTCGCCGATGATTTGTTCGATGACGTCTTCAAAGGTGACGAGGCCGGAGGTGCCGCCGTATTCGTCGACGACGATGGCCATGTGCAGGCGTTGTTCGCGGAAGATTTTCAGCAGGGCGTTGAGGCTTTTGCCTTCGGGGACGAAGCAGGCGGGGCGCAGCAGGCTTTCGAGGTCGAAGGGTTCGCTGCTGCCGATGTATTTGAGCAGGTCTTTGGCGTGGAGGATGCCGAGGATGGTGTCCTTGTCGCCGTCGATGACGGGGAAGCGGGAGTGGGCGGTTTCGATGATGTAGGGGATGATGCGTTCCAGGCTGTCGCCGGCTTTGACGACGCTCATCTGCGAGCGGGTGATCATGGCGTCGCGCACTTCGAGTTCGGCGAAGTCGAGGACTTTTTCCAGCCGCTGCATGGTGTCGGCGTCGAAGGCTTGTTGTTCGTGCGCCTGCTGCAGCAGGGCGAGGACGCCTTCGGCGGTGTCGGGGGCGTTGCCGCTGAGGCGGTGGATGATGCGTTCGAGGAAGTTGGGTTTCGACGGGCTGTCGTCCATTGTGTTTGTTCCTATTTGTACGGGTCGGGGTATGCTAACTGATGCAGCAATTCGGTTTCAAGGGCTTCCATTTCTTCGGCTTCGTCATCGTCGATGTGGTCGTAGCCCATGAGGTGCAGGACGCCGTGGACGGTGAGGTGGGCGTAGTGCTGTTCGGGGGTTTTGCCTTGTTCGGCGGCTTCTTTGAGGACGACTTGGGGGCAGATGACGAGGTCGCCGTGCAGGCCGTCTGAAAGGGCGGGGAGGGTTTCGCCTTCGTCGAGGGCGAAGCTTAATACGTTGGTGGCGTAGTCTTTGCCGCGGTAGTCGCGGTTGCAGGCGCGGGCTTCTTCTTCGTCGAGGAGGACGACGGAGATGTCGGCGCGGCGGTATTGTTGTTTGACGGCCTGCCACGCCCAGCGGCGGAATTGGTTTTCAGACGGCACTTCGGCGGCGGTTGAGCGGTTGTCGAAGTGGAGGGCGAGGCGTTGGCGCAGGATTTTTTTGAAGGGGTAGCGTTTGGCGCGTTTCATGGGCGGCTTGGCGTGAAAAAGACGGGATGATACTGGAAAACGGCGGCGCGGGGCATTTTGTCCTTCGGAGGCCGTTCCTGTCAGTACCCCTTCGGGGCATAAACGCGGGAATGACGTTTCTGAAAACGGGTTCTGCGTTTTCAGACGGCCATTTTCAGACGGCCTTTTTGTATTCGCGGCTCATACCTGCCAGTCGATGGGGCTTTGACCGTGTGCTGCAAGATAGGCGTTGGTTTGCGAGAAGGGGCGGCTGCCGAAGAAGCCGCGGTAGGCGGAGAGGGGGGAGGGGTGGGGTGAGGTGAGGACGAGGTGGCGGCTGCGGTCGATGAACGCGCCTTTTTTTTGCGCGTGGCTGCCCCAGAGGATGAAGACGAGGTGTTGGCGTTCCTCGGCAAGGCGGCGGATGACGGCGTCGGTGAAGGTTTCCCAGCCGAGGGCGGCGTGGGAGTGGGCTTGTCCGGCGCGGACGGTGAGGACGGTGTTGAGCAGGAGCACGCCCTGATCCGCCCAGTGTTGCAGGCAGCCGTGGGCGGGGACGGTGAAGCCGGGGATGTCGTCGGCGAGTTCTTTGTAGATGTTTTGCAATGAGGGCGGCACGGGGATGTTTTCGCGTACGGAGAAGGCGAGGCCGTGCGCCCGGCCTGCGCCGTGGTAGGGATCTTGGCCGAGGATGACGGCTTTGACGCCGCCAAATTCGGTGGCTTTGAAGGCGTTGAAGACGTCGGCGGCGGGCGGGTAGACGGTTTGTCCGGCGGCGCGTTCGGCGCGGACGGTGTCGAGGATGGCTTGGAAGTAGGGCTTTTGTTTTTCGCCGGCGAGGGCTTCTGTCCAGGTGTGCATGGCAAAACGGGCTGGTGGGCGGGAGGCGGATTATACAGGGAAGGCCGTCTGAACGGGTTTCAGACGGCCTTTTGCACCCTTTACGACAGGTGCAGGATGGAGTGGCAGATTTCGCCGTTGAGGCGTTCGGTGACGTGCCAGTTGGAGTTGTCGTTGAGGGTGAGCCAGCGGCGCTCTTCGGTTCGGTAGAACCATTCTTTGTCGTTCTGGTAGAAGACTTGGATGTTGCGCGCTTCTAGGATGTTGAGGATTTCGTTGGAGTGCGAGCGGGTGTCGTCGAAGTCGGTGACGGCGCGCTGTCCCATTTCGCTGTATTGGGCGTTGAGGATGAGCAGCAGGTCGTTGGTGGCTTTGTCGAGATCGCGGGCGTTGAGGCCGATGCGGCGGGCTTCTTTGGTGAGGATGGGGTAGCTGTGGGTGGGGTAGCCGGAGTTGAGCATTTCGGCGATGCTGTGCACGCGCACGGGGTCGCCGATGTGGTAGGAGAGCAGCTCTTCGCACAGTTTGATCGACAGCGACTCGGCTCTGTCTACCGCGCCGATGACGAGGGGGTGGACGTAGTCGAACAGGGATTTGTAGGGGTTGGAGCCGGTGTCTTCGGTGTTTTTCTGCCAGAGTTTGACGACGCGGTTGAGTTCGTCGAGGCTGACGGAGACGCGGTCGTTGTCGCGGTCGATGGGCGAGAGGTCGTGTGTGAGGGAGGTGTCCACCGAGCTGAGGTAGGCCATCGGCCCCATTTGGATTTCGTCGGCGCCGATGGCCATCATGGTGGCGGCAGAGGCGCATTGCAGGGGAATCAGGCTGACGAGGCTGCGGCAGTGGCTGCGGATGAGGTTGATCATGCGCAGGGCTTCTTTGCCCGAGCCGCCGTCGCTTTTGATGAAGAGGTAGACGGTGTCGTGCTGGTCGACGTGTTCGAGGATGCGGTAGAGCGCGAGCACGTCGTTGCGGCAGATGCTGCCGCCGTTGCTGTTCCAATAGCACAGAAGCGGGGCGTTCAGACGGCCTTCCAACTCGGCGATGATTTCCTGTGTTTCGGCAAACAGGCGCGGGGGTTGTTTGATGACTGCTTCGTTTTCACTCATGATGAGCCTTCTTTGTTTGTCGGCGGCAGGCCGTCCCCGCCGTATTTTGCGGGATGCCGTTTCTGAAAACGGATACGGGCGGGCTGCCTCGGGTTGTCGAGCCGGGAATGAAGCGTTTTTCTGATTGCGGACGGAGAGTTCGTTTACATATTATAACCAAGTATGGTTATGCTGTAACAGAAAATTACACTCAAGCGTCGTGCCGCCCGTTTTGCTTTTTCAGACGGCCTTTGGGGTGCGGAGGCCGTCTGAAAAACGGCGGCGCGGTTTTGGCGGCGGGATGCGGACGGTGTTTCTAACAGGGCGGGGTGGCGAAAGGCCGTCTGAAACGTTTTCAGACGGCCTTTCGCCTGCTTGGATCAAAGATGGTATTGGTGCGACAGCTCGTGTACCGAGTCCACCAGAATCTTGGCGTGTTCGGGGTCGGCGTGCTGGTTGATGCCGTGGCCGAGGTTGAATACATGGCCGCTGCCTGCGCCGTAATCGGCCAGAATGCGCGACACTTCGGCGCGGACGGCTTCGGGCGTGCCAAACAGCGCGAAGGGGTCGAAATTGCCCTGCAGGGCAACTTTACCGCCGACGCGCGCGCGGGCTTGGCCAATGTTGCACGTCCAATCCAAACCCAGCGCGTCCGCGCCGCTTTCGGCCATCGCCTCGAGCCACAGTCCGCCGCCTTTGGCAAACAGGATAACGGGCACGCGGCGGCCTTCGTTTTCGCGTTTGAGGCCGGCGACAATCTGCTTCATATAGCGCAGGCTGAATTCTTGGAAAGCCGCGTCGCTCAACACGCCGCCCCAAGTGTCGAAAATCTGCACCGCCTGTGCGCCCGCGTCGATTTGCGCGTTGAGATAGGCGGTTACGGCCTGCGCGTTGACTTCCAAAATTTTGTGCAGCAGATCGGGGCGCGAGTACATCATGGTTTTGATGGTGCGGAATTCCTTGCTGCTGCCGCCCTCGACCATGTAGCAGGCCAGCGTGAACGGGCTGCCGGAAAACCCGATCAGCGGCACACGGCCGTTTAAGGCGCGGCGGATGGACGTTACCGCGTCAAACACATATTGCAGACGCGCCATGTCGGGTACGGCCAGCTTGGCAATGTCGGCTTCGTGTTGCAGCGGCCGCTCGAATTTCGGCCCTTCGCCTTCGGCAAAATACAGCCCCAAACCCATCGCGTCGGGCACGGTAAGGATGTCGGAAAACAAAATCGCTGCGTCCAAATCGAAACGCTCGAGCGGCTGGATGGTAACTTCGGTGGCCAGTTCGGTGTTTTTGCACAAATCCAAAAAGCTGCCGGCGCGTGCGCGGGTGGCTTTGTATTCGGGCAGATAGCGTCCGGCCTGCCGCATCATCCAAACCGGCGTGTATTCGACGGGCTGTTTGAGCAGGGCGCGGAGGAAGGTGTCGTTTTTCAGGGGCTGCATGGCGTAATGTTTTGAAAACGGTTGAAAAGCGGGCGATTATAGCCGAAAGGCCGTCTGAAAAGCGGGTTTTGCGTATAATGCCGCCTTTTGTTTTTCAGGTGCTTTACATGATTATCCACCCGCAGTTCGATCCCGTTGCCCTCCAACTCGGGCCGCTTGCCATCCGCTGGTACGCGCTCAGCTATATTGTCGGCTTTGTCCTTTTTATGTGGCTCGGCCGCCGCCGCATCAAAAAGGGCGGCACGCCGTTTACCAATGAAATGCTCGACGATTTCCTCACCTGGGGCGTGCTCGGCGTCATCCTCGGCGGGCGGCTCGGTTTCGTGCTGTTTTACCAGCCGGAATATTATTTGTCGCACCCGACCGACATTATTAAGGTGTGGAACGGCGGCATGTCTTTTCACGGCGGCTTTCTCGGCGTGGTGGCGGCAAGCTGGCTGTTCGCCCGCAAGCACGGTTTGAAATGGTTGCAGGTGCTCGACTTTATCGCACCGCTGGTGCCGCTCGGCCTGGCTTCGGGACGCATCGGTAATTTCATCAACGGCGAGCTGTGGGGGCGGATTACCGATCCCGCCGCCTTTTGGGCAATGGGTTTTCCGCAGGCGGCCGACGTGGACGCGCGTCTGGCGGCGGGCAACGCGCAGTGGGCGCAGTGGCTGCTGCAATACGGTGCGCTGCCGCGCCATCCGTCGCAGCTTTACCAGTTTGCGCTGGAAGGCGTGCTGCTGTTTGTTGTCGTATGGCTGTTTTCAAACAAACCGCGCCCGACGGGGCAGACGGCGATGCTGTTTCTCGCAGGCTACGGCCTGTTCCGCTTTATCGCCGAATACGCCCGCCAGCCCGACGATTATCTCGGCCTGCTGACGCTGGGGCTGTCGATGGGGCAGTGGCTCAGCCTGCCGATGCTGGTGTTGGGCGCGGCCGGTTTCGTTTGGTTCGGCAAACGGGGAAAACAGGCGGCTTAAAGGTTTCAGACGGCCTCTGTATGGAAACAAAGAGGCCGTCTGAAAACAGAAATGCGGCGCAAAACAGACGTTTCTCGACAAGAGGCCGTCTGAAAACATCCGCCCGCTTGCCAAACGCACGGCGCGGCAATATAATCCGCGCTTTCCTAAATACAGGCACGTAGCTCAGTTGGTTAGAGCACCACCTTGACATGGTGGGGGTCGTTGGTTCGAGTCCAATCGTGCCTACCAAATTTTCCAAACGGCATTTATGCCGTTATTTTTATAAATAAATCCGGAGTTTTTGATGTTGAATATCACCCTGCCTGACGGTTCCGTCCGCCAGTACGAAGCCCCCGTTACCGTGGCACAGATTGCCGCGTCTATCGGCTCGGGTCTGGCGAAAGCGACGGTGGCAGGCAAGGTAAACGGCCGCTTGGTCGATGCGTCTGATCCGATTTATGAAGACGCTTCCGTCCAAATCATTACGCCCAAAGACAAAGAAGGCGTCGAAATCATCCGCCATTCCTGTGCCCACTTGGTCGGACACGCCGTCAAGCAGCTTTATCCCGATGCCAAAATGGTTATCGGGCCGGTAATCGAAGACGGCTTTTATTACGACATCGCCACGGAAAAACCGTTTACGCCCGAAGATATGGCCGCCATCGAAGCGCGGATGAAAGAGTTGATTAATCAGGATTACGATGTGGTCAAAATCATGACCCCGCGTGCCGAAACCGTCAAAATCTTCCAGGAGCGCGGCGAAGATTACAAATTGCGCCTGATTGACGATATGCCTGATGTACAGGAAATGGGTTTGTACCATCACCAAGAATACGTCGATATGTGCCGCGGGCCGCACGTTCCCAATACCCGTTTCCTGAAAAACTTCAAGCTGACCAAGCTGGCTGGCGCGTACTGGCGCGGCGATAGCAACAACGAGATGCTGCAACGTATTTACGGTACGGCATGGGCAAGCAAAGACGAATTAAAAGCCTACATCCAGCGTATCGAAGAGGCGGAAAAACGCGACCACCGCCGCTTGGGCAAACAGCTCGATTTGTTCCATCTGCAAGACGAAGCCCCGGGCATGGTGTTTTGGCATCCGCGCGGCTGGGCATTGTGGCAGGCCATCGAGCAGCATATGCGTAAAGAGCTTGATGCGGCAGGCTACCGCGAAGTCAAAACGCCGCAGATTATGGATAAAACCTTCTGGGAAAAATCCGGCCACTGGGAAAACTACAAAGACAATATGTTTGTTACCCAGTCGGAAAAACGCGAATATGCGGTCAAGCCGATGAACTGCCCGGGTCATGTTCAGATTTTCAACAACAGCCTGCGCTCCTATCGCGACCTGCCGATGCGTTTGGCCGAGTTCGGTTCGTGCCACCGCAACGAGCCTTCCGGTGCTTTGCACGGTCTGATGCGTGTACGCGGATTTGTACAGGATGATGCACATATTTTCTGTACTGAAGAGCAGATTGTTGATGAAGCCCGCCGTTTTAACGAGCTTTTGGTGCGGATTTACCGCCAGTTCGGCTTTAACGATGTGGCCGTAAAACTCTCTCTGCGTCCCGAGCAGCGCGCCGGTTCCGATGAAATTTGGGATAAGGCCGAGCAGGGCTTGCGCGATGCGCTGACCGCCTGTGGTGTGGAATGGGAAGAATTGCTGGGAGAAGGTGCGTTTTACGGTCCGAAAATCGAGTACCATGTTAAAGACGCCATCGGCCGCTCTTGGCAGTGCGGTACGTTGCAGCTTGATTTTGTATTGCCCGAGCGTTTGAATGCCGAGTATGTAACCGAAAACAACGACCGTGCCCGTCCGGTGATGCTGCACCGGGCGATTTTAGGTTCGCTGGAGCGTTTCATTGGCATTCTGATTGAAAACCATGCCGGCTCTTTTCCGCTGTGGCTGGCTCCGGTGCAGATGGTTGTGATGAATATTACGGAAAACCAGGCGGATTACTGCCGCGAAGTGGTTGAAAAACTGCGCGCCGAGGGTTTCCGTGTCGAATTGGATTTGCGTAACGAAAAAATCGGCTACAAAATCCGCGACAACAGCCAATACCGCTTCCCGTATCAGATTGTGGTTGGCGATAAAGAAAAGGAAAACAGCCAAGTGGCCGTGCGCCGTAAGGCAGAAGATTTGGGTTCCTTGAATCTTGACGACTTTATCTCCCGCTTGAAAGCGGAAATGACTGAGATTCAGTAAATTATCAATTATTAAAAGGAGTATTACCATCGCTCAAGAACGCGAAGCACGAATCAACGGCGAAATTACCGCCAAAGAAGTGCGATTGATCAGTGGTACAGGCGAGCAGCTTGGTGTTGTGTCCGTCCGTGAGGCTTTGGCTATGGCCGAAGAGCAGGATGTCGATTTGGTGGAGATTTCCCCGACTGCCAAGCCGCCTGTGTGCAAGCTTATGGATTTTGGCAAGTACAAATACCAGCAGGCCAAAAAACGCGACGAAGCCAAGAAAAACCAAAAACAGGTGCAGATTAAGGAAATCAAATTCCGTCCGGGTACGGATGAGGGCGATTACCAAATCAAAATGCGCAATATCAACCGCTTTTTGGCCGACGGCGACAAGGTGAAAGTAACCCTGCGTTTCCGTGGACGCGAAATGGCGCACCAACAGCTTGGCGCGCAGCTTTTGGAGCGCGTGAAAGAAGAATTGGCCGAAGTGGCGCAAATCGAATCCTTCCCGAAAATGGAAGGCCGCCAAATGGTTATGATGATTGCGCCCAAGAAAAAATAAAACTATAATCCGCCGCTTGCCTTGTCCGCCGCGCAAGGCAAGTTTGATTTTCAGCGGCAAAAACCGTGGCATTCGGGTGTCAAGCGTTTGAAAAGAGATTCAAACCCCCTTATGCCTTATCTAAAAACGAATGGAGTTTTCCCATGCCTAAAATGAAAACCAAGTCCAGCGCGAAAAAACGCTTTAAAGTACTGGGTAACGGCGGCGTAAAACGCGCTCATGCGTTCAAACGCCATATCCTGACCAAAAAAACCACCAAAAACAAACGCCAGCTGCGCGGCACCTCTATGGTAAACGACCGCGATTTGGCTTCTGTTGCCAAAATGTTGCCCTACGCTTAAAGGAGTTTGAACTATGCCACGCGTAAAACGCGGTGTAACCGCACGTGCCCGTCATAAAAAAGTATTAGCATTGGCCAAAGGCTATCGCGGCCGTCGTAAAAACGTCTACCGCATTGCCAAACAGGCAGTCATGAAAGCAGGCCAATATGCCTACCGCGACCGCCGTCAGCGCAAACGTCAATTCCGCCAATTGTGGATCGTCCGTATCAACGCCGGTGCGCGTGAAAGCGGTTTGTCTTACAGCAAATTCATGAACGGCCTCAAACGCGCCGCCATTGAAATCGACCGCAAAGTATTGGCCGATTTGGCCGTATTTGACAAAGCTGCCTTTGCCCAGCTGGTAGAAAAAGCGAAAGCCGCTTTGGCTGCCTAATTTGCTTTTAATCATATAAAACAAAAAAAGGAAACTTCGGTTTCCTTTTTTTGTTTATGTATTTGATTCTTTTCTGAAACATCTGATTTTTATTGTGCAAAAAATGTCGGTTTGAGCTAAAATAGGGCTCATTTCGATATCTAGCGGAGCGGCCGCAGCGAATGATAAGGCCGTCTGAATATTCAGACGGCCTTTGTTGATTCCAGTGGGGCGGTCGTCAAAACACAGGCAAACAATTATGGAAAATGTAAACCGTATCGTTGCTGAAGGCATCGCCGCCATCGAAGCGGCTGCCGACCAGCAGACGCTTGAACTTGTCAAAGCCCAATACCTCGGCAAAACCGGCGAACTCAACGCCCTGCTCAAACAGCTCGGCCAAATGTCGCCCGAAGAGCGCAAAACCGTCGGTGCGCACATCAACGAATGCAAAAACCGCTTTCAGACGGCCTACAACGCCAAACGCGACGCGCTGAACGAAGCCAAGCTGCAACAGCGCCTCGCCGCCGAAGCACTCGACATCACCCTGCCCGGCCGCAGCCAAGAGCAAGGCGGCCTGCATCCCGTTACCCTGACCCTGCAACGCGTGGTCGAACTCTTCCACGGCCTTGGTTTTGACGTTGCCGACGGCCCCGAAATCGAAGATGATTTCCACAACTTCCAAGCGCTCAACATCCCGCAAGACCACCCCGCCCGCGCCATGCAGGACACTTTTTATGTCGAAAACGGCGACGTTTTGCGCACCCACACCTCGCCCATCCAAATCCGCTACATGCTCGACAAAAAAGAGCCGCCCATCCGCATCATCGCCCCCGGCCGCGTGTACCGCGTGGACAGCGATGCCACCCATTCGCCGATGTTTCACCAAGCCGAAGGCCTGTGGGTGGAAGAGGGCGTAACCTTTGCCGATCTTAAAGCCGTGTTCACCGACTTTATCCGCCGCTTTTTCGAGCGCGATGATTTGCAGGTGCGCTTTCGCCCCTCGTTCTTCCCCTTCACCGAACCCTCCGCCGAAATCGACATCATGGGCGAAAACGGCAAATGGCTGGAAGTCGGCGGTTGCGGCATGGTGCATCCCAACGTATTGAAAAACGTCAATATCGACCCTGAAAAATACACCGGCTTCGCCTTCGGTATCGGCCTCGACCGCTTCGCAATGCTGCGCTACGGCGTAAACGACTTGCGCCTGTTTTTTGATAATGATTTGGCGTTTTTGAAGCAGTTTTCTTGAATTTCAGGCAGCCTGAAAACCATTCCCTGCCGGCTCTTTTTCAATTCGGAATGCATGCTGTTCCGAGCTGACCAATCCTGAAAAGGCCGTCTGAAAACTTTTCAGGCTGCCTGTTCAAGTGCAAGAGCGATTCGATAGAGACGCCGGCTCCCAAATTCGCGACGCATTACGTCCTGAATTCACACAGGTTTTGAGCAAACGTTTCAGACGACCTATTCTGATGGACAGACTGACCGCCGAACAACGCCGAAAATGTATGCAGGCCAACAAAAGCAAGGGCACGAAACCCGAGCTTCTGCTGGCTAAGGCCATGTGGAAACTCGGGCTTCGTTACCGGAAAAACAGCAAAACCGTTTTCGGCAAGCCGGATTTCAGTTTTAAAAAATACAAAGTCGCCGTATTTGTGGATGGAGAGTTTTGGCATGGCAAAGACTGGGAAAAGCGCAAAAACGACATCAAGAGCAACCGGGAATTTTGGCTTGAAAAAATCGAACGCAACATACGGCGCGATGCCGAAGTAACAGGCCGTCTGAAAGAAGAGGGTTGGACGGTGTTTCGGTTTTGGGGAGGAGATGTTGTGAAAAATGCCGAAATACCCGCCCGAAAAATTTCAGGCTGCATTTCGGCAAAGCAGTGTTTAAAGCAGGGGAATGATGTTTTGGGCAATACTGCGGATGACGTTTACTGCGACTGAATTGCCGAACTGTTTGTAAAGCTGAACGTCCGACACACCGCGCTTTCTGGCTTTTTCTACTATTTCATCAGGGAATCCCTGCAACCGTGCGGCTTCCAGCGGGGTAAGTTTGCGGGGGTTGGCATTTTTCTGTTCGATCAGGATTTCCGATCCGTCTTTGTAGTAGCGTGCGGAAATGGTGTTGGTATAGTCAGATTGGGCATTAAACAAACCATACCCGAAACCGTTTCCTTTTTGCCGATGTTCGGCCTTCCGCCGCAGGTGTCCCTGCCAGAGTTTGTCTGAAATAGTGTATTTGGGGTCTGGGTTTTTTTCCAAAATGTCCCCCACGCTGACGGTTTTGGGTATCGGCTCGGGAAATTTGAACTGTTCTGCATCCTGTTCGGACAGGAATCCGACGATATAGATGCGTTCGCGGTTTTGCGGCAGGTTGAAGTCCTTTGCAGCCATCACTTTGGCACTGACGGTGTAGCCGAGAGCGCTTAGGGAATCGTAAATAGTTTTGAAAGTCCGCCCCTTGTCATGCCCTTTTAATCCCTTTACGTTTTCCAAAAGAAAGGCTTTCGGACGTTTTTGGCGGATGATCTCCTCGATATGGAAGAACATTGTCCCGCGTGTGTCGGTAAAACCTTTTTTCAGCCCTGCCTGACTGAACGGCTGGCAGGGGAAACCTGCCAGCAGTAGGTCGAAATCAGGGATTTCAGACGGCGTGATTTGGGTGATGTCGCCGTGTGGAACGTCGCCGTAGAACGCGTGATAGGTGGTTTTGGCGAATTTGTCGATTTCCGAGCTGAATACGCATTGTCCGCCTGCTTCTTCAAACGGCAGCCTGATGCCGCCGATGCCCGCAAACAGGTCGATAAAACGAAATGGCGGGTTTTGTACCGGCTTCGTGTTCCTAAAGCTGGAATACAGTTGGAATTCGATGAATTCTTGGATATTGAGCTGGTTTGATTTGCAGTGTGCAACCAATTTGTTGTGAAGGGTGTCGTCCAGTTTGATGTGTATCTGCTTCATATCAGGGTGTAAAAATGTACCAAATTGCGCACATTTTATTTTTTACCCGAGATTTTGCCAAGTAATTTTTGAAATTGGGTCTCTTAATGAAATGCATAGAAAATATCGTATTGCAGCCTGAAGCCGAATGTGAATGGGATGATTTGGAAGAAACCGAAGGTTTTTACCGTCCGCTTTATGCGTTGCTTTATACCGGATTGCCAAATCACGGAAGATTGATGTCTCTGGATTGGGATGATTTCAAAGAAAGGGCAGAAGGTTTATACAACGCATTATCCCCCGAAGTACAAAGGAGGCTGAGAAAATCTGTTGGCACTGCTCCTGCAGACTACAGAAAGAATCCCCATCAAAAATTGGCTTGGATGTTTGCAAACCGATTTCCTGCTTTTGGTGCGGTGCTGAAACACGTCCATTTGAATGCGGATATTCTGCTGAAAACAGTAGCTCTTCTAATGGAAGAAGATGTTGGTGCAGAAAACTTTATCCGCTTTAAAACCAAAATTGACGCATTAAACCGACTGGCTTGGACAAGAACTCAGACGGATTCCGAATCTCAAAGCGGCGTTTCCAATCTGGGTACAATTTCTGAAACCTTATTGGAAAGGGCATTGGCAGATTTGATTGACGGCAGCCGTTTTTTCAAAACCAGTAATCAGGAAATCCAGTCTTACGGAGATTTTGTCCTGATGTGTCTGCCCAACAATTTGTGGTTGTCGGTAAAGTCGAACTATGCGCGGGAGAGACTGCTTGCATCCGGCTATACGACAGATATTCTCGGTGTCGGTTTCTTTACTGATTACAGAGAATTTACCAGCAAGGCAAAAATCCGCAATTTTCAAAGGGTCGGATTTTTGGCTATGTATCTGCCGGATGTTCCGATTTCCCGAGATCAGCAGGAAGCAGAAATAAGTACTTATGAAGAAGTCAGAGAATTTTATCAGCGGCAGAATCATGAAATGCCAAAGAATATCAACGGTACAGATTTTCTGAGACCTTTGTCAGGTCTCTATAACGATTTGGCAGCATTGCTTGAAGAAGAAAATATCCAAAACAGGACAACCATCAAATTTTAAATCCGAAAGAGTAAAACCATGCAATTATCCTACTCCTGGCTGAAAACCCAAGCCAATCCCAATCTTGCTGCCGATGAGCTTTCGCATTTGCTGACCATGTCCGGTCTGGAAGTGGAAGAAAGCGAAGCTGCCGCGCCTGCGTTTGGCGGTGTGGTGGTGGCGGAAGTGAAATCCGTTGAAAAACATCCGGATGCCGACCGTTTGAACGTAACCCAAGTCGATGCGGGTACGGGCGAGCTGATTCAGATTGTCTGCGGTGCGCCGAATGTGCGGCCGGGCATTAAGGTGCCCTGTTCGCTGCCGGGTGCGGTGTTGCCGGGCAATTTCAAAATCAAGCCGACGAAGATGCGCGGGGTGGAATCGAACGGAATGTTGTGTTCTGCCAAAGAGTTGGGTTTTCCCGATGACGGCGTGGACGGCCTGCATATTTTGCCCGATGATGCGCCCGTCGGTGCAAACATCCGTGATTATCTGGATTTGGACGACACGCTGTTTACGCTGAAAATCACGCCCAACCGCGCTGATTGCTTAAGCATCAAGGGCATCGCCCGCGAAGTGGCGGCGCTTACCGGCTGTGAATTTGCGCCGACTGTGATTCAGACGGCCTCTGTCAGCAGCGGCAAAACCCAGCCCGTGCGCATTGATGCACCGGCCGACTGCGGCCGCTTTATCAGCCGTGTGATTGAAAATGTCAACGCGCAGGCCGCCACGCCCGCGTGGATGCGCCAGCGGCTCGAGCGCAGCGGCATCCGCAGCATTTCGGCGCTGGTGGACATCGGCAACTATGTGATGCTGGAAATCGGCCAGCCGATGCACGTGTTTGATGCCGACAAAATTTCAGGCAGCATCATCGTGCGCCGCGCCGAAAATGGCGAAGTGTTGGCATGTTTGAACGAAAAAACCGTAACGCTGGCCGACAACACGCTGGTGATTGCCGATGAAAAAGGCGCGTTGAGCATCGCGGGCATGATGGGCGGCGCAGCCAGCGCGGTTTCAGACGGCACGCGCAATATCGTGCTGGAAGCGGCGTGGTTTGCGCCCGCTGTGATTGCGGGCAAATCGCGCCAATACGGCTTTGGTTCGGATTCTTCGTTCCGCTTCGAGCGCGGCGTGGACTACCGTTTGCAGGCCGATGCCATCGAGCGCGCCACCGAATTGGTATTGCAAATCTGCGGCGGTCGGGCAGGCGAAATGGTCGAAGCGCTGGGCGAATTGCCGTCTGAAAAACGCGTATCCGTGCGCTTGAGCCGCGTGGCCAAAGTATTGGGCGTGGACATCGCCGCCGAGCAGGTCGAAACCATCTTGCGTACGCTCGGATTGCAGCCTGAAAAAACCGCTGACGGCTTTCAGACGGCCTCTCCGAGCTTCCGCTTCGACATCGAAATCGAAGCCGATTTAATCGAAGAAATCGGCCGCGTGTACGGCTACGAAAACATCCCCGACGACTACACACAGGGTCGTCTGAAAATGCTGCCGCTGCCCGAAACCCGCCGCCCGCGCTTTGCCGTGTACAACGAAATGGCCGCACGCGGCTACCGCGAAGTGGTCAGCTACGCCTTTGTCGATGAAGCGTGGGAAACCGATTTTGCCGCCAACGCCAACCCAATCCGCCTGCAAAACCCGCTGGCGGCGCAATACGCCGTGATGCGCTCGACGCTGGTGGGCGGCCTGGTCGAAATCCTGCAAAACAACTTAAACCGCAAGCAAAACCGCGTGCGTGTGTTTGAAATCGCCCGCGTGTTTGCCAAAAACGCCGACGGCAGTTTCGCGCAAAACGAACGCATCGGCGGCCTGTGGTACGGCGCCGCCATGCCCGAGCAATGGGGCGAAAAAACGCGCAACGCCGATTTTTACGACATCAAAGCCGATGTCGAAAACCTGTTGAAAAACAGCAAAATCGAGTTTGCCAAAACCGCCCATCCCGCGCTGCACCCCGGCCGCGCCGCCGAAATCGTTTCAGACGGCCGCGTGATTGGTTTTGTCGGCGAACTGCACCCCAAATGGCTGCAAAAATACGACCTGCCGCAAGCGCCGCTGGTGTTTGAAATCGATATGGACGCGGTCTTGCAGCGCGACAAAACCCGTTATCAGCCGGTATCCAAATTCCAAGCCGTGCGCCGCGATTTGGCCTTTGTGCTGCCGGAAAACGTGTCCTACACCGAACTCGAAAGTAGCCTGAAAACCGTTTCCAGTCCGCTGGTCAAAGAAATCGCCCTGTTCGACCTCTACCGCGGCGCCGGCCTGCCCGAAGGCAGCAAAAGCATGGCGGTAAAAGTGCTACTGCAGGATATGGAAAACACGCTCACCGACGAAGCCGTCGAACCCGTGATGGCCAAGCTGGTGGATGCGGCGGCGGCTGTGGGGGCACAATTGCGTGCTTAATCTATTGAATATGTTTTGAAATCTGAGCGGAAATTGGTAAAATCCGCGTCCGTTACAATAAAAAGGTAAGCAAATGACACTGACTAAAGCCGAATTGGCCGATATTTTGGTCGATAAAGTAAGCAACGTAAGCAAAAACGACGCAAAAGAAATCGTCGAACTTTTTTTTGAAGAGATCCGCAGCACTTTGGAACGCGGCGAGGAAATCAAGATTTCGGGTTTTGGCAACTTCCAGCTGCGCGACAAACCCCAGCGTCCCGGCCGCAATCCGAAAACCGGCGAGGAAGTACCCATCAGCGCCCGCCGCGTTGTGACTTTTCATGCCAGCCAAAAATTGAAAGGCATGGTGGAGCATTATTATGACAAGCAGCGCCAACGTTGATTTGCCCCCGATTCCGGCGAAACGCTATTTCAGTTTGACCGAATTGTGCGAGCTGGCACAGATCAGTCCGAAGCAGTTCGCACAATGGCAGCAGGAACACGGCATTGTGGTGGGCTACGGTGCGGATCACTATACCCGTGCGGATGTGGTGAAAGCCAGAAAGCTGCGGGACACTTTCGCGCCGTTTGTCGACGTGTTCAACCATAACGGGTTGGATGCGGACGGTCGGCCTGCCGCTACGGCGGAGGAAATCAAAACGGGCTTGACTGCTTTGTCGGATAAAATCGAAAAAGCGCTTGCCGGAAACGGTTAAGCTCTATATAATGCGCAGCTTTCCAAGTCGGAGTGTGGCGCAGTCTGGTAGCGCACTTGCATGGGGTGCAAGGGGTCGAAGGTTCGAATCCTTTCACTCCGACCAAAAAATTAAAAAACAGCCGTTTCAAGCGGCTGTTTTTTGTTTCTGTATTTTGCGGGATTTCGTACTTTTCTCTTTTATGTATCCAACCGTTGCTGGTTGGTTGTGTCAAAAAGTCCGGCGGATGTCTGCGTATGTTTTCCGTATCGGGTTGCGTGCAGACCGTCCGCCGTTTTTTTTCAGACGGCCTTCTTCTTTTCCCGTTCTTGTTTCAGTTTTTCCAGCCGGTAGTAAAGCTGGCGGGTAGACAAACCCAGCATTTGCGCGGCTTGTGTTTTGTTGCCGCGGCAGTAGGCCAGCGTTTGCTCGATTTTTTCCGGCGAATGGGAGTCGGCTTGCAGATATGGGCGCGCCTGGTTGCCCTGAATGGCGAAACCGGCTGTTTTGGCTTTGGCAGCGGGTTTGGGGGCAGGATTGTGGGCAGGTCTGGCCGACAGCCGGTTTAAGAGCTGCCAAACCTGATGTTCGTCTGCCACGTTGCCTTCGTTTGCTTTTACCAGCTCGGTAAGAAAGCGTTCGAGTTCGTATACGTTGCCCGGCCAGGAATAATGCTGCAGCTGTTCGACCGCTTCGGCTGTGAGGTTGACGTTTTTTCCCGTATCGCGGTTGATGCGGTGCATGAAGTAGGCGGTGAGTTCGGGAATGTCGCCGGGACGTTCGCGCAGGGCGGGCAGACGGATGGGGACGACGTAGAGACGGTAGTAAAGGTCGGCGTCGAAGCGGCCTTTTTCCACTTCCGCGGCCAAATCGTGTTCGGTGGCGGTGATGATGCGCACGTTGATGTTGCGTGCTTTGCCGCCGTTGATGCGCCGCACGGCGTTTTCCTGCAAAACGTGCAGCAGGCGGATTTGCTGGTCGGATGAGAGGGCGGCGATTTCGTCGAGGAAGAGGGTGCCGCCGTCGGCCTGTTCGATCAGCCCCGGGGTTTCGCCTTCGCCGAAGATTTCCTGGCCGAGTTCTTCCTGTTCTGTGTTTGTGCAGTGTACTTTGATAAAAGGTTGGCCGACGCGGCGGCTGGCGGTGTGCAGGGTGCGGGCGAACATTTCTTTGCCGGTGCCGTTTTCGCCCAGAAGCAGGACGTTGGCGTTGCTGTGGGCGACGCGTTCGAGTTCGCTGACGGCGTTGAGCAGCGGGGCGGACGAGCCGACGATGCCGTAGCGGCGGCTGTGCGATTGCAGAGTTTGCCGCAGTTTTTGGTTTTGTGTTTTCAGCAGCTGCCGCCGTGCTTCGCTGTGTTCGTGGATATAGAGCAGCTGGCCGACGAGGGTGGCGAGAATGTTGAGCAGGGAAATGTCGTCGTGCAGCGGGCGCGGGCTGTAGCGGGCGCGCAGGCAGGCGAGGACGCCGAAGGTGCGGTTGTGTGCGGTAACCGGCAGGGCGATGAACATGGTTTGCTCGGCGGGGATGTCGTCATGCAGGACGGTGCGGCCGAGAAACAGCGGATCGCTGCGCACGTTGTCGGCAACAATCATGTGGGCGTGTTTTAAAACCGTTCCGGTAATGCCTTCTCCGGGCGCGTAAACGCCGCGCGCGGTTTGTTCGGGCGACATGCCGTAGGCGTAGCGTATGGAGGCGTTTTCGTCGTTAAGGTGTTGCAGGACGATGCGTCCCTGGTTGAGGCCGAACAATTCGCTCATCAGTTGCAGCATGATGTGCAGGGCGGTGTCGTGTGCGCCGTCGTCTTTTCCCAGGTTGCGCATAACCTGTTGCAGCAGCAGCATTTCCTGGGCGCGCCAGTCGCTGCGCTCGTTTTGGTGTTTCGATGTCATGAAGGGATGGGGTTGGTGTAAATGTTTGGCGGGCATTGTAAACAAAACTCAGGCCGTCTGAAAGGCGGCGCGGCGGTTTCAGACGGCCTCTTGGGGCAGCACAGTCAGGCTGGCGGGTAATAGGCTCTATGGTTCATATCGGATAATTTTAATGTGTTATCAGCCTGTTATTGTTTAAGTTGATTTGGCGGATAGCCGCTGTCAATATTTTATTGTTATCGGTGTTATAATATAGCTGTTTTTAACGGTGTATGATAACGATAATGCCATGGAACAACACAAACAGCGCCATATTCTCGGCATTCTTGCCGTCTCTGCGGCATTGGCCGGTTGCAGCAGCGCGGGGGAAGCTTTGGGCGATAGCCTGACCGATCCGCTCAAACCGAAGGCAAACGGCAATTATAAGGAGCTGACTATCGAGTCGTCGCAGTCGAACAAACTGCTGCCGGACAGCCAATCCTCCATTACGATTACCGATGATGAAAAACAAGGTGCCGACTGCACAAAAACCTACCGTGCGGGCGACAAATTCGATATCGGTTTCAAAAAACAGGACTTGATTACCGAGCTGACTTACGAGCGCAAAACGGGCGACGGCAGCACCGACGGCGGCAAACTTCTGCTCTACAAACAAGATTATTCCGCCATTGTCGGACTGGTTCCGGCTCACGCGAAAGATGCCGCCGGAACAGACCGCCCCGACGTGGTCAATAAATTGGAGATTGCCAGCGTTCAGGGCAAATATCGTGACGATCAGGGTAACGTTTTTCGACATCCCGACAACCGGCACGGCCAACTATAAAGGCAGCGCGTTTGCCGAAGCGGGCTACTGCAAGAAAGACTACGGCAAACTCGATTACACCGTCGATTTTGCCAGCAAAACAGGGCAGGGCAGCATCACCGGCCTGCCGGGCAAACAGGACATCACGCTTAAACAGGCGCAGTTGCGCGCTCGCCCCGACAACACCAGTGGCTTTGACGGCAATGCCAAATCAAAAGATTTCGGCGACGGCAGTTACTCGCTCAGCCTTTACAGCCCGAAAGCCGCCGAAATCGTAGGCAAAGCGAGTTTCCGCAATGGCGACATCGGCATAGCCGGTAAGAAACAATAAGCGCGCCGCGTAAAGAGGCCGTCTGAAAACCCGTAACAGGGTTTTCAGACGGCCTTTCCATATGTTTTTTCCCGTCTGCCTTATTCCGTGCCGCTATTTGGCAAGGGGCGGGACGGGCGATACAATGCTGCCTTTTTCCCGTCTGCCGCGCCATGAACTGGTCTTACCTGATAAACGCCGTACCGAAATTCGCCGAAGCCGCCAAGCTCACGCTGGCGCTGTCGGCTTGGGGCATCGCCCTGTCGCTGCTGTTCGGGCTGGCGGTGGCGGTGGTAACGGCCTACAAAATCAAACCGTTTGCCGCGCCCGCCCGCGCCTATATCGAGCTGTCGCGCAACACGCCCCTGCTGATCCAGCTTTTCTTCCTTTATTACGGCCTGCCCAAAGTCGGCATCAAATGGGACGGCTTCACCTGCGGCGTTATTGCCCTCACTTTTCTCGGCGCAAGCTATATGGCCGAAGCGATACGCGCGGGCATACTCGCCGTTCCCGCCGGACAAATCGAAGCGGGCAAAGCCATCGGCCTGAGCCGTCGGCAGATTTTCCGCTACGTCGAGCTGCCGCAGGCGTGGGCGGTGGCCGTGCCCGCCGTTGGTGCAAACATTTTGTTTTTAATCAAGGAAACCTCGGTAATCAGCGCGGTGGGCATTGCCGAGCTGCTGTTTGTGACCAAAGACATCATCGGCATGGACTACAAAACCAACGAAGCCCTGTTCCTGCTGTTTGCCAGCTACCTGATTATCCTGCTGCCGGTGTCGCTGCTGGCGCGTTGGGCGGAAAACCGCGTGCGGAGTGCGAAATATGGCGTTTGACTGGCTTTTTGAAGGACAAAACCTCGCTCGCCTCGGCAAGGGACTGCTGCTGACGGCGCAAATCTCGCTGCTTTCCGTCGCCTTCTCCTGCGTGTTCGGCACCCTGTTCGGCCTGCTTTTGCGCGCCGACAACCGCGCCATCCGCTTTTTCAGCCGCTTTTATCTGGAAACTGTCCGCATCGTGCCGATACTCGTGTGGCTGTTCGGCTTCTATTTCGGCCTCCCCACCTGGACGGGCATCCACATCGACGGCCTGTGGGTCTGCGTATGGGTATTCACCCTGTGGGGTGTGGCAGAAATGGGCGACCTCGTGCGCGGCGCGCTCGGCTCCATCGAAAAACACCAAGTCGAATCCGCCCTTGCCCTCGGCCTGAACCGCTGGCAGGTCTTCCGTTACATCGAGCTGCCGCAAAGCATCCGCCGCGTCCTGCCTGGCGCCATCAACCTCTTCACCCGCATGGTGAAAACCAGCTCGCTGGCCGCCCTGATCGGCGTCATCGAAGTGGTGAAAGTCGGCCAGCAGATTATCGAAAACTCGCTGCTCACCGCACCCAACGCCTCGTTTTGGGTGTACGGACTGATTTTTATACTGTATTTCCTCTGCTGCTGGCCGCTGTCGCTGCTGGCCGCGCGTCTGGAAAACCAATGGGAACACTGAAATGGCACTACTGAGCGTGCGCAAGCTGCACAAAGAATACGGCAGCGTCACCGCCCTGCACTCGCTGGATCTCGACCTGCAAAAAGGCGAAGTCATCGTCCTGCTCGGCCCCTCGGGCTGCGGCAAATCCACCCTCCTGCGCTGCATCAACGGCCTCGAAGAACACCAGGGCGGCGACATCGTCATGGACGGCGTCGGCACATTCGGCAAAGACGTCTCCTGGCAAACCGCGCGGCAGAAAGTCGGCATGGTCTTCCAAAGCTACGAACTCTTCGCCCACATGACCGTCATCGACAACATCCTGCTCGGCCCCCTGCAAGTGCAAAAACGCAGCCGCGCCGAAGCCGAAGCGCAGGCCGACAAACTCCTCGAGCGCGTCGGCCTGCTCGACCGCAAAAACGCCTACCCGCGCGAACTCTCCGGCGGGCAGAAACAGCGCATCGCCATCGTCCGCGCCCTCTGCCTCAACCCCGAAGTCATCCTGCTCGACGAAATCACCGCCGCCCTCGACCCCGAAATGGTGCGCGAAGTGCTCGAAGTCGTGCTCGAACTCGCCCGCGAAGGCATGAGCATGCTCATCGTCACCCACGAAATGGGCTTCGCCCGCAAAGTCGCCGACCGCATCGTCTTCATGGACAAAGGCACCATCGTCGAAGAAAACAGCCCCGAAAACTTCTTCGCCGCCCCCAAAAGCGAACGCGCCAAACAGTTCCTTGCCGGCATGGACTACTGACCGCGCCCGCTGCGGCAGAGGCCGTCTGAAAAGACGGAAAACCGTCTGACTTTGTTGGAACCGCGCTTTCAGACGGCCTCAAACACAGTTGCCGCCATACCGTTTTTCAGACGGCCTCAAACCGTCCCCTCAACCACCCGCAACCGAAAGGAAAACACATGCAGCTCAACAGCAAATTCAAAGCCCTGCTCGCAGGCGCAACCCTCGCCCTCGGCCTGGCCGCCTGCGGCGGCAGCGGCGACACCGCCCAAAGCGCAGGCGGCGCGAATGCCGCCCCCGCCGCCGACACCGTGGCCGCCATCAAAGAAAAAGGCGTCATCCGCATCGGCGTGTTCGGCGACAAACCCCCCTTCGGCTACGTGGACAGCCAGGGCAAAAACCAGGGCTTCGACGTCGAAATCGCCAAAGAAATGGCCAAAGACCTGCTCGGCAGCCCCGACAAAGTGGAATTCGTCCTCACCGAAGCGGCCAACCGCGTCGAATACGCCCGCTCCGGCAAAGTCGACCTCGTTCTGGCCAACTTCACCCAAACCCCCGAACGCGCCGAAGCCGTCGATTTCGCCGCCCCCTACATGAAAGTCGCCCTCGGCGTCGTTTCCCCCGACAAAAAACCGGTTACCGACATCGCCCAGCTCAAAGACCAAACCCTGCTGGTCAACAAAGGCACCACCGCTGACGCGTTTTTCAGCAAAAACCACCCCGAAGTGAAACTGCTCAAATTCGACCAGAACACCGAAACCTTCGACGCACTCAAAGACGGACGCGGCGTCGCCCTCGCGCACGACAACGCGCTTTTGTGGGCATGGGCGAAAGAAAACCCGGGTTATGAAGTGGCCATCGGCAACATCGGCCCGGCCGAAGTCATCGCCCCCGCCGTGAAAAAAGGCGACAAAGCCCTGCTCGACTGGGTGAACGCCGAAATCGTCGCCATGAAAAAAGACGGCCGCCTCAAAGCCGCCTACGAAAAAACCCTCAAACCCGTCTACGGCGACAAAGTGAAAGCCGAAGACCTGCTGGCCGAATAAGCCTGCCCGCAGAGCACAAAACCAAAGAGGCTGTCTGAAAAACCTGCGAAGCAGGTTTTTCAGACAGCCTCAACGTTTCAGACAGCCTCAACGTTTCAGACAGCCTCAACGTTTCAGACAGCCTCAACGTTTCAGACAGCCTCAACGTTTCAGACAGCCTCAACGTTTCAGACAGCCTCAACGTTTCAGACAGCCTCAACGTTTCAGACAGCCTCAACGTTTCAGACAGCCTCAACGTTTCAGACAGCCTCAACGTTTCAGACAGCCTCAACGTTTCAGACAGCCTTAACGTTTCAGACAGCCTCAACGTTTCAGACAGCCTCAACGTTTCAGACGGCCTCAACGTTTCAGACGGCCTCAACGTTTCAGACGGCCTCAACGATTCAGACGGCTTCTGTCTGTCCGCACGTTTTCCGCAATCCCCTAAACGCGTGCGTCGCCTGCGGGTGGTACACCCTACCGCAACTGCCGCATTCAGACGGCCTTTTGCTTTGAATTGTTCCGTTATCCGAATCCGTCGGCAGCTTTACCGGTTTGCAAAAGGATAGGGTGGCGGGCAGGCAAAAGGCCGTCTGAAACTGTGTTCAGACGGCCTTCTTTATGCTGCGGCTCAGGCTTGTGCCGCGCTGTCGGCTTCGTCGTCGTTGCCCGCTTCGGTTTCGGCTGCGGGCTTGGGTGCGCCGCGCACGTTTTGGCTTTTCTCTTTGTGTTTGATGAGGGCTCTGTCGAGTTTGTCCATCATCGAGTCGATGGCGGCATACATGTTTTCCTGTCCGGCGGTTTCGACGTGCAGGGTTTTGCCCGACAGGTGGGCGTCGGCTTCGGCTTTGTTGTCGAGTTTGTCCACGGAAAGGGTGACGGCGACGGAAATCAGGTTGCCGGCGTGGCGGGCGATGCGGTCGAGTTTGAGCGCGACGTGTTGTTTGACGGCTTCCGTTACATCGAAATTCAAACCGGTGATTTTCAAGTTCATAGTTCTACTCCTTCGGTGGGGTTGAGGCCGTCTGAAAAGTTCAGGCGGCACGGAAAAACTATATCTTGCGCTGGTGTGCCGGTGCGATGCCCAGGTTTTCGCGGTATTTGGCGACGGTGCGGCGGGCGATGTCTATGCCTTGCAGTTTGAGCAGTTTGGACAGGGCTTCGTCGGAGTGGGGATGGGTTTTGTCTTCTTTTTCTATCAGTTGCGCCAGCACGGCTTTGACCGCGCTCTGGCTGGTGCCTTCCTGTCCGTCTTCGGCGTTGACCGCCTGTGTGAAAAAGTAGCGTAACGCAAACAGGCCGCGCGGGCAAGCGAGATATTTGTTGCCGGCAGCGCGGGAGACGGTGCTTTCGGCCACGCCCAAGTCGGCGGCGGCGTCTTTGAGCAGCATGGGGGTGAGGCCGATTTCGCCGAAGACGAAGAAGTCTTCCTGCCGTGCGACGATGTATTCGGCCAGGCGCACGACGGTGCTTTTGCGCAATTCGAGGCTGTCGATTTTCTGCCGCGCTTCCTGGATTTTTTCGCGCCACACTTCGTCTATGCCTTCGTCTTTGAGGGCGTCGGCCAGTTCGGTGTTGAGGGCGAGGCGCGGCCAGGCGGCTTCGTTGCCGACCACTTCCCAGCCGTTTTCGCCTTCGCGCACGAAGACGTCGGGCTGGATGAAGGCGGTGGGTTCGGCGGCGGCGAAGCCGTAGGCGGGATAGGGGTTGAGGCTGCCGATGAGGTCGAGGGCGGATTCGATGATGTCGCTTGTGTAGTCGGGCAGGGCTTTTTTGAATTTTTCGACGTTGCGGCGGCTGCTGCGGTTGAGTTCGTCGAGAAAGCGGCTGACGATTTGTCCGGCGCACTGGCGCGAGGGGCTGGCGGGCAGGCGTTGCAGTTGGAGCATGAGGGATTCGCGCAAATCGGCGGCGCCGACGCCGGGGGGATCGAAGTTTTGCAGGTGGTCGATGGCGGTTTGGATGTCGTCTTCGTCGAGCATCCATTCGAGGGGGGTGTGTTCGACGATTTCTTCGGGCGTGTCGGTGAGGTAGCCCTGGTCGTCGAGAAAGTCGATAACGATGTGGACGCGGGCGGCTTCTTCGTCGGTGAGCGGGTGTTCGCAGACTTGGCCGTGCAGGTAGTGGTTGAAGTCTTCTTCTTCGGCGATGGTCGCCCACACGTCTTCGGCTTCGTCGCCGCCGATTTGGTTGCGGGAGGAGACGGCGGCGGAGAGGTGCGGCGGTTCGAGGCGGCCGTCGTCGGACGGGTCGCGCCGCTCCAAGAGGGGATTGTCTTGCAGCCAGTCGTCCACTTCGCGTTCGAGTTCGAGTCCGGACATCTGCAAAACGCGCAGCGACTGTTGCAGCCCCTGGTTGAGCTGCTGCGTCTGTTTGAGTTTGAGATGGAAGGATTGTCCGCCCATAATGTTTTGTTTTCGTTGTTTTAGTAATGGAAGTTTTCGCCGAGGTAGACGGCGCGCACCTGTTCGTTTTCCACCAACTCTTCCGGCCGGCCGGTGGCCAGCACTGTGCCATCGCTGATGATGAAGGCCCGGTCGCAGATACGCAGGGTTTCGCGCACGTTGTGGTCGGTAATCAGCACGCCGATGCCGCGCTGTTTGAGAAATTCGATGATTTTCTGAATGTCGATTACAGCAATCGGGTCGACGCCGGCAAAGGGTTCGTCCAGCAGGATGAAGCGCGGCTGCATGGCCAGCACGCGGGCGATTTCGACGCGCCGCCGCTCGCCGCCGGAGAGGGCGGGGGCGGGGCTGTGGCGCAGGCGTTCGATGTTGAGGTCGGACAGGAGGCGTTCCAGTTCGGCGTCGATGCGGTTTTTGTCTTTGAGGCTGATTTCGAGGATGGCGCGGATGTTTTGTTCCACGGTCATTTTGCGGAAAATCGACGCTTCCTGCGGCAGATAGCCCACGCCCATGCGCGCGCGCTCGTGTATCGGCAGATGGCGCAGCTCGCGCCCGTCGAGCGTGATGCTGCCCGCGTCGGCGGCAATCAGGCCGACGATCATGTAGAAACTGGTGGTTTTGCCCGCGCCGTTGGGGCCGAGCAGGCCGACGACTTCGCCACTTTCGATGTCGAGCGAGAAATCTTTGACGACTTGGCGTTTTTTGAAGGTTTTTTGCAGGTTGCGGGCAACCAGGCGGCTGTTTTCTGCTGACATATATTGACGGGTGTTTTTTATGATGTTTCTTTATTGTACTGTGTTTTCAGGCCGTCTGAAAACCTGCGGCGGCTTTTCAGACGGCCTCTGCGGATTGGTCTATAATCTCGGTTTTTCCCCGTTTTCCAAGGATATTCCGTCATGAAACTGCTCGTTATCGGCGGCGGCGGCCGCGAACACGCGCTGGCGTGGAAGCTGGCGCAGTCGCCCGATGTAGAAACCGTTTTCGTCGCTCCCGGCAACGCGGGTACGGCCGTCGAACCCAAGCTGCGCAACCTGCCGCTCACCGCCCATGCCGGCCTGATCGCCTTTTGCCGCGCCGAAAAAATCGCCTTCACTGTTGTCGGGCCGGAAGCACCGCTGGCTGCGGGCATAGTCGACGATTTCCGCGCCGCCGGCCTGCCCGTGTTCGGCCCCACCCGCGCCGCCGCGCAGCTCGAAAGCTCGAAAGACTTCGCCAAAGCCTTTATGCAGCGCCACGGCATTCCCACCGCGCAGTACCAAACCTTTGCCGACGCCGAAGCGGCGCACGCCTATATCCGCGAAAAAGGCGCGCCCATCGTGATTAAGGCCGACGGTTTGGCGGCGGGCAAGGGCGTGATTGTCGCCATGAACGAAGACGAAGCGCACGCCGCCGTGGACGATATGCTGCTGGACAACAAAATGGGCGACGCGGGTGCACGTGTCGTGATTGAAGACTTTTTGCACGGCGAAGAAGCCAGCTTTATCGTGATGGCCGACGGCGACAATGTGCTGCCGATGGCCACCAGCCAAGACCACAAACGCCTGCTCGACGGCGACATGGGTCCGAACACCGGCGGCATGGGCGCGTACAGCCCCGCGCCCGTGGTCACGGACGAAGTGCACCGCCGCGTGATGGACGAAATCATTCTGCCCGCCGTGCGCGGCATGAAGGAAGACGGCATTCCGTTTACCGGTTTTCTATACGCAGGGCTGATGATCGACGAAACCGGTGCGCCGTACACTATCGAATTCAACTGCCGCTTCGGCGACCCCGAAACCCAGCCGGTGATGAGCCGCCTCGACAGTGACTTTGCCGCTCTCGTGCAGGCGGGCATTGAAGGCCGTCTGAACGAAGTGTCGGCCGAATGGAAGCCGCAAACCGCCGTCGGCGTCGTCCTTGCCGCTGCGGGCTATCCCGACAATCCGCGCAAACGCGACATCATCGAGGGTATAGACGAAGCGAACGAAACCGGCAAAGTCTTCCACGCGGGCACGGCCTTTGCCGAAGGCGGGCGCACGGCCACCAACGGCGGCCGCGTCCTCTGCGTCGTCGGCCTCGGTGACAGCGTGGAAGAAGCGCAGCAAACCGCCTACCGCGCCGTAGAAAAAATCCGCTTCGAGGGCATGCAGTACCGCAAAGACATTGCCGATAAGGCCGTCAAACGCGGTTCGGCCGCATAAACGCCGCCGTATCAAAAGGCCGTCTGAAACCCGCCCCGAACCTCCGCGCCGTTTTTTCAGACGGCCTCCTTCCCCTATTTTCCGCGCCGCAGGCCGTCTGAAAGCCGTGCGGCGCCGTTTTCCCCGCAAGGAACACCATGCACATCCGCGATCTCTCCCGCATCCGCCACAACACCAAAATCATCGCCACCCTCGGCCCCGCCAGCAGCAGCGTCGAGCTGCTGCGCGACATGATTACCGCAGGCGGCCTGAACGTCGTCCGCCTCAATTTCAGCCACGGCACGCCCGAAAGCCACCGCGCTGCCGCCGAAACCGTGCGCGAAGCCGCGCGGCAGGCCGGACAGGAAGTCGCCCTGATGGCCGATTTGCAGGGGCCGAAAATCCGCATCGGCAAAATCGCGGGCGGCGGCCTCGACGTGCGCACGGGCGATATGCTGGTGTTCGACGCCGCCTACGAAGGCGAAGGCGGCCGCGAACGCATCGGCCTCGACTACCGCGAACTGCCCGACGACGTGCAGCCGGGCGACGTCCTCCTGCTCGACGACGGCCTGCTCGCGCTGACCGTGGATTCCGTGTCCGGCAGCGAAATCCGCGCCGTCGCCGAAAACGCCCGTTTCCTCAAAAGCGGCAAAGGCATCAACAAACGCGGCGGCGGCCTCAGCGCCGGTTCGTTCACCGAAAAAGACTTCCGCGACCTCAACACCGCCCTCGACATCGGCTGCGACTATCTGGCCGTCAGCTTCGTCAAAAACGCCGAAGACATGAAAATCGCCCGCGACCTTGCCACCGCAGGCGGGAAGGGCGGCCTGCCCCCGGGGCTGGTTGCCAAAATCGAGCGCATCGAAGCCGTGCGCAACCTCGACAGCATCATCGAAGCTTCAGACGGCATCATGGTGGCGCGCGGCGATTTGGCCGTGGAAGTGGGCAACGCCGCCGTGCCCGCCCTGCAAAAACGCATGATCCGCCGCGCCCGCGAGCTGCGCCGTTTCAGCATCACCGCCACGCAGATGATGGAATCGATGATTACCAACCCCGTGCCCACCCGCGCCGAAGTCAGCGACGTGGCCAACGCCGTGCTCGACGGCACGGACGCGGTGATGTGTTCCGCCGAAACCGCCACCGGCGCCTATCCCTTTGAAACCGTGCGCCAAATGGCCGCCATCTGCGCCGCCGCCGAAAAAGAGCAGGACTCCCTCATCGGCACGGTAGACGATTTCGACGACAGCCGCCGCACCGACCATGCCATAGCGGGCGGCGCGGTGCACGTTGCCCGCGAAGTGGATGCCAAAGCCATCGTCGCCCTTACCGAAAGCGGCACAACCGCCTTCCAAATCAGCCGCTACGGCATCCAAATCCCCATCTACGCCCTCACGCCCCACCCCGCCGCCCAGCGCCGCATGGCCATGTACCGCGGCGTGCGCCCCCTGCATCTGCAAACCAGCCTCCACCGCGACACCGCGCTCGAACAGGTCGAAGCCGAACTCGTCAAACTCGGCATCCTCAAAAGCGGCGAGCGCTACATCATCACCAGCGGCACCAAAATGCGCGAATCGGGCAGCACCGACACCCTGCAAATCATGTGCGCCAAATAAAGCGGGCAGAGCAGGGAGTCGGCCGTCTGAAAAAGTTTCGGCTTTCAGACGGCCTATCCCTTATAATGCCGCCCGTTTGCATACGCTTTTCAGACGGCCTCCCATCTTCATAAAGGCCGTCTGAAAACCATAGGAATCCGACACATGAAATTCATCGACGAAGCCAAAATCGAAGTGGCCGCAGGACGCGGCGGCAACGGCGCAACCAGTTTCCGCCGCGAAAAATTCGTACCGCGCGGCGGCCCAGACGGCGGCGACGGCGGACGCGGCGGCAGCGTGTACGCCGAAGCCGACGAAAACACCAATACCCTCGTCGAATACCGCTTCGTCAAACGCTACCAGGCCAAAAACGGTGAAAAAGGCCACGGCTCCGACCGCTACGGCGCAGGCGCAGACGACATCGTGCTCAAAATGCCCGTCGGCACCCTTATCCGCGACCTCGATACCGACGAAATCGTCGCCGACCTCACCCACCACGGTCAGCGCGTCTGCCTCGCGCGTGGCGGCAAAGGCGGCCTCGGCAACATCCACTTCAAATCCTCCGTCAACCGCGCCCCCAAACAATCCACCCCCGGCGAAGAAGGCGAAGCCCGCTCGCTGATGCTCGAACTCAAAGTCTTGGCCGATGTCGGCCTGCTCGGTATGCCCAACGCCGGCAAATCCACCCTGATTACCGCCGTTTCCGCCGCCCGCCCCAAAATCGCCGACTACCCCTTTACCACGCTGCACCCCAACCTCGGCGTGGTGCGCATCGACGAAAACCACAGCTTCGTGATGGCCGACATCCCCGGCCTGATTGAAGGCGCGGCTGAAGGCGCAGGCTTGGGACACCGCTTCCTCAAACACCTCTCGCGCACCGGCCTTTTGCTGCACGTGGTCGACCTCGCCCCCTTTGACGAAGCAACCGACCCCGCCGCCGAAGCCCTCGCCATCGTTCACGAGCTGAAAAAATACGACGAAGAACTGTTCGACAAACCGCGCTGGCTGGTGCTCAACAAACTCGATATGCTGAGCGAAGAAGAAGCCCAAGAACGCGCCGCCGCCTTTCTCGAGGCCATCGGCTGGGACTATCCCGAACCCGACGACCGCTTCGGCTTCGACATGACCACCCCGCGCCTCTTCAAAATCAGCGCCTTAACCCACCAAGGCACGCAAAACCTGGTACACCAAATCGGCCAATACCTCACCGAGAAAAAACGCCTCGCCGCCGAGGCCGAAGCCGCCGAAAAAGCCCAAGCCGACACCGCCGCCGCGCAGCCGCAGACGGATACTTCGGTGTTGAAGGCGGAGTGAATAACGGCAAAGGCCGTCTGAAAGGTTTTCAGACGGCCTTATGCCCGACAGCCACGCAAGGACAAACATGATTACGCCCGAACAAATCCAAGCCCTCAAGCGCAAACAATACACCCTGCAAAGCCTCTACCGCGCATGGATGGCCGAAAAGCGCAAATACACATCGGTGTATGTCGGCGATGAGTACGGCAATATTGTGGAATTACAGCCGGACGGTACGGAAAAGATAGTCGGATATGCAAAACACCCGTCCTAAGGCAGTGTTTTACTGCGGCACCAACGGCGCGGAAAAATCAACGCTGCGCCGTCTGAATCAGGACGACGTGTCCGTCGTGATCGATTCAGACCGAATTGCTGCCGAACTGAATCCCGCCAATCCGCGTGCGGCCGATATGGAGGCAGGTAAAAAGGCGCTGCGTCTGTTCCGTCAGGCTATCGAAAGCCGCACCTCTTTTCACTGGAATCCACTTTGGCCGGCGTTTCGTCGCTAAAAAGGATGCAGACCGCCAAAGCGGCCGGGTTCCATATCATTTTGAACTATATCGGCCTGTCTTCTCCCGAACTGAACGTCTGCCGCGTAGAAGAACGCGTCCGCAACGGCGGCCACCGGATCGATCCCGGTTTGATCCGCAAACGATTTAGCGAAAGCCTGCGCAATCTGCAAACCGCTGTCGGATATGCCGACGAATGTTTTATCTTTGATAACACATGGTTTGAGCCGGTGTTGCAACTGTGGATTAGCGGCACGCACTATTTGAAACGCGAAAGGCCGTCTGAATGGATACGGCCGATAGAACAAGCCATATTGGCGAGAAAATTGATATTTGAAGATTTTCTGCCTGCCGACGGACATTAGATTTTCCATCATCCAACATAAAACCCATGCTAAACCTCTATAATACCCTTACCCGCCAAAAAGAAGCCTTTTCCCCCATCGATCCTGCCAACGTGCGCATGTACGTTTGCGGCATGACGGTTTACGACTACTGCCATCTCGGCCATGCCCGCGTGATGGTGGTGTTTGACATGATTGCGCGCTGGCTGCGCGAGTGCGGCTATCCGCTCACTTATGTGCGCAACATCACCGACATCGACGACAAAATCATCGCCCGCGCGGCGGAAAACGGCGAAACCATCGGCGATTTGACCGCCCGCTTTATCGCGGCGATGCACGAAGATGCCGACGCGCTGGGCGTGTTGCGCCCCGACCTCGAACCGAAGGCCACCGAAAACATCGCCGAGATGATTGCGATGATTGAAAACCTGATTGCACGCGACAAAGCCTATCCGGCGGCCAACGGCGACGTGTATTACGCCGTGCGCGAATTTGCCGCCTACGGCCAGCTTTCGGGCAAATCGCTCGATGATCTGCGCGCGGGCGAACGCGTGGAAGTGGACGGTTTCAAACGCGACCCGCTCGATTTTGTGCTGTGGAAAGCCGCCAAAGCGGGCGAACCGGCGTGGGAAAGCCCGTGGGGGCAAGGCCGTCCGGGCTGGCACATCGAATGCTCGGCCATGAGCGACAAACTGTTTGGCGATACATTTGACATTCACGGCGGCGGCGCGGATTTGCAGTTTCCCCACCATGAAAACGAAATCGCCCAAAGCGTCGGCGCAAGCGGGCATGCCTGCGGCCACGACCATGCGGTAACGCACCACGGCAAACCCGTTGCCAGCCATGTGAAATACTGGCTGCACAACGGCTTTATCCGCGTGGACGGCGAAAAAATGTCCAAATCGCTGGGCAACTTCTTCACCATCCGCGACGTATTGAAACAATACGACCCCGAAGTAGTGCGCTTTTTCATCCTGCGCGCCCACTACCGCAGCCCGCTGAACTATTCCGACGCACATCTTGACGATGCCAAAGGCGCACTCACCCGCCTTTACACCGCGCTCAAACACACGCCGCCGGCCGAATTTGCCTTAAGCGAAAACGCCAACGACTACACGCGCCGCTTCTACGCCGCGATGAACGACGACTTCGGTACAGTCGAAGCCGTGGCCGTGTTGTTTGAACTGGCGGGCGAAGTGAACAAAACCCAATCGGCCGAACTGGCGGGCTGCCTGAAAGCCTTGGGCGGCATCATCGGCCTCTTGCAGCGCGACCCGACCGAGTTTTTACAGGGCGGTGCGGTTGCAGACGGCCTCTCCAACGAAGAAGTCGAAGCCCTCATCGCCCAACGCAAGCAGGCGCGCGCGGATAAAAACTGGGCGGAATCCGACCGCATCCGCGACCTCCTGACCGCGCAAAACATCATCCTCGAAGACGGCGCAGGCGGCACAAGCTGGCGGCGCGGTTAAGCCCGCTAATGAACAAAAAGGCCGTCTGATTAAGGTTTCAGACGGCCTTTTTCTTGAACGGATATGCGGGGCAGGGCGCTTGTGCCTGCATCGGCGGCAGAGGCCGTCTGAAAAGCCCATGCCTTTCAGACGGCCTTTCCCGTTTTCAGACGGCCTCAACCCTCATACTTCGTACTGTGCGACAACTCGTCCCACGCCGCCATTTCCGCTGCCACTTTGCCCATTTTGCGCTCCATCGCCGCGAAGCTGTCGGCGCCCAGATAGATGCGTTTGGGCGGGTTGTCGGCGGCGGCAAGGGCGATGAGCGGGCGGGCGGTTTTGACTGGGTCGCCGCTTTGGTTTTGGTTCAGGCGGCGGTAGTTTTCTTCGTATTGGCGCACGCTGGCATAGTCGGCAATCGGCTGTTCGGGGAAACGCGCCGAGCCGCCGAGAAAAGAAGTCCGCAGCCCGCCCGGACAGACGGCGGTGGCGCGCACGTTGAAATCGCGCCCTTCGTCGTCCACCGCTTCGGTGAGCATGATGACGGCGGCTTTGCTGGCGCTGTAAATCGCCTGCCCGGGGTCGGTAACGCTACCCGAAATGGATGAAATATTGAGAAAACGCCCGCTCTTTTGCGCGCGGTAAACGGGCATCACGGCGCGGATGACGGTCATCATGCCGAAGACGTTGATGTCGAAATTGGCGCGGATTTCGGCGTCGGAAAGCTCTTCAATCGCGCCGACAAGGATGTAGCCGGCGTTGTTCACGGTTACGTCTATGCCCGAAGCGTTCGGTGATGGCAGCGATGCCGCGTTTGATGTTGGCTTCGTCGGTGAGCACCATGGTGAGCGCGAGCAGGTTTTCGCTGCCGCCGATGGCTTCGGTGAGCTTACCAACATTGCGTGTGGTGGCGGCGACGCGGTGTCCTGCGGCAAGCAGGGCTTTGACGAGCGAGAGTCCGAGACCGCCGGATGCGCCGGTTACGAGCCAGACTTGGGATGGGTTTTGGGGATTCCTTTCGGGGTTGGGGTTGAAAAGGGTTTCAGGCTGCCTTTGGGTTTTCAGACGGCATCAGGGCAGCCTGAAACGCCGTGTAGGGTGGGCATTCATGCCCGACGTTTTTTGCTGTGTTTCCTATTTCTGTCGGGCATAAATGCACCGACCTACGGCGGTTGTTTTTAAAGGCAGCCTGAAAAACGGCAGACGGGTTTGGACTTCGCAACAGCCGCAAACTTGTTTTCAGGCTGCCCAAATCCGCACAATATTTGCACGTTTCGGCATCATGCGGCGTGCGGCTCATCCCTATAATCTGCGTTTTCAACCCTATCCCAATAAGGAAAACATGATGAAAACATGGCTCTATACCGCTGCGCTGACGGGTTTTACCGCGCTTTCTGCCACAGCTGGGGCAGAAGGAAAATTTGCTGTGCAAGTGGGCGGCTTGCAAAACGGACACTTCGCCGAACGCCATTTGTTAAGCGCATCCTACGGCTTCGGCTGCACGGGCGGCAACATCGCGCCGACGATTTCATGGAAAAACGCCCCCAAAGGCACGAAAAGTTTTGTGCTGACGATGTACGACAAAGACGCGCCCACCGGCTTGGGCTGGATGCATTGGGTGGTCGCCAATATTCCCGCCAACGTCTCTGCGCTGCCTGAAAACCAACCTTTGCCGCAAGGCGCGCTGCAAACGCGCACCGATGGCGGCACAGCGGGCTTTATGGGCGCGTGTCCGCCCAAAGGGCAAAACCACCGCTATGAAATCACCGTTACCGCCGTGGATGTGGCCACGCTGCCCAATATCACCGCCGAAGCCACGCCCGCGCTGGTGGGCTTTTTCGCCAACGCACACGCGCTGGGCAAAGCCAAAGTTACCGTGCGCCAAGCGCGATAGCAGTTTGATGAAGCAGCAAAAAGGACGCAGTAAGATGCGTCCTTTGGAATTTGAGGCAGCCTGAAAACGAGCGAAGCTAAAACGCGCCGCTAAAAAATGTTTTCAGGCTGCCTTGCGCACATCGCTTGGCGTGCAGCCAAAATGCGCGCGAAACTTCGCCGCAAACCGCGCAGGGCTCTCATAGCCCACCGCATACGCCACCTGCGCCACGCCCAACGGCGAAGTTTGCAGCAGGGTCAGCGCCCGCATCATCTTCACACTGCCCGACAGTTCGCGAAAAGACGTGCCTTCGTTTGCCAACCGCCGCCGCAGCGTTGTTTCGCTCATGCCCAACTGCCGCGCCGCATCCGCTATCTGCCAGTTGATGGCGGTATCCCGCGCAATCAGTTGGCGTATCTGCTTGCTCAAACGCTGCGCCGAATGCGGATTAAACACCGCCCCCGCCTGCGCCAGCCACGACAGCAACTCCATTGTCCGCGCCGCCAAAACCGTTTCAGGCAGCCGCGCCTGCACGCCGTGTATCACGCGAGAAAGCGATTCGTTCCAAGCCGCATCAGGGCGCAACACACGCGCCAAATCCAGCGTTTCGCGCGCGGGATATTGCGCGAAAAACTGCGCCACCCATTCATCGCCCAGCATCAGCCATTCCGAGCGATAACCCTGCGCCCCATCAGGCTCATTCAGTACATCAAACGACTGCCCGCCCACAATCAGCAGCCATTGCCCCGCCGTCGCCGCCAATTCGCCGCCCGCGTAGCGCAGTGTTTTACGCCCGTACACCACGCGCACAACCATCGGCTGTGCAAACTGCGATTGCGCAAATGAAAGTTTTTTATGCTGCAACACGCTGCCCGTTTCCACATGCTGGGGACAGGCAAAATGGTTAATCGTCGGCATGGCAAAATCAGTTGAATCAAAACAAGAGATGATAAGGGGGAAGGCGTTTTCAGACGGCATTAAGGCAGCCTGAAAGTGGAGATTGGCTTTCAGGCTGCCTTTGCTGCCGTCTAAAACTCTGCTTCCAGTTCTTTAATCTGGCGCAACAGCTTGCGGCGTTCGTCCGCGTCCAGCCCGCTGATATTGCGCAATTCGGCATCAATGGGAACGGGCGCGCCGCCGCCTTGCGGGGCGAATGCAAGATATTGTCCGTGGCGGCGCACGGGTTGGAAGTTGTGGTCGCTAAATGTGATTTTGCGGATTTTGCCCGCGACGGGCGCGGGGTAGAAATAATACGTCCGCCTGAGTTTGCGATTGGTGCCGGCCATGTAAATCGGGATGGCGACGAGTTTCCACGGCTGCGCTTCGGGGCGGTTGATGGCGGCAAGCACGGCACGACGGCGGCGGTAGCGGGACAGCTGCCACCCACACGCGGCGGCGGTGATGACGGCAAAGGGCAGCAGCGGCAGAAATCCGCGGAGGTCAGCAGGATTGGGGACGTTGCGCACGATTACGGCGGCAAAAACAAGGCTGCCGATAAGCATCAGGGCGCACAAAATGTTTGCCAGCGGATAGCCGCCGCCAATGCTGCGGATGCTGACTTGGGCGGGCAGGCGCACGGGGAACTCGCGCGGTTCGGGCGGCGCAACGGGGCGCGAACCAAGGGCTTTGGGGAAAAAGGTTTGGCAAAAACCGTCGATCACGGCTTGGCGGCGGCTTTTGTCGGGTTCTGCCGCTAGCGTGCGGATTAAATCGGGCAGGTGTTTGCCGTGCAGCAGGGGGATGATGGGCAGGGTGATGGTGAAGTCGCGCAGGCGGTTCAGGCTTTCCGACAGGCGCAGATGCTTGGCGACGCGCGCTTCCATTTGCTCGAGCGTGGCGTTATCGGGCAGCGGCTGCTCGGCTTCCAGTTCTTCCAGTTCGGCTTTGAATTTGCGTGCAGGCTCGCTGTTCAGGTACAGTGTGGCGGGAAACGGATACACGAAAACCACGCTGTTAACCAGTTCCCACGGATAAAAAACGTTTTCGCGCTTGGTTTTGCTGCCGCTTTTCGCGCCAACCCCGTCGAGTTCTTTTTCGGCAAATGCTTGGACGATGCGGATACCGTCGGCGTTTAACACCAGTTTAGTGCGGCTGTCAGCGGCGCGGTAGAGCAAAAGGGCGGCGGACGGCAGAAAGAACAAAACGATAAGCGCGCCGCTCAGAATGCCTTTCAGGCTGCCGACAAACAGCAGCGGCGATGCGGCAGCGGCGATGGCGAACGAGATGAGCGACACCAGCAGCGATTTTAGACGGGCATTGGTGATGCGGATTTCGGTGGGCATGGGGGGCTTTCTGATGTGGGTTTGGGGGTTTGGATGGGTTGGGTTTTTCAGACGGCATGATGATAGGCATAGGCAGCCTGAAAGCAAGCGCAGCCGTAGGTCGGGGCATTTATGCCCGACGTTTTAAAATTTATCTGTGTTTGTCGGGCATAAATGCACCGACCTACAAACTCCGTGCGAAGCCTGCAAACGGGTTTTCAGACAGCATTCAAGGCAGCCTGAAAACGGTTGCCGTCGTAGTTCAGCGCTCTTTCAGCCCGGCATTTTATTCTGCTGCTTGTTGCGCCAACCGTAAGTACTCCGCCAAATGCTTATTTTCCACATCTTCAAGCGTATGCAATTTCAAATGGCGACGTCCTTTGCCTTTGCCTTCCAACAAACCGTGCGGGTCTGCCATCTCGGCGCCATGACCAAATTCCACGGTTACATGCTGTTTATAAACAAAAATGCCGCAAAACGGTTCGGGTGCGGCAAACAAAATACCGCCATATTTCACTTCTTCGCTCGCCATGTCTGCCAGTTGCCATATTTTCGTGCGCACACTATTGGCGATTTCATACAAGGCAGGATTACTCTTTTGCCAATCATCCAGCAGATTTTTCACTTTTTGATCCATGGGATTCTCCTAATTTGAGCTTGTGGGTTGGACATTGATGTCCGACACAGCATTCTAAACCGTTATCGTCGGGTATCAATGCCGACCTGCGCTTATACAAACGGCAAAACGGCTTTTGCGCTTTGCCGCGCCATTGGATTTTTTCAGGCTGCCTTGCCGCGTTCCTTGTGTGCATCGCCCCACGCCTTCAAGGCGAGCAGCACCGGCGCAAGCGTTTGCCCGTAGGCGCTCAAGCGGTATTCGACGCGCGGCGGCACTTCGGGATAAACGGTGCGTTCGATGATGCCGTCGGCTTCCAGCGCGCGCAGTTGCGCGGTCAGCGTGCGCTGCGATACCGCGGGCAGGATGCGGCGGATTTCGTTGAAGCGCAGCACGCCGTCGCTATGCAGGCGGTAGAGAATCGTGCCTTTCCACTTGCCGCCGATAACGGCGAGCGCGGCTTCCACCGAGCAGCCTTCGGCGCAGTCGAATGCACGGTGTGCGGTTTTGCCCATGATTGTTCCTTGTGTGATGGTTGGATGCCGTCTGAAACGGTTTTCAGGCTGCCTTACAGCTTGTAAAACACTTTCATCGCCGCCCACAGGATTTCAGGCTGCTCTTTGATGACTTCGTGCGCGGCAAACGGCACGTTCATCAGGTGCGCTTCAGGTAGGACTTGGCGCAAGCTGTTCAGGGCTTCGGCGGAGAGCAGGAAATCGTCTTCGCCGCGCACCGCCAGCACGGGGGCTTTGATGTTGGCGCTGTTTTCATTCGGGAATCCCGCCGCCGTGTCGTCCGTCCACAGGCGGCGCAGGTCGGCAACCAGCGCGTCCAAATCGGGGCGGGGGTTGTGTTTTTGGTAGGCGGCAACCTGTTCGGACATCTGCCCGCGCACGTCGGCAACGGTGAGGCTTGCCATCATTTCGCGCGGGGTGTCGCGGCTATGCCATTGCGCGCCGACGGTCAGCACGGATTGCACGCGGGCATCGGCGGCGGCGATGCGGTAGGCGGTTACGCCGCCGTCGCTGAATCCGAACAGGTGAAACTGGCGCAGCCCGACGGCTTCAATAATCTGCCGTGCGTCGTCTGCGGTTTGGGCGTAAGTCAGCGGCACGTCGCCACGCGTGGAGCGTCCATGTCCGCGCGTGTCAATGGCAAGGATGCGGAAATGCGCTTGCAAGCGGGGCAGCAGCGGGGCGAAATCTGCCACCGACCCCAGTCCGCCATGCAACAGGACAATGGCGGGCGCGTCGGCTTTGCCGCCGAGTTGGTAGGACAGTTCGGCGTTTTGGTAATGCAGGGTTGCGGTCATGGGGTTGCTCCTGTTTGGATTGAAATGAGATGTTGTGCCGCTGCGTTTCGGTGCGGCAAGGATGGGGGGCGCCAATGCGGATAAAGTGGCAGCGGCGGTAATTTTGAGCAGGGTGCGGCGGGTGGGCATGATTGTTTCTTTGCCAGTATCCAATAAGTAACCTAATGAAAAATAAGTGCGTTCTTAACAATATCCTGCCCGTATCTTATGATGCCCGCTCTTTTTACACAACCGGAGAAGCATAAAATGAAAGCCATCGGATTCAACCGCCCGCTGCCCGTCAGCGATGAAAATTGCCTGCTCGACATCGAACTGCCCGCGCCGGAATTGCGCGAACGCGATTTATTGGTCGAAGTGCGTGCCGTGTCGGTCAATCCCGCCGACGTCAAAGTCCGCGCCGCGCATACGCCCGCCGAGGGGCAGTACCGCGTTTTGGGCTGGGATGCGGCGGGCGTGGTCAAAGCCGTCGGCAGCGGCGTACAGCATTTTCAGGTCGGCGACGAAGTCTATTACGCCGGCGTGATTAACCGCCCCGGCTCGTATGCGGAATTGCAGGCGGTGGACGAGCGCATCGTCGCCCGCAAGCCGCGCACGCTCGATTTCGCCCAAGCCGCCGCATTGCCGCTGACCGCGCTCACCGCGTGGGAAACGTTGTTTGACCGCCTCGACGTGAACAAACCCGTCGCCGGTGGCAGTCGCGCCCTGCTGCTGGTGGGCGGCGCGGGCGGCGTCGGCTCGATTACCATCCAGCTACTGAAAACGCTCACCGACATCCAAACCATCGCCACCGCCTCGCGTCCAGAAAGCGAAGCATGGCTGCGCCGCCTCGGCGCGGATTACGTCATCAACCACCGCCACAGCCTGCCCGAACAAGTCGCCGCGCTCGGCATCGGCGCGCCGTCGTGGGCATTTTCCACCAACCACAGCGAACGCTATTTGCCGCAACTGGCGGAACTGCTCGCGCCGCAAGGCCGCATCGCACTGATTGACGACCCGGACGTTCTCGACGCCAACCCGTTGAAAGGCAAAAGCATCTCGCTGCACTGGGAATTCATGTTCACCCGCCCGCTGCGCGAGACCGCCGACATCGCGCGCCAAGGCGAAATCCTTGCCAAAGTGGCGCAACTGGTGGACGAAGGCCGCCTGCACAGCACTGCCACGCAAACCATCGACGGCATCAACGCCGCCAACCTGCGCCGTGCGCATCAGCTGGTGGAGCGCGGCGACATGATTGGCAAGGTGGTGCTGGCGGGGTGGTGAGTTGGCTTTTTTAGATAGATAAAGGCCGTCTGAAACCCAAGTCCGCTTCACTATAAAAGGCAGCCTGAAAAGCGTGTTTCGGCTTTTCAGGCTGCTTTTGTTTCGTGCTTATTTGATGTTCAGCGGAATGCGGTACAGGCGCGTGGCGTCGGTTTCGCCGTTGGGCAGGCGTTTGGGCACGATGGTGTGGTTGTCTGTGGAATCGATGCCGAAATCGTCATCGTTGATAATCCACAGCGTTTTGCCGCCGTCTGCCACCCACATACCTTCAAATTTAGACGACTGAAAATCCACGTCTTTTTTTACGTCGCTTACCAGCGTTTTGCTTACGGGCTTGATGCCGGCGGCGGCGAGTTCTTCCCAAGTGTTTTCTTCGATGGCTTTGCCGTTTACTTTCAAGCCGTTTTCGCTGTCGGCGGGATCGGAAACGTCGGTGGCGCCGCGCAGGTCAATCAGGTAAACGTGTTTCACGTTTTTGCCGTTGTGTTCGTCCACCAAAAAGCGGTGTTCGTCGATGGCGCGGATTTCGGAGTTTTTCCAATAGTTGCCGCCTTGGCGGTACAGGTATTGCTTGGTTTTGCCTGTTGCCAAATCAAACGACAAGATGCGCGTTACCGATTCGTTTTTTACTTCGGCTTTGCCGGGGTTGTGCAGGGCTGATTGCATGATGCCGACCAATACGCGGTTGCTCGGCGTGGTGGTCAAGCCTTCCATGCCGCGGTTGGGGCGCAGATGGCCGAGTACGGCGGGCAGGCGGCGGCCGTTGGTTTGCACGCCGCGCGGGCTCATGCGCTCGAGCTCGAAGCCGTTGCGGTCAAAGTGCACGATGTGCGGGCCGTATTCGTCGGACACCCAGAAGGTGCCGTCTTTCATCACTGCCAGCCCTTCGCTGTCGATGCCGGTGATGTCGCGCTGCAAGAGATGTTTGTCGGTATCGACCACGGTTTCTTTGGATGTGCCGTAGCCTTTGGGGTTGGGCAGGCCGGTGAGCGGTTTGCCGTTGGCGTCTTTGAGCGGGATGTCGCGCAGTTTTTTAATCGTGCCGTTGGTTTGGATTTCAAAATGGCCAATGCTCGGCGTGAAGTCCGGCTGCAGGAAGATTTTGATGTTTTCGCCGCCGTCGGCATTGGGGCCGCGGTCGGTTAGGCCGTAGAAACGGTTGGGGTTTTGCGGGTCTGCGTCGATGGACGAGCCGTAGCCTTTGTAAAACGGCACACCCTGCACTTCGCCCAGTTTTTCCACGGGCATGGGGATGGTTTCGGCAAGGGCGGGGTGGGCGGCGAACAGGCCGATCAGGGCGGCAAGAAGGGTTGTTTGTTTCATAATTTTCCTTTGTTAACTTAACTCAAAGTTTGTAAAAAGCGAGACATTCTAATTTATTTTGCGTTAAGAGATAAAGCAAAAATTGCGCCCGCATACTGTTGTTTTACTCCAAAGGCAGTGCGGTGTTCCAAGTTTCGCCGCGTGGATACTTCAATCCGGCAGATGCTTGCACGGTCGGCGGGGAGTGTCGGATACGGGGATCCGGCCTACACGCCGAAAGGCCGTCTGAAAGCCTGCAAATCTGCTTTCAGACGGCCTTTCGCCTGTTCGCGGTATGGCAACGGCGATAAAAAGGCAGCCTGAAAGCCTATTTCAGCTTTCAGGCTGCCTTTATCGTGTGCGGGTTACTCTGCTACGCCAACGGCTTTGAGCAGCTCGTCTGCCGCCAGAATGCCCAGCGCGTTGCCTGCCAAGGGGCTGTCGCCGGTGAGCAGGCGGCGGTCTTTGTGCACGCTGCCGTCGATGGAAGTTTTGCTGTTTTTCACCACCATGCCCAGCTCTTCAAGGCGTTTGGCAAGCAGCCAGGGCAGTTTGCCGGGCATATAGCCGATGTCCAGATTCGCGCCTTCGTCCAAAGCGTCGGGGAACACGCACAGTTCGTAGCCTTTGAACGGGAACTCACTATCGGCGCGACCTACGGATGCGGCAGCCAGCGCGGCGGGGCCGTGGCACAGGGTGATGATGAATTTGTCGTTCTCCAACGCCCAATCGAGCAGGCGCTGCATGTCGCGGCTTTCAGGCAGCTTGTTGAACGCGCCGTGGCCGCCGGGAATCAGCACGGCGATGTAGGGTGAATCGGGTGCGGTTACTTCGTCCAAAATGTCGGCAAAGCGCGCGGGTTTGTCGAGTTTGGGCAGGTATTCGGCGTAGATTTCGGCGATGGCTTGGTCTTCGCCCGGCATCGCCCACATTTCAAATTTGGCGTGGTTGCCCGACAGGGTGGAGACGTCGATTTCAAAGCCGGCTTTGTGGATGTGCAGCATCGGCAGCAGGGTTTCGACAGGGTGGTTGCCGGTGGAGAAGAATTTGCCGTTTTGCATTTGCAGATAACGCTCGTCGGTGGCGACCATCAGCACTTTGAATTTGCCGCCGGTGTAGGGCTTGGCAAATTTGGTGCCGGCATAGTTGGTTTTGGACGCGGTGTATTGGCTCAACGAGTATTCGGAGGGGAAAAAAGCGTTGTGCTCGGCGCGGTCGGCGACGGGCTGTTTGGACAATTCTGTCATGAGGTTTCCTTTATGTCGTTCAGGTTGAAAGCGGCGGATTATAGTGTTTGTTTATCTGAAACGATAACTTGTTTGCTTGTTTTAAAAGTGTTTGTTAAGCTGTTATTCAGAAAGAAAAAAACAGGCCGTCTGAAAAGCGTTTTAGGGATGGGTTTGACGCTTTCAGACGGCCTTTTGCAGCGATAATCAGACGATGCGTGCCTGTAGGAGATCGTGCATATTGAGTGCGCCGGCAAGCAGGCCGTCGCTGCCGACGGCAAACAGGCCGCTGATGTTGTGCTGCTGCATTTCTTTCAGGGCTTCGGTGGCAAGTTTGTCGGGCGGGATGGTTTTCGGGTTGCGGTGCATCACGTCGTCGACGGTGAGTCCGGAGAAGGATTCGCTTTTTTGGAACAGACGGCGCAGGTCGCCGTCGGTGAGTACGCCTTTCAGACGGCCTTCACGGTCGGTGACGGCGAGCATGCCCAGCCCTTTTTCGCTCATGATGACCACGGCGTCTTTCAGCAGCGTGCCTTCGGTGACGGCGGGGGAATGTGCGCCGCTGTGCATCAGGTCGGCCACACGCAGCAGCAGGCGTTTGCCCAGGCGGCCGGCGGGGTGGCTGAGGGCGAAGTCTTCGCGGGTGAAGGAGCGGGCGCGCAGCAGGGTAACGGCCAGCGCGTCGCCCAAGGCCATGACGGCAGTGGTGCTGGATGTGGGGGCAAGGCCGAGCGGGCAGGCTTCCTGCGACACGGCGGCGGTGAGGTGGATGTCGGCGTGGCGCGCCATGGTCGATTCGGGATGGGCGGTGATGCAGATAAGGCTGATGTTTTTGCGTTTGAGCGCGGGCAGGATGGTGGCGATTTCGTCGCTCTCGCCCGAGTTGGAGATGGCCAGCACCACATCGCCGTCGACTATCATGCCCAAGTCGCCGTGCGCCGCTTCGGCGGGGTGGACGAAGAAGGCAGGCGTACCGGTGGAGGCGAGGGTGGCGGCGATTTTGTGGCCGACGTGGCCTGATTTGCCGATGCCGGTCACGACCAGGCGGCCGGTGCAGTTGAGGATGGTGTCGGCGGCGGCGGCGAAACTGCCGTCGAGGCCGTCTGAAATCTCGCGCAGGGCGGCGGCTTCGGTTTGTAAGACTTCCTGTGCCCAGCGGATGTATTGGGCAGCGTTTTCGGTTTGCATGATTTTGTCCTGTTTTAAAGCAAAGGCGGCGCGTGTTACGATGCGCCCCTTATTTAATGGCAATGGAGAACGAAAAAAAATGAGCATTTTAACGGACGTGAAAAACTTAGGCCAACAAATCTGGCTCGACAATCTGTCGCGCTCGCTGGTGCAAAGCGGGGATCTGGCGCGGATGCTGGAAGAGGGCGTGTGCGGCGTCACCTCCAACCCCGCCATTTTCCAAAAGGCTTTTGCCGCCGATTCGTTATACGCAGAAGACGTGGCGGCGCTGAAAACGCAGAATCTCACCGCCAAACAGCGTTATGAAACGCTGGCCGTGGCCGACGTGCGTGCTGCCTGCGATGTCTGCCTGAAAGAATACGAAGCAGACAGCGGGCGCGGCGGATTTGTCAGCCTCGAAGTGTCGCCCGAGCTGGCACACGATGCGGCGGGTACGGTGGTCGAAGCGCGCCGCCTGTTCCGCAAAATCGGCCGCCCGAACTCGATGATCAAAATCCCCGCCACTGACGCAGGGCTGGCGGCCTTGGAAACGCTGGTTTCAGACGGCCTTAACATCAATCTGACCCTGCTGTTTTCCCGCCGCCAAACCGTCAGAGCTTATGAAGCCTATGTGCGCGGCATTCGCGCGCGGCTTGCGCGCGGCGAAGCGGTTGGCGGCATCCGCGTGGTAGCCAGCTTCTTTATCTCGCGTATCGACAACGCGCTGGACGGCAATCTGCCCGCACACCTGCGCGGCAAAACCGCGGTTGCGCTGGCCAAAGCGGCCTATGCTGACTGGCAGGACTTTTTCGGCAGCACGGAATTTGCTGACCTGGCAAGGCAGGGCGCCAACCGCGTGCGGCTGCTGTGGGCGTCCACCGGCGTGAAAAACCCCGCCTATCCGCCGACGCTGTATGTCGACAGCCTGATCGGCGAAGACACCGTCAACACTGTGCCCGATGCCACTTTGCAGGCATTTATTGCAGGCGGCACCGCCCGTGCCGAATTGGCAGAGAATACAGACGGAGCATTGGCTGCGCTGGAAGAGGTTGCCGGTTTGGGTATAGATGTGGAAGCGTTGGCCGAACGTTTGCAGCAAGACGGTTTGGCGCAGTTTGATGATGCGTTTGCCAAACTGTTGGCATTGTTGTCCTGACCGGCTGTTTTGCCGCAAATGCGGACAGGCCGTCTGAAAACATTTATCTGTACGGCGTTTCAGACGGCCTGCTGTCCGCGGCCGGTTGCGACCGTTCAAACTTATCAAACCCGAACGTTCAGACGGCTTTCCTTCCGTTCACGAACAATAAAAAAACCCTGCCGGAAAAGCAGGGTTTTTGCTGAAAACGGATTAACGTTTCGAGAACTGTTTGGCGCGGCGTGCTTTGCGCAGACCCGGTTTTTTACGTTCCACTTCGCGGGCGTCGCGGGTAACAAAACCGGCTTGAGACAGCGCGGATTTCAATGCGGCGTCGTAATCGATCAGGGCGCGGGTAATGCCGTGGCGGATGGCGCCGGACTGACCGGTTTCGCCGCCGCCGGTGACGTTGACTTTGATGTCGAAAGATTCGGCATTTTCAGTCAGAACCAAGGGCTGGCGCACGACCATGCGGCTGGTTTCGCGGGCGAAGAATTCGTCGACGGGACGGCCGTTTACGATAATCTGACCGCTGCCTTTTTGCAGGAATACGCGGGCAACCGAACTTTTGCGGCGGCCTGTGCCGTAGTAGTATTTACCGTTCATGTTGCGTCCTTATTTTAATTCCAAAACTTTGGGCTGTTGTGCGGCGTGTGCGTGTTCGGCACCGGCATACACTTTCAGTTTTTTAATCATGGCGTAACCCAGAGGGCCTTTGGGCAGCATGCCTTTGACGGCTTTTTCCAAAGCGCGGCCGGGGAACTGTTCCTGCATTTCGCGGAAAGTGCGCTCGTAGATGCCGCCGGGGAAGCCGGAATGGCGGTAGTATTTTTTGCCTTCGAATTTGGCGCCGGTTACACGCAGTTTGTCGGCATTGATGACTATGATGTAGTCGCCTGTGTCGACGTGCGGAGTGTATTCGGGCTTGTGTTTGCCGCGCAGGCGGCTGGCAACTTCGGCTGCTAAGCGACCCAGAACTTTGTCTTCCGCGTCGATCACAAACCATTCGCGCTTCACCTCGTGCGGTTTGGCTGAAAAGGTTTTCATAAGGATTGATCCAAAGAGATATAGAAAGCCGCGGATTTTAGTGTCTTATCGGATGCCTGTCAATCTGAAGTGACGGGGAGTCGGGCGGATCGGGGTAAAGTGTGGGAAAAGGAAAAGCACCGTATGAATCGGTGCTTTTTTGGGGATTCCCCGCAGGCGGCGTTTCGGCTCAATCCGCTTGAACCTTGTCAAACAAGGCGGCTGTCTCGGGCAGCTTCGGGTGCGTTTCCCGTAGGAACGCTCGCGCCTGCTGCATCTCCCGACAACCTGAAGCGAACTTATTGGTTCAAAGGAATGTATGCCTTGGCGCTCGCCGCAGGGAAAAGGGGGTGGAGGTTGGTTAGGGCACTTTCGCCAGTGCTTTGTCGCACACCTCTGTCATGTGGGCTATTCTACGCTCAAACTCGCCGATTGCCAAACCGTCTTTCATCGACATTTTAAGCAGGTCGTGGACGACGTTGAGGGCGGCGATGATGATGATTTTGTCGCTTTCGACGATGCGTCCGCCGCTTTCTACGGCTTCGATTTTTTTGTTGAGCATGTCGAGCGCCTGCAAGAGGGTGTCTTTTTCGGAGGCGGGGGTGCCGATGCTGAATGTGCGCCCCATGACGGAAACGGGGATTTGTTCGATGCTGCTCATGGTTCTGCTCCCGGGTTGTGTGCGGCGGTTTCAGACGGCCTCTCCTGCGGCAGGCGGCCGGACAGGCGGCGCAGTTCGGCGGCGGTGTCGGCCAGGAGGGCGCGGTAGGTTTGGTTTTCGGCGCTCAGGGCGTCGATTTTGCTTTGCAGGTCTTCTTTCAGTTTGCCGACCTGCACCAACAGGGCTTCGCTCAATTCGTCGACGGCGGCCTGATGCTGGTCGTCTTTGCGTTTTTGTTCGGCTTTGAGGCGGACGTTTTCAAGCTGCTGTTTGCGGCTTTCGCTGAGCAGGGTTTCGAATTTCTGTGACAGCTGGTAGACGCGGGCTTCGAGTTTGTCCAATGGTTTGTTCATGTTCGGCTCCTGAGGCCGTCTGAAAGTTTCAGACGGCCTTTTTCGGTTTACTCGGGTTTGGTTTCGCGCAGCATCAGGCATTCGGCCGCGTCGTGTGCCGTGGTTTCGCCGCGCACGAGTCTGTGCAGGGCTTGGGTGACGGGCATGTCGATGTCGTGGCGGCGGGCGGCGCGCAGGACTTCGTCGATGGCGGGCACGCCTTCGGCGACGTGGCCGATTTCGGCGAGGACTTGGGGCAGGGGTTTGCCCGCGGCAAGGCCGAGTCCGACTTTGCGGTTGCGCGAGAGTGCGCCGGTGCAGGTCAGGATGAGGTCGCCCATGCCGGCCAGCCCCATCATGGTTTTCTGCTGCGCACCCATGGCGACGGCGAGGCGGGTAATTTCTGCCAAGCCGCGCGTGATGAGGGCGGCGCGGGCGTTGAGGCCGTATTCGAGGCCGTCTGAAAGGCCGGTGGCGATGGCCATGACGTTTTTCACTGCGCCGCCGACTGCTACGCCGACGGTGTCGGTGTTGGCGTAGAGGCGCAGGACGGTGGTGTTGAGTTCGCGGGCTAGGCTGCTTATCCAGGCTTCGTTTTCGGCGGCGAGGACGACGGCGCAGGGCAGCTGCTGCGCCAGTTCCTGCGCGAAACTGGGACCGGAGAGCAGGCCGGTTGTGTCGTTTTCGGGCAGCACTTCGCGCAGCACTTGGTGCGGGAGCAGGCCGGTATCGAGTTCGAAACCTTTGCAGGCGGCGAGAACGGGCAGGCTGCCGAATCCTGCCGTTTTGATTTGTTCCGCCGCGCCGCGCAGTCCGGCAACGGGGGTGACGATCAGTACAAGGCCGCTGCCGTTTAGGGCGGCGGCGGGGTCGGCGTGCACGGTCAGTGCGTCGGGGAAGGGGAAACCGGGGAAATAGCGTTTGTTTTCGCGTTCGGCCTGCATGGCGGCGGTTTGTTCGCGGCTGCGCGTCCACAGGGAAACGCGGTTGCCGTGCCGGGCGAAGTGTAAGGCCAGTGCGCTGCCCCACGCGCCTGCGCCGATAACGGTGATGTTCATGGCTGTTGTCCGTCGGCGGACGGTCTGTTGCAAACGGGCGGCATTATGGCATTTTGAGGGGGTTTTCTCAAATGAGGCGGCGCGGTGGGAGGCTGTTTGCGAAAAATCTTTTTGGTCGTCGGAAGGTCGTTTGAAAGCGGGGCTTCGGCGAAGTTCAAACCACGTTTAAAGGGCTTTCAGACGGCCTTTGCTTAAAACGGTGAAACTGCGTGTCGCAGGGTGACGACCTGACTGCTGCTTTTCAGACGGCCTTTGTGCTGCCGGAAGCCGTTCCCACCTGTGCGGGAATGACGTTTCTGAAAACGGTTTGTTCAAGCGTGTCGGCGAATGCGGCCAAATCGCGCCGCCATTGCGCGGGGTTGTTTTTGGAAAAATACAGTGAAAGATGCGGGGCGTTTTCGACGTGGCAGCCGTAGCTTTGTTCTATCGGCAGAACAGACAGCTCGCTCATGCCTTCGAATATCAGGCAGACGGCGGCGGGTTCGGCGGGATGGCGCAGCGTCCAAACGGCAGAAACGTCCAAACCGTTGCCCGCGGATTCGTCTATTCGCAGGTTGCAGGCGGCGAGTGTGCGGTATAAGTCGTCGAGGTGTCGCTGCATGGTGCTGTCTTCTATAGTGAAACAACACGAAAATCTACGGCGTTGCTGCGTCTTAGCTCAAAGAGGGCGGTTTTCTACGGCATTGAAAATGCCAAGAAAACCTGCCCCGTACTACCTGTACTGTCTTCGGCTTGCTGCCTTGTATCTTTCCGTGTTGTTTCACTATATTAAAGATAAAGGCCGTCTGAAAAGCGGTTTTCTTTTTTCAGACGGCCTTGCGGTTGTGTCGGAGGCCGTCTGAAACCATGTCTCAAAAGCTTTCAGACGGCCTTTCCGCCTTATTCCACCGTTACCGATTTGGCCAGGTTGCGCGGTTTGTCCACGTCGGTGCCGCGTGCGAGGGCGGCGTGGTAGGCGAGAAGCTGCACGGGAATGGTGTGCACGATGGGCGAGAGTGTGCCTGCGTGGCGCGGGGTGCGGATAACGTGTACGCCGTCGGACTCGGTGAAATGGCTGTCGAGGTCGGCAAAGACAAACAGTTCGCCGCCGCGCGCGCCCACTTCCTGCATATTGGCTTTGACTTTGTCCAAAAGCGCGTCGTTGGGCGCGATGACGACCACGGGCATATTCTCGTCAACCAGCGCAAGCGGGCCGTGTTTGAGCTCGCCTGCGGGATAGGCTTCGGCGTGGATATAGGTGATTTCTTTGAGTTTCAACGCGCCTTCGAGGGCAATCGGGTAGTGGATGCCGCGACCCAAGAAAAGTGCGCTGTCTTTTTTGGCGAACTTTTGCGCCCAAGCGGCGATTTGCGGCTCGAGGTTGAGCGCGTGCTGGATGCTGCTGGGGAGCTGGCGCAATTCGTCGAGATAGCCGCGCGCCTGTGCGTCGGACACGAAGCCGCGCAGTTTGCCCAGGGTTACGGCCAGGCCGAACAGGACGACAAGCTGGGTGGTGAAGGCTTTGGTGGAGGCGACGCCGATTTCCGCGCCGGCGCGGGTGTACAGCACCAATTCGCTTTCGCGCGGCAGGGCGGATTCCATCACGTTGCACACCGACAGGCTGTGGCTTTGGCCGAGCGATTGGGCGTATTTCAGGGCTTCCATCGTGTCGAGGGTTTCGCCCGATTGCGAGATAGTTACGACAAGCTGCTCGGGGTCGGCAATCACGTCGCGGTAGCGGTATTCGCTGGCGATTTCGACATCGGTGGGGATTTTGGCGATAGATTCGAGCCAGTAGCGGGCGGTGAGCGCGGCGTAATAGGATGTGCCGCAGGCGAGGATTTTGATGCTGCGGATTTTGCCGAACACATCGCGTGCGGCCGCGCCGAAGTTTTCCGGCTCGAAGCCGCCGTCGATGAACACTTCGGCGGTGTCGGCGATGGCGCGGGGCTGCTCGTGGATTTCTTTTTGCATGAAATGGCTGTAGGGGCCAAGCTCCAGCGAGGCCAACGATAATTCGGACACTTTGACTTTGCGATCGGCCTCGTTGCCGGTTTTGTCAATCAGGCGGCGGATGCCGTCTGAACCGATTTGGGCGATGTCGCCGTCTTCGAGATAAACGATGCGTCGGGTAAACGCAATCACGGCCGATACGTCGGAGGCGATAAAGGTTTCATCGTCGCCCAATGCCACCAAAAGCGGGCAGCCCATGCGGGCGACGACCATTTCAGACGGCCTATCCTGCGCCATCACGGCAATGGCGTATGCGCCGTGAAAACGTGCGGCGGCGGTTTGTACGGCGGCAAAAAGGTCGCCGCCGTTTTGCGTGTATTCGTGGTTGATGCTGTGGGCGATGACTTCGGTATCGGTTTGCGATTCAAAGGTGTAGCCCAAGCCTTGCAGGCGTTCGCGCTCGGCTTCGAAGTTTTCGATGATGCCGTTGTGCACTACGGCGATGTTGCCGCCGGAGATGTGGGGGTGGGCATTAGGCTCGGTTACGCCGCCGTGGGTTGCCCAGCGCGTGTGGCCGATGCCGGTGTGGCCGAACAGCCCTTTTTCACGCGCCGCGTCTTCCATCAGCTGCACGCGGCCGACGCGGCGCACGCGCTTGATTTTGCCTTCGGCGTAAACGGCGATGCCGGAGGAGTCGTAACCCCGGTATTCGAGGCGTTTGAGGCCGTCTGTTAAAAAATCGACAACATTGTGGTTGGCGCGAACTGCGCCGACGATACCGCACATAAAAGTTCCTTAGTATCAGCTTGGAGCGGCTGCTCCGTTGGTAAAACCCGCGCCGCTGACTTTCAGACGGCCGCGGGGCGAAAGGGGGAACGGGTTTTTCACTTCGTTGAAGCTGCGCTTTCAGACGGTCTTTTGCTGCGTTGCACCCGCATCGGAGGCCGTCTGAAACCCTATTTGCGTTCTTTTTCGGGGCGCACCCAGCCTTCGATTATGGTTTGGCGGGCGCGGGCGAGGGCGAGTTTGCCTTCGGGGCAGTTTTGGGTAATCGCGCTGCCTGCGCCGGTGGTGGCGCGGCTGCCTACGGTTACAGGGGCGACGAGTACGGTATTCGAGCCGATGCGCACTTCGTCGCCGATGACGGTGTGGTGTTTGTTGACGCCGTCGTAGTTGGCGACGATTGTGCCGGCGCCGATGTTGGTTTTGCGGCCGACGGTGGCGTCGCCGATGTAGGTGAGGTGGTTGGCTTTGCTGCCTTCGCCGAGGGTGGCGTTTTTGACTTCGACGAAGTTGCCGATGTGTACGCCGTCGGCAAGGCGGGCGTTGGGGCGCAGGCGGGCGTAGGGGCCGATGTGGGCGGCGGCGCCGATTTCGCAGTCTTCGAGATGGGAGAAGGCGGCGATTTTTGTGCCTGCGCCGATTTTGGCGTTTTTGATGACGCAGTTGGCGCCGATTTCTACGCCGTCGGCGAGTTCGACTTCGCCTTCGAGTACGACGTTTACGTCTATCACGACATCTTGGCCGTGTTTCAGACGGCCTCTCAAATCAAAACGGGCGGGGTCGCGCAGGGTGAGGCCGGCTTTGAGCAATTCGGCGGCCTGTTCGGTTTGGAAGATGCGTTCGAGTTCGGCAAGCTGGACTTTGTTGTTGACGCCTGCGGCCAGATGGGAGGCGCGCACTTGTACGGGGTGTACGGCGATGCCGTCTGCTACGGCCATGGCGATGAGGTCGGTGAGGTAATACTCGCCTTGGGCGTTGCCGTTGGAGAGGCGGTTGAGCCAGCCTGCCAGATATTTGTTGGGCAAGACGAGAATACCGGTGTTGGTTTCTTTGATGGTTTTTTGTGCGGGGTCGGCGTCTTTTTCTTCGACGATGGCGATGACTTTGCCTGCTTCGTTGCGCACGATGCGGCCGTAACCTGCGGGATCGTCGGGCAGGTCGGTCAACAGGCCAACTTCTTGGCCTGTGGCATCGAGCAGGGTTTGCAGGGTGGCGGTGTCGGTAAGGGGTACGTCGCCGTAGAGTACGAGGGTGCGGCCGTTGTCGGGCAGGTGGGGCAGGGCGGTTTTGACGGCGTGGCCGGTGCCCAGCTGTTCGGTTTGTTCGACCCATACGATGTCGCGTTTGATGGTGTCGAGTACCTGCTCTTTGCCGTGGCCGATGACGGCGATGATTTGGGCGGGATTGAGCGCGGCGGCGGTGTCGATGACGCGCTCGAGCATGGGGCGGCCGCCGATTTGGTGCAGCACTTTGGGCATTTTGGAATACATGCGCGTGCCTTTGCCGGCGGCGAGAATGACGATGTGAAGGTTGGGACGGTTCATGGGCATCTCTCTTTGCAGATTGTGCGGATAAGGGGAAGACCGTCTGAAACGGCTTGCGGCTTCGGACGGCGGGAAACGGGAAAAGGCCGTCTGAAAAAAAGCGGTTTCAGACGGCCTTTGTGCCGCGCGGCGGCTTATTGCGGGCGGATTTTTTCCCAGTGCGTGCCGCGTACTTCCTGTTCCTGACCGCTGCGGGCGGGCAGAACGGCGTGTTGTTCGGGGCGGTATTGGTTGTTGCGCATATTGCGCGAGTAGGTGCCGTCCTGATAGGTGACGCCTGTTCCGGCGGGGTATTTCTGGCGCAGCGCGGTGCGGCCTTCGCTGTTTTGGTAGGTTTCCCAAGAGCAGGCGGACAGGGCGGCGAGGAGGGCGAGGGGGAGCAGGTAACGCATGGTTTTTCCTTTTTGAAAAAACGCATTCTAGCGGATTTGGCGGGGGAAAGACAGCCGTAGAAAGGCCGTCTGAAAGCAGGTGCGGCGGGCGGAACGCGCTTTCAGACGGCCTCTTGCGCCCTTGCGGAAACTCACTCCGCCGCAGGCGTTTCCGCAGCGGGTGCGGGCGGCGGTTCCTCCGTTTCAGCGGCGACGGCGGTTTCTGCGGCAACGGTTTGCGCCGGTGCGGCGGGAACGGGGAAGGGGACGGGCGTCGGCGCGGCGGACGCAGGCAGCGGCGGCAGATAGTTTTCGGGATTGACGGCCTTGCCTGCGGCGCGCACTTCGAAATGCAGTTTCACGCGTTCGGCATCACTGCTGCCCATCAGCGCCACGGTGTCGCCCGCGCGCACGGTTTGGTCTTTTTGTACCAAGAGTTTGTCGTTGTGGGCGTAGGCGGTGAGCACGCCGCCGCCGTGGCTGATGAGGACGAGGTTGCCGTAGCCGCGCACGCCGTTGCCCGCATAGAGCACCTTGCCCGCGGCGGCGGCTTTCACAGGGTCGCCCGCGCTGCCTGCGAAATCGACGCCTTTGTTCGCACCACCGAAACGGGCGAGGACGGGATTGGTGCTGGGCAGGCGCATGGAAAGTTTGTTGGTCTGCGGCACGGCGCGGCTTTTGCCTGCGGCGGTGTCGGACGTGCGCGGGGCGTTTTTGCCGACGCGCAGCATCTGGCCGACGGTGATTTTCGACGGATCGCTGAGTTTGTTCCATTTGGCCAGCGTGGCGGGCGGCTGGCCGACGCGGGCGGCGATGCGGTGCAGCGTATCGCCCGGGCGGACGCGGTAGTAGCCGTCGGAAGAGGATTGGGAGGCGCAGGCCGCGAGCAGGAGCAGCAGCGCGGCGGCGGAGAAGGTTTTGAGCGGGGTGTGAAGCAGTGTTTTCATGGCGCAAAGCATAGCAAAAGCCGCCGAGCCCGTGAACAGGGCATGCGGGCAGGCACGGAGCGAGTACGCCGCCGCGCCGCGCTGCCTGATGCCGTTTGCGCCGCGCTTTCAGACGGCCTACCGCGCCGCGTTTGCCGCCGCCCTGCTTTACTTTTTTTTACTGCCCATCGTCGCGCTTCTGCGTTGAAATCGCCGCTTTTGTCTGTATGTTCCGCTCTCGCAACCACTCATTACAAAGGACAAACTATGCGGAACGCCGGTATCGGTTTTCTTGTTTTCATCGTGCTGGAAATTCTGTCGATCGCCCAAGTGGCGGGCAGAATCGGCGCGGCGCCTGCCATCTTGCTGATGGCGCTCAGCGCGATGGCGGGCGTGTTCATGCTGCGGCGCATGGGGCTGTCGGGCGTGCTGCTGGCGGCGGCTGCCGTGCGCGGCGGCGGCAAAGTGTCGGCCTACCAGCTTTTGTGGCCGGTGCGTTATGCCGTGGCCGGGCTGCTGCTCATCAGCCCGGGTTTTGTGTCCACCGTGCTGGCCGTGCTGCTGATGCTGCCCTTCAAAGGCGGCGCGCCCGTCGAGCAGACGCAGGGCGCGGCGCCGTTCGGCGGCTTCGGCCAAACGCGGCGCGGCGGTGCGGACGACGACATTATCGAAGGCGATTTCCACACGGTAGACGGCAGGCCGTCTGAAAACGGTGCAAACCGCCGCATCGAAGACCACAGCCGTTAAAACACACGTCAAACCCGCAGAGGCCGTCTGAAAACGCAATGCCGCCGCGAGCAGCGACAATTTTCAGACGGCCTGCTTTAATTTTCAGACGGCCGCCCATACTTACCGCGCCGTTCCAAACTACCCGCAAAAACACAACCATGAGCAACCGCGATTTTTACGAAACACTCGGCGTCGCCCGCAGCGCCGCCGACGACGAAATCAAAAAAGCCTACCGCAAGCTGGCGATGAAATACCATCCCGACCGCAACCCCGGCGACAAAGCGGCCGAAGAAAAATTCAAAGAAGTGCAAAAAGCCTACGACACCTTGTCCGACAAAGAAAAACGCGCCATGTACGACCAATACGGCCACGCCGCTTTCGAGCAGGGCGCGGGCGGCTTCGGCGGCGGAGGTTTCGGCGGCTTCGGCGGCGCACAGGGCTTCGATTTCAGCGACATTTTCAGCCAGATGTTCGGCGGCGGAGGCGGAGCCTCGCGCCAGCAGAGCTACCAGGGTGCGGATTTGCAGTACGACGTACAAATCAGCCTCGAAGAAGCGGCGCAGGGCGTGAAAAAACGCTTCACCATACCGACCTACGAAGACTGCGACGTCTGCCACGGCAGCGGCGCCAAACCCGGCACGTCGGCCACCACCTGCTCCACCTGCCGCGGCACGGGCACCGTCCACATCCGTCAGGCCATCTTCCAAATGCAGCAAACCTGCCCCGCCTGCCACGGCAGCGGCAAAGAAATCAAAGACCCCTGCGTCAAATGCCGCGGCGAAGGCCGTGTGAAAGCGAGCAAAACCGTCGAAGTCAACATCCCCGCCGGTATCGACGACGGCCAGCGCATCCGCCTCTCCGGCGAAGGCGAACCCGGCCGCAACGGCGCACCCGCAGGCGATCTCTACGTTGCCGTCCATGTGAAACAGCACAAAATCTTCGAGCGCGACGGCGTCGACCTGCATTGCGAACTGCCCGTCAGCTTCACCGTTGCCGCACTCGGCGGCGAAGTGGAAGTGCCCACCCTTGAAGGCAAAGTCAAACTCACCATCCCCAAAGAAACGCAAACCGGCCGCCGTATGCGCGTCAAAGGCAAAGGCATCAAATCCCTGCGTTCGGGCGCTGTCGGCGACCTCTACTGCCACGTTGTCGTCGAAACCCCGGTCAATCTCACCGACCGCCAAAAAGAGCTGCTGGAAGAATTTGAAAAAATCTCCACCGGCCTCGACCGCAGCCAGACCCCGCGCAAAAAATCGTTTTGGGACAAGGTGGAAGACAAAGTGAACGACTTGTTCAACTAATCTTGCTGCCGCAGCAACCGAAAAGGCCGTCTGAAACATTCAGACGGCCTTTCCGCATCCGTTGCCTCTGTTTGAATTTTGTTGGGGCTGCGCTTTCAGACGGCCTCCGCCGCAGGCGCGCCAAGCCGTTCCGCTATATAATCGCCGCCGTTTTGTCCGACAAACCACCTCATGCGCCGCACCGTTTTCATCGCCGACCTCCACCTATCCGACGACACGCCCGACCTCAACCGCCTGTTCGCGCAGGCGCTGCGCGGCTGGGAAAACGATACCGACGCGCTCTATATATTGGGCGACCTGTTTGAAGCCTGGCTGGGCGACGATATGCCGGACAAGGCGGCGCAGGACGCGGCGGCGGCGCTGAAAGCCTTTTCCGCCCATACGCCCGTTTATTTCATCTGCGGCAACCGCGATTTCCTGCTCGGCAAAAAATACGCCGCCTCCGCAGGCATGACTCTGCTGCCCGAGACGGAAGAATTGGTGCTTTACGGCAAAACCTGCCTGATTTCCCACGGCGACGAAATGTGTACCGACGACACGTCCTACCAACGTTTCCGCCGCATCATGCGTAATCAAGCCGTGCAGAAAATTCTTCTGTCCCTGCCGCAGAAATGGCGCAGGAAAATCGCTGCCGATATGCGTGCCGCCAGCAAAAAGCGCAAACGAGAAATCGGCATGGGCAGCATCTCAGACGTGACGCAAAAAGGCGTCTGCCAAGCCCTGTCGCGGCATCCGCAGGCCGAAATCCTGATCCACGGCCACACCCACCGCCCCGCCGTCCACCGCCACACCTGCGGCGGCCGCACCGTTACGCGCTACGTTTTGCCCGACTGGCACGACGGGCGCGGCGGTTTTTTGTCCGTATCGGAGAAGGGGTGCGAAATCCTGCCGCTGGTTTTGCATGAGGCCGTCTGAAAAATGTGTACCGAGGGAGCGGAAGGGGATGATTGGATAAAAAACCACATTTTCATCGGTTTGCCCGACGCAAACGGCGCGCGGAAAAAATGTGTGCTTGCTGCGGATTGCGGGTTTGTGGTATAAACCGCGTTTTACTTTTTCAGAAGTTTGGAGTTAAACCATGGCACGAGTTTGTAAAGTGACCGGAAAACGCCCGATGAGTGGCAACAACGTGTCGCACGCCAATAATAAGACCAAACGCCGTTTTTTGCCTAACTTGCAAACACGCCGTTTTTGGGTTGAGAGTGAAAACCGCTGGGTGCGCCTGCGCGTATCCAATGCAGCATTGCGCACCATCGACAAGCTCGGCATCGATGCCGTTCTGGCCGATCTGCGCGCGCGCGGCGAAGCTTGATTTTGAAGATTTTCGATTAAGGAATTACTGCTATGCGCGATAAAATCAAACTGGAATCAAGTGCCGGCACCGGTCACTTCTACACCACAACCAAAAACAAACGTACCATGCCCGGCAAACTGGAAATCAAAAAATTTGATCCCGTTGCCCGCAAACACGTTATGTACAAAGAAACCAAGCTGAAATAATCCGGTTTCGCCAAAACCGCATAAAGCCGATGGCTTTATGCGGTTTTTTACGGTTTTCAGGCGGCCGCTGCCTGCCGAATCCCACATTCGGACGGCTTCATGTTGTTGCCGCCAATATTGTTATGTTAATATTTGCAAAATGTTGACAATTCAGGCCGTCTGCAAACAAGTTCTGCCGCACTGCCGAAGCGGTGGCAGGAATTGCTGTTTTTTCAGACGGCCGTCTGAGAAGGAGAAAACCATGAATGCTGTTGTGATTGCCGTAATTGTGATGCTCGCGCTGTCGCTTTTGCGCGTACACGTTGTGTTGAGCCTCACCATCGGTGCGTTTGTCGGCGGCCTGCTGGCCGGTATGCCGCTTTCCGACGTGGCGGCAGACGGCAAAGTGGTGCACGAAGGCATCATCACCGTGTTCCAAACCGGTTTGGCCGGCGGCGCGAAAATCGCGCTTTCATACGCCATGCTCGGCGCGTTTGCGATGGCGATTACCCACTCCGGCCTGCCGCAGCAGCTGGCGGGCGCGGTGGTACGCAAACTCAACCGCAGCGGCTCGCAAACGGGTACGGGCGCGGTGAAATGGACGCTGTTGCTGCTGATTTTGGCGATGGGTGTGATGAGCCAAAACGTCGTGCCCATCCACATCGCTTTTATTCCGATGATTATCCCGCCGCTTTTGCTGGTGTTTAACCGTTTGCAGGTCGACCGCCGCCTGATTGCCTGTGTGATTACGTTCGGCTTGGTAACAACCTATATGTTTCTGCCCTATGGTTTCGGCGCGATTTTCTTAAACGAAATCCTGCTGGGCAACATCGAAAAAGCAGGGCTGAATGTCAAACATATCAACGTGATGCAGGCGATGGCCATCCCCGCGCTGGGCATGGTGGCCGGGCTGTTGCTCGCCTTTGTCCGTTTCCGCAAACCGCGCGTGTACCAAAGCAGCGAAATCGATTTGGCCGACAACCAAAGCGCCGCCGACACGCCCGCGCCCTCGTCTTACCGCAGTCTTGTTGCCGCCGTGGCGATTGCCGTGTGCTTTGCCATCCAGTTGGTTTATAAAGACGCGCTCCTGCTCGGCGCGATGGTGGGCTTTGCCGTATTCATGACGCTGGGCGTGGTAAAACGCCACGATGCCAACGATGTGTTTGGCGAAGGCATCAAAATGATGGCGATGGTGGGGTTTATCATGATTGCCGCACAGGGCTTCGCCGCCGTGATGCAGGCCACCGGCCACATTCAGCCGCTGGTTGACGGCAGTATGCAGATGTTCGGCGGCAGCAAAGGCATGGCCGCGCTGGCGATGCTCTTGGTCGGCCTGCTGGTTACAATGGGCATCGGTTCGTCGTTTTCCACCCTGCCGATTATCACCGCGATTTATGTGCCGCTGTGCATCAGCCTCGGCTTCTCACCGCTGGCAACCGTAGCGATTGTCGGCACCGCAGGCGCGCTGGGCGATGCCGGTTCGCCCGCCTCCGACTCGACGCTCGGCCCCACCATGGGCTTGAACGCCGACGGCCAGCACGACCACATCCGTGACTCGGTTATCCCCACTTTTATCCACTACAACATCCCGCTGACCGTCGCCGGCTGGATTGCCGCCATGGTGCTGTAAATGAACGAAAACGACTTGGAACACCGCATCACCGAGCTGGAAATTCAGACGGCCTTGCAGGACGATTTGATTACCCGCTTAAGCGACACCATCGCCCAAATGCGCCAAACGCTCGATTTGCAACAGGCGCAACTGCAACTGCTCTACAGCCGCCTGCAAGACAAAAACGGCAGCAGCGAAGCCGAGTCCTACAGCCTGCGCGACGAAATCCCGCCGCATTATTAGGTTTGCTGCGCCGATAGGCAGAGGCCGTCTGAAAGCGGCAGCAGGGCGCACAGCAAACGCAACATTCTGTTTTGCCTCAACGCCTTTTTCAGACGGCCTGCTTGCCGAAAACACATGCTTCGGCTACAATCCGCCGCTTTCCCGCAAGGGACGACATGAAGCATAGGCACAACCCCTATGCCCGCCAACCAAAAAGGACATTTCAAATGAAACAAGGCATTCACCCCAATTACCACGAAGTAAACATTACCTGCTCCTGCGGTAACAAATTCGTGACCAAGTCGACCATGGAAAAAGAAAACTTCAACATCGAGGTTTGCTCCAACTGCCACCCCTTCTACACCGGCACCCAGAAAATCGTCGACACCACCGGCCGTGTGGACAAATTCAACAGCAAATTCGGCAACCTGTTCAAACGCAGCTAAACCGCCGAAACCTGAAAAAGACTGCTTATCGGCAGTCTTTTTTGTTTCAGACGGCCTGCCACTATATCAATCATTACCGCTTTTTCAGACGGCCTCAATATGAACCGCTTCAACCTCATCATCATCGGCGACGAAATTCTGCACGGCAGCCGCCAAGACAAACATTTCCCCTTTTTCAAAAATCTGCTCGAAACGCGCGGCCTTAAGCTCAATCAGGTGCAATACCTGCCCGACGAACGCGTCCTGCTGGTAAGGCAGCTCTCCCGCAGCTTTTCAGACGGCCTGCCCGCCTTTGTCACCGGCGGCATCGGTTCGACGCCCGACGACCACACCCGCCAGGCTGCCGCCGAAGCCCTCGGCCTGCTGCTGGTGTGCCATCCCGAAGCCGCCGCATTGATTGCAGGCGTGACCGCCAAACGCGGCGAAAGCCTCGATTCGCCCGAACACCGCCAACGTCTGAAAATGGCCGACTTCCCGCAGGGCGCGGACATCATCCCCAACAGTTTCAACAATATCGCCGGATTTTCCATCCGCGAACATTATTTCCTGCCCGGTTTCCCCGTGATGGCGCACCCGATGGCCGAATGGGTGCTGGAAAACCGCTACGCCGACCGTTTCCACCGCCTCCGCAGCGACGGGCGCGGTATTTGGATATTCGGCCTGCCCGAATCGCGCATCACGCCGCTGATGGAGCGCATCGAACGCGATTACGCGGGCATTCGTACATACAGCCTGCCCAGCGTCGGCCGCACCGAAGCCGACGGCAGCCGCATTGCGCCACATATCGAGTTCGGCCTCAAAGCCGAAGGTGAGGCCTGCGGGCTGATTGACCGGGCTTGGGAAGAGGTGTTGCGGGAATTGGACGCGTTGGGCGGCGAAATGCGTGAAATCACTCAGGCATAAAGCTGCTGCAAAGGCTGATGCCGCCTGAGGCCGTCTGAAAAAGACGCGGCGTAGCGGGCGGCATATATTAAAGAAGAGGCCGTCTGAAATTTTTCAGACGGCCTCTCTGTTGGGTCGGTACTCAGTGATGGTGGCCGTGCGGGCCGTGGACGTGGCCGTGCTCGGTTTCTTCTTTTGTGGCTTCGCGGATGCTGTCCACTTTCGCTTTGAAGCGGATTTTCATGCCGGCCAGCGGATGGTTGCCGTCCACCACTACTTTGCCCTCGGCCACGTCGGTCACGCGGAAGATAACCACGTCGCCGTCGGGCATGTCGGCTTCAAACATCATGCCGGGCTTTACTTCGGCGGGGAAGGCGTCGGCCGGTTCGATGCGGATCAGCTCGGGATCCTGCTCGCCGAACGCGTCGTCGGGCTGGAGCACAACGTCTACCTCGTCGCCGATGTTTTTCTCGTGCAGGGCTTCTTCCACCAGCGGGAAAATGCCGTCGTAGCCGCCGTGCAGATAAACGATAGGCTGCTGCGTTTCGTCGATGAGCTGGTCGTTGGCGTCGAACATTTGGTAATGCAGGCCGACAACGGTGTCTTTTTTAATCATGGCTGTCTTTCGGAACAGGTTGTAAAGGCGTGCATTGTATCATCAAGCCGCAGGCGCAGACGGTTTATTTCGGCGCGCTTTTGCGGTATGCCCCGATGTGTTCCGAGGGCGGAAGTGCGGATATTGTTGCGTTTTTGCTACCGGAAAACGCAAAGACGGGGCGGAGGAGGGCGGCGGACGGGATAGGAAGCGGTATGGGAAACCAAACAGACTGTTTATAAACGGTTTTATGGAAACGAAACGGAAAATGCCGTTTCGCCTGTACGGCCGCCGCGATACTCTGCCGCGCCGACGGAAAACGGCAGATACTATCCCGCCTGCATGGCGCCGAATGTGACGCAAATCAAAGTATGATTGATTTTGCACGGTCTGATAGGCATAATGGCGACCGTTCAGCATAAATCCGCAAAAGCCCGCAACGGCAGCGCTGTTGCAGGGCGTTATTATTTGCTGATGTTTTTGGTTAATTTATCTTTTGCAATAGGTGTTTTAAAAATGAAAAAATCTCTTTTGGCCGCTACCCTGATGTCCCTGTTCTTGGCCGCCTGCGGCGATAACGCTGCAAACAACGCCGCTTCTGCCGTTAACGCTGCCGCTTCTGCTGCTTCCGAAGCCGCCGCTTCTGCCGCTTCCATGGCTGAAACTGCTGCTGCTTCCGCTACTGAAGCCGCTGCATCTGCTACCGAAGCTGCCGCTTCCGCAACCGAAGCTGCCGCATCTGCTGTTGAAGCTGCCGCTTCCGAAGCTGCTGCCAGCAAATAATCGGGATTTCCCCTTTGCGACAGAGCGCTTCGGCGCTCTTTTTTGCATGGCACAAAGGCCGTCTGAAACGTTCAGACGGCCTTTGTGCCTTTGTTCTGAAAACAGCGGCACGAATCGGAACGGCGTGCGGTAGGCGTGCCATTGCGTCCCGCTATATAATCCGCCGCTTTGCCCGACAGCCTTGGAAACGATTATGCCCGCCGACCTCAGCGAACTGGCCGCCCTCTTGCACGAAGACGAAATCCTGCGCGACGCCGACGCCCTGCTCACCGACCAGCGCCGCCGCTACACGGGGAAAGCCGCATTGGTACTGCGGCCGCGAAACACAGAATCCGTACAGAACATCATGCGCTACTGTTTTGCAAGCCGCATTCCCGTCACCCCGCAGGGCGGCAACACCGGCCTGTGCGGCGCGGCCGTGCCGCAGGGCGGCGTTCTGCTCAACTTAGGCCGTCTGAACCGCATCCGCAGCATCAGCGCCGCCGACAACGCCGTCACCGTCGAAGCGGGCTGCATCCTACAAAACGTCCAACAGGCCTCCGCCGCTGCGGGGCGGCTGTTTCCCCTCAGCCTCGCCAGCGAAGGCTCGTGCCAGATCGGCGGCAACATCGCCTGCAACGCCGGCGGCCTCAACGTCTTGCGCTACGGTACCATGCGCGACCTCGTCCTCGGCATCGAAGCCGTCCTGCCCGACGGCGGACTCGTCTCCCAACTCGTCCCTCTGCACAAAAACACCACCGGCTACGACCTGCGCCAGCTCCTTATCGGCAGCGAAGGCACGCTTGCCGTCATCACCGCTGCCACCCTCAAACTCTTCCCCCTGCCGCAAACTTACGAAACCGCCTGGGTCGGCGCCGACAGCATCGATCGTGCCGTCGGACTCCTCGCCCTCGTGCAACAACGCTTCGGCGAGCGGCTCACCAGTTTCGAACTCGTCGGCAGCCGCGCCCTCGAACTCTCCGCAGCCTACAGCCGCAGCGCCGCCCCCGTTTCCGCCCCCTGGCACGTCCTGCTCGAACTGGCCGACGCCGAACCGCGCGACGACCTCGGCGGCCTGCTTGCCGAATACCTGCTGCAACACGGCTTTGACAACAGCATCCTTGCCCAATCCGCAAGCGAAAGGCAAACCCTGTGGACGCTGCGCGAAAACATCTCCGCCGCCCAACGCAGCCTCGGCGTCAGCATCAAACACGACATCGCCCTGCCCATAGAGCGCGTTTCCGAATTTGTCGGCAGCTGCGGTGCCGCGCTGCGCCAAACGTTCGCGGGCATCGACATCGTTCTCTTCGGCCACCTCGGCGACGGCAGCCTGCACTACAACACCTTCCTGCCCGCCGCGACAAACAACGATGCCTATGCCTATGAAGACGCCGTCAACACCGTCGTTTACGAACACGTCATCGCCTGCGGCGGCACGATAGCCGCCGAACACGGCGTCGGCATCGTCAAACGCCACTGGCTGCCCCGCGTGCGCAGCGCGGCCGAACTGCGGCTGATGGGCGCCGTCAAAGCCGCCTTCGACCCGCACAACATCATGAACCCCGGCAAACTGCTGCCCGATTGAACCCCGGAGGCCGTCTGAAAACCGCTTTTCAGACGGCCTGCTATAATCCGCCGCTGCAAAACAGGGTATACCGACATGGAACAAACCGTTTACCTCTACACCGACGGCGCCTGCAAAGGCAATCCCGGCACGGGCGGCTGGGGCGCACTACTGCGCTACGGCCGCCATGAAAAAGAACTCAGCGGCGGTGCGCGCGACACCACCAACAACCGCATGGAGCTCACCGCCGTCATCGAAGGGCTCAAAGCCCTCAAACGCAAAAGCCGCGTCGAAATCTGCACCGACTCGCAATATGTCAAAAACGGCATGGAAAGCTGGATACGCGGCTGGAAGAAAAACGGCTGGAAAACGTCGGCCAAGCAGCCGGTGAAAAACGAAGACCTGTGGCGCGAACTCGACCGCCTCGTCGCCGAACACGACGTCGTCTGGACATGGGTCAAAGGCCATGCCGGACATCCTGAAAACGAACGTGCCGACGCCTTGGCCAACCAAGGCGCGGCGGCAGCAAAACAAAGCGGCGAGAGGCCGCAGGAGGCCGTCTGAAAATGGATTTGGAACAAATCGGCAAACGCAGCGGCCGCCGCTCCGACGCCGACCCGCAGCTGCAATTTCTCCTGCAAAGCGCCAAAGCGTGGCGGCAGCTCGATAACATCGTGAAACAGGAGCTGCCCGCCAACCTGCATCCGCACGTTCAGACGGCCTGCATCGAAGAGGGCGCGCTGGTGCTGCTGGCCGCCAACAACATGGCCGCCTCGCGCCTGAAAATGATCGCCCCCGCCCTGCTGCCGCGCTTGCAGCAGTACAGCGATCTGATACAAAGCGTGCGCGTCAAAACCGTGCCCAAGCCCGCCGCGCCGCCGAAAGAAAACAGCCTGCGCCTGAGCGCCGCCGCCGCCGAAAGTTTCCGCCGCAGCGCCGAGCAGCTGCAACACCATCCGCAACTGGCCGCCGCTCTTCGCCGATTGGCCGGCAAATATCAAAAATAATTATCTTTCGTCGGGGTTTTGTGGTAGATTCCGCCTCTGACGCCCGCGCCGCAGAGGCCGCAGGCGGAACGGGAGCAAGAGTCAGACCTTTGTTTCCCCGACTTATTTTTTAACATCATCAGGAGATGAAACATGAAGGCATACTTAGCACTGATTTCCGCAGCCGCACTGGCGCTGAGCGCGTGTGGCGACAACAAACCGGCCGAAACCCCCGCCGCGCCGCCTGCCGCTTCTGCCGAAGCCGCGCCCGCGTCTGCCGCCTCCGAAGCCGAACCCGCCGCGCCTGCCGCTTCCGAAGCCGCGCCCGCAGCATCCGCCGAAGCTCCTGCCGCCGCAGCCGGCGCGTGCGAAACCGTGGTGGAATCAGACGACATGATGAACTTCAACACCAAAGAGCTGGTTATCGACAAAACCAACTGCAAAGAGTTCAAAGTCACCCTGAAACACACCGGCAAAATGCCGAAAACCGCAATGGGTCACAACATTGTGATTTCCAAAGCCGAAGACACCCAGGCCGTGATTAAAGACGGCGCGGGCGCAGGTGCCGACGGCGATTACGTCAAAGCAGGCGATACGCGCGTGATTGCGCACACCAAACTGATCGGCGGCGGCGAAGAAACCAGCGTCACTGTCGACACAAGCAAATTCGCCGACGGCGGCAAATACGAGTTCTACTGCTCTTTCCCCGCCCACTCCGCGCAAATGCTCGGCCACATCACTTTGAAATAAACCCGCGCATTTTCAGACGGCCTGCACGCAAGCAGGCCGTTTTTGTTTTTGCGGCACACGGAAGGGCGTATACTCCGCGCCTTTCGCAAACCAAAGATTCAGGCCGTCTGAAAACGCCGCCGCCAGCATAAGATTGGCAGCCAAAGACTGTCCGGACGGCCGCAACGGACGACAGACATGAACCTTTTCAACACCCGCAGCGTCACTTTCGACGAACCGATAGAAATGCTCTACGCCTGCCACGGCAAAGTCCGCCGCTTCTGCGAACAGGTCGGCATGCTCGACGGCTATATCGCCGAAAACGGCCGCAACGACATCGTCTTGCGTACCATCCGCCAGATTGCGCAGTATTTCGACGTTGCCGCGCCGCTGCACCACGAAGACGAAGAACTCGACTATTTCCCGCTGCTGCTGCGTTACGCGCCGCAGGCGCAGGCCGACGTGGACGAGCTGCTGCGCCAGCACGTTGTCCTGCACGCCAACTGGGCGGCGGTGGCCGACGAGTTTGCCAAGCTGGAAGCCGACGAACACTACCGCCCCGATGCCGCCGCCTTCCAAGCCTTCGTCGACGGCTACGCCGTGCATCTGGTTTTGGAAGAAGGCTTGTTCGAGCTGGGCAAAACGCACATTCCCGCCGACGAGCTGACGCGCATCGGCAAGAATATGGCGCAGCGGCGAAAGCCCAAGGCCGTCTGAAAGCCCCTGATGCGGCTGTTCCATACCCTGCAAGACCTTGCCGCCGCGCTGCCCGAGATGCCGCGCAACGGCCTGATCCTGATTCCGGAAACGGTTGCCGTCCTTATCCATCCCGTCCCGCACGGGGCGTTTTCCGCCCTGTTTTCTCCCCAAGCCCGTTTTATCGTCCAAGCTGCCGACGAGCGCGCGCGCTTTGCTTACCGCGCATGGCTGTCCGTGCCCGTATTCGCCCGTATCGCGCAAGCCCTGCCCGCCGCTGCCGGCGACAGGCAATGGCAGGCCGCGCTGTCTGCCTATTTTGTGCCGCCGCCTGAAATGCCGACGGCGCAAACGCAGCACCATCCCGCGCCCCTGACTCTGCCGCCGCTGCCCGACGAGGCGGCGCGTTTGGCCTGGTGGGCGCAGTGCGTTCGCGCCTACTTGGATTTGTGGGGAGGCGATCGTCCGTTTTTCCCCGTTTCCCGCGCCGATTTGGCTGACTGCGAACGGCGTATCGGCTGCCCGCTGCCGCCCGTGCTGCGTGCCTATTACGAACATATCGGCGTGCAGTATCCGGCTTGGACAATTTATACGCCCGAGCTTATCGAGCCGTTGGCCGATGCTTGTTTTTGGTTGGACGGTATTTGGGCGGAACTGCCCGCCGCCGAAGCCGACGCAATCCGCATGCAGGCCGACGGGCTGCTTGCCTTCGGCGAAAGCCCGGACGACGGCGGCCTGTGGTGTTTCCACCGGAACACCGGCCGCATCTGGCGTTGCGGCTGCGACGACGGATGTCTGACACAGCTTCCCGTCGATGCGGGCGGCTGGCTCGACGCGGTGATGATTCTGTCGGCGGCACGGGCGAACGGACACGCGGACGGGGCGGCCGTAGCGCTGCTGCGGCAAAGATTGGGCAGCGCGGCGGCGGATAAGTTGATGGAAAAGGCCGTCTGAAAGGAAAGGCCGTCTGAAACGGGAGGTGCGTTTCAGACGGCCTTTCTGCGTCCGCGCGGCGCCTGCCTGTGTGGGTGTGCAAAACGGCGGAGGCCGTCTGAATCGGGTTTCAGACGGCCTCTGTGTTGCTGCGGTGGGGTTTATAGTGAGCCAAAATAAAAAATATACGGCGTTGCTGCGCCTTGCCGTATTACCCATACTGTCTGCGGCTTGCTGCCTTGTATCTTTTCTATTTTGGCTCACTATAGTTTTCCGCTTCTTCCTGTCCTTCATGCGCTTCGGCGCTTTCGCTTTCCAGGTTGTCGAGCAGTTTGCCGAGCAGGCGTTGCAGTTTGCGGTGGTCGGCTTCGTCGAAGCCTGCCCAGATCGGGTTGCGTTTTTCGGTGATTTGCGGCTGCATGCGGCGGATGAACGCTTCGCCTTCTTCGGTGAGTTTCAGGACGGTTTGGCGGCGGTCTTGGGCGTTGCCGCCGCGTTCGACCCAGCCGCGTGCGACCATGTCGTCGGACAGGCGGGTGGCGCTGGTGCGGGTGAGGCAGAGCAGGTCGCTCAGGCGCGAGGGCAGGGTTTCGCGGTTGGGCGCGGCGTAGAGCGAGAGCAGGGCGAACCAAAGGTTTTCGGTGATGCCTTCGGCTTTGAGGCATTGGTTGAGGTTGGTGCCGAGGTGTTCGGCGGCGAGGCGCACCATGCGGAAGGTGAGGGTGCGGTCGAGGGGGAAATCGGGCAGGTTTTCTGCGAGGACGGTGAGTTGTTTGGCGGTTTCGGTGTGGGAAAAGGTCATGCTGCTTCCATACTTTCATTAATGCGGCCTTCCGATGCTATTTGCTTAAAATCATCGGTTTGGCGGGGCGGCATCATAAAACGGTAACAGGTAAACAAGTGTTTTGCCCGATAATCGGTTGCGGAATTTTTTTAAGCGGTAGGAAGCGGGAGGCCGTCTGAAAGCGTGCGGGCGGCTTGGTGTGTTTCAGACGGCCTCCTGCGGCGGCCGGGTGCGGCGGTCGAATGCTTCGAGCGAGAGGTTCATGCTTTCGAGGCCCGGGGTCATGATTTGCGAGACGGCCTGGCCGACGGAGTCGCCGGGGTCGGCGGCGGGGCGGTAGACGAAGAGTTGGAAGAGTTCTTCGAGGCGGATGTTGGCGGCTGTGGTTTTGAGTACCCAGCCGAGGTTGCCGTTGTAGATGTAGCCGTGCCGTGCGAGTTTGTCGAGCAGGTCGCCCAATTCGTCGTAGCCCATGTCGATGTGGCGGCGGAAGTCTTGGATGCGCAGGGTTTGTCCGCTGTTTTGGGCGCGGTTGAGCAGCAGGAGGATTTTTAATACGTCGTCGAAGCGGCCGCGCGCGCCGAAGCGGCCGCGCGCGCCGAAGCTGCGGCGGAAGGCGTCGCCCTGCCAGTAGGACAGGGAGGAGGTGAAGACGGCGCCGCCCAGCAGGAGCATCCACAGCAGGTTGAGCCACATGAGGAAGACGGGCACGGCGGCGAAGGCGCCGTAGATGAGGGTGTAGCTGTTGAAGGTGCCGATGTACCAGGCGAAGCCGCGCCGCAGCAGATCGAGGAGGACGGCGGTGAGGGCGGCGCCGATGAGGGCGTGGCGGGCGGGGACGTAGCGGTTGGGCACGAGACGGTAGAGCAGCCAGAGGGCAGCGGTGTCGAGGGCGAGGGAGCCGGCGGTTTTGAGACCGTCTGAAAGCCAGGCGGGCAGGGCGGCGAGGCTGCTGTGCGAGAGCAGAAGTTCCCAAACGGAGAAGGCCGCGCCGACGGTGAGCGGGGCGAAGGTGAGCAGCATCCAGTAGACGAGAAACTGCATCCACAGCGGGCGCAGGTTTTTGACCTGCCAGATGCGGTTGAAGGTTTGGTCGATGGTGCGGATGAGGAGGACGGAGGTGACGACGAGGAAGGCGATGCCGATGGCGGTGAGTTTGGCGGCGTTGCTTTGGAAGCGCGCGAGGTATTCGCGCACGACGTCCGCGCCCTGCGGCACGAGGTTGCCGTCGATAAAGCCGAGCACGGAGGCGGACAGGCGGTCGTACATCGGGAAGGCCGAGAGTACGGACAGGACGACGGTCAGCACGGGCACGAGGGCGAGCAGGGTGGTGAAGGTGAGGCTGGCCGACACTTGCGGCACGTCCACTTCGTCGAAGCGGCGGTAGAGGAAGGCGGCGAAACCGAAGGCGCGGGATTCGCGCACGGTGTGCCATGAGAAGATTTTCCGCATGAGGGTTCTCCGTGGTGTCTGTTTGCCTGTGCGGTTGGCGGCCGTCTGAAAAGGCGGCGCGGGCGGTATGGGAAGCGTCAGGCCGTCTGAAAACGGGGAAACGGGTTTTGACTTCGTTGCAACTTCACTTTCAGACGGCCTTTCGGGTTTCAGACTGTCTTTTGAGGCCGTCTGAAACGGCGGAAGCTGCGCTCCTTCTCCCGTGCGGGCGCAGAGGAGGGGGTGAAAAGGCCGTCTGAAAACGGAAAAGCGGGTTTTCAGACGGCCTGATGCGGGGCAGCGTTCAGTTGAGGCGTTTTTGCCCCGCCATTTCGCGTTCCCATTCGAGGCGGTAGTTCATCAGTTCGCCGTAGCCGTCGATCATTTCGGTGCACTGCATCTGTTCGGCGGCATCGAGGATGTCGGCCAGCACTTCGACGGGTTCGATTTCCAGGCCGTAGAGCTGCGGGTCGAAGTCGATGCCCAAGAGCACGGCGTCCTGATCCATGCCCACCAGCCATTCGTGCAGGAAAAAGTCCAGCGGCAGCTCGTCGACTTCGTGATCCGCCCATTCTTCGGCGATGCAGGCTTCGGCTTGGGCGCGGTCGTGCCAGACGCAGAAGACGGGCACGGGTTCGCCGTCGTCTTCTTCGTATTCGGCCGACGGGCATTCGGCAACGTCGTCTTCGGGGGAGACCAGGGTGTAGAGGGTGCGGCTGCCGAGGGCGGCACGGATGAAGCGGTTGTATTCTTCGTCGTCTGGGTGGGGGAACATGGGTTTCCTTTCAGGGGGTGAGGCCGTCTGAAAACGGTTTATTCGTCTGCCGCGCCGCCCGATTCGGCGGCTTCCATTTCGGCTTTCACGGCCTGGTAGAGGGCGCGGAAGTTTTTCGGCGGCTTGTTCTGCTCTTTTTCTTTGCGCGCGTTGCGGATGAGGGTGCGCAGCGCGGAGAGGTCGGCCTGCGGGTGGGCGGCGGCAAATTCGGTAAACGCTTCGTCGTTGTCGAGCAGGCGTTCGCGCATGTTTTCCACGCGCTGCAAAAAGGCGTTGTGCGCGCGGTTTTCGCCTTTGAGGCGGGCGAGGAATTCGCGGATGGGCTCGGGGTCGGTGTCGCGCATCAGGCGGCCGATAAACTGCGTCTGCCGTTTGAGCGCACCGTTGGAGGTGATTTTTTTGTAGTCGCGCACGGCCTGCGCGAGTTCTTCCGACAGGGGCAGTTTTTTCAGCGTTTCGGCCGACAGGCGGGTAAGCTCCATGCCTAAATCCTGCAAGTCGTTCATGCGCTTTTTCATTTGGGTTTTGCTTACCCATTCTTCGTTGTCGCTGGCGCTCATTTTCTGTTTCGCTATCTGGTTGCCGTCAAGAGGCGGCATTTTAGCAGCAATGCGGCTTGCCTTCGCACAAAAACGGGTAAAATGCCGTCTGAAAACCCTACCACGGAGCATTTTATGTTCAACCACACGCCGCAGGAACTGACGGATTTGTGCGCCTTCGCCCTCGATGCCGCCAAACGCAGGGGCGCAAGCGCTGCCGAAGCCGATTTGAGCGAATCGCTCGGCCAGAGCGTCCAGGTGCGTTTGCAGGAAATCGAGCAGATCGAGCACCAGCAGGACAAATCCCTCGACATCACCGTCTATCTCGGGCAAAGCAAAGGCCGCGCCAGCACCGCCGACTTCTCCCGCCGCGCCATAGAAGAAACCGTTCAGGCTGCCCTCGACATCGCCCGCTACACCGCGCAGGACGATTGCGCCGGCCTCGCCGACGCCGGTCTGATGGCCACCCGCTTCGGCGATCTCGACAAATTCCATCCGTGGGACTTGTCCGCCGAAGAAGCCGCCGAACTCGCCCGCCGCTGCGAAGCCGCCGCCCTCGACGCCGACCCGCGCATCAACAATTCCGAAGGCGCGGGCATCCAGACCTCGCACTACCAGTTTGCCTACGGCAACAGCCACGGCTTTCTGCAACACGAACGCGGCACGCGCCACAGCGTTTCGTGCAGCGTCGTTGCCGCCGACGCCGACGGCGCCATGCAGCGCGACTACTGGTACGACCTCGCCCGCAGCAAAGAAGAAATCGACAGCATGGAAAACATCGGCCGCACCGCCGCCGAACGCACCGTACGCCGTCTGAACGCCCGCAGCCTGCCCACCGGCAGCGTCCCCGTCCTCTTCGACGCCACCGTCTCCGCCGGCCTCATCGGCCACATCGTCGGCGGCCTCTCCGGCGGCGCGCTCTACCGCCAGAGCAGCTTTCTCGTCGACAGCATCGGCAAAAAAATCCTGCCCGAATTCCTCAGCCTGCGCGAAGAGCCGCATATTCCCCGCGCCTGGGGCAGCAGCTGGTTCGACAGCGAAGGCGTCGCCACGCACCCGCGTTTCGTTATCGAAAACGGCGTCGTGCAGGGCTATTTTTTATCGTCGTATAGTGCGCGCAAACTCGGTATGCAGACCACGGGCAACGCGGGCGGCGCGCACAACCTGATTCTGAACGCCACCTGCCCGACACAGGCCGACCTGCTGCGCCAGATGGGCAGCGGCCTGCTCGTCACCGAATTGATGGGGCAGGGCGTCAATATGCTCACCGGCGACTACTCGCGCGGCGCGGCAGGCTTCTGGGTGGAAAACGGCGTTATCCAATATCCCGTCGAAGAAATCACCGTCGCCGGACGCTTGCAGGATATGCTGCTTGGTATTGCGGGCGTGGCCGACGACGCCCTGCGCCGCTCCTCGCACAAAGTCGGCTCGATACTGATAGACAAAATGACCGTGGCCGGGCAGTAAACCGCGTCCGAACGGCAAAGAGGCCGTCTGAAAACCCGATTTGGGATTTTCAGACGGCCTCTTCGTGTTGTGATTCCGTTGATATAGTGAATCAAAATAAAAAAGATACAAGGCAGCAAGCCGCAGACAGTACAGGTAGTACGGGGCAGGTTTTCTTGGCATTTCCAATGCCGTAGAAAACCGCCCTCTGTGAGCTAAGGCGCAGCAACGCCGTAGATTTTTTATTTTGGCTCACTATACCTTTGCTTTTCAGGCGGCCTTATCTCGCATGCCGTTCGCGGTAGGTTTCGAAATCGAGCACGCAGATGGGAAAAGACACGCCCGCGTCGGGATGGTTTGCACCGCCGCCCAAGTCCAGGCACAGATCGTCGTAGAGCCATGCCTGCACCGCCATGCCCAGCCGAAAAGCGGCCAGCAGCAGAATTAGAAACAGAATCCGGCGGATGTAAATTCGTTTTTTAACAGTGTTTATAGTCGGCTTTTGGGTTGGGAAGCGGGGCATTGCTTCTATAAGGCCGTCTGAAAGGGTTTCAGACGGCCTTCGGGCTTTCAGGCTGCCGTCACATGATGCGGGCAGGCAGCCTGAAAACCACCCAAGCGGTAGGTCGGGCATTTATGCCCGACATCTTGCTTACCACGGCTGCGTAGTCGGGCCGATGGTGAACTCGCTCACGTTGGTGTCATCGGGTTGCGACAGGGCAAAGGCTACGACATTGGTCACGCGCTCGGCGGGGATTTCGTAGTTGTCGTACAGCTCGCGGTAGCCTTTGGACGTGCCCTCGTCGGTGATGTGGCTCACCAGCTCGGACTGAACGGCGGCGGGGCAGATTGTGGCGGTGCGGATGTGCGTGCCCGCTTGCGCCGATTCCATGCGCAGGGCTTCCATAATCGCGCGTACCGCCCATTTGGTGCCGCAATACACCGCCGCGCCGGGGTAAACCTTCAAGCCCGCCACGGACGAGGTGGTAATCACATGGCCGCTTTATCGCGCGGCGTGATGGGGCCGTCTGAAACGCCGCCCGGACAGGCTGAAGGCCGTCTGAAAACGGGTTTCAGACGGCCTTTGGCGATAGCGGCGGGAATGTCCGTCCGCTCAGTCCCAACCGTGGCGGAAATCGTGATGGCGGTGGCGGTGCGGACGGAAGCCCGCACGGTCGTCATACCGGTCGCGGCGGCGGCTTTCGCGCCATTCTCGGTAGCGGCGTCCGCGTTCGATCTCTTCGTCTTTGCGGTTCATTTCTTTGTTGTGGTAGGCATAGGCATTGCCCGCCAGTCCGCCGGCGGCCGCACCCAGCAGAATGCTCTGGCTGTCGCCGCCGATTGCGCCGCCCAGTGCCGCTCCTGCGGCCGCACCGGCCAGCGTGGCTTTGGTGCGGTTGGCCGTGCCGCGTGCCTGCGCGGGCGTGGCAGCAAAGGCCAGCAGGGCGGCAGCGGTCAGCGCGGCGGCAAACGTTTTCTTGGCTGTCATGTCATTTCCTTTTCATACAACACCGGCACTTGCCGGATGCGCGGCATTATAAGGAGGCACAGTCGGGAAAAATGTACGGAATCGGCAAAACAGCGTAAACCGTTGCGATGGAGTTTGGCGGCGGCGGCAATCGGTTTTCAGGCTCCTCATTCCACCTCAAACTGCGCCCCGCCCTTATTCATCAGCAGCGCGGGGCGGATTTCGCTAGGGGCTGTACTAGATAAGCAGTCATGTTAGACTGCAAAAATGAAGATAACCCGTTGTAAACTAAAAAAGAGTATTCAAAAGAAACTGCTTCAGTTTTTTGTACTCGAAGTTACTGCCCGTTCAGCAGCTGATTTATTGGGCATCCACCCCAATTCGGCAGTGCTGTTTTACCGCAAGATTCGCGAAGTCATCAGCCATCATCTTTCATTGGAAGCCGATACGATTTTTGACGGCTCAATTGAGTTGGACGAGAGTTATTTTGGCGGACACCGCAAAGGCAAACGCGGACGCGGTGCGGCAGGAAAGGTGGCAGTACAGTATTGTCTATACGGATTGTTTGAGCAGCTATGATGTGTTGGATGTAAGCGGATTTACCCACCACCGTATCAACTACAGCAAGCTGTTTGCCGACAGACAAAACCATATCAACGGCATTGAAAATTTCTGGAATCAGGCAAAGCGCGTACTGCGCAAATACAATGGAATCGACCGTAAATCTTTCCCGCTTTTCTTGAAAGAATGCGAGTTCCGTTTTAACTTTGGCACACCCTCCGAGCAGCTTAAAGTGCTGCGCCGGTGGTGTGGAATTTAGGGCTTATCTAGTACAGCCCCTTTTATTTTCCTTATGTTGTTTAGGTAAATTGAAGACTGAGGCAGCCTGAAAACGTTTATTTGAGCTTTTGCAGCCAGCGGCGGATTTGGCTGCGTGTCTGCTGCGCTTTTTCGCCCTGCATCACAAACAAAATCCCGTCACGCTCTTTGCCGCCTTCGGTGGCATAGCCTTCAGCGACGCGGCAGTTGCGGCACAAACGGCGCAGTTCGTCAAAGCTGCTGCCGATGCCGTAACCCGCATTGGTGTTGAAGGGGATGACGGTTTTGCCGCCAAAATCGTGGGCGGCGAGCAGGCTTTTCACAGGTGGCGGCAGGCGCATACCCCAAGTGGGGAAGCCGATAAAAATGCGGTCGTACTGCGCAGGGCTGATACGGGTTTTCAGCGGCGGCAGGTAGCCGCGTTCGTTTTCGCGCTGTACTTGTTCAACGGTGGCGCGGTAATCGGCGGGATATGGGGTTTGCAGTTCGATGGCAACCAAATCGCCGCCCGTTTCCGATTGAATGATTTTGGCGACGGCTTCGGTGTTGTGGCTGCGGCTTAGATAAACAATCAAATCTTTTCCCTGTGCGGGCACGGCGGCGAATAGGGAAAGGACAAGCAGGATGGATTTCATAATGGGCTTTCGTGCGGGTGTTTCAGACGGCTTTTCAGGCAGCCTGAAAACAATGGCGGGGCAGACAAAGGCCGTCTGAAAGCGTTTCAGACGGCCTTTTTGCGTTTCAGGCTGCCTATTTCAGGTTTTTGCCAAAGAAATCGGTCAGCTTGTCGGCAATCTGCTTCACATATTCGGGCTTCCAATAGGTCTCGATATGCGTTGCGCCTTTGATTTTAAACAGCTCTTTGTTTTGCGTGCCCGTGGCGTTTTTGAACACTTCTTCGGTCATATACAGGGAATCCGCCTTGTCGCCCGCAATCATCAACAGCGGCTGGTTAATCAAATCCACGTTGGTGTTTACGTCGAATTCCATCAAATCGGCAAGGCTGGCGACGGTGGAATTGGTTTGCGAATTGGGGTGGAAGTGGCTTTGTGCGTAATACTCGTAGCCTTGGCGGTACAAATCCACTTTGATGGCGGCCACCTGCTCGGGGGTCATGCCCGCGCCAAAGGGCGGCGTGTAGGCGACTTCGCCCGTGGCTGCTTCTTTTTGACGCGCTTCGGCGGCTGCCTGCAAACGCTGTTGGATGGTGTCTTTTTGCGAGCGCATATAGCCGTTGCGCCGCGCGTCGCCCGTGTTAAACATGCTGATGGTTGCCACGGCTTTGAAGCGTTTGTCGGTCTGCGCGGCTTTGATGGAATAACCGCCGCCGCCGCAAATGCCGAGCAAGCCCAAGTCATCGGCATCGGCGCCTTGATATTGGCTGATAAAGTCGGCAGCAGCGCGGATGTCTTCAATGCGGTTTTGCGGTTTATCGGTGTAGCGCGGGCTGCCGCCGCTTGCGCCCTGATAGGCGGCGTCAAAAGCGATGGTGATGTAGCCCTGCTCGGCAAGTTTTTGCGCATACAAGCCTGCGACCTGCTCTTTCACGCCGCCATTCGGATGGGCAACGACGATGGCGGGGTATTTTTTGGCGGGGTCAAAATTGGCGGGCGTATAGACATTGGCGGCAACTTCAATGCCCGTATGCTTTTGCGTGTATTTCACGGGATGGATGTTGACTTTGCCTTTCACGTTTTGCGTGATGGCGTTGTCGTAAGTCAGCGTGAAGGGATTGCTGCGGTAGTCTGCGGCCATGGCGTTTGCTCCGAATAAAAGTGTGCTGATAACAGCGGTGGATAAAAGGGTTTTCACGGATTTCACTGGGTTTGCCCTGCGTATTGAATGGGAATGGGCGGATGATACGGGGTTTGTTGTTTGAGAAAAACGGGGGATTTCTGGTAACGGTTGTGAGAAAAATTCATCAAAGGCAGCCTGAAAACGCTTTTCCCAAACCGTGCTACAATGCTTGCACGTTGCTACAACCATCAGGAGACCATCATGCAAACCATCAGCAGCCGCGAATTTAACCAAAACGTGGCCAAAGCCAAAAACATGAGCGACACCGCGCCCGTGTGCATTACCGACCGCGGCGAACCGGCTTATGTGTTGATGAATTATGCGGCGTATCAGTCGCTGCAAGCGGGCAAACCGAGTTTGGCACAAAAATTGAGCGACCCCGAATCCGACTGGATTGAAGTGGAGTTCCCCCGCTGCCCCATCGTTCAGCGCGAGGTGGATTTCTGATGTATCTGCTGGATACCAATGTATTATCGGAAATCCGCAAAATCAGCCAGGGCAAAGCCCATCCCGCCGTGGCTGCGTGGGCGGAGCGCGTGGATTTTGACCGCTGCTACCTCAGCGTCATCACCCTGCTGGAAATCGAGCAGGGCATTTTGCGCGTGCGCCATCGCAGCGACGAAGCGCAGTTTGCGCGTTTGGAAAACTGGCTGGAAGGCACGGTACTGCCCACTTTCGACACGCGCATCCTGCCCGTTGACCGCCACACCGCCCGCGTCTGCGCCCGCCTGCACATCCCCGACCGCCGCCCCTACAACGACGCGCTGATTGCCGCCAGTGCCATCCGCCACGGTTTGACTTTGGTAACGCGCAACACGCGGGATTTTGCCGATTTGCAGGTGCCGCTGTTTAATCCGTTCGGCGAAATCTGATGCGTTTGTCTGCTGATGCCAAAGGCCGTCTGAAAAGCTCAAACCGGTTTTCAGACGGCCTTATGTTTGCATTTGGTTTTGGAAACGCACAAGGCAGCCTGAAAACGCGGCAGCCCACCCCACCACGGAAACCCCTCCATGCCCGCCAATCTCGATTTAAACCTGCTCAAAACCCTGCACGCCCGATTGAAGAACAGAGCGTTACCCGCGCGGCGGCGCGTTTGTCGCTTACGCAGCCGGCGGTCAGCGGCATGCTCGCGCGTTTGCGCCATCATTTTGACGACCCGCTTTTGGTGCGCACGCCGCAGGGCATGGTGCCTACCGAGCGCGCCCGCGCTTTGGCCGCACCGCTGGCGCGGATTTTGAGCGACATCGACGCGCTGGTTCAACCTGCCGCATTTGACCCCGCCGCGCTGGATACCGTGTTTAAAATCGGCATTACCGACAACGCTTTTGCCTCGATTGCGCTGCCGTTTTTACAGAAAATCCAAACCCTTGCGCCCAACGTGAAAACCGCATTTTCAGCCTGCAACACGAGCAGATGGAAGAGCGGCTCTCGCAGGGCGCGCTGGATGCCGCGATTGCCGCCCACGTCGCCGCGCCCGAGAGGCTGCGCTACAAAGTGCTCTACCGCGAACACTTCGTCTGCGCCATGCGCCGCAACCACCCTGTTTTAAAGCAAACTTGGAACACCGACACCTTCTGCGCCCAAGATTTCATACTCGGCTCGTTTTACGGCGGCGGCTTCTCCGGCGCAGTCGATGAAGCCTTGGCGCAAACCGGCCACGCTCGCCGCGTCGCCGTATCCGTGCAGGGCTTCGCGCAGATTCCCGCCATTTTGCGCCAAAGCGATTTGTTCGCCGTCGTCCCCTCGCGCCTAGTGCGGCACGAAACCGATCTTGCCGTGCGCGATCTGCCTTTTGCCGTCGGCAGCTACGACAAACTTCTCGTCTGGCACGAACGCAGCCATGCCGACCCCGCACAGCAGTGGCTGCGCGATCGCTTGGGGGAAACGGAAGAGGCCGTCTGAAAGGGTGGGGCGGGCAGACAAAAAGGCCGTCTGAAAGCTGATTTCGGGTTTTCAGACGGCCTTTTTGCTTTTTTAATATGGATGTCGGCAAAACAAAAGGATGGAAAGCCCAAAGGCCGTCTGAAAATCTTCAGACGGCCTTTTTCTACCGGCAAACCCGTCAGGCAAACTGCTGACCGAAAGCCAGAAACTCCTGCCGTTTTGCTTCGGCCTTGCCCGAATCGATGGCGGTGCGGGCGGCTTCGATGCCTTGGGCGATGTCGGGGACGGTGTTGCCCGCGTAGAGGGTGGCGGCGGCGTTGAGCAGGACGATGTCGCGCGCTGCGCCGTGTTGTCCGCCGAGCACTTCGTTCATTTTCGCCAGCGACTGCCCGCTGTCTTCAACGCGGATTTCATCGAGGTTGCGGCGTGCGGCGATGCCGAAATCTTCGGGACGGATGTCGTATTCGCTGATGCGGCCGTCTTTCAGTTCGGCCACGCGGGTGCTACCGGTGAGGGTGATTTCGTCGAGGCCGTCGCTGCCGCAGACGACGAGGACGTGGCGCGAACCGAGCTGTTGCAAAACGCGCGACAGGATGCCGCACAGGTCGGTATGGAACACGCCCAAAAGCTGGTTGGCCGCGCCTGCGGGGTTGGTAAGCGGGCCGAGGATGTTGAAAATGCTGCGGAAACCCAGCGAGCGGCGCACGGGGGCGACGTGGCGCATGGCGGTGTGGTGGTTTTGCGCGAACATAAAGCCGATGCCGGTTTGTTCTATGCCCTGCGCGATTTGTTCGGGCGTCAGGCCGAGGTTGGCGCCCATGCTTTCGAGCACGTCGGCCGCGCCGCTGGACGAAGAAACGGAGCGGCCTCCGTGTTTGGCTACTTTCGCGCCCGCTGCGGCGGCAACGAACATGGCGGTGGTGGAGATATTGAAGGTTTTCGCGCCGTCGCCGCCCGTGCCGACCACGTCGACCAGGTTTTCCGCATCCGATACGGGCACTTTGGCGGCAAACTCGCGCATCACGGCGGCGGCGGCGGTGATTTCCGACACGGTTTCCACTTTGATGCGCAGGCCGGTCATGATGGCGGCTATCTGCTCGGGGGCGACTTGGCCGCTCATGATTTGGCGCATCAGGTCGGTCATTTCGTCGTAGAAAAGCTCGTTGTTGCTGATCAGGCGTTCGATGGCCTGTTGGGGGGTAATCATGTTTTTTCCTTTTTGAAGAGGCCGTCTGAAACGCTTTCAGACGGCCTGAAACACACAGCCGAAAGGCAGCCGATTATAGCGCAGGAGGCCGTCTGAAAACCTTTTCAGACGGCCTCTCGGAACATGGTGCGACCGCACCGCCTGTTTTCAGACGGCCTCACACATCATAAGTGCCCATCACCGAAGCACTCGCCAACACATGGCCCTGCATCGCAAAGTGCAAGTCGTTGAAACGGAAGCCCTGCGGCAGATTGAGCTTGGTGTCGAGCGCATAAACAATCAGCTCGTAGCGGTGGCGGCAGTTGGGCGGCGCCATACCGCCGTAGCTTGACGCCTCTTCGATACTGAGTTTGCCCAGCACGCTCGCCCAACTGTTCGCGCCCTGCACATAATCCGTGGCCGAAATACTGTCGTTTTCCGCCACCGACGTGCGCGTCAAATCGGCAATCAGCCAATGAATCCACACAAAACCGCTGGCGGTAACGGCATCCTTGTCTTCCAGCACCACGGCAAACGATTTCGTCCCCTCCGGCGCACCGCTGATCTCAAACGGCACCGAATAAGTCGGCATCCCGTTCGGACTAAACTGCCCGCCCCGCTTGCCGTATTTATCTTCAAACTCACCATTAACAATGGCCGCACTCGTTACTCTCATGGTTTTCTCCTGTCCGGTTACAAACGAAACAATCCTATTCTAACCCAAGGCGTGCCGTCATAGGTTGGATTGATAAATTCCAATATCTTGGCAGGATTGAAGGTTTTGTTGGAATATGGCCCGGCCTACGCCTGCTTGCTATCAGATGAACACATCGCCTTACGCCAAAACACCATCACAATTGCCGCCGCAATGATGATAACTCCGTATGGAATCATACCGTTGCCGTTTTCATATGCCGCCCGTCCGCCCGGAAAGCCCGTGCGCGCGGTATTGGCAACCGTGTGGCACGCAATCAATACAAATACCGAACCGCCGCTGCCGTTATACAGCCATACATAGATAATCCTCACGGCAACCGTCCCTGCCAGCCCCCATGCGATCAGTTCGGCAGACTGCCCCACGGTAATCATGGACGGCAAATGCCACAATGCCCACGGCACCCCGATAATCAGCGCCGTAACAAGCGGGGTAAAACGCCGTTGCAGACTTTCCGTAGCGTAGGCTGCATAGCCCAATTCCTCGGCAACTGCCGCGATAAAGAACATGACGAACGCACCGGCAAGCGGCGCAAACGATACGGAGAAGGTGGGTATCGTTTGTCCTGTTTGGCGTATCGCGACATAAGTCAGCAGATAAAGCAGGGGAAAAATCAGTATTGCCGTCCAAAAATAGGCAGAATGCTTGATCCGCCCGTAATCAAACACACGGCCAAACAGGCTGCGCACCGCGACCATTCCGCCCTCACGGTAACGCAGTAACGCGGCGGCAACCGTCGGGGTGAGCGCCGCGCCGATGTCGGTCAGCGGCAAATTATCAGGCAAAGGACTGTGTTTGAGAAACAAAGACAGTAGCCAAAACGGCGCACTCAAAGCGTACACCAGTAGAAAGTATTGCCACGGATGCGAATAATCGGCTGTCGGTTTTTCTGAAGAGGGGGTCTGCATGTTATTCCTGTTCGTTCAGTCAATAAGTTGGCAGGGGAGCAGGTACGGCCTGCTACATGATGTACAGTATAAAAATATTGCGCGTTTTTTTCTAATTTTTATGAAAAGCAGCCTGCACTTCGATTTTTGAAAGTGCAGGCTGCTTTCGATAGAGAGGCCGTCTGAAAATTATTTCTCAGACGGCTTTGAGATTACGGGCAATATGGGGATTTCGTTGGGTCATGACCCAAGCTACGTTTGCTGCCGACTGGATTACGATATGGTTTAGAATCATTCGGTAACAACAAAACCGCGTGCGTGCGTACCGCACACACCCTACACATTAATTTTCGGTTTCTTGTAATTTATGCGTAGGGTGTGTGGCGTAGCCACGCACGCGGTTGGTGGGAATGCAGGCTATGGCTTACTCAAAACCACACTTGCTGTGAGTTCGTTGATTTAGCAAAACAACCTTATGCGCAATTATGAAGAGTTTTTAACAAAAATGTCTTTTATCTCCCCATGAGCGAGATAAAAGCTAATTGCAACAATTGATAAAACTAGTATGCCACAACAAAAAGCTATTGTATGCAATGCCGTCTTTTGATAAGTTACTGCGGAAATAATACATATTATTAACGAAGATACCGCATAAATAAAGCCAACATAAAAACATATTTTTAATTTTTTATATTCTTCTAAGTGAACCAATATTTTTGCATACTCTGTATCACGAAGGAGAAATTTTCCCCCATCCTTAAAAATCCAGCAGAATATTGCAACTGGAATGGGCAAAATATATTTAAGCATATCTTCGTTTAATGCTATCGTCTTTAACAAATTCCCTAAGACTCCTCCAAAAAATATATATACAAATATACTGAATAAAATTGTAAAAAATTCAAAACTAATAAAAAATGTTCTAATAAATTCTTTCAAATTTAATGCTCCATTTTTCTTTCTTCACTAACTTTTATAAATTCTTCATTAGCTTTTCGTGCTAAGAAATCTGGGGATGGATCTTTTTCAAATAGAAAACTTTTTTGTACATCTCTAGTCCTTACTTCTATTATTTCTCCATTATTATCCTCCCCTGCAACTTTTCCTGTACCGTAACCATCTGCTGCCATAAGAATAGCAGCATCAGGTAATGCAACTTCTTGCTTGTAATTAGATATATTATTTTTCTCAATACTATTAACTAAGTCATGAAGATTTGTTTTCAATCCTTCTCTTTTTTCGCTTTCCTCATTAATTCTAAGTGTACTTGTATTCCTTTTTTCCAAGGTCTCTTTTAAAGATTTCCAAATTCTGCCAAACAGAGGATTAGGGGGAGATACGGTAGCTTCAATTTGAGTAATTTTTTTAATCATTATGATTTTATTACGGAAAGAAGCGTAATCAGAAATTGCATCTACATCGCACTCTATCAATAAATCGTTATATTTTAAATTACGAGCATCCTCTATAATTTTCTTAAACCTACGGGGAAACGTTTCGGACTCTATACCGTTATATACATGCAAGAAACACAATCCAGAAAATCTAGGTAAATAAACAAATGGGGAAGATGCCTTGACAAGGTTTGCTGTCATTGACTGGCCTTGTGTGTGATTATATTCATCCACTACGTCCTGAGTATCATCGGCGTACTTAACTAATCTACCATAGATAAAAGGTAAAGATTCATCATCCCTTTTGTCTACCATATCCGTTATTGTCCAGTTATATTTTCCAATTTTGATAATTGCAGGATTACAAATTGCATCTATCAAATTTTCCTGAGAAAGATTGATTTTTACAACTCGGCTGAGGAAATAACGGCCTTTTCTAATACGCATTTACTTACCTTCAAACAATTTATAACAGAGGTCGTCTGAAATAATTCAGACGACCTTTCTTATTTAATCAAAGGATTAAGCTAACTTCTCTCTAACCCAGCCTTCTGCCGAATCCAGCATTGTGCTGACTTGGGAAGCATCCGTCCCCCCTGCCTGTGCCAAATCCGGTCTGCCGCCGCCTTTGCCGCCGACTTGTTCGGCTGCGAATTTGACCAAATCGCCGGCTTTCACTTTGTTTGTCAGCGGTTTGGATACACCAGCGCACAGGGAGACTTTGCCGTCGTTTACTGCCGCCAAAAGAATCACGGCGTTGTCGGATTTGCCGGTTAAATCGGTAACGATTTCGCGCAGGGCGGCTGCGTCGGCTTCGATTTGGGCGGCGACGAGTTTGGCTGCGCCCAAGTCTTTGGCGTTGTCCAAGAGTTTGGCGCCTGCGTGGACGGCGAGTTCGGCTTTGGCTTTTGCCAGCTCTTTTTCCAAGGCTTTGGCGTTTGCGGCGTTGGCTTGGATTTTGGCGAGTACGTCTTTTTCGGTTTGGGCTTTGACTTCGGCGATGATGTTTTTCATCAGGCTTTCTTGGTTTTGCGCCCATGCCAGTGCGGCAAGGCCGGTGATGGCTTCTACGCGGCGGATGCCTGCGGCGATGCCGCCTTCGCTGATGATTTTGAAGAAGCCGATGTCGCCGGTGCGGGCGACGTGGGTGCCGCCGCAGAGTTCGGTGGAGTAGTCGCCCATGGTAATCACGCGGACGAAGTCGCCGTATTTTTCGCCGAAGAGCATCATTGCGCCGGATTTTTGCGCGTCTTCAATGGACATGGTTTCCACTTTGACGGGCACGTTGGCAATAATCGCGGCGTTGACGCGGCGTTCGACTTCGGCGATTTCTTCCGCGCTGATGCCTTGCGGATGGGAGATGTCGAAGCGGGTCAGCTCGGCGTTTTGCAGGCTGCCTTTTTGTTCGACGTGTGCGCCCAAAACATCGCGCAGGGCTTTGTGCATCAGGTGGGTAACGCTGTGGTTGCGCATGATGCTGTTGCGGATGTCGTTGTCGATTTCGGCGGATACGGCATCGCCCACTTTCAGACGACCTGAAACGACTGCGCCGAATTGTCCGTGTACGGCGGCTTTGATTTTCTGCGTGTCTTCGACGCGGAAGCGGTTTTCGCCTGCGAAGATGAAGCCTACGTCGCCGACTTGGCCGCCGCTTTCGGCATAGAACGGGGTTTGTTCCAAAACGACCACGCCTGCTTCGCCTGCTTGGAGTTCGTCCACGGCTTCGCTGCCTTTGTATAAGGCGATGATTTTGGTGTCTTGGCTGCGTTTTTCGTAGCCGGTGAACTCGGTGTCCACGCCGGTGTAGTCAAGCTGGGCGTTGGCTTTGAAGTTTTGCGCGGCACGGGCGCGGGCGCGTTGGGCTTCCATTTCGCGGTTGAAGCCTTCTTCGTCCAAATCAATATTGCGTTCGCGGCAGATGTCGGCGGTCAAATCGTATGGGAAGCCGTAGGTGTCGTAGAGTTTGAAGATAATTTCGCCGTCCAGTTTGTTGCTGCCTTTGGTCAAGGCATTTTCCAGCAAAGCCATGCCGGTTTCCAAAGTTTGGGCGAAGCGGCTTTCTTCGTTTTTCAGGGCTTCTTCGATTTGGGCTTGTTTTTCTTTCAACTCGGGATACGCGTCGCCCATCGCTTTCACCAAATCGGGCACCAGTTTGTAGAAAAACGCTTGTTTCTGACCGAGTTTGTAACCGTGGCGAACGGCGCGGCGGATAATGCGGCGCAGTACATAGCCGCGGCCTTCGTTGGACGGCATCACGCCGTCGGCTATCAGGAAGGAGCAGGAGCGGATGTGGTCGGCAATCACTTTCAGGCTCGGCTCGTCCATGCTGAACGGTGCGCCGGTTTCGCGGGCAACGGCTTTGAGCAGGTCTTGGAACAGGTCGATTTCGTAGTTGCTGTGGACGTGCTGCATCACGGCCGCCATGCGCTCCAAGCCCATGCCGGTATCGACGGACGGTTTGGGCAGCGGGTTCATATTGCCTTGCTCGTCACGGTTGAACTGCATGAACACGCAGTTCCAAATTTCAATCCAGCGGTCGCCGTCTTCTTCGGGGCTGCCGGGAATGCCGCCCCAAATTTCTTCGCCGTGGTCGTAGAAAATTTCGGAACACGGACCGCACGGGCCGGTGTCGCCCATCTGCCAGAAGTTGTCGGACGCGTATTTCGCACCTTTGTTGTCGCCGATGCGGACGATGCGCTCGGCAGGCATACCGATTTCGTTCAGCCAGATGTTGTAGGCTTCGTCATCTTCGGCATACACGGTCGCCAAGAGTTTTTCTTTGGGGATGTTCAGCCATTCGGGGGAAGTGAGGAACTCCCAAGCGAAGTGGATGGCGTCGCGTTTGAAGTAATCGCCAAAGGAGAAGTTGCCCATCATTTCGAAGAAGGTGTGGTGGCGGGCGGTGTAGCCGACGTTTTCCAAGTCGTTGTGTTTGCCGCCTGCGCGTACGCATTTTTGCGCGGTGGTAGCGCGGGTGTAGGGGCGTTTGTCAAAGCCCAAAAATACGTCTTTAAACTGGTTCATGCCCGCGTTGGTAAAGAGCAGCGTGGGGTCGTCGTGGGGGACTAATGACGACGAGCGGACGGCGGTGTGGCCTTTGGATTGGAAAAATTGCAGGAATTTTTGGCGCAGTTCGGTGGTTTTCATAGTGTGTTTTGTCTCGTCAAACGGCTTTCAGACGGCCTTAGGCCGTCTGAAAAGCACAGGAAAAAATCAATAAATCAAAGGCGCGTATTTTATAGCAGAAACGGCGGCAAGCCTATTATCCGCCTTATCTTTTTGCCGCCCTTGCCGTAAAATCCGCCCCTTTCTTTTTCAGACGGCCTCCCTACTATGCTCAGCTACCGCCATGCCTTCCATGCGGGCAACCATGCCGACGTGCTCAAACATTTCGTTCTCTGGCTGGTGCTCGATTATTTCAACCGCAAAGACAAGCCCTATTGGTATGTCGACACGCACAGCGGCGCGGGTTTGTACGACTTGGGCGGTAGCGAGGCGCAGAAGGTCGGCGAATACCGCGACGGCATTGCCCGTCTGATGGCGGCGGACGCTCTGCCCGAGCCTTTGGCGCAGTTTCGAGGCCGTCTGAAAGACATCCTGCCGCAGGCAAGCCTCTATTGCGGCTCGCCCTGGCTGGCGCAGGCGCAAACGCGCGCAGACGACAAGCTGCGCCTCTTCGAGCTGCACCCGGCGGATTTTGCCCTGCTGGAAAACAATATGCGTGAGGCGGGGCTGAAACGGCGCGGCATCCTCAAACGGGAAGACGGTTTCAAAGGGCTGATTGCCCTGCTGCCGCCGCCGACCCGCCGCGCCGTGGTGTTAATCGACCCGTCCTACGAAGAAAAACAGGACTACGCGCGCGTGGTTCAGACGCTGAAAGAGGCGCAAAAACGCTTTGCGCAGGGCTGCTATCTGCTGTGGTATCCCTGCCTCAGCCGCGAAGAAAGCCGCCGCCTGCCCGAACAGCTGAAAAAACTGTCGCCCGACAATTACCTGCTGGCCGAGCTGCACGCCGCCACGCCGCGTGCCGACGGCTTCGGAATGCACGGCAGCGGCATGTTCCTGATCAACCCGCCCTATCTTCTGGCCGCACAGCTTCGCGACAACCTGCCGGCTCTGGCGCGCCTGCTGGCGCAGGATGAAGGGGCGCGCTTTGTGTTGGATTACCGAAATTAGGCCGTCTGAAACACAGAGGCCGTCTGAAGGCCCGAAAACGGGGTTTCAGACGGCCTTTTTGTATCTTTCAGCCTTTCAGACGGCCTAATCCTTCGATACGGCAATGGTGCGCTTGATGTGTTTCAGATTGGCGACGATGGTGAAGGTCATCATCACCAAGAGCGCCCACGAGCTCCATTTGCCGATGTGCACGGCCGACCACGCGCCGATTTGGTTGGGATAACGCCAGATGCCGGCGAAGGTGCTGATGTTTTCCGCCAGCCAAATAAAAAAGCCGATGAGCACGAAGGCCAGCAGCAGCGGCATTTTGCGCGGGGTATCGTAGGGCGTGAAGCGCACCGAGGTGCGGGCGTAGAGGCCGAGGGCGAAGGCGGCGAGATACCAGCGGTAGTCGCCGATGTAGTGGTGGCTGAAAAAATTGACGTAAATCAGCAGCGAGCACAGCGTCGCCAGCCAATAGGGCGGATGGCTTTCGATTTTCAAATCGAAAAGCCGCCACGCCTGAATGATGTAGCTGCCAACCGCCGCATACATAAATCCGGCAAACAGCGGCACACCGCCGATTTTGCTCAACGCGGGATCGGGATAGCTCCACGAGCCGACGGCCGACGAGGTTTTGAAGAGTTCGAGCACAAAGCCGACGATATGAAACAGGGTAACAGCCTTCACTTCGTCCCACGTTTCCAGTTTCAGCGCCAACATGGCCGTCTGAACCGCCAGCGCGAACACCAGCAGCACGTCATAGCGGGCGACGCCGAACAGCCCGCCGCGCGGCACGGCGAACATGGCGAGGAAAAACAGCCCGGCAAACAGGCAGGCGCGCGCTTCTTTCAAACCGAAAAAATAAAATTCGACGGCAAACCGCCGCCCGCCGCGCAAATCGGGGCGCGGCCGGCGGCGGGTCAGCCAATCGTCGAAACGGTTGTGCATCGGAGGCATGGCGGGGTTTCCGTTAAAGAGGCCGTCTGAAAGGATTCAGACGGCCTTTGGCAAAACAGCAGCAGGCCGGACAATATGCTTGATAAAGAGAGAAAAATATGGGATTTTCGTATTATCGGTAAGCATCAGACAGGGCGGCAAAGGCAGCCTGAAAACGGCAGAAACAGCTTTCAGGCTGCCTTATCGCGCCGCCGTTTCCAGCGGCGAAACAGGCGCGGCAGCACCACATACCATTGCAGCACAGCACGCAGACCAAGGCTTCCGTGGCAAGGTAGGGATTGTCCGACATGCAGTATTGGGGCAGTAGCCACTCCGTCAGCCACGAGAGCAAAAAGACGGCAGCGGTGCCGAGTGGGAAACTGAGATAAATCAGTATCAGGGCAAATGCCAAGCGCGCTTCAAACCGCATCTGCGCGGCGTAATCGGACGGCGGCTGTGCCGCCCAATATTGCTCGTTAAGGTAAACATTGACCACGTTTGCCGCCAGCATCAGCAGCCACAGCGCCAGCGGCAGGTAGCGCAGCAGGGTTTGCCGGTTTGCTTTCATTGCCGTCTCCTTTGTCGCAAAGGCAGCCTGAAAACGGGTTTGCAATGCTTTCAGGCTGCCTGAAAAATCATTTCGCCAAGCGATGCCACAGCCGCGGCGCAAGCAGCCAAGATGCAAGCGCCAAGGGCAGCAAGACCCAAGCCTACACGTCTAGCCAATCATGGTTTGGCTGCCATTTTTGCGCTTGCGCCATCGCCATTTTGAAAAGATAAACCATGATTTCGCCCACCAATGGCATGGACGAAAAATGGCGCGGCTCGGCATCATGCCGCTGCGAATCAATCGTGGATAAGGGCATGACAAACGCGTTTTGCAGCATCAAAAATACCGCTATCGCCAGCGGCACATGCAGGGCAAGCGTTATGCCGCCGCCGCGTCACCATGCCATGCCAACCAGGAAACAGGTAGCAAAACAGACAGGCGATAGGCGATTTTCAGTGCGGTTTTCCACATATCGGACGGTTGGTTTGCTTTCATTGCCGTCTCCTTTTGTCGCAAAGGCAGCCTGAAAACGCTAGAAACAGCTTTCAGGTTGCTTTTTTAAAAAGACGAAAGTTATTTGTTTCTCAATATCTCAATTAGGGCAGCTTTAGACTGGTAGAAGTCCAAATCAAATAATGAAATGCCTAAATGTTTGCAATATTCTTCGACCATCTCCACAGTTAGCCTGTTCTTTTTGAATCTTTCGGTGTATTTTTCTGTTTGTTCAAACGGCAGCGGCGTGCCATATTCCATAAACTCGACACGACTGGTTTCTTTATGCAGCATAACATTTCTGGTTTCGCAGTCATGACGGGAAACCTGTTTGCTGCCCTCATACAGGGTAAATGAGACCGCACCGAATTCGTCTTTGCCAAAATAGGGGCGTAAGTACATAGTGAATAATTGGATTTTCCACAGCAAGGCTAGATACGGCACACTTGAAAAGTCTGTGCCGTTCCGGTTATTACCTATTAGCAATGACCAATCAGACTGTGTTTCCAATAATAAATATTTGGATGATCCGGTAATCTCAAGCGGATTCAAGAAATCCAATTTCTGACTGAGGGTATATCCCTCATCCAAATACGATAGTTTCGGTTTTAAATTCTGATAAAATTCGCTTAAATCCATTAATCTTTTCAAATAGAGATCCAGTGCTTTTTCAAATGGCGCGCCAATAAAATAAAACTGTTTCAGGCTCGGATGGCCGTCTCTTGCAAGAAAAAAATCTTTGTTTACATTCATAATTTAATCCACGGTTCTTAAAATTATAGAGCCAACACAAAATCTGCGGCGTTGCTGCGTCTTTTCGTGCGTGTGTATTGTCTGCGGTTTGCTGCTTTGTATCTTTTCATCTTGACTCGCTATATCAGGCAGCCTGAAAAATTATCGGCAAAACAGTCAGCACGTTTCAGACTTGTACCAAAGGCAGCCTGAAAACGGTTTCAGGCTGCCTTTGGGCTTTCAGGCTGCATCACCCCAGCTTGGCTTTCACCAACTCCTGCACCTGCGCGGGATTCGCCTTGCCTTTGCTGGCTTTCATCACCTGCCCGACAATCGCGTTCAGCGCTTTTTCGTTGCCCGCTTTAAACTGTTCCACCGCTTTGGCGTTGTTGGCGAGCACTTCGTCCACCATCGCTTCAATCGCGCCGCTGTCGGTGATTTGCACCAAACCATGTTTTTCAATGATTTGTTCGATTGTGGCTTCGGGTTCCGCCCACATCGCTTCAAAGGCTTTTTTCGCCAGCTTGCTGCTTAATGTGCCGTCGGCGATTTTGCCCACCAGCGCGGCAAGGCGCGTGGCGGTAATCGGGCTTTGCGCCAGCTCCAAGCCTTCTTTGTTCAGCGTCGCCGCCAACTCGCCGTTCATCCAGTTGGCAACCAGCTTGCCTTGTCCGCTGCTTTGGGCGGTGGTTTCAAAAAAGGCGGCTTGGGCACGGCTTGCCGTCAGCAGGCGCGCGTCGTATTCGCTTACGCCGAACTCGTTTACAAAACGCGCCGCCATTTCTTTAGGCAGCTCGGGCATGGCGGCGCGGGCTTTGTCCATTTGGCCGTCTGAAATGATTACGGGCAGCAGGTCGGGGTCGGGGAAATAGCGGTAGTCGTGCGCGTCTTCTTTCAGGCGCATCACGCGGGTTTCGCCCTTGTCGGGATCAAACAGCATGGTCGCCTGCTGCACCTTGCCGCCGTCTTCCAAAATCTCGATTTGCGCTTCTACTTCGTAGTTAATCGCCTGCTCCAAAAAGCGGAATGAATTCAAATTCTTAATCTCGCGGCGCGTACCAAATTCCGCCTGCCCTTTGGGGCGCACGGACACGTTGGCATCGACGCGGAACGAGCCCTCGGCCATATTGCCGTCGCAAATATCCAGCCAAGTAACCAGGCCGTGCAAGGCTTTGGCGTAGGCCACGGCTTCAGCAGCGGAGCGCATTTCGGGTTCGGACACCACTTCCAACAGCGGCGTACCGGCGCGGTTCAGGTCGATGCCGGTGGCACCGTTCAAGCCTTCGTGCACCGATTTGCCCGCGTCTTCTTCCATGTGGGCGCGGGTTACGTTGATGGTTTTCACTTCGTCGCCCACGACAATTTCCAGTTTGCCGTGTTCGACAATCGGTAAGTCCAACTGGCTGATTTGGTAGCCTTTGGGCAGATCGGGATAGAAATAGTTTTTGCGGTCGAACACGTTTTTCTGGTTGATTTTGGCATTCAGTGCCAAGCCGAGCTTAATCGCTTTTTCCACCACTTCGCGGTTCATCACCGGCAGCGTGCCCGGCAGCGCGCATTCCACCACGCTGGCGTGTGCGTTGGGCTCGGCGCCGAAGGCGGTGCTCGCGCCGCTGAAAATTTTGGATTGTGTATTGAGCTGGACGTGGATTTCCAAGCCGATTACGGTTTCCCAGGTCATAGATGGTCTTTCTCGGATTCAGATGATTGGTTTGAGGAGCAGATGGGGTGCGCCGCCCTTACATTTTTCCCGGCACAACGCCCATGCGGCGTTTGAGCGAGGTTTGCGGCTCGTTGAACAGCGAGGCGTAGTAGGTGGCGTTGGCCATCACTTTTTTAACGTAGTCGCGCGTTTCGTCGAAGGGGATGGTTTCAGCGTAGATTGCGCCTTCCAGCGGTAAAGCGGCCTGCCATTGGCGGGCGCGACCGGGGCCGGCGTTGTAGCCTGCGGTGGCCATCACTTCGTTGTTTTGCAGGCGGCGTTTGGCGTCGCCCAAATACCATGTGCCCATGCGGATGTTGCCGTCGGTGGTGTAGAGCTCGCTGTCGGACATTCCCGTTTTGCGGGCGATTTCGCGGGCGGTGGCGGGCATCACCTGCATCAGCCCCTGTGCGCCGACGCCCGATTGCGCCCCGATCATAAAGCGGCTTTCCTGACGGATCAGGCCGTAGACCCAGGCCGGGTCGACGCCCGCTTCGGCGGCGTAGCGGGTGGCGGTGTCGCGGAAGGGGGCGGGGTAGCGCAAGGTGTAGTCGAGCTTGCCGTAGGTGTTGTCGGCCGAGTGGATGGACATTTCGTAAAAGCCGTGGTCGGCGGCCAGCCGCGCGGCGGCGAGCTTGGCGCCGTCGTTGAAGGCGCGGGTGGCATAGCGCCATTCGGCCTGCGCGGCGCGGCGCATGGCAATGTTGCCGCCCGATGCCTGGAACAGGGTGAGTGCGCGGGCGATGGCACCGTCACGCGCCAGCGTCTGTAAATCGCGTGCCGGCGTGGCGGCGGCGGTGTTGCGGGTGTTGACGCGGCCGCCGGTTTCTTCGGCAGCCAAGAGGGCGTAGAAATTGCGGCCGCTTTCGGCGGCGCGGCGGTAAAGGTTTTGCGCTTCGCTGCGGTTTCCCTGCGCGGCCAGGCTGCGGCCGAGCCAGTAGAGCCAGGCGGGGTCTTGCCGCAGTTTTTCCGGCATGTCTCCGATCACGGAGGCCAGCAGCGGCCAGTCCTGCACGCGCAAGGCCGAGCGGGCATACCATTCGAGCTGTTCGTCGGTGAGCTGTTTGCGCTCGGAACGGGCGTAGTAGGCGAGGGCGCCGGCGAAGTTTTGGTTTTTGGCCTGACGCAGGCCGAGCACGCCCCAGGCAAAGCCTGCCTGTTCGCGCGTGAGGCTGCCTTCGAGCGCGTTCAGACGGCCTGCCGCCGCCGCGGGCGCTTTCTGCGCCGCCGCGCCGATGATGTCGCGCAACAGGTTTTCCTGCGCCCCTTGTCCGCTGCTGCCCAAGGGGCTGCCGAGGGCTGCGGCGAGGTTGGCCGCGTCGGTGGTTTGGTTGGCGGCAATCAGGCCGCGCACGCGCCGCCATGCGTCGGCAGGATTAAGACGGCCTTGTGCCGCCCGCGCTTCCACCAGCGCGGTGCAGCCCTGCGGCAGGCGGCCGGTTTCGCGCACGAGTTCGGCCGCCATGCCGCTGTCGGCAAAGTTTTCCGCGTGGCAGCGCACTTCGCGGCTGCGGCCTTCGGGTTCGAGTTTGGCGTATTCGCTTTGGAAGGTCTGCCAGCTGCCGCGCCGCGCCAGGCTTTTGAGCCATTCGTTGCGGACGTTTTCGCCCATCGCGCTGGCGCTCTGCCCGGCAAGGAATTGGGCGGGCTGGATGTCGTCGCCCGCTTTGGCGGCGCGCATCACGCCTTCGTAGCGCGCGTAGTCGTCGAGGGTTTTGGCGGGGCTTTCACCGCTGCGCACGGTGGGCAGACCGAAGCCGTTGCCTGCTTGTGCTTCCGTTCCCTGCCTGACGGGTTCGACGGGCTGCTCCGTCGTACAGGCGGCGAGTATCAGGGCGGCAAGGGAGAGGCGGACGGTGTTTCTCATGGCGGTTCTTTCTTTGGCGGAAAACGTTCAGACGGCATGGAGGCCGTCTGAAAGCGCTGTTCCGGCGAATAGGAAAACAGGGCGGATGATAGCAGTTTTACCCCCGCCGCCCAAACAGGGATTTGGCGGATTTGCGTTTGGACGGGCTTTGAAACCGCTTTCGCTTGTATCCCTGCGGGCACAAACGCGTGAATAGTGTTGACGAATGTGAAGCTGCGGCCATCCGCATCGGCAAAAGGCCGTCTGAAAACACGGTTTGCGGGTTTCAGACGGCCTGTCGGTTTTTCAGGCTGCTTTTCCGGCCGACAAATCCTACGGAAGAATATTCATCCGCTCATAAGGGTCGCGGTTATCGATATAGGGATCGTCTTTGCTGTCACATACGCGGGTTGACACGACGGCGTCGGATTTCATCCGGCCGTTTTCAAACTCGTAAGTTTGCGTCTGCCAACCGGTGTAGCCGCCGTAAGCGTTTTTGGCATTGATTTCAATGCAAACGAGATAATAGGGGCGGGTTTCCAGATAATCGCCCCGTCGTGGATTAAAATCCCTCGTAATTTCAAATACTTTTTTCGACGGCATGGTGATATTGACCCGCGCGCTGCCGGCATCGAGCAGGGTTTTGTTCAGATGTTGCCGGATACGCTGACGGTAGTCTTTCGGATAAATGCCGTAGTCGGCGCTGCGGATGCTTTGCATGCTGATATCGACCATCGGGCTGGCGCAGGCAGCCAAGAGCAGGGACAGGCTGCGAGCAGGGCGGCGCGGGTGGGGAGTTTCATATTGGTTTCCTTGTATGGGGTTGGTGGATGTTTTCAGGCTGCTTTAAGGCTGAAGTTCGTCTGAAAATCTCTTTTCAGTAGTAGGTCGGGCATTGATGCCCGACAAACAGCGGCAGATTTGACAAATGTCGGGCATAAATGCCCGACCTACCTTACTTTAAAAGTTGAATGTCAACACACCCTGCTGCTGCGGGTTTCCGCTTAGGGGACGATATTTACTTGGTCGCCGCCGAAGATGAGGGTGGTGTCGATGTAGATTTCGTCTTTGCTGGTGCAGGCGGCGTAAGCGCCTGTAGGATTGCCTTCTATTGTGTTGTTTTTAAAACGGAACATTTTGGTCTGCCAGCCGGTGTAGCCGCCGTAGGCGTTTTTGGCGTTGACGTCGGCGCAGGCCAGGTAGAAGGCATCCCAGCCGGCGCGGCCGCTGCCTTGCACGCCCTGGTTACTGAGGCGGAGCACTTTGCGCGGCGGGGTGGTGATGCGGATTTTCGCGCTGCCCGCATCGCGCAGGTTTTCGTCCAGATAGCTGCGGATGTGCTGTTGGTAGTCTTTGGGGTAGCGGCCGTAGTCGGCGTTGCGCGCGGCCTGCATGCTGACTTCAATGGGTTTGGCGGCGCAGGCGGCCAGGAGCAGGGACAGGCTGCCGATCAGGGCGGCGCGGGCGGGAAGTTTCATATTGTTTTCCTTGTATGGGGTTGGTGGATGTTTTCAGGCTGCTTTAAGGCTGAAGGCCGTCTGAAAATCTCTTTTCAGTAGGTAGGTCGGGCATAAATGCCCGACATTTTTCAAATTTGCCGGTGTTTGTCGGGCATAAATGCCCGACTTACGGCTAGTACAGCCCCTAAATAAAAGGTCGTCTGAAACCCAATTTCAATAAAGTAAAAATGCCCGAACAAAAATTTCAGACGGCCTTCTGCCCGTACCGCATCAACGTCATGCCGCCGACCGCTGCCGCGCAGCCCGCAACCAGAGAAATATGCAAAGGTTCGCCCAAAACCCACGCCGAGCTGAGCATACCGAAAATCGGCACGAGCGTAATATACGCCGCCGCGCTGCCCGCACCCAAAGTCTTCACGCCTTCAAAATACCACGCGTAAGCCAATACCGTCGCGCCGATGACCAGCCACGCCAATGCCGTCCAACCGCGTGCATCCATCGCCGCCATTGCCTCAAACGGCAATCCATCGACCCACAACGCCACCACCGTCAACATCAACGCGCCGATAAGCGAAGTTGCCACCGTTACCGTCAGCGCATCTATACCGCGCAAAACCGCGCGTCCGATTAAGGTATAAGCTGCCCAACAGACCACGCAGCCGAAAATCAGCCACTCCCCCGCCTTGATGCCGCCCGACAATACCGTCAACGGCTGTCCTTGCGTGACCGCCGTTATCGCGCCAAAAACCGCCAGCAGCATACCCGCCAAAATCTTCGCGTTTAAACGCTCGCCGAAAAGCCAAGCCGCCAGCAGCAGCGTCAGCACGGGATTTACCGCCACAACCACTGCCGCCTTACCCGCCGGCATTGCCTGCAAACCCAGCATGAAAAACACCGCATAGCCGCACACCCCGACGGAAGCGGCTACCGTCAAGCCCAGCCATTGCCGTGCCGACAAAGCCGCCAAGGTTACAAACCTGCTGCGCGCAAACAACCAGCCCAACAGCAAAACCGAAGCCAATACAAACCGAACCGCCCCGCCCGTCAGCGGCGGCAGCGACTGCCCCAGCATCCGCCCCATCGGCCAAGACGCGCCCCACAACACCGCCATTCCCAGCAGTTTCAAATGTACGGAATAACGTTCCATCTCAATCCTTTATCAACAAAGGCCGTCTGAAAACCGAATTTCAAGTTTTCAGACGGCTTTTCAGTGCAGCTGCTGCAAACAGATTACTTGGGCTGCCAAGAATCTTTCAGCGTTACTGTGCGGTTGAACACGGGTTGCTCGGGGCGGTGGTCTTTGCGGTCGGTAACGAAATAGCCCAGCCGTTCAAACTGCCAGCGGCTTTCGGGCGGCAAATCGTTGGCGGATGCTTCGACCCAGGCTTGGATTTCGCGCACGGATTCGGGGTTGAGAAAGTTAGTGAAGGGCAGGTATTCGCCGTCTGCGCCGCGCACGGCGTCGGGGCGGGGCTCGGTGAACAGGCGCTCGTACAGGCGCACGGTGGCGGGTACGGCGTGTTCGGCGGAGAGCCAGTGGATGACGCCTTTCACTTTGCGGCCTTCGGGGTTTTTGCCTAGGGTGTCGTAATCAAGGCTGCATTTGAGTTCGACAACGTGGCCGTCTGAATCTTTGACGACTTCGTCGCAGCGCATCACGTAGCTGTGGCGCAGGCGCACTTCGCCGCCGGTGACGAGGCGTTTGAAGCCTTTGGGCGGGTTTTCGGCGAAGTCGTCGGCTTCGATGTAAAGCGTTTGCGAAATCGGCAGTTCGCGGCCGCCCATTTCTTCGTGGTTGGGATGGTAGGGCGCGTAGCGGCTTTGCGCTTGGGCGGGGTCGAAGTTGGTCAGGGTAACTTTGAGCGGGTTGAGCACGGCCATCATGCGCGGGGCGGAGTTTTCCAGCTCTTCGCGGATGGCGCCTTCGAGTACGCTCATGTCGATGATGTTTTCGGATTTGGAAATGCCGGCGCGTTTGGCAAACAGGCGCAGGCCTTCGGGGGTGTAGCCGCGTCGGCGCATACCGGAGATGGTGGGCATGCGCGGGTCGTCCCAGCCTGAAACGTGGCCGTCTGAAACGAGCTGGTTGAGCTTGCGTTTGGACGTGATGGAGTACAGGAGTTCCAAGCGCGAAAATTCGTATTGGCGCGGGCGGGTGGGGTGCGGCGCGGGGATGTTGTCGAGCACCCAGTCATACAGCGGGCGGTGGGCTTCAAATTCGAGCGTGCACAGGGAATGGGTGATGCCTTCGATGGCGTCGGAGATGGCGTGGGTGTAGTCGTACATCGGGTAGATGCACCATTTGTCGCCGGTGTTGTGGTGGTGGGCGCGGCGGATGCGGTAAATCACGGGGTCGCGCATATTGACGTTGCCCGAAGCCATGTCGATTTTCAGGCGCAGGGTTTTGCTGCCGTCGGGGAATTCGCCGTTTTTCATGCGCATAAAGAGATCGAGGTTTTCTTCGACGCTGCGTTCGCGGTAGGGGCTGTTTTTGCCCGGCTCGGTGAGTGTGCCGCGATATTCGCGCATTTCTTCGGCAGTCAAATCATCAACATAGGCTTTGCCGTCTTTAATCAGGCCGACGGCGTAGTCAAACAGGCGGTCGAAATAATCCGAGGCGTAATGCGGCTCGCCCGCCCACTCGAAACCCAGCCAGCTGACATCTTCCTTAATAGAATCAACGTATTCCTGATTTTCTTTTTCGGGATTGGTGTCGTCAAAACGCAGGTTGCACAGGCCGTCGTAAACATAGGCCAAACCGAAATTCAGGCAGATGGATTTGGCGTGGCCGATGTGCAGATAGCCGTTGGGCTCGGGCGGGAAACGGGTTTGGATGGCGGTGTGCTTGCCGCTTTTGAGATCGTCTTCGATGATGGTGCGGATGAAGTGGTTGTCGGCGAATTGGGTTTTGTCGAGGTGGTCTTTTTCGAGCATGATGGGAATTCGGTTGGTGGTCGTAAAGCTGCGGATTGTACCCGATTTTGTCGGGGCGGGGCATGGATGAGGCCGTCTGAAAACCCTGTCGGTGCGGGCGTTTCAGACGGCCTTTTGGCTGTGTTGCGGGCAAGAAAAAACGGAACAAGCTGTGTTGTTCCGTTTGCTGTTTCGGGTTTTCAGACGGCCTTTTAGCAACCATTGAGGCCGTCTGAAAGGTCTGCAGCTCACACGTTTACTGCTTCGGCTTTTTTGTTATATTCGTCGATTTCGTTGAAATTCATATAACGGTAAATCTGGTCGCCCTGTTCGTTGATGATGCCGATATTGGCTTGGTATTCCTCAACGGTCGGGATTTTGCCGAGTTTGGAACAAATGGCGGCCAACTCTGCGGAACCTAGGAATACATTGGCGTTTTTGCCCAGTCGGTTCGGGAAGTTCCGAGTAGAAGTGGACATGACCGTTGCACCTTCGTGTACTCGCGCTTGGTTGCCCATGCACAATGAGCAGCCCGGCATTTCCAAGCGTGCACCGGCACGGCCGAGTACGCCATAATGGCCTTCGTCCGAAAGCTGGTGCGCATCCATTTTGGTCGGCGGCGCCACCCAAAGGCGTACGGGGATGTCGCTATTGCCTTCCAGCAGCTTGGACGCGGCGCGGTAATGGCCGATGTTGGTCATGCACGAGCCGATAAACACTTCGTCGATGACCGTGCCGGATTTTTCGGACATAAAGCACACATCGTCCGGGTCGTTCGGGCAGGCGATAATTGGCTCTTTAATGTCGTCCATATTGATTTCAATCACGGCGGCGTATTCGGCATCTTTATCCGCTTCGAGCAGTTGTGGATTCGCCAGCCAGTTTTCCATCGCTTTAATGCGGCGTTCCAGCGTACGCGCGTCTTGATAGCCGTCGGCAATCATGTTTTTCATCAACACGATATTGGATTTCATGTATTCGATAATCGGCTCTTTATTGAGCTTCACGGTGCAGCCTGCAGCGGAACGTTCGGCGGATGCGTCGGTCAATTCAAAGGCTTGTTCCACTTTCAAATCAGGCAGGCCTTCAATTTCCAGAATGCGGCCGGAGAAAATATTTTTCTTGCCGGCTTTGGCCACGGTGAGCAAGCCTTGCTTGATGGCATATAGCGGAATCGCATTGACCAAATCGCGCAGGGTCACACCCGGTTGCAGGCTGCCTGAGAAGCGTACCAACACGCTTTCCGGCATATCCAGCGGCATCATGCCCGTTGCGGCGGCAAAGGCCACCAAACCGGAACCGGCAGGGAAAGAAATGCCAATCGGGAAACGGGTATGGCTGTCGCCGCCGGTGCCGACGGTATCGGGCAGCAAGAGTCGGTTGAGCCACGAATGAATGATGCCGTCGCCCGGACGCAGCGACACGCCGCCGCGCGTGGAAATAAACGCAGGCAGCTCTTTATGCGTTTTCACGTCAACGGGTTTCGGATAGGCGGCGGTGTGGCAGAACGATTGCATCACCATGTCGGCGGAGAAACCCAGACAGGCGAGGTCTTTGAGTTCGTCGCGCGTCATCGGGCCGGTGGTGTCCTGCGAGCCTACTGTAGTCATGCGCGGTTCGCAGTAAGTGCCGGGGCGCACGCCTTCTCCTTCGGGCAGACCGCAGGCGCGGCCGACCATTTTTTGCGCCAGCGTAAAGCCTGCATTGCTTGCGGCAGGCGCTTGAGGCAGCCTGAAAACCTCGGAAGCGGGCAGGCCGAGCGCTTCGCGCGCTTTGGCAGTCAGGCCGCGGCCGATAATCAGATTGATGCGGCCGCCGGCCTGCACTTCGTCGAGCAGCACTTGCGATTTCAGTTCAAACTCGGCAACGGTTTCGCCGTTTTTCACGATTTTGCCTTCGTAAGGCAGGATATCGACCACGTCGCCCATTTTCAGCGCGGATACGTCCACTTCAATCGGCAGCGCGCCCGAGTCTTCTTGCGTATTGAAGAAAATCGGTGCGATTTTGCCGCCGAGGCACACGCCGCCGAAGCGTTTGTTCGGTACAAACGGAATGTCCTGGCCGGTGTGCCAAATCACCGAGTTGGTGGCGGATTTGCGAGAAGAGCCGGTACCGACCACATCGCCGACATAAGCCACGGGATGGCCTTTGGCTTTAAGCTCTTCCAAGAGTTTGATCGGGCCGACTTCGCCCGGTTTGTCGGGATTGATGCCCTCGCGCGGGTTTTTCAGCATCGCCAGCGCGTGCAGCGGAATATCGGGGCGGCTCCATGCGTCGGGCGCGGGGGAGAGATCGTCGGTATTGGTTTCGCCATCGACTTTGAATACGGTAACGGTGATTTTTTCCGGCACTTTTTCGCGCGCGGTAAACCATTCGGCGTTGGCCCAAGATTCCAAAACTGCTTTGGCATGCGGATTGCCTTTTTCGGCTTTTTCCTGCACGTCGTGGAAAGAATCGAACATCAGCAGCGTGTGTTTGAGGCCGTCTGCGGCGATGGGGGCGAGCTTGTCGTTGTCCAACAGCTCGATTAGGGGATGGATGTTGTAGCCGCCGAGCATGGTGCCCAAGAGTTCGGTGGCGTATTCGGGGGAAATCAGCGGGCTTGCGGCGCTGCCTTCGGCAACGGCGGCAAGGAAAGAGGCTTTGACTTTGGAAGCGTCGTCCACGCCCGGCGGCACACGGTGGGCAAGCAGTTCGACCAAAAATTCATGGTCTTCGCCGGCGGGGGGATTTTTCAGCAGCTCCACCAGATCGGCGGTTTGCTGTGCGGTGAGGGGAAGGGCGGGGATGCCCAGGGATTCGCGCTCTGCGGCGGCTTTGCGGTAAGTTTCTAACATAATATTGTTCCTTGGCTGTTTTTCTTCTGAAACACTGCAAATGTAGTTTGCAGTAGTGGCCGAACTATAAACCAAATCTTGGTAAATAGGAATACGAAGGGCAGGGGGTTTTACAGTGTGAAAAGGATTGTGATAAACAAATGCAATGATGCCGTCTGAAGCGCGGGAAAGCCTTGCTCTTTCTGCGTTTTCAGACGGCCTTTGCACCGAGTTTCCGCTGCCTGACGCGGACGGCGGTTCGATATTAACGGATGCTTGTGTTCAGGGTGTGGACGACGGCGTTCGCGCCTGCGGCGCAGGCGAGTTTGAGGAGGATTTCCTGCGGCATGTCGTTGTGGTGCAGACGGGTGATGTTGGCAAGCACGGGCAGGCGGCAGAGGTGGCGGGCGCGGACAACGGCTTCGGTGTCGAGGCGGTGCGGATGGTTGGCAGAAAAACTAAGTGTACCGCTTTCGCCGAGGATGATTTGGCGGTTGCCTTTGAGAGCGATGTGTTCGGCGGCGGTGAGCCATTCGTCGGCGGTGTGGTGTTTGTCTTTGCACAGCACCAGAGGGGTGTTCAGACGGCCTGTTTCGTCCTGCAGGGCGCGGTTGGCCATCAGTTCTCCGCCGAGATAGAGGATGTCGGCTTCGGCCTGCAGGGAGGTTTCGATTTGGCGCACGTCGCGGATGCGTACCAGCACGGGGCGGCCTGCGGCATGGTTGGCGGCGGTGCTCTCGCGCAGCAGGCGGATTTGTTCTTTTTCGTTCGGCGGCTGTTGCTCGGCGTAGGGGCTGGCGGGCAGGCGGAAGGGGTCGAGAAAGAGTGCGTCGGCGTCGGTGCGGTCGGGCAGGGCGGTGACGGACAGGATTTTCGCGCCGCCGAAAGCAACGCCGCGCACGGTAATCACGCTGTCTTCGGCCTGGGTTTCGCGGCTGATGATGCGCCAGTCGGAAAGCACGCGGATGGCGCGTTCGACGTGGGGCAGGGCTTCGATTTCCTGCGGTTGGAACACGCGCTCGTCGCCCACCGCGCCGATGATGGTGCGCTCGTCGCCGCGTGAAACGTGCTCTCGCAGGCCTTTGCTGCGGATGAATCCGATAACGGCGGCCACGGCTTCTGCGGGCGCGTGTTTGTGCATCACGATAATCATGGTTCGGCTGCTCCTGCGGAATAAGGCCGCCGATGGTAGCACAGGATGCAAAGGCCGTCTGAAAGCGGAGTCGAAACCGCCGCCTTTCAGACGGCCTTATGCCTCAAACGGCGCGTCTCTGTCTTTTCAGACGGCCTTTTGCGCCGCCCGGGCAGATGCCGAGGCCGTCTGAAAAAGGCGCGGCGCAATCTGCTATACTCCGCCGCTGTTTTTTGCACCATCGGCACGGGATATGAAACGTCTGCAATCGGGTAAATTCTGGATGAAACTCATCAGCGGCGGCACGCTGCTGTTCGCGTCGGCCTTCGCGGCAAAATATTTCCTGCTCTCTTGGCTTTTTTCGCCGGAAAACCTGCGGCGCGCGGCAGACGAAGCGGTGGCCGGAACGGGGCGGCGCGTGCGTTTTGTCGAAAACGGCGTGTCCACCGCCATTTTTCCGCGCCCGACGGTGACGCTCAAACAGGTAGAGCTGACGCAGCCCGGCGGCGCAGGCACACAAATGCGTGCCGAAGAAATGCGGCTGGGCGTCGGCTGGGCGAGTCTTTTCGGCGAGCCGAGGATAGAAAAATGGGTGTTCGTCCGCCCCGTCGTTTTCCTGACGCGTGACGCGGCGGGCGGATGGAACGTGCGCGATTTGCTGGCGAAACAGAGCGGCGCGGCAGTCGACCGCATCATCGTCGAAGACGGGCGCGTGCTGGTCGACACGCCGCAGCACCGGCACGTTCTCGAAGGCGTCGGCCTCAACATCAACAACGCCGACGACGAACAAACCCAAATCAAAGCGGAAGGCCGTCTGAAAACCCCGCTGTGGGAAAACGAAGCCCAATGGAAACTGCAAGGCGTGCTCCACCGCAGCGGCGGCAGCTGGCAGATGCCCGAAATGGCGCTCACCGGCAGCAGCCGCTACCGCGACGCCGAACTGGCCTTCCGTTTCACCGCCGACACCCTCTGGCAGCGGCGCGGCAACAATATCCGCTTCACCCAAGCCGGTTTGCAGCTCGACATCCCCGCCTACAAACTCCACCTGAACGCCGAAGCGCCCGCGCTCAACGCCGCCGACGGCGGACTGTCCGCCCGCTCCGCCAACGCCGTGCTCACCGCGCAATGGGACGACGCGCAGTGGGACGCCACCCTCTCGGCCAAAGACATCGCCCTGCGCCCCGGCTCGCTGGCCGTCGAACAGGCGCTCCTCAACGGCAGCCGCAAAACCGCCGCCACACAAACCGCCTTCACACTCGACACCGCCGTCAACCGCAGCGGCGCCGACTGGGTGCTGCCCGCCCTCAAACTCACCACCCGCCTCGACAACCTCACCGGCAACCCCCGCCCCCGCCTCGTCAGCGAACTCGACGGCTCGTGGACATACCGCAACGGCTCTTGGGAAGGCCGTCTGAAAGGACAGCTCGACCGCGAAGCCCTCGCCCTCAAAGCCGCCTACACCCCCGCCGCCGACAAACAGCCCGCCCGCCTCAATGCCGACCTGCGCCTCGACAAACTCTCCCTGTCTCCCTATCTCGAAAGCCTGCCCGCCGACAGCGCCGCCGCCTACCCCGCCTGGCTGCAAAAACCCGGTGCGCCCGAAATCGAAGCCGACATCGCCGTCAAAACCCTGCAATCGCCCAATCTCGAAATCAACAACCTCGCCACCCGCCTGCAAGCCGACCGCGAACGCATCGTCCTGCCCGATTTCAGCGCCGAACTCTACAACGGCGTGATGGAAGGCGGCATCAGCATGGCCGCCACCACCCCGCCCACCTACCGCCTGCAACAATACGCCCGCAACATCAATATCCGCCCCCTCATGCAGGATCTCTTCCGCTACGGCAACATCAGCGGCAGGGGCGACGCCGAAATCGACCTCACCGCCCAAGGCACAGGCCGCGCCGGCCTCACCCGCACCCTCTCCGGCACCCTCGAACTCAACCTCAGCAAAGGCGCATGGCACGGCGTCAACCTCAACCGCGCGCTGCAAAACCTCCTCGGCAGCCAACCCGTGCAAACAGACGGCAACTCCGCCACCCCCTTCGAACGCTTCACCATGAGCAGCAGCATCGGCAAAGGCATCAGCCGCCACGACAAAGCCGAACTCCACTCCGACACCTTCCGCATCGAACTCACCGGCGCCACCGACTTCAACACCATGACCCTCAACGAGCGCCTCAAACTCTACCCCGCAGGCGGGCAGGGCACACCCGTCCCCCTCATCATCCGCGGCAAACCCGACAACCTCTCCGTTACACTCGACTACAAAGGCCTCACCGAAGGGCTGGCGAACGCCGAAGAAAAACAACAGGCACTCGAACGCGCCATCCGCGAACAATGGCAATGGCTCAACAACGCCAAACCCGCCGCCCCGCCCGCAAACGCCAAACCGTAAACACAAAAAGGCCGTCTGAGAGCCCCGTTTCTCCGCTTTCAGACGGCCTTAGTCTGTCAGACAGACTGTTTTTGTTAACTGTGCCGGCCGAAGCAGACAGCCTTTAAGGCCGTCTGAAAAGCCGTTCCACCCAAAGAAAGGACTCCCCCATGCCCAAAAAGAAAACCACCCTCCCCAAAAACTTCTGCGAACTGTGCCAAGCAGGCGATCTTGCCGCCCTGCAAGCCGTGTATGACGACACCGACATCAACGCCGTCGAGCGCACCATAGGGAAATCGCACCCGCTGGCGATGCGCGCCACCCCGCCCGCCTTTATGCAATGGCTGATCGACCACGGCGCGGACGTCAATTTCCAACGCACCGCCGACGACAGCCCGCCGCTCTACCACCAAGTTACATCAGGCAACGCCGAACACGCCGCCGTGCTGCTGCAAAACGGCGCCGACGCCAATTACGCCAACGAGTTCGGCAACACCATCCTCCATTTCGCCGAACCGCGCCGCTGGTCAAACTGCTGCTTGTGCACGGTGCCAACCCCGCCGCCAAAAACCGGCGCGGGCAAACCCCGTTTGACAGCCTGTTGGATACCGCCCCGCTCTCTGACAGAATTGCCGACATGATTGCCTGCGCCGAACTCTATTTGCAGGCCGGCATGACCATCACCGAACAGCAGCGCGAGCAGGTGGCATGGTCGCGCGACCATTACGACGAACACATGGAACGCTTTGAAGTCCCACACACACCCGAAGGCTACGCCGCCCTGCGCCGCCTGTGCGAAATGTTCGGCGTCGATCCCGAAACCGCGCGCCAAGAGCCGCCGTCGCCCGATCTCACCACCCCCATCGTCCTCGCAGGCGACACCCTGTGGGATCAATACATCAACGGCTGGGACAAACTCGTCCCCGCAAGCGGCGCGGCAGCCACCGTGCAGGGCGAGCTTATCCGCATCGCCGGACGCATCCGCGACGAACTGCTGCGCAACGCCATGGGCAACTGGGGCAGGGAACACCGCAAAATGATCAACGCCTTCCCCAAATACGCCAAACTCGGCACGCCCCTTGCCGCCGACGCACTCGCCGAAATCGCCGCCATCCAAAAAGGCATCCTCGGCGACGACGGCACGCTCTCCCAACGCCTGTGCGAACTCGCCGCGCAATGGGTGGCGCAAAACCCCGCGCCGATAGCCTTGGGCGAAACGGCGTATAAAATCTGAACCCAAGGCAGCCTGAAAAGCCGTGTTTTGCCGTTTCAGGCTGCCTCAGAGGCCGTCTGAAAACCCCGTTCCCTCTCCCGCTCGCGGGGGAGGGGCAGGATGGAGGTGGTTGCCGCTGTGGCAATTTTTGCGGAGCGATGGGAAAGCGGTTTTCCAACCGCCACCCCCTCCCCAACCCTCCCCCGCGCAAGCGCAGGAGAGGGAGCGGATTGCAGTTGCCCGAAGGCAGCCTGAAAGCCCGCTGTGTAGGGTGTGTTGCCCCGCAACGCACGCGGTTTCAGAACTTTAAAGGCAGCCTGAAACGCCGCCTCCCGTTTTGGCTTCGCTGAATCCTACGGCTTTCAGACGGCCTTTGAGGCCGTCTGAAACCCGCCCCCGCAACCAAACCCCATCCCCAACCAAAGGAAACCCCATGAAAAAAACCGCCCTGATGTTCGCCGCCCTGTTTGCCGCATCCGCCGCCTGCGCCGCCGACAATGCGCCTGCCACACGCGGCATCGTCAGTCAAACCGAACAGCTTCCCGCCGGACAAACCATCACCGCCGCCGCCCGTCTTGCCGCCGGTAAAACCTACCGCATCAGCGGCAGCTGCGGCAAACACTGCGGCAAACTGCGTCTGCAACTGTTCAACAGCAGCGCACATGTCGATTTGTATGACGAATCCACCCGCCACGGCGCGCTTGTGGGCGAACAGAGCGGCCTGAAAAACCCGAGCCTGCTTTGGACGGCAGCCGCCGACGCCGACTACACCGCCGTGCTCACCCTAACAGAATGCGCCGCCGCAGCCTGCGCCGCCACCCTGGACATTTCCGAAAGCAGCGGGGCGAAGCCTTAAAGGCGGTTTTCGCTTCGCCGAAACCGCGCTTTCAGAAACATCGTTCCCGCGTTTATGCCCCGCAGGGGTATAGGTAGGAACGGCCTCCCGCCAACCCGCTCCGAAAACCCGAAACTATGCACCCCGTCCCCGCCGCCGTCCTCCACGCCCTGCCCGAAGCCGTCCTCCGCGCCCGCCGTATTGAAACCGCCCTCAGCGGCGGGCTCGATTCCGTCGTCCTGCTGCACATTCTCGCGCAGCTCAAAGGCAGCCTGAACGCCGAACTGTCCGCCGTCCACGTCCACCACGGCCTGCACGCCGATGCCGACGGCTGGCTCGATTTCTGCCGCAGCTGCTGCGAGCGCCTCGGCATCCCCCTGCGCGTCGAAAAAGTCAGCGTCCGCCCCGCAGGACGCGGCATCGAAGCCGCCGCCCGTGAAGCGCGTTACCAAGCCTTCGCCCGCAGCCGTGCCGACATCCTCGCCGCCGCCCACCACGCCGACGACCAAACCGAAACCTTCTTCCTCGCCGCCCTGCGCGGCGGCGGCCTGCGCGCCCTTGCCGCCATGCCCGGGCTGCGCCCCCTTGCCGAAAACCCCGCCGTGCACATCTGGCGGCCGCTTCTGCCCTACAGCCGCGCCGAACTGGCCGCCTACGCCGCAGAACACTGCCTCGACTACATCACCGACCCCGCCAACGCCGACCCCGCCTACCTGCGCAACCGCCTGCGCCATGACGGCCTGCCCCGCCTGCGGCAGATACAGCCGCAGCTCGACGCCCACATCCGCGCCGCCGTCGCCCTCTTGCAGGACGAATTGGCCGTATTGCAGGAAACCGCCGACGCCGACTGGCAGGCCGTGCACGACGCACACGGCTTCAACACCGCCGCTTGGCGGCAGCTCGCCCCCGCCCGCCGCCGCCAAACCGCCCGCCGCCTGCTGCTCGAAACGGGCGGCAGCCTGAAAAACCAAGCCTTCCTCGCCGACTTCTGCCGCGTGTTAAACCAAATCGGCACAGGCGAAGCACAATGGCCGCTGTCCGATCACACCCTCATCGCCAGCCGAAACCGCCTGTTCCTCCTGCCGCAAGACTGGCAGCGGCAGTACACCCCCGCCGCCGCGCAAGGCAGCCTGAAAGACTTACAGGCCGCAGGCTGGCAGTTCCGCCGCGCCCGCCACGGCCTGCCGCGCGGCCTCCTCAGCCAAACCCTGCGCATCCGCCCGATAGAAAAAGGCGACCTGCTGCACACCCCCGCCGGCCGCAAACCGCCCAAACAAATCCTGCACGAACACCGCATCCCCCCCTTCATCCGCCCCTGCTGGCCGCTGATCGCCGACGAAAACAACCGCCCCCTCGCCCTCGCCAACCTGCGCGCCGACAGCCGCCACACCGTTTCAGACGGCCTGCTGCCCTGTCTGCCGGATTACGATGTGTTTTTACAGGGCACAGGCAAAAACTGAGGCCGTCTGAAAGGCAGATTCGGGCTTTCAGACGGCCTCTGCGCGGATAGCCGGTATCGCCGAAAACGCGTGCGCCGCTTGGGGCGGTACACCCTACTGGGTTTCGGGTAGGGTGTGTTGTGCAGCAACGCACGCGGTTTTTGGGTTTTCAGACGGCCTCAAAGGCCGTCTGAAAACGTGTTCCCTCTCCCGCCCCGCGGGGGGAGGGCTAGGGTGGGGGCTTGCACCGCTGCGGCAACTTTCGCAGGACATCGGCGCGAATGCAGTTCTGCGAACTGCCACCCCTCCCCAACCCTCCCCCGCGCGGGCGCAGGGGAGGGAGCAGATGCGCGGCGGGATGTTCGGTTTCAGAAACGGCATTCCCGCGTTTATGCCCCGCAGGAGTGCAGGCGGGAACGGCCTTTCAGGTTTGAAACCACGTTTTCACTCCGTTTTAAACTTCGCTTTTCAGACGGCCTTTCAGGTTTCAGGCCGGTTTGAGGCCGTCTGAAACCCCAAATCGGGTTTTCAGACGGCCTTTGTGCATTCGGAACAAACAGATTCAGCGCAGTTCGGACAGCCAGTCGCGCGGTTTGAGGTAGTCCTGCAAACGCGCTTCGGCGCTGCCTGCTTCGGGGGCATAGCCGTATTCGAAGCGTACCAGGGGCGGCATGGACATCAGGATGCTTTCGGTGCGGCCGCCGCTTTGCAGGCCGAAGTGGGTGCCGCGGTCGAACACTAAGTTAAATTCGACGTAGCGGCCGCGGCGGTAGAGTTGGAACTGCCGTTCGCGATCGCCGTGGGGCGTGTGTTTGCGGCGGGCGACGATGGGGCGGTAGGCTGCGGTATAGGCTTCGCCGGTCTGGCGGATAAAGTCGAGGCAGGTGGCGAAGTCCCAGCGGTTCAGGTCGTCGAAAAACAGGCCGCCGACGCCGCGCGTTTCGCCTCGGTGCGGCAGGTAGAAATAGCGGTCGCACCAGTCTTTGTATTCGGCATAGAGGCCGTTTGAAAACCTGTCGCACAGGTTTTTCGCCGTTTGGTGCCAGTGCAGGATGTCTTCGTCAAACGGGTAAAACGGCGTGAGGTCGAAACCGCCGCCGAACCACCACACGGGTTCGCCGCCCTGCGGGTAGGCGATAAAGCAGCGCACGTTGGCATGGCTGGTCGGCACATAGGGGTTGCGCGGGTGGATAACCAGCGACACGCCCGCCGCTTCAAAGGCCGCGCCCGCCAGCTCGGGGCGGTCTGCGGTGGCGGAGGCGGGCATCACGCCGCCTTTGACGTGGGAGAAGTTGACGCCCGCCTGCTCGAACACCGCGCCTTGTTTGAGCACGCGGCTCTCGCCCGTGCCGAGGCGGCTTTGCCAGTGTTCGCCGAGAAACACCGCACCGTTTTCCTCCTCGGCTTCCAGCGCGGCGCAGATGTGGTTTTGCAGGGTACGCAATACGTTTAAGACGGCCTGAATATCCATGTTTTTTCCTTTTGTTGCGGTTGGCGGCGGATTATAGCGGAACGGGCGGGCGGTTTGCCTGTATCATCCGCCGCTTTCTCCACGGATACGGAACACGCCATGCCCCTCACCCGCCGCCGCTTCCTCGCCCTCGCCGCCGCGCTGGCCGCAGCCGCCTGCACCAAAACCGCCCGCCATGCCGCCATTTCGCGCGGCAGCACGGTTGTGGCCTTGGGCGACTCGCTCACCTACGGCTACGGCGCGCCGCCCGAAGCCGCCTATCCCGTGCGCCTTGCCGCCATCACGGGCTGGACGGTCGTCAACGGCGGCGTGTCGGGCGACACTTCCGCGCAGGCTCTGGCGCGTCTGCCCGCGCTGCTCAAACGCGCGCCCAAGCTGGTGTTGCTCGGCATCGGCGGCAACGACTTCCTGCACCGCCTGCCCGAAAGCGACACCCGCCGCCATATCGGCGACACCATCGCCGCCGTGCAGGGCGCGGGCGTGCCGATCGTGCTGATTGCCGAACCGAAGCCGAGCCTCGGCGCGCTGGTCGGCAGCCTGTCCGACCACCCGCTGTATGCCGGTTTGGCCGAAAAATACCGCGTGCCGCTGTTTGCCGACGGCTGGTCGCGCATCCTGAGCGACGGCGCGCTCAAATCCGACGCCATTCATGCCAACGCCGAGGGTTATGCCCTGTTTGCCGAACGGTTGGCGGCGTTTTTGCAGAAGCAGGGATTTTGGCGCGGCTGAACCTTTCCCAAACCTTTTCAGACGGCCTTTCGGGTAAAATGCCGCGTTTTCACATTGAAGAGGCCGTCTGAAAACCTTTTCAGACGGCCTGAACGAAAGAGCAAACCATGAATCTACACCAAACCGTCGAGCGCGAAGCCGCCGCCGCCTTTGCCGCCGCAGGCATCGCCGGTGCCAATGTCGTGCTCCAACCGGCCAAAAACGCCGATTTCGGCGACTACCAAATCAACGGCGTGATGGGCGCGGCCAAACAGGCCAAGCAAAATCCGCGCGAGCTGGCGCAAAAGGTTGCCGACGCGCTCTCGGGCAATGCCGTCATCGAAAGCGCACAAGTGGCCGGCCCGGGCTTTATCAACCTGTGCCTCAAACCCGATTTTCTCGCCCGCCACGTTCAGACGGCCTTAAACGACCCGCGCTGCGGCGTAGCGAAAAAGGCCGCGCCGCAAACCGTGGTCATCGATTATTCCTCGCCCAACCTCGCCAAAGAAATGCACGTCGGCCACCTGCGCTCCAGCATCATCGGCGACAGCATCTCGCGCGTGCTCGAATTTATGGGCGACAGCGTTATCCGCCAAAATCACGTCGGCGACTGGGGCACGCAGTTCGGCATGCTGGTGGCCTATATGGTCGAGCAGCAGAAAGACAATGCCGCATTTGAACTCTCTGATTTGGAACAGTTTTACCGCTCCGCCAAAGTGCGCTTCGACGAAGACGCGGCCTTTGCCGACACCGCGCGCGAATATGTCGTCAAGCTGCAAGGCGGCGATGAAAACGTGTTGAAACTGTGGCAGCAGTTTGTCGAAATCTCGCTCGGCCACGCACAGGCGGTTTACGACACGCTCGGCCTGAAACTCACGCCGGCCGATGTGGCGGGCGAATCGAAATACAACCCCGAATTGCAAAACACGGTGGACGATTTAGTGCGGCAGGGTTTGGCCGTTGAAGACGACGGCGCGAAAGTCGTGTTTCTCGACGAATTTAAAAACAAAGAAGGCGAACCGGCCGCGTTTATCGTGCAGAAACAAGGCGGCGGCTTCCTTTACGCCTCCACCGACCTGGCCTGTCTGCGCTACCGCGTCGGCACGCTCCACGCCGACCGCCTGCTGTATGTGGTCGATCACCGCCAGTCGCTGCACTTCGAGCAGCTCTTCACCACTTCGCGCAAGGCCGGCTATCTGCCCGAAAACGTGAAAGCCGAATTCATCGGCTTCGGCACCATGATGGGCAAAGACGGCCGCCCGTTCAAAACCCGTTCGGGCGACACCGTGAAATTGGTTGACCTGCTGGACGAAGCTGTTGAGCGCGCTGCCGCGCTGGTGAAAGAAAAAAATCCCGATTTGGGCGCAGACGACGCGGCAAAAATCGCCCAAACCGTCGGCATCGGCGCGGTGAAATACGCCGATTTGAGCAAAAACCGCACCAGCGACTACGTATTCGACTGGGACGCAATGCTCTCGTTTGAAGGCAACACCGCACCCTACCTGCAATACGCCTACACCCGCGTGCAAAGCGTGTTCCGCAAAGCGGACGACTGGGACGCGGCAGCAGAATTAACACTCGCCGAACCGGCCGAAAAACAGCTTGCCGTAGAGCTTTTGAAATTTGAAGATATACTGCAAAACGTGGCCGACACCGGCTATCCGCACTACCTCGCCGCCTACCTCTACCAGCTCGCCACCCTGTTTTCCCGCTTCTACGAAGCCTGCCCGATACTCAAAGCCGAAGGCGCAACCCGCAACAGCCGCCTGCAACTGGCACGCCTCACCGGCAACGTGCTCAAACAGGGCTTGGACTTGCTCGGCATCGATGTGTTGGACGTGATGTAAGGCGTGTTTAAAAAGGCCGTCTGAAAGTATAGTGAAACCTATCTTTCAGACGGCCTTTCTTTTCAGACGGCCTTTGGAGGCCGTTCCCGCCTTCGCGGGAATGACGTTTCTGAAACCGATCATTCCGCCGCGAACCTTGCTCCCTCCCCTGCACCGCAAGCGCGGGGGAGGGTTGGGGTGGCAGTTCGCAGAACTGCATTCGCGTCGATGTCCTGTAAAAGTTACCGAAGCGGCACCGCCCCCACCCTAGCCCTCTCCCGCGGGGCGGGAGGGGGAACAGGTTTTCAGACGGCCTTTGGAGGCCGTCTGAAGCCTCAAAAAACCGCGTGCGTTGCTGCGCAATACACCCTACAGCCCGATTGGAATAAAAAGGCCGTCTGAAACGGTGAGGCCGTCTGAAAAACCTGCTTCGCAGGTTTTTCAGACGGCCTTTTTGCCGCTCGAGCGGGATTTACAGCACTTTGACGATGCTCTCGCACAGGTAGTCGATATTATCGGCGGTGATGCCGGCAACATTGATGCGGCCGCTGCGTACGGCGTAGATGGCGAACTCGTCTTTCAGGCGGTCGACCTGTTCGGGGCTGAGGCCGGAGAAGGAGAACATGCCGTTTTGTTCGATGATGAAGCCGAAGTCCTGTTTCGCGCCTTTTTCTTTGAGCAGGTCGACGAATTTCTGCCGCATTTCTTTGATGCGTGCGCGCATTTCGTCGAGTTCGGCTATCCATTGCGCTTTGAGTTCGGGGTCTTGCAGGACGAGGGCGATGGTGTTGCCGCCGTGGGAGGCGGGGTTGGAGTAGAGGGTGCGGATGATGGTTTTGACCTGGCTGAACGCGCGGTTGGCGGTTTCTTCGTCGGCGACGACGACGGTGAAGGCGCCGACGCGCTCGTTGTACATGCCGAAGTTTTTCGAGTAGGAGCTGGCGACGAGCAGTTCTTTGTTCAGTTTGGCGAAGGCACGCAGGCCGTAGGCGTCTTGCTCGAGGCCGTTGGCAAAGCCTTGGTAGGCGAAGTCGAAGAGGGGCAGCCAGCCTTTTTCGGCGGACATTTTGGCGAGGGTGTCCCATTGTTCGGGGGTGGGGTCGATGCCGGTGGGGTTGTGGCAGCAGCCGTGCAGGAGGACGACGTCGCCTGCTTGGGCTTGGGAGAGGTCGGCAATCAGGCCGTCCCAGTCGAGGGCGTGGGCGGTTTTGTCGTAGTAGCGGTAGTCGCGGATGTTGATGCCGACGGCTTGGAAGATGGCGTTGTGGTTGGGCCAGGTGGGGGCGGAAATCCAGACGTTTTTCGCACCGGTTTGGCGTTTGACGAATTCTGCGGCGACGCGCAGCGCGCCGGTGCCGCCGAGGCTTTGCGCGGTTTTGGCGCGGCGGGCGGCGATGATTTCGCTGCCTTCGCCGAAGAGGAGTTTCTGGGTTTCGGCGTTGTAGGCGGCGACGCCGTCGATGGTGAGGTAGTTTTTGCTTTTTTCGTCGGCCAAAAGGCGGGTTTCGGCGGCTTTGACGGATTTGAGCACGGGGGTGTTGCCCGCTGCGTCTTTGTAGACGCCGATGCCGAGGTTGACTTTTTCGGGGCGGGTTTCGGCTTTGAAGGCTTCGCCCAGTCCGAGGATGGGGTCGGCGGGTGCGGCTTGGATTTTGTCGAAGAACATGGTTTTTCCTTTCTGGGGAACGGGTCGGTTGGAGGGTGCGCGGCTTAGGGCGTGTTGACATTCAGCTTTTGAAGTGGATTTTTCGTCAGAAAATGGCAGATGCAAGGCAAAAATGCGAGCCTATGCCGTCCATAGGCGAGTATTTTTAACGTGGCAGATGCCGTTTTATGGCGGAAAAGCCGCCAAAACGCTGATTGTCAACACGCCCTAGGCTGCGCGGGGTAAGGGTTGCGGTGCGGCCTGTGCTTTCAGACAGCCTTCGGGCTGCGGGGGTTTATGTGCCTTCCTGTTGTTCGGGCAGGGTGGCGATGGCCTGGGTAAATTCGGAAACGTCGTTGAAGCTTTTGTAGACGGAGGCGAAACGGACGTAGGCGACTTGGTCGGTGGCGAGCAGAACGTCCATCGCCATTTCGCCGATCAGGCGCGAGGGAACTTCTTTGCGGCCGAGGCGGTAGAGGCGGCCTTCGATTTCGGCCACCAGGCCGTCGAGGGCTTCGCGGCCGACGGGGCGTTTGTGCAGGGCGCGTTCGAGGCTGGTACGCAGTTTGAGCGGGTTGTAGGGCACGCGGCTGCCGTTGCTTTTGACGATGTCGGGCAGGCGCACTTCGAGGGTTTCGAGGGTGACGAAGCGTTTGCCGCAGGCGTTGCAGCGGCGGCGGCGGCGGACGCAGTTGCCGTCTTCGGTGGTGCGCGAGTCGCTGACCTGGGTGTTCGGCTGTTGGCAGAAGGGGCATTTCATGGGCGGTTCTCAATCGGAGGCGCCGACGGCGCGGGCGCGGGCGAGTCCTTCTTCGGTGCTGAGGTAGTGCGGCGGCTCGGGGCGGTCGCGCCGTTCGATATCGCCGTCGCGGAACATGACGATTTCGTCGCAGGCCAGCTGCTGCCAGGTTTCGTTTTCGGTGAGCGGCAGGGTGGCGATGACGGCGACGCGGTCGTTAGGGGTGGTGACGGCGGAAAAGTCGATGGAAACGTCGTCGTCGAGCAGGCGGGCTTCGCCGAAGGGGGCGCGGCGCACGATGTAGTGGAGCAGGGTGCTGGCGTGGGCGAACATGACGCGGCCGTCTGAAAGGATGAAGTTGAAGAGGCCGCTGCGGCGGATGTCTTTGACGAGTTCGGACACGGCGGCAAAGAGGGTGTCGTCGTCGGGGCGCTCGTCGAAGCGGCGGCGCAGCTGTTCGAGGATGTGGCAGAAGGCGCGTTCGGAATCGGTGTCGCCGACGGGGCGGTAGTAGCGGCCTTGTTCGGGGGCAAAGCCCTGCAGGTGGCCGTTGTGGGCGAACATCCAGTAGCCGCCCCACATTTCGCGCACGAAGGGGTGGGTGTTGGCCAGCGTGGTGCGGCCGCTGGTGGCTTTGCGGATGTGGGCGATGACGTTTTCGGATTTGATTTGGTAGGCTTTGACGAGGTCGGCGACGGGGGAATTTGCGCTGGGTTTGTCGTCGTGGAAGAGGCGCACGCCTTTTTGTTCGAAAAAGCCGATGCCGAAGCCGTCGACGTGGTGGTCGGTGAGGCCGCCGCGTTTGCGGAAGCCTTCGAAGGAGAAGACGATGTCGGTGGGCGTGTTGCAGTTCATGCCAAGGAGCTGGCACATGGTTTTTTCCTTTTCAGCTTCGTTGCGCCCGCGCTTTCAGACGGCCTTTTCCGTATGCTGCGGGCGGGGCGATTTTACCACAGGCGGCACGGGTTTCAGACGGCCTTTACTGCGCCTCGCCGGCCGTTTGGCGGTATTTGGCGCACTCGGATTCGTAGGTCTGCCCCCATTCGTGCATCGCCTGTATCACGGGCGTGAGCGTGCGGCCGAAAGCGGTGAGCGAGTATTCGACTTTCGGCGGCACCTGCGGATAGACCTCGCGGTGGACGATGCCCGCGCCTTCGAGTTCGCGCAGCTGCAAAGTCAGCATCCGCTGCGTGATGTCGGGCAGCAGGCGCTGCAATTCGTTGAAGCGGCGGGTTTCGGGCAGAAGGTGGTAAAGAATCAGCACTTTCCATTTGCCGCCGATGATTTCCAGAGTGGTGTTGACGGGGCAGTGCGAAGCGTTTGCGGTGTCGTTCATCATCATTCTCCATAGTATAAAAAATGTGTGTACTTGTTTAAAAAAACGATACCCATATAATACGCGACACAGACAAATTCACCAATATTTTTTCACACAGAAAGGAACGGATTATGAGAATCCCCGAACTCGACCGCATCAACGAACTGGCCGCCGTTGCCAAAACCCGCGAACTGAACGCCGCAGAGCTGGCCGAACGCGACACCCTGCGCCGCGCCTATGTCGAGGCCGTCAAAGGACAAATCAACAGCCACCTGTCCCGCGTCACCATCATCGACCCCGAGGGCAACGACGTCACCCCCGAAGCCCTGCGCGACGCCCAAGTCCGCAATATGCAAACCCCCACCCGCATCATCTGACTTAAATTAAGGAAACCACACCATGCGTAGCATCAAAAAAATCTACAACGCCCCGCGCACCCACTGGGTAGGCGACGGCTTCAAAGTCGCCCCGCTCTTCTCCCACATGGGCGAAGACAAACAGACCAGCCCGTTTTTAATGTTCGACTACGCCGCCCCGATGGAATTTTCCCCCAACAGCGGCAAACCGCGCGGCGTCGGCGGCCACCCGCACCGCGGCTTCGAAACCGTCACCATCGCCTACTCCGGCGAAGTGTCCCACCGCGACAGCAGCGGCGGCGGAACCATCAGACAGGGCGACGTGCAATGGATGACCGCAGGCAGCGGCATCGTCCACGAAGAATTCCACAGCCCCGAATTTTCCGCAAAAGGCGGCAGCTTCGAAATGGCGCAGCTCTGGGTCAACCTGCCGCACGAGCACAAACGCACCGCCCCGCGCTACCAGCACCTGCCCGCGGCTGAAATCCCCGTTGTTGCCGATGAGGCTTCCAGCGTGCGTGTTATCGCCGGCGAATACCAAGGCAGACGCGGCGCGGCCGACACCTTCACCGAGCTGAACGTGTGGGATGTTACCGTTAACGAAGGCGCAGAAACCGCCATCACCGTGCCCGCAGGCCACAACCTCGCCATCGTCGTGCGCCACGGCGAAATCGAACTCAACGGCGAAGCCGCCATACAGCCGACCCAGCTGGCCGTGTTCGAGCGCGAAGAAGGCGAAATCCGCATCCGCAACAGCGGCAGCGGCAAAGCCGAAATCCTGCTCCTCTCGGGCGAACCCATCGACGAACCGATTGCCGCCTACGGCCCCTTCGTCATGAACACCCAGGAAGAGCTGGCCGAAAGCATCCGCGAATTCAACGCGGGCAAATACGGCTACCTCGACTAAGCGGCAGGCGCGGCATCAGAAAGGCGGACAGTGCGTCTGCCTTTTTTTGCGTGCCGTTTGAAAGTTGAGGCCGTTCCCGTCTGTACCCCTGCGGGGTATAAACGCGGGAATGACGTTTCTGAAACCGGTTATTCCGCCGCGCACCTTGCTCCCTCCCCTGCGGGGCGGGAGAGGGAACAGGTTTTCAGACGGCCTTTGAAGGCCGTCTGAAAACCTGAAACCGCGTGCATTGCTACGCAACACACCCTACAGCCCGATTGGAATAGGAAAGGCCGTCTGAAAGGTGAGGCCGTCTGAAAGGTGAGGCCGTCTGAAAGGTGAGCCGTCTGAAAGGTGAGCCGTCTGAAAGGTGAGCCGTCTGAAAGGTGAGCCGTCTGAAAGGTGAGCCGTCTGAAAGGTGAGCCGTCTGAAAGGTGAGCCGTCTGAAAGGTGAGCCGTCTGAAAGGTGAGCCGTCTGAAAGGTGAGCCGTCTGAAAGGTGAGCCGTCTGAAAGGTGAGCCGTCTGAAAGGTGAGCCGTCTGAAAGGTGAGCCGTCTGAAAGGTGAGCCGTCTGAAAGGTGAGCCGTCTGAAAAAACCTGCTTCGCAGGTTTTTTCAGACGGCCTTTTTGTCGGAACGGAAATCCGTTTAAGCGGTTTGCGTTGCCTGAATGGCGGTGAGGGCGATGGTGTAGACGATGTCTTCGACCAGCGCGCCGCGCGAGAGGTCGTTCACCGGTTTGCGCAGGCCTTGCAGCATCGGGCCGACGCTCAATACGTTGGCGTTGCGCTGGACGGCTTTGTAGGTGCAGTTGCCGGTGTTCAGGTCGGGGAAGACGAAGACGGTGGCTTTGCCTGCGACGGAGCTGTTCGGCGCTTTGGATTGGGCGACGGAGGGCACGGAGGCGGCGTCGTATTGCAGCGGGCCGTCGATTGCCAGGTCGGGGCGTTTTGCTTTGGCCAGTTTCACGGCTTCGGTGACGGCGTCGACGTCGGGGCCGGCGCCGGATGTGCCGGTGGAGTAGGAAATCATCGCCACGCGCGGTTCGATGCCGAAGGCTTTGGCCGAGTCGGCCGACTGGATGGCGATTTCGGCCAGCTGTTCGGGCGTGGGGTTGGGGTTGACCGCGCAGTCGCCGTAAACGAGAACCTGACCGGGCAGCAGCATGAAGAAGACGCTGGATACGATGCTGGCACCGGGGGCGGTTTTGATCAGTTGCAGGGCGGGGCGGATGGTGTTGGCGGTGGTGTGCACCGCGCCGGAGACGAGGCCGTCGACGTCGTTTTGCGCCATCATCATTGTGCCGAGGACGACGGTGTCTTGAAGCTGTTTGCGCGCGTCTTCTGGCGTGAGTCCTTTGGATTTGCGCAGCTCGCACATGGGGGCGACGTATTGTTCGACGATGGTTTCGGGGTCGATGATTTCCAGCGATTCGGGCAGGGTGATGCCCAGTTCCTGCGCTACGGTGTGCACGGCGTGGCGGTTGGCCAGCAGTACGCAGCGGGCGAGGCCTTTTTCGTGGCAGATGGCGGCGGCCTGCACGGTGCGGGCTTCCGCGCCTTCGGGCAGGACGATGCGTTTGTTTGCCTTGCGGGCGGCTTCCATCATGCTGAAGCGGAATTGGGCGGGCGACAGACGCACGGCTTGCGGCGCGGCTAACGCGGCGGTGTTTTCGGGTTTCTCGATGCTGCCGAGGAAGGCGAGGCCGGCAGCTTCGGCCACGGCGGCGGGCGCGCCGATGACGCCGCCGAACTCGACGGCGCGTCCGGCGAAGGAGGTTTTGGCCATGTTCAGCCGGTCGGTGGTGGCGTGGCCGCTGCTGACGGCGAAGACGACGCGGGCGTTAAAAGCGGTGGCCAAGTCGTTGTTCAGACGGCTTAAAAAAAGATGGGCGTCGCTGGGAGCGATGCCTTGGATGACGAGGTTTTGCGCGTTCAGGACGGCGGCGCGGCCGATGAGGAGGTCGAACCAGTCGTCGGCCTTGCCTGTCGAGGCGAGGCGCACGGCTTCTTCGGCGTTTTCGGTGACGTTGAACACGGCGGCGTCGGGCAGCTGCGCGGCGATGTTGGCAGCGGCTTTGGCGGCGTCGGCATGGGGGCAGACGGGAATGACGAGGATGTTGGCCATTTGGGCTTCCTTTCGGAGTTTCGGATAAGAAAAACGGCGGGCGGGCCGCCCTGCCGCAATGAAAAGGCCGTCTGAAAAGCGTGTTGTCCTTTTTCAGACGGCCTGCGGTTTAAACGGTGTCGGGTGTTTCTTCGATTTCGAAGCTGTGGCTGATGGCGGCGGTTTTGCCCAGCATGATGGAGGCCGAGCAGTATTTTTCCGCCGACAGCTGCACCGCTTTGGCGATGGCGGCTTCTTTCAGGTTGCGGCCGGACACGGTGAAACGGATATGGATTTCGGTGAACACGCGCGGGGCTTCGTCGGCGCGTTTGGCGCTGACCGCAGCGCGGCAGCCGGTGATGTGCTGGCGCTGTTTCTGCGCGATCAGCACCACGTCGGCACTGGCGCAGCCGGCCATGCCCAATAGCAGCATTTCCATCGGCGTCGGCCCGCGCCGCGCCGCGCCTTCGGCCGCCGAGCCTTCCATCACAACACTGTGCCCCGCTTCGGTGGAAGCGACAAAGCACAGGCCGTCGAGCCATTGCGAAGTAATCTGCATGATGTGTCCTGTGTCCGAATTTGTGTTCAATCCAATGCGAAAGGCGCGGCGGCTACCAAAATTCCGTCGGCGTCGCTGTACAGATAATGGCCGGGCACGAAATCGACGCCGCCGAAAGTCAGCACGCCATCCGTTTCGCCCGCGCCTTCTTTCGCGCTTTTGCGCGGGTTCGTGCCCAGCGTCTTGATGCCGAAATCGAGTTCGTTCAGCGCTTCGCTGTCGCGCACGACGCCGTACACCACCGCGCCCGCCCATCCGTTGGCCGCGCCCGCCGAGGCGATTAAATCGCCGATCAGCGCGCTCGCCAAAGAGCCGCCGCCGTCGACAACCAGCACTTCGCCGTCGGAATGCGTGTTCAAAATCTGTTTGACCAGACCGTTGTCGCGGAAACATCTGACGGTGCGGATGCGGCCGCAAAAACGGCTGCGGCGGCCGAAACTGCGGAACTGGATTTCGCAGGAGGGCGTGTCGGGCGCAATGTCGATCAGGTCGGCGGTAGCAAATTCGTAGTGCATGGGGTTTCTCCTTTTTTCTCCGTTTGGGGTTTCAGACGGCCTCAGGCAAACATTGCCGCTGCCCGGATTGTCAACAAACCGGTGGCGCATTATATAGAAAGGGCAGGCCGTCTGAAAAGGCGGGCAGAGGCCGTCTGAAAACGGGGCTTCGGCGAAGTTCAAACGGGTTTTTGGTTTTTTCAGACGGCCTCAAACGGTATGCGTCGCGGGCGGTATCCGAGGCTGTTCCCGCCTGTGCGGGGATAACGTTTCGGAAAACGGGAAAGGGCGTTTTCAGACGGCCTTTCCCGTTTTATGCTTTTAGAGACTCGAACACGGCGAAGTAGTCGGGGAAAGTTTTGCGCACGCAGGCGGGGTCGTTGATGGTGACGGGCACGCCGAGCAGGGAAACAAGGGAAAAACACATGGCCATGCGGTGGTCGTCGTAGGTGTCGATGACGGCGTTTGGTGTGGGGGCGGCGGGCGGGGTGATGCGGATAAAGTCCGCGCCTTCTTCCACGGTTGCGCCGACTTTGCGCAGCTCGGCGGCCATGGCGGCGATGCGGTCGGTTTCTTTGACGCGCCACGAGGCGATGTTGCGGATGGCGCACGCTCCGTCGGCGGCGAGGGCGACGATGGCGAGGGTCATGGCGGCGTCGGGGATGTGGTTGGCGTCCAAATCGAAGGCGCGCACGCTTTGGCCGGGGGCGCGGGACACTTCGATAAAGTCGTCGCCCCAAGTGACGATCGCGCCGGTTTTTTCCAGTTCGGCGGCAAAGGCGGCGTCGCCCTGGACGGCGTTTTTGCCCAAGCCGGTGACGCGCACGGGCGTGCCGCCGAGCAGTCCGGCGGCAAGGAAATAGGAGGCGCTCGATGCGTCGCCTTCGACGGTGATGCGTTCGGGGGCGCGGTAGTTGGCGGCGGGGACGAGGAAGCTGCGGTAGGCGCGGTTTTCGACCGCGACGCCGAAGCGTTGCATCAGGTTGAGGGTGATGTCGATATAGGGCTTGGAAATCAGTTCGCCTTCGACGCGGATTTCGCAGGCTTCGCCGGTGAGCGGCAGTGCCATTAAAAGGGCGGTGAGAAACTGGCTGGATACGTTGCCTTTAATCGGCACGCTGCGCACGCCGTTATCGTTGCGGCGGCCGATAGCGAGCGGCGGGTAGCCGTCGTTGCCGAGATAGCGGATGTCGGCGCCGATAAGGTGCAGGGCGTCGACGAGGTCGCCGATGGGGCGTTCGTGCATGCGCGGAATGCCGTGCAGATGGTAGTTGCCGCCGAGTACGGCGAGGGCGGCGGTTAACGGGCGGAAGGCGGTGCCGGCGTTGCCGAGGAACAAGTCGGCTTCGGCGGCGGGAAAGCGTCCGCCGCAGCCGTGTACGCGCACGAGGCCGTCTGAAAGCCGCTCGATGCGTACACCCAAGGCGGCGAGGGCGTCGAGCATGCGGTCGGTGTCGTCGGATGCGAGCAGCGAGCGGATGGTGCAGACGCCGTCGGACAGGGCGGCCAGGAGTAGGGTGCGGTTGCTGATGCTTTTCGAGCCGGGCAGGGCGACGGAGGAGGGTTTCAGACGGCGTGCTTCGAGACGGAGGGATTGAGTGGTCATGGCGGCGCTGGAATCTGTTAACGAGGCTTGCTATTATGCCGAAAAGCGTTAATTTGAGGAATGAAAATGGCAACAAAGGTAATCGCCGTCGACGGCCCGAGCGCGTCGGGCAAAGGTACGGTGGCTTCACGGGTGGCGGCGGCCTTGGGTTGGAGTTATCTCGACTCGGGCGCGCTGTACCGGCTGGCCGCCCTCTATGCGCGGCGCAAAGGCGTAGAGTGGACGGACGAGGCCGCCGTAGCCGCGCTGGCCGCCGCACTTCCCGTGCAGTTTGACGGACAGCGGGTGCTGCTCGACGGCGAGGACGTCGGCAACGCCATCCGCAGTGAGGAAATCGGCATGGGCGCGTCGGCGGTGGCGCAGTTCCCTGCGGTGCGCGCCGCTCTGTTGCAGCGCCAGCGCGATTTTCAGACGGCCTCCGGGCTGGTGGCCGACGGGCGCGATATGGGTTCGGTGGTGTTTCCCGATGCCGCGTTGAAGGTGTTTTTGACCGCGTCGGCACAGGTGCGGGCAGAACGCCGCGCCAAACAGCTCGGCATTGCGTGCGAAGGCGTGGCCTTTGACCGCATTCTCGCCGACATCGAATCCCGCGACGAAGCCGACCGCCGCCGCGCCGCCGCGCCGCTGGTGCAGCTGCCCGACGCGATGCTGTTGGATACTTCGGACATGGGCATCGAGGAGGCGGTAAAAAAAGTAGTTGATTGGTATGAGCAAAAACAAATCTAGTATATAATCCGCGCTTTCGTTTTTCAGACGGCCTTTTTGATACGGAAGGCCGTCTGAAAATATGTGGCAGCGGCAGCCCGGCCGGAAGGGTCTGCCGTTTTACAACTCCAAACCCCGCGCCCTCCGGCAGCGCAAAGAAAGATTTAGCAAATATGGAAAATTTTGCCCAGTTGTTGGAAGAGTACTCCGCCGTTCAGGAAATGAACCAAGGGGAAGTGATTACCGCCGAAGTGGTGGCGATTGAAGACAAATTCGTCATCGTCAACGCCGGTCTGAAATCCGAGTCGCTCATCGACATCAACGAATTCAAAAACCCGCAAGGCGAAGTGGAAGTCAAAGTAGGCGACTTCGTTACCGTGACCATAGAATCCGTGGAAAACGGCTTCGGCGAAACCAAACTGTCGCGCGAAAAAGCCAAACGCGCCGCCGACTGGATTGCTTTGGAAGAAGCAATGGAAAACGGCGACATCCTCTCCGGCCTGATCAACGGCAAAGTCAAAGGCGGCCTCACCGTCATGATCAACAGCATCCGCGCCTTCCTGCCCGGTTCGCTCTTGGACGTGCGCCCTATCAAAGACACTTCCCACTTTGAAGGCAAAGAAATCGAATTCAAAGTCATCAAGCTGGATAAAAAACGCAACAACGTCGTGGTATCCCGCCGCGCCGTGCTCGAAGCCACTTTGGGCGAAGAGCGCAAAGCCCTGCTGGAAAACCTGCAAGAAGGCACTGTTGTCAAAGGCATCGTCAAAAATATCACCGACTACGGCGCATTCGTGGATCTGGGCGGTATCGACGGCCTGCTGCACATCACCGATCTGGCATGGCGCCGTGTGAAACACCCGAGCGAAGTGCTGGAAGTCGGCCAGGAAGTCGAAGCCAAAGTATTGAAATTCGACCAGGAAAAACAACGCGTTTCCCTCGGCATCAAACAGCTGGGCGAAGATCCTTGGAGCGGCCTCGCACGCCGTTATCCGGCCGGTACACGCCTGTTCGGCAAAGTGTCCAACCTCACCGACTACGGCGCGTTTGTCGAAATCGAACAGGGCATCGAAGGCTTGGTACACGTTTCCGAAATGGACTGGACCAACAAAAACGTACACCCGAGCAAAGTCGTACAGCTGGGCGACGAAGTCGAAGTGATGATTCTGGAAATCGACGAAGACCGCCGCCGCATCAGCCTGGGTATGAAACAGTGCCAGCCCAATCCTTGGGAAGATTTCGCCGCCAACTACAATAAAGGCGACAAAATCAAAGGTGCCGTCAAATCCATTACCGACTTCGGCGTATTCGTCGGCCTGCCCGGCAATATCGACGGTTTGGTTCACCTGTCCGATCTGTCTTGGACGGAGTCCGGCGAAGAAGCCGTACGCAAATACAAAAAAGGTGAAGAAGTCGAAGCCGTCGTATTGGGCATCGATGTGGAAAAAGAACGCATCTCCCTGGGCATCAAACAGCTCGAAGGCGATCCTTTCGGCAACTATATCAGCGTCAACGACAAAGGCTCGCTGGTTAAAGGCACTGTGAAATCCGTTGAAGCCAAGGGCGCAGTTGTTGTTTTGGGCGACGAAGTGGAAGGCTATCTGCCCGCTTCTGAATTTGCCGCTGACCGCGTCGAAGACCTGACCACCAAGCTGAAAGAGGGCGACGAAGTGGAAGCGGTTATCGTGACTGTCGACCGCAAAAACCGCAGCATCAAGCTGTCGGTCAAAGCCAAAGACGCCAAAGAAAGCCGCGACGCGCTCAATTCGGTCAATGCAGCATCTTCCGCCAATGCCGGTACCACCAGCCTGGGCGATCTGCTGAAAGCCAAATTGTCCGGCGATAACGAATAATCCGGGGCGATCGTTATGACCAAATCAGAGCTGATGGTTCGTTTGGCTGAGGTTTTTGCCCAGAAAAACGGCACGCACCTGATGGCGAAAGACGTCGAGTACAGCGTGAAGGTTTTGGTGGATACCATGACCCGCTCGCTGGCTCGCGGCCAGCGGATCGAAATCCGCGGATTTGGCAGTTTTGATTTGAACCACAGACCCGCCCGTCAGGGGCGTAATCCGAAAACCGGAGCGAAAGTGGATGTGCCTGAAAAACACGTTCCCCACTTCAAGCCGGGTAAGGAATTGCGCGAACGTGTCGATCGGTCGATGACTGCCGAATAAACCGTCCTTCCGGAAAAACGAGGGTGCCGCATTGCGCGGCACTCTTTTTTTGCTTTCTGCTGTCGTGCGGGGGTCGGTGGAGCAGCCGCTCCGCTTAACATCATGCGGAAATACACTATAATGCGCGCTGCCAAAAATAAGATGCCGTCTGAAAACCATGTCCGAAAAACACCCCCCCCGTTTTGTTCCGCCCCCGTATCAAAATCACAGCCCGCTGACCTGGTATCAGGCAGCTTCGCAGCAGCCCGCGTTTATTCGCGACGCCGCACAGGCACGCGCCATCGAACATCTCGATCGGTTGTGGACGGAACTGATGATGTTCAAACGCAAACGCAACCGCTTTCTCGGCCGCAGTCTGCGTTCGCCGCAACTGCCCAAGGGGCTGTATTTCTACGGCGGCGTCGGCCGGGGGAAAAGTTTTCTGATGGATGCCTTCTTCGGCTGCCTGCCCTACCGCCGCAAACGACGGGTGCATTTCCATGCCTTTATGGCGGAAATCCACCAAAGGCTGCGCGCCCTGAAAAGCGAAGCCGACCCATTGAAAACCGTAGCTGCCGAAATCGCCAAAGAAACGCGGGTATTGTGTTTTGACGAGTTTCATGTCAGCGATATTGCCGACGCGATGATTTTGGGCAGGCTGTTGGAAAACCTGTTCAACGAAGGTGTGGTGCTGGTGGCGACTTCCAACTATGCTCCGTCCGAGCTTTATCCCCAGGGACAGAACCGCAGCAGTTTTCTGTCGACCATCGCCCTGATCGAAGACAAGCTGACGATTTTGAATGTGGACGGCGGCGAGGATTACCGGCACAGAACCCTGACGGCGGCAGAAGTGTTTTACATTCCCGCAGATGCGGAAAACGAGAGCAGATTGGCGCAACTGTTTGCACAGGTAAGCGAAGGACAGGCCGTGAGGCCGTCTGAAATCGAAATCCACGGCCGCATGCTGCCCTGTAAAGGGCATACCGATAAGGCTGTTTGGTTTGATTTCCGCGTTTTGTGTTTCGGCCCGCGCTCGCAGGCAGATTACCTTTATCTTTCCGAGCGCTATGAGATGATTTTTGTATCGGGAATTGAAAAGCTGCACGAAACGGAAAGGGCGGAAGCGCGGCGGCTGACTTGGCTGATAGACGTGATGTACGACTACCGCGTCAAATTCTGCGCCACCTGCGAAGTTCCCGTTGACGAGATTTACGTCGAAGGCGATTTTGCCAACGAATTTGTCCGAACGGCCAGCCGTCTCACCGAAATGCAGTCGCAGGAATATCTCAACCTGCCGCATCTGGTGCTGTCCGTATCCGGGAAGCCGCAGGCGGCAGTTTCAAAGAGTTAAAAACTAAGCGGAATAAGGAAAAACTTGCTACAATTCGGCGGCAATTTGTCGCCTGTTTTTTATAAGGAGAATTCAATGTCTGTTCAGCGAACACTTTCCATCGTCAAGCCCGATGCGGTCGGTAAAAACGTTATCGGCAAAATCTACAGCCGTTTCGAAGACAACGGCTTGAAAATTGTTGCCGCCAAAATGAAACATTTAAGCAAAGAAGAAGCCGAAGGTTTTTATGCTGTTCATAAAGACCGTCCGTTTTTCGGTGAACTGGTGGCATTTATGATTAGCGGCCCGGTCATGATTCAAGTGCTCGAGGGCGAAAATGCCGTAGCGAGAAACCGCGAACTGATGGGCGCAACCAATCCGAAAGAAGCCGCAGCCGGTACGATTCGTGCCGACTTTGCCGATTCTGTCGGCGAGAATGCCGTGCACGGTTCGGACAGCGAAGAAAACGCTGCCATCGAAGTGGCTTATTTCTTCAGCGAAAACGAAATTTGTCCGCGCTGAGCCGAACTTTAATTTGCTGCCGTCCTCTCGGGTGCGGCAGCAAAACCGTTAACGTAAGGCTGTCTGAAAAGCATCGTATAGAGATGCTTTACTTTAACGGTTTGAACAAACCAATTCCAAACATATGAAAAACAATCTGTTAGATTACGACTTGAACAGCCTGACGGCATGGTTCGCGGAAATGGGCGAAAAGCCGTTCCGTGCCCGCCAGGTTATGCGCTGGATGCATTGGGGCGGTGCTGCAAATTTTACCGAAATGACCGATTTGGCTAAGTCCCTGCGTGCCAAATTGGAAGAAAAAGCGCAAATCGGCGTTCCCGCTCTGATGACGTCCCAGGAGTCGAGAGACGGCACGCGCAAGTGGCTGCTGGATGTCGGTACGGGTAACGGTGTAGAGACCGTTTTTATTCCCGAATCCGATCGCGGCACGCTCTGTATTTCTTCACAAGTGGGCTGTGCATTGGAGTGCACTTTCTGTTCGACAGGGCGTCAGGGCTTCAACCGCAATCTGACTACTGCTGAAATCATCGGCCAGTTGTGGTGGGCGAACAAGGCTTTGGGTGCGACCCCGAAAGACGAGCGGGTTATCTCTAATGTTGTGATGATGGGTATGGGCGAGCCGCTGGCAAATTATGAAAACGTTGTCCGTGCGTTGTCCGTAATGCTTGACGATCACGGCTACGGTCTGAGCCGCCGTCGGGTCACCGTATCCACTTCAGGCATGGTGCCGCAAATGGACAGGTTGAAAGAAGATATGCCCGTAGCTTTGGCTGTTTCTCTGCATGCTTCAAATGATGCGGTGCGCGACCAAATCGTGCCGCTGAACAAAAAATATCCTTTGAAAGAATTGATGGGCGCGTGCAGGCGTTATTTGGTTAAGGCGCCGCGTGATTTCGTTACCTTCGAATACGTGATGCTCGACGGTATCAACGACAAGGCCGAGCACGCGCGCGAGTTGCTGAAGCTGGTGGAGGACGTCCCCTGCAAATTCAATCTGATACCGTTCAATCCGTTCCCGAATTCGGGTTATGACCGTTCGTCTGAGGAAAATATCCGCGTGTTCAGAGATATTCTGCAGCAGGCCGGTTTTGTCGTTACGGTGCGCAAAACGCGCGGTGACGATATTGATGCCGCCTGCGGACAGCTTGCCGGCCAGGTAAAGGACAAGACCCGACGCCAGCAAAAATGGCAGCAGTTATTGGTTCAACAGTAAGGTTTTAGCATGAAACAGTTGTGGAAAGCGGTGTTGCTCGCTTGCGCATTGAGCGCCTGTGGCGGAACTTCGGTCAAACAGCCGAGCAGACAGGAACGTACCGAAGAAGTATCGCGCATTAAAACGCAGTTGGCTTTGGAGTATATGCGTGCCAAGGATTACCGTTTGGCGGTAACGACTATCGAAGAAGCGTTGCAGGCCGACAGGAAAAACGAAATCGCCTGGCTGATGCGTGCACAGATTTATCAGTTCTTAAAAGTTTTTGATAAGGCGGAGGCCAGTTTTCGCGAAGCGCTGCAATTGCAGCCGGACGGGGCGGAAATCAACAATAACTACGGCTGGTTTCTGTGCAGTTCGATGAACAATCCCAATGCGGCCATGCCTTATTTTGACAAGGCGCTGTCCGATCCTACTTATCCCGCGCCCTATGTTGCTTATATGAACAAGGGCATTTGCAGCGCGAAAATGGGGCAGTATTCGCTGTCGCAGGCTTATTTGGAGCGCGGTATCGCTTCTGCTCCCGATTTCATGCCGCTGCGCAGGGAGTTGGCCAAAACCAAAATGCTGGCAGGGCAAATCAGAGAAGCCGACCAGCTTTTCCGCCAGTATCAGAGCCGGGTAGATGTCTTGGGAGCGGAAGATTTGCTGTTGGGCTGGCAGATTGCGAGAGCTACAGGCAATTCGCAGGCTGCTTACGAATACGAAGCGCAGCTTCGTGCCAATTATCCTTATTCGGATGAACTGCAAACCATCGCAACAGGACGCTGAACATGAGTCAGAATGCAGAAAGCCAAGTGTCGCAAACTCCTGCCGAAGAGTTTGGCAAATTGCTGCGCGAACGGCGCGAAAGCAGGGAGTTGTCGTTAGGAGAAGCCGCAGAACGGCTGAAATTGTCGGCCAAACAGATCGAAGCCTTTGAATCGGGCAATTACGAGAATATGCGCGAAACGGTTTTTGTCAGAGGTTTTTTGCGCACCTACGGCCGCTTTTTGGATTTGGACGAACAACTGGTTTCTTCCTATCTCGACAAAATCCTGCCCGGAACAGGCGTGCGCAGCCATATTGCCGAACAGGGCAGACAGTCTTCTTCGTTGAATTTCCAAAATCAGAAAATCGGTAAACCGTTTCCGACATGGATATTCGGCGTGCTGGCGATTGCCGCCATCGGTTTCGGCGTCTATGTCTGGCAGGGGAAATCCCGGGCGGAAAACACCAAACAGACGGCCACCAGCGAGGCCGATGTCGGCTTGGGGCAGGTGGCTGCCCCCAATGTCAATGCCGAAAATATTTCTGTTTTACCCATGCAGGCCGGCGCATCGGCCGCTTCCGGTGTTCAGACGGCCGAATCGGCAGATGCGGAGCTGGTGGTGAAAGTACGCTACCGATCCATGCTGGTTATCAAGGATAAAACTGGCAAAGAACTCGTTAACCGCGTTGTTCCCGCAGGCAGCGAACACCGTTTTTCCGGTGCCGCACCGTATGATGTGTGGATCGGATATGCCAAAGGCGCTACCGCTTCCTACGGTTCGCAAAATATTACAGTAGCAGATCACATGATCGACAAAAAAACCGCGGCTTTCGCAGCGGGTAAATAAATCCATGAACACAGCCATTCCACGCCGAACAACCCATCAGGTGCAGATCGACCATATTTCCGTGGGTTCGGATTCCCCTATTGTTGTCCAGTCGATGACCAACACCGACACTGCAGATGCCGAAGCAACGGCTTTGCAGGTAAAAGAGTTGAGCGAAGCAGGTTCTGAAATGGTGCGGATAACGGTCAACAATCCGGATTCCGCTGCCAAAGTGGCGGAAATCCGCAGCCGCTTGGACGATATGGGCTGCAATACCCCTCTGATCGGCGATTTCCATTTCAACGGCGAGCGCCTGCTCGCCGAATTTCCCGATTGCGCCAAAGCGCTCTCCAAATACCGCATCAACCCCGGCAATGTCGGCAAAGGCGCGAAAGGCGACGAAAAATTCGCCTTTATGATCCAAACCGCCGCCGAACACGGAAAAGCCGTGCGCATCGGTGTCAACTGGGGGTCGCTCGACCAAAGCTTGGCAAAGCGCATGATGGATGCCAACCTGGCTTCCGCCTCGCCGAAGTCTCCCGAAGCCGTGATGAAGGAGGCTTTAATCGTTTCCGCCTTGGAATCGGCGCAAAAAGCCGTCGATTTGGGTTTGCCGGAAAACAAAATCATCCTGTCCTGCAAAGTATCGTCGGTACAGGACTTGATACAGGTCTACCGCGATTTGGGCGGCCGCTGCCGTTATCCGCTGCATTTGGGGCTGACTGAAGCGGGCATGGGCAGCAAAGGTATCGTCGCCTCCACGGCCGCCCTGTCCGTATTGTTGCAGGAAGGCATAGGCGACACCATCCGCATTTCGCTTACGCCCGAGCCCGGTTCTTCGCGCACGCAGGAGGTGGTCGTAGCGCAGGAAATCCTGCAAACCATGGGGCTGCGCTCTTTCACACCTATGGTTACCGCCTGCCCGGGCTGCGGCCGCACCACCAGCACCGTTTTTCAAGAACTGGCGCGCGACATCCAGCAATATTTGCGCGAACAGATGATAGTGTGGCGCCTGCAATATCCCGGCGTGGAAAATCTCAACGTCGCGGTGATGGGCTGCGTTGTCAACGGCCCGGGAGAAAGCAAGCTGGCCGATATCGGCATCAGCCTTCCCGGTACGGGCGAAACGCCGATCGCCCCCGTCTATGTCGACGGCGAACGCAAGGTAACGCTCAAAGGCGACAATATGGCTGCCGAATTTCTCGCCATCGTGCGCGACTATGTCGAAACGAATTACGGCGAACACGGCAAAAAGCGTGACCGCAGCCGGATTATCCCGATTCAGACGGCCTAAGCGCGTGCATCGGGTTAAAAAAGGGAAAACACGGTAAGTGCCCGCCGCATTCGGGTACATTTAAAAACACAGAAGAACATAAAAATGAGCCAAGACTTACGGGAATTACTCTTACGCCTTTATCTGCAAAACAATCCAAAAATCGCCCACCAGATATATATTTACAGCTATCTGGGCATTACCGACGCGGTGCACAACCCTTTCCAGTTGGTCGGCGCCGACCTGCCGCCGAACATGAAAAAAAGCCTGGTTTTGCAGAATATCCCTGCGGGAGAAATGCTGCAGGCCTTTATCACGCCGATACAGAGCGGCGGCTTCGAAATCGAAAACACCGTGGTATACGGCAACAAAACCGGCGTGCTGGCCAATATCGGTTTGGATAAAGGCAAAATCGAGCGTTCGGAAAAATACCAGCAGTTTGTGCAGTTGGCTGACAGCATGCTGCGCCAGTTTGCCCCGCGGGTCTGACGGCCGGCCGAAAGCATATTTGGCCGGCAGCCCGTTTCCCGTTTTCAGACGGCCTCTCCTATCGGCAGGCCGTCTGAAAACATAGAAACCGCATCCGCCCCTCCTCCTGTTGCCGTTCGAGCTACCCGTTCCGCCCGCTGCGCCGGGCACAAAAACATCCGACAGAAAGTGAAAGCATGGGACAGAAAATCCAAGCCGTAAAAGGCATGAACGACCTCTTGCCGGTCGGACAGAAAGACTTCCGGCTGACCTCGGCCTTCTGGCAGGCATTTGAAGATACCGTTTCCCGTTGGACGCGGCGCTTCGGTTACAGCCAAATCCGCACGCCCATCGTCGAGCAGACCGGCCTGTTTGTCCGCTCCATCGGCGAAGAAACCGACGTCGTCGGCAAAGAAATGTACACCTTCGCCGATTCCAACGACACCATCAGCCTCAGCCTGCGCCCCGAGGGAACGGCCTCCTGCCTGCGCGCCGTTGTCGAACACAACCTGCTGTACAACAGCCCGCAGAAGCTTTGGTATATGGGGCCCATGTTCCGCCGCGAACGGCCGCAAAAAGGCCGCTACCGCCAGTTCCACCAAGTCGGCGTCGAGGCTTTGGGTTTCGACGGCCCCGACGTTGATGCCGAAATGATCGCCATGTGTGCCGATCTGTGGCGTGAGCTGGGCATTTCCGAGCACCTGACTTTGGAAATTAATAACCTCGGCAACAAAGAAGAGCGCGCCGCCCACCGCAGCGCCCTGGTCGCCTACCTGCAAAGCCACGAAGACAAGCTGGACGACGACAGCCGCCGCCGCATGCACACCAACCCCCTGCGCGTGCTCGACAGCAAAAATCCCGATTTGCAGGAAATCTGCAACGCCGCCCCGCGCCTGCTCGATTACCTCGGCGAAGAATCGCTGGCGCATTACACAGGCTTCAAAAACCTGCTCGACGCGTTGGGCATCGCCTATGTCGAAAACCCCCGCCTCGTGCGCGGCCTCGACTACTACAACCTCACCGTCTTCGAATGGACGACCGACAAACTCGGCGCGCAGGCCACCGTCTGCGGCGGCGGCCGCTATAACGGCCTGATCGGCGAACTCGGCGGCAAAGACGCCCCCGCCATCGGCTTTGCCATGGGCATCGAGCGCCTGCTGCTGCTGGTGGACGAATACGGCCGTCTGAAAACCGAGTCCGCGCCCGACGTATACGTTATGCAGCAGCCCGAAGGACTGGCGGCGGCCATGCGCTATGCCGCGCAGCTGCGCGAAGCAGGATTTTCCGTATTGCAGCACTCCGGCGCGCAAAGCCTGAAAAACCAGATGAAAAAAGCCGACGCCAGCGGCGCTCGTTTTGCCGTTATCGTCGGCGAAAGCGAAGCGGCGCAGGGAGAGGCAACCGTCAAAGACATGCAGGGCGGCCGCGGCCAGCAGACCGTGCCCGCCGCCGCGCTGGCCGAACAACTGAAACAATGGAAGAGCGAATAAATGGCTTCACATTTAGACGAACAACAGGAACTCGAAAACTTCAAATATCTCTGGAACAAATGGGGGCGCTGGGTCTTCGCCGCGCTGGTGCTGGCCGCCGCCGCCTATTTCGCCTCGGTGATGTACGCCCACCACCGTCTGGAGAAAAACGGCGAAGCCGCCGCCGCGCTGGCCGCCCTCGTCGAAAAAGCGCAGGGCAGCAGCGACGACAAAGCCGTCCGCGCCGAACTGCTCAATTTGCAGCAAAACCATCCCGACAGCATCTCCGCCGCCCAAGCCACCATGATGGCCGCCGCCGACGATTTCGACAAAGGCCGTTATGCCGAAGCGGAAAAACAGATCGGCTGGGTGCTGCAAAACCAGCAGGACGCCTTCGTCCGTGCACTGGCCGTGCAGCGGCTCTCATCCGTACAGGCGCAGCAGAAAAAATACGACGCCGCCCTTGCCACCCTGAAAACGCCCGTCGATGACGCCTTCTCCGGCGTGCTTTTGGAAACGCAGGGCGACGTGCTCTATGCACAGGGTAAAAGCAAAGAAGCCGCCGAAGCTTACCGCATGGCCTTGGACAAAACCCCGAAAGGCACGCCCGGCCGCGAAACCCTCGAGATGAAAGCCGGCGAACTCAAATGACATCAGGCCGTCTGAAAAACCACTGCGGGCAAACCGCATACAGCATATGCCCTGCCGGTTTTCAGACGGCCTTCTGCCATATCGCGGACAAGTCCGCATTGTTACTGATAACCCCACCAACCACTAAGGAGACACTGATGAAATTCCCCCTTATGCTTATACTCGGCGGCGGCATGTTGCTTGCCGGATGCCAAAGCACCACCCCCTCGCTGGGCGCTAACGGAGAAGCCGAACTGGCAAAAATCCGCCATGTCTGCATCATGGCCCGCCACGAATCCAAAGACCCGAATCCCGAATTGAAAAGGGAGATTGCAACAGCCCTGAGCAAATACGGTATCAGCAGCGAAAGCGTGAATGTCGATACCAACCGCAAACGTCTGTACAGCCCGGCCTGCCGTTACAACCTCCGCTATAACACCAGCGGCAAAGGCGACGGTGTCAACTACATCTCCCTGCTTATCCGCACGCCCAAACAAGCTGTCGCCAGTCTGCGCGCGCACCCCGATTTTAAAACGGGCAACCGTCAGGCGGAAATCAACCGCATCATCGGCCAACTGTTAAACAAAAAATAAACCGGTGCAGGCCGTCTGAAAGCCTGTTTCCACCTTTTCAGACGGCCTGTACGGAAACCGCAACATGAAACCAACCATCGCCCTTGTGGGCAGGCCGAACGTCGGCAAATCCACCCTCTTCAACCGCCTCACCCGCAGCAAAGACGCACTCGTGCACGATCTGCCCGGCCTCACCCGCGACCGCCACTACGGCCACGGCCGCCTCGGCAGCAAACCGTATCTGGTTATCGACACCGGCGGTTTCGAGCCCGTTGTCGACAGCGGCATCCTGCACGAAATGGCCAAGCAGACCCTGCAGGCCGTTGACGAAGCCGACGCCGTCGTCTTCCTCGTCGACGCCCGCACCGGTCTCACGCCGCAGGACAAAATCATCGCCGACCGCCTGCGCCAAAGCCCGCGCCCCGTCTATCTGGCGGTGAACAAAGGCGAGGGCGGCAACCGTGCCGTGCTGTCGGCCGAGTTTTACGAACTCGCGCTGGGCGAGCCGCACGTTATCTCCGGCGCACACGGCGACGGCGTCTACCACCTTATCGAAGACGTGCTGGAAAACTTCCCCGACGCCGAAGAAGAAGAGCAGGCCGCCAGACACCCCGTTTTCGCCGTTATCGGCCGCCCCAACGTCGGCAAATCCACCCTTGTCAACGCCATCCTCGGCGAAGAGCGTGTGATTGCCTTCGACATGGCCGGCACGACGCGCGACAGCATCCACATCGACTTCGAGCGCGAAGGCAAACCCTTCACCATCATCGACACCGCAGGCGTGCGCCGCCGCGGCAAAGTGGACGAAGCGGTGGAAAAATTCTCCGTTATCAAAGCCATGCAGGCCGTCGAAGCCGCCAACGTCGCCGTTTTGGTGCTCGACGCGCAGCAGGACATCGCCGACCAAGACGCCACCATCGCAGGCTTCGCCCTCGAAGCGGGCAGAGCGCTGGTCGTTGCCGTCAACAAATGGGACGGTATCGGCGAAGAGCGGCGCGAACAGGTCAAGCGCGACATCGCCCGCAAACTCTACTTCCTCGACTTCGCCCGCTTCCACTACATCTCCGCCCTGAAAGAAAAAGGCATAGACGGCCTGTTTGCCAGCATCCAGGCGGCCTACGACGCGGCAATGATCAAAATGCCGACGCCGAAAATCACCCGCGTGCTGCAAAGCGCCGTCGAGCGCCAGCAGCCCGCCCGCGCCGGACTCGTGCGCCCGAAAATGCGCTATGCCCACCAGGGCGGCATGAACCCGCCCGTTATCGTCATTCACGGCAACGCCCTGCAACACATCTCCGATTCCTACACCCGTTACCTGACGCAGACCTTCCGCAAAGCCTTCAACCTGCAAGGCACGCCGCTGCGCATCCAGTACAACGTCGGCGAAAACCCCTACGAAGAAACTGCCGAGCAGACCAAATCCAAACCCCTGCGCCGCGTCACTTTGAGCAACCGCATCGCCAAACGCGAAAACCGCAAAGCCGAAAAAGAACGCAACAGCGGCGGCAAAAAGAAAACCCGCCAAGTCAGCGTGAAAAAACGGCAGGGAAAATAAGGGCGGATACGGAAAGGCCGTCTGAACATTCCGCAACGGAGTGTTCAGACGGCCTTTCGGCATCAAAACGGTTTGCGCCGTTTCTACTGTGCCGAAGCCGCTTTTCAGACGGCCTTTTGGCGGAGAGGATATGGGACGCCTTTGAATGCTGTACAGCTTTGGCGGCAAGCGCCGTATTTGTCTGACTGTTGGGGAAAAGAGAGGCCGTCTGAAAACGCCCTTTCGGGTCTTTCAGACGGCCTCTTTGTGTCAGACGGTTTGTGCCGTTTCGGCTTTGCCTAAGTCCGTTTTCAGACGGCCTGTTTCACCTTAGCCAACACATCGGCGAAGGTTTGCACGGTGCGGTCGGGGTCGGCGAGTTTGTCGAGGCCGAAGAGGCCGAGGCGGAAGGTGCGGAAATCGGCGCGTTCGCCGCATTGCAGGGGCACGCCGGAGGCCGTCTGAACGCCGTGGCCGATAAAGGCTTTGCCGCTTTGGATGTCGGGGTTTTCGGTGTAGGACACCACCACGCCGGGCGCTTGGAAGCCTGCGGCGGCGACGCTGGGAAAGCCTTCGGCTTCGAGAAGGCGGCGCATTTTTTCACCCAATTCGATCTGTTTGGCACGCAGGGTGTCGAAGCCCGCGGCTTCGGCCTCCTTCATCACTTCGTACAGCCGGAGCAGGCCGTCGGTGGGCATGGTGGCGTGGTAGGCGTGGCCGCCGTTTTCAAAGGCCTGCATGATGGCGAGCCATTTTTTCAAATCGAGGGCGAAGCTGTCGGATTCGTTTTGCTGCGCACGCTCATAGGCGGCTTGATTCAGCATGACGAGTCCGGCGCAGGGACTGCCGCTCCAGCCTTTTTGCGGCGCGGAAATCAGGATGTCGATGCCGAGTTTTTCCATGTCGAGCCAGATGCAGCCCGATGCGATGCAGTCGATGGCAAGCAGGCTGCCGACGGCGTGGACGGCTTGGGCAAGGCGGGCGATATAGTCTTCGGGCAGCATGATGCCGGAGGCGGTTTCGACGTGCGGGGCGAAGACGATGTCGGGACGGAAGGCGGCGATTTGGGCGCACACTTCGTCTATCGGTGCGGGGGAGAAGGGGGCTTGGAAGGCGTCGTCCTGCCGCGCAGTGAGGACTTTTGTTTCGGCGGCGATGCCGCCCTGTTCGAGGATTTGCGTCCAGCGGTAGCTGAAAAAGCCGTTGCGCACAATCAGGCATTTTCTGCCGCGCGCAAACTGGCGGGCGACGGCTTCCATGCCTGCCGTTCCCGTGCCGGGGACAACGGCGGCGTATGGCGCGTTGTAGACTTTTTTCAGGGTGGCGGAGATATGGCGCAGGGCGTTTTGGAACTTCTGCGACATATGGTTGAGCGAGCGGTCGGTGTAGACGACGGAATATTCGAGCAGGCCGTCGGCATCGATGTCGGGGCGGGGGAGGGGGGGGATGTTTGCCATGTTTTTTCCTTTGTACGGTTGTTTGAATTTTGGCGGATGTGTGTCCGCGCGGCAGATGGTAGCACGGCGGGGGGCAGGCAGAAAGGCCGTCTGAAAAAGCCGCGCCGCCGCCTGCGGGTCAGGTTTTCTGCTGTTCAAGACCATCTCAAATGCGTAAAATGCCGCCCGAACCCGTTTGCCGTAAAACGGGTTTGGTTTGATTTTTAATTTTTAAGGAAAACACCATGAAAAAACTACTTGCCTTTGCCCTTGCAACCGGTCTGTCTGCCGCTGCTGTTGCCGGCAACCCCGGTTTTTACGTTCAGGGCGATGTCGGCTATGCCGGCGTCCATGCCAAAGACGAAGGCGGAAAATTCAAAGCCAAAGGCTTCAGCCCGCGCCTGTCCGCAGGCTACGACTTCGGCACCGCCCGCGTTGCCGTCGATTACACCCATTACAAAAACTATGAAGAAACATTTGCCGACCGCTGGGGCACAGACAGTTTCAAACTGAAAACCCGCAGCGTCGGCGTGTCGGGCATTTACGATTTCGACACCGGCACAGCGGTCAAACCCTATGTCGGCGCACGCATCGGCATCAACCGCGTTTCTTTGGAAGCCACCGAAACCGCTCCGGGATTCTATGAAAAAGAAACCTACAGCAAAACCAAAGTCGGCTTGGGCGCGATGGTCGGCGCAAGCTACGATATCAGCGACAACGTCGCCTTGGATGCGGGATACCGCTACAACCACTGGGGCAAATACGAAGGCATTAAAATCCACAGCAACGAATTCCACGGCGGCGTGCGCGTGAAGTTCTAAGCCGCGTTTGCAGCCTGTTTTTAAGAAAAGGCCGTCTGAATATTCAGACGGCCTTTTGGTTTGTTCGGCATGGATAAGGTGGGATGGGAGAAGATCGTGGAGGACAAAGTTTGAGGCCGTCTGAAAGATGATTTTGCACTTTCAGACGGCCTTTGGTTTTATCTGCCTTTCAGGGCAGCCAGGCATTGTTTGTCGCGCTTGTTGAAGGCGTCGGCGCCGCCGAGGAGGTCGAGCTGCTGCTGCGGTTTGAGGCTGCTGAAGGTTTTGAGCTGGTTGTGGTTGAGTTTGTCGAGCGGCTCCTGCCACATGCACAGGCAGTAGTCGGCGACAAGTTTGCCGTCGTTATCGGCCAGTCCCATGCTTTGCAGGTCGGCCTGCCATTTGGGGGCGTAGGGGACGTTTTGGATGCAGGATTCGATGATGTTCTGCTTGGCCTGCGGTTTGGACATGGCGCATCTCGACAGCAGCGCGGTAGCCAGAAACAGGGAAATAATCACCCACGCCCAGATGCGGATGGTGCGGATTTTGCCTTTGGCTTTGCGCTTGGCTTCTGCGCGTACTTCGGGGCTGTCGCCGGGTTCTGCGCCGCCGTTTTCAGACGGCCTGTTGTCCGTTTCAGTCATGCAGGCTCTCCATGCGGATCATGATGACTTTTTCGCCGACGGTGTCGAGCGCTTCGATGGCGGCGATGGCGGCTTTGATGTGTTTTTCGACGGTGCTGTGGGTGAGGATGACGATTTCGGCGGTGTGGCCGTCGAGCACGCCTTTTTGGATGAGGGCTTCGATGGAGACGTTTTGCGCGGCGAGCAGGCCGGCGATTTGGCCGAGCACGCCGGGTTTGTCTTCGGCTTGGACGCGCAGGTAGTAGCTGCTGGTGATTTCGTCCATCGGCAGCATGGTTTGCGCCTGAACCTGGGCGGGCTGGAAGGCGAGGTAGGGTACGCGGTGGCCGCTGTCGGCGGCGATGAGGCGGCTGATGTCGATGATGTCGGCGACAACGGCGCTGGCGGTGGGCAGCGCGCCCGCGCCCGCTCCGTAGAACAGGGTTTCGCCGACCATGTCGGCGTTGACGCGCACGGCGTTCATCACGCCGTTGACGTTGGCCAGCAGGCGGCTTTCGGGCAGCAGGGTGGGATGGACGCGCAACTCGATGCCTTTTTCGCTGCGGCGGGTGATGCCCAAGAGTTTGATGCGGTAGCCGAGTTCTTCGGCATATTTGATGTCGCGGCTGTCGAGTTTGGAGATGCCTTCGAGGTAGCAGGCGGCGAAGTTGACGGGCGTGCCGAAGGCGAGGGCGGACATGATGGTGATTTTGTGGCCGGCGTCGTGGCCTTCGATGTCGAAGGTGGGATCGGCTTCGGCATAGCCCAGCGCCTGCGCTTCTTTCAATACGTCGGCAAAGGCGCTGCCTTTTTCGCGCATTTCGCTGAGGATGAAGTTGCTGGTGCCGTTGATGATGCCGGCGATGCTGCGGATGCGGTTGGCGGCGAGGCCTTCGCGCAGGGCTTTGATGATGGGAATGCCGCCGGCGACTGCGGCTTCAAACTGCACCATGACGTTGTGTTTCTCCGCCAGCGCGAAGAGTTCGCTGCCGTGTTCGGCGAGGAGTTTTTTGTTGGCGGTGACGATGTGTTTGCCGTGGCGCACGGCTTCAAACACCAGCTCTTTGGCGATGCCGGTGCCGCCGAAGAGTTCCACGACAATATCGACTTCGGGATGGCGCACGACTTCAAACGGGTCGGCCGTTATCCGCGTTCCGTCCGGGCAAAGGGCGCGGGCTTTGGCTTCGTCGCGCGTAGACACCATAAAGATATTGACCCCGCGCCCGAGGCGGCGGGCGATTTCCGCCGCGTTGCCGCGCAGCACTTCCACCGTGCCGCTGCCCACTGTTCCCAAACCCAAAATGCCGATTCTGACCGGTTTCATCGCTGCTCCTTGTTAAGCGTTTTCCGAATGGTTAAACTGCCTGCGAAAAAGGCGCAATGCTACCCGAAAATCCTTTATACAGAAAGCGGAATATGCAGTTTCAAGAGCACAGTCAGACAGGCGGTTGGGAGGTGGAAACGGACGGGGAAGGCCGTCTGAAAATCAACGGCAGGGTATTCGAATCGGCCGTTTGTCTGGCAGGCGGAGCGTGCCGGCCTGCGGCGGAGCGCACGCCGCAGGATTTGTCGCCCGCTTCTTTTGAGGCGCTGCCGGCAGAGGGTGCCCGGCCGGAAGTGGTGATTGTCGGCACGGGGGCGAAGCAGCAGTTTCTCCATCCGCGCCTCAACGCCGCGTTGGCCGCGCACGGTATCGGCATCGAATATATGTCCACCGCAGCGGCCTGCCGCACGCTGATGATGCTGCAAAGCGAAGGACGCGAGGTATGGGCTTGGCTGTGGCCGTCTGAAAAGGCCGTCTGAAAACGGGAGGGCTTCGATGAACGGCAAAATTATGGTGTTTTTATCGGGCGCGATATGCCTGCTTTCCTGCTCCGCCGCCGAACAGGAAGTACAATGGCAGGACATTTGGGATTTCCGCGTCGCGGCAAACGGCACAGAAGTCGAAATCGGCGGCCTGCTCGGCAACAGCGCGATGGGCGTGTCCGGCATCAAAACACGTTTCGACAGACAAAGCGGCGAACTGAACTTCCTGCTCCTGCAAAAGCCTGCCGGACGCCGCTATTCGGGCAGAATCTCGGAGAAAATCCCCGTGCCCTATCCGCCCGTGAAAATCACCTACGGCAAGGCGGCGCAAACCGTGTGGCAGAGGCCGTCTGAAAAAGCCGCCAAGCCGCTTTCAGACGGCCTCTAACCGTGCCATAATCGCCCGCCATCCAGTCCAACCGTCCCCGCACAAAGTCCATGATTACCGAATTCAAACGCATCGGCATCGTCACCCGCCCGCAAACGCCGCAGATTGAAGAGTGTCTGCACGATTTGCTCGGCTTTCTTCTGGCGGAAAAAATCGAAGTGTTCGTCGATTGCGAAAGCGTCGAAGGCGGCGTGGTTCGGCCGGAAGATTTGGCACAATGCCGCATAACGGACAAGGACAACATCGGCCGCGAATGCAGCCTGATTATCGTGTTGGGCGGCGACGGCACTTTTCTCTCCGCCGCCCGCAAAGCCGCCCCTTTCCGCATCCCGCTGATCGGCGTCAACCAGGGACATTTGGGCTTTCTTACCCAAGTGCCGCGCGAAGAAATGTTGCAGCAGATCGGCGGTATGCTCACCGGCAAACACCTGCCCGAAGAGCGCATCCTGCTGGAAACCGACCTGATACGCGAAGGAGAATGCGTGCAGCAGTCGCTCGCGCTCAACGACGTGGTGATTTCGCGCGGCGGCGCGGGGCAGATGATCGAGTTTGAAACCTTTATCAACCGCGAGTTCGTCTACACCCAGCGTTCGGACGGCCTTATCGTCTCCACGCCCACCGGTTCGACCGCCTACGCGCTGGCGGCGGGCGGGCCTATTCTGCAGGCCAGCCTGCGCGCCTTCACCCTCGTGCCCATCTGCCCGCAGTCGATGACCAACCGCCCGATTGCCGTGTCCGACACCTGCGAAATCGACATCCTGATTACCAAAGCGGGCGACGCGCGCGCCCATTTCGACGGCCAGTCCTATACCGACATCCAAAGCGGCGACATCCTGCGCATCCGCCGCTACCGCCACAGCCTGCGTGTCCTCCATCCCGTCGGCTACAGCTACTACAAAACCCTGCGCCAGAAACTGCACTGGGGCGAACAGCTCGTACCGATTTCGCAGCACGACTGAACGCGGCCTTGAAATCCCCGCGCCGCGCCCCACCTTGCCACCCTGTCGCGATTGCGCGAAAATACAGGCGCACTCATATATTTAAAGAAGGAAAAAACCATGTCGGACGAATCCCCCATCATTTTCACCGAAAGCTGCTGCGTCAAAGTGGCCGATCTGATTGCCGAAGAAAACAACCCCGATTTGAAACTGCGCGTGTTCGTCAACGGCGGCGGCTGCTCCGGTTTCCAATACGGCTTTACTTTTGACGAAATCAAAAACGACGACGATTTCGAAATCGTCAAAAACGGCCTTACTTTCCTCGTCGACCCGATGAGCTACCAATACCTCGTCGGCGCGGAAATCGACTACACCGAAAGCCTGCACGGCTCGCAGTTCGTTATCCGCAATCCCAATGCCGAAACCACCTGCGGCTGCGGTTCGTCGTTCTCCGTCTGAGCCGCTGCATCAGAGCAAGCCCGACAAGTTTCGGGCTTTTCCTTATCTGCCCGAGGCCGTCTGAAAACGGGGAAAACGGAAGGTGCGGCAGGGTTTCAGACGGCCTCTTGCCCGCACGCGGCGCCGCCGATACCGTTCCGAAAATCACAAATTTACGCCTTTTACGGCGCAGAGCCGTCCGCGCAGAGCCGATGCGCTATAATCCGCCGCCACGCCGCTGCCCCGCCGGCGGCTTTTTATCCACAGCAGGAACACTCCATGAGCGCCCATCAACGACTGTTCGACGTTTACATCTCCTATCCGCCCGGCATCGACCACGCTCAGGTGGACAACAGCATCCGTCAGCACCTGTCCGCCGAAGAAGCGGACGAAGTCATTCTTGCTCTGGAAGAAAACCCGCAGGCGCTGATTGCCGAGCGCTGCACCAACGAAGAGCGCCTCAATGCGCAAAACTATTTCGGCTACCTCGGCCTCGACGTCATTATCCGCGTGTCGCTCGAACTGATGCACGACGAAGACGACGGCAGCCAAAACCGCGCCAGCCCCGTGCCGCAGTGTCCCGTGTGCTTCACCATCTTCGAAGACCCGGAAACCGTCGAATGCCCCACCTGCCATCTGCATCCGAAAACCGCCACCGAAGCCTATATCTACCGCAAACGCATCGAATGGCAGGAGCGTTTGGCCTTCGAACACCGCAAGCAGCACGAGCTGGCCTACCGCATGTTGAAGGAAAAACAGGCGGAAGAGCGGCAGATACGCCGCCGGATACGCAGCGAGCTGGAAGCCGAGCTGTTGCAGGAGTTGGGCATACTCAACGGCTGGCAGTCGGCGCTGTACAACAAACGCGTGCTGGTCGGCACGGCAGTGGTGCTGGTGTTGGTGATCATCTTTGTGTCGGCGGGCTACCTGCTGGCAAAATCGCTGGTTTCCTGAACGGCATCAAACGAAAAAACGAAACCCCGTGCGATACGGGGTTTTGTCTTGTCAGGCCGTCTGAAAGCCGTTTTTAACTTCGTTGAAGTTTCGCTTTCAGACGGTCTGAGGGCTGTGCGGCCGCGCGGCAAAAGGATTTGAGGCCGTCTGAAACTGGGCTTTCAGACGGCCTGATCTTTGCAAAACGCCAACCTCGCCCGAACGGGCTTATTCCCGTCTGCGCGTGCATGGCGGCATTGGTTTTTCAGACGGCCTTTTCCTGCCCAAACGCAGAGCGCTACAAGCCTGCGGCCGCCAGTTCCGCTTCCAGCCTTGCCCTGTCCCAGCCGCAGGAAACGGCCAGTGTCAGCAGGGCAGTGGCCGTTTCCAAATTGCAGCGGCCGCCCGATACCGCGCCCGAGCGCCGCAGCGCCGCGCCCTGCGCGTACACCGCCGCCGCACGGCCGTGCGGCACCTGGCTGATGTTGAGCAGCAGGCCGCTGCGCTCCGTGTAGCCGCGCACGGCGTCGGCAAATTCCGCGTCGTCGGGCGCGTTGCCGTGGCCGTAGCTTTGCAGGATGGCGGCGCGGGCGGCGGTGCGGCGCAGGGTGTCGGCGGCTTGGCGCATGGCGAAACCGGGTATCAGCGTCAGGCAGGCGACTTCGGCCTGCGGGTCGATATTCAGGACTTCGAGGCCGTCTGAAAGGCCGTCTGAAAAACCGTTTGCCGCGGCGGCCGGGTTTTCAGACGGCCTTTCCAATATCAAGCGCCCGCGCTCTTCCGACCATGTGCCCAACACGCCGAAATGCGGGTTGGCAAAACCGTCGTCGCTTTCCGTGCTGCATTTGCTGCTGCCGATGGCGGGAAATAGCCTGCCGTTGAAGGCGATGCACACCTGCGGCAGACCGGTTTTGAGTGCGGCGGCGGCAGTGGCGAGGTTGCGCGGTGCGTCGCTACCCGCCGCGCCGAACGGCCGTTGCGCGCCGGTGAGGACGATGGGTTTGTCCAGTCCGCGCAGGGCGAGGGCAAGCAGCGCGGCGGTGTAGGCCAGCGTGTCCGTGCCGTGCAGCAGCAGAACGCCGTCGTAACGCGGGATGTTTTCCGCCAGTAGGGCGAGCCAGTCGCGCCAGTTTTGCAGGGACACGGCCGACGAATCGATCAGCGGCTCGCAGATGCGGCAGTCGAAGGAGAGGCCGTCTGAAAACGAGGGAAGGGCGTCGGCAAGCAGCGCGGCGTCGGGGCGCAGGCCGTCGGCGCCCGGGGTCATGCCGATGGTGCCGCCGGTGTAGAGGACGAAAATGTGTTTTTTCATGGGATTGGCCGTCTGAAAAAAAGCGGATTATAAACATAAGGCCGTCTGAAAGGCTTTCGGGCGTTCAGACGGCCTCGGAAGGCGCAGGCCGTCTGAAAGCGCTACAATCGCGGCCATGAACACAACCCCCGCCCTGCCGACAATCGACGGCATCCGCCCCAGCTATCTGCATCTGCCCTGCGACCGTCGTCTGGCCGACGCGCCGCTGCTCGATTACCTCTGCCGCCGTTTCCCCTATGTGCCGCGCGAAACCTGGCTGTTGCGGCTCGAAAAGGGCGGCATTTTCGATGGAAACGGCCGCCTGCTGCCGCCAGACGCGCCCTTTGTTCCCGGCGCCACGCTCTATTACTACCGCGAAACCATCGCCGAAGACGAGCCGCGCATTCCGTTTCGCGAAGAAATCCTGCACGTCGACGAGCATCTGATTGTCGCCGACAAGCCGCACTTCCTACCCGTTGTGCCCGGCGGCCGCTTCCTGCGCGAAACCCTGCTCACCCGCCTGCGCCTGCGCCCTGAGTTGCACAACGGCCGACCCGAAGACATCACGCCGCTGCACCGCCTCGACAAGGATACGGCGGGCGTCGTCCTCTTCTGCCGCCGCCCTGAAAGCCGCCGCGCCTATCAGACCCTGTTTCAGGAGCGCCGCGTCGTCAAAACCTACGAAGCCCTCGCCGCCGAACGCAGCGGCTTGGACTTTCCCCTGCACATCCGTTCCCGCCTCGAACGCGGCGAGCCTTTCTTTCTCACGCGCGAAACCGCGGGCGAAGCCAACGCCCACACCGTTATCGAAGCTGCCGAAGCCGTTTCAGACGGCCTCTGCCGCTACCGTCTCAGCCCCGTCAGCGGCAAAAAACACCAGCTTCGCGTGCACATGGCAAGCCTCGGCATCCCGATTCTGAACGACCCGCTCTATCCCGATCCGCTGCCCGCCGACAGCACCGACTACGCCAAGCCGCTGAAACTCCTCGCCCGCGCCATTGAGTTTGCCGACCCGTTCAGCGGACAGGTGCGGCGATTTGAAAGCAGGCGGACATTATAGAAACGGCTGCCGCGCGGCTTGTCTGTCTGCCGTTTGCCAAAAAGCCGCCCCGTTGGCCGGGGCGGCTTTTATGTGTTCGCTTGGTAGAAACTGCGCTTTCAGACGGCCAAACAAAACCGCCCGAAAAGGGCGGTTTGCATATCGGCAGCTTAGCGCTGAGCCGATTGTGCTGTTTTCGGCTGCAACAGATTGTCGGCGGTGAAAACGGAAGTGTCGGTATGGTGTTTGACAAAATACATGCCGCCGAAAACGGCCGCTGCGATCAAAAGGGTGCTGAATTTCATGGTGCGTCCTCCTTGTTATGGTATCCGGCCGCTCGGCCGCTGTGGGAAGTGCGGATAATAGCGGGCAGCTTCGCCTTTACGAAACTTGAAAGACAGGCGGCATATTTTTTACATAAACGGCTGATGGGAGAAGGCCGTCTGAAAGCTGTTCAGACGGCCTTCCGACGGAATACGGCCTACATCTGCACCGAGCCGTTGACCGTGATGCGGATTTCTTCGAGGCCGGGCGAGGGCGGGGCGGCGGTTTCGTTGTCGGCCGCCATCGGGGCGGCGTAGCCCGCTTTGGCCGACATCATCATCACGGGCGCGTCGCCCAATTCGCCCAGTTTGAGGGAGACGATTTTGTAGCCGGAAAAGCCCAGCGTCTGCGCGAGGGCGGCGGCGCGGTCTTTGAAGCGCAGCAGAGCGGCGCGGCTGGCTTCGTCGACGGCTGCATTGCGTTTTTGCGGCGACAGGGTGAAGTGGGTGTTTTGCACTTCGGCGTCTTTCTGCGATTGGGCGATGAGGCGGTTGAGGGCGGCGAAGTCTTGGCTTTTGACGGTGTATTCGATGCTTTCCTGCCAGCCGGTCTGCACGCGTTTGTTGTCGGGATAGCTGTAAACGGGGTGGCTGCTGCGGTTGGCTTCGCTCACTTCGAGGGCTTTGTCGGCGGCGCGGCGGGAAAAGGCGTTCATTTTGGCGGCAAAGGCGCGGTGGGCGGCTTCGCGCTCGCGCGCTTCGGCGCGGACGGTGAACACGGCGGTCATGGTGTCGCGCGGCACGCTGACGGTGGCGCTTTCAGCAAATTCGACAACGTTGTAGTTCAGCGGCTCGGCCTGCACGGCGGCGGTGAGGGCGGCCAAGAAAAGGGCGGCAAAGCGGGATTTTTTCATGGTGTTTTCTCTCGGGTTCGGGGAACGGAGCGGTTGCCAAATGTGTTTTCAGACGGCCTTCCGTTAACGGAGAGGCCGTCTGAAAAGGGACGTTGCGAAAGCCGTTTGCGCTTTCAGACGGCCTCCGGTTATCCGAAGGCCGTCTGAAAGGGTTAGTCGAACTGCAACACGGCGGAGGTGTAGACGTTTTGTACGTCGTCGAGGTTTTCCAGCGCGTCGATAAGGCGCTGCATTTTCGCCGCGTCTTCGCCGGTGAGCACAGTTTCGTTTTGCGCGCGCATGGTGACGTCGCCGTCTTGCGAAGTGAAGCCCGCCGCTTCGAGCTTGGCTTTCACGCCCACCCAGTCGGCGGGGGCGGTGATCACTTCGATGATGCCGTCTTCGTGGGCGACAACGTCTTCCGCGCCCGCTTCGAGGGCGGCTTCCATCAGCGCGTCTTCGTCGGCGTCGGTGTAGACCAGATAGCCCTGGTGGACAAAGTTGAAGGCGACGCAGCCGTCAGTGCCGAGGTTGCCGCCGTTTTTGTTGAAGGCATGGCGCACGTCGGCGACGGTGCGGGTTTTGTTGTCGGTCATGCAGTCGACCATCAAGGCCGCGCCGCCGATGCCGTAGCCTTCGTAGCGCAGCTCGATGTAGTCGACGCCTTCGAGGTTGCCTGTGCCTTTGTCGATGGCGCGCTGCACGTTGTCTTTGGGCATATTGGCGTCCCAGGCTTTGTCCATTGCCAGACGCAGGCGCGGGTTGGATGCGGGATCGCCGCCGCCCAGGCGGGCGGCGACGGTGATTTCCTTAATCAGACGGGTGAAGATTTTGCCGCGCTGGGCGTCGGCGCGGGCTTTTTTGTGCTGGATGTTCGCCCACTTGCTGTGGCCTGCCATATTCTGTTTCCTTGTTTTTCAGACGGCCTGAGAACCTGTTTGTCAGGTTTTGAAACCGCCTTGTGGGTTTGCCGAAAAATGAGGGGCGCGATTTTAGCAATAAGCAGGCCGTCTGAAAACGCCGCTTTTCAGACGGCCTTTTGCTTGCAATTTTCTCCGCGCGGCCTAATATTGCCGCCCGACAGCCACGACTCTTTCCGATTATGGACAATCTCACCGACCATTTCCTCATCGCCACGCCCGCGCTGGAAGACTCGTTTTTCAGCGGCAGCGTCGTTTATCTGTGCCGCCACGACGAAGACGGCGCGCTCGGCGTCGTGATCAACAAACCCTCGCCGATACCGATGGAAGCCGTGTTTTCCGCTTCCGACACGCCCGTTCCCGAACGCTTTAAAAACCGTCCGATACTGGTGGGCGGGCCGGTGCAGATAAACCGCGGCTTCGTCGTCCACTGCCCCGCAGGCGAATGGAGCAGCAGCTTTTCCGTCGGCGGGGAAAACGCCGTCACCACCTCGCGCGACATCATCGACAAACTGGGCGACAGCGGCGCGGTGGAAAAGGCCATCGTCACCATCGGCTGCTCGAACTGGGAATCCGGCCAGCTGGAAAACGAGCTGGCGCAAAACGTGTGGATTGCCGTGCCCGCCGACGGCAGCATTCTGTTCGACCTGCCGCTCAACCTCCGCTACCGCGCCGCCCTCTCCAAACTCGGCATCGAGCCGGCTTCGCTGGTGAAAGGCGCCGGCCATGCCTGACGCCTTTCCCGCGCCGCAGGGCACCTGCCTGGCCTTCGATTTCGGCGAAAAACGCATCGGCGTGGCGCAGGGCAGCGCGGAAGTCGGCATCGCCCACCCGCTGTCCACCGTTTCCGCCGAAGCCAACGAAACCAAGTTTGCCGCCATCGCCGCCCTGATAAGCGAATGGCAGCCTGATTATTTGGTGGTCGGCCTGCCCGTGCACAGCGACGGCACGGAACACGAACTCACGCGCCTCGCCCGCAAATTCGGCCGCCGCCTGCACGCCCGCTTCTCCCTGCCGGTTTACTGGGCAGACGAGCGCCTCACTTCGCTTTACGCCGAAAGCCTGCTGGCCGAAGCGCGGGTGTTCGGCAAAAAGCAGAAAACAATGCTCGACAGCGTGGCCGCGCAGGCGATTTTGCACGGCTTTTTCCACGGCGGTGCGGCGGAGTATTGGAACGGGGAGGAAACGCGGGAAGGCTGACACGCCGCGAATGCAGTCAGGCCGTCTGAAAAAGCTTTTTCAGACGGCCTGATTTTGTTTTCTTGCGTCCGCTCACATACCTGTATAGGCGTCAAACAGCTCTCTGGCGTGCAGATAGAAAAAGTGGGCGGCGATGGCGGCAAACCACAGTGCGCCGAGGCGGTTGTTGGCGAGAAACTCGCGAAAGCAGGTGTTGTGGTCGCGCGTGCGCACGGCCAGATACTGTTTCCATTGGAAGCGCAGAACAAAGGAAACGGCCAACCAAAACAGCCAGGACGCACCGATGGCAATGCCCGCCGCCACCATCAGCGCAGTAGACAGCAGATGGCAGACAAGCACGGCTTCGGCGTCGTGGCGGCCGAAGGTGATGGCGGAAGTTTTGATGCCGATTTTTAAATCGTCTTCCTTGTCGGCCATCGCGTAGGCAGTGTCGTAGGCCAGCGTCCAGAACACATTGGCGGCAAACAGCAGCCAGGCGGCGGGGGGCACGGCGCCGGTGACGGCGGTGAAGGCCATCGGGATGCCGAAGGAAAAGGCGAGACCGAGATAGAGCTGCGGAATGGGGAAGAAGCGTTTGGTAAACGGATAGCTGAGGGCGAGAAACAGTGCGGGCAGGCTCATCAGCCAGGTGGCGCGGTTGAGCGGCAAGAGGCACAGCGCGGCGGCCAGACACAGAGCGAGGGTCAGCAGCAGGGCTTCTTTTTTCGACACTTCGCCGCGTGCAAACGGGCGGTTTTTCGTGCGCTCCACCGCACCGTCGAAACCGCGGTCGGCAAAATCGTTGATAACGCAGCCGGCGCTGCGCATGAAAAACGTGCCAAGTACGAAGGCGGCCAGAATAAGGAGGTCGGGCAGGCCGCGCGCCGCCGTCCACAGTGCCCACAGTGTCGGCCACAGCAGCAGCATGGTGCCGATCGGCTTGTCGGTGCGCATCAGGCGGCGGTAGATGTCGGCTTTTTGCAACAGGATTTTCTTGTCCATCGGAGTGCTTCGCGTATTTGAGGCCGTCTGAAAAAGCCCTCGGGCAGTTTCAGACGGCCTGTGAAAGGGCGCGATTATGCCTGATGCGGCGGCAAATTCAAAACGGGCGGCGGCGGTTTGCCAATGCGAAAGAATGCCGTTTGTCGGCACAATATGCCGTCTGTCTTTACGCGATTTAATCTGCCGTTTGCTTTTTCCCGCCGTTTGCGCCGTTTATAATCGCGCCTCCCACATGGTTCGGTTCTGACTTATGAAACGCTCGGTTTTCTGCCCGCTGCTGCTGGCTGCCGTAGGACTCGGCTACATCGTTCTCTTTACCTGCGCCGTCAATTTCGCGATGGCGTATTTCTTCCGTTTCAAAATGCTGGCCGAACCAATGGCGGTGGTGATAACCGTGGCGCTGGCGGCCTCCTTCCTGTTTGCCTCCCCGCTGCTGCCCTACTGCCGCAGGCTTTACGACCGCTGCGGACAAAAATGCCGCCGCTATTTCGGCCAGCGGGTGCTTTAAAAGCGCTTTGGCGCAAAACAATTTGAAATACGGCGCATCAGGCCGTCTGAAAACTTCCGTCCGTACCGCGGCAGGCGTTTTCAGACGGCCTGATGCTTTTTGCCCGACAAAGGCCGCGTGAATCCGAAGCGGCGGCACGCGTTTACAAAAATCCGCAATATGTTTGCGTAAGGTCAAGAAAAAACGGGGAGGAAGGCTGTTTTTACGATTGATAAAAATTCTCGCCGTTCGCATAATCCCGCACTTTCCCAACCCGACGCAAATAGGAGACTACATGAAACTGCGTTTATCCGTATTGGCCGCCGTCTGCGCCGCAACCCTTCCCGCACTCGCCGCCGCCCATTCCGACTGGTCGTACACCGGCGACAGCAGCCCCGAACACTGGGGAGGCATCAAACAAGACTATGCCGCGTGCAGCAGCGGCAAAAACCAGTCGCCCGTCGATTTCGCCTCCGCACAGGCGGCCGCGGGCAACAGCGTGAAATTTGCCTATGCCCCGTCGGCCTACACCGTAGAAAACAACGGCCACACCATCCAGGCCACGCCCGAAGGGCAGCCGCAAACCATCAGCCTCGGCGGTAAAACATTCACGTTCAAGCAGTTTCATTTCCACACACCCAGCGAACACACCTTCCGCGGCAACGCCTATCCGATGGAAGTCCATTTCGTCCACCAGTCTGACACGGGCGAGCTGGTCGTACTCGGCGCAGTCTTCACCAAAGGACGCGAAAACTCCGCGCTGAAACCGCTGCTGGCGAAAAAACTGCAAAGCGGCGAAAAAACGGCGCTGAACGGCAAACTCGACGTGATGCCGCTCTTTCCGAAAGACCGCCGCCACTTCCGCCTGAACGGCTCGCTGACTACGCCGCCGTGCAGCGAGGGCGTGAACTGGGTCGTGTTCAAAACCCCCGTTACCGCTAGCGAAGCCCAGCTTGAGGCCATGCGCACCATGATCGGCCAGGAAAACAACCGCCCCGTGCAGCCGCTCAACGCCCGCATCGTTATCGAAGAATAAGCCGCTTGATGCCGTTTCCGCCCCCGCACGCCCTGCCGCCTGCGGGGGTTTTTGCCGCCCGTTCGGCGCGTAAAAACGTGGCGGCGGGTTAAATAAATGTCAAAACGAAAGGCCGTCTGAAAACAAAAACCGATTGCTGAACAAAGCATTATCCGCTTTACACAAATTAAACGCCGCGCGCGGCACTTGCCTGCACACAGGCAGCCTTTATACTGCCGCCTGTTGCAACCCACCGTAAGGACACCGCATGAAACGCACCACATGGCTCAAAACCGCCGCCGCCGCCCTCGCCTGCGCCGCAGGTTTCGCACAGGCAGGCGCCGTCGACGCCTTGCAAAAATTCAACAGCGACGCCGACGGCCTCAGCGGCACGTTCAGCCAAACCGTGAAAAGCAAAAAGAAAACGCAAACATCCGGCGGCACCTTCCAAATCCTCCGCCCCGGTCTCTTCAAATGGGAATACGCCAAACCCTACAAACAAATCATCGTTGGCGACGGCACGCACATCTGGCTTTACGACGCCGATTTGAAACAGGTCACCAAATCCGACCAGGCGCAGGCCATCGGCGACAGCCCCGCCGCCATCCTGTCCGACAAAACCGCGCTGGCCGCCAGCTACAGCCTGAAAGAAGACGGCTCGGCCGAAGGCATAGACTACGTTTTGGCCACGCCGAAGAAAAACAACGCCGGCTACCGCTTCATCCGCATCGGCTTCAAAGGCGACACCCTGGCGGCGATGGAGCTGCAAGACGGCTTCGGCAACCACACCGCCATCCGCTTCTCCGCCGTCGACACCCATCCCAAACTCTCGCGCGGCGCATTCAAGTTCACACCGCCCAAAGGCGTGGACGTGTTGAGCCAGTAAACCAGACAATCACAGGCTGTTCCGTTTTTTGGCGGGCAGCCTTTTTATCGGAGGCCGTCTGAAAATCTCAAACAGGTTTTCAGACGGCCTTCAAACCATGGCTGCGGCGGGGAGTTTGTCGGATACGGCCGGTTTGCTTTTCCCGCTCTATTCCATAAAGAACGCGGGCTGGTATTTTGCCGCTTGTGGAAAGCCGTGACGGGCTGTTTGTCCGCATCATGTCTTATCCGTACGCAAACCGAGCCTTGAAGTTGCGTGCTTTCAGACGGCCTCAGACAGGGCAGGCCGTCTGAAAGCGTGGTTTGCTGTCTTTGCAGGTTTTAAGAATCCGCCCGACTGCCGCCATTCCCTCTTGGACGGAAGTTTTGGCGCATTTTGTTTGTCCGACCGTTTCCGCACGCCGAAAAGATTCCCGCCTGCGCGGGAATGACGGCGGCACTTGGTTTTCAGACGGCCTTAGAGGGTTTTGCAAAGATTTAGGTTTGTGTGTGCGGTTACAGATATAGTGAGCCAAAATAAAAAATATACGGCGTTGCTGCGCCTTGCCGTATTATAGTGAGTCAAAATAAAAAAGATACAAGGCAGCAAGCCGAAGACAGTACAGGTAGTACGGCAAGGCGCAGCAACGCCGTATATTTTTTATTTTGGCTCACTATACCCATACTGTCTGCGTCTTGCTGCCTTGTATCTTTTCTATTTTGGCTCACTATAAAAAGGCCGTCTGAAAACCTTTTCGGGGTTTTCAGACGGCCTTTTGTGAGAACGTGCAATCAGCGCAGTTCGGTGTGCAGGCGTGCGAGCCAGGCGGTGGCTTCCGAGCCTGTGTAGCGGCTGCCGTCTTTGTTGAGGATTTGCAGGCGCGCGCCGTTGGCGGCGGGTTCGACGAAGACGATCAGTTCGGGAAGCTGTTGGGCTTCGGGGGCTTTTTTGCCGAACAGGCGGCCGATGAGGCCGGGTTTTTTCGTGCTGACCGAGGCGCTTTCGTTTTGTGCGGGCTGCACGAGGAAGGCGTGTTTTTCGGTGTTTTGGCCGATAACGGTCAGGCCGATGCGGTCGAGGGCGAGGGCGGTGCGGCGCCAGTTTCGCTGGTAGTCGCCCGACAGGAGGAGGCTGCCGTTTTCGAGTTTGGCAAGACCGGCCGCGCTGCCGCTGTCGGCGGTTTGCTGGAGCTGGTTTTGGATTTGCTGCTCGTCGGCGCCGAGGTATTGCATGAAGCGGGCGAGGAAGGCGGCTTCGAGGTTGGGGTCGTTGGCGCGGGGCTGCCACATGGTGGTTTCTTTTTTGCGGTCGGCGTAGGTTTCGCTCATGCCTTTGTGGGCAAAGAAGATGTCGGTGGCGCCGTTGCGGCCTTTTTCGACGCGGATGATGAATTTGTCGCGTTCGCTGGTGGAGTAGATGCCGCCGAGGCCGATTTTTTCGAGGATGCTGCGCAGGCCGCCGCCGGCGAGTTTGGCGCGGTTTTCCGCCCAGTCGGTTTCCATTTGGCCGATGGAGGGTTCTTCGGAGGCGATGGTAAAGCCGCTTTCCTGCCAGAAGGCTTTGAGCAGCGGCCAGAGTTCGGCGGGCTGTTTGCCGGAGACGGTGAGCCAGCGCTGGCTGCCGTCGCGTTCCATTTTGACGCCTTTGACGCTGCCGAGAACAGTTTGTCCGGCGGCGTTTTGTTTGGCGGCGCTGCTGCGGTTGAAGTCGCTGGCGCGCACTGCTCCTGCTCCCGCGGGCAGTTGGTAGAGGTTGCCCTGGTTGGGGTTGGTCAGGTCGGGCGGGACTTCGAGGCTGACGATTTTGCGGTTTTCCGACTGGTAGTCGAGCTTGGGTTGTTCTTTTTTGCTGCCGGAGCAGGCCGAGAGGCCGATGAGGGCGATGGCGAGTGTGGCGGGTTTGATGGGATTCATACAGACTCCGTGTGGGATGAAATCAAATCAGTCCGGCGGTTTGCAGTGCGGCGCGCACTTTGTTTTGGCCGTCGGGCGTGAGGGGGATGATGGGCAGGCGGACGTGTTCGGTGCAGACGCCCAATTGCGCGGCCGCCCATTTGGGTGCGGCGGGGCTGGGTTCGCAGAACATGACGTCGTAAACGGGGATGAGTTGTCCGTTGAGGCGGCGTGCTTCTGCGATGTTGCCCGCGAGTGCGGCGCGGCACATGTCGGCGAAGAGTTTGGGGGCAACGTTGGCGGCGACTGTGATGACGCCGTGGCCTCCGCAGAGCAGGAAGGGCAGGGCGGTGGGGTCGTCGCCGGAGTAGACGGCGAAGCCTTCGGGGGCGCGGTTGATGAGGTCGATTTCGCGGGCAAGGGCGCCGCTGGCTTCTTTGACGCCGGTGATGTTGGGGATTTCGGCAAGGCGCAGGATGGTGTCGTTGTCCATGTTGACGACGGTGCGGCCGGGTACGTTGTAGATGATCATGGGGATGTCTACGGTTTCGGCGATGGTTTTGAAGTGGCGGTAGATGCCTTCCTGCGAGGGTTTGTTGTAGTAGGGGACGACGGAGAGTGTAGCGTCGGCGCCTGCTTTTTTGGCGGCTTGGGAGAGTTCGACGGCTTCGATGGTGTTGTTGGCGCCTGTGCCGGCGATGACGGGGATGCGTTTGGCACTATGCTTGACGGCTGTTTCGATGACGAGGGTTTGTTCGGGGATGGAGAGGGTGGCGGATTCGCCGGTGGTGCCGGCGATGACGAGGGCGTCGGTGCCGTTGGCGATGTGCCAGTCGATCAGTTTTTCGAGTTGGGGGAGATCGACGCTGCCGTCTTCGCGCATGGGGGTAACTAGTGCGACCAAGCTGCCTGTCAGCATAGTGAAAGCCTTTGTAGGTGGTTGGAAAAAACGCGCGGATTGTAGCGTAAGTACGGCGCGCTGTGCAAAAGGCCGTCTGAAACGGGGCGCGGTGTTGTGCGGGGCGGCGGCCTTGGGTTTGCGGTGTGTTTCGAGGCCGTCTGAAACGGGTATGGCGCTTGTTTTTCAGACGGCCTTTTGTCCTGTGTTTGCCGGTTTGAGGCCGTCTGAAAAAGAGGGATGTTGGGACGGGGTTTTGTGGTTTCAGACGGCCTTTGGCGGATTATTGTTCGGCTTCTTCGGCGAGAAAGCCGCGCAGTTTCTGCATGGCTTTGGCTTCGATTTGGCGGATGCGTTCGGCGGAGACGCCGTATTCGGCGGCAAGCTGGTGGAGGGTGAGGCCGCCGTCGTCTTGCAGCCAGCGGGTTTCGACGATGCGCCTGCTGCGGTCGTCGAGTTTGGCGAGGGCGTTTTGCAGGCCTTCGGTTTGCAGGGCGTAGTGGGCTTTTTGTTCGATTTGGCGGGTAGGCTCGGTGTCGTGGTCGGCCAGCCAGTCGATGGGGGCGAAGCTGTCTTCGTCGTCGCTGTTGTCGGCGAGGAGGGCGACGTCTTTGCCGGTCATGCGCTGTTCCATTTCCATGACTTCGGACAGTTTGACGCCGAGGTCGTCGGCGATGGCCTGGGCTTCTTTCGGTGACAGGGCGGACAGGGATTTGCGCATGGAGCGCAGGTTGAAGAAGAGTTTGCGCTGGGGTTTTGTGGTGGCGACGCGCACGAGCCGCCAGTTGCGCAGAATGAATTCGTGGATTTCGGCTTTGATCCAGTGGACGGCAAAGGAGAAGAGGCGGGCGCCGCGGTCGGGTTCGTAGCGTTTGACGGCTTTCATCAGGCCGATGTTGCCTTCTTGGATGAGGTCGGCCTGGTTGAGGCCGTAGCCGTCGTAGCCGCGGGCGATGGAGACGACGACGCGCAGGTGGGACAGGATGAGCTGTTTGGCGGCTTCGACGTCGCCGCTTATTTTGCGTTCGGCGAGGTTGTGTTCTTCTTCGGGGGTGAGCATGGGGATGCTGTTGACGGTGTGGATGTATTGTTCCAAGCTGCCGTGTCCGCTGGGGACGGGGAGGGTGGTGGTTTGACCTGTGGCCATTGGTGTTTCCTCAAATCGGATGGTGTTTCTGCCGGGACGGCTGCCCCGAAAGACGCGTAGTTTACGCTATTTTTATGCTAAAAAACGCATGGCGGCGGTTAAGACGCTTTTTATTTCTTTTATCAGGCGGTTCAGGGGCAGTGTTTCAGACGGCCTTTGTGTTTTCAGACGGTCTGTGGGGGGCGGTCGTCTGAAAACAGGAAACGGCAGCTTTGCGGGCTGCCGTTTTGCCGTTGGATTGGCGGCCGTTTAGAAGAGGTCGTCCAAGTCGGTGTTGTTGACGGGGCGGCGGTTGCTCGGCTTGATTTCCTGTTCGTCTTGGTTGACGTTGGTCGGCCTGAGTTCGCGCTCGGCTGCCGCGCCGCTGTCGGTGTCGGAGTCGGCGGGTTTGCCGATGGTGTCGTCGGAGTCGGAGCGGCTGCTGCTGTTGTCGATGCGCAGTGAGGGGTCGGTGGTTTGGCGCTCTTTATAGAAGTATTCGCCGCCGCGCAAAACCATGCCGCCGGGCACTTTCATGCCTGTGCTCGGTTTGCCTTTGAGGGCGTGGCGCATGTATTCGACCCAGACGGGCAGGGCGATGGTGCCGCCGTAGCCCGCGCGTCCCATGCTGCGCGGTTTGTCGAAACCGATGTAGACGGCGGTGACGATGTCGGGGTTGAAGCCGACGAACCAGGCGTCTTTGTTGTCGTTGGTGGTGCCGGTTTTGCCGGCGATGTCGGAGCGGCCGAGGGCGAGCGCGCCGCGTGCCGTGCCGTATTTGACGACGTCCTGCATCATTTTGTACATGATGTAGGCGTTGCGCGGGTCGATGACCTGCGGTGCGTTTTCTCCGGCGACGAGGGGCTGCATCTGCGCTTTCAGATGGTCTTGCGAGTCGTAGATTTTGTCGATGACGTAGGCGGACACTTTGTAGCCGCCGTTGGCAAATACGGCGTAGCCTTCGGCCATTTGCAGAGGTGTGCTCGATCCTGCGCCCAGTGCCATGGAGAGGTTGGCCGGGTGGTTGTTGGGTTTGAAGCCGAATTTTTGGATGTACTGCTGGGTGTAGTTGACGCCGGTAGCCATCAGGATGCGGATGGAGACCATGTTTTTCGAGCGGGTCAGCGCGTGGCGCAGGGTGATGGGGCCGTCGTAGCGGCCGTCTGAATTTTTCGGTGTCCACGGGCGTCCGCCACGTCCCGCGCCGGGGATGGAGATGGGTTCGTCGTTAATCAGGGTGGCGGCGGTCATGCCTTTGGCCAGCCCTGCGGAATAGATGAAGGGTTTGAATGATGATCCGGGTTGGCGCATGGCCTGGGTGGCGCGGTTGAAGTTTTTGCTGTGGAAGTTGTAGCCGCCGACCAGTGCGCGCACGGCACCGGTGCGGGCGTCTAGTGCGACGAGTGCGCCTTGCAGCGCCGGTTCTTGGGCGATGCGCCAGCCGCTGCCTTTGACTTTTTGTACGCGGATGACCGCTCCCGGGCGGATTTGCGCTTCTTCAAGTTTGGCGTTGAGAACGGCATTACGCGCTCCGCCCATTTGCGCGGGTGTCAGCTGGATGCGTTCGCCGGTGGTGATTTGGGCGGTGATGCCTTTGCTTTTTGATGCGGTGATGACGACGGCAGGTTCCAATCCGTCTACCGCATGCATGGTGGACAGGTATTTGCCGACGATTTCTTCGGTGTCTTCGTCGGTGTCTTTGCTTAATTCCAAATAGCCTTCCGCACCGCGGTAGGCGCTGCCGCGGTCGAATCCTCGCAGGGTTTTGCGCAGGGCGTTGGTGGCGACGCGCTGGCTGTCGGTATCGACGGTGGTGTAGACCTTGAAGCCTTGCGTGTAGGCGTCTTCACCGTATTTTTCATACAGTTCCTGACGCGCCATTTCTGCAACATATAAGGAGGTCTGGTCGATGTCTTGCACATGGTGTTCGTAATGGAGCTCTTCGTTGAATGCGGCGTTTTTTTGCTCGGGTGTAATCATGCCCAGTTCGACCATGTTGTTCAGAATATATTCCTGACGCTGTTTGGCACGTTTGGGGTTGACCAAAGGATTGGCAGCCGAAGGGAATTTGGGCAGGCCGGCCAGCATGGAGGCTTCCGCCAAAGTCAGCTCCTGAACTGGTTTGTTGAAATAGACTTGCGAAGCGGCTGCAAAACCGTAGGCACGCTGCCCGAGATAGATTTGGTTGAAGTACAGCTCCAAAATCTGGTCTTTGGTTAAGGATTGTTCGATTTTGTAGGCCAGCAGGGCTTCGTTGAATTTCCGTGTCAGCGTTCTTTCGTTGGTGAGGTAGAAATTGCGCGCTACCTGCTGGGTAATCGTGCTGGCGCCGGACTGTACGCCGCCTGAAGTGAGGTTGCCGATGATGGCGCGTCCGACACCGATGACATCTACGCCCCAGTGGTCGTAGAAGCGTTTGTCTTCCGCTGCAATAACCGCGTTTTTCAATACCTGGGGGAAGTCTTTGATTTCGGTAAAGGCGCGCCGTTCCTCACCATAGGAACCGATAAGTTTGCCGTCTGAAGAGTAAATCATCAAAGGCATTCTCGGTTGGTAGTTCTGCACGGCATCTAATGAGGGAAGTTTTGGATAGGTTGTCAGAACGGCGATGGCCAACAGTCCGACTGCAAACAGAGCCAGCCCGATGAACAGGCCGATTAGGGTAGTGAAAATTTTTTTAATCATGACTAAGTAATATTTACCCCAAAGGGTATTAAATAAAGTAAAATGGTCTTAACGTTTAAACAGGACGGTAATTTTGTTGCCGCTCCTTCTTATCAACCGCTTACGGAAGCCGATATTGTAACCAATATTATTTGGCAGGGAAATGAGTTATGCGTTTAACAAAAAATCAAAAAAATACAAAAGGTAAAGCTTCTTCCAGCTTTTCCTCGCGTGCGTCGGTGGGGATTGATATTGCCCAGGATGCTGTAAAAATCGTTCAGTTGTCCGGGCGTAATTTGAATCAGGTTCAGTTGGATAATTACTCTATCGTCCGGCTGCCGAAGAATATCATCAAGGGTGCAATCGTTCAGGATTACGACCAACTTGTAGCGTACTTGCAACATGCATATACGCAGCTGGGAGGTAACAGCCGTAATATCATCGGAGCTATTCCTCAGTCGCTGGCTAATATAGAGACCGTTACTTATAACGAAAAAGATGCCGATATGGATTTGGCGGATTTTGTTGAGTTTGAAGTTTCCCAGCAGATGCCCTTGGACGAGGTCAATTATGATTATCGGGTTGTTCATGAGGGCTCGGGTGCTGTAGGCAAGAAAGTATTGGTGGTTGCGGCGCGAAAAGAAGATTTGGAGCCCAGGCTTGAAGTGTTTGATAGTGCCGGTTTGAGTTTGCAATCGTTAGATATTGATGTGCTTGCTCAGGCTAATGCTTTTAATTATTGGATGGATAAGCAAAATCCTGAGTTTTTGTCTGATAAGGTCATGGTTGTTCATATTTCAGAAAATGAAATGTCTTCCTTGGTGTTGCAAAACGGTCAAATACTGTATCGGCAAGAATCCTCTTTGGGCGGTGAGCAGCTTTGTCAGTTAATCCAGCGGACTTATCAGGTGAGCGATGAGCAGGCTAAAGTTATGCGTAAGAGTGAAAATAAGCCTGCTGATTATCAGATTCAGGTGGCTGATCGTTTCAATGCTCAAATTGCTCAGGAAGTCCAACGTGTTTTGCAGTTTTACTACACCACTCAGTCGGGTGAGCAGTTTGCCAACGTAAGGAATATATTCCTTACCGGATCAGCTTCTACGCAGGCTAATTTGGCAGAAACAATTTTTTCTCAAACAAATACATCGGCTGAATGTGTCGATCTGACAACTTCTGTTTCAATTGGGATGAGGGCGGATGCTTCTGAAATGCAGCAAGTTGGTTCGGAATTGGCAATAGCATTTGGTTTGGCATTAAGGGGATTGTAATTATGGCAGATTTAATTAAAATTAATTTGCTTCCCTATAGGGAAGAATTAAGCCAAAAGGAAAAGCAGAAGTTTAAAGTCATGATGATGACTGCCGGCTTAATCGGGATTGGTTTGGCAGGATTGGCTTTTGTAGGTCTAAATCAGGCTATTTCTTCGCAAGAAGCTAGAAACACATTCTTGGAGCAGGAAATACAAAAAACTGATGAAGCTATTAAAGAAATAGCAAGTCTTGAGGCTGAGAAAGCAGATTTCTTAGCTAAGAAGCAGAAGGTTGAAGAGCTCCAGAATAAAAGATTTGAGGGTGCTCGCATTATAGATACGTTGAATCAACTACTTCCAGAGGGAGCCTATGTTCTTTCTATAGCTTCTCAAGACGGTGATTCTTATGACATTACTGGTAAAGCATCCAGTGATAACCGTATTGCTATGTTTATGAGGGCATTGCCGACAACAGGGATATTCAATCAACCCGAACTTCTTGGAATTGAGAAGACGGATAATGGTCAGAAATTTGTTGTTAAAACAGTTTTGAATCCGTCTGCTGCGCCATTAGGTGATTCGGCAAAGCAATCTGAAAATGAACAGGCAGCATCTTCTGCTTCAGATGTAAGTCAAAATAGTGCAAGTGCTACGGAGAAGTAAATGGCTAAGAACAACCAAAAAATCGATTTGCAAAATTTACATGAGTTGAATTTTGTATTCAAGATTTGCATCGCTGCTGCTTTGGTTGCGGTGATACTCGTGATTGGATATTTTGTAGTTTTCCAAGACCAGTTGGCTGAACTAGATTCGGCTAAAGCAAAAGAAGAGGAGTTGAAACAATCGTATCAGGAAAAAAGTGTAAAAGCGGCAAATTTAGAGAATTTAAAATCGGAATTGGCTGCGTTGCACACGTCTTTTAACCAGTTATTGCAACAATTGCCCACGGATAAAGAAATACCTAATTTGATTCAAGAATTGAATCAGGCGGCTTCAACAAATAATTTGCAGCTTGGTGCGCTTTCTCCACTTGATCCTGTAAATGATGGTGCTATTCAAAGATTACCCTATAAACTTTTAATAAGCGGCCAATATGATCAAATTTCGAAATTTGCTAGAGATGTTGGCGGGTTGTCCCGAATTATTACACTGAGTCAGCTGAATATGACGAAAGACGACAAAACGGGACAAATTACTCTTAATGCCATTGCAAATACTTATAAGGCACGTCCTGCGGCAGAACTGGCAGCAGAACAGGCTCAGGCAGCTTCTGATGCTTCGGCAGGTAACTAAATGGGATTATAGATAATGAAGAAAATAATTTTGCTATCCGCTCTTTTGTGTTTATCTGCATGTGATGATGAACCCGAGGATCTTCGTGTTTGGGTTGACACTACTAAAAAGGAAGCACAAAAAAATGTGAAGCCGGTGGAAATTCCGACAGGTGTTCCCGCATTAACTTATACTCCCGCTATTCAGCCTGTTTTGGACGCGTTTAATAGCAAACGATTGAATACCAATCAAAAGGGTGTAAATGCTCCGGATTTAAACCGGCCTAAGGAAGTATTGGAGGCGTTTAATCTGGACAGTATTAAATATGTAGGCTCTTTTAAGAAAGCCGGAACTACTTCTGCTTTTGTAGAGGTTGAAGGGCATGTTTATACAGTTGTTCAAGGTAATTATATTGGCCAGAATTATGGTAAGGTAACCAAGATTCAGGATGATGCAATCCTGATTACCGAATTGGTTGAAGACGCAAACGGCAGTTGGACCTTCCGTCCTGCAGAGTTAGTTTTAAGTAGTTCTGAAAAAACAGGAAATTAAATTTTAAGGGGTATTGGTAATGAATAAAGTTAAAACCATCAACAGTATATTTGCAATATTGGGATTGTCATTTATCGGTCATTCGGTGTATGCGGGAAACATAACCAACATCAATGTTTCCTCTATGCCGAATAATCAAAAAATTATTAAAATTAAATTTGATAAGGATGCGGTTTTACCCGTTGCGTCCCCAAGTGTTTCGCCTACACAGTTTGTTCTTAATTTTCCTACTACAGGTGTTGGCTTGTCTCAACCTGTTTTGGAATATGAAGATTCCCTATTAAATCGGGTGATGGCTGCTCAGCAGGCGGACGGACAGGCTAAAGTTGTTGTCGGTTTGAACAAAAACGGACGTTATACAACTGAAGTGAAAGGTAATGAAGTTTGGATTCGGATTAACGAATCTGTAGGTGTTCAAGCAAATGTCAAAGCCGGCCAGCAACAGGTTGCAAACTCCGCTTCGACTGTTGATTTTAGAAAATCCGGTAAATCCGAAGGCATTGTCGATATTTCTGTTCCCGGTTTTCAGGGGCAGCCTGACATTAAGCAAAACAGCAGCAGCATTACAATTACTTTAAAAAACCATCCTTTGCCGACTCAAGCCCAACGCAATTTGGATGTAAGCGATTTTGGTACGCCCGTCCGTAATGTGGTCATGAAAAGAATTGGTAATGACACGCAGGTTGTCATTAAAAACCAAGGAAATTGGTCGTATAACCACAAGGCGGCCGGAGGACGAATTTCAGTAGAAATTTCTCCTAAAACTTCTGTTGAAGTAAACGGTTTGCAATCCAATAAGTCGAAATCTTTTAGAGGCAATCGGGTTTCCTTCGATTTCCAAGATGTAGATGTGCGTACCATCTTGCAGATTTTGGCGAAAGAGTCAGGCATGAATATCGTTGCCAGCGATAGTGTCACCGGTAAGATGACTCTTACTTTGAAAGATGTGCCTTGGGATCAAGCTCTTGATTTGGTGATGCAGGCTCGCGGTTTGGATATGCGTCGTTCGGGCAATATCATCAATGTTGCACCAAGATCTGAGCTGTTGGCTAGAGATAAGGAAATACTGACTCAGCAGCGCGAAATTGATGAATTGGGTCCGCTGTATTCTCGTACATTCCAATTGAAATACAAAAATGTGGAAGAGTTCCGCAAGATTTTGAAATTGGATGACAGTAGCAGTTCTTCCGACAATAGTAAGACTATTTTGAGCAATAGAGGTAGCGCGTTAATTGATCCTGCTACCAATACTTTGATTATCACGGATAATTCTTCTGTTTTGCAAAAATTTGAGAAATTGATTGCAGAATTGGACGTGCCTGCACGTCAAGTAATGGTAGAAGCTAGGATTGTTGAGGCTTCCGACGGTTTTTCCCGTGAACTGGGTGTGAAATTCGGTTATGCCGGCTCTAACGGAAAAAACAGCTGGGGCAGCAACTGGGCAAATGCACAAGCTAATAACAATACTTACGGTAACGCGCTTCAGAACAATACCAATAGAACTTGGACGCTGGATCCGAATGTGAATTTACCGACAAGTGCTGCGACATCCAGCCTGGCTTTGGTGCATGCCCTTTCTTCAGGCGCGTTGGCATTAGAGCTGTCCGCACAGCAAGCCCAACAAAAGGCTAAAATTATTTCTTCGCCGCGGGTGTTAACCCAAGACCGCAAAGAGGCCGTTATTGAGTCCGGTACGGAAGTTCCTTATCAGGAAGCTTCTTCCAGTGGCGCAACTTCAACCTCCTTCAAAAAAGCAGTTTTGGGAATGACGGTTACTCCGCAGATTACACCTGACGGTCAGATTATTATGGACATTAAGGTAAACAAAGACTCTGTTAACCGTAACTGTGGTGCTTCCGAGCCCTGTATCGATACCAAGCGCTTGGATACCAGAGCCATGGTGGAAGACGGCGGCACTCTGATTTTGGGTGGCATTTATGAAGAGGAAAACTCTGAAGGTGTCAGCAAAGTTCCGTTGTTGGGTGATGTGCCTGTGTTGGGTAACCTGTTCAAACACCGCTCCCGCAACAACAGCAAAAAAGAGCTGCTGATCTTTATCACTCCGCGCATTGTCGATAATCTCGGCAGTACGCTGCGTTACTGATAGCTTGGTTTAAAAATGGTCTAAGGTTGATTTATTCAGCCTTAGACCATTAATTTGCCTGTTTTAAAATCAGTTTTGTAAAATTCAATACGATTTGAATTTGATGTGTGTATAGAGGAAATTATGAAAAACTACCAAGCGCCCGACGAGCAGGGCTTTTTCGGCAAACACGGCGGGCTGTATGTGGCCGAAACCCTGATTCCTGCCCTGAAAGAGCTGACCGAAGCTTATGAAGAAGCGAAAAACGACCCCGCGTTTTGGGAAGAATTCCGCCGCGACTTGAAACACTACGTTGGCCGCCCCAGCCCCGTTTACCATGCCGAACGCCTGTCGGCGCATTTGGGCGGCGCGCAGATTTGGTTGAAACGCGAAGATTTGAACCACACCGGCGCGCACAAAGTGAACAACACCATCGGCCAGGCGCTGCTGGCCAAGCGCATGGGCAAAAAGCGCGTGATTGCCGAAACCGGCGCGGGCCAGCACGGCGTGGCATCGGCCACCGTGGCCGCGCGTTTCGGCATGACTTGCGACGTATACATGGGCGCAGACGACATCCAACGCCAAATGCCCAACGTGTTCCGCATGAAGCTTTTGGGTGCGAACGTCATCGGCGTGGAAAGCGGCAGCCGCACGCTTAAAGACGCGATGAACGAAGCGATGCGCGAATGGGTCGCCCGCGTGGACGATACGTTTTACATCATCGGTACGGCCGCCGGCCCTGCGCCGTATCCCGAAATGGTGCGCGATTTCCAATGCGTAATCGGCAACGAGGCCAAAGAGCAGATGCTCGAAGCCGTCGGCCGCCAGCCTGATGTGGCCGTGGCCTGCGTGGGCGGCGGCTCCAACGCTATCGGCCTGTTTTACCCGTATATCGGCGAAGAGGGCGTGCGCCTTGTGGGCGTGGAAGCAGGCGGTTTGGGCGTGGAAACGAAAGACCACGCCGCGCCGATTACCAGCAAAGCCCCCATCGGCGTGTTGCACGGTTTCCGCAGCTATCTGATGCAGGACGAACACGGCCAGGTACTCGGTACGCACTCGGTATCCGCCGGTTTGGACTACCCCGGCATCGGCCCCGAACACAGCCACCTCGCCGACATCGGCCGCGTCGAATACACCGCCGCCAACGACGATGCCGCGCTGGAGGCCTTCGATTTGCTCTGCCGTTTCGAGGGCATCATTCCCGCGCTCGAATCCAGCCACGCGCTGGCTTGGGCGGTGGCCAACGCGCCGAAAATGGGTAAAGACCAAGTGATACTGGTGAACCTCTCTGGTCGCGGCGACAAAGACATCAACACCGTTGCCAAACTCAAAGGCATCGAACTTTGATTTTTCAGACGGCCTCCTCCGACGGAGGCCGTCTGAAAACCTCTTTATCGGAAGACAAAACAGACCATGACTGAAATATTGTTGTACACCTTCATCTATATGGCGTTTGCCGTCGGCGCGGTATTGATTTCGCAAAAACTAGGGCTGGGATCGGTATTGGGGTATCTGATGGCCGGCATCCTCATCGGCCCGGTATTGGGCTTCGTCGGCAAAGAAGCCGAATCCATCCAGCACGTTGCCGAGTTCGGCGTTGTCATGATGCTGTTTCTCGTTGGTTTGGAACTCGCGCCGCAGATGCTTTGGCGGCTGCGGCACAAGCTTTTGGGATTGGGCGGCCTGCAAGTCGGGCTGACGCTGGCCGCAGTGGCCGCCATCGCGGTTGCGCTCGGGCAGACCTGGCAGGTAGGCATCGCCATCGGCTGTATACTGGCTTTGTCGTCCACCGCCATCGTCCTGCAAACCTTCAACGAAAAAAAACTGCTGCCGACAGCGGGCGGGCAGGCCGGTTTTGCCGTCCTTTTATTCCAAGACGTAGCGGCCATTCCCATGCTGGCGCTGCTGCCCCTGCTGGGTGTTGCAGTCGTCAAGGGCGGCGACGGACACGAACAGGCCAACATCATGGCCGGACAACCCGGCTGGGTAACGGCGCTGGTCAGCGTGGCCGCCATCGCCGTCATCGTTATCGGCATGCGCTACCTCGTGCCTGCTACCTTCCGCTTCATCAGCAAAACCCGCCTGCGGGAAATGTTCACCCTGTTCACCCTGGCCGTCGTCGTCGGCATCGCCACCCTGATGTCCCTGATCGGCCTCTCGCCCGCCTTGGGCGCATTCATCGCCGGCGTCGCCCTCGCCAACAGCTCCTACCGCCACGAAATGGAAAGCCATCTCGAACCCTTCAAAGGGCTGCTGCTCGGTCTGTTTTTCATCACCGTCGGCGCAGGCATGAACTTCGGCCTGCTGGGGCGCGAATTTTTACTGGTACTCGGCCTGACCGCAGGCACCATGCTGCTTAAAGCCGCGGTGCTGTTTATCTTGGGCAAACTCTTCCGCCTGCCTGCCGCCGCAGGCAAACTGTTCGCCATCAGCCTCGCGCAGGCGGGAGAATTCGGCTTCGTGCTGCTCTCCATCTCGCAACAAAGCAGAGTGCTGCCGCAGGCTCTGGCCGACCGCATCTCTCTGGTGGTTGCCCTATCCATGCTGCTCACCCCGCTGCTCTTTATCTTCTACGACAAAGTCATCGCCCCGCGCGCGATAGCGGCGGAAAACGAAAGCCGTCCGAACGACGAAGTGCACGAAGAAAACCCCATCATCCTGCTCGGACACGGCCGCTTCGGCCAACAGATCAACAGCATGCTCACCAGCTGCGGCTTCCACACCACCGTGATCGACCATCACGCCGAAACCGTTGAAGGCCTCACCAAATACGGCAGCAAAACCTACTACGGCGATGCCACCAGCCCCGAGCTGCTCAACTCCATCGGACTGGGCAAGGCCAAGCTGCTCATTGTTGCCATCGGCGACGACCAGCAATCGACCGAAGTCGTCGAATTTGTCCGCCGCCACTACCCCGACCTCACCATCATCGCCCGCGCCCACGGCCGCCAGCATGCCTACAACCTGCACCACGCCGGCGCCGACTTCATCGTGCGCGAAACCTTCGACGCCGCCATCCGCAGCGGCCGCATCGCCCTCGAAAGCCTCGGCGTATCGCAGGAGCGGGCAAAAGAACTGAGCGACTTCTACGCCGCCCGCGACCGCTACCACCTGTTCACCCTGTCCGAACTGTACGACCCCGAAGTCCCGCCGTTCGCCAATGAAGCCCTGATGGAAAAATCGCGCAAACTCGACGCCGAAACCGCCGGCATGATGCAGATACTGCTCAGCGGCGGCGAAGTCGAATGGCAGCGCGAAGCCGCCGACTGGGCGCACACCAAGAAAAACTGAATGCTCCGCGGATCGTGTCGTTAAGGCTGTCTGAATCTGAAAGAGGCCGTCTGAAAGCTCTTGCATCTGCTTTCAGACGGCCTCCGCATTCGGCCGTTTTATCCCGCAACTTCTAAAAAAGCGCTCGAAGCGGATGCCCGCTTCGTTTTTACGGTAGCCCGCCAGCCAGCCGGCATTGTCGTGCACGCGCGTGTGCTTGAAATGGAAAACGGGCGAGAAGCCCGCCGCTTTCAGGCGCGGGATTTTCAGGGTAGCGGAATATGCCTGCTCCCGATCGCTGCGGCGCACCTGTATCCAGGCGTTGAAACCGTCGTAGCGGCGGAAACGCAGCGAGGCCTGGAGGCGCAGCAGGGCGGTGTCGCCGAAGCGGTATTGCGCACCCGCTTGGAAACCGTGCAGCAGATAAGACGAGGCGCGCTGCTGCGTTTTGCGTTTTTGCACATTGGCGCTGCCGTAAAACAGCCAGTTGTGCGACGGGGCGTGCAGCAGGGAGGCGTGGAAGGCCGAGAGGCAGCCGTTGTTGCTGCGGTAGTCGTCGGCGTAGCGCATTTCGCGGTGTTCCGCTTCCCAATTGAACGCCGTGGTGTCGGAAAAATCGTGCTGCCATTCGCCGCGCAACCCCGCGCTGCGGTAGAGCAGGCGGCTGTCCGCGCGCGACCATTCGGCCGCGGGGGCGAGCGACCAGGTGTTTTGGGCCGACGAAAAACGGTAGCCCGCCGATACGGCCAGCGTGTCTTCGCTGTTGTCGGGAAAATCCTGATAACGCGTGCCGTAGAGCGCGGCGCGGGCAAACAGGCCGTGATGGCCGGAGAGGGGGCGGTGTTTTTCCGCCGATGCTTCGTAGGTGTAGCCGTGCGCCCGTTCGGGTGGGGGCGTTTTGGCGCAAGTGAAACCGTAGGGGTCGAAGCAGTAAAGGCGGCCGGTGGTTTCGCCGATATTGCTGTTGTAAACCGCGCCGACGGCCAGCGAGCCGTGCCATTTGCCGCGCATTTGTGCGGCGCGGCGGTAGGCGTCGGCGTTGCGGTTCACCGCTTCGGGCAGCTCCTCCCGCTGCAGGAGGGCAAACTGTGCCTGCGCTTCTTTGGTTTGCCGGTTGTCGAACAGCGTGCGCGCGTAGTCCAGCCGCGCCCGCGTGAAATCGGGGCGGCGTTCGAGCAGCGCTTTGTAAGCCGCCAGCGCCTGAGCGTAATCCCCGTTCAGACGGCTGATGCTGGCCTCGGCGAAGTCCGCCAGATCGGCGTCGTAACCGGGCAGCGCACGGTATTGCGCCAGAAGGCGCGCGGTTTCCCGCGCGTCGCCGCGGTTGACCGCACCCAAAATACCCAGCGGCAGGTTTTGCGCCGTATTGTCTGCCGTTTGAGCGGACGCGGTTTCGCCGCCTTCCTCCAGCGTCTTTTCCTCCTGCTGGCGCAGCGCTTCGCGGTTTTCAAAACGCAGGCGCCTCAGTTGGGCATCGTTGTCTTCATCGGCTGCGGCTGCGGGCAGACAGCACAACAGGAGCAGTAGGGCGGTATAAGGCTTGTACATAGGACTTTCCGACCCGGTGTCTGAGATACGGCTGGGTTTCAGACGGCCTTTGGGGTCGGGAGGCCGTCTGAAAGCAGGCGGAGATTCTGCGGAAACTGCCCGCCCTCTGCGGGAAGAAGCCGAAAAGGGCGGACAGTTTCAGAGTGCTGCGGTTTTAGGGTTGTTTCGTGCCGCCGAAGGCGGTATCCAAATCGCGGCGGCTGCCGAAGGTGGCGATGCCGGCCAGAGCAGAAGCACCGTTGCCGAAGAATTGGCCGGCAGAAATGCCCTGAACTACTTTTTCTCCTGCCAGTTTGCCCCTGGCGTTTGCATTTCCTTCAAAAGAGGCGTTATCCCGATTCATAAGGGCGGTTATTTTGACGCTGAGGTCTTTGTTTGCGATGGTGCCGTAAATCATATCCAAGCCGAAATCGGCGGCATTCAGGACACCTGTCAGCATATTGTCGCCGCTGTAATTGTTCATGCCGCGCACATGGTATTTGACCGTGCCCAATTCGGGCAGGTTGCTTGCCCGCTCTTGGCCGACATAAAACACATTGAGGCTGCCGTCTTTGGCCGTGCCCGTATGCGACCACTCGCCGAAGTAGACGTCGCTGTTGCCTGCTTTGGCCATTTTCAGCAGCCCGCCCGTTTCTTTATGGTCGCTCGGCTCTTTTTTGTCGTGTGCCTGTCCAAACTTCACTACGCCGTTTGCATCGGTTTTGTAGGTTCTAGCCAGCAGATAATAAAAATTCTCAACATTTGTTGCGAAACTGCTTTCCGGAATTTACAATAAATTACAAATTGCGGTCAGGCGTCTTTGGCAGCCCGTCCGCGCGTTCCGACAATCAATGGAGAAAGAAATGAACAGATTCCGTTTGAAACCCGCAGCGGCGGCAGTGTCTCTGGCGCTGCTGGCCGCTGCCGCCCATGCGGCCGAGGCCGTTCCCGAGCAGATTGGCGAAGCCGACAATCTCGAAACCGTCACCGTCAAGGCGCAAAACACGGTGTGCGCGACAAGGCGGGTAAAGACCGCGTATACGACAACGATATGTTCACCGTCTATTCCGGCAAAGAAGACATCGAACGCTTCAAAGGCGCGGCGCCAGCCGATATTTTCAAAGGGCTGGTCGGCGTGCAGAGCGGTGACGCCCGCAACAGCGGCGCGTTAGACCCGAACATACGCGGTATTCAGGGGCAAGGCCGCGTCCCCGTGACGATTGACGGCACCGAGTAGGCGATTACCGTCTGGCGCGGCTACAACGGCGCCAACAACCGCAACTATATCGCCCCGATGCTGATCGGCGGCATGACGGTGGAAAAAGGGCCGGCGCTGACGCGCGATGTAGCCAATTCGGTGGGCGGCGGTGTGGCGGTTACCACGCTGGAAATCGACGATGTCGTGCAGGAGGGGCGTAATTTCGGCGTTGACGTGAAAGTGGAAGCCAGCACCAATGCCGTACGCCCGCGCTGGCCGAGCATGCAGCAGGGAATCAAAGCACGCTCCGATCACTACACGGAAGAAGACATCGATTTCAACTATTTTATCGACTCCGACCTGATGCGCCATGCCAAAAAGGGCGGGCGCTACGCATTGGGGCGCGATCAGGCCGCCCGCATCGCCCTAGGCGCGCGCCGGGGCGATTTTGATTTTTTGGCAGCCTATGCCTGGCGGCACAAGGGCAACCACTATGCGGGCAGAAACGGCAGCAAATACTATAAAACCGATCCGAATACGCCGCTCGAAGCGGTCGGATACACCCGCTATCTCGCCCATCTTTATTATCCCGGCGCGGAAGTGCCCAATACTTCCAGCGATATGAAATCGCTGCTGCTCAAAGCCACATGGCGGCCGACCCCCTATCAGCGCCTGCAGCTGGGCTGGCGCGACACCCGCGCCGAATACGGCGAAATCATGCCTTCGCGCTTGGGTGAGGGACGCTACAGATTGAAAGATGTGGAGCAGGAAGGACGCTTTAACGACGGCAGCGCCTATTCCCGCTTTCTGAAAAAATACGCTGTCGGCACGGTGGCGCAGTGGCCTTCGAGCAGGGTGCACACGCAGGCGGCCAATCTCGATTACAAATGGAATCCGCCCGGCCGCTATGTGGATTTTCATGCCAATCTGTGGGCCACGCGCAACGATTTGAACACCCATACCAGCGGCGGCCTTCCGCGCGAGCCTTATTCTGTCTATGACGACAAACCGGAACTCAAATACTGGAACGACATCCTGCACAACACCTCGCTCACCCATTCCGACGACAGGCGTTGGGGCATCAACACCAGCAACAAATTCAAGCTGCACGACAAGCTGGATTTAACCCTGTCGGGCAGCTACCAGCGAGAAACGTTCAAATCCAAAGACAATTGGTGGCTCGATCCCAGGGAAACAGCATCTCCTTCTGTCTTCCGCGCCAAGGGGCGAGAAGGCTGGCACAGGCAGTGGGACACCTCTTTCCGCTTCGACTGGCGGCCTGCCGACTGGCTGAGCATCAGCGCCGGCGCGCGTAAAAACGGCTATTCCGCCTTCGACAGCAGGCTGGCGCGCGGGCGGGCGGAGAAAGACTATACATACAGAGCCAAAGGCCGTGAGTACCGTTACATCAATTGGAAAATCCGCGTGCCGGAAGATTTGAAGCGGGCATGGGAGCAGTACGAACCACAGCTGCGGAAGATTAAAGCCGAGGAAGCCGAGAGGATTGATTCGATATGGAAGCAGAATGCACAAGAGAAGCGAGACATGATAGACAGCATGTGCTCGGGCCAGAGCGGCAGTGCGTTTCAGGCATGCTCCGATGAGGTAAAAGATTCCGACGAATATAGTAGGTTAACGCTGGTGTCGGGGCTCAGAATCCGGCAGTTGAGGAAGAAACTGCTGCCGCGCTATCAGGCCATCGCCGAGCCTTATGAAAAATTTATCGACAGCCATCCGACATACAGCAAATGGCGGCGTAACGGCAATTTCAACCATGGCGGTCTGATCGGCGGCATATCCAAAGACGGCATATACCAAGGCGGCGAGATCCAGGGCGGCAATCCCAGGGAAAACCACGGAGAAAGCTATATTTGGCGTGCCCGTGACGACAATAAGCTGCACAAGGACGACAGCCCGGCCATTAACGGCACGGTGGCGGCGGAAAACGGCCACGATGTCAAAGTGGGCGCCCCCGGCACGGAGGATATCGCCGATCCGTTTCCGAAAGTGGAGAAAAAAGGCGGCGTCAGCAGCTGGCAGCCGGTATTGGCCGTTACCCTGCGCCCGACGGAAAACAGCCGCCTCTATGCCCGCTATGCCCGCACCACCCGCTTTCCCAGCATCTTCGAGGCTACCGTCGGCTTTTCCGGGATGAGCCGCACCTTTTACAAGGTCGTCCCCGAGCGCGCCACCAATGTCGAGTTCGGCTACACCCATGATTTGAGTACGCTATTCAAGGCCGAGCAGGCCGACATCAAGCTGGCCTACTACCGCACCACCGTCAAGGACGTGATCGACCGCACGCTGGAATTCAACTTCCGCAATATCGAAGCGCAGAAAACCGCCGGCATCGAGTTGCAAAGCCGCTACGACAACGGCCGCTTCTTTGCCGACTTCTCCGCCACCTACAACCTGAAAAACGAAGTGTGCGACGAGAGCAGCGCCATTTTCCTCGATCCCGTAGGACGCATCCCCACCTGCCTGAAAGACGGGCCGCCCGCCAGCTACCTGCACAATATGACGCCGCCCAAATACTCGCTCAACCTCACCCTGGGCGCGCGTTTCCTCAACCGCAGGCTGGAAGTCGGCAGCCGCATCCTGCACCATGCCGGACTGCGCAACCACGACCGCGAGAACTACGGCGATCTTCTGCCGCAGGTAAACCGTTCGGGCAACGATATGTTCAACGTGCCGATCTACTGGGGCAGAGTCACCACCATGGACGCCTGGGTGAACTATAAGTTCCGCAAAGACCTGAATGTCGAGTTTGTCGTCACCAACCTGACCGACCAATACTATCTCGACCCGCTCACCTGCACCAACAACCCGGCCCCCGGCCGCACCTTCCGCATCGGCGTGAGCAAGAAGTTCTGACGCATCGGGCAGACGCAGAACAAACGTAGGAGGCGCCGCCGCAAAGCGGCGCATGCGTTCTGCAATACCTGCCGTCCCTCCAAAGGCCGTCTGAAAGCCCCAATCCGCTTTTCAGACGGCCTTTTCCTTGCCCATGCATTTCCCTGCCAATCTCCAAACCTCGTGCATTGCGGCGCAAGCCCCCACCCTAACCCTCCCCCGCGGGCGGGAGAGGGAACTCTGTTGTCCCGATAGGTTTCAGAAACGTCATTCCCGCGAGGGCGGGAAAGGCTTCCAATCGGCCCGGAGCCCGAGAGGCCGTCTGAAAATCTTATCCGCTTTTCAGACGTCCTTTTTCTTGCCCGCACGTTTTCCCGCAAGCCCCAAAACCGCGTGCATTGTGGTGCAATACACCCATCTATGCGGCAAAGGCCGTCTGAAACCTTTGTTTCGGTTTCAGACGGCCTTTTTCTTCTTCTGGCGCTTTACAGGAAAACCGTTTCGCCGCTGCGGCCGCGGCTTTCGCTGCCCAGCCAGTAGACGAAGGCGGGCATGATTTCGGCGAGGTCGCGGCGTTCGCTTTTGGCTTCGCCGGGGTGGGTTTTTTCCCGCTGCGGGGAGTTGACTGCGCCGGGAATCAGGATGTTGGCGCGCAGGTTGGGGAAGCGGCTCCATTCGTCGGCGATGCTGAGGGCGAGGTAGTTGAGGGCGGCTTTCGATGCGCCGAAGCCGCCCCAGTAGGCTTGGGGGGTTTCGCTGTGGCTTTCGCTGACGAAGACGACGGAGGCGTCTTCCGACTGCATCAGCAGGGGGGTGAAGGCGCGGGTGAGTCCCATGGGGGCGACGGTGTTGATGCGGTATTGTTTGACCCAGTCGGCGACGGTTTGGAAGTCGAGCGGGGAGAGGGCGGTGAAGCAGCTGGCGCTGTGGACGATGCCGTCGAGCCTGCCGCCCGTGGCTTCGGCGATGGTGGCGGCCAGTTGGGCGAATTCGTTTTCTTCGGCGGTGAGCAGGTCGAAGCAGACGGCAAAGGGTTCGGGCGAGCCGGCGGCAACGATTTCGTCGTAAACCTTTTCCATGCGTTTCTGCCGCCGCGCGACGAGGACGACGGTGGCGCCTTCGGCAGCGCAGTGTTTGGCGGCGGCGGCGCCTATGCCTTGCGAGGCGCCGGTAATCAGGATGGTTTTTCCGTTGAGTTTGCCTGTCATGGTTGCTCTCCGTGGTCGGGTTGGCGGGCGGCCGCTTCGTTTGGGCGGGCGGCGTTTTGAAGGGTTTCAGACGGCCTTTTGTGGTTTACCGGCCGGCTTTGAGTGTCTGCCACAGCCGTGTTTGCAGTTTGACGGTTTCGCGCGATTTGGGCAGGACGATGAAGCTGCGGGTAAGGGTTTCTTTGTCGGGGAAGACGGAAGGTTCGTTGGCGTATTTTTCGTCCATCAGGCCGCGCGCGGCTTGGGCGGCGGGGGCGTAGGTGACGAAGTTGCCGTTTTTGGCCGCCACTTCGGGGTTGAGGGTGTGGTTGATGTATTTGTGGGCGTTGGCGGCGTTGGGGGCGCCCATCGGAATCATGAAGGAGTCGACCCACAGGCCGAAGCCGCTTTTGGGGGCGAGGACGCGCAGTTTGATGCCGTTGCCCGCTTCTTCGGCGCGGTTTTTGGCGATGTTGAGGTCGCCGCCGTAGCCGACGGCGACGCAGAGGTTGCCGCTGGCCATGTCGTCGATGTAGCCGGAGGAGGTGAAGCGTTTGATGTCGCCGCGCACGCGCTGCATCAGGCGGTTGGCTTCTTCGAGGTCGGCGGGGTTTTCGCTGTTGGGGTTTTTGCCGAGGTAGTTGAGGGCGAGCGGGTATTGTTCGGTGGGGCTGTCGAAGTAGCTGATGCCGCAGTGTTTGAGTTTGGCGGTGTATTCGGGGTTGAAGACCAGATCCCATTCGTTTTCGGGGAGCTTGTCGGTGCCGAGGGCTTCTTTGACTTTGTCGGTGTTGACGGCGAGGGTGTTGATGCCCCAGAAGTAGGGGACGGCGTATTTGTTGCCGGGGTCGACCTGTTCCATTTGTTTGAGCAGAGCGGGGTCGATGTTGGCGTAATTCGGTATCAGGCTTTTGTCGATTTCCTGATAGGCGCCGGCCTGTATCTGGCGTCCGGCGTTGGAGATGGAGGGGGCGACGAGGTCGTAGCCGGAATGGCCGGTGAGCAGCTTGGCTTCGAGGGCTTCGTTGCTGTCGTAGAAATCGTAGCGCACGCGGATTTTTTCCGCTTTTTCAAAGGCGGCGACGGTGTCGGGATCGACGTAGTCCGACCAGTTGAAGATGTTGAGTTTGCCGGTGGCGGGCAGAGCGGCCGTGTCTCCGTCCGCCGCGCCCGCACTATCGGACGGGCTGTTGTCCGCGCTGCCGCAGGCTGCTAGCAGCAGGACGGTTGCGGACAGTAAAAGGGTTTTTTTCATTGTGTTTCCTCGTGTTCGGTAGGGTTGCGCGCGGGTGGCCGCGTGCCGCGCATTAAACGGCAAAATACCAAGCGGCGCAAGCGCTTGATGGGGTTTTGCCAACATTTTTTAACAAATGTTGCAGGCGGCGGAAAATGCGCGCGCAGGCCGTCTGAAAACGGGTTTTGCGTGCGGGAAAACGCAGGCCGCAGGCCGCCGCGCTTGCTTTTCAGACGGCCTTGAATATGGGAAAATCGCGCGCTTTAAAATTCAGCGCAGGGGCGGAATCATGTTGGACAGGGAAGGCTACCGTCCGAACGTCGGGATTATTTTGGTAAACGGGCACAACCGCGTGTTTTGGGGCAAGCGCGTGCGCGAGCATTCCTGGCAGTTTCCGCAGGGCGGCATCAAGCCGGGCGAGAGCCCCGAAACGGCGATGTACCGCGAACTGATGGAGGAAGTCGGCCTGCTGCCGCACCATGTGAAAATCCTCGGCCGCACGCGCGACTGGCTACGCTACGAAGTGCCGAACAACTGGGTGCGCCGCGAGTGGCGCGGTTCGTATAAGGGGCAGAAACAGATTTGGTATCTGCTGCGGCTGACCGGCCGCGAAAGCGACGTGCACCTGCGCGCCACCAGCCATCCCGAGTTCGACGGCTGGCGCTGGCACGATTACTGGGCGCCGATAGACGAAGTGATCGATTTCAAGCGCGGCGTTTACGAGGGTGCCTTGTCGGAGCTGTCGCGCTTTTTGAAAAATCTGGAAACGCGCGAAGAGTTTGTCCGACGAACGGCGGAGTGAAAGCAGAACGGAAGAGGCCGTCTGAAAACCCGTAAAACAGGTCTTCAGACAGCCTCTTTGTTTGTTTGACCGTTTGGCCGCTCTTCAATTGTTCAATCGGATTGCACTCAAAAGGCCGTCTGAAACCCCGTTTGGCGGTTTCAGACGGCCTTTGTGCTGCCTGCTTTATTAATGGTGGTGATGGTGGTGCGCTTCGGTGTGCGCGCGCTCCTGTCCCACGGGCATGATCAGCGTGGCGTAGGCGGCCGATTCGCCGCAGACTTTCGGATCGGCAAACGGCGCTTTGTGCACGACTTTCACTTTCCACAGTCCTTCCACCAGCGGCAGAACGTTGACCTTGCCTTCTTTGTCGGTTTTGCCGGAAAAGGCCTGCGGTTCGCGGTGGTCGTGTGCCGCCGCCAAATCGCGGGCGACAATGGTGTCTGCCGTGGCGGTGACGGTTGCGCCCGCCAGCGCTTTGCCCTGATAGAGGATTTGCACGGGGAAGAGCTGGCCGGGTTTGACCGTGTTCGGATTTGCCAGCGGCACGATTTCCAACATCTGGCCGACAGGGCGGGAGATGGCGGCTAAATCTTCCGCGCCGCCGACGTTCACCACGCTTTTGCCGAACATTTGGCTTTGCTCGCAGGACACGGCCGACGGGCGATCGGCCATGTTTTTCTGCTCCCATTTTCCTGCGGCGTCTTTCGACCAGAAAGTCGGCTTGTAGGTGGCGCTGATGATGTAGCTGCCTTTTTTCAGACGGCCTGATGCGTATTGGTAGTTTTCGCCCTGCTGTTTGAGCGCGGCGGTTTTGCCGTCGGGAGAAGTGATGTGCAGCGGCGCGAAAATGTGCAGGCGGTCGGCAGGGATTTTTTCCGCGTGCGGGAAATCGTGGCTGTATGCCAAATCGGCCTGCAAGGCTTCGGAAACGGACAGCTCAGCGGGCGCGTTCACCCAAACTTCGTGGGCATGGGCAAGAGCGGCGGTGCAGAGCAGGGCGGCGGGAAGGAGTTTCTTCATAATCTCTCTTTCTGGAAACGGATGGAAAACGGGCGCACGGATGCACGCGCGCGTTATGATATTACATTTTCAGTGCACAAGAAAGGGAAACGAAGGAGGGACGGGCGCAAAACATTCTGCCGCCGCGCAGACGGAGCGTGCGCGGCGGCAGAATGCGGCGTTCAGACGGCCTATTGCACGCGTTTGACGGGGAAATGGTAAACGTCGGGTGCGGCATACATTTTCAGGCCGTCGTTGCGGTCGAGCTGGATGAAGGACATCGCGCCGTCTGCGCAGCTTAAAGAAAGATTGACGCGCAGGTATTTTTTGTCGGCGCTGATTTTCGCCAATGCTTCTTGCAGGGGCGCGGAATAGGCTTCAGCTTCTTCTTTCGTGCCGTTGCGGTTTTGATCTTCGATGCTTGCGCGGATGCTTTTGGCGAGTTCGCGGCCGCTGGTGCGGTCGGTGTTGTGGACATAGCCTTTTTTGCGCTTGTCGCAGCCGGCTTTGATTTTGGCGAACTCTTCAAAACCGTGCGTGGCGATAACAAAGCGTTCCGCGGACGCTTGGCCGTTTTTGACAAGGGTTTCTTCCCAAGTGCCGTAGCTTTCGCGGTGCGGATTGCCTGCGGCCTGCGCGGCGGTGGCCAGTGCCAGCGATGCGCAGAGCAGGGCGGTTTTCAAGTGTTTCATGGGACGCCTTTTTGTCGGGGTGCAAGGTTTGACTTCTTTGCAGCTTCGTTTTCAGACGGCCTATTTCCTGCGCCGCCGCCCGCCTGGCAGACCCATGTCCGCCCATTTCACAATATTGGCTACTTCGGCGGGATTAAGCTCGTAAAATTGGCCGCGTTTGAGGCGGTTGGGCAAACCGATCGGCCCGAATCCCACGCGCACGAGGCGGCTTACTGTCATCCCGAAATGCTCGAAAATGCGGCGCACTTCGCGGTTGCGGCCTTCTTTAATCACGACGCTGTACCATTTGTTTGCACCCTCGCCGCCCTGCTCGAAGATGCGTTCCACTTTGGCCAAACCGTCTTCCAGCATCACGCCTTCTTCGGTCAGCTCGCGCATCTGTTCGGCGGTTATTTCGCCCAACACGCGAACGGCGTATTCGCGTTCCACTTCAAAGCTGGGGTGGGCGAAACGCTGCACCAGTTCGCCCGATGTGGTGAGAATCAGCAGGCCGCTGGTGTTGATGTCGAGCCGGCCGATGGCCACCCAGCGGCTGCTGGCCGCCTGCGGCAGGCGGTCGAAAATGCTCACGCGGCCTTGCGGGTCGTCGCGCGAAACAATTTCCCCCTCCTGCTTGTAATACAGAATGATGCGCGGCAGGCGGTCTGCCCATTTGAGTTTGATAACGCTGCCTTTGACGGTAACGTGGTCGTCGGGCGTAACCTTGTCGCCCAAGCCTGCGGTTTTGCCGTTTACCTGCACCAGGCCGGCGGCAATCCATTCTTCCATTTCGCGGCGCGAGCCGACACCCGATGCGGCCAGCACTTTTTGCAGGCGTTCGGGTTCGATGTGCGAGAGGTCGCTACGCCGCTCTTTCAATTCGCGCGCGCGCTCCATGATTTTTTGGTTGGGATTGCGGACGACGAGTTTTTTCGCTTTGGATGCGCGCTGCTTGGGTGCACGGTTTTCGTGCGGCAAAAGGCCGTCTGAAAACTCCCTGCGGCCGTTTTCAGACGGCCTTTTGCCTGCTGTGGCGCGGTTTGTGAAGGGTTTTCCGTCGGTGTGTCTGCCGCGTGCCGATGTTTGACGGCTGTTGTTGTTTGACGAAGCCTGCCGAGAGCGTTCGGAGCGCTGTCGGTTTGCGTGCTGCGTGCCGTTTTCAGACGGCCTTTTGCCTGCGGCACGGTTTTCTTCGCGCGAAAAATCCTTGTGTCTTTCAGACGGCCTTTTCGCCGCGCGCGGTGTTTTGGCAGAGGCGGCGGACGCGCCGTCGCGCCATTGGCGTTTGCTGGTTTTCTGTTTCGGCATGATGTTCTCCTTAACGCGCCGTCGCGCCGAGCGGCAGCCGTTCTTCTGCGGCTTGGCTTTGCCTGCGTGCACCGAAAAAGGGCGGACGCGGACGGCAAATGCTTGGGCGGCAGGGGTTGGTGAAAAGATGCGGGCAGCCGCACCGTATTGCGGCGGCTCGTGTTCGGACGGCCTGTCCGTCCGGTGTTCCGGGTATTAAAAACCGCCAATTCTTGTCGAACCGGCGGTTTGGGCTTTCCGGCACACGCCGGAAAAGTGTCTGGTGGAGGCGGGGGGAATTGAACCCCCGTCCGAAAGTCCTCTACAAAGCGTTCTACATACTTAGTCGTGTTTATTTGGAATCTCGCTTCCATTCCGCCAACCGACAGGCTGTTTGGAAGCCAGTTACCTTAAATCTTATTCCCTGCCAAGTAACCCGACAGGAAACCAGTCAATGTAAGATGACGTTGCGGCGGGTTGCCCCGCACAGCCCATTGACTAACTGCTGCAACGGCAGGCCTTAGGCGGCCAGTGCGTAAGTTTCGTCGTTTGCGACTATTTGTGTTCAGTGTTTTACGGGAAATCTGAGACCCCGGTATGCCCGCATCTGCTTCGCAACCCCCGTCGAAACCAAGATCGCCCCCAGATAGGAAGGGCGGATTATACAGGGGTTCGGCCGAAATTGCCATGAGTGGGAAAAGGCCGTCTGAAAGCGCCCGGCGGGGTTTTCAGACGGCCTCTGTCTGCCTGCAAAGGGTTTACATGCGTTCGATCATCGCTTTGCCGAAGGCTGAGCAGGAGATTTCGTTGGCGCCGTCCATCAGGCGGGCGAAATCGTAGGTGACCTGTTTGTCGCCGATGGCTTTTTCCATGGCGCTGATGACGAGGTCGGCGGCTTCTTTCCAGCCCAGGTGGCGCAGCATCATTTCGGCGGAGAGGATCAGCGAACCGGGGTTCACTTTGTCTTGTCCGGCGTATTTGGGCGCGGTGCCGTGGGTGGCTTCGAAGATGGCGTATTGGTCGGAGATGTTTGCACCCGGGGCGATGCCGATGCCGCCGACCTGCGCGGCCAGTGCGTCGGAGATGTAGTCGCCGTTCAGATTCAAAGTGGCGATGACGCTGTATTCGGCGGGACGCAGCAGGATTTGCTGCAGGAAGGCGTCGGCAATGGCGTCTTTAATGATGATTTCTTTGCCGGTTTTCGGGTTTTTGAAGGAGCACCACGGGCCGCCGTCGATGGGCTGGGCGCCGAATTCTTTCTGCGCCAGCTCGTAGCCCCAGTCGCGGAAGCCGCCTTCGGTGAACTTCATGATGTTGCCTTTGTGCACGAGGGTGACGCTGGGTTTGTCGTTGTCGATGGCGTATTGGATGGCGGCGCGCACGAGACGCTGCGTGCCTTGTTTGGAAACGGGTTTGATGCCGATGCCGGAGGTTTCGGGGAAGCGGATTTTTTTCACGCCCATTTCATTTTGCAGGAAGGAGACGACTTTTTTGCAGTTGTCGCTTTCGGCTTCCCATTCGATGCCGGCGTAGATGTCTTCGGTGTTTTCGCGGAAGATGACCATGTCGGTTTTGGACGGGTCTTTCAGCGGCGAGGGCACGCCGTTGAAGTAGCGCACGGGGCGCACGCATTGGTAAAGGTCGAGCTCCTGGCGCAGGGCGACGTTGAGCGAGCGGATGCCGCCGCCGACGGGGGTGGTCATCGGGCCTTTGATGGATACGGCGTATTCTTTCAGGGCTTCGAGGGTTTCTTCGGGCAGCCAGACGTTGTCGCCGTAGACTTTGGTGGCTTTTTCGCCGGCGTAGACTTCCATCCAGTGGATTTTTTTCTCGCCACCATAAGCCTTGGCTACGGCCGCGTCGATTACGTCGATCATCACGGGGGTAATGTCGATGCCGATGCCGTCGCCTTCGATGAAGGGGATAATCGGGTTGTTGGGAACGGGTTGTCCGGCAACGATTTTTTTGCCTTCGGCGGGTACTTTGATATGACTCATGGTGTCTCCTGAAACTTTAGGTTGATCGTCTTCTTTTGTTGACACGTCCTGGCGGACGCAGCCGCGCGATTATGCTTGATTTTGTAAATTTTCGCTAGGTCGTCGTTTGTTTGCGTCTATTCCGCGCGTACAATTGCGGCCGTCTGAAACGATAGTGAATCAAAATGGAAAAGATACAAGGCAGCAAGACGCAGACAGTACAGGTGGTACGACAAGGCGTAGCAACGCCGTAGATTTTTTATTTTGATTCAATAATTTGTGTAAAGAAGGGTTATGGACAATCTGATTGCATTCAACAAGCCCTGCGGCGTGATCTGCCAGTTTTCCGCGCACGAAAAACACCGTAGTTTGAAAGACTTTATCGACGCGCCCGGCTTTTATCCGGCGGGGCGGCTGGATACCGACAGCGAGGGGCTGCTGCTGCTCACCAACGACGGCCGTTTGCAGGCGCGGATTGCCGAGCCGAGGTTCAAGCTGGAAAAAACCTATTGGGCGCAGCTCGAAGGCAGCGCGGATGCGGACAAACTGGCCGCGTTTTCCCGACCGATGGATTTGGGGGATTTTACGGCGCGTCCGGCGAAAGTCCGTTTGTTGGCCGCGGCGGAAACAGGCAGGCTGTGGCCGCGTGTGCCGCCGGTGCGCGTGCGTAAAACAGTGCCCGATTTTTGGCTGGAAATCCGTATTGCGGAAGGGAAAAACCGACAAGTGCGGCGGATGGCGGCGAAGGCGGGCTATCCCTGTTTGCGGCTGGTCCGGGTGGCGGTAGGCCGTCTGAATCTGTTTGACTGCGGCTTGGCTTTGGGCAAATGGCGGTTTGCGCCGCATCTGCCGTGATGGTCTGCAAACACGGGCAATACACGGGCAGAGGCCGTCTGAGAACAGGTTTTCAGACGGCCTCTGCCCTGTGAACGCAACGCAATCCAAGGATTAACGCTGCCGGGCTTTGAAACGGGGGTTGCTCTTGCAGATAACGTAGACCTTGCCTCTGCGGCGGACGATCTGGCAGTCGCGGTGGCGGGCTTTGGCTGTTTTCAGTGAGGATAAAACCTGCATTATTTGTCCTTTCTCAATGCGCCCATCATGCTCTGATAGCGCTGTTGGAATTTGCTGGCACGGCCTTCGCTGCTGTATTCACGGCGTTTGCCGGTGTAGACGGGATGGGAGGCGGAGGAGGTGTCGAGCATGAAGACGGGGTATTCCGCGCCGTCGTGCCACACCATGGTTTTGCCGTGCGTGTCGGCGCACGAGCGGATGAGCCAGCCTTCGTTCGCGCCGCTGTCGAAAAAGAGCACGGTGCGGTAGTTGTCGGGATGGATGCCTGTTTTCATTTTTTTGCTACGCTCCTTCGTTGTTATGTCGTAACATAATAAGACGGAAAAAATGTTATGGCAAGCGCCTTTACGTTTTTATAGTGAGCCAAAATAAAAATATACGGCGTTGCTGCGTCTTGCCGTATTACTCATACTGTCTGCGGCTTGCTGCCTTGTATCTTTTTTATTTTGGCTCACTATAGAAAAAGAAAAACGGTGCTTTTGCCGGTTGCGGGCAGGCAAAACAAAGGCCGTCTGAAAGCCGAAAAGCGGTTTTCAGACGGCCTTTGTGCTGCGGCATCCTTTAGCTTTTTTCGCCTGCCGCGTCGTCCAGCGATTTGAGCCATGCGAGTTTTTCGCCAATTTTGATTTCCAGCCCGCGCGGTACGGGTTGGTAGAAATCGGGCTCGGTGAGGCTGTCGGGCATATAGCTTTCGCCGGCGGCGTAGGCGTGCGGCTCGTCGTGGGCGTAGCGGTATTCGCGGCCGTAGCCGAGTTCTTTCATCAGTTTGGTAGGCGCGTTGCGAAGATGCACGGGTACTTCGTCGCTGGCGTTTTCTTTCACAAAGCGGCGCATTTGGTTATACGCCGTATAGCCTGCGTTGGATTTGGCGGCGGCGGCCAGATACAGCACGGCCTGCGCCAAAGCCAGTTCGCCCTCGGGCGAGCCGAGCCGCTCGTAAGTGGCGGCGGCATCGTTGGCAATCTGCATGGCGCGGGGGTCGGCGAGGCCGATGTCCTCCCAAGCCATGCGGACGATGCGGCGGGCGAGGTAGCGCGGGTCGGTGCCGCCGTCGAGCATTCGGCAAAACCAATACAGCGCGGCATTGGGGTGCGAGCCGCGCACGGATTTGTGCAGGGCGGAGATTTGGTTGTAAAAGCTTTCGCCGCCTTTGTCGAAGCGGCGGATTTGTGCGCCCAAGCTGTCGGCCAGAAAGGCGGCATCAAGCGTGTTCAGACGGCGTGTGGCGGCGGCGCGCAAGAGTTGTTCCAATAAATTCAACAATCTGCGTGCGTCGCCGTCGGCGGTGTTGATGAGCAGCTCCTGCGCGTCGGCCTCGATGGCAAAACCTTGATATTCGGGCAGGGCGAGCACTTTGGCGGCGAGCTTGGCCAAGTCGTCGGGCGAGAGTGCCTGCAACACATAAACTTGTGCGCGGCTGAGTAAGGCGGGGTTGACCTCGAAAGACGGGTTTTCGGTGGTTGCGCCGATAAAGGTTAAGAGGCCGCTTTCGACATAGGGTAAAAATGCGTCCTGCTGGGCTTTGTTGAAACGGTGTACCTCGTCGACAAACAAAATCGTCGCGCGGCCTTGCTGAAGCGCGATTTCGGCTTTTTCCACCGCTTCGCGGATGTCTTTCACGCCGGAGAATACGGCCGACACGGGCAGAAACTGGGCGTTGAAACTCTGCGCCAGAATCCGCGCCAGCGTGGTTTTGCCCACGCCCGGCGGCCCCCAGAGCAGCATGGAATGCGGTTTGCCGCCTTCCACCGCCACGCGCAGCGGTTTGCCCTCGCCGATCAGGTGCTGCTGGCCGATGACGTCGGCAAGCGATTGCGGGCGCAGGCGTTCGGCAAGCGGGGCTTCGGGTTCGCGGGTGAATAAATCGGACATGGCGGGGCTTTCTTATCAATATGGCGGGATGGATTTCGGTCTTGCCGAAGCGGGGTTTTCACTTCGTTGAAGTTTCGCTTTCAGACGGCCTCAGAGCGGGGAAATTCGGGTTTGCACGGCAAAGCCGATCCCGGAGTTTCGACTTTTAAGAATCTGCGGGCGGTGTCGGAGGCGGCAAGATATGGCAAGCCGCAGGTTACTATGTAATCACGATGGGATAAAGCTCGAATGAAAAAAACCGAATCCCGTGCGGTACGGGATTCGGTTTTTGAAAGCCGTTGGATTTTACCTGCCGGGTTGGCGGGTTTGATATTCAGACGGCCTTTATTGCATCAACTGCCAAGCCTTATTTGGCGGATTTGCCGAAACCGAATACGGTTTTGGTTGCCTGCCATGCGAAGCAGCAGCCGCCGCCGATGAAGATCAGGTCGGACAGGGTGCGGATCCAGCGCAGGGTTTCCAGCAGATCCTGTTGCATGAAGTCTTCGCTGCGGGCATACCACAGGCCGTGGGTGATGCTGGCTGCGGCCTGAATGGCGCCGACGGGCAGCAGGCTGGTAGCGATCATGCCGACCAGGCCGCCGTTGATCATCCAGAAGCCCCATGTCATCAGGTTGTCGTTGAAATGGTCGTTCGGTTTCAGGTAGAGGGCGACGAGGAGGACGAAGCCCAGTGCCAGGAAGCCGTATACGCCGAACAGTGCCGCGTGGGCGTGTACCGCAGTGGTGTTCAGACCTTGGATGTAGAACAGGGAGATCGGGGGGTTGATCAGGAAGCCGAACACGCCTGCGCCGATCATGTTCCAGAAGGCCACGGCCACGAAGCACATCAGCGGCCAGCGCAGGCGTTTGGCCCACGGTGCGGCGTTTTGGTAAGACCAGTGTTCGTAGGCTTCGCGTCCCAGCAGGATCAGGGGCACGACTTCCAGCGCGGAGAAGCATGCGCCGATGGCCATGGAGGCGGAAGTGGAGCCGGAGAAGTAGAGGTGGTGCAGGGTGCCGGGCACGCCGCCGAGCATGAAGATGGCGGCTGCGGCCAGGGTGGCTGCGGTGGCGGTGTTGCGGCGCACGAAGCCCATGTTGTAGAAGATGAAGGCGAACGATGCGGTGGCGAACACTTCAAAGAAGCCTTCCACCCACAGGTGCACTACCCACCAACGCCAGTATTCCATGACGGCAATCGGGGTGTGCTCGCCGTAGAACAGGCCGGGCGCGTAGAACACGCCGACGCCGAACATGGAGGCTACGAAGATGGCCAGCAGGTTTTTGTCGGTGTTTTTCTCTTTAAACGCGCCGAATGTGCAGCGTACCATCAGGAAGAGCCACAGCAGCAGGCCGACCATCAGGAGAAGCTGCCAGAAACGACCCAAGTCGAGGAACTCGTAGCCTTGGTGGCCGAACCAGAAGTTCAGCTGTGAGGGCATGTTGTCGCTCAGGGCAAGGAAGTTGCCGCCGTAGGAACCGAGCACCACGATGAAGAGGGCGATGTACAGGAAATTGACGCCCGCACGTTGGAATTTCGGGTCTTTGCCGCCGTTGATGATCGGGGCAAGGAACAGGCCGGCGGTCAAAAAGCCGGTAGCGATCCAGAAAATGGCGGACTGAATGTGCCATGTGCGCGCCAATGCGTAGGGCAGCCATGCGGAGAAGTCGATGCCGTAGAATTCCTGGCCTTCAATGGTGTAGTGGGCTGTCAGGCCGCCGAGCAGGACTTGTGCGACAAACAGGGCGACAGTCAGGAAGACGTATTTGCCCAATGCTTTTTGCGAGGGAGTCAGCTCGAGTTTGGCCAGAGGATCTTCAGCGGGCGGCTGTACTTCTTCGTGTTTGGTCAGGAAGGAGTAGCCCCACAGCAACAGACCGATACCGCTGAGCAGTAATACGATACTGGTAAACGACCACATGTAGTTTTCAGTAGTCGGCACGTTGTTGATCAGGGGTTCGTGAGGCCAGTTGTTGGTGTAGGTGAAGTCCTTATCCGGACGGTTGGCCGAAGCCGACCATGCAGTCCAGAAGAAGAAGTTGGTCAGCTTTTTACGTGCTTCTTCACTAGGCAATGTATTGTTTTTCATTGCGAAGTTGTCGCGCGTTTTGATCATGGAAGGATCGTTGCCGTAAAGGGTGATGTAATACGGGGCAACCGCATCAATCGCTTTTTTACGGGTTTCGCTGATAACCACTTTGCCGTCTTCTTTCACACGGCTTTGGTTGCGGTATTCGTCAGCCAGCTGTGTGCGCAGAACGGACTGTTGGGATGCGTCCAGCTCTTCGTATTTCTTGCCGAATTGGTCTTGGGCGGTAAAATCCAACCAGGCAACCAGTTCGCGGTGCAGCCAGTCGGCAGTCCAGTCCGGAGCCTGATAGGCACCGTGACCCAGAATCGAGCCGACTTCCATGCCGCCGGTAGACTGCCAGGCAGACTGGCCGGCCAGAATGTCGTCTTTCGTCATGACGACCTGGCCGGAAGTGGTTACAACTTGCTCGGGATAGGGCGGAGCCTTTTTATAGACTTCCGCGCCCATGTAGCCGAGGATGGTAAAGCAGACAGCCAGTACTGCGAAAAGCAGATACCAAAGCTTCTTATACTGTCCCATGATTGAGCTCCTTGGGTGGTTGTGTTAAAAATTCATGAAATATGAATGTTAAAAATTGTAGCATGACTGAACGGGGAAATAAAGCCGGATGCCGTGCAACCGTATTTTTTCGGCAACACGGCGCAGGATGGGAAAACCGTTTATTTCCGTTTGAAAATCTTCCGTTGCAATTAAGCTGATTTTTCCGTAGTTTAAGGCACATTGCCTTTGTGTTGGAATGGGTAAAGCAAGCGAAATAAAATGTTAATGCCGCTTATTTGATTTATATCAAATAGATGTTAAGGTGGGTAATCCATAATTGCCCCACGTAAATTGTGAACGTAACCCAGTAAAAGGAAAGTAACTATGAAACGCCAAACCCTAGCTGCTTTAATTGCCGCTGCATTTGCACTGGCAGCCTGTAACGACGACAAACAAGCTCCCGCTCAGCCTGCTAACGACAGCGCTCCTGCTGCGGCGCAAACTGCTTCCGCAACACCTGCCACTCCCGAGCAACAGAGTGCCGCCGAGGCCGATGTTCCCGTCGATCAGCTGCCGGTTATTGAAGCTGTGATGACACACGCTCCGGAAGCGCCTCCTCCCGTTAACCGCGATCATGCCGCTCTGGTTAAGGTGAAAATGGAAACCGTTGAAAAAACCATGAAAATGGCCGACGGCGTTGATTACACCTACTGGACATTCAACGGCGACGTTCCGGGTCAGATGATCCGTGTGCGCGAAGGCGATACCGTAGAAGTGGAATTCTCCAACAACCCAACTTCCACCGTTCCGCATAATGTCGACTTCCATGCCGCAACCGGCCAAGGCGGCGGCGCAGAAGCCTCCTTCACTGCTCCCGGCCGCACCTCCACCTTCCGTTGGAAAGCCAAGCAGGCTGGCCTGTATATTTACCACTGTGCCGTAGCTCCTGTCGGTATGCACATCGGTAACGGTATGTACGGCTTGGTATTGGTTGAACCGAAAGAAGGTCTGCCGAAAGTGGACAAAGAGTTCTACATTGTCCAAGGCGACTTCTACACCAAAGGCAAATACGGCGAACCCGGCCTGCAACCGTTCAGCATGGACAAAGCCATCCGCGAAGACGCAGACTATGTCGTATTTAACGGTCATGTAGGCGCGATTGCCGGCGACAAAGCCCTGAAAGCCAAAGTAGGCGACACCGTCCGTATGTTCGTCGGCAATGGCGGCCCGAACCTCGTTTCTTCCTTCCACGTTATCGGCGAGATCTTCGACAAAGTTTACGTCGAAGCGGGCAAACTGGTGAACGAAAACGTGCAGAGCACCCTGATTCCTGCCGGTGGCGCAGCTATCATCGAATTCAAAGTCGATACCACAGGCAGCTTCACCATCGTTGACCACTCCATCTTCCGTGCGTTCAACAAAGGTGCACTGGGTCAGCTGGTTGTCGAAGGCGAACACCAAGACAACATCATGACCAAAAAACTGAGCGACAACGCCTACCAGCCTGCCGGTGGCGAAGCACCTGCCGCATCCGCAGCAGCTTCCGCGCCTGCCGCTTCCGGCGCTTCTGCCGAAAGCAAATAAGGCTGACACATCCGGTCGGGCAACCGGCCGGATACAGACTCAAAGCGATACGAGGCATCCGTATTCTTGAATCAGGCCGTCTGAAAATATCCGCGAGGGTATCGACGAACGGATATTCAGGCATGCGGATGCCTTTTTTAACCGTAGATTAAGGGCAAAAATCCTGTCTGCCCGCAACCATTCCAACACCGCCGGACAATAACCGACAACAAACAACCGGCTGCCGAAACCGCAAAGGAACATATCATGAAATACACACAGCCGTTTGCCGCCACACTCTGCCTGCTGCTTGCTGCCTGCAACGGCGGGGAGAAACAGACCGCTGCTCCAACGCCTTCCGAACAACCGCCGGCAGCTTTGAAGCCGTCTGAAAACACGCAGGCGGCAGCATCGGAGCAGGCTTCTGCCGCACAAACAAGCGCCGAGGTCGAAGTGCCCGCGCACCTCAAAGCAGGCAAAGACATCTACGACAAACGCTGCAAAGCCTGCCACGGCATCGACGGCAAAGGCTCGAACGCCGCCCTGCCGCCGCTTGCCCAAGCCGACTATTTCGCCGGCGACAAAATGCAGCTTGTCGCCTCCATTACGCACGGCATACGCGGCAAAATCACCGTTAACGGCAAAGAATACGACGGAATCATGCCCTCCTTCCCCATGAAAGACGAAGAAGTGGCCGCCGTCTCCACCTATGTATTAAACTCGTTCGGCAACGGCGGCGGAGAAATCAGCGCCAACGAAGTTGCCGCCTACCGCAAAACAAAATAACCCGACAACCCATCCGAAGAGAGCGCAATATGAAAAAAACCGTACTTTGCAGCCTGCTTGCCCTCCTGCCCGCACTCGCGGCGGCAGGCGAAATGGCCGACCTGCCCGGCGGCACCTACCGCCCCCTCTACCTTGCCGCCGACGCCCCGCTGGCCAAAGTCGGCGCCTTCAAAATGGACAAACTGCCCGTTACCAACGCCCAATTCTACGAATTCGTCAAAAAAAATCCCCAATGGCAGCGCGGCAAACTCGGCAGCAAACAGAGCGACCGCCACTACCTCTCCCATTGGGTTAAAACAGCAGACGGCTACGCCCCGCAGAAAGCCGACCTGAACAAGCCCGTCGTCTTCGTTTCCTGGTTTGCCGCCAATGCCTACTGCACCGCACAGGGCAAACATCTGCCCACCATCAACCAGTGGGAATTCGCCGGGCAGGCATCCGAACTCAAACCCAACGGTGCCAACGAAAAAGCCTACCGCGACACCATCCTCAACTGGTACGCCCAAGGCAGCCGCAACGGTCTGCGCGAAGTAGGTCGTCTGAAACCCAACTACTGGGGCATCCACGATATGCACGGCTTGATTTGGGAATGGACGGAAGACTTCAACAGCAGCCTGCTCAACGCCGGCGGCGTCGATGCCTCCATGTTCTGCAGCGGCGCTGCGGCCGGAGCAACCGACCCCAGCAACTACGCCGCTTTCCTGCGCTACGGTTTCCGCACCAGCCTGCAATCCAAATTCTCCGTCCACAACTTAGGCTTCCGCTGCGCACAGTAAAGCCCTTGAAATGGAAAGGCCGTCTGAAAACAAAAAATGTTTTCAGACGGCCTTTTTGCCGCTTTCAGACGGCCTCTCCGGCAAACCCCGTTATCCGCCTTGATGCAGCAGCACAATCAAAGCGCGGCGTTTTTCCGGCGACAGCGCGCGGAAATACGACAACAGCAGCATCTCGTCTGCCGAAACATTGCCGCAATCAAGCGCCATCCTGCCGTGGCGCAGCCATTCCGGAGTGGTATCCAGCCATTTTGCCAGCGTATCGATTTTGTCCGCAGTCGGAATTGAACGCCCCGTCAGCCAATGGTGGAAAGCCTGGGTGCTCACCGGCTGGTTGGGATGGCGCAGATTGAAACGGTTGGCCAGATTCGCGCCCGACAGCGTATCCAGCCCCGCCAGCTTGAGCGCGGTTTGCAGCCTTTGGCTGAAATCCACCTTATCTTGTTCGGTATGCATAGCGGCGGATTATGTATAAGCGTCTGTCGTGAAATTTAAACAGAAAGGTTGGTAATTTAAACTTAACTATTAACAAACGTAAAGAAAGAGTAAATACAATCCATAACACATTACCAACCATATAGGGAATCATACTATGTCTTTACAAAAAGTCAGCGCACTAACCGTTATCGCCCTCAGTCTCGCCGCCTGCGGCGGTGGAGGCGGCAGCAGCCCCTCCACCAAATCTGCCCCTACCGCTCCTTCGGTCAAACCCGGAAACCAGTCGAAAAACGACGAAGCAAAAAAAGCGGAAGAAAAACGCAAAGCTGAGGAAGCCCGTAAAGCTGAAGAAAAACGCAAAGCTGAGGAAGCCCGCAAGGCCGAAGAAAAACGCAAGGCCGAAGAAGCCCGTAAAGCTGAAGAAAAACGCAAGGCTGAGGAAGCCCGCAAAGCCGAGGAAGCCCGTAAAGCTGAAGAAAAACGCAAGGCTGAGGAAGCCCGCAAAGCTGAAGAAGCCCGCAAAGCCGAAGAAGCTCGTAAAGCTGAAGAAGCCCGCAAGGCCGAAGAAAAACGCAAAGCCGAAGAAAAACGCAAAGCCGAAGAAGCCCGCAAAGCCGAAGAAGCCCGTAAAGCTGAAGAAAAACGCAAGGCTGAGGAAGCCCGCAAAGCCGAAGAGGCACGTAAAGCCGAAGAAGCCCGCAAAGCCGAAGAAAAACGCAAGGCTGAGGAAGCCCGCAAAGCTGAAGAAGCGCGTATTGCCGCGCGTAAGGCCGATTTGGTGAAAAAAGCCACCGAAGCGGGTTTGAACCAAAAACAGGCCGAAGATTTTGCTGCTGCTAACTTAGAAGTGGCTGATTCCGAGATTAAGTCAGCTCTGGATGCTGCTGTGTTACAAGCCGCAATTGACAATGCGAAAGGCTCGTTTGCTTCACAATATGCAATTGGGGAAATTATTGCCAATAGTCGTTCGAGCGCATCTGCAACTAGAAATGCCTATACACAGGAAGATCGGACTCAGACAGTTGTTTATAACCAACCATATTCGATTGTCGTGGGGGATTATTCGGGTAGTTTGTCCTATAACAATCAAAGCGGACAAATCCTTTCGGATGATCGAACTTCGTCTATTGTTATCAGTGGTTTGAAAACATTAGAAAATGCCATTCCTACTATTGGTTCGGCAATTTATAACGGAAAGGCATTTAACGGGGCATACCAAAGTATCTTTGATTGGAATACATATGAAAGCTCCAACAAAATTAAAGAAGGGGTTTTGTCTTATACAGTTAACTTTGCCGACAGAACCGGATTTGGTTCGATTACTGGCTTAGGCGACAAGATTGATTTGAAACAAGGCAGCATCTCGGGTTCAGGCATTAGTTCAACTGCTGAATAGGGTTATCGTACAGGTAGTTATTTGTTGGATTTCTACGGTAAAGCCGCAGAAGAGATCGCAGGCAAAGTTTTATTCAATAACAAAGATACTATCGGTTTTGGCGGCCAGCGCGGCGAAATCAAAAAATAAACCCGCACGGCAAGGGCTTTAAACCGCAACAGGCCGTCTGAAAAGCGTTTTCCGTTTTCAGACGGCCTTTTTCCGCAATCCGAACAATCTCCGATACCCGAAACCATGAACAAACTTCCTCTGCTCCTGCTGCCGTTTCCGCTGGCGGCACTGGCCGACGGGCCGACCGTGCGCGTGCCCGATCCGCTGTTTTTTGAAAACCGCGAGGAGGCGCAGATGCCGTCTGAAAACCTGCCCGAGCCTGCGTCTGCCGCGCCGCTTTCAGACGGCCTTTCGCCGCAAAACGGTTTGGAAGCACAAATCAATTATGCGGTTTTCCGCCGCGACTGGCAGGCTTTGCCGCCGCTGCTGGCGCGTTACCGCAATCTGCCCGCACGCGACCAAACGCTTTACGATTACGCGCTGGGCGCTTTGCGCCGCGCCCAGTTGCGCCATAAGGAAGCAATCGCGCTGTATCGCGGCATTGTCGGGCGGCATCCCGATTTGGCCTATCCGCGTTTCGACTTGGGTGTGATGCTGTTTGAAGACCGGCAATACCGCGCTGCCGAAACCGAGCTGCAACGCGCCCTGCCTGATTTGTCGCCCGAAATGCAGAACATTGCCGGCCGATATTTGGCCGCCGTCCGCGAGGCCGAAAGCTGGCAGCCCGATGTCTCGCTGCAATACGAGGCCACGGACAATGTGAACAATGCCGCCGACGCACGTTTTATCGAAATCGACGGCAAAAGATGGCAGAAAACCGCCGACAGCCTGCCGCAGCGGGCACACGGGCTGCGTTACGGCGTATCTGTGTCGCGCGAAAAAAATCTCGGCGGACACCATTATGCCTACGCCAAACTGGGCGGCGACGGTGTCGCTTATTGGGACAGCCATGATTTCGACGAGCAGAGCCTGAACATTGCCGCAGGCTATAAAAACCATTCGGCGGCGCGCTCGTTCGGCCTTGTGCCGTTTGCCGAAACCAATTGGCTGGGCGGCAGCCGCTACAACCGCGCCGATGGGGTGCAGGCCGATTTTTCCCGCCGCTTCGGTGCGAAATGGCGCGTGATGCTGAATGCGGGATATGTCCGCAAACGCTATCGGGAGCCGCATATTGCAGAGCGCTACAACGGCAAAATGCCGCTGGCGGGAGTAACGCTGATGTATGCCGCGCCAAAGGGCTGGCTGCTTTACGGCGGCGCGGACTGGTCGCACGATCTGACGCGCGAAACTGAGCAGGCTTCGATACGCAAAGGCATCCGCATCGGTACGGCGAAAACCTTTTCAGACGGCTTGGGCATCCGCGCCAATCTGCGCTATACGCGCCGCAGTTTTGACGGCGACGGTTCGCTGGTTTACCTTTTTCCCCGTAAAGACCGCGAATTTCAGGCTCATGTTTCGCTGTGGCACGGAAAGATTTCATGGAAAGGCTTCACGCCGCGCTTGAATTTCCGCTATCTGCATATCGGCAGCAATATGCCTGCGTTTTATTCGCGCAAAAATGCGCAGTGGTTTGTCAGCGTGGAAAAGTCGTTTTGAGTGTTTAAAGGCCGTCTGAAAACTGGAATATTGGTTTTCAGACGGCCTTTTGCCGTTGGTAATGCGGTTTCGCTGTATCAGGCGGACACCGATGGAAGGCGTGCCGCCACGATGCCGCCGTTTGTATCAGTAGGCCGTCTGAAAATGTTTCAGACGGCCTCCTTGTCTTGCTGTGCCTGTTTACAAATCGAATGCGGCGTTGATGAGGCGCTGCGTGTATTCGGTTTGCGGGTTGCTGAAAATCTGTTCCGACGTACCGTATTCGACCATTTCGCCTTGGCGCATGACGATGACGTTGTTGCTGACGGCGCGCACGACGGAGAGGTCGTGGCTGATGAACATATAGGTCAGGCCGTATTTGTCTTGCAGGCCGCACAAGAGTTCGACGACTTTGACCTGCACGGAGCGGTCGAGGGCGGAGGTGGGTTCGTCCAGGAGGATGAACTTCGGCCGCAGGATGACGGCGCGGGCGATGGCGATGCGCTGGCGCTGGCCGCCGGAAAATTCGTGCGGGTAGCGGTTGAGGGCGGAGGTGGGCAGGGAAACTTCTTCGAGCACTTCCAGCACGCGTTCGATGCGCTCTTTTTTCGACAGCTGCGGCTGGTGGATGCTCAGGCCTTCGCCGACGATTTCGCCGACGGTGAGGCGCGGCGAGAGTGAGCCGTAGGGATCTTGGAAGACGATTTGCCGTTCGGCTTGCAGACGGCGTGTTTCTTCTTTGGACAGGTTTTGCAAATCGCGGCCTTCGAAGGAGATTTGGCCGGTGTAGGGCAGCATCTGCATCACGGCTTTGCCGAAGGTGGATTTGCCCGAGCCGGATTCGCCGACGATGCCGAGGGTTTCGCCGCAGCGTACGCGCACGTCTATGCCTTTGACGGCGTCGAACACTTTTTTCGGTTTGCCGAAGAAGGTTTTTTCCAGCGTGAAGCGCACGCGCACGTCTTTGGCGTCGATCAGCAGGTCGGGATCGCCCTGCACGGGTTCGCGTACGCCGGTGGGAATGGCGTTGATGAGTTCGACGGTGTAGTCGTGTTTGGGTTCGGCAAAAACCTGTTTGATTTTGCCGCGTTCGACGATTTCGCCGTTACGCATGACGCAGACGGTTTCGGAGTAGTGTTCGGCCAAGCCCAAGTCGTGGGTGATGAAGATGATGGCCATGCCCATCTGTTTTTGCAGATCGTGCAACAGGTCGAGGATTTCGGCCTGGATGGTGACGTCGAGGGCGGTGGTCGGTTCGTCGGCAATCAGGAGGTCGGGGCTGTTGATGAGCGCCATGGCAATCATGATGCGCTGGAGCTGGCCGCCGGAAAATTCGTGCGGATATTGTTTCAGACGGCGTTCGGCTTCGCGGATGCCGACGCGTTCGAGCAGTTCGAGGATGCGTTTGCGCGCTTCGGCTTTGCTCCATCCTTTGTTGTGCAGGAGCGCGGTTTCCATGAGCTGTTTGCCGATACGCATAAAGGGGTTGAGCGAGGTCATCGGCTCTTGGAAGATGACGCTGATGCGGCCGCCGCGCAGGTTGCGCAGGGTTTTTTCGCCGGCATCGAGGATGGAGGTGCCGTCGAAGACAATGCGCGAGCCGCTGCCGTAGCGGGTGAGCTTTTCGGGCAGAAGGCGCATGATGGACATGGAGGTGACGGATTTGCCCGAACCCGACTCGCCGACGAGGGCGAGGGTTTCGCCTTTGGCAACTTTGAAGCTGACGCCGCGCACGGCGTGGACGGTGTGGTTGTGCAGGTCGAAATAGACGTTGAGGTTTTCTACCGTCAGCAGGTTTTCTTTGTTTTCGTTCATCGTGTGTTTCCTTTGCGGCTGCGGATTATCTGTCTTTCGGGTCGAGCGCGTCGCGCAGGCCGTCGCCGATGAAGTTGAAGCAGAAGAGGGTGGTGACGAGGAAGAAACTGGGTACGAGCAGCTGCCAGGGGGCGGTTTCGATGGTGAGCGCGCCCTCTTGCAGCATCGAGCCCCAGCTGGTCATCGGCTCCTGCACGCCCAAGCCGAGGAAGCTGAGGAAGGATTCGTACATAATCATGCCGGGCACGAGCAGGGAGGCGTACACCATCACTACGCCCAACACGTTGGGGATGATGTGGCGGACGACGATTTTGCGCCGCGACAGGCCGCTGACGCGGGCGGCTTCGACGAATTCTTTGTGTTTCAGGCTCAGGGTCTGGCCGCGCACGATGCGGGCGACGTCCAGCCACGACACCAGGCCGACGGCGGCGAAAATCAGGATGAGGTTGCGGCCGAAGAAGGTGGTGAGCAGGATAACGAAGAACATGAAGGGGAAGGCGTTGAGGATTTCGAGAAAACGCATCATCAGCGAGTCGATTTTGCCGCCGAAGAAGCCGGCCAGCGCGCCGTAGAGCGTGCCGATGACGACGGCAACCAGCGCACCCGACAGGCCGACGAGCAGCGAAATGCGGCCGCCGACTGCGGCGCGCGAGAGCAGGTCGCGGCCGAGGGAGTCGGTGCCGAGGAAGTGTTTGTCGGCAAAGGCGGGCGGCGAGGACATGGCGTCCCAGTCGGTGAAATCGTAGGTGTAGGGCGCGATAAGCGGCACGAAAATGACGAACAGGGTGATCAGGACGAGTACGACGATGCTGTAAAACGCGGCTTTGTTTTTGCGGAAACGGCGCCATGCGTCCTGCCACAGGCTGCTGCCTTCGATCGGAGCGCTTGCGGCGGCCGAGGCCAAGGCTTCGGCGGTTTTTTTCTTAAATATCATGTTTGTGTCTCTCAATGTCCGGCCGCGCGCGCGGGTGTTTCAGACGGCCTGACGTGCTGTGAGGCCGTCTGAAAGGGTGCGCTGTGCGGCGCGCGGTGTCAGTAGCGGATTTTTGGATCGATCAGGGCATAGAGGATGTCGAGAACGGCGTTGAAGAGGATGGCGAGCACGCCCACCAATATGGTCAGCCCGAGGATCATGCCGTAGTCGCGGTTGAGTGCGCCGTTGACGAAAAGCTGGCCGATGCCGGGCAGGTTGAAGATGGTTTCCACCACAATCGCGCCGGTGATGATGCCGACCAGCGCCGGGCCGAGGTAGGACACAATCGGCAGCAGGGCGGGGCGCAGCGCGTGTTTCAATACGATGGTGCGCATCGGCAGGCCTTTGGCGCGGGCGGTGCGGATAAACGGGCTGTTGAGCACTTCGATCATCGCGCCGCGCGTGATGCGGGAGATGCTCGACACGTAGCTGATGGACAGCGCGGCCACGGGCAGAATCAGGTTGGGCAGCGCGCCGTCGTTCCAGCCGCCTGCGGGCAGCCATTGCAGGATAACGGCGAAAATCAGCACCAGAATCGGCGCTTTGACAAAGCTGGGCACGACCACGCCGGTCATCGCCAGCGTCATCAGGGTGTAGTCCGCCCAAGTGTTCTGTTTGAGCGCGGCGACGATGCCCAAAAGCATGCCGAGCACGGCGGCGATAACGAAGGAGTAGAGGCCGATTTCCAGCGACACGGGCAGCGCCTGCGCCAAAAGCTCGTTGACGGAGAAGTCTTTGTATTTGAACGAGGGGCCGAGATCGCCCTGCGCCAGCTGCTTCACATAGTGGAAGTATTGCAAATACATCGGGTCGTTGAGGTGGTATTTGGCTTCGATGTTGGCCAGTACGGCGGGCGGCAGGTTGCGTTCGCCCGTGAAGGGGCTGCCCGGCGCGAGGCGCATCAGGAAGAAGGATACGGTAATCAGCACCAGCATGGTGGGGATGGCGGCCAATATCCGTTTGATGATGAATTTCAGCATAATCGGGTCGGTTTCCGACGGCTTGCGCCGTCTTGCTCTGCCGTGCTGCCGCGTTTGTGAGGCCGTCTGAAAGCGGGGTTTCGACGAAGGGAAAACGGCGGGGCAGGGCAGGGGTTGGTCGGAAGGGGCCGTCTGAAAAGCGCTTTCGGTTTCAGACGGCCTGTGCGGCGGCGCTTATCCGCGCGTCAGCGGCTCGGTGCGTTCGATGAGCCAGCCTTTGGCCGCGCCTTCGGTTAAGGGGGCAAGGCGGCTGCGGACTTGGGCGTGGTAGTCGTTGACCCAGCGGATTTCCTCGTCGCTCATCAGTTCGGGCAGCATCAGGCGCGTGTCGATCGGGCAGAGGGTGAGTGTTTCGAAATACAGGAATTTGCCGAACTCGGTTTCTGCGGGGTGTTCTACCGGCATATTGGCGGCGAGGTTTTCGATGCGGATGCCCCATTTGCCCGGGCGGTAAAGGCCGGGTTCGATAGAGGTAACCATGCCTTTTTTCATGGCGTGGTTGGGATTGGGCACGGCGGCGCAGGCAATCAGCTGCGGGCCTTCGTGCACATTGAGGAAATAGCCCACGCCGTGTCCCGTGCCGTGGCCGTAGTCGCATTGCGCCTGCCACAGCGGTTTGCGGCAGACAGCGTCAATCATCGGCCCGGCGATGTTTTCGGGGAACACGGTTTCGTCCAGCGCGATGTGCGCTTTCAACACCAGCGTGTAGTCGCGTTTTTGCGCTTCAGACGGCCTGCCCACGGGTACGACACGGGTAATGTCGGTGGTGCCGCCCCAGTATTGGCCGCCCGAATCGATCAGCAGCATACCGTCGCCTTCGATGACGCTGTGGCTCTCTTGCGTTGCGCTGTAATGCGCCATCGCCGCGTTGGCGTTGAAACCGGCAATCGTGCCGAAACTGGGCGAGATAAATCCCGGACGTTGGCTGCGGTGTTTCAGCAGCATGGTATCGACATCGACTTCGGTAACGCGCTCGCCGGCGGCCAGCTTCTGCTCAAACTCGGCAAAAAAGCCGCACAAGGCTGCGCCGTCCTGTGCCATCGCTTCGCGGATATGGGCGATGTCGGCATCGGATTTCATCGATTTAAACAGCGTGCTGGGGTTGATGTTTTCAATCAGGTTTACCGACTCGGGCAGCTTGGCCAGCGTGCTGACGGCGGTTTTGCCCGGCTCGACCAGCAGGCTGCCCTGCAAGGCGGCCAGCGCGGCGGCGGCTTCGGCATAAGCGCGCGCTTCGATACCGGCGGCTTTGAGCGCGGTGGCAGAATCGGCGTTGAAGCGGCTGTGGTCGGCAAACAATACGGCCGTGTCCGCACCAATCAGCAGGAAAGACAGAAATACGGGGTTGTAGGGTACGTCGTTGCCGCGCAGGTTGGTAATCCACGCGATGTCGTCGAGCGAAGAAACCAGATGGTAATCCGCGCCCTGCTCTTTCATGGCGGCGCGCACGCGGGCGAGTTTTTCCGCCGCGCTTTCGGATACATAATCGGGATGGTGGATGTAAACGGTTTCAGACGGCATGGCCGGGCGGTTTGCCCATACTTCGTCCAACAAAGTTTCAGGATGGGCAACGCGGATGTTTTTCGCCGCGAGCGCCTGCTCCAGCGCACGTTTGCCGGTAAGCGACAGCATATCGGCGGGCACGCCTACGGTTGCGCCCTCGGGCAGGTTGGCGGCCAGCCATTCGGTGTAGGGGGCGACTTGGCCGCTTTTTTGCAAACCGATGCCGGTGCCGGCAAGCTGGTGTTCGGCCTGCTCCCAATAGCGGCTGTCCACCCACACGCCGGCATCGTCGGCAGTTACGGCCAGTGTGCCCACCGAGCCGGTAAAGCCCGACAAATCGCGCCGCGCCTGCCAGTGTTCGGGTAGGTATTCGGAAAGGTGCGGGTCGGCGGAAGGAATGACGAAAGCGTCCAAACCGTGTTTTTTCATGGCTTGGCGAAGCGCGGCCAAGTTTTCTCGAGGTGTTGCAGTCATGTTTTGCTCCTAGCGGATTCTGTGTGTTTTTCAGACGGCCTTTTTCAGACGGCCTCCGTGCTGCATGAGGCCGTCTGAAAAGGGCTTGTTATTTTTTCGGCGCGATCGACCAGTGTTTGACGGTGTAGTTGCGCAGCGGGTCGTGGGTGGAGAAGCCTTCGATGTCGGGTTTCACCAGTTGGACGGCTACCTGGTGGTAGAGCGGGATGAAGACGGAATCGCGTTGCAGCATCGCTTCGGCCTCCGTGTAGAGTTTCGCACGCTCTTCGGGCGTGGCGCCTGCGGCCAGTGTGGCGTCGAGCGTTTGGTCGAAGACGGGGTTGTGGTAGAAGAAACGGTTGTTCGGGCTGTTGGAGCGGAAGGTGTTGAGCATGCCCGAAGGTTCGTTGTAGTCGGAACACCAGCCAGCGAGCGCGATGGCGAAATTGCCCGACTGGCGCGTGTCCAGATAGGTTTTCCATTCCTGGTTGATCAGGTTGGGCTGGATGAATGGCACGGCGGTTTTCCAGATGGATTGCAGCGCGGTAATCTGCTTGCGCGAGGTTTCGTTGGTGCTGTAGAGCACTTCGAAGGTCAGCGGGTTGGACTCGTTGAAGCCCGCTTCGTTCAGCAGGCGCGTGGCTTCGGCGGTTTTTTTCTCTTTGCTCCAATCCTTCCAGTCGGGCGCGGTTTGGGTGATGCCCTGCATTTCGGGCGGAGTGAGCTGGAAGGCGGGCACGTCGCCCCTGCCGCTGACTTTGGTGACGATGGTGCGGTCGGCGAGCATATTGAGCGCGCGGCGCACTTTCGGGTTGTCGAAAGGGAAGGCTTTGTTGTTCGGTTCGAGATAGAAGGTGCACAAGATGGTGGTTCTGCGCACCTGGCCGGGGAATTCCTTGTCGGCGGTTTTGATCTGGTCGGACGGAATGCCGTAGGTCACGTCGGCTTCGCCTGCGCGGTAGCGGTTGAATTCGTTGGGCGCGGGCAGGAACATGACTTCGGGTACGGACACGGAGGCTTTGTCGTAATAGGCGGGATTTTTTTCCAGCAGGATGTGGCTGTTGACGCGCCATTCTTTCAGTTTGTATGCGCCGCTGACGACATAGTTTTCCGGCTGCGTCCATTTGTCGCCGTATTTTTCCACCGTGGCTTTGTGCACGGGGTAGATCCACGGCTGGACGAGCATGTCGGGGAAGTAGGGCACGGGCATGCTGAGGGTGAATTGCAGGGTTTTTTTGTCGAGGGCGCGGATACCGAGCGCTTCGGGCTTGGCTTTGCCGGTGAGCACTTCTTCGGCGTTGATGACTTTGCCGTCGGCCAGGTAGCCGGCATAGGGCGCGCCGGTTTCGGGGTCGGCGAGACGGCGCAGGCTGTAAACGAAATCTTCGGCGGTGATCGGGTCGCCGTTTGACCATTTCGCGTCGCGCAGGTGGAAGGTCCAGACTTTGTCGCCGTCGCTTTCCCATTTTTCCGCCAGCGCGGGAACGGTTTTGCCTTCGCCGTCGGTGCCGACGAGGCCGTCCATCATCTGGCGGATAATGGCGCCTGCGGCCGAATCGCCGCTTTTTTGCGGATCGAGGGTGCCGGGTTCGACGCTGTTGCCGATAACGATGCGGTTGTAGTTGCTGCGTTTGAAGGGCTTGGCAACGGGTTCGCTGCCGCCGCAGGCCGCCAGCGCGAGGCAGGCGGCCAGGCAGGCGGCGGGGAGGGTTTTGGAGGTGGGGTTCATGAAACGGGTGCTCCTCTTGTCGGTTTTCTTTTTCTGTCGCCCGCGCCGTGCGCACAGCCTTTTCGGCGGTGCAGGCGGCGGGACGTATCGTCCGGCAGGCGGCGCAATCGGACACAAAACGCACGCGGGAGGGGTGTTTTTCGTGCCGCCGTTGCGCGGGGCTGCAAAATGTATAAAGTTTTGTGCGCATTGTCAAACAATATTATCGGACTTTAAGTTGTGTAAAGGAGTGGTGTGGCGGCGGCGCTTTGCCGGCAGCGTGCGCGGCGCGGTCTTTTGTTAAAATCGCGCTTTTTTCAGACGGCCTACCCGAGTCATGAGCGACACTCCGAACTACATCACGCCCGCAGGCTGGCAGAGCCTGAAAGACGAGCTTTATCATTTGGTGAACAAAGAGCGCCCCGAAATCGTGCAGGTGGTGAACTGGGCGGCTTCCAACGGCGACCGCAGCGAAAACGGCGACTATCTCTACGGCAAACGGCGGATGCGCGAAATCGACCGCCGCATCCGTTTCCTCACCAAGCGGCTGGAAGCGGCGCAGGTGGTCGATCCCGAAACTCGCGAGCCGACCGATCAGGTGTTTTTCGGCGCAACCGTCACCCTGCTGCGCGGCAGCGGGGCGGAGCAGACGGTGAGCATCGTCGGCATCGACGAAACCGATACGGCGCTGGGCAAAATTTCGTGGATTTCGCCGCTGGCGCGCAGCCTGATTAAGGCGCGCGAGGGCGACGAGGTGCTGCTGCACACGCCCGAGGGCAGGGAGCGGATCGAAATTCTCGAAGTGGCTTATGTGAAGATAGACTGAGCCCGCCGCCTTTTCATTCCGTTGAAACTCCGTTTTCAGACGGCCTCCGAGTATGCGGGAGGCCGTCTGAAAAACGTTCGGGCGCGTGAAAACCCGTTTTGCTTAGCACAAACTACGCCTTTCTTTGCAATTATTGACAAAAAATAGCCAAGTCAAGTATAACGGCGGCGCATCCGCGCGGCGCCGCCGCAGCTGCGGATCCGACCTAAAAAAGAAAAACCTTGAAGAAAGAGTAGAGCTTATGAATCCCATGTATGTCACCTTCGCCATCTATCTGGTGGCGGTTCTCCTGATCGGCCTGGCCGCATATTTCTCCACCCGCAATTTCGACGACTACATTCTCGGCGGCCGCAGTCTCGGCCCCTTCGTTACCGCCATGTCGGCGGGCGCGTCCGATATGTCGGGCTGGCTTTTGATGGGTCTGCCCGGCGCGATTTATCTGAGCGGCCTGAGCGAAGCCTGGATCGCCATCGGCTTAACCGTCGGCGCTTATTTCAACTGGCTGTTGGTGGCCGGCCGCCTGCGCGTGCACACCGAGCATGCCAACAACGCGCTGACGCTGCCGGACTATTTCTTCCACCGCTTCGGCGCCGGCGGCCATCTGATGAAGGTGGTTTCCGCGATTATCATTCTGTTTTTCTTCACCATTTACTGCGCTTCGGGCATCGTGGCGGGGGCAACTCTGTTCCAGAGCCTGTTTGAAGGCATGACTTACAACCAGGCCATGTGGCTGGGTGCGGGCGCAACCATCGTCTATACCTTCCTCGGCGGCTTTTTGGCCGTGAGCTGGACGGACACCCTGCAGGCTTCGCTGATGATTTTCGCCCTGATTCTGACGCCGGTGATGGTGTATCTGGGCTTGGGCGGCGCCGAGCAGATGTCCGCCGCCATCCAGGGCGTGGCCGCCGAAACCGGCAAACAATACGGCAGCCTGCTGGCCGGTACGACTTTTGTCGGCATCGTTTCCACCGCCGCCTGGGGCTTGGGCTATTTCGGCCAGCCGCACATTCTGGCGCGCTTTATGGCGGCCGAAAGCGCCAAATCGCTGGTATCCGCCCGCCGCATCGGCATGACCTGGATGATTCTGTGTTTGGGCGGCGCGGTGGCCGTCGGCTATTTCGGCATCGCCCACTTTGCCGCCAACCCGGCCGACGTTGCCGCAATGAAAGGCAACCACGAGCGCGTGTTTATCGCCCTGTCCACCCTGCTGTTTAATCCGTGGATTGCCGGCGTGATTCTGAGCGCGATTCTGGCGGCGGTGATGTCCACCCTGTCCTGCCAGCTTTTGGTATGCTCCAGCGCGATTACCGAAGACTTCTACAAAGGCTTTCTGCGTAAAAACGCGCCGCAGGCCGAGCTGGTGTGGGTCGGCCGTCTGATGGTGTTGGCGATTGCCGTGATTTCCATCCTGATTGCCGCTGACCCGAACAGCAAAGTGCTGGGGCTGGTGTCCTACGCTTGGGCAGGTTTCGGCGGCGCATTCGGACCCGTCGTCATTCTGTCGGTGTTTTGGAAACGCATTACCGCATCGGGCGCGCTGGCGGGCATGGTGGCCGGTGCTGTGACCGTGGTGATGTGGGCGGAGTATGTGAAAAAACCCGCCATCGCCGCAGGCCAAAACGGCTGGCTCACCGTGTACGAAATCGTCCCCGGCTTTATCGCCTGCGCCCTGGTTGCCGTGCTGGTGTCGCTGATCGGCAAGGCTCCGTCGCAGGAGGTGCAGGAGCGTTTTGAAAAGGCCGACGCCGACTACCGCGCCAGCCGCTGACCCCCGTTTCCGGCTCTGCCTATCCCTTTTCAGACGGCCTCCTGCTGAGGCCGTCTGAAAAGCCGTCAGAGCCGTTGAAAACGCTGCGCCGAAACCATGTGCGGCGTATAATTGACAAGATTTTTCAGACGGCCTTTTGCAGGTTGGAGGCCGCCTGAAACGACACTACCGAAACCCTCTTGGAGAACCTCAAAAAATGTTTGATTTTGCCTTTCCGGCGCAAACCGCCCTGCGCCAAGCCGTCACCGATGCCTACCGCCGCGACGAAATCGAAGCGGTAAACGATATGCTGCAACGCGCGCAAATGAGCGAAGAAGAGCGTAAAAACGCCGACGAACTCGCCCGACGCCTCGTCACCCAAGTGCGCGCCGACCGCACCAAAGCCAGCGGCGTCGACGCGCTGATGCACGAATTTTCCCTGTCCAGCGAAGAAGGCGTGGCACTGATGTGTCTGGCCGAAGCCCTGCTGCGCATCCCCGACAAAGAAACCCGCAACAAACTGATTCAGGACAAACTCTCCGGCGGCGACTGGAAAAGCCATTTGGGCAACAGCCCCTCGATGTTCGTCAACGCCGCCGCATGGGGTCTGCTGATTACCGGCAAACTCACCAAGCCCAACAGCGACGACAGCCTGGGCGCCGCGCTCACCCGCCTATTGGGCAAAGGCGGCGAACCCCTGATCCGCAAAGGCGTCGACTACGCCATGCGTATGCTCGGCAAACAGTTCGTCACCGGACAAACCATCGAAGAAGCCCTGCAAAACGGCAAAGAGCGCGAAAAAATGGGCTACCGCTACTCCTTCGACATGCTCGGCGAAGCTGCCATGACCGAAGCCGACGCCAAACGCTATTTCCAAGACTATGTGAACGCCATCCACGCCATCGGCAAAGACGCCGCAGGACAGGGCGTATACGAAGGCAACGGCATTTCCGTCAAACTCTCCGCCATCCACCCGCGCTACGCCCGCGCCCAGCACGAGCGCGTCATGGCCGAACTGCTGCCGCGCCTGAAAGAATTGTTCCTGCTCGGCAAACAATACAATATCGGCATCAACATCGACGCCGAAGAAGCCAACCGCCTCGAACTCTCGCTCGATCTGATGGAAGCGCTCGTTTCCGATCCCGATCTGGCGGGCTACCACGGCATCGGCTTTGTCGTGCAGGCCTACCAGAAACGCTGCCCCTTCGTGATCGACTATCTGATCGACCTTGCCCGCCGCAACAACCAAAAACTGATGATCCGCCTGGTAAAAGGCGCGTATTGGGACAGCGAAATCAAATGGGCGCAGGTCGACGGACTCAACGGCTACCCCGTCTACACCCGCAAAGTCCACACCGACATCTCCTATCTGGCCTGCGCGCGCAAACTCTTAGACGCACAAGACGCTGTCTTCCCGCAGTTTGCCACCCACAACGCCTACACACTCGCCGCCATCTACCAAATGGGCAAAGGTAAAGAGTTCGAACACCAATGCCTGCACGGCATGGGCGAAACCCTGTACGACCAAGTCGTCGGCCCGCAGAACCTCGGCCGCCGCGTGCGCATCTACGCCCCCGTCGGCACGCACGAAACCCTTTTGGCCTACCTCGTGCGCCGCCTGTTGGAAAACGGCGCCAACACCTCCTTCGTCAACCAAATCGTCGACGAAAACATCAGCATCGACGAACTCATCCGCAGCCCCTTCGACACCATCGAAAAAGAAGGCATCCACCTGCACCCCGCGCTGCCCCTGCCGCGCAAGCTCTACGGCAACGGCCGTCTGAATTCGCAGGGCGTGGATTTGAGCAACGAAAACGTCTTGCAGCAGCTTCAGGCCGACCTGAACGCCGCTACCGCCGACACCTTCCAAGCCGCTTCGATTATCAACGGCAAAGCCGCCCAAGGCCTGCCCGCAACCGAAGTGCGCAACCCCGCCGACCACAGCGACATCGTCGGCACAGCCAGCTTCGCCGATGCCGACACCGCGAAAAAAGCCGTTGCCGCCGCCGTTGCCGCGCAAAAATCGTGGGGCGGCACCCCCGCCGCCGAGCGTGCCGCCATCCTGCGCCGCATCGCCGACCTCTTTGAAGAGCACACCGCGCAACTGATGATGCTGGCCGTGCGCGAAGCAGGCAAAACCCTCAACAACGCCATCGCCGAAGTGCGCGAAGCCGTCGACTTCTGCCGCTACTACGCCGACGAAGCCGAGCACACCCTGCCCGCAGGCACGCACGGCATCGGCACCGTCGTCGCCATCAGCCCGTGGAACTTCCCGCTGGCGATCTTCACCGGCGAAGTCGTCGCCGCCCTCGCCGCAGGCAATACCGTCGTTGCCAAACCCGCCGAGCAAACCGGCCTCATCGCCCACTACGCCGTCGGCCTCATGCATCAGGCGGGCATCCCCGCCGAAGCCCTGCAACTCGTTCTCGGCGCGGGTGACGTCGGCGCGGCGCTGACGCAGGACGAACGCATCGCCGGCGTTATCTTCACCGGCTCGACCGAAGTCGCACGTCTCATCAACCAAACCCTGGCGCGCCGCAGCGACAACCCCGTCCTCATCGCCGAAACCGGCGGCCAGAACGCCATGATCGTCGACTCCACCGCCCTGTCCGAGCAAGTGTGCGCCGACGTCGTCAACTCCGCCTTCGACAGCGCAGGCCAGCGCTGCTCCGCCCTGCGTATCCTGTGCGTGCAGGAAGACGTGGCCGACCACATGGTAGGCATGATCAAAGGCGCGATGGACGAACTCGTCCTCGGCAACCCGCAGCAGCTCCACACCGACGTCGGCCCCGTTATCGACGCCGAGGCACAGCACAACCTGCTCGCCCACATCGGCAAAATGAAAGGCGCGGCCAAAGCCTGCCACGAAATCAGGCCGTCTGAAAGCGTGAACGGCGAAGCCTCCACCTTCGTCAACCCCGTTCTGTTCGAACTCGACAACCTCGACCAGCTGCAACGCGAAGTCTTCGGCCCCGTCCTGCACGTCGTCCGCTACCGCGCCGGCGAACTCGACCGCCTGATCGACCAAATCAACGGCAAAGGCTACGCCCTCACCCATGGCATCCACAGCCGCATCGACGGCACAGTCGACCACATCCGCAGCCGCATCGAAGCGGGCAACGTCTACGTCAACCGCAACATCGTCGGCGCCGTTGTCGGCGTGCAGCCCTTCGGCGGCCACGGCCTCTCCGGCACCGGCCCCAAAGCAGGCGGCTCCTTCTACCTGCAACGCCTCAGCCGCCTGAGCCACTGGGTGCAGCCCGAGTTGACCACCCCCGGCCAGGCCGACGAAGCCGCGCTGAAAAAACTCGAAACCGTCCTGCACGGCCTGCCGCTTACCCAAGAGCAGAAACTCGAAGCCGCCGCCGCCCTCGGCCAGGCACGCTTCCGCACCCTGAAAGCAGCCGAAGCCCTCCTGCCCGGCCCCACAGGCGAGCGCAACGCCGCCAGCTGGCACGCCCCCAAACGCGTCTGGCTCTACGGCGGCGACCTCGCCCGCAGCTTTGCCGCCCTCGCCCAATTGGCCGCCTCCGGCATCCAAACCGTCGTCGAACCCGGCCACCCCCTGGCCGGATACGCCGACAAACTCGACGGCCTGCTGGCGGTAAACGACCGCCCCGAAGTCCTCGGCATCAGCCATGTCGCCGCCCTGGACGCACTGCCCGCCGAACGCAAAGAAGAGCTGGCCAAAACCGACGGCGCACTCATCCGCATCCTGCCCTCGGAAAACGGCCTCGATGTCCTGCAAGTGTTTGAAGAAATTTCGTGCAGCATCAACACCACCGCCGCAGGCGGCAACGCCAGCCTGATGGCAATGGGCGACTGAGCAGACTTCCGTTCCGCAACAAAAGGCCGTCTGAAAAACCGCGAAAGCGGTTTTTCAGACGGCCTTTTTCAGACGGCCTCTCGGCTGCATCGGCATTTCACTCCCTCCCCTGCGCCCAAGCGCGGGGGAGGGCAGAGGAGGGGGCACAGAACCGCTTGTCCGCCGCCGTATATAGTCAAACAAAACAAAAAATATCCAACAAAGCCTGCTCAAAAGACAAACAGCCGGACATCACTTTTCTCAGATGCCGTTTGATATTCGCCCACACCTTTTCTATCGGGTTCAACTCAGGCGAATATGGCGGCAGCGGCAGAATGATATGTCCTGCCCTCTGCGCCATTTCACGCAGTACCGCCATCCTGTGAAAACGGGCGTTATCCATAATAATGACCGAAGGCTCTTTAAGTTCCTTCAACAGAAACTGCCCAAACCACGCTTCAAACAAGCTGCTGTCCATTGTGCCTTTGTAAACCATCGGCGCAATCAGTTTCCCATCCGCACGGGCGGCAACCAATGACATTCTTTCATAGCGCTTGCCGGAAATCCGCGCTTTGACAATCTGTCCCCTCAAGGCATAGGCATACGGGCGGTAATAGAAAGTATCAAAACCCGTTTCATCCAAGTAAACCTTTGGCATTTCCGAATATTGTTCCAGCTGTTTTCGGTAGGCGGTTACTTTTTGGAGGTCTTGTTCTTTGTAGACGGTTGTCTTTTTTACGCGTGATCTTGAGTGTTTTGAGCAGGTAGCCGACATTGGATGCGGTGCAGCCCAAGTGCTGTGCTGTTTCGTATTGATAGGCATCGGGATGTTCTGCCACATAGCGGCGCAGTTCTTCTTTGTCGATACGTTCCGAATTGCCGCCTTTGGTGCGGTGTTGCAGCGAACCTGTTTCCTTTTTGAGGGCAATCCATTGGTAAAGGGTTCGGTTGGTAATGCGGAAGGTGCGTGCGGTTTGGCTGATGTTGCCGTGCTGTTCGTAGTGGTCTAATGCTTTTTGACGGAAATCGATAGAGTGAGTAGGCCATAAAACGGGAACGGGTAAGGTGTGGAGTTAAGGGAGAGAATTATATACTTTTTGTTTTGGTTAACTATAATTTTGCTGCCTTTTGTTTATGTCTATTCGGAAGTTTTTTTAATTTCATTGCAACATTGATTATGGATAAAAAAATAAAAAATACAAAATCTTACGGGTTTCTCTTGTTTCGGCTTTGCTGGCTGCGCCGGCAGTTGTTGCGGCGGAAGAAGTTTATGAATTCGGCAGGGGTATCAGCCAAACGGAAGGGGCGTCCTTCCGTGAATCGGGAGTGGTGGAAAACGGGGCGGAGCGTTCTCGGTATTTGAACGAAAGGGCGCAGCAAACCAAAGCGTTTGTGCAGTCGCCCCCGCGCAAAACAAGCGTCCGCGACAATGCGGCGCAGAACAAAAAGCCCGGCAAGCAGGCCAAGAAAAAACAGTCCGAAGAATATTTCGGCAGCAAAAAATGGGAAGCGGACGCTCGGCGCAGTTTCCGTAATGAAATGAAAAAACGCGAGGCAGAACGTAAGGCCGGGCGCAGTGTGTTTGACGAATATATCTAGTATCTCAATGTATTAAGCAGACCGTCAGCCAAAGAAAACAGGCCGTCTGAAAAGGGTTTTAACTTCGTTGAAGCCGCGTTTTCAGACGACCTCAACCGTTTTCGCGATGCCCGCATGCTGCGGGCGGCCCGGTTTGCCCATTCCGCGCCGCCGCCGAAACGGTAGCGGGGCAGGGCGGTTTGAGGCCGTTTAAAAAGCCCGTTTCCCGCCTTTCAGACGGCCTCAGTCCCGCCCCTGTCTGCCCCGCTTAACGATGGAAAAGCAAACTGCACAAGCTGTTTTTTTATGTTAAAGTGCGGCTTTAAAAACAACGCAGACGCAGGTCTTACGGCCGCTTTTTTATGCGTCGTCCACTACTATGCAGTCTTGGCAGCTACCCGAATACGTCGCCGACATCCTGCCCACCGGGGCGCGGCAGCTTGAAAGCGCGAAAGAAAAAATCCTCGCCCTGTTCCGCTCGCACGGCTACGAACTCGTGCATCCGCCGCTGATGGAATACAGCCGCTCGCTGCTCACCCATATCGACTCCGGCCTCTCTCTCAAAACCATCCGCGTCACCGACCAAATCAGCGGCCGCCAGCTCGGCATCCGCGCCGACATCACGCCGCAGGTCGCCCGCATCGACGCCCACCTCCTCTCGTCCAACCAAGGCATCAACCGTCTGTGCTACGCAGGCTCGGTGCTGCACGCCCGCCCCGAAGGCTTTTTAAACACCCGCGAACCTTTGCAGGTGGGCGCGGAGCTTTACGGCTACGGCGGCATCGAAGCCGACATCGAAATCATCGGCCTGATGCTCGACAGCCTGAATACCGCCGATTTCGGCGACGTTTTGCTCTCGCTCGGCCACATCGGCGTTTTCCGCGCCCTCTCCGCCGCCGCAGGGCTGGACGCGCAGCAGTCGGAAACCCTGCTCGAGCTGATGCAGGACAAAGACGGCGCCGCCGTCGCAGGCCGTCTGAAAGAATGGCGGCTCGACGGCATGTGGCAGAAAGCCCTCGCCCTCTTGCCCGCGCTCTACGGCGGCCGCGAAATCCTCGCCGCCGCGCGGCAGAAACTGCCCGAACTCTCCGCCGTCAGCCGCGCCCTCGACGAACTCGAAGCCGTGTGCGCCGCCTTCCCGCAGCAGCGCGTCCACATCGATTTGGCCGAGCTGCGCGTCGACAACTACCACAGCGGCCTGCTCTACGCCGCCTACGGCAGCGGCGGCCATGATGCGGTAGCTCGCGGCGGCCGTTACGACGGCTTGGGCGTCCACTTCGGCCGCGCCCGCCCCGCCACCGGTTTCAGCTTCGATTTGCGCAAATTCCTCGGACGCCTGCCGCAAAACGAGCGCCGTCCCGCTATTTCCGTCGCCCTGGCCGACGCGGCCGAAGCCGCCGAAGCTGTCGCACAGTTGCGCGCGGCGGGTGAAACCGTCGTTATCGACTACGGTCTGCCCTCCAACAGCAGCAGCGGCAGCACGCGCCGCCTGCAAAAACAAAACGGCGTGTGGACGGTCACGGAATAGGGCAGACCCGATACGGCGTTTTCAGACGGCCTCCAAGCACGCAGCATCAGGCCGTCTGAAAAGCCAAGCAAGCAGCACATTTCCAGCGGCCGCCTTTTTCAGACGGCCTCCCGTTTTCCCCTCATTTAAGGCAAACACAATATGGCACAAAACGTAGTAGTCGTCGGCTCGCAGTGGGGCGACGAAGGCAAAGGCAAAATCGTAGACTGGCTGGCCGAGCAGAGCAGCGGCGTCGTCCGCTTCCAGGGCGGCCACAACGCCGGGCACACCCTCGTCGTCGGCGGCAAAAAAACCATCCTCCGCCTGATACCCAGCGGCATCCTGCACGAAAAACTCGACTGCTTTATCGGCTCGGGCGTCGTCGTTTCACCCGAAGCCCTGTTGGGCGAAATCGACGAGCTCACCGCCGCCGGCGTGAAAAACGTCGAAGGCCGTCTGAAAATCGCCCCCACCGCCACCCTTATCCTGCCCTACCACATCGCCCTCGACCAAGCGCGCGAAGCCTCGAAGGGCGACCAGAAAATCGGCACCACCGGCCGCGGCATCGGCCCGGCCTACGAAGACAAAGTTGCCCGCCGCGCCGTACGCGCCGTCGACCTTTTCGACTGCGGCAAACTGGCGGAAAAAGTCCGCGCCAACGTCGAACTCTACAACATCCAGCTGCAACACCTGCACGGCGCCGCGCCCGTCTCCTACGAAGACATCATGGCGAAAATCGAAGGCTTCAAAGACCGCATCCTGCCGATGATTCACGACGTCGCCCGCACGCTCTACGAAAAAAACGCGCGCGGCGAACACCTGCTGTTTGAAGGCGCGCAGGGCACGCTGCTCGATATCGACTACGGCACTTATCCCTTCGTCACCTCGTCCAACTGCTCTGCCGGCGCCGCCGCCCCCGGCGCGGGTGTGCCGCCGCATATGCTCGACTACGTGCTGGGCATCGTCAAAGCCTACACCACCCGCGTCGGCTCGGGTCCGTTCCCGACCGAGCTCTTCGACGAAGTGGGTGAGGGTTTGGCCGAGCGCGGCCACGAGTTCGGCTCGGTCACCGGCCGTCCGCGCCGCTGCGGCTGGTTCGACGCCGCCGCCCTCAAACGCTCCATCCAAATCAACGGCATCACCGGCATGTGCATCACCAAGCTCGACGTGATGGACGGCATCGAAGAAATCAAAATCTGCGTCGGCTACGAATTTGAAGGCAAACGCACCTACATCCTGCCCTTCGGCGCGGACGCCGTCGCCAAATGCGTGCCCGTGTACGAAACCCTGCCCGGCTGGACGGAATCTACCTTCGGCGTGACCGAATACGACGCGCTGCCGGAAAACGCCCGCCGCTATCTCAAACGCATCGAAGAGGTGTGCGGCGCACCCGTCGCCATCATCTCCACCGGCCCCGACCGCGAGCAGACTATTCTGCTGCAACACCCGTTTGCCTGAATGTATAGTGAGTCAACACGGAAATCTACGGCGTTGCTGCGCCTTGTCGTACTACTTGTACTGTCTGCGGCTTGCTGCCTTGTATCTTTCCATGTTGTTTCACTATAAAGGCAAGAGGCCGTCTGAAAGCGCGAAAACAGGCTTTCAGACGGCCTTTCGCGTGGTATGAACACGCCGCGCCGCCATATTTGCCAAACGTTCGGACGGTCTGCCAACAACGTCATTCCCGCGCAGGCGGGAATCTTGTTTGAGATCCGCCGATTTCCGACAAAACAATCCGTTGCCGAAATTCCTGAAAGATTCCCGCCTGCGCGGGAATGACGCCGTTTGTTGTTTTAGGCCGTCTGAAATCACACCATACACCCAACCCCGAAAGCCCCCATGCCCAACAGCGAATCCGCCCGCTGGCTCAGCGTCTTCGCCCTTGCCTGCGCCGCCTTTATCTTCAACACCACCGAATTCATCCCCGTCGCCCTGCTCAGCGACATCGGTGCCGGTTTTGCCATGAAACCCGCCGACACCGGCATCATGATTACCGTCTACGCCTGGGTCGTCGCCCTGATGTCGCTGCCGCTGATGCTCGCTACCCGCAACACCGAACGGCGCGGCCTGCTGCTCGTGCTGTTTGCCGTGTTCTCCGCCGCCCACGTGCTGTCGTATTTTGCACAGAGTTTCGCCGTGCTGCTCGCCTCGCGCGTCGCCGTCGCCCTGACCCACGCCCTGTTCTGGTCGATTACCGCCGCGCTGGCCGTGCGCGTCGCACCGCAGGGCAAGGGCAACCAGGCGCTCGGCATTTTGAGCACCGGCACCGTGCTGGCGATGGTGTTCGGCATCCCGCTGGGGCGGCTGGCGGGCAACGCCTACGGCTGGCGGCTCAGCTTCCTGCTTATCGGCCTGGCCGCCGTGCCCGTCGCCCTCGTGCTGGCGAAAAGCCTGCCCAGGCTGCCCAGCGCCAACACCGGCTCGCTCGACAGCCTGCCCGTGCTGGCCAAACGCAAAAGCCTGATGCTGCTCTACGCCTTCACCATCCTGATGATCACCGCCCATTTCACCGCATACAGCTACATCGAACCCTTCGCCCTGCAAAGCGCGCGTTTCGCCCCGCAGCAGGCCACCCTGCTGCTCCTGGTATACGGCGCGGCGGGCTTTGCCGGATCGTATCTTTTCGGACGGTATTTCAGCCGCAATGCCCGCGTTTTCTTCGCCGCAGGCACCGCCGCCACGGCCGCCGCCATGTTCCTGCTGCTGCCCCTGTCTGCCCCCGCCTGGCTGCTGATGGCGCTGTGCTTCTTCTGGGGCATCGTGATTACCGCCCTGAGCCTCGCCATGATTTCGCGCGTGCTGCACTTTGCCGCCGACGCCACCGACGTCGCCAGCTCCATCTACTCCTCGCTGTTCAACGTCGGCATCGGCGGCGGCGCCCTGTTCGGCCGCTACGCCGCCCAATGGTTCGGCCTGAACAACATCGGCTACGCAGGCGGCAGCCTCGCCGCCCTCGCCCTGCTTCTGGCGCTGGTGTTGGTGAAACAGCCCGACTTCGCCGACGCGCCGCAGGGGAAAACGGACGCGGAGGCCGTCTGAAAGTGCGGTTTCAACGGAGTTGGAAAACGGATTGGGGGCTTTCAGACGGCCTTTCGCGCCCCCGCACGGTTTCCGACAAAACCCAAAAAAACGCGTTCGCCGTTGTGTGCACGTCCTGCACAAAAACGGTTTGAGGCCGTCTGAAAGCCCGTAAAACGGTGTTTCAGACGGCCTCAATCGTGCCGCTTAATGCCTGCGGGGTTTACCGTTTCACAGCCTGATGCAGCGCGCCGACTACCTGCCGCACCTGTTCCTCCGTCATATACGGGTGCATCGGCAGGCTCAATACTTCTTCGGCCACCAAATCGCCCACGGGCAGCACGGCATCGGATGCGACGGCGGGCTGCTTGTTGAGCGGAATCGGATAATGGACGGCGGTCGGGATGCCTGCCGCTTTCAAGGCCGTCTGAACGGCATCGCGGTTTTTCACGCGCACGGTGTATTGGGCATACGCGCTGATATTGTGGCTTTCGATAAACGGTGCGGCGATACCGGCTTTATCCAGTTCCTGCGCGTAAACGGCGGCAACCTGCCCGCGCAGGCCGATTTCTTCCTCCAGAATCGCCAGTTTGGGCAACAGGATGGCAGCTTGCAGCGTGTCCAGACGGCTGTTTACGCCGACGCGGATATGGTGGTAGCGGCGGTCTTGGCCGTGGCGCGCGATTTGGCGGATGACGGCGGCCAGATTGTCGTCGTCAGTAAAAACCGCGCCGCCGTCGCCGTAGCAGCCCAAAGGTTTGCTGGGGAAGAAGCTGGTGCAGGAAACAGTGGTCAGGCTGCCTGATTTGCGGCCTTTGTAAGATGCGCCGAAACTCTGCGCCGCGTCTTCGATGACGGGCAGGTTGTGGCGGGCGGCGATGGTGTTAACCGCATCGAAATCGGCACACTGGCCGTAGAGCGATACGGGCACGATGGCTTTGGTGCGCGGGGTAATCGCGGCTTCGAGCTTGGCGGGGTCGAGGTTGTAGGTTTGTTCGACGATATCGACGTAAACCGGTTTTGCGCCGAGCAGGGCGACGGTTTCGGCGGTGGCGATGTAGGTAAAGCCGGGAGTAATCACTTCGTCGCCCGCGCCTACGCCCAAAGCCATCAGGGCGATTTGCAGCGCGTCGGTGCCGTTGGCGACGCCGATGCAGTGTTTCGCTCCGCAGTAGGCTTTGAGTTTGTCTTCCAGTTCGGCCACTTCCGGCCCCAAAATATATTGGCCGTGCGAGAGGACTTTTTGTATGTTTGCGTCGATTTGGGGTTTGATGCGCGCCTGCTGGGCGGCGAGGTCGATAAATTGCATGGTATTTCTCATGGTGGGTAGGGCATTTTTCAGACGGCCTCAGGCTTTGCTGAGGAGGCCGTCTGAAAGGATATACGTTTCGCCGCTGTGCGGGCAGACGGCTTTGCCGCTGCCTGTGAGCGGCAGTTGTTCGAGCTGTTCGCCGTATTCGCTCATCCAGCCGATTTGACGGGCGGGCACGCCGACCACCAGCGCGTAGTCGGGCACGTCTTTGTTGACTACCGCGCCCGCACCGACAAAGGCGAAACGGCCGACGGTAACGCCGCAGACGATGGTGCAGTTTGCGCCCAGCGTCGCGCCGGTTTTGACGCGTGTGTCGCGGTATTCGCTTTTGCGTTCAATCAGCGAGCGCGGGTTGTACACATTGGTGAACACCATGCTGGGGCCGCAAAACACGCCGTCTTCGAGAAATACGTTGTCGTACACGGAGACGTTGTTTTGGATTTTGCAGCCGTCGCCGATAATGACGTTGTTGCCGACGAATACGTTTTGGCCGAACGAGCAGTTGCGGCCGATTTTCGCACCGGCGCAGATATGGACGAAATGCCAGATGCGGCAGCCTGCGCCGATGCTGGCGCCTTCGTCGATGATGGCGGTGGGGTGGGCGGTGTAGTCGGTCATGGGGGTTCCCGTAAAGACAGGCCGTCTGAAAATCGGTTGCGCGGTTTCAGACGGCCTCGGATGTATTAAAGTGGAAAAGGCCGTCTGAAAAGGTTTTAGCTGCGCTTTCAGACGGCCTTCCGCATGGCGGTTTACACCACAATATTCACCAGCCGGCCGGGTACGACGATGATTTTCTTGGCCGGTTTGCCTTCCATAAACTTAATCGCGCCGTCGGTGGCGAGGGCGGCGGCTTCGATTTGGTCTTTGGGCGCGTCGGCGGCAACGGTGATTTTGCCGCGCAGCTTGCCGTTTACCTGCACCATGATTTCGATTTCGGATTTGACGAGGGCGGCTTCGTCCACTTTCGGCCAGCCTGCGTCCCACAGGGTTTCAGACGGCCTCAACGCGCTCCAGAGTTCGTCGCAGATGTGCGGCACAATCGGCCACAAGAGGCGCAGGGCGGCTTCCAATACTTCTTGGGCGACGGCACGGCCCGGTTCGGAGGCGGTGTCGGTTTTGTCGTATTGGTTTAAGAGTTCCATCACGGCGGCGACGGCGGTGTTGAACTGCTGGCGGCGGCCGTAGTCGTCGGAAACTTTGGCGACGGTGGCGTGCAGCTTGTGGCGCAGTTCTTTCAGCGCTTTATCCAGGCTGTCGTGGCCGTCTGAAAAGGCGGGCACGATGCCGTGGGAAACGTGTTCGTACACGGTGCGCCACAGGCGGCGCAGGAAGCGGTGCGCGCCTTCTACGCCGCTGTCGCTCCATTCGAGCGACTGTTCGGGCGGGGCGGCAAACATCATAAACAGGCGGGCGGTGTCCGCGCCGTAGGCGTTAATCAGCTCTTGCGGATCGACGCCGTTGTTTTTGGATTTGGACATTTTTTCCGTGCCGCCGATGACCACGGGCAGGCCGTCGGCTTTGAGGATTGCGGACACGGGGCGGCCTTTGTCGTCAAAGGTCAAATCCACATCGGCCGGGTTGATCCAGTCTTTGCTGCCGTCGGCGTTTTCGCGGTAGTAGGTTTCACACACCACCATGCCCTGTGTGAGCAGGCGTTCAAACGGCTCGTCCACTTTCACCAAGCCTTCGTCGCGCATCAGTTTGGTGAAGAAGCGGGCGTACAGGAGGTGCAAAATGGCGTGTTCGATGCCGCCGATGTATTGGTCGACCGCGCCCCAGTATTGCGCCGCTTCAGGCTTGACCATGCCGTCTGAAAACGCGGGCGACATATAGCGGAAGAAATACCAGCTCGATTCCATGAAGGTATCCATGGTGTCGGTTTCGCGTTTGGCTGCGCCGCCGCATTTGGGGCAAGCGGTTTCGTAAAATTCGGGCATTTTGGCCAGTGGCGAACCCATGCCGTCGGGCACGACGTTTTCGGGTAATACCACGGGCAGCTGCTCGGCAGGTACGGGCACGTCGCCGCAGGTGTCGCAATGCACAATCGGAATCGGGCAGCCCCAGTAGCGTTGGCGCGAAATGCCCCAGTCGCGCAGGCGGTATTGGGTTTTCGGTTCGCCTGCGTCTTGGCTTTGCAGTTTGGCGGCGATGGCGTCGAATGCCGTCTGAAAATTCATGCCGTCCAAGTCGCCGCTGTTGACCAATACGCCGTTTTCTTTGTCGCCGTACCATTCTTGCCATTGGTTTGCGTCGAATGCGTTGTCGCCGACGGCAATGACTTGTTTTTTCGGCAGATTGTATTTAGTGGCAAACTCGAAATCGCGTTCGTCGTGCGCCGGAACCGCCATCACCGCGCCGTCGCCGTAGCCCCATAATACATAGTTGGCAATCCACACTTCCAGCTTGTCGCCGTTGAGCGGGTTGACGACGTAGCGGCCGGTCGGCACGCCTTTTTTCTCCATCGTCGCCATATCGGCTTCGGCAACCGAGCCGGCTTTGCATTCGGCGATAAATGCCTGCAATTCGGGTTTGTTGGCGGCTGCGGCGGTTGCCAGCGGATGCTCGGCGGCAACGGCAACATAAGTCGCGCCCATCAGCGTGTCGGGACGGGTGGTATAAACTTGCAGAAATTTCGCGTAATCACCTTCCAAACCTTGTTTGCTGTCGTCTGAAACGGCGAAGCGCACGGTCATACCGCGAGATTTGCCGATCCAGTTGCGCTGCATGGTTTTGACTTGTTCCGGCCAGTGTTCCAGCTTGTCCAAATCATTGAGCAGCTCTTCGGCGTAATCGGTGATTTTGAAGTAATACATCGGGATTTCGCGTTTTTCGATCAACGCGCCGGAACGCCAACCGCGGCCGTCGATAACTTGCTCGTTGGCAAGGACGGTTTGGTCGACAGGGTCCCAGTTTACCGTGCCGTTTTTGCGATAGACGATGCCTTTTTCAAACAGCTTGGTAAACAGCCATTGTTCCCAGCGGTAGTATTCGGGTTTGCAGGTGGCGACTTCGCGCTCCCAGTCAATCGCAAAACCCAGGCTTTTGAGCTGGGTTTTCATGTATTCGATGTTGTCGTACGTCCAAGCGGCGGGGGCAACGTTGTTTTTCATCGCCGCATTTTCCGCAGGCATGCCGAACGCGTCCCAACCCATAGGTTGCATGACGTTGAAGCCGTTTAAGAGCTTGAAGCGGCTCAATACGTCGCCGATGGTGTAGTTGCGCACATGCCCCATGTGCAGCTTGCCGCTGGGGTAGGGGAACATCGACAAACAATAATATTTCGGTTTGGACGCATCTTCGGCGGCATGAAAAATGCCCGCTTCATCCCATTTTCGGCGGGCGGCGGGTTCGACGGCGGAGGGGTGGTAGTGCTCTTGCATGGCGGATGTCTTTCGGTAAAAAATTTAAGGCGCGGATTATACCGTTTTCAGACGGCCTTTGTTTATAGGATGAGGCCGTCTGAAAGATGCGTTGCGGGGGTGTGAAAAGGCCGTCTGAAAGAGGGCAGGGCGGTTTTCAGACGGCCTTTGACGAAGGTTTTTACACCTGCTTAAGTTTGGCTTAAGGTTCGCCGCTGCCGCCTGCTTTATGCTGGCGGCCTTTTTTCGCCCGCGTTTTCGCGCCGGCGCGTTTTTCCACCGTTACGATTGGTTTTCCTATGGCCCGTTTTTTTTATCAACCGCCCCGTGTTTGCGTGGGTTTTGGCGATTTTTGTCGTGCTGGCAGGCGTGCTGGCGGCACGCACGCTGCCTTTGGAGCAGTATCCGCACATCGTGCCGCCGCAGATTTCGGTGAGCGCCAGATACAGCGGCGCGTCGGCGGCAACGGTGAACGACTCGGTAACGCAGATAGTCGAGCAGCAGATGAAGGGTTTGGACGGGCTGATTTATATGAGTTCCACCGCCGATTCGTCGGGCAAATCGCGCACGACGCTCACTTTCCTGCCGGGCACGGACACCGACGTGGCGCAGGTGCAGGTGCAGAACGCCTTGCAGGGTGCGCTGTCGCGCCTGCCGCAGGACGTGCAGAACCGCGGCGTGTCGGTCACCAAGGGCGGGCAGGACAATCTGGTCACATGGACGTTTGCCACGGATCAGCACGTTTCGCGCGTGGAAGTGACCGATTATCTGGCGAGCAATGTGATGGACGTGCTCTCGCGGGTGGACGGTGTGGGCGAAATCTCGCTCTACGGCAACCAGCACGCGATGCGTATCTGGCTCGATCCGCACAAGCTGGCCGCTTTGGCGATGATGCCTTCCGACGTGGTGTCGGCCATCCAGACGCAGAACACGCAGGTGTCGGCCGGCCAGCTCGGCCAGCTTCCTTCCGTTCCCGGGCAGGATTTGAACGTGCCGGTGCAGGCGCGCGGGCGCTTTACCGACGCCGCCCAGTTTGAAAACATCATTCTGCGCAGCGGCACGGACGGCATGGTGGTGCGCCTCAAAGACGTGGCGCGGGTGGAATTGGGCGCCGACGGCTACGACGTCAATTCGATGCTCAACGGCAAAGTGGCGGGTGCGCTGGGCATTGTGATGGCCGACGGCGCAAACGCGCTCGACGTCGCCACGGCCGTGGAGGCGAAAATCCGCGAGATGGAGCCGCTGTTTCCCTACGGTTTGAAAGCGGATACCGCGCAAGACAGCATTCCGTTTGTCAAAGCCTCGTTACAGGAAGTGCTGCACACGCTGGGCGAGGCCGTTCTGCTGGTTGTGGTGGTGATTTATCTGTTTTTGCAGAGCACGCGGGCGACGCTGGTGCCCGCCGTGGCCGTGCCTGTGGTGTTGGCGGGTACGCTGGGCGTACTCTCGCTTTTGGGCTATTCGGTGAACATGCTGACGATGTTTGCGCTGGTGCTGGCCATCGGCCTGCTGGTGGACGATGCCATCGTGGTGGTGGAAAACGTCGAGCGGCTGATGCACGAAGAGAGTTTGGATGCGAAAGCGGCCACAGAAAAATCGATGGACGAGATTTCTTCGGCGCTGGTGGGCGTGGGCATGGTGCTGTCGGCCGTGTTTGTGCCGATGGCGTTCTTTCCCGGATCGACCGGTGTGATTTACCGCCAGTTTTCGGTAACGCTGATTGCGGCGATGGGCTTTTCGGTGTTGGTGGCGCTGACGCTCTCGCCTGCGATGTGCGCCCAATTTCTCAAAGCCCGTCCGCACGACAAACCCGCCGGCGGCCTGTTCCGCGCCTTCAACAAAGGCTTCGACAGCCTCTCGGAGCGCTACGGGCGGACGGTAAACCGCCTGTTTGCACACGGCAGAATCATGTTTGCCGCCTTTTTGGCCGTGTTGGCTGCCTGCACCTTTTTGTTTGCACACCTGCCCACGGCCTTCCTGCCCGACGAAGACCAGGGTTTTCTCACCGTAGACATCACGCTGCCGGTGGGCGCAACCGACAAATCGGTGCAGAAAACCGTGGCCGACCTGACGCACTACTTTGCCAAGCAGCCCGAAATCGACAGTTTTCTCGCCATCACCGGCAACGGCGGCAGCCAGGGCAATGCCGCCATGTTCCTCAAACTCAAGCCGTGGGACGAGCGCCGCCGCCCCGACCAGAGCGCCGCCGCGCTGGAAACGCGCTACGGCAAAGAAACGGGCGGCCGCTCGGGTGCGCGCATCGTCGTCAGCCAGCCGCCCGTCGTGCGCGGACTGGGTTCGGGCAACGGCATCAGCTTCGTTATCAAGGACATGAACGGCGCGGGCTACGACAAACTCGTCGCCGCCAAAGACCAATTTATCGAAGCGGCCGCTGACAGCCCCTATCTGCGCAAAGTGCGCGCCAAAAACCAAGACCCGCGCCCGCAGCTTGTCGTCGATATCGACAACGACCTGGCCGCCTCCATGCAGATCGCCCCCGCCGCCGTCAACCAGTTGCTCAACCAGGCGCTGGGCGGCAGCTATGTCAACGATTTCGTCGACAAAGGCCGCGTCAAACGCGTATACGTTCAGGCCGACGCGCCTTACCGTATGCAGCCGCAGGACATCGGCCTCTGGCAGGTACGCAACGGTGCGGGCGAGATGATTCCGCTGTCGGCATTCAGCAGCGTGCGTTGGGAAACCGCGCCGCCGCAGCTGATACGCTTCAACGGCAGCCTCGCCATGGACATGCAGGCCGGCGTGCAGCCCGGACAAAGCTCGGGCAGCGCGATGAAGGAAGTGCAAAACCTGATGGCCAAACTGCCCGCAGGCTTCGGCTACGAATGGACGGGCGCGTCTTTGCAGGAACAACAGGCCGGCTCGCAGGCACCCGCGCTGTATGCTCTGTCTGTCCTGTTCGTTTTCCTGTGTCTGGCCGCTCTGTACGAAAGCTGGCGCATCCCGTTTGCCGTTATCCTTGCCGCAGGCTTGGGCGTGCTTGGCGCACTTTCCGCCACCGCCCTGCGCGGGCTGGACAACGACGTTTTCTTCCAAGTCGGCCTGCTCACCACCGTCGGCCTTGCCGCCAAAAATGCCATCCTGATTGTGGAATTCGCCATGCAGCTCGTGCGGCAGGGGGAAACGCCCATGCAGGCTGCCGTCGCAGCCGCCCGCCTGCGCCTGCGTCCCATCGTCATGACCTCGCTCGCCTTCGGCCTCGGCGTGCTGCCGTTGGCGCTGGGTACGGGCGCGGGGGCGGGCGGACGCATCGCCATCGGCACGGCGGTGCTCGGCGGCACCGCCGCCTCCACCGTGCTCGGGCTGCTGTTCGTGCCGCTGTTTTTCGTTTGGATCAAACGTCCCGCGAAAACGGACAAGGCCGTCTGAATCCACGCCGCAGGCATCGACGGGGCAGAGGCCGTCTGAAAACCTTTCAGACGGCCTCACTCTGCTTTGAGTGCGCAGAACAGGCCGTTTTCCGCTAGAATGCGCGGCTGTTTGCATTTTTGAAGATTCAGGCCGTCTGAAAGGCTTTCAGACGGCCTCCAAACTTAAATAAAACGCTGCCATGAAAAACATCCGAAATTTCTCCATCATCGCCCACATCGACCACGGAAAATCCACCCTTGCCGACCGCTTTATCCAATACTGCGGCGGCTTGGAACAGCGCGAAATGAGCACCCAGGTGCTGGACAGCATGGATATTGAAAAAGAACGCGGCATCACCATCAAAGCGCAAACCGCCGCGCTTAACTACAAAGCCAAAAACGGCGAAACCTACCTCCTAAATCTCATCGACACCCCCGGACACGTGGACTTCTCCTACGAAGTCTCGCGCAGCCTTTCCGCCTGCGAAGGCGCGTTGCTCGTAGTGGACGCGTCGCAGGGCGTGGAAGCGCAAACCGTGGCCAACTGCTACACGGCGATTGATTTGGGCGTGGAAGTCGTGCCCGTATTGAACAAAATCGACCTGCCCGCCGCCGACCCCGACCGCGTGTCGCAGGAAATTGAAGACATCATCGGCATCGATGCCGTGGGCGCGGTGCAGTGTTCCGCCAAAAGCGGTATCGGCGTGGAAGACGTACTGGAAGAAATCGTCGCCAAAATCCCCGCGCCCGAAGGCGATGAAAACGCGCCTTTGCAGGCTGTGATTATTGATTCGTGGTTTGACAACTACGTTGGCGTGGTGATGCTGATTCGGGTGAAAAACGGCACCATCAAGCTCAAAGACAAAGTGCGCTTCATGTCCACCAAAGCCGAAAGCCAAGTGGAACAGCTCGGCGTGTTTACACCAAAATCCGTGCAAAAACAAGAACTCAAAGCGGGCGAAGTGGGCTTTCTGATTACCGGCGTGAAAGAGCTGGGGCAGGCGAAAGTGGGCGACACCGTTACCCTTGCCAACAACCCCGCCGCCGAGCCGCTGGCAGGCTTTAAAGAAGTGCAAAGCCAAGTGTTTGCCGGTCTCTATCCCGTGGAAAGCCACGACTACGAAGCCCTGCGCGATGCGCTGGAAAAACTGCAACTCAATGATGCCTCGCTGAAATTTGAACCCGAAGTGTCGCAGGCTTTGGGCTTCGGTTTCCGCTGCGGCTTCTTGGGCTTGCTGCACTTGGAAATCGTTCAGGAACGCTTGGAACGCGAATTCGACATGGATTTGATTACGACTGCGCCGACTGTCGTTTACGAAGTGATTTTGAAAAGCGGCGAAAAAATCGACGTGGAAAACCCGTCCAAACTGCCCGACATTGCCACCATCGACACGATTATGGAGCCGATTATCACCGCCACCATCCTCGTGCCGCAGGATTATGTCGGCAACGTGATGACGCTGTGCAACCAAAAACGCGGTGTGCAGCGCAATATGCAATACATGGGGCGGCAGGTGATGCTGACCTATGACCTGCCGATGAACGAAGTGGTGATGGACTTTTTTGACAAACTCAAATCCACCTCGCGCGGCTATGCCTCGCTGGACTACGAGTTCAAAGAATTTCAGCCTGCCGATTTGGTGAAGCTGGACATTATGGTAAACGGCGACAAAGTGGACGCACTCAGCCTGATTGTCCACCGCCAAACCGCCGTGCAGCGCGGGCGCGAACTCGCCAGCAAAATGCGCGAACTCATCCCGCGCCAAATGTTTGACATCGCCGTTCAGGCTGCCATCGGCGGGCAGATTATCGCCCGCGAAAACGTCAAAGCCCTGCGCAAAAACGTACTCGCCAAATGCTACGGCGGCGACATTACCCGTAAGAAAAAACTGTTGGAAAAACAAAAGGCAGGTAAAAAACGCATGAAACAGGTGGGGAATGTGGAGATTCCGCAGAGCGCGTTTTTGGCGATTTTGCAGGTGGGGGATAAGTAGGGTTTCAGACGGCCTAGGTTGATAAAAGGCCGTCTGAAAGCTGTAAAAGCCGTTTTCAGACGGCCTGAAAGGCAAAACCATGCAAGAAACCAACCTGCAAAAAACCGAACGCCAATCCGCGAAATCAACCGCATCCACGCCCAATATTCGCAGGATTATTTTGAAACCGGCAAAGTCGCCAAGCTCAATCTCAGCCGCACGCTTGCCCATGTGCCGGCCGAACATATTTTGTCCTACCGTCTCAACCTGCACGAAGCGATTAACGACTACTTGGCATTCGCCGACACGCGCGGCATAGACTTTTTCTACCGCGTCAAAACCGCCGAAAGCATCGCCGACAAAATCCGCCGCTACACCGAGCGTGAAAACCAATATCCCGTCAACAATATCCTGAACGACATCTTCGGCGCGCGCGTGATTCTGCCGTCGGAGAGCGTCGCCGAAATCATGCAGCGGCTGGACGACTGGAAAATACAGCCTGAAAAACCGGTATCTGCGCGACGAAAACGGCTGCATCGGCGTACACATTTATTTTGAACCCGATGATTGCTACCCGTGGGAACTGCAAATCTGGGACGAAAAAGACGCCGCCGAAAACATCCGCAACCACATTGCTTACAAACGGCAGTTCGTCCCTGTCTGAAATACCTTTCAGACGGCCTCAACGCTTGAAAAGGCCGTCTGAAAACAATCACAAACAACAAGGAAAAAACATCATGAACCAATTTGTCTATCTCGCCGTTGCCGCCCTGATCGCGGGCATCGGCCTGTTTTCCCTCAGCAGCAAAGAGCGCAACGAAAAAGGCGAGTGGGGCGACGGCCTGCAATGGGGCTACCTCTTAATGATGGTCGGCGTGTTCGGCGTGCTGGCGGTCAAACTCAGCTTCACCGCCGTTTTGCTGATTTTTGTCGCCTTTACCGGCGCCGTGTGGCTGTGGCGCAAGCTCTCGTTCAAGCCGACGCGGCAGGTGCAGACCGACGAAAAAGGCCAGAAAATCCTCACCGGCTCGCTCGACGACGAAAACCACTTCCGCGACTATATGGCGGGCTTTTTTCCCATCATCCTCGCCGTTTTCGTGCTGCGCACCTTCGTGGCCGAGCCTTTCCAAATCCCGTCCAGCTCCATGCGCCCGGGGCTGGTAAAAGGCGACTTTATCCTCGTCAACAAATTCGCCTACGGCATCCGCACGCCGATTGTCAACAACGTTCTGATTGACACGGGCAAAGTGGAGCGCGGCGACGTGGTGGTGTTCAACTATCCGCTCGAACCCTCCGTCAACTACATCAAACGCGCCGTCGGCCTGCCGGGCGATACCGTCGAATACAAAGACAAAGTGCTCAAAGTCAACGGCAGCATCGTCGAAACCGACACCGAAGCGGGCGCCTACGCCTACCCGCACGACGACAATCCGCAGCAAACCGTCGAAGCCCGCCGCTTTGCTGCCGATTTTTCCGGACGGAACTTCGACGTGCTCAAAGCCGACGGCGTGCCTTCCGTCAGCACCGAATCTCTCGGCAACTACGTCTTCACCGCCGATTCGCAGGGGAAAAAAGCGCAAACCGACATTCAGCACCAAAACTGCCGTTACGAAGAAGACGGCAGCGGCTTCACCTGCACCGTGCCGCAGGGCAGCTACTTTATGATGGGCGACAACCGCGACCACAGCGCCGATTCCCGCTACTGGGGTTTTGTGGACGACAAACTCATCGTCGGCAAGGCCTTCTTTATCTGGATGAATTTGGGCGAATTGGGACGCATCGGCAGCGGCATCCGCTAAGCCGCTTTGTTTTCATCAACGGCAGGGTCTGTTGACATTCGGCTTGCGGGTATTTTTGCCCAAACACCGCCGCAAGGCTGATCGTCAACAGACCCTAAGGCCGTCTGAAACCCGCCGCCGCGCAGCGCGTTTCAGACGGCCTTTCTCTATTTGAACCGCCCGCCCTCCGACCGGAAAACCAAATATGAACAAAAGCCAACGCCTCCTTGCCCTGCTCGATCTGCTGCGCCGCCGCCGCCATCCCGTTACCGCCGAAACGCTGGCAGGCCGTCTGAACGTGAGCGCGCGCACGGTGTACCGCGATATTGCCGATTTGTGCACACAGGGTGCGGACATACGCGGCGAAGCGGGTTTGGGATTTGTGTTGCGCGGCGATTTCGGCCTGCCGCCTTTGATGTTTGACGAAGCGGAAATCGAGGCACTCGTGTTCGGAATGCGTTGGGCGGCGGCCAATGCCGACGGCGAAATGGCGCAACACGCCCGCTCCTCGCTGGCGAAAATCCATGCCGCGCTGCCGCCCAAGCTGCGCGAACGCATCGACAGCCAGTCGCTTTACCCACTCAGCCGCATTCAGACGGCCTCCCCCGCCGAAAGCGAAACCCTCGCGCTGATTCGCGCCGCCATGCGCGGCAACCTCGCGCTCTCGTTCGATTACACCGATGCCGCGAAAAACGCCACCCGCCGCACGGTATGGCCGCTGGCCGTGGGCTATTTCGACGATGCCCGCGTGCTGGCGGCATGGTGCGAAATGCGGCAGGATTTCCGCCATTTCCGCACCGACCGCATCGCCCGCCCCGCTACGGGCAGCGCGTTCCCCGCCGAGCGCATGGTGCTGCTGCGCCAATGGCTCAAACGCGAAGGGCTGGATTTGTCGGCGTTTGAAATTTGAAGGAACCACGGGCTTTCAGACGGCCTGCCGCTGCAAAAAGGCCGTCTGAAACGCTGCTGACAAAAGCTGTCAACCGCCGCGCCTATACTCGCCCCGTTACCCACAACAAAGGAAACCCCATGAACAAGCTCACCCTCTACACCTACCCCCAATCGCGCGGCACCATCGTAGTTTGGATGCTCAAAGAATGCGGCGCAGCCTTTGACACCGTATTGCTGCCCTTCGGCGAAGCGATGAAATCCGCCGAATACCTCGCCGTCAATCCGATGGGCAAAGTGCCCGCGCTCAAAGCGGGCGATACGGTTATCACCGAAACCGCCGCCATCGTTACCTTTCTAGCCGAGCAGTTTCCCGAAAAGAACCTGATTCCCGCCGCAGGCACGCTGGCGCGCGGCGAATACTACCGCTGGCTCTGCTTCGCCCTGCAACTGGAATACGCCGCCTTCGACCGCCGTAACCAAATTCAAAGCAGCGAAGAGCGGCGCAACACCATCGGCTACGGCGACTTCGACACCGCCTTCGGCACGCTGCGCCGACATTTGGCCGCACGCGAGTTTATCGTCGGCAACCGTTTTTCCGCACTCGACATTTATTACGCCATGCTGCTGGCACAATTCACCCGCGTCATGCCCGTACCCGGCCTCGCCTGCGACGTGTTCGAGCAATACATCAACCGCCACACCGAGCGCGCCGCCTTCGGCGAAACCATGGCTTGGGTACAGGAAAAACTGGCGCAAATGAACAACCCGTAAAGCGCGTCATACCCAAAGGCCGTCTGAGAGCCCGTTTTAGGGTTTCAGACGGCCTTTTTCTCCTTTATCTGCACCCAAGCGCAGGGGAGGGAATGACGTTTCTGAAACCGAAAATCCCCCGTGCACCAAACTCCCTCCCCTGCACCCAAGCGCGGGGAGGGTTGGGAGGGGGAGGTAGTTCGCAGAACTGCATATGCTGCCGTGCAAGCTGTAACGGTGCCAGACCCCCACCCCAGCGCGCCCCGAAGGGTACCGGTGGGGGGATTCTGTTGTGCCGATAAATTTCGGAAACGTCATTCCCGCGAAGGCGGGAACGGCCTTAAAGCCAAATTGAAAACACGGTCTTGGCAAAATCGAAAAGGCCGTCTGAAAGCGCCAAGCTGTTTTCAGACGGCCTTTGATATTGCCTGCGTTCAGACGGCCTCAAAACTTCACGTTCACACCAAACACAAAGTTGCGCCCCATCTGCGGCACATAGGGCAGGTAGGAGTTGTGGATGTAGATTTTTTGGTTCAGCAGGTTGTTGCCGTCGAGCGAGAGGGTGTAGTCGGCTTTGCCGATGCGGTTTTTGTAGCGGATGCCGGCGTTGACCAGGTGGTAGCCGCGCGTGGAGTCTTCGGGCACGGGTACGGCATACAGGCGGCCGGAGTGCGCTTTTTCTTCGTCGCTGATGTCTTCGTCGTCCATATCGACTTTGGGGTAGGTTTTGCTGAACATGCCCTGCGAGGTGCGGCGTTGGGCGAAGACGCGGGTGTATTCGAGATTGGCCGTCCAATGTTTGCCAAAAGCGCTCTCGAGGCGGAAACCGAGCCTTGCGGGCGGCACGCGGGCGGCGTGGCGGTCGGGGCGCGGCAGGGTGTCGGTGCCCAGTACGCAGTAGGTCGGGTCGCCGTCTTCGTCGGTGCAGTCTTCGCGTTGGCTGTAGATTTTTTCGCCGGTGATGGCGGGCAGTTTTTTCAGACGGCCTCTGACGTAGTCGCCAAACAGGGTGAATTCGTGTTTGGGCGTGATGTGGAAGCCGATTTCGCCTTCGAGGCCGCTGAAGCGGGCGGCGGCCTGGTTGTAGCGGCGGATGAAGAGGTTGCCGCTGCGGTGCAGGTTTTCGTTGTGGATGTAGTTGGCAAAGCGGTTGTGGTAGGCGCTGATTTTGTAGTGCAGGCGCGTGCCGTGGTGGGCGATGCCGATTTCAAAGTTGTTGGAACGCTCGGTTTTGAGGTTTTTGTTGCCGTGCTCGAAGGAGTTGGTGGCCAGGTGTTTGCCGTGGTAGTACAGCTCCATCGGGGCGGGCAGGCGTTCGTTGTGCGAGGCGGTGAGCGAGAGGCGGTAGCCGGGGTGGAAATCCCACAATACGGTGCCGGAATAGGAAAGGGCTTTTTGCCGGTACGCGCTCAAGTCGGGGCGTTCGGCGCGGAAGGTTTTGCTTTCGCGGCGTTTGATAAACCGCTCGAGTGCGTCGGTGTCGTAGTGGACGGGAACGGTCTGCCGCTCCCAGCGCGCGCCTGCTTCGAGGGTGAGGTTGCCGAGTTTGAGCTGCTCGAGGGCAAACAGGCTGAATTGCCTGTTGGTGTTGGGCACAAGGGCGAAACGGTTTTTTTCGACGTCGCGGTCTTCCATCAGGCGGACGGCGCTGCTTTTTTGGGTTTGGTATTGTGCGCCGAACACGCCTTTCAGACGGCCTGCCACGGGCGCGTGGTAGGCTTCGAGGCGGGCGTTGAAGCCTTTGTTGTCGAACACGGTGTCGGGGCGGCCTTTGCGCTTGGCGGCGGTTTCGGCGCGGCGTTTCTGTTCGCTTTCGGGGTAGAAGGGGTCGGTGTAGAACTTGCCGTCGTTCAGTTCGTCGTGGTGGTATTCGGCGCGCGCCGCGCTGATTTTGAATTTGTCGAATCCGGCAAAGGGCTGCCGCCATTCGCCGCGCAGGTCGAGGCGTTTGGAAAACAGGGCGATTTGCGGCCCGGGGCTGCTGTGGTCGTGTTTGTGGCCGTAAACGTTGTCGTGGCTGTGCGGCTTGTTTTCGTCGTAGGGCGTGCCGCAGTGGAAATGCAGGCTTTCGTTGAGGTCGCTGTCGTCCATCAGGTGCGGATACATCAGCAGGTAGTAGCGGTTTTTCAGCGTTTTCTCGCTCTCGGGGTCGAAAATGTGCGCGCTGCACGGGTCGAACATATGGTTGTGGCCGACTACGCCGTAATCGTCTTTGCGGTAGCTGTAAGCCGCGCCGAGATAGCCTTTGCTGCCCACATACGACAGGCCGACCGTGCCGACGTGGGATTTGTTGTTGGAATCGGGCAGCCTGAAAACCGTTTCTTCCAGCTTCACGCCCGGCACTTTGTACAAATCGGATTTGCGGCTCAAACCTTCCAGCCGCAGTGCGAAATGTCTGCCCAAACCCAGCGTAACACCCGCCGTGGCCGCACGTTCTTTGCTTGCCGAGTCGGCACGCACCAGCATTTCACCCTCGATGCCGTTTTCAGGCTGCTTTTCGGGAATGCGGCCGTCGGCCACGTTCACTACGCCGGCGGGCGAAGCCGAAGCGTACAGCAGCGTCGGCGTGCCGCGCACCAGCTCAACCTGCTTGGCCAGCAGCGTATCGGCGGCCACCGCGTGATCGGGCGAGATGGCCGACATATCGATAACGTCCGAACCGTTTTGCAGCATTTTCACCCGCACGCCTTCCTGACCGCGTATCACCGGCGCACTCGCGCCGCCGCCGAAAGGATTGCTGTGCACACCGCGCTCGCTTGCCAGAGCGTTGCCCAAAGTGGCCGAACGCGCGTGGAATTTTTCGCCGTCGATAACGACGTCGCTGGCCTTTCGGCCGCCGGTTAAAGGCAGGGTTTGCACGGGTTTGCGTTTGCCGCTGACGCGGACTTCGTCCAGCGTGCCGGTATCGTCGGCCGTTTCGGCGCGGGCGAGGGCGTGAAGTGAGAGAAGGGATAAGACAATGATTTTTTGATGGAACATGGCGTGTTTGCACTTTCTTAACCTTGTTATACCATAACAATTTTAAGTTAATTTTGGTTAAGCGGTCAATACAAAGGTTAAGCGGCGGCAAACATGTGCGGCGGCGGGGACAACAGGCCGTCTGAAAAACAGGCATCTCGGAGGGAAGAACCTTTGGCCGGTGCAGCGAAAAGGCCGTCTGAAAGCGAAACGCCGAAGCTGCGCTTTCAGACGGCCTCCTGCCGCACGGGCGGAATCAAATCAGTATTGCACCGAATCGCGGCCGCTGTTTTTCTGGATAAACTCGATTTTGTAGCCGTCGGGGTCTTCGGCGAAGGCGATTACCGTTGTGCCGTGCATCATCGGCCCGGCCTCGCGCGTAACCCTGCCGCCCTTGGCTTTGACCTTTTCGCAGGCGGCGTAGGCGTCGTCCACCTCTATGGCGATGTGGCCGTAGGCGTTGCCCAAATCGTAGGCAGACGTGTCCCAGTTGTGGGTGAGTTCGAGCACGGTGCTGTCGGCTTCTTCGCCGTAGCCGACAAAGGCCAGCGTGAAGCGGCCTTCGGGGTAGTCGTTTTTCCGCAGCAGCTTCATGCCGAGGACGTTTTGGTAGAAATCGAGCGATTTTTGCAAATCGCTGACGCGCAGCATGGTGTGGAGCAGGCGCATTTTCGTGTTCCTTTTTCGTTGTGGTTTTTCAGACGGCCGATTGTAAGGCAGCGCGGCTGCGGGTGGCAAACTGCGTGCAAAAGCGGCAAAACGGTTGCGGGGGGGAAGCGTTTCGGTTATAAGGTTAAACAACGTTAACGGCGATCCGCCGTACAGTTTTTTTGATTAAACCGCCAACCGTAAGGAGCGAATGATGAAAATCGGCATCCCGAAAGAAACCCTGGCAGGCGAAACCCGAACCGCCTGCACCCCCGATACCGTGGCCGGGCTGAAAAAGCTCGGCTTCGACGTGCTGGTGGAAACCGGCGCGGGCTTGGGCGCGAGTTTTGACGACGCGGCCTACGAAGCCGCAGGCGCGCAAACCGGCAGCGCCGCCGAAGTGTGGAAATGTCCGCTGATTTACAAAGTGAACGCTCCCAACGGCAAAGAGACAGGCCGTCTGAAAGAAGGGCAGACGCTCGTCAGCTTCATTTGGCCGGCGCAGAATCCCGAGCTGGTGCAGAAACTGGCCGACAAGAAAATCAACGTACTGGCGATGGACATGGTGCCGCGCATCTCCCGCGCCCAGTCGCTCGACGCCCTCTCGTCGATGGCCAATATTTCGGGCTACCGTGCCGTAATCGAAGCGGCCAACGCCTTCGGCCGCTTCTTCACCGGCCAGATTACCGCCGCCGGCAAAGTGCCGCCCGCGCAGGTTTTGGTTATCGGCGCGGGCGTGGCGGGTTTGGCGGCGATCGGTACGGCAAACTCGCTCGGTGCAGTGGTACGCGCGTTCGATACCCGCTTGGAAGTAGCGGAACAAATCGAATCGATGGGCGGTAAGTTCCTGAAACTCGACTTCCCGCAAGAATCGGGCGGCGGCGGCGACGGCTACGCCAAAGTGATGAGCGACGAATTTATCGCCGCCGAGATGAAGCTCTTTGCCGAGCAGGCGAAAGAAGTGGACATCATCATCACTACCGCCGCCATTCCGGGTAAACCCGCGCCCAAGCTGATTACCAAAGAAATGGTGGAAAGCATGAAATCCGGCTCCGTCATCGTCGATTTGGCGGCGGCGACGGGCGGCAACTGCGAACTCACCAAACCGGGCGAATTGTTTGTGACCGACAACGGCGTGAAAATCATCGGCTACACCGATATGGCAAACCGCCTTGCCGGACAGTCTTCCCAGCTTTACGCCACCAACTTGGTGAACCTGACCAAGCTGTTAAGCCCGAACAAAGACGGCGAAATCACGCTGGATTTTGAAGACGTGATTATCCGCAACATGACCGTTACCCGCGACGGCGAAATCACCTTCCCGCCTCCGCCGATTCAGGTTTCCGCACAGCCGCAGCAAACGCCGTCTGAAAAAGCCGCGCCTGCCGCCAAACCGGAGCCGAAACCCGTTCCCCTGTGGAAAAAACTCGCTCCCGCCGTCATCGCCGCCGTGTTGGTGCTGTGGGTCGGCGCGGTCGCGCCCGAAGCGTTTTTGAACCACTTCATCGTGTTCGTCCTCGCCTGCGTTATCGGCTACTACGTCGTCTGGAACGTCAGCCACTCGCTGCATACCCCGCTGATGTCCGTGACCAACGCCATTTCCGGCATCATCGTCGTCGGCGCACTGCTGCAAATCAGCCAAGGCAACGGTTTCGTTACCCTGCTTGCCTTCATCGCCATCCTGATTGCCAGCATCAATATCTTCGGCGGCTTCTTCGTCACCCGCCGCATGCTCAATATGTTCCGCAAAGGATAGGCCGTCTGAAAAAGGCCGTCTGAAAGAAAAAAAGGCTTTCAGACGGCCTCCAAAGAAACCCGAAAGCAAAAAATGAAATACATCCACACCACCGGCGAAACCCTGGAACACCTGCGCGCGCAGGCGAAAAAACAGCAGTCCAAACAGGGCGGGCAGATGTCTGCCCTGCTCGGCGCTGCCGCCAAAGCAGCCGGCTACCAAAACTGGTCGCATGCCCAAGCCTGCCATGCCGCAGGCGAACGTTACGGCCGCACCCCGCTGACCGAAGAGTGTTACACCCTTGAAGAGCACATCCGGCGCGGCGAAGACTACGTTACCGCCACCGGTTTCGAAACCGCCGAGCCGTCGGCCTTTCTGCTGTTTTCCACCGACCGGGGCGACGGCTGGCTGTACGACGTGTTCACCCGCCAAGCCCTGTGCATCGTGCGGCACGAGCGCGAATGCCCGATTGTCCCCTTCCGCTATGAAGAAAAGCGTTTCATCATCGGATGGGACGGCGAAATCGACCAAACCACCCCCATCCCCAGTCTGATGCCCGCCACCGAAGCCGCACAAGCCAAACTCGGCTCCGCCTATATTTTTCCCGAATACGTCGGCTTTATGCTCGACGACTTGGGCAGACAGGCCGAGCGGCAGGCACGGGCGTTCCACGAACAGGCGGCAGCGGAAAGCAGCGCCGTTCAGGCCGTCTGAAACCCGAAACCCGTTTTCAGACGGCCTCCGCTCCATCAAGGCCGTCTGAAAACCCCACCGCGAAAGGAAACCCATGAACACCCCGCAAAATCCCGTCGCCTGGTTCGGCATCCGTGCCGCCGACCTCGACCGCGCCAAACGCTTTTACGAAACCGTCTTCGACTTTACCCTGCAACAGGCGGGCGCAGCCGAGGGCGCCAACCGCTTCTTCATATTCCCCGCCAACTGGCAGAGCCACGGCACCAGCGGCATGCTCTGGCACGACCCCGCCGACACCGCAACAGGCCACGGCGGCACCACCATTTTCTTCGAGTGCGCCGACTGCGAAGCCACCGCACAGGCCGCCGTTGCCGCAGGCGGCAGACTGTTGCAGGGCAAATACCCCATCGCCGACGGCTACGCCGCCTTTATCGAAGACACGGAAGGCAACCGCATCGGCCTGCACTCGCGCGCATAAACCCGTTTTCAGACGGCCTCCCGCCCTCTTGCCCCCGTTTTTTACCATCCGCCCCATTAAGGAGAACCACCATGTCCCAAGGAATCGTTACAGCGGCCTACATCGTTGCCGCCGTGCTGTTCGTCTTTTCCCTGGCGGGACTGTCCAAACAGGAAACCGCCAAACAGGGCTGCTACGCCGGTATCGCCGGCATGGCTGCCGCCCTGATTGCCACCGTCTTCGCCGAAGACACGCACGGCTTCGGCTGGATCATTATCGCCATGCTGATCGGTGCCGCCGTCGGCATCTATAAGGCGAAAAAAGTCGAAATGACCGAAATGCCCGAACTGATCGCCCTCCTGCACAGCTTCGTCGGCCTCGCCGCCGTGCTGGTCGGCTTCAACAGCTACATCGAACCGGGCAGCGTCTCCGCCGATATGGAAACCATCCATCTGGTCGAAGTCTTCCTCGGCATCTTTATCGGCGCGGTCACCTTCACCGGCTCGCTGGTGGCCTTCGGCAAACTCAACGGCAAAATCAGCAGCGCGCCGCTGAAACTGCCGCACAAACACAAGCTCAACCTCGCCGCGCTGATTGTCTCCTTTATCCTGCTGCTGGTGTTCGTGTCCAACGGCGGCGGTGCCTTCGCCCTGATACTCATGACCCTGATCGCCTTCGCCTTCGGCTGGCATCTGGTCGCCTCCATCGGCGGTGCCGACATGCCCGTGGTCGTGTCCATGCTCAACTCGTATTCGGGCTGGGCGGCGGCGGCGGCTGGTTTCATGCTCTCCAACGACCTGTTGATTGTTACCGGCGCACTGGTCGGCAGCAGCGGCGCGATTCTGTCCTACATCATGTGCAAAGCGATGAACCGCTCCTTTATCTCCGTCATCGCCGGCGGCTTCGGCACAGACGGCGGCGCGGCGGCAGATGGCGGCGGCGAAGTCGGCGAATACCGCGAAGCCTCACCCGCGCAAGTGGCCGACATGCTCAAAGAAGCCAAAAGCGTCATCATCACCCCGGGCTACGGCATGGCCGTGGCGCAGGCGCAGTATCCCGTTGCCGAAATCACCGAGCTCCTGCGCAAAAACGGCACGGAAGTACGCTTCGGCATCCACCCCGTCGCCGGACGCCTGCCCGGCCACATGAACGTGCTCCTGGCCGAAGCCAAAGTACCCTACGACATCGTGCTGGAAATGGACGAAATCAACGACGACTTCCCCGAAACCGACGTGGTGCTGGTCATCGGCGCGAACGACACCGTCAACCCCGCCGCGCAAACCGACCCCAACTCGCCCATCGCCGGCATGCCCGTGCTGGAAGTGTGGAAGGCGAAAGAAGTCGTCGTCTTCAAACGCTCGATGAACACCGGCTACGCAGGCGTGCAAAACCCGCTGTTCTTCAACGAAAACAGCGTTATGTGCTTCGGCGACGCGAAAAAAACCGTCGACGAAATTCTGGCCGATCTGAAAAAATAAGGCCGTCCCTGCCTATACCCCTTCGGGGCATAAATGCGGGAATGGCGTTTCTGCAAACGCGTTTCCCGTGCAGCCGCCAATGGCAAAAGGCCATCTGAACACCGTTTCAGACGGCCTTTTTATTTTCGACAGCGGGGAATGTGCCGCCCCGCGATGCACGGTTTCCAACGTTCCGACAGAATCGGTAAGGTTTGCAGCTAAGCGGTTTTGCAAACCGCCACCCCCACCCCAACCCTCCCCCGCGCTTTGGTGCAGGGAAGGAGTGAAATGCCGATGCAGCCGAGAGGCCGTCTGAAAGTGGCCGTCTGAAAGTGGCCGTCTGAAAGTGGCCGTCTGAAAGTGGCCGTCTGAAAGTGGCCGTCTGAAAAAACGCCCGACAATGTCGGGCGTTTTTTCAGACGGCCTTGCCGCGGCTGGGATTTACAGCGGCCAGGCCAGGTCGGGCAGGGCGGCGAGGGCGGTTTTGAACTGGTTTTGGATGCGGGTGATGGCGTCGCGGTTGTCGGCTTCGAAGCGCAGCACCAGCACGGGGGTGGTGTTGGAGGCGCGTATCAGGCCGAAGCCGTCGGGGTATTCGACGCGCAGGCCGTCGATGGTGACGATGTCTTGTGCGCCTTCGAAGCGGGCGGCGGCGGCCAGTTCGGCGACGGTGTCGTGGCCGTTGCGGCCTGCGGGCAGGGCGATGTTGATTTCGGGGGTGGACACTGCCTGCGGCAGGCTGTCGAGTTCGGCGGATGGGTCGGCACTGCGGGAGAGGATTTCCAGCAGGCGGGCGCCGGCGTACATGCCGTCGTCGAAGCCGTACCAGCGTTCTTTGAAGAAGGTGTGGCCGCTCATTTCGCCCGCCAAGAGGGCGCCGCTGCGTTTCATGGCGGATTTGATGAAGCTGTGGCCGGTTTTTTCCATGACGGGTTCGCCGCCGTGCTGCCGTATCCAGGGGGCGAGCAGGCGGGTGGATTTGACGTCGAAGATGATTTTGGCCTGCGGGTTGCGGCTGAGGACGTCGCGGGCGAAGAGCATGAGCTGGCGGTCGGGGTAGATGATGTTGCCGTTTTTGGTGACGACGCCGAGGCGGTCGCCGTCGCCGTCGAAGGCGAGGCCGATTTCGGCGCTGCCGTTTTGCACGGCGGCAATCAGGTCGCGCAGGTTGTCGGGTTTGGCGGGGTCGGGGTGGTGGTTGGGGAAGCTGCCGTCGACGGTGCAGTAGAGTTCTTCCACTTCGCATCCGAGGGCGCGGTAGAGGCTGCCTGCGTATGCGCCGGCAATGCCGTTGCCCGCGTCGATGGCGATTTTCATCGGGCGCGCGAGTTGGATGTGGGAGGTGACGGCATTTTGGTAGGCGGCTGCGGTGTCGGTTTGGCGGATGCTGCCGCTGCCGCTGACGAAGGCATTCTCTTCGATGGTTTCGCGCAGTTGCTGTATGGCTTCGCCGGCGAGGGTTTCGCCGCCGAGCATGATTTTGAAGCCGTTGTAGTCGGGCGGGTTGTGGCTGCCGGTAATCATGATGCCGCTGCCGCCGCATTCGCTTACGGCGGCGAAGTAGAGCATGGGGGTGGCGACCATGCCGACGTCGGTGACGCTGATGCCGCTTTCGGTCAGGCCGCGGCAGAGTGCGGCGGTAAGCGCGGGGCCGCTGAGGCGGCCGTCGCGGCCGACGGCGATGCTGCCGATGCCCTGCGCGGCGGCGCGTGCGGCAATGGCGCGGCCGATCAGGCGGGCGGTGTCTTCGGTTAGGGTTTGACCGACGATGCCGCGGATGTCGTAGGCTTTGAAGATTTCGGGGGCGGTTTGTGCCATGTCGTTGTCCTGTTTGCGGAAGGGGAAAAATATTCAGACGGCCTGCTGCGGGCAGGCCGTCTGAAACGGGAAGGCGGGTTTAGCTGCCTTGGAGTCTGATGTTTTGTCCGGGGCGGATGACGGTGCTGTTGTTGTTCCAGCGGCGCACGTCTTTGACATCGACGTTGAAGCGGCGGGCGATTTCGGCCAGCGTGTCGCCTTGGCGGACAGTGTAGGAAACGGGGCGGACGGCTGCGGGGGCGGCTCTGCCTTTGGAGGCGGCCACTTTGAGTATCTGCCCCTGACGGATGGTGTTGCCTTTGATGTTGTTGGCGGCAACAAGATCGGCCACGTTCATGTCGTAGCGTTTGGCGATGTTGAACAGGGTGTCGCCGTCTGCAACTTTGTGGGTACCGGGTGCGGCGGCTTTGGCCGCGGCCAAGGCGCGGGCTTCGGCCGCCTGTTTCTGTCTGGCGCGGGCTTCGGCGGCAGCTTTGGCCTGGCGGTTGTGTTCTGCCGCTTCGGCTTCGGCGGTTTGCACGGGTGCGGTCTCTGCCTGTTGCAGGCCGGAAGTTTGGACGAAGTTCATGATCAGATCGCTGTTTCCGTCTTCTGCGGCGGGCGCGGGGGCGGCTGAGGCCGTCTGAACGGGGGAGGCCGTTTGAGCGGCGGCGGTTTCGACAACGGGGGCGGCCGGAGCGGCGGGTTCTGTTTTGACGGTCAGATCGTCAGGCAGCGCGGGTGCGGCAGCGCGGGTAAAATCGACAGGAGCGGCGGCAGGGGCGGGAGCCGGTTTGTCCGATGCGGTAAAGACGGGTGTGGCGGAGACGGTAGGCTGCGGGGCGGTTTGGGTAAAAACGGGCGCGGATTCGGGCAGGGTTCGCGGCGCGGGCATCAGCTTGGGCTGGGCGGTGGCGACTGCGGCGGCGGTACCCATCTGTGGCACGGTTTGCAGCTTGTTGTCGTTGGGGTTGGTGTCGGTGTCCAGTGCGGCGAAGTTGAGGGGCGTGCCGCCTGTTTTGCCGCTGAAGTTGTTTTTCGCCACGAGGATGCTGCGGCCGGCGGCGATGTTGTTTTTGCTCAGGCCGTTGAGGCGTTTGATTTCGGCGGTGCTCATGCCGGTTTCGGCGGCGATGGAGGAGATGTCGGTGTCGGCGTAGGGGGTGTAGACGTCCCAGGAGAGCAGGGTGGCGCGGTCGGCTTTTTTGTAGTTGCGCTCGAAAGTGGCGGCGGCGGACGCGGGCAGCAGCAGCTTGCGGCCGATTTTCGGGATGTAGACGGGGGTTTTGAAGGCGGGGTTGAGGGCGTCGAATTCGGCCTGACTGATGCCTGAAAGGCGGACTGCGGCGCTCAAATCGATGGGTTGGTCGATGTCGACGGCTTTGAAGAAGGGTTTGTTGTCGAGGTCGGCGAAGTTCATGCCGAAATATTGCGGGTTGTTGACGATGTTGCGCACGGCGAGCAGTTTGGGCACGTAGTTGCGCGTTTCGGCAGGCATTTTCAGGTTTTCGTAAACGGGCTCCAAGCCTTGGGCGCGGGCGCGGTTGACGGCGCGGCCGACGTTGCCTTCGCCCCAGTTGTAGGCGGCCAGCGCCAGCGACCAGTCGCCGAACAGGCCGTGCAGGTATTCGAGGTAGTTCAGCGCCGCGTCGGTGGCGGCGTAGACGTCGTGGCGTCCGTCGTAGAGCGGGGTTTGTTCGAGGCCGTAGTGGCGGCCGGTGGCGGGCATGAACTGCCACAGGCCGGAGGCGCCGACGGTGGATTTGGCTTTGGTGACATAGGCGCTTTCGATGAAGGGCAGCAGCGCGATTTCGGCGGGCATGTTGCGTTTGGCCACTTCGCGGCTGATGTGGTACATGTAGGGGCGGCTGCGTTCGATGGTGCGGTTGAAATAGGCAGCGGAGGCGGCGAATTTGCTTTCGTGGCGGCGCACCAGTTCGGGGTTGACTTCGTTCATGCGGAAGTCGCTGCGCAGATGCGCCCAGACGCTGTTGTGGCCGGTTTTGGTTTTGCCGTGGTCGAGGGCGACGGTGTTGGCGCGCATCAGCGCCATGCCGATTTGGTTTTTGGTGTAGGTCTGGCCGGAGGCGGCCGAGGCGAAGGAGAGGCCCGTAATGGCGATGACGAGTGTTTTTATCGGTTTCATGTATTTGGGTTTCGGCGGACGCTGGAACAGCGCGGGATACTAACTTGACAGGCATGAAGCGTCAAGGTTTGCCAAGTGTAAAAATTTTCAATGCGTTAGACCGTTCGTCGTATTTTTGTGCAATGGTGCGGCGGGCGGGCATCGGGGGTAGAATAAGCATTTGTCGTTTTTTCGGACGCAAGAAGGAGGGTGCGTTATGGATTGGACGGTTTGGTTCGAACGCGGTGCGGTGGGGCGTTATGCGGCGTGCTGCGAACGGGATTTTCTCAAGAGCATGGCGCGGGTGCGGCCTTTTCAGACGGCCTTGCAGATCGGGATGCCGCAATGGGAAACCGACGGCGTGCCGTGCGTCGGCCGCGATGTGATGGCGGATTTTGCCGCGCTGCCGTTTGCGGCGGAGAGTATGGATCTGCTGCTGGTGCCGCACGGTTTTGAAAACGGGGATTGTGAAGCGTTTGCCCGCGAGGCCTGGCGCGTGCTGGCGGGCAACGGGCGGCTGGTGTTGTGCGGGCTGAATCCGCATTCGCTGTGGCGGCTGCTTTACCGTGCCGAGGGAAAACTGTTTCCCAACAGCGGCCGCACGCTGCCTTGGGGGCGTTTGAAGGCGGTTTTGGAAGAGGCGGGGTTTGAGACGGAGGCGGTGGAATGGCTGGTCTGCTGGCCGCTGGCGGACACGCCGCAGCATGGGGAGGCGGGGCTGCCGGTTTTGGCGCTGGTTTACGCGGCGGTGTGCGTGAAACGGGTGGCGGGGGTGCGGCTTTTGGATGCTTATGTGCCTGCCGGCGGCAGGCCGGTGTTTGCCGTGTGAGCGGCGGATCAAAGGCAAGAGGCCGTCTGAAAGCGAAGTTTCAGACGGCCTTTTTGTGTGCGCGGTCAGCCCATCAGATAACCGAGTATGCCCGATGTCGCGACGGCAATCAGCACGGTCGGCAGCATGGGCAGGCGGCTGGCGGCGAGCACGGTAACGGCAACGGCAATCAGCTCGTGCGGTTTGTCGGAGGCGAAGTAGGGGGCGATCACGGCAATCAGCACGCAGCCGGGCGCGGCGTCCATCACTTTGGCGGCACGTTTGCCCAGCGTGCGGTTGCGCAGGGCGAAAAAACCGATCAGCCGCGTGCTGTATGTTGCCATCAGCATGCCGAGGATAACGAGGACGGAATCAAGGGAAATCATGCGTCCTTCCCTTGGAAATAGGCCGTCAGCAATCCGGCGGCGGTGCCGGCGGGAACGTACCACGCGCCTTTTGTCGTGCGGTAGACCGCGGCGGCGGCAATCAGGCTGACGAGCCAGGGCAGGGCGGGGCGCCAGCCTTTCCACATGCCGCGCAGCAGCACGAGGAACACGGCGGGAAAGGCCATGCCGAAGCCCCACGCGGCCACATCGCCCAGCACCGGGCCGACAGCCGCGCCGACGGCGGAAGTAATCACCCACACCACATACAGCGTCAGGCTCACGCCCAAATAGTATTGCAGGCTGAACAGCGCCAGCCCCGCGTCTTTGCGCTTGCGGATGTCGGCCATCGCCATCGCCCAGCTCTCGTCGGTCATCAGAAAAAGGGCGGGCAGCACTTTTTTCATCGGCAGATGGCGGATATAGGGGGCGAGCGCCGCGCCCATCAGGATGTGGCGCGTGTTGATCATAAAGGTAACGCCGACAATCAGCAGTATGGGCAGCGGTTTTGCCCACAGGCCGACGGTGGCGAATTCCGAGCCGCCGGCGAAGTTCAGGCCGGTCATCAGCGGCATTTCGACCACGCTCATGCCTTTTTGCGCGCCCTGTATGCCGAGAATCAGGGCGAAGGGCAGCATGCCGATGATGATGGGCAGGCAGTCGCGGATGCCGCGCCGGAATTCCTGCGCGGGGGAGGGGAGGGGGGGTGTCTGCATAAATCTGTTTCGCTCGGATGCAAAAGGGGCGGGATTATAGCGTGCGGCGGCTGTTCGGGCCGTCTGAAATCAGGCCGTCTGAAAAAACGGATGCTTTTCAGACGGCCTGACAACCCGTTCGGAATGCGTGCGGCGCTTTATTCCCCGCCAAACTGCGTGCGGAAGAAGAAAAAATCGTTGGGGCTGATCACATCGCAGGCGTGGCCGTCGGAGAGCGCGTTCAGGCGGGCATAGGCCGTCTGAAAACACTCGCGCTCGAATTCGTGCAGATCGGCCACGGCGGCGCGGTAGGCGGCTTCGGGCAGCGCTTCGGGGTTTTTCAGCGCTTCGGCAAGATGGCCGTAGAGCGGGTTGCCTTCGAGCGCTTCGCGGTAGAAATCCTGAAAGGCCGTGTAGGCGGCGGCGTGGTTGTAAACGGGCATGGCGTTTGCGTTAGGAAATGGAGAGGGAACGTGAGATTACGTTAAAACGCGGCGTGTGGCTACTTCCTTTCCGTTTTTTCAGACGGCCTCTGCCCTTTCAGACGGCCTCCAATATCCGTTTTGCCGCTTCCACGCCCCAATAGGCCGCTTCCTCGAATACCGAATAGCCGCTCATGTCGCTGTGGGCGAAGAAGAGGGCGGAGCGGCGGCCGGTTTGCGGCGGGGCGGCGTCGAGGTAGCCCGGGCGGGGAACCGCCATGCCGTGGCCGCGCACGGTGAGGGAAACGCGCTCCACATGGCGCCAAAAGCCGCTGCCGTATACGGCGGTAAGGTCGGCGGCGGCCAAAGCCAGCAATTCGCCGGCGTCGGCATCGAGCAGGTAGCGGCGGACCTTGCGCGGCGTGTCGTGCACGGGCGCGGTGTAGGACGTGAACACCGTGCGCGGCGGCTTGGCGGTGCGGATCAGCTGGTTGCCCGCGGCAACGTAGCCCAAATGCGGGCTGCCGTATACCACGTTGTCCCATGCCAAACCGCTGCCGTTTGGTTCGGCGGGGAAACGGTTGAGGACGAAATTGCCCACCAGCCACGGCGCGCTTTCAGACGGCCTCAGGCCGTAGCGCGGCGCGTCTGCCACGATGTGCGCCGCCACCGACAGCGGCATGGCGCAGACAACGTGCCGCGCGAGCACCGCCACGGTTTTGCCGTCGGCATTGCCGCGCAGCCACACCGCCGCGCCGTCTTCGCGCTCTTCGATTTTCACCGCAGCCCCGTCCCAAGCTGCGGGCGCGGTAAAACGCCATTGAGCGGCTGCGGGCAGCGCCGCGAGCGTTTGCAGGCCGCAATGCCGCCGCAGCGCTTCGGAAACGTGCGCCAAACCGTCCGGCCAGGTCAGCACCGCGTCGGCGTGCAGCCCGCGCGCGCAGAAATAATGCAGTCCTGCAAAGGCCGATACGTCGGCAATGCCGCGCCCGTAGTCGTCGCGGCAGCAGTAGTCGAGATACCAGAGCAGGGAGGGAGAGCGGTAGCCCTCGCGTGCGAGCCACTGCGCGAAGGTCAGGCGGTCGAGCCGCCGCCATTCTCCGTCTTGCGAAGACAGGGCGACGGGAATGGCGAAAATCTTGCGTCCGTCGCGGCCGCACGCGGTTTTCAGACGGCCTGTGAGGGCGAAAAAACGGCGGCTGTCGGCGTCCTGCTGCGGCAGCAGGCTTTCCTGCCATTTGCCGCGATACCACAGCCGCTCCTGCGGCGCGTACACCAAATCCGTTTCGTTGAACACACCGTTTTGCATGATGCCGAGATCGTCGAGCATCAGGCGGACATACACGCTTTCCGGCGGGGGCAGGGCGAGATAGTGCGCGCCCGTCGGCGCGGCCAGCTCCGCATCGTAAAAGCCCGCGTTGTTGCCGTTGCGCTCCAAGCCTTCGGCCAGCAGGATGTCGCGGTGGCCGTTTCGCACGAGATACCACAGCGCCGAGAGCGCCGCCGCGCCGCTGCCGAGAATGAGCGTGCCGCAGCGGTGTGAGGGCGGCCTGTCCGTGCCCTCCGCCAGCATGCCGTCGCGCAGCAGGTGGCCGGGCGGCAGACCCGGGCGGCGGACGCTGACCGGCGGCAGGCGGTTCAAATGCCGCCATGTCTGCCACGATGCGGCGGAAGCGGCAGCGAGGGCGGCGGCGGAAACGAGAAACTGGCGGCGGGAGACGGGCATGACTTTGGGCGGGTGCGGGAAGACAGATAATAGATATTTGAAAAACGGTTTTAACTTCGTTGAAACTTCGTTTTCAGACGGCCTGAATGCTTGGAGCGGCATAAAGGAGGCTGTCTGAAAGCACAAAACGGGCTTTCAGACGGCCTCCTCTGTTATTTGTATTTGCCGACAACGCGGACAATTTCCGCGTTCTGTGCGGCGCAGTAGGTTTCGGCTTTGGCGTGCAGCGGGGCGGTGGGTGCATTCAGGCCGGCCGTCCAAACCATGCCGAGCAGATCGGCGAGGCCGGGAATGCTGCGGACGATGGCGCTTTGCGGCGACGGGCGGCCGTATTTTTGCTCGCAGGCTTTCACCGGCGCGTCGAGCTGCTTGTAGATGTCTGCCAGCTTGCCCAAGCCGCCCGTTGCCGCCACGGTTTCTTTAAAACAGAAGGTTTCCGCGCTTTTGAGCAGCACGGCATCGCGCATCACGGCGCGGCATTCGGCGGAAACGGTTGTTTCCTGCGGCGCGGCAAAGGCGGGCAGGCAGACGAGGGCGCAGAGCAGGGCGGCAAGGCGGGGTTTCATGGCACTTGTTCTCTTGGGGGAAAAACAGAATGAGGCCGTTCCCGCCTTCGCGGGAATGACGTTTCTGAACGCATATTTCAGACGGCCTCCGCCCTTATTTGCGTCGGCCGATAACGCGGACGATTTCCTCATTCTGCGCGGCGCAGTAGGCGGCGGCTTTTTTTTGCAGGGCGGGGCTTGGCGCTTTCATGTCGGCCATTTTCACCGTGTCGAGGAGGTCGATGAGGCCGGGGATGCTGCGGACGATATCGTTTTGCTCGGACAGGCGGCCGTATTTTTGCTCGCAGGCTCTCACCGGCGCGTCGAGCTGCTTGTAGATGTCTGCCAGCTTGCCCAAGCCGCCCGCTGCCGCCGACATTTCTTGCGGGCAGAAGATGAAGGCGCTTTGCAGCAGCACGGCATCGCGCATCACGGTGTGGCATTCGGAGGAAACGGTTTTTTCCTGCGGTGCGGCAAAGGCGGGCAGGCAGACGAGGGCGCAGAGCAGGGCGGAAAGGCGGGGTTTCATGGTGCTTGTTCTCCGTGGGAAAAAACATAATGAGGCCGTCTGAAAAACCGGGGTCAGGCGGCGCAGGCCGCGCATTATAGCCGCCTGCCGTTTTCCCGTATAATCCGCCACTTTTGCCGCCGCCCGAAGCCATGTCCGATTTGTTCGCACCCGCCGCCCTGTCCGTTTCCGAACTCAACGCCGCCGCCAAAATGCTGCTGGAAGACAAGCTCTCCGGCCTGTGGGTGGCGGGCGAAGTGTCCAACCTCACCCGCGCCGCCAGCGGGCATTATTATTTCTCGCTCAAAGACAGCCGCGCCCAAGTGCGCTGCGCCATGTTCAAGGGCACGGCGCAGCGGTTTGCCGCCCTGAAAGAGGGCGACCATGTCGAAGTGAGCGGCCGCATTTCCATTTACGAGGCGCGCGGCGAATTTCAGATTACGGTGAACGATTTGCGCCTCAAAGGCTTGGGGCGGCTCTACGAAGCCTACGAAAAACTGAAAGCCGCCTTGCAGGCCGAAGGCTTGTTCGCCGCAGCAAACAAGCGGCCGCTGCCCGCGCATCCGCAGCGCATCGGCATCGTCACCAGCCCCGCCGCCGCCGCCCTGCGCGACGTGCTCACCACCCTGCGCCGCCGCGCGCCCGACATTCCCGTTATCCTTTATCCCGCCGCCGTGCAGGGCGCGGACAGCGCGGCGCAGCTTGCCCGTGCCGTAAACGCGGCATCGGAGCGCGGCGAATGCGACGTGCTAATCGTCTGCCGGGGCGGCGGCAGCATTGAGGATTTGTGGTCGTTTAACGAAGAAGCCGTCGTCCGCGCCGTCGCCGCCTGCCGCATTCCCGTGGTCAGCGGCGTCGGCCACGAAACCGATTTCACCCTCACCGACTTTGCCGCCGACGTGCGCGCGCCCACGCCCACCGCCGCCGCCGAGCTGGTGTCGCCCAACCGCACCGAGCTGCTGCACAAGCTGGCGCAGGCCGAAGGCCGTCTGAAAGATGCGCTGACGCAGCGTTACCACGATGCCAGCCAGCGCGTCGACTGGTTTGCCCGCCAAATCCGCCACCCGCGCCAGAAACTAGACGCGCAGCGCGGGCAAACCGCCGTCCTCGCGCAAAGGCTGTCCGCCGCCATGCGTGCCAACCTGCGCCTGCAAGGGGAAACGCTGGCGCGGCAGAGCCTGCTGCTGCAACACGCCCGCCCCGATGCGGCGGCGGCAAAAGGCCGTCTGAACGCTTTTCAGACGGCCTTGTCGCGCAACTTCGCCCTGCTGTCGGCGGCGAAACGGCAGCGTTTGGAAAAACAGGCCGCGCTGTTGGACGCCGTGTCGCCGCAGCACATTCTGGCACGCGGTTTTTCCGTGGTGAAAAACGGGCGCGGCCAGGTCGTGCGCGACGCCGCGCTGCTCAAACAGGGGCAGACACTGCACATCACTTTTGCCGAGGGCGAGGCCGACGTGCGCGTGACCGGCGAAACGGCGCAGCCCGATTTGTTTGATTTTTCCTGACTGCCGCAGCGGCGCGCAAAAGGCCGTCTGAAAATGCACAAGGCGTTTCAGACGGCCTTTTTGTATGGCGCGGCAGAGGCCGTCTGAAAGCGCCGTCGGGCAAATCCGAACAAACTCATTCCGTTATAGTGAGTCAAAATAAAAAAGATACAAGGCAGCAAGCCGAAGACAGTACAGATAGTACGGCGAGGCGCAGCAACGCCGTAGATTTTTTATTTTGGCTCACTATACATCGAAACAGACATAAAGCGCCCGGTACACCGGTCTTTACCGCCCTTAACCCGCGCTTGCAATTTTCCGTCGCAAGGTTTATAAACACGAACCATTTTTATTATATTCGTAACGGAAAAACATGAAACCCAAATTCCTGGCCTGCGCCGTCGCCGCGCTTTTTTCTACCCCGCTTTTGGCAGAAACCGTTTCGCAAAACGATTTGGACACCGTGGTCGTCACCGCCGACCGCAACGCGCAAACGCTCGACAAAGCCGCGCCGAACGTGTCGGTGATAACCCGCAAAATCCTCGACCGCGCCGCAGCGGCCAACCTCGACGACATCGCGCTCTACGAGCCGGGCGTGGGCGTGGCCTCCGACAACAACCGCCGCGGCCACGCGGGTTTCAACATCCGCGGCATCGGCGGCAACCGCATCCTGATGATGGTGGACGGCGTGCGCGTGCCCGAAGCCTACGAAGGCGGCGGCACCAACGGCGCGGTGTCCGGCCGCGACATGGTCGAAGCCGACACCCTGCGCCAGGTCGACATCGTCAAAGGCCCGTATTCCGCGCTCTACGGCAGCGACGCGCTCGGCGGCGTGGTGAATATGGTGACCTACTCGCCGCGCGATTTCGTCGATGCGGAAAAACGCGGCTACTTCGGCCTGAAATACGGCTACCGCAGCCGCGACCGCAGCCACGGCGTCACCGCCACCGCCGCCGGTTTCCATGAAAACGCCGAAGGTTTGCTGATGCTCACGCGCCGCCACGGCCACGAAACCGAAAACATGGGCAAGGACAAAAGCTATTCCACCGCGCGCACCGCCTCCAACCCGCAGAACAACAGCGCCTACAACATCCTCGCCAAAGGCAGCGTCGGCAATGAGAGCCACCGCTTTGAAACGCTGTACGAGCGTTTCTACCGCAAAAACGACACCGTCCTCGCCAACGGCCTGGGCACGGCCTCCTACGGGCCGGTCACCACCCGCACCACAAGCAGCGAAGCGCACGACCGCATCCGCCGCCAGCGCATCGAAGCGGGCTACCGCTACACCGGCGAAGGCCGTCTGAAAGAAGCCAACGTCACACTTTACCAACAGAAAATGCGCAACGAAGACGACGCCGTCGACAGCAGCACCACCGTCCGCATGGGCACCGCCAGCAGCAGCACGCGCTATTCCGACTACGGCTTCAACCAAACCATCCGCGGCCTGACCACGCGCGGCGTGTGGGCGTTTGACGGCGCGGTGAAGCAAACCGTCGTCGCCGGCGCCGAATACAAGCACACCAAAACCGCCCGCCCGCGCGACAGCCTCACCGTCAACCACACCACCGGCACAGTCAGCAAAATTTACGCCGGCAGCCTCTTCCCCAACAAAACCTTCCCCGACAGCACGCGCAAAACCTTCAGCCTCTATGTGCAGGACAGCCTGACCTTCAACAACGGCATCGTTCTCACCCCCGCGCTGCGCTACGAAAAAGACAAGCTCTCCACCACCGTCGACGACGCCTACCGCAACGCCAATCCCAACAGCGCCGATATGCCCGAGTTCAGCGATTCCGCCGTCACCCCCAGCCTGCGCCTGAGCGTGCCGCTGGGCGACAAATTCACCGGTTTTGCCACCTACTCGCAGGGCTTCCGCACCCCGCCGTTTGACAGCGCCACCATGGCCTTCGCCAACACCACTTACGGCTACGCCATCGTGCCCAACGCCAACCTCAAATCCGAGCGCTCCAACAGCTTCGAACTGGGCATGAAGTTCAAAGGGGAACGCGCCAAAGCGCAGGTCACCGCCTTCTACAACCGCTACAAAAACTTCATCGACCAAACCCAAATCGGCACCGCCATCATCGGCGGCCGCCCCATCCTGCAATACCAGTACCAAAACCTCGACCGCGTCCGCACCTACGGCCTCGAAGCCGCCGCCGCCTACACCTTCGCCGACCACTGGCAGGCAAACGGCAGCATCGCCTGGATGCGCGGCAAACAGGCCGACGGCAGCCCGCTCGACTCCGCCCACCCGCTCAACGGCGTAATCGGCATCGACTACGCGCAGGAAAAATGGGGCGCGGGTACCAAGCTGCGCTGGGCGGCCAAACAAAACCGCGTCAGCAGCGACGACGTGTTCAAAACCCCCGGCTACGGCGTATGGGACGTCGGCGCCTGGTACAAACCCGTGAAAAACGTCGAACTGAGCGCCACCGTCTACAACCTCGGCAACAAAAAATACTGGCAGCACGCCGACGTGGCCGGACTCAAATCCAGTGCCTTCAACGATTTGTATACCGACAGCGGCCGCAACATCGCCGCAGGCGTGCATATCAAGTTTTAAAGGGAGAAAGGCCGTCTGAAAGGCTTTTCAGACGGCCTTTACTCTCGCAAACGGACAAAAGGCCGTCTGAAACCCGATTTCCCAACCCATCCCGCAAAGGAAACCCCGTGAAAACCATACTTCCCGCCCTTGCCATGATGCTTGCCCTCGCCGCCCAGGCGCAGGCGCAGCGCATTGTCGTGCTCACCCCCGACGTGGCCGACGTGGTCGTCGCCCTCGGCTCGCTCGACGAAATTGTCGGCAAAGACCAAACCGTGCAAAACCCCGCCCTCAAAGGCAAACCCAGCATCGGCGTACACCGCCGCCTCACCGTCGAACCCATCGCCGCCGCGAAGCCCGACATCGCCATCGGCTCGTGGATGGCGCAGCCGGCAAGCATTTTCGAGCACCTGAAAAAAGCGGGCATCAACGCCGTCAACGTCGCGCCCGACGACAGCATCGCCGCATATCCGCAAAGCATCCGCCGCGTCGGCGAGCTTATCGGCAAAAAAGCGCAGGCCGACAAAATCGCCGCAAGTTGGCAGGCGGGCATGACGCAGCAGCCGGCCAACGGCAAACGCTACCTCTTCAGCTACGACGGCCGCATCGTGTCGGGTAAAAACACCGCCGCCGACGAAATCATCCGCCGCGCCGGCGGCATCAACGCCGCCGCCGCCATCGACGGCCTCAAACCCATGAGCCGCGAAGCGTGGATTGCCGCCAAGCCCGACATCATCATCATCGCCGACCACAACACCGCCATGATCGGCTCGGTCAAACAATTCGCCGAGCGCCCCGAAATCGCCGCCACAAACGCCGCCAAAAACGGCAAAATCTACCTCTGGCAGGCCAACGATATGTTCCGCTACGGCCTGGATACGCCGCAGGTGATTAAAAAACTGAACGGCTTGGGTAAATGAGACAGCTGCTTTCAGACGCCATCGGAGGCCGTCTGAAAACCTGTGTTACGGGTTTCCAGACGGCCTTTGCCGTTGCGGAATGAATGCAGATGGCGCGCGCGGATTGGGGTTGCGAAAACGTGCGGGCAGACAGAGGCCGTTCTGCCTGTAGCCCTTCGGAGCATCAGCGCGGGAATGACGTTTCTGAAAGCGAAGCCTCAATGAAGTTAAAAAAGCAGATGGGGAAGCGTAGGTCGGGCATTCATGCCCGACAAGGATTAAAAAAAACAAAACGGAAAATGTCGGGCATGAATGCCCGACCTACATGACTGAACGGCTTGGGCAAACAGTCATGTCGCGTAAAGGCCGTCTGAAAACCGTTCGGGTTTCAGACGGCCTCCGATTTTTGCGCCGCCGAATGCGGTTGTGTGTTGGGAAGACAAAAAGGCCGTCTGAAAGACAGTTTGAACCCTCTGCACAACGTTGGCGGCATTCGGGCAGATTCGGAGTCGGGCAAAGATTTCGGTTTTTAACTTCGTTGAAGCTTCGCTTTCAGACGGTCTCCGATGCCCATGCCGCCGAATGCGTTCCGCGTGTTTGAGTCACAAAAAAGGCCGTTTGAAACAGCGTTCAGACGGCCTTCGGCCTTATGCGGCGATTACACGGTTACATTGCGGATCAGTACAAACCTTCGCGCTCTTCGCGGGCGCTGATGTAGATGTTTTTCACCTGGGTGTAGGCGGCGAGCATCATTTTGTGAGTCTCGCGGCCGATGCCGGAGGTTTTGTAGCCGCCAAACGGCGCGCCTGCGGGCAGTCGGTTGTAGCAGTTGATCCACACGCGGCCGGTTTCCAACGCATTGGAGACGCGCAGGCAGCGGTTGATGTCTTTACTCCATACCGCGCCGCCCAAGCCGTATTCGCTGTCGTTGGCCATAGCGATAACTTCTTCTTCGGTTTTGAATTTGATAACCGTGGCCACCGGGCCGAAGATTTCTTCCTGTGCGACGCGGCCTCTGTTGTCGGGTGCTTCGATCAGGGTCGGTTCGAGGAACTCGCCGTTACCCAGCGTGCCTTCGACTTTTTTGCCGCCAGTGATGATGCGGCAGCCTTCCTGTTCGCCGATTTTGACGTATTTCAAAATGGTTTCAAGCTGGCCTGCGCTGACTTGCGCGCCCATTTGGGTGTCGTCTTCCCACGGCAGGCCGACTTTGACTTTTTTGAACTCTTCGGCCAGCGCGGCGACGAATTTATCGTAAATGCCTTCCTGTACGAAGATGCGCGAACCGGCGCAGCAGACTTGGCCTTGGTTGAACAGAATGCCTTTTTGCGCGCCTTCGAGTGCTTTGTCAAACGGCATGTCGTCGAAGAAGATGTTGGCCGATTTGCCACCCAGTTCGAGCGTGGCGGGAATCAGCATTTCGGCGGCGGCGATGCCGATGCGGCGGCCGATTTCGGTGGAGCCGGTAAAGGCCAGTTTGTTGAAGCCTTTGTGGTGCAGCATGTATTCGCCCGATTTGCTGCCGCGCCCTGTGATGACGTTGAGCACGCCTTTGGGCAGCAGATGGTTGATTTTTTGGGCAAACGACAAGAGGCTCAATGAGGTGCTGGACGAGGGGTGGATAACGATGGTGCAGCCGGCAGCCAGCGCGGGGGCGATTTTCCAGGCGGCCATCAGGAAGGGGAAGTTCCACGGGATAATCTGGCCGACCACGCCGATGGGTTCGCGCAAGACGATGGACAGGTCTTCCTGATCGATTTGGTTGCAGGTGCCCTCTTCGCCGCGAATCACGCCCGCAAAATAGCGGAAGTGGTCGGAAGCAAGCGGGATGTCGGCGGCGCGGGTTTCGCGGATGGGTTTGCCGTTGTCCAGCGTTTCCTGCAAGGCAAACAGCTCGGCGTTTTCGTCAATTACGTCGGCGATTTTGTTCAGAATGGCGGCGCGCTCGGCGGCGGTGGTTTTGCGCCAGCTTTTAAACGCCTGCTGCGCGGCGGCCACGGCGGCATCGACATCGGCATCGGTTGCGTCGGTGAATTTGGCCAGCACTTCGTTGTTGGCGGGGTTATACGATTCCAAAAGCGCACCGGGCTTCGTCCATTCGCCGTTGATCAGCAATCCGTATTCTTTGTCAAACACATTCAGGTTTTTGGCAGTCATAAACTATCTCCTCAAATGACTGGGTTTAGGAAAAAAGCCGTGCCGGTAATGTCCGGCAAACGCAGGATAGCCCTTTTCTTTTTTTATTTCAATCTGAAATGAGAGCCGTTATTGACGGCTACTGCACTATTTGACCTTTATCAACAAATGTAAAAGAAACATCCATATTAATATCGGATTATTTTTGAAATTTTATTTTGTTGGAATAATTTTTTCTAATTTGTATTTGATTTATATCTGGAAATAAAATAAATCATAAAAGTGACTGTTCTTTTTGCCAATAAACCCATGGCATTTTCCTTCTTATGTATATTACATTATTAATAGTGTAATTAAATCACACAAATTGATTTGTGCAAATAAATCGAAGTGTAAATTTTAGTAGGAGAATGTTATGAGTATAAAAACTGCGATACGCGGTGCGATGCTTTCTTTTCGCAAAGACCCGTTTTTTCATGATATGGAAGATTGCTTGGTTTATGAGTCCGATGCCGTGGTGGTGATGGAAAACGGAAAGATTGTCAAAGCGGGCGCGGCGGATAAGATTTTGCCCGAGTTGGACGGCGTGCCTGTCAAAAGATATGCGGACAGCCTGATTGTTCCCGGCTTTATCGACTGCCATGTCCACTATCCGCAAACGGAAATCATCGCAGCCTACGGAGAACAGTTAATCGAATGGCTGAACAACTATACATTTATCGCAGAGCAGGGCTTTAAAAACAAAGAGCATGCCGACGAAGTGGCGGAAGTGTTTCTGCGCGAGCAGGTGCGTAACGGCGTGACTTCGTCAACCGTTTACTGCACGGTTTTTCCGCAGTCGGTCGATGCGGTTTTTGAGGCGGCGGCGAAATACGATATGCGGATTATGGCGGGTAAAGTGTGCATGGACAGAAACGCTCCTGCCGCCCTGCTGGACACGCCGCAGCGCGCCTACGACGAATCCAAAGCGCTGATCGGCAGATGGCACGGCAAAGGCCGCGCGGAATATGTCATTACGCCGCGTTTCGTGCCCACTTCGACACCCGAACAGATGGAAATGATCGGCGCGTTGGCGCAGGAAAATCCCGATATGCTGATTCAGTCGCACGTTTCCGAAAACGTCAACGAAGTCGCGTGGGTAAAAGAATTGTGTTCCGAAGCGAAAGACTACACCGACGCCTATGCCCGCTACGGCCTGATGCGTCGCCGCGCTATCTACGGCCACGACATCCATCTGACCGACCGCGAATTGGGCGTGTTCAACGAAACGGGCGCATCGGTGGTGTACTGTCCGACCTCCAACTTCTTTTTGGGATCGGGCTGTCTGAACGTGAAAAAACTGGAATCGGAACAACACCCCGTCCATGTCGGCCTGGCAACGGATTTGGGTGCGGGTACCAGCTTTTCCATTCTGCAAACCATGAACGAAGCCTACAAAGCCGCTCAGATGAACGGCACGCCGTACAGCTCGCTGCACAGCTTCTATCTTGCCGGACGCGGCACGGCCGAAGCCTTGGGGCTGGCCGGCACAATCGGCAGCATCGAGCCGGGCATGGAAGCGGATTTGGCGGTTATCAACCTAAAATCGACGCCGATCATCGAATACCGCATGCGCTACGCGAAGAGCTTGGAGGAAGTGCTGTTCATCCAAATGACTTTGGCCGACGACCGCGCCATTGCCGCGACCTATATCGCGGGCAAAGAAGTTTACAGTGCATAATTGATAGGAGAATCAAATGAGTACGCAAACAAACAACAAAACCTACGAACTCGGCGGCGCACGCGCCTGGACGGTATGGACGATCGCCGTGATTTTCGTCGTGTGGCTGTTCAACGTGCAGACCGGCTACGCCATCGTCAACAACAGCGTGGCGAAAACGCTGAACCTCAGCATCGAGCAAGTCGGCCTGATTGCCGCCACCTACACATGGGTGTTCGCCGTCGCCCAACTCTTCTCCGGCGCGCTCTTGGACAAACTGGGCAGCCGCAAAGTGCTGATACCCGCCATCGGCCTGGTTATTTTGGGCGTGTTCCTGTTCGCCTTTGCCCAAAGTTTTGAAATGCTGCTGCTCTCGCAAGTGGTGCTGGCAATGGGATCGTGTGCCGGATTCGTCGGCGCGGGCTACGTCGGCGGCGTGTGGTTCGGCATGGCCAAATTCGGCATCATGTTCGGCCTTGTGCAACTGGTGGCCGCCCTCTCCTCCGCCTTCGGCCAAACCGCCTTCGACTTCGCCCTCAGCCGCTGGGAATGGCGTGCCATCATTACCGGCTTCGGCGTATTCGGCGTTCTTCTGCTGATTGCCGCCGTGATGTTTGTCCACAACCCATCCGAAGTGGAGGGCGAAAAATCCGGCGCGGGCGAGTTCATCGCCTCCGTCTTCCGCTCTATCCTCGAAGTATTGAAAAAAAGAACAGATTTGGGCGATCAGCATCCAAGGCGCCATCGTATTCGGCATGATTCTGGCGTTCGGCGTCGTCTGGGAGCCGAAACTGCTGATGGCGCACGGCATTGACGCCAGCACCGCCAACCACGCCACCGCCTGCCTGTGGCTGGGACTGGCGGCCGGCAGCCCGCTGATCAACAAAATCTCCAACGCGCTCAAATCGCGCAAATGGCCGATAGCCGTCACCACGCTGGTACAGGTTCTGTCGCTGCTGTGCGTCATTTACCTGCCGATGTCGGGTGCCGTGGCTATGGTACTGTATTTCATCTTCGGCTTCTGCAACGCCGGCCATATGCTCAACTTCACCGCTGCGGCGGACAACGTTCCGCCGCACCTGATCGGCACATCCGCTTCCATCGTCAACGGCTCGATGTTTATCGCAGGCGGCCTGCTGGTGGGGTTGCCGGGCAAACTGCTCGCCGGTACGCAGGAGCTGCTGGCCGACTACCAGCACGCCATGCTGATGACCGCTGCCGCGCTGGCCGCCGCCCTGCTGATTGCCCTGCTGTGGATTAAAGAGAGCTTCCCGAAAGAATAAAACCGGCTTTTCAGACGGCCTGCCGCCGTCAAACAGACATACAGACAGATCCGCGTCTTTAAACCTTTTCCAGGCCGTCTGAAAGCCGTATCGGAGATTTTGAACCGGTTTTTAAGCACAAACCGCCCTTTCAGACGGCCTGCCGCTGTTCCGCCCGATAACGGGCGGCAGCGGCAGGACGTTTTCGGTCAGACATGAGAAAAAGCAATGCCGCGCCGTTAAAGGCGCGGTATCTTTTTGCGGAACGGAAAACGAGCGGGGTTTCTGATAGCACCTAGCGCACCGTGCGCCAGAAATGGGCGACGGGGCCGGCGCCACGGCCGAGCTGCCAGCGGCTGCCTGCGTCGAGGGCACCGTGCAGATAGCTTTTGGCGGCGGCCACGGCGAGCGGTAGCTGTTTGCGGTGCGGATAAAGGGCGGCGATGGCGGCGGAGAGGGTGCAGCCCGTGCCGTGCGTATTGCGGGTGCTGATGCGGCTGTTGATAAAGCACTGCGCTTCGGCGTTCTGCCGCACCAGCCAGTCGCGGGCGGTGTCGCCGCTCCAATGGCCGCCTTTGAGCAGCACGGCTTTCGCGCCGCGACCGAGCAGGGTTGCTCCTTGGTGCAGCATCTCTTTTTCGTCTTGCGGCGGGCTGCTGCCGACGAGTGCTGCCAGTTCGGCCAGATTGGGCGTCAGCAAATCGGCCAGCGGCACCAGTTCGGCAAACAGGGTTTCGACGGTGTTTTCGAGGGCGAGGCGGTCGCCGGAAGTGGCAATGAGGACGGGATCGAGAACGACGAAGGGAACGGGATGGCGGCGCAGGGCGGCGGCAACGGTGAGGATGGTTTCGCAGTCGGGCAGCATGCCGATTTTGACGGCGTCGATGCGGATGTCGGAAAGCACGGATTCGCATTGGGCGCGTACGGTTTCGGGCGGGACGGTGTGTATGGCCTGCACGCCGAGGGTGTTTTGCGCGGTAACGGCGGTGATAACGCTGGCGCCGTATGCGCCGAGCGCGCCGAAGGTTTTGAGGTCGGCCTGTATGCCCGCGCCGCCGCCGGAATCCGAACCGGCGATGGTGAGGACGCGGGGAAAAGGTTTTGCTGCGTTCTGCATGGTTTCTCCTTTGTTTGTTTTATTGAATCTTGGTTTTCGGAAACGTCATTCCCGCGTAGGCGGGAACGGCCTTTGGGGTTCGGGGAGGCCGTCTGAAAGCGGTTTTTCCTTTTTCAGACGGCCTCGGTATGCGTGAGACCGTCTGAAAGGCCGTCTGAAACTACGGCGCGAGGCGCTCTTTGATCCACAGGCCGTCTGAAAGGCGGTAGCGGATGCGGTCGTGCAGGCGGCTGGGGCGTCCCTGCCAAAACTCGATGCGGTCGGGAATGACGAGGAAGCCGCCCCAGTGCGGCGGGCGGGGGACGTTGAGCGGGTGTTTGAGGCCGACGGCGGCGGCGCGTTTGATGAGGACGTTTTTGTCGGCAATGACGCTGCTCTGTTCGCTTGCCCACGCGCCGATGCGGCTGGCGTAGGGGCGGGAGGCGAAGTATTCGTCGGAGGCGGCTTCGGAGAGTTTTTCGACGCGCCCTTCGATGCGTACCTGCCGTTCGAGTTCCGGCCAGAAGAAGGTGAGGGCGGCGAAGGGGCAATCGGCGAGGGCGCGGCCTTTGCGGCTGTGGTAATTCGTGAAGAAGACGAAGCCCTGCGGGTTGACTTCTTTGAGCAGCACCATGCGGCTTTGCGGGCGGCCGTCTTCGCCGACGGTGGCGACGTTGACGGCGGTGGGCTCGTTGACTTGCGCCTTGACGGCTTCGTTCAGCCATTTTTCAAATTGGACGACGGGACTGTCGGCGCAGTCTTGTTCGGAAAGCTGCTGTTTGCTGTAGTCTTCGCGGATGTGGCGCAGATCCATTTGGTTTCTCGCTTTGCTGTTGGAGAGGGGGATTGTAATAGGCAGACAGGCCGTCTGAAAGGTTTTCAGACGGCCTGTTGTGTGTAAAGCCCGTTATTTCCAATAACGCCACCAGGGGGCGTCGTTGTCTTTCCACGAGCGGGTCAGGTAGGGGCTTTGCGGGAAGTTTTTTTCCAAGATGCGGCGGGTGTCGTCGGCAAGCTGCGGGCGCTCCATTTTGCGGTAGGAGAGTTCCATCACGGCCAGCGCTTCTTCGACATAGCGGGTGTTTTGGAAGCCGGTGACGATGTTTTGCGCCCGGTTGGCGGCGGCGAGGTAGGCGCCGCGTTTGGCGTAGTAGCGGGCGACGGCCATTTCGTTGCCGGCCAGCGCGTCCACCAGCTTGGTCATGCGCTTGGTGGCGTCTTCGACGTATTTGCTCTGCGGATAGCGGCGAACCAGCTCGGCAAAGGCCTGATAGGCTTCTCGGTTGGCTTTGGGATCGCGGTCGGACCAGTCCTGCGAGGCGAGTTTGTTGAGGAAGGATTGGTCTTCGTTAAACAGAATCAGCCCTTTGAGATAAAGGGCGTAGTCCATGTTCGGATGCTGCGGGTGCAGCTTTTGGAAGCGTTCCACGGCGGCGAGCGCCTTTTCCCGCTCTTCGTCCTTGTAATAGGCATAGGCCGTGTCAAGCTGCGCCTGCTGCGCGTAACGGCCTTGCGGGAAGCGGGATTCGAGCAGTTCATATAACTTGACGGCACGCGTATAATTGTTGCTGTTCAACTCGTCTTGCGCTTCGGCGTACAGTTTTTCCACCGACCAGTCTTGGGTGATTTGCGCGTCTTTGTCACTTGTGCCTTTACTTGCACAGCCGGACAGCGTCGCACCCAGCAACGCTACTAAAAGAATTTTTTTCATGCAGAACTCTTCATTTGAAAATGGCGGCGATTATAACGACGATTTTGAGTTTGGTGCAGCCCCTGCCGCCGAAACTTGTCTGAATTTAACCGTGCCGCTCGATTTGGCCGGGCTGCGTCTCGACGCCGCCTTAGCCAAGCTGCTGCCCGACTACTCGCGCTCGCGCCTGGCCGACTGGATTAAAGAAGGCGCGGTGTCGGTGGACGGCAAACCCGCCAAGCCCAAAGACAAGCTGATAGGCGGCGAGAAACTGGCCGTACAGGTGCAGGAAAGCAACGAAACGCTGGCCTTCACGCCCGAGCCTATCGATTTGGACATCGTTTACGAAGACGACAGCGTGATCGTGCTGAACAAACCCGCCGGACTCGTCGTACACCCCGCCGCGGGCAACTGGTCGGGCACGCTGCTCAACGGCCTTTTGGCGCATTGCCCAGCCTTGCAGAACGTGCCGCGTGCGGGCATCGTCCACCGTCTCGACAAAGATACCAGCGGCCTGATGGTCGTTGCCAAAACCCTGAGCGCGCAAAACCACCTGGTCAAACAAATGCAGGAGCGCACGGTCAAACGCGTTTACCGCGCCGTGGCCGACGGCATCGTGCCCTTCGACGGAAAAATCGAAACCCAAATCGGCCGCGACCCGCACAACCGCGTCAAAATGGCAGTGGTGAAATTCGGCGGCAAAGAAGCCGTCACCCACGTGAAAGTGCTCGAACGCTATCAGGCGCACAGCTATATAGAATGCCAACTGGAAACCGGCCGCACCCACCAAATCCGCGTCCACATGCGCGAAGCCAACCATCCGCTCTCGGGCGACCCCGTCTACGGCAACCCGCGCCACGCCTGCTCCGACACCGTCAAAAGCACCGTGCGCCAACTGGGCAGACAGGCATTGCATGCCTACCGCCTCAGCTTCGTCCACCCGCAAAGCGGTGAAACCGTGCATTTTGAAGCGCCGCTGCCCGCCGACATCTACCACCTGCTGTCCGTCCTGCGCCTCGAAAGCGGCATGGATTCCTCCCTCAGCCACGAAGAAGAATGGCAGGAACGCTTTGCCGACGAAGACAATGATTGGAACGAAGACGACTACGACGTCGAAACCATCTACGTGCGCGACTGAATCCGCCGCCAAACGCCGCCAACGGGAAAGGCCGTCTGAAAATCTTCAGACGGCCTTATCGTTTTTTCAGACGGCTGCCGTGGTTTGGAAATATAGTGAGTCAAAATAAAAAAGATACAAGGCAGCAAGCCGCAGACAGTACAGGTAGTACGGCAAGGCGCAGCAACGCCGTAGATTTTTTATTTTGGCTCACTATAATGTCTGTCTGCGCGGTTTGGCGGAGCAGGGCAGGGCAAGGATTTGATGCGGAGGCCGTCTGAATCTTTCAGACGGCCTCTTTACTGTTTTTCAGACGGCCTTCAGGCAGCGTTTCAACCGCGTCCCAGAGTTTTCAACACCCGCTGCCGCCGCGTTTCGCTCAACACCATGCCAGCGCTGACGGACACGTTCATGCTTTCCACCGTGCCGAACATCGGTATCGATACCAGCATATCGCAATGCTCGCGCGTGAGGCGGCGCATGCCTTCGCCCTCGTTGCCCATCACCCAGGCGATGCTCTCGGGCAGGTCGGCGTGGTACAAATCGGCCGAGCCCCCCATGTCGGTGCCGACTATCCAGATGCCGTATTCTTTCAACTCGCGCAGGGTGCGGGCGAGGTTGGTTACGGTGATGTAGGGCACGGTTTCGGCCGCGCCGCAGGCGACTTTGCTCACGGTGGCGTTCAGCCCCGCGCTTTTGTCTTTCGGCGCAATCACGGCGTGTACGCCCATTGCGTCGGCGGTACGCAGGCACGCGCCGAGGTTGTGCGGGTCGGTGATGCCGTCGAGGATGAGCAGAAGCGGCGGTTCGCTCAGGTTTTCCAACACGTCTTCAAGGTGGACGTGGTTTTTCGAGGCATCGATAAAACCGGCTACGCCCTGATGGCGCGCGCCTTTGGCGATAGCGTTCAGGCGGTCGGCATCGGCAAAATGCACGCGCACGTTTTCGGCGGCGGCTTTTTCCAACACTTCGCGCGTGCGGGCATCGTTTTTGCCCTCTTGGATGTAGAGTTCGGTAAGGGATTTGGGGTTTTGCCACAGGCGGGCGTTGACGGCGTGAAAGCCGTAGATGAGTCTTTGGTTGGCCATGACGGGTTTTTCGGCGGAATGGGAAACGGCGGATTATACAGGCCGTTCCCGCCTACGCGGAAATGACGTTTCTGAAAGCGGGGCTTCAACGAATTTAAAAGCGGATTGGGGCTTTGTATGGAACGGGAACGCCGCTGTGGCGGCACGCCCTGCACGATGCCCGCGCCGTCCGGTTTCAGACGGCCTTTCGCGTGGAGGTTTTTATTTTCTGCGGAATCGCCGGATAGGGAAAACCTCCGAGGCGGAGGGGCTTCGGAGGTTGGAGGCCGTCTGAAAGACGGGTTTTACATTCTGCTCAGTTCGCGTTGCAGCGCCTGGATGTTTTGCTGGCGGTCTTGGATGCTGGCGGTGAGCTGGCTGGCGCGGTTTTGGTTTTTCTGGGCGCGGGCGGTGCTCAGTTCGTTTTGTGCCAGATTGAGCGCCTGGCGCTCGTTGGCCAGCTCTTGTTCCAAGATGGTGCGGCGGCCGCTGCTGCCGGAGGGGCGGGGCAGAAGGGCGGCGTCGGCGGCTTGCAGGGACGGGGCGTTGCGTACGGGGGTGGCGGAGGCTTTGTTGACGGAAACGTGCCTTGTTGCGGCGGGCGCGGTTGTGTCTTGGCGGGCGGCAAACTGCTGCGGCGCGCTGCGCGGGACGGGCAGGCTGGAATAGCTGCCGATTTTGGGCAGGTCGGACGCGCGGCAGCTGGCGGAGGGGCGGGAGGTGTAGACGGTAATGCCGCCGACGCTGCATTCGTAGACTTTGGCTTCGGCCGCGCCGGAGAATGCGGCGGCGGCAAGAGTAAGGGTGAGGATGCTGGGTTTCATGGTGTTTCGTTTCGTCATTCGGATATTCCCCGTAGTTCTTCTTCGACGGCGAGCAGGATGCTTTCGAGTTCTTCCTGCCAGGCAAGCCAGTTTTCTTCCATTTGTCCTAATTTTACTTTGGTTTGCGCCAGTTGGCTAAGGGTTTGCTGCAATTTGCCTTTGTTTTCTTCGTTGTAGGCGTTTTCCTGTACCAAAAATGCTTCACAGGCCGTCTGAATTTCGCTGAGGGCGGCGATTTCTTTTTCGGCTTGGTCGATTTTCTGTTGCAGGGGTTTGCCGCGTTTGGCTTTTTCCTGGCGGATTTGCGCTTCGAGTCGTTTGCTGTCTTTGCGGTTTTGGTTTTGCGCGGAGGCGGCGGGCGCGGCGGCGGCGTTTTCGCGGGCGAGGCGGTAGCGGCGGTAGTCTTCCAAATCGCCGTCGAAGGTTTTCAGACGGCCTTCTTCGATGAGGAGGAAGCTGTCGGTGGTGGCTTCGAGCAGGCTGCGGTCGTGGGAGACGGCGATGAGTGCGCCTTGGAAGCTTTGCAGGGCGAGGGTGAGGGCGTGGCGCATGTCGAGGTCGAGGTGGTTGGTGGGTTCGTCGAGCAGGAGGAGGTTGGGCTTCTGCCAGACGAGCATAGCGAGGGCGAGGCGGGCTTTTTCGCCGCCGGAGAAGGGGGCGGTGTTTTGCAGGGCGGCATCGCCGGTGAAGTTGAAGCCGCCGAGGAAGTTGCGGATGTCTTGTTCTTTGGCTTCGGGCGAGAGTTTTTGGATGTGCCACAGGGGGCTTTGGTCGGGGCGCAGGGTGTCGAGCTGGTGTTGGGCGAAGTAGCCGATGTTGAGTTTTTCGGCACGGACGATGCCGCCGGCAATCAGGGGCAGGCTGCCGGCCAGTGTTTTGATGAAGGTGGATTTGCCGCTGCCGTTGACGCCCAGGAGGCCGTAGCGGGCGCCGCTTTCGAGGGAGAGGGAGACGCCGCGCAGGATGGTTTCGCCGTTGTAGCCGAGATCGGCTTTTTCGAGTTTGAGCAGGGGGTTGGGCAGGTGTTCGGGGGTGTCGAAGCGGAAGGAGAAGCCGCTGTCGAGGTGGGCGGGGGCGATGCGTTCGAGCCTGTCGAGGGCTTTTATGCGGCTTTGCGCCTGCACGGCTTTGGTGGCTTTGGCTTTGAAGCGGTCGATGAAGGATTGCAGGTGTTTGATGTGTGCCTGCTGTTTGGCGTAGGCGGCCTGCTGTTGGGCGAGGCGGCGGGCGCGCTCGCTCTGGTAGAAGTCGTAGTTGCCGCCGTAGAGGGTGAGTTTGCGGCCGGAGAGTTCGACGGTTTGGGTCGTGGCGGCGTTGAGGAAGTCGCGGTCGTGGGAGATGATGATTTGGGTGCAGGGCAGGTCGGCGAGGTGGTTTTCCAGCCACAGCACGGTTTCCAAATCGAGGTGGTTGGTGGGTTCGTCGAGCAGGAGCAGGTCGGCGCGGCACATCAGGGCTTGGGCGAGGTTGAGGCGCATGCGCCAGCCGCCGGAGAAGGATTTGACGGGGCGGCTGTGTTCTTCTTGGGCGAAACCGAGGCCGCTGAGGAGTTTGGCGGCGCGGGCGGGGGCGGTGTAGGCGTCGATTTCTTCGAGTTTGCCGTGGTATTCGGCCTGCTTCATGCCGTCGTTTTGCGCTTGCGCTTCTGCCAAGGCCGTCTGAAAAGCCTGCAATTCTTTGTCGCCCTGCAAAACGTAATCCAGCGCGGAGGTGTCGAGCGCGGGGGTTTCCTGGGCGACGGAGGCGGTTTTCCAGTGCGGCGGCAGGACAATGTCGCCGCCATCTTGCGCAATTTCACCTTTTATCAGAGCGAACAGGCTGGATTTGCCGCTGCCGTTGCGCCCGATCAGGCCGACGCGTTTGCCGGGGGCGATGGTCAGGTTTGCTTGGTCGAGCAGCAGTTTGCTGCCGCGTTGCAGGGTGAGGTTTTTCAGTTCGATCATGGTGCGGCGCGGACGGACGGGAGAAAAAAGGCGGCATTTTAGCCTGTCCGCGCGGCGGCCGAAACATTCGTTTCAAATTCATCAAAATGGCGCGTATAATGCCGCCGTTTTTCGCCAACGGTTTTTTTAAGGAACACCAAACATGAGCATTCAAGAGCAAATCAAAGAAGTGGTTACCACCCATCCCATCGTGCTGTTTATGAAGGGCACCAAACAATTTCCGCAGTGCGGCTTTTCTTCGCGCGCGGTGCAGCTGCTGAACGCCGCGGGCGCGCAATACGTTACCGTTAACGTGTTGGAAAACCCCGAAGTGCGCCAAGGCATTAAGGAATACAGCGACTGGCCGACCATCCCGCAGCTTTATGTCAACGGCGAATTCGTCGGCGGCGCGGATATTTTGCAGGAAATGTACGAAGCGGGCGAATTGCAGGAGCTGGTGGCCGCGAAGTAAGCCGGATTCAGGTATCGAGGCCGTCTGAAACCCGTTTCAGACGGCCTTTTGCGGCAGCGGCGGGGCAGTTTCCCCGCCGCACCAAGGCCGCAGCAGCGCCCCGTGCGGGCTTTCTTTTCACAATAACCATATATAAAAGGACACAAAAATGAGCGACCAACCCTGGCTCACCACCCTCATCACCGACACGCCGCAGGCCGGTTTCGAACTGGCCGTTACCCTCAGCCGCCGCGGCGTGAAAACCACCCAGCCCGATGTCGAAGTGCTGAAACAGCTGCGTTCGGTTTACGCCAACGATGCCGACAGCCTCACCGCCGCTTCGCAGGTGATCGCCATCAACTTTCAAACCATCGCCGCCGCCAACAACTACTGGCGCGGCTGAAGCCAAACGGCAGAGGCCGTCTGAAAGCGCCGCCGCGTTTTCAGACGGCCTTTTCTCGTCTGCAAAAAACTGTTAAGGTTGCGCCGTGCTGCGGCAACGCAGTGCAAATAAGAAAAAACACTTTTAGGAGAACCAACATGGCGTACAGCTACATCCCCGCAGCCAGTCTGCAAATCGACTCCCATCTCTACCGTTTCATCAGCGAAAACCTTCTGGCGAACCATCCCAACGTCGAAGCCGACGCCTTCTGGCAGGGCTTTGCCGAACTCGTCGGACGCTTCGCCCCGCGCAACCGCGAACTCTTGGCAAAACGCGACGAAATCCAAGCCAAAATCGACCAATGGCACAAAGAACACGGCCTCGGCGATGCTGCGGCCTACCGCGCCTTCCTCAAAGACATCGGCTATCTTGCCGACGAACCCTCCCCCTTCAAAATCGCCACGCAAAACGTCGACCGCGAACTGTCCGAACAGGCCGGCCCCCAGCTCGTCGTCCCCATCAACAACGCCCGCTACGCCCTCAACGCCGCCAACGCCCGCTGGGGCAGCCTCTACGACGCCCTCTACGGCACAGACGCAATAGACCAAAGCGGCAGCCTCGCCCCCGGCAAAACCTACAACCCGCAGCGCGGCGAAGCCGTTATCGCCTTCGCCCGCGATTTCCTCGACCAAAGCCTGCCCCTCGAACACGGCAGCCACAAAGACGCCGCCCTGTATTACGTCGGCGCAGGCCGTCTGAAAGTACGCCTGATCAACGGCAGCGAAACCGGCCTCAAATCGCCCGAACTCTTCGCCGGCTACAACGGCAGCGAAGCCGCGCCCACCTCGCTCCTCTTCCTGCACAACGGCCTGCACATCGACATCCTCATCGACAAAGACAGCCCCATCGGCAGCCAAGACCCCGCAGGCATCAAAGACATCGTCCTCGAAGCCGCCCTCTCCACCATCATGGACTGCGAAGACTCCGTCGCCGCTGTCGACGGTGAAGACAAAGCCCTCGTCTACGCCAACTGGCTCGGCCTGATGCGCGGCACGCTGGAAGAAAGCGTCGAAAAAGGCGGCAAAACCTTTGTCCGCCGCCTCAACCCCGACCGCCAATACACCAAGCCCGACGGCAGCGGCACTTTCACCCTGCCCGGCCGCTCGCTGCTTTTCATCCGCAACGTCGGCCACCTGATGACCACCCCCGCCGTGCTCGATTCCGCAGGCAACGAAATCCCCGAAGGCATCCTCGACGGCGTCATCACCGCCCTCACCGCCCCCTTCGACTTCGAGCGTAGCGAAAACAAAAACAGCCGCAGCGGCTCCGTGTACATCGTCAAACCCAAAATGCACGGCCCCGAAGAAGTGCGCTTTGCCGACGAACTCTTCGCCGCCATCGAAGACCTCTGCCGCCTGCCGCGCCACACCCTCAAAATGGGCATCATGGACGAAGAACGCCGCACCTCCGCCAACCTCGCTGCCTGCATCCGCGCCGCCGCCGACCGCACCGTCTTCATCAACACCGGCTTCCTCGACCGCACAGGCGACGAAATGCACACCTCCATGCACGCCGGCGCCATGATACGCAAAGGAGACATGAAAACCAGCCGCTGGATCGCCGCCTACGAAGCAAACAACGTGCAAACCGGCCTGCAATGCGGCCTGATCGGCAAAGCGCAAATCGGCAAAGGCATGTGGGCGATGCCTGATTTGATGGCCGAAATGCTCAAACAAAAAATCGGCCACCCCAAATCCGGCGCCACCACCGCCTGGGTGCCCTCTCCCACCGCCGCCACCCTGCACGCCCTGCATTACCACCAAGTGAACGTGTTTGCTGTGCAGGACAAACTCGCCGCGCAGCCCGCCACCGATTACCTGCCCGACCTGCTCGCCATCCCCGTCGCCGCCGACACCGCATGGAGCGACGAAGAAAAACGGCAGGAGCTCGACAACAACTGCCAGGGCATCCTCGGCTACGTCGTGCGCTGGGTGGAACAGGGCGTCGGCTGCTCCAAAGTGCCCGACATCCACAACGTCGGCCTGATGGAAGACCGCGCCACATTACGCATCTCCAGCCAGCACATCGCCAACTGGCTGCTGCACGGCATCGTCTCCCCCGCCGAAGTGCGCGCCGCCCTCGAACGCATGGCCGCCGTTGTCGATAAACAAAACGCAGGCGACCCCGCCTACACCCCGATGGCCGGACGTTTCGACACCTCCCCCGCCTTCCTCGCCGCCTGCGACCTCGTCTTCAAAGGCACGGAACAGCCCAACGGCTACACCGAACCCTTGCTGCACCACTGGCGGCGCGTCGCCAAAGCGGCACGGTAAAACGGCTTGCGGAAACTTCATCCCCGCGAAGGCGGGGACGGCCTCAAAGTAGGGTATGTTGCGCAGCAACGCACGCGGTTTTGGTTTTCCTATTTTGAAAATCCCGAGTCCGTCTGAAAAACCCAAAGCAGCAAAAAGGCCGTCTGAACGGGAAAACCCTTTTCAGACGGCCTCAAACCCGTTAAGGCCGTCTGAAACCGAAATGCCAACGAAGTTGAAGTACGGCAGCCGAATCCGACCAACCACCAAAAAGGAACCCCCATGCTCTTAGGCGTCAACATCGACCACGTCGCCACCCTGCGCAACGCACGCGGCACGGTCTACCCCAGCCCGCTCGAAGCCGCCCTGTTGGCCGAAACCCACGGTGCGGACTACATCACCCTGCACCTGCGCGAAGACCGCCGCCACATCCGCGACGACGACGTCGCCGCCATCTCCCGCGCCGTACGCACCCACATCAACCTCGAAATGGCGCTCACCCCCGAAATGCTCGAGCACGCGCTGGCCGTGCGCCCGCGCGACGTGTGCATCGTCCCCGAAAAACGGCAGGAAATCACCACCGAAGGCGGTCTCGACGTCCTGGCGCAGCAGCAGAAAATCGCCGACTACACCCGCACGCTTGCCGAAGCGGGCATCCGCGTTTCCCTCTTTATCGACGCCGACGAAGCGCAAATCCAAGCCGCCGCCGACCTCGACGCACCCGTAATCGAACTGCACACCGGCGCCTACGCCGACGCCGCAAACCACAACGAACGCGCCCAAAGGCTCGCGCAAATCGAAGAAGCCGCCTACTTCGCCTCCGAACGCGGCCTGATTGTCAATGCCGGCCACGGGCTGAACATCCACAACGTCACGCCCGTCGCCAAAATCCTCCCTATCGCCGAACTCAACATCGGCCACGCCCTCATCGCCCAAGCCCTCTTCATCGGCCTGCCCGCCGCCATCGCCCAAATGAAAGAAACCATGCACCGCGCCCGCACCGCCGTGTAACGTCCTGCGAAAACAGAGGCCGTCTGAAACCCCCGAATCGGGTTTCAGACGGCCTCTGCCGTTACCGCTTGGGTATGTCGCGCAATATACGGTTTGAGAAGATTTGATTTCCCTTTCAAATTAAAGACTTGATGGAAAGAATGAATGTGCGGCAGGTGATTGTTTGCAGCCTGAGGCCGTCTGAAAAACAAAAATGCGGTTTTCAGACGGCCTCTTCCTTGGTTTTGTTTTTATTTGTTAAGTTGCGTATAATCCGTTTACAAAAACAAATCTAAGAGATTCGTATCAATCTGTTTCTGCAAGGACTTCCGCGATGAATAAAACCCGTCTCAAAACCCTCGCCGCCTGCATCGCCGTACTCGGCACGCCTGCCGCCTTCGCCGACAACACCGCCGCCGACGCTGCAGAATCCTCCGCTCTCGAAACCGTTATCGTCAAAGGCAACAAAAACAAACACCAAACCGGCCGCGACCGCGTCTACACCCGCGAAGTGGTAAACCTCTACAAAGGCAAGGAAGAAGTCGAAACCTTCAAAGGCAACACCGTATCCGACCTTTTAAGCGGCATGGTCGGCGTGTACAGCGGCGACGCGCGCAACAGCGGCGCCATTGATCCCAACATACGCGGCGTGCAGGGGCAGGGACGCATCCCCGTAACCGTGGACGGCACCGAGCAGGCGATTACCGTGTGGCGCGGCTACGCGGGCGCGAACAACCGCAACTATGTCGACCCCAACATCATCAGCAGCGTCTATGTCGAAAAAGGCCCGTCGTTTAACCGCGGCATCAAGAGCGGCATCGGCGGCTCGGTGGCGATGAAAACCATCGACGCCGACGATATTGTCCCCGATGGGCAGAAATACGGCCTCGAAGTCAAAGTCGAAACCTCCAATAATTCCATCAGACAGCGCAAAAACGTTTACGAAGATTCGGTTGACTACCGCACCCTGCCCGAGCCCGCCTACGCCACCGGCGGCATCTGGCGTGCCATGCTCGACGGCTCCGACCGCGTAGATCAGCGTTTTTCCGGCCGCAACAAATTCTTCAAAGACAAAGCTTACCGCATCGCCGCCGCCACCAAACAGGACAACTTCGATGCCATGCTTGCCTACGCCTACCGCAGCAAAGGCAATTATTTTTCCGGCAAAAAAGGCGCGGAACGCTACGGCTACATCGGGCCGTGGACGCAGGAAACCCTAGACAAGCTCAAACGCCTCCAAGAAGAAGCCGCTGCAAGAGGAGAAAAGTTTTGGGGAAGCGAAAACATGCTCGGCTCACCCAATATCGCCCGAGTCGGTCTGTTTTTCCACCCCGGCGGCGAAGTTTCCAACACCTCGCTCGAAACCGAATCATGGATAGGCAAAACCACCTTCCGCCTGCCGCACCGCCAAACCCTCAAACTCGGCCTGCGGCGCACCAACACCACCTTCGGTGACGTCATGCCCTCACGCATCATCGGCCCCATCAGCAGCAAAGCCGAAGACCTCAACAAAATCGCCGAATGGCCGCGCTCGTGGGTGAAACAGAATTCCGCCAACATCGATTACACCTTCAAACCCGAAAACAGCCGCTGGATCGATTTCACCGCAACCCTGTGGACAACCCGCACCAAATCCAAAACCAACACCGCCGGCGGCGCACCCGGCGACACCTTATATGAAGACAATGAATTCCAACGCCGCTACGACAGCGAAATCGGTTTGTGGCAATCCCTGATGCAGCAATGGCCGCATTTGAGCCCCAGCGAACGGCAGGACTTGATTGATGCCGGATACAGCCCCGACAAAAAGCCCAAAGTCGATCCCACCACACCCAACACCGACGGCAGGTTCAATACCGTTCAAGGCCAAGCCTATTACGCCAAAAACGACCGCAACGGCTTCACTTTCTCCAACCGCATGAAACTGCATCCCAAGCTGGATTTGACCGTGATGGGCGACTACCAATACGAAAAACTGCGTTCGCGCGACGAATATTCCGACGAACTGCGCTGGATGGGCATGGACAAATACAAAGACGAAATTACCAACAATACTATCCGTGCTAACTATGAATTAAGCCGTTTCGGCTACCCGCGCAACGGGCGGCGGCACGAAGCCAATTTGGGCTTCAATTTTCATTTTAAGCCTACAAACTGGCTGGACTTGACTGCGGGGGTGAGATATACGCATTTCAGCATTAACGATGACGGCAGGGTTGCCAAAGAAGGTTTGACCGTTTTCGGGTATCCGATACCGATAAACAGAGGCCAGGGAATAGTCTTTACCCGCATTGCCACACCTGAAGAATATGCGGTTTATAAAGCAGCAAAAGCCGTATCCGATGAAACGCTTGATGAGATGTGGAAAAGGCAGGAGTTTGTTCGGGCGGAGACAATTAAAGAGCAGCAGAAATTCCTCAAATTGAACGATCAGGGCGTGCCTTATCTTGTATATGATTCGAGATTTATCAATCCGCAAACAAAAGACAATCCCGATTTTTCCAAATTTGCCTATCACTATACCGAGCCCTATGACAGACCTCTGCCGCCTGTTTTGTATTGGGATAAGGATTCATCAGGCCGTCTGAAACTTGAAAACAACCCCATGCTGAATAATCAGCACAAAGATATTCTGGATGCCGCTGCGGAAAATCCCGCCTACGACCCCAATGACCCTAATAGTCCGAAAACGGCTAAAAAATATATTGTTACGGATAAGTTTGAAAATATAAACAACGCCAGCCAAGCCGAATTAAACCGCATCCGGCATCAAAAAGGCGGCGGCTGGGCACCCGCTTTTTCCGCCACAATAAACCTTACCGACCACGCCCGTGTCTACCTGCGCTATACCGAAACCCTGCGCTATCCCAGTATTTTTGAAGGCACATACGGATTCTCCAACTTTGACGGCGGCTTCAACCGTGCCGGCTGGGGCTGGAAACCCGAACACGCCAAAAACTGGGAAGTCGGCTACATCCATGATTTAACGGGCGCATTCCCCAAAATGCGCCGCGCCGACTTCCGCGTCAACTACTTCCACAACAAAACCAAAAACATCATCGACCGTGATCAATATTTGGAGTTTGAACAGTTTGAAAAACAAGTGAAGACAGGCGTGGAGCTTTCTGCCCGCTTCGACAGCGGCAGAGTATTCGGAAGCTTGGGCGTATTGAGAAATCTTAAAAATGAAATGTGCGATGAGCTGTATGCCATACTGCGGGATGAATCATCAAATTACGACTATTTAAAACCCGGCTCGGGCGGTAAAGCACCTTCTTGCAACCACGGAGGAGTCAGCGATTCGGGTTATCTGGCTTCTGCGCTGCAACCGCGCTGGTCGATTGATGCCGACCTCGGCGCACGTTTCTTCGGCGAAAAACTGGAAACAGGACTGCGCTTCCACTACCACAGCCGCATTAAGAAAAACCGTGATGAGGCATGGGAAAATTACCGCAAAGACCCAAAAGCACTGTATCCCAATTATCAAATCATCGGGCAGGAATGGCAGCCCGTCGCCACATGGGATTTATACCTGCGCTACAAAATCCGCAAAAACATCACCGCCGAACTGGTGGGGACGAATCTGACCGACCGCTATTATCTTGATCCGCTTAGTCCTTCCTACATGCCCGCCCCCGGCCGCACCCTCCGCTTCGGCATCACCGCCAAATGGTAAAGGCCGTTCCCGCGCAGGCGGGAACGGCCTCAAATCGGTTTGAAACCCAAAAGGCCGTCTGAAACCGAAAATCCCGCCGCGCACCTGCCCCCTCTCCTGCGCTCCAGGCGCGGGGGAGGGTTGGGGAGGGGGTAGCAGTTCGCAGAACTGCATTTGGCCGATGTCCTGCAAAAGCTGCCGCAGCGGCGCAAGCCCCCACCCTAACCCTCCCCCGCAAGCGGGAGAGGGAACGCTGTTACCCGATAGGTTTCAGACGGCCTCAAATCAGTTTGAAACCTAAAAGGCCGTCTGAAACCGAAACGCCGATACCTGACTCCCTCCCCCGCAGGGGCGGGAGAGGGAACGCAGCCCGTAGGTAGTAGGATACCTGTGCCCGAAGGCCGTCTGAAAATCTCGAATCGGGCGTTTCAGACGGCCTTTTGCTGCACAAAGCGCAGGAGGGCGTCGCGGTTGGAGGGGGAGGTGGCTTTTTCGGCGGCTTTTTCGGCGGGCAGCCAGAGGAGGGCGGTGTGTTCGCTCAGGCGGACGGGGGTGTTGCGTGGGATTTGGGCAGAGAAGAGGTGTTCGGTGTTGCGGGTGACGCCTGCGGGGTAGCGGTGGCGCCAGTGGGGGTAGATTTCGTATTCGGTGCTGTATTGCCAGTCGTGCAGGTTTTCGCGTTTAAGGGCGATGCCTGTTTCTTCGTACACTTCGCGCAGGGCGGCGTCGGTGGGGCTTTCGCCTGCTTCGAGGCTGCCGGTGACCGACTGCCAGAAGCCTGCGCGGTCGGCACGTTCGAGCAGCAGGGCGTTGCCGTGTCCGTCGTGCAGGACGACGAGCACGGACACGGGAATTTTCGGCGCTTTGGCGGGGCGGTTTTCAGACGGCATGGTCGTTTTCCTGCTGCTTGGTCTGCGCATCGGCCTGTCCGCCTGCGGTGTGAGGGAGGTCGTTGAGAATGCGTACCTCGCGCTGGGGGTAGGGGAAGGAGATATTTTCTTCTTTGAAACGCTGCCAGATGTCGAGGCGGATGGCGGAGAAGAGGTCGAGGAAGCCGTTTTCCGGGTCTTTCACCCAAAAGCCCAGCTGCAGGTCGATGCCGTCGGCGGCAAAGCCGGTGAGGTAGGCTTTGGGGCGGCTGCCTTCGCTAGTGTCGATGCGGCTTTGTTTGGCGGCGGCTTCGGTCATGATTTGCATGGCGCGCAGGATGTCGGAGTCGTAGGAGACTTGGATGTCGATGCTCTGGCGCAGGGCTTTGGCGGTGTAGGATTCGTTGATCACCATGTTGGTGATAAAGGTTTCGTTGGGTATCAGCGCTTCCGTGCCCGCGCCGCTGCGCAATACGACGAAGCGGGAGGTGATTTTGGTGACGTAGCCGGTGAAGCTGTTGACGGTGAGGCGGTCGCCGGGGCGGATGGAGCGGTCGCCCAAGATAAGGAAACCGGAGATGTAGTTGCTCGCCACTTTCTGCAAACCGAAACCGATGCCGACGCCGAGCGCGCCGCCGAAGACGGAAAGCACGGTGAGGTCTATGCCCACCAGCGGCAGGGCGATCAGCACGGAGAGGACGATGAGCACGATGCGTACGATGTTGGACAGCATGATGCGCAGGCTCAAATCCAGATGGGTGTTGGCCATCAGCCGCGCCTGCACAAACTGCGCCAGCCACATGGTGAAGACCAATATCACGCCTATCCACAGCAGGCCGGTGCTCACTGTCCACAGGCTCAATTTGGCCGAGCCGACGGAGAAAACCAGCCCCTGCATCCAGCGGATGATGATGTCGTCGATGCCCGACACCCACAGCACGAAGGCGCACCACAAAACGGCGGACAGGCTGCGTTCGAGGCGGTCGCTCCACGGTTTGTCGGGCAGCGCGGCATGGAGCACGGCCATGACGATGCGGATGGCGAACATCCAGTTGGCGGCCAAGAGCAGTAGGCGCAGCCACACGGAGCGCAGGCCGAAGGCGTTCCACGCCGCCAGCACCAGCGCCGCCGCCACCCACATCAGCAGCGGCCAGAGGATGCGCCTGCCGATATGGTGCAGCAGCTTGTGTTGTTCCGGGGAGGGGCGGCGTTTGAGCAGCCATTCGGAGAGCTGCCACATTGCCGCCATCAGCGCCAGCGCGATGCCCAGCTCCACCCAGCCCGAGGTCTGGCGGATGCTGCTTTCGAGCAGGTGGGAGGTAAATTCGGACGGGGCGAACAGGCTGGCGAGAAAGCTGTAAAGGCCGTCTGAAAAAGCGGCGGCGGGGAATTGTGCGGTCATGGGCGAAAGTGTGTGTGGTGTGAAAAAGAAGGCGGATTATACGGATTTTGTGCGGCGGCGTATCGGACGGAGGCCGTCTGAAAGGGCGAAACGGGCTTTCAGACGGCCTGAACGGGTTTGGTTTTCATCAGGCGGCGCAGGGTTGGCGCAGCGGATGCCCCGAAGGTCGTCTGAAACCTTATCCGCTTGCGGCCGCGTGCCGCGTTACAGGTTTTTGCGCATCAGTTCGCAGCCGACGGAAACGGAGGGATTGAGCGGCAGCACGGCTTTGCCCAGCGATTCGTAGCCGTTGAGGCGGTAGAAGCTGACGGAGTTGGTGGAGGCGTAGAGTTTGAGAAAGCCCAGCAAGGCTTGTTCGGCCAGGGTTTCGGCGCGTTGCAGCAGGGCGGTGCCCAGCCCCTGGTTGTGCATGAAGGGGTGGACGTAGAGGGCGTCGAGCTGCGCTTCTTTCAAATCGAGCTGAAAGAAACCCTGTATGTTGCCTTTGAATTCGGCCACCCACAGCTCGCGTTTGGGGTCGGCCAGCGTTTCCAGGTAGCTGTCGGGCGCGAGCAGTTCGCGCCAGGCTTCGAGGACGGTGGCGTCGTAGCTGCTGCGGCAGGTGTATTGGACGGCGTATTCGTGGACGTGGTAGATGTCGGCGCAGTCGGCCGGTGCGGCGGGGCGCAGTACGGTTAGGATGGGCATGACATATCCTGTGGGCGGAACTCGGGTCAAACGGGAAGCGGGCAGGCGGCGATTATAGCGGATAAAGGCACGCCGCCGCCCTACCATGCGGTAAAAGGCCGTCTGAAAAATGTGTAATGCGCTCCCCGCATCGCGGCGAATCCGCGTGCCTGTCGGAAAACGGCAGCCGTGCGTTTTATCGTGCCGGCAGCCGAAACCGCGTGCGGGATGGGGGATACAGTTGCAACACAGAGGCCGTCTGAAAAGCACTTTTCAGACGGCCTCTGTGTTGCACGGAGCGGCGGTTACAGTAGGCTGTGCAGCTTTTGCGCCTGTTGCAGCGCGGTGTCGGCATCGTCGGCAAACACGGTGAAATGTCCCATTTTGCGGCCGGGTCGGGCGGCTTTTTTGCCGTACAGGTGCAGATGGGCGCGCGCGTCGCTTTGCAGCGGCAGCCAATTCGGTTCGCTGCCGTCTGCGCCCCATACGTCGCCCAAAATATTGGCCATGCAGCAGGACGACAAAAGGCGGGTATCGGCCGGCGGCAGGCCGCACATCAGGCGCACTTGCTGCTGGAACTGGCTGGCGGCGCAGGCGTCGATGGTGTGGTGGCCGGAATTGTGCGGGCGCGGCGCGATTTCGTTGACAACCAGCTCTTTCGTGTCGCCGACGACAAACATTTCCACCGCCAACACACCGACATAGTCCAACTCGTCGGCCAGGCGCACGGCCATTTGCCGCGCCTGCTGCTGGATGTCCGCACTCAAACGCGCAGGCACGATGGAATAAGCCAAAATGCCGTTTTCGTGAATATTTTCGGCCGGGTCGTAGGTGCACACGTTTTCGCTGTTCAGACGGCATACGACTACGGAAATTTCGCCGCGCAAATCCACCATTTTTTCCAGCACGCATTCCACGCCGCCCAATTCGGTAAACGCGGCTTTGGCTTCGTCAACCGTTTTCACGCGGATTTGGCCTTTGCCGTCGTAGCCCAGCATGGCGGTTTTCAAAATGCCGGGCAGCAGAGCCGCGCTGTTTTCGCTAAGGTCGTCTGAAGATTTCACCGCCTGATACGGCGCGGTTTGCAGACCGGCCGCGCGGATACGCGCTTTTTCCAAAATGCGGTTTTGCGCTACGGCCAAGCAGTCGCCGCTTGGCGATACGATTGTATGCCGCGCCAGTTCGCGCATCGCGTCGGCATTGACGTTTTCAAACTCGGTGGTTACGGCGGCGCATTTTGCCAACTCGGCGAGCGCGGCCGCATCGTCAAACGGCGCGCACAAATGGCGGTCGGCAAACGCGGCGGCTGGCGCGTTCGGGTCGGGGTCGAGCACGGTTACGCCGTAGCCCATGGTTTTGGCGGCAGCGGCAAACATACGGCCGAGCTGGCCGCCGCCGAGTATGCCGAGCATGGCGGGAGGGAGGATGGGAGTCGGGTTCATATTGCGTATCTCTTTTGATGGGGCGGGTGCAGGTTGCGGCAATGTTTTCAGACGGCCTCAAGCTGTATTGAGGCCGTCTGAAACTATTTGTCCAGCCCTTCCTGCACCATCTGCGCGGCGCGGATAACGGCGCGGGCTTTATTTTGGGTTTCCTGCCATTCGGCTTCGGGGTCGGAATCGGCCACCACGCCCGCGCCGCTTTGCACGTGCAGCGTGCCGTTTTTAATCACGGCGGTGCGGATGGCGATGGCCAGATCCATGTCGTTGTTGAAGCTCCATACGCCGACTGCGCCGCCGTAGATGCCGCGCTTTTCGGGCTCGAGCTCTTCAATGATTTCCATCGCGCGCACTTTGGGCGCGCCGGAGAGCGTGCCGGCGGGGAAGGTGGCGGCGAGGATGTCGATGTTGCTTACGCCTTCTTTCAGACGGCCTTCGACGTTGGAGACGATGTGCATCACGTGCGAGTATTTTTCGACGGTCATTTTTTCGGTCACGCGCACTTGGCCGGTTTGGCTGATGCGGCCGACGTCGTTGCGGCCGAGGTCGATGAGCATGACGTGTTCGGCGGTTTCTTTGGCGTCGTTCAGCAAATCCTGTTCGTTGGCGGCATCTTCTTCGGGCGTGGTGCCGCGCAGGCGGGTGCCGGCGATGGGGCGGACGATGACTTTGTCTTTTTCGCGGCGCACGAGTATTTCGGGCGATGAGCCGACGATGTGGAAGTCGTCGAAATTGTAATAAAACAGATAGGGTGAGGGGTTGAGCGTGCGCAGGGCGCGGTAGAGCGAGAGCGGGCTGTCGGCAAAGGGCATGCCCATGCGTTGGCTGGGGACGACCTGCATGCAGTCGCCTGCACAGATGTAGTCTTTGATTTTTTCGACACAGGCTTTAAACGGTTCTTGGCCGAAGCTGCTGGCGGCTTCGGTTTTGCCGCTGCCCAGGGAAAGCGGGATGGCGCAGTTTTGCCGCAGCTGGACGCGGATGTCTTCGAGGCGGGCGCGGGCGCGCTCGTATGCGTCGGCCTCGCCCGGGTCGGCGTAAACGATAAGGTGGATTTTGCCGCTGAGGTTGTCGATAACGGCCAACTCTTCGGAGAGCATCATGAGGATGTCGGGCGCGCCGATGCGGTCGGCTTTGACGGGGTGTTTCAGACGGCCTGCGAGGTGTTCGAAGTAATAGACGGTTTCGTAGCCGAAATAGCCGACGAGGCCGCCGGTGAAGCGCGGCAGGCCGGGGATTTCGGGCGTGTGGAAACGCTTGTGGAAGGCTTCGATAAATTCCAGCGGGTTGCCCCTGTGCTGTTCGATAATGACGCCGTCTTCATACAGGCTGATTTCGCGGCCGGAGGCTTTGATGTAGGTGTTCGAGCCGAGGCCGACGAAGGAGTAGCGGCCGAAGCGTTCGCCGCCGACGACGGATTCGAGCAGGTAGGTGTAGGGGCGGTTGGCGAGTTTGAGGTAGATGGACAGCGGGGTATCCAGGTCGGCCAGCAGCTCCTGCACGAGGGGGATGCGGTTGTAGCCGGCGGCGGCTTGGGCGAGGTATTGTTGTTTGCTAATCATGGTTTCAGACGGCCTCTCGGTGTGGCGTTGCGGGGGCGGCGGAAGAAAGAGGCCGTCTGAAAACATTCCGTTCAGACGGCCTCTTTGTCCGCGTCAGACGACGGCTTCTTCTTTTTTCTCTTTCACGCGGGCGATGTTTTCGCGGCTGAGGCCGAACAGTAGCAGCAGCGGGCTGGCGACGAGAACGGAAGAGTAGACGCCGAAGACGATGCCGATGGTGAGCGCCATCGCAAAGCCGTGCAGCGCGGCGCCGCCGAAGAGGAGCATGGAGAGCACCATGGCTTCGGTCGAGCCGTGGGTGATGACGGTGCGGCTCATGGTGGCGGTGATGGCGTTGTCGATAACCTCGGGCACGGTGTGGTCGCGCATGGTGCTTTTGCGGAAGTTTTCGCGGATACGGTCGAACACCACCACCGATTCGTTCACCGAGTAGCCCAAAACGGCCAGCACGCCGGCCAGCACGGTGAGGGAAAATTCCCATTGGAAGAGGGCGAAGCAGCCGAGGATGATGACCACGTCGTGCATATTGGCGATGATGGCCGACACGGCAAAGCGCCACTCGAAACGCATGGAGAGGTAGAGGATGATGCCGACGACGACCATGCCCAGCGCAATCAGGCCGTTGTGCACCAGCTCGTCGCCGACCTGCGGGCCGATGAATTCGACCTGACGCAGCTGCACGGAAGCATCGCTTTTTTTTAGGATGTCCATGGTTTGGTTGGAGAGCTGGGCGGTGGTGGTACCCGCTTTGTTGGGCAGGCGGATCATCAGGTGGCGGTCGCTGTTGACGGTTTGCACCTGCACGTCGCCCAGATTGAGCGCGTCGAGATCCGTGCGCACTTTGTCGACGTCGGCCGCTTGGGCGTATTCGACTTCCATCACCGTGCCGCCGGTGAATTCCACCGAGAAATTCAAGCCTTTGACGGCAAGGAAAACGACGGCGAGGATAAAGGTGGCAAGCGAGATGAAGGTGGTGAGCTTGCCGTATTTCATAAACGGGATGTCGCGTTTGAAGCGGAACAGTTCCATTGGTTTACTCCTTGTCTGCCGCGGCGGCGGGACGGATGTCGCCGCCGATGGAAATGCTTTGCAGCTTGCGTTTGCGGCCGTACCACAGGTTAACGAACATGCGCGACACGACCACCGACGAGAACATCGAGGTCAGAATGCCCAGACAGTGCACCACGGCGAAGCCGCGCACGGGGCCGGAGCCGAACAGCAGGAGGGCGATGCCGGCAATCAGTGAGGTGATGTTGGAATCGACGATGGTGTCCCAGGCGTGTTTGTAGCCTTCGGCAATGGCGGCCTGCGGCTTGACGCCGTCGCGCAATTCTTCTCGGATACGCTCGTTAATCAATACGTTGGAGTCGATGGCCATACCCAGCGTCAGCGCCATGGCGGCGATGCCGGGCAGAGTGAGCGTGGCGCCCAGCCAGGAGAGGGCGGCCACCAGAAGCAGCAGGTTGGACACCAGCGCGATCACGGAGAAGAAGCCCATCAGGCGGTAGTAGACCACCATGAACACGGCCACGACGACAAAGCCCCACAGCGTCGAATCCATGCCTTTTTTGATGTTTTCCGCACCGAGCGAGGCGCCGATGGTGCGCTCTTCGACGATTTCCATCGGCGCGGCCAGCGAACCGGCACGCAGCAGCAGGGAAATGTCTTCGGCTTCGGCGCGGCTCATGCTGCCGGAGATAATGGTTTTGCCGTTGGGAATCGGCTCGTTGATAACCGGCGCGGTGACGACTTCGGCCTTGCCCTGTTCCACCAGCACCATCGCCATGCGTTTGCCGACATTGTTGCGGGTGAGGTCGGCGAAGATGGCGGCGCCGGCGTTGTTGAAGCTGACGTTGACGCCGGGCAGGCCGCGGTCGTTTTGCCCGGCCTGCGCGTCGTCGATGTTGTCGCCGGTCAGCTCCACCTGTTTGCTCAGCAGCAGTTGGGCGGGCTGCTCGCCGGCGGTTTTCAGCAGCTCGTAGCCTTCGGGCACATTGCCCTCACGCGCGGCGGCATAGGCGGACTGGTCTTCGTTGACCATGCGCACTTCGAGCGTGGCGGTGCGGCCGATGATGTCTTTGGCCTTGGCAGTGTCCTGCACGCCGGGCAGTTGGACGACGATGCGGTCGGCCCCCGCCTGTTGGATAACCGGCTCGGCCACGCCCAATTCGTTGACGCGGTTGTGCAGGGTGGTGATGTTTTGTTCGACGGCCTGTTTGCGGATGTTGGCCACGGTTTGTTCGGGCAGGGTGAGAATCAGGCGGCTGCCGTCGGAAGTGAGGGTGGCTTCGGGAAACAGGCGTTGCAGCTGCGGCAGGATTTTTTCCAATTCCGCCGCGTCTTGGAAGGGCACGGCCAGGCTGTTGTCGTTGACGGCAATCTGGCCGCTGCGGATTTTCTCTTTGCGCAGTTCGCGGCGGATGTCGCCCGCGTAGCGCTCGAAGGTTTTCTGCATCGCGGCCTTCATGTCCACCTGCATGGTGAAATGCACGCCGCCGCGCAGATCGAGGCCGAGGAACATCGGTTTCGCGCCGATTTTCGCCATCCAGTCGGGCGTGTTGGCGATTTGGTTCAAAGCCGTGATATAGCCTTCGCCCAGCGCGTTTTCAATCACTGAGCGGGCTTTCATCTGCGTTTGCGAGTCTTTGAAACGCACTTTGAGCGAGCCGTCGGCAATAAACATGCCGTCGTCGGCAATGTCCGCCGCTTTGAGCGCTTCGGCAACGCGTGCCTCCGTGCGGCTGTCGATGGCGAGCGACTGGCGGTTGGTGGACACCTGCACCGCCAGCGTGTCGCCGTAGAAATTCGGTATGGTGTAGAGCAGCCCCAGCGCGAGCACGGCTGTGACCAGGAGATATTTCCACAGGGGATAACGGTTCATAATCAAACCTTCAAAGGGAAAACCGTCTGATGCCTGCAATCACAGGCGGCGTTTTCAGACGGCCTTGTCGGAAAGAAACGGCTTATTCGGGGTTTTTCGCGGCCACGGAGTTGCGTTCGACCTGCACTTCGACATTGCGGGCGATTTCCACCGTGAAGAATTTTTCGCCGGTTTTGGTGATTTTGCCGGCAATGCCCGAAGCCAGAAGCACTTTGTCGCCGGCTTTCAATGAGGCCAGCATTTCCTGATGGGCTTTAAATTTCTTCTGCTGCGGCCGCATAATCAGGAAGTAAAACACCACCAGAATCAGCGCGAGGGGTGCAAACTGCATCAGGGCGCCGGGCTGTTGCACGGCATCGGCGGCGTAGGCTAATCCAATCATGGTTCTGTCCTTGTCTCGTGTGGAAAAAACGGCTGCGGCGCAAGCGCCGCGAAAAACGGCGTATTCTAAATGGCGCGCGGTTTTTTTCCAAGAATTTTCGCCGCCTGCGCCTTTCAGACGGCCATACGGGCAAAACCGCGCTTGTTGCGGCCGTCTGAAACGGGTATAAACCGCAGCTTTCGTTTTCAGACGGCCTTTTCAGACGGCCTCAGCAAAGGATAACGCCATGAACACCACCTTCCCCGAATTCCTGCAACAACACATCGAGCAACACGGCCTGAGCGCCGAGCTGGGCGGTGTCGTGCAAACCATAGCCGCCGCCTGCGTGAACATCGGCGCACAAGTGCGTCTCGGCGCGCTGGCGGGCGTGCTCGGCACGGCGGGCAGCGGCAACATCCAGGGCGAAGAGCAGAAAAAGCTCGACGTGATTGCCAACAACATCCTGATCGACGCGCTCAAAGCCAACCCTCATGTGGCAGGTCTCGCCAGCGAAGAAGAAGACAGCTTCGTCGCCTGCGCTTCAGACGGCCGCTATCTCGTGCTGTTCGACCCGCTCGACGGCTCGTCCAATATCGACGTCAACATCTCCGTCGGCACGATATTTTCCGTGCTCGCCAAACCCGCAGGCGCGCTCGACACCGCCTCCTTCCTGCAAAGCGGCAGTAAGCAGCTTGCCGCAGGCTATGTGCTCTACGGCCCGCAAACCCAGCTGGTTGTCACCTTCGGCCGCGGCGTCAACGTCTTTACGCTCAACGCCGATAACCAATTCATCCTCACGCAGAGCAATCCGCAAGTGCCGCCGCAGACGAAGGAATTCGCCATCAATGCCTCCAACCGCCGTCACTGGTTCGCCCCCGTGCGGCAATATATCGACGAACTGCTGGCGGGCGAAACCGGGCCGCGCGGCAAAAACTACAATATGCGCTGGGTGGCCAGCATGGTGGCCGAAGTGCACCGCATCCTGATGCGCGGCGGCGTGTTCATATATCCGCAGGACGCGCGCGATCCGTCCAAACCCGGCAAACTGCGCCTGATGTATGAAGCCAACCCCATGAGCCTGATTATGCGCGAAGCGGGCGGCGCGGCCTCCGACACCGCACGGCAGATACTCGACATCGAGCCGCAGGGGCTGCACCAGCGCGTCGCCGTCGTCCTCGGCAGCTGCGACGAAGTGGCCTATGTCGACAGCCTGCACGCGCGGTAAACGCGGCGGACAATCTGCCGCGCAGGCTTTTGCCTTGCGTCGGAATACGCACAAGGCTGTCGACCGTTCGCATGTCGGCAGGGCTTATTAACCGCCCCAGCGGTTCGGTGAAAAGTAAAAATAGCGGGCAAGAGGATAGTGCAAGATGGAACGGCGCAATTTGTGGCGTGTGGTGAAAACGGCATTTGCAGGCAATCTGTTGGTAGGAGCGGTGTCGAATTTGGTTTTCGCAGCGTTTTTTGACATGGATAAAGCCCTTGTTTTTTTTCTGACGGCTCTGCTGCCGTGGAGTCTGTTTAATGCACTGATTTTCTCTCTGACAGCGGCAGTTCCGGCTTGGATGATGTCGGATCAGATATGGCATCCGCGCTGGCACGGCAGGCTGCTTGCCGGTTCTCTGCTGTGGGGATTGACATCCTGTATCGGCGCACTGCCACTGATAAAAAACTGGCTGTCGATGGGAACATGCGGAATGCTGGTTGCATGGTTGTGCATACGGCGCGGTAGGGTATCCTGAAAAACCGTTTTTGTTTTTTTTTTTACGGAACAGTAAACGTCGCGTAGCTCATCAATAGGCTGTGTCGCGCAGCGGCGCACGCGTTCCCTGCAGTACCCGATACACCCGAAGGCCGTCTGAAAGCGCAATCGTTTTTTCAGATGGCCTTTGTCTGTCCGCGCGGGTTTCCGCAAAACTGCAAACCGTGTGCCGTCGCGCGGCACGTCTTTAATGATACAAAGGCCGTCTGAAAACGGTTTCAGACGGCCTCATATCGTCGGCGGGCGGCTTTATTTGCCGCGCATCAGTTCGAAGAAATCGTTGTTGTCCTTCGATGCTTTGAGTTTGTCGACCAAAAACTCGGCTGCTTCCAACTCGTCCATCGGGTGCAGGAATTTGCGCAGCAGCCACATGCGTTGGAGCTGGTCGTTAGGTACGAGCAGCTCTTCGCGGCGCGTGCCGGATTTGTTGATGTTGATGGCAGGGAACAGGCGTTTTTCGGCCATGCGGCGGTCGAGGTGCAGCTCCATATTGCCCGTGCCTTTAAACTCTTCGTAAATCACGTCGTCCATACGGCTGCCGGTTTCCACCAGCGCGGTGGCGATGATGGTGAGCGAGCCGCCTTCTTCGATGTTGCGTGCCGCGCCGAAAAAGCGTTTGGGGCGGTGCAGGGCGTGGGCGTCTACGCCGCCGGTGAGCACTTTGCCGGAGGTGGGGACGACGGTGTTGTAGGCGCGGGCAAGGCGGGTGATGGAGTCGAGCAGGATGATCACGTCTTTTTTGTGCTCGACCATGCGCTTGGCTTTTTCAATCACCATTTCGGCCACTTGGACATGGCGTGCGGCAGGTTCGTCAAAGGTGGAGGCGACGACTTCGCCGCGCACGGAGCGGCTCATTTCGGTCACTTCTTCAGGGCGCTCGTCGATGAGCAGTACGATAAGCTCGGCTTCGGGATAATTGGCGGTAATCGCGTGGGCGATGTTTTGCAGCATCACGGTTTTGCCCGATTTGGGCGGGGCAACCAAGAGTGCGCGCTGGCCGCGGCCGATGGGGGAGACGAGGTCGATGGCGCGGCCGGTGATGTTTTCTTCGGATTTGATGTCGCGCTCGAGCTTGAGCTGTTTGTTGGGGAACAGCGGCGTGAGGTTTTCAAACAGGATTTTGTGGCGGCACACTTCGGGATGGTCGCCGTTGATGGTGTTGAGGTGCACCAGGGCGAAGTAGCGTTCGTCGTTTTTCGGCACGCGCACGGTGCCTTCGATGGTGTCGCCGGTGTGCAGGTTGAAGCGGCGGATTTGGTTGGGCGATACGTAAATATCGTCGGGGCCGGCGAGGTAGGAGGTGTCGGCGCTGCGCAGGAAACCGAAGCCGTCGGGCAGGATTTCCAGTGTGCCCGAGCAGGTGAAGTCTTGTCCCTGCTGCATCAGCTGGCGCACGATGGCGAAGACGAGGTCTTGTTTGCGCAGGCGGTTGGCGCCTTCGATGCCGAGTTGTTCGGCCTGTTCGAGCAGTTTGGAGATGTGTTGGGTTTGTAGTTCGGAGACGTGCATAGGAGTGGGTTTGGTCGGGTTGGAGAGGGCGGCCTTTGAGGCCGTCTGAAAGGGCAAAAGAAAAGTGCGCGGCTGCACGTGTTCGGTGTATGTGTTTTTTGCTTTGGCTGCTGCTTGGAGAATACCGGTTTGATTTAAGGGTGATGCGGATATGCTTGGATGCGGCCGTGGGATCGGCGTTTCTGAAACCTGAAAAAAGACAAGCCGTCTGGCTTGTCTTTCGAATCTGGCGGAAAGGAAGGGATTCGAACCCTCGATACGCTATTCACGTATACACGCTTTCCAGGCGTGCGACTTCAACCACTCATCCACCTTTCCGTGAAGCTGCGCATTATACGGTTAAGCCGCGCGGCGGGCAACCGCTATTTTCGCAATGTTTTCAGACGGCCTCTGCACAGCGGGGGGAAATCCGCCTTTTTCAGACGGCCTTTTCCAGCAGCCTGCGCCAGCGTTCGGCTTGGAAACGCACCTGTTCGGGCGCGGTGCCGCCCAGATGGTTGCGTGCGGCGAGGCTGCCTTCGGGCGTGAGCACTTGGTACACGTCGTCTGAAATCAGGCTGCTGAAACCCTGCAATACTTCCAGCGGCAATTCGCTCAAATCTACGCCGCTTTGGTCGGCATGGCGCACGGCTTGGGCAACGACTTCGTGGCTGTCGCGGAAAGGCATGCCTTTTTTCACCAGATAATCGGCCAGGTCGGTGGCGGTGGCAAAGCCCTGCATCACGGCCGCGCGCATGTTTTCCGGTTTCGCCGTTACGCCGCGCATCATGTCGGCGTAAATCCGCAAGGTGCCGATAAGTGTGTCAACCGTGTCAAACAGCGGCTCTTTGTCTTCCTGATTGTCTTTGTTGTAGGCCAGAGGCTGCGATTTCATCAGCGTAATCAGTCCGATAAGGTGGCCGATGACGCGGCCGGATTTGCCGCGCACAAGTTCGGGTACGTCGGGATTTTTCTTTTGCGGCATGATGGACGAGCCGGTGCAGAAGCGGTCGGCAATGTCGATAAACCCGAAGCGCGGACTCATCCACAAAATCAACTCTTCCGACAGGCGGCTCAAGTGCACCATCACCAGCGAGGCGGCGGCGGTGAACTCAATGGCGAAATCGCGGTCTGATACAGCATCGAGGGAATTTTGGCAGATTTGCTCAAAGCCCAAGATTTCGGCGGTAATCTCACGCCGAATCGGATAGGTTGTGCCCGCCAGCGCGGCCGCGCCCAAGGGCATACGGTTGACGCGGCCTCGGCAGTCGGCCATGCGCTCGTCGTCGCGGCCGAGCATTTCCACATAGGCCAGCATATGGTGGCCGAAGCTCACGGGTTGGGCGACTTGCAGGTGGGTGAAACCGGGCATCACGGTATCGGCGTGTTGCTCGGCCAGCTCGATTAAGGCCGTCTGAAGGTCGCGTATCAGGCTGCGGATGATGCTGATTTGGTCGCGCAGCCACAGGCGGATGTCGGTAGCGACTTGGTCGTTGCGGCTGCGGCCGGTGTGCAGGCGTTTGCCCGCGTCGCCGATTTTGTCGGTGAGGCGGCGTTCGATGTTCATGTGCACGTCTTCCAAATCGAGCGACCAGGCCATTTTGCCCGCTGCGATTTCGGCCAGGATTTCTGTCATGCCCTGTCGTATGGCGGCGGCGTCTTCGTCCGACAACACGCCCGCCTGCCGCAGCATTTCGGCGTGCGCCAGCGAGCCTTGGATGTCCCATTCGGCCAAACGTTTGTCGAAATCAATCGAGCCGGTGTATTTTTTCACCAGCTCGGACACGGGTTCGTTGAATCTTCCCGACCATGTTTTGTTGCTGTTCATCAAATATTTCCTTGAAGGTTGGAGCCCCGCCGTTTGGCGGCGGGGGAGCCTGACTTTATCCGAATCGGGGCACTTTTAATATATGGCTCTGCATGTCGAAACATATATAATGCGCGGATTTTGTCAGTCGAATTACTATTAAGAAATGCACATTATACGTCAAATAAACGCGTGGTTTGCGGTTCCCGATATGCGCAATTTGGGCACGGCCGTGCGGATTTTCTTTTTTTGCGCCGCAGGTGTGCTGCTGCTGCCGCTGATTTCCGGCAGCGGTGCGCCCTATGGGATGCTGGTGTGGCAGCACGCCGCCTGGCTCGTGCCGCTGGTGGCGGCCAACGCCGTTACCGGTTATTTCACCGACCGCTATCTCGTCCGCCATCCGCAGGGTGCGGTGCTCAACCTGCTGTTTTGCCTGGTGCAGCTTTTCGTCGTCGATTTCGTCATATTGGGTGAGCGCACCCATTTCGTTCAGCATTTGGTTATCTACACCGTCGGCGTGCTCTTTGCCATGTATTTCGAGGCCAACCGCCTGCGCGCCCTGTCGCCCGCCGTTTCCGAAGCACGGCTCACCGCGCTCACCGCCCGCATCCGCCCGCATTTTCTCTTTAACAGCCTCAACGCCGCCATCAGCCTCATCCGCCTGCGTCCGTATGACGCGGAAACCCTGCTGGAAAACCTCGCCAACCTGTTCCGCGCCCAGCTGCGCGAGGGCAACCAGTTCAGCACGCTGGGACAGGAAATCGAATGGGCGCAGGAATACATCGCCATCGAACAAATCCGCATGGGGCCGCACCGCGTGCAGGTCGAGTGGCTGCACGAAGCGCCCGACGATGCGGAAACGCCGCAACTGCTGTTGCAGCCGCTGCTGGAAAACGCCGTTTTCCACGGCGTGGAAACCACCGCCCGTCCCGGCAATATTGTGGTGAAAACCGCTTTGCAGGGACACTGGCTGTATATCCGCATCGAAAATCCCTACACGCCGCACGAAAACATGGAAAACACGCAAAAGGCGCACCGCGGCAATTCGATGGCGCTGAAAAATTTGCAGGAGCGTCTGGACATCATGTACGACAATGACGCCGAGCTGAAACTGTCGGCGCTGGACGACATCGGCATCTACCGCGTCGACATCCGCCTGCCCTACCGCAAACAGGATAACGACTACGGCGCATTGTTCGGTGCGTAGTGCGGTATGCGGTTTGAGGCCGTCTGAAAGGACAAACGTGCTTTCAGACGGCCTCTGTCGTTGTGCCGAATGCGTGCCGGCAAAATTAAGGCCGTCTGAAAAACCTGTTTGGGTTTTTCAGACGGCCTTTTGCCGTGTTTTATTTCTTACCGGCGGCGCGGTCGGCTTTGGCTGCCCAGTAGGATGCCAGCAGCGAGCCGGAGACGTTGTGCCACACGCTGAAAATCGCGCCGGGCACGGCGGCGACGGGGTCGAAGTATTTGAGCGCCAGTGTGGCGGCGAGGCCGGAATTTTGCATGCCGACTTCGATGGACAGGGTTTTCTGTTCGTCATAGGGCAGGCCGCAGAGTTTGGCGGCGAAGAAGCCGAGGAGGTAGCCGATGCAGTTGTGCAGCACGACCACGCCGAAAATCAGCAGGCCGGCTTCGGCAATTTTGTCTTTGCTGACGGCAACGACGCCGCCGAGAATCAGCGCCACGGCCAATACCGACACCAGCGGCAGCACGTCGGCCGCGGCCTGTGTCTGCCGGTGCAGGAAGGTGTTGGCCAACACGCCCAGCACGATGGGCAGCAGCACGATTTCCAAAATGGACACCAGCATGGCGGCGGCGGAGATGTCGAGCCACTGGTGTGCCAGCAGGTAGAAAACGGCGGGCGTCAGCACAGGGGCGAGCAGGGTGGAGACGGAGGTGACGGCAACGGAAAGGGCGACGTTGCCGCGGGCGAGGAAGGTCATGACGTTGGACGCGGTGCCGCCCGGGCAGGCGCCGACGAGGATGACGCCGGCGGCAATCTGCGGCGGCAGGCCGAGGGCTTTGGCCAGTACGAAGGCGGTGAGCGGCATAATGACAAACTGCGCGGCAACGCCGACCAGCACGGATTTGGGATGGCGGCCGAGGATTTTGAAGTCGGACGGGCTGAGGGTCAGCCCCATGCCGAACATGACGATGCCCAGCAGCCACGGGATAAGGGGTTTCACCCATTGGAAGAGTTCGGGCTGCGCGTAGGCGGCAAGGGCGGTGAGCGCCGCCCACAGGGCGAAGGTTTTGCCGAAAAAGTCGCTGAATGCTTTGAGTTTGTCCATGTTGTGTCTCATGTGTGTGTCGGAAAAAAAGAGGCCGTCTGAAAAGGGTTTAAACCTCTTTTCAGACGGCCTCAGGTTCAGTGTTCGCGCAGCCAGTCGACGTAGCGCTCCACGCCCTGTTCGACGGTGAGGAAGTCTTGCGCGTAGCCCGCGTCGCGCAGGCGGGCGATGTCGGCTTGGGTGAAGCTTTGGTATTTGCCTTTGAGCGCGTCGGGAAATTCGGTGTAGCGGATCAGACCCTGCGCCACCAGTTCGGCCAGGCCGAGTTTTTCCTTGCCTTCGGCGGCGCGGCAGGCGTTGACGGTGGCGGCGGCCAGCTCGTTGAAGCTCTGGCTGCGGCCGGTGCCGAGGTTGAAAATGCCGGATTGTTCGGGGTGGTCGAGGAAGAACAGGTTAACGTTTACCACGTCTTCGACGTTGACGAAGTCGCGGCTCTGTTCGCCGCTGCCGTAGCCGTCGTAGCTGCCGAAGAGTTCGACGTAGCCGCGTTCGCGGTATTGGTGGAAATGATGGAAGGCGACGGAAGCCATGCGGCCTTTGTGCTGCTCGCGCGCGCCGTAGACGTTGAAGTAGCGGAAGCCCGCCACCTGCGCGCTGAGCCCTTCGGCGATGCGGCGGCGCACGACTTGGTCGAAGAGGAATTTGGAATAGCCGTATACATTCAGCGGCTCTTCGTGTTCGCGCTCTTCGCGGAAGGTTTCGCCCTTGCCGTACACGGCCGCGCTGGATGCGTAAAGAAACGGGATGCGCTCGTCCTGACACCAGTCCAGCAGATCGAGGGTGTACTGGTAGTTGTTGTCCATCATATAGCGGCCGTCGTGGTTCATGGTGTCGGAACACGCGCCTTCGTGGAACACGGCTTCGATGTCGGAGAAGGGGAAAATATGGTCGCGCACCTGGCGGATGAATTCGTTTTTGTCGAGGTAATGGGCGATGTCGCAGTCGGCAAGGTTTTTGAATTTTTGGCCGTTTGACAGATTGTCCACGGCGACAATATCCGTGATGCCGCGCGCGTTGAGCCCTTTGACGATGTTGCTGCCGATAAAGCCGGCCGCGCCGGTGACGATAATGGTCATAAGAAGAGTCCTTTTAGAGGCCGTCTGAAAGGGCGGCATTGTAAACCAAAGCGGCCTTTCGGTTAAAATGCCGTCCGTTTCAGGCCGTCTGAAAACGTATTGGAAACAGATTGAGAAAGGAAAAACCGTGCAGAGCATGCCCGAAAACACCGCCGCCTTCTTCCGCGCCAACCGCGTCGTCAGCATTGCCGCGGCAGCAGAGGGCGAAATTTGGAGCGCCTGCTGCTTCTACGCCTTCGACGAAGCCGCCGCCCGCCTGATCGTCCTCACCTCGCGCAACAGCCGTCACGGCCGCCTGATGTCGGCCTCGCCGCAGGTGGCCGCCACCATCGCCGGACAGCCCGAAGGCTTCCGCCAAATCAGCGGCATCCAGCTCTCCGCCCGCGCCCTGCGGCTCGAAGGCGAAGCGCGCAAAAACGCGCTGGCGCTCTACACGGAAACACACCCGCTGGCCAAAGCCATGGCGCTGAAAACCGACGTTTGGCAGCTCGAACTCGACAGCGTGAAATACACCGACAACAAACTCGTCTTCGCCCAGAAAACCCTGTGGCAGCGTGAAGAGGCGTAAAATTTAGGCCGTCTGAAAGCAAAACACCCGTTTCAGACGGCCTGCCGTTTTTCCCCGCCGCCGCGCCTTGAATCCCGGTGCCCCGCCCCCATCATGGCAGCCGAATTGAAACCAAATTACAGAGGACATCCGTATGGCAGAAAAAAGCTACTACGAAATACTCGGCGTCGACAAAACCGCCGACGCCGACACCATCAAAAAAGCCTACCGCAAACTCGTGCGCAAATACCATCCCGACGTCAGCAAAGAACCCGACGCCGCCGGGCGCACCGCCGAAATCAACCGCGCCTACGAAACCCTGTCCGACACCGAAAAACGCGCCGCCTACGACGAAGAACAGGCCAACCCCTACGGACGCGCGGGCGGCAGCTCCTTCGGCCAGGGCTTTGATGCAAACGGTTTCGCCGACGGCGGCTTCCGCTACGAATACCGCGGCGGCGAACCCTTCGGCGCGGGCGACTTCAACTTCGAAGACCTCTTCTCCGCCTTCGGCAGCCGCGCACAAAGCCGCCCCGAAGGCCCCGAAAAAGGGCAGGACCAGCACGCCGAACTCGCCGTCGACATCTACGCCGCCTACACCGGCGCCGAGCGCACCCTCACCCTCAACGTCCCCTCCGCCGACGAATACGGCCGCCCCGTCTACCGCGAAAAAACCCTCAACGTCAAAATCCCGCAGGGCATCAGCGAAGGCCAGCAGATACGCCTTGCCGGACAAGGCCTGCCCGGCCGCAACGGCGGCGCCGACGGCGACCTCTACCTCAAAATCAAATTCCACGAGCGCCCCGATCTCTACGTCAAAAACCGCAAAGACGTCTACCAAACCATCGACGTCAAACCCTGGGAAGCCGTGCTCGGCGGCAAAATCATCGTCCCCACCGCCGGCGGCCGCCTGCAAGTCAGCCTGCCCGCCGACAGCCAAAGCGGCAAAACCATCCGCCTCAAAGGCAAAGGCATCCCCGCCAAAGAAGCGGGCGACCTATACCTCACCATCCGCATCACCGTACCCAAAGCCGAAAGCGAAGCCGACCGCCGCGCCTGGGAGCAGCTTGCCGCCCACTTCGGCCACCCAGCCTGACACCGCAAAGGACAAACACCATGCAAACCGACATCACCCTCAGCTTTGAAGAAATCGTCCGCATCGGACAATGCCGCCGCGAATGGCTGCTCGAACTGATAGAAGAAGACATCATCAGCATCGAAGGCCGTCCCGAACAGGCGCAGTTCAGCGGCTTCCAACTCGCCCGTGTCCGCCGCGCCGCCCGCATCAGCCGCGACTTCGACGCCGGCATTCCCGCCCTCGGCCTCATCATGCGCCTGCTCGACGAAGTGGAAGAGCTGCGCAAACCCCGGCCGCAAGCCGACGCCGCCGAAACCGTATAAACCGCAAACCGCCGCCGCAACGGCAAAGAGGCCGTCTGAAAAAACCTGCGAAGCAGGTTTTTTCAGACGGCCTCACCCCTTTCAGACGGCCTCAACGCTTTCAGATCCAATCGGGCTGTAGGGTGTGTTGCGCAGCAACGCACGCGGTTTTTTGCGGCTTTAGACGGCCTCAGGGACGTAATCCACGAATGATGCGTGCGTCGCCTTGGGGGGCGACACTCCCTACCTATGAGCCGCGCCGCACTTGTTTTCAGACGGCCGCAAAGGCCGTTTCCGCCTGCGCGGGAATGACGTTTCTGAAAACGTGTTCCCTATCCGCCTGTACCCCGTTGGGGCATAAACGGGGCAGACTGGGGGGTCCCGCCGCTGCGGCCACTTTTGCAGAAACGGCACAAAAGCAGTTCTGCGAACCGCCACCCCCTCCCCAGCCCTCCCCCGCGCTTTGGCGCAGGGGAGGGAGTTTGGTGCGCGGCGGGATTGGCGGTTTCAGAAACGTCATTCACGCGAAGGCGGGAACGGCCTTTCGGATTTTGGTTTGACAGAAACTGTGTTTAACTTCGTCGGAGTTTCCCTTTCAGACGGCCTCTTGAATTTTCGGCTGTCGCGCAGCCGTCCTGCTCCCTCCCCTGCGCCCAAAGCGCGGGGGAGGGCTGGGGAGGGGGTGGCGGTTCGCAGAACCGCTTGTCTGCCGCCGCATCGATGCCGTTCAAATCACCCCCGCCCATCCTGTAAGCAGGAGAAGGAACAGGTTTCAGAAACGTCATTCCCGCGCAGGCGGGAACGGTTTCACCTCTCAGCCAGCAGTTTCAGCAGCAGTTGTTTTTCCGCCGCATCCAGTCCTTCGGCGGCGGCTTTGCGTTTTAGGGTGTCGATTTGGGCGGTTTTGAAGGCTTTGGCGAGTTTGTCCATGCCTTCGGCGAAGGCGGCTTCGTCTTCTTCGCCCGCGCCGTCTCCGTCGGCGCCGCCGTTGCGGTAGATGCCGCGCAGGATCTGTTCGCCGGTGCTGCCGCGGAAGTGTTCCCAAATCTGCGCGTGGGCGGGCAGGGCGGGGCTGCTGCGGATGAAGTCGGCGATGTTGGCGAGGCAGGCGGCGTCGCCGTCGAGGACGAAATATTCGGGCAGGCGGACATGGACGACCCAGGCGGGGTTGGCCATCAGGCTGCGGATAAGCTGCTGTGTCAGCGTGAGTATCTGCGGACGGCCGGACATGGCGGGCGGCGGCAGCTTGTAGCTTTTGGCTTTGACGTGCCGCTTGGGTGCTTCCTGGCCGAGCAGGTGGGCGAGGTTGGCGGGATCGATGCCGACCAGTTCGCTCAATGTCTGTTTCAACAAAAACGCGAGCGCAGGCGCGGTAATCTGCGCCAGAAGCGGCGAGGCGGTTTTCACCAATTCGGCCTTGCCTTCTTGGGTGTTGAGGTTGAGGCCGTCTGAAAGCGCGTGCCAGAAGTATTCCGACAGCGGTTTGCTTTGGTGTATCAGCGCGTCTTCAAACTGCGCTTTGCCGTAGGCGCGGATGTAGCTGTCGGGGTCGTGTTCTTCGGGCAGGAAGAGAAAATGCAGCGCTTTGCCGTCTTTGAGCTGGGGCAGGGCGTTTTCCAGCGCGCGCCATGCGGCTTTGCGTCCGGCCGCGTCGCCGTCGAAGCAGAAATAAATGCTGTCGGCCTGACGCATCAGGATTTTGACATGTTCGGCGGTGGTGGCCGTACCCAGCGCGGCCACGCCGTAGCCGATGCCGAACTGCGCCAGCGCGACCACGTCCATATAGCCTTCGACCACCAAAATCCGCCCCGCTTCTTTGACGGCGGCGCGGCCTTCGTAGAGGCCGTAGAGGTTTTTGCCTTTGTCAAACAGCGGCGTGTCGGGCGAGTTGAGATATTTGGGTTTGGAGTCGTCGAGCACGCGCCCGCCGAAGCCGATAACCTGGCCGCGTGCGTCGCGGATGGGGAACATGATGCGGTGGCGGAAGCGGTCGTAATGGCGGCCTTGCTCTTCGTTGTGGATGACCATGCCGCTTTCGACCAGCGCGGTGTTGGGGTAGGGCTGGAACACTTGTGCGAGCGGCGTCCAGCCGTCGGGCGCGTAGCCCAAGCCGTAGCGGGCGGTGATTTCCGCACTCAGGCCGCGCGTGTCGAGATATTGTTGCGCGGCGGCGTGCAGCTTGAGTTGTCCGGCGTAAAAATCGGCGGCGGCGGCGGTGGTTTCTTCCAGCGTCTGCTGCTTTTTTTTGCGCTCAGCGCGGATTTCGGGATTGTCGCTTTGCCCGCGCACACGCGGCACAACCATGCCCGCGCGGTCGGCCAGATACTGCACCGCTTCGGGAAACGACAGCCCCTGATGCTCCATGATGAAGCCGATGGCCGAGCCGTGCGCGCCACAGCTGAAGCAGTGGTAAAACTGTTTGCTGGGGCTCACGGAAAACGACGGCGTTTTTTCTTTGTGAAACGGGCAGCAGGCCATGTAGTTTGCGCCGCCTTTTTTCAGCGGCACCTGTTCGTCGATGATGTCGACGATGTCGATTTTGGCCAAAAGCTCGTCGATGAAGTCGGATGGAATCATAGTGTGGTGGGGAAGGGGGAGATTCAGACGGCCTTCGGGCGCGCAAAAAAGCAGGCCGTCTGAAAAACAAGGCCGCGGATTTTAACACGCCTCCCCGTTTTGGCTGCGCCGAAGCGGCGCTTTCAGACGGCCTGCCGTTTTGCGTTCAAACGGCCTATTTCTTCACCGCCTCGATCTGAATCGCCAGCTTCACATTTTTCGTCATGCCGGCGGATACCAGATAATCCATGCCCCACTGTGTGCGGTCGATCAGCGCGGTGAAATCGCCGCCGCACACTTCGGCCTTTTTCATCGGATTGACATAGCAGTTGAATTTGGTTGCTTTGAGCGTTACCGGATGGGTTTTGCCCAGCATGGTGAGTTTGCCCTGCACGGCGGCGACTTTTTTGCCGTTGAAGACGAATTTGTCCGACACGAAACGCATTTCCGGATATTTTTCCGCGTTAAACAGGTCGGCCGATTTCAGATGTTTGGTGAACGCCGTGCTGCTCGATTGCAGGTTGGCGAGCGGCATCACGGCTTCCACCGAGCCGGTTTTTTTTGCCGCATCAAACGTTACCTTGCCGCTGACTTCGTACACGCCGCCGACATTGCTGCTGGTGCTGAAATGGTCGATTTCGAAACGGGCGTTGGTGTGGAAGGGGTCGATTTCGTATTGCGCGGCACAAGCTGCGGCGGCCGCGGCGGCCAATACGGAAACAAACAGGATTTTTTTCATCGTTTTCTCCTTGAGAACGGGTGTTAAAGGGAAACCGATTGTAGCAAGTTTCGGCGGCAGCGGACGTTTCCCGTCAGGAAAAACAGCCTTTTTGCAAAAGAAACGCCGCCGTGCCGCAACTTTTCAGACGGCCTCTTTCCCGCTACAATCGCCCGCCTTACCATCGTTCAGCCATTAAAGGAAGCAGCCATGTTCGGTTCGAAAATCCTCGAAGAAGTCTCCGCCAAAATCAGCGCCACCATCGCCGAAAGCCCGGCCAAAGACGTGGAAAAAAACGTCAAAGCCATGCTCGGCAGCGCGTTCAACAAAATGGATCTGGTGACGCGCGAAGAGTTCGACATCCAGCAGCAGGTGCTGATCAAAACCCGCACAAAACTGGCCGAACTGGAAGCGCGTCTGGCCAAGCTGGAAGCGCCGCAGGAAAATGCGGCGCAAGCGGAAGAGGGCGCGGAGGCCGTCTGAAAGCGGAGTGTCAACGAAGTATCAAACAGGCCGTCTGAAAACGCCGATTTGCGTTTTCAGACGGCCTTATGCCGCGCTGACAAAAACTTACAAAAAAACGCTATAATCGCGCCTTTTCACACGCATGGAATCCCCGTCGTCATGACCGCCAAAGCCGCCTTCCTGTCCGCCATCCCCGCCGCGCTTGTCGCCGCCGTACTGGCCGCCTGCTCGCCCGCCGAACAAAATGCTTCTCCTGCCGACGGTGCGTCTGAGCCTGCGGCGGCAGATACGAAAAAAATCTCCATCACCGCCATCGCCGACCATCCCGCCCTCGACACCATCCGCGCCGGCGTGATCGACGGTCTGAAAAGCGAAGGCTTCGAAGAAGGCAAAAACCTCACCGTCGACTTCCAAAGTGCGCAGGGCAGCACCGCCAATGCCGCGCAGATTGCGAAAAAATTCGCCGGCGACCAGCCCGACGCCATCGTCGCCATCACCACCCCCAGCGCGCAGGCCGCAGCAGCAGCCACCAAAACCGTTCCCGTCATTTTCACCGCCGTCACCGACCCCGTTGCCGCCAAACTCATCGCCAACTTCGAGCCTTCGGGCGGCAACATCGTCGGCGTGTCCGACGAATTGCCCGTCGGCCCGCAAATCGACCTGATGAAACAGCTCGTGCCCAATCTGAAAACCATCGGTTACGTTTACAGCCCCGGCGAAGTCAACTCCGTCACCGTGCTCGAACGCCTGAAAGCCAAAGCGGCCGAACAGGGTCTGCAAGTGGCCGAAGCGCCCGCCGCCCGCTCTGCCGACGTGCTCACCGCCGCCCGCAGCCTGGGCGGCAAGGCCGACGTGATTTTCACCTCGCTCGACAACAACGTCGTCTCCGCCTACGAATCCATGTACAAAGCCTCCGTCGAAATGAAAATCCCGCTGGTGGCCTCCGACGCCGATTCCGTCACACGCGGCGCCGTCGCGGCTCTCGGCATGGACTCCTTCGGCACGGGACAGCAGGCGGGCAGACTCGCCGCCGCCGTGCTCAAAGGCAAAAAACCGGGCGAACTGCCCTCGGAAAAACTCGACAGCCTCGAACTCTACCTCAGCAAAAAACACGCCGCCGCGCTGGGCATCGCCCTGCCCGAAGCGCTGCTGAAAACGGCAAAAGAAGTGAAAGAATAAGCGCCACGCGTTTTCAGACGGCCTCAGGTACACATGAGGCCGTCTGAAAACATCGAGCGCAAGCGCGAAAGAACCGACAAACCATGAGCCTGATAGCCTTCTTCGGCGGTATCGAGACCGGCCTGATTTACGCCCTGGTCGCCCTCGGCGTGCTGATTTCGTTCAGCATCCTCGACTTCCCCGACCTCACCGCCGACAGCAGCTTCCCGCTGGGCGCCATCGTGTTCGCCGTGTCCGTCGGCGCGGGCGTCAACCCCTGGATTGCCTGCCTTTTCGCCGCCTTCGCGGGCGCGGCGGCGGGCGCGGCCACCGCCTGGCTGCACGTCGGCCTGAAAATCCTGCCGCTGCTCGCGGGCATCTTGGTGATGGTGGCGCTTTATTCTGTCAACCTGCGTATCGCCGGCGGCTCGCCCAACCTGCCGCTTATCGACAGCCCCAGCGTCTTCTCCCCCTTTGTCGCCGCCGATTTTTCCAACCAATATTGGGTGCAGCCCCTCGTCGCCGCCGCTTTCGTACTGGCGGCCAAGCTGCTGCTCGACTGGTTTTTCAACACCAAAACCGGTCTCGCCGTGCGCGCCACCGGCGTCAACGAACGCATGGCGCGCGCCCAAGGCGTCAACACCGGCAAAATGATCATCCTCGGCATGGCGCTCTCCAACGCCCTCGTCGCCCTCGGCGGCGCCCTGTTCGCGCAAACCAGCGGCAGCGCCGACATCACCGGCGGCATCGGCACCATCGTTATCGGCCTGGCCGCCGTTATCATCGGCCAAAACCTACTGCCCGCCAAACGCATCGTCTTCGTCACCCTCGCCGCCGTGATCGGCGCCGTCGTCTACCGCCTGCTCATCGCCTTTGCCCTGGGCAACGACGCCCTGCAAAACCTCGGCGTGCGCCCCACCGACCTCAACCTCATCACCGCCCTCCTGGTTGTTGCCGCCCTGCAAATCCCCGCGCTCAAAGGCCGTCTGAAAAAAAGGAAACCCGCCCCATGATGTGCGCCGACAACCTCAAAGTCACCTTCAACGCCGGCACGCCGATGGCCAATCCCGCCATGCGCGGCATGAGCCTGCACATCCGCGAAGGCGAGTTCGTCACCGTTATCGGCAGCAACGGCGCGGGCAAATCCACCCTGCTCAACGCCGTCAGCGGCGACATCGCCGTCGACAGCGGCAGCATCGCCATCGACGGCCGCGACGTCACCCGCGAGCCTGCCCACAAACGCGCCCACTTTGTAGCCCGCGTCTTCCAAGACCCGATCGCCGGCACCTGCGAAGCCCTCAGCATCGAAGAAAACATGGCGCTGGCCTACGCGCGCGGCAGCAGGCGCGGCCTCGGTTTCGCCCTCAACCGGCAAAACCGCGAACTCTTCCGCGAAAAACTCGCCATGCTCAAACTCGGTCTGGAAAACCGCCTCACCGACCGCATCGGCCTGCTCTCCGGCGGCCAGCGCCAGGCCGTCAGCCTGCTGATGGCCAGCCTGCGCCCGAGCAAAATCCTGCTGCTTGACGAACACACCGCCGCCCTCGACCCGAAAACCGCCGCCTTCGTGCTCGAACTCACAGAAAAAATCATCGCCGAAAACCGCCTCACTGCCATGATGGTCACCCACTCCATGCGCCAGGCGCTCGATTACGGAAGCCGCACCGTCATGCTGCACCGGGGCAGGGTGGTGCTGGACGTCGGCGGCAGCGAACGCGCGGGCATGGACGTTGCCGACCTGCTTGCCCTGTTCGAGCAGACGCGCGGCGAACAGATCGCCGACGACAGCCTGCTGCTCGACTGATACCGCCAAAGGCCGTCTGAAAAACGCCGCTTCGACAGAAGCGGCGTTTTTCAGACGGCCACAACATTCAGACGGCCACAACATTCAGACGGCCACAACATTCAGACGGCCACAACATTCAGACGGCCACAACATTCAGACGGCCACAACATTCAGACGGCCACAACATTCAGACGGCCACAACATTCAGACGGCCACAACATTCAGACGGCCTCAACTTTTCAGATACCGCAGTTCGGTCGGCTGCATTCGGCCGCTGCATCTGCACGGCCGTTTTGCAAAAAAATCTTTCGTGCCGCCGCTCTCTCCAAAGCACGGCGGCGGGAGTAGAATGCTGCCGAAACAAACGTTTCACTGCCGGTTCGGGCTGTCCGGCAGACCTCCCGCCCCGCGGCCGCGCCTGCCCGCACAACCTGCCCGGTTTTCTTCCTACCTCAAATAAGGAGCAGACTCATGAAAGCAGCACGTTTCTACGACAAAGGCGACATCCGCATCGAAGACATCCCCGAACCCACCGTCGCCCCCGGCACGGTCGGCATCAATGTGGCCTGGTGCGGCATCTGCGGCACCGACCTGCACGAATTTATGGAAGGCCCGATCTTCATTCCGCCCTGCGGCCACCCGCACCCGATTTCCGGCGAATCGGCGCCGGTAACGATGGGACACGAATTTTCCGGCGTGGTGTATGCCGTCGGCGAAGGCGTGGACGACATCAAAGTCGGCCAGCACGTTGTGGTCGAACCTTACATCGTGCGCGATGACGTGCCGACCGGCCCGGGCAGCAACTACCATCTTTCCAAAGACATGAACTTCATCGGCTTGGGTGGTTGCGGCGGCGGCTTGTCCGAAAAAATCGCCGTCAAACGCCGCTGGGTGCATCCGATTTCCGACAAAATTCCGCTTGACCAAGCCGCATTGATCGAACCGCTGTCCGTCGGCCACCACGCCTATGTGCGAAGCGGCGCGAAAGCGGGCGACACGGCACTGGTGGGCGGCGCGGGTCCGATTGGTCTGCTGCTGGCGGCGGTTCTGAAAGCCAAAGGCTTGAAAGTCATCATCACCGAATTGAGCAAAGCGCGCAAAGACAAAGCCCGCGAAGCCGGTGTGGCCGACCACATTCTCGACCCGTCGGAAGTGGACGTAGTGGAAGAAGTGAAGAAACTCACCAACGGCGAAGGCGTGGACGTGGCCTTCGAGTGCACCAGCGTCAACAAAGTGATGGACACGCTGATTGAAGCCTGCAAACCCACCGCCAAAATGGTGATTGTGTCGATTTGGAGCCATCCGGCCACCATCAACGTGCACAGCGTGGTGATGAAGGAATTGGACGTGCGCGGCACCATCGCCTACTGCAACGACCATCAGGAAACCATCAAATTGGTGGAAGAAGGCAAAATCAATCTCGAACCTTTCATCACCCAGCGCATCAAACTCGACGAGCTGGTTTCGGAAGGCTTCGAGCGGCTGATTCACAATAACGAATCGGCGGTGAAGATTATCGTCAATCCGAATCTGTAAGCCGTTTAATTTGAATGCAGAAAGGCCGTCTGAAATATTTTCAGACGGCCTTTTATAGTCAGGCAGGGTTTGGAAACCCGACATTTTCCATGCTGTTAAAACTTTGTCCGGTCTCGCTCCAAGCCGCCGATGTGTTCCGTCATTCCCGCGCAGGCGGGAATCTTGTCTGAGCCGCAACACACGGTAGTGAAACCATGCGTCCGTAACCGGTAAAAGATTCCCGCCTGCGCGGGAATGACGGCGGTTTAAGCTTTCAGACGGCCTCTTGCCGCAATGCCGAATGTCAATCCCCTAGCGCTGCTGCGCCGCGTTGGCGAGGTTTTTCACCGGGGCGAGGCTGACCGAGCCGCCCTGGCCGGTAATCCATTTGTTTTCCACGCGCCAGATGCGGGCGGTGTCTTCGAGGCGGACGTACCAGTGTTGGGTGGGAGGCAGGGTGGCGAAGCGTCCGGTAAATTCGGTTTTGTCGCCCGAGGGCGGGGCGGCGGATTTTTGCAGGACGATGCTTTGGTCGAATTCTTTTTTCGCCGGATGCATCAGGGTCAGTTTGACGGGCACGCTGTTTTCGAAGCGGCCGGAAAGGTAGACGCGCACGGCGCTGCCGTCGGGGCTGATGAGCACTTGGGCGTTGATGCCGCGTTCGATGGCGGCGGTGTCGCGCTTGATGTCGAGGTCGATGTGTTTGCCGTCTTTGTAGTAGTCGTCGCTGACGAGGTCGGAGCTGTTGCTGGCGGCCAGCCAGAGGGTGACGAAGGCGGCAACGACGACGATGGCGGGGCCGGACATCAGCAGCCACGGCCAGGGTTCTTTGTACCAGGGTTTAGGGGTTTGCCCGTTCACGGTCATTCTCCGATGAAGTTGGATTTTTCGGTGATGGTGTGGCCTTCGGCGCTGCCTTCTTCGCGGTAGGTGAAGGTGAATTCGATGGAGTGGCTGCCTTTGTCGGCGTATTCGGGGATGGTGGAAACCTGCACGGGGATGGTGAGGGTTTCGCGTCCGCCGACTTTGACGCCGCCTTCGGGCAGGCCGGTGAGGGCGATGTCGTCGAAACCGGCGACGGCGGCGGTGACGGTCTGCTCTTTTTCGCTGTTGTTGATGATGCGCAGGTTGTAGGCGTTTTCCAGCCAGCCTTTGCTGTTTTCGCGCACCATCACGCCCCTGTCTTTAATGATGTCGACGCGCAGGGTCTGGCGGGTGGCCACGCCGACGAGGAAGGCGGTAACGACCACGGCCAGGACGGCGCCGTAGCCGATAACGCGCGGGCGCAGCAGTTGTTTTTTGATGTCGCCGTCGCCGTATTTGTGTTCGAGGACATTTTCGGTGGTGTAGCGGATAAGGCCGCGCGGATAGCCCATTTTGTCCATGATGTCGTCGCAGGCGTCGATGCAGGCGGCGCAGCCGATGCATTCGTATTGCAGGCCGTCGCGGATGTCGATGCCGACGGGGCAGACCTGCACGCACATGGTGCAGTTGATGCAGTCGCCCAAATCGGTTTCGTCGCGGCCGACGTTTTTCTTGCGTGCGCCGCGCGGCTCGCCGCGTTCGGTGTCGTAGGAGATGATGAGGGTGTCGGGGTCGAACATTGCGCTTTGGAAGCGGGCGTAGGGACACATGTGTTTGCACACCTGTTCGCGCATCTGGTGGGCGAAGAGCCAGGTGACGAAGCCGTAGAAGGCGGCGGCAAAGAGGGCGCCGCCGCCCGCCTGTCCGTTAAAGAGGGCGGGCACGAAGTCGCGGATGGGGGTGAACCAGCCGGCGAAGGTGATGCCCGTCCAGGCGCAGACGGCGAAAATCAGCAGGTATTTGGTGAGCTTGATGCGGATTTTGCGCGCGTTCCACGGTTCTTTGTCGAGTTTCAGGCGCTTGTTGCGGTCTCCTTCGACGAAGTGGTCTATCCACAGCATGATTTCGGTGTACACGGTTTGCGGGCAGGCGTAGCCGCACCACAGGCGTCCGGCCACGGTTGTCCACCAAAACAGGCCGAAGGCGCAGATAATCAGCAGCAGGGCGAGGTAAATCAGGTCGGCCATGCCGAAGGAGAGGTTGAAGATGAAGAAGTGGCGGTTGGGAATGTCGAACAGCACGGCCTGCCGCCCTGACCAGTTGAACCACGGGATGCAGTAGAACACAAACTGGGTGGCAAGGATGGCTGCGATGCGCAGCTTGGCAAAACGGCCTTCGGCCTTTTTCGGATGGATGCGCTTGCCGGATTCGTAGAGCTTGATCACCTGCTCTTTGGGCTTGCCTGCCGCTTTGGTTTTTGCGGCGGGTTTGGCTTTCGCGTCGGCTGCGTCATTGATTTTGATGGCGGGTTTGGCTTTGGTTTCGCCCGACGGAGCGGCGGCGGTTTCGGGGCTTGAACCGCCTTCCGGTTCGGGATTGGCGGCATCGTTTTTCTGCTGTTCGGCCATGGCGGTGTTCCTTTGGTTTGCGGTTTGTTTATAACTTGAAATTATAGGCTTATGGCGGCTCTGGATTATACGCCCTTATCCTGCGGGCGGTTTTGCGCAGAGAGGCCGTTTATGGCCTTCATACACTATTTCAATCCCGCCGTTTCTGCGGCTTCATATTGCATTTTCATGAATAAAGGCCGTCTGAATTTGCTATAATACGCCGTTTTTTCATTCCGCCTCCCGCCATGCAGCTGACCGTTATCGGACTGAACCACCAAACCGCGCCGCTGGGCATCCGCGAGAAACTGGCGTTTTCCGCCGATGCGCTGCCCGAAGCGCTTGCCGGTCTGACCGACAGCGGCGCCGCGCGCGAAGCCGTCATTCTCTCCACCTGCAACCGCACCGAACTCTACTGCGTCGGCGATGCCGAAGCCGTCACCGGCTGGCTGGCCGCAGAGCGCGCCCTCAGCCCCGAAGAAATCCGCCCCTATCTCTACACCTACGGTTGCAGCGACACCGTCCGCCACGCCTTCCGCGTTGCCTGCGGTCTCGACAGCATGGTGCTGGGCGAGCCGCAAATTCTCGGCCAGCTCAAAGACGCCGTGCAGACCGCGCAGGAGCAAAATGCCCTCGGCAGCTGGCTCAACGCCCTGTTTCAAAAAACCTTCTCCGTCGCCAAAGAAATCCGCAGCGGCACGGCCGTGGGCGAGCAGTCCGTTTCCATGGCCGCCGCCTCGGTGAAAATGGCCGCCCAAATATTCCCCGACGTGGGCAAACTCAACGTCCTCTTTATCGGCGCGGGCGAAATGATAGAACTCGTCGCCACCTACTTCGCCGCCGAAAACCCGCGCCTGATGACCGTTGCCAACCGCACCCTTGCGCGCGCCGAAGAATTGTGCGGCAAACTCGGCATCCACGCCGAACCCTGCCTTTTGGCCGACATCCCCGCCATCCTCCACCGCTACGACGTCGTTATCTCCTCCACCGCCAGCCCCCTGCCCGTCGTCGGCAAAGGCATGGTCGAAAACGCCCTCAAACTGCGCAACCAAATGCCCGTCTTCATGCTCGATCTGGCCGTGCCGCGCGACATCGAAGCCCAAATTGCCGAACTCGACGACATCTACCTCTACACCGTCGACGACATGGCCGGAGTCGTACAGAGCGGCCGCGAAGCGCGGCAGAAAGCGGCAGCGCAGGCCGAAGCCATGGTGGGGCAGAAAGTTGCCGAATTTCTCGAATGGCAGAGAAGCCGCGAAAACGTCCCCCTGATCCGCGCCCTGCGCGACGAAGGCGAACGCGCCCGCCGCCACGTTCTCGAAAACGCCATGAAGCAGCTCGCCAAAGGCGCCTCGCCCGAAGAAGTGCTCGAACGCCTCTCCGTCCAGCTCACCAACAAACTCCTGCACTCGCCCACCCACACCCTGTCCAAAGGCGGCGGCGACAGCGGCCTCGTCGATGCCGTGGCGCAGATTTACCACCTGACCCACCCCGAACGCAAAAGCTGAACCCGCGCCGCCACAAGGCCGTCTGAAAAACGCCGCTTCGACAGAAGCGGCGTTTTTCAGACGGCCACCGTTTTTCAGACGGCCACCGTTTTTCAGACGGCCACCGTTTTTCAGACGGCCACCGTTTTTCAGACGGCCACCGTTTTTCAGACGGCCACCGTTTTTCAGACGGCCACCGTTTTTCAGACGGCCACCGTTTTTCAGACGGCCACCGTTTTTCAGACGGCCACCGTTTTTCAGACGGCCACCGTTTTTCAGACGGCCACCGTTTTTCAGACGGCCACCGTTTTTCAGACGGCCACCGTTTTTCAGACGGCCACCGTTTTTCAGACGGCCACCGTTTTTCAGACGGCCACCGTTTTTCAGACGGCCACCGTTTTTCAGACGGCCACCGTTTTGCTTTCAGGCCGTTTGCCCCTTTGCCGCCGCTACCTGATTCCCTCCCCCGCCCGCGCGGGGGAGGGCTAGGGTGGGGACTTGCGCCGCTGCGGCAACTTTTGCGGGAACTGCGGCAGTAAAAGCATTTCTGCGAAATGCCACCCCCTCCCCAACCCTCCCCCGCGTGAGCGCAGGGGAGGGGGCGAAGCGGCACATGGCGGCGGGTTTCGGGCTGTTTTTACAGTTTCAGCCGCCGCCGTTTTTCAGACGGCCTTTCCGTCTGCGTCAGCTTCGGACAGGTCTTGAACAAACAGCAGGATGTTTTCTTTGCTGACGCGGGGCAGGACGACGAGGTTGCCGATGCGGATATAGGGGTTGCCGCTTTCGGCTTCGATGTCCTGCCGCAGGCGCGCCGGATCGTAAAAGGTGAAACGGGTTTCGCGGCCGTTGATGATGAGTGGAAAATCGGACAAAACGCCTTTGGCTTCGGCTTCGAGCTGTGCCAGTTCGTCGAACCGGTCGGGGAAGGGGGTGTTCACGGGCGGACTCCTGATAAAAGGCCGTCTGAAAGCCGTTTGTGCCACGGTTTTTCAGACGGCCTTTTTTGTGTGCGGCGTCAGACGAGGTTTTCGCGGCCGAGCCAGTCGGCGATGGCGGCTGCGGCTTCGGCGGGTGTGCCGCCGTTGACGATTTTGACGCCGTATTCGTCTGCCGAGAGCTCTTCGAGTATTTCCAGTTGCGAATCGAGCATGCCCGCTTTCATGTAGTGGCCTTTGCGCGCGGTCATGCGGCGCAGGTTGACATCGTGCGGCGGGGCGAGGTGGATGAAGGCGACGCGGCCTTCGGCGCCGCGCAGGATGTCGCGGTAGATTTGTTTGAGGGCGGAGCAGGTGACGACGGAGTAGGCCGCGTCCGCCTGCGCCTGTGCGTCCATCCAGCCGCGCAGGCTTTCGAGCCAGGGGGCGCGGTCGGCGTCGGTCAGCGGGATGCCTGCGCCCATTTTGTCGCGGTTGGCCTGGGTGTGGAAGTCGTCGCCTTCGGCGTAGGGGCAGCCTCGGAGCTGTTTTTGCAGAGCTTGGGCGGCGGTGGTTTTGCCGCTGCCGCACACGCCCATGATGACAAAGTGTACCGTCATGTCTGCTCCTTAAAACACGGCGAAGGCGGCTGCGGACAGGGCGAAGCCGATGGCGGCGATCAGGGTTTGGTTGACCGTCCAGGTTTTCAGGGTGGTGGGCACGTCCATGTCGAGCAGTTTGCCGACCAGCCAGAAGCCCGAGTCGTTGAAGTGGCTGCATCCGACCGATCCTGCGGCGGTGGCGAGGACGACGCAGGCAAGCTGCCAGTCGTTAAAGCCTGCGGCGGCCACGGCGGGCGCCATCAGGGCGGCGGCGGTGGTGAGGGCGACGGTGGCCGAGCCTTGGGCGATACGCAGGGCAAGGGCGACGAGGAAGCAGCCGAGCAAAACGGGGATGCCGAGGTCGGCCATGCTGTCGGCCAGCGCTTTGCCGATGCCCGAGGCGCGCAATACGCCGCCGAACATGCCGCCCGCGCCGGTGATGAGGATAACGGAGCAGACGGGGCCGAGTGCGCCATCTATGGTTTTTTCCAGAGCCGAAGCCTGTTCGCCGCGTTTGCGGCCGAGCACGATCATGGCGGCCAGCACGGAAATCAGCAGGGCGACGGGGGTCGAACCGATCATTTGCAGCATCTGTACCCAGGTTTCGTCCGCATCAACCGCTTTTTTGCTGATGAGGGTGGCCAAGCCGGTGTTGAGGAAAATCAGCACCATGGGAATCAGCAGGATGCCGATAACGGTGGACGCGGGGGCGGGGGTTTTGGGTTGGTCGTTGTCCTGCGCGCCGCCGCTGAGAAAGTCTGGCACGGGCACATGGATGGTGCGGCCGAGCAATTTGCCCAGCAGGTAGCCGCTGAAATACCAGGAAATGACGGCGACAGGCAGGCCGACCATCAGCACCTGTCCGATGTTCGCGCCGTAAAACTCGGCGGCGGCAATCGGGCCGGGGTGCGGCGGCAGGAAGACGTGCATCACGGAGAACGCGCCGATGGAGGCCATGGCGTAGGGCAGCACTTCGGCTTTCATGCGCCGCGCGGTGGCGAAAACGATGGGCAGCATTACCATCAGCCCGGCGTCGAAGAAAATGGGGAAACCGAAAATCAGCGAGGCGACGCCCAGCGCGAAGGGCGCGCGTTTTTCGCCGAAGGCGCGCACCAGCGCGTCGGCCAGCGACTGCGCGCCGCCCGAGGTTTCCACCAGCCGCCCGAGCATCGCGCCCAGGCCGACCAGCAGGGCGACGCCGCCGAGCGTGCCGCCGAAGTTTTTCACCAGCACGTCGTTGACGATGTGGTTGACCGGCAAACCGGTGGCCAGCGCGGTGAGCAGGCTGACGATAATCAGGGTCAGCAGGGCGTGGATGCGGAATTTGACGATGAGCAGCAAAATCAGCAATACCGCGCCCGCGGCAATGCCCAGGAGCGTGCCTGCTCCCAGTGTTTGCGACCAGTTTTCCATTGTGAAGCTACCTTTTTTAAGTGATTGGATAGGATGTTGGAGAAAGGGTTTGAAAATAATATTGCCGGAATTTTCGCAACGATAACACAAAGCGGCGCAAATTGAAGCAAAAGCGGCACGATGTTTGCACATCGGACGGGTTGGCTACGGCCGCCGCATCAGTGGTGCCGCGTTTGGAAGGCCATCTGAAAGTGCGGTTTCGGCTGTGTCGAATCTGCGCTTTCAGACGGCCTTTACAGCCCGGTTCAGCGTTTGGTGCAGCCGGCGGATTGTTTGTGTTTTTTCGTGTAAGTGGCGCACGGGGAGGCGGGATAGGCATTTCCTGCTCCGGTGTCGGCGCTGTTGCCGTGGCGGCTCTTACGCCGTTCGGCGAGTGCGTCGGCATATTCTTTCATGCTGACGGTTTGCGCGGGATCGGGGCGGAAGGTGAATTTCGGTTTGCCGAAGTTGTACATTCTGCGAGTCATGTCGATATTGAAGGCGTTTTCTTTGCCGTTGATCTGCGTGTAGCGGCGATGTCCGACAAAGCGGCCTTTGCTATCGAGATAGATGTCGACCTGCCAGATCATGTCTTCGACCGGCGCCATCCTGCCGTATTTGTCTTTGAGACGGCGGTAGCGTTCGACTTCGGAGCGCACGGACTCGCTGTCGGTATCGGCATCTTCCGGTAGCATCCAGCCTTCGGCAAAGATGCGGTTCAGCTGCGCGGCCTGTTCGTGCACGGCTTTGTAGCCTTCGGCGGAAATGCCCGTTTCGGGGGCTTCTTTTTCCAAACGGGTAAGTTCGGCGGAGAAGTGTTTGTAGAGGTTGGCGGTGTAGGCGTTGACAAAGGCTTTGTCTTCGCGATAGCCGATGCGGTAGGCAGCGCCGATGCTGCGGCCGTAGGCGTCGAGCGGCAGGGCGGTGTAGGTGCCTTCGGGCATATCGGCGTAGCTGCGGTAGGCGGCGGCGAACAGGGCTTTGGCCGCCGATTTGACGGGCAGTTTCGCCCATTCGTTTGTGTCGTCGATGTCTTGCAGCGTGAAGCGCATCGGCAGGGTTTGCAGGCGCTTGGCGGTTTTTTCGCCAACCGTTAGCGACATGGCGGCAGCAACCGATTCGGGCAGCTCGACAATGGCCGACATGTCTTTTGTGTCCAGCAGCACGGGCATGCGGATGTTCAGGCTTTCGTTGCGGCCTTTGACGGCGATTTCGGGCACGATTTCGATTTTCCCCGCCGCCATGTCCACCGCGCCTTCGGCTTTCAGACGGCTTTTGTCGAAATAGGAATGGGCGGCGGGCGAGGCGGCCAGCGGGTCGGTGATTTGGGAGATGGCGCGGTAGGCCAGGCCGCCCGGTTGGAGGTTGGCCGCTTCGGCCATGACGACCCAAACGCGCTCGTCTTCGGGCACTTTGCCGTCGGCAAGCAGTTTTTCCAGTGTTTCCCGCTTTTTGGCCGTGTCTTCGGTGATTTTTTGCGCCGTTTTGGGGGCAAGTCCGTCTTTTTGGCCGGTGAGCGACACGCGCGCTTCGGCGGAAAAATTGTAGCTGTAGTCTTTCGACAGGCTGCGCTCCATGGAATACTCTACCATTTCCTGCGGCGTTTTGCCGCCGGTGCTGCTGCATCCGCTCAGGCCGAGGGCGGCCAGCGCGGCGGCGAGAAACAGGGGTTTCATCGGTTTTCCTTTAAACAATCAAACAAAATTTTACGGATTATGCAAAATGTAAAGCCCCTTGTCCAGCGGCGGGCTGAGGCCGTCTGAAACCCGCCGCGGCGGCCTTGCGGTATAATCCGCGCCTTTTTTAACGCGAGGCCAACCATGTTCACCCAAGCCGCCGAACACCTTTTCACCGTGCGCGACCTGCTGCGTTTCGCCGTCAGCCGCTTTAACGAAGCGGGGCTTTTTTTCGGCCACGGTAGTGACAACGCCCACGACGAGGCCGCCTATCTGATTCTGCACACGCTCAATCTGCCGCTGGACGTGCTCGAACCCTATCTCGATGCGCGTCTGACGCCGTCTGAAAAAGAGGAGCTCCTCGGCCTGATGGAACGGCGCGTGAAAGAGCGTCTGCCCGTGTCCTATCTGACGCACCACGCGCGGCAGGGCGATTTTGATTTTTACGTCGACGAGCGCGTGATTGTGCCGCGCTCCTTTATTGCCGAATTGTTGGGCGAGCCGCTGCGGCTGTGGATCGAATACGACGAACTCGTCCACAACGTGCTCGATTTGTGTACCGGCAGCGGCTGTCTGGCCGTTCAGGCGGCCTTCCATTATCCCGACGCCGTGGTCGACGCCGCCGACATCAGCCTCGACGCGCTGGAAGTGGCCGCCGTCAATGTGGAAGACTACGGCCTCGAAGAGCGCGTCAACCTGATACACACCGACCTGTTCGAGGGCTTGGACGGCACATACGACCTGATTGTCTCCAACCCGCCCTACGTCGACGCCGAATCCGTCGCCGAACTGCCGCCCGAATACCTGCACGAGCCGGAACTTTCGCTCGGCAGCGGCGAAGACGGCCTCGACGCCACGCGGCAAATCCTGCTGCACGCCGCCAAATTCCTCAACCCGCACGGCGTGCTGCTGGTGGAAATCGGCCACAACCGCGCCGAACTCGAAGCCGCCTATCCCGAGCTGCCCTTCACCTGGCTGGAAACGAGTGGCGGCGACGGCTTCGTCTTCCTGCTTACCCGCGAACAGCTTTTGGGCGGGTACTAGGGTCTGTTGACAATCAGCCTTGCGGCGGTGTTTTTGGTAAAAATACCCGCCTGCCGCGTCAAAAATGCCCGCAAGGTGTCCAAACTTGCTGTGCTTTTTTCCTTGCATTCGGGCATTTTTTACTCAAAAAACCGTCCCGCAAGTTGAATGCCAACAGACCCTAGGCTGCTTTCAGACGGCCTTTGCCCGATTGAGGCCGTCTGAAAACCGGAACGGAGCAGGGTAGGGCGAACCTGTCCGGGCGGACTTTTTGAAATTTTCTCTGATTGATGCAGTCCAAAAGCCGCCGCCGCCCGCCCGGGCAAAAGGCCGTCTGAAAGCCCGAAACAGGCTTTTCAGACGGCCTTTTTCCGTGTTTCTGGTACAGGCGAAATCGGTTACAATGGCGCCCTTTTTTTACCTACACAACCGGCATTCACACCATGTTTTCCACCGTAGAAAAATACCGCGGCCCGGCCAAAATCCTGCTGGGTCTGATTGCGCTCACCTTCGTCGGCTTCGGCGCGGGCGGCATCATCGCCGCAGGATCGGACTATATCGTCAAAGTCGGCGGCGAAAAAATCAGCACGCACAGTGTGCAGCAGGCGCAGCGCGACGAAAAACTGGGCAGTCCGCAAGATGCCCTGACCGTGCTGACCGAACGCGCCTTCCTCACCGAAGGCGCGAAAATGATGGGCATCGCCGTGTCCGACGCGCAGTTAAAACAGGTGATCGTCGACGATCCGGGTTTCCACGACGAAAACGGCCGCTTCAACGAAACAAAATTCCGCAACTTCCTGCAACAGAGCGGCATGAACGAAGAGCAGTTCCTCAATACTCTGCGCCGCCAGTTCCAGCTGCAAAACCTCGTCAACCTCGCCGCCAACGGCAACATCGTCACCGACGCGCAATACGCGCGCTACGCCGAAACCGTGCTGGCCGACCGCACCGTGCGTACCGTGATGCTCGACCCGAAAAACTTTGCCGCGCAGGTGAAGGCCGACGATGCCGCGCTCAAAGCCTATTACGACAAAGACAAAAGCAAATACGTCCGCCCGCAGGCTGTGAAATTCCAATACATCGAACTTTCCGCCGACGCGCTGGCCGACAAACAGACTGTGGGCGAAGACGAAGTGAAAAAAGCCTTCGACGAGCGGCAGAAAGCTGCCGGAGCGCAGCGCGAAGTGTCGCACATCATGTTTAAAGCCGCCGCAGCGGACAAAGCCGCCGTGAAGGCCGAAGCGGAAAAAGTGCTGGCCGAAGCCAAAGCCGCGCCCGACACCTTCGCGGATCTGGCGCGCAAATATTCGCAGGACGAAGGCACGGCGCAGACAGGCGGCAGCCTCGGCGCAATCGGCAAAGACACGCCGCTGCCCGAAGCCTTCAAAGCCGCCGTTGCCAAACTCGGCAAAGGCGCGACAGAGCTGGTGGAAACCGACGAAGGCTTCCACATCGTGCACATCGACAACGTCCGCGGCTCGGAAAGCTTCGACGAAGCCAAAGCGCAGATCGAAGCCGATCTGAAACGGCAGAAAGCGCGGCAGACGCTGACGAAAACACGCGAAATCCTGCAACAGGCCGCTTTTGATTCACCCGACAGCCTGAAAGCCGCCGCCGAGAAAACCGGCCTGCAGGTAAAAGAAGGCGGCGACTGGCTGACCAAAGACAAAGCGCAGCAGGCGCAGCTGCCCGCCGATTTGGTGGAAGCCCTGTTCGGTGACGAAGTGTTCAAGAAAAAACACAATTCCGACCCGATTGCCGTGGGCGAAGGCTACTGGGTGGTACGCGCAAGCGAAACCCGCGAAGAGAGCACGCCCTCGTTTGAGCAGGCAAAAGAAGAAGTGCGCGCCGCCTACCTCAACAGCGAATCGGCCAAAGCCGCGCAGGAGCAGGGCAAAAAACTGCTGGCCGAGCTGCAAAAAAGCGGCAAACCCGAGCTGGCCTGGTCGCCCGTCGAAACCCTGAGCGCCGCCGACGCCCGCATGCGTCTGCCGCCGCAGGCACTCGCCGCACTGGCCAAAGCCCGCCCGGCAGAGGGCAAACCGGCCTACGTTCTGCTCGAAGGACTGCCCGTGCCCGTGCTGATGGAAGTGCAGTCGGTGACCGTGCCGCAGGCAAGCGCGGAGGAGAAAAACCTCGTCCGCAAACAAATCGCGCAGCAGAGCGCCATCCGCATGTATTCGAGCCTGCTGGACTATCTGAAAAGCAAAATCAAGCTGAAACAGGGACACCAGAAACTCGAATCGTCGGGACAATAGCGCCTGAGGCCGTCTGAAAGCGCCGCATCTGCCGCGCCCGTTTTCAGACGGCCTTGATTTCCCCGCCGCCGCGCCCTATATGGAGGCGCACATTCCCACAACACACGACAAGGAACCCGTATGAAAACCCGCTACATCCTTCCCGCCCTTGCCGCCCTCTCCCTCGCCGCCTGCGGCAACGACAGGCAGGCCGAACTCGAACAGCAGCTCAAAGACCAGCAGCAGCAAATCGCCCAATTGCAGGCGCAGGCCGCTTCCGCCGCCGACCAAACCGTCTACCGGCTCAACCCCGACGCGGTAAACGAAACCCTGTCGGCCGAAGCGCAGGAAAAAGGCAAAAACGGCGAAACCGTTACCGGCAGCGACGGCCAGCAGTATGTTTACGACCATTCCAGCGGCAACTGGCTGCTGCAAAGCCTGGTCGGCGCGGCCGCAGGCGCGTTTATCGGCAACGCGCTGGCCAACCGGTTCAGCCGCGCCCCCGTCACCCCCGCCACGCAGCAGGTACGCAGCCGCTACGAGCAGCAATACAAAGGCAAACGCCCCAACGTGCCGTCCTCCCTGCGTCCGAGCCGCCCCGCAGGACAACAGGCCGGCGCCTACCGCCCCACCGACCGCGCCCAGCCCAACTACCGCCCGCAGCGCCGCAGCGGCGGATTCTTCGGCGGCCGCCGCCGCAGATAAACGTTCAGACGGCCTCAAAGCGTTTTTTACACATTGAGGCCGTCTGAAAGAGAAACCGCCTTTTCAGACGGCCTCCGTCATGCAGGTGCAACGAAAGGAAACCCATGTCCCAACACCACAAACTCATCATCCTCGGCTCCGGCCCCGCAGGCTACACCGCCGCCGTTTACGCCGCCCGCGCCAACCTCAAGCCCGTCATCATCACCGGCATCGAACAGGGCGGCCAGCTCATGACCACCACCGAAGTGGACAACTGGCCGGCCGATGCCGAAGGCGTGCAGGGCCCCGAGCTGATGGCGCGTTTCCAAACCCACGCCGAGCGTTTCGGTACGGAAATGGTTTTCGACCAAATCCACACCGTCGATTTGCAAAGCCGCCCCTTCAAACTCACGGGCGACGCGGGCGAATACACCTGCGACGCCCTTATCGTCGCCACCGGCGCCTCCGCCAAATACCTCGGCCTGCCCAGTGAAGAAACCTTTGCCGGACGCGGCGTATCCGCCTGCGCCACCTGCGACGGATTCTTTTACAAACAGCAGCACGTCGCCGTGGTCGGCGGCGGCAACACCGCCGTAGAAGAAGCCCTTTACCTTGCCAACATCGCCGACACCGTTACCCTTATCCACCGCCGCAGCAGCTTCCGCGCCGAAAAAATCATGATCGACAAACTCATGCAGCGCGTGGCAGAAGGCAAAATCATTCTGAAAACCGATGCCGTGCTGGAAGAAATCCTCGGCGACGACAGCGGCGTAACCGGCGCGCGCATCAAGTTTCACAACGGTGCGAGCGAAGACATCGCCGTCAAAGGCGTGTTCATCGCCATCGGCCACAAGCCCAACACCGACATCTTCAAAGGCCAACTCGACATGGACGAAACCGGCTATCTCAAAACGCGCGGCGGCAGCGGCGGCGATGTCGGCGCAACCAACATCGAAGGCGTATGGGCAGCGGGCGACGTGAAAGACCACACCTACCGCCAAGCCATCACCAGCGCGGCCTCCGGCTGCCAGGCCGCCCTCGACGCAGAACGCTGGCTCGACAGGCAACATTAGGGTGTGTTGACAATCAGCGTTTTGGCGGCTTTTCCGCCATAAAACGGCATCTGCCGCGTTGCAAATCCTCGCAAGGTGTCCAACCTTGCTGCGGTTTGTGCCTTGCATCTGCTGTTTTCTGACGCAAAACCCGCTTCGCAAACCAATTGTCAACAGCCCCTAATCCGTACAGGCCGTCTGAAAGCCCGAAAGCCTTTTCAGACGGCCTCCTCCCTCCCTCCATCCGTATACATAAAGGAAACCCCATGATCAAACTGACCACCAACAAAGGCGTCATCACCCTCGAACTCGATCACGAAAAAGCACCGCTTACCGCCGCCAACTTCGAACAGTATGTGAAAGACGGCTTTTACGACGGCGTAATCTTCCACCGCGTCATTCCCGGCTTCATGATCCAAGGCGGCGGCATGAACCCCGACATGGGCGAAAAAGCCACCCGCGACCCCATCGAAAACGAAGCGCAAAACGGCCTTTCCAACGACAAATACACCATCGCCATGGCGCGCACCCAGGCGCCGCACTCGGCCTCGGCGCAGTTTTTCATCAACACCAAAGACAACGGCTTCCTCAACCACACCTCGCCCAGCCTGCACGGCTGGGGATACGCCGTTTTCGGCAAAGTGACCGACGGCTTCGACGTGGTGGACGCCATCGAGAAAGTCGCCACCAAAAGCCACGGCTACCATGACGACGTGCCCGTAGAGCCCGTTATCATCGAAAAAGCCGAAATCGTATAAACGGCTTGTCGCCGCAGGAGGCCGTCTGAAAGGGCGAAACGCTTTCAGACGGCCTCCCCTTATGCGATAATCCGCGCGTTTATTTTCACTGTTTCCCAAACACGAGAACATCATGGCAGAAGACAAAAGCAAAGCCCTCGCCGCCGCCCTGGCGCAGATTGAAAAACAGTTCGGCAAAGGCTCCATCATGAAAATGGACGGCAGCAGCCCCGACGAAGATCTGCAGGTTATTTCCACCGGCTCGCTCGGCCTCGATCTGGCACTGGGCGTCGGCGGCCTGCCGCGCGGCCGCATCGTCGAAATTTTCGGCCCGGAATCTTCCGGCAAAACCACCCTGTGCCTGGAAACCATCGCCCAATGCCAAAAAGCGGGCGGCGTATGCGCCTTTATCGACGCCGAAAACGCTTTCGATCCCGTTTATGCCCGCGCCCTCGGCGTCAAAGTCGAAGACCTGCTGGTCTCCCAGCCCGACACCGGCGAACAGGCGCTGGAAATCTGCGATATGCTGGTGCGCTCCGGCGGCGTGGACATGGTTGTCATCGACTCGGTTGCCGCCCTCGTGCCCAAAGCCGAAATCGAAGGCGAAATGGGCGACAGCCACGTCGGCCTGCAAGCACGCCTGATGAGCCAGGCGCTGCGCAAACTCACCGGCCACATCAAAAAAACCAATACCCTCGTCGTTTTCATCAACCAAATCCGCATGAAAATCGGCGTCATGTTCGGCAACCCCGAAACCACCACCGGCGGCAACGCGCTCAAATTCTATTCCTCCGTGCGCATCGACATCCGCGGCAGCACCCAGATTAAAAAAGGCGACGAAAGCCCCATCGGCAAAGAAACCAAAGTCAAAGTCATCAAAAACAAAGTCGCGCCCCCCTTCCGCACCGCCGAGTTCGACATCCTCTACGGCGAAGGCATCAGCTGGGAAGGCGAGCTGATCGACATCGGCGGCAAACTCGGCGTCATCGAAAAATCCGGCGCCTGGTACAGCTACAACGGAGCGAAAATCGGCCAGGGCAAAGACAACGTCCGCATCTGGCTGAAAGAAAATCCCGAAGTTGCGGGTGAAATCGAAGCGAAAATCCGCGAAAAAGCCGGTGTGAACATCCAAATCACCGAAGGCACGCGCGACGAAACCGACGGCGACGAGCCCGAGGAATAATCCCGGCCAAACCCGCACATGCCGTCTGAAAACATAAAAATGCCTTTCAGACGGCCTGCCGCAACAAGGAAACACCATGCAAAACTTCCTCTTCACCTTCACCGCCGTCACCGTCGGCGCGTTCATCGCCGCAGGCATCTACTTCTTCGTCGGCGCGGTCAGAGAAGGCCGCGAAGAGCGCGAACGCAACCGCATCAGCCAATAAACGGCAGGCCGTCCGAAACCCCTCCGCGTTTCAGACGGCCTTTTGCACACAAGGACACGACATGGCCGACATCAGCGTTTTAATCCTGGCGAAAAACGAAGAAAAAAACATCCGCGCCTGTATCGAAAGCTGCCCCTTCGCCGCCGAAACCATCGTTATCGACGATTTCAGCGACGATGCCACCGCGCAAATCGCCGAAGAGTGCGGCGCGAAAGTCATCCGCCGCGCCCTGAACGGCGACTGGGGCGCACAAAAAACCTTTGCCGTACAGCAGGCATCCTGCCCGTGGATTTTCATCATCGACGCCGACGAACGCTGCACGCCCGAGTTGGCCGCCGAAATCTGCCGTGCCACCGATGCCGGAGAACAAACCGCCTACCGCGTCATCCGTACCAACCACTTCGGCGGCCGCCCCGTCCTGCACGGCCCGCTCAGCCCCGACCGCGTCACCCGCCTGCTGCCGCGTGAAGGCGTGCGCGTCGAAGGACTGGTGCACGAAAAAACCGTCCACCCCTATCCCGAAAAAGACCTCGCTGCCCCCATGCTGCACTACACCTACGAAGGCTGGGATCAGTATCTGGCGAAAATGAACCGCTATTCCGCCCTTTCTGCCGAGCGCTATCTGCGCGAAGGCCGCCGCCCGCGCCCCTTCGCCGACCTCTGGCTGCGCCCGCAGACGGCCTTCGTCAAAATGTATTTCCTCAAACTCGGCTTTCTCGACGGCGCATTGGGCTACGCGCTGGCGAAAAACTACGCCAATTACACCCTCAACAAATACATCAAACTGCAGGAAATGTATGTGCGGCAGACAAGCCGCTCCTGAATACTCATGCCGTCTGAAAGCCCCGTCGGGTTCGAGATCCGTTGAAACCCCGCTTTCAGACGGCCTTTTTGCCAACAGAAAGAAGCAACCATGTGGACACCCGAAACCATCATCATCCTGCTGGCCGTCGGCTCGCTGGCCGGCATCATCGCCGGTATGTTCGGCGTCGGCGGCGGCACCATACTCGTGCCGCTGGTATTGTGGATTTTGCAGATGCAGGGCTTGGAGCAGTCGGCCTACGCCCAGCACACCGCCATCGGCACATCCTTTGCCGTGATGGTGTTCACCTCCTTCTCCAGCGCCCTGTCGCAGCACAAAAAAGGCGCGGTTGACTGGCGGATTCTGCAAAGCATGATTCCCGGTGTCCTGGCCGGCGTTGCCGCAGGCGCGCTGATTGCCCGCTACCTGCCGAGCAAAGGTTTGCAGATTTTCTTCACCGTCTTTATCGGCATCATCGCCGTGCGCGCCCTGATGGGCATCAAACCCTCGCCAAGCCGCCACCTACCCGGGCGCGGCGGCCTCTTTGGCATGGGCGGACTCTTCGGCATCCTGTCGAGCTGGATCGGCATCGGCGGCGGCTCGCTCACCGTGCCCTACCTCACCTTCTGCAACGTCCCCGTCCACCGCGCCGTCGGCACTTCCGCCGCATTGGGCTGGCCGATTGCCGTGGCGGGCGCGGCGGGCTACTGGTACGCCGGAGCAGACAGCCCCGGCCTGCCACCCGCCTCGGCCGGTTTCATCTACCTGCCCGCCGTTGCCGTGCTGGCCGCCGCCACGCTGGTGTCCGCCCCCCTCGGCGTGAAAATCTCGCACAAACTGCCCGCCGCGCAGCTGAAAAAAGGCTTCGGCATCCTGTTGCTGCTGATTACCCTGCGCATGGCTTGGAAAATCGTACACAACTGGTAGGGCGCTGTTGCCGCGGATGGCGGGCGCGCCTTGTCCTCACGCAATGCAAAAGGCCGTCTGAAAGGGTTTCCCCGTTTTCAGACGGCCTTTTATAGTGAGTCAAAATAGAAAAGATATAGTGAGTCAAAATAAAAAAGATACAAGGCAGCAAGCCGCAGACAGTACAGGTAGTACGGCAAGGCGCAGCAACGCCGTAGATTTTTTATTTTGGCTCACTATATAGTCAAACAAAACAAAAAATATCCAACAAAGCCTGCTCAAAAGACAAACAGCCGGACATCACTTTTCTCAGATGCCGTTTGATATTCGCCCACACCTTTTCTATCGGGTTCAACTCAGGCGAATATGGCGGCAGCGGCAGAATGATATGTCCTGCCCTCTGCGCCATTTCACGCAGTACCGCCATCCTGTGAAAACGGGCGTTATCCATAATAATGGCCGAAGGCTCTTTAAGTTCCTTCAACAGAAACTGCCCAAACCACGCTTCAAACAAGCTGCTGTCCATCGTGCCTTTGTAAACCATCAGCGCAATCAGTTTCCCATCCGCACGGGCGGCAACCAATGACATTCTTTCATAGCGTTTGCCGGAAATCCGCGCTTTGACAATCTGTCCCCTCAAGGCATAGGCATACGGGCGGTAATAGAAAGTATCAAAACCCGTTTCGTCCAAGTAAACCTTTGGCATTTCTGAATATTGTTCCAGCTGTTTTCGGTAGGCGGTTACTTTTTGGAGGTCTTGTTCTTTGTAGACGGTTGTCTTTTTTTACGCGTGATCTTGAGTGTTTTGAGCAGGTAGCCGACATTGGATGCGGTGCAGCCCAAGTGCTGTGCTATTTCGTATTGATAGGCATCGGGATGTTCTGCCACATAGCGGCGCAGTTCTTCTTTGTCGATACGTTCCGAATTGCCGCCTTTGGTGCGGTGTTGCAGCGAACCTGTTTCCTTTTTGAGGGCAATCCATTGGTAAAGGGTTCGGTTGGTAATGCGGAAGGTGCGTGCGGTTTGGCTGATGTTGCCGTGCTGTTCGTAGTGGTCTAATGCTTTTTGACGGAAATCGATAGAGTAGGCCATAAAACGGGAACGGGTAAGGTGTGGAGTTAAGGGAGAGAATTATATACTTTTTGTTTTGGTTAACTATAAATAACTTATTATTCCCCAAAAATTTGTTTCTTCCGCCGCTGGTTTGTCAAATAAACTTATTTTTTCAACTAATGAAGAAGATACCTCGCTGCTCATTTCTAAAAAAATTTCCCTATTTGCCTTTAATAAAAATATTCCTGACATAAAAAGCGAATAAGATTTTAGAAAGTAAGGTAATGAGTTGTTTGTATATATAAAATCACTATCGGAAAAATGTTTTTCTTTATTTTTAAACAATACGACACACCCTTTTTCATCTGTCAGGAAATACCCGGCCCAACATTTTCCAAATAAAGAATAATCCAAGTTATTTATTGAAATATCAAATGTTTGTTCTGGAAATTTTGCGAAATAAAAACCCATATTTGGATAGTCTTCTAAAAAAGAAAAAACGTCTCTTTCTATATCATGTATGGTTAATTTTGATTTCTTTTTTTCCAAACAAACTTCAAAGCCATTTTCTTCAAAATACTAAATCGTTTTTGTTTATCATGGGGCTTAGGAAGCAAAAATCATTTCAAAGGATCTTTTCGCAGCATTTTCAGCAGCACTTTGTACAAATCATCATGCCTGTGATTAAAGCGGAATTCGGTTTCTTTCAAGTGCAGGTAAAACGTATGTCGTGCTACGCCGTGAAATTGTATCAGACGGTGTTTTGCATAACTCCAAAACGACTCGATACCGTTGATATGCTGCGCTCCTCGGGCAAATTCATTCTGCCCGTGACGCACCCTGAAATGCTTTGCAAAACCCATATCAACCAAGCCGTGATAACCACGCCGGCCATCAGTATTGATAACACTCTCAACAGAAATGTGCCCGCGTATTACCTTTTGCAGTGTGGCTTTGGACGCATCAGGAACGATTTCCGTATAGACCTTGTTGCCCCGTTTGAGTACGCCGAAAACGACGGTTTTGCCACCGGCACCGCGCCCGCGTTTACCACGGATGCGCTTTGCGCCAAAGTAAGATTCGTCAAGTTCCACAACGCCGTCAAAAGGGGTTTGCCGCTCGCTTTCGACAGCCAAACGCCGGCGCAATTTCAGGAAAGAGCGTGTTGATGCTTCGGACGCTGATACCGGTTAGCCGGGGCTGTACTAGATAAGCAGTCATGTCAGACTGCAAAAATGAAGATAACCCGTTGTAAACTAAAAAAGAGTATTCAAAAGAAACTGCTTCAGTTTTTTGTACTCGAAGTTACTGCCCGTTCGGCTGCTGATTTATTGGGCATCCACCCCAATTCGGCAGTGCTGTTTTACCGTAAGATTCGCGAAGTCATCAGCCATCATCTTTCATTGGAAGCCGATACGGTTTTTGGCGGCTCAATTGAGTTGGACGAGAGTTATTTTGGCGGACACCGCAAAGGCAAACGCGGACGCGGTGCGGCAGGAAAGGTGGCAGTCTTTGGCATTCTCAAACGCGGCGGCAAGGTTTATACCGTGGTTGTTGAAAACGCTAAAAGAGAGACGTTATTTCCTGTTATAACAAAGAAAATTATGCCTGACAGTATTGTCTATACGGATTGTTTGAGCAGCTATGATGTGTTGGATGTAAGCGGATTTACCCACCACCGCATTAATCACAGCAAGCTGTTTGCCGACAGACAAAACCATATCAACGGCATTGAAAATTTCTGGAATCAGGCAAAGCGCGTACTGCGCAAATACAATGGAATCGACCGTAAATTTTTCCCGCTTTTCTTGAAAGAATGCGAGTTCCGTTTTAACTTTGGCACACCCTCCGAGCAGCTTAAAGTGCTGCGCCGGTGGTGTGAAATTTAGGGCTTATCTAGTACAGCCCCGGTTAGCCTGGCAGTATCGGAGGCGGTCAAATCCAAAGCAAACAGCCGCAGGATTTGACGAAATTGCGGTTCGGAAATTTTGCTGAACTTTTGATACTTGTTTTTTAATTTCATTTCAGAAGCTTATCACTGTTTTTGGCGATTTTGCTTCCTAAGCCCCTTATCATTTATCGTCCCTCAATTGATTAAGAAATTCTTGCGGCTCTCTTTTTGGGGCTGTACTAGATAAGCCCTAAATTTCACACCACCGGCGCAGCACTTTAAGCTGCTCGGAGGGTGTGCCAAAGTTAAAACGGAACTCGCATTCTTTCAAGAAAAGCGGGAAAAATTTACGGTCGATTCCATTGTATTTGCGCAGTACGCGCTTTGCCTGATTCCAGAAATTTTCAATGCCGTTGATATGGTTTTGTCTGTCGGCAAACAGCTTGCTGTGATTAATGCGGTGGTGGGTAAATCCGCTTACATCCAACACATCATAGCTGCTCAAACAATCCGTATAGACAATACTGTCAGGCATAATTTTCTTTGTTATAACAGGAAATAACGTCTCTCTTTTAGCGTTTTCAACAACCACGGTATAAACCTTGCCGCCGCGTTTGAGAATGCCAAAGACTGCCACCTTTCCTGCCGCACCGCGTCCGCGTTTGCCTTTGCGGTGTCCGCCAAAATAACTCTCGTCCAACTCAATTGAGCCGCCAAAAACCGTATCGGCTTCCAATGAAAGATGATGGCTGATGACTTCGCGAATCTTACGGTAAAACAGCACTGCTAAATTGGGGTGGATGCCCAATAAATCAGCAGCCGAACGGGCAGTAACTTCGAGTACAAAAAACTGAAGCAGTTTCTTTTGAATACTCTTTTTTAGTTTACAACGGGTTATCTTCATTTTTGCAGTCTGACATGACTGCTTATCTAGTACAGCCCCCTCTTTTTTTTCGCTGGATGTGTATGAGCAGGTAATTTTTGCATAAGCAAGCGTAGCCCGCAGGCTGCTTTGGATGCCGTCTGAAAAGCAGCCTGAAAGTGTTTTCAGACAGCTTTCAGGCTGCCCGAATCTGCCGCAGCAAATAGTCAAACAGCGCGTCGGCGGCGTATTCGGCGTGTTCGCGGCGCACGGGGACATTGAAATAATAGGTCTGGTCGGCGAAGCGCTCGCGGATATGGGCGGGCAGGTCGTAGAGTTCGGCGTAGGCTTCGGCGATTCGGCGCACGGCGGCGGAGACGGTGGCGATGTCGCAATCGCGCTCGGTGATGTCGTAGAACAGGGTGCAGTGTTCGGCATCGAGATTGGCGAGGATGATAACGGGGTAGCGGTGGCGGGCGCAGTAGTCGTAGTGTTCGCTGTCTGCGCTGTCTGCGCTGTTGCGGGTGAATTTGCGGATGGGCATTTTCAGGCTGCTTTAAAGTTAAAAATGGATGGAGACGGTTTTGCCGCAGCGCGGCTGCTGCCGGTATTCGCGCCATATGGCGAAATGGTCGGCGATTTGGCGGGCGAGGGCGGGGGTTTGGTTGTGTAGTTCGCGCAGGTGTTCAAAGCGGATGCGGATACGGCTTTCAGACTGCCATGCCAAATCGCGCATCAGGTCGTCCAGCGCGTCGGCATTGGGACAGGGCCGGGGGAAGGACAGGACTTGGGCGATGCGCTCGGCAAAGGCGGCTGCGCTGCGCAGGTGGCGCAGGCTGATTTTGACGGTGAGGGTGTCTGGGGCGGTGAGGGCGGATTGGGTGAAACGGGGCATGTTTTTTTCTTTTTTGGGCAGCCTGAAACGGGGTTCGGTAGGTCGGACATAGATGCCCGGCCTGGACGGCTGTTTGAAGGCCGTCTGAAAAGTCAGTTGTGCGGCAGAGCTGTATGGTTTACGGTTGTTAAGGCCGTCTGAAACGCTGTGTGCCGCAGTTTGAAGTGAATCGGATTTGCAGGTTTTCTTTGCTTTGAGGCCGTCTGAAACGGTGCTTTAACTTGGTTGGAGCTTTGTTTTCAGACGGCCTTTTGCAGCGGGAGGGTCAGCGCTGCGGGGCGGGTTGGATGATGCAGGCGCCGACGGTTTCGCGGCCTGCGGGGGCGGGCTGCGGGGCGGCGGCTGCGCCGTGGCAGGAGAGGGCGCTGAGGGAGTTTTTCGGCGAGCCTTGGATGATTTTGTCGCTGTATACCATGTAGGCGAAGGCTTTGCGTTTGGGGTCGTAGTAGCGCATGATTTGCGTGCTTTTGAAGGCGAAGCTGGCGCTGCGGCGGAAGATTTGTCTGGGTTTGAGCACGGCCTGTTCGGAAAATTCGACGGCGGGGGCGGTCTGCACGCAGGAGACGGAGGCGTCGCTGGCGTCTTCTTCGAGGTTGACGGCTTCTTTGAGGCCGCCTTTTTTGGCGTAGGATAGGTAGCAGGTGACGCCTTTGACGTCTTCGTCGTCGAAGGCTTCGATTTCGATGCGGTCGTTTTTGCCGAGGATGCGGAAGACGGTGCTGGCGTCGCCGATTTTGTCGGCATCGGAATCGCAGGCGGCCAGAAGGAGGGCGGCGGCCAGGCAGGCGGCGGTTTTGCGGATCATGTTTTTTCCTTGGGGTGTGTTTTGCGGATGGCCATTCTGCCACAGGGTGCGTGCCGCTCCAAACGGGAGGCCGTCTGAACAAGGAAAAAGCGCTTTCAGACGGCCTTGATGGATGGGGCCGTCTGACAGCGCTCGGCATGCGGGATTTTACAGGCGAACTTCGATACCTGCCGCGCGCATGGCTTCTTTCGCTTCGCGGACGGTGGCTTCGCCGAAGTGGAAGATGCTGGCGGCCAGGACGGCGTCGGCTTTGCCTTCGGTGATGCCTTCGACGAGGTGGGCGATGCTGCCGACGCCGCCTGAGGCGATGACGGGGATGCCGACGGCTTCGCTGACGGAGCGGGTGAGCGGCAGGTTGAAGCCTTGCTTGGTGCCGTCTCTGTCCATGCTGGTGAGCAGGATTTCGCCCGCGCCGCGCCGCTGCATTTCGCGCGCCCATTCGATGGCGTCGAGGCCGGTGGGGGTGCGGCCGCCGTGGGTGAAGATTTCCCAGCGGCTGTTGTCGGGGTTGACGGCTTTGGCATCGAGGGCGACGACGATGGCCTGCGAGCCGAAAAAGCCTGCGGCTTCGTCAATCAGGCCGGGGTTGGTGACGGCGGCGGTGTTGATGCTGACTTTGTCGGCGCCGGCGTTGAGCAGGCGGCGGATGTCGGCGACGCTGCGCACGCCGCCGCCGACGGTGAGGGGGATGAAGACTTGTTCGGCCACGGCTTCGATGACGTGGAGGAGGGTGTCGCGGTTGTCGGAGGAGGCGGTGATGTCGAGGAAGGCGATTTCGTCGGCGCCTTCGTCGTTGTAGCGTTTGGCGATGTCGACGGGGTTGCCCGCGTCGCGCAGGCCGACGAAGTTGACGCCTTTGACGACGCGGCCGTCTTTGACGTCGAGGCAGGGGATGATGCGTTTGCTCAGTGCCATGCTGTGCTTCCTTGCGAAAAAAACAGGCCGTCCGTCGGGGGGCGGCCTGAGGGTTAGGAAACGAAGGGGGACAGGATGCTTTTCATGTGTTCGGGCTGGGAGAGCCAGTAAAAGCCGAGCGAGCCGATAACGGAAATGGCGAGGGTGGAGGCAAAGCTGTTGGACAGGCGGTTGACGGCGGTGAGCACCAGTGCGACGTATATCCACTGCACGCCGATTTCCGCCACCCATATGCCGTCCATCGCCGGCAGGGTCATGGACATGAAGCCGCGGATGATGACGGCGATAATCATAAAGCCGAGGCTTTCCGACAGCGCGTAAATGTCGCGGTCGGCCGACCAGATCATCCAAAATCCTAAAACGAATGCTTCTAACATTTTTAATCCCTTTTATTTTGTGTTGTCGGTGTGCGCCTGCTGCGGGCGCGGTGTGTCAAACGGTTTGCGACAGCTCGTCTGCCAGCTTTTGCGCTTGGGCGAAATCGATGCTGCCTTCGTAAATGGCGCGGCCGGTAATGGCGGCGGTGACGCCCCTGCTTTCTGCGGCGCACAGGGCGCGGATGTCGTCCAAGCCGGTGAGTCCGCCCGATGCGGTAACAGGGATGCCTATGGCTTCGGCCAGGCGGACGGTGGCTTCGATGTTGATGCCGCTCATCATGCCGTCGCGGCCGATGTCGGTGTAGATGACGGAGTTGATGCCGTCGCCGGCAAAGCGCCTGCCCAGTTCGGCGGCGTCGAGGCCGGTGAGCGTTGCCCAGCCGTCAACGGCGACATTGCCGTCTTTGGCGTCGAGGCCGACGATGATGCGGCCGGGAAATTCTTTGCAGGCTTCGCGCACGAAATCGGGGTTTTTCGCCGCCGCCGTGCCGATGATGACGTCGTTCAGGCCGAGGGCGAGGTATTTTTCGATGGTGGCCAGATCGCGGATGCCGCCGCCGAGTTGGACGGGAATGTCCGCCGCCACAGCCGCCAGGATTTCTTTGATGGCGGGGAAGTTTTTCGGTTCGCCCGCGAATGCGCCGTTCAAATCGACAAGATGCAGCCTGCGCGCGCCCTGTTGCAGCCAGTGCCGCGCGGTGTGCGCGGGATCATCGGAAAATACGGTGGCTTCTTCCATCAGGCCGCGGCGCAGGCGCACGCAGCTTCCGTCTTTCAAATCGATGGCGGGAACGAGCAGCATGGTTTTTCCTTTATTGGGTGGCAAAGCGCGGCACAACGCTTTTTAATTTCGTTGGGATTGCGCTTTCAGACGGCCTTTGTCCTCAAAACGCGGGGTATGGCGGCTGCATGTAAAGCGCATTTTACACAAATTATCCATTCCAGTGTAAAAAATTACTCAGCAGGGTGAGGCCGGCGTTGTGGCTTTTTTCGGTGTGGAACTGGGTGGCGAACACGTTGTCGCGACCGACGATGCAGGGGAAGGGGTCGGGATAGCTGCTGGTGGCGAGGACGACCGACGGATCGGCGGGGGCGAAGCGGTAGCTGTGGACGAAATAGAAATGCGTATCCTGCGGGATGCCTGCGAACAGGGGATGCGGCTGCGTCTGGTGCACGGTGTTCCAGCCCATGTGCGGTATTTTCAGACGGCCTCCCGCCGCGTCTGTGAGGCCGTCTGAAAAGCGCTCGACGGTGCCGGCAAACCAGCCCAGGCCGGGTGTGTCGCCTTCTTCGCTGCGCTCGAACAGCAGCTGCGCGCCGACGCAGATGCCGAAGAAGGGTTTGTTTTTCAGGGCGTCGGACAGGGCTTCACCCAAGCCGCTCTGTTGCAGGGCGGCCATGCAGTCGGGCATCGCGCCCTGGCCGGGGAAGATGATTTTGTCGGCGGCGGCCACTTCTTCGGCCCAGCCGGTGAGCAGGATTTGCACGTTTGCGCCGCTGATGCGGGCGGCTTCGCGCACGGAGCCGGCAACGGAATGGAGGTTGCCCATGCCGTAATCGACGACGGCTATTTTCATGGCTGGTGTCCTTTGTGTTTTTTGTATCTTTGAAACGAAACGTTGTGTTTTCAGACGGCCTGAACGGGTGTGCGGATGCGGGTTGGAGGCCGTCTGAAAAAACGGAATAAGGTTTGAACCGGCGGACAAACCGCCTGCTCCGGAGGACGGGTCAGGCGGTTGGGACGGTGTTTTAAATAAGCCTAATCGGTGAGCGTGCCTTTTGTGGAAGGCATTTTCCCGGCCATGCGTTCGTCAAACTCCACCGCCATGCGCAGGGCGCGGCCGAAGGCTTTGAACAGGGTTTCGGCCTGGTGGTGGGCGTTGTTGCCGCTGAGGTTGTCGATGTGCAGGGTCATCATGCTGTGGTTGACGAGGCCGTGGAAGAATTCTTCAAACAGGTCGACATCAAAGCGGCCGATGAGGGCGCGGACGAAATCGACGTTGTACACGAGGCCGGGGCGGCCGGAGAGGTCGAGGACGACGCGGCTCAATGCTTCGTCGAGCGGGACGTAGGCATGGCCGTAGCGGCGGATGCCGGTTTTGTCGCCCAGCGCCTGTTTCAGCGCCTGGCCGAGGGTGATGCCGATGTCTTCGACGGTGTGGTGGTCGTCGATGTGGGTGTCGCCTTTGCAGGTGATGTCGAGATCGATCATGCCGTGGCGGGCGATTTGGTCGAGCATGTGTTCGAGGAAGGGCACGCCGGTATCGAAGAGGCCTTTGCCTGTGCCGTCGAGGTTCAGGGTGAGGGTGATTTGGGTTTCGCTGGTGTTGCGGGTGACGGTGACGACGCGGTCGCCTTCGCGGGCGGCAAAGGGCGCGGCCTGCACGGTCTGTTCGGCCAAGGCCGTCTGAACGGCTTCCTGCGAGGTGGTGTCTTTTGCTTTTTTCTCGGGATGGCGTCTGTCCATCCAGCCTTTGGGTTTGCCCATGCTTTTTTCCAGCTTGGCGGCGAGCACGTGGGAGATGCCGCGTCCGTTTTCGCCTTCTTTGTTCAGGCGGGCGCGCAGCTGGTGCAGCGAGGCGGGTTTGGCATAGCCTGCGGCGCGGGCGAGTTTGGACACGCTGCCCGCTTCTTCGACGAGGCGCAGGAAGTTTTCGGTGCGGATGGTTTTTTTATCCATGGTTTGACCTTTCAAATCAAAAAAGTGTTTGCAAAACGTTGGAAACCTGACGGTTCTGCTCGGGCGAACCGACGGTGAATCTCAGGCACTGTTCGAGCAGCGGATGCGAGCCGTGCAGCTTTTTAATCAAAATATTGTGCGCTTTCAGCGCTTCGTATACCGCCGCCGCATCGGGCACGCGCGCGGTGACGAAGTTGGCTTCGCTGGGGAAAACGCGCACCTGCGGCAGGCGGGCGAGTGCTTCGCTCAGGCGCGCGCGTTCTTCTTTTAAAGACACTATCTGCTTAGCCACCCAGCCGTAGCGGCGCAGGGCGAAAGCGGCGGCGGTCAGGCTCAGGCGGTTCATATTGTAGGGCGGCACGATTTTCGCCAGCTCGCCCATCAGCGACGGATGGCCGCAGGCATAGCCCAGCCGCAGCCCGGCAAAACCGATTTTGCTCAGCGTGCGCAGCACTACCAGCTTTTCCTCGCCGCCCGCCTGCGGCAGGAAACTGTCGCCGCTGAACGCGCCGTATGCTTCGTCAACCACCACCACGCCCGGCGCGGCGTCGATAACCGCCTGTACTTCTTCCCGCGCAAAACGCACGCCCGTCGGGTTGTTCGGATAGGCGAGAAAAACCAGGGCGGGGCGGTGGGTTTCCAGCGCGGCCAGCACGGCGGGCAGGTTGAGCGTGAAATCACCGTTCAGCGGCACGCCGACGTATTCCATGCCCGCCAGCGCCGCGTTGTGGCGGTACATGACAAAACTTGGTTCGAGTGCCAGCATTTTCGCGCCCGGTTTGGCCAAAAGCAGCGGCAGGAGTTGGATCAGTTCGTCCGAGCCGTTGCCCAAGGCAATCTGCGCCGCATCGGGAATGGCGAAGGTGTCGCGCAGCAGTTCGGGTACCCCGCAGGCGTCGGGCGCGGGATAGCGGTTGATCTGCGCCTGCGCCAGCTCTTGCGCCAGCTCCCGCATCATGTCGTCGGGAAAACGGCAGGGCAGCTCCATGGCGTCGAGCTTGATGCAGTCTTCGGGCACGGCGGCGACGGCATAGGCCGACATGGCGCGGATTTCGTCGCGAACCAGATGGCTGGTGGGGGTCATTATTTGCTCCGTTGTGCTGGTTTGTTATGTGTTCCGCTCTGTTTTGCATATCGGCTTGGGCGGAAACTGTTGGAATTTTTGCCGCATTATACCGTTTTTAAGCACGGCGTCCCGGCAAAATGCATGATGGGGTTTGTTTTTGATTGTTTACGGCAGAAATCGGATGTGGAAGTGATGATTTTTTCGGAAAAGATGCCGTTTTCGGAACGGGGAATGAAAAAGAGTAAAAGAAATGCTTCTTTTGTTTTGTGGGATATTTTGCCGCTGTGTATGGTTTTTAGCGCGGCATGTTTTAAAAATATGGCATATGGGCATAAAAAGGCCGTCTGAAAGTGAAGTTCCAACGAAGTTAACAAGCGGTTTCCTAAGTGTTCGGGCGGAAGATATGCTTTCAGACGGCCTTTTGCTGCATGGCCTATATTGTTTTCAAGAAGTCCGTTCAGACGGCCTTGTTTTCTTCCGCCAATTCTTCGGCTGCGTTTTGCACCATATCGGGCGTGAGTTTGTTCAGACAGTCGGTGTGTCCCAGCGGGCATTCGCGTTTGAAACAGGGCGAGCAGTCTAGGTTCAGGCTGACGATTTTGGCTTTCGGGCTTAGGGGCGGCGTGTGGTCGGGGCTGGACGAGCCGTAGGCGGCGACAAGTTTTCTGTCGAGCGCGGCGGCCAGGTGCATCAGGCCGCTGTCGTTGCAGATTACGGTGTCGGCGCAGGAGAGCAGGTCGATGGCTTCGGAAAGGCTGGTTTTGCCGCAAAGATTGGTGCAGAGGCCGTCTGAAAGGGCGTTGATTTCTTCGGCGATGGGGAAGTCTTTTTGCGAGCCGAACAGCCATACCTGCCAGCCTTGGGCAAGATAGCGGCGGCCGAGTTCGGCAAAATGACGTGCCGGCCAGCGTTTGGCCGGGCCGTATTCCGCACCGGGGCAGAAGGCGATAACGGGTTTGCCCGTGTTAAGGCCGTGGGCGGCGAGGGCGGCTTGGCAGCTTGCGGGGTCGATGGCAAAACGCGGGTTGTCGGAATGGCCGTTGAAGTCGGCTTGGGTAGGGTGGGTGAGGGCGGTGTAGCGGTCGACCATCAGGGGTAGGGCGGCTTTGTCGAGTTTGCGGATGTCGTTTAGGAGAAAATAACGCGATTCGCCCACATAGCCCGTGCGCTGCCTGATGCCGGTGGCCAGCGCGATAATGGCGGATTTGAGCGAACCGGTCAGCACGATGACTTGGTCGTAGCCGCGCCGTCCGAGTTCGCGGCCGAGCCGCCAGCGTTTTTTGAGCTGCAACGCGCCGTGGCCGAAGGGGTTTTCGATGATTTCGTTTATTTCGGGCATACGCTCGAATACGGCCATTGACCATTTGGGCGCGAACACGTCGATGGTGCAGCCGGGATGAAGCTCGTGCAGACGGCGGTAGAGCGGCTGGGTCATGACGCAGTCGCCTATCCAGCTGGGGGAAATGATGAGGATTTTTTTGGACATGGTTTGCGGGCGGTTTGTGGTTTGGCTTTATTTTAATATGGATTGGAGGCCGTCTGAAAACGCTTGGGGCTGAAGTTTCGTTTTCAGACGGCCTTTTTGCCTGCGGCCATTGTTGGCATAATGTGCGGGCTCGGATGTGACAGCCGGTTGACCCGAAAGGCCGTTCCCGCCTATGCGGGAATGATGTTTCTGAAACGTTCGGGCGGTTTGGGTTTGATAAAAGGAAAAGCAGATGGACGAAGCAGTATTGCAGGGCGTGAAATTCGGTGCGGACGGGCTGGTGTGCGCGGTGGCGCAGGACTGGCAGAGCGGGAGGGTGCTGATGGTGGCGTGGATGAACGCCGAGGCGCTGGCGCAGACTGCGGCCACGGGCTACGCGCATTATTACAGCCGTTCGCGGCAAAAGCAGTGGATGAAGGGCGAATCTTCCGGCCACACGCAGAAGGTGCACGAGCTGCGGCTCGATTGCGACGGCGATGCTGTGGTGATGCGGATCGAGCAAAACGGCGGCATCGCCTGCCACACGGGGCGGGAGAGCTGCTTTTACAAAGTATGGCGCGACGGCGTCTGGCAGACGGCGGATGCGGTTATCAAAGACGAAGCGGAAATCTACGGCGGCGCAGACCGTCGCTAAATCAGACAAAAGGCCGTCTGAAAACTGAAATATGGCTTTCAGACGGCCTCAAACCGGTTTTCCAAACAGGAGCAGAAACAATGAACAGCGGTATTCTCGACGAAATCCAAAACGTTATCGACTCGCGCAAGGGTGCAGACCCGGAAAGCTCTTATGTGGCGCAGCTTTTTCACAAGGGCGGCGACAAGATTTTGAAAAAAGTGATCGAAGAGGCGGGCGAGGTGCTGATGGCGGCGAAAGACGGCGACAAGGCGCATTTGGTTTACGAAACGGCCGATTTGTGGTTTCACTGCATGGTACTGCTTTCGGCGCACGGCCTGCGGGCGGAAGACGTGGTAAACGAGTTGGCGCGGCGGCAGGGTTTGTCGGGACTGGCGGAAAAGGCGGCGCGGCAGCAATAGGCCGTCTGAAAGCTCATTTTCGGTAAAGCCCGAATCTGTTTGGCAAGCAAAGGCCGTCTGAAACCCTGTTTGAGGTTTCAGACGGCCTTTGGTATGAAAAGCGGCGGTTTAACCCACTTTATCCCCCGGCTGTGCGCCTGCGTCCACGTCCAAGAGTTTCAATTTTCCGTCGGCGGTGGCGGCGGAGAGAATCATGCCTTCGGATACGCCGAATTTGGCCATTTTGCGCGGGGCGAAGTTGGCCACGGCAATCACCATGCGGCCGTTGAGTTCGCTGGGATTCGGGTAGCTGGCGGCGATGCCGGAGAAGATAACGCGTTTTTCAAAGCCGAAATCCAGGTCGAATTTCAAAAGCTTGGTGCTGCCTTCTACGGCTTCGCAGTTGATGATTTTGGCCACGCGCATGTCGATTTTCATAAAGTCGTCAAACGATGCCTGCTCGGCGACTTTTTCGTATTGGCTCTCGGCTTCGGCGGGTGCGGCGGCAGCCTGAATGCTTTGTTTGTTGGCTTCGATTAAGTTGTCCACTTGGGTTTGCTCCACTCGTTGCATTAAATGTTCGTATTTGTTGATGGCGTGGCCTGCGGGCAGGGTTTGCGCGGCCATGTTCCATGAAAGTGCGGGAATGTTCAAAAACGCGGCGGCCTGTTCGGCAACACGCGGTAACACGGGCGCGAGATAGACGCTCAACACGGCAAAGGCGTTAATCAGCTCGCTGCACACTTCGTGCAGGCGCGCTTCCTGGCCTGCCTGCTTGGCGAGTTCCCACGGCTTGTTGGCGTCGGTGTATTCGTTTACCGCGTCGGCCAGTGCCATGATGTCGCGCAGGGCGCGGGCGTATTCGCGCTCTTCGTAGGCGGCGGCGATGGTTTCGCTCTCGGCGGCGAGTTTGGCCAGCAGCTCGCTGCCCGATACGTCTTCCAGACGGCCTTCAAAACGTTTGGTGATGAAACCGGATGCGCGGGCGGCGATATTCACATACTTGCCGACCAAATCGCTGTTGACGCGCGAGATGAAGTCTTGCAGGTTTAAGTCGATGTCTTCGATTTTGCTGTTGAGTTTGGCGGCGATGTAGTAGCGCATCCATTCGGGATTTAGTTTTTGTTCCAGATAGGATTTGGCGGTGATGAACGTGCCGCGCGATTTGGACATTTTTTGGCCGTCCACGGTTAAGAAACCGTGGGCGAATACGCCTGTGGGGGCGCGGTGGCCGGAGAAATGCAGCATCGCCGGCCAGAAAAGGGCGTGGAAATACAGGATGTCTTTGCCGATAAAGTGGTACATCTCGGTGTCGGAGTCGGCGCGGAAATAGTCGTCAAAATTAAGGCCGAGACGGCTGCACAGGTTTTTAAACGAGGCCATATAGCCCACGGGCGCATCGAGCCACACATAAAAATATTTGCCCGGCGCGCCGGGGATTTCAAAGCCGAAATAGGGCGCATCGCGCGAGATGTCCCAGTCGGAAAGGGTGGTTTCGCCGTCTTTGCCGAGCCATTCGTTCATTTTGTTCAGCGCTTCGGCCTGCAAATGCGGCTGCTCGCGGCCGTCTGAAAGGGTGGTACTGCCCGATGTCCATTGTTTCAAATAATCGGCGCACTCGCCGAGTTTGAAGAAAAAGTGTTCGGACTCTTTCAATACCGGCGTGGCGCCGGATACGGCGGAGTAGGGTTTGATGAGTTCGGTGGGGGAATAAGTGGTGCCGCACACTTCGCAGTTGTCGCCGTATTGGTCGGCGGCGTGGCATTTGGGGCATTCGCCTTTGACGAAGCGGTCGGGCAGGAACATTTGTTTTTCGGGGTCGAAAAGCTGCTCGATGGTGCGGCTTTCGATTTTGCCGTTGGCTTTCAGAGCGAGGTAGATTTTTTCGGAAAGCTCTTTGTTTTCAGGTGAGTGGGTGGAGTAGTAGTTGTCGTAGCCGATGAGAAAGCCGGTAAAGTCGGCCAGATGCTCTTCGCGCACGCGCGCAATCATGTCTTCGGGCTGCACGCCCAGTTTTTGCGCCGCCAGCATTACCGGCGTGCCGTGGGTGTCGTCGGCGCAGCAGTAGCGGCAGTCGTGGCCGCGCAGTTTTTGGAAGCGCACCCAGATGTCGGTTTGGATGTGCTCGACCATGTGGCCGAGGTGGATGCTGCCGTTGGCATAGGGCAGGGCGGAGGTAACGAGGATTTTGCGTGTCATGGCAGGTGGTTAAGCTGTGTTAAAAACGCGGCATTATGCCATAAACGATTAGGGGCTGTTGGCAATACCAATTGCCAACAGCCCCTGGGGCGCGTTGACAATCAGCCTTGCGGCGGTATTTTTGGTAAAAATCCACGCCTGCCGCGTCAAAAATGCTCGCAAGATATTCAATCTTGCTGCGCTTTTTTCCTTGCAGGCGCGAATTTTTCCTCAAAAAACCGCTTCGCAAGCTGAATGTCAACACGCCCTAGGCCGTCTGAAAGAGGAAAACTGCGCTTTCAGACGGCCTCTGCGTCGGTTTCTACATAACAACGCCCGTCAGCAGGGTGCCGATAAGCAGGGAGAGGAAAAGGGCGGCGTTGATTAGCGGCTCGGCCAGATAGGCGAGCAGCGGGGCAAGCAGGCCGGCGATCAGGGCGAGAAAGACGATCCATGTGCCGTAAGGTTCGATTTTTTGGAACTGCGCCGACCATTTGGCGGGCAGGAAGCTGTCGAGGAAGCGGCCGCCGTCGAGCGGCAGTATGGGCAGCATGTTGAGCACGAATAAAAAGGCGTTGAACGAGACGCCGAAGCTTGCCATTCCGGCCAGCGCTTCGCCGAAGGAAACGGGGACGACGGGCAGCAGCCCCATCAGCACCGCCCAGGCGAAGGCCATCAGGAGGTTGGCCAGCGGGCCGGCGATGGAGATGGTGCGCCAGCCGAGGCGGGCGTCGCGCAGGTTGCGGGTAATGACGGGCACGGATTTTGCCCAGCCGAAAAAGAAGGGCGAGCCGCTGACAATCAGGATGGAGGGGACGATGATGGTGCCGAACAGGTCGATATGCGCCAGCGGGTTGAGGGTGAGGCGGCCGAGTTTTTCCGCCGTGTTGTCGCCCCAGTAGCGGGCGGCGTAGGCGTGGGCGGCTTCGTGCAGGGTGATGGCCAGCAGGGCGGGCGCGATCATTAGAAGGAAGGAGGCGGGGTCGAAATTCATGGTGTGTGGTCTTTCTTGGTGTGGGAGGCCGTCTGAAAGCGCAGCTTCAACGAAGTTAAAGGCCGTTTTGCGCTTTCAGAAACGTCATTCCCGCGAAGGCGGGAACGGCCTTGTTTTTAGGAAGACAGGTAAACGGAGGCGATGGCCACGGCGTTGTTCGCCATATGGATAGCGATGGGGTAGCGGATGTCGCGCAGGTGCAGATAGGCGGCGGACAGCACTGCGCCGAGCGTGCCGTATAGGACGAGGGCGGGGATGTCCGTTCCCGAGTGCATGAAGCCGAAGAGCAGCGAGGACGATAAAAACGCGTGGGCGCGGCCTTCGGGCTGATCGATGCTGCGGCCGAACAGGCCGAACAGTGCGCCGCGAAACAGCCATTCTTCCGCCAGCGGTGCGAACAGCACGATGTCGGCCAGCACTACAGATACGGGCAGATGGCGTGTCCATTCGATAATTGCCTGCTGGTTTTCCGTGTCTTTCACGGGTGTGTCGAAGAAAAAGTTCAACACGTGCAGGCCGTATTCGCCTGCCAGCAGCATCAGCGCGAGGTAAAACGCGCCCCAGCAGAGCTTGCGTTTCAGGGAGATGTCTGCGGGTTTGGCAAAGTAGCCGCCGATAGGGCGGCCGGTGCGGTAGGCTCGGTAAAACAGAATCAGCACCGGCGCGGCGACGGCGGCGAACACGGCGGTTTGGTAAAGCGCGGCGGTGTTGCCGATCTGCCCAGTGCGGCGGTTGATGTCGACCAGTGTGTAAACCAGCGTGGGCACGACAAACAGCAATAGCAGGCAGCCGGTGAATTTCAGAATGTCCGTGATTTTGTTCATGCAAACCCTTTCAGACGGCCTTTTCAGACGGCCTCACAAGCCGAACACGGCCTTGTCGCCCCGTCCCTCGCGCACCAAAACCGTGCCGTCGGTCATGTCCACCACCGTGGTCGGCTCGGTGCCACACCAGCCGCCGTCGATCACTAAATCGACGGAATGCTCCAGGCGGTCGCGGATTTCGTAGGGGTCGGTGAGCGGCTCTTCGTCTTCGGGCAGCATCAGCGTGCACGAGAGCAGCGGCTCGCCCAACTCGCGCAGCAGCGCAAGGGCGATGGCGTTGTCGGGCACGCGCAGGCCGATGGTTTTGCGTTTCGGGTGCAGCGTGCGGTTGGGCACTTCCTTGGTGGCCTGCAAAATAAAGGTGTAGCTGCCGGGCGTGGCCGCTTTGAGCTGGCGGAATTGGGCGTTGTCCACCTTGGCGTAAATGCCCAGCTCGGCCAAATCGGCGCAAACCAGCGTCAGATGGTGTTTCAAATCGATTTTGCGGATGCGCAGAATCCGCTCCATCGCCTCCTTGTCGCCCAAACGGCAGCCGAGCGCGTAGCAGGAATCGGTGGGATAGGCGATCACGCCGCCCTTGCGCACGATTTCCGCCGCCTGCCGGATCAGTCGCTCTTGCGGATTGTCGGGATGGATGGCAAAAAACTGAGCCATGATGAATGCTCCTTAAAAAATATTGGGCTTGGCAAGCCAATTTATGCTTGCCGTTTACCCAGAAGATTTAATACCTTAATACTGAATGTATCTTTCATTGTTAAAGATTCAATATTTACTTCTTGAAAACGCTAACTATTTTCTTCAAACGAGTATTGATAAAGCTTTTTATTGAGGGCATCAAAAAAATAACCGTAAAAATGATTGCTTCTGCTTTCATCCTCAATAAAATCATTGATATAGACATATTTTGCATCTATATCCAAATAAGATATTATTTTTCAAACAATTGAGGAAATTCAACGGGAAATTCCCTTGTGAGCTCTTCAATATCCTCAAGGAACACACTATTCGGAATGTCTTTTAGATCCAATGGCTGCATGGCATTTCCTTTTAGATAGTTAATAACAAGACTTCTTGCGTAAAGAGGTAATTACGCCTCTTAAAATTTCCAAATACAGAGGCCGTCTGAAAAACCTGTTGGCCGAAAAAAGCCGCGAATGATACCCTAGCCGCTCCGCCGACAAAAGGAAAACCCATGTCCCGCCTGATTGCCCTTATTCTCTGCGCCCTTATCCCCGCTGCCGTTCACGCCGCTGCCACGGCCGAATCCTACCAATGGGCCGCCCCCGTCAAAGCGGATGCCAACCTCTACCGCATCGACGACAAACTCTACCGCAGCGAGCAGCTCACCCGCGCCGATGCCCCGCAGCTTGCCGATCTGGGCGTCAAAAGCGTCGTCAACCTGCGCTATTTCGACCGCAACGACAACGACACCGCCCTCGCCGGACACGGCCTCGCCCTGCTCAACAAACCCCTGCTCACTTGGCGCGTCACCCCGCGCCAAATCGCCGAAACCCTCTACCTGATCGAGCAGCGCCAGGCGCACGGCGCGGTTCTCATCCACTGCTACCACGGCGCCGACCGCACCGGCCTTATCTCCGCCATGTACCGCATCGTCTACCAAAACTGGCCGATAGAAGAAGCCAAACGCGAAATGCAGCAGGGTCCCTACGGCTACCACAGCATCTGGCGCAACCTCGCCAAGCTGTTCACCGAAGACAAAGTCCGCCAAGTGAAGGCCGAATTGGCCAAACTCAAAGCACAGGCGCAGTATAGTGAAACAAAATAGGAAAGATACAAGGCCGCAAGCCAAAGACAGTATGGGTAATACGGGGCAGGTTTTCTTGGCATTTTAAATGCCGTAGAAAGCCGCCCTCTTCGAGCTAAGGCGCAGCAACGCTGTATATTTTCTATTTTGGTTAACTATTAAAACCGCCGAAGGCTTCGCCGTCCCACAGCAACCGCAAACCTTTGTCCGCCATCGCGCCGTCGATAACGGCAAACGCCAACTGCAAAGCCTGCACGCCGTCCGCACCGAAAACCCGAAAACACATGTCCCTGCCCGCCCCGACGATACGGCAGGGACACACCCATTCGCCCGTTTCGGCCGCAAACGGTTTGCCGAACAGAACTTCCACCGTTTCATCGGGCCGGTCGGCAAGCGTCAGCAGACGGTAAACCGCCGCCTCGGCACGCGTCAGTTTGTCAGACATAAAACCCCCTTTCGTTTACCTGTTTGCCGATGCCGCCGCCAAACCGTTCCGCAGCAGTCGGCACCTTCCTTTTAACATTAAGGCAGAGGCAGGATACCATTAAGGCCGTCTGAAAGCGCAAACCGCCCTTCAGAAACATCATCGCCGCGTTTATGTCCTGAAGGGGTAAAGGCGGGGACGGCCTCAAACCAGTACACTTCCATTATTTTTTCAGACGGCCTCCATCATGCAAACCGACCACAAGCCCACCCTCGACGTCATTATTCCCTGCTACAACGCCGCCGCCACCCTGCGCGCCGCCGCCGAAAGCGCGTTGGCGCAAAGCCGCGTGCGTCAAGTCTGGCTGGTCGACGACGCCTCGCAAGACCGCACAGCCGAGGTGATGGCGGAGCTTACCGCACAACACCCGCAAATCCGCTGCACACGCCTGTCGCAAAACGTCGGCGCCGCCCAAGCCCGTAACTGGGGCGTGTTACAGAGCGATGCTGATTTCGCCGCCTTTCTCGATGCCGACGATGCCTACGAAACCGAAGCCCTCGCCCCCGCATATCTCGCCCTCGAAACCATCCCCTACCTCGCCCTCGTCCGCCTCAAACTGCGTCCTGCCGGTTTTCCCGAACATTACACCGCCCATCCCGCCTTCGCCGAAGCCTGGCAGCGGCTGGAAATGACCGTCGGCGGCAATATGGTCTTCCGCCGCAGCGTCCTGCTGGTCTGCGGCGGCTTCCCGCAGGACGCCCTGTTCCGCCGTTTCGGCGGCGAAGACGCCGCCCTCGGCATCGCCCTCACCCGCGCCGCCGTCGTCGGCACGCTGTTCGGAGACGCCGATCCCGCCGTCATCCACAACCACCGCCCCGGCATCCACGCCGAAAAACTGCTCGACGCCGCCCTCTTCGGCAAAATGCCCGAAGGCATGACCGAACGACACCAGGCCGAAGCGGAAGCCGTCACCCAACGCATCTGCGCCGCCATAGAAAGCCTGAAAACCACCCTGTCTTTCGGCCAAACCGGCATTACCGTTCTGAAAACCGGCTACGCATAAGAAGATTAAGCATTAAACAAGCAACAACAGCGTCAGGCCGTCTGAAAGCGAAGCCTCAGCGAAGTCAAAACACCGCAGACAAAAAACGCTTGACGCCCGACTGCTCCGCCGATATTATGCGCGACTTCGATTATTCGATGGGTCGTTAGCTCAGTCGGTAGAGCAGCGGACTTTTAATCCGTTGGTCGAGCGTTCGAATCGCTCACGACCCACCAAAATCCTGAAAAAAGCCAAATCGGATTCCGGTTTGGCTTTTTTTATAATTTTCGGAATCTCAATCAAAACGGTCTGAATAAAACATACCGTGACGCTATCTGCAATGTTCAGTACTAATACCGATCGTTATTTCAAATATATCAATGCCAAATCCCAAATATCTCCAAATTAATACCGTTTAGAATATGTAAAGAAAAAACAAAAAACTGCAAAAAATACCTTGCAAGCAAAAATTGTTTTTATTAGTATGCCGTCCCTATGAAAAATGACCGCCTATTAACCTTTTCCGTTTTCGGATTCGTTGTGCTGATGCACGCGGCGCTGTTTGCGCTGCTGCTTTTGCTCAACAACAAGCCCGAACTTCCCGATGTGGAAGATATGGAGTTTGTCGATTTGGCCGCTTTCGGTCCGCCGGGCGGCGGAGGCGGGGGCGAGCCGGAGGCTGCTCCGGCGCCGGAGCAACCTCAGCAGGCAGAGCCGCAGCCCGAGCCTGAGAAGCCCAAACCCCGGCCACCGATCGAGAAGCCGAAGCCGGTAGTGAAAGAACCTGAAAAGCCTAAGCTCAAACCGGTGATTACGCACGACCGTAAAGCCGATATCCGCATTCCGAAAGAGGAAAAACCGGAAGAAAAAATCGAGCCCAAGCCGCAACCGAAACCCGAACCCAAGCTCGAGCCGAAACCGGCTCCGCCCGCACCTCCCGCGCCGCCTCCGGCGAAAAAACCGGAATTCACCGCTCCCGGCGGTACCGGCAGCGGCGAGGGGCAGGGCACCGATCCGAAAGCCCACGGCAAACCCGGCAGCACGGGAACGGGCGGCGGCAGAGGCGGCGGCGACGGCACGGGAGACGGCCCCGGCACCGGGTCGGGCAGAGGCCCCGGCAGCGGCGGCGGAAGCGGTGGTGGTGACGGTGCCGGCGGCAGCGCAGGCAATGCCATCGTCAAAGCCGGAGGCAGACTGGCCACACCGTCTTATCCGCCCCTTTCAGTCGAAAACGGCGAAACCGGCACGATTGTGATGGAGGTGCTCGTCGATCCGAGTGGACGCGCCACCGAGGTGAAAATCACCAAAGGCAGCGGCTATGCCCGCTTAGACGCCGCGGCCAAACGCGGAGCGATGTCGGGGCATTACCAAACCCACGGCAAATGGGTACGCTTCAAAGGCGCGAAAATCGTTTTCGAGCTTAACGATTAATCCCTCGGAGGCCGTCTGAAAAAACGGCACACGCGTTCAGACGGCCTCCGTCGACCAATTTCAAATCAACAGCAAAAGAGAGCAGCACAATATGGATTTACTACACGTTTTCAAACAAGGCGATTTCGTTCTGATCACCGCCTTCATCATCCTCATCATCATGAGTCTGGCCACTTGGACGGTGATGATAGTCCGCACCATCAAACTGCGCCGCGCCAAAGCCGGCAACGCCCGCGTCAAAGAGCTGATTTGGAATGCCAAATCGCTGGAAGAGGCTGTGAAAATTGCCCGCGAACACGAATCGCCGATGAGCGACATGCTGCTTGATGCAGTGAAAACCGACGAAACCTTCCACCGCAACAAAGATGCCAACCTCGCATCCGGCGTTCCCTTCGGCCCGTACCTGCTGCGCCAGATCCAATACAGCATCAGCCAGATCATGCGCCGTTTCGACGGCGGCCTCACCGCCCTTGCCTCCATCGGTTCGAGCGCGCCGTTTATCGGCCTGTTCGGCACCGTATGGGGCATCCACAAAGCCCTGCTCAACATCGGCCAAAGCGGCCAAGTCAGCATCGCTGCCGTAGCCGGCCCCATCGGCGAAGCACTGATTGCCACCGCCGTCGGCCTCTTCGCCGCCATTCCTGCCGTATTGGCCTATAACTTCCTCGTGCGCGGTAACAAAACCCTGCTGCAAGACCTCAACGCCTTCGGCCACGACCTGCACGCGCAAATCCTGAACAAAAAAGACAAGGAGTAAGCCATGTCCTTTTCGATGAACGACGGCGACGACGACGCACCGGTAAGCGACATCAACGTCACCCCGCTGGTAGACGTGATGCTGGTGCTGCTGATCGTGTTTATGATCACCATGCCCGTGCTGACCCACTCCATCCAAATTGACTTGCCCACAGTATCAGAAAATGCTCAAGATGTAGATGGGAAGCAGCCAACTGATCCCGTGTGGCTTACCGTTGATGATGCAGGAAAATACTATCTAAACCGAGAGACCACACCTATCGCCAAAGAAAATTTAAAATCGGCATTTGAGCAGGTAGTTGCTGAAATAAAAGCAAAAAACCCAAAAAACAATGCTGTTTTGGCGGTTGATGCCTCGAAAGATGCCGACTATGAAACAGTAATTTCTGCGGTAGAAATTGCCAAGGAAGCCAAAATCGACAAGATAGGCTTCAACTTTGAGTTAAAAAATATTCCGGCAAGATAGTGTACAGGCCGTCTGAAAACCCGATTTTCAGACGGCTTCAACCTTTGCCCCGCCCCGTTGTCCGCACCCTGCGGCAAATGGTATAAAGCAGCCCGCCTCCCGCCCGCCGCGCAAACATTTTCAGACGGCCTCAAACACCGCAAAGGCCGTCTGAAAACATGTGCGCCACACCCAAACCAAATCCGCCCACGGAACAACACCATGAAAAAACTCGACACCCGCTCCCCCGCCTTCCAAGCCGAACTCCAAGCCCTGCTCGCCTTTGAAACCGCGCAAAACCCCGAAACCGAACGCATCGTCGCCGACATCTGCGCCGACGTCCAGCGGCGCGGCGACACCGCCCTCATCGAATACACCAACCGCTTCGACGGCACCGCCGCGCAAAGCATGGCCGACCTCACATTGACGCAGCACGAATTGCAGGCCGCCTTCGACCGCCTGCCGCGCGACATCCAAACCGCCCTGCAAACCGCCGCCCACCGCGTAGAAAGCTACCACCGCCGCCAGAAAATGGAATCGTGGAGCTACACCGACGAAGACGGCACCCTGCTCGGCCAACAGATCACCCCCCTCGACCGTGTCGGCATCTACGTTCCCGGCGGCAAAGCCGCCTACCCCAGCTCCGTCATCATGAACGCCATGCCCGCCCACGTCGCCGGTGTCGGCGAAATCATCATGGTTGTCCCCACCCCCAAGGGCGAGCGCAACGACATCGTACTGGCCGCCGCCTACGTTGCCGGCGTCACCCGCGCCTACACCGTCGGCGGCGCGCAGGCCGTTGCCGCACTCGCCTACGGCACACAAAGCATCCCCCAAGTCGACAAAATCACCGGCCCGGGCAACGCCTACGTCGCCGCCGCCAAACGCCGCGTCTTCGGCGTCGTCGGCATCGACATGGTGGCCGGCCCCTCAGAAATCCTCGTCATCGCCGACGGCAGCACCCCTGCCGACTGGGTGGCCATGGATCTCTTCAGTCAGGCAGAACACGACGAAATCGCCCAAGCCATACTGATTGCCACCTCGCAAAGCTACCTCGACGACGTTCAGACGGCCATGAACCGCCTGATAAACGACATGCCCCGCCGCGCCATCATCGAAGCCTCGCTGGGCGGCAGGGGTGCGATGATACTGGCGCGCGACTTGGACGAAGCCTGCGAAATCGCCAACCACATCGCCCCCGAACACCTCGAACTCTCCGTCGAAAACCCCGAACGCTGGGCGGAAAAAATCCGCCACGCGGGTGCAATCTTTATGGGACGCTACACCAGCGAAAGCCTCGGCGACTACTGCGCCGGCCCCAACCATGTCCTGCCCACCAGCCGCACCGCCCGTTTTTCCTCGCCGCTGGGCACCTACGACTTCCAAAAACGCTCCAGCCTTATCCGCGTCTCCGAACAGGGCGCGCAGACGCTGGGCAAAACCGCCAGCCTGCTCGCCCACGGCGAAAGCCTCACCGCCCACGCCCGCGCCGCCGAAATGCGCCTGCGCGATTGACGTTTGTGCCGCAGCAAAGCAAAAAGGCCGTCTGAAAACCCGAATCAGGGTTTTCAGACGGCCTCTGCTGTGAAGGTAGAGTATGTGGCACAACCACGCACGCGGTTTGTGGAATTTTTTGGAAAATCTTCTGATAAAAAACAAAGACCGCGTGCGTTGCTTCGAGGCGGCGCCATTGTGGCAGACATCGGTTTCGGCAATAACCTGTACTTCCGTGCCGTCCTGCAATTCGGTAACCACCACCGACTGCGCCGAAGGCGAACCGCGCAGGTTCAGTGCGCCGTAGCCCGACTCGCTGATCACTACCGCCTGATAACGTGCAAGCTTCTCCACAGGTTTTTTCTTCAACGCCTCCTGCTTGGATTTTTCCGCTTCCTGTTTGGCCTGTTCTTCCTGCGCCTGCTTTTGCTCTTCCGCCTCAAATGCCTGCCTCAGTTCCATGTCCGCTTGCGCTTGGCGGTAGATTTCATCTTCCCGCTGCTGCTGTCTGACTTCCTGTTCTTCCAGCTTCGCTTTTTCGGCGCGTTCGGCTTCCTGTTTCTGCTGCTGCGCCAGCTGCTCTTTCAATGCGGCCAGCTCTTTTTTCGTTTCGTCGTCGCCTTGCTGCAAAGGGCAGCCCGCCAGCAGGAACACAGCGGCAGCAAGGGGGATCAGTTTTTTGTTTGTCATGGGTAACTCGCTTTTCAATGTGTTTGGTTTTGTGGAAAGAGATCGTCTGAAACGGATTTGTAAGGTTTTTCAGACGATCTGAGAGGGCTATCTTTTGCAAATAACGCTTTCGCCTTTAATGTCGACGACGTATTCCGGCTTGCACACCAGTTTTGCATCCGGCAGCTTCATATTAGTTACACTGATCTCGTACTGCCAGCGACGGGTGGGAAAATTGTTTCCCTGAAAGTCGTCTTCCCGCGCCGGGGCGTATTTGTCTGCCACTACCCTGATGCGGCTGCCATCAAGAACTTTTATGGATTGGATAAAACGATTGTTCAATGCTTTGGACTGATCTTCATAATCCTGATTCGGATTGATTCCGTTGGCTCTGTCCATTTTGTCGAAGAGATTTTTATCGGTAACGGTAAAACGGTTTCCCGTTTGCACCACCCGCGCTAGACCGTAGTAATTCGTGCCCGAACCGCCCGAACATCTTGTTTCTCCTGTATCGGGGTCTTTAAAGTAATCTGGGGCACTTGTTTCCTATAGCACCAAATAAACCGGCTGCGGCAGTTCCGACTGCACCATGATTTTTTCAAAACCGGCATCACAGGCTTCCGCTCTTGCTGCTTTTATGGCGGCTCTTACTGCCTGTTTTTTCTCCTCCGTCGTCGGTTCTGCCTGCGCTATGTTTGCCGCGATTAACGCGGAGGCAGCCAGCAATACGGCAAAGGCGCGCGCCGAAAAAATGTTTTCATTTGTTGTTCTTGGTAAGAGTTTACAATCGAATGTGAACCGATCTGGCGGGCTGCGACCAAACCGTCTAAAATCCGCTGCCATCGGTTAAATAATTGTAAACGCCGTTTACATTATGCTGCCAGCAGCAAAAAGTGGAGCGGTACACACGAAAAGTGTTGTTATGAAAATCTACGAGAAAATCCGCGCGCTGCGCGAAGAGCGGCAGTGGTCGCAGGAGGAGCTGGCCGTGCGGCTGGGCTTGTCGGCCAACGGCTACGCTAAAAATTGAACGCGGCGAAACGCGCCTGAACCTGCCGCATCTGGAACAGATCGCCGAAATCTTTGACACCGACATCCTCAACCTGATCGCGCAGGAAGACGGGCGGTACAGCATGTCCGTCAACAACATTTCATCCGATAACTACCAAAACATCTACGACAGCCAAATCCAAATGGCTGCCGAAATCGACAAGCTGCAACTGATGCAGAAACACCAAGCGGAAATGCTGGCGCAGAAAGACCGCGAGCTGGGAGCCTTACAGGAAATCATCCGCCTGATGCGCGAGCGGCAGGCTTAAGCCCGCGGCAAAGCAAAAAGGCCGTCTGAAAGCGCAGCTTCAACGGAGTTAAAACCCGTTTTACGTTTTCAGACGGCCTTGCATCACGTCAAATCGGTATCGCCAATCAGCGGTGGTAATTCGGCGCTTCTTTGGTGATTTGTACGTCGTGGACGTGCGATTCGCTCATGCCTGCGGAAGTGATTTCGACAAACTCGGCTTTTTCGTGCATATCGCGGATGGTGGCGCAGCCGAGGTAGCCCATGCTGGAGCGCAGGCCGCCGGTGAGCTGGTGGATGATGTTGACAATCGGGCCTTTGTAGGGCACGCGGCCTTCGATGCCTTCGGGCACGTATTTGTCTGCGCTTTCCTGTTTGTCTTGGAAGTAGCGGTCGTTCGAGCCTTGGCTCATTGCGCCGAGCGAACCCATGCCGCGATAGGATTTGTAGGAGCGGCCTTGGTAGAGTTCGATTTCGCCGGGGGCTTCTTCCGTGCCTGCAAACATACCGCCGAGCATCACGCTGGACGCGCCTGCGGCAAGGGCTTTAGCCACGTCGCCGGAGAAGCGGATGCCGCCGTCGGCAATCAGCGGTACGCCTGTGCCTTTGAGGGCTTCGGCAACATTGTGGATGGCGGTAAGCTGCGGTACGCCCACGCCGGCAACGATGCGGGTGGTGCAGATGGAGCCGGGACCGATGCCCACTTTCACTGCATCTGCGCCTGCGGCAACCAAGTCCAGCGCGGCTTTGGCGGTGGCGATGTTGCCGCCGATAACCTGCACGCCGGGGAAGTTTTCTTTAACCCATTTCACGCGGTCGAGCACGCCCTGGCTGTGGCCGTGTGCGGTATCGACGACGATAACGTCTGCGCCTGCCGCTACCAGTGCGCGTACGCGCTCTTCGGTATCCGCGCCCGTGCCGACGGCCGCACCCACGCGCAGACGGCCTTCGGAATCTTTGTTGGCATTGGGAAATTCGGTGGTTTTGATGATGTCTTTAACGGTAATCAGGCCTTTGAGTTCGTCGTCGGCATTGAGTACCAAAACGCGCTCGACTTTATGGGTGTGCATTAGTTCGCGCGCTTCGTCGATGCTGGTGCCTTCGGCCACGGTAACGAGGCGTTCGCGCGGGGTCATGATGGCGGACACGGGCAAATCGAGGCGGTTTTCAAAGCGCAGGTCGCGGTTGGTTACGATGCCGACCACTTTGCCGTCTTTGACAACGGGCAGGCCGGACATTTTGCGTTTGCGTTGGGCGCGCAGTTCCAGCAGTTCGCCGATTAACACGTCGGGCGCAACGGTAACGGGGTCTTTAACGATGCCGCTTTCGTGGCGTTTGACTTTTTCCACCGCTCTGGCCTGCTGTTCGGGTGTCATGTTTTTATGGATGATGCCGATGCCGCCTTCCTGCGCCATCGAAATGGCCAAGCGGGCTTCGGTTACGGTGTCCATGGCGGCGGAGAGGAGGGGGAGGTTGAGCGAGATGTCGCGGGTGAGCTGCGTTTTGAGGGAAACGTCGCGCGGCAGCACTTGGGAATGTGCGGGAACGAGCAGGACGTCGTCGAAGGTGTAGGCTTTTTCTACGATACGCATGATGCTTTAACTTTCAGTTTGTGCAAGATGCACGGCATTGTATCAAATTTGCCGCGCCCGCCCCAAACAGTTTGGCGGCAAAACGGGCGATAACATGACGGCATAGGGATAAATGCGGTACAATCCGCGCCATTCCGAATAACGAACATAGAAGAGAGTTGAACGATGCACATTACCCGTATTGCAAAAGCATTGGTTTTGGGCGGCCTGCTGGTGTCCGGCAGTTTGTATGCGGCTGGTTCTGAGGTATACCGCTGGAAAGACGGCAAAGGCAACGTCTATTCCGACGTGCCGCGCGGCCTCAAACCCACCCAGTCCACCATCATCAACATCCGCACCCACAAAGTCACCCCGCCTGCCAGCGCCACCACGCAGCCCGCCTCCGTCACCACAGTGGGCGATCCCAACGCCGCGCCGTCGCTGGCCGACCAGCAGAGTGCGCTGAACGCCAAGCTGGCCGAGCAGAACAAAGAAGCGGAAAAACGCAACAAAGAAATCGAAGAGCAGAACAAACAGACCGCCGAGGCCAACTGCAAAACCGCGCAGATGAACCTGTCCTACGCGCAAAGCGCCCGTACCGACAAACGCGAAGCGCTGATCGAACGCTTCAACCAAGACGTTTCCAAATACTGCAAATAAACCAGCCGTATCCGCTTGAAGGCCGTCTGAAAATATTTTTCAGACGGCCTTTTGTTGTGGCTGATACAGCCGGTTTCGCAGCCGATGCCCCCGCCTTGCCAAGCGGCTTTCGCCAAAAGCACCGCGCCGCCTAAGCCAGCACCTTAACCGTATGCCGCTCCTTACGCAGCTTTTCTTTCAGCACCGCAGGCAGCGAACGGTCGAAATACCACAGCCCGTCGGGCATCAGCAGCGCGCCGCCCGAGCAGGAAAACGACAGGCTACCCAGCGCCTCGTCCGTTTCCGTGATTTCCAGCGTGTGCGCCTTGCCCCAGTCCGCCACCGGCAGCAGAGCCGCAGCATCGGCCGTTTTGCGGTTGTGCGCATTCAGGCCGTCTGAAGACGCGCATTCGCCGCCGCAGCCGCCGCAAGCGGCCACAGGGCAGGGCGCGTTTTTGGCGAAGGTAGGCGGCAGAATATCGAGCAGCGCGGGGCACAAACCCTGCTCGCGCGCCCATGTGTCCAGCGCCCGTTTTGCCGCTTTCTTGTGCAGGAACAGGCCGTTGGGCTTTTCTGCCGACAGGCCGTCTGAAAGCCGCACCAGCCTTGCCTGCAAATGCCCGCGCTCATTGCTGCGCAGCCGCACGGTCAGATATTCCTGATCCGCCGCGTTTTCAGACGGCCTGAAACCGTATTCCGCCGCTGTTTGCGCTTTCAGCATCAGCGCGTGCAGCGCGCCTGCTGCGGGCAGGAAACGGATTTCCGCCGCCGCGCGCAAAGGTTTCTGTTTGTGCAGCAGCTCTGACGCTTCGGAAAACGTCTGCCGGTGCGCCGCCAGATGCAGCGGCTTGCCTGACGCATCAAGCCACAGCAGCACGCCGTGGCCGTCGGACAAAGCGTCAAGCTGCCGCTCCAGCGCATCGGACAAACCGGCCGGCGGCAGACGGGGACGCAGCAGCTTGCCGGCCTGCTGCGCCAGCGTTTCCCGTCCCAAATCCGCTGCTGCGGTTTCCAAATAGTCTGCCAGCGCCAGCACGTCGCTCATCGCGCGGTGGCGCGGCGCGGCGGCAATGCCGTGGCGCTCGATGATGCTCTCGAGGCTGTGCTTGAAAAACTGCGGGTAGAGGCGGCGCGAAAGCTGCACCGTGCACAGCGTCGGCACGGCAAAATGCAGGCCGCAGCGGGCGAACTCGCGGCGCAGAAAGGTGTAGTCGAATTTGCTGTTGTGCGCCAGCAGCACGCAGCCGCGCAGTAGCAGCAAGAGTTCGCCTGCCAGCGCGGCAAACGGCGGCGCGCCGGCCACCATACCGTCGTCGATGCCCGTCAGCGCGGCGATAAAGGCGGGGATGCCGCGCTGCGGATTGACCAGATGCGTATAGCGCGTCACGCCGCCGTCGTCGAAACGCAGCAGGGCGATTTCGGTGACGCGGTCGCTGTCGGGATTGCCGCCCGTGGTTTCCAAATCGATCACCACCGCAGGCCGCCCGAATGCCGTCAAAAACTCTGCCAAAGCGCGCCAGCGCAAAGAATCCGTCATTAAAATTCCGTTACCGTTCAAGAAAAAGGCGGTATTTTACCGCCGTGGCGGAAAATTTTCAGCAAGAATGCTTGACAGCCCTAATGCCGGCCCATATAATCCGCATCTTTCTCGCACCCGTAGCTCAGTTGGATAGAGTATCTGGCTACGAACCAGAGGGTCGGGCGTTCGAATCGCTCCGGGTGCGCCAGAAAAACTACGCGCCCATCGTCTAGCGGTTAGGACATCGCCCTTTCACGGCGGTAACCGGGGTTCGATTCCCCGTGGGCGTGCCAGCATTCCGAAAGCCCTGCAAGAAATTGCAGGGCTTTCTTTTTGTTGTCCGGCAAGCGCGCCGTTTGCTTTGGCAGAGGCCGTCTGAAAACCGAAAAGGCTTTCAGACGGCCTGTGATATGGCGGATCGCCTGCGGTTTGGTTTATTTGATTCCTTTGTTCGGACGGTATCCGGGTTGCGCGTTATCGGTTTTGGCGGCTGTTTTCAGACGGCCTCAGTGCTGCCCTACAGGCAGACGAATACCAATGCCGGGGCGGCGGAGTGGAGCAGGCTGTCGCGTGCGGCGGCATCAAGATGGAAATGGTCGCCCGCCTGTGCGCCGCTGTCGAAAAAATATTCCAAGGCGGCAATGAGTTTGGCGTAGGCGGCATCGCCGGTGAGGCAGATGGTGTCGCCTGAGTCGCTGATGCCGACAGACAGCAGCCCGCCGCTTGCATCGGCGCAGATCAGTTGCAAAAAGGCAAACGGGCGCGGCAGGGCGGCATCGGGGTCGGCGGGCAGCGGCAGGCGGATGCTGCGGTTTTGCGCCATCAGTCGGGCAAGTGCGGCGGAGGCGGCGGCATCGGCGGCAAATTCGATTCTGCGCCCGTCCTTGTCGCCGCTGATGAAGACGGCGGGGGTTTCGTGCGTGGTGGTGTTTAACACGGCGGGATTTCTTCGTAGTCTTCGGGGTTCCCAACCAGCGGTTCTTCGCCGTCGAACAGGTCGTACCAGATTTGCCGGAAGAGTTCGCGGACGGGCATCTGCGGCGGGACGGCAACGACGGATTCGTAGGGAAACGCGTCCGCCAAGTCGCTTTCCGGCCAGAAGTTCAGTCCGTAGCGCAGGCTTTCTTTGACGCGGAATTGTTCGGACGGGGTCAAGCTGCGGTAATGCGGGGCGATGTAATCGGCAACCATGCTGCGGATGCTGCTGCGGTTGGTAAGGTCCAGGCCGCCGTAGTCGGGCAGGGTGTCGTCGCAGCCTTCGTTGAGGCAGACAAGCAGCAGGCCGAGGTATTGTTTGCCGGTTTTCTTTTTCTTCATTTGCTGTTTTGTCTGTTTGAGGCCGTCTGAAAGCGCGGTTTCGGCTTGGGAAAAATCCGTTTTCAGACGGCCTCAATGTTTGGTTTTGCCCGCGCTGCTGCCCGCTGCAAAGGCGGGGCAGGATGGGGGATAGGGTGTTTGCGGAAAGTTTTTTAACGGTAAAACGAAAAAGGCCGTCTGAAAAACGCTTTCAGACGGCCTTTGCCATGTGTTTATTTTTCGACGAACCGGCCGTAGGCCATGATGCGGCCGAAGCGGCGTTCGAGCAGGTCGGCCTGCGGCATGTCCTGCGCGGCGCGGAGCTGGTCAGTGAGCACTTCGCGCACGTTGTTCATCAGTTCGCCGTAGTTGCGGTGTGCGCCGCCCAGCGGTTCGTCGATCACTTTGTCGATCAGGCCGAGTTTGAGCAGGCGGTCGGCGGTGATGCCCAGCGCGGCGGCGGCATCGGCGGCTTTTTCGGCGGTTTTCCACAGAATCGAAGCGCAGCCTTCGGGGGAAATCACGGAATAGGTGGAATATTGCAGCATGTTGACATAGTCGCCGACGGCAATCGCCAGCGCGCCGCCCGAGCCGCCTTCGCCGATGATGGTGCAGATAACGGGGGTTTTGAGCTTGGTCAGTTCGTAGAGGTTGCGGCCGATGGCTTCGGACTGGTTGCGCTCTTCCGCGCCGATGCCGGGATAGGCGCCGGGGGTGTCGACGAAGGTGAGCACGGGCAGGCGGAATTTTTCGGCCAGACGCATCAGGCGCAGGGCTTTGCGGTAGCCTTCGGGGCGCGGCATGCCGAAGTTGCGGCGGATTTTTTCTTTGGTGTCGCGGCCTTTCTGGTGGCCGATAACGACGACGCTTTGGCCGTTAAAACGCGCCAGGCCGCCGACGATGGCGTAGTCGTCGGCAAAATGACGGTCGCCGTGCAGCTCTTGGAAGTCGGTGCACAGGGCGGTGATGTAGTCGAGGGTGTAGGGGCGCTGCGGGTGGCGGGAAACCTGCGAGACCTGTGCGGGGGTGAGTTTGGCGTAGATGGATTTGGTCAGATCGCTGCTTTTTTTCTGCAAACGTTCGATTTCGTCGCTGATGTCTACGGCGGATTCGCCTTGGACGAAACGTAATTCTTCGATTTTTTTGGTCAGTTCGGCAATGGGCTGCTCGAAGTCAAGAAAGACGGGTTTCATATTCGGACGTTCTCACTTTTTAATCGGGTTTTCGCGCAATATCATACGCGGATGGCGCGCTTTTGCGAAACAAGGCGCGCAATTTACGCGATAAACGGTAGGCGGGCAAGCGCTATTTCATCCCCTTAGAGTTTTTATTCTGACGCATCTGCCGTGTTAAACTGCCGCCTTTTGCAGCAGGTAGGAAAGGGACGGAAATGGTGGCGGAAACCGCGATGCGTTTGGACAAATGGCTGTGGGCGGCGCGCTTTTTCAAAACCCGCGCGCTGGCGCAGAAGCATATCGAGCTGGGGCGCGTTTTGGTAAACGGCGCGAAGGTGAAAAACAGCAAAAACATTGCGGCGGGCGACGTTATCCGCCTGACGCTCAATTCGCTGCCCTACGAAATCACCGTGCTCGCCCTCAACCACCAGCGCCGCCCCGCGTCCGAAGCGCGCCTGCTCTACCGCGAAGACGAAAAAGTGGCGGCCGAACGCGAAGCGCAGAAGCTTCTCGACCAGGCCTCGCGCATCAGCACGGCCTATCCCGAAGGGCGGCCGACCAAGCGCGACCGCCGCCAAATCGAAAAACTCAAACGCGGGGAATGGTAGGCCGTCTGAAAAAACAACCGGCGTCATTCCCGCGCAGGCGGGAATCTTGGTCGATATCCGACAATTTTTGAAAAACGGTTTGAGGCCTTATCCGAAACAAGATTCCCGCCTGCGCGGGAATGACGGTATCCGCATATTTTCAGGCGTAAAAACGCAGAGGCCGTCTGAAAGCAAAGTTTCAACGAAGTTTAAAAACACTCTCCACATCTCAAATAAAGGAAACCACATCATGCGCTGGCAAGGCAGAGAACAAAGCAGCAATATCGAAGACCGTCGCGGGCAAAGCGGCGGCGGAGGCGGGGGCGGCATGGGCATCGTCGGCCTGATTGTCGTCCTCGTCGGCGCGTATTACGGCGTCGATTTATCGGGCATCGTCGGCGGCTCGCCACAACTGAGCGTCGGCAGCACGCAGCAGACGCGCGTCAGCAGCCAGGAAGAAGCGCAACTGGCCGAATTGTCGGCCGTGGTGTTGGCCGATACGGAAAAAACCTGGAGCGAATATTTCGCGCGGCAAAACGCCAAATACAGCCCGACCACCCTTGTGTTCTACACCGGCGGCACGCGCACGGCCTGCGGCACGGGGCAGGCGGCGATGGGGCCTTTCTATTGCCCGGCCGACAAAAAAGTCTATCTCGATTTGTCGTTTTACGAAGAAATGCGCAGCAAACTCGGCGCGGCGGGCGACACGGCCTTCGGCTATGTGATCGCCCACGAAGTCGGCCACCACGTGCAGAACCTGCTCGGCATCCTGCCGCAGGTACACCAAATGCAGCAGCAGGCGGGCAAGGCCGAAGCCAACCGCTTGTCGGTGAAACTCGAATTGCAGGCCGACTGCTTCGCGGGCGTATGGGCGAAATACGCGCAGCGGCAAAACCTGCTCGAAGCGGGCGACATCGAAGAGGCGATGAACGCCGCAGCGGCCGTCGGCGACGACACCCTGCAAAAGCGCAGCAGGGGCTATGCCGTGCCCGACAGCTTCACCCACGGCACATCCGAGCAGCGCATGTACTGGCTCAAACGCGGGCTGGAAAGCGGCGACATCAATCAGTGCAACACGTTTGAAGCGGGCTGACGGGCAATAGGATCAGGCCGTCTGAAAAAACTGTCTGCGTTTGCGGGCGGGCTTTTTCAGGCGGCCTTTTTGTGCTTGGCACATTCAGACGGCCTGAGGTTTTGTAAATCGTCCGCAAAGCGGCGGGGCAGCCTTTGCTGGCGGCCGAACCGCCCGGGCAGCGCGGTTTCTGCGTTTGTGTTCTGTAAAGGAGGGCGGTGGAAATTCTGTTTGACGGCTAAGGGATTTTGAGGCCGTCTGAAAGCGTATGGCGGCTTGGGTTGCAGCCAAGCTGTGCTTTCAGACGGCCTTCTTGTGTCGTGCGGGATGTGGAGGTGTTCTGTTTGTAAAGTTTTTGCAAAATGCCGGATTTGTCCGGTCGGCGTCATTCCCGCTGTACGGGAATGGAAGCGGCGCTTGTTTTATAGTGAGCTAACACAAAAATCTGAGGCGAATCAACACCGTAGTTTCTTGTGTTGTTCCTCTATATACAAAGCCTGAGGCCGTCTGAAATTTTCAGACGGCCTCAGGCTTTGCGTTTTTATTCTTCGTCGGGGATGCGGCTGATTTGCACGCGCTCGATGCGTTGGCCTTCTTTTTCCAATACGGTGAAGCGCCAGCCGTGGTAGTCGGTGCTTTCGCCGACTTCGGGCAGGTTTTCCAGCTCTTCCATAATCAGGCCGGCGACGGTGTGGAAGGGGGCGTCTTCTTCGGGCGGCGGCAGGTTGAGCTGGGGGGCAAGTTCGACGTATTCAAGGCTGCCGTCGACAGTGAAGCTGTCGGTTTGGCCGTCAGCTTGGATAACGGCGTCTTCTTCGCGTTCGAATTCTTCGGGAAATTCGCCGGCGATGGTTTCGAGCAGGTCTTTCATGGTGACCATGCCGAGCACGGCGCCGAATTCGTCGACGACTAGGGCGTAGTCGGCGCTGCTGTTGCGGAAGAGTTCGATGGCGTTGAGGGCGGTGGTGCTGTCGGGCAGGACGAGCGGCTGGCGCAAGGCCGCCTGAATGTTGAGCTCGCCCGTGTCGAGCAGTTGGGCGAGCAGGTCTTTTTTGTTGATGTAGCCCAAAGGTTCGTCGACGCCCGCTTTGCCGACGACGAGCAGGCGGGAGTAGGGCGTGGTTTGTAGGGTTTGGCGCTGCTCTTCCTTGCTTTGCGAGATGTCGAGACGCTCGATGTCGCGGCGGGGAATCATCACGCCGGGGATGGGGCGCTCAGCGAGGGTGAGCACGCTGCGTATCATGGATTTTTCGTTTTCTTCAAAGTGTTCGCTGTCTTCGCTGCCGCCTTCGCCGCCCGCCAGTATGCTTTCGCGGATGCCCATCATGCCCAACACGTTTTCGGCGGTGCGCTGGCGCCAGGAGCTGCCGGCGTAGTCGTTTTTCTTGGTGTTTTTCTGCGAAATCTGGTTGAAGATTTCGATGAGGACGGAAAAGCCGATGGCGGCGTAGAGGTAGCCTTTGGGGATTTGGAAGTGGAAGGCTTCGGCGATGAGGCTGAAGCCTATCATCAGCAGAAAACCGAGGCAGAGCATGACGACGGTGGGATGGCGGTCGACAAATTCGGTAAGCGCTTTGCTCGCCCACATCATGGCGGCCATGGCGACGACGACGGCGGCCATGGCGATGACGATGTGTTCGACCATGGCAACGGCGGTGATGACGGAGTCGATGGAGAAAACGGCGTCGAGGATGAGGATTTGCGCGACGACGCCCCAGAAGGGCGAGTGTTTTTTGTGGCTGTCGGAGACGGCGAAGTGGTTGGCGCCTTCGAGGCGCTCGTGCAGCTCGGTGGTGGCTTTGTAGAGGAGGAAGAGGCCGCCGGCGAGCATGATGAGGTCTTTGCCGGAAACGGGGTGGGCGCCCAGGTGCATGAAGGGGGAGGTGAGGGTCATGATGTGCGCCATAAAGGCGAGCATGACGATGCGCAGGAGGACGGCGAGCGACAGGCCGGTGATGCGGGCGCGGTCGCGCAGCTTGGGTTTGACTTTGTTCGCCAGTATGGCGACGAATACGAGATTGTCGATGCCGAGCACCACTTCGAGCAGCAGCAGGGTGGCGAAACCTATCCAGGTTTGCGGTTCGGCTAACCAGCTTAAATCCATTGTTGTCCGATTCCTTGCAAAGGCAACAGACGGCCCGAATGGTTCAGGCCGTCTGAAAAGGGCAGGCGCGGCGCCGACGGGGCGAATGCAGGCGGCGTTTGCCGGCGGCGCGGGAAAAATAAAGCGCGCAGTGTAAGCAGCTTGGGCGCGGAATGCAAGCTGAGGCGCGGGTTTGGGCGGTCTGCGGAACAGGCAGGCCGTCTGAAAGCGGGGCTGCGACGGAGCGGCGGTTCTGCTTTCAGACGGCCTCTTCCGTTTGCGTGCCGCATAAAAACAGAAAAACAGCCCGCAGGTACGGGCTGTTTGGAGACGGTATCGCTTATCAGGCGTCCGGCGTGCTTGGGGCGGCAGGCGGAGCGTCGGCTTCGGCGCTGTCTTGTCCGCCGTTTTGCACTTCGGAATCGCCCGCTTTGCCTGTTTCTTCTTCGTCTTCTTGACGAAGATTGTGGCTGTAATCCTTTGGCGGGCTGGGCTGCTTGCCTTCCATGATTTCAAGCACTTGGTCGCGGTCAATGGTTTCCCATTCCATCAAGGCTTGGGTCATGGTTTCCATTTTGTCGCGGTTTTCGTCGAGGATTTTGTAGGCGATGGCGTATTGCTCGTCCAAAATACGGCGGATTTCGGCATCGACTTCCTGCTGCGTTTTCTCGGAAATGTGCTGCGAACGGGTAACGCTGCGGCCGAGGAAGACTTCGCCTTCGTTTTCGGCATACACCATCACGCCCATTTTGTCGCTCATGCCGTAGCGGGTAACCATTTCGCGGGCGATTTGCGTGGCGCGCTCAAAGTCGTTGGACGCGCCGGTGGAAATACGGCCGACAAACAAATCTTCGGCAATACGTCCGCCAAACAGAATGGAAATTTGGTTGAGCATCTGGTCTTTGTACATGCTGATGCGGTCGCGCTCGGGAAGCTGCCAGGTTAAGCCCAGCGCGCGGCCGCGCGGCATGATGGTTACTTTGTGCACGGGGTCGGTGCCTTCCAGGCTTTCGGCAACGATGGCGTGGCCGGATTCGTGGTAGGCGGTGGCGCGTTTTTCGTCTTCGTGCATCACCATGCTGCGGCGTTCGGGGCCCATGTAGATTTTGTCTTTGGCGTCTTCAAAATCGCTCTGGTCGACTTTGACTTTGTTGCGCCGGCCGGCAAACAGGGCGGCTTCGTTCACCAGGTTGGCCAAATCCGCGCCGGAGAAGCCGGGTGTGCCGCGCGCCAGCGAGACCAAATCGACGGATTCGTCGAGCGGCACTTTTTTGGCGTGCACGTTCAGAATCTGCTCGCGGCCGCGTATGTCGGGCAGGGGGACGACCACTTGGCGGTCGAAGCGGCCGGGGCGTTGCAGCGCGGGGTCGAGTACGTCGGGGCGGTTGGTGGCGGCAATCACAATCACAGTCTGATTGCTCTCGAAGCCGTCCATTTCCACCAAAAGCTGGTTGAGCGTCTGCTCGCGTTCGTCGTTGCCGCCGCCCAAGCCCGCACCGCGCTGGCGGCCGACGGCGTCGATTTCGTCGATAAAGATGATGCAGGGGGCGTTTTTCTTGGCCTGCTCGAACATGTCGCGCACGCGGCTCGCGCCCACGCCGACAAACATTTCCACGAAATCCGAACCGGAAATGCTGAAAAACGGCACACCCGCTTCGCCGGCGATGGCTTTGGCCAGCAGGGTTTTGCCGGTGCCGGGGCTGCCGGCCAGGAGGATGCCGCGCGGCATGCGGCCGCCGAGGCTCTGGTAGCGGTTGGGAGCCTTGAGGTAGTCGACGATTTCGCTGACTTCTTCCTTGGCTTCGTCGCAGCCGGCCACGTCGGCGAAGGTAACTTTGTTGTTGTCGCTGTCGAGCAGGCGGGCGCGGCTTTTGCCGAAGGAGAACGCGCCGCCTTTGCCGCCGCCGCCGGTCTGCATGCGCATAAAATAAAACCACGCGCCGATTAGCAGCAGCACGGGCAGCAGGCTGAAAAACAGGCTGCCGAGCATGCTCTGGCGTTCTTCGGGCGTAACCTGCACGCGGACGTTTTTCGCCAGCAGGCGTTCGGACAGTTTGTAGTCCATCGGCGCGTTGGTTACGAATTTGCTTTTGTCGGTGCGCTCGCCTTTGAGCGTGTAGCCCGCCAGTGCCGAGCCTTCGATGGTTACCGAGGCGATTTCGCCTTTGTCGACCTGTCGGACAAATTGGGAATATTCGATCTGTCGCGCCTCGTCCCTCTGGTTTTTGACGGCGTTGAAGGCCGCCATCAGTCCGATAATCAAGGCCGACCAAATCAGCAGGTTTTTTACAATGCTCCTCACAAAAACGGGCTCCCAGAATAAATAAAAGATTGAAAATACGGTGGTAAAAAACAGAAAGGCGGCCGAGCCGTCTTCCGGCGGAATGTCAGGTTTTGTTCTTGCCCAACAGGTAGATTTCGCTGGAACGGTTGCGCGAAGCGTCAGGCTTGCGCGTCTGAACCGAAGCGAAGCTGCGCCGCATTTCGGCCAGATATTCCTGATAACCGGCACCCTGAAACACCTTAACCAAAAAATTTCCGCCCGTTTTCAGATGGTTTCGGGCGAAATCCAAGGCCAGTTCGTTCAGATAAAGGCTTTTTGCCGCGTCGGTAACCGCGTGGCCGCTCATATTGGGCGCCATATCGCAGATTACAAGATCTAGCGCGCGGCCGCCGAGCAGGGCTTCAAATTGCGCGAGCACGTCGTTTTCGCGGAAGTCGCCCTGAATGAAGGACACGCCTTCGACCGCTGCCATAGGCAGGATGTCGAGCGCGAACACCTTGCCCGACGCGCCCGCCAGTTTCGCCGCAGCCTGCGACCAGCTCCCCGGCGCGCTGCCCAAGTCGGCTAACACCGTTCCAGGCTTGATGAGTTTGTCTTTTTCGTTGATTTCCAAAAGTTTGTAGGCAGCACGGGCGCGGTAGCCGTCTTTTTGCGCGAGATGGACGTAGTGGTCGTTTATATGCTCGTTGAGCCATGCTTTGGAAGATTTGGAACGCGCGGCCATCGCCAACCCCGAAAATGCAAAAGGTCGCCATTCTACACGATTTTCAGACGGCCTTAACTGTGGAAACCAACGGCATTGTTTACACTAAACTATAGGTTGGGAAACGATGCCCTTAGTATTTCAAAGGACGTATTTCTTTCAGGTTGCTTTGGGGTTTGATGGTATTGGAAATTTACAAAGCGGATTTGTCGGCTTGGATGTAGGCGGCGGGCAGGCGGAAGGCGGAACCGAAACCGGCCAGCAGGCTGAAGGCGAGGACGGAGAAATGCAGCCGGCAGCCTGAACGGGTTGTTAGGCTGCCGTTACCGCCACCGGCTTCTCCGCTTGAGCGCTCGCCGGAACTTTTTCCCTGCCCGATGGCAGTCTCGGCTACGGCCATCAGGATGCCGCGGGTGCGGTTGAAGACGGTTTTATGGCGGTGTTTGTTCATGGCGGGGGTATCCGTAGTGTGTGCGGGGGTGGGGAAAGGCAGTCTGAAAACGGGGAAAGGGGGCAGGCTGCCTGCGATGTAAACACACAACAACTTAATCCTAAACTCTATTCGTCATTCGCAAGCGGCGGCAAACCCAAAGTATCTGTTTGGCCGGTGTAGTAATCCACCCAGTTTTGCAAGTATTCGTAGGGGAAGTCCAAATCGTAGGTACGCATAAAGTCGAAGGGATCTTGGTATTCGCCTTCAGGCAGCGGCGCATAGGCAATGGCTTCTTTGGGGGCGATTTCATGGTCAATACCCAGATCAAAGCCGTGAATTGCGGCAATTTTGGCGTACATCACGATTTGCGGCTGCAAGAAGAAATCGAAATAGCTGAGGGTTTCTTTGGCTGCCTGACGGGCGCGTTTTTTTTCAAACAAAGGATCGAGCGCCTGCCGCATAGCAGCAGGATCTTGGCGGGCGAAGGCCAGGAAGAAGAGGAAGTCTTCGCACCGCAGTTGCAGCCATTTGCTTTGCTGTTGGTTTTCGAGCACATTCAGGCTGCGCCGTTCCAAGCGTTCCAACTGCGTGCCTTCCAGCATCAGCAGGGTGTTGTACTTCAACTGGCGGTTCAAATCGTAGCGGTCGGCAAACTCTTCGGTATCGTTGCTGATTAAATCGATATTGCGCAGCAGGAAGGAGCGGATTTTGGGGCTGTCGCTCATCAGCATCACAAACAGCGGGTTGGCCACATTGGGGGTTTCGGCACACAGGAAAAACGGCTCGGGATAACTCCAGCCCATACTGCTTAAGATTTCGAGCTTGCCCAGCTGGTAGGCATAGCGCTTGAATTTGGGCAGGTCGCGCTCCGCCCACAATGCGTGGGCGCAGGCCGCATACACCCTCCGTTGCAAATTCGACATGGCTGCAAAGGGGGAGCCTTTGCGCTCGTCAATATACGACAGATGATATGCAATATCAGGATCGCCTTTACCCGAAAGGTATTGGTTAAAATCTTCGGCATATTCGATGACGATGCTGCTGATATGGTTGTACCATTTTTTACTGCACATAAAACTCATGCTGGTTTACCTCTTCGGTTTGTTTACTTGAGCGGGAGGAAAGTATAGGGGAGTAATAGTAATTTTTTCTGTGTTTCTGTCAATGCCCATCACGGTTCTATGCAATGTCTGATTACCCATTGCTTTTTCTAAGACAGGAATAGTCGGGTCATTTTTTGGCAATTTACCAATAACGGTTCTTACCCAATTATTGCTCATTTGCATATGCCCGCCTGCCGCACTGGGGATCAGATGCATGGCATTTTTCACGATCTGTTTGCTGTCTGCCAAAACAACCTGTCCGTTAGGTGTCACAAAAACATGGCAAAGCCGTTGTTGCTGCCGTATTTGCCGCCGGGAACGACCCGCCAGCCCATTTCTTTTGCCCAAGCGTTAACCACTTGCTCGGTCAGCTTTCCGTCTTTATCCAAACCTTGCTTGATCTTATCCACATTTTTTTGCTGTGATTTGGGTGCATCTAATGAAATCCCGTTTCCAATGAGTTTGCTGCCTATACGGCCTCGATTAGTAGGGGTTGCAGTAGTTGGGGGTGGGATATTTTTGAGTCTGTTAACTTTATCTAGTTCTGCCCGAAGATTTTTATAATTTCGTTCGGTATCTTGACGTATGATCCCCACTCCATTGACATTTTCCATTACTTCTATCAATGGAACATTGATACCATGTTCTTTAAGCAGGTATTTGCGGGCTTCTTCATTCCAATGATCCATCCTTGCTCTGGATACTTTTTGGGCTTCGGCAGCAATAGCTGGGACATTTCCCCAAAGGAGACCAAAAAAATCCATTGCATAGACTGAGTTTTCTAATGTTGCGGCTCTACTCTGCATCCGCGTAACAGCAGAAGTATTATTCCCTGCAGCATTATTCTCTACCGCATTCTGCCCGACCGTTCCGGCAACCTGCGCATCAAACAACGCTCCGTTGCCGCCGTTTGTGCCGTTCAGACTGCCGCCCGCCGCACCCACCACCGAAGCAATCGCCCCGGTCTGCGCTTTGATCTCTTCTTTGATGTGCTCGGGTAACAGGTTGGGATTGAATTTCCCCGTTGTCGGGTCAATCGCGGTATGGCCGTCGTCGTATTGCTTGGCTAGGTAGCCGGCTGCGCGTTCGGCAGCAACAGCAGCGCTGCCGCCGGCAAGCGGGTCGGCGCCGTTGGCGTAGGCTAAGGCGGCGCCGAGCATAAAGTAGGCGATGGTTTGCAAGGGTCTCGCGTGGAGAATCGAGACGGTTCTAAAATATTAATGCTGTCAGTAAAGAAAAATTTACCAATAAAATTCTCCTTTATTCTGTAAGTAATTTTCAAGATCTGCCAATCTATATCCCAATCTAAATACTTCTTCAATATTGTATTTATCAGATTGAATTGTTGCGGAGTTTAGTGAATCTTCAATTTCATTAATTATTTGAAATTTCACATTGGATGTAGGATCCAAGTTATACATTTCTACTGCTTTTTCTAGTATATCTAAATCCATAACTAAAACTTTAAACTCTAATTTTTTATTAATCATTTCTTAACTCCATTAATTAATGTTAATCTTAGATTTGGGAACATTGTTTGGAATTGCTGTATTACATGAGTGCATGATGTGCAATAAGGATATTCAGAAACAATAGTTAAATGTCCGTATACTTGGTGATAAACATGGCCCGGTTTTCCACCTAATTTATAAGCAAGATCATTTAACATTCTGTATTCACTATCTGTATGGCGTAGCCAAGCATTACCATTTTTTCCTTTAACTTCTGTCGCGGTAAATATTTTAGGTTCATTTGTAACTCTATCTAAAGACGAACTCCTCCATATTTTATTTGCATTTACTGACCTACCATTTATTATTCCTTCTAAATAACTTAAATTTCCTCCTCTTATCTTAAATTTTGTGCGATACTCTGCAAGTTTAGCTGCTGCTTTTGCTATTTCTTCAGTCGAAGGGCCACCTATTTTACTTATTAATGATGGAATTGGTTTTAAAGCTGTTGGAGGAACATATTTATCAACAGACTTTGAGAGTTCTCTATTTAATTGTTTTATTAGGTCAACACGATTAAGTTTTTTTGCAGCCTGCTTAATTTTTACTAAGTATTTTACAATTGGCTTTGACGCAGGAATAAATTCTATTGCATTAGTTGGAAATAAAGTTTCATTTGTTGCATAAAGTATGGCAAAAAATTCCGTCTCTGCATCACTTAGTTCTTTTCCTTGTTTGTTTTCTAAATAAACTCTAAGGGGCTTAGGAAGCAAAATCGCCAAAAACAGTGATAAGTTTCTGAAATAAAATTAAAAAACAAGTATCAAAAGTTCAGCAAAATTTCCGAACCGCAATTTCGTCAAATCCTGCGGCTGTTTGCTTTGGATTTGACCGCCTCCGATACTGCCGGGCTAACCGGTATCAGCGTCCGAAGCATCAACACGCCCTTTCTGAAATTGCGCCGGCGTTTGGCTGTCGAAAGCGAGCAGCAAACCCCTTTTGACGGCGTTGTGGAACTTGACGAATCTTACTTTGGCGCAAAGCGCATCCGTGGTAAACGCGGGCGCGGTGCCGGTGGCAAAACCGTCGTTTTCGGCGTACTCAAACGGGGCAACAAGGTCTATACGGAAATCGTTCCTGATGCGTCCAAAGCCACACTGCAAAAGGTAATACGCGGGCACATTTCTGTTGAGAGTGTTATCAATACTGATGGCCGGCGTGGTTATCACGGCTTGGTTGATATGGGTTTTGCAAAGCATTTCAGGGTGCGTCACGGGCAGAATGAATTTGCCCGAGGAGCGCAGCATATCAACGGTATCGAGTCGTTTTGGAGTTATGCAAAACACCGTCTGATACAATTTCACGGCGTAGCACGACATACGTTTTACCTGCACTTGAAAGAAACCGAATTCCGCTTTAATCACAGGCATGATGATTTGTACAAAGTGCTGCTGAAAATGCTGCGAAAAGATCCTTTGAAATGATTTTTGCTTCCTAAGCCCCTAAAAAGATTGCGATGCGTTGTGAAAAGACGGATGAATCTTTTGCTGCCAACATTTATCTGGCTGCTACGGTTTTAAGGCTGGCTTGAATGTCAACACCCCTAGGGCGTGTTGATTGTCAACACACTCTGGGGTTTCCCATATCTTAACGGCTTGCCCGGCATGACGCTGCTTGAGCTTTCGAGTAAAATGCCACTTTTTTTCCGACAGGCAGCACACTTATGAGCGACGCACCCGACACCAAACAGATTCTGGCACTCAAAGCCCGCGCCCATCATCTCCATCCCGTGGTGATGATTGGTCAGCACGGTCTGACCGAGGCCGTGATTAAAGAAACCGATGCCGCGCTGGCGGCACACGAACTGATTAAAGTGCGTGTGGCGGGCGACGACAGAGCCGAGCGCGTGGCCGTGGCCGAAGCCCTGTGCGGGGCGACGGGTGCGTTTTTGGTGCAGCATATCGGTAAGTTGCTGGTGCTGTGGCGTGAGAAACAGGACGAAGAACAGTAGGACGTATTGGCCAATCAACATTTTGGCGGCTTTCCCGTCCTAAAACGGCATCTGCCGCGTTGAAAATACCCGTCTATGGGCACATAGGTTCGCATTTTCGCCTTGCATCTGCCGTTTTATGCTGAAAAATCCGCTGCAAGAGTTGAATGACAACACGTCCTATGCAAAACAAAAGGCCGTCTGAAAACGTTTCAGACAGCCTCCAAGCAGGAACTACACCATGAAAAACAATGATTTGAGCAGCCTGTTTAACGGCTTTGACGACGAAGATTTCCAGCAGATGCTCGCGCAGATGAGCGAAGAAGAGCGCGCCGAGTTCAAGCGCGAGTCGCAGCAGCTTTTTGCCGAAGTGGCCGAAATGTTCGAAGCCTTCGATAAGCGCGTTATCCACGAAAAACTCACCGCCGACATCCTCGCGCAAACGCCCGACGAGGAGCTGGTGCTCACCGTGTTCGACACTCTCGCCGCGCAGGCGCCCGTCGGACTTCCGGAAGAGGAATACCTGAAAACCCTCAGCCCCGAGCGCCGCGCCGTGTATGCCCTCTATATATTGGCGGGCGAAGTGGACAACGGCGGCTTCAACCAGTATTACTACAACACCGAAGCCGAAGCGGCGGCCTATCTGCCCGAAGCCTGCGAACTCGTCGGCGCGCCGAAATACGCCGACCTCGTGCGTCGCGCCAACGCCTGCTACGAAAACGAACGCCTCGCCGAGCGGCAGGACGGTTCGCTGGAAGCCTTTTGCGACTCCTACCGCGACAACCCGCTGGAAAAATTCGACGACGAGTTTTATCTGTTGGAAAACTGCCAGGCGCTCGACCAGCTGCTGATGCGCTTTATCCGCGCCAACCCGCAGGCGTTTGTCGGCTGAGACCTAGGGTGTGTTGACACGCGGCAGGCAAAAACACCGCTGCAACGTTGATTGTCAATACACCCTAAACAAAGGCCGTCTGAAAGCCCTTTCAGACGGCCTCTTTCCATATATTAAGGAGATAGAAAAGGAAGGCCATGACGCACCACCTTGTTTTGCAGCATCCCGATATCGCCCGCTGCGATTTGCCGTTTTTAAACGGGCTGAGGCCGTCTGAAAACCCGTTTCCCGAGCGCGTGCGGCGTTTTGTTGTCGAACCCGGTTACGTGCTGCCGCACGAAGCCGCGGCCGCCCTTGACGCACAACGGATTGATTATGCCGTGTTGCCCGCCGTGCCCTTTGCCGATTTCGGGCTGATTGTCAGCGATATGGATTCGACGCTGATTACCATCGAATGCGTCGACGAAATCGCTGCCGGCGCAGGTTTGAAAGAGCGGGTGGCGGAAATTACCGAACGCTCCATGCGCGGCGAAATCGATTTCGAGCAGTCGCTGCGCGAGCGCGTCGGCCTGCTGGCGGGATTGTCCGAGAGCGTGTTGCAGGAAGTGTACGACCATGTGCTGCAACTTTCGCCCGGCGCGGAATACCTGCTGGCCGAATGCAAGAAACACGGCGTGAAATTCATGCTGGTGTCGGGCGGCTTCACCTTTTTCACCGACCGCCTGCAAACGAGGCTGGGTTTGGACTACGCCTTTGCCAACATGCTGGAAACGGCAGACGGCAGGCTGACAGGCCGTCTGAACGGACGCATCATTGACGCCGAAGCCAAAGCGCGGCTCCTGCGCGAATACCGCGAAAAACTCGGCCTGCGTGCGGAACAGGTGATTGCCGTCGGTGATGGTGCGAACGACATCCCCATGCTGCGCGAGGCCGGTTGCGGCATTGCCTACCATGCCAAACCGAAAACGCAGCAGGCGGCGGATTTGTGCATCAATTACGGCGGACTGGAAGCCCTGCGCGGCTGGTTTCTTTGATACCGAGAAACACGGAATGAGGAGGCAGGCGGAACGTTTCAGACGGCCTCCCTTTGCCGTATAATCCGCGCTTTTTCCGCCGCACCCTTGTTTTTCCCGCGTGCGGCACTATTTAACGGCAACAGTTTGAACCGGGTCTGAAAGCCGCAGAGCTATCGCAGGCCGTCACCCTCCGTCGCGGCGGTGCCATTTGCTGCACAGAAGCAGAATCCTACCGAAGCCGCCCGCTCCGCCGGAACAGCCAAATACCGAGACGAATTATGAGCAATCCGCAAGACTACGAAGACCAGGAAGACGAAAACCGCCCGCTGACGCCCGAAGAGCAGCGTCTGCGTCTGCGCCAGCTGATTTTGCAGGGCAAGGAGCGCGGTTACATCACCTACGCCGAAATCAACGACGCCCTGCCCGACGATATGTCCGATGCAGAGCAGATCGACAATATTGTCAACATGATTCAGGGCTTGGGCATACAGGTTACCGAGGAAGCGCCCGATGCCGATACCCTGCTGATGAACGACAGCGGCACCGGCATGACCGACGACGACGCCGTCGAAGAGGCCGAGGCGGCATTGTCGAGCGCCGACTCCGAGTTTGGCCGCACCACCGACCCCGTGCGCATGTATATGCGCGAAATGGGTCAGGTAGATCTGCTGACGCGCGAAGACGAAATCATCATCGCCAAAAAGATCGAAAACGCGTTGAAAAACATGATACAGGCGATTTCCGCCTGCCCGGGTTCCATCGCCGAAATCCTCGATCTGATTGAAAAAATCCGCGCCGACGAAATCAAAGTCGACGACGTCGTCGAAGCCATCCTCGATCCCAACGAAGTGCTGATGCACGAACTGGGCGTGAGCGATTTGGAAATCATCCCGCCGGGCAGCAAGCCGTCCGATCGTGCCGCCGCGGCCGAAGAAGAGGGCGACGGAGAAGAGGGCGACGAAGACGAATCTTCCGAAGAAAACCTCGAAAGCATCAACCTCGAAGAGCTGAAACAGGAAGTGCTGGCGCATTTCTCCGGTATCGGCGAAAGCTACGGCCTGATGATTGCGGCGCTCAACGAGCACAACAGCCGCCATCCCGATTATCTGAAACACCGCGACGCCATCGCCCACAAGCTTTTGGAAGTGCGCTTTGCCACCCGCCAAATCGAAAGCCTGAGCAACAACCTGCGCCAGAAAGTCGATAACATCCGCAAGCTCGAGCGCGAAATCCGAGATATCTGCCTCGACCGCGTGCAGATGGACAGGGACTACTTCATCAGCCAGTTTCTGCCCAACATCACCGATTTGGACTGGCTGGAAGGCGAAATCGGCAGAAAACGCGTGTGGAGCAACGCCCTCGAACGTTTCCGCCACGCCATTTTGGAGAAACAGACCGAAGTGGCCGAAATGGAAAAAACCGCGCAGATTTCCATCGAAGAATTGAAGGAAATCAGCAAAAACATGCAGAGCAGCGAACGCGAAACCGCGCGTGCGAAAGAGGAAATGATTCAGGCCAACCTGCGTCTGGTGATTTCCATCGCCAAAAAATACACCAACCGCGGTTTGCAGTTTCTCGATCTGATTCAGGAAGGCAACATCGGCCTGATGAAGGCGGTGGACAAATTCGAATACCGCCGCGGCTACAAATTCTCCACCTATGCCACATGGTGGATACGCCAGGCCATCACCCGCTCGATTGCCGATCAGGCGCGCACCATCCGCATTCCCGTGCACATGATCGAAACCATCAACAAAATGAACCGCATTTCGCGTCAATATTTGCAGGAACACGGCGAAGATCCCGATTCCGCCAAACTGGCCGAGCTGATGGAAATGCCGGAAGAAAAAATCCGCAAGATCATGAAAATCGCCAAAGAGCCGATTTCGATGGAAACCCCCATCGGCGACGACGACGATTCGCACTTGGGCGACTTCATCGAAGACGTAAACAATGTCGCGCCCGCCGAAGCGGCGATGTATTCCAGCCTGCGCGAAGTGACCGCCGACGTGCTCGAAAGCCTGACTCCGCGCGAAGCCAAAGTGCTGCGTATGCGTTTCGGCATTGACATGAACACCGACCACACGCTGGAAGAAGTGGGCAAACAGTTCGACGTCACCCGCGAGCGCATCCGTCAAATTGAGGCCAAAGCTCTGCGCAAGCTGCGCCACCCCACCCGCAGCGACCGCCTGAAAAGCTTCCTCGACAGCGAAGAAGGAAAATAGCCCAGAGGCCGTCTGAAAAAGCATCTTCGCCTTTCAGACGGCCTTTAAAAAGCGCTATCCCGAAAGCGGCGGCCATAGTGGGTGCGCCCTTGTTTTTGCCTTACAATACACCCGTTTCCAACCCCAAAACACAGAAAGGATTCAGCAATGAGCCAGGAAGAAAACAAAATCAAAGTAGACACCTACGACAACGAACAGCCGCAGCAGAAAGAAGAAGTGGAGCTGCCCGTCGTCGATAACGACAAAGGCGAGAAAACCGAAAGCGGCTGCTGCGGCGTCTGCGGCGGCTGAGGTTCCGAGCCACTCCCGCCTTTGCGGGAACGGCGTTTCCGAAACCAAAAAAACGACACGTTTTGCGTGTCGTTTTTTTGGTTTCACGTTTTCATTTCGTTGGGATTCCGTTTTCAGACGGCCTCAACTGCCGCTTTGCCTACCCGCCCGTTTCGCCCTGACGATTTCAATCGCCGCCGGAAGCAGGGAAACGACGATAATCGCCGCCAGCACCAGGCTCAGGTTCTGTTTTACCAGCGGAATATTGGCGAAAAAATAGCCCGCGTAGGAAAACAGCACCACCCACAAAGCCGCGCCGATGATGTTGTAGCGGATAAAGCGGCCGTAGTGCATATCGGCCATGCCCGCGACAAAGGGGGCGAAGGTGCGCACGATGGGTACGAAGCGGGCGATGATGATGGTTTTGCCGCCGTATTTTTCGTAAAAGGTATGGGTTTTCGCCAGATGGCTTTGGCGGAAGATTTTGGAATCGGGGTTGGCAAACAGCTTCGCGCCGAAGTATTTGCCGACGGCAAAGTTCGCCGCGTCGCCCAACACGGCGGCGGCAAACAGCAGCAGTACCATCACATGGACGTTCATGCCGCCCACCGCCGCAATGCCGCCGGCGGCAAACAGCAGCGAGTCGCCCGGCAGAAAGGGCGTAACCACCAGCCCCGTTTCGCAGAACACAATCAGAAACAGCAGGCCGTAAATCCATGCGCCGTACTGTGCGGCCAGTTCGGCCAGATGGACGTCGATATGCAGGACAAAATCGAGAAGGGTTTGAATCATGAAAAACTCCCGCTTGCGGCGAAAAGCGCGGATTGTAACCCGTAAGCGCGGCGGCAGGCCGTCTGAAAAGAGGTTTTGCCTTGCCCGAATCTGTTTTTCAGACGGCCTGATTTTGAGAGCCGCGTGAAAGGGGCTACAATCGCGCGGTTTTTTCCATCCGAGCAGGCCGCCCGTGAACCAACTGATTTTCGACTTTGCCCGCCGCGACTATCCGGGGTTTGACAAATTCCTCGGCAGTGCCAACCGTGAGCTGGTGTTTGTGCTGCAACAGGCGCGCGATCAGTTTGTTTACGTTTGGGGCGCGGCGGGCACGGGCAAAAGCCACCTGCTGCGGGCATGGGCGGGGCAGGCGGCGGAGCAGGGCGCAGACGCGCGCTATATCGACGCGCAAACCATGCCGCTGGACGATTCCGCCCTCGAAGCCGACTATCTCGCCGTCGATCAGGCCGACAGGCTCAACGACGGCGAACAGGCATTGTTGTTTGAAATCTTCAACCGCTTCCGCAACAGCGGCCGCGGCCGCCTGCTGCTTGCCGCCGACGTGCCGCCCGCGCAGCTTGCCGTGCGCGAAGATTTGCGCACCCGCATGGGCTACTGCCTCGTTTACGACATCAAACCCCTGTCCGACGACGAAAAAATCGCCGCCCTTGCCGGCATGGCGCGGGCGCGGCAGCTCGATGTCGACGACGAAATTTTCCGTTATCTGCTCAACTACTGGCAGCGCGACATGGACAGCCTGGTGCAGATGCTCGACACCCTCTGCCTCTACACTGCCACCACCCGCCGCCGCCTCACCCTGCCGCTCTTGCGGCGGCTGCTCACCCAACAGGACGCCGTATGAAAAACCTCGCCATCTTCGATTTGGACAACACCCTGATCAACACCGATTCCGACCACGCCTGGCCGCAGTATCTGATGAAAAAAGGTCTGGTCGACGTCGAATACACCCGCGCGCAGAACGACAAGTTTTACCGCGACTACCAAAACGGCTGCCTCGACATCGACGAATTCCTCGCCTTCCACCTTGCGCCGCTGAAAAATTTCTCCCGCGCCGAGCTGGACGAAATGCACCGCGAATTCAGTGCCGAATTTATCGAGCCGCACATTGCGCCGATGGCGAAAATGCTGGTGCAGAGCCACCGTGACGCGGGCGACGAGCTGCTGGTTATCTCGTCCACCAACGAATTCATCATCCGCCCCATCTGCCGCCTGTTCGGCATAGACAACGTTATCGGCACGCAGCTCGAAACCGACGCAGACGGCCGCTACACCGGCCGTTATGTCGGCATCCCCAGCCTGAAAGAAGGCAAAATCACCCGCCTGCACCAATGGCTCTCCGCACGCGGCGAAAGCCTCGCCGACTACGGCAAAAGCTATTTTTACAGCGACTCGAAAAACGATCTGCCGCTGCTGCGGCTGGTCGACGAACCCGTCGCCGTCAACCCCGACGCCGAACTGCTGCGCGAGGCGCAGGAAAAAGGCTGGCCGGTGTTGAATTTCAAAGAGGCCGTCTGAAATGCCCCGCTTCAAACCCGTCGTCGTCCTGATTACCGCGCCTAACCGCACCGAAGCGGAAAACATCGGCCGCGCCCTGCTGAAAAAACGCCTCGCCGCCTGCGTGCAGTATGAAAACATCGTCAGCCAATATGTCTGGATGGGCGAAACCTGCCGCGACGACGAAATCCGCATCACCGTCAAAAGCGCGCGCAGCCTGTTCAAGAAAGTGGCCAAAACCGTCCGCGTCCGCAGCAGCTACGACTGTCCGCAAATCCTGATGCTGCCCGTGGCAGGCGGCAGCAAAGACTATCTGCGCTGGTTAAAGGCGCAGTTGGCGTTATAGCGGGCCCAAATGAAAAACCTACGGCGTTGCTGCGCCTTGTCGTACTACTTGTATTGTCTGCGGCTTGCCGCCTTGTATCTTTTTCATTTTGACTCACTATATAATGCTGCCCTTTTGTTTTCAGACGGCCTTAGAACCCGTTCCAAGCAGACAAAGGCCGTCTGAAAACATTGTCGAACCACCAAATTAAGGAAACCCATGTTCCGCACCATGCTCGGCGGCAAAATCCACCGCGCCGCCGTTACCGAAGCCGATTTGAACTACGTCGGCAGCATCACGGTAGACCCCGACCTGCTCGACGCCGCAGGCATACTCGTCAACGAAAAAGTGCAAATCGTCAACAACAACAACGGCGCACGCCTCGAAACCTACACCATCGCCGGCAAGCGCGGCAGCGGCGTCGTCTGCCTCAACGGCGCGGCGGCGCGGCTGGTGCAAAAGGGCGACATCGTCATCATCATGTCCTACGTCATGCTGTCCGAACCCGAAATTTCCGCCCACCGGCCCAAAGTCGTCCTCGTCGACGAAGCCAACAAAATCCGCGACATCCTCGACTACGAACCGCCGCACACCGTGTTATAAACCTCCAGGGTGTGTTGACAATCAGCCTTGCGGCGGTGTTTTTGGCAAAAATACCCACCTGCCGCGTCAAAAATCCTCGCAAGGTGTCCAACCTTGCTGCGGTTTTTTCCTTGCATTCGGGTATTTTTACTCAAAAAACCGTCCCGCAAGCTGAATGTCAACACACCCAAAGGCCGTCTGAAAAACTTTCAGACGGCCTCAAGCCTATCCAGACCATCATGAGCGAACAAGAAACCATCCAAGCAGAACACCCCCGCGCCATCCGCAGCTTCGTCCTGCGCCAAGGCCACATGACCGCCGCCCAGCAGCGCGCCATCGACACCCTGTGGCCGCGATACGGCCTCGATTACCAAAACACCCCCGCCGATTTAAACCAAGCCTTCGGCCGCGCCGTGCCGAAAATCCTCGAAATCGGCTTCGGCATGGGTGCCGCCACCGCCGAAATCGCCCGCCGCCTGCCGGAAAAAGACTTCCTCGCCATCGACGTGCACGGGCCGGGCGTCGGCAACCTATTGAAGCTCATCGAAGAGCAGACTATCGGCAACATCCGCGTCATGCGTCACGACGCCGTCGAAGTCGTCGAAAACATGCTTGCCGACGGCAGCCTCGACGGCATCCACATCTTCTTCCCCGACCCCTGGCACAAAAAACGCCACAACAAACGCCGCCTCATCCAAGCCCCCTTCGTCGCCAAACTGCTGCCCAAACTCAAAAGCGGCGGCTACCTCCATCTGGCGACCGACTGGGAAGAATACGCCGTACAAATGCTTGAAGTGTTAAATGGTTTTGCCGGGCTGCAAAACACCGCCGCAGCCTACGCCCCCACGCCCGCCTACCGCCCCGAAACCAAATTCGAAGCGCGCGGCAAACGGCTGGGACACGGCGTGTGGGATATCGTTTTCAAAAAACGCTGATTTACACAAAGCGGTATTTCGCTGACACAATCTTCTTTACAATACGCCCTTTCGTTTTCCAACCACCCACAGGAGACATTCATGCAGAACAAAAAACTGATCGCCGCCGCTTTCGCCGCCCTGGCACTGGCCGCCGCAGGCGCACAGGCCGCAGGCAAAAAACCGGTGAAAAAACTGGCCGACCTGCCCGACAACGCCCCCGTACTGATGCTCGCCGAAGTCAACAGCCTCGACAAAAAAGTAGAAGTCGCCTACGTTTGCGACAGCCAGCAGGGCAAACGCAACCTCAACGCCATGTACGGCGTCAAAAACGGCGAAACCGTCGTCACCCAAATCAAAGTCGGCACAGAGCTCACCCCCAACCTGCGCCGCGTGATGAACGACACCAACGGCAAAAAACAAAACAGCTACTACGGCGAAGGCCTCACCTGGATTACCGACAAAACCGACCCGAACAGCCTCACTTCCGCCAACGGCAAAATCCTGATGCAGGCCGACGCGGTGGACGGCGGACTGCCCAAAGGCAACCAGACCATCCTGTTCCAAAACTGCAAAGTAGACAAAGCCGCCACCAAGAAACTGAACGGCAAATAAAACCCGAAAGGCCGTCTGAAAACCCGTTATGCAAGGAAAACGGGTTTTCAGACGGCCTTTTGACTTGTCCCTTTCAAACCAAACCGGCCGTGAACCACGCTGCCGTTTTTGTACCCTCCGCCTGCGATGCGCCGCGGCTATGCAGCCAAACCCCGACAGCCGAACCGCTGCGTCTGACGGAAAAACCCAAGTGCAAAGCGGCAACGGCATTTCGGCGGCAAGCATCCGCTGCTTGAAGAATAAGCAAAGGCCGTCTGAAAGAACGCTTGCCTTTTCAGACGGCCTCAAACGCAGTCGGATAACCCCCGGCAGGCCGTCTGAAAAGCCTTCCCGCTCTTTTTCAGACGGCCGTAAACCGACAGGAAACCTGATGAATAAAATCCTTCCCGCCCTATGTGCCGTCCTGCTGCTGTCTGCCTGCGCCGGTTTGCAGAACGTGCAAACCCGATGGCAGCCGCCGCGCGACATCCCCGATTTTTCCGCCGAAGGCCGCCTGGCCGTGCAGGTAGAGGGCAAAGGCTCGTATGCCAATTTCGACTGGACGCGGCAAAACGGCGTGCAGACCATCGACATCAACACCCCGCTGGGCAACACCCTCGGCCAACTGTGCCGCGACGCGCAGGGCGTGCTGGCCGTCAACAGCAAAGGCGAGCGCTTCGAGGCTGCAAGCGTGCAGGAATTGAGCAGCCGCCTGCTCGGCTTCGCCCTGCCGCTGCAATATCTCGATACATGGGCAAACGGGCAGTGGGCGGAGGACATCTCGCACCAAACCGCCGCCGACGGCAGCCTGATGCAGGCAGGTTGGAATATCAGCCGTCAGGCACGCGAAGACGGAACAGTGCGCGTTTTGGCGCTGACCGACGGCAAAATGTCGTTGCGGCTGGTGTTCGACAGCATGAGGCCGTCTGAAAACGGCGGCGGTGCGCCGAAACAGTGCTCCGCCAGAGGAGGCGTGTAATGGAGAGGAGTGCACAAGAACCGGCCTTTCCCGCCCCCGCCAAACTCAATCTCGACCTGCGCATCACCGGCCGCCGCGCCGACGGTTATCACGAGCTCGAAAGCATCTTCACCCTGATTGACTTGCAGGACACCCTGTATATCGAGCCGCGTGGTGACGGCCGTATCGTGCTGCACACGCCGCTCCCGGACGTGCCGCCCGAACAGGATTTGTGCGTGCGCGCGGCACGGGCGCTGCAAAACTTTTCCGGCTGTTTGAAGGGTGCGGACATCCGCGTCGAAAAACGCATCCCGACGGGCGGCGGTTTGGGCGGCGGCAGCTCCGACGCAGCCACCGTATTGATGGCGCTCAACCGCCTGTGGGATTTGAACCTGCCGTCAGACGCGCTGCAAAAAATCGGCCTGACGCTGGGCGCGGACGTGCCGTTTTTCCTGTTCGGCCAAAGCGCTTTTGCGCGCGGCATCGGCGAAATCCTTACGCCGCTGGCGCTTCCGCCGCAGTGGTATGTGCTGGTGCGTCCGAACGTGCACGTCGCCACGCCCGCCGTGTTCGCCCATCCCGACCTGCCGCGCAACAGCGCCCCCTGCGCCGCGCCGTCTTTTGCCGCGCTGCAACCCTTTCGCAACGATATGCAGACGGTGGTGCTGGCGCAATATCCGCCCGTGGCCGCCGCATTCAGGCTGCTGCAGGATTACGGCACTCCGCGCATGACCGGCTCGGGCGCCTGCCTGTTCCTGGCGTTTGACAGCGAAGCGCAGGCGCAGGCGGTATGCAGCCGTCTGCCCGAACAGCTTGAAAGTTGGTGCACGGCAGGCCTGGCCGAGCACCCGTTGCGTTGTCAGGCTGTCTGAAAAAACGACAAATCGGTCTTGACAGACCCGCCGAAAGCAAACATAATCCGCCCCTTTCGATGCGCCTGCTTTTGTAGGCGGAAAATTGGGGATTCGCCAAGTTGGTTAAGGCACCGGATTTTGATTCCGGCATTCGTAGGTTCGAATCCTACATCCCCAGCCACAACATTCCGCAGATTTTGGGGATTCGCCAAGTTGGTTAAGGCACCGGATTTTGATTCCGGCATTCGTAGGTTCGAATCCTACATCCCCAGCCAGTTTCCAAACTCCGACAAGTTTTGGGGATTCGCCAAGTTGGTTAAGGCACCGGATTCTGAATCCGGCATGCGTAGGTTCGAGTCCTACATCCCCAGCCAGACACAAAAGCGTGTGATTCGTCCCACGCTTTTGTTTTTGCAGGTTGTCGGTAAAGATATTTTGTGTAATTTTTTGTTTGGCTGCGTTGTTTTTGGTGCGTATAATGCCGCCGCGCCCGCAACCAAACATAAAGGAAGCCCGCGATGTTTCCTAAATTGCACATGACCCACCCCATTCCAAGCGAGGAAGATATGGCTGACAGTTTGATGGTCTTTACCGGCAACGCCAATCCGAAATTGGCTGCCGACGTGGTAAAACATCTCGATATTTCCATCGGTAACGCATCGGTAAGCAAATTTTCAGACGGCGAAGTGGCCGTCGAACTTTTGGAAAACGTGCGCGGCCGCGATGTGTTTATACTCCAGCCGACCTGTGCACCGACCAACGACAACCTGATGGAAATCCTCACCATGGCCGACGCCCTCAAACGCGCGTCCGCCGGCAGGATTACCGCCGCCATTCCCTATTTCGGCTATGCCCGCCAAGATCGCCGCCCCCGCTCCGCGCGCGTGCCGATTTCCGCCAAGCTGGTGGCCAATATGCTGCACAGCGCAGGCATCGACCGCATTCTGACCGTCGATCTTCATGCCGACCAGATTCAGGGCTTTTTCGATATTCCCGTAGACAATATTTACGCCACCCCGATACTCTTGAACGACGTGCAGCGCCAAAACATCGAAAACCTGACCGTTGTCAGCCCCGATGTCGGCGGTGTGGTACGCGCCCGTGCCATGGCCAAAGCCCTGAATGCCGATTTGGCCATCATCGATAAACGCCGTCCGAAGGCCAATGTGGCCGAAGTGATGAACATCATCGGCGAAATCCAAGACCGCACCTGCCTGATTGTCGACGACATGATCGACACCGCCAACACCTTGTGCAAAGCCGCTTCCGCCCTGAAAGAGCGCGGCGCGTCGCGCGTGCTGGCCTATGCCACCCATCCGGTTTTTTCCGGCGAGGCGGCCGAGCGCATCGCTTCGTCCGACATCGACCAAATTGTCGTGACCGACACTATTCCCCTGTCTGATGCCGCACTGCGCTGTGGCCGCGTCCGCCAGGTTTCGATTGCCGGACTCTTGGCCGAAACTGTGCGCCGCATCAGCAACGAAGAATCCGTCTCATATCTTTTCAACGAAGATGTGCTGACCAACGGCGGCATGCTGCTGCCGTAAACCCATGCCGTCTGAAACTGGTCGCGGTGGAAGACGGCTTTATTTCTTTAATCCAAAAAGGACTTTTATCATGTCATACGAAGTACAAGCTACCGTTCGCGAAGCACATGGCACAGGTGCGAGCCGCCGCCTGCGTCGCGAAGGCCAAGTTCCCGCCGTGCTCTACGGCGACAACCAGGAAGCCGTTGCCATCGCCGTAGACCACAAAACCATGTTCTACGCGCTGGAAAAAGAATCCTTCCATACCAGCCTGATCAAGCTGGCCGTAGACGGCAAAACCCAAGACGTTATCGTGCGCGATTTCCAAATCCATCCCTTCCGACGCCAAGTGCTGCACATCGATTTCCAAGCGGTCGATGTCAACAAACCGCTGAAAATGCGCCTGCCGATCACCGTTATCAACGCGGAAAAATCCAAAGCCGTCAAACTGCAAAGCGGCCGCGTTTCCCTGCTGGCCAGCAGCGTGGAAGTTATCGTCGATCCGAAAAACATTCCTTCCTATTTGGAACTGGACTGCGGCGAAGTGGTTGCCGGCGACATCCTGCACCTGTCCGACATCAAATATCCCGAAGGCGTCACCAGCGTTGCCCTGAAACGCGACTCCAATCTGGCCGTTGCCACCGTTACCGGTAAAAAAGGCTGATTCCGCCATCGGATACGCCCGTCCCGCCCGCGCCCGCCGCAGGCGGGATTTTTCATGCCCTAGGGTGTGTTGACAATCAGTCTTGCGGCGGTATTTTTGGTAAAAATCCACGCCTGCCGCGTCAAAAATGCTCGCAAGATGTCCAATCTTACTGCGCTTTTTTCCTTGCAGGCGCGAATTTTTCCTCAAAAAACCGCTTCGCAAACTGAATGTCAACACACTCTAGAACCCGATCGGCCTCCGCCCATTTCCCCGACGAAAACAATCTCCGCCCGCCCCTTGATTTTTCTCCGCCCCACAGCCATATGGCGCGGGTTCGCGGCGGCAAGGCTTTGCCCGATGTCGGAATCCCCGTTTTTGCGGACAGCAGCCTGTCCGTGTGCCGACCGCATCAGGCTGTCTGAAACCGCCGCCTCACCATCCGAAGAAAGACAAACATGAAAACACCATCCCAAGATTTGAGAACCCGCTTTATTTTCGACGATATGCCCGTGCGCGGCCTGCATGTGCGGCTGGAAAACGTCTGGCAGCACATCGTCGGCCGAAAACACTATCCCGCCGCCGTGCGCCGCGCCCTCGGCGAACTCCTTGCCGCAGGCGCCCTCCTGTCGAGCAACCTGAAAATCGAAGGCACGCTCACCGTCCAAGTGCAGGGACAAGGCCGTCTGAAAATGCTGGTAGTCGAAGCCACCTCCGAACAAACCTGCCGCGCCACCGCCCGCTGGGACGAAACCGCCGCCATCGGCGATAACGAAAACCTGCGCGAGCTGCTCGGCGAAAACGGCGTATTCGTCATCACCCTGCAACCGCAGGAAGGCGAACCCTGGCAGGGCGTCGTCCCCCTCGAAGGCGGCAGCATCGCCGAAATGCTCACGGGTTACATGCTGCGCTCCGAACAGCTCGAAACCCACATTACCCTCGCGGCCGATAACCACACCACCGCCGGTCTGCTCCTGCAACGCCTGCCCGAAGAAGAACTCGACCAAGAAGCATGGGCGCACGTCACCGCGCTTGCCGACACCGTCGGCAGCCGCGAGATGCTGGATTTGGACGCGCAACACCTGCTCTACCGCCTGTTCCACGAAACCCCGCCGCGCGTCTTCGAACCCGACACCCTCGAATTCACCTGCACCTGTTCGCGCGGCAAAGTCAGCGACATGCTGCTGATGCTCGGCGGCGAAGAAGTCGGCTCGGTAGTGGCCGAGCAGGGCAGCATCGAAATCGACTGCGACTTCTGCAACGAAAAATACGTTTTCGACGAAACCGACGTCAACGCCCTGTTCGGCGCCGACATCGTCAAAGCCGTTACCGGAGAACAGCACCGCCTGCAATAAACCGCAAAGGCCGTCTGAAAGCGGAAAAACCGCGTTCAGACGGCCTCATTCTTATCCGAAACAGGATTCCTTCATGGCGAAAAAACACCGCCCCGCCGCCTTCCCGCCGCCGCTCTTTCCCCTACACACCCTGGCCGACGACGCCACCCTGCGCCACATCAGCCGCGCCGACTACGGCATGGATGCCGAACAGCATTTCACCGCCCTCAAACAAGTCCTCGACAACCAAAACGGCTACCTCGCCGACGGCCAACACTGGCACCCCGCCGAAGTGTTCGAGCTGACGTCCTACTCTGCCGAACACCCGGCTGTCTTCACCCTGTGCCACCTTATCATCCTGCAAAACCTGATACACGGCAGCGGCTGTTTCTTCGACGTCTACGGGCAGGTCGAATACGCCGGCCGCTGCGCCACCCTGCCGCTCGGCCTGCAAAAACTGCTCGACAACGCCTGCCAAACGGCGCGCGAACACGGCGCAATCGACGGTTGATGCAAAGGCAAAAGGCCGTCTGAAAAACCTGCGAAGCAGGTTTTTCAGACGGCCAAATTCAGACGGCCAAATTCAGACGGCCAAATTCAGACGGCCAAATTCAGACGGCCAAATTCAGACGGCCAAATTCAGACGGCCAAATTCAGACGGCCAAATTCAGACGGCCAAATTCAGACGGCCAAATTCAGACGGCCAAATTCAGACGGCCAAATTCAGACGGCCAAATTCAGACGGCCAAATTCAGACGGCCGTTCTGCTCCCTCTCCTGCGCCCAAGCGCGGGGGAGGGTTGGGGAGGGGGTGGCGGTTCTCAGAACCGCTTGTCCGCCGCCGTATAAGTGCCGTTCAAACCGCAAGCCTCCAGACTTCCTGCGGGTGGGAAGGAACAGGTTTCAGACGGCCTTATTCCGCCAACACCCCGCCCAGAAAATCCGCCACCGCGCGGATTTTTGCCGAGCGGCGCAGGTCTTCGTGCATCACCAGATAGATATCGGCGGCGAACTCTTCCTTTACCGCCGCGTCATGCAGCCCGACCTGCACAAAGCCGTCTTCGGGGCGGACGTAGAAATCGGGCAAGAGACCGATGCCGGTTTCGGCGGCGATGCCTGCTTTTATAAGGTCGAAATCGTTGCAGGCGAGGATGACTTTGCGCCCGGCGAGTTGTTCTGCCTGCCACAGACCGTGCGCGCCGGCGATGTTCAGGCAAAGAAAGGCTTGCTCGGCGCGCGGGCGGTTCTTCAGGTAATTGGTGCGGGCGTAGAAGCGGTAACGGATGGGGCGCAGACGGCGGACGACGAGGTCGTTTTGCGTCGGACGGACGATGCGCAGCGCAATGTCCGCCTGGCGCGCGTGCAGATCGCTGATTTGCGCGTCGCTTTGCAGGACGAGGCGGATGTTGGCGTGGCGGCGGGCGAAGGCGGCAAAATGCGGCATCAGCAGCCCTTTGGCGACCAGCGGCGGCGCGGAAATGACGACTTCCGCCATTTCCTCGCGCTGCTCGCGCGCGGTGCGCAGCAGGGTATTCATGCCGACGGCGATGTCCTGCGCCTGCGCGTAAATGCGCGCGCCGTCCTCGCTTAACAGGTAACGGCGGCCGATGCGGTCAAACAGGCGCAGGCCGAGCGTCGCTTCCAGCCGCGCGATGCGGCGCGAGACGGTGCTGTGCTGCACGCCAAGCGCTTCGGCGGCGGCGGTCAGGGTTTGTTTCTCTACGAGAACGGCGAAATGGTGCAGGTCGTCCCAGTCGGTCATGGCGATACTTTCGTTGTTTGTGCGTGAATCGTCGGCGGTCGGCGATTTTTCGTATTTTAAGCGCCCTGCGCACAAACTAAACTACCGTTCCCCGATACACAGGAACCAATCATGAAAAAACTGCCGAAAAAATACGCGGGCGTGCTGTTTTCTTTCTACGCCTCGGCGATTATGGTGATGATTGTCAGCGGCGTGCTGGTCGCACTAAACACCGGCGTGGACGCGGGCTATGCGCTGCGCCTCGCCAAAGCCTATCTGATTACCTGGCCGGTCGCCTTTGCCAGCCTGCTGGCGGTACGGCCGCTGGTGGTGAAGCTGGTGGCGGCGAGTGTGGCGGAGTAGGGCGGTGTGAAAGGCCGTCTGAAAACCCGTTTTACGGTTTCAGACGGCCTTTTAACGGCTTTCGGAAACGTCATTCCCGCGAAGGCGGGAACGGCCTTATTGTCCGCGTAAAAACAGGGCGTCTAGGTCTTTCAGGGTCAGTTTCACCCAGGTGGGGCGGCCGTGGTTGCACTGGTTGCTGCGCGGGGTGTTTTCCATGTCGCGCAGCAGGGCGTTCATTTCCGGCAGGGTGAGGCGGCGGCCGGCGCGTACCGAGCCGTGGCAGGACATGGTGGCGAGCAGGCGGTTTTCGTAAGCTTCGACGGCCTGCGAGGCGCCGACTTGGGCGAATTCGCGCAGCATGTCGCGGGCGAGGCTTTCGATGTCGGCTTTGCCGAGCATTTGCGGCACGGTGCGCACGGCGATGCGGTTTTCGCCGATGGCGGAGAGGTCGAGGCCGAAGGCGCGCAATTCGTCGCCGTGGTCGGCGAGGGCGGCGGTTTCTTCGCGGGTGGCGGCAAAGGAAACGGGGATGAGCAGCGGCTGGCTGTTCAGACGGCCTTGCGCGTCGCGCTGGCGTTTCATTTTTTCGTAATTCACGCGTTCGGCGGCGGCGTGCATGTCGATCAGCAGCAGGCTGTCGGCGGCTTGGGCGAGGATGTAGATGTCGAGCAGCTGGGCGATGGCGAAGCCGAGCGGGTGTTCGGGGAGGCCGTCTGAAACGCTGTCGGCAGGCGCGGGCTGGTTTTCAGACGGCCTGCCGAAGCGCTGCTGTTCCAATTCGGCCAGTTCGCGGTCGTCGTGCGGGCTCTTGCGGTAGAGTTCGGCGTAGGTGTCGAGGGCGCGGCGGCTTTCGTTGAGGCTGAGGCTGCGCTGCTGCGGCACGCGGGCGGCGGGGGTGTAGGCGGCGGGCACGCTTTTGCCGGAGGACGCGGGCGGGGCGGCGTTGAGACCGTCTGAAAGGGCGGAGGACGGGCTTTCAGACGGCCTCTCGGCCACGCCCATGATTTGGTGCAGCACGGCGCCGGCGTTGCCGACGCTTTCGGTGCGGTCGGCGCGGGTGTCGGCCAGCACTTTGTCGAGGCTGTGGAAGATAAATTGGTGGACGGCGGCGCTGTCGCGGAAGCGGATTTCGGTTTTGGCGGGGTGGACGTTGACGTCTACAGCCTCGGGCGGCAGTTCGAGAAAGAGGACGAAGGCGGGGGTGAGGGCGTGGTGCAGCACGTCGCGGTAGGCCTGTTTGACGGCGTGCAGCATGACTTTGTCGCGCACGAAGCGGCGGTTGACGAAGCAGTATTGCTGCGCGCTTTTGCCTTTGGCGAAGGTGGGTTTGGCAATCAGGCCGCGCAGGCCCATGCCGCCTGCGGCGGCGGAGACGGGCAGGGAGGCCGTCTGAAAATCGGCGCCGAGCACGGCGGCCACGCGCTCTTCGAGGCTTTGCGGCGGGTAGGCAAACAGGGTTTTGCCGTCGCGTTTGAAGGTGAAGGCCACGGCGGGATTGGCGAGGGCGAGGCGTTCGACAACGGCGGCGCAGTGGGCGTTTTCGGTAGCGTCGGATTTGAGGAATTTGCGGCGGGCGGGGGTGTTGAAGAAGAGGTCGGCCGCTTCCACCGTCGTGCCTTCGGGATGGGCGGCGGCGGACACGGCGGAGAGGGCGCCGTCTTCGGCGCGGATTTGGTTGGCGTGCGCTTGGCCGCTTTGGCGGCTGGTGAGGGTGAGGCGGCTGACGGAGGCGATGCTGGCCAGCCCTTCGCCGCGAAAACCCATGCTGGCGACGTGTTGCAGATCGCCGAGGCTGGCGATTTTGCTGGTGGCGTGGCGCGACAGGGCAAGGGGCAGGTCGTCGGGGTGGATGCCCGTGCCGTTGTCGGTGACGCGCAGCAGTTTGACGCCGCCCGCACCGGCCTCCGCTTCGATCGCCGTCGCGCCCGCGTCGAGGCTGTTTTCGATGATTTCTTTGAGTGCGGCGGCTGGACGCTCGACCACTTCGCCGGCGGCAATTTGGTTGACGAGGTGGTCGGGCAGGGCGGCTATGCGGGACATGGCGGGGGCTCGTTCGGTGGGAAAAGGCGGCATTATAAGGCAAAGGGCGATGAGGCCGTTCCCGCGTAGGCGGGAACGGCCTGTTCTTTCGGTTTTGCGTCAGTCTTTGCGGCCGAGAAAACGCTGGATTTTCGCGCCGAGTTTGAGCACCTGCGCCAGTGTGCCGGCGGGGAGTTTGATCATTTCGCGCGTCCAGCCGGTGGCTATGTCCATAAATTCCTGCGTGTCGCGGATGCGTTTTTGCACCTGCTCGTTTTCCTGCGCGAACTCGGGCGTGGCCATCAGCTCGTTGAGAAAGTGCAGGGTGGGCTCGATTTCGCGCTGCTGGCGCTGCTCGACGATGGTTTTCACCAGCACCCACACGTCGTCGGAGGTGGTGAAATAGTCGCGGCGGTCGCCGAGCTGGTGCACGGTCTGCACCAGTTTCAGGCTTTGCAGCTCTTTGATGCTGTTGCTGACGTTGGAGCGGGCGACGGAGAGGGTTTCGCTGATTTCTTCGGCGTTCATCGGTCGGCCGATGATGTAGAGCAGGGCGTGGATTTGCGCCACGGTGCGGTTGACGCCCCATTTGGAGCCCATTTCGCCCCAGTGGAGCACGAATTTCTGCGTGGTCGGATTCAGTTTCATGGCGCGCATTATTGGATTTTTGCAAATTTCCGTCAAGACAGAAACGGAGTGCGCCGCTATAATCCGCGCCGTTTTGCCAACCCGTTTTTGGAGTCCCAACCGTGAACATCCGCATCATCGACCACCCCCTCGTCCGCCACAAACTCGCGCTGATGCGCGAGGCCGACTGCAGCACCTACAAATTCCGCACCCTCACCGGCGAGCTGGCGCGGCTGATGGCCTACGAGGCCAGCCGCGATTTCGCTACCGAAACCTACACCCTGCAAGGCTGGTGCGGCGAAATCGAAGGCGAGCGCATCAAGGGCAAAACGATTACCGTCGTGCCCATCCTGCGCGCGGGGCTGGGCATGCTCGACGGCGTGCTCGATCTGATTCCCACCGCCAAAATCAGCGTCGTCGGCCTGCAACGCGACGAAGAAACGCTCAAACCCGTGTCCTATTTTGAAAAATTCGTCAGCAAAATGAACGAGCGCCCCGCGCTGATTATCGACCCCATGCTGGCCACCGGCGGCTCGATGGTGGCCACCATCGACCTTTTGAAGGCCAAAGGCTGCACCAACATCAAAGCGCTGGTACTCGTTGCCGCGCCCGAAGGCGTGAAACTGGTAAACGACGCGCATCCCGACGTTACCATCTACACCGCCGCCCTCGACAGCCACCTCAACGAAAACGGCTACATCATCCCCGGCCTGGGCGACGCGGGCGACAAGATTTTCGGCACGAAATAAACATTCCGTTTTCCCAACCCGACGCAAAAAAGGAACTCCCATGAGTTTTCAAGACCATCTCGCCGCCATGCCCGACATCGCCCATCTTTCGGGCTTGAACGTCCTCGACGCGGCAGGCAATACCGTCCACCACATCCCCGCCGCCCCCGGCAAGCTCGGTTCGCTCAAACTCTACAACGCGCTGGCACAGGAATTTTCCGGCCGTCTGAACGCCGCAGCCGCCGCACGCGGACTGGAGCTGTTTGCCGAACACACCGCCGACGCCCGAGCCAACCCCGGCAAGCACCCGAATATCGACCTGCTGTTTAAAGTACGCGCGGAAAACTTGGATTTGCGCTTCGAACCGCTGGCGCAGTAAACGCGGTTTGCCGAAGCGGAAAGGCCGTCTGAAAGCCCCGGGTTTGGGTTTTCAGACGGCCTTTTGCCGTGTGTTTTAGCGGTATTTTTTCTGGCAGTCGAAGCAGTAGATGCGGTTTTGGAAAAGGGCTTTGCGACTCCAACAGTAGCGGGCGGCGTTTTCGCTGACGCTTTTGCGGCAGTCGGCGCAAAAGTAGCGTTTCTGCGCGGCAGCGGCTTGCTGCGTGTCCGGCGCGGCCTGTGCCGGTACGGTTTGCACAGGCGGCTCAGTCTGTGCGGGCGGGCTTGGCGGCGCGGCCTGCGGAGCGGAATTTTGCGGCTGTGGCTGTGGCGCGGCCTGCACGGGCGGGACATGAAGCGCGGCGGGTTCGCTGATGCCGAAACGGGCTTTCCAGTTGTATTTGGACGGGCGGTGGAAAGAGGCGAGGTATTCGGCAAATTCGTATAGCGTTTCGCGGGAAATGGTTTTCATAACAGCAAGACTGCCCGCAATGCTCACCTCATCGATGTCCTTCTCGACTCTTTTGCGGACTTGTTCGCTTTTGATGATTCTGTCTAAATACTTCACGTTTTTGCCGTTTTGCGGACGGTGGATTTGCGCCGAGTTGCCGATCAGGATTAAGTGGTAAAAGGCGGGCTTCATACGCAAGCCCAAACGGGTCGGTACGGCAATTTCGCCGTCGTCGAACATCTTTTTCAACAGCAGGCGGTGGCGCTCGTTTTGCTCGATAGGCGAAGGCATTCCGTATGTTTTGCCTTCATACAGATAGGAAAATTCGCCGTTTTCGTTGATGGCGACGCCTTCGTTGAAATTTTTGCTTTCGCAGATGTAGATTTCCATCATGCGGTTGAGCAGCAGATGGTCTATCTGTGCCACTCTGCCTTCGTATTCCACGCGGAAATCGTGGATAACCGCCCAGTTTTTGGAAGGATTGCCAAAATGAAAGTCGATATGGTAAGCGGCCTCTTTCTCCCCCGCCATGCCCGCGTGGATTTTACGGATTTCCGTTTTGATTTTCCGCTTGGTCGGCTCATCGACGTAGGGCAGTGCCAGCAGGGCGGTGAGTTCTTCTATATCTTGGTTTCGGTTTTCCGCGTGTTTGATGATCATGGTTTTTTGCTTGCAAACAAAGGTTGACGGCTGCGGCCGCCTTTTCAGACGGCCTGAAAAAGCCGCGATTATACCGTTTTGCGTAAAGACGGGTTGCCGTGCGTTAAGCGCAGGCAGGCGGGCTGCTATAATCGCGGCCTTTTTAGGCCGTCTGAAACAACATGGATTTTCCCAAAGCCTTCGCCCTGCTCGGGCCTACCGCTTCCGGCAAAACCGGCCTTGCGCTGCGGCTGGCAGAGCGTTTTCCCGTTGAAATCGTCAGCCTCGATTCCGCGCTGGTATACAAAGGAATGGACATCGGCACGGCCAAGCCGTCTGCCGCCGAGCTGGCCGCCGTGCCGCACCATCTGATCGACATTGTCACGCCGCTGCAAACGTACAGCGCGGCGGAGTTTGCGGCGGACTGCCTGCGCCTGTGCCGCGAGATTGCCGCGCGCGGGCGGCTGCCGCTGATTGTCGGCGGCACGATGATGTATTTCCACGCGCTGACGGGCGGGCTGAACGATCTGCCCGCTGCCGATCCCGCCGTGCGCGCGCAGTTGCAGGCGGAGAAGGCGGCGCACGGTCTGGCCGCGCTCTACCGCCGTTTGCAGGCGGCCGACCCCGCCACCGCCGCCCGTTTGCAGCCGTCCGACAGCCAACGCATCGAGCGCGCGTTGGAAGTGCTGATGCTGACGGGCAGGCCGCTGGGCGAACATCTGGCCGTTCAGACGGCCTACCGCCTGCCGCTGGATTTGCACACCTTCGCCCTGGTTCCGCACGAGCGCGCCCGTCTGCACGAGGCCATTGCTGCGCGTTTCCAAGCGATGCTGGACGCGGGTTTGGTTGACGAAGTGCGCCGCCTGCAAAGCGGATATCCCGCGCTGACGGCGGAACACAATTCCATGCGCTGCGTCGGCTACCGTCAGGCCTGGGACTATCTGGCGGGCGCGTGCGGCTACGCGGAATTTGCCGAACGCGGCACGGCGGCGACGCGCCAGCTTGCCAAACGCCAGCTCACCTGGCTGCGCAAAATCCCCGCCGACACCGCCGCCGACCCCTACGGCGCGGCCGATGTTTTTCAGACGGCCTATGAGGCGGCGGCGCGGCATTTTGGCTGTTGAGCATTTGAGGCCGTTCCCGCCTGTACCCCTTCGGGGCATCAACGCGGGAATGGCGTTTCTGAAAACCCGCCGTGCAAACAAACCCCCGAGGCCGTCTGAAAGCCTCAAAACGATTTTCAGAAACGTCATTCCCGCGTAGGCGGGAACGGCCTCCCGCTTTATTTGACGGAGAAAAAACCATGTCCCCAACCCCTCTGCCCGCCGCGCCGCTCAAACGCCGTTTTGCCGCGCTGGTGTATGAAAGCCTGCTTATCGGCGCGGTGACCTGCGCCGCCTTTGTGCCCGCAGGCATCATCGCCCTGTTTCTCAACCGCGTCTCGCCGCCGCTCTCCGCGCTTGCCGTGTCGCTGGTGCTGGTTTATGCGTGGTGGCTGTATTTCAAAACCAACTGGCACAAAAAAGGACAGACGCTGGCGATGCGCGTGTGGCGCATCGGTTTGGCCGACGGCGCGGGCAATCCGCCGCCGCTCGCCCTGCTGCGCCTGCGCTTTATCTGGGCGTGCGTGTTTCTGGTTTTCGTGCCGCTGCTGGCTTATGCCGCGCTGCGTCAGGGCATGGGCGTGCCGCCGAAGGCAGCGTTGGGCGCGGCGCTCTGTTGGTGGATACTGCCGTGGGGTTTTGCCCTGTTTAACGCCGAGCGCCGCTTTCTCTACGATTATCTGGCGGGCACGCGGCTGACGGATGTGAAGGCCGTCTGAAAGCGCGGCTTCAACGAAGTTAAAACAGGCCGTCTGAATGTTTCAGACGGCCTCAAACGCAGATTTGGAAAGGAAACGTCATGGTGCAACCGCAATCGCGTTGGCTGCCAATTTTGCTGGCGGTGTGCATTTTCATGCAGATGCTCGATGCCACGGTGCTGAACACGGCGCTGCCGCAGATGGCGGCCGATTTGCACCAGAGCGCGCTGAATATGCAGTCGGCGGTGATTTCCTACGCGCTGACGCTGGCGCTGTTTATGCCGCTGAGCGGTTATCTGACCGACCGCTACGGCACGAAAAAAGTGTTTTCCGTGTCGATGGCGCTGTTTGTGTTCGGTTCGCTGCTGTGCGCCGCCGCGCCGAATCTGCCGCTTTTGGTGTTCGCGCGGGTGGTGCAGGGTTTGGGCGGGGCGATGATGGTGCCCGTGCCGCGTCTGATTGTGCTGCGGGCGTATGACAAGGCCGAGTTGTTGGAGCGGCTGAACTTTATCGTGATGCCCGCGCTGTTGGGGCCGATAGTCGGGCCGCTGGTGGGCGGCTATCTGGTGGAATATGCCAGCTGGCATTGGGTGTTTCTGATTAACGTGCCCATCGGTTTGGCGGGCATTGCGCTGGCCGCGAAAATCATGCCCGATTTTTACGCGGCCGACGGCGGCAAACCGCATTTCGATTTGATCGGTTTTCTGCTTTTCGGCGCGGCGGCGGTAGGCTTGAGCCTGGCGGTGGAAATGCTGACGCACCCGGGCGCGCGGCTGTTTTCCGCCGTGTGCGCCTCGGGCGGCCTGGCGGCGGGCGCGCTTTATTGGCGGCACGCGCGGCACGACGGCGACGCTGCCCTCTATCCGCCGCGCCTGCGCCTGGTACGCACTTTCCGCTTGGGCATTTTGGGCAATCTGGTGAGCAGGCTGGGCATGGGCGCGATGCCGTTTCTGATGCCGCTTTTGTTGCAGGTGGTGTTTGCCCGCAGTGCCAGCACCGCAGGCTGGACGCTTGCCCCCGTCGCCCTGGCCGCGCTGCTGACCAAGCCGCTGGTCAAGCCCGTGGTGGGGCGTTTCGGCTACCGCACCGTGCTGGTGTGGAATACGCGCATCATCGGCCTGCTGATTATGGCGATGGCGCTGGTGACCGCCTCCACGCCGTTGTGGCTGCTCGTGCCCGCGCTGTTTTGTCTGGGCATGTGCAATTCGCTGCAATATTCGGCAATGAACACGCTGACGCTGGCCGATTTGCGCCCGCAGATGGAAGGCAGCGGCAACAGCCTGATGGCCGTGAACCAGCAGCTTGCCATCGGCTTCGGCATCGCCCTGGGCGCGCTGCTGCTCAATTTTTACGGCGGCGAACTGCGGGGCGATATGCACCGCGCCTTCCGCCTCACTTTCGTGTCCATCGGCGCGGTGACCTTCTGCGCGGGCTGGGTGTTCGCCTTCCTGCACCCGAACGACGGCGGCAATCTGGTGCACGGCGCGGAAAAGGCCGTCTGAAAGCGGGGTTTGAGAAGCCGATCGGGGCGCGAAATGCGGGCAATCGCGCCGTGTCGCAGATGGCGGACGGGTTCTTGTGCTAGTATGCGCCCCGTTTCACACAGAAAGGATAAACGGATGAACCGTCTCACCGCACTCTTGACCGGCATTTGGCTGGGTATGCAGATTATGGCCGGCTATGTTGCCGGCCCGATACTGTTCGAGCAGATCGAACGCCAAACCGCCGGCAATATTGCAGGCACGCTGTTTGCCGTGAACAACTGGTTCGGCATGGCCGCATGGCTCTTGGCCTGGTTTGCCGCAGGCGGCCGGCGCGAACGCGGCTTCGGCCACGGCGGCCGCAGCATCGCGCCGAAATTCATCATCCTGCTGCTGGTGCTGCTGGCGGCCAACCAGTTCCTGTTCGCCCCCGTTATCGCCGCCCATAAAACCGGTGCATCGCATTGGCTGCTGTCGCTGGCGGGCGGCTCGTTCGGTATGTGGCACGGCGTTTCCAGCATCATCTATCTGGTCTGCACCCTGATCGGCGCAGGGCTGCTGCTGCGCTATCTGAGCTTTGCCAAACATTAAGGCTCTTGTCGAAAGGACGTTCCCGCATTGATGCCCAAAGGGGTACGGGCGGGAACGGCTTTTGTATGTTTGAGGCCGTCTGAAAAACCGGTTTTCGGCTTTTCAGACGGCCTCTTTGTTTATGGCCTAGGGGTTGTTGACATTCAGCTTGCGAAGCGGTTTTTTGAGGAAAAATTCGCGGATGCAAGGAAAAAAGCACAGCAAGATTGGACATCTTGCGAGCATTTTTGACGCGGCAGGCGCGGATTTTTACCAGAAACACCGCCGCAAGGCTGATTGTCAACACGCCCTAGGGTGTGTTGACATTCAACATTTTGGCAGCTTTTGCGTCCTAAAACGGCATCTGCTGCGTTAAAAACACTCGCCAATGGACGGCATTGGCTCGCGTTTTCGCCTTGCATCTGCCATTTTATGCCGCAAAATCCGCTTCAAAAGTTGAATGTCAACACACCCTAGGGCATGGCGTATTTTTGATTGGTGTAGCGTTTTTTGCCTGCGCGGCCGCTTAACACGGCTTGGATTTCCCACACGCCGTTTTGTTCGGCAGCGCGGTTGAAGGTGATTTTGGCTTCCAGACTGGTGTGGCTGTTTTGGCAGTGGCGCTTTTCCGCTCCTGTGTATTCGTTGCAGTCGCCATACATGCCGCCGTTGTCGCTGCCCTCATGAATATCGCTGTGGGCAACGCCGTTGTTGTCGGTAAAGATAAAGAACCGTACGGTGTCGGTGACGCCTTGGTTGGTGTAGCCGCTTTGGGCTTGGTAGCCCCAGTTTTGCCTGCCCACCTGTACAAACCGCCATTCCTGCGGGGGTTTGCCCTATGCGCCGATTTCGTTTCTGCCGTGTTGTTTGAGCGCCCATGTGCCGCCTGTTTTTTCCAATACAAAGAGTTCGGCAAGCCCCGGTGCGGCGTGGCTGTCGTCTTTACGTTTTTTGCGGGTGTCGTAGGCGGAGCCTGTGTAGAGCACGTAGCGGGTGGTTTTGCCGTTGCGGTTGACGGTATGCGCGGCGGCGGGCTTCATGCAGTAGGCGAAGTTTTCGGGCTGCTCGTAGCTGCCTTTGGGCGGGGCGGTGAGTTGGCACTTTTGCGCGGGCAGGGGGCGGTTGTAGTGCCGCTCGATAAGCTTGCGGACAGTTTCGCCGTCTGTGTCGGGAGCAGCGGCGGCGAAGGCGGGGAGCAGGACGATGGCGAGGAGGGTGTGTTTCATGGTTTTCCTTTGTAACGAGTGGGATGAATCGGTGGCGCAGCCTCGTGGTTTTCCGTTTGTGCCGTTTTTGTGTTTTCACTTCGTTGAAGCTGCGTTTTCAGACGGCCTCACGCGGGATTTTGGCAAACAGGCGGAAGAAGTTTTCTGTGGTGGCTCGGGCGATGTTTTCGAGGGTGTCGCCGCGCAGTTCGGCGACGAATCCGGCGGTGTGGCGCACATAGGCCGGTTCGTTGGGTTTGCCGCGTTTGGGCACGGGGGCGAGGAAGGGGGAGTCGGTTTCCACCAGCATTCTGTCGAGGGGGACGTAGCGGGCGGCTTCTTGGATGGCGGCGGCGTTTTTGAAGGTGACGATGCCGGAGAAGGAGATGTAGAAGCCCAAATCGAGAGCGAGGCGGGCGACGCGCACGTCTTCGGTAAAACAGTGGATAACGCCGGCGTGTGCCTGGTGTTCGCGCAGCAGGCGCATGGTGTCGTCGGCGGCGTCGCGGGTGTGGATGATGAGGGGTAGGCGGCTTTGGTTGGCGGCTTCGATGTGGGTAATGAAGCGGCGGTGCTGCCATTGCAAATCGCCTTTGCACCAGTGGTAGTCGAGGCCGGTTTCGCCGATGGCGGCGACTTTGGGCAGGGCGGCGCGCTCGACGAGTTCTTCAAATGTGAATTCTTCGGCTGCGGGGTCGTCGGGGTGGATGCCGACGCTGGCGTAGATGTTGGCGTGCTCTTGTGCGATGGCGTGCACTTCTTCAAAGCTTTGGCGGCTGACGCTGACGGCCAGGGCGAGGGCGACTTGGTTTTCGGCCATGTTGGCAAGCACTTCGGGCAGGCGGTTGGCGAGGCCGTCGAAATTGAGGTGGCAGTGGGAGTCGATAAGCTGCATGGGAATGTGGGCGTGAAAAGGCCGTCTGAAAGGGTTTCAGACGGCCTGTGTGTTACAGGGTGAAGGTGACGCGGTCGCTTTTGAGGGCGGTGCCGAGCTGTTTTTCAATCAGGTTTTTGGTGGCGATGGAGATTTCGTCTTTGCCGAAGGCAACACCGATGCCGCGCGGGCGAACGGGGGTGGAGCGGGCGAAGTTGATCCAGGCGACGTTGGTGCGCAGGAATTTTTTTTCCTGGCTGTTGCCCAGCGACAGGGCGAGCAGCACTTCGTCGCCGAGGGAGAATTTGTCTTCGGTGGTGACGAACAGGCCGCCGTGCTCCAAGAAGGGGATGTAGCAGTTGTAGAGCGACTGGCGGTCGGGGATGTGCAGGTTGATCATTTTGCCCGGAATAGGGATGTCGGTGGGCTTGCTGAAATCGAAATTGGGGTTGGCTGCCATGATGTTTTCCTATCGGTTATTTGTTCTGCCAGAAATGCAGGTATTCGGTGAGTAAAAATTCGAGCTGCATTTTAACACTTAATGTGTGGCGGCCGTAAGGGACGAGGCTGTTCAGACGGCCTGTGAGGGCGAAGAGGGCGTGCGGCGCGGTGCGTGCGGCAATGGCGGCGGATTGGGCGGCGAAGGCGGGGTAGTAGAGCGGCGGCATGTTCTGCTGCGCCAGTCCGACGTCGAGCAGCCATTTTTGCAGCCAGTCGAGGAACACGGCCAGCGGCAGCTTGTGTTTGTCGAAGGCGGCGGCGTAGTCGAGGGCGGCGATCAGGCGCGGGGCGGACAAGAGTTGCAGCAGTTCGCCGCGCAGGGCGGTTTGTTCTGCGCCGTCGTCGAACAGGGGGGCGCCGCTGTGGAAGGCGAGCAGTTCTTCGGCGTGCTGCGGATGGCGTTCGCGCACATAGGCCAGCGCGGCGGCACGCTCGGGCGAGTTCAGGATGATTTGGCGGCAGCGGCTTTTGACGGTGGGCAGCAGGCGGTCGCGCTCGTGGGAAACCAGCAGGAAAACGACGCCCTCGGGCGGCTCTTCGAGAATTTTCAGCAGGGCGTTGGCCGATTGCGCGTTCATGCTTTCGGCGGGATGAACCAGTACCACGCGCCGCCCGCCGCGTACGGAGGTGAGGCGGACGTGTTCGATTACATCGCGCACGGCGTCGATTTTGATTTGCAGCAGTTTGCGCCCGACGGCTTCGCCTTCGGGGATTTCGGGGGTGAGTTCGTAGAAGTCGGGATGGCTGTTTTGCGCGAACAGGTGGCAGGAGGGGCATTGCCCGCAGGCTTCGTATGCCGCGCCGCTGTTTTCGCACAGCAGGCTTTGGGCGAGGTGGCGGGCGAAGGCTGTTTTGCCGGTGTTTTCCTTGCCGGAGAAGAGCAGGGCGTGCGGCAGCTGCTGCCGGTGTTCTGCGAGGCTGCGCCAGTCGGATTCGTGCCAGGGATAAATCATGTGCGCTCGGGCGGGCGGAAAAAGGAGGCGCATTATAACGGGTTTGCCTGCCTTGTGTCGGGCGCATGGGAAAGGCCGCCTGAACGGTTTCAGACGGCCTCAAAATAAGAAAATTCAGTTGGAAACGTTGATGGCGGCGTTTACCGTGCCGCTTTGCTGGGTGTTGTTGGCGGTGAGGAAGGACGATGCCAGGTCGGTGCAGCAGCCGCAGCAGGTGGCGACGCCCAGCTGGGCTTGCAAATCGCCGAGGGTGCTGGCGCCGGCGGCGACGGTTTCTTTGATTTGGTGGTCGGTAACCGCATTGCAGATGCAGACGAACATGATGGTTTTCCTGTGGTAAGCGTGTCGTTGTTAAATAGGATTAAATTGTGTTCGCGAATATAAATGGAAACGCTTTGTGTTGCAAGCTGTCGGAATGTAAAGGCATGCGGCTTGAGGCGGAGTGTTTGGCGGGAAACGGTTTTTACTCAACGGCAGCCGCTGCGGCATATGCGGTTTGAAGGCCGTCTGAAACGGCAGGTTTCTGACGGCCTTTTGCGCGGCTGAGGCCGTCTGAAAAGACAGGCGGCCTGCGTTTTTGGCTTTTTTGGCGTTTCGTTTTCGGAAACGTCATTTAACGGGCGGCGAGTTTGACCAGCCACAAGCCCGCCGCTGTGAGCAGGAGCGAGCCTGCGAGGTGGAGGAGGGCGGTGGCGAGGGCGGGGAGGTAGCGCTGCTGTTGCAGCATGGCGACGATTTCGAGGGAGAAGCCCGAGAAGGTGGTGAGGCTGCCGAGCAGGCCGGTGACAAACCACAGCTTCCAGTAGGGCGGCAGGGCGGGGACGAGTTCGGACACGCCCGCCGCGATACCGATCAGCAGTGCACCGATCCAGTTGGCAGCGAGAGTGGCATAGGAGAGGGGTTGGGGCAGGGCGGCGAGCCACAGGCCGAGCAGCCAGCGTGCCGACGCGCCGAGTGCCGCGCCGCAGCAGACAGCCAGAAGTTGGGGCAGGAAAGATGCGTTCACGGTTGGTTTTCAGACGGCCAGATGCTGTTGCTGCGGCGCAGGTAGCGGTTATCGTCGAAGGTAGCCAGAAGATGCGGTTTGAAGGCGACGAACACGGCGGCGAAGAGGCCGGTGAGGAAGGCTTCGCCCCAGCCGAGCAGGAAGAAGACGGGGAAAGACTGCGTGCGCAGGTCGGCATCGGCAAAGGCGGGCGACTGCGACACGAGGGCGAGCACGGCGGCACCCGTTGCCAGCATGCCCAGCGCGGCGGCGAAAAAGCCGTTGACGAAGATATAAAGGAAGAGGTTGGGCGGCAGGAAGCGGCGTTCGGCGAAACGCAAACCGGCCGACACCGCCGCCGCAGGCAGCGTCAGCGCCAGCGCGTTCAGCGGCAGCACCGCCAGATCGGCCGCGCCCGCGTTCAGCAGCATATGCGGCAGCAAAAACAGCGAAACCAGCCACAACACCGCCGGCGCCCCGATCATCAGGCAGCCGAGCGTCACGCCGAGCAGATGGTAGTGCAGGCCGCTGCCCGTGCCCGCGTCCAGCGACCAGAACACGGCGAAAAAACACAAAAGCACGCCGAAAGCCTGCGGCCGGCCGCGCAGCACGCGCAACGCGGGGCGGGCGGCGGCGCACAGGCAGCAAAAGAGGATGAAACAGGCGGCGGCCGCGGGGGCGGCGGCGAACCATTCGGCGTGAAAATCCATGACGGTTTCGGCAGTTGCGGCAAAAAGGGCGCGCATTATAGCCCAAACGCCGCAAAGTTTCTGTCTGCGGCGAAACGCGTTAAAATGCCGCCGTTTACCCAATCTTTACGGAAAGCCGCCAGCCTATGTTTTGGATTGCCGCCAGCCTGTTTCTGCTCGCCGCCCTCGCCGCCCTGCTCGGCTGGCGCTTCTACCTCGACCGCGAATGGCAGCGCGAACTGCGCTACTACAACCGCCACGAAGGGGAGAGGCCGTCTGAAAACGGCAGCGGCGGCCGCACGGCCAAAGCGCTTTACGGCGCCGCCCCCAATCTGAACAACAGCCGCAGCCGCAGCCGCGCCGCCGACGAAAGCCGCGCCGTGTACGAGCGCACGGTGGAGAAGCTGCGCGAAGTTTCGCCCAAACGCTACCGCCGCCTCAACGCCGCCGCGCAGTCCGAAGAAGAAGGCGGGCGCCGTTTTGACGATTTGCCGATTTTCTCCGCCGCCCGCGAAGAGTCGGACGACACTGTTTTTCAGACGGCCTCCGTGTCCGAGGAGCAGCCCCCTCGGCAAAGCGAACCGACGGGGAGAACGGCAGCACAGCGGCCGTCTGAAAACCCTGTTGCCTCGTCGGATACGGACGCAGCGGAGCAGGCGGAACAGGCTGCGGCAGACGCTCAGGCCGAATCCGCAGAGCGCGAGCGCCTCGTTTCCCCGCCCGAAGATGAAGACCCGCCCCCGCACGCGCCCGCGCCTGACGCGGAAGTGATTACCGACGCCGAAATCGGCCGTTTCAAACGCAAAACCGTGCAGGAAATCATTGACGAAACCTTCGCCCACACCCACAGCGGCGGCCTGCCCGAAGACGAAGACGGCGCGGCCGCAGACGGCCTGATTGCCCCGCCCGAAGACGAAGACCCGCCGCCGCACGCGCCCGCACCCGACGCGCCCGTCATCACCGAGGCCGAAGTGGAACGCTTCAAACGCGAGCCCGCCGAAGCCATCATCGAAAAAATCAGCCCCGAACCCGAAGCCGAAACCGTGCGGCGGCCGCCACCCGACGCCGAAGTCATTACCCTCGACGACATCCGCCGCATTCAGTCCGCCGCGCAAAACCGCCGCCGCAGCCAAGCGATGCAGTCCGCCGCCGTGCGGCACGACGAAGCCTCGCTGCGCGGCACGCAGGAGCGCGCCCTGCTGCGCCGCATCGAGCGCGACAACCAAGTGTTCGCGCAGGGCATCGCCACGCCGCCCCTGCACAGCCCGTCTGAAAACACGGAATACGAAGCCGCCCGCCGCACGGGGCGCGAAGTGCAGACCATAGACGAGGGCGACATCCGCAGTAACCTGCTGCGCGGGCAGTCGGCACGCCGCCGCCCCACGGCCGATATGCTGCAAACCATGCGCCCGCACACCATCGCCGACGACGAAGTGCTGGCCAACCTGTCGCGCCGCGAAGGCAGCCCGCGCCGCCTGCGCCGCGTCAGCACGATAGAAAACGCCAGCATCCTACCCGTTGCCGCCCGTGTGTCGGCCTACGGCGGCGAAGTGGTGAAACTGCAGGCCTCGCGGCCGAAAGCGGGCAGCGCCTTGGACAACCGTTTCGCGCCTTATCCGCCGCGCAAGCGCGCCGAAGTGCCGCCGCCCGACGCCACCGTGGTCGAGCCGCCCGCCGTACCCGACACGCCGCCCTTCGGCATCGACGTACCGCCGCCCGCGTCGGTGGCCTTTTCCGCCGAAATGCTGCCGCAGCGCGAACGCGAAGAGGAAAGGCCGTCTGAAAACCCGTATGCCGCGTTTGCCGACGCCTTTGCCGAGCCGCAGGACGCGCAGGAAGGCGCTTGGGTAGACGAAGTGGATTGGGACGAGCCGCAATGGGACGAAGCGCCGCAGAGGCCGTCTGAAAACGCGCAAGACGCCTACGGAAACGGTGAAACGCACGAACAGGACGCCTACACGCACGAACCCGCGCCGCACGGGGACGAAACGCCTTTTTTTCCCGATGAGGGCGGCGCCTACCCGCTGCCCGGCCTGAACCTGCTGCACGCGCCCAGCTACAACCCCGCCGCCGCGCAAAGCGAAGAGGTGCTGCTGGAAAACAGCATTACCATCGAAGAAAAGCTGGCCGAGTTCAAAGTAAAAGTGAAAGTGCTCGACGCCTACGCCGGGCCGGTGATTACCCGTTACGAAATCGAGCCCGACGTGGGCGTGCGCGGCAACGCGGTGATGAATCTGGAAAAAGACCTCGCCCGCTCGCTGGGCGTGGCCTCCATCCGCGTGGTCGAAACCATCCCCGGCAAAACCTGCATGGGCTTGGAACTGCCCAATCCGAAACGCCAGATGATACGCCTGAGCGAAATTTTCGATTCGCCCGCGTTCGCCGAATCGCCCTCCAAGCTCACGCTCGCGCTGGGGCAGGACATCACCGGCCAGCCCGTCGTCACCGACCTTGCCCGCGCGCCGCACCTCCTGGTGGCCGGTACGACCGGTTCGGGCAAATCCGTGGGCGTGAACGCCATGATTCTGTCGATGCTGTTCAAGGCCACACCCGACGACGTGCGCATGATTATGATCGACCCGAAAATGCTGGAGCTGAGCATTTACGAAGGCATCCCGCACCTGCTCGCGCCGGTGGTAACCGACATGCGCCTGGCCGCCAACGCGCTGACCTGGTGTGTGAACGAAATGGAAAAACGCTACCGCCTGATGAGCCATTTGGGCGTACGCAACCTCGCGGGCTACAACCAGAAAATCCGCGAAGAAGCCGAACGCGGCCGCAAAATCGGCAACCCCTTCAGCCTCACGCCCGACGACCCCGAGCCGCTGGAAAAACTGCCGTTTATCGTTGTAATCGTTGACGAGTTTGCCGACCTGATGATGACCGCAGGCAAAAAAATCGAAGAACTCATCGCCCGCATCACGCAAAAAGCGCGCGCGGCGGGCATCCACCTGATACTCGCCACCCAGCGCCCCAGCGTCGACGTGATTACCGGCCTGATTAAGGCCAACATCCCCACCCGCATCGCCTTCCAAGTGTCGAGCAAAATCGACAGCCGCACCATTCTCGACCAAATGGGCGCGGAAAACCTGCTCGGCCAGGGCGACATGCTGTTCCTGCCGCCGGGCACGGGCTATCCGCAGCGCGTACACGGCGCATTCGCTTCCGACGAAGAAGTACACGGCGTAGTGGAATACCTCAAACAGTTCGGCGAACCCGATTACGTCGAAGACCTGCTCACCGGCGGCGTCGGCAGCGACGACATGTTCAGCAACGCCAACGAGGGCCGCAGCAACGAAGGCGGCAGCGACCCGCTCTACGACGAAGCCGTCGCCTGCGTGATCAAAACCGGCAAAGCCACCATCTCCTCCGTGCAGCGCTATTTGAAAATTGGCTACAACCGCGCCGCCAACCTGATCGAGCAGATGGAAGCCGACGGCATCATCTCTGCCGCCGATGCCTCGGGCAAACGCACCGTCCTCGCCCGCGACAGCAGCCATTTGGACGGATAAACCAGCTCCCGCTGGCACCGCTTCGGGGTGTAAATGCGGTAACAAGGTTTTTGAAAACGCAGCTTCAACGAAGGCAAAAGGCCGTCTGAAACAGAGTTTCAGACGGCCTTTAAAGTTGGGAAACCGCGTGCGTCGCGGGGCGGAAAAAACCTATTGCATACAGGCCGCGCCTGCCCGTTTTTGCTGTCGTCAGTATACCGTCGGGTTTTGCCGTTTGACGGTTTTCCAAGCTGATTCGCCGCGGGCATACCGTTTCAGACGGCCTTTTCCCCGCCCGCCGCTATATAATCGCCGCTTTCGTCCAATCCTTCCCGACTGCCATGTCCGACAACGAATTCCGCAACGCCGCCGCCGATGTCGCGCTCGAAGTGCTGCAACGCCTGTTTCCCGAAGCCGCCGCCGTGTGCGCACCTTTTCTGCCGCGCCTGTTTTCCGCGCTCGACGACGGCCACAGTTTTATTTGGCTGAACGACGCGGAGGCCGAATCGCTTGATAGCGCCGCGCCGCTGGCCGACGGCACGGGCAGGGCGCCGCTGGTGTTGCGCGGGCGGCGGCTGTTTCTCGGACGCCTGTGGCAGTTGGAAAACGATTTGGCGGGCGAAATCCGCCGCCTCGCCGCCGCGCCCGCCGCGCCTGCCGATATGCGGGCGGCGGCGGAAAACCTCGGCCTGTGGTTTGACGGTGCGGGCAGCGAAGGGCAGCAGGCCGCCGCCGCGCTGGCGCTGCTGCAAAACTTTATGCTGATTACCGGCGGGCCGGGCACGGGCAAAACCACCACCGTCGCCAAGCTGCTCGCCCTTTTGTGTTCGGGCGCCGACCCTCTGCCGCGCATCGCGCTGGCCGCGCCGACGGGCAAGGCGGCGGCGCATATGGGCAACGCGCTGCACGCGGCGCTCGGCCGTTTCCCGCTTTCAGACGGCCTCAAAGAGCGGTTGTCTGCCCTCGAAGGGCAAACCGTCCACCGCCTGCTGAAACTGCGTCCGCCGCAGATGCGGCCGCAGTTTGACGCCGCCCGCCCGCTGCCGCTGGATATTTTGGTGGTGGACGAAGCCTCGATGCTCGATCTGGCGCTGATGCTCGATCTGCTGCGCGCCGTGCCCGACGGTTGCCGCGTGATTCTGTTGGGCGACGAAAACCAGCTTCCTTCCGTCGGCGCGGGTGCGGTGCTGGCGGCGCTGGCGCGGCCGACCGTGCTCGATGCCGACACCGCAGGCCGTCTGAAAACCCTGCTGCCCGATGCCGCAGAGCGTTTTCAGACGGCCTCAAACGCGCCGCCCCTGTCGGCCAATACCGCCCGCCTCACCGTCAGCCACCGCTTCGGCGAACACAGCGGTTTGGGCGCGCTGGCGCGGGCGGTGTGCGCGGGCGATGCGGCGGGAGCGGAAGACGCCTTCGCCCGTTTCCCCGAAGAATTGTCGTTTGCCGATGGCGGCGCCGAACGTTTGGCGGAGCGTTTCTGCCGCACGCAGGCGGCGTTTTGGCAGGCGGCCGATGCCGCCGATCCTGCCGCCGCTTTTGCCTGCCAGAGCCGCCTCACCGTGCTGGCCGCGCGGCGCGGCGACGCCGAACGTTTTAACGAAGCCTGCCGCCGCATTCTGCTGCGCGAAGGGCGCGCGCGCGAAGACAGGGCGTGGTTTGCCGGACAAATCCTGATGGTGGAGCGCAACGATTACGCGATGGGGCTGTTTAACGGCGACATCGGCATTGTGATGCGCGATCCGCACGGCTCGGACGGCCTGTCGGTGCGGTTTCCCGCAGGCGGCGGTTTCCGCAGCGTGCCGCTCAGCCGCCTGCCCGCGCACAGCAGCGCGTTTGCCGTGACCGTGCACAAAAGCCAGGGCTCGGAATACGGCGAAGTGTGGCTGCTCGCGCCCGAAGGCGGCGGAGAGGGTTTCAACCGCTCCCTGCTGTACACCGCCGTCACCCGCGCGCGCGAACGCTTTGTATACGCAGGCAGCCGCGAATCCTTCGCTGCCGCCTGCGCCAATGCCGAAACCCGCCGCACCGCCCTGCGCGAATTTTTGGCGGCAGGGTAGGGTCTGTTGACTGTTTTTCTGTATTAAAGGCCGTCTGAAAAGTCTTTTGCCGTTGAAGCTGCGCTTTCAGAAACGTCATTCCCGTGTAGGCAGGAACGGCCTCCGTCCACCCCAAACTAGGAAAATTCCATGAACGAAGAATACAGATACGCCGACCGTTTCAACACCGTCCACCTTTGGTTGGGCATGTTTGTCGGCACACAGGAAGAGTACGAACGCTATTTCGGGCAGGACGACCTGAACGAAGGCGAAATCTGCCCTTTCTGCCGCGACATCGGCCTGAATGCCGAATATGACGAAGACTACATAGGCATCATTCCCCTGTTTGCCTGCACCGTCCCGCTTGACGAGCTGCTGTCCGAAGCCGCCGTAGACGCAGACGCCCTGGACGCCGTGCGGCAGAAATGCCGCGCACTCGGCCTGTGCGAAGGCAACGCCGTCTTGTGGTATTCTGACCCCGAGCTGAATATCGACGCCGGCAAAAGCTACAACGGCCTGCACTACATCGGCGAATTTCCCGGCGACTGACCTCCCTTTTCTCCAATCTGCGACACCATGCCCACCGCCACCTTCTACACCCATGTTTCCGACCCCGCCGCCTTCGCCTGCCGCCTTGCCCGCCGCGCCGCGCAAAACCCCGAGCCGCTGCTGGTGTGGACGCAGGAGCTCGGCGAACTCGAAAGCCTGAACCAAGCCCTGTGGCGCGACCCGCCCGAGGGTTTTCTGCCGCACGAAATCTGGCAGACCGACGCGGCCTTTCCGCAGGGCGTTCCCGTTGTCCTTGCCTGCGGCGCGCAACTGCCGCCGCTGCCTGCGGGCACCGTCGTCCTCAATCTCAGCCAAGACTTTTGGACGCAGGCCGCCGCGCCGCCCCTGCGCGTGTTGGAAATCGTCGGCGGCAGCCTGGAAGAGCTGGCCGCCGCCCGCGACCGTTTCCGCGCCTACAAACAGGCGGGCTTTACGCTCGAACACCACAATATGCAGGGAAAGGCCGTCTGAAAACATGGACCAGCCCGACTTCTTCGGCATCCCCAGCCCCTGCATCGGCGTCTGCCGCGCCAACAACAAAGGCTACTGCGTCGGCTGCCTGCGCAGCCGCGAAGAGCGTCACAACTGGCTGAAAATGACCGACGGCGAACGCCACCAAACCATGCGCCTGCTCGCCCTGCGCCGCAAAAAAGTCGAACAGGCCAAATGGGAAAAAAGCCGCGATTTCGGCGCGGCACCCGAACAGGAAGACCTGGATTTCGATTTCGATTGAGGCCGTCTGAAAAAGGCCGCTCCCGCCTACGCGGGAATGATGTTTCTGAAAACGCAGCTTCAACGAAAACGAAACCAAAACCGTGAAAGGAGCAAAACATGAAAACCGTCCGTACCGCGATTCTGCTGCTGCCGCTCTTGGCCTGCGCCTGCGTGTACAGCGAAACCCCCTACGGCCGCTACGCCGCCATCGACCTGCCCGTCGAAAACCGCACCGTTATCAACAAAACCGTCACCGTCAACGCCCCGCCGGGCACCACCGTTATCTACGGCGACACCACGCCCGCTTCGGCCTACTACGGCCAAGACTGCTACTACGACCGTTACAACCGCCGCCGCTGCTACCCGCGCAACCTGCCGCCCGAGCGCGACGTCTACCGCATCCAAGGGCAGGGCGGCAGCATCAGCCAAAGCTACCAAGGCAGCGGCTATTCCGTCGGCGGCTACATCCGCCACCTGCGCTGACGAGCCCGAGGCCGTTCCCGCCTACACGGGAATGACGTTTCTGAAAGTGCGGCGGCCGTTTGAAAAAGACGCGGAATTTTGCCTTTTCACGTCATTGTCTTATCGTTTGCATACGGCAAAACTGTCTGAGCCGCGTTGACATCGCGCCGCCGCCTGCGTATAGTGCCCACTTTCTGCACGGAGTAATGGCTGAGAGGCTGAAGGCACTTCCCTGCTAAGGAAGCATGTGGGGTCAACCTGCATCGAGGGTTCGAATCCCTCTTACTCCGCCAAGCAATCCGCGAAGCCCCTGATTCTTTCAGGGGCTTCGCTTTTACCGTTTGTGCAAACGAATAAAAGAACACCATGTCATCCGTCCGCATCCTCTTTTCCCTTCTCGCCGCCTGCCTGCTTTTGGCCGCCTGCAACCGCAGCGAAACCCCCGCGCCGCCCACCGTGACCCTGCGCGGCGAAACCATGGGCACGACCTACACCGTCAAATACGTTTCAGACGGCCTCAAGCAAACCCCCGCGCCGCAGGAAGTGCAAAAACAGCTCGACGGCCTGCTGGAAGAAGTGAACCGGCAGATGTCCACCTACCGCGAAGATTCCGAAATCAGCCGCTTCAACCGTATGCGCGACACCGGCCGCCCCATGCCCGTGTCCGCCGATTTCGGTTTTGTCACCGCCGAAGCCGTGCGCCTCAACGGGCTGACCGGCGGCGCGCTGGACGTCACCGTCGGCCCGCTGGTCAACCTGTGGGGCTTCGGGCCCGACAAAAGCGTCACCCGCGAGCCGTCGCCCGAACAGATTGCCGCCGCCTCGCGCGTCACCGGCATAGACAAAATTGCCGTCGGCGGCACGAGTGATGCCCCCACGCTGGCCAAAGCGCAGCCCGAAGTCTATTTGGATCTGTCGTCCATCGCCAAAGGCTACGGTGTCGACAAACTCGCCCTGCATCTCGAAAGCCTCGGCATCGGCAACTATCTGGTGGAAATCGGCGGCGAGCTGCGCGGCAAAGGCAAAAACGCGCAGGGCGAAAGCTGGCGCATCGGCATCGAGCAGCCGCAGATTGTTCAGGGCGGCGGCACGCAGATTATCGTCCCGCTCGACAACCGCGCCATCGCCACCTCGGGCGACTACCGCAACTTCCACACCGATGCGCACGGACGCCGCCTGTCGCACATCATCGACCCGCAGCGGCACGAGCCCATCAGCCACAATCTCGCCTCCGTCAGCGTGATTGCCGACACGGCCGCCACCGCCGACGGCCTCTCCACCGCCCTGTTCGTCCTCGGCGAAGAGCGCGGCTTCGCGCTTGCCGAAAAACAGGGTTTGGCAGTATTCTTCATCGTCCGCGAAGGCGGCGGCTACCGCACACGGACCAGCTCCGCCCTCAAAAAAATGCTCGCGCAGGAACAACCATGAACACCATCCTCCTCACCTTCGGCCTGTTTTTAATCGTTATCCTCGCCATGTCCGTCGGCTATATTTTTTCCAAACGCAGCATCAAAGGCAGCTGCGGCGGCATCAGCGCGCTGGGCATGAAAAAAATGTGCGACTGCGACACCCCGTGCGACACATTGCAGAAAAAACTGGACGAAGCGCAGACGCAGGGCGGCGGGATCCGCGTCGATTCCTGAGCGGCAGCCCGCCCGAAACAGCCCGTCCCCGCTTTGGCGGGGATGATATTTTTACAAACGGCCGCACAGAAAACCGCCCGCATGCACACAGCAGAACACACACAGTCCGCCCCCGATTCCTCATACCAAGGCACGCGCCGCCTGTCCGTCGCGCCCATGCTCGACTGGACCGACCGCCACTACCGCTACATGGCGCGGCAGATCAGCCGCCACACCTGGCTTTACACCGAAATGATCAACGCCGGCGCGGTGGTGTACGGCGATCCCGAACGCTTTTTGCTGAAAGACGACTGCGAAAACCCCGTCGCCCTGCAACTGGGCGGCAGCGAGCCCGCCGCTTTGGCGCAGGCAGCGGCAAAGGCGGCGGCATACGGCTACGACGAAATCAACCTCAACTGCGGCTGCCCCAGCCCGCGCGTGCAGAAAGGCGCGTTCGGCGCGTGCCTGATGAACGAGGTTGCGCTGGTGGCCGACTGCCTCAACGCCATGCAGGATGCCGCACCCGACTGCGCCGTTACCGTCAAACACCGCATCGGTGTCGACCGGCAGACCGAATACCAAACCGTCGCCGATTTCGTCGGCACGCTGGCGGAAAAAACCGCCTGCAAAACCTTTGTCGTCCACGCCCGCAACGCCTGGCTTAACGGCCTCTCGCCCAAGGAAAACCGCGAAGTGCCGCCCTTGAAATACGAATATGTCTACCGCCTCAAACGCGAATTTCCCGAGCTGGAAATCATCATCAACGGCGGTATCAAAACCAACGGGGAAATCGCCGCCCACCTGCAACACGTCGACGGCGTGATGGTCGGGCGCGAGTGCTACCACAACCCGATGATTATGCGCGACTGGGACAGGCTGTTTTACGGCGACAAACGCCAAGCAGTAGGCTACGCCGAACTGGCAGGCCGTCTGAAAGACTACGCCGCCGCCCAGCTTGCCGCCGGACGCGGCAGCATCCTGCGCCACATGGCGCGCCACTACCTCGGCCTGATGCACGGCCTCAACGGCGCGCGCCAGTGGCGGCGCATGCTCTCCGATGCCGCCCTGCTCAAAGACAACGACCCCGGTTTGATTCTGCGGGCATGGGCGGAAGTGGAAAAAGCCAATGTCCGGTAGCAAAGTCCCGCAGGCCGTCTGAAACGGCAAATTCCGCCCGCTTGTGGCACAATCCGCCTGCCGACAGGCCGTCTGAAAACCGTTCAAATACCATCCCCGCATTGATGCCCGAAAGGAAACCCGATGGACGCACTCGACCTTCTCACCACCCGCCGCTCCGTGCGCGAACTCACCGCCCCCGCCCCCGACGAACTCGAACTGGAAACCGTCTTCCAGGCCGCCACGCAGGTGCCCGACCACGGCGGCCTCACCCCGTGGCGTTTCGTCGTGATACAGGGCGACAAAGCCAAAGCCCGCTTCCGCCGCGCGCTGGAAGAAACCGTCGTGCAAATGAAGCTCGGCGACGACACCATGAAAAAAGCGGAAAAAGTCGCCAACTTCGCGCCGATGATTATCGCCGTGATCTCCAAACCCGCCGTCGGCGCGGAAAAACCCAAGCCCGAATGGGAGCAGTTTCTCAGCGCGGGCGCAGCCGCCTACGCCGTGCAGCTCGCTACCAACGCCCTGGGCTACGACAACGTCTGGATTACCGGCCTGTGGTGCGGCAGCCCCGTGTTGCGCGAAGCAATGGGCTGCGGCGAAAAAGACAAAATCATCGGCTTCATCATGGTCGGCACCGCACAGCACGACTTCCCGAAAGAAGAGAAAAACACCGATTTGGAACAATTCGTTACCTATTGGTAAACCCCGCAAAAGGCCGTCTGAAACCTTTCAGACGGCCTCAATACGCAACACAAACAGGAAACAGGAAAACCATGCGCCAATATCTCGACCTGATGCGCCATGTTCTCAAACACGGCAGCGACAAATCCGACCGCACCGGCACCGGCACCCGCTCCGTTTTCGGCTACCAGATGCGCTTCAACCTGCAACAGGGCTTCCCGCTCTTAACCACCAAAAAACTGCACCTGCGCTCCATCATCCACGAGCTGTTGTGGTTTTTGCGCGGCGACACCAACATCAAATACCTGCACGACAACAACGTCACCATATGGGACGAATGGGCCGACGAAAACGGCGAACTCGGCCCCGTTTACGGCTACCAGTGGCGCAGCTGGCCGACGCCCAACGGCGGCAGCATCGACCAAATCGCCAATTTGGTTGACCAAATCAAACGCAACCCCGACAGCCGCCGCCTGATCGTTTCCGCCTGGAATCCCGCGCTGGTCGACGAAATGGCGCTGCCGCCCTGCCACGCCATGTTCCAGTTTTACGTGGCCGACGGCAAACTCTCCTGCCAGCTCTACCAGCGCAGCGCCGACATCTTCCTCGGCGTGCCCTTCAACATCGCCAGCTACGCCCTGCTCACCATGATGATCGCCCAAGTCTGCGGCCTGCAAGCGGGCGAGTTCGTCCACACCCTCGGCGACGCCCACCTTTACAGCAACCACTTCGAGCAGGCCAAGCTGCAACTGACCCGCGAACCGCGTCCGCTGCCGACCATGACCCTGAATCCTGCGGTGGACAATCTGTTTGACTTCAAATACGAAGATTTTGAATTAAGCGGCTACGACCCGCACCCGCACATTAAAGCGGCGGTGGCCGTATGAAAAAAGGGAAGGCCGTCTGAAACCCTGTTTCAGACGGCCTTTTGCATTCGGGCGGAAAGCTTTGCAAACTACATCAGGCCGTCTGAAAGACAAGCAGGCTGCCGTAGCCGCGTTTGTGCCCCTCAGGGCTGCGTTCGGGTTTTGCGCCGATTGCCGCCCGATCCTTCGGCAGACGCAGACAAAGGCAGAGTAGGGCGGATTTTGGCTTTGCCAAGGTTTCAGACGGCCTTTTGCATCCGCAAGGCCGTCTGAAAACACGGCGGGTTCGGGTAGCATAAAGCACCGTTTGTGCACCGCCGCCCTTTTTCAGACGGCCTCTGCCCCGCAGCACCGTGCGCGGCGGTGTTATAGTGAAACAAAATAGAAAATCTACGGCGTTGCTGCGCCTTGCCGTACTATTTGTACTGTCTGCGGCTTGCTGTCTTGTATCTTTCCTATTTTGTTTCACTATATAATCGCGCCGTTTTTTGTTTGGCCGCCGGCGGGCGGCCGTTTTGTATGGCACACGGATAGGGATATGGAAAAGAAAATACCTTTGGGCAACCGGCAGACGGCCTTTCTGCTGGCGACGCTGACGGCGATTATGCCGTTTTCGGTCGACGCCTATCTGCCGGCGGTGCTGTCGCTGGCCGACGATTTGCACGTCAATGTGCATCTGATCGAAAAAAGCATGAGCAGCTTTATGTTCGGCGTGGCTTTCGGCCAGCTGCTCGGCGGCGCGGTGTCCGACGTGAAAGGACGCAAAACCGTGGCTCTGGCCGGTTTGGCGCTGTATGCCGCTGCCTCGGTCGCGCTGACGCTGCTGCAAAGCATCGACCAACTGATCGGGTTGCGCCTGATACAGGCTTTCGGCGGCGGCATGGCGGCGGTGATGGCGGGGGCGGTGGTGCGCGATTTCTACGAAGGACGCGAGGCGGCGCAGATGTTCGCGCTGATCGGCATCGTGATGATGTCCGCGCCGCTGGTGGCGCCCATGCTCGGCTCGGCCTTGCAGCAGCTCGGCGGCTGGCGGCTGATTTTCGCCTTTCTCGCCGCCTATTCGATAACCGTGTTTCTGCTGGTGGCGCGTTTTCTGCCGAAAACGGCGGCCAAAGGGCGGATAGACAGGGCGTTTTTCGGCGGCATGATCCGCCGCTACATCCAAGTGCTGAAAACCAAAAGCGCGCTGGGTTTTCTCTTTTTCCAGGCGTTCAGCTTCGGCTCGATGTTTGTATTCCTTACCGAATCGCCCTTTGTCTATATGAAGCTCTACGGCCTGACGCCGCACGCCTACGCCTGGGCGTTCGGCTGCAACATCATCACGATGGGCACGTTCAACCGCATCACCGCCTGGCGGCTGAAAAACGGCAGCAACGCCGAAGACATCCTGCTGTGGGGCTTGGGCATCCAGCTGGCGGCCAATGCGGCGCTGCTGGGCGCGGTGGCGTCCTTCGGCGGCATGCCGCCTTTCGCGCTGGCGGCGGCCTGCGCCATGTTGTCGGTTGGCACGCAGGGCTTGGTAACGGCCAACACGCAGGCCTGTTTTATGAGCCGCTTCCGTGAAATCGGCGGCAGCGCCAACGCCCTGCTGATGGCGTCCACCTCGATGATCGGCGCGGGCATGGGCTGGCTGGCAACCGAGCTGCACAACGGCACGGCCTATGTGATGTCCGCGCTGATGCTGTGCGCCACTTTGGCAGGCTGCGTGCTGCTCTACGCCTTTTCGCGCAACGCCTGGCAAAAAGGTTGAGCGTCCGAGCGCTTGGCAGCTTTGAGGCCGTCTGAAAAACGGAACAAACGTTTTTCAGACGGCCTTTTTGTACCGCCCGCACCGCTTCCGAGTCCGGTTACAGATGCGGAAAGGCCGTCTGAACAATACGGCCTGCGCTGCGGCAGTTCTTTCAGACGGCCTTTCGGGTTTCGGGCAGCCTTTGATGCCGTCTGAAACCTGTCGGAGCAACAAAGTTCCCTCTCCCGCTCGCGGGGGGCTAGGGTGGGGGCTCGTGCCGCTACGGCGACTTTTGCAGGACACCCGCAAAATGCAGTTCTGCAAACTGCCACCCCCGCCCCAGCCCTCCCCACGCTTGGCGCAGAGGAGGGAGTCAGGTGTGCGGTGGGATTTTCGATTTCAGACGGCCTCTTCCAGCCACACGGCGCTGACCATGCGTCCCGTCTGTCCGTCGCGGCGGTAGGAGAAGAAAGTGTCGCGTTCGAGAACGGTGCAGTGCGTGCCGCCGTAGATTTGCGTCACGCCTTCGCGGTGCAGGGCGAGGGTGGCGAGGGCGTAGATGTCGGCGAGGTATTTTCCGCCGCCGATGTCGGTGAAAGCCGCTTCGGCGGCGGGATCGCGCAGGCAGAACGTGTCGAAAACGTCCTGCCCGACTTCAAAGGCATCCGGGCCGATGGCGGGGGCGAGGTAGGCGAGGATGTCGGTGGGGTCGGCCTGCATGGCGGCGACGGTGTTTTGCAGGATGCCGCCTGCCAGCCCGCGCCAGCCCGCGTGGGCGGCGGCGACGCAGCGGCCGTCGGCGGTGCAGAAGAGGACGGGCAGACAGTCGGCAGTCATTACCGCGCAGGCCGCCTTGCCGCTGCGGTCGACAGAGGCGTCGGCATCTTTTAAGACGGCCACAGCATCGGCGGCGGCAACGACATGGGTGCCGTGCGTCTGGTTGAGGTAGGCGAGGGGAACGGGCACGGCGGCTTGGACAATGGCGCGGTTGTGTGCGACGCGTTCCGGGTTGTCGCCGACGTGTGCGCCGATGTTGAGCGAGGCATAGGGCGCGATGCTGACGCCGCCTTGGCGTGTGGAAACCAGCGTTTTCACATTGGCGGGGGCAGGCCAGTCGGCATGGAGGAAGAGGCCGTCTGAAACGGGCAGGCCGATGGCGGCGGAGAGGTTTTTCGGTGCGGGATACGGCATGGCGTGTGGCGGAAAAAGTAACAAAGGGAGCGCTTTTATCATGCCGTTTCGCACGCGGCAAGCTGCAGCAGGCAGCCGCGCCGCGCTTTCAGACGGCCTTTGGGCTATAATGCGCGCCTTTTACCCTGATTCGGAACATTTTATGCAGAACAGCCGTTTCAACCAAACCGGCCCGAAAATCGGCCTCAGCGTCCGACTGGCCGAAACCCGCGAAGAAATCGAAGCCGCGCAGCGCCTGCGCTATCGGGTTTTCGCCGAAGAATTGGGCGCCGACATCAAAGGTGTCGACGGCCGCGACACCGACCCCTACGACGAATACTGCCACCACCTGCTCGCCTTCGACGACGCCACCGGCGAAGTTATCGGCTGCTACCGCCTCATCACCGAAGACACTGCCAAAAAAGTCGGCGGCTGGTACAGCGAACACGAATTTGATTTGAGCCCGCTCAAAGACATTCTGCCGCAAACCGTCGAACTCGGCCGCGCCTGCACCCACCCCGACTACCGCAACGGCGGCCTCGTCATGCTGTTGTGGACGGGACTCGTCAAATTCATGAAAGACGAAAACCTGCGCTTTATGATCGGCTGCGGCAGCATCGAAATGCGCGACGGCGGCAGCGACGCGGCAGGGCTCTACCACATCCTCAAAGAAAAATACCTCGCTCCCGAACCGTGGCGCGTGCGCCCGCTCAACCCGCTCAAATGGGACAAAATCACTCCGTCCGCCCACCCCGACACCCCTGCCCTGATTAAAGGCTACCTCAAAGCGGGTGCCTGGTTCTGCGGCGAACCCTGCGTCGACGAAGCCTTCAACTGCGCCGACGTCCTCATCATGATGGACATCTCGCAACTGAGCGACCGCTACCTGCAAAAATTCGCCCCCAAACCTTAATAAAGATAAAAGGCCGTCTGAATACCGCTTTCAGACGGCCTCAACACGTCTGCCCGAACAAAAAAACACAACACAGCCATGACCGCCCTCCGCTTTGCCTTCCGCCTTTCCTGCATCGGCCTGTGCCTTATCTACGGCGCCGCCGAAATGTTCTTCCTCTTCCCCTTCTACACCCCCCGCCGCAAACTGCGCGCCATCCAAATCTGGTCGCACCGCGTCCTCGCCTCCTGCGGCATGACGCTGCACACCTACGGCACGCTCCCCGCCGAAAACCGCGGCCAAATGCTCGTCTGCAACCACATCTCCTGGCTCGACATCATGGCCGTCAACGCCGCCCACCCCGGCCGCTTCGTCGCCAAAGACGACGTCGCAAAATGGCCCGTTGTCGGCTACCTTGCCACACAGGCGCGCACCGTCTACGTCGCCCGCAACAAAGGCGCCGGCGGCGGCAACAGCGAAAAACTGCGCAACGTCACCCAAGCCCTCAAAGACGGCGACACCGTCACCCTCTTTCCCGAAGGCACCAGCAGCGAAGGCCGCACCATCCTCCCCTTCAAAACCGGCTTCTTCCCCGCCGCCGCCGAAGCGCAAGTCCCCATCGTTCCCGTCCTCTGCCGCTACCCCAATCCCGACGGCAGCAGCCCCAACCCCCACACCGCCTACTACGGCGACATCAGCCTCTGGCAGTCCATCTGCATGGTGATCCGCCAGCCGCGCAGCACCGCCGAACTCCACTTCCTCACCCCCGTTGCCGCAGGCGATCGCCAGCAAACCGCCGCCCTGATCCGCGAACAGCTGATTGCCAAGCAACAGGAATTGGGATAAGGCCGTCTGAAAAACGCATCCGGCAGATACCCGAACCCGCCCCGCCGCACAAAGGCCGTCTGAAACCCGTTTCAGACGGCCTTTGTCCTGCTGCGCGTTCCAACCCCCCCATTTCTGCGTGACGCACAAAGCGACACAAAACTTAACCGGAAAACCACACTCGTGCCCGCAATGTAAAGAAAAGTTGCACTTTACAAAACATTAACACATAATCCGCGCCTTCAAATAAGAACAAGAAAAGTTCTGATTACTTGAAGCAAAACAAATCCATATTTATCAAATAACTGCGAAAATTTTCCACTCCGTGGCTAGACTTCGCAGGTTTTTATTGTTTTATCCGTTTGAAGGAAACCCCATGAAACACAGCAAAATCACCCCGATAGCCCTGCTGGTCGGCCTGATGTTCTGCAACGCCGCCCAAGCCGCCGAGGCCGAAGCACAGGCAGCCGCCGAACAGAGCGGCACGCTCGAACAGGTTAAAGTCAAAGCGCGGCGTAATCGTCCGGCTTCGGTCGAAAAAGTAAATGCCGAAACCATTCAGGAACAAATGATCCGCGATACGCGCGATTTGGTGCGCTACTCGCCCGATGTCGGCATTGCCGACAACGGCCGCCACTTAAAAGGTTTTGCCATGCGCGGTGTGGAAGGCAACCGCGTCGGTATCAGTGTTGACGGAGTCACCCTGCCTGATTCAGAAGAAAATACGCTTTACGGCCGCTACGGCAACTTTAACCCTTCGAGGCTTTCCATTGACCCTGAGCTAGTCAGCAACATCGATATTGTGAAAGGTGCGGATTCGTTTCAATCCGGCAGCGGTGCGTTGGGTGGAAATGTCAATTACCGCACGCTGGATGCCTCTGCGATTGTTGAGCCGGGTGCAAAATTCGGTACGCTGTTAAGAAGCGGCTATGCCACCAAAAACCGTGAGTGGACAAATACCGTGGGTTTTGGTTTCCAAGGCGATCAGCTTGATGCCGCCTTGCTCTATTCCCAGCGGCGCGGGCATGAGATGAAAAGCCGTGGCGAAGGAGATGAGCTTTACCAAAGCAAAAGCCAGCATCCCGATCCGGCCAAGCACCGCAACCACAGCTATCTGGCCAAAATCAACTGGCAATTCGCGCCCGAACACCGTATTGGCGCAGCCGTTACCGGACAAAACGGCAGTAACTACACCGATGAGCGTTCCTATACCTCCTATCCATCTGCATGGCGTGAGGCGGATGACAAACACAAACGGGTCAATTTCAACACATACTATGAATATTCTCCCGAATCATCTTGGCTTTCACTGCTAAAAGCCGACTACGACTATCAATACACAGATTTGCGTGCAGTAAACTATGCAGGGTCTGGAGCAGGGAGACCGCTTGACGAAATCAAAGACCGCAGCATGACTACCCGTTTTCAAAGGTTTACCTTGAGGGTGGACGGACAACCTTTCCAAGCGGCCGGTCGACATAAGCTCAGCTTCAAAACTTTTGCTTCGCGACGGAAATTTGAGACGCTGAACGAAGACCAAATCAACATAACTTCAAATGCGCGATATGGCATGCCGCCCGACTTAATCGTCGAAACCATCCAATATCCCGTGCAGACCACGCAATACGGCTTTTCTCTGAAAGACGACATCGTATGGAGTCGCGTATTCTCGGGGCAGGCCGGTGTCCGTTACGATTATGAAAAACTCAAACCCTTGGAATTGAATGCTCCTTGTAGCAAAGCTTGTACTGCCGAAGGCAAGCCGGGGGAGGCAAGCTTCTCCAACTGGAACGGTTTTGCCGGTGTTTATGCCCAACTGAACCCGACTTGGAAAGCCGGTTACAATTTGGCAACCGGCTACCGCGTGCCGACCGCATCGGAAATGTATTTCACCTTTACCAATTCCTACGGCACTTGGAAATCCAATCGTAATTTGAAACCGGAACGCAGCGTCAACCACACCCTGTCCTTGCAGGCCAACAGCAGCCGGGGCACGATGGATTTAAGCGTGTACCATAGCCGCTACAAAAACTTCCTGCTCGAACAAACCAGTTTGATTGAGCAGACACAATACGGCCGTACTTGGCAGACTCCGATGACGCAAACGGTTAATGTGGATAACGCCCGTATTTCAGGTTTGGAATTCAAAGGCCGCTTGAATCTTGGCACAGGCTGGAAACTCTTCGGTGCGCTGGGTTACAGCCACGGCAAGCTCTCCGACGTGAAAAGCCTGCTGTCCATCCAGCCACTGAAAGCCATTGTCGGCTTGGATTATGAGCAGCCCGACGGCAAATGGGGCGTGTTCTCCCGCCTGACCTATCTGGGCGCGAAAAAAGCGCGCGATGCCAAAGTGGAAGAAGTCAAAAGCCGTTGCGTCAGATGGGATTTTGACTGGTGGACTGGCCAGCAAACCTGTGCGCAAGAGGAGCAGTATAAAGAGGTCGCCACTTACAAATACCTGAACAAAAAAGCCTATACCTTTGACGTTTACGGTTTTTACAAACCCGTCAAAAACCTGACCCTGCGTGCAGGCGTGTACAACCTGTTCAACCGCAAATACCACACATGGGATGCTTTGCGCGGCATCAATGCCAACAGCACTACCAATACAGTTGACCGTGCCGGAAAAGGTCTCGAACGCTTCTACGCCCCCGGCCGCAACTACGCCGTATCCCTGGAATGGAAGTTCTAACCGAAACCAAGCCTTTCAGACGGCCTTGTATCTTTAAAGAAAGAGGCCGTCTGAAACGGCAGAAAGGGACGGCAATCCGCCGTCCCTTTTCTATCGGTGGCGTCCGGCTGCGCGAATCTGCATGGTACGGCTCGCGCCACGTCGTTCTGATAATAAAAAAACGTGAAATCTGAGTAAGTTGATGTAAAGAAAAATTTGCAGGGCGCGCCGCAGTCGGGGATAATCCTGCCATATTCGTAGTGAAATATTCCTATTAGCTACGATTTTTGCCGCAATACATCTTTTTCAAATCGTTTCAGACGGCCTCTGTCCGCACAGGCCGTCTGAAAACACCATCACAAGGAAACGCCATGAGCAACGAAATGACTTTTGCCAAAAAGCTGAAAGAGCAGACCACCGCCACCCACGACAGCGTCGATAATCTGGTGATGTCGGTAGAGCCTTTTGTCAGCAACGAAAAATACATCAAATTCCTGAAACTGCAATCCGTGTTCCATAAAGCGGTCGACCATATCTACAAAGATCCCGAGCTGAACAAACAGATTCCCGAACTCGAATATATGGCGCGTTACGACGCGGTAGTGAAAGATTTGGCCGATTTGGGTGAAAAGCCCTACGAATACGGCAAGCCGCTGCCGCACGAAACGGGTAACAAAGCCATCGGCTGGCTCTACTGCGCCGAAGGCTCGAACTTGGGCGCGGCATTTTTGTTCAAACACGCCAAACAGTTGGCATTCGACGGCGAAAAAGGCGCGCGCCACCTTGCGCCGCATCCCGCAGGCCGCGGCAAACACTGGCGCGCTTTTGTCGAGCTGCTGAACGCGCTGCCGCTGGACGAGGCGGCGCAGGCTGAAGCCATCGAAGGCGCGCGCGAGGCGTTTGCGTTTTATAAAGTGGTGCTGCGCGAAACCTTCGGCCTGCCCGAAGGCGCGGAAGCGCCCGAAGGCATGCAGGCGCACCGCCACTAAGCGGCTCCGCATCTTTCGGCAAACAAGGCAAAAGGCCGTCTGAAAACGTTTCAGACGGCCTTTTTGCGGATGGAAATCATAAAGGCATTTAAAAATGCTCTTAAAGCATTGAAAAACGGATAGAATGTCGGCAGCCTTAATCACACAACGAGGAGTAAACCATGCACACTATATTTGCCGAACATGCCGTCAGCGTTACCGAGCTCAAACGTAATTTCAGCGCGATCGTGCAGGAGGCCGAAGGTGTCGTGATCGTACTCAACCACAACCGTCCGGAAGCCTATCTTGTCCCTGCCCGTTTTTACGAAAAGCTGATTTCTTATATGGAAGATTTCGAAGACGCCAAAATCGTGTTGGAGCGCCAGGATTCCCCGATCATAGAGGTATCTATCGATGATTTATAAAGTTTATAAGCCGGAATATAAACTGGCATTTTGCATTGAGGCGAAAGACGAATGGAACAAACTGGATGACGACGTCAGGCAGCAGTTGGGCAAGAAACTCAAAAAGCGTTTGGAAAACCTGCATGCGCCTTCGGAAGCCCTGCGTAATCTGTCGGGCTTCTACAAAATCAAACTCCGCCACGCGGGATGCCGCCTTATTTATCAGATGCACGGCGAAACACTCACAGTTGTCTTGGTCGGTATCGTCGGCAGGCAGGATAGGGACGCAGCCCGCAAGAAAGCGGAAAACCGGCCGGACAGTTGAACCGTCGGAAATCTTCAATACAAAAAGGCCGTCTGAAACTTTGTTTTCAGACGGCCTTTTCCTGTCCGCGCGGCTCAGTAGCCCAAGCGCTGGCAGATGGTGGACACCAAGCCCGCCTGGTTCATGGTGTAAAAATGCAGGCCGGGCGCGCCCTGTTCGAGCAGGCGGCTGCACATTTCGGTGACGACGTCGAGGGCGAGGGCTTTGATGGCGGCGGTGTCGTCGGCATAGGATTGCAGTTTCAGGCGCAACCAGCGGGGGATTTCCGCGCCGCAGGTGTCGGAAAAGCGCACGAGTTTGGAGAAGCTGGCGATGGGCATGATGCCGGGGATGATGGGGATGGTAACGCCGCGTCCCTGCACTTCGTCGACGAAGCGGAAATAAGCGTCGGCGTTGTAGAAATACTGGGTGATGGCCGAGTCTGCGCCCGCTTTGGCCTTGCGCACGAAGTTTTCGATGTCTTCGTCGGCGCTGCGCGCCTGCGGGTGGTATTCGGGATAGGCGGCGATTTCGATGTGGAAGTGGCTGCCGTATTCGTTTTTGATGAGTTCGACCAGCTCGTTGGCATAGCGCAGGCCGCTGCCGCCCGCGCCCATACCCGAAGGGATGTCGCCGCGCAGGGCGACGATGTGGCGCACGCCCATGTCTTGATAGGTGTCGAGCAGGCTTTTCACTTCTTCGACGGTCATGCCGATACAGGGCAGGTGCGGCGCGGCGGGCGTGCCTTCGGCGAGGATGTCGGCAATGGTTTGCAGCGTGCCCTCGCGGGTGGTGCCGCCCGCACCGGAGGTGCAGGAGAAAAATTCGGGGGCGAACTGGCGCAGCTGCTTGCGGGTGACGATTTGTTTTTCGCGTCCTTCGGGGGTGCGGGTGGGGAAAAATTCGAAGCTGAGGGTTTTTTCGGCGGCACTCATGGCGCGGTTTCCTGTGGAAGTGTTTTTCAGACGGCCGAGTGTATGGCTTCAACTGGTTGATAACAAGATAAAAAATGCGCTTTGGCGTGAAAAATACTGCGTTGCGGCATGAACGGGATTTTTGACTTTTGATTTGTCTGGGGATTTTTGCCGACGCGCAACGAGGCCGTCTGAAACCGCCCGCGCTTTTCAGACGGCCTGCAAAGTATTAAGATGCGCCCCATTACATTTTCTTAACAGAAGGAACCACCATGAAAGTATTGTTACTCGGCGCACCCGGCGCAGGCAAAGGCACGCAGGCGCAATTTATCACCGCCGCCTTCGGCATTCCGCAAATCTCCACCGGCGATATGCTGCGCGCCGCCATCAAAGCGGGCACGCCTTTGGGCTTGGAAGCGAAAAAAATCATGGACGAAGGCGGCCTGGTGCGCGACGACATCATCATCGGCATGGTGAAAGAGCGCATCACACAGCCCGATTGCGCCAACGGTTTTCTGTTTGACGGCTTTCCGCGCACGCTGGCGCAGGCCGAAGCCATGCAGGAGGCGGGTGTACTGCTTGATGCCGTGGTGGAAATCGACGTACCCGACAGCGCGATTGTCGAGCGCATGAGCGGCCGCCGCGTGCACTTGGCTTCCGGCCGCACCTACCATGTGGTTTACAATCCGCCCAAAGCCGAAGGCAAAGACGACCTCACCGGCGAAGACTTAATCCAGCGCGACGACGACAAAGAAGAAACCGTCAAAAAACGCCTGGCCGTGTACCATGAGCAAACCGAAGTGCTGGTAGGCTATTACAGCAAACTCAAGGGTGAGAACGCGCCCAAATACATCAAGGTCGACGGCACGCAGGCGGTGGAAGCCGTAAAAGCCGAAGTGTTGGCCGCGCTGGGCAAATAAGGCCGTCTGAAAGCAAAGAGGCCGTCTGAAAACCCGAAAAAAGGTTTTCAGACGGCCTATTTTGTTTTCCGCCGCGTTCAGACGGCCTTTCACACCGCCAGCCAATAGCGCAGCAAAGCCAGCAGCGATACGCCCGCGCACCACCAAGCGGCGAACACAAAAATGCGCCGAGCCGCCCGCTTGTGGCGAACAGGCAGAAAACGGGCGGCCAGCAGCAGCGCGGCGGCGGCAAACAGCAGGATTTTGACGGCAAAAACGGCGGAAGACATAGTAAAAGGCCGTCTGAAACGGCCATGCAGAAACAGGGACGGAACGCTATAATACGGCCTTTTCCTTCCCGCCGCGCCTCTTTCATGACCGCCTCCGACAGCATCGGGCTGGTAACGCCCGAAAAAATCCCCTTCGAGCAAGAGTTTGCCCTGCAAAACGGCCAAACCCTGCCGCGCTTCGACCTGATGGTGGAAACCTACGGCACACTGAACGCCGACAAATCCAACGCCGTCCTCGTCTGCCACGCCTTATCGGGCGACCACCATGTCGCCGGACGCCACCATCCCGACGACAAACACCCCGGCTGGTGGGACACCATGGTCGGACCGGGCAAACCCGTCGACACCCGCCGCTTCTTCGTTATCGGCCTCAACAACCTCGGCGGCTGCGCCGGCAGCACCGGCCCTTTGAGCACCAACCCCGAAAACGGCCAAGAATACGGCGCGGACTTCCCCGTCGTAACCGTCAAAGACTGGGTAAACAGCCAGGCCCTGCTGGCCGACCATTTCGGCATCGCCCGCTGGGCGGCCGTTGTCGGCGGCAGCCTCGGCGGCATGCAGGCACTGCAATGGACGATCGACTACCCCGAGCGCGTGCGCCACGCCCTCGTCATCGCCTCCGCCACCCGCCTGTCGGCGCAAAACATCGCCTTCAACGACGTCGCCCGCCAGGCCATTATCACCGACCCCGACTTCCACGACGGCCACTACCGCCGCCACAACACCGTCCCCCGCCGCGGCCTGCGCATCGCCCGCATGATGGGACACATCACCTACCTCGCCGAAGAAGGGTTGGGCAGAAAATTCGGCCGCAGCCTGCACGACGGCATACAGTACGGCTACGGCGTCGAATTCGAAGTCGAATCCTACCTGCGCTACCAGGGCGACAAATTCGCCGCCCGCTTCGACGCCAACACCTACCTGCGCATGACCAAAGCCCTCGACTATTTCAGCCCCGCCGCCGCCTTCGGCAACGACCTCACCGCCGCCCTGCGCCAAACGCAGGCCGGATTCTTCGTCGCCAGCTTCACCACCGACTGGCGCTTCGCCCCGCAACGCTCGCGCGCCCTCGTCAAACATCTCGTCCGCGCCGGACGCCCCGTCCAATACATCGAAGTCGAATCCAACCACGGACACGACGCCTTCCTGATGGACGACGCCCCCTACCTCGCCGCCGTTTCCTCCTATATGGACAACGTTTACAAGGAATTGCAGCCATGACCACCCTGCGCGACGATTTGCGCCTGATTTACGACTGGATACCCGCGGGCAGCCGCGTGCTCGACTTGGGCTGCGGACGGGGCGAACTGCTCTCCGCCCTCGTGCGCGACAAACAATGCAGCGGCTACGGCGTGGAAATCGACACCGAAGGCGTACTCGCCTCCATCGCCGCCGGCATCAACGTCATCCAGGCCGACCTGGAACAGGGACTGCAGGACTTCGACGACAACAGCTTCGACGTCATCGTGTTGAGCCAAACCATCCAAGCCATGCAAAACACCGAAACCATTCTGCGCGACCTCACCCGCGTCGCCCGAGAGGCCGTCGTCTCCTTCCCCAACTTCGGCTACTGGCGCAACCGCCTGCAAATCACCCTCGGCGGCCACATGCCTGTCTCCGAACGCATGCCCTACCAGTGGTACAACACCCCCAACATCCACTGGTGCACCCTGCACGACTTCGACAAACTCTGCGCCCAAAACAACATCCGCATCCTCGAACGCGCCGTCATGACCGGCGGCAGGCGCGTGGACATCCTGCCCAACCTCCTCGGCAGCCTGGCTTTTTACCGCGTCGGCTGAGGCCGTTCCCGCCTTCGCGGGAATGACGTTTCCGAAAGCGCAGCGTCAACGAAATGAAAAGCAGAAAGGCCGTCTGAAAAATGTTTTTCAGACGGCCTTGTGCCGTTTTGCAAACAACCGTCGGATTTGGAAAACCGGCCTGCGAAACCGAAAGGCCGTCTGAAAACGTCATTCCCACCGCGCGCCTAACTCCCTCTCCTGCGCCAAAGCGCGGGGGAGGGGACGGCAGGTTTCAGACGGCCTGTTTGGAGAAACAGGCCGTCTGAATGTCTGTGTTGCTGCGTTTACCTGCCCTGCGGCACGGGGTCTTTGGCGTTTTGTTTGAAAATCAGAGAATTGGGTTTCTCTTTCAGCGTGTTGAGCAGCGGGCGCACGTCGCGCAGGGTGTTGTCGATGTTGTGCAGGGTGTCTTGGACGTCGCGGTAGACGGGCGATTCGGGGGACACGCCGTTAAGGGTTTGACGCAATTCGGCCAGGGTTTTGTTCAGTTCGGCAGGTATGGCCTGTGTCTGCGGTTTGGCCAGCAGGCTGTTGGCGGATTTGAGGGTGGCTTTGAGTTCGGCCAGGCTGCCGTTGAGTCCGTCTACGGTTTTGTCCAGCGGCAGTTTGTTGAATTTGTCGAGCAGGGCGGAGAGCTGTGCCTGCAAATCGTCCAGTCCGCCGCCGCTGCGGCTGGCGATAACGGGCGCGCCGCCGTATTCGGCGAAGGGTTTGAGTGTGCCGCCGGTGGCGGGGGTGTCGGAGAGTTCGACCATTTTGCTGCCGAGTATCAGGTTGTCGGAGGCGAGGGCGGCGCTCAGGCCTTTGTTTAAGGCCGTCTGAAAGGTGTTCTGCCAGTAGCTGCGGCTTTCGTGGTCGGCATTTTGTTCGATAAGGTGCGGTTCGATGCGCAGGCGCACGGGTATCCAGCCGTTGGCGAACAGTTTGAGGCTGTCGCCGGCGGCGAAGTAGGGCACGTCGGCGACGCTGCCGACGCGCAGGCCTTTGTATTCGACGGGCGATCCTTTGCCCAGCCCGCGCACGGACTGTTTGAAAAAGGCGGTGTAGTAGAGGGCGCGTTCGCCCGGCAGGCTGTCGACGGCGGCGCGGTTGTCGTAGAGTTCGAAAGGTGTGCCGCCTTCTGCTGGGCGGGCGGTTTTGTCGGGGGTGTCGAAGGTGATGGCGCCGGAAATGAGGGCACCCAGCGGGGCGCTGTCGAGCTGGAAGCCGCCGCCTTCGGATTGGATGCGGATGCCGCTGTCGAGCCAGAAGCGGCTGCTGCTGTTGATGAGGCTGTCGTTGGGGTGGCCGATGAAGACGGTGTAGTCGCTGCGGCGGCGCTGCGGGTCGAAGCGCACGCTTTCCACTTGGCCGATGGGCAGGCTGCCGTAGACGACGGGCGCGCCGATGTCGAGCATTTTGCTGTTGCTGCCGGAGAGTTTCAGGCGCAGGCCGTCCTGGCCGAGGGCGGCAACGGGCGGGATGTCGGATACGTCGAAAGTGTCGCGGTTTTCCTGCGCTTTGCCGGGGATGAAGGCGATATAGGCGCCGGAGACGAGGGTGTTGAGGCCGGAGATGCCGCTGCTGTCGATGCGCGGTTTGACCACCCAAAACTGGGTGTCGCTTTTCATCATGTCTTTTACGTCGGCGTTAAGCTGCGCGGTCAGCTCCACACCTTTGCCGCCTTCGCGCAGGCGGATGTTGGTGATTTTGCCGACGTTGACGCTGAGCACGCGCACGACGGTGTTGTTGACTTCGATGCCTTCGGCGCTGTCGAGGTAGAGGGTGATTTTCGGGCCGGTGTTGCGGATGTGGTCGAACAGCAGCCAGCCGCCCACGAGAAATGCGGCTAGCGGCACAATCCAGATCAGGGAGGCGGCGGCGTTGGTTTTGCGCACGCGCGAGGGGACGGGGGTGGGGCGGTCTTGGGACATGGGGCTGCTGTGTGTGTAAAAAGGCGGCAATTATGCCGTTTCGCTGTGGGCATGGCAACGGAAAAGGCCGTCTGAAAGCGCTTTGGCGTTTCAGGCGGCCTTTTTAACTTTGTTGAAGCTGTGCTTTCAGACGGCCTCTGTGCCTTTGCCGTTTTCTCCGTCGCCAAGCAGGGCGGCAATCAGCCGTTCGGATTGGCGCAGGCGTTCGATTTCGTCCAGCACGGCCGCGCGGGCGGCGTGCAGTCTGCCGCGCAGTTCGGTGCAGAAATCCTGCGGCTCGTCGTGCAGGCAGTCGCGCAGCAGGGCGATGTCTTTCAAGGCCAGTCCGGCGCGGTTGAGCATGGCCGCTTTGCGCACGAAGGAGATGTCACGCTCGGTGTATTCGCGGTAGCCGCCTGCCGTGCGCGCGGGGGTGATGATGCCTGCTGTTTCGTAAAAACGCAGCATCCGTATGCTGACGCCGCTGGTGCGGGAGAATGCTCCGATTTTCATCCGTTTCCTTTCTGTTTGTCTGCTTGACCCTGACACGGTGGCAGCCTGTAAGCTCTGCCGTTTCAATATTGCCGAAGGGAGTATTTTATATGAACCGCCGCACATTCTGCGCCGCCGCAGGCATCGGGCTGTTTGCCGCCTGCGCGCGTCTGAGCGCCCCGTCTTCTGCACGGGTCTTTATTATTCACGGCTACGGCGCGACGGTTAGCGACCATTGGTTTGCCTGGCTGGAAGCGGCGCTCGTCCACGCGGGTATTTCTGCCCGCAGAGTGGCGTTGCTCGACAGCGGCATGCCCGATTTCGACCGCTGGCAGCAGGCTTTGGCCGATGCTGTCGGCAGGCCGTCTGAAAACGATATTTTCGTCGCCCACAGCTTGGGCACGGTTTCCGTGCTGCATTATTTGAGCGCGTTGCGGCCGAAGCGCATCGGCGGGCTGGTGCTGGTGTCCGCTTTCGGTGCGCCGATTCCGACGCTGCCGCGCATCGGAGGTTTCGATGTCGATGCCTATGTGCGCCGCTGCACCTTGGACTTTCCCGCACTGCGGGCGATGACGGGCAATATCGAACTTTTTGCCGCTGCCGACGATACCATTGTGCCGCCCGAGAACACGCGGCTTTTGGCGCAGCAGCTTGACGCGCGTATGACCGTTGTGCCGCACGGCGGGCATTTCCTCGCATCCGACGGCTTCACCGAATTGCCGCCGGTGTTGCAGGCCGTGCGGCGGATGGCGTCCCGGGCGGGATAAGGCGTGCGGCAAAAGGCCGTCTGAAAAGCCTTTTGGCGTTTCAGACGGCCTTTTTTCACTTCGTTGAAGCTGCGCTTTCAGACGGCCTTTGTGTGCTTTGAGGCCGTCTGAACAGTCCCTAGGGCGTGTTGACATTCAACTTTTGAAGCGGATTTTTCGGCATAAAATGGCGGATGCAAGGCGAAAATGCGAGCCTATGCCGTCCATAGGCGAGTATTTTCAACGCGGCAGATGCCGTTTTAGGACGGAAAAGACGCCAAAATGTTGATTGTCAACACGCCCTAGAATTTGTAGGTGTACTGCAAGCCCAGAATGTCGGCGTGGTTTTTGAAGGAGGCGGAGGCGCGGCCTTTGCTGTCGACGTCGCGGCCGGATGCGGCCGCCGCTTGGAAGCGGGTGTCGTTGATGTGGATGTGGCTGTAGGCGATGTCAAAGACGTGGCGCTTTTTGTGGGTGTATTTGACGCCGGCGGAGTACCAGATGCGGTTGCCGTCGGGCAGGGTGTTGAGGCGGCTTTGTGCGTCGCGCACGGGGCTTTGGTCGAAGGCGAGGCCGGCACGCAGTTGTAGGGGTTCGCTGTATTGGTAGGCGCCGCCGAGGGCGAGTTTGTAGGTGTTGCGCCAGTTGGGGGTGATGACGGTGCGGTCGGAGCGGCCGCTGACGACGGCTTTGCTGTTTTCAAAGATAAGTTCGGCGCGGTTGAAGCGGCTGTGGCGCGTCCAGGTCAGGTCGGCGAAGAGTTTGGTTTTCGCTGTGGCTTGGTACATGCCGTGCACGGACAGGGATTCGGGGGTGACGATTTTGACGTGCGCTTTTTCGTGCGGTTTGTAGCCGGAAACGGTGCTGATGAGGGCGTCGTAGGCGTTTTTGCCGCCGAGCAGGGGGCTGGGGGTGGTGACGGCGGCGCCGTCGGGTGTCCAGTCGGCCGTGCCTTTGATGTCGTGGCTGATTTTGGAGCGGTAGTTGAGGCCGACGCGGGTGCGGTCGTCGATGTCCCACAGCCAGCCGAGCTGGTAGCCGAAGCCCCAGTCTTTGCCTTTGACTTCGGCGTGGCCGTCTGAAAGGCCGGTGTGTGCGCCGAGGCGGCCGGAGGCGTTCCAGTCGGCGTATTTGCGCAGCTCGGCGGTGGAATATTGGGCGATCAGGCCGACGGCGGCGGCGTGGCGGTCGTTGATTTTGTAGGCGGCGACGGGTTCGATGGCAACGGTGGTAAGGCCGAGTTGGTTGAGGTTGTGGCGCAGGACGGAGTTTTTCTGATATTCGGTGGAGGAGGCGAAGGGGATGTAGATGCCGAGGCCGAGTGTCAGGTTGTCGTTTGCCCGGTATGCGCCGTAGAGGTGGGGCGCGGGCACGATGTCTTTGGTAATTTTGCCGGAGGTTTCGCCGCGCACGCTGCCGCCGCGGAAATATTCGGCTTCGGCGTCGCCGTAGGCGATGTGCGGGGCGACGATGTTGAGGGCGGTGGTGACCTCGCTGCCGTCGAGTTTGGCGAGGCCGGCGGGGTTGTAGAAGATGGTGGCGGCGTCGGCGGCTTCGGCTGCGGCGGCGTTGGCCGTGCTTTGGGCGGTGACGGACTGGGTGCCGAAGTGGTAGCCGGAGGCTTGGGCTTGGGCGGAGAGGGCGGCGGCGGTGAGGAGGGCGGTAATGCGGAGGCGGTTGGCGGTTTGGTTCATGTGTTGTTTTAACGCAGTTTAAAGTAAAGGCTCGAATTTTAACAAAATAACGTGTGGTGTAAACTTTTTTCTGTGTTTTGCGATTTAATGCGGATTTCAGACGGCCTGACGGGAGGCCGTCTGAAAGGGTTTATAACCAAAGGCCATAATGCTGCGGCAAACGGTTCTTTCCTTTTTCAGACGGCCTCTGGCATAAATCCGCCTTCTGAAAAAAACATCAAAGGAAACCCCATGCCGAAAAAATCATTTGCCGCCTTGATTGCCGCCGCCGCGCTCTCCGCCTGTGCGCCCGACAATGCGGCGCAAAACGCCGCTTCCGCAGGCGGCGCGGCGCAGGAGACGAAGCTGTTGAACGTTTCTTACGACGTTGCCCGCGATTTTTACAAGGATTTCAATCCGCTGTTTGTCGAAGAATACAAAAAACAGCACGACGGTGCGGCGCTTGCCGTGCAGCAGTCGCACGGCGGCTCGAGTAAGCAGGCGCTGGCCGTTGCCAACGGTTTGCAGGCCGACGTGGTGACGATGAACCAGGCTTCCGACATCGATCTGCTGGTGAAAAAAGGTTTGGTGAAGGCCGACTGGCAGAATGCGTTTCCCAATAACGCCGTGCCCTTCACCAGCACCACCGTGTTTCTCGTACGCAAAGGCAACCCCAAGCAGATTAAGGATTGGGGCGACTTGGCAGGGGAGGGCGTGAAACTGGTGATCGCCAATCCGAAGGTAACGGGCAACGGCCGCTACACCTTTCTCGGCGCATACGGCTACGGCCTGAAAGCCAACGGCGGCGACGATGCGAAGGCGCGCGGTTATGTGAAAAAAATGCTCGCCAATGTGGAGGTGTTTGAAAACGGCGGCCGCGCGGCCACCACCACGTTTATGCAGCGCAATATCGGCGACGTGTTGGTGACGTTTGAAAACGAGGCCAATCTGTCGGCCAAGCAGTTTGGCAGGGGCGAAGTGGAAATCGTCTATCCGAAATACTCGATACGCATGGACAGCCCGGTGGCCGTGGTGGACAGCGTGGCCGACAAACGCGGCACGCGCGCCGCGGCAACGGAATATCTGAATTATCTGTGGAGCAAACCGGCGCAGGAGTTGGGTGCGAAACTCTATCTGCGCCCCGCCGACCCGCAGGTGCTCGCCGCCCATGCCGCCGAGCTGCCGCCGCTGGAAACCTTCAATCCCAACGAGGTGTTCGGTTCGTGGGACGAAATCATGCCGAAATACTTTGCCGACGGCGGCGTGTTCGACCAGCTCGGCACGCGCAAATAGGCAGGAAGGAATCAAAAAGGCCGTCTGAACGTTTCAGACGGCCTGATGTTTTGGCAGGGCTTCCATCCGTGCCGCCGATGCGCGGAGCAGGGATGGGTACGGGTGTTGCGAAAACAAAAACGCCGCAGCGGCAGGGCGCGGCGGCGTTTTTGTTTTTCAGACGGCCTCAGCCGTGCAGGGCGCGTTTGTCGGCGGCCAGGCAGGCTTCGTGCACCACTTCCGACAGGGTGGGATGGGCGTGGATGATGCGGGCGAGGTCTTCGCTGCTGGCGGAGAATTCGAGGCCGACAACGCCTTCGGCGATGAGTTCGCTCACCATCGGGCCGACCATGTGTACGCCGAGGATGCGGTCGGTTTCGGCGTCGGACAGCACTTTGACGGTGCCTTTGGCTTTGCCCAAGCCCAGTGCGCGGCCGTTGGCACCAAAGCCGGACGTGCCTTTTTTGTATTTGACGCCTTCGGCTTTGAGCTGCTCTTCGGTTTTGCCGACCCAGGCGATTTCGGGATCGGTGTAGATGACGAAGGGCACGCTGTTGAAGTCGATGTGCGGTTTCTGGCCGGCGATGCGCTCGGCCACGGCCACGCCTTCGTCGCTGGCTTTGTGCGCCAGCATGGGGCCGCGCACCACGTCGCCGATCGCCCAGATGTTGGGCAGGTTGGTGCGGCATTCGCCGTCTACTTTGATAAAGCCGCGTTCGTCTTTTTCCAGGCCGACGGCTTCACCGTTCAGGCCGTCGGTGTTGGGGATGCGGCCGATGGAGACGATGAGTTTGTCGAATTCTTCGGTTTTGCTTTCGCCTGCGGCGGTTTCATAGACAACGGAAACGCCCGCACCAGTGTTTTTGATGTCGCCGATTTTGACACCCAGTTCAATGTTCAGGCCTTGTTCTTTGGTGAAGTATTTGAAGGCTTCTTTGGCGATTTGCTGGTCGGCGGCGGCGAGGAAGGTGGGCATGGCTTCGAGGATGGTGACCTGCGAGCCGACGCGGTTCCAAACCGAGCCCATTTCGAGGCCGATGACGCCCGAGCCGATGATGCCGAGTTTCTGCGGCACGGCGGTCAGGTTCAGTGCGCCTTCGTTGTCGAGGACGTTTGCGTTGTCGATGGCGATTTGCGGCAGCGGACGCGGTACGGAGCCGGTGGCGATGATGACGTGTTTGGCTTCAATCAGGGTTTTCTCGCCTTTGTTGTCGACTTCGATTTGGTAGGCGTCGCCGTTTTTGCCTTTGAACGAGCCTTTGCCGTGCAGGCTGGCGACTTTGTTTTTCTGGAACAGGAAGGCGATGCCGCCGGTGAGCTTGGTGACGATGGCGTCTTTGCGTTCGATCATTTTGGCGGCATTGAATTTCACGTCGCCGACGGTGATGCCGTGTTCGGCGAAATCGTGCTGCGCGGCGTGGAAGTGTTCGCTCGATTGCAGCAGGGCTTTGGAGGGGATGCAGCCTACGTTGAGGCAGGTGCCGCCCAGTGCGGGGGCATCGCCTGCTTTGTTGACGCCTGCGTCGATGCAGACGGTGTTGAATCCGAGTTGGGCGGCGCGGATGGCGGCAACATAGCCGCCGGGGCCGGCGCCGATAACGGCAACGTCGTATGGTTGTTGGGACATTTTTCTATCCTTTTATATCGGTTTCAGACGGCCTGTGCTTTGGATGGGGCCGTCTGAAAATATGGACGGGAATATGATTTTCAGACGGCCTGTTGTGCGAACAGGCCGTCTGAAAGGGGCTTACAGATCCAGCAGCAGGCGTGCCGGGTCTTCCAGCAGGTCTTTGATGGTGACCAGTGTCAGCACGGCTTCGCGGCCGTCGATGATGCGGTGGTCGTAAGAGAGTGCCAGATACATCATCGGGCGCACGACAACCTGGCCGTTTTCCACTACGGCGCGCTCTTTGGTGGCGTGCATGCCGAGAATGGCCGATTGCGGCGGGTTGATGATGGGGGTGGACATCATCGAGCCGAAGGTGCCGCCGTTGGTGATGCTGAATGTGCCGCCGGTCAAATCTTCGATGGCGATTTTGCCGTCTTTGGCTTTCACGGCGTAATCGACGATGGCTTTTTCGATTTCGGCGATGCTCATCTGGTCGGCATCGCGCAGAATCGGCACGACCAGGCCGCGCGGGCTGCCGATGGCGATGCCGATGTCGAAGTAGCCGTGGTACACGATGTCTTTGCCGTCAACTGAAGCGTTCACAACGGGGAATTTTTTCAGCGCGGCAACGGCGGCTTTGACGAAGAAGGACATGAAGCCGAGTTTGACACCGTGTTCTTTTTCGAATTTTTCTTTGTATTTGGCGCGCAGATCCATCACCGGCTTCATATTGACTTCGTTGAAGGTGGTGAGGATGGCGTTTTCCTGTTGCGAAGAGAGCAGGCGTTCGGCAACGCGGGCGCGCAGGCGGCTCATCGGTACGCGCTCTTCGGGGCGGACGCCGGCGGGAATCGGAGCGGCGGGAGCGGCGGCCGGGGCGTTTTGCACGTCTTCTTTCAGCACGCGACCGTCGCGGCCGGAACCTTGTACCGATGCCACGTCCACGCCTTTTTCGGCGGCCAGTTTGGCGGCGGCGGGCATGGCGACGCCGGCTTGGGCGTTGGAAGCGGGCGCGGCGGGAGCGGCTTCGGTAGCGGGTGCCTGTGCGGCAGGGGCTGCGGCAGCTGCGGTGGCTTCGGTGTCGATTTTCGCCAAAACCTGTTGCGATTCGACGGTGTCGCCTTCGTTGACGATGATTTCCACCAAAACGCCGGCCTGCGGCGCGGGCACTTCGAGTACGACTTTGTCGGTTTCGATTTCGACCAAAACTTCGTCGCGGGCGACTGCTTCGCCGGCTTTTTTGTGCCAGGTCAGTAGGGTGCCTTCGGTGATGCTTTCGGCGAATACGGGAACGTTTACTTCTACGATCATTTTTTGCTCCTAGGTGTGGTTTTTATGCGGCCCGCTTTGCGGCGGGCCGCGTCTGTTGACGGGTTAAAAGGCGAAAGCGTCTTCCACCAGCTGTTTGAGCTGGGCGGTGTGTTTGCTGGCATAGCCGACGGCCGGAGAGGCGCTGGCGGGGCGGCCTGCGTACACGACTTTTTGGCCGTTTTGCGCCAGATATTCCAAGCGGTGGCGGGTCTGATACCAGGCGCCTTGGTTTTTCGGCTCTTCCTGCACCCACATGATTTCGGCAGCGTTGGGGTATTTCGCCAGCTCGGCCTCGGCCTCGGCGTAGGGGAAGGGATAGAGCTGCTCGACGCGGATGATGGCGACTTCTTCTTCCAAGCCGCGCTCGGCACGGCCTGCGGCGACGTCGTAATACACTTGGCCGGAGCACAGGATGACGCGTTTGACTTTGCCGTTGTCGGCGCGTTCTGCGGTATCGCCGATAACGGGGCGGAAAGTCGTGCCTTCGAGGAAGTTTTCCAGCGGGCTGGTGGCGTCTTTGAAGCGCAGCAGGCGTTTGGACATAAAGATGACCAGCGGTTTGCGCACGGAGCGCAGAGCCTGACGGCGCAGGATGTGGAACATCTGCGAGGCTTCAGACGGCATAACAATCTGCATATTGTGTTCGGCACACAGTTGCAGCCAACGCTCCAAACGGCCTGAGGAGTGTTCCGGGCCTTGGCCGTCGTAGCCGTGCGGCAGGATGACGGTCAGGCCGCACAGGCGTCCCCATTTGGTTTCGCCGGAAGAGATGAACTGGTCGATGGCAACCTGTGCGCCGTTGGCAAAGTCGCCGAACTGCGCTTCCCAAATGGTCAGCATATCGGGCGCGGAGCAGGCATAGCCGTATTCGTAAGCCATCACGGCTTCTTCGTTCAGGATGGAGTCTATAACGGTGAACGGTGCTTGGCTGTCGCTGATGTGTTGCAGGGAAATGTAGGTTCCCGAATCCCATTTTTCGCGGTTTTGGTCGTGCAAAACTGCTTGGCGGTGTGAGAAAGTGCCGCGTCCGGAGTCTTCGCCGGAAATGCGAACGCCCGTGCCGTGGCTGACCAGGCTGGCGTAGGCGATGGTCTCGGCCATACCCCAGTCGACGTTCTGCTCGCCGGCTGCCATGGCTTTGCGGTTGGCAATCAGGCGTTTGGAGGTGTTGTGCAAGCCGAATCCTTCGGGAACGGCGGTGAATTTGTCGGCCAGACGTTTGATGTCTTCGGCAGACAGGCCGCTTTCCACGGCTTCGCGCCAGTCTTGGCCTTGGTATTTCGTCCAATCGACGCTGTGTTTGCTGGTGTAGTTGGTTAGGCGGGTTTGCTCGACGTGTTCGCCCCGATCCAAGGCGTCGCGGTAGGCCTGAACGTAGGAATCGGCCTGCTCTTTGCTGACGATGCCTTCCTGCGCGAGCTTGTCGGCGTAAATGGCTCGTGTGCCCGGATGTTTGGCAACGGCTTTATACATCATTGGCTGGGTCAGTGTCGGATCGTCGCTTTCATTGTGGCCGTTTTTGCGGTAGCAGACCACATCAATAACGACATCTTTGTGGAAGGTTTTGCGGTAGTCCATTGCTGCCTGCATCACCAGACACACGGCTTCGGGATCGTCGCCGTTGACGTGGAAAATCGGCGCGTCGACCATTTTGGCGATGTCGGTGCAGTAGACGGTGGAACGGGTGTCGCGGGTGTCGGATGTGGTGAAACCGATTTGGTTGTTGACGACGATATGGATGGAACCACCGGTAGTGTAGCCACGGGTCAGCGACATATTGAATACGGCCTGATTGACGCCCAAGCCGATGAAGGCGGAATCGCCGTGGATAAGGACGGGCAGAACCTGTTTTTGGCCGTCTGAACCGCGTCTGTCTTGTTTGGCGCGGCTCGAGCCTTCGACTACGGGATTGACGATTTCCAAATGGGAGGGGTTGAAGGCCAGCGTGACGTGCATGGGGCCGGTGGGCGTGGCGATGTCGGAGCTGAAACCGGTGTGGTACTTCACGTCGCCGCTGGGCAGTTTGATTTCAGCGCGGCCCTCAAATTCCGCGAACAGATCGCTCGGCTGTTTGCCCAAGGTGTTGACCAGTACGTTCAGACGGCCTCGGTGCGCCATGCCGACAATAACTTCTTCTACGCCGTCTTTACCCGCATTCTGAACCAGATAGTTCAGAGCCAGGATGGAACTTTCGCCGCCTTCTACACCGAAGCGTTTTTGGCCGACGTATTTGTTCTGCAGGTAGCGTTCCAGTGTTTCTGCCGCTGTAAGCTGTTTCAGGATATACAGTTTTTCATCGGCATTGAATTTGGGCGTGGAGGATGTTTTTTCAAAATACTCGCGTATCCAGCGGCGTTCTGCACGGTTGGTGATGTGCATGTACTCGATGCCGATAGTGCCGCAGTAGGTTTGTTTCAGTTTGCTAAGAATTTCGGATAGGGTCAGTTTTTCATGTCCGCCGCCGAAGTCGCCGCTGCCGACATTGAATTTAACCGCCATATCCGAATCGGAAAGGCCGTGGAATTTGGGATCCAAGCCTTCGATGTGGATGGGCGGTTTGCGTTTCAGGGGATCAAGTTGTGCGGCGCCGACACCTTGGATGCGGTAAGCCGAAATCAGGCGCAGTACACCAACCTGTTTTTTCAACAGGGTCTCGTCAACCGTTCCAGCAGCAACGGGACGGGATTTTGCCAGCTTGACAAAAGATTCCTGAATGGGGCGGTGTGCTACGTCGCGTTCGGCTGCGCCGGGTTGGACGGTCAGTTCGGAAAAATATTTCCGCCAATATTCCTCTACGGAATTCGGGTCGTTTAAAAACTCTTCGTACAGCTCCTCGATATAGGGAGCATTGGAGCCGAAGAGGTAGGAAAAGTTCTGTTTTTCATCCATCATGGCATTAGCCTCTTTACTTGGGAACAAACACAAACGAGCCGGCAGACTGCCGGGCAGCTGCCCGCTCAAATATTGAGCCTTATTTTACTCTTTATAATTTTTCATTACTACCGTGCGGCAAAAAAGAAAGCAGGAAAATCCTGCTTTCTTTTTCGATTCCGGATTACACCGGCATTTTCATGTCAGCGTTTGTCCAGCGGAGTGTAGTCGCGACGTGGAGCACCGGTATACAGTTGGCGCGGGCGGCCGATTTTTTGCCCCGGGTCGGAGATCATTTCGTGCCAGTGGGAAATCCAGCCTACGGTACGTGCCAAGGCGAAGATGACGGTGAACATGGAAACGGGAATACCCAAAGCGGATAAAACGATACCGGAATAGAAGTCTACGTTCGGGTACAGTTTTTTCTCGATGAAATACGGATCGCTCAGTGCGATTTTTTCCAATTCCATCGCCAGCTTGAATTTGGGGTCGTTTTCCAAACCCAGTTCGCGCAAGACTTCGTCGCAGGTGCGCTTCATAATGGCGGCACGGGGATCCATGTTTTTGTATACGCGGTGGCCGAAGCCCATCAGGCGGTATTTCTTCGCTTTAACGCCTTCCATGAATGCGGCAACATTGGATACATCACCGATTTCGTCCAGCATGTTCAGCACGGCTTCGTTGGCGCCGCCGTGCGAGGGACCCCACAGGCTGGCAATGCCCGCTGCGATACAGGCGAAGGGGTTTGCGCCGGAAGAGCCTGCCAGGCGTACGGTGGAAGTAGAGGCGTTTTGCTCGTGATCCGCGTGCAGGATGAAGATGCGGTCAAGTGCGCGCGCCAAAACAGGGTTTGGTTTATACTCTTCGCACGGTGTGGCAAACATCATGTGCATGAAGTTTTCGGCGTAAGAGAGGTTGTTCTTCGGATAGTTGAACGGGAGGCCGTTTGAATAGCGGTAGCACATCGCGGCAATCGTCGGGATTTTGGAAACCAAACGGTAAATGGCAACTTTGCGATGCTCGGGATCGGCGATTTCCAAGCTGTCCTGATAAAAGGCGGATAGTGCACCGACCACGCCGACCATCATGGCCATTGGGTGCGCGTCGCGACGGAAGCCGCGGAAGAACCATGTCAGCTGTTCGTGAACCATGGTGTGGTGCATCACGGTATCGACGAACTGTTTTTTCTGTTCGGCGTTGGGCAGTTCGCCATAGATCAGCAGGTAACAGGTTTCCAAGTAGTCGCCGTGCTCGGCAAGCTGCTCGATCGGGTAGCCGCGGTAGTACAGATAGCCTTTGTCGCCGTCGATGAAGGTAATCTTCGACTCGCAGCTGGCGGTTGAAACAAAGCCGGGATCGAATGTGAACATACCGCTGCCTTTGGTGAAGGTGCGGATGTCGACAACGTCGTTGCCCAGTGTGCCTTTCAATACCGGCAGCTCCATGGGCTCTTTGCCTGCGATTTCCACTTTAATTGACTGAGACATCTCTTACTCCTTTATTCTTCTAAGATTTACCAAGGGGTGTTTTCAGACGGCCTCCAACCTCTCAGCTCTGCCTGATTTTATCCAGCAAATTTGCGAATTCGGGATTTTCGGTTGTTTCTTTCCGGTTTACCAAAGCCAAAAATTCTTGGTCGGGCAGATCCAGAATTTCTACAAATACCGCCAATTCTTCATCGCTCAAATGCGGGAATTCTTTTTCCATAAACCGCTTGAGCACAATATCGAGCTCAAGCAGTCCACGGCGTGTCAGGAAACGGATTCGCCGCTTCGCTGCTTCGTCGAAAGTTATCATATTTAAACGGCTCGTTTCAACATGATTTCTTTAATTTTCCCGATGGCACGAGTCGGGTTCAGGTGTTTCGGACAAGCATCTACGCAGTTCATGATGGTGTGGCAGCGGAACAGACGGTAAGGATCGTTCAGGTTGTCCAACCGTTCGTTGGTGATAGTGTCGCGGCTGTCTGCAATAAAGCGGTAGGCGTTGAGCAGGCCGGAAGGGCCGACGAATTTGTCCGGATTCCACCAGAAAGAAGGACATGAGGTCGAGCAGCATGCGCAGAGAATGCATTCGTAGAGGCCGTCGAGTTCTTTGCGCTCTTCTTGGGTTTGCAGGCGTTCTTTGTCGGGATCGACCGGGGTGTCGTTGACAACGTAGGGTTTGATGGAGTGGTATTGTTTGAAGAACTGGGTCATGTCGACGATCAGATCGCGTACCACAGGCAAGCCGGGTAGGGGGCGCAATACGATAGGTTGTTTCAGGCTGCGGATGTCGGTCAGGCAGGCAAGACCGTTTTTGCCGTTGATATTCATGCCGTCCGATCCGCAGATGCCTTCGCGGCAGGAACGGCGGAACGATAATGTGTCGTCCTGCGCCTTGAGCTTCATGATTGCGTCAAGCAGTTTGACGTCTGTCGGTTCGATTTCCAGTTCGTAGTCTTTCATGTACGGCTTGGCATCCACATCGGGATTATAGCGGTACACTTTTAATTGAATTTTTTCCATGGTGGTGTATTCCTCAGTAAACACGTTTGGCTGGTTCGATATAGTCGACGGTCAGCGGTTTGGTGTGAACCGGTTTGTAGGCCAAGCGGTTGTCGGCAGAGTAGAACAGCGAGTGTTTCATCCAGTTTTCGTCGTCACGGTCAGGGTGGTCGTCCGAGGCGTGTGCGCCGCGCGATTCTTTGCGTGCTTCGGCAGCAACCAAGGTTGCCTTGGCTACTTCCATCAAATTATCCAGTTCCAAAGCTTCGATGCGTGCGGTATTCCAAACCATGCTCTTGTCGCCGATTTCGGTATTTTTGGCACGTTCGTAAAGTTTCAGAACTTTTTCTACACCGTCTTTCAGGATGGCATCGGTACGGAATACGCCTGCGTGCAACTGAACGGTGCGTTGCAACTCGTTGCGCAGAGCGTCAACTTTTTCGCCGCCGGTTTGATTGTTCAATCGGTCTAAACGCTGTTTTGTCAGTTCTCCGGCATTGGCGGGCAGCGGTTTCCAATCGGCTTGCTCTTTAACATAGGCAATCATGCTGTCGCCGGCGGATTTGCCGAATACGACCAAGTCTAAGAGGGAGTTGGTTCCCAAGCGGTTGGCACCGTGTACGGAGGCACAGGCGCATTCGCCTGCGGCATACAGCCCTTTTACGGGTACTTCCGGATTGTCTCCCTGAGGAATAACGACTTCGCCCAAATAGTTGGTAGGGATGCCGCCCATCATATAGTGTGTGGTCGGAACAACGGGGATCGGATCCTTAATCGGGTCGATGCCTGCAAATTGGATGGAGATCTCGCGGATACCGGGCAGTTTTTCCATAATTTTTTCTGCACCGATATGGTCGATTTTCAGCAAGACGTGGTCTTTGTTTTTGCCGCAGCCGCGTCCTTCGTAAATTTCCATCGCCATGGCGCGGGAAACGACGTCGCGCGAAGCCAAGTCTTTCACAGTCGGTGCATAGCGTTCCATGAAACGCTCACCGTCGGCGTTGAGCAGAATGCCGCCTTCGCCGCGTACGCCTTCGGTAATCAGTACGCCCGCGCCTGCTACGCCGGTCGGATGGAACTGCCAAAACTCCATATCTTCCAACGGAATGCCTGAACGCGCACAGATGCCCAAGCCGTCACCGGTATTCATAAACGCATTGGTCGAGGAAGCATAAATACGGCCTGCTCCGCCGGTGGCAAACAGAATGGCTTTCGCATGGAAGATATAAACATCGCCTGTTTCCATCTCCATAACGGTAACGCCGACAACGTCGCCGTTTTCGTCACGAATCAAATCCAATGCCGTCCATTCGACGAAAAATTGGGTGTTGGCGCGGACATTTTGCTGATACAGGGTATGCAGCATGGCATGGCCGGTACGGTCGGCAACGGCGCATGCACGTTCCACCGCACGTTTTCCGCGCTCGGCGGTATGTCCGCCGAACGGGCGCTGGTAGATTTTGCCGCTTTCGACACGGTCGAAAGGCATGCCCATGTGTTCGAGCTCGATGACGGCTTCAGGAGCGGCGCGGCACATAAATTCGATGGCGTCTTGGTCGCCCAGCCAGTCCGATCCTTTTACGGTGTCGTACATATGCCAGTCCCACCGGTCTTCCTGAACGTTGCCCAGTGAGGCGGAAATACCGCCTTGCGCGGCAACGGTATGCGAACGAGTGGGGAAAACTTTGGATAATACGGCAGTGTTCAATCCTGCTTTGGAAAGCTGCAATGCGGCACGCAGACCAGCGCCGCCGCCGCCGACGATAACGGCATCAAATTTGCGAATGGGAAAACTCATTTGTTCGTTCCTTTACCAGATTACTTTAAACGAATACACCGCGCACATAACCAGCCAGACGATGGTGGCGCAGTGCAGGGTCAGTCTCAAACCGAAGGGCTTGATATAGTCCATCCAAAGATCGCGGATGCCGACCCATGCGTGAAGAAGCAAAGCGATAAAGGTTGTTTGGGTAAATACCTTGACCCAAGTCTTATCGAAAAACGCCTGCCACTGTGAATAGTCTTTTGCCCCGGACATTCCGAGCAGAAACAGAAAAAATACAGTCAGATAGATAATCATAAAAACAGCGGTAACACGCTGTGCCGCCCAGTCTCGCAGGCCGTAATGGGCGCCGGCCAGTTTGCGGTCTACCATAATGCCACTCCCAATACCAATGTCAGAGTCAGTGAAACGGCTAAAACCAATTTGGCTGTTTTGCGGCAGGTTTGCAGTTCCAGACCTTTATGGGCGTCCAAGAACAGGAAACGGATGCCTGCGCACAAATGGTGCAGCAGCGCCCAAAGAACGCCGATTAGAATCAGTTTGACCAGCGGATTGCCTACAACCGCTTTATACGATTCAAAAGTCTCCCCGCTGCTGAGCGAGCCTTCGAGCAGCATCAGCAACACGGGGAGCATGATGAACAAAATCACGCCGCTGGCGCGATGGAGAATGGAGACTATCCCGGGAACGGGCAGGGCACGGATTAAAACCGGCATCTCCAAAAATACAGGCCGCTTTTTCGTCTGCATCTTTGATTCCTCTTTCAAACAGTAATTTTTCTCGAACTAAAAATCCAAGCTGCCCAATAATGGTCGTAATATCGGCTACATTGGGCTACTTCAGCCCGTAATTTACCCTGTTTGTTGTGGATTGAATAGTCTTCCGTGTATTTTTTTTAATCTGTTTTTACAATTTTATTACAAATAAAAACAACTTTCAGTTAATTTAATGGATTATTCATTAAAAGCAAAGTGTTACCTTGTTGCTGTGTATCCGTTTTGTTCCGTTGCAATATGCTTGGGATTCTTACGGCGGCTTGAAACCGCATTTGGAAATAATCTTGTTATTTCAATATTTCAGAGAGTTGTTTTTATTTTCTTCTGCTCTATACAAATGTTTCCCGTTTTCTGTTTTTATCCTGTTTGGGTGTTGCCGCTACATCGGATTACAAACGGAGTTTTTCTTCTTTACACATCTTGATTAAATATTGTCCCATCAAGTAAACTCAATGAAAGCTTGGTCGGGGCAGACTGCAAAACAATGTGCCGACGCGGCTTTCCGTATCGAACCGTTAATTTATTTTATGCAATAGGAGTCTTCGAGTATGAAATCACCTGTCCGTGTCGCAGTAACCGGTGCTGCCGGTCAAATCGGTTACGCTTTGCTGTTCCGCATTGCCAGCGGCGAAATGTTGGGCAAAGACCAACCCGTTATTTTGCAGCTTTTGGATCTGCCGCAGGCGCAAAACGCCGTTAAAGGTGTGATGATGGAATTGCAGGACTGCGCCTTCCCGCTCTTGGCAGGCATGTTTACTACCGACGATCCCGAAGTGGCGTTCAAAGACGCGCAAATCGCCATTCTTGTCGGCTCGCGTCCGCGCAGCAAAGGCATGGAGCGCGCCGACCTTTTGCAGGCCAATGCCGAAATCTTCACCGTTCAGGGCGCGGCGTTGAACAAAGTGGCCGACCGCAACGTGAAAGTGCTGGTTGTCGGCAATCCCGCCAACACCAACGCCTATATCGCCATGAAGTCCGCCCCCGATCTGCCCGCGAAAAACTTCACCGCTATGCTGCGTCTCGACCACAACCGCGCACTGAGCCAGATTGCCGAGAAAACCGGCAAAGCCGTGGCCGACATCGAAAAACTGTGCGTATGGGGCAACCATTCGCCCACCATGTATGCCGACTACCGTTTCGCCACCATCAACGGCGAAAGCGTGAAAGACATGATTAACGATCAGGCTTGGAACGCCGACGTCTTCCTGCCTACCGTCGGCAAACGTGGTGCAGCCATCATCGAAGCGCGCGGCCTGTCTTCCGCCGCATCCGCCGCCAATGCCGCCATCGACCATATCCGCGACTGGGTGCTGGGTACCAACGGCAAATGGGTGACTATGGGCATCCCGTCCGACGGCTCCTACGGCATCCCCGAAGGCACGGTTTTCGGTTTTCCCGTTACCTGCGAAAACGGCGAATACAAACTGGTGCGCGATTTGGCTATCGACGATTTCAGCCGCGAGCGCATCAATATCACATTGAAAGAATTGGAAGACGAGAAAGCCGGTGTTGCCCACCTGCTGTAAGCGCCAAACAAAACTGCCGGCATTGTCCGGCAGTTTTTCATTGTCTTTGCCGTCTTGTCTGCCGATGCCGCCGGCGGGTGGGAAATACGCCGCTGCCGCTATATAATCCCGTCATGGCGAACAGACGGAGGCGGGAAATGCCGACAGAAAAAATCTACTACGCAGCAGTGATCCTGCTCTCTGCCGTTTCGATTCTGCTTTCGCCCTTTTTCTATGTCCGCCGCAGCCGTACCGCGCTGACCGTCCGTCCTCCGACCAGGCGGCAGTGGTATTGGGTGCTGGCCGTGAATACCGTCTTGTGTGCCGTTCTTTTGGCGGCTTGGTATCTCTGGTTTTAATCAGCATCAAAAAAGGAATTTTTATGAAAAACATCTTGTTGGCCTCCGTGTTGCTGGCGGCGTCCGTATCCGCCCATTCCGCCGTCTATACCTGCAAAGACGCCTCCGGTCACACCGTTTATACGCAGGATCCGCGCGGCAGCAACTGCCATAAGAGCGATCTCGGCACTCCCTCCGTCTACTCGGCGCTGCCTGCGCCCGCCGTTTCCGTATCTTCTGCGGCTGCAACACAAAACAATGCTCCCGCCACCGACAGCCGGCCTGCAGACAACGGGCAGGCAGAAGCCCGCCAGCGTGTCGCGGCGGCAAAAAAAGCATTGGAAGAGGGTAAAAAAGTCCGTTACGGCAACGAGCGCAACTATGCCAAATATCTCGAACGCATCGCCAAACTGGAATCCGATGTCAAACAGGCCGAAGCGGCGCTGCAAAAACAGTAATCCGGCAACTGATCTTTAAAGAGGCCGTCTGAAAACCCGGGCTGCGTTTTACCGTACGCAGCTTTGTTTTCAGACGGCCTTTTTGCGGATGGCGGTTTTATCTGTTTGGACGGCGGCATTTCTTGCTTTTTGGCTTTGTCAGGCCGTCTGAAACGGTTTTAAGACGGCCTGAACCGTGTTCGGAATATTCCTGCCGATACGAAAATCTGCCGACTTGCTTTGTTGCGGTTTGGTGGAAACGGTTGGCTCGGGTAAGGTTGCACCGTATCGCCTGCATGGTCTGCGGTTTCTTGCCCGTGTTTTGTTCGGAGGCCGTCTGAAAAAAAAGGCCGTCTGAAAACCCCTTTTCGGGTTTTCAGACGGCCTTGATGCGGTAGGACGGCTGTTACAGCGAACGCGCCACTTCGACGATGTCGAAGCATTCGAGCTGGTCGCCTTCCATGATTTCGTTGTAGCCCTTAATCATCAGGCCGCACTCGAAGCCCATGCGCACTTCTTTCACGTCGTCTTTGAAGCGTTTGAGCGAGGAGAGTTCGCCGGTGTGGATGACCACGTTGTTGCGGATGAGGCGGATGTGCGAATCGCGTTTGACGAGGCCGTCCGTCACCATACAGCCGGCGATGTTGCCGACTTTCGACACGCTGATGACCTGTCGGATTTCCACCGTGCCGGTAATCTGCTCTTTCTCTTCCGGCGCCAGCATGCCGCTCATGGCGGCTTTTACGTCGTCGATGGCGTCGTAGATGATGTTGTAGTAGCGGATTTCCACGTCTTCGTTTTCGGCCAGCTTGCGGGCGGAGGCGTCGGCGCGTACGTTAAAGCCAATGATGAAGGCGCCGGAGGCAATCGCCAGATTGACGTCGGATTCGGTGATGCCGCCGACGCCGCTGTGCAGTACGTTGACTCTCACTTCGTCGGTGGACAGTTTTTTCAGGCTGCCTGAAAGCGCTTCGTAAGAGCCCTGAACGTCGGCCTTGATGATAACCGACAGCGACTGCGCCTGGTTCTCGCCCATATTGCTGAACATGTTTTCCAGCTTGGCGGCCTGCTGTTTGGCCAGACGCACGTCGCGGTATTTGCCTTGGCGGAACAGGGCGATTTCACGCGCTTTTTTCTCGTCGGCCAATACCATGGCGTCTTCTCCGGCGTTGGGTACGTCGGACAAACCGAGGATTTCAACGGGAATCGACGGGCCGGCTTCGCTGATGGCTTTGCCGTTTTCGTCGGTCATGGCGCGGATTTTGCCGAAAGCGGTACCGGCCAAGAGCATGTCGCCTTTTTTCAGCGTGCCGCTCTGCACCAGCAGGGTGGCGACGGCACCGCGTCCTTTGTCCAGACGGGCTTCGACGATGATGCCTTTGGCGGGCGCGGCGACGGGGGCTTTCAGTTCCAGCACTTCGGCTTCGAGCAGCACGGCTTCGAGCAGGGCGTCGATATTGGTGCCTTTTTTGGCGGACACGTCGACAAACTGCACGTCGCCGCCCCAAACCTGGTCGATCACTTCGTGCGCGGTCAGCTCTTGGCGGATGCGCTCGGGATTGGCGGCTTCCTTATCGATTTTGTTGACGGCCACGACGATCGGCACGCCCGCCGCTTTGGCGTGGGCGATGGCTTCGATGGTCTGCGGCATCACGCCGTCGTCGGCGGCCACCACCAGAATCACGATGTCGGTGGCTTTCGCGCCGCGCGCGCGCATGGCGGTAAAGGCTTCGTGTCCCGGCGTATCAAGGAAGGTTACGACGCCGCGCGGGGTGTTCACGTGGTAGGCGCCGATGTGCTGGGTGATGCCGCCCGCTTCGCCCTGCACCACTTTGGCGCGGCGGATGTAGTCGAGCAGCGAGGTTTTGCCGTGGTCGACGTGACCCATCACGGTAACGACGGGCGGACGCGGCAGGGCTTCGGCATCGCTCTGCGCGGCGCCGTCTTCCAAGAAGGCTTCGGGGTCGTCGGCGGCGGCGGGTTTGCCGATGTGGCCGAGTTCTTCCACCACAATCAGCGCGGTGTCCTGGTCGAGCGATTGGTTGATGGTGACCATCATGCCCATCTTCATCAGGGCCTTGACCACTTCCACGCCTTTCACCGCCATTTTGTGCGCCAAATCGGCTACGGTGATGGTTTCAGGCACAAGAACTTCGTGCACGACGGGTTCGGTGGGTGCCTGGAAGCTGTGCTGGTTGGGCTCGAGTTTGAGTTTCTTGCCTTTTTTGCCGCCGCGCACGCGCTCGTCGTCGCGTCCGGCGTTGCGGTCTCGGCCGCCCTTGCCGCCTCGGCCGCCCTTGCCGCCTTTGCCTTTGGCGTTGCGACCTTGGCCTTCGTCGTCGCGGCTGTTGCGACGCTCGTCTTTTTTACGGCCGCTGCCTGTGCCGTTGTCGGCAGGTGCGGCGGCGGATTTGGCTGGTTGGGCGGATGCGGCTGACAGGGGTTTCTGCTCACTGGGTTTGGCGCTGCGCTGGCCGCCCGCTTTGGCGGCGCGGGCTTCTTCCTGCGCCTGTTTTTTCGCGGCTTCGCGGCGCTCCTGCCGCTCTGCGCGTTCTTGTTTTTCACGCAGCAGTTTTTCCTGATGCTCGCGGAAGGCTTGGGCGCGGCGCTCTTCTTCGGCGCGGCGTTCTGCCTCTTGGGCGTTGACGACTTCCACAGGTGTCGGCAGCGGCTTGGGTTCTTTCGCTTTTTTCTCGCGGGCTTTTTTCGCCGGTTTGCCGTCTTTGGCGGCAGCTTCGGTTTTGGCGGTTTCTTTTGCTGCGGGTTCTGCGGCCGCAGGCTCGGAGGCCGTCTGAACGGCGGACGTTTCAGCTGCGGCTTCTGCTGCTGCCTGTTTGACCGGTTCGGCTTTGGCGCTCTGCGCTTTCTGCTGGGCGGCGGCACGCACTTTGGCCGCTTCCGCCTCGGCCGCGGCGCGTGCGGCGGCGCGGGTGTCGTCTTGTGCGGCGGCGGGTGCGTTGTCAGGTTCGGAGGCCGTCTGAATGGCAGGCTGCGGTGCGGGTTCTGCGGCTGCGGGCTCGGAGGCCGTCTGAACGGCGGCCGCTTCGGCTGCCGACGGAATCACGACTTTGCGGCTGCGGCGGCGCTCCACGGCCACGCCCGCCACAGTGCTTTTTTCCACTTTGGTGCGGTTGATGCTGATGGTGCTGCCCACGGTTTGGGCGCGCAGGTGCGCTTTGTCGGCTTCGGTCAGGGTGTCGCTGCCGCTGCTTTTGGCGATGCCGTGTTTTTTCAGGTGTTCGAGCATGCGCTCGACGGACATTTTCGATTCGGCGGCAAATTGTTCTACTGTGCTGGTGCTCATACGGGTGCCTCCTTATTGTTCGTTGGTTTCAAACCAGTGGGCGCGGGCGGCGAGAATGATTTTCTCGGCTTCGCCGGTTTCCACACCGGTGATTTCTATCAGTTCGTCGACGGCCAGTTCGGCCAGATCGTCGCGGGTGGTGACGCCTGCCTGCGCCAGATCGCGCAGCATGTCTTCGTCCATGCCCTCGAGGGTGCGCAGGTCTTCGTCGATTTCTTCCAGTTTTTCTTCCTGTGCCATGGCCAGCGACAGGATGGCGTCGCGGGCGCGGCCGCGCAGGGTGTCGACGGTAGCGTCGTCGAAGCCGATTTCCACCAGCTCTTCAGACGGCACATAGGCAATTTCTTCCAGCGTGGCGAAGCCTTCCTGCACCAGCACGTCGGCGGTTTCTTCGTCGACGTTGAGGTGTTCGGTGAACAGGCTGCGGATGGCGGCGTCTTCGGCGGCGTGGCGTTCTTCGGCTTCTTCCACGGTCATAATGTTGAGCTGCCAGCCGGTGAGGTCGGCGGCCAGGCGCACGTTTTGGCCGCCGCGGCCGATGGCCGGCGCAAGCTGGTCTTCGGTAACGATGACGTCGACGGCGTGGTTGTCTTCGTCAATCACGATGCGGCTCACTTCGGCGGGCGAGAGGGCGTTGATGACGAATTGGGCGGTGTCGGGCGACCACAGCACCACGTCAATGCGCTCGCCGCCGATTTCGTTGGTAACGGCGTTGACGCGGCTGCCGCGCACGCCGATGCAGGTGCCCTGCGGGTCGATGCGCTGGTCGTTGGCTTTGACGGCGATTTTGGCACGGTGGCCGGGATCGCGGGCGGCTTCGCGGATTTCCAGCAGGCCGTCGGCGATTTCGGGCACTTCCTGCTCGAAGAGTTTGGCGAGGAATTCGCGCGAGGAGCGGCTGAGGATGACCTGTTTGCGGCCGGACTGGCCGATTTCTTCGACGCGCACGAAGAGGGCGCGGATGCGGTCGCCGCTGCGGAAGTTTTCGCGCGGGATGCACTGGTCGCGCGGAATCAGGGCGTCAAGTTTGCCGGGGATGAGTTCGACGATGATGCCGTGGCGTTCGACGCGTTTGACCGAGCCGATAACGATGTCTTCGCGGTTGGCGAGAAAGTCGCCCAGGACTTTTTCGCGTTCGGCGTCGCGGATGCGTTGCAGGATGATCTGCTTGGCGGTCATGGCCGCCTGGCGGCCGAAGCCTTCGTTTTCAATCTGTTCTTCGTAGTATTCGCCGATTTGGATGGTGGTGCCGGGGATTTCCTCTTGGATTTCCTCGATGGTTTTTTCCGTGTCGGGGTAGGTGTAGTCTTCGTCGGCGACAATCAGCCAGCGGCGGAAGGTGCGGTATTCGCCGGTGTCGCGGTCGATTTCGACGCGCACGTCCATGTGTTCGCGGCCGGCCTTTTTCTTGGCGGCGGTGGACAGGGCGAATTCGAGGGCGTCGAAAACAACTTCTGTGTCTACGTTTTTCTCGCTGGCGAGGGCTTCGGCCAGCTGGAGCATTTCGCGGCTCATAATCGGTCTCCTAAATATGAATTGGGGAATGGCGGATGGTTAAAATTTGAATTCGGGTTTCAGACGGGCTTTGTCGATGTTGTCGAGCGCGATGGCGGCGGTTTTGCCGTCGGACGACAAGGTGACGGTTTCGCCGTCGCAGCTTTCGATGCGGCCGATGAAGTTTTTTTGTCCTTCGACAGGCAGGCGGGTTTTGATTTTGGCCTCTTGTCCGGCGAAGCGGGCGAAGTCGGCGGCTTTTTTCAGCGGACGGTCGAGGCCGGGGCTGGAAATTTCGAGGTTTTTGTAGTCCACGTCTTCGACGATAAACAGGCGGCTGAGGTGGTTGCTGACGGTGACGCAGTCTTCCACGGTGATGCCGCCTTCTTTGTCGATGAAGACGCGCAGCGTGCCCTGCGGCGTCATTTCGAAATCGACCGGTTCGTAGCCCAGCCCGGGCAGGGTTTTGTCCAACAGGTTTTGAATGTCCATTTTGCTTCCGTTGAAAATAAAAAAATGGCCGGGCGGCCATTTCTCAGTGTGACTTGAAAAATTTTGCGCATTATAGCGGGTTTGCGCACAAAAGAAAACCATAGCTTTCAGCGGTTTCAGACGGCCTGCTAATCCGGGCGGCGTTGATGAAACGTTTTCGGCGGCATAGAATGCGCCTCCCGCGTGCGGACACGCTCCGTGAGGCCGTCTGAAAACCGCAAAAAGGCCGTCTGAAAAGCATTTGCCGCGTCCGCCGCGCAACAATATATATATATAAAGAACAGGAGAACCGAACCATGAGCACCGTTTACAATTTTTCAGCCGGCCCTGCCGTGCTGCCCGAAGCCGTGCTGCGTACCGCGCAACACGAGATGCTCGACTACAACGGCACGGGCGTTTCCGTGATGGCGATGAGCCACCGTTCGCCCGAATTTCAAAGCATCCTTCATCATGCCGAACAGGATCTGCGCCAGCTGCTCGGCGTGCCGTCGAACTATGCCGTTTTGTTTCTGCAAGGCGGCGCGAGCGCGCAGTTCAGCCAGGTGGCGATGAATCTGGCACACGGTTTTGCCAGCATCGATTCGGTGGTGACGGGCAACTGGTCGCGGATTGCGCACGAGCAGATGGGCAAACTCACTGCGGCGCAAATCCGCCTTGCCGCGCAGGGCGGGGAGCGCGACGGCCTGAAAACGCTGCCGTCCGTTGGCGATTGGGACATTTGTACCGAGTCGGCTTTCGTCCATTTTGCCGCCAACGAAACGGTAGACGGCCTGCAATACGGCGAAATGCCGCGTCTTTCAGACGGCCTGCCGCCCCTGGTGTGCGATATGTCGAGCGAAATCCTGTCGCGGCGCATCAATGTGGCCGATTTCGGCCTGATTTACGCGGGAGCGCAGAAAAACCTGGGGCCGGCGGGCGTGACCATCGTCATTGTCCGCGAGGATTTGCTGGCACGCTGTCCCGGCAGCATTCCCGCCGTGTGGAATTACAAGGCGCACGCGGACAGGCAGGGGATGTACAACACGCCCGCCACCTATCCCATCTATATCGCAGGGCTGGTGCTGCGCTGGCTGCAAACGCAGGGCGGTGTCGGCGCAATCGAGGAGGCCAACCGCGTCAAGGCCGAACTGCTTTACCGCGCCGTCGACGGCAGCGGCGGTTTCTACCGCAACCATGTCGCTCCCGAAGCACGCTCGAAAATGAATGTGGTTTTTACCACCGGCGATGCCTGTTTGGACGATCGCTTCGTGCGCGAAGCCGCGCTGTGCGGCCTGCGCCAGCTCAAAGGCTATAAAACGGTGGGCGGTATGCGCGCCAGTATTTACAACGCCATGCCGTTGGCGGGCGTGGCGGCGCTGGCGGAGTTTATGGCGGAGTTTGTGCGGAAAAACGGTTGAACACCGCCGTTCGGTTGGCAAAAGGCCGTCTGAAAAGTATTTTTCAGACGGCCTTTTGCCTTTCAGACGGCCTTTCGTATTAGGGTGTGTTGGCAATCAATATTTTGGCGGCTTTCCCGTCCTAAAAAATCTGCCACACGAAGAAGATAAGGGTGTGCAGGATAAAGAGGGGGACGAGGATGCCGAACGACCAGGCCATGTAGCCGAAGAAGGCGGGCATGGGGACTTTGCGCTGTTCGGCGATGGATTTGACCATGAAGTTGGGGGCGTTGCCGATGTAACTGAGCGCGCCCATGAAGACCGAGCCCATGGAAACGGCGAGCAGGGTGTGGAAGAGGTGGCCGTTCATCAGGGTGTGCGGGTCGCCGCCTGCCAGGTTGAAGAAGACGAGGTAGGTGGGGGCGTTGTCGAGGAAGGCGGACAAAAGGCCGGACATCCAGAAATACATGGTGTTGATGGGGTTGCCCGCACTGTCGTGGACAAGGGCGACGACGCCCGCGAGCGCGCCGTGTTCACCCGCTTTGAGGATGGCGAGGACGGGGGCGATGGTGATGAAGATGCCGAGGAAGAGTTTGCCGACTTCGGCGATGGGCTCCCAGTTGAATTCGTTACCGGCGCGTACGGGTTTGGGGGTGATGATGAGGGAAATGACGGTAAAGGCGAGCAGCAGGCCGTCGCGGACAAGGTTTTGCAGCTCGTAAGAGCTGCCGAGGATGTCGAGGGACACGCCGGGTTTCCAGATGCCGGAGAGGAGCACCGCGCCGACGATGCCGAAAAGCAGGAAGAAGTTGCGTTTGCCGTGGATTTTCAGTTTGTCGTCGAAGCCGTGGTTGCAGGGGACGATTTCGTCTTCGCGGGCGTAGTAATGGCGGTCGAGGAAGTAATAAAGGGTGAGCAGAAGCGCGCTGCTGATAAGGACGGGCGGCAGCATGTGTTTGACCGTCCACATAAAGTCGACGCCTTTTAAAAAGCCGAGGAAGAGGGGCGGGTCGCCCAGCGGGGTGAGGCCGCCGCCGATGTTGGCGACGAGGAAGATGAAGAAAACGACGCTGTGGACGCGGTGTTTGCGGTTGTTGTTGGCTTTAAGCAGCGGGCGGATCAAGAGCATGGCCGCGCCCGTTGTGCCCATCACGGAAGCCAGCAGCGTGCCGATGGCGAGGATGGCGGTGTTGGTTTTCGGCGAGCCGTGCAGGTTGCCCCAAACGAGTATGCCGCCGGAGACGGTGTAGAGGGCGAGCAGCAGCAGGATGAAGGGGATGTATTCTTCGACCAAGGCGTGGACGACCGTGCCGACGCCCGCGCCGATGCCGTAAACAAAGGCGAAGGGAACGAGAAAGAGCAACGTCCACAGGGCGGTGATTTTGCCGAAATGATGGTGCCAGGTGTGGGAAAAGAAGAGCGGGCCGGTAGCGATGGAGAGGAGGATAAGGGCGAAGGGGATGCCCCAGGCGAGGCTCAGTTGCGCGCCGTCGGGTGTGGCGGCAAGGGTGGCGGCGGGGGCGAAGAGGAGGGCGGGAAGCAGGATTTTGGTCGGCATGGTGTTCCTTGTGTTTTATTCTGATGTGGGAGGCTCTGCGGCCGGTTCCGGCGTTTTCAGACGGCCTTTGAGGCCGTCTGAAAAGGGTGTCCGTCGGCAAAACGCCGTTTGATTGTAACGGAAAAAGCAAAAAGCGCGAAACGCTGGGCGGTACAAAAGCAGCGGCGCACAGACAGGCGGGCTGTGCTGTACGCCGTGGGGCGGGGGAAGGCTTCGCAAGCGCCGTGTCGGCGTTTTGGGCGTTATTCCGCCGTTTCGGTGGCGAAGAAGATTGCCTGCTGCGCGAAGGGGTTGCCTGCGGCATCGGCCAGCGGGGCGGCGGCCGCGCTGTGTTTGATAACGGCGAGGCTGAGGCTGCCCTCGGCACCGGCCGCGCTGTTGATGACGATGCCCGCTTCCGCTGCGTCCTGCAACACGGCCGCGCCTTCGGTCTGCGGCGCGGGCGAGGCGAGCACGGCAAGGCCGCGTTTGACCTGGCCGCGGTATTGGGCGCGGGCGATGATTTCCTGACCGGGGTAGCAGCCTTTGCGGAAATGCACACCGCCGATGGTGTGCTGGTTGAGCATTTGCGCTACGCAGCTTTCTTTGGTGGCGGCGCTGATCCACGGATAGCCGCTGCGGATTTCGTGCAGCTTCCAGGCGTTTTCGGCGGCTGCGTCATAGGCGGGCAGAGCGGCGGTTTCGCCGATGAGGAACACGCCGCCGTGCGGCAGGGGAATCTCGATAAGGCCGTCTGAAACGGTGAAAGCGAAGGCCAGATGCGGCTCGGCGGCAGGTTGCGGCGCGAGGCCGTCGGCGAGGCGGCAGGCCGCGCCGTGGGTTTCCAGAATTTCAAACGTGGCTTTGGCACGCAGCACAAACATACGCAGGCGTTTGGCAACGGCTTCAGCGAGGTCTTTTGCCAACACCAGCAGGATGTCGCCGCCGCGGTTGGCAACAATCATATTGGCGATGACGCGGCCTTTGGGCGTGTTGTAGGTGGCGTAGCAGGCTTGGCCTTCGGCGAGGTCTTCGATGTGGTTGGAGAGCTGGCCGTGGAGGAAGGCGGCGCGGTCGTCGCCTGTGACGCGGATAACGCCGAAAAAGGGCAGAAGCGAGGTTTGCATGATGACTCCTTGTGCGGTGGCAAAACGGCGGGCATTGTACCCCTTTCGCCGCAGGGAAGACAGGCCGCCTGAAAGCGGACGGCTACACCAGCCCGCGCCCGGCAAAGGACACGGCCTGGCGTGCGGTGATGACGAAATGGTCGAGCAGGCGCACGTCCACCAGTTCCAAAGCCTGTTTCAGACGGCCTGTGAAGACGATGTCGGCGGCGGAGGGTTCGGGCGAGCCGCCGGGGTGGTTGTGGGCGAGGATGACGGCGGCGGCGTGGCGGTCGAGGGCGAGTTTGACCACTTCGCGCACGTATACCGCGTTTTCCGCCAGCGTGCCGCGCGCGAGTTCCACGCAGTCGATCAGGCGGTTGCGGCTGTTGAGCAGCAGGGCGAGGCTGACTTCGACGCGCTCGTGTCCCAGTTGCAGGCGCAGGAAATCGGCGGCGGCCTGCGGGTCGGCGATCAGGTCGCCTTCGCGCAGCTCTTCGGCCAGCACGCGGCGGCCGATTTCGCGCACGACGGCAAACTGGGTGAAGCTGGCCTGCCCCATGCCCTTGTGCCGCACCAGCTCGCGCTCGGGCGCGCTCATCAGGCGGCCGAGGCTGCCGAACTCGTTTAACAGGTAACGCGCCAAATCCACCGCGCTCATGCCTTTGATGCCGGTGCGCAGCAGCACGGCCAGCAGCTCCGCGTCGCTCAGCGCACCCGCGCCGAGGGCGGACAGCTTCTCGCGCGGCCGCTCGCCTTCCGGCCAGTCTTTGATGCTCATGTCTGCTACTCCTTATAGATAGGTATGGATTATTTGGAGGCCGTCCCCGCCTACGCGGGGACGTCCTCTGTCAGCGGAAAAACCGTCCGCAGCAGCTTTTGAATTTCCTGCCCGAGCCGCAGAAACACGGCGTTTGCGGTGCGGGCAGGGGAACGGTGGGGTCGATGAAATACCAGCGGCCGCCGCTGCGTACGAAGGAGGACAGCTCGCGGTGCGTCTGCTCTTCTCCGCCGGCGTCGGCGAAACGGGCGGCGAAATCCACCAGCGCGTGCCTCCCGCCCGGCAGGGTTTGGAAATCGAAAACTTCGAGGCCGAGCCACTGTGATTCGCGGCTCCATGCGGCGATGGCGGCGGCATCGAGCAGCCGCTGCTGCGCGGGCACGGTGGTGGCGACGATGTAATCGATCAGCTGCAAAACATAGGCGGCGTAGCGCGAGCGCATCAGTGCGGGGGCGTCGGCGGCGGGCCGGCCGAGGTGCGGCGGCAGGCAGCAGTCGCGGTAGGGCAGGGCGGAGCAGCAGGGGCAGGCTTGGTTTTCCATGTTTTCAGACGGCCTTGTTTCAGACGGCCGCAGTATAGCAGCCGCGCTGACGGATGCTGGCGTTTCTTGCTATCATGGCGGCCGTTTGCAACCGGAGGAATGCCGATGAAAATCCTGTTTATTGCCGACCCGATGGCGGGTTTCAAAACCTATAAAGACACTACTTATTCAATGATGCGCGAAGCGGCGCGGCGCGGCCATGCGCTGTTTCACACGCTTGCGGGCGAACTTTCCGTGCAGGGCGGCCGCGTGCTGGCGCAGGCCGCGCCCTTTGAATTTCTCGGCGCGAAAAACAACAGCGACCATGCCTGGTTCCGCGCCGCAAGCCCCGTTCAGACGGCCTTAAACGAATTTGACGCCGTAATCATGCGCACCGACCCGCCCTTCGATATGCAGTATCTCTACGCCACCCAGCTTCTGACGCTGGCCGAAGGGCAGGGCGCGAAAGTGTTCAATAGCGGCCAGGCGATGCGCGATTTCAACGAAAAACTGGCGGTTTTGAACTTCCCGCAGTTCGCCCCCACCACCATCGTCACCACCCGTGCCGCCGACGTGCGCGCCTTTCTCGCCGAACATGGCGACATCATCGTCAAACCGCTCGACGGCATGGGCGGTATGGGCATTTTCCGCCTCACCAAACAAGATCCCAACATCGGCAGCATTCTGGAAACCCTGATGCGGCTCGAAACGCGCACCATCATGGCGCAGCGTTACCTGTCCGATATCGTCAAGGGCGACAAACGCGTGCTGGTAATCGGCGGCGAAGTCGTCCCCTACGCGCTGGCGCGCATCCCGCAGCAGGGCGAAACACGCGGCAATCTGGCGGCGGGCGGGCGCGGCGTGGCGCAGGACTTGTCGGCACGCGACCGCGAAATCGCCGAAACCCTCGCCCCCGAACTCAAACGGCGCGGCATCCTCCTGGCCGGTTTGGACATCATCGGCGAAAACCTCACCGAAGTGAACGTCACCAGTCCGACGGGCTTTCAGGAAATCACGCAGCAAAAAGGCTACGATGTGCCCGCCCGCTTTGTCGATGCGGTGGAAGAGGCCGTCTGAAAAAGGCTTTAAGGCCGTCTGAAACCTTTCAGACGGCCTTCGTATGATTAACCGACGCCGCCCAACGGAGGTACGCCGTGCCTGATGCTTCTTATCTGGTAACGGCTTATCTGATTGTCCTGACGGTGTTTTCCCTGTGGGTTAACAGCCGCTCGCAAACCGTTTGGGATGCTTTGTGCGCCGATGGCGCCCTTTACGCAGCGGCGGGCAGGCTGTCGGATATGTATTTTGTGTTCGATATTTATCGGTTGCGCTATCGCTACGCTTTCTTTTTAAAGAGCCATCCCGCCAGGCCGCCGCAGCTTGCCTGTTCCGACGGCGATTACCGTGCGGTGTGCAGGCTGGCGGTATTTCTGCTGTACCTCAACTTCGCCCACGGTGCGGTAATCATAGGCATATTTTTGTATTTTCAGCTTTTCCGTTAAACGGAGGCCGTCTGAAAGCACGGCTTGGATACAGCCGAATCCCGTTTCCCGTTTTTCAGACGGCCTGTTATTTTCATTTAATTTAAGGAAGCAAAATGGAGCTGATCGAACTTATCCGCTGCTTTTTCGCCGAAAACGATATGGGCGAAACCGCAGGCACGCCGAACACGCCGCAGGACATCGCCGAAATCGAACAGACGCTGAACCTGCGTCTCAACTCTCTGTATCAAGAAATTATTTCCGAATTCGGTTCGTGCTATCTCGGTTTGGAATTTTACGACCGCCGCAATCCGGACGGCGGCCTCATCACCCAAACCCAATGGTTCCGCCAAGCCGCGCAAGATGCGGGTTTGACCGGTTATGAGCACTTCATCGCCATCGCCGACAACGGCAGTGGCGACAAAATCCTGCTGGGTGCGGACAGCAACGAATTGTTCCTCTTTGCCCACGACAGCGGCGAAATCCTGCCCCTCGCGCAAGAATACGGCGGAGCGGGCACGTTGGACGACCTGATTAGAGAATATATCGGGGAAGAGGAAGAAGATTGGGACGACGAAGAGGACGAATAGGCCGCCTGAAAAGCAAAAAACGGTTTTAACTCCGTTGAAACTTTGCTTTCAGACGGCCTGAATCCCGTTTTGCATCATGTTTTAAAAGGGAATTTATGGAAAAAAACAACCACGACAGCTACGCCGCACAAATCAAAGGCAAAACCGGCCTGCGCCGCATCATTAACGCCTGGGGCTATTCGCTCGACGGTTTCAAAGCCGCCTGCGAAGAGCAGGGCTTCCGCCAGCTTTTGTGGCTCAATGTGCCGCTGGTGGTGCTGGCCTTCGTACTGCGCTTCGGGCCGACGACGCAGATGGTGCTGCTGGCGGCTTCTTTTTTGTGCCTGATTGTCGAATTGTTCAATACGGGTGTGGAAGCGGCGGTAGACCATACTTCGCTGGAAAAACACCCGCTGGCCAAGCGGGCGAAAGACGTCTGCTCGGCGGCGCAGTTTCTCGCACTGCTGCTTTTGGCGCTGCTGTGGTTTATTGCGTTGTGGCGCGAATACGGTTTCAATGTTTTTTGAGGCGGGTCAAACTTTTCCCTTGATTGATACCATATAACAGACTTATAGTCTGCCTGTCGTCCGCACGAGCTTTCGGTTTCGGCGACTTCTTTTGACAACCGTTTTTTGAAAGGAAAGCAGTATGAAAAAATTACTTATAGCCGCAGCGGCAACTCTGTTCTGCCAGGCCGCCTTTGCAGAAGGCGTGGTTATCCAAAACTCTTGGGCGCGCGAAACCGTGGGCGGCATGAAAAACGGCGGCGTTTTCATGGATATGGAAAACGACACGCCCAAAGAAATCGCTCTGATCGGCGGCAGCAGCCCCGTGGCGAAAAGCGTGGAAATCCATGAGCACATCCACGCGATGCTCACCGACCCGAAAACCGGTCAGAAAGCCATGGGTATGCGTATGCAGGAAGTGAAGGGCGGCATCAAAATCGCCAAAGGCGAAATCGCTTCGCTCAAACCGGGCGGCTACCACGTTATGCTGATGGGTTTGAAAAAACCGTTGAAACCGGGCGACAAATTCCCGCTGACGCTGAAATTCAAAGGCGCGAAAGAGCAGACCGTGCAGGTTGAAGTCCGCGCCAACGCGGGCAGCCCCGGCGCGCACGGCGACCATGACCACGGCCATGCCCACTAAACATCCGCATTGAAAGCCGCAAAGGCCGTCTGAAACGCCGTTTTCAGACGGCCTTTTGTGATGGCGGGAGCGGGTTGTCCTTACTTGCCCGACATGGAAAAGCAAGGTAGTATCCCGCCTTTCATTTTTCAGCCGTAAAGTTAAAGAGAACAAGATGATTAGCGATATTCAGAAGACAGCCGAAAGCAAAATGCAGCGCTCGCTGGAAGTATTGAAGGAAAACCTCGCCAAAGTGCGTACCGGCCGCGCCCATACCGGCCTGCTCGATCAAGTGGAAGTGGAATACTGGGGCAGCATGGTGCCCGTGAGCCAGGTCGGCAACGTCACCCTTCTGGATGCGCGCACCATCGGCGTGAAGCCTTTTGAAAGCAATATGGCCGCCAAAATCGAAAAGGCCATCCGCGATTCCAATCTGGGCTTGAATCCCGCCTCTGTGGGCGACCTTATCCGCGTGCCCATGCCCATGCTCACCGAAGAGCGCCGCAAGGATTTGATTAAAGTCGTGCGCGGCGAAGCCGAAGAAGGCCGCGTTTCCATCCGCAACGTGCGCCGCGATGCCAACGACCACATCAAAAAGCTACTGAAAGACAAAGAAATCTCCGAAGACGAAGCACGTCGCGGCGAAGAGGCGGTGCAAAAGCTCACCGACAAATACATCGCCGAGGCCGACAAAATCCTTGCCGCCAAAGAAGAAGACCTGATGGCCGTGTAAAGGCCGTCTGAAAGCCGCCCATCCCGCGTACGACAAGGATTTCCCGTGAAAAGCAGCACACAGGCCATACCGGAACACCGCAGCGTTCCCCGCCACATCGCCGTGATTATGGACGGCAACGGCCGCTGGGCGAAGAAACGTTTCCTGCCCCGCGTGATGGGGCACAAAAAAGGTTTGGACGCCCTGGAAAATCTGTGTGCCGAATGCTCGACGGCGGGTGTGGAATACCTGACCGTTTTCGCCTTTTCCACCGAAAACTGGCGCCGTCCGCAAGAGGAAGTCGGCTTTCTGATGGGGCTGTTTTTACAGGCACTGCAAAAGCAGGTTCGGCGTATGCACGAACACAATATGCGCCTCAAAGTGATCGGCGACCGCAGCCGCTTTAATGCCGAAATCATCGTCGGCATCGAGGCCGCCGAAAACCTCACAAAGGACAATACCGGCCTTACGCTCACCATCGCTGCCGACTACGGCGGCCGCTGGGACATCCTCCAAGCCGCCAACCGCCTGCTGGCCGCAGGCAAACAGGAAATTGCGGAGGCCGACCTCAATGCCGAGCTGATGCTGGGCGATGCGCCCGAGCCCGATCTGTTCATCCGCACCGGCGGTGAAATGCGCATCAGCAATTTCCTTTTGTGGCAGATGGCCTATGCCGAACTTTATTTCACCGACACGCTGTGGCCCGATTTTGACAAACAGGCTTTTCAGACGGCTATAGCCTCCTTCCAAAGCCGCGAGCGCCGCTTCGGACGCACGTCCGAGCAGCTGCCGCAGGATCAGCAGAGAAATTAACCCGATATGTTGAAACAACGCATCATCACCGCCCTGATTCTGCTGCCCATCATGTTGGGCATGCTGTTTTGGGCTTCGGATATCCTGTGGGCGGCGTTTTCCGCGCTGATCGCCCTGCTTGCCCTGTGGGAATACGCCCGCATGGCGGGTATAAACGGCAAAGACCGCGCGCCCTATCTGCTGGCAAGCGCGGTGTTTATGTTGTTAGCGGTTGCAGGCGGCTGGGCGCTGCCCGCCGTGGGCTGGTTTGCCGTGCTGGTGTTCTGGCTGGCCGTGATGCCGCTGTGGCTGAAACACAAATGGAAACTCGCGGGCGGCTGGCGTGCCTATGCGGCAGGCTGGATGCTGATGATGCCGTTTTGGTTCGCACTCGTGACCCTGCGCCCCGACGGCGCAAACGTGCTGCCGCTTTTGTCGGTAATGGGTTTGGTGTGGGTGGCCGACATCGGCGCTTATTTTTCCGGCAAGGCTTTCGGCAGACGCAAGCTTGCGCCCGCCATCAGCCCTGGAAAAAGCTGGGAAGGTGTGGCTGGCGGTCTGCTGGCGGTGCTGCTTTACCTGAGCGCCGTCCGCGCGGCGGGCTGGCTCGGCTTTGACGCCTCGTGGCCTGCCACCATGGCGGCAGGTGCGGTGCTGGCCGCCGTCAGCGTGTGCGGCGACCTGCTCGAAAGCCTGCTCAAACGCGCGGCGGGCATTAAAGACAGCAGCAATCTGCTGCCCGGCCACGGCGGCGTATTCGATCGCACCGACAGCCTGATTCCCGTATTGAGCGTATATGCCGCCTTTGTTTCGCTGTATTGAGGCCGTCTGAACAAGGCCGTCTGAAAGGAGTGTTTTATGACGGATACCCACCGCCAATCTTCGCTACCCCTGTTGGGCGCACTGCTTGCCGCCGGCCTGATGGCCGCTGCCTTCATACTCGGCATCCAGTTTAAAAACTTCCGCCAGCCCGGCACGATTACCGTCAAAGGCCTGGCCGAAAAAAACTTCCAATCCGACAGCGCCACCTGGCGCAGCGGCGCGTCGCTGCACGGCGAAAGCTATCAGGACGTGTTGGACGCACTGGAATCGGAGCGCAAAAAGCTGGAAGATTTTTTGAGAGAACAGGGTTTTGAAGAATCCGAAATGCAAATCGGCCTGCCCTCGGTCGAACGCGTCTATCAGGAAATCCGCAACAGCGACGGTGAAGTGGTCGAGCGCAAACCCAACGGCTACGACGGCAGCCTCTCCATTACCGTCAACACCAAAAAACTCGACAAAATCCAAGCCGCGCAAACCGCCATCCGCAACCTGCGGGCGAAAAACGAATTCATCGGATTCGACAACCCGCAATACCTGCTCGGCAACCTCGAAACCATCAAACGCGACTTGATTACCCAAGCCACTGAAGACGCGCAAAAACGTGCCGCAGAGTTTGCCAAAACCGGCGGCGGCAAAGTCGGTGCCATGCGCTCGGCTTCGCAGGGCTCGTTCAACATTTATTCCGACAGCGGCAGCAGCAGCGACGACGACTATGGCGGCACTTACGACAAATCCACCGTCGGCAAACAAGTCCGCCTTGTTGTCACCATCGAATACGCAATCGACTGACGGCAAACCTTTCAGACGGCCTTTATCCGCAAAGGCCGTCTGAAAATTTCCGCAGCAACAATAAAACGACAATGCCGCTTCGCGCGGCCTAATTGGAAACACACAAATCCATGTCCATCCAAAATCTCACCATTCTCGGCAGCACCGGCAGCATCGGCGAGAGCACGCTCGATGTGGTTGCGCGCCATCCCGATCGTTTTTCCGTTTTTGCGCTGGCCGGACATACGCAGGTGGAAAAGCTGGCCGCGCAATGCCGCCGCTTCCAACCCGAATACGCCGTTGCCGCCGATGCGGAACACGCTGCGCGTCTGGCAAACCTGTTGCGCGAAGCCGGTGTCAAAACCCAAGTGTTACACGGCACGCAAGCCCTGATTGACATTGCATCCGCCAACCAAGTACACGGCGTGATGTGTGCCATCGTCGGCGCGGCCGGCCTGCCTTCTGCGCTGGCCGCCGCCCGCGCGGGTAAAACCATTTATCTGGCCAACAAAGAAACGCTGGTCGTAGCCGGCGCATTGTTTATGGACACCGCCAAAGCAGGCGGCGCAACCGTGCTGCCCGTCGACAGCGAACACAACGCCGTGTTCCAAGTTTTGCCGCGCGACTACACAGGCCGTCTGAACGAACACGGCATCGCCTCCATCGTGCTCACCGCTTCGGGCGGCCCCTTTCTTGATACTGATTTGGCCGCGCTCGAGCGTATCACGCCCGCAGAGGCCGTGAAGCATCCCAATTGGAGCATGGGGCGCAAAATTTCCGTCGATTCAGCCACCATGATGAACAAAGGCCTGGAGCTGATTGAGGCGCACTGGCTGTTTGCCTGCCCGCCCGAAAAACTCGAAGTCGTCATCCACCCGCAATCCGTGATTCACAGCATGGTGCGCTACCGCGACGGCTCGGTGCTGGCGCAGCTGGGCAATCCAGATATGCGGACGCCGATTGCCTACTGCCTCGGCCTGCCCGAACGCATCGAATCGGGCGTGGGCACACTCGATTTCGACAGCCTGTCCGCGCTCACGTTCAGACGGCCTGACTTCCAACGCTTTCCCTGCCTGAAACTCGCCTACGAGGCCATGCAAGCGGGCGGCAGTGCGCCGTGCGTACTCAACGCCGCCAACGAAGCCGCCGTCGCCGCCTTTTTAGACGGCAAAATCCGTTTCACCGACATCGCCCGCACCGTCGCGCATTGTTTGGGCAAAGGTTTTTCAGACGGCCTTTCAAGTGTGGAAGACCTGCTCGCGCTCGACGGAGAAACACGTCGCCGCGCCCAAGATTTTTCAGACGGCCTCTGCGGCGTCAAAACCGCAATGGCCGACTGAAAAACAAAAACACGGCGGTACAACGGACATATTAAAAGGAAAAAAGATTGCTCACCCTGGTTTCATTCATCGTTGCCATTCTGATATTGGTCAGCCTGCACGAACTCGGCCATCTGCTGGTGGCACGCTGGTGCGGCATCAAAGTGCTGCGTTTCTCCGTCGGCTTCGGCAAACCGTTTTTTACCAAACGCTGGCGCAATATCGAATGGTGTTTCGCGCCGATACCGCTGGGCGGCTATGTGAAAATGGTCGACACCCGCGAAGGCAACGTGGCCGAGGCCGATCTGCCCTATGCTTTCGACAAACAGCATCCCGCCAAGAAAATCGCCGTCGTGGCCGCCGGCCCGCTCACCAACCTGGCTTTGGCAGTGCTGCTTTACGGTTTGAGTTTTTCTTTCGGCATCAGCGAGCTGAAACCTTTTGTCGGCACGGTCGAACCGTACAGCATCGCCGCCAAAGCGGGTTTTGCCGCAGGCGATAAAATCACCGCCGTCAACGGCGTGCCCGTTGCCAACTGGGGTGACGCACAAACCGGCATTGTTTTGGATTTGGAGGCGGGAAAAGTCGATGTGGCCGTGACGACGGAGCAGGGGCGCAACATCGTGCGCACCATCGATGCCGCAGGCACGCAGGAAGCGGCCGACGTGGCCAAACGCGGCGGCTATATCGGTCTGATGCCTTACAAACTGACGAAAACCGTCAGCGTGGTTGTGCCGGGTAGTGCGGCGGAGAAGGCCGGTTTGAAGGCGGGCGATACGCTGTTGGCGGCCGACGGCAAGGCGCTGGGCGACTGGCAGGAGTGGGTCGATCTGGTGCGCCGCAGCGCGGGGCAGAAGTTACAACTGACCTATCTGCGCGACGGAAAAACGCTGCAAACCTTCATCCGCCCCGACTCGGAAATGCAGGGCGGCGTCTTGTCCGGCAGGGTCGGATTGGGTGCGGCCACCGATAAAGTATGGGACAAAGCAGTCCGCTTCCGCTATTATCCGTCCGTTGCCGAAGCCTTCGGCATGGCCTGGCGCAAAACCACGGGCTACGTTACGCTGACTTTGAAGTTTTTCGGCCGCCTTTTGGGCGGGCAGGCTTCGCTGCAACACGTTTCCGGCCCGCTGACCATCGCCGATGTGGCGGGCAAGTCCGCCTCGATGGGCTGGCAGCCCTATGTCGAATTTCTCGCCTTGGTGAGCGTCAGCCTCGGCGTGATGAATCTGCTGCCCGTTCCCGTGTTGGACGGCGGGCATCTGGTGTTTTACAGCATCGAATGGCTGCGCGGCAAACCGCTTTCCGAAAGCATTCAGACGGCCGGACTGCGCGTCGGTCTGGCGCTGATGATGATGCTGATGATTTTGGCTTTTTTTAATGATATTACCCGTTTGTTTGGATAACGTATGAAACTGAAAAAACTGACCCTGACCCTGATGATGCTGGGACTTTCCCCGTTTGCCCTGGCCGACTTTACCATTCAGGACATCCGCGTGGAGGGCCTGCAGCACGCCGAGCCGTCCACCGTGTTCACCTATCTGCCGGTCAAAGTGGGCGACACCTTCCGCGACGGGCAGGGCGAGCAGATTATCAGCAGCCTCTATGCCACCGGCCTCTTTGACGACGTGCGCGTGGAAAGCATGGGCAACCAGCTTTTGCTGACCGTGGTCGAGCGCCCGATTATCGGCAGCTTCGAAGTCAGCGGCGGCAAGCTGATCCAAAACGACGCCATCAAGAAAAACCTCGACGCCTTCGGCTTGGGGCAGTCCAAACCGTTTAACCAAGGCCGTCTGAACGAAGCCGTGGCCGGTTTGAAAGATGAGTATAAGAAACAGGGCAAATATTCGGTGGAAATCATCCCCACGGTTACCCGCCTGGCACGCAACCGCGTGGCGGTGGAGCTGAAAATCGACGAGGGCAAAACCACCACCATCAGCGACATTGAATTTGAAGGCAACGAGCGCTATTCCGACCGACGCCTGCGCCGCCAGATGTCCCTGAGCGAAGGCGGTCTGTTTACCTGGCTGACCAAAAGCAACCGCTTCAATTCCGACAAATTCTCGCAGGACATGGAGCGCGTTACCGATTTCTATCAAAACAACGGCTATTTCGATTTCCGCATCGTCGATACCGACGTACAGATGTCGCCCGACCAGAAACACCAAACGATGAAAATCACCGTGTCCGAAGGACAGCGCTACCGCTGGGGCAAAGTGACTATCGAAGGCGACACCCGCGAAGTGCCGAAAGAAGAGCTGTACGGCCATCTGAAAATGAAGGAAGGCCGCTGGTACGAGCGTTCGCAGATGTTGGAAAGCCTGGAAAAAATCCAGCAGTCAATGGGAACGGCCGGTTATGCGTTCAGCGAAGTCAACGTCGTGCCGCAGCCGAACCGCGAAACAGGCGTCGTCGATTTTGTGTTGCAGGTTGAGCCGAACCGCAAAGTCTATGTGAACAAAATCAACATTTCGGGCAACAACAAAACCCGCGACGAAGTGGTGCGCCGCGAATTGCGCCAGATGGAAGCCGCTCCGTATGACGTCTCCAAGCTGCAACGCTCGAAAGAACGCGTCGAGCTTTTGGGCTACTTCGACGATGTGAAATTCGAAGCCAAACCCGTGGAGGGCACACCCGACCAGGTGGATGTGGACATGAGCGTCAACGAACGCGCCACCGGCTCGCTCGATTTGAGCGCGGGCTGGGTGCAGGACACCGGTCTTGTGATGGCCTTCGGCGTGGCGCAGGACAACCTGTTCGGCACGGGCAAATCCGTTTCCGCCCGCGTTTCGCGCAGCAAAACCACCAACAACGCCTCCCTGTCGTTTACCGACCCCTACTTCACCCCCGACGGCGTGAGTCTGGGCTACGACCTGTACGGCAAAACCTACGATCCGCGCAAATCCTCTTCCAGCACCACCAGCAACAGCCGCTACAAAACCTCCACCGTCGGTGCGGGCATCCGCATGGGCGTGCCGGTAACAGAATACGACCGCGTCAATTTCGGCCTCGGCGCCGAGCATATGCAGGTTCAGACCTTCGAAGGCGCACCCAAACGCTACCGCGAATTCATCGAAAAATACGCCAAAAGCCAAACCGGCGGCATCGGCAAATACAAAGGCTGGACGGTTAAAGGCAGCGTCGGTTGGGGACGCAACAAAACCGACAGCGCCCTGTGGCCGACACGCGGCTACATGATCGATGCCAATTTGGAAGGCGGCCTGCCGGGCGGCGATTTGCAGTATTACAGCTTAACGCACAACCAAAAATGGTTCTTCCCGCTAAGCAAAAACTTCACCCTGATGCTGGGCGGATCGCTGGGTGCGGCCGACGGCTACGGCAAAACCAAAGAACTGCCGTTCTTCCAAAACTTCTACGGCGGCGGCCTGGGTTCGGTGCGCGGCTACGAAAGCGGCACGCTCGGCCCGAAAGTCTACGACGAAGACGGCGACAAAATCAGCTACGGCGGCAACAAAATGCTCTCGGGCACGGCCGAGCTGCTGTTCCCCTTCCCCGGTATCAAAGACAGCCGCAGCGTCCGCCTGAGCCTGTTTGCCGACGCCGGTAGCGTGTGGGACGGCAAAACCTACACCGATTCGAGCAGCGATCTTTTGGGCGGAAGAAAGCTGCAGAATGTTTACGGCATAGGCAGCAGCCACAAATCCAGCTTCAAAGAAGAGCTGCGCTACTCTGCCGGTGCGGCAGTAACGTGGATTTCGCCGCTCGGCCCGATGAAGTTCAGCTATGCCTACCCGATCAAGAAAAAACCGACCGACGAAATCCAGCGCTTCCAATTCCAGCTGGGCACCACGTTCTAAGGCCGGTACAGGAAACAGCATGACCAGCGGAAAAACACGGATCAGAATGTGGGCGGCCGCCTTTGCCGCGGCAGCGGCTTTGGCCGCACCAGTTGCGGCAGGTGGCGTGCAGAAACTTGGTTTCATCGACGTCGAGCGCGTCTACCGTGAGTCGAAACAGGCGCAAAACATCCAGCAGAAACTGGAAGCCGAATTTGCGCCGCGCCAGCAGCAGTTGGAAAAAATGCAGCAGGAAACTGCAGAATGGCTGCGTAAAAACGCCGCATCCGGCAAAAACGCCGAAGACGAGCGCCGCAGCCGCGCTCTGCGTACCGCGCAGCAGCAGCTGGCCGAAGACTACGACCTGCGCCGCAACGAAGAGTTTGCCGCCCTGCAACGCAATGCCGACCGCGTGATGATCGATTTGGCGAAAAAAGAAGGTTACGACCTGATACTGCACGACGTTATCTTCATCGATGCCAAATTCGACATCACCGACAAAGTCATCCGCGAGATGAACCGTTAAAGCAGCCAAACCCGTGCTGCGGGTTTTTCAGACGGCCTGCCGTATCGAGGCCGTCTGAAACGTCTTCCCGCCGTGCCCGAACCGGATTCAAATATGATGAAAAAAGCATCGGCAGCATTGGCCTGCCTTTTTTCCTTTACCGCGCAGGCCGACATTCCACAAACGGCCGACACGTGCTGCTTCCCCGTCGGCGCCGCAGGCAAAATCGGCAAAGCGTAGCCCTGCCGCGCACAAGCGGTCACATCCGCGCCGCGTCCGAACCTGCCCGACACACGTTCCGTCAGCTACGAAACTGGCGGCAGGCAATACACCTTCACCGCCGATTATGATGCCGCAAACGGGCGCTGGCAGAGCGCATACGAAGGCGGCAGCCTCGAAGTGTATTACCGCAGCCGCACCTTCAAACCCTTGAAGCAGGATGGCCGCCGCGCCCGCTACACCTGTTTCCGCGCGCAAGACGTGCATTTCTGCACACCCAAACGCCCCGCGCCGTTTTGGTAAATTCCATGAAAAGGCCGTCTGAAAACGAAACTTCAACGAAGTGAAAACGCATCCGATTGTTTGCGGTTTCCCGTTTCAGACGGCCTGCCGTGCAACCTGTTCCGATAAGGCCATGACAGAAAAAACCTATACCCTTTCCCAAATCGCCGCCGAACTCGGCGGCGAATGGCGCGGCAGCGACATCGCCGTGTCCGCCGTGCGCCCGCTCGCCGAAGCAGGCGCGGCGCACATCAGCTTTCTCGCCAACCCCAAATACAAGGCCGACGTACACGCCAGCGGCGCGGGCGCGGTCATCGTTTCGCCCAAAGCCGCCGACGAATTTACCGGCCGCAACCTGATTGTCGCCGCCGATCCCTATCTCTATTTCGCCAAAGTGGCACGGCTGTTTTCGCCGATCGTCAAAGCACAGAGCGGCGTGCACCCCACCGCCGTGATTGAGCCGACCGCCACCGTACCCGCAAGCTGCGAAATCGGCGCGCACGCCTACATCGGTGCAAACACCGTACTCGGCGAAGGCTGCCGCATTCTCGCCGGCGCGGTAGTCGAACAAGGTTGCACGCTGGGCGACGAAACCGTTATCCACCCCAACGCCGTGGTTTACCACGGCTGCACGTTAGGCAAGCGCGTGGAAATCCACAGCGGCGCAGTCATTGGCGCAGACGGCTTCGGCCTCGCCTTTGCAGGCGATTCGTGGTTCAAAATCCCGCAAACCGGCGCGGTTACGCTCGGCGACGATGTCGAAATCGGCTCAAACACCAATATCGACCGCGGCGCGATGAGCGACACTACCGTCGGACGCGGTTCCAAAATCGACAACCAAGTGCAAATCGGCCACAACTGCCGCATCGGCAGCCACACCGTTATCGCCGCCAAAACCGGTATTTCCGGCAGTGTAACCGTCGGCGATTTCTGCATCATCGGCGGCGGTGTCGGCACGGTCGGCCACATCGAAATCGCCGACAAAACCACCATCGGCGGCGGCACGTCGGTTACCCACAGCATCAGCGAAAGCGGCACCCACGTTGCGGGCATCTTCCCCATGTCTTCTTATAAAGAATGGGCGCGCAACGCCGTGCACGTGCGCCGTTTGAGCGAAACGGACAAACGGATCAGACAGCTTGAAAAAGAACTGGCCGAACTGAAAAACGGCAGATAAGCAGATAACAAAAGGCCGTCTGAAAACGAAGTTTCAAGGAAGTGAAAAACCGTTTTCAGACGGCATGACCCAACCACAAGGACAATCACGCAATGGACATCAAATTCCCCATCGAAGCCCGCGAAATCCAGGAAATCCTACCGCACCGCTTCCCCTTCATGCTGCTCGACCGCGTTACCGCCGCCGAGCCCGGCAAAACCCTGAGTGCGTTTAAAAACGTCACCTTCAACGAGCAGTTTTTCCAAGGCCACTTCCCCGAATCGCCCGTAATGCCGGGCGTGCTGATCGTCGAAGCCATGGCGCAGGCCTGCGGCGTGCTGGCCGTGTTGAGCCAGGGCAGCACCAAACGCCGCGAAAACGAAATCACCCTGTTTGCCGGACTCGACAACGTGCGCTTCAAACGCCAGGTCATCCCGGGCGACCGCCTCGACTTCGAAGTCGAACTGCTCGCCCACCGCCGCGGCATCGGCAAATTCAACGCCACCGCCAAAGTAAACGGCGAACTGGCCTGCGAGGCCACCATCATGTGCGCCCAGCGCGTCGTCGAAAAAGGTTGATGCGGCGTTTTCAGACGGCCTGGGGCTGATTGCCAACAGCCCCTAGGGCGTGTTGACAATCAACATTTTGGCGGCTTTTCCGTCCTAAAGCGGCATCTGCCGCGTTGAAAATACTCGCCTATGGGCGGCATAGGCTCGCATTTTCGCCTTGCATCTGCCGTTTTATGCCGCAAAATCCGCTTCAAAAGTTGATTGTCAACACGCCCTAGGAGGCCGTCTGAAAACCGTCGGACAGGCCGCCAGCGAACAAACGGGCACGAAAGGAAAACCATGACCCTCATCCACCCCACCGCCGTTATCGACCCCAAAGCCGAACTGGATTCCAGCGTCAAAGTCGGTGCATACACCGTTATCGGCCCCGACGTGCAAATCGGCGCCAACACCGAAATCGGCCCGCACGCCGTGATTAACGGCCACACCACCATCGGCGAAAACAACCGCATCTTCCAATTTGCCAGCCTCGGCGAAATCCCGCAGGACAAAAAATACGCCGGCGAGCCCACCCGCCTGATTATCGGCAACGGCAACACCATCCGCGAATTCACTACCTTCAACCTCGGCACCGTCACCGGCATCGGCGAAACCCGCATCGGCGACGACAACTGGATTATGGCCTACTGCCACCTCGCCCACGACTGCGTCATCGGCAACCACACCATCTTCGCCAACAACGCCAGCCTGGCCGGACACGTTACCATCGGCGACTACGTCATCCTCGGCGGCTACACACTGGTTTTCCAGTTCTGCCACATCGGCGACTACGCCATGACCGCCTTCGCCGCAGGCGTGCACAAAGACGTACCGCCCTACTTCATGGCCGCAGGCTACCGTGCCGAACCGGCGGGCATCAACAGCGAAGGAATGCGCCGCAACGGCTTTAGTGCCGAGCAGATTGCCACCGTCAAAGACGTGTACAAAACCATCTACCACCGCGGCATCCCGTTTGAAGAGGCCAAAGCCGACATCCTCAAACGCGCCGAAACGCAGCCCGAACTGGCCGTATTCAAAGACTTTTTCGCCGCCTCCACACGCGGCATCATCCGCTGATGTTATGAACAGGTTTTAAGAGGCCGTCTGAAAACGCCGCGCGCTTTTCAGACGGCCTCTTGGCAGGGCGGGTCAAACGTCCTATCCTTCACGCGGGCGGCAGCCGCCGCCCGTTTCCACGCAACCGAAAGAAAGGATTTACCATGTCCCAAGTCACCTTCCACGGCAACCCCGTACAAGTCAACGGCACGCTGCCCGCCGTCGGCCAAACCGCACCCGCGTTTTCATTGGCCGCCGCCGATTTGTCCGACAAAACGCCCGCCGATTTTGCCGGCAAGCGCAAAGTGCTGAACATTTTTCCCAGCGTCGACACCGGCGTGTGCGCCCAATCGGTACGCAAGTTCAACCAACGCGCTTCCTCGCTGGATAACGCCGTCGTGCTGTGCATCTCCGCCGATTTGCCTTTTGCCCAAGCCCGCTTCTGCGGCGCGGAAGGTTTGGACAAAGTTGTTACGCTCTCAAGCTTCCGCAGCAGCTTCGCGCAAGACTACGGTGTTGCCCTCGCCGACAGCCCGCTGCGCGGCCTCACTGCCCGCACCGTTGTGGTGCTTGACGAAGCCGACAAAGTACTGCACGTCCAACTGGTCGGCGAAATCGGCGACGAACCCGATTACGACGCTGCGCTGGCCGTGCTGTAAAGCGCTTGTTTAGGCAGCTGGCAGTTTTCAAACCGAAAGGCCGTCTGAAAACCTGTTTTGGGTTTTCAGACGGCCTTTGTGTCGGGTAGGGCAGGGCGCTTACTCTTTCAACATCCTGCGCTCGTACACGGCCTGCGCCAGCGTGCCCGCGTCGATGTATTCCAGCTCCGCGCCCAGCGGCATGCCGCGCGAGAGGCGGCTGATTTTGTAGGGCAGGTTTTTCAGCAGCTCGGCCAGAACGTAGGCGGTGGCGTCGCCTTCGGCGGTGAAGTTGGTGGCGATGATGATTTCCTCCACCTCGCTTTCTTGCAGGCGCGTCACCAGTTTGTCGATGGCGATATGGTTCAAATCCATGCCCTGCGCCGGGCTGACCTGTCCCATCAGCACGAAATAGAGGCCGTCGTGGCAGCGGGCGGCTTCCATGCCGGAGACGTCGGCGGGCATGTGGACGATCATCAGCCGCCGCCCGTCGCGCGCGGGGTCGGCGCAGATGTCGCAGGTTTCGCCTTCGCAGAAGGTGTTGCAGCGGGCGCAGTGGCGGACTTGCAGCAGGGCGTTGTCGAGGGTGCGGGCGAGTTCCGCCGCGCCTTTGCGGTCGTGTTGCAAGAGGTGGTAGGCGATGCGCTGGGCGGATTTTGGGCCGACGTTGGGCAGCACTTTCAGGGCGTTTATCAGGCGGGAAAAGGCGTCTTGCTGTTTGGCCATGGGTTTTCTTCAATAGGGATGCGGGACAAGGTTTGAGGCCGTCTGAAAAAGGGTTTCAGACGGCCTTTCGCGCTTATCCGCTGCGGTAGGTTTAGTTGGGAAAACGGATTTCTGCATCGTCGCTGCTGACATCGAAAAAGCCCACGCCGTGTTTGGCGGCCAATGTACACACGGTTTCATAGGCTTCGTCGGCCACCGACCAGGCAAAGGCGGTATAAATCACCGATTTTCCGATACAGTAGTCGCTGACGTGGGGATTGTCGAAATAGTCGTCATCGTCTTCGTCGCCGCCATAAGGGCCGTTCATGGCGGGGAAGGTTTCGATCATTTCCAAAAACCAGGCGCGCAAGGCGGGCGTGGTAACGGCGGGATCGTCGTACTCGTGATCTTCCGCCCATTCTGTTTGCGCGTCATACCATTGCATAAACTCCTCGCGTTCGCGCGGGGCGGCGGCGGGGTCGAATACCATCAAGTCGTAACTCATTGTTGTTTCCTTAGCCGAATAACAATCCGAAGATGCGCGGCGGTTTACGCGCCGTACACCGGATTTTTATCGCACAGCGCTTTGACCTGTTCGGCCACGTGCGCGAGATTGGCTTCGTCGTTGGGATTGTCCAGCACGTCGGCCACCAGATTGGCGAGTTTGCGGGCATCGGCTTCATCGAAGCCGCGCGTGGTAATTGCTGATGTGCCGACGCGGATGCCGCTGGTTACAAACGGTTTTTCCGGGTCGTTGGGGATGGCGTTTTTGTTAATCGTAATGTGCGCTTTGCCCAAGGCTTCTTCGGCGGCTTTGCCGGTGATGTTTTTCGGGCGCAAATCAACGAGGAACAAATGGCTTTCGGTGCGGCCGGTAACGATACGCAGGCCGCGTTTGACCAGCTCTTCGGCCATTGCCTGCGCGTTGGCTTTCACCTGTTTGGCGTAGGTTTTGAACTCGGGTTGCAGCGCTTCTTTAAAGGCCACGGCTTTGGCGGCAATCACATGCATCAGCGGGCCGCCTTGCAGGCTGGGGAAAATTGCCGAGTTGAGGGCTTTTTCGTGGGTGGTGTCGCGGCAGAGAATCACGCCGCCGCGCGGGCCGCGCAGGGTTTTGTGGGTGGTGGTGGTAACAAAATCGGCATAGGGCACGGGGCTGGGATACTCGCCGGCGGCAATCAGGCCGGCGTAGTGCGCCATATCGACAAACAGATATGCGCCCACTTTGTCGGCAATCTGGCGGAAGCGCGCCCAGTCGATTTCCAGCGCGTAGGCCGATGCGCCGGCGACTATCATTTTCGGCTTGTGCTCAAGCGCGAGGCGTTCGACTTCGTCGTAATCCAAAATCTCGTCTTTGTTCAAACCGTAGGCAACCACGTTATAGAGCTTGCCGGAGATATTGACGCTCGCGCCGTGGGTCAGGTGGCCGCCGTGCGCCAGGCTCATGCCCAAGATGGTGTCGCCCGGTTTGAGCACGGAAGTGTACACGGCCTGGTTGGCCTGCGAGCCGGAATGCGGCTGCACGTTGGCATAGGCCGCGCCGAAGAGTTTTTTCACGCGGTCGATGGCCAGCTGCTCGGCCACATCGACGTGTTCGCAGCCGCCGTAATAGCGTTTGCCGGGATAGCCTTCGGCGTATTTGTTGGTGAGCTGGCTGCCCTGCGCTTCCATCACGGCGGGGCTGACGTAGTTTTCTGAGGCAATCAGCTCGACATGGTCTTGCTGGCGTTGGTTTTCGGCGGCGATGGCAGCGGCCAGTTCGGGGTCGTATTTTTCGATGGTGAGGCTTTTCGAGAACATGGTATCTCCTTTGAAGTGCGTTGGGGTGGGGCGCCCGTGCGGGGGCGTCGGGCATTGTATAGTGAAGCAAAATGGAAAATCTACGGCGTTTTCGGCCGTGGGCGTTTTCAGACGGCCTCAGGCGTCGCAGATGCAGGTTTGAGGCCGTCTGAAAACAATCAAGGCCGTCTGAAAACGGTTTTTAACTTCGTTGAAGCTTTGCTTTCAGACGGCCTTATCCTACTGTTTTTCCTGCGCCAGACGCTCTTTGCGCTCTTCCAGCCAGCGTTCCAGATAGTGGATGCTGACGCCGCCTTCGGCAAAGCCGGGGTCGGTAAAGAGGTCGCGGTGCAGCGGGGTGTTGGTTTTGATGCCGGTAACGGCCAGCTCGGCCAGCGCGACGCGCATTTTCGCCATCGCCTGTTCGCGGGTTTTGCCGTGCACGCAGATTTTTCCGATCAGGCTGTCGTAGTTCGGCGGGATGCGGTAGCCCTGGTAGATGTGGCTGTCGACGCGGATGCCGAAGCCGCCGGGCAGGTGGCAGCTTTCGATCAGACCCGGGCTGGGGATGAAGTTGTACGGGTCTTCGGCGTTGATGCGGCACTCGAAGGCGTGGCCGTCGAGGACGATGTCTTTCTGCTTGTATTGCAGTTTTTCGCCTGCGGCGACGCGCAGCTGTTCCTGCACGATGTCCACGCCGGAAATCAGCTCGGTAACGGGGTGTTCGACTTGGACGCGGGTGTTCATTTCGATGAAGAAAAACTCGCCGTCTTCGTAGAGGAATTCGAATGTGCCCGCGCCGCGATAGCCGATGCGTTTGCAGGCTTCGACGCAGGCTTTGCCGATTTTTTCGCGCTCTTTGGCGGTGATGCCGGGGGCGGGGGCTTCTTCGATCACTTTCTGGTGGCGGCGCTGCATGGAGCAGTCGCGCTCGCCCAGATAGATGGCGTTGCCGTGTTCGTCGGCCAGCACTTGGATTTCGACGTGGCGCGGGCGTTGCAGGTAGCGTTCCATGTAGACCATGGGGTTGCCGAAGGCGGCGCCCGCTTCGGCTTTGGTCATTTCCACAGATTTGATGAGGTCTTCTTTTTTCTCGACCACGCGCATGCCGCGTCCGCCGCCGCCGCCGGAGGCTTTGATAATCACGGGGTAGCCGACTTTGTCGGCAATTTTCAGGATTTCGTCGGGATTGTCGGGCAGGGCGCCGTCGGAACCGGGCACGCAGGGCACGCCTGCTTCGAGCATGGCCTGTTTGGCGGACACTTTGTCGCCCATCAGGCGGATGGTGTCGGGACGAGGGCCGATGAAGACGAAGCCGGACTCTTCGACTTGTTGGGCGAAGCTGGCGTTTTCGGCGAGAAAGCCGTAGCCGGGGTGGATGGCGTCGGCGCCGGTGACTTCGGCAGCGGCGATGATGGCGGGGATGTGCAGGTAGCTTTGCGGCGAGGGGGCGGGGCCGATGCAGACGGATTCGTCGGCCAGCTTGACGTGCAGGCTGTCGCGGTCGGCTTCGGAGTGGACGGCGACGGTGGCAATGCCCATTTCGCGGCAGGCGCGCAAAACGCGCAGGGCGATTTCGCCCCGGTTGGCGATTAAGACTTTTTTCAGCATGATGACTTTTCCTGTGTGGCGCGGCGGCGTGCCGCTTGCGGTTTGGCCGGCGCTGCGTGTTCAGACGGCCTCAGCGGCCGAGTGTTTCGCGGATTTTTTGGTCGGTTTTGTACTGGCTCAGTGCGTACACAGACCACAGGGCGGCGGGCACCCAGCCGATGACGGTCAGTTGCAGGATCAGGCAGACGATGCCCGCAATCGGGCGGCCGATGGTGAAAAACTGTAGCCAGGGCAGGAAGATGGCGAGGAGCAGGCGCATGGTTTTCCTTGCGTTCGGAGGGTGGGGAAAAGGTTTTCAGACGGCCTCCGTATGTTCGGAGGCCGTCTGAAAGCGGCTTATTCGATGATGAAGAGCGGTTCGCCGTATTCGACGGGTGTGCCGTTTTCGACGAGGATTTCTTTGATTGTGCCGGATTTTTCGGCTTCGATTTCGTTCATCAGCTTCATGGCTTCGATGATGCAGAGGGTGTCGCCCGCTTTGACGCTTTGGCCGACTTCGACGAAGGGGGCGCTGGTGGGGCTGGCGGCGCGGTAGAAGGTACCGACCATCGGCGATTTCTGCGCGGCGGACAAGTCTCGCGCGGCAGGGGCTGCGGGTGCGGCAGGCACTGCTGCGGCCGCGGGGGCTGGTGCGGCGGGTGCTGCTTGGACGGGGGCGGGTGCGTAAACGGTTTGCGCCACGGTGGAACGGGTGATGCGTACTTTTTCTTCGCCTTCGGTAACTTCGATTTCGGCGATGCCGGATTCTTCCACCAGATCAATCAGCTTTTTGAGTTTGCGTAAGTCCATTCGTGTTTTCCTTGCGAAAATGTTGTGCCGCCGCGAAGTGCGGTTGCAGAGTGGGTGTTTTGCGGCGCGGGCGGGGCGGGAAAATGCGCCCCGCAAGGCGGAAATAGGCGCGCATTTTTACCAAAATGCGGCGGAAAGTCCAGCGAAATGTTGGGAAACGGCGGGTTTTGCGGCGTTTGTCTGCCGTGTTGAGCGGAGGCTTGGGAAGGACTGTTTCCGGTGTGCGGCAAAGATGTTTTCAGACGGCCTGCAACAGGATGCAGGCCGTCTGAAAGGGGCGGTGTCAGCCTGCCAGTTCGGCGTATTGCTCTGCAGTGAGCAGGGCGTTGTAGTCGGCGGGGTTGTCGGGTTGGATTTTGAAGAACCAGCCTGCGCCGTAGGGATCGCTGTTGGCGGTTTCGGGAGCGGAGGCGAGGGCTTCGTTCACTTCGATGATTTCGCCGGCAATCGGGACGTATACGTCGGAGGCGGCTTTGACGGATTCGACGACGCCGGCCTGGTCGCCGGCGGCGAGTTTCGCGCCGGTTTCGGGCAGCTCGACGAACACGATGTCGCCCAAAAGTTCCTGCGCGTGGAAGGTAATGCCGACGGTGACGGTGCCGTCTTCTTCGCGGCGCAGCCATTCGTGGCTGTCGACATATCTGAGTTCGGCGGGAATGTTGCTCATGGTTTGTCCTCCGGTTAAGGGTTAAGAATTGTTTGGGTGTGTAAGGATAGCAGGCTTGCCGTGCTTTGGGAATATCGGCATTTAACGCGGGACGGGTGCATAATGCGGCAGGCATCCGCCGTTTTACGCAGGAGAAAAGCGATGAAAAAAATGTTGGTTTTGACCGCCGCGCTGTTTGTGTCTTCGGGTGCGGGGGCGGTCGATTATCTGATCAGCGGCGAGAAGAGCGAGCCGCCGGTTATCATCATCCACGAGCCCTACGGGCGCGGGCGCTATATGCCTTATCCGCCGCCTCCGCCGCCGCGTCCGTATTTCCGCGACGACAGCGGCAGCGGGCAGTCGATCAGGTTCGGCCAAAACACCATCCGTTTCAGCAACAGCCCGCCGGATACTGTCGAGAGCCGCAGTATTGGCGGCTACGGTTATTATGAAGACGCTTATCCGCCGCCGCGCCGCTACCGTCCCGCGCCGCCGCCGCGCGCTTATTATTGGCGGCGTTAGAAGCGCTTTTGTGCCGTATGAAGGCCGTCTGAAAAGTTTCAGACGGCCTTTTGCTTTACGGGTTTACAGCTGTCGGAAGTGCGGCAGGAAGGCGGGAATGCCGGGCAGCATGCCGACCGCGCCCATGGCGGCGCAGAGGATGACGAAGCCTGCGGCGGGCACGATAACGCGGCCGACGAAGCCCAATCCGGCGCTGCGTTCTTTGCAGCCGATCAGGCCGAGGTTGTCGAGCAACATGGTGAGCGACCAGCCGAACACGGGGTTGACCAGCGCCGAGGAGAAAACGACGATGGCGGCGGACTGGGTGGTTTTGCCTTTGCGCGTCATTTCCATGCCCGCTTCAAGCAGGGGAACATACACGCCGACCACGAGCGCCACGCTCAATACGGGCTGCCACACGGCCAAGTCCATCGGGTAGCCCCAAATGCCTGCCGTGATGCAGAAGAGGGCGGTGAGAATGGCGCCGGCGGGAATCGGGCGCTTGGCGATGGAGGCGGGAACGATGTATGTGCCCCACGATGAAGTGAAGTTCGCGCCGCCGAGGAACGAGCCTGCGGCCTGGCGCACGGCGCAGCTGACCATGGTGTCGTCGATGTTCATGTGCGCTTTTTCCGCTTTTTCGGGATAGCTCAGTTTTTGGAAGACCTGGTGGCCGAGGAAATCGGGCGACCACATGGCGACGGCGAGCACGGCGAAGGGGAAAACGACGAGGAAGCTGTCGGCCGTCGGCCAGCCGAGCATCCAGCCCGTGTTTTCACCCCACCAGTAGGACGGGCTCATCGGCGGCAGGCCGGGTGCGGTTTTGAACGAAAAAGGTGCGCCGAGGACGAAGGCGGTGACGCCTGCCAAAAGGCAGCCCAGCGGCACGGCCAGCCAGCGTTTCTGCCAGTGTTCGAGCAGGGCGTAGAGCACGATGGTGCCCAGTATCACGACGAAGGCGATGTGCGGCATGCCGAAGCCGCCTGCCCAGTCGAACAGTTTTTTCACCTGCCCCGTCGTGCCGATAAAGCCCAGATAGAGCAGCAGGCCGCCGCAGACGCCGTTGCCCGTCAGCTTCGCCATCAGGCTGCCGCCTTTGGTGATGCCGAGGATGAAGCCGAACAGGGCAATCAGGATGCCGAAGGCCAGCGGGTGTCCGCCTGCGGCGACTACGACGGGAATCAGCGGAATCAGCGGGCCGTGCGTGCCGGGCAGGTTGGCGGTGGGCAGGAAAAAGCCCGACAAGAGCAGGATGAACAGCGAGGCGATGAGCAGCTCGTAGCGCACGTTTTCCAAAATAAAGCCTTCGGGCAGCCCCAAGGGGCCGGCGAAGGCGGCGGCCACCGCGCCCACCATCACCACTTTGCCGATGGTGCCGGCAAACGCGGGAATCAGGTCTTCCCATTCGAAGCGGAAATCGCGCAGCGGCAGGTTGGCGCGCCAGCGCTTCGGTTGCAGGATTTCCAGTTCGTGATCGAGATAGGCTTCGCGGGTGGCGAAGTCGGAGGCGGGTTTGTGTAATTGCGAATAGCTTTTTTCGATGGTCTCACTCATATTTTTCTTCTCCGTTTGTCTGTTTCAGACGGCCTGCCGCGGTTGCATGGAGGCCGTCTGAAAAGCAGTATAGTTAATTTGTGTAATCGCGTGTAATCCAAAATGGTGATGGCAGCCATCAGTTAAACGGAAGGAGACGGATTTTTCCGATGGAAAAGAATGATATAAAAAACAGGCCGTCTGAAAACGAATGCATGGATTGGTTAAGAATCCATACATTCGTTTTCAGACGGCCTTTTCGCGGCGGAGGTTTACAGCGGGCGCAGGCGGTAGAGGGTGGTGGTTTCGCGGCTGCGGGCGAAGGCGAGCGGGTCGGACGGGTCGGCGGCTTTGGCGTGGGCGGGGCGGGTGTGCAGGGTTTCGACTAGGGCGAGGGAGGCCGTCTGAAAGAGGGCGGGCAGAAGGTCGGGGCTGCGCAGGCCGAGGTGTTCGGCCAGGTCGGACATGACAAGCCAGATTTCGCCGCCTTCGTTCAGGTGCTGCCGTGCGCCGCCGAGAAAGCCGCGCAGCATGGCGTGTCCGGGGTCGTAGAGGGCGGTTTCGACGGCGGAGGTGGGTTTGGCGGGCAGCCAGGGCGGGTTGCAGACGATGAGGTCGGCGCGTCCGGCGGGGAAGAGGTCGGCGGCTTCGACGGCGATTTGCCGCGCGAGGCCGAGGCGGGCGGCGTTGGTAGCGGCGCAGGCGAGGGCGCGGGGGTTGTTGTCGGTGGCGGTGATGCGGGCGATGCCGCGTTTGGCGAGTAGGGCGGCGATTACGCCCGAGCCTGTGCCGATGTCGAAGGCCGTCTGAAAGTGCGGGGGGAGTTCGGCCTGCATGACGAGGTCGAGATATTCGCCGCGCAGGGGGGAGAAAACGCCGAAGGGAACGTGGATGCGGCCGCCGAGGGCGGGGATGTCGACGCCTTTTTTGTGCCATTCGTGCGCGCCGATAAAGCCGAGCAGGAGATTTAGGGGCAGCAGGAAGGGGGCGTTGTTGGCGCTGTCATAGACGTCTGCGAGGGCGGCGCGGATGTCGGGGGCGCGGGACAGGCCGAGGGTGAAATCCGTGCCGATTTCGACGGCGAGCATATTGGTGAGGCGGCTTTGCTGCGCTTGTCGCAGGCGGTGGCGGTGGAAGGCGGCGGCGGGGTCGGCGTTTGGCGTGTCGGCCTTTGGTTTGCGTTTTTCAGACGGCCTGCCGCCGCGCAGGCGTTTTTTCAGGGCGGCGAGGATTTGTTTGCCGTTGTGGAAGTCGCCGGTAAAGACGGTGGCGGTGTCGGCACGGGCGTTTTGCAGGACGGCGGCGGCGTTGGTTTCACGCAGGAAAACGGCGTTTTTCGGCGGTTTCTGCGTGCTTTCGCTGCGCCATTCGCAGGCGGTATTGCGGTCGGTGGGGATTAGGGGGTTCATGGCAAAGGCCGTCTGAAAAGGGTTGGGAGTGTTTAAGGCCGTCTGAAAACGGGGTTTCAGACGGCCTCTGTGCAGCAATTTTTATTGTGAAGTGTTTTTCAAACCGAGTACGTCCTGCATATCGAAGAGGCCGGTTTTTCCTTGTGCCCAGACGGCGGCGCGTACTGCTCCGGAGGCGAAGGTCATGCGGCTGGAGGCTTTGTGGGTGATCTCGACGCGCTCGCCGTCGGCGGCGAAGAGGGCGGTATGGTCGCCGACAATGTCGCCGCCGCGCACGGTGGCAAAGCCGATGGTTTGCGCGTCGCGCTCGCCGGTGTGGCCTTCGCGGCCGTAAACGGCGCATTCTTTGAGATCGCGGCCGAGCGCGTGGGCAATCACTTCGCCCATACGCAGGGCGGTGCCGCTGGGGGCATCGACTTTGTGGCGGTGGTGTGCTTCGATGATTTCGATGTCGTAGCCTTCGTTTAACACGCGGGCGACAGTGTCGAGAATGTGGAATGTGAGGTTGACGCCTACGCTGAAGTTGGCGGCAAAGACGATGCCGATTTTTTCGGCGGCCGTCTGAATGGCGGCTTTGCCCGCGTCGTCAAAACCGGTTGTGCCGATAACGATGTTGGTGCCGTGGGCGACGCATTTTTGCAGGTGGGCGAGGGTGGACTCCGGGCGGGTGAAGTCGATGAGTACGTCGCTTCGGGCAATCACGGCTTCGGCATCATCAGTAATGGTAATGCCGGTGTTGAGGCCGAGTGCGTAGCCTGCGTCGCGGCCGAGCGCGGGTGAGGCGGCGTGTTCGAGTGCGCCGCTCAATACGGTATCGGGGTGTTTGTTTACGGCTTCGATTAAGACGCGCCCCATGCGGCCGTCTGCGCCGGCAATGGCGATTTTCAGGGGATTCATGGCGCTCGCTCCTTATTGTTGCGGCTGTTGTGTGGCGGCTTGGAGCTGCTCGCGGGCGTAGTCGACGGCGTTGCCTTCGGCTTTGACGAGGCGGTCGTTTTCAAACCAGACAGTGAGGTTGCGCGTTTCGGCCTGGTTGATGATGCCGTTGCGGCTGATTTCGTAGGTGTAGTCCCAGCGGTTTTGGTGGAAAGCGGAGCGTAAGAGCGGCGTGCCCAGCAGAAGCTGCACTTGGTCGCGGCTCATACCGGGGCGCAGGGAGGAGACGGCGCGTGCGTCGAGCTGGTTGCCCTGAATGACTTTCAGTTTGTAGGAGGGGAAATGGGAAACCCGCTCGGACGAGCAGGCGGAGAGGCTGAAAAGTGCCGTTGCGGCCAGCAAAACTGCAAATTTGTTCACGGATTGAACCTTTCCGAATGGGTGGGAGGGGCAGTATGACACAACAAAATTCTCATTTGAAAATTTTTATCATTCTGCTAGTGGGCAAAGCCGTTAAAAGTGCGTATTATAGCGGCAATTACGTCACTAAGGTATGAACGGTATGGAAAAGACTATAGACAGCAATGTAGCTCAACTCAGGGACAACGGCCTGAAAGTCACCGGCCCCCGCTTGAAAATCCTCGATTTGTTCGAGAAACACCCCGACGACCACATGAGCGCGGAAGATGTGTACCGCGTGCTGCTGGAAAACGGTATCGAAATCGGCGTTGCCACGATTTACCGCGTGCTGACCCAGTTCGAACAGGCCGGCATCCTGCTGCGTCACCATTTCGAAACCGGCAAGGCGGTGTACGAACTCAACACCGGCGGCCACCACGACCACATCGTCTGCGTCAAATGCGGCGCCGTGGCCGAGTTCCACAGCGAGGAAATCGAAGAGTTGCAGGACAGAATGGCCGAAGAACACGGCTACCGCATCGTCGACCACGCGCTTTATATGTACGGCGTGTGCGGCAACTGCCAAAAGAAGGAAAAACGCTGATTTGATTCGGCCCGGAGGCTCGGATTGCTCGACTGAGGCCGTCTGAAAATACAAAACAGGCATTTGGAACAATGGTTCGGATGCCTGTTTTGTATTTTCAGACGGCCTAAACGTTTTAACGGGCGGCAGGGTTGGCCAGTATGCGGTTTATCGGCAGTAAGGCTGCAAATCAGCCAGCGCGGCCTGCCAGTTTGCCGCTTCGATGCCGAAGGTGTTTTGGATTTTGGTGCAGTCCAGCCGCGAGTTAGCTGGGCGGCGGGCGGGGGTGGGGTAGTCGGCGGTGGCGATGGCTTTGATCTCGGGGATTTTCGGCATCAGGTTTTGCGCGGCGGCAGCCTGAAAGATTTGCTCGGCAAAGCCGTGCCAGCTGGTGTAGGGACAGCCTGAAAAATGATAGACGCCCCAGTCGGCGAAACCGGGAGCTTGGCTGCGTTCGGCGATGGCAATCAGGGCGGCGGCGATGTCGGCGGCGGGGGTGGGCGCACCGTGTTGGTCGGCAACGATGCCGAGGCTGTCGCGCTCGCGGCCGAGGCGGAGCATGGTTTTGACGAAGTTGCCGCCGTACTCGCCGAACACCCAGGCGGTGCGCAGGATGATGTGGCGCGGACAGGTTGCAGCGGCCTGTTCGCCTGCCAGTTTGCTTTTGCCGTACACGCTTTGCGGGTTGACGGGATCGGTTTCGCGGTAGGGCGCGTCGGCCGTGCCGTCGAACACATAATCGGTGGAAATGTGCAGCAGGACGGCCTTATGTGTGGCGGCGGCTTCGGCCAGATGGCGTACGGCGTCGCGGTTGACGGCGTAGGCGGTGTCGGCGTCGCTTTCGGCTTTATCGACGGCGGTGTAGGCGGCGGCGTTGATAATGACGTCGGGACGGAAACCGGCAACGGTGCGTTCGACGGCGGCGGAATCGGTGATGTCGAGCGCGGCGCGGTTGGCAGCAAGGACGGTGGCGCGGTTTTGAAGCTGCAAAACCAGTTCGCGGCCGACTTGGCCGTCGGCGCCGGTAATCAGGATGTTCATAGGTTTGTTCTTTCGGGTTGGGGGTAGGAGGCTGCCTGAAAGTTGGATGCCGACACGCCCTACGGTTTATCGGGCTTTTTTGGCATCCAGCAGGGCGTGCAGTTCCCTTTCGGAATATTGGTAATGCGGGCGTTTGGTCGGGTATAGGCCGACTGATTCCAATTGGTCTGCACAATCCAAAATCGGCTGCATATTGCCGTCTTTCAAATCGGCAATAAGCAAACGCTTCAAATTAGGCAGCTGCGGCAGGAAGTTGAGATTTGCCACGCGGTCGAGCAGCAGCCGGCTGATGGAAGCGGATTTCAGGTTGATGTTGATGAGTTGGGAGCATTTTTCAATCCAAACCAGGTCTAGGTTCGGGCAGTTGGCCAGCGCGTCGATGTTTTGCAGGGTGCGCGAGTATTTCAGCTCGATTTGTTTCAGGGCGGGCATGTCGGTGATGCCGTCCAGGGTGAGGGTTTTGCATTGGATCATGGTTAATTCTTCCAACCTGTTGAGTTGCCCGATTTCGCTGAAATCTTGGTCGGGGTAAAACCAGATTTTCATTTTTTCCAGCGTTTTGCAGCCGCCCAGGTTCACCATAAATTTGCCCAGCCGCCGTCTATGTATTTCAGGTGTTTCAGGCGCGACAAATCCAGCTTTTCTTTGGTTTTGATTTCGTTTTTTTCCATCGGTTCAAAGTGCAAAGTATGCAGATTGAGCGTGTATAGGGCATCAAGGTTGCGGACGGTAAAGCCGTTTTCCAAATAGAGGCTGCTGATTTCGGGATAGTCGGTAAGCGGGGACAAATCCATCTGCATCCAGCTTTTTTTTGGTGTCGTTCGGATATTGCTCGCGCATCATCTGTTTGTATTCATAATGTTGGAGGCGGCCGAAGCCGATGCCTATTTCGTATTCGTTCAAATCTATGTTTTTCAATAAAGCGGGCAGGTCGTCTATTTCCTCAAAGTGGACGAGGACATATTTGTATTCATGGTTGATTTTGCTGTATTTCTGCATGGTCTTCCTTGGTTGCTTGGGGCACAGGCCGAGTATCAATGTCCGATCTGTCCTGCTGTGTTTTCGGACGGCCTTTTGCTTTAACTGCGTTGAAGCTGCGCTTTCAGGTAGCCTTGAGGCCGTCTGAAAGCGTACTGCAATGCAGTAAACAAACTTTTCAGACGGCCTCAAAGGCGTTTTATTGCCTGCCGTCCAACAGCCGCAGCAGGTATTGGCCGTATTCGTTTTTGGCCATGGGGCGGGCAAGTTCTGCGAGCCGGCCGGCATTCAGCCAGCCCTGCCGCCAGGCGATTTCTTCGAGGCAGGCCACTTGCAGGTTTTGCAGGTTTTGCACGGTCTGCACGAAGGCGGCGGCTTCGTGCAGGCTCTCGTGGGTGCCGGTGTCGAGCCAGGCGAAGCCGCGTCCGAGCAGCTGCACGGAAAGGCTGCCGTCTTCGAGATACATTTGGTTGACGGCGGTGATTTCGAGTTCGCCGCGTGCGGAGGGTTTGACCTGTTTGGCGAAGTCGATCACGCGGTTGTCGTAGAAATAAAGGCCGGTTACCGCCCAGTCGGATTTGGGTTCGCTCGGTTTTTCTTCGATGGAAAGGGCTTTGAAGTTTTGGTCGAATTCGACGACGCCGAAGCGTTCGGGATCGCGCACTTGGTAGGCGAAGACGGTGGCGCCGTGGCTTTTGGCGGCGGCTTGGCACAGGGTTTGGGTGAAGGACTGGCCGTAGAAGATGTTGTCGCCGAGCACAAGGCAGACGCTGTCGCTGCCGATAAATTCTTCGCCGATGATAAAGGCTTGGGCGAGGCCGTCGGGGCTGGGCTGTTCGGCGTATGCGATATGGATGCCGAAGCGGCTGCCGTCGCCGAGCAGGCGGCGGAAGGCGGGGTTGTCTTCGGGGGTGGTGATGACGAGGATGTCGCGGATGCCGGCGAGCATGAGCACGGACAGGGGGTAGTAGATCATGGGTTTGTCGTACACGGGCAGCAGCTGTTTGGAAACGCCGCGGGTGATGGGGTAAAGACGGGTGCCGGAGCCGCCGGCAAGGATGATGCCTTTCATGGGATTTCTCCTGTGGGGTGGGTTTTCAGGCGGTCTGTGGAGGCCGTCTGAAAAGGGTGTTTGGAAACGGATACGGAGAGGTTGCATTTTGCTGAGGCCGTCTGAAAGGGTTTTCAGACGGCCTCAGGAGTTCGGGCGGCAAAATTATACCAAACCGTTTTATGCCGATTCATATTATTCGGTTTGATTGTGGGCTGCGATCGGGTTTCAACACGCATCGCGTTTGGCGGCGGCTTTGATTTCTAGGAGTTGGCGCACGAAGGCGGCGAGTTGGGCGGGGAAGTCGGCATCGTTCAGGCTGCCGATTAGGGCGAAGGTGTCGGGTTTGCCGCCGTCGTCTGCGGTGAGGGTTTCGTCTTGGTAGTATTGGAAAAACAGGGCTTTGCCGCCGCGGATTTTGCCGCGATGCAAAACAAGGATTTCACCGTTTTCGTCTTGGGCGAATGCGCCGGATAGGGCGCGGTTGACGCCCTCGGCTGGGAAGTTGATTTCGGCGGCGAGGGCGGCTTTTTTGCCGGCGGCGGGCGCGCCGATGCCGAAGCCGTTCCAGCATTTTTTGCCGTCTTGCGTTTGCGCGTACCACAAATCCAGCTCGGGCGAGTAGGCGGCTTCGGTGTCAAAACCGCCGTTGACGGCGGCGATGGTGCAGGGGATTTTTTGGCTGAGGGCGGCTTGCAGGGCTTGGGTAAAACGCGCTTGGGCGGTGGCGAGTTGGGCGGGGTCGGTGATAATGGCGGGCATGGGGTGTCCTTTGCTTGTGGTGGATGGAAAGGCAGCCTGAAAGTGGAGGTTCAGGCTGCTTTTTGGGCTTTCAGACGGCATTTGAGGCCGTCTGAAAGGGTTGGTTTTCAGGCTGCTTTGTAGGGTGTGTGCCGTAGGCACGCACGCGGTTAGAGGGTTCAGTGTTCCGTATCGTTTTTTAGCTTCGCAACTTCGCTTTGTTGCGCAGGCTGTTTTGTTTGGCGGATTGAACGGCGGGCTGAAAAAGCCGGCATACACGGAGTGTTTGGCGACCGCGTGCGTGGCAGAGCCACACACCCTACGCTTGCTATTCCCCAGACCCCGCACTTTCGCCGGCGCAGCAGGCGAGCGAGCGGAAAATACTGACCGAGCTAGGTTTCGAACCGCAGTACCGCGATTCCTATGCCTACCGCCTGTGCATGAGCGACTCTACCATCGGGGACCGAGTCCGGCTGTACCGGCAGCCTGAAAAACGGATTTCGGGAACGCGGCTGCCTCATACCGTTTCCGTCCGCATCAAAGATGTGATTTTAAACAGCAGAAGTGCCAGAGCGGCGCAGGTGTTGATGCTGCCGTTTGCGGTGGGGGCGGATATTATTACCTTCCCCGCACAGTTAATTATTTTGCCGATGGCGCTGGCAGGGCAGCCGAAAGGCTGAGGGTTTCAGGCAGCCTGCAAATCTTCGCCTTCCGGAAATTGGCGGTACAGCACTAGGTAGTTTTTTATTATGGCATTCACTCTCCAAAACTCATTACCGCCGTTTCTTTCGTTCCGCCCCAATCCAATAGCAGCCATCCATCCCGCACATAACGGTGAAACGACGAAAACGGCCAATCGCGGACATTGCCGCATAATCCATGTTTGACGGGATTGAAATGGATATAGTCTGTGCAACGCTGCAAATCGATTTCGTCGCGCACGGTGTGTTCGTAAAAACTCCGTTGCCAAATACCGCGTTCGTGCCGCCGCTGTTTGCTGGCGGACAGGTTTTCGGTACGAGGGAAATGTGCGGAGAATTTGGTTTTAATCAGCCGCCAGCGCAGGGAATAATCCGCATCATCGGGCGGTAGCGTCCAAATGGCGTGAATATGGTTCGGCAGCACGCATACGGCGACGGTTTCAAAGGGATATTGTTTTTGCACATCAATATAAGCCGCACGCAATAAGTCATATGTTCGACAAGCAGGCGCGATTTTGGGTCGGCGAGTTTGACGGTGAAAAAGAATGTGCCGCTGGCAATGAAGTTTCTGCGATAACGCGCCATAGGATTTTTGTTTGTGGTTTGGGTGTTGGAGAAGGAATGGTTTGTTGTTTAAGGTTTTAAAACTTTGTTGAAGCTGACGCTTTCAGACGACATTGGAGGCCGTCTGAAAGCGCTAGCTTCAACGAAGTTAAAAGTTGAAACGGTAAACCGTCAATCAAGCAACCGCGTGCGTGCGTACCGCACACACCCTACGTATTGGCTTTGAAGTTTCGTGTGATTCACAGGTAGGGTGTGTGGCGCAGCCACGCACGCGGTTGCTTGAGTATGCAGGCTACGGCTTGCTTGTGGGTTGGGTTTACAGGCTACGGTCTGCTAAGGAGTTATATTAAATTTAATGCCTTCCATAATCCTTTGTGTAAAACAACTGTATAAGTAGAATTAAAGTGTGAATTTTTATTTCTAAATTTAAATTCATATCTATTAGATGTTCCATTGCTCCACTTATTTCCGATTGCCCCACAATCGTATAAAACATTCATCAACTTTTTCAGATTATCTTCAGTTAATTTGGAAACTTCACTTATTTCTTTTAATTTACTATAGGGAAATTCTCTTTGTTTAATTTTGCTTATTATTTCATAGAACCTTTCATAATCATGAATATCGATGTAACCAACAATTTCATCACGTATCTCAGGTTCAAAATAGTCTATTGAATATCTTTTTAGTCCTTGCATGATAAGGTTTTCTGTGAATTTTCCATTTGTCTCAATTTCTTTTAAGCAGTTCATCATGCTAATAAAGTCTCGAGGTGTATGTCTTGTCATCTCTAGTAAATATTGCAGAGATGGCTTTCCTTTAATAGTATCAGGGAAAAAATTCTTAAAAATATCAATTTCTTTATTAAAAGATAATTTTGCTCTTAAGTTTACTAGTTTTACTAAGTTAGACCCTTCAGCATAATCAGTATCTTGATACCAGTTTAATTCAAATCCAAAGTCTTTTCTTAATTTATTTTTATTTGGGTTTGGTAGTTTTTCATATAGTTCAGTTCGACAAAGGATAACAATATGAATTTTTTTTTTGTTAGAAAAAAATAATAAATTAAGCCTCTCAGCTTCAAAAATTAGTGCTGATAGAGCTTGATATTGTACTTCTCTAGAAGTTAGAATATCATCTAAACCATCAATTATTAGAATTAGACCACCCTCAGTAGAATAATTGATAACTAATTCTTTTAAAAAAGAAACTAAATCCGTAAAAATTGTTTCATATGAGTTGCCTTGAGTTGAGCCAGCGGTAGAATACTCTAAAATTTTAGGGATTTGAATTTTAAATTCTTTTTTACTAGATTTTACCGCAACACTTTTTAAATCTGATGATGAAAGAAGTCCAAACTCATCAAGTTTATCAATAGCTTTATTGTACTCAATATTTACTGCATCTCTTGCCCCATGATCATGTCTTAGTTCATCAATTATTGCCAATAGAAGCAGCCAAGACCAAGATGTTGGGTATTTGGCTTCTGGTTCAGCTTGACCTGAAAAAATCTTTCCAAAAGATTTAAAAGGGAATTCTTGCAATCTGATGACAGAAACTCGTTTTTCTTTTGCTTCTAAACGTAGTTTTTCTGCAATGGCTGATTTGCCACATCCTTTATGACCTAATACAAGGAAATTGTTACCAGATTCAATTTCTTGGTATATGTTTTTATAATCTAAATAGGCTTTTTTTAGCAATTCTGGATAACGAGATCCCTCTGTTTCTCCTGATGCTTTGCCAAATTCGATATCCTTAAATTCCATTTATGTTTCCTTATCAATATTGAAATTATAAAACCACTTTCAAATACTTCCCAGTATAACTCCCCTTAACCTTTGCCACCTGTTCAGGGCTACCTGAAGCAATAATTATACCACCACCATCGCCGCCTTCCGGCCCTAAGTCCACAATCCAATCCGCGGTTTTAATCACATCCAGATTATGCTCGATAATCACAATCGAGTTGCCTTTGCCTTTCAGACGGCCTATGACTTCCAGCAGCAGGGCGATGTCGGCGAAGTGCAGGCCGGTGGTGGGTTCGTCGAGGATGTAGAGTGTTCTGCCGGTGTCGCGTTTGGATAGCTCTAGGGCGAGTTTGACGCGTTGGGCTTCGCCGCCGGAGAGGGTGGTGGCGGACTGGCCGAGGCGGATGTAACCTAAGCCTACGTCCATCAGGGTTTGCAGTTTGCGCGATACGGTGGGGACGGCGTCGAAAAATTCGCGGGCTTCTTCGACGGTCATGTCGAGGACTTGGCTGATGTTTTTGCCTTTGTATTGGATTTCGAGGGTTTCGCGGTTGTAGCGTTTGCCATGGCAGACTTCGCAGGGGACGTACACATCGGGCAGGAAATGCATTTCGACTTTAATCACGCCGTCGCCTTGGCAGGCTTCGCAGCGGCCGCCTTTGACGTTGAAGGAGAAACGCCCGACGTTGTAGCCGCGTTCGCGCGAGAGGGGGACACCGGCGAAGAGTTCGCGGATGGGGGTGAACAGGCCGGTGTAGGTGGCGGGGTTGGAGCGCGGGGTACGGCCGATGGGGGATTGGTCGACGTTGATGACTTTGTCGAGATGTTCGAGGCCGCGGATGTCGTCGTATGGGGCGGGTTCTTCTTGGGCGCGGTTGAGTTCGCGGGCGGTGATTTTGGCGAGGGTGTCGTTAATCAGGGTGGACTTGCCGCTGCCGGATACGCCGGTGATGCAGGTAATCAAACCGAGCGGCAGTTCGAGGGTAACGTTTTTGAGGTTGTTGCCGCGTGCGCCTTTGAGGACGAGCATTCGGTCGGGATTGACGGGCGTGCGTTCAGACGGCACGGCAATGGATTTTTTGCCACTGAGGTATTGTCCGGTAATGGATTTTTCGCATTTGGCGACGTTTTCGGGCGTATCGGCAATCAATACGTTACCGCCGTGTTCGCCTGCGCCCGGGCCCATATCGACGACGAAATCGGCTTCGCGGATGGCGTCTTCGTCGTGTTCGACCACAATCACGCTGTTGCCCAAATCGCGCAGGCGTTTGAGGGTGGCGAGCAGGCGGTCGTTGTCGCGCTGGTGCAGGCCGATGGAAGGTTCGTCCAAAACGTACATCACGCCGGTCAGGCCGCTGCCGATTTGGCTGGCGAGGCGGATGCGCTGGGCTTCACCGCCGGAAAGGGTTTCGGCGGAGCGGCTCAAGTTCAGGTAATCCAGCCCGACGTTAATCAGGAAGCCGAGCCGCTCGGTGATTTCTTTGAGGATTTTTTCGGCGATTTGTTTTTTGTTGCCGTCTAAATCCAGCGTTTCAAAGAATTGGTGGGTTTTGGTCAGCGGCCAGGCGGAAACTTCGTGCAAGGGTTCACCGCTGACGTAAACGTAGCGCGCTTCTTTGCGCAAACGTGCGCCGCCGCAGCTCGGGCAGGCGCGGTGGTTTTGGTATTCACGCAGTTTTTCGCGCACGGTTTCGCTGTCGGTTTCGCGATAGCGGCGTTCGAGATTGGGAATGATGCCTTCGAAGGCGTGGCTGCGGTTAAAGGTGGTGCCGCGTTCGGACAGGTAAGTAAAATCAATGACTTCCTTGCCTGAGCCGTGCAACACGACTTTTTTCACTTTTTCAGGTAGCGTTTCCCAAGCAGCCTGCACATCGAAACCATAATGCCGCGCCAGCGACTGAATCATTTGGAAATAGAACTGATTGCGCTTGTCCCAGCCGTCAATCGCCCCCGAAGCTAACGACAATTCGGGATGGGCGACCACTTTTTCGGGGTCGAAGAAATTGGTGTTGCCCAAGCCGTCGCAAGTGGGGCAGGAACCCATCGGGTTGTTGAACGAAAAGAGGCGCGGCTCCAATTCGGGCAGGCTGTACGAACACACGGGGCAGGCGAAACGTGCGGAAAACCAATGTTCTTCGCCGCTGTCCATCTCCATCGCCAGCGCGCGCTCGTTGCCGTGGCGCAGCGCGGTTTCAAAACTTTCCGCCAGCCGCTGCTTGATGTCCGCCTTCACTTTCACGCGGTCGATGACCACGTCGATATTGTGTTTGATGTTTTTTTCCAGCTTCGGCACTTCGTCAAGCTGATAGACCTCGCCGTCCACGCGTACCCGCGCAAAACCCTGCGCCTGCAAGTCGGCAAAGAAATCGACAAACTCGCCCTTACGCTCGCGCACCGCCGGCGCCAGAATCATCACGCGCGTGTCTTCCGGCAGCTTCAACACGGCATCGACCATCTGCGACACGGTTTGGCTCGACAGCGGCAGATTGTGTTCGGGGCAATACGGCGTGCCGACGCGGGCGTACAAAAGGCGCAGGTAATCATGGATTTCCGTAACCGTGCCGACGGTGGAACGCGGGTTGTGGCTGGTGGATTTCTGCTCGATGGAAATCGCGGGAGATAAGCCTTCGATCAAATCGACGTCGGGTTTGTCCATCATCTGCAAAAACTGCCGCGCATAGGCGGACAGGCTCTCGACATAACGCCGCTGCCCTTCGGCATACAGCGTGTCAAACGCCAGCGACGACTTGCCGCTGCCCGACAGCCCCGTGACCACCACCAGCTTGTGGCGCGGAATGTCCAAATCGACGTTTTTCAAATTATGCGTGCGCGCGCCGCGGATGCGGATAGTGTCGTTGTCGTGATGGTTTTTGCACATGGTGAGGCCGTCTGAAAAGTGAAAAGAAACCGCGCATTCTAGCACTTTTTGTCTGCGCGTCCTGGTTTGGCAAACGGAAAAAGGCCGTCTGAAAGCGCGTTCCAACAAAGCGGAAACACGCTTTCAGACGGCCTTTGTTCAGACGGCCTTTTGTTCCTTCGGCGGCTTATTCCGTCGAAGGCGTGCGCACATAATGCACGAAAGCATAGCGCAGGCCGTCGGCAGAGACGTGTTCCGTGCGTTCCGCCTCATGCCACAGCGCGGGATCGATGTTTGGGAAAAACGCGTCGCCCGCCGCTTCCAGCGCGATTTCGGTGATACGCAAATCGGTAGCCTGCGCCATCGCCTGCGCGTAAATCTCGCCGCCGCCCATCACGATGGTTTCTTCTTCACCGGCACACAAAGCGAACGCGGCGGCAAGGGAAGCGGCGGTTTCCGCGCCCTCTGCGGCAAAGTCCGCCTGACGCGTGACAACGATATTGCGCCGCCCGGGCAGCGGTTTTTTCGGCAGCGACTGCCAGGTTTTGCGCCCCATCACAACGGGCTTGCCCAGCGTGCGGGCTTTGAAAAAGGCGAAGTCTTCCGGCAGGTGCCAGGGCATTTTGTTGTCCGCACCGATCACGCCGTTGGCGGCGCGGGCGGCAATCAGGGTGATTTTCGGCATGGCGTTTGTTCCGTGTGTTTCAGACGGCCGCCATTATATCGCCCGCCGCTGCGGGGCGCGCCGTTTTCAGACGGCCTTTCGGGTATAATCCACCCGTTTCGGCAGTAATCATCTGTTTGCTGCCGCTATAATTTTTTAAAGGCGGCGCCCGAGGCCGTCTGAAAATAGGAACGGACAACCATGAAGCAGAAAATTATCGATCAGGCGCGGCTGAACGGCGCGCAGGTTACTGCGCTGCGCGAGCAGGTGCTCGACATCGTGTTGGAACAGGAAGGCGTTATCAAAGCCTATCAGGTGCTCTCGGCCATGCAGAAGGCCAGCAGCAGCCCCGTCGCCCCGCCCACGGCCTACCGCGCCCTCGATTTCTGGGTGGAGCAGGGCGTTTTGCACAAAATCGCGGCAGTAAACGGCTATGTGCTGTGCAGCCACGCCCGCCACAACTGCCGCGAGCACGGCCATGAAGAACAAAACGGCCACAGCCACAGTGCCTTTATCCTGGTCTGCACCGAGTGCGGAGCGGTGGACGAACAAACGCTCAGCCGCCAGTGGGCGGATTTGCAGCGTGCTTTGGGCGAAAGCGGTTTCGAGCTGACCGAAGAACATTTGGTATTGACGGGAGTGTGCGCAAAATGTCATTGAAAAAAACCAAAATCCATCTGATTTCCGGCTTTCTCGGCACGGGCAAAACCACCGCCCTCAAAAGCCTGATGGCGCAAAAAAATCCCGACGAAAAATGGGTGATACTGGTTAACGAGTTCGGCGAAATCGGCATCGACGGCGCGGTTTTGAGCGACGAAGGCATCCCCGTGGCCGAAATCGCCGGAGGCTGCCTGTGCTGCGCCGCCGGCCCGCAGATGGGCAGCGCGCTGGCCAAACTGCTGCGCAACGAGCCCGACCGCGTGATGATCGAAGCCAGCGGCCTCGCCCATGCCGCCAGCGTGATCGATGAACTCAAAGCCGCTCCGTTTGCGCCGCAAATCGACATCGCCGCCGTGTTTACCGTTGTCGACCCGCGCCAGTTCGTCAACCCCGATTACGCCAACCAGGCTCTCTATAAAGACCAGGTCAGCGTGTGCGACATCCTGATTGCCAGCAAAACCGACCTCTGCACCGCAGAAGAGCTGGCCGTCTTCCGCGACAAAGCGGGCAAACTCTTCCCGCCCAAGGCCAAAGTGGCCGAAGTGCAGAACGCGCAGCTCGACATCGCCTGGCTCGACATCCCCGTAATCGAAAAACCGCGCTACCGTCTGAAAAGCGAATCGCTGCCCGACAACACCATGGGCTTCCAGTCGCAAGGCTACACCTTCCCCGCAGGCTGCGATTTCGACGGCGAACGGCTCACCGCCTTCTTCGACGAGCTGCCCAAACTCACCGAAGGGCTGGTGCGCGCCAAAGGCGTGTTCCAAGTGCTCGGCACATGGGTGTGGCTCAACTGGGTGGACGGAAAATGGGGTGCCAACCAAGTCGCCTGGCGGCGCGACAGCCGCTTCGAGCTGATTGCCAAATCTTTCGACGCCGATCTGATTGAAAAACGGCTGAACGACGCTTTGGAGAAATAAACACGGTAAAGGCCGTCTGAAAAGGCCGTCTGAAAACAGAAAAACCGAATCCTTCGGCTTTCAGACGGCCTCAAAGCAGATGCCGAAAGGAGAAAAGCATGGACGAACAACAGAACGGTACGCCCGAAGAGTGCGCCGCCAAAGCCGAGATGATGCGGGCGCAGACGGCGCTCACCGAGGCGGAAACCCGTTTGATCGAGGCGCAAACCCGACTGGAAAAAGTCCGCGCCGACAGCAGAGCCATGATTGCCGCCACCGTCGGCGTGCTGCTGGCGATACTGTTCGGCTTGGTTTTTGTTTTGTTGATGGCACGCGGCTGATGCCGTATGCCGCCGAGCGTAAAAAACCGCTTTCAGACGGCCTCAACGCCGTTTGCAGGCATTCTTTTAGTCAGGCCGTCTGAAACCCCGAATCCGTTTTCAGACGGCCTTCCAACCTTTCCCCGTTTCATATAAGGAGCCCCCATGTCCCAACAATACGTCTATTCCATGCTGCGCGTGAGCAAGGTTGTGCCGCCGCAGAAAACCATCATCAAAGACATTTCCCTGTCATTTTTCCCCGGCGCGAAAATCGGTTTGCTCGGCTTGAACGGCGCGGGCAAGTCCACCGTGTTGCGCATTATGGCGGGCGTGGACACCGAATTTGAAGGCGAAGCCGTGCCGATGGGCGGTATCAAAATCGGCTATCTGCCGCAAGAGCCCGAGCTTGACCCAGAAAAAACCGTGCGCGAAGAAGTGGAAAGCGGCTTGGGCGAAGTGGCCGCCGCGCAGAAGCGTTTGGAAGAAGTGTATGCCGAATACGCCAATCCCGATGCCGATTTTGACGCGCTGGCCGAAGAACAAGGCCGTTTGGAAGCCATCATCGCGGCGGGCAGCAGCACCGGCGGCGGCGCGGAACACGAATTGGAAATCGCCGCCGACGCGCTGCGCCTGCCCGATTGGGATGCCAAAATCGGCGTGCTTTCGGGCGGTGAAAAACGCCGCGTCGCCCTGTGCAAACTCCTGCTTTCCAAGCCCGATATGCTGCTGTTGGACGAGCCGACCAACCACTTGGACGCAGAATCCGTCGAATGGCTGGAACAATTTCTCGTGCGCTTCCCCGGCACCGTCGTCGCCGTAACACACGACCGCTATTTCCTCGACAACGCCGCCGAATGGATTTTGGAACTCGACCGCGGCCACGGCATTCCGTGGAAAGGCAATTACTCTTCGTGGCTGGAGCAAAAAGAAAAACGCTTGGAAAACGAAGCCAAATCCGAAGCCGCCCGCGTCAAAGCCATGAAGCAGGAATTGGAATGGGTGCGCCAAAACGCCAAAGGCCGCCAGGCCAAATCCAAAGCCCGCTTGGCGCGTTTTGAAGAAATGTCCAACTACGAATACCAAAAACGCAACGAAACGCAGGAAATCTTCATCCCCGTCGCCGAGCGTTTGGGCAACGAAGTGATTGAATTTGTGAACGTATCCAAATCCTTCGGCGACCGCGTTTTAATCGACGATTTGAGTTTCAAAATCCCAGCAGGCGCGATTGTCGGCGTGATTGGTGCGAATGGCGCGGGCAAATCTACTTTATTCAAACTGATTGCGGGCAAAGAGCAGCCCGACAGCGGCGAAGTCAAGATTGGACAAACCGTCAAAATGTCGCTCATCGACCAAAGCCGCGACGGCCTGCAAAACGACAAAACCGTGTTCGACAACATCGCCGAAGGCCGCGATATCTTGCAGGTCGGCCAGTTTGAAATCCCTGCGCGGCAGTATTTGGGACGCTTCAACTTTAAAGGCAGCGACCAAAGTAAAATCGCCGGTAACCTGTCGGGCGGCGAGAGAGGCCGTCTGCACTTGGCAAAAACCTTATTGAGCGGCGGTAACGTCTTGCTGCTGGACGAACCGTCCAACGACCTGGACGTAGAAACCCTGCGCGCGCTGGAAGACGCACTCTTGGAATTTGCCGGCAGCGTGATGGTGATTTCGCACGACCGCTGGTTCCTCGACCGCATTGCCACGCACATTCTCGCCTGCGAGGGCGACTCCAAATGGGTGTTCTTCGACGGCAACTATCAGGAATACGAAGCCGATAAAAAACGCCGTTTGGGCGAAGAGGGAGCGAAACCGAAACGGATTCGCTACAAGCCTGTAACGCGGTGATAGGGTAGGGAAAGGCCGTCTGAAAGTTTTAACGTCGTCGAAACTTCGTTTTCAGACGGCCTTTTGCCGATAAAATTCCCGCCGCCCTTGTCTTCGGCAACAATTGCCGCTAGAATGCCGCGCTTTGCTGCCCAAGCGGCATGCAGGGTCTGTAGCTCAGGGGTTAGAGCAGGGGACTCATAATCCCTTGGTCGTGGGTTCGATCCCCACCGGACCCACCAACTCAAAAAAGCCAAAGCCAAGTTTGCCGACTTGGCTTTTGTTTTGCCCCGTATTTAGTATTGAGGCCGTCTGAAAACTGCCGATCCCGCCGCCAATCAAACTCTCCGCTGCGCTTCAAGCGCGGGCAGTTGGCAGAACCGCATTTCGCCGATGTCCTGTCAAAGTCGCCGCAGCGGCGCAAACCCCACCCTAACGGGGACACGGCAATCCGCTAAGTTTCAGACGGCCTCAAGCCGCGCAAACCCGTTTCCCGACTTTTTTCCAAACAATTCCGAAACCATGCTTCTTGCCACGCCGCCTTTTGCCCCTTCCGTCGTCCGCGCCCTCAATGCGCTGGGCATGCTGACGCGCGGGGATTTGCGGCGGACGGGAGCGGCGCAGGCTTTTTTGCTGCTTAAAGCGGCGGGCTGCACGGTAACGCGCAGTGTGTTGTGGCAGCTGGCGGCGGAATGCGCGGGCACGGACGCGCGCGCGTTGACGGAGGCGGACAAGGCCGCGCTGTGGGAGGAGGTGAAACGCCGCCCGCCCGCCGCCCTGCCGCCCGATGCCGCAGAGGCCGAAGGCTTTATGCGGCAGGCGTTGCGGCAGGCGCAAACGGCGGCGGCGTTGGGGGAAGTGCCGGTGGGGGCGGTGGTGGTGCGCGGCGGCGAGGTGCTGGCGGCGGCACACAACCGCTGTCTGGCCGACTGCGATGTCAGCGCGCACGCGGAAATCCGTGCGCTCTCGGCGGCGGGGCGGCGGCTCGGCAGTATGCGGCTGGACGGCTGCGATGTGTATGTGACGCTCGAGCCGTGCGCGATGTGCGCTTCCGCCCTGTTGCAGGCGCGGGTGGCGAGGGTGGTGTTCGGCGCGGCCGAGCCCAAAAGCGGCGCGGCGGGCAGTGTGTGCGATTTGTTTGCCGATGGCCGTCTGAACAGCCATACGGCGGTGTTCGGCGGCATTCTGGCCGACGAGAGCCGCGCCCTGCTGCGGGCTTTTTTCCGCGAACGGCGGCAGAAGGGCGGCGTTTGACGGTACAATCCGCCCGTTTAAAAAGGCCGTCTGAAAGGAATCATATGAAAACCGTTTTGCTGTTGCTGGCCGCATCTGCCGTTTTGTCCGCCTGCGCCGCGCCGTGGCAGGGTGTGGCGGGCGGCTCCCCGTCGTGTTCCGAGCCTTTGGGCGGAATTGAGGGTAACAAATACCGCGCGGGCGGCAGCGCTTACTGCGCGCAGCAGTTTGCCCGCGATGCCCGCCGCCCTTCTGATCTTTCCCGTCATTAATCCGTTAAAAAGAAAGGTATCCCGCCATGAAACCCGCAACCGCTCTCGCCCTGATTCTCGCCGCCGCCGTGCTGTCGGCCTGTGCCAAAAAAAACGGCAAAACCACCGACGCGCCGCCGCCCGCCGTCGGTATGGCCAATCCCGCTTCCGTGTTCTGCGTCGAACGCGGCGGCAAACTCGAGCCGCGCAAGGACGCAGAGGGCAACGAATACGCCATGTGCCACCTGCCCGACGGCAGTGTGGTGGAAGAGTGGGAATATTTCCGCAAACACAGCAAGCGTTAAGTTTCCATATCAAACCCAAAAGGCCGTCTGAAAGCCCGGTTGTGTGCTTTCAGACGGCCTTTCGCTGCCTCGGTATAATGCAGGCCGTCTGAAAAACAAAAAATCTCCGCCACGCCATGCAAGACCATTTCGACATTCCGCTGTTTCTCAAAAACCTGCCGCTGCTACCCGGCGTGTACCGCTTTTTCGACCGCTCGGGCAACGTGCTGTATGTCGGCAAAGCCGTCAACCTGAAGCGGCGCGTGTCGGGCTATTTCCAGAAAAACGACCACTCGCCGCGCATCGCGCTGATGGTAAAACAGGTGCACCACATCGAAACCACCGTTACCCGCTCCGAAGCCGAAGCCCTGATTCTCGAAAACAACTTCATCAAAGCCCTGTCGCCCAAATACAATATCCTCTTCCGCGACGACAAAAGCTACCCCTATCTCATGCTCAGCGGCCACGCCTTTCCGCAGATGGCCTACTATCGCGGCACGCTCAAAAAGCCCAACCAATATTTCGGTCCCTATCCCAACAGCAACGCCGTGCGGGACAGCATTCAGGTTCTGCAAAAAGTGTTCATGCTGCGCACCTGCGAAGACAGCGTGTTCGAACACCGCGACCGCCCCTGCCTGCTCTACCAAATCAAACGCTGCACCGCGCCCTGCGTCGGACACATCAGCGAAGAAGACTACCGCGACAGCGTGCGCCAAGCCGCCACTTTCCTCAACGGCAAAACCGACGAACTGACCCGCACCTTACAACACAAAATGCAGACCGCCGCCGCCAACCTGCAATTTGAAGAAGCCGCCCGCTACCGCGACCAAATCCAAGCACTCGGCGTCATGCAGAGCAACCAGTTCATCGACAGCAAAAACCCCAACAACCCCAACGACATCGACCTGCTCGCGCTCGCCGTTTCAGACGGCCTTGTCTGCGTACACTGGGTCAGCATACGCGGCGGGCGGCACGTCGGCGACAAAAGCTTCTTCCCCGACACCAAAAACGACCCCGAACCAAACGGGCAAGACTACGCCGAAGCCTTCGTCGCCCAACACTATCTGGGCAAAAGCAAACCCGACATCATCATCAGCAACTTCCTCGTCCCCGACGCATTGAAAGAAGCCTTAGAGGGCGAACACGGCAAACAAATGCAGTTCGTAACCAAAACCATAGGCGAACGCAAAGTCTGGCTGAAAATGGCGGAACAAAACGCACAAATGGCGATTGCCCAACGCCGCCTGCAACAAACCGGCCAGCAGCAGCGCATCAGCGAGCTGGCCAAAATCCTCAACATGGATTCAGACGGCCTAAACCGCCTCGAATGCTTCGACATCAGCCACACCCAAGGCGAAGCCACCATCGCATCGTGCGTCGTGTACGACGAGCACAACATCCAGCCCTCGCAATACCGCCGCTACAACATCACCACCGCCAAACCCGGCGACGACTACGCCGCCATGCGCGAAGTCCTCACCCGTCGCTACGGCAAAATGCAGGAAGCCGAAGCCAACGGCGAGGCCGTCAAATGGCCCGATGTCGTATTGATTGACGGCGGCAAAGGACAAATCAGCATCGCCGTATCCGTATGGGAAGAACTCGGTCTGCACATTCCCTTGGTCGGCATCGCCAAAGGCCCGGAACGCAAAGCCGGCATGGAAGAACTCATTCTCCCGTTCACCGGCGAAACCTTCCGCCTGCCGCCCAATAGCCCCGCCCTGCACCTCCTGCAAACCGTGCGCGACGAATCGCACCGCTTCGCCATCACCGGCCACCGAAAAAAACGCGACAAAGCCCGTGTTACCTCCTCCTTAAGCGACATCCCCGGCGTAGGCAGCAAACGCCGCCAAGCCCTGCTCACCCGCTTCGGCGGCCTGCGCGGCGTCGTTGCCGCCAGCAAAGAAGATTTGGAACAAGTCGAAGGCATCAGCAAAGCACTGGCCGAAAAGATTTATGAGCACCTGCATTGAGGCCGTCTGAAAAAAACCGTAGGTCGGATACTTGTATCCGACACCCTGGCCAACAGACAGCCTACGGAGGTTTCAGACGGCCTTTGCATTTATTCAGAGGCAGCTTGGACTGAAAACCCAACATTTTCACTGCGTCGTTTCGGCTTCAGACGGCCTCTGCCGTTTGGCAAACAGCTGTCGGATTCGGTAATTCGACCTGCGAAATTGAGAAATCCTATGGTGAATGATGAAATGTTAAAAACGGCCGAAGAGCTGATAGACAATCTCGAAGTCGACCGTGCTTTGCCGCTGGTTCAATCGCTGATCCGTTCGGGTGTGGCAGAAGCCTACGGCATGCTGGCCTATATCTATGATTACAAGCGGCGAAATTTCGGCAGCCCCGACAAGCAGACCGTAGAAGAAGCCTATGGAAAATATTACGAAGCATTGGAAAACGATTTCCGTCGCGGCAATCTGCCCTCTGGCATGAAGCTGGCCGGCGCATTGAGATTCCATACGGCCAACCATATTGCCCAAGACGATAAAAAAGCCCTGCTTATCTATCAAAAGTGTGCGTCGGCAGGATGGGACGAAGCCGTTATCACGCTGGCGGAAATCTATAAAACAGGCGATTTAGGCACCGAAGCCGATTTGGGCAAATGCACCGCTTTGTTGGCATCTGCTGCCGAAAAGGGCAATGCCCAAGCCATGCACGAACTGGGTATTCTGCTGCTGCAAGACCATCGCGATCAGGCGCTGGATTGGATAAACAAAGCGGCGCAAAAAGGATATTGGCAGGCGGTGGAATATATCCGATCGGTGCATCAAGCCTTGTAGGCCGGATATCCGTATCCGACACTTTGCCGCAACGGGCGGCCTCGGCAGTTTCAGACGGCCTCAGAGGCCGTCTGAAAAACTGAAAATCCCGCTACGCACCAAACTGCCTTCCTGCGCCCAAGCGCAGGGGGCAGAGTTGGTGGGGGCAGTTCGCAGAACTGCATTTGCGCCGATGTCCTGCAAAAGTTACCGCAGCGGCGTAAGCCCTCACGCTAGCTCTCTCCCCGCAGGGCAGGAGAAGGAACTCTTCTGTCCGATAGGTTTCAGACGGCCTTAGAGGCCGTCTGAAAGTGTGTCGGGCAAACAGAAAGCAGAAAGGCCGTCTGAAAACCCCAAGCGGGCGTTCAGACGGCCTTTTGTCTGCGGCAGAGGGCGGCTGGATCAGGCTTTGTCTGCCTCTTCGAAACCTTCGACTTCCAGGCCGAAGCCGTTGAGGCTGTTCATCGACGAGGGTTTGCCCATGACGCGCATTTTTTTTACGCCGAGGGCGGCGAGGATTTGCGCGCCGATGCCGTAGGTTTTCCTATCCCATTTTTTGATTTGGCGGTCGGTTTTCAGCAGGGTGCGTTCGAGCAGGGCGGCGCCGTCTTCGGTACGGTGCAGGAGGATGGCGACACCGCTGTCAGCCTGTTGCAGGCGCTCGAGTGCGGCGGGCAGCGGCCAGGAGTGGCCGGGGTCGGTGTGCAGGAAGTCCATGGCGCCGAAGGGTTCGTGCACGCGCACGAGGGTTTCGCGTTCGGGGGAGATTTCGCCTTTGACGAGGGCGAGGTGGGTTTCACCGGTGAGTTTGTCGACGTAAACGTGCTGGCGGAACGCGCCCCAGGGGGTGTGTATTTCGTTGTCGCCCATGTCTTCGAGCAGGCTTTCGGTGCGGCTGCGGTATTCGATGAGGTCGGCGATGGTGCCGATTTTGATGTTGTGTTCGGCGGCGAATGTTTTCAACTCGGGCATGCGCGCCATGGTGCCGTCGTCGTTGAGGATTTCGCAGATGACGCCGGCAGGGATGAGGCCGCACATTTGCGCGAGGTCGACGGCGGCTTCGGTGTGGCCGGCGCGCACGAGCACGCCGCCTTTTTGCGCGCGCAGGGGGAAGATGTGGCCGGGCTGGACGATGTCGGGGGGCGCTACTTCTGGGGATACGGCGGTGCGGATGGTGTGGGCGCGGTCGGCGGCGGAGATGCCGGTGGAGATGCCTTCGGCCGCTTCGATGGAAACGGTGAAGTTGGTGCCGTATTGCGCGCCGTTTTTCTGCGTCATTTGCGGCAGGTTGAGGCGGTCGACGAGGCGGTCGGCCATGGGCAGGCAGACGAGGCCGCGTGCGTGTTTGATCATGAAGTTGACGGCTTCGGGGGTGACGAATTGGGCGGCCATGACGAGGTCGCCTTCGTTTTCGCGGTCTTCGGCGTCGGTGATGATGACCATTTTGCCGGCCTGGATGTCGGCGAGGATTTCGGGAATGGGGGAAACGGCGGTCATGGCGTTCTTTCTTGTGTGGGTGCAAAAGCGGCGGATTGTATGCGCGGGGCGGGGGAAAGGCAAATCATGCGTTTGGCGGTAAAAGGGAGGCCGTCTGAAAGTGTTTTCAGACGGCCTTATGCTGTTTTTGCGTTTTTATTTCTGCGTTTCTTTCAGCTCGCGGCGCAGGATTTTGCCGACGTTGGATTTGGGCAGCTCGTCGCGGAATTCGATGTCTTTGGGCACTTTGTAGCCGGTTAGCTCGGTGCGGCAGAAGGCGGTGAGTTCTTCTTTGGTGAGGCTGGGGTCTTTTTTTACGACGAACACTTTGAGGGCTTCGCCGGTTTTGTCGTTGGGCACGCCGATGCAGGCGACTTCCATCACTTTGTCGTGGTGGGCGATGACTTCTTCGATTTCGTTGGGGTAAACGTTGAAGCCGGAGACGACGATGAGGTCTTTTTTGCGGTCGACCAGTTTGAACCAGCCTTTTTCGTCCATTACGGCGATGTCGCCGGTTTCGAGAAAGCCGCGCTCATCAATGGCTTTGGCGGTTTCTTCGGGGCGGTTCCAATAGCCCTGCATCACCTGCGGGCCGCGTATCCACATTTCGCCCGGCTGTCCCACGCCGACTTCTTTGCCCTCGGCATCGCGCAATTCGATTTCGGTGGAGGGGACGGGCAGGCCGATGCCGCCGCTGTATGCTTCGATATTTAGGGGGTTGCAGCACACGCCGGGGCTGGCTTCGGTGAGGCCGTAGGCTTCGACGATGGGCGTGCCGGTGATTTTTTTCCATTTTTCGGCCACAGCTTTTTGCGTGGCCATGCCGCCGCCGAGGGTGAGGCGCAGGTTGGAAAAATCAACTTCGGCAAATTCGGCCTGGTTGGTAAGGCCGTTAAACAGGGTGTTGACGCCGATAAACACGCTGATGCGTTCTTTTTTCATGTCGCCGATAAAGCGTTTCATGTCGCGCGGGTTGGTAATCAGGATGATACGCGAACCGGCGTTGGTGAAAATCATCAGGTTCACCGTGAGCGCGAAAATATGGTAGAGCGGCAGGGCGGCGATAACGGTTTCTTCGCCTTGGCGCAGTTGGTTTTTAATCCATTCGGCCGCCTGCATCATATTGGCGCAGATGTTGCCGTGGCTTAACACCGCGCCTTTGGCCACGCCGGTGGTGCCGCCGGTGTATTGCAGAAAGGCGGTGTCTTCGCGTTTGATGTCGGTTTTTTGAAACGGCTGCGCCGCGCCCTGTTTTAAGGCCGTCTGAAAGCCGACAGCACCGTCAATGCGGTATTCGGGCACCATTTTTTTAATGTGCCGCAGCACGAAATTAATCAGACGGCCTTTGATGGCGCCGAGCAGGTCGCCGACACTGGCAACGATGACGTGTTTGATTTGGGTTTTCGGCAAAACCGATGCGAGCGTGTCGGCGAAGTTTTCCAACACGACAATCACGCTGGCGCCGCTGTCTTTGAGCTGGTGTTCGAGTTCGCGCGGCGTGTAAAGCGGATTGGTGTTGACCACTACCATGCCGGCCTGCAAGGCGCCGAACAGGGCAATCGGGTATTGCAGCAGGTTGGGCATCATGATGGCGACGCGCTCGCCGCGCGGCAGTTTCAATACGTTTTGCAGATAGGAGGCGAAATCGGTAATCAGCTTGGCGGTTTCGGCGTAGGTGAGCGTTTTGCCCATGTTTTGGAAGGCGGGTCGGTCGGCGAATTTTTCCGCGCTTTGGTTGAAAACGTCGGTAATCGATTGGTAGCGCGTGATGTCGATTTCGGCGTTGACGCCTTTTTCGTAGCTGCTCAGCCAGAGTTTTTCCATATATATGTCTTTCTTGGTTGGAGGCCGTCTGAAAACCCGTTTCAGACGGCCTTTGAATTATCAGGTTATGTCCTAAGACCGTCATTCCCGCCCGCGCGGGAATGATGTTGCTTGGGGAACTTGGTTTTTCAGACGGTCTTTTGCCTTGTAAAAACCGATTGCCGATACGTTTGTATGTTTTCAAATAAGGCCGTCTGAAATGCCTACGCGGCCACAATCACGGGCTTGTCGGTGGACACAATCACGCCGCCGCCGAGGCAGACATCGCCGTCGTAAAGCACGGCGGATTGGCCGGGCGTAACCGCCCATTGCGCCTCCTCGAAAACCAGTTCGGCTGTGTCATCGTCCAAATAGCGCAATTCGCAGGCGGCATCGGCCATGCGGTAACGGGTTTTGCAGGTGTAGCGGCCGGGCGCGGGGCGTTCGGGCAGCGTGAAACTCAAATCGTTCATCACGAGGCTGTTTGTATAAAGCAGCGGATGGTCGTGCCCCTGCACCACGATCAGCTCGTTGCGCGGCAGGTTTTTGCCGACCACAAACCACGGCTCGCCCGCGCCGCCGATGCCCAAGCCTTTGCGCTGGCCGAGGGTGTAAAAGGTCAGCCCCACATGTTCGCCGACGGTTTTGCCCTCGGGCGTAACCATCGCGCCGTTGTGCGTGGGCAGGTATTGTTGCAGAAATTCGCGGAACGGCCGCTCGCCGATAAAGCAGATGCCGGTACTGTCTTTTTTGGCGGCGGTGGGCAGCGCGTATTCGGCGGCGAGGCGGCGCACTTCGGGCTTTTCCAAGCCGCCGAGCGGGAAAACGGCGCGTTCGAGCTGGTGCGGACGCAGGCGGTAGAGAAAATAGCTTTGGTCTTTGTTGGCATCGAGACCTTTGAGCAGATGATGCACGCCGCCGCGCACTTCTTTACGCGCGTAATGGCCGGTGGCAATCACGTCCGCGCCCTGCTCTATCGCGTAATCGAGAAAACATTTGAACTTGATTTCGGCATTACACAATACGTCGGGATTAGGCGTGCGGCCCGCGCCGTATTCCTGCAAAAAGTAGGCGAACACTTTGTCTTTGTATTGCGCGGCGAAATTGACGATGTCGATGTCGATACCGAGTATGTCGGCCACGGCGATGGCGTCGAAAGAATCTTGTTTGATGCTGCAATATTCGTCGTTGTCGTCGTCTTCCCAGTTTTGCATAAACACGCCGCGCACCTGATGCCCCTGCTGTTTGAGCAGGGCGGCGGTTACGGAGGAATCGACGCCGCCGGAGAGGCCGACGACGATGTTTTGGCTGCTGTGCTGTGTCATAAAATCTTGTTTTGCTGAACGTTGGCGCGTAAAGGCGGCGGATTGTACGTTTTCAGACGGCCTTTGTATAGCTTGATTGGAGCACTTGCTCGGGATGCTTGGAGGCCGTCTGAAAGCATGAAAGGCCGTCTGAAAGCGCAGCTTCAACGAAGCGGAAACGGCTTTCAGACGGCCTTCTTTCTTTAATGGACGGCAATGAATGGCGGACGGCATTTTGCCCATGCTGAGCTTTCAGACGGCCTCTTCGTCTTCTCCGCCGTTTTCCCACAAATCGGGCTGGCGGTTTTCCTGTTCGAGATGCGAGAGGCCGAGGCCGATGAGGCGGCAGCCTTCGGGCGGGTCGGGCATGCGTGCGGACAGGGTGTGCGCGGCGGCGAGGAGGGCGGCAGAATCGGGCAGAGCGGCGGAGTAGGTGAGGGAGCGGGTGAGGATGCGGAAGGAGGCGGTTTTCAGTTTGAGGGTGACGCTGCGGGCGCGGCATTTTTTGCGTTCGGCCTGCGCCCACAGTTCTTCTGCCAGCTGCGGCAGGCAGAGCAGGGCGGCGGAAAGCGGCAGGTCTCGGGCAAGGGTGGTTTCGGTGGAGATTTGCAGGCGTTCGCGGTCGGGTTTGACGGGGCGGTTGTCGGTGCCGCGCGCAAGGTCGTAGAGGCGGTAGCCCCATTTGCCGAACAGGTTGGCCAGCTCGCCGCGGCTGAAACGGCGCAGATCGCCTGCGGTGGAGAGGCCGAGGCGGTGCATTTTTTGCAGGGTGACTTTGCCGACGCCGGGGATTTTGCCCAGGGGCAGGGTGGCGAGAAAGGCTTCGCTTTTTTGCGGCGGCAGGGAAAACTGGCCGTCGGGCTTGTTCCAGTCGGAGGCGATTTTGGCGAGGAATTTGTTGGCGGCGATGCCGGCGGAGGCGGTGAGGCCGGTTTCGCTGCGGATATCGGCGCGGATGAGGCGGGCGATGTCACCGGCGTAGGGCAGGTTTTGTTTGTTGCGGGTGACGTCGAGATAGGCTTCGTCGAGGGAGAGGGGTTCGATAAGGTCGGTATGCCGTCTGAAAATGCCGTGTATCTGCTGCGAGACTTGGCGGTAGAGGGGGAAACGCGGCGCAACGAACACGGCCTGCGGGCAGAGGCGGCGGGCGGTGACGGCGGGCATGGCAGAGTGCAGGCCGTATTTGCGCGCTTCGTAGGAGGCGGCGCAGACGACGGAGCGCGCGCCCTCCCAGGCCACGACGACGGGCAGGCCGCGCAGTTCGGGACGCTCGCGCAGCTCTACCGAGGCGTAGAAGGCGTCCATGTCGATGTGGATGATTTTTCGCGGCTGCATGGCGGGGGGGGTGATTGGTCGGGGAAACAGGGAAGGGAGCGTATTTTATGCCCGTATCCGGCCGTCTGAAAGGTGCGCCTGCTGCCGTTTGCGCGGCAAATACCGCGTTCGGACGCGCAAGGTTTGCAAAAGGCATGGTTTGCCGCATAATTCGCGCTTTTTCGCCGCTTCCCGCCCATGAACGCTGTTTCCCACACGGTTTTCCTGCCCGACGAGTCCGCCACCGCCGCTTTGGCGCAGGCGCTGGCCGCCGTATTTTCAGACGGCCTCAGCCCGCCTTTGGTGCTGTGGCTCGAAGGCGGATTGGGTGCGGGCAAAACCTCGTTTGCACGCAGCCTGTTGCGCGCGCTAGGTTTTGCCGGCGCGGTGAAAAGTCCGACCTACGCCATCGCCGAATCCTATCCGCTGCCGCAGTTTCCCCTCCACCATTTCGACCTCTACCGCTTCTCTTCGCCCGAAGAATGGGAAGACGCGGGCTTGGACGATTTGGCATCCGACGGCGCAATCTGCCTCATCGAATGGCCGGATAAGGGCGGCGCATACACGCCGCCGCCCGACATCACCCTCGCACTCGGACACGCCGACGGCGGGCGCAACGCCCGCCTGTATTCCCACACCACCCACGGCAGAAAAAGTTTAGAAGCATGGATAAGAAATTTACCCGCCGCCAAATAATCCGCAGCGCCGCCGCCGGCCTGCTGTTTACCGTCACCCCCGCCGCCTTTGCCAAAGGCGTGCCGCAGTTTGTCGCCGTGCGCATCTGGCCGGCCAGCGCCTACAGCCGCATCACGCTGGAATCCACCGAAAAGCTGCAATACAACTACTTCACCCTCGACAATCCGCGCCGCCTCGTGCTCGATCTCAAAGGCGTGCAGCTCAATTCCGTTTTGCAGGAAATCAACAGCAAAGTCCAGCGCAGCGACCCCTACATCGGCACCATCCGCGTCGGCCAAAACACCGCCGACACCGTGCGCATCGTTATCGACCTGAAAACCGACGTCAACCCGCAGCTCTTCACCCTCGCGCCCGTCGCCAACTTCAAACACCGCCTTGTCGCCGACCTCTACCCCATGCACGCGCAGGACGCCAACGACCCCCTGATGGCGCTGCTCGAAGACTACTCCAACGGCAAAATCAGCAGCAGGGGCACGGGAGCCGACACCCCGCCCGTCAAAAAACCGCCCGAACCGCCCGCCCGCGCCGACAACACCCCGCCGGCCGCGCCCGACCGCAGGCACAGCCGCCAGCCCGTTATCGTGCTCGACCCCGGCCACGGCGGCGAAGACCCGGGCGCCATCGGCAAAAGCGGCCTGCGCGAAAAAGACGTCGTCCTCTCCATCGCCCGCGAAACCAAAAAACGCATGGAAAGCCTCGGCTACAAAGTCCACATGACGCGCAACGAAGACGTCTTCATCCCGCTGGGCGTGCGCGTGGCCAAAGCGCGCAAACTGCGTGCCGACCTCTTCATCTCCATCCACGCCGACGCCTTCACCAGCCCCAGCGCGCGCGGCACCGGCGTGTACACCCTCAGCACCCGCGGCGCCAGCAGCGCGGCCGCCAAATTCCTCGCCCAAACGCAAAACAACGCCGACGCCATCGGCGGCGTGCGCACCGTCGGCAACAAAGACGTCGACAGCGCCATCCTCGACATGACCCAGACCGTTACCAACAAAGACAGCGAAATCCTCGGCAAACGCGTCCTCGTCGAACTGGGCAAATACAACAAGCTGCACAAAGGCAGTCTCGACCAGGCCAACTTCGCCGTTTTGCGCGCGCCCGACATCCCCTCCATCCTCGTCGAAACCGCCTTCCTCTCCAACCCCGAAGAAGAGCGCAAACTCAGCGGCATGACCTTCCGCCACCAATGCGCCGACGCCATCACCGCAGGCGTGAAAGCCTACCTCTCCGTCGCCATCCTCGCCCGCAGATAGGCCGTCTGAAAAAAGGCCGTCTGAAAACAGACAAAAGGCCGTCTGAAAAGCCTGTTCCATAGCGGACACGCCTTTCAGACGGCCTCTGCAAACCGGTACGCGCCAAACACGTCAAAACCGACACCCGTTGGACGAAAACCCGGCAGCCCGCTATCCTGATTGGCTACGACAAATACGGCCGACGCGGCTGCGGGTACCAAGACAGCCTTTTATTTTCAATTTCCATTAAGGAGAACCAATGGGCTCATACATCACTTACCAAGAATCCATTGATTTGAGCGATGCCGAATTCAGCGAACAAGAATTTGCCGAATGGGAAACGCAGCTTGCCGAATGCGCCTATGTGCAGACCGCGCGCAGCCTTGCCAAAATCGGCGCGGATAACCTGAAAAAACTCAACGAGCGGATTTTCGCCAAACACCCCCATATTGCCCTGCGCCTGTATTGGCAAAAAAAGCCCAACCTTACCCTGTTGCGCCATCTGCCCGATTTGCAAAACCTTTGGGTGGAAAACGACAACGAACACCCCGCCACCCACCTTGAAGCACTCGCCCGCCTGCCCAAGCTCAAAAGCCTCGTGCTCACGGCCGACGGCTTGGACAACTTGGATTTCTTGCAGCACGTCAGCCCCGATTTGGAAAAACTCCTGCTGCGGTGCGACTATCACAAAGCCAAATTCAACCTTGCCCCCGTTGCCCGATTGCAAAAACTCAAATTCCTCAGCATCGGCAACTGCGAAAAAGGCCTGCCCGAGCTGATTCCCCGACTGCCCGGGCTGGAAACCCTGCATCTTCGCAGCATTTCCAACAAAATCAGCAATCTGGATTTCCTTGCCCAATCCGAAAAACTGCAAAGCCTCACCCTGCAACTGTGCGGCGTCGGCAATCTTGACGCGCTCGCCCGTCTGCCCCGCCTGCGCTATGTGCAACTGTGGCGCACGCCCAAAATCAGCAGCCTGAGCCCCATCGCCGCGCTGCCGAACCTGCAATACCTGTTTATCGAAACCATGAACGGCATCAGTGCGCTGCCCGATTTTTCCCGCGCCGCCAAACTGCGCCGCATAGACATCGTCGCCTGCAAAAACATCACCGATTTTCGCGGGCTGCAACACGCGCCCGCGCTGCGCCAGCTTCTGATTGAAAACAACAACTTCACCCCGCCCGACATCCAAATCTACACCCCCTCGCTGCAAAACCCCACCCTGCAACGCGCCGATATTTTCTGCGAACAAAAACGCACCCGCGAAGCCTTGGCGGCGCTGACGGCGCAATACGGCAAGGATAAGGGCGGGCGGCTGTATTACTGCGGGGAGTTTGCGTTTGAAGACTGATGCGGCGCGATAAAGGCCGTCTGAAAGCCAATGGCTGCCTTGAACACAACAGGAAAACAAAATGGCTTTATTCGACCCCAACGGACTGTTCAAGCGTGCCGACGGCGTGCTGACCTTAAACGCCGCCCAACTGCCCGCAGCGGTTGAAACCTTTATCCGCTGCCATCCCAAGCAGCAAAAACTCGGTATTGCCGCCGAAGACGGCAAAGCCTACCGCTTAGACCTGTCTTCTCTGGCGCGCTTTGCGCAGATACGCGAATTGGAACTGTGCTGCCGCCTGCACCCGCAAACCGACCTGTCGCCCGTTTACGCGCTGGAAAACCTGCACAGCCTGCGCTGGCTTCCGGACAGGGAAATCGACATCGCACGTTTTCCGCATCTGAAAAACCTGCAAACCGCGCACGCTTTTGCAAGCCTGCACAAACCGCCCAATTACAGCGGCACTTACAGCTTTATCGAACAACTCGGCGGCGCCTGCTGGTACGGCAACTGGACGGACGGCTTAACCGCTCCTGCCGCCTACGCGCTGGATTTTGACAAACCGTGACCGACGACAGCGACCCCAATGGCAACATCCGCATCAGCCGCGACGGCAAACCCTTCTTCCAGGCCGCTGCCGTCCCCGCCTACCACTACGGCTGCAACGGCGCGAACTGGCTGATTCTGTTCTACGAACCCGCAAGCCGCACCGCGCTGATAATGCAGGAATGGACGTGAGCAACGGAAAGGCCGTCTGAAAGCGCAGCTGCAACGAGGTTAAAACAAGCGAAGCCGAAACCTTTTCAGACGGCCTCCCGTGTCAATCTTAAGGCCGTCTGAAAGCGGCGAGCCCGTTTTTTCAGACGGCCTTTTATCCAAGCCAACCAAGGAGACCGAACCATGACCGCGCAAGAACTGCAAGACTTCCTACACCGCTGCATCCCCGCCACCGCCGCGCTGCACATCCGCGTGCTTTCCTGCGGCACAGACGGCGTGGAACTCTTGATGCCGCACGCACCCAACCGCAACCACAAAAACACCGTGTTCGGTGGCAGCAGCGCGCTGGGCGCGACCGTGTGCGGCTGGGCGCTGGTGCACCTGAACTGCCCCGAAGCGGCGGGCAACATCGTGATACAAAGCAGCGAAATCCGTTACACCGCCCCCGCGCACGGCGATTTGCTGCTGTCTGCCAAAAGTCCCGCCGCCGGGTGGACGCGCTGCCGCGAAATGCTGGCGCAGCGCGGCAAGGGCAAAATCGATTTGGCGGTGGAGGGCTTTTCAGACAGCCTCCCCGTGGCACGGCTGACGGGCAGGTATGTTGCGCTGGCAGGGTAGGGCAGGCGCGTTTGTTTTGTTCTTGCAGGCGGCGTTTTCCTGCTGTGCGGCGGGGAAAACGCCGTTTTTTGCCGCCGCAGCCGCTGTTCGGACAGATTGTCGCCAATTTTACTTTCCGTATGGGAAAAACCTTATTTTTGATGCGGTTAAACAGGTGTGTTTGTCATTTTTTCCTTGACCGCTTACATCAGATTACTTAAAGTGCCGCCCCGCAACCGTTAGCACGGTTTGCATAAAAAACAAGCAAAACACAAACCAAAAGCCAATTTATGAACACAAACTCCGAATCCGACATCGGCGGCAAACCCGCCGATGTGTATTTTTTCGGCACCTGCCTGCTCGACATTTTCATGCCCGAAGCGGGTTTGGATGCCGTGACGCTGATCGAGCAGCAGGGCATCCGCGTGCATTTTCCGATGGGACAGAGCTGCTGCGGCCAGCCGGCCTACACTTCCGGCCATCCGCAGGAAGCGTCCGACATCGCCGCCGCCCAGCTTGATCTGTTTCCCGAAAACTGGCCGATTGTCGTGCCCTCGGGCTCGTGCGGCGGCATGATGAAACACCACTGGCCGCAGCTTTTTGCCGGCAGCGCCCATGAGGAAAAAGCCTGCGAGGTGGCGGACAGGGTGGTGGAATTTACGCATTTCCTGCTCGACATCGGCTATGCGCCTGAAGACAAGGGCGACAGCATCAGGGTGGCGGTGCACACTTCCTGCGGCGCGCGGCGCGAAATGGGCGTGCACCTCACGGGCTGGAAGCTGGTGGACAGCCTGAAAAACGTCGAACGCGTGGTGCATGACCACGAAAGCGAATGCTGCGGTTTCGGCGGCACGTTTTCCGTGAAGCAGCCCGACATTTCGGGCGCGATGGTGGCCGACAAAGTGGCTTCGCTCAAAGCCACGGAAGCGGTGGAAATCGTCAGCGCCGACGCCGGCTGCATGATGAACATCGGCGGCAAAATCGCCAAAGACGAGCCGCAGATGCCGCGTCCCAAGCACATCGCCACCTTCCTTCTGGAACGCACGGGAGGCAAGGCATGAGCGCGCGCGAAAACATTTTGGCCAAACTGAAAAAGGCCGACGCCTATCCGATGATGGAGCCGCGCGTCGAAGAGTTTTACCGTGAAATGTCGCCCGTATGGGACAGCGAAACCGAACGCCTGAAACATTGGGCGAAGGCCATGCGGGCGGTGAAAACGGAAATTTATTGGGTGACGCGCGACAACTGGCCGCAGGTCATGCTCGAAGCGGCCGAAGGCAAAGGGCTGAAAAACATCCTGCTGCCGCTGCAAACCGAACACGGCCGCGCTGCCGCCCGGGTTTTTCAGACGGCCTCAAACATAGAAACCAAAGGCTTCGACAAGCCGATAGAAGATTGGAAAGACGAGTATTTTGCGGATATCGACGCGGGCTTCACCTCCGCCCGCTGCGGCATCGCCCACACCGGCACGCTGATGCTGTGGCCGACGCCGCAAGAGCCGCGCAGCCAGAGCCTGGTGCCGCCCGTGCATTTCTGCCTGTTTGACACGGCGAAAATGTACGACACCTTTCACCACGCCATGCACGGCGAAAACATGGCCGCCGGGATGCCCACCAACGTGGTGCTGGTGTCCGGCCCGTCGAAAACCGCCGACATCCAGCTCACGCTGGCCTACGGCGCACACGGCCCGCGCGATTTGGTGGTGCTGGCCGTCCTGCCCGAGCACATCGCCCCCGCCGACTTGGAGGACGCCGCATGAGCACGCAAACTGTACATTTCCACCCGAAACCCGAAACCTTCAAGCAAAACGCCCGCGAGGCGCTGGCCGACAAGCCGCTGCGCAAAAGCCTGCGCACGGCCATGGATATGCTGATGACCCGCCGCAAAAGCGTGTTGTCCGACGAAGAAGAGCTGCAACTCTTGCGTACCCTGTGCGAACACATCCGCCAGCGCTCGCTCGCCCGTCTGCCCGAGCTGCTCGAACAGCTTGAAGCCAACCTGACCCGCTTGGGTGTGAAAGTGCATTGGGCGGAAACCCCGGCCGAAGCCTGTCAAATCATCCACAACATCATTACCGCCAAAAACGGCAAGCTGATGGTGAAAGGCAAATCGATGGTCAGCGAGGAAATCGAGCTGAACCATTATTTGGAAGAGCAGGGCGTGAAGGCCGTGGAAAGCGATTTGGGCGAATTTATTGTGCAGATGGCAGGCGAAAAGCCTACCCACATCGTGATGCCCGCCATCCACAAAACCAAAGAGCAGGTGAGCGAGCTGTTCCACAAAAACCTCGGCACGCCGCTCACCGACGATGTGGACGAGCTCACCGGCATCGCCCGTCAGGCGCTGCGCGACGTCTACCGCACGGCCGACGTCGGCCTCTCCGGTGTGAACTTCGCCGTTGCCGAAACCGGCACGCTCTGTCTGGTGGAAAACGAAGGCAACGGCCGCCTTTCCACCACCGTGCCGCCCGTGCACATCGCCATCACCGGCATTGAAAAAGTCGTGGCCAAACTGTCGGACATCCCGCCGCTGTACAGCCTGCTGCCGCGCAGCGCCATCGGCCAGCCGATAACCACCTATTTCAATATGATTACCGGCCCGCGCCGCGGCGAAGAACTCGACGGCCCGCAGGAAATGCACCTCGTCCTTTTGGACAACGGCCGCAGCCAGGCCTATGCCGAAGAACAGATGCGCCGCACCCTGCAATGCATCCGCTGCGGCGCGTGCATGAACCACTGCCCCGTCTACACCCGCATCGGCGGCGCGGCCTACGGCACGACCTATCCCGGCCCCATCGGCGAAATCGTCTCGCCGCACCTGCTCGGCCTCGATGCCACGCGCGATCTGCCCACCGCCTGCACCATGTGCGGCGCCTGCGACGAAGTCTGCCCCGTGCGCATTCCCATCACCGCGCAGATGCGCCGCCTGCGCGAAGAGGCGCAGCGCCCGCGCGACGAAAAAGTGCCGCACCCGATCCGCGGGCAGGGCGCGTCGCACACCTTGGGCGAAACGCTGGCCTGGCGCACCTACAACGGCATTTTCAGCGGCAAAAAAGCCTACCGCGCCTTCGGTTGGGCGGCCACCACCTTCCGCGCCCTCACGCCGCCCTCGCAGCTGGGCTGGACGGATCACCGCAAGCCGATGAAGCCCGCCGCCAAAACGCTGCACGAGCTGATGAAGGAAAGGGAAAAGCGCAAATAGCGCCGCCTGCCTTTGCGGCCGTCTGAAAACCCGTTTTGCCGCCACAGGCGTAAAACCCCGCTTTCAGACGGCCTGTTTGGAAAACGCCTGCGGGCGGGAGGCAGACAGAAAACTTCCCGCCGCAGCATCAAGGCCGTCTGAAAATGCAGCTTCAACGAAGTGAACATGGGCGGCCTGCCGCGTGTTTTCCTGCCGCGAGACCGTCTGAAAGCAGAGTTGCGGCGCACGTTCAAACCCGCTGCGGCGAAACCGTCGGCCGCCAAACACGGTCGCCGTGTTTTGACTTCGCCGAAGCCCCGCTTTCAGACGGCCTCAAAACAGGCGCAGGGCAGGGCGGGTTTGCCCCCTGATGCAGAAACCATATCGAAGGCCGTCTGAAACACACAGGCGGCCGACTCCGATTTTTCAGACGGCTCTGGGCGTGTTGATATTCAGCCTTGCGGCGGTATTTTTGGTAAAAATCCACGCCTGCTGCGTCAAAAATGCCCGCAAGATGTCCAATCTTGCTGTGCTTTTTTTCTTGCAAACGTGGATTTTTCCTCAAAAAACCGCCTCGCAAGCTGAGTGCCAACACGCCCCAGCGATACCGTGAGGCCGTCTGAAAAAAGCCGTGCGACAGAGCGCCGGCAAAAAAACCGTATGCACGAGCATACCCTTCACAACAACCCGTCCGCAAAGGATTGAAAAATGGCTTTATTTTTAAGCATTTTCCCCATCGTGCTGCTTATCTGGCTGATGGTGAAGAAAAACAGCGTTCCTTCGTATATCGCCCTGCCGGCCACTGCGCTGCTGATTTACGTTTTGCAAATCAGTTATTTCGACAACCCGTTCGTCCTGCTCAACGCCAACGTGGCCGCCGGCCTTGTCGCTACGCTGACGCCGATTACCGTGATTTTCGGCGCGATTATGTTCAACCGCATGATGGAAACCACCGGCTGCATCGACGTCATCCGCAAATGGCTGGCCACCATCAGCCCCAACCCCGTCGCCCAGCTGATGATTATCGGCTGGTCGTTTGCCTTTATGATTGAAGGCGCATCGGGCTTCGGCACGCCCGCCGCCATCGCCGCCCCGATTCTGATGAGCCTCGGCTTCAATCCGCTGCGCGTCGCCATCTTCACGCTGGTGATGAACTCCGTGCCCGTGTCCTTCGGCGCGGTCGGCACGCCCACATGGTTCGGCTTCGGCCAGCTCGACCTGCCGCATGAAGACATCCTCGCCATCGGCCGCCAAACCGGCATCATCCACTTCGTTGCCGGTTTCATCATCCCGCTGATCGGCCTCAGCTTTATCGTGTCATGGCAGGAAATCCGCAAAAACCTCGGCTTCATCTACATCGCCATCCTTTCCTGCACCATCCCCTACGTCATTTTGGCGCAGGTGAACGAAGAGTTTCCCTCGCTTGTCGCCGGCGCCATCGGCCTCTTGGTTTCCGTGTTCGCCGCCAACCACGGCTGGGGCTTGAGCAAAGAACACGCCAAAGACCCGAACGCGGAAAAAGTGTCCGCAGGCCAGGTCGCCAAAGCCCTTGCCCCGCTGGGCATGCTGATCGGCATGCTCGTCGTCACCCGCATCAAACAAATCGGCCTCAAAGGCCTGATGACTAGCACCGAACCCTGGTTTTCCTTCTCCCTGCCCTTCGGCCTGTCCGACATTACCGTCACCCAATCGCTGACCTTTGTCTTCGGCAACATCTTCGGCACGGGCGTAACGGAAAAATACCAAACCCTCTACGTGCCCGCGTGGATACCCTTCGTCATTACCGTTTGGATCTGCATCCTGCTCTACAAAACCAAATTCAAAGACGCCTGGAGCTTCTACGTCGCCACCTTCAACCAAACCAAAAAACCCCTGCTCGCCCTGATGGGCGCCCTCATCATGGTCAAACTCATGATGGTGGGCGGCGACAACTCCATGGTGAAAACCATCGGCAAAGAATTCGCCGACATGGCCGGGCAGCACTGGGTTTATTTCTCCTCCTACCTCGGTGCCATCGGAGCCTTCTTCTCGGGCTCGAACACCGTGTCCAACCTCACCTTCGGCGCCATCCAGCAGCAGATTGCCGTCGATACCGGCCTCTCCGTCACCCTCATCCTCGCCCTGCAATCCGTCGGCGGCGCAATGGGCAATATGGTCTGCATCAACAACATCATCGCCGTCTGCTCCGTGTTGAACGTCAACAACGCCGAAGGCGCGATCATCAAAAAAACCGTCGTGCCCATGTTCATCTACGGCATCATCGCCGCCGTGATGGCCGTGATTGTTATGCCGCTGCTGCCTCTGTAAGAACCTGTGAGCCGCGCAAGAGGCCGTCTGAAACCCCGCCAAGGCGTTTCAGACGGCCTCTTTATTGCCGCAGCCGAGCGGCAAAACCCGCACCCGTGCAAACGGTTTGCAGTATAATCGCGCCCGTTTGCCCGCAGAAAGCGCAAAGGGTAGAGGCCGTCTGAAAATCCTTTCGACGGTTGCGCAGATAAAACAAAAGGGAAAACCGTGAACACGTGCCACACCGCACTCTTGGCCGCCGCATTGTCGGCGGCTGCCTGCGCCGCGCCGCCCGCCGCCGAACCGGCCACCGCGCAGCAAATGGCCGACTTAATCAGCCAAGCCCGTACCCTCGGCAGAACCTGCGGCAAAACCTACCACCCCGCCGCGCCGCCGCTGAAATGGAATCCCTTGCTTGAGAAAGCCGCCGCCGCCCACGCGCAGGACATGGCCGACAAAAACTACTTCCGCCACGAAAGCCCCGACGGCCGCGACATGGCCGGGCGCGTCGAACAAGCAGGCTACCGCTACCGCGCCGTCGGCGAAAACATCCTCGCCGGCGAACCCACCGCCCGCGCCGCCTCGACACCTGGCTGGCCGCCCCCGGCCACTGCAAAAACATCATGGACACCGCCTACACCGAAGTCGGCATGGCCTACGCCGCCAACCGGCATTCCAAATACGGTGTCTATTGGGTGCAGAACTTCGGGTCGTTGGCGGGGAAGTGAAAAGCGGCGGGATGGAGTTGAGGTTTTCAGACGGCCTTTGGCCGACAAACCGGATTCCCGAATCCGCACCAACATTAAGGAGGGCACCATGACACGAGTCAGTTTGTCATTCGCCGCCGACGGCCAAAGCGTCAGACTGCCCGAGCAGGCGCAGTTTGGCAGCCATGTGAAAACCGTGAGCGTGCGCGTGGTCGGCAACGAGCGCATCATCAGCCCTGCCGCGCAAACATGGGACAGCTTCTTTAACGCCGCCGGCGTCAGCGAAGATTTTATGGCGGAGCGGGAAACCGCCGTCCAGCCCGAGCGGGAGCAGTAGGGTAGGTTGGGTTGCAAACCCAGCATGGAGCAGATGATTTAACGGTTTTTTGTTGGGTCGCGCCCCAACCTACGCTTGCTAAATTATAATTTTGGAGAATATCTGTATGTTATTTATGGAGAATACCCCTAAAAGTGCTGGAGTCATTTTATGGGGAGATACAATTACCTTGCAATCAATACATGAATTAAGTCATAAACTATGGCAAAGTTCTGTTATTGCTGACGAGGATCTTCGAGAATGTTTAATGTCTTTCTCATATGATGTTCGAAAATGTTATGAAAATAAAAGAGAAAGTAATAAGTTAATAGACTTTCATAACCAACATATTCCTATTTATGGAGTGCATATTAATTGGATTGATTTATTGTTAGATATTTCATTTATGAGATTCTGTATGGCCTATGTAGATACTTCTAAAAAAGAGCAATCATACATGTATCTTCTAGAGTATTATTTAGAATCTTGTTTGCATAAAGTATTTCCCAAAACTTCTGTTGATATTTTAGCTAGTATGCAAAGCTTGCCCTATTTAAATTCCTCCATAATTCCAGAAATACTCCCTAGTAGAGTTAATTATTTTTTAAAATTAAACAATAAAACTAAGCGCACTTCCGCATTATTACGAACGATTCAATCATTCTCCCCTTATTTTTCCGATAGAACAGTTAATTTTGAAGAGTATGAACCCAGCGTATTTGAATTAGATCTAGAAACTATTCATTGGTAACTACTACATTAATTTTTTATTTCTTCAAGATAAACTCGAAACGAAAGACCCACCCATGCCCAAACGTACCGACCTAAAATCCATCCTTATCATCGGCGCCGGCCCTATCGTTATCGGTCAGGCCTGCGAATTTGACTATTCGGGCGCACAGGCCTGCAAAGCTTTGCGTGAAGAAGGCTATAAAGTCATTCTGGTGAATTCCAACCCCGCCACGATTATGACCGACCCTGAAATGGCGGATGTTACCTACATCGAGCCGATTATGTGGCAGACGGTGGAGAAGATTATCGCCAAGGAGCGGCCCGATGCGATTCTGCCCACGATGGGCGGCCAGACCGCGCTGAACTGTGCGCTGGATTTGGCGCGCAACGGCGTGCTGGCGAAATACAATGTCGAGCTGATCGGCGCGACGGAAGACGCGATCGACAAGGCGGAAGACCGCGGCCGCTTTAAGGAAGCGATGGAAAAAATCGGCCTCTCCTGCCCGAAATCTTTTGTCTGCCACACGATGAACGAAGCCTTGGCGGCGCAGGAACAGGTCGGCTTTCCGACGCTGATTCGCCCGTCTTTCACGATGGGCGGTTCGGGCGGCGGCATTGCCTACAATAAAGACGAGTTTTTGGCGATTTGCGAACGCGGTTTCGATGCGTCGCCCACGCATGAGCTGCTGATTGAGCAGTCCGTTCTCGGCTGGAAAGAGTACGAGATGGAAGTCGTGCGCGATAAGGCCGACAACTGCATCATTATTTGCTCGATTGAAAACTTCGACCCGATGGGTGTGCATACGGGCGACTCGATTACGGTTGCGCCTGCACAAACATTGACTGACAAGGAATACCAAATCATGCGCAACGCAAGCTTGGCGGTATTGCGCGAAATCGGCGTGGACACGGGCGGCTCGAACGTGCAGTTTGCAGTAAACCCTGAAAACGGCGAGATGATTGTGATTGAGATGAACCCGCGCGTGAGCCGTTCGTCCGCGCTGGCTTCCAAAGCAACGGGCTTCCCGATTGCGAAGGTGGCGGCGAAGCTGGCGGTCGGCTTTACGCTGGACGAGTTGCGCAACGACATCACCGGCGGCCGCACGCCCGCGTCGTTCGAGCCTTCCATCGACTATGTCGTGACCAAAATCCCGCGTTTTGCGTTTGAAAAATTCCCCGCCGCAGACGACCGCCTGACCACACAGATGAAATCGGTGGGCGAAGTGATGGCGATGGGCCGCACCATTCAGGAAAGTTTCCAAAAAGCCCTGCGCGGCTTGGAAACGGGCTTGTGCGGCTTCAATCCGCGCAGCGAAGACAAAGCGGAAATCCGCCGCGAACTGGCAAACCCGGGCCCTGAGCGCATGCTGTTTGTGGCAGACGCGTTCCGCGCGGGCTTCACGCTGGAAGAAATCCACGAAATCTGCGCCATCGACCCTTGGTTCTTGGCACAAATCGAAGACTTGGTGAAAGAAGAGCAACGAGTAAGTGCAGGCTGCCTGCAAGATTTGGATTTCGCCGCCTTACGTCGTCTGAAACGCAAAGGCTTCTCCGACAAACGCATCGCGCAGCTTTTAGGCGTAAAAGAAAAAGAAGTGCGCGAACACCGCTACGCGCTGAAGCTGCATCCCGTCTATAAACGCGTCGATACCTGCGCCGCCGAGTTCGCCACCGAAACCGCCTACCTCTATTCCACTTACGAAGAGGAATGCGAAGCGCGTCCTTCCGACCGTAAAAAAGTGATGATTCTCGGCGGCGGCCCGAACCGTATCGGTCAAGGCATCGAGTTTGACTACTGCTGCGTTCACGCCGCGCTCGCCCTGCGCGAATCGGGCTTTGAAACCATCATGGTCAACTGCAACCCAGAAACCGTGTCCACCGACTTCGACACCAGCGACCGCCTGTATTTCGAACCGCTGACGCTGGAAGACGTGTTGGAAATCGTCCGCACCGAAAACCCGTGGGGCGTGATTGTGCATTACGGCGGCCAAACCCCGCTCAAACTCGCCAACGCATTGGTTGAAAACGGCGTGAGCATCATCGGCACGTCCGCCGACAGCATCGACGCCGCCGAAGACCGCGAACGTTTCCAAAAAGTGTTGAACGACTTAGGCCTGCGCCAACCGCCCAACCGCATCGCCCACAACGAAGAAGAAGCGCTCGTCAAAGCCGAAGAAATCGGCTATCCGCTGGTCGTGCGCCCGTCTTACGTCCTCGGCGGCCGCGCCATGCAGGTCGTCCATTCCGCCGAAGAGTTGCAAAAATACATGCGCGAAGCCGTGCAGGTATCCGAAGACAGCCCCGTGTTGCTCGATTTCTTCCTGAACAACGCGATTGAAGTGGATGTGGACTGCGTTTCAGACGGCAAAGACGTGGTTATCGGCGGCATCATGCAGCACGTCGAACAGGCAGGCATCCACTCCGGCGACTCCGGCTGCTCGCTGCCGCCCTACTCGCTCAGCGAAGAAATCCAAGACGAAATCCGCCGCCAAACCAAAGCCATGGCCTACGCGCTGGGCGTGGTCGGTCTGATGAACGTACAGTTTGCCGTGCAAGACGGCGTGGTGTTCGTATTGGAAGTGAACCCGCGCGCCAGCCGTACCGTTCCCTTCGTCTCCAAAGCCACCGGCGTGCCGCTCGCCAAAGTCGGCGCGCGCTGCATGGCGGGCATTTCCCTGCAAGAGCAAGGCGTGGAAAAAGAAGTCGTCCCCGATTTCTATGCCGTTAAAGAAGCCGTGTTCCCCTTCATCAAATTCCCCGGCGTGGACACCATTCTCGGCCCCGAAATGCGCTCCACCGGCGAAGTGATGGGCGTGGGCGCAAGCTTCGGCGAAGCCTACTACAAAGCCCAACTCGGCGCAGGCGAACGCCTGAACCCGACCGGCAAAATCTTCCTCGCCGTACGCGACGAAGACAAACCGCTTATCGTCAAAACCGCGCAAAACTTCCAAGCACTCGGCTACGGCGTCTGCGCCACACGCGGCACCGCCGAATACCTGAAAGAGCACGGCATCATCGTGCAGGCGGTAAACAAAGTGCAGGAAGGCCGCCCGCACATCGTGGACGCGATTAAAAACGGCGAAATCGCGCTGGTGGTGAACACCGTCAGCAGCTCGGCGCAATCCATCACCGACAGCCACAGCATCCGCCGCACCTCCCTCACCCAACGTGTGCCGCAATACACCACCATCGCCGGCGGCGAAGCCATGAGCGAAGGCGCAAAAAGCCGCGACCACCTAGGCGTGTACAGCGTGCAGGAGTTGCATCGGCGGCTGAAGAAATAGGCAGCCTGAAAAGGCTTAAAAGGCCGTCTGAAATCTGTTTTATTGATTTCAGACGGCCTTAATCACAGGTCGGAAAAATCTCATCCGCAGGAGCGTTTTATGAACACCGACACCCTTTACCACCAATACCGCAACTACTTCCAAGCCGCCGGCTCGGGCTGGCAGCTGGGCGAAGACGGCCGCCGTCTGCGCTCGGGCGCTCGGCAGCGGCATTTGGCGCTGGAAATGTGCGTTGACGGCTTCGGCCTGCGGGCTGATGCGGTAGCGGGCGAACAGGTCGGCTACGGCGTAGGCTTTTTGGCGGCTGTTGGCGGCGGCGCGCGCTTTGGCGGCGGGGTCGTCCATGCGGATGGTGTCGGGGTCGGTATGGGTTTCGCTCTGCCAGCGCAGGCCGCCGCCGATTGTCCAGCCGCGCGGGTTTTCAGGCTGCGTGGTGTAGGAGGTGTAGAGTTTGAAGCTGCGCTCGGGGATGCTGTCGCTGTTGAGCCGTTTGCCTTGCCGGTCGCGGGTGCGGCTTTGGCTGTAGCCTGCCTGTAATTGCCAGCTTTCCGTGAGGCGGCCGCTGATTTCGGCTTCCCAGCCGTGGTGGGCGGCTTGATCGGCGGCTTGGTAGTAGGTGTCGCCGTTGGCGTCGCGGCCTGCGGCTACGGCCAGGTGGTTTTTGCGGGCGCGGTAGAGGGCGGCGGAGGCATTCAGACGGCCTTGCAGCCAGCTGGCTTTGATGCCGGCTTCGAGATGGCTGCCGGTAAGGGGTTTGAGGTAGCCGCCGTCTCGGTCTTTCTGGGTTTGCGGCACGAACAGGCTACTGTAGGAGGCGTAGGCGCTGAAGTTGGGATGGAAGTCGTAAACGATGCCGGTGTAGGGGGTGAGACGGCCGCCGGATACGTGTTCGATGCTTTGGCTGCGGGTGTTGTAGCTGCCTGCACGGTAGCGGCTGTAGCGCGCGCCGGCGATAAGCGAGAGTTTGTCTGTTGCTCTGATACGGGTGGCGAGGTAGCCGCCGCTTTGGCGTTTGTCGCTTTCGCCGTGTATCTGCTGCATATAGGACTAGGACGCAGGCTCGGGATAGCTGCCGCTGCGCGAGAAATCATCAAGATTGGCAACGGCATTGAATGCGATATTGCGCGCGCCGTGGCGGCTGCTTTTGCTGCGGCTGCCGCCGATGCCCGCCGTCCAGTCGTGTTCGCGGCCGAACAGGCGGTAGCTGCCGTTGAGCGATGCGTTAAGGCTGTGGGTGTGCGGGCGGTCGCGCCAGTAGCCGGTAATCATGTCGGCGGCACCGGTGTTGTGGTTGATGCCGAGTATGCCCGCCACGCCGTAGGGATGATCCCAATCGCGTTTTGTGTAGCTGTATTCCACTTTGCCCTGCACGCCGTTTCGGAACTGATGCTGTACGCCCGCAAACAGGTTCAGTGTGCGCGTGCGGCTGTATGCCCAGTCTGCCGACGGGTTGTAATGCACGCCCAGCGGGGTGGCATAACCTGCGTTGTCATAGGTAACGGTGCTGTGCGAAGAGGCGGCGGTTTCTCTGGCCTGCTGGTAATGCGCGCCCGCATGCAGGCGGGTAGCGGGCGTTACGTCGTATTCGGCGATGCCATAGAGCGAGAAATCGCGGCTTTTTTCGCGCTCACGCCACGTGCGGCCGTGGTGGAAATCGGCCACGGCGCGGCCGCGCAGCGTGCCGGCATCGTTCAGGCTGCCTGAAACGTCGGCCGACGCGCCGTTTTGGCGGTAGCTGCCAGCATGGAGCGCGATTTGCGCCTGCGGCGTGCGCGTCGGCCGTTTGCGTACCAAGTTCACCGAAGCCGACGGCTCGCCCGCGCCGTAAAGCAGGCCGTTGGCGCCGCGCACCACTTCCACGCGCTCGTAGGCGGCGGTGGCGGCATTGCCCGCGTCTTGCAGCGAGTCGCCCGCGTTCAGGCCGTCGATGCTGAAATTGGTGATGCGGCTGCCGCGTGCAAACAGATAGTTGTAGCCCGCGCGGTTGGAGCCGTAAATCTGGCGGCTGACGCCGTTGGCCTGTACCAGCGCATCGTCAAGCGTGCGGATGTTCTGCTCGCGCATCTGACGTTGTCCAATGATACTGGTGCTCTGCGGCAGCTCGCGCAGCGTCATCGGCAGACCCAGCGGCGAAGCCGACACCGCGCCGCCGCGCACGGCGGTTACGGTAACGGTTTCCAGCTCGGCGCTATCGCCCGGCGCAACGGTATCGGCCTGCGCGTAAAACGGCAGCAGCGCGGCGGCCAGCAGGGTATGGAAAGCACCAGGCAGCGCCCTTGGCCTTTGGCGGCGGTGCGGGTTTGGGCAAACAGCGCGTCGATTTCGGCTTTGAGCTTGGCCGCTTGGGCTTCGCGGCCGAAAATCCGCGCCAGCGCGTCCATCTGCTGCCCGCCGCTTTCGCGGATATTGGCGTTGTCCACCGTCAGATCGACGGTCGGCGCAATATTGGCGAGCTTGGGATAGGCTTCTGCGTTCGGCCCGCCGGTGATGACGAGCTGCGGGCGGTAGGCGTTTAGCGCTTCGTAATCGGGTTCGAACACCGTGCCTACGGTTATCGCGCGGGCAAACACGGGTTACAGGTAATCAATCTGCATCGGCGCGGTGGTCGCGTCCACGTTCACGCCCAATTGGTTCAAGGCATCCAAAGCCGCCCAGTCGTACACCGCCACTCTTTCAGGCTGCCTGGGCACGACAATTTCGCCGCGCACGGTTGGCACGGCGAGCGTGTCCGCGCTTGCGGCGGCGGATGCGGCATTTGCTGCGGCAGGCGGAACATCCTGCGCCTGCTCGGCGGGCAGACAGGCGGCCAGCGCCAGGGCGCAGGCGGTCGGGAAAAAACGCTTCATCGCGGCACTCCTTGCTGTTGCGGGAAGCGCGATTTAAAACCGAAACCCCCTGCCCCGCCCAGCCGGCTGGCGGCGTGATTCCCGATGGCGCAGGTGGAAATTCCCGAATGGGCAGGTTTGGCAAAACGAGAGGCCGTCTGAAAATCCGATTCGGGGTTTTCAGACGGCCTTTCTTGATTAACGGAAGAAATTTGCCGCTTCGTTTGCAACTCTGTTTTCAGACGGTCTCTGTGCCGTTGCCCCGCAAATCGGGACGGCGTTTTCCTGTTTGGGGCGGGAGACAGGTAAGGGCAGACAAACAAGAGGCCGTCTGAAAACCCCGAATCGGGTTTCAGACGGCCTTTGGGTTTTCAGACGGCCTCAGTTTCGTCCGAGCAGGCGGCGGATGTCGGCGGGTGGGAAAACGGTTTCGCCGTGCTCTGCCTGCGTGTGCGCCTGCACGGCGGCGTCGGCCATGGCGCGGGCGAGGTCGGCGACGGGCAGGGGTTGCTGGCTTTTCAGGATGCCGATGGCGTTGAGGGCGCTAAGCAGGCGTGCGCTCCACACTTCGGCGGGGCGCTTGCTGTCGGGGCGCAGCAGCAGGGGCGCTCGGAAGACGAGCAGTTGCGGGAAAGCGAGCGCGGCGCTGTCGCGTTCGAGTTCGCCTTTGAGGCGTGAATAAAAGATGCGCGACTGCGGGTCGGCGCCTGCGGCGGAGAGCAGGGCAAAGGTCGGCACGCCGTTGGCGCGGGCGGCGCGGGCGGTGTCGATAACGGCCTGATAGTCGATTTGGCGCTGCGCCTCTTGGCTGCCCGCGTCTTTCAGCGTTGTGCCGAGGCAGGAAAAGAGAATGTCGCCGCGCACTTGCGCTGCCCAGTCGGCGGGGCGGGCGAAGTCGATGATGTGCACGCGCAGTTTGTCGTGGCTGATTCGGGGTTCGCGGCGCACGAAGATGTGCACTTCGCCAAAACGCGGATCGTCGAGCAGGAGGGCGGTGAGTTCGCGGCCGGTGGCGCCGGTGGCGCCGATGATGGCGGCTGTGAGGGTCATGCGGGTTTCCTTATGGTGTGGGCGGGTTGGCGGAACGGATGTTCAGGATTCGTCTGCGTCGGCCAGGCCGCTTTTCACGCGGCGCAGGCAGGTGAGGACGAGCAGGGCGCAGGCGAGCCACATCAGCCAGTAGCAGGCGGCGGGCAGGCTGCCGGCGGCGGCATACCACACGGCCAGAAGGCCGGTGAGGAAGGCGCGGTCGCTTTTGCCCAGCGGGCCGTCGTAGCGGCGGCCGCTGCCGTGTACCTGGCCGAGTACGCCGCACAGTTCGCTCAGTGCCGCGAGCCAGACAAAGAGGGCGGTTTCGAGGCCGCCGAAGGGGGCAACGAAGGCGAAGGGCAGGTAGAGTGCGGCGTCGGCGGCGACGTCGGTGATTTCGTTGAGATAGCCGCCCAGCGCCGATTGTTGGCCGAATTCGCGCGCCAGCATGCCGTCGGCGGCGTTGAGCGCCATGCGTACGATTAGCCATACGGGCAGCAGCCAGAAGAGGGCGTGGATGCGGTGTTGCGCGGCGGCGGCCAGCAGCAGGCCGAGCAGGACGGAGGCGGCGCAGGCGGCGAGGGTGACTTGGTTGGCGGTGATGCCGCGCGCGTGCAGGCGGCGCACCAGCGGGCGCAGCAGGTTTTGGAATCGGGGTTTGAGGGCGTAGATGCTCATGGGGAGGCCGTCTGAAAAGGAAAAGACGGGCGATTATAGCCGAACGGGCGGGGTGTTTCTGTTCAGACGGCCTGATGCGCTTGCGGCCGTCTGAAAGCGCGGTGAAAAGCAAAAGGCCGTCTGAAAACGGGAAAACGTGCTTTCAGACGGCCTTTTGCCGGCGGCCTTATTCGGGCTTTTTCGCCAGCATGGTGACGAATTTGAAGCGTATCGGGTTGCCCGCGTCGTCGGTGGCGTGCATGGCGCCGGGTTCTTCCTTGTATTCGACCAGCTCCCAGCCTGCGTAATATTCGCGCAACTCGTTTTCGCGGAATTTGAAGGGAAAGGGCATGGGGCAGGGGTAGTCGGCGGTGTCCATCGCCGAGACGATGAGGTTGTAGCCGCCGCGTGCGGTGTGCTCCTGCATGTTGGCAATCACGGCGGGGACGCGGTCGGGGCGCAGGAACATGAATACGACGGTAGCGACGATAAAGTCGTAAGGCTCGTCGAGGGCGGCGGCGTTGATATCGTAGCCCGCCGCCAGCACGGGCAGGTTTTCCTGTGCCGCCATGTCGGAGAGCGCGTAGAGCGGGTTGGGGTTTTGGTCGACGGCGGTGACGTCGAAGCCTTTGAGGGCGAGATACAGCGCGTTGCGCCCCTGGCCGCAGCCCAAGTCCAGCGCTTTGCCGGGCGGAACGTGCGCGGCGGCGGCTTTCACGGCGGAGTGGGTGGCGGTCATGCCGTATTTTTTGCGGAAATAGTCGGCCTTGTCGCAATGAAATTCGAGCTGCACCGACAAATCGCCGCCCAAAGGTTCGATTTTGTGCCACTGCTGCGGCTCGATGGTGTGCACGCCGCTTTCGGGGGTAATTTCGACGGCGGACAACACATTGTCCGCTTCGTCCAGTTCGTAGAATTTCAGACGGCCTGACAAGACGCGCAGTTTGCCCCATGTGCCTTCCTGCGTGTTGTGGCGGGCGAGGAAGGCGGGCGGTACGGTGTCGGCACTCCACACGGGCATTTGTTTGTAGCAGATGAGATCGTTGTTCATATTGGGCTTTCGTGAGGTGGAAAGAAAGGCGGGATATTAATTTCTTCGGCGGCGGGGGACAAGAAAAGACCGCCTGAAAAGGTTTTCAGACGGCCTCTAATCTCTAACGCCGCGCGATGTCGGGTGTATCCACGCTCACGTCGGCATTTTGCGCCCGCTGGCGCAGGGCGTGGTCGATGAGTACCAGCGCAAGCATGGCTTCGGCAATCGGCGCGGCACGCAGGCCGACGCAGGGGTCGTGGCGGCCGTGGGTGGCGATTTCCACCGCGTTGCCGTGGATGTCGATGCTGCGGCGCGGCGTGGCGATGGAGCTGGTGGGCTTGATGGCGATGTTGACGCGAATGTCCTGCCCGGTGCTGATGCCGCCTAGGATGCCGCCCGCATGGTTGGACAAAAATCCCTGCGGCGTCAGCTCGTCGCCGTGCACGCTGCCGCGCTGCGCCACCGCGTCGAAGCCGTCGCCGATTTCCACGCCTTTCACGGCGTTGATACCCATCATGGCGTGGGCGATGTCGGCATCGAGGCGGTCGAACACCGGTTCGCCCAAGCCCACCGGCACATTACGCGCTTCGATGCTCAATTTCGCGCCAACGGAATCCAGCGATTTGCGTACGCTGTCCATATAGCGTTCCAAATCGGCGATTTGCGATTGGTTGGCGGCGAAAAACGGGTTTTGCGCGATAAATTCGTAGCCTTCAAAGGCGATTTCTTTTTCGCCGACTTGGGTAACGTAGGCGGTGATGTGCGTGCCAAACTGCTCGCGCAGCCATTTTTTCGCCACCGCACCTGCCGCCACGCGCGCGGCGGTTTCGCGAGCGGAGGAGCGGCCGCCGCCGCGATAGTCGCGGATGCCGTATTTGTGCCAATAGGTGTAATCGGCGTGGCCGGGGCGGAACTGTTCGGCGATGTTGCCGTAGTCTTTGCTGCGCTGGTCGGTGTTGCGGATAAGCAGCATGATGGGCGTGCCGGTGGTTTTTCCCTCAAACACGCCCGAGACGATTTCCACCTGGTCGGCTTCGCGCCGCTGGGTAACGTGGCGGCTGGTGCCGGGTTTGCGCCGGTCGAGGTCGGCCTGGATGTCGGCTTCGCTTAATGCGAGATTGGGCGGGCAGCCGTCGATGATGCAGCCCAAGCCCGCGCCGTGGCTCTCGCCGAAAGTGGTTACGGTGAAGAGTTGTCCGAAAGTGTTGCCTGCCATGTTGTGTTCCTTTGCGGTGTGCGGAATGCGGTATGTGGAAGCGGCAGATTTTAGCACGGAGGCCGTTCCCGCCTGCGCGGGAATGACGTTTCTGAAACCCGTGCTGCGTGTCAGCGCGGTTTCTTGCGCGAACCGCCGCGTCTGCTTTTTTCAGACGGCCTGTCGGACGCTTCGGCCTGCCGTTTGGCCTTGGCCGTTTTGGCGCGTTTGAGCGCGTCGCAGGCGGGTGTGCCGTTGCGTTCGCGCAGCAGGGATTCGCGTTGCAGGGCGCAGGATCGTTCGAGCCGTTCGGTCTCGAAGCCGTCGGCGGCGCGGGCGGCGGCGGGGAGGAGTAGGGCGGTGAGTGCGAGGGCGGCGAGGGCGGCGAGGGCGGGTTTCACGGGTTTTCCTTTCGCGGTTTCGGCTTGACGGTGGCTTTCAGACGGCCTTAAAGGCCGTCTGAAAAAAGGGCGGGACTGTGTTTTAACTTCGTTGGAGCTGCGCTTTCAGACGGCCTCTGGTGCCGGTTCGTCGGGACAGCCGCCGCCGACGTAGAGCGACAGGTTGTGGAAGGCTTCGAGGGTGTTGCGGTGGCCGATGCTGACGATGATGCTCTCGGGCAGGCTGCGGCGCAGGGTGGTGTAGAGGTGGGCTTCGGTGGGCTCGTCCAGCGCGGAGGTGGCTTCGTCGAGGAGGATGGCGGCGGGGCGGGCGAGGAGGACGCGGGCGAAGGCGATGCGTTGCTGCTCGCCGGGGGAGAGGCGTTGCTGCCAGTTGTCTTCCTTGTCGAGCAGGGGGACGAGGTGGGTGAGGCGGCAGGTTTCGAGGGCGGCGGCAACGTCGGCGCGGCCTGCCTGCGGCGCGGGGTAGCAGACGGATTGCAGGAGGCTGCCCTGCGGCATATAGGCTTTTTGCGGCACGAACATGATGCTCTCTTTCGGCGGGCGGGCGATGCGGCCGCTGCTGCCGAAAGGCCAGAGTCCGGCGAGGGCGCGCAGGAGGGAGGTTTTGCCGCAGCCGCTGGGGCCGCGGATGAGGACGGCGTCGCCGGGGCGGGCGGCGAGGCTGACGTCGGAGAGCAGGGCGTCGCCGTTGTGGCGCAGCAGGGTGAGGCCGTCGAGGATGAGGCCGTCTGAAAGGGTTTCGGTGTCGGGTTGGTGTGCGGGGCGTTTGTCGTCCATGCTGTCCATAAAGCCGGCGATACGTTCGAGGCGGGCGCGGTAGACGGTGAAGTCTTTGTAGAAGTTGCGGAAGAAGGACATGGATTTTTGCAGGCGGGCGAAGGATTGGACGGTTTGCTGCACGTCGCCGATTTTGATGTGTCCGGCGAACAGGCGCGGCGCCTGCAGCATCAGGGGCAGAAGCTGCATGATTTGGCTGAAAACGTCGTTGAAGCCGCTGAGGGTGACGCTTTGGCGGGCGATGCGCCAGCGGTTGGCGATGATGGCGCGGAAGCGTTCGCCAAGCTGCTGCCGTTCGCGCCATTCGCCGTTGTAGAAGGCGATGCTTTCGGAGTGGTCGCGGATGCGCACGAGGGAGTAGCGGTAGTCGCCGTTGAGGTGTTCGTTTTCGTAATTCGAGCGGATGAGCGGGCGGCCTATCCACATGGCCAGCGCGGTGGCGGCGAGGATGGCGATGTAGACGAGAAAGACGATGCCGTGCGGGATTTCGATGCCGAACACGGGCAGCATGCCCGCCAAGCCCCATAGAACGATGGTGAATTCTATGGTGGAAATCACGGAATTGAGCATGCCGCGCAGGAAGGTGATGGTGGAAACGATGAATTCCTGGGCGTCCATCTGGATACGCTGGTCGATGTTGTCGGGCGCGTCGCGGCGCATTTGCAGGCGGTGGTAGGTTTTGCCGGCCAGCCAGCGGCGGGTAAGCACGCGGTTGAGTTGTTCTGCCCATTTGATGGCCAGCGCCTGGTCGAGAAAGTCGTTGATGATGAGGTTGACCGAGCGGATGAGCATCACGGCGGCGTTCATGAACACGGCCGTCCAGAACACGGCGGCCAGCCTGTCCTGCATGGCGCTGTATGCGCTGCTGTATAAAAAGGTGTTGAGAACGTAAAGCCGCACTTCGGTGAGCAGCAGCACGATCATCAGGACGACGACGGCCGCCGCCGCCAGCGTGCCGCGTCTGCTCAGGCAGGGTTTGAGCACCTGCCAGAACTCGCGGCCGAAGCGGGTGCGGCCGAGCAGGAGGGCGGCGAGGGCGGCGGCCAGCAGCACGCCGGCGAGGGTTTGCAGCAGCCACAGAGGCGAGGCGGCCAGTTCGGTCTGCCATTTTTGCGTTTGGGCGAGGATGAGCGGGGATGTGTGCATGATGATACGGTTCTGTTTGAGGTCGTCTGAACGCGGGGTTCGGAAACGTCATTCCCGCGTAGGCGGGAGCGGCCTTGCTGTGTTTGGGCGTGTTGACAATCAACATTTTGGTGGCTTTTACGTCCTAAAACGGCATCTGCCGCGTTGAAAACACTCGCCAATGGACGGCATTGGCTCGCGTTTTCGCCTTGTATCTGCCATTTTATGCCGCAAAATCCGCTTTAAAAGTTGAATGTCAACGCGCCCTAGGGAAAAAGGGCGGCAATGATAAACCGTCTTATTCAAGCGGGGCGGTTTTTTACCTTTGCGGGGCAGAAAGGCCGTCTGAAAACGGGTTTCAGGCAGCCTTTTGCTTTTCACTTCGTTGAAGCCGCGCTTTCAGACGGCCTCTGCCGTCATTTCGGCGATGCGGCCGACGATGGCGGCGGCGGCTTCGGCTTTGCCGCAGTGGGGCAGGGCGGTTTCGCGGGCGGCGTCGATGAGGGTGATTTGGTTGCCCGCCTTGCCCATCGCCACAGCCACGTCGTTGGCGACAATCAGCGGGATGTTTTTTTTCACGCGCTTGGCGCGGGCGTATTCCAGAATATTGCGGCTCTCGGCGGCGAAGCCGACGCAGAAGGGCGGATGCGGCAGGGCGGCGGCGGCGACGAGGATGTCGGGATTTTCTTCGAGTTCGATCACGGGCGGCGCGCCGCTGCCGTCTTTTTTGATTTTGTGCGCGGCGGCGTTTTTCACTTTGTAGTCGGCCACGGCGGCCACGGCGACGAATATGTCGCTGTCTGCCGCGCGCGCCATCACGGCCTCGTACATCGCCTGTGCGCTGACGGCGGACACGGTTTCGTGCAGACCGGCGGGCAGGGCGGCCTGCATCTGGCCGTGTATCAAAGTGACCTGTGCACCGGCGGCGCGGCAGGCGCGGGCGAGTTCGGCGCCCATTTGGCCGCTGGACAGATTGGTGATGCCGCGCACGGGGTCGATGGCTTCAAAGGTTGCTCCGGCGGTGACGAGCACTTTTTTGCCGCGCAGGGTTTTGGGCGTCCACAAATCGGCCAGCAGGTCGGCCAACGCGGCAGGTTCGGCCATGCGGCCTTCGCCCGTTTCGCCGCAGGCCAGATCGCCCGCATCGGGCGGGAAGACGGTGAGGCCGTCTGAAACGAGCTGCGCGATATTGCGTTGGTTGGCCGGATTGCGCCACATTTCCACGTTCATCGCGGGGGCGACGGCCAGCGGGCATTTGCGGGCGGCGGCGAGGTTGGTGAGCAGGTTGTCGGCAATGCCGTTGGCGATTTTGGCGAGGGTGTTGGCGGTGGCGGGGGCGATGAGGAAGGCGTCGGCCGCGCGGGTGAGGCGAATGTGCGCCATGCCGTCGGCCGCTGCGCCGTCGTGCGTTTCGCTCAAAACGGGGTTGCCGCTGAGGGCTTGGAAGGTGAGCGGGGAGACGAACTCGGCGGCGGCGCGGCTCATGGCGACGCTCACTTCGTGTCCCTGTTTTTTTAATAGGCGCACGAGTTCGCAGGATTTGTAGGCGGCGATGCCGCCGCTGACGCCGAGCAGGATGTGTTTGGGCATGGTTGGGTGTCCGCAGGTAAAATGGCGCGCATTATATAGCCATTTCAAAGGGGTGTTTTTTTATGAAGAAACTCATCATCACCGGCCACACGCGCGGGCTGGGGCGGGCGTTGGCGGAACTGTATCTGCAACGCGGTTGGCAGGTTTTGGGCTTGGCGCGGGGCAGGGCGGACATGGTTTCGCCCAAGCTGCGGCAGGTGCGGATCGATTTGGCCGACGGCGCGGCTCTGGCGGCTTGGCTTTCAAGCGGCCTCTTGCGTGATTTTTTGGCAGACGCGGGTAGCATCCTGCTGGCGAACAACGCGGGCACGGTGTCGCCCAATGCCTTGCTGGGGCGGCAGAGGCCGTCTGAAACCCTGTCTGCCGTGGCTTTAAACGTAACTGCGCCGCTGCTGCTGGCCAATGCGGCTCTGGCGGCGCGGCCTGCGCGTGTGCCGCTGGACATCCTGCACATCGGCAGCGGCGCGGGGCGCAAAAACTATCCGGGTTGGAGCGTATACGGCGCGACCAAAGCCGCGCTCGACCACCACGCCCGCTGCGTGGCGGCGGAAGGACACGAAAACGTACGCATCGCCTGCCTCGCCCCCGGCGTGGTCGATACCGCCATGCAGGGCGAAATCCGCGCCGCCGACGAGGCCGATTTCCCCATGCGGCCGCGTTTTGCCGCGCTGAAAGAGGACGGCGGTTTGCAGAGTGCGGAGGAAACGGCGGCGAAAATCGCGGCCTATGTCGAGTCCGCACGCTTCGGAGAAGAAGCGGCGGCGGACATCCGCGATTTTTGGCACTGAGGCCGCAGCGGAAACAGAGGCCGTCTGAAAGTGCGAAAACCGCTTTCAGACGGCCTCAAAGCCTTTTGTGTTAAAATCGCGCGTTATTTTTGTCTCCCATTCCCCACGCCATGACCGACGATACCATCCGCCACGACCACAAGTTTGCCCTCGAAACCCTGCCCGTCAGCCTTGAAGACGAGATGCGCAAAAGCTATCTCGATTACGCGATGAGCGTGATTGTCGGGCGCGCGCTGCCCGATGTGCGCGACGGCCTCAAGCCGGTGCACCGCCGCGTGCTTTACGCCATGCACGAGCTGAAAAACAACTGGAACGCCGCCTACAAAAAATCGGCGCGTATCGTCGGCGATGTCATCGGTAAATACCATCCGCACGGCGATTTAGCGGTTTACTACACCATCGTGCGCATGGCGCAGGATTTCTCGATGCGCTACGTCTTAATTGACGGTCAGGGCAACTTCGGCTCGGTTGACGGCGACGGCGCCGCGGCCATGCGTTATACCGAAATCCGCATGGCGAAAATCGCCCACGAAATGCTGGCAGACATCGAAGAAGAAACCGTCAATTTCGGTCCGAACTACGACGGCAGCGAACACGAGCCGCTGGTGTTGCCGACCCGCTTCCCCGCGCTGTTGGTCAACGGCTCGTCCGGTATCGCCGTCGGTATGGCGACCAACATCCCACCGCACAACCTCACCGACACCATCAACGCCTGTCTGCGTCTTTTGGACGAACCCGAAACCGAAATCGACGAATTGATCAACATCCTGCAAGCCCCCGATTTCCCGACCGGCGCAACCATCTACGGCTTGAGCGGCGTGCGCGAAGGCTATAAAACCGGCCGCGGCCGCGTCGTTATGCGCGGTAAAACCCATATCGAACCCATAGGCAAAAACGGCGAACGCGAAGCCATCATCATCGACGAAATCCCGTATCAGGTGAACAAAGCCAAGCTGGTGGAAAAAATCGGCGAACTGGTGCGCGAAAAAACGTTGGAAGGCGTATCCGACCTGCGCGACGAATCCGACAAATCCGGTATGCGCGTCGTTATCGAATTGAAACGTAACGAAAACGCCGAAGTCGTTTTAAACCAACTCTACAAACTCACCCAGCTTCAAGACAGCTTCGGCATCAATATGGTTGCCTTGGTTGACGGTCAGCCGCGCCTGTTGAACCTGAAACAGATTTTGGCGGAATTCCTGCGCCACCGTCGCGAAGTCGTTACCCGCCGCACCCTGTTCCGCCTGAAAAAAGCGCGTCATGAAGGCCATATCGCCGAAGGTAAAGCCGTCGCCCTGTCCAATATCGACGAGATGATTCGATTGATTAAAGAATCTGCCGACGCACCTGAAGCCAAAGAAAAACTGCTGTCCCGCGCATGGCGCAGCGGTTTGGTGGAAGATATGCTGAGCCGTACCGACCTCGACCTGCGCATGGCGCGCCCCGAAGGTCTGCCCGCCAACCTCGGCTTGCAGGAACAAGGCTATTACCTGAGCGAAATTCAGGCAGACGCCATCCTGCGCATGAGCCTGCGCAACCTGACCGGCCTCGACCAAGAAGAAATCGTCGGGGACTACAAAAACATCATGGCAAAAATCATCGACTTTTTGGACATTTTGGCGAAGCCTGAACGCATCACCCAAATCATTCGTGAAGAGTTGGAAGAAACCAAAACCAATTTCGGCGACGAACGCCGCAGCGAAATCAACCCGTTCGGCGGCGACATTGCTGATGAAGACCTGATTCCGCAACGCGAAATGGTCGTTACCCTGACCCACGGCGGCTATATCAAAACCCAGCCGACCACCGACTATCAGGCGCAGCGTCGCGGCGGGCGCGGCAAACAGGCGGCGGCGACTAAAGACGAAGACTTCATCGAAACCTTGTTCGTTGCAAACACACATGACTATTTGATGTGTTTCACCAACTTCGGTAAGTGCCACTGGATTAAGGTTTACAAACTGCCTGAAGGCGGACGCAACAGCCGCGGCCGTCCGATTAACAACGTTATCCAGTTGGAAGAAGGCGAAAAAGTCAGCGCCATCCTCGCCGTGCGTGAATTCCCCGAAGACCAATATGTCTTCTTCGCCACTGCACAAGGCATGGTGAAAAAAGTCCAGCTTTCCGCCTTCAAAAACGTCCGCAGCCAAGGCATCAAAGCCATCGCGCTCAAAGAAGGCGACTACCTCGTCGGCGCCGCCCAAACCAGCGGCTCGGACGACATCATGCTGTTCTCCAACTTGGGCAAAGCCATCCGTTTCAACGAATACTGGGAAAAATCCGGTAACGACGAAGCAGAAGATGCCGACATCGAAACCGAAATTTCAGACGACCTCGAAGACGAAACCGCTGACAACGAAAATGCCCTGCCAAGCGGCAAACACGGCGTGCGTCCGTCCGGTCGCGGCAGCGGTGGCCTGCGCGGTATGCGCCTGCCTGCCGACGGCAAAATCGTCAGCCTGATTACCTTTGCACCAGAAGCCGCACAAAGCGATTTGCAAGTGCTGACCGCCACCGCCAACGGTTACGGCAAACGTACCCCGATTGCCGATTACAGCCGCAAAAACAAAGGCGGACAAGGCAATATCGCCATCAACACCGGCGAGCGCAACGGCGATTTGGTCGCCGCAACCTTGGTTGGCGAAACCGACGACCTGATGCTGATTACCAGCGGCGGCGTCCTCATCCGCACCAAAGTCGAACAAATCCGCGAAACCGGCCGCGCCGCAGCAGGCGTGCGCCTGATTAATCTGGACGAAGGCGAGCAACTGGTCAGCCTCGAGCGGGTAGCGGAAGAGCCGGAAGACACCGCTGCCGAAGACGAGAGTGATGCCGACACCGGCGCGCTTGAAAACGAAGCGGAAAACAAGGGCGCGGAAGAAGCAGAGGAATAAGCCCCGCGCAGGCAAAAGGCCGTCTGAAAACACTTTTTCAGACGGCCTCTCCCTTCACTCCGCACCCGCCAAGAACAGGCCGTCTGAAAGCGTCGCTTCAACGAAGTGAAAACGAAGTCGCAACACAGTCAAAACACCGTTCCAAAACAAACACCCATGAAACAAATCCTCTCCCCGCACAACACCCGGCTCAAACACCTTGCCAAACTCGGCGTGTCGGCCAAATACCGCCGCGAATGCCGCCAAACCGTACTCGAAGGCGCGCACCTGCTTGACGCGCTGCTGCAAACCGGCGCGCAGCCGCAACAAGTCTTCATCGCGCAAAGCCGCCTGCACACCCCCGAAACACAAAGCCTGCTCTCACGCCTGCCGCCCGAAAACACCGCCGCCGTGGAAGATCGCCTGCTGGCCAAAGCCTCCGCCCTCTCCGACGGCGGCGGCATCCTCAGCCTGGTCGAAATCCCCGAAACCGCCGCCCCGCCGCAGAGCGGCGACTGCGTCGTCCTCGAACGCATCCAAGATCCCGGCAATATCGGCACCATCCTGCGCAGCGCGGCGGCGGCGGGCGTGAAAAACGTGGTGCTCGGCCGCGACTGCGCCGACGTCTGGTCGCCAAAAGTCCTGCGCGCGGCAATGGGCGCGCATTTCCTGCTCGGCCTTTATCCCGACACCGAGCTGGCGCAATGGCTGCCGCGCTACCGCGAACCGCTGCGCGTAACCGCCCTCAACCCCGGCGCACAAAGCCTCTACGCCTTCGACCTGCGCCGCCCGTGCGGCTGGCTGTTCGGCAACGAAGGCAGCGGCGTGTCCGACGAAGCGCGCCGCGCCGCCGCCGGCTCGGTCGTTATCCCGATGGCGGGCGCAACCGAATCGCTCAACGTGGCGATGGCCGCCACGGTCTGCCTGTTCGAGCAGATGCGCCAGCGGCTGTAAGCGTCTGTTGCGGCGGATAGGAAAGGCCGTCTGAAAAAACCTGCGAAGCAGGTTTTTTCAGACGGCCACTTTCAGCGGTTTTCCAACTGTAAAGGCCGTCTGAAAAGTGTTTTCAGACGGCCTTTGCTCTGTTTGCCGCTATTTGCGGTTGTCGAGGATGTTGAACACTTTGCGCGGTTGGGCGATTTTCACTTCGTCGTTGTCGCGGCCGTCTGAAAAGCTCTCGGGCAGGGTTTCGCTGTCGAAAGCCAAATCGCCGCCGTGTTTCAGGTTTTGCCCGCACTGCAAGCCTGCAAAATCGAAAAGATCGGTGTCGGCCAGATGCGAGGGGACGACGTTTCGCAATGCGGAGAACATGCTTTCGATGCGGCCGGGGAAGCGTTTGTCCCAGTCGCGCAGCATGTCGCCGATGATTTGCCGCTGCAAATTGGGCTGCGAGCCGCAGAGGTTGCACGGGATGATGGGGAACTGCTTGATTTCGGCGTAGCGGATGAGGTCTTTTTCCTTCACATAGGCCAGCGGGCGGATAACGATGTGTTCGCCGTTGTCGGAAACGAGTTTCGGCGGCATGGCTTTGAGTTTGCCGCCGTAAAACATGTTTAAAAACAGCGTGGCGATGATGTCGTCGCGGTGGTGGCCGAGGGCGATTTTGGTGCAGCCGAGCTCTTTGGCGGTGCGGTAGAGGATGCCGCGGCGCAGGCGGCTGCACAGCGAACAGGTGGTTTTGCCTTCGTCGAGCACGCGTTTGACGGTGGAATAGGTGTCTTCTTCGACGATTTTGTAGGGTACGCCGATGCTTTCGAGATAAGTGGGCAAAACTTCTTCGGGGAACCCGGGCTGTTTTTGGTCGAGGTTGACGGCAACCAGCTCGAAATCGATTGGGGCGGAGGCCTGCAAATGGCGTAGGATGTCTAAGAGGGCGTAGCTGTCTTTGCCGCCGGAGAGGCAGACCATGATTTTATCGCCCGGCTCGATCATGTTGAAATCGTTGATCGCGTCGCCCACGGCATGGCGCAGGCGTTTGTGCAGCTTGTTGTTTTCGTGTTCGGATTTGGGTTTGTTGGACATTTTTATTCGGTCTAGCAAAAAAGGCGCGATTATAGCCCAAACGGCAAAGGCCGTCTGAAACCGCGCTTTCAGACGGCCTTTACGGTACAATGCCGCCTTTTATTTTGACGGTAGGACGCCATGATTTCACTGGAAACGTGGATCGGGCTGCGCTATCTTCGGGCGAAGAAGCGCAGCGGTTTTATGTCGTTTATCGGCATCATTTCAATCGTCGGCATCGCCATCGGCGTGATGGCGCTGATTACGGTGATTTCGGTGGTAAACGGCTTTCAGAAGGACGTGCGCAGCCAGCTTTTCAGCGTCGCGCCCCATGCGGAAATCGGTTTTTACGACGCGGGCGCGGGCAGCTGGCAGGATTTGCGCAAGCTGGTGGCGGGCAATAAAAACGTGGTCGGATCGGCGCCCTATATCGCCGATCAGGCGCTCTTGGCCAACAACGGCGAAGTGCGCGGCGTGCAGATACGCGGCATCGATCCCGCCGAAGAAAAACAAGTGGTCGATTATTGGCGGGATATGCCTTCGGGCGGCTTCGAGAGCCTGCGCCCGGGTGAGTTCGACATCATCCTCGGCAGCGGTTTGGCCGAAGCGCTGGGCGTGGAAACGGGCGGCAAGGTCACCGTGATTACGCCGGAGGGCAACGTTACGCCCGCAGGCATGGTGCCGCGTTTGAAGCAGTTTAATCTGGTGGGCACGGTGAAAACCGGTATCTACGAGCTCGACAACGCGCTGGCGCTCACCCATATCGACGACGCGCAGACGCTCTACCGCCTCGAGAGCGGTTTTGCCGGATTGCGCCTGAAACTCGCCGATCCGCAGAACGCCCCCGCCGTGGCCGCCTCCCTGCTGCCCGCGGGCGAACAGGACAAGGTTTGGGTGCGAGACTGGACGTTCAGCAACCAATCCTATTTCAACGCCGTCGAGCTGGAAAAGAAAATGCTGTTTGTGATTATGTTCTTCATCAGCCTCGTCGCCTCCATCAACCTGATTTCCACCCTGATTATGACCGTTACCGAAAAGCAGTCGGCCATCGCCATCCTGCGCACGCAGGGTCTGCCGCCCTCGGGCATCATGAAAATCTTTTTTGTGCAGGGCGCGCTCTTGGGGCTGATCGGCACGGCGTTCGGCACGGTGTTCGGCCTGCTGCTGGCGGCCAATATCGGCGCCATCCTCAAATGGGCGGAAGGTCTGATGGGGCGCAAACTCATCGAATCGCAAGTGTATTTCCTCGACTATCTGCCCTCGCACATCGTGTGGAGCGACGTTGCCACCATCGTTTCCATCTCCATCGGCCTGTCCCTTCTGGTGACGCTCTATCCGAGCTGGCGGGCGGCCAAAACCGAACCTGCGGAGGCGCTGCGCTATGAATAATCCCGTATTGGCCTGTGAGGCCGTCTGCAAAAGCTACAACGACGGCGTTTTGGACGTGCAGGTGCTCGACAATCTCGATTTGCAGGTGGACAAAGGGCAAAGCATCAGCATCATCGGCTCGTCGGGCAGCGGCAAATCCACCCTGCTGCACATCTTGGGCGGGCTGGACAAACCTACCTCCGGCCGAGTTTCCCTGCTCGGCAACGATTTGGCGCAAATGAGTCAGAAAGATTTGAGCGCGCTGCGCAACCGCCGTCTCGGTTTTGTCTACCAGTTCCACCACCTTTTGCCCGAATTCTCCGCGTTGGAAAACGTGATGATGCCGCTCCTCATCGGCAAAACGCCCAAAGACGAAGCACGCAGCCGCGCCCTTGCCATGCTGGAAAAAGCCGGGCTCAAAGAGCGCGTGCAGCACCGCCCAGGCGAGCTCTCCGGCGGCGAGCGCCAGCGTGCCGCCATCGCCCGCGCCCTCGTCACCGAACCCGCCTGCCTCTTGGCCGACGAGCCCACCGGCAACCTCGACCGCAAAAACGCGCAAAACGTCCTCGACATGATGCTGGATTTGAAAGCGGAGCTGGACACCGCCCTTGTCGTCGTCACCCACGACGACCAACTCGCCGCCCGTTTCGACCGCGTGCTCACAATGACCGACGGACGGCTGGAAGGATAGGCCGTCTGAAAGGATAGGCCGCTCCCGCCTATACCCCTTCGGGGCATAAACGCGGGAATGATGTTTCTGAAACCCGTTTTTCACTTCGTTGAAACCCCGCTTTCAGACGGCCTCTGCCTTGAAAGCCCCCGCAAACAGGCGCAGAATGCCGCCTTTACCCGATTTCACACACGGACAGCCCCATGGAAAAATCCCTCCACCCGCAAACCCTCGCCATCCGCGGCGCGAAAGAGCAAACCCATTTCAACGAACACAACCAAGCGCTTTTCCTTACCAGCAGCTTTATGTTCGACAGCGCCGCCGACGGCGCCGCCCTTTTCAAAGGCGAAAAACAGGGCTACACCTACAGCCGCACCGCCAACCCCACCACTGCCGCCTTCGCCCGCCGCATCGCTCTGCTCGAAGAGGGCGAAGCCGCCGTCGCCACCGCCACCGGCATGGCCGCCATCAACGCCGCCATCCTCACCTTCCTCAGCGCGGGCGACCACCTGATATGCAGCCGCAGCCTGTTCGGCACCACCATGGGTCTGCTCACCAACCACATCGCCCGCTTCGGCATCGAAATCAGCTTCGTGCCGCAAACCGATCCCGCCGCCTGGCAGGAAGCCGTGCGTCCCAACACCAAAATGCTCTTTTTGGAAACCCCGTCCAACCCGCTCAACGAAGTGGCAGACCTCGAAAAACTCGCCGCGATCGCCAAAGCGGCGGGTGCGCTTTTGGTGGTGGACAATACCTTCCTCACCCCCGTTTTGCAGCAGCCCTTAAAATTCGGCGCGGACTTGTCCGTGCACTCGGCCACCAAAGCCATCGACGGCCACGGCCGCGTGCAGGGCGGCGTTGTTGTCGGCCGCAAAGAGCTGATGCAGCAGGTGCAGACGTATATGAACGCCTGCGGCATGTCCATGTCGCCCTTTCATGCCTGGGTGCTGCTAAGCGGCGTGGAAACCCTGCCGCTGCGTATCGCGCAGCAGTGTGCCAACGCCGACAAAATCGCCGCCTGGCTGCGCGATCAGCCGCAAATCACGCGCGTTTTCCACTCCGGTTTCGCCGACCACCCGCAGGCGGATTTGGTGGAAAAACAGCAAAAAGCGGGCGGCATCGTGCTGGCGTTTGAAGTGAAGGGCGGGCAGGAGGCAGCATGGAAGCTGCTTGACAATGTGCAAATCTTCTCCAAAACCGCCAACCTCGGCGACGTGCACTCCACCATCACCCACCCGTGGACAACCACCCACGGCCGCATGAGCCCCGAAGCCAAACTGGAAGCGGGCATCACCGACGGCCTGCTGCGCCTCTCCGTCGGCCTCGAAGACGCCGGCGACCTGATTGCCGATCTCGAACAGGCGATGAACCGCTAAACCGCCGTTTCAGACGGCCTCAAACACCAAAAGGCCGTCTGAAAAAAAACAAAATTCTTCTTACAAAACACATCAAACAAGGAAAAAACACCATGAGCGAAGCGGAATTCACCGCCTGGGCAATGCGTATCTGCCTCACCGTCCTCGTTATCTTCCTCGGCTTCATCGTTTACGACCTCGGCAAAAAATCCAACGCCGGCAAATTCGGCATGTTCATCCTCTTCTTCGTCCTCGGCCTCGGCGTGTTCGGCTTCCTGTTCAAAGAACTGCTGATCGGCTTTCTGATGAAGAAATAAGGCCGTCTGAAACCCGCCCCGGCAATTTTTCAGACGGCCTGTCGGACACACCGCGCCATCAAACCGCAATACCCGCGCCCGGCATTTTTATTCCCGCTATAATCCCGCTTTTTCCGTCCGGCCTCCCCGCATGAAAACCGTAGAAAAAAACGTCCTCGTCCCCCACAGCGCAGAGCAGATGTTCGACCTCGTCGACAAAGTCGAAGACTACCCGCAGTTCCTTCCCTGGTACGGAAAAACAGAGGTTCTTTCGCGTTCGGAAAACCAGCTTGAAGCCCGCCTGTACATGGACTACAAAGGCGTAAAGCAATCCTTCGCCACCCGCAACCACAACATCCCCGGCCGCGAAATCCGCATGGATCTGCTCGAAGGCCCCTTCAAAACCCTGCGCGGCTCGTGGCGGTTTGAAGACCTCGGCGGCGACTGCTGCCGCATCGCCTTCAAACTCGAATACGACTTCGCCAACTCCCTGCTTGCCGCCATCATCAGCCCCGTGTTCGGCCACCTTGCGGGCAAACTCGTCGAAGCCTTCGTGGCCGAAGCGGGCAGACGCCATGGCTGACATCACCATAGAAATCGCCTACGGCGAGGCGGACAGACAATTCCTGCAATGCCTGACCGTTCCCGCAGGCACCACCGCGCGGCAGGCCGTCTCAAACAGCGGCCTCGCCGCCGCCTTCCCCCATGCCGACCTCACCGCCCCCCTCGGCATCTTCGGCAGACAAACCAAAGACGACACCGTCCTGCAAAACGGCGACCGCGTCGAACTCTACCGCCCCCTCCTTATCGACCCCAAAACCGCCCGCCGCCGCCGTGCGGCCGAAAACGCGGCCGACAAAAAAGCGAAAAAACCATGACCATCCGACTCATCGCCGGCCTCGGCAACCCCGGTAGCGAATACGAACACACCCGCCACAACGCCGGCTTCTGGTTTCTCGACGAACTAGCCTGGCAGTGGAAAGCCGTGTGGAAACACGAAAAAAAATTCTCCGGCCACATCGCCCGCGTCACCCGCCCCGAAGGCGAAGTGTGGCTGATCAAGCCCGACACTTATATGAACCTTTCCGGCAAAGCCGTCGGCGCGCTGGCGCAGTTTTACAAAATCAAAGCCGAAGAAATTCTCGCCGTCCACGACGAACTCGACATCCCCTGCGGCAGCATCCGCTTCAAACTCGGCGGCGGCAACGGCGGCCACAACGGCCTCAAAGACATCCAGGCCAAACTCGGCACCCCCGATTTCTACCGCCTGCGCCTGGGCATCGGCCACCCGGGCGAGCGCAACCTCGTCGTCGGCTACGTCCTCAACAAACCCTCCGCCGCCGAGCGCGAACTCATCGACCGCGCCATCGCCAAATCCCTCGAAGCCGTCCCACTCATCATGGCCGCAGACTGGGAAGCCGTCCCCCGCTTCCTGCACGGCAAATGACAGAGGCCGTCTGAAAGTACTACTGTCGTGCTTTCAGACGGCCTTCCGTTTTTATAGTGAGCTATTTTTGGAGAGACCGATGAACAGAAAATCCGGCAAAAAATTATTCCGTGCAGGCGCATGGCTGCTGCCCCTGACCGCCCTCGCCGCCTGCACGCAGGACGCGGGTATGCCGTCTGTTCCGCCCGCCGCAAACGCCGCCGCGCAGACCCTGCCCGCCGTATTGCCTGACAGCAAACGCCTTGAAAGCCGTCTCACCGGCGAGGCCTCGGAAAGCGAATCCGCGCAGTCGGCGGCGTTTGCCAAACTGCTGGCAGACGCAAATGCCGACGCATTCGCCGCCCTGTTTGCCCAAGCCCGACATCCTGCCGGAAAAATCTACGCCCTTACCGGCCTGCACCAAACCGACCCCGCCGCCTATGGCCGTCTGAAAAAACAGTTGGACGGCGCAAGCCAAATCGAAATCCTCGACGGCGACATCGTCCTGCCCTACCGCGCCGCCGACCTGCTGCCTGCCATAGAGGACGGCCGCCTGCTGTGCTTTATCACCGAAGCCCGACCCGCCGGCGGCGCGGGCGCACTGCTGCCGCCGTTCTCCGAAATATCGCGCTGAATCCGCTTTTGGGATCCAATCTTTGCCAATCCGCCCGCGCGGGAATGACGTTGTTGGGAGGGGGTGCAAAGGTTCAGACGGCCTCAATAACGACATGTAAAGGCCGTCTGAACCCGAACCTCCGACTGCTTCCAATCCATCTGTTTCATTTAAGGAAACCCATGACCCGCGAAGAATGAATCGGGTCAGGCCGCCAAATGACTGATGGAAATACGACGATGAAGAAACCGGCCGCTTTCGACTGCCATGTGCCTTACCCGCAAGTCTCGTCTCTGTTTTTCTATCCCGAAGACTGCGACGCCCGCCACGATGATTTGTCGGCCTAGGGTCTGTTGACAATCAGCCTTGCGGCGGTATTTTTGGTAAAAATCCGCGCCTGCTGCGTCAAAAATGCTTGCAAGGTGTCCAACCTTGCTGCGCTTTTTTCCTTGCAAACACGAATTTTTCCTCAAAAAACTGCTTCGCAAGCTGAATGTCAACAGCCCTAGGATGTGTTGATTGTCAATATGCCCTACAAACCAAACCTGAAAAAAATCGTCGCTCTCTGCCTTGCCTCCCCCGATTTTGTCTGTAAACCGATTGATGCTGTCTGAAACCCCATGCCTGTTTTAACTTTGTGAATCTTCGCTTTCAGACGGCCTTATCCCTGAAAAACCATGCCGACCCTCACCTGCTTTTTGGGTACGCCCGAACTGGCCGTCGCATACGGCGGCATCACTTTAAGCCCTGCCGATACCGAACGCCTGCGCCGCTCTCCCACGCTTGCCGGACGCCGCGATTGGCAGGTCAGCCGCGTGCTCAAACAGCAGGCCGACGCCCCCGTTTTGTCGCTCAGCCACAGCAAAGGCTGCGCCGCCGTCTTGTGTGGCGAAGCGGATATCCGTGCGGGCGTCGATTTGGAAGCATTGCGCCGCCGCGATTTCCGCGCCTTGGCCGCTTGGGTGTGCTCGGAGGCCGAATACGGCTATTTGCAGCGACGCCATTGGCAGGCCGAAGATTTCTACCGCTTGTGGTGTGTTAAGGAAGCTTTGCTCAAAGCAGCCGGGCTCGGCTTTCCGGCCGATATGGCGGGGGTGGGATACCGCTTTTGCGGCTTGGAGATTTGCGGTCTGTACGCCGCAGGACAGGGCGGTTGGCACGGTGTCACGGCCATCCTGCCCGGTTTTGCCGCCGCCTGCGTCTGGCAGGGTGAAAACGTGCGGCTGCAATGGCGCTTTGCGGGGGCTTGGAACGAAAGTTGTCTGAGCGGCGGAGTGTTGTTGTAAAGACATGGAACCCGGTTGGAAGGGCTGCGGCGTGCAGGCCGTCTGAAAGTCTTTTTGCCTGTGCGTCAGGCCGCTTTTCGTTATTGAAAACAGGAAGTGTATGCCCGAACTGCCCCCTATCGGCTGTGTCGAACCGTATTGAGGCCGTCTGAAAAACCGGTTTTCGGCTTTTCAGACGGCCTCACTGTTTCAGACAACAAAAAACCGCACCTTCGCAGGTGCGGTTTTGCTTGGTTTTCAGAATCTGAAACCATGCGGCTTATTCGGCGGCGGGTTCTTCCAACAGGGCTTTGATGGACAGGCGCACGCGGCCGCGGTCATCTACTTCCAACGCTTTCACTTTCACGGTTTGGCCGACTTTCAGGTAGTCGCCGACTTCTTTCACGCGCTCGTGGGCGATTTGGCTGACGTGTACCAGCCCGCCTTTGCCGGGCAGGACGTCGACAATGGCGCCGACGTTGTTGTCGAGGATTTTCACCACGACGCCGTCGTACACTTTGCCCACTTCCACTTCGGCAGTGATGTCTTCGATGCGTTTTTTCGCCGCTTCCACCGAATCGGCGCTGACGGCGGCGATGGTGATGGTGCCGTCGTCGGCGATGTTGATTTCGGTACCGGTTTCGGCGGTGATGGCGCGGATGGTTTCGCCGCCTTTGCCGATGACGTCGCGGATTTTGTCGGGGTTGATTTTCATGGTAAACAGGCGCGGGGCGTGCTGCGACAGTTCCTGCGGGCCCTGTACCGCTTCTTTCATCTGGCCGAGGATGTGCAGGCGGGCTTCTTTGGCCTGTGCCAGCGCGATCTGCATGATTTCTTTGGTGATGCCCTGAATTTTGATGTCCATTTGCAGGGCGGTTACGCCGTCGGTGGTACCGGCCACTTTGAAGTCCATGTCGCCGAGGTGGTCTTCGTCGCCCAGGATGTCGGTGAGCACGGCGAATTTGTTGCCTTCCAAAATCAGACCCATGGCGATACCGGCCACATGGGCTTTCAGCGGCACGCCGGCAGACAGCAGGCTCAGGCAGCCGCCGCAGACGGAAGCCATGGAAGACGAGCCGTTGGACTCGGTGATTTCGGAGACCACGCGCATGGTGTAGCTGAACTCTTCCGGCGAGGGCAGCACGGCCAACAGTGCGCGTTTGGCCAGGCGGCCGTGGCCGATCTCGCGGCGTTTGGGCGCACCCATGCGGCCGCATTCGCCGGTGGAATAGGGTGGAAAGTTGTAGTGCAGCATAAAGCGGTCGGTATATTCGCCGCTCAATGCGTCGATGATTTGCTCGTCGCGCGACGTGCCGAGGGTGGCGACGGCCAGCGCCTGGGTTTCGCCGCGTGTAAACAGCGCCGAGCCGTGGGTGCGCGGCAGCACGCCGGTTTGGATGTTGATGGGGCGCACGGTGCGGGTGTCGCGGCCGTCGATGCGCGGCTGGCCGTTCAGGATTTGGCTGCGCACGACGTCGGCTTCCAGATGTTTGAAGATGCCTTTGATTTCGTTGGCGGCAAGGGTGTCGGTGTCTTCGCTGATTAAGGCAGCCTGAACGGCAGCCCACGCTTCGGCAATTTTCGCCCCGCGCGCCTGTTTCGAGCGGATTTTGAAGGCTTCGGCAATGGTGTCGCCGGCGATTTCTTTGACTTTGGCCACCAGCTCGACGTTCGGCTCGGGCGCTTTCCAGTCCCACACTTCGGGGTTCACTTCGTCGGCCAGCTCGTTGATGGCTTTAATCACGGCCTGCATCTGCTCGTGACCGTAAACCACTGCGCCGAGCATCACGTCTTCGGACAGGATGTCGGCTTCGGATTCCACCATTAAGACGGCCTGCGCGGTACCGGCCACCACCAAATCCAGCTGCGATTTTTCCAGCTGGGTTTTGGTCGGGTTGAGTACATAGCCGCCGTCCAGATAGCCCACGCGCGCCGCGCCGATGGGGCCGGCAAAGGGCACGCCGCTCAATACCAGCGCGGCAGACGCGCCGATCATCGCGGGGATGTCGGAATCGATTTCGGGATCGACGGACACCACCATTGCCACAACTTGGATGTCGTGGTAGAAACCTTCGGGGAACAGCGGGCGGATGGGGCGGTCGATCAGGCGGCTGGTGAGGATTTCTTTTTCGCTCTGCTTGCCTTCGCGTTTGAAGAAGCCGCCGGGGATTTTGCCTGCGGCGTAGGTGCGCTCGAGATAATCGACGGTCAGCGGGAAGAAGTCCTGACCGGCTTTGACTTCCTTGTTGGCGGTAACGGCCACCAAAACCACGGTATCGCCCATAGCCACTTTCACCGCAGCAGCGGCTTGGCGGGCGATTTCGCCGGTTTCGAGGGTTACGGTGTGCTGGCCGTATTGGAAGGTTTTGACGTGTTTGTCAAACATAAGGATTCCTTTCGTTGGAACATCCGCCAGTCTAAAACGCTAACGGTGCCTGCCGGTGCGACAGGCACGGTTAGGGTTTCAGGCTGTGCGGAAGATGGTTGGAAAAGGCCGTCTGAAAATACGGCGGCCATGCTTGCGGCCGTCTGAAAACGCTGTGGGAAAACCGCGTTTGCATCGGGTGGGAAACCGACGGATTATGCCACAAAAAGGCCGTCTGAAAACGGATTTTCAGACGGCCTTTTTGTGGCGGCCGGGAGTGGTTGGTATTCGGCTTGTGAAGCGGATTTTTACCAAAAACACCGCCGCGAGGCCGAATGTAAACAGCCCTTATGCGGCGGGCGGCTGCTCGTCTTTCGTTTTGCCGTTTTTTTTCGGCAGAACGAAGCGCATGCGCAGGCCGTTGGGGCTGATGTTTTCGGCGCTGATGCTGCCGCAGTGCTGCTCGATGATGTGTTTTGCCAAGGCCAAACCCAAGCCCGTGCCGGGTTTGCTGCCGCTGCTGTCGGCGCGGTAGAAGGCGGTGAAGATGTGCGGAAGCTGGTTTTCCGCGACGCCCGGCCCGTTGTCGGTGATGTCGATCAGCCAGTTTTTCGCGTCCTGCCGCATTTCGACGCGGATGCTGCTGCCTTCGGGGCTGTAGTTCATGGCGTTGCGGATGACGTTGTCGAAGGCGCGGTAGAGATAGCTTTCGTTGGCGCAGATTTCGGCGTTGTCGGGCATTTTTTCCAGCGTCAGCTCGACGGTTTGGCCGTTTTTTTCGGCAACGGCCTGGCTGTCGTCCACCAGATTGCGCATGAAGGGAATTAGTTTGAGCGGCTCTTTTTCCAATTTGACGTTGGCGGTTTCGAGGCGGGATAGGGTCAGCAGTTCGCCCACCAGGGCATCCATGCGCACGAGTTCGGTTTCCAGCCGCTGCAAATACTGTTCCTGCTTTTGCGGCTGCGACTGGATCAGGCCGACGATGGCCTGCATCCGCGCCAGCGGCGAGCGCATTTCGTGGGACACGTGGTGCAGGAGGTGGCGTTCTTTGGCGACCAGCTGTTGCAGCTTCTGCGCCATTTTGTCGAACTGCGCCGCCAGCTGCGACAACTCGTCGTCGCGGTTGTCCATCTGCTGCGAGATGCGCGTTTCAAAGTTGCCGTCGGCCAGACGGTTCATGCCGCGGCCGAGAATGCGGATGGGGCGGGTGATGTTGTTGGCGAGAATGTAGGCAAGCGCGAGGCCGACAAGAAAGATAAAGCCCAAGATGATGATTTCATGCCAGGTCTGTTCCAGCGGCAGGCCGGGGATAAACAGCGGGCTGGGGCGGCGCTGCACTTCGATGCTGTCCCAGTTGCGGATGAAAAACAGGTATTCCTCGCCCCAGCGCCCGTATTCGAGATGCACGCTTTTGCTTTCGGGATTGGCGATTGCGAAGGAGCGGGCTTTTTCGATTCTTTTGGGATCGACTTTGCGGCCGATCAGATCCGCTTGGTCGTCGCCGCTGATGATGAGGACTTTTTCCGGCCCCTGTCCTTCGTGCCAGCCTTGAAGCATTTCGCGCGCGCCGTTTTCGCCGCGGGCGCGAAAGGCGGTAACGGCGTTGGACAACAGAATCTCGTCGATGGCGCGCTGCTGGTTGAAATGGGTTTCGGCCTGCGTCTGCTGCACGAGCCAGAAAGAAAAACTCGCCACGAATATGGCGCAGATAATCACTGCGCAAAACGTGGCGAAGATGCGTTGGAAAAGCTTCATGCTGAGCTTCGGCTTCCGATAATCAGTTTTTGACGAACAGATAACCCAAACCGCGCACGGTCTGAATCAGCGAGGCATCGCCCAGTTTGTGGCGGATGCTGGAAATGTGGACATCGATGCTGCGGTCGAATTTGGCCAGCTTGCGGTCGAGCGCTTCGATGGAAAGGGTTTCCTTGCTGACCACCTGTCCCGCATGGCGCATCAGCACTTCGAGCAGGTTGAACTCGGTGCTGGTCAGTTCCAGCGGCGCATCACCGACGGTTGCCTGGCGTTTCGAGGGATGCAGGGTCACATTGCTGACCGATAGGCTATTTGACGCGCTGCCCTGGTCGTGCGGGTTCTGCGCGCGGCGCAAAATTGCGTTGATGCGCGCCAAGAGTTCGCGCGGCGTGCTCGGTTTGGGCACATAATCGTCAGCACCCATTTCCAAACCGATGATGCGGTCGATATCATCGCCTTTGGCCGTGAGCATGATGATGGGGATGCCGCTTTGCGCACGCACGGTTTTCAATACGTCCAAACCGTTCATCTTCGGCATCATCGAGTCCAGTACCACCACATCATACTGGCCGGAGAGAATTTCATGAACACCGGCTTCGCCGTCCGGCACGCTGCGCACTTCCAAGCCTTCGGCTGTGAGATATTCGGTCAGCAGCTCGGTCAGTACGGCATCGTCATCAACTAATAATACGCGACTCATGTGTCAAATCCTCTGTGTTTGTCGGTTGGAAAAAATCTTTACAATTCTATCTTAACACGCGCTTTGCGCTTTTTGATAGCGCCCCGCACCCGCCGTTTGCGCTTTTTTGCAATAATGCGGCCGTCTTAACAATCCGCGCGACGCCCGCTTTTTGCTGCCGTGTATTTTAACTTCGTTGAAGCTTCGCTTTCAGACGGCCTCTGCGCCCCGTGCGCGAAAAAGCTATAATCCGCCCCTTTTTCTGCTACGGAATCCGCTATGCACAGCCCCGCCTACCTCAGCCAGCTGAACGACAAAACCGTCTTCCTGCGCCGCCTGTTCGCAGACGTTCCCATGCCCGAATGGCGCGTTTACCCCTCGCCGGAGCGCCATTACCGCATGCGTGCCGAATTCCGCATCTGGCACGACGGCGGAAACATCAGCTACGCCATGTTCGAACACGGCAAAAAAGCAGGCGGCGCATCGGTTATCCGCATCACGGAATTTCCCGCCGCCTCCGCAAGCATCAACCGGCTGATGCCTGAACTGCTTACCGCCGTTTGTGCCGAACCCGTGCTGAAAAACCGCCTCTACCAGTGCGAATTCCTGTCCACCCTCAGCGGCGACATACTCGTCACCCTCATCTACCACCGAAAACTCGACGAAGCCTGGCAAACCGCCGCCGAAGCCCTGCAAAACCGCCTCGGCATCGCCCTAATCGGCCGCAGCAAAGGCCAAAAAAACGTGCTCTCGCGCGACTTCGTCACCGAATCGCTCGATGTCGGCGGACAAACCTACCGCTACCGCCAGCCCGAAGGCGCGTTCAGCCAGCCCAACGCCGCCGTTTGCCGCGACATGCTCGAATGGGCGTGCGCCGCCGCCGACGGCTTGGGCGGCGACCTGCTCGAACTCTACTGCGGCAACGGCAACTTCACCCTGCCGCTCGCCCGCCGCTTCGGCCGCGTCCTTGCCACCGAAGTATCGAAAACCTCCGTACAGGCCGCGCAATGGAATATCGCGGTCAACGGAGCGGACAACATCCGCATCGCCCGCCTGTCGGCGGAAGAATTTACCGAAGCCTACACAGGCGCACGCGAATTCCGCCGCCTCAACGAACAAAACATCACCCTCGCCGACTACCGCTTCTCCACCGTTTTCGTCGACCCGCCGCGCGCCGGTATCGACGACGCTACATTGGCGCTGCTGCAAGGCTTCGACAACATCATCTATATCTCCTGCAACCCCGAAACCCTGCGCGCCAACCTCGACACCCTGATAAAAACGCACGACGTGGCCGCCGCCGCTATGTTCGACCAGTTCCCCTTCACGCACCATATCGAAAGCGGACTGTTGTTGAAAAAGCGGACTGTCTGATTCTGAAAAACGTTGAGGCCGTCTGAAAAACGTTGAGGCCGTCTGAAAAACGTTGAGGCCGTCTGAAAAACGTTGAGGCCGTCTGAAAAACGTTGAGGCCGTCTGAAAAACGTTGAGGCCGTCTGAAAAACGTTGAGGCCGTCTGAAAAACGTTGAGGCCGTCTGAAAATTTCCGGCTTCATTGAAGCCGGAAATTTTCAGACGGCCTTTTCCGTGTATCCGACAAATTCATCCGCGCCAGCGTTTCAACACCAGCGAAGTGTTCACGCCGCCGAAGGCGAAGTTGTTGCTGACCACATAGTCCGTTTCGATTTCACGGCCGCCGCTGACAATGTAATCCACCTTGCCACAGCGCGGGTCGATGTTGTCGAGATTAACCGTCGGCGCAAACCAGCCGCTGTTCATCATTTCGATGGCAAACCACGCTTCGAGTGCGCCGCACGCGCCGAGGGTGTGGCCGAGATAGCTTTTTTGCGAACTCATGGGAACAAAGCCGAAAACGGCTTCGGTGGCCAGCGTTTCGGCGATATCGCCTTTTTCGGTGGCCGTGCCGTGGCCGCTGACGTAGCCGACTTGCTCCGGACGGATATCCGCGTCGTTGAGGGCGAGCTCCATACATTTTTGCATGGTGTCTTTTTGCGGCTGGGTAACATGGCTGCCGTCGCTGTTTGCGCCGTAGCCGGCGATTTCGGCATAGATTTTCGCACCGCGCGCTTGGGCGGATTCGAGTGATTCGAGCACCATCATGCCCGCTCCTTCGCCGATAACCAAGCCGTCCCGTCCTGCATCATAGGGGCGCGGGGTCAGCGAAGGTTCGCCGTTGAGGCGGCTGGCGGCATAAAGCGAGTCAAACACATACACTTCCGACGGGCAGAACTCTTCGCCGCCGCCCGCCAGCATCATGTCGATAAGGCCGTATTTGACGGCTTCGTAGGCGTAGCCGATGGCTTGGCTGCCCGATGAGCATGCGCTTGACGTGGGAATGATGCGCCCTTTCAGGCCGAAGAAAATGCCGATGTTGGCGGCCGTCGTGTGCGGCATCATGCGCACATAGGTGTTGGCGTTGAAGTTGCGCGATGTGCCGGTCAGCAGCAGCTCGCCCATGTCGCCGATGTCTTTGGTGCTGCCGACCGACGAGCCGCAGGCCACGCCCATGCGGCCGTCTGAAATGCGCTCGTCGCCAAGCAGACCCGCATCGGCCAGAGCCTGTTCGGCGGCATCGACGCAAAGCTGCGACACGCGCCCCATGCTGCGGAGCTGCTTACGCGTCCAGTGCGCCGGCGGGGCGTAGTTTTCGACCGGCGCGCCCAACTGTGCTTCCAGTTCGGGGAAGCGTTCGCGCCAGTCCATGTATTTCACGGCGTTTTTTTCGGCTTTAAAGGCCGTCTGAATGCTCTGCCAGTCGCGGCCGAACGCGGTAATGCCGCCGATGCCGGTAATCACTACTCTTTTGGTGTTCAACACAGACCTCCGTTCACGGCAATGACTTGGCGCGTGATATATGCCGCTTTTTCGTCCATTAAAAAGCGTACGGCGTGCGCCACTTCTTCCGGCGTACCCATACGCGCGGCGGGCACGGCTTTTAAAATTTCTTCGACAGGCACGTTCTCGTCCACGATTTCGGTATCAATCAGGCCGGGGGCGACGCAGTTGACGGTAATCTTGCGCTTGGCCAGTTCCACCGCCAAAGCTTTCGCCGCGCCGACGATGCCTGCTTTGGACGCGCTGTAATTAACCTGCCCGCGGTTGCCCGTCAGGCCGGACACGGATGCCATGCAGACAATCCGGCCGGGTTTGCGGCGGCGTATCATCGGCATCGCCAGCGGATGCAGAACGTTGTAAAAACCGTCGAGATTGGTACGCAACACGCTGTCCCAGTCGTCGTCTGAAAACGCGGGGAACGCATTGTCGCGGGTTAAACCTGCGTTCAACACTACGCCGTAATATGCGCCGTGCGCTTCCACATCGGCGGTTAAGATTTCGCGGCAGGCGGCGCGGTCGGATACGTCAAACTGCAACACGCGCGCCTGCCTGCCCAATGCGCGGATTTGTTCCGCCACGGCTTCGGCCTCGTCGCGGCGGCTGCGGCAATGCACGGCGATGTCGTAGCCGTCTTGCGCCAAACCCAGCGCAACGGCTTTGCCTATGCCCCTGTTGGAGCCTGTGATTAAAACGGTTTCGCTCATGGCGTTTCCTTCGGGTGTTTGCAGGCCGTCTGAAAAGCGTTCAGACGGCCTGCGCGTTTTTCGGAGCATAAACGTTCAGCGCCGCCTGTACCAGCAGGCCGTCGGCAGGCAGGGTGTGTTTCGCGTTTTCCGGGGCGTCAATCCAGCGCAGTTCGCAGTCGAACACGCCCATTCCGCCCGCATCCTGCGTGGACACTGTTGCCGTTGCCGACAGTTTCGTGCCGACGGGGATGCTGTCGGCAAACAGGTTCATGCGGCGCGTGCCGAGCAGAAAGCCCAGTTTCACCGGTTCGCCGGCCGACAAAGCCTGTATGCCGGCGAAAGCGCCGATGGCCTGCGCCATGATTTCCATGCCCATTGTTGCGGGCAGCGCGCCGTTGTGCAGCAGGATGTGGTTCCCGTCCACCGAGGCCTCGACGCGAGCAAAATTGCTACCGTATTCCGTAACGCGGTCGATCAGCACCATATGGCCGCTGTGCGGCAGCAGAAAGGCGGGATTTTCGATGGGGCAGGTCAGTTTTTCCATAAGCGGCGGACGCGGTGTCCGAAACAGAATAAAGCCCGCGATTATAATGGATGGCGGCGTTGCGTCGTAGGCTTTTAGCGGATTTTATTGCCTACGTTTCGCGGCAAATCGGTTAAAATGCCGCCTTCTTTGTTTCATACGGGCGGCCGCCGCGCCGCCGCAACGGAGTCCCGACACCATGCATACGGCCTGTTCGTTCTCATTCAATATCGCCGCGTGGCACGCCGCCTGCAACCGCATGGCAACGGCAGAGCAATGGCAGCAATGGGCGGCCGGACAGCTTGATGCCGATACCCTGCCCGAACACAAACCCGCGCTTGCGTTTCTGCCCGCCATGCAGAGGCGGCGGTTGGGTGCGGCTGCGCGGCTGGTGTGCGAAGCCGCGTGGGAGCTGGCCGACCGCTACCCTGGCTGTCCGATGGTTTACGCCTCGCACGACGGCGAAATCAACCGCAGTTTCGAACTGTGGCCGGAGCTGCTGCGCTCGCACACCGTATCGCCTACCTCATTCGGCCTGTCGGTACACAACGCGCCGGCCGGCCAATGGTCGATTCTACGCAGCGACATGAATGAAAACACCGCGCTCGCTCCGCTTTCAGACGGCCTCGAAACCGCATTGGCCGAAGCGTTCGCACTCCTATCCGACGGCGCGGAACGCGTGTTGGTCGTGGTTGCCGACGACCCGCTGCAAACTAGCTACTGTGTCTCCGCCGAACGCGCCCCGTTCCCCCACGCTTTGGCTATGGTTGTCGAAGCGGGCGGGCGTTACAGCCTGACGCTCCAAACAGGCGGTGCAGATAGCGAAAGGCCGTCTGAATCCGCCAAACCCTATTACGGCGCATTGGACTGGATACGCTTTTTGCATTCAGACGGCCTCGAACACACGCGCCATTACACCGGCCGCCGCTGGCTGTGGCAGAAAAACGCATGAACCGCCTTGATTATCTCCGCCGTTTCGCCGCAACCTTGTTGGGCTTTATCCTGTTCGGCGTGGCGGGCGTGCTGTTCAAAATCGCCCTTCTGCCCTATACGCTCAAATCCACCAAGGGCGACGTGCCGCGCCAGCTTGCCGCGCGACGTATGATTGGACGCGTATGGCGTTTTTTCGTCGGCTATCTGCAATGGTCGGGCGTATTGAGCGTAAGTTTTCGCGGCGCAGACAGACTCGGCCGCCCCGGCCAGCTTATCCTCGCCAACCACCCCTCCCTGCTTGATGTCGTATTAATGGTCAGCCACGCGCCCGCCCCAAATGTATTGGTTAAAAAAGACCTGCTGCACAATCCCAGCATGAGAAGCCAGATTCTTGCCTCGGGCTATATTCCCAACGACGAAAGCATGGAAATGCTCGAAGAAATCGATGCCGTATTCCGCAGCGGGCAAAGCCTGCTCATCTTCCCCGAGGGCACACGCACCGGTTGGGACGGACAAATCAAAATGCACCGCGGCGCGGTATCCATCGGCCTGCGCAGCGCAAGCGTGATTACGCCCGTAGTCATCAAAATGACTCCGCCCAACTTCAAAAAAGGCCAGCCGTGGTATCAGATACCGCCGCAGAAAATCCGTTACGAAATTACCGTCGGCGACGACATCGACCCGCAAGACTGGCTCGCCGAAAAACCCTTACCCATCGCCGCAAGGCGTTTGAACGCATACCTGCAAGACTACTTTACAAGGAAAACCACATGAACGATTTAGAAAACCAAATCAAGCAACTCATCATCGACAGCCTCGGCCTCGAAGACATGACTCCCGCTGACATCGGCAGCGAAGACCCGCTCTTCGGCGACGACGGCCTCGGCCTCGATTCCGTTGACGCACTCGAACTGGGCTTGGCCGTGCAAAAAACTTTCGGCTTCCAGCTCGACGGCGAAAAAGACAATCTGCGCGACAATTTCGCCAACGTCAAAACCTTGGCCGCATTCGTCAAAAGCCGCTTGGCAGAATAAGGAAACAATATGAGCGACAACAAAATTTTGAGCGAACAGGAAATCCGCACGCTGCTGTCTGAAGCGTTGGTCGAACTGTTTGAAATCGAACCCGAACGCATCATGCCCGAAACCAATCTCTACGAAGATTTGGAAATCGACAGCATCGACGCCATCGACCTCATCGACCTCATCAAGCGCGAAACCGGCCGCAGGTTGCAGGCCGAAGATTTCCGCAACGTGCGTACCGTTGACGACGTGGTGCAGGCCGTATTGAAAGTTCAGGATCAGGCTCAGGACGCGCAGTAAACTTTTCAGACGGCCTTCTGTCCGCAGAGGCCGCACGAGCCCTTCCGACCGCTGCCGATACAGAAACACGTTTTAAAAACGCATTAAGGCCGTCTGAAAAGCCATCTCGCAACCGCGCTTTCAGACGGCCTTCAAACGCCTGTTCCGCCGAGTGAAAGCACAAGCGGATAAAACCAAGAACCTTCTCCAATCAAGCCGCCCGCATGAATCCCGCCGCAAAAATCCTGCTCACGTTCGCCAGCCTCGCCTATCCGCTTTTGTGGTACTACGGCCGCGAAAACGGTGCATTCGTTTGGCTGGCCGCCGCCATGTGCGTCCTGTGGCTGATACGCGCCGCCATGCCGCAAACTGCCGCGCAACGCATAGTCGCGCTGCTGCTGTCTGCTTTTTTCGCCGCCGTTTTGCTGTTCAGACGGCCTGATTCGATGTACTGGTATCCCGTAGCCGTCAACCTGTTGATGCTTGCCGTATTCGGCGGCAGCCTGTTTGCCAAACAAACCGTCATCGAACGCCTTGCCCGCCTGCAACACCCCGACCTGCCGCCCGAAGGCGTGCGCCACACGCGGCGGGTAACGCAAATCTGGTGCGGCTTTTTTGTGTTGAACGGCGCAACCGCCGCCGCGTTGGCGTTGTTGCAATGGCATGACTGGTGGGCGGTTTACACGGGTATCGTGTCGTATGTGCTGATGGGCGTGCTGTTTGCGGGCGAGTGGTTTTACCGCAAGCTGGTGTTGAAAGTGTGAAAACACCCGGCAGGTACTGAATCTTGATGAAATGGCGACAGTAAAGGCAGCCTGGAAATGGAGGGAATCCCGTTTTCAGGCTGCCTTTTTTGCGCCGGTCACATACCGCCGATAATCAAAACCGCATTGCTGCCGCCAAAGGCAAACGACGAACTCGCTGCAATCCGTTTTTCAGACGGCCATACGCTGTTGCGGCCGGTGAGTGTGATGGCGGGCAGTTCGGGATCGGGTACGCCGTCCCAATGCTGCGGCGGCAGTTTGCCGTCGGGATTGTATTCGCGGCAGACCATGCCCCAGGCGATGGCGGCTTCCAATGCGCCCGCGGCGCCGAGGGTGTGGCCGGTGTAGGGTTTGGTTGAAGTGCAGGGCGCGGCCTTACCGAAAACTTCGGCCACGGCGCGGCTTTCCATGCCGTCGTTGTGCAGCGTGCCCGTGCCGTGCAGATTAATCCAGCCGATGTCCTGCGCTGTCAGTTCCGCATCGCGCAATGCCGTCTGAAACGACTGCGCCGCACCCGAGCCGTCCGGGCGCGGCGAAGACATATGGTAGGCGTCGCTGCTTGCACCGTAGCCAAGCAGTTGCATTGTGCCGTCGAAATCGGCATCGCGCGTCATGATGAATGCGGCGGCGGCTTCGCCGATGTTGATGCCGTTGCGGTTGGCGGAAAACGGGTTGGCGATGCCGTCTGAAAGCACTTCCAGCGAGGCGAAGCCGTTGATGGTGAGCGGCGACAGGGTGTCTGCGCCGCCGCAAATCACGGCATCGGCAAGATTGGCACGCAACAGCCGCGCCGCGCTGATCAGGGCGCGCGCGCCCGAAGTGCAGGCGGTGGACACGGTGTAGCGCAGCCCTTGCAGCCCGTAAGCCCGGGCGACAAATTCTGCGGGCGCGCCCATGGTGTGTTGCAGCTGCTTGAACGGTTTGTCCGCCCAGCCGCCGCCGCGGGCAATATGTTCAAACAGCGGGATGTTTTCGTCCGCGCCGCTGGTGGACGTGCCGATAACCACGGCAATGCGGTGGCGGCCGTAACGCGCGACAGCGGCACGAATGTCGTCTTCGATTTGTTCGAGCGCGTGCCAGAGCAGTTGGTTGTTGCGGCTGACGTGCTCCGGCGGCAGGCCGTCTGAAAACGGGCGCAGGGTTTCGTTTACTGCGCCGAAGGCATGGTTTTTGCCCTTAATCCACCGGTCGGAAAAGGCCAGCGGCACGGCCTGCGGGTTGAGCAGCGCGTCGATGTGGGTGCGTATGCCGCTGCCTAGTGCGCTGGTAACGGCGGGGCGGCTGAGGTAGACGGGTGTTTTCATGGCTGCTCTTGCGCCTGTTCTTCTATCGGGGCGGCTGTCCAGCGCGTGTTGTCGGGGAAACCGATGCGGAATTGTCCGGCATCGGCAGCAACGCACCACAAATCGCGATCTTTGTAGCGGAACAGCGCGCCTTTGCCTTCGGGGCAGAATCCGTTGTTTTCAGACGGCCTTTTTGTGATTTCGGGATACAGAGAGGCGGCATCGTCAGTGGCAAGCAGCGGCAGCAGGGCGGCGAACAGGCGGCGCGAGGCGGCGTTGGGCATGACGAAACCGTCGTTTTTCCAGCCTTGCGTGCTGACGGTCTGGCGTGACACGGGCGCACCCAGCGCGTCGGTCTGCACAAAGCGGAGGCCGTCTGAAAGCGGTTCGACGGCCAGCAGGCTGGTTTGTACGGTTTGTCCGGCGGCATCGGCTTTTTCCAGTTTGAACCAGCGGGCGGACTGCGGCAGCGGCGGCAGGCTGTGCGGTTGCGGCAGCGGTGCGGCGCAGGCGGCAAGCAGCAGCGCGGCGGCAAGCATGGTAAGGCGCATGGTTTTTCCTTTACGGGTGGGAAGGGGCGGCATCGTATAGTGAAACGACACGGAAAGATACAAGGCAGCAAGCCGCAGACAGTACAGGTAGTACGGGGCAGGTTTTCTTGGCATTTCCAATGCCGTAGAAAACCGCTTTCTTTGAGCCAAGGCGCAGCAACGCCGTAGATTTTCGTGTTGGTTCACTATAACACGATTTGCCGCAGCCGTTTTGCAGGCTTCTTTTCGGATTTTCAGACGGCCGCAAACGCCCTGCCGTGTTTTTGTCCGTCTGAAATCCTGTTTCGGCGTTTCGGATACGGGCGGGTCAATCCCGCAGCAGCGAGCCGGCCAGCCAGAGGTTGAACGCCACGCCCAGCGTAACGGTGATGCCGAACGCGGCGACGGCGGGAGTGCCGCTGAGGGCGAGCAGGGCGAAGGAGATGGCGGTGGTGGCTGCGGCAAGCAGCATGCCGCCGAGGCGTGCGGCGGCGGTGTGTTTGGCGGTGGCGGCATAAACGGCGTAATCGATGCCGATGGCGGAGACGAGCAGTAGTCCGAACATGGCGAACAGGCTGACGGGGATGCCGAGCCAGCCGAGGGCGGCGACGGTGCAGACGGCGGCGGCCAACGGTACGGCGATGATTTTGCCGCCGTGTTTCGCGCCGAACATTTTCCACAGCAGCAGCCATGCCAGCGCGTAGGAGGCGAGTTTGAGCCAGGCGGCCTGGTTGCGTGTGTGATGGAAGAGTTCGTTGAGGCGGGCGCGTTTGTCTGCCCAGTGTATGCCCGAGATGCGCAGGGCGGCGGCGCGTACGGCGGTTTCGTCGGCGATGCCGTTCAGGCGCACGATGGCGGCGTGGCGGCCTTTTTCCACTTCGCCCAGATAGAGCGGCCGCCATGCTTCGGCCAAACCGGTTTTGAGGCCGTCTGAAAGGGATAGCGTCGGTGCGTCGGCGGCTTGGATGAGGGCTTCGCGTATGGTTTTGCGCGGAATGCCGGCATCGGCAAGCGGTTGCCAGTTTTCGCGCAGCTTGGCCAGTTCGCGCAGGCGGTTTTTCAGTTTTTGCTGTTCGGACGAGGGGGCGATGAATTGGTCGGGCGATTGGAAGCCGCCGAATTTGCCTTCTGCGACGAGCGGTTGCAGCGCGCGGCCGAGTTCGGCGGTTTTTTGCAGCAGCGCGTCTTCGCTGCCGGCTTCGGCCACCAGGTATTTGCCGCCGAAATCCGTGCCGCTCAAATCGCCGATTCGTTTGACTTCGGCCAGCATTTCAGACGGCATGTTGACCCACTGGCCGATGTCGTCGCGCCAGTCGCTGCGCCACAACCCCGCTGCCAGCAGTATGCCGCCGAGCGCGAGCCAGCCGCGTTTGTGAAAACGGGGTTTCAGACGGACGGAGTATGCGTGCAGCCTTTCGGTAAACGCGGCGAAGGGTACGGCCTTGGCGCGGTAACGGGCAAATAGCGGCGGCAGCCACAACACGGTTGCGCCAAACGCGCCCAAGAGAGAAAAGCCGGAAAAGACGGCGGTTTGGCGCAACACGGGCAGCGGCGTGAACCACAGCAGCGCGTAGCCCGACACGGTAATCAGCAGGCTGACGGCAAAGCTCGGCAGAACGTGTTTCATCGCGCGTTCGGATGGCCAGTCGGTGTGTGCCGTCGGTGCGAATACCGAAGGGGCGAGCCAGTGCAGCGGGAAGTCCACCAGCATGCCCACCAGGCTGGTGCCGACGACGATGGTCAGGATGTGCACTTCTCCGAACACCGCCAACGCCGCCGCCAGCCCCGCCAGCATACCCGATGCCAGCGGCAGCATCAGCCAGAACACGCGGACGCTGCGGAACACCCACAGCAGCAGCGCGAAAGTCGCCAGCGTACCGGCGATACCCATGATGCGGCTTTCCGCTTCCGCCGCCGTTTTGGACGCGGCGGCAAACAGCGCGCCGCCTGCGGCCAAGGTTTTTGCGCCGTGTTTTTGCGCGATGGCGCGGCTTTCGGCCATCAGCGGCAGCAGCGCGTCGTTGCCGGAAAAGTTGTCGCCCGTTTTCAGACGGCCTCTGAGCCATACCCAGGTTTGGCCGTCTGCTTCGGTGTAGAGCATTCCGTTGTCCATATTCCATTGCAAACGGCTCTGCGGGTTGGCTTTCGCCGCGACAAACCGGCCAAAGCCCAGCCAGTCCTGTTCCAAAGACAGGGGCGAGGGGGCGGCAAACGGGTTGGCCGCGTCTTCCGCCCGCGTTTGGAAATACCGTTTCGGTTCTTCAAAGATGAGCCGCGCCTGTTCCTGCGGCAATACCGCCAAGCCCAGTTTCTGCATATCCGCGCGTACCGCGTCCAAATCGGGCGTGATGCTGCTGTCGACCGACTCGAATACGCCGCTGCCGCGCCACGTTTGGGCGATTTCGGAGGCCGTCTGAAACGCCGTGTCCGCATCCGCGCTGCCTGCGAGCAGCACCACCTGCGTGTTGAGCTGCGCTTCGCCCGCTTTGTCGGCGGCCGTCAGCAGCGCGTCGGGCTGCGCGTCGGCGGGAAGCAGGGCGGTGAGGTCGGTTTGCAGGCGGTTGCCTGTGGCAAAGGCATAGATGAGAAACAGGCAGAGTAGGGCGGACAGTGCGGTGTAGGTGCGGCGGAGTGTGCGTAAGGACATTTCAGACGGCCTTTGCGGGTGGGAAGGGGAAGGCGTTATTTTAGCTGTAATCGGCAATACGGTTCGGCGGCGGCATTTTCAGACGGCCTTTGCCGTCCGGACGGTTTATCCGATCCGTTCGTATGCGGTGGCGACATCTGCCGGGCAGCCGGTTTGTATCGTCCAACTGCCTGCTTCGATGGTGTGGCTGCGTTCGTGCAGCGTTGCCGCAAGGTCGGCAATGTGCTGCCAATAGTAGGTTTCAGACGACCTTTCCGTTGCGGCCTGCGGCGTGGTTTTTTTGGAAAAGCACAGGGGCGCGCCGGTGTCTGCACCGTGTTCGAGCAGCAGCCAGACGCTGCCTTCGCCGGTGTGCGGGTAGGCCGGCTGGTGTTCGTAGCACCAGCCGACGGCGGCTTGTCCGCCAATCGGAAGCGAGGCGGCGGCGAGCAGCAGGGGATGGAAGCGGGTGTCGGAATCGCGTCCTGCGGGAACGGTAGATGTTGCGCCGTGGCAGCCGAGGGCTTCGGCGGCATGGAAGGCGGGGGCGTTGTGCAGGTTGGCGATGAAATCGAAAGGCATGGCGGCGTGGTGGTCGAGCACGTTGCCGGCCATTTTGGCAAATACGGCGGGCGAGGAGAACGGCGTGCCGAGCCAGACGGCGCAATCGGGGGAAATGCGGCGGCTGCGGGCGAGCAGGCCTGCACCGAGGGCGGCGCAGATGCTGAGGCGGCTGAGGCGGCGCGGGTCGGTGCCGGTGCGCTGTTGCAGGGTTTGTTTGAGGATTTTTCCGCTGACGGCCGCGTCGGTGCCGAAGCGGGCGGCGGCGGTGATGCGGATGTCGGGAATCAGGGTGTCCATTGCCATACTGTTGCTGTGTTGCTGCCGCCGAAGCCGAAGTGGTTGGCGAGGCAGAAAAGGCCGTCTGAAAGGGGGATTTTGTGTCCGTGGATATCGGTAAGCGTGCGGCTGCGGAGTGCTTGGGCGAGCAGGGCAGTTTCGAGTGCCGCGCTTGCGCCGAGGGTGTGGCCGGTTTGCGGTTTGAGTGCGGCAAGCGGCGGCGGTGTGCCGAATACTTTGTGCAGCACCTGCATTTCGGCGGCATCGCTGTCGGCTGTGCCGATGCCGTGGGTTTTGACGAGGGCGATGCCGGCGGGTGTGATGCCTGCGGCGGCAATGGCGCGGCGGATGACGCTTTCCTGCACGGCAGTATCGCTCTGTACCAAATGGCTGCCTGTGCCTGCGGCGTGGCCGGCCAGTTTCAGACGGCCTTTGCTTTGCGGCTCTGCGGCGGAGAGGGCAAGCGCGGCTGCGCCTTCGCCGAGTATCAGGCCGTTGCCGCCGAAGGGGCGGTAGTCGGCGGTGAGCAGGCCGAGGCTGTGGAAATGCAGCAGTGTGAGGCGGTTGAGGCTTTCGATGCCGAGTACGAAAGCGCGCTCCGCCAGACCGAGCGATAGGAAACGGTCGGCCTGGATGAGGGCGTGGGCGGATGAGGTACAGGAAGTGGCGAAGCTGAAAATGTTGCAGTTGCCGCTGCGTTCGCGCAGGTCGGCGGCAAGATGGAGCAGGTGGTTTTCCGGTGTGGTTTCACCGGCAAGATAGCGGTTTTCGTATTCGGAAATCAGGTAGGAGCCGGAGCCGATAAATACGGGCGCGGTATGCCAGGCTTCAGACGGCCAGCCTGCGTTTTCGGCGGCACGGCGCAAGTGCGCTTCGGCTTCGCCGGCAATTTCGGTGCGGCTGAGGCCGGGGGAGGAGAAGGCGCGAAAATAGGCGGCCTGCTGTGTTTGCTTGAGAAAAGCGAATTCCACCGTATCAGGCCGTCTGAATGCGGCCTGCGGATTGGCCGCGCAAGTGGCCGCTGTGCCGCAGAGCCAGCTCATGCGCCGTGTTCCCGCCGCACGAATGCGGCCAAACCGCGTATGCACATCATGTGTTTGCGTACCATGCGGTCGCCTTGCAGCCGCACTTGGAAATGCTGTTGCAGGGCAACGCTGATTTGCAGCGCGTCAAGCGAATCGAGGGCGACAGGGCTGCCGTCGCCGAACAGCGGCGCGTCGTCGGAGAAGTCTTCAGGGGCGATGTCGTCGGCTTTGCCGGACTCTTGCAGAATGAGTTTTTTCAATTCGGTTTCGAGTGCTTGCGGAGCAAGGGTGAAGGTGTAGGACATAAAAAGGGCTTTCGTATCCGGTTGGGCGGCGCGGTTTGCAGGTTCTTAAAACCGCACCTGTGTTTGCAGCTGCCGACGGTAAACCAGTGTGGCAGCGAGGAGTGTGGCGGCGGCGAATGCGGCGAGTAGGGCGAGGTAGGGGGTGATGCCGCCTAAGCCGCTGCGGTTGAGCAGCAGCTCCTGAAAGGCTTTCAAGCCCCAAGCCATCGGCGACACCCAAGTGATGTGCTGCATGGTGTCGGGCATGACGTGTGCGGGCACCATGATGCCGCCGAGTGCCGCCATCAGGATAATGCCGCCGCCGCCAAGCACGACGGCGTGTTCGGTGGATTTGGCGCACACGCTGATCAGCAACGCATAGCCGAGCGCGGCGGCGGATACGGCGGCAGACAAGAGCGCGTAAGGCGCAAGGCTGCCATTGAGTACCAGCGCGCTTACGCCGAGCTTGGGCAGCAGGTAGCGGCCGAGCAGCAGCATACCGGCAAATTGGAGCTGGTTAATCAGGAAATACGGTACGAGTTTGGCCGCTATCAGCCCCGCCGCGCCTGCTCGGGCCAGCCGCAGCCGTGTAATCGTGTTGGTCTGCCGCTCCAAAGCCATCACGTTGGAGAGCGGTATCATGATGAAGAACATGCCGAAAATCAGCCATGCAGGTACGCTGTGCTGTACGGCGTTGGGCTTGGCCACCGTGCCGCTGCCTGCGCTCAAATAATGTTCCTGAAACATGGTGCGGCCTAAAAATGCGCTTACTGCATCAAGCTGTTCGGCGTTTTTTTCGTCCACTTTCTTTTGGATTTCTTTGCGGATTTTTGCGGGCAGTTTTTTGTTGTCGATGGTAATGCCGCTGTCGCCAAAGTAGGCGTTGACGCGCGTTTCGGTGTAATGCTGCTGCAAAACGCCTTTGACTGCCGCCAGCCATGAGGGTTCGGTATCGGGGGCGATATAGATTTGCAGCGTTTTACTGTCGGCGGGTTTGTCTGCGGCAAGGTTGGGGTTGTGCAGTACCAGTTGGAAACGCTTGTCGTGCAGCCCGTTTTGCGCGGCGGCGAGTTTTTCAGACGGCATCATGCTGACGCGTATGTTTTCTTTTTCCAGCGCGGCGGCGAATTTGGCGTTGACGCTGTCGCCCGCCGCGCCGACCAGTGCGATGCGGCTGCCTTCGTGCGGGTCGGCATCGCGGCTCAGTGCCAGCGACATAATCAGCATGAAAACGATGGGCATCACAAACAGTACGGCCAGGCCGTGCAGGTCGCGGCTCAAGAGTTTCAATTCTTTAATCAGGGAAGCGGCGGTCATGGCGTGTCGGTTTCGCGGCGGAGAAAGTCGAGGTAAAAGGCTTCCAGCGAGCCGTGTCCCTGCTGGAAGTAACGGATATGCACGCCGCTTTTTTGCAGGGCGGCATACACGGCGGCGGCATCCTGCGCGGTTTCCATCATGCCGCGCCGGTCGGCGGGCACGGCTTGCAGTGCGGCCAAGGTTGCAGGCGGCAGTGCAGGCTCGGTAATGAAGCGCACGGTTTGCGTCTGTGAAGCCAAAAGTTCGTCCAAGCTGCCTTGATACACCAGCCGTCCGTGTTGCAGCAGCGCGATTTTGCCGCAAAGCTGCTCGATTTCGGGCAGATAGTGCGAGGTGTACACCACGGTTACGCCCTGCCGCGTCAGTTCGGCAACGCTGTCGAGAATAAAGCGGCGCGATTGCGGGTCGATGCCGACGGTAATTTCGTCGAGAAACACCAGTTGCGGCGCGTTAATCAGCCCCACGGCGAAATTCAGACGGCGTTTGAGCCCGCCGGACAGGTGTTTGGCGGCTTTGTGTTTGTGTTCTTCCAAGCCGGCCTGCCCGATGAGCAGGTTCAGACGGCCTTTGTCGCGCATCTTGTAGAGCGAGGCGAAAAACAGCAGGTTGTCCCATACCGAAAGCTGCGGATAGAACGCGAAATCCTGCGGTACGAGACCGATTTTCTGCCGTGCGGCACGGGAGAGACGGTGCAGCGGCCGGCCGTCAAACAAGATTTCGCCCCTGCACACGTCCTGCAAACCTGCCATCAGCGACATCAACGTGGTTTTGCCCGCGCCGTTGTGTCCGAGCAGACCCAGGCATTCGCCGTCGGCAATGTCGAACGATACGTTGTCGAGAGCGGGTGCGTCGGCACGGGGGTAGCGGTGGGAGAGGGATTGGATTTGAATCATAGGTAAAGGGTGGTGGGCAGAGGCCGTCTGAACCGTTCAAGCGGTTTCAGGCATATCGGCAACCGGCTTGGCGGCGTTTTGGGAGTAAAACCGAATGCCGATGCTGCAAAAAAAGCGGTTTATCCGATTTGTTTCAACCGCCGCCATAATGCTTCTTCTTGGTCGGCGATGCCGCGTAAGAGGGCGGAGATTTCGGCGCAGCCATGTTCAGACGGCTTTTTGCACTGTTTCACGCACATGGCGGCAAACTGACGCCACTGGTCGCCGATGGCGGTCATCTGCTCAGAGGCCGTCTGAAAAGCCGTTTCGCCGCAGATTTGTGCCGACTGTTCTAAAAAATAGGCGTAGATATAGCGGAAACCCGCGCCGCCCGTGCCGATTTCTTCCTGCATGCGCACCAAGTGGCCGAGAAACAGTTTTTGGTATTTTTCGTTGTTTTGGGCGGGCAGGCTTTCGATTTTCTTGGCGACGGTGCGCATCCCTTTCACGCCGACGAAAAACAGCGGCGCAAGCATATGGTTGGCGTTTTTCCGTATGGCTTTGCGGATAACGGCAGGCAGTTTGGCAGCCACTGCCGCCGGATTTCCGCCTGCTTCAAGCGTGTACATCATGCCTTTGGCGGCCAGTGCGCCTTTGGCAAAGCGGGCGCGCTGCAAGTCTTCGGCGGGGCAGCGTTGAACGGTTTCAAACACAGGGTCGCTGACAAGGTAGTCGCCGCCGTCTTTACCGTACACGAGCAGGTTGTGGGCGTTGAAATGGAAACGCATCTGCGGTGGAAAGTAGGGCAGCCAGAATACGGATGTCTGCACGCCTGCGGGTTGGCCTGCGGCCAAGGCTTCGTCAAGTGCGGCCTGCCCGCGCTCAGGGCTGGAGAAACGGCGCACTGACAGTTTCAGCCCCAGTGCTTTGCAGGTGTTGCGGATGATGCTGCGCGGCGCGGCGCGATAGGACACGAGCGGCATTCCGCCGAGCTTGACTAGCGGCAGCCATACAAACGACAGCGCGTGTGCAATGCCGAAAATCATGGCTTCGTTCAACTCGCAGCCGTGGTATTTGAGCAGAGTGGACATGACACCGCTTTCGCAGTGGGCGGTGTGCTGGTGGGGAAATTCGGTCATGGGGTTTTCTTCGGAAAAAAGAGGCCGTCTGAACGGCGTGATGCCGTTCAGACGGCCTCTGCTTTATTTTCGACAGGGTGCATCGGTATCAATGCGTTGCAGTTCTTTAATGTTGATTTGCAGGGCATTGGCGTATTTTTGCAGGGTTTTGGAACTCAGTTTGGCAAAGATTTCGGGGCGCAAGTGGCGGCGAAGCTGCCATTTCCATACGCCTGCCGCGCCTGCCAGACTGGTTTCGTCGTGGCGGTAGCGGAACATATGGTAGTAGAGCGGCGAGTATTCGCCCCGCGCAACGGCTTCCCGGGCGGCTTGGGTTTGCGCGTCCAGCTCGGATACGGCAAGGCCGGTGGCGTAGGATTCGTCGTCCCAACCGCTGCTGGTGGCGGCCTCGTAATGGCCGCCGCGCGTTCCGTAGATGACTTTGCGGTGGCCGTGGTAGGAGGTGCTGTTGTCTTGCGGAATGTCTTTTACTTCCATGTCGGATCTTCGTTTCGGACTGTTTTGCTTATTGGCATCCGGTTGCGCGGCAATCGGGTCTGGATAGCTTCTAAACTGCTTCCAAAAGCATGAAACAGGTGGAAAAGCGGCTGCTTTCGGGGATGTAGCAGAGGATTTTCTGCCCGCGCCCAACGGGTGCGGTGCGCATAAATTCTTCAAGAATGATGTAAATCGAAGCCGAACCGGTGTTGCCTTTTTCGCTCAGGTTGGTAAACCATTTTTCTTGTGGAATGGCAAAACCGATGCCTTCCAATCCGGCAGCCAGTTTGTCGCGGAAGAAGCCGGAAGAGTAGTGCGGCAGAAACCAGTCGATGTCGGCGGCAGCGATCTTGTGTTTGGCGGCGATTTGGGGGAGCGGCTTTTCCACGGTGTAGCGGACGATGTGTTCGTTTAGCAGTTTGACATCCTGTTTGACTGCCATCAGGGTGTCGCGGCGGTTCTGTTCCGCGCCGGCGGCTTTCCAGCCGGTAAATGCGCCGTTGATGATTTCCGCACCCGCATACATGCAGGGCGGCATTTCGTTGGCGTAGGAGCGTAGCTCAATCCAATGGATTTTGAAGCTGAGGCCGTCTGAATTGGGGCGGCCGGACAGGTAAACCGCTCCTGCGCCGTCGGAAAGCATCCAGCGTAGGAAGTCTTTTTCAAAACCGATTTCGGGTGTGGCGTTTTCCAGTTTTTTCAAATCGGTTTCGCTCTGGAATACCTCGCCGCGCATGACGGACGAGGCATTTTCCGAAGCGGCGGCAATGGCGGCGGTGTGTTCGCCCGTGCGTACCGCGTTGTAGGCGTATTTCATCGCCGCCATGCCTGAAGCGCATACGCCGGCGAGGCTGACGGTTTCGCAGGGGGGCATCTCAAGCAGGCCGTGTACCATCGCGCCGTGTCCGGGCATGATTTGGTCGGGATAGGAGGTGGCACAGGCAAGGCAGGATACGGTATCTGCAAAGCCTTGCGCCAAAAGCAGTTTTACTGCTTCGGCGGCAAGCTCGGCGTTGGTGTGGGTGGCGCGGCGGGTAGCGGGGTCAATGGCGTAATGGCGTGAGACGATGCCGTTGGAGCGCAGAATCATGCGGCGCACGCGCGAGGGTAGTCCGCCCGCCATGCCGAGTACGGCTTCCATCTGGTCGTTGTCCACAGGGGCGTTGGGCAGAAAAGCGGCGGCACGGTTGATATAGACGTTGTCGGGTATGTGCTTGGTCATTGTTATTGGGTTGTTTCAATGGTTTATCGTGTGGTTTGGAAAGTTTCAGACGGCCAAAGGCCGTCTGAACGGGCAGTTTATTCGCCTGAAGGTTGCGCGTAGTATTTTTTCAGCGCGGCCAAACGGTGTTTCAACAGCGGGTGCAGCAGTTTTTTCAGCAGCACGCTCACGGGAATGACGGTCAGAATCAGCGTGATGAGGAACAAAATATAAAACGCCAGTAACGCGCGGCGCAGCAGCGGCGACACGCGCCCGGCTGCCATCAGCAGCTTGCCCCACAGGAAGAAGCTGCGGCCTGCGGCCTTTTCGCTGAAAATCAGTTTTTCATCGACTTTGGCCGCCCCCATGTTTTGAAATAGTGTTTCGTCCAGCGGGAGTCCTTGTGCCAGCGCATCGCGCAGCTTTGTTCCGAAACGCACGCCGTCGGCCAGTTCGGTTTCGGCAATGCCCGCAGCAGGCAGGCGGCGGAAATACTGTTTGTCGCCCGTGAGCAGCCAGGCGGGAGTGGTAACGAAGCTGGCAGCCGTGCCGCAGGCATCGGTTTTAACGATGTTGCCGATGAGTTTCGCACCGTTGGCCGTGAGCAGGTTTTTCATTTTTTCCTGAGCCGCCAGCCACATATTGCGGCAGCCGATGAGCGTGATAACGGGTTTGCCTGCAAGCAGCCGGCGGGTTTCGGCACGTTGTAAAAAGGCGGTAACGGGTTGCGACGGGGAGAGAAACCACACCGTATAGGCGATGACGACGACGTCGTAGTCTTCGTCGGGAATCTGCGGCGGCTCGATGGGGGCGGGTTTCAGATGGACGGTTTCGGGAAAAGTATCGAAAAAACGCCAAAACGGCCACGGAAACGGATAGGGCTGTTGCGGAACAAGGTTTACGCAGTCGGTGCGGATTCCGCTCTGCCGCAGCGGTTTGGCGAAGTGCCGTGCCAATGCGTCCAGCTGTCCGGTTTGCGAGTAGTGCACCAGCAGCACTTTTTTGTTTTCATATCCCGTCATTGTGTTTTACAAAAATTATTTGATAGGGCGGTATTATAGCTTTTTTGTAAAAGTATTTGAAGAACAAACAGCTATGCCGTCTGAAAGCTGCTCTGCCGGCTGTGCGGACGTTTTAACTTCGTTGAAGCTTCGCTTTCAGACGGCCTTTTTTACAGTGCGCTTCGAGCGAAGCCGTCGAGCGGTTTGTCGGTTTGCACTTGGTTGAAGCGCATAACGGTACGGTCGCCTTGTTTTTCGTCCAGCTCGATTTGGCGTACCACGCTGTCACCGCTGATGTCGATGCGGTTGAAAATCTGGCGGGTAACGGCCGTTTTCGGTGTCAGGCGCAGTGTCCACTGTTTTTCCGTACCGGAGAGGGCGAGGTCAAACTGGTTTTCCAAGCCCCGTGTGTTGCCGCCGAGCAGGTCGAGAAAGAGTTTGATTTGGCGGCTTTGGCCGGAAAGCCTGCTTTGGTTGGGATTGTTCCATGTGCCGCCGTTGTACTGCATGATGCCGTCGGCACGCACGCGCAGGGTGGTTTCAAAGGGCTTTTGCATCTGCCACAGCAGCCCTTTGTTTGGCACGAGGACGAATCTGCCTTGGGTGGTCATGGGTTTGGTGAGGGATTTGAGGTAACGCTGCTGGGTAAACGCGCCCTGTACGTTGGCGGGTTTTTGCAGGGTTTGCGCCAGCTCGGCGGTGGAAAAGGCCCACGCGGGCAGGCAGACGGACGCGAGCGCGGCGGCGGTAATAAACTTTTTCATGGATTTTCTTTCTGCGGCGGCCGTTTCAGACGGCCTGTTGTCTGTGGAAAAGGATATGGCGGCGGCAGGCCGTCTGAAAACGGATTTCAGACGGCCTCGGCAAAGGCCGGGTGGCGGCGTACGGCATCAAGCCAGCTTTGCGGCGTTTGGAACTGCATTTCTCCTGTCGTAACGGATACGGCGGCCTGCGTGGTGGAGGCGCGGGTCAGTTTTTCACCGCTTTGCGCGTCGCGGATGGTGTAGTCGATGCGCAGGCAACTTTCGATTTCGACGATTTCCATGTCCACTCGGATTTTTTGGCCGAACAGGGCGGGGCGGATGTATTTGAAGTCCATTTTGACAATCGGCCAGCTGTAACCCTGCCGCCCCATTTCGTTGTAGTCGTAGCCGATGCTGCTTAAAAATGCGCAGCGGGCGGTTTCGAGGTATTTGACATAGTTGCCGTGCCAAACGATGTGCATGGCGTCCACGTCGAAAAACGGGACTTCAAGCTCGAAGCTGTGGCGGCAGTAGATGTGTTTTTTCACGTTGCGGTTTCCTGTTCAGGCGGCCTCGTCGCCCCAGAAATCATAAAAGTTAAACCATTGCAGCGGGTTTTCGGCGCATTCTTCTGCCAACAGGTCGGCGAAACGCTGCATGGTAGCGGCGGTTTCGGTTTGGCGGCCGTGGCGTTTCCATGTCGCGGTATCGGCGAAGCGGCGCAGTTTCAGGTGGTAGCGGCCGTTGCGTTTTACGCAAAAGAGGGTGTTGAGCTGCGTTTTCAGCAAAGCGGCCAACAGCCATGCGCCCTGCGGCATTTGTGCGCTTTGGCCGAGAAACTGTACGGGAGCGGTTTTGGCACCGCGTACGGGTACGCGGTCGGCTGCGACGGCAATCCATTCGCCCGCCTCGATGCGGCGGTTCAATTCCATCATCAAGGCAGCGTCCAAGTCGCCGACCTGTATCATTTTGATGCGGTCGGCACCGGCTTTTTCGAGCGCATCGTTAAACGCCTGCGCGTGTTTGCTGTGTACGAGCACATTGAGCCGGAAACCTTGGTGGTGTGATACCAGTGCACGGCAGACTTCGGTGTTCCCCAAGTGCGAGCAGACAAAAATCTGCCCGCGCCCGCCGCTGTCAACGATGCCGGACACGTTGTCGGGGTCTTCGACAGTCAGGTCGCGATAGCGGATTTTGTGCTGCCATACGGCAAAGCGGTCGCAGACGGCCTCTCCGAAGGCGACAAACTGGCGGAACACGGCGAAGCGGTGCGGTAGGACGGTGGTGGGGAAGGCCGTCTGAAGGCGCGTTTGATAACGGAGGATATGGCGGCGTTGTTTGGACGAAGTGGCGTAAAAATACAGCACCACCGGCCAAATGCAGGGTCGCATCAACCATCCCGGCAGATAGCGCACCATCAGCGTGGTCAACGCGAGAAACAGGCGGTTGCCGCGTTCCTGCTGCTGCGCCCAGTGGTTGGGGTTTTGTGCCTCGGTACCCATTATTTCAGACGGCCTTTGCCGGAAAAACGCCGCTGCAACATACCGCAAAACAGCCGTGCGTGCATTTTGCTGATGCGTATGTTGTCTGTCCATTCGTTGAAATGGGAAACGCCGCCTGCCGCGTAGCGCACGGGCGTGGGTATCCACACAGGTTTGACTCCGCGCCAATAGAGACGGACGAGGATTTCGGTGTCAAAGTCCATGCGGTCGCCTACGCTTTCTTCGCGCACGACGGCAAGTGCGGGTGCGAGCGGGTAGAGGCGGAAGCCGCACATGCCGTCTTTGATGTCGTGCGACCAAGTGTGCAGCATATTCCAAAAGTCAGTGATTTTGCGCCCGTAGAGCCGTGCTTTGGGTGCGTCGCTGCCGTATTGCGGCCAGCCGCAGATAACCGCTTCGGGGTGCGCGGAGGCGGCGGCAAGCAACTTGGGCGTGTCGTCAAGATGGTGCTGGCCGTCGGCATCAACCTGCAAAACGTGGCTGTAGCCGCGTTCTTCGGCGTATTTCAAACCGGCTTTCACCGCCGCACCCTTGCCGCCGTTGACAGGGCGGAAGATAACGTTGACGGAATGAATGCCGTTTGAAACCAAGCCTTGCAGTACGGCGCGACATTCCGGCCGCGAACCATCGTCAACAATGAGTACGTCCAAACCGAAACCGCGCATGGTTTCGGCAACGCGGCCGACGGTGTCGGGGTGGTTGTAATGGGGAATCAGGACGAGGATTTTCATGTTTCAGACGGCCTTTACGCACCGCAAAATACTGTGCCCCAAGCCGAGGCCGTCTGAAATTTCGGCGATTTCCAAACCGGCGTTGCGGGCGCAGCGCATCATGTCTTCGGAATGGTAGATTTTGCTGTTGCCGTTGGCCATCGCGGTAAAGTAGAGGCTGGTCATCGTGAGGCAGTAGGCGGCAGTTTCGTAACGCTGTCTGTCCCAAAACGGCTCCATGATGTAAAGGCTGGTGTTTTCATCCATCGAACGCGCGGCACGTTCGAGAATGCCGGTTACTTCGGCTTCGGAGAAACAATCGAGAAATTGGCTCATCCAAATCGCGTCAAAGCCCGTGGGAAAGGGCGTTGCCGGATCCAGCAGGTCGGCAGGGTGGCCGTGGATGCGCTCTGCGCCGGGTTTGCCTTTAACCGATTCTTTCATCAGGCCGATTTGCTGCGGCAAATCCATAACCGTTACTTCGACATCAGGATTATGGGAGACGCACTGCAAAGCCCAACGCCCAGTATTGCCGCCGACATCAAGCAGCTTTTTCACCGGCCGGCCGAACACGGTTTGCAGGGCTTGGGCGAAAGAATTGTCGGAATAATAATGGTCAAAGCCAAACCACGCCTTTTGCGTTTCAGGCGGCAGCGACGAGAGGCCTTCGTAAATCGTCGGCCAACCGCCGAACACTTTCAGCCCTTCGGGTTTGCCCGTTTCCAGCGTTTTTTCCAAATCAAACATACCCTGGTAACAGACTTCCTGGACAAAATCCATGTTCACGCGCGCCAGCTTGTCTTTCAGCAAAAACCAGCCGGCCTTGCCGAGAAAATAACGGCCGCCGCGCGTATGTACCGTGCCGATGGAGAGCGAGGCTTCAAGCAGCACCTGAGCCGCATAAGAGCCGATGCCCGCCGCTTCGGCGATTTCGTCCTGCGTGAGGCCGTCTGAAGCCTCGTTCAGACGCTCAAAAATGCCGTATTTCACCATCAGCCGCGACACTTGGAACACAATCGGCGCAAACGCAATCTCCTGAGCCAGCCGCTGTGCTTCGCCTGCGCCCAAATGCTCTTCGGAATAACGTCGTTCTAATGCGGGAAAAAGTTTCATCGGTTTGCCTTTGCTTGGAATAAATCAATATGTATATGGAAACGGGTTTCAGACGGCCTCAAACACGATGCGGCCGGAGGCGCAGGGCGTGCCGTCGCTGCGGTTGATTTTGAACGACAGTTTGTCTTTATCGGCATCGTATTTCAGTGTAACGGCGATGTCGCCGCCGGGGCGGACGAACTGTTGGTATTTTAGGTTTTCCACGCGCACGGCGGGGCGGTTGCCCCACGGTTGGCGTGCGGCAAGGTCGAGCACCCATTGCAGTTCGACTACGCCGGGGACGAGCGGGAAGGTGGCGAAGTGGCCGCCGAAATAGACCAGATCGGGCGGTACGCGGCCTGTGAACAGGATTTCGCCGCCGTTTGTACTTTGCTGCGTCCATCGCGGCGCGGTTTGCGGTTCGGTAAAGGCCGTCTGAAAGTCGGCGGCGGCGATTTTGGCCTGTGTGTTGCGCGGCAGGGTGTCGGCGAAACGCCAGTAGCGCGGCAGGGCGGCGGTGTCCTGCGATTGGGCGAGGTGGCGTTTGAGGGCATCAATTACGGCGGCGCGGCCTTGTTCGCGCAGGGCGGCGATACCTTCGCCGGTAAGAGCCGCCCATGCGGCGATGCGTCGGTGGCGCGGGTGCAGGCTGCAATGTGCGTCGGCAATCCACGGGTGGCGCAACAGCTCGTGTTCGATTTGTGTGAGCGACACGCGTTTGTCTTCAAATTTGATGATGCGGTCTTTGCGGCCGAGCAGCAGAAAGCCGGTGTCCTGCCGTTCGATGAGGTCGGCGGTTTGGCAGCGGCCTGCCGACCACGGCGAATCCGCCCATAGTGTGCCTTCGCCGTCCTGTCCGAACGATACGCCGTCAAACGCCTGCCACACCCGGCTGCTGCTGCGTGAGGCAATCACGCCGGTTTCGGTGCTGCCGTACACTTCAAACGGGCGCACGGCGACGTGTTCGAGCAAGTCCGCAGTCGCCTCGGGCAGTGCGCCGCCTGCGGAAACGATGCCTGCGATGCGCCCTGAAGCGGAGAGCCAGTCGCGGTTTTCGCCCAAACGGTTGAGTACGGCGGGGCTGGCAATCCACACGGATTTTGCGTGTGCCGCCGTGGCCGCAAGCAGGTTTTCAGGATATACCGCCTGCGCCCGTTCCATTGTCCAGCCCATTGTCAAGGCCAGTGCGAAGCGGAACGTGAAACCGTATAAATGCTGCGGCGACACGCTGCCGACCACCGCCGCGCCGCTGCGGCCAAAAGACAGCGAGACGGCCAGCACCGCCGCTTCGGCCTGCATTTGCGCGGCGGTTTTCACAACCGTTTTTGCCTCGCCGCCGGAGCCGGACGTTTTCAACCAGGCTTCGGCTTCGGGCGGAATGCGCCAACCGGTATTGCCGTTATGGTTTTCAGACGGCCTCTGCGCGGTTTCTGCCGCTTCGGGCAGATGCCATATGTTGCGGTTGAGGCCGTCTGAAAACAGTTTGCCGTCGTGCGAATCGGTGAGAAATACGTCGGACGACGCTCCCCATTCGATGCTTTCCCGCGCCGTGTTCGGCAGCAGCATCACCCGCGCCCCGGCGTGCCATGCGGCGAGCACGGCGCAGGCAAACAGCGCGGCATCGTCGAACCACAGCGCGGCGGAGCGCACGTTTGCCGCTTTCAGACGGCCTGACAAGGCGAAAACGGCGCGGTTAAACGCTTCGCGCGTCCACGCGGGGCGTGCGGCGATAAAGTCGGTTTGCGGCAGGGCAGGGGAAAGGATTTCGGTCAGTGCGTACATGGCAGGCGTGGCGTGCGGCGGGAAAAAGGCGCGATTTTAATGGTTTTTCGCCCGGGCTGCGTGAAAATACGGACATGAGGCCGTCTGAAAACCCGTTGCCGCCGCGTTTCGGGCAGGCGCCGATTGCGCGTTGCGGCGGCTTAACCTTTGAAAAGATACGGCAGTAAAGGTTAAAATGACACTGTTTTATCACACACACGGGAAAGCATCATGATCAAAGCGGTTCTCTTCGATTTGGACGGCACGCTTGCCGACACCGCCCCCGATTTGGGCGGCGCGCTCAATGCTCTGTTGGCCAAACGCGGTCTGCCGCCGAAGGATATGTCCGATATCCGCGCGGTGGCCAGCCACGGCGCGGCCGGGCTGTTGGCGCTGGGTGCGGGTATTTCGCGCGGCGATGAGGGTTTCGACGAGTGGCGTGCGGCCTATCTGGCGGAATACGAGGCCTGTTTCGACCGCGATACGGTTCTGTTTCCGCAAATCGGCAATCTGTTGGCCGTGTTGGTGCGCAGGGGCATTGCCTGGGGCATCGTCACCAACAAGCCCGCTATGTTTACCGACCGTCTTGTGCCCAAGCTCGGTTTTGCCGTGCCGCCTGCGGTGGTGGTGAGCGGCGATACCTGCGCCGAGGCCAAGCCGAGCGTGGTGCCTATGCTTTACGCCTGCGGGCAGATCGGCGTGGCGCCGCAGGAATGCCTTTATGTCGGCGATGCCCGACGCGATATGCAGGCCGGGCGCGATGCGGGTATGAAAACCGTGCTGGCGCTGTGGGGCTATATCGCGGCGGGCGACCGCACCGAAGAATGGCCGGCGGATTTCGCCGTGTCGCGTCCTTCGGACATCGAAGCGCTGCTGGGCTGAACGCCGCTGCATACGGCACAGGCCGTCTGAAAACGTGTTTTCAGACGGCCTGTGCCGTTTTTGCGCCCGATGCGCCGAGAGGGGTGTGCGCCTTGCACAATTTAACGTTGTGTGCTGAAATGCGCCTCCCCGATGAAATGTAAACAATTTAACCGAGGAGGAAAGAAATGCAAGGAATAGAGAACTTTCTCAACGAGCTGAACAGCTATGTATGGGGGCGCGGCATGCTGGTGCTGCTGGTCGGCACGGGCATCTGGCTGACGCTGGCCTTGCGCGGTTTGCAGTTTTCCATGCTGTTTTACGCACTGAAACAGGCGTTCCGCCCGCATCCGAAAAAAGACGACGGCAGCGACCACGACGGCGACGTTTCCCATTTCGGCGCGCTGATGACCGCCCTGTCGGCCACCATCGGCACGGGCAATATCGCGGGCGTGGCTACCGCCGTGGCCGCCGGCGGGCCGGGTGCGGTGTTTTGGATGTGGATTACCGCCGTCTTCGGTATGGCCACCAAATACGGCGAAGGCGTGCTGGCGGTGAAATTCCGCATCACCAACAGCAAGGGCGAAATGTCGGGCGGGCCGATGTACTACATTGAAAACGGCCTGGGCAAAAACTGGAAATGGCTGGCCGTTCTCTTCGCTCTGTTCGGCACCATCGCCTCCTTCGGTATCGGCAGCTCCGTACAGGCCAACTCGGTGGCGCAGGCCATGCACAGCAGCTTCGGCATCGAGCCGTGGATTAGCGGCGTGGCGCTGACGCTGATAACCGCCTTCGTCGTACTCGGCGGCATCCAGAGCATCGCCAAAGTCAGCTCCATCGTCGTGCCCTTTATGGCCGTGCTTTATGTGCTCGGCGGCCTGGTTATCGTCTTCTCGCACCTCGACCTGCTGTTGCCCGCGCTGAAAGTTATACTGGGCGACGCCTTCACGGGGCAGGCCGTGGCCGGCGGCGTGGTCGGCACCGTTATCCGCTACGGCGTCGCACGCGGCGTGTTCTCCAACGAAGCGGGCATGGGTTCCGCCCCCATCGCCGCCGCCGCCGCGAAAACCGACCATCCTGTGCGTCAGGCACTCGTTTCCATGACCGGCACCTTCCTCGACACCATCGTCGTCTGCTCGATTACCGGCATCGTGTTGGTAATGGGGCTGCTGGGCGCGGACGGCCAGTTTATGCTGCCCGAACTCAAAGGCGCGGCGCTCACCACGCAGACTTTCAACGCCCTCCTGTCGGGCTGGGGCGGCTGGATTGTCACCATCGGCCTGATTTTCTTTGCCTATTCCACCATCCTCGGCTGGTGTTACTACGGCGAAAAATGCGCCGGCTACGTTTTCGGCGACAAATTCGTGAAGCCCTACCGCGTTATCTACGTTGCCACCGTAATGCTCGGCACGGTGATGAGCCTCGATCTGGTGTGGACGGCCGCCGACACCTTCAACGGCCTGATGGCCGTGCCCAATCTGATCGCCCTGCTTCTGCTCTCGGGCGTGATTGTAAAGGAAACCCGCGACTTCAAAGCCAAACGCGCCAGCGGCGAATTGGAGTATTGATACCGCGCTGTGCCTGACTGACACGGGTACGCAAAAAGGCCGTCTGAAAGCAGGTTTGCGTTTCAGACGGCCTCAAATGTTTATGGGTATGACAGCGGCGCGGTTCGGCAGGCGAAAGGCTGTTTTGACACGGAAAGGCCGTCTGAAAGCGGGTTTGCGTTTTGACTTCGTTGAAGCTTCGCTTTCAGACGGCCTCAAACATTCGGCGGACGCCGCAGCATCGGTATGCGGGACAAACGGCGGCTTCGGTATACAAAAGGCCGTCTGAAAGCAACGAATATGGCTTTCAGACGGCCTTTTTGCCGCGCGCGGCGGCAACGGTTTTTTAAAAACGGCGTTTCAGATTGCAGGCCTGCAAAATGCTGGCGGCGAGTTCTTCCACCGATTTGTGGGTGGTGTTGGTGAACGGAATGTCGAAGCGGCGGAACATGGCCTGCGCGTCGGCCACTTCCTGCTTGCAGGTGGCGAGGCTGGCGTAGCGCGAGTTGGGGCGGCGCTCTTCGCGGATGTCGGCCAGGCGCTCGGGCTGGATGGTGAGGCCGTAGATTTTGCTGCGGTAGGGCTTGATCATCGGCGGCAGGTCGGGGCTGTCGAGATCGTCGGGCGTGAGCGGATAGTTGGCGGCGCGGATGCCGTATTGCAGGGCGAGATACAGGCAGGTCGGCGTTTTGCCGCTGCGCGATACGCCCATGAGGATGACGTCGGCGTCTTTCAGGTCTTTGTCGCTGACGCCGTCGTCGTGGTTGAGGGTGAAGTTCACCGCATCCATGCGCGCTTCGTAGCGGGCGGTGTCGGCGATGCCGTGGATGCGTCCGGCTTCGTGCCGCGCTTTGGTGCCCAATTCGTTTTCCAAGACGCCGAGAAAGGCGTCGAAAAAGCTCAGGTGCAGGCCGGGGCTGCTGCGGATGATGTTGCGGATTTCTTCGTTGAGGATGCTGGAAAAAACCAGCGGCCGCAGCTCGGTCTGCTGTGCGGCGGTTTCGATAATCTGCACCATGGCGCGGGCTTTGTCGGGCGTGTCGACGAAGGGGTAGGTGGAGCGCTTGAATTTGATGTCCTGAAACTGGTCGAGCAGGGCTTCGCCCATGCTTTCGGAGGTGAGGCCGGTGCGGTCGGAAATGAAGAAGGCGGGTCGGCGCGACATGGTTGTGCTCGCTTTTCGGTGGTGGAAACAAGGGGCGCGGATGATAGCAAGAGGCCGTCTGAAATTGAAGCGTGTGGAAAAACTACACTGCGTTACATGCCTGTTCGCGGCGGATGTTTTTGGCTTTTTGTGCCGCGCGCTCGGCCGTGCGTGGCGGAATATGGCGGCAAAACCTGCCGATTCCGGATGCGTAGCGGCTGCGCGGACAGGTGCTTACGACTGAAAATAACAAAAACAGGCACAGCGCCGATGCGGAGTTTCACGCCGCTACATTGCGCCCGTGCCTTGTTTTCAGACGGCCTCAAACCGGCTGCGGCAGGAGAAAACACATGACACGGCGGCGCAGGCTGGTTAAAATGCCGCGCTGGATTCTTTACGTTTTATAACCTTTGATTTGGACGACACAAATGGCTGCAAATTACGTTATCTGGTTTGAAAATCTGCGTATGACCGACGTGGACAGCGTCGGCGGCAAAAACGCCTCCCTTGGCGAAATGATTAGCCAACTGAGCGGCAAAGGCGTGCGCGTGCCGGGCGGTTTTGCCACCACGGCCGATGCCTACCGCGCGTTTTTGGCGCACAACGGCCTGAACGAACGCATTTCCGCCGCGCTGGCCGCGCTGGATGTCAACGATGTGGCCGAGCTGGCGCGCGTGGGCAAAGAAATCCGCCAATGGATTTTGGAAACGCCGTTCCCCGAAGAATTGGATAAAGCGGTTGAAGAGGCTTGGAACAAAATGACGGCCGAAGCGGGCACCGACGCGATTTCCGTTGCCGTGCGCTCTTCCGCCACCGCCGAAGACCTGCCCGACGCTTCTTTTGCCGGCCAACAGGAAACCTTCCTGAACATCAACGGCCTGGATAACGTCAAAGAGGCGATGAAACACGTTTTCGCCTCGCTCTACAACGACCGCGCCATTTCCTACCGCGTCCACAAAGGTTTCGCCCACGACATCGTCGCCCTGTCCGCAGGCGTGCAGCGCATGGTGCGCTCCGACCACGGCGCTTCCGGTGTGATGTTTACCCTCGATACCGAAAGCGGCTTCGATCAGGTCGTGTTCGTTACCTCGTCTTACGGCTTGGGCGAAATGGTCGTCCAAGGTGCGGTGAACCCCGACGAGTTTTACGTCCACAAACCGACCCTGCGCGAAGGCCGTCCCGCCATCCTGCGCAAAACCATGGGTTCGAAACTCATTAAGATGGTGTTCACCGAAAAAGCGCAGGCCGGCAAATCGGTTCAGGTGGTGGACGTGCCCGCCGAGCAGCGCAAACAGTTTTCCGTCAGCAACGAAGAAATCACCGAGCTGGCCAAATACGCCCTGATTATCGAGGAACACTACGGCCGCCCGATGGACATCGAATGGGGACGCGACGGCATCGACGGCAAAATCTACATCCTGCAAGCCCGTCCCGAAACCGTGAAATCGCAGGAAGAGAGCAGCCGCAGCCTGCGCCGTTACAGCATCGGCGGCGACAAAACCGTGCTGTGCGAAGGCCGTGCCATCGGTCAGAAAGTCGGACAAGGCAAAGTGCGTCTTGTTAAAGACGCCTCCGAAATGGATACCGTCAAAGAAGGCGACGTACTCGTTACCGACATGACCGACCCTGATTGGGAACCGGTGATGAAACGTGCCGCCGCCATCGTCACCAACCGCGGCGGCCGCACCTGTCACGCCGCCATCATCGCCCGCGAACTGGGCATTCCCGCCGTTGTCGGCTGCGGCAACGCATCTTCCGTTCTTAAAGAAGGTCAGGAAGTCACCGTTTCCTGCGCCGAAGGCGATACCGGCCTGATTTACGACGGCCTGCTGCCGGTGGAGGTAACCGATGTTGCTTTGGACAATATGCCCGAAGCGCCCGTCAAAATCATGATGAACGTCGGCAATCCCGAGCTGGCCTTCTCCTTCTCAAGCCTGCCCAGCGAAGGTATCGGTTTAGCGCGTATGGAGTTCATCATCAACCGCCAAATCGGCATCCACCCCAAAGCCCTGATTGAGTTTGACAAACAGGACGAAGACATCCGAGAGGAAATCGAAAGCCGCATCGCCGGTTATGCCTCGCCTGTTGATTTCTACGTCGACAAAATCGCCGAGGGCGTGTCTACGCTGGCTGCTTCGGTGTTCCCGCGCAAGGTTATCGTCCGCATGTCCGATTTCAAATCCAACGAATACATGGGCTTGATCGGCGGCAGCCGCTACGAGCCGCACGAAGAAAACCCCATGCTCGGCTTCCGCGGCGCGGCGCGCTACATCTCCGAAGACTTCGCCGAATGCTTTGCCCTCGAATGCCAAGCCCTCAAGCGCGTGCGCGATGACATGGGGCTGACCAACGTCGAAATCATGATCCCCTTCGTACGCACCCTGGCCGAAGCCGAAGCCGTCGTCAAAGCCCTCAAAGCCAACGGCTTGGAGCGCGGAAAAAACGGCCTGCGCCTGATTATGATGTGCGAAGTGCCGAGCAACGCCATTCTGGCCGAGCAGTTTCTGCAATACTTCGACGGTTTCTCCATTGGCTCGAACGACATGACCCAGCTCACCCTCGGCGTCGACCGCGACAGCGGCGGCCCCATCGCTGCCACCTTCGACGAGCGCAACCCCGCCGTTAAAGTGATGCTGCATCTGGCCATCTCCGCCTGCCGCAAGCACAACAAATACGTCGGCATCTGCGGTCAGGGGCCGTCCGACCATCCCGATTTCGCCAAATGGCTGGTGGAAGAGGGCATCGACACCATTTCGCTGAACCCCGATACCGTTATCGAAACCTGGCTGTATCTGGCGAAAGAAGTGAACAAATAATCCGGCAGTAGCGTTCAGACGGCCGCATCCTGAAAGACGGATGCGGCCGTTTTTGCCGGGAGGCCGTCTAAAACCCGTGCCGGGAAAAAGCAGTTCAGACGGCCTAATCTCGATTGTTTGCAGACGATACGGATGATGATGCATAAGGAACAGGACAGACCGGGTCGGGTAGCTGCGCGGCCGGTTTGCGCTTACATTTTTTAACTTTGCCGGTTTTTTCATCAGCGCCGCACCAAAGATTCCCGCCATATCAAACCTCCGCCGTTTTCCCCGTTTTCACTGCCGGGAAAAAGCGTTTTGCCGCCGGTTTGTCAAGCCTGTTTCAGACGGCCGAAACACGATATATTGTAGTCCGAGCCCCCGATTCATACTATATCTAGTATTTTTTACCGTTTTAAGGATTTCCGATGAATGCCGCAGAAAACATGAAAGTAACCAAACGCGACGGCTGTTTGGAAAACATTGATTTGGACAAAATCCACCGCGTCGTAACCTGGGCGGCGGAAGGATTGAGCAATGTCTCCGTTTCGCAGGTCGAGCTCAAATCGCACATTCAGTTTTACAACGGTATCCGCACCGACGACATCCACGAAACCATCATCAAGGCCGCTGCCGACCTGATTTCGCAAGACACTCCGGATTATCAGTATCTGGCCGCGCGCTTGGCCATTTTCCATCTGCGTAAAATCGCTTACGGCGAATTCGAGCCGCCGCACCTCTTCGACCATGTAAAAAAACTCACCGAAGCGGGCAAATACGACCGCCACATCATTGAAGACTACAGCCGTGAAGAGTTTGACGAACTCAACGCCTACATCGACCACAGCCGCGACATGACTTTTTCCTACGCGGCCGTGAAGCAGCTCGAAGGCAAATATCTGGTGCAGAACCGCGTTACCCGCCAGATTTACGAAACGCCGCAGTTTCTCTATATCCTCGTGGCGATGTGCCTGTTTTCCAAATATCCGAAAGACACGCGCCTCTCGTATGTGAAGCGTTTTTACGACGCGGTATCTACATTCAAAGTATCTCTGCCCACGCCCATCATGAGCGGCGTGCGTACGCCTACGCGCCAGTTCAGCTCGTGCGTGCTTATTGAGTGCGACGACAGCCTCGATTCCATCAACGCCACCACCAGCGCGATTGTGAAATACGTTTCCCAACGCGCGGGCATCGGCATTAACGCCGGACGTATTCGCGGTTTGGGCAGCGAAATCCGCGGCGGAGAAGCGCAACATACCGGCTGCATTCCGTTTTTCAAAATGTTCCAAGCAGCGGTCAAATCCTGCTCGCAGGGCGGCGTGCGCGGCGGCGCGGCCACCCTGTTCTACCCGCTTTGGCACATCGAAGCCGAAAGCCTGCTGGTGCTCAAAAACAACCGTGGCGTGGAAGACAACCGCATCCGCCAGCTTGATTACGGCGTACAAATCAACCGCCTGCTTTACACCCGCCTGATTAAAGGCGGCAACATCACCCTGTTTTCGCCCAACGAAGTACCCGGCCTTTATGAAGCCTTTTTCGCCGACCAAGACGAATTTGAGCGGCTGTACACCCAATACGAGCAAGATCCCAATATCCGCAAGCGCACCCTGCTCGCCACCGACCTTTTCTCCGCACTGATGCAGGAGCGCGCCGGTACAGGCCGCATCTACATCCAAAACGTTGACCACTGCAACACGCACAGCCCGTTTGACCCGCGCGTCGCACCCGTGCACCAGTCCAACCTGTGTATGGAAATCGCCCTGCCGACCAAACCGCTGGACAACATCAACGATCCGAACGGTGAAATCGCCTTGTGTACCTTGTCCGCCTTCAACTTGGGCGCATTAAACAGCTTGGACGAGCTGGAAGGGCTTGCCGATTTGACCGTGCGCGCACTCGATGCCCTGTTGGATTACCAAGACTATCCGGTCGAAGCCGCCCGCACCGCGACCATGAACCGCCGTACGCTCGGCATCGGTGTCATCAACTATGCCTACTATCTGGCGAAAAACGGCGTCCGTTACAGCGACGATTCCGCGCTCGGTCTGACCCACCGCACCTTTGAGGCCATGCAGTATTACCTGCTCAAAGCATCGGTGAACCTTGCCAAAGAATACGGCGCATGCCCGTTGTTCAACCAAACCGTTTATTCTCAAGGCAAATTGCCCATCGACACCTACAAAAAAGACTTGGATGCTGTGTGCAGCGAACCGCTGTTGTGTGACTGGGAAAGCCTGCGAGCCGACATTGTCAAATACGGCCTACGCAACTCCACCCTGACTGCACTCATGCCGTCTGAAACCAGTTCGCAAATCGCCAACGCCACCAACGGCATTGAGCCGCCGCGCGGATTGGTAACGGTCAAAGCATCGAAAGACGGCATCCTGAAACAAGTCGTACCGGAGTTTGAAACCCTGAAAGACGCCTACGAAACCCTGTGGCAGCTTCCGGGCAACGAAGGCTATTTGAAACTTGTCGGCGTGATGCAAAAATTCGTCGATCAGTCGATTTCCGCCAATACCGCCTACGACCCGGGCAAATTCGAAGGCAACAAAGTTTCTATGAAACAAATGCTCAAAGACCTGCTCACCGCCTACAAATACGGCGTGAAAACTTTGTACTACCACAACACCCGCGACGGTGCCGACGACACCCAAACCGACATCCAAGACGACGGCTGCGCCGGCGGGGCTTGTAAGATTTGATGTTTTTCGCGTAGGTCGGATACTTGCATCCGACATTTCGGACGTTCAGACGGCCTTTCTGATGCAAAGGCAGTCTGAAAGGCGGAAAATCATCGGGAAATGCAACCTACCGTATTTTTCCTCTTTTCAGGCCGCCAGAACACCGATAAAAAACGCTTTAAGCGTACGCACAAAATATACCGTTTCCGTTTTTTCCACCCGTACTGACAGAAAGGTACCGACTATGAACGTGAAAAAAGTAGCAGCAGTAACCGGCTCCGCCGCAGGTTTGGGCAAAGCCATCGCCAAGCGTCTGGCCGAAGACGGCTTTTGTATCGTCCTGCACGACATCAACGCCGCCAATCTCGCCAAAACCAAAGCAGAGTTTGATGCCGCCGGTTTTGAAAACATCGCCGTCGAAGGCAATTCCGCCGTGCGTGCCGACCAGTTCAGGCTGGTGAACGAAGCAGTGAAAGCGTTCGGCCGCTTGGACGTATTCGTCAACAACGCCGGCGTCGAATCCGTGGGTGCGTTTCTCGGCATTGAAGACGCGGAAATCGACCGTGTGCTCGGCATCAACATCAAAGGCGTGATTTACGGCACCCAGGCCGCCGCCGAACAGATGAAAAAGCAGGAAGGCATCGGCAAAATCATCAACGCCTGCAGCATCGCCGGCCACGAATCCTACGAAATGCTCAGCCTTTACTGCGCCACCAAACACGCCGTGCGCTCTTTCACCCACTCCACCGCCAAAGAGCTTGCGCCCTACGGTATCCGCGTCAACGCCTACTGCCCCGGCGTAGCCGACACCCCGATGTGGGAGCGCATCGACGCCGCCTTTGTCGAACACAAAGGCTACCAGCCCAAGCAGGCATGGAAGGAATTTACCGCCGGTATCCTCGCCGGCCGCCCGCAGCAGCCTGAAGACGTAGCCAAACTCGTCTCCTTCCTTGCCTCGGAAGACTCCGACTACATCACCGGACAAGCCATCCTTACCGACGGCGGCATGGTATTCCGCTAAACAGCGGGAAAACAGGCTGCCTGAAAATTCATCGTAGGCCGGATACTTGTATCGGCTCCGATCATTTTAGGCAGCCTTTTCAGACGGCCTCAAGCCCAAACCAAACTTCATTCAAGACAATCCACAGAGAGCCAATCCATGTCCTGCGAACACCTCGTCATGCAATACAGCACCTTCAGCAAACAGAAAAACGACGCGCTCAAAGAGCCGATGTTTTTCGGCCAGCCGGTCAACGTGGTGCGCTACGACCAGCAAAAGTTTGAAGTGTTTGAAAAACTGATTGAAAAACAACTGTCTTTCTTCTGGCGGCCAGAAGAAATCGACGTGTCGCGCGACCGTATCGACTACGCCAACCTGCCCGAACACGAAAAACACATTTTCATCAGCAACTTAAAATACCAAACCCTGCTCGATTCCATTCAAGGCCGCAGCCCCAATGTCGCGCTGCTGCCCTTGGTGTCGATTCCCGAATTGGAAACATGGATTGAAACGTGGAGCTTTTCCGAAACCATCCACTCGCGCAGCTACACCCACATCATCCGCAATATCGTCAACGACCCGTCTGTCGTGTTCGACGACATCGTGCAAAACGAATACATCATCGCCCGCGCCGAAGACATCGCCTGCTACTATGACGATTTGATCGAATACACCCAGTATTACAACCTCTTGGGCGAGGGAGTGCACCAAGTCGGCGGCAAAACCGTGGTCGTGAAACTGCGCGAATTGAAGAAAAAACTCTATCTCTGCCTGATGTGCGTCAACGTGTTGGAAGCCATCCGTTTCTACGTTTCATTTGCCTGCTCGTTCGCCTTTGCCGAGCGCGAGTTGATGGAAGGCAACGCCAAAATCATCAAGCTGATTGCCCGTGATGAAGCCCTGCACCTGACCAGCACGCAGCATATGCTCAACCTGATGCGCGCCGGTGCCGACGATCCTGAAATGGCGGAAATCGCCGTCGAATTGCAGGACGAATGTTTCAAACTCTTCAAAAAAGCGGCGGAGCAGGAAAAAGAATGGGCGGTCTATCTGTTTAAAGACGGTTCGATGATTGGTCTGAACAAGGAAATTCTGGCGCAATACGTCGAATACATCACCAACCTGCGTATGCAGGCGGTCGGTTTGCCCGCCGGATTCGAAGGTGCCACCCAAAACCCGATTCCGTGGATTAACGCGTGGCTGTCGTCCGACAACGTACAGGTCGCGCCGCAGGAAGTGGAAATTTCTTCTTACTTAATCGGTCAGATCGATTCGGAAGTCAGCGCGGACGATTTGGGCGACTTCGAGCTGTAAACCGCGTTTCAGACGGCCTTTGGGCGTAACCGGCCGTCTGAAAATCTCTTTTCAATCCTCAAGGTATAACCAAAAATGAAGATTTATGGCGACATTGCGGTAAAAGCAGCTGAATCATATTCTAAATATGAAGATATGGAACAAGCTTGGACAGAAATTGCGGCATCATTTCCCATCAAGGAGTCAATTAGAAAAAAAGGATGCCCAAAGAATGCATTTTTGGGATTGTGTCGTGCGGGGTTGGTTAAAGGAATCAACCCGGAAAAAGTCAAAACCAAACATTCCAAAAACGGAGAATATGCCGTTGCAGCGGTCAGCCTTTTAAAAAATGATCCCGAATGGGCAAATCAGAAAAAATCCGTTTTTTGGCGCGAAATTGTGGGGAATGAAAAAAATATAACAGCCAGCTTCATGTCGTTTTAGCCTTGTGGGAAAAAGGCTTGATTATTTGAATTTATATATTTAAGGCCGTCTGAAACATTGTTCAGACGGCCTCTATGCCCTAAAACACACATGGCACTCATCAGCACACACGACAAAACTTTCGAGCTGCAAGACGGCGAAACGCTCTTGGAGGGCTTGGAGCGCACCGGCCACGAGGTCGAATACCAGTGCCGTAGCGGCTATTGTGGCTCGTGCCGCGTCAAAATCCTCAGCGGCCGCGTGTCTTACGACAATTTCCCGCTGGCTTTCGTCGCGCCCGGCGAAATCCTGCCCTGCTGCTGCCGCGTGAGCGAAGACATCAAAATCGACTGCCGCGAGCGCGTGAAAGAGCCGGATTTGTTTGCGTCCGATTTGTTCGGCGTCGACACGCTTTAAAACTTGCGCGCCCGTTTTGCGGCCGCTATAATGCCGCGCTTTGCAACCTTGTCTGCCGCACCCGCATGGCGGCAGACTGTTTTTAAACCGTAAGGAGATAACATGCGTCATTACGAGATCGTGTTTATCGTTCATCCCGATCAAAGCGAGCAGGTGCCCGCCATGGTTGAACGCTACAAAGCACTGGTAACCGAAAACAACGGTGTCATTCACCGTTTGGAAGACTGGGGTCGCCGCCAACTGGCTTACCCGATCAACAAAATCCACAAAGCGCACTATGTACTGATGAACGTCGAAACCACTCCGGCCGTTATTGAAGAGCTGGAAACCGGTTTCCGCTTCAATGATGCCGTTCTGCGCCATCTGACCATCCAAACCAAACACGCAGTGACCGAAGCCTCTCCGATGATGAAGGAAGAGAAATCGAAAAATCTGCTGAATCCCCAGCAGGAAACTGCCGAAGCGTAATTGGACAACCTCCTGATCCTTACCGCCCGCATCGCCAAATGCGGTGCGCTGCGTTATACGCCTGCGGGTGTACCTGTGTTGGATTTGCTGCTCGAACACAAATCAATGCAGAGCGAAAACAACCGTCCGTGTACGGTGCGCTTGGAAATCCAGGCCAAAATCGTCGGTAAGGACGCTTTGATATGGCAGCATCGGGAAAACAGCACGGTTCAAGTCGGCGGCTTTATTGCCGCCAAGAGCCAGCGCCATCCCAAACCGATACTGCGGATACAGAACATTCAAGAATATAAAGGTTAAAACGACATGGCTCGTCAAACATTCAAACGTAGAAAATTCTGCCGTTTCACGGCTGAAAAAATCCAAGAAGTCGATTACAAACAGGTCGATCTGCTGAAAGACTTCATTACCGAAAACGGCAAAATCATCCCTGCCCGCATTACCGGTACCAAAGCGCACTACCAGCGCCAGCTGGCGGTTGCCGTAAAACGTGCGCGCTTCTTGGCGCTGCTGCCTTACACCGACCAACACAAATAATTTTGGAGCGTAAATCATGCAAATTATTCTGTTAGAAAAAATCGGCGGTTTGGGCAACTTGGGCGACATCGTTACCGTTAAAAACGGCTATGCCCGCAACTTCCTGATTCCCCAAGGTAAAGCGAAACGCGCAACCGAAGCCAACAAAGCCGAATTTGAAGCCCGCCGTGCCGAACTGGAAGCACGTCAAGCCGAAATCCTGGCTGATGCGCAGGCACGCAGGGAAAAACTGGACGGACAAACCATTACCATCGCGCAGAAAGCCGGTGTCGACGGCCGTCTGTTCGGCTCGGTTACCAATGCCGACATCGCTGCTGCCATCGTTGCTGCCGGTGTGGAGGCTGTAAAAGCCAATGTTCGTTTGCCCGAAGGCCCGTTCAAAGCCGTTGGCGAATATGAAGTAGAAGTGGCTTTGCACACCGACGCCGTTGCCAAAATTACTGTTGCCGTCGTTGCTGCTGCCGAATAATCTTTTGGCAGCCTGCAATTAGGCATACTGGAAACCGCATCCCTTACCGGATGCGGTTTTTGTTTGGGGCTGTACTAGATAAGCAGTCATGTTAGACTGCAAAAATGAAGATAACCCATTGTAAACTAAAAAAGAGTACACAGAAAAAGTTGCTTCAGTTTTTTGTACTTGAAGTAACTGCCCGTTCGGCTGCTGATTTGTTGGGCATTCATCCCAATTCAGCAGCACTGTTTTACCGCAAGGTTCGCGAAGTCATCAGCTACTATCTTTCATTGGAAGCCGATACAGTTTTTGATGGTACTGTTGAGCTTGATGAGAGCTACTTCGGCGGACACCTCAAAGGTAAACGCGGACGTGGGGCAGCAGGGAAAGTAGCTGTCTTTGGCATTCTCAAACGCGGTGGTAAGGTTTATACCGTGGTTGTCGAGAACGCTAAAAGAGAGACGTTATTTCCTGTTATAACAAAGAAAATTATGCCTGACAGTATTGTCTATACGGATTGTTTGAGCAGCTATGATGTGTTGGATGTAAGCGGATTTACCCACCACCGCATTAATCACAGCAAGCTGTTTGCCGACAGACAGAACCATATCAACGGCATTGAAAATTTCTGGAATCAGGCAAAGCGCGTACTGCGCAAATACAATGGAATCGACCGTAAATCTTTCCCGCTTTTCTTGAAAGAATGCGAGTTCCGTTTTAACTTTGGCACACCCTCCGAGCAGCTTAAAGTGCTGCGCCGGTGGTGTGAAATTTAGGGCTTATCTAGTACAGCCCCTATCAAAAAGCCTCATCCGCTATGAATCCCGATTCGGCAAAAGGCCGTCTGAAAACCGAAAATAGGTTTTCAGACGGCCTTTCTGCTGCTTGTTGTGCCCGATTAGAACCGTGCCTGCAGTCTTAGCCAGGCAGTGCGTCCTGGTTCGTTGACGCGGGTGGTTTTAATGCCTGCGGCGGGGTCGACGTTGGAGCCGCTTTTGCTGACAAATTCGGCGTAGGTTTTGTTAAATACATTGTCCACGCCGCCTTGCAAAGTGGTGTATTTGTTCATTTTCCAGCCTGCGTTGAGCGAAAGGACGCCGAAGCCTGCGGCTGCGCCGAGGTCTTGGCCGACGATGTTACCCTGGCCTTGCGCATAACGGTTTTGCTTGGCGGCTACGCGCCAAAGTGCGCCTGCGCTGAATTTGCCGTTGTCCCAAGCAAGGCTGCTGTTCCATTCTAAGGGCGGGGTTTGCGCCAGCGGCAGGCCGTGGCTGCGGTTTTTGCCGCGCGTATAGGCCAGGCTGCTGCCGATTTCCCAGTCGGGGGCGAATTTCCATTTCACTTCGGCTTCGCCGCCGACGCGGGTGGCATCGATGTTGCAGGCGGTATATTGCGGGCAGTGGGTTTTGGCGCTCTCGACAATGATGAAGTCTTTGACTTTGCTGCCGAACACGGACAAGGAGCTGTGGACGTTGCCGCTGCTGTAGATTAGGCCGGCATCGATTTGACGGTTGGTTTCTTTTTTCAGGTTCGGCGCCCTGTTGCGTTCCCAATAGTCGGGCGAGCGTTGGGCGACGCCCAAACCTGCGTAATATTTGATGTTGCCGACGGTTTCTTCCCAGCGGGCAAAACCCGAGGTCAGCGAATAGTTTTGGTGGCGTTGTGCGCCGGCGGCGAAGTTGTGGCTGCCCTCATAATCGGCTTTGACTTTGTCGTGGCGCAGGCCGACCACCCATTTGCGGCTGTCGTTATGCTGCCATGCGGCTTCGGCAAAAGCGCCCCACTGTTTGAAGCTTTGGTTGGGCATATAGGGTTTGTGGCTGTAGCCTTCTCCGCGCATTTCCATGCGGGAAGCGTGTTTGTCGCGCATATAGTCAACGCCGGTTTGCAGATTGAGATTGTCCCAGTCGAAAGTGGCGCGGAGGTTGCCCGTGTCCGTGTTGCGTTTGGGGTTCATCGCGCTTTTGGGCATGGTCATGCCGTTGGGCATTTTGCCGGGCGTGCGCAGGCTGTAGTTGTCCATCACATGGTCGATTTCGCTCTCGCCGTAGCGCAGTTCCAGTTCTGTAAACCAGGGGGTGAGGCGTTTTTGTGTGAAGCGCACGTTCCATGCGTCGCGGTCGAATTTGCTGCCGTCCATCATGCGGTCGGCGTAGGCGGCTTTGGCGCGGCTGCGTTCGTATGTGCCCGCGATGGTGGTGTTTTCAGACGGCGTTACGCCCAGCTGCACCATTTGGTTGTCGCGTTTGAACTCGGAATGCACGCGGTTGCCGTCGCCGTCTTTATAGTCGTCGGCCTCGTTGTGCGACACGTTGGCGCGCAGGTAGCCGTATTTGCCGCCCGCTTCGCCTTCAAACGAAGCGTCGCGGCGGCCGTGGCTGCCGACTGTGACGCCGCCGCTGACGGAATAGGGTTTTTCGTCAAATTTCGGATCGTGGCGGACAAAGCGCACCGAACCCGTAATCAGTCCCATGCCCTGCGTAACCGTTTGCGGGCCTTTGGTGACGATCACTTCGTCGAAAGTGTTGGGGTGGATGTAGGCTGTGGGCGGATCCATGCGCATATTGCAGCCGCCGTAGATAAACTGGTCGTCGGCATTAATCGACAGGCGCGAGCCGCCCAAACCGCGAAACAGCGGGTCGCCCGAGCTGCCGCCTTTGCGGATGATGCTCATATTGGGCACGGATTGCAGCAAATCCGCGCCGTCGCCCGCGGGAAGCGGCTGGATGGCGGCTTTGGGATTGAATTTCACCGTATTGGCTTTTTTCTGCTGGGTGCCGGTGACGACCACGGAATCCAATGCGTTTTGTTCGACGGTTTCTTCCGCCGCCCAGACTTGGGATACGGCCAGCGCCAAAGGCAGCAGCAACCAGGTTTTTTGTTTCATTTCGATAATCTCCTGTATGGTTTGTTAAAATGATTAATAAAGCGTAATTACGCGTCAATTATAACCTGTTTTGTTATGTAGTAACGCATGGTAATTGTCGAATCAAGCATTGTTTGATTTAGCGCAAAGCATGTTTTGACAGGAATAATCGTCAGGCCGTCTGAACCATCCGGGCGGGCGCGGTGGGGTAGGGCGCTTGTGCGGACTCGGGAAAACGGCGTGTTCCGCCGTATGAACATAAATAATTTAACCAAACAATCCGCGCGCCCCGGCGAGGCGTTCAGACGGCCGTCGGCACCGGCAAGCAAGGTTTTTATGATGTCCGAACCGCGCCGAACCGCTACAATGCCGCCTGTTTTTTATCCGACACAGGAGCCGCAACATGAACCCGCTCACCATCGCCGTGCACGGCGCAGAACACAGCCCGCTCGACATCATTGCCAAAATGGCCAACCGCCACGGCCTGATTGCCGGGGCGACCGGCACCGGCAAAACCGTCACCCTGCGCAAAATGGCCGAAAGTTTCAGCAACCTCGGCGTCCCCGTTTTTCTCGCCGACGTAAAGGGCGACCTCTCCGGCATCGCCGCAGCGGGCGACGGCGCGGGCAAACCCGGCGAGCGCATGGCAGAGTTCGGCATCGACAAAAGCGGCTATCTCAAAGCCTTTCCCGTGCGCTTTTGGGACGTGTTCGGCGAAACCGGCATTCCCGTGCGCGTCACCGTATCGCAGATGGGGCCGATGCTGCTTTCCCGCCTGATGAACCTCAACGACACACAGGAAGGCCTGCTCAACCTCGTTTTCAAAGCCGCCGACGACCAAGGCTGGCACCTGATCGACCTGAAAGACCTGCGCGGCATGCTGCAATACGTCGCCGAACACGCCAAGGAATACCGCACGCAATACGGCAACGTCTCCGCCGCCAGCGTCGGCGCCATCCAGCGCCAGCTGCTCACCCTCGAAAACGAAGGCGCGGAGCGCTTTTTCGGCGAACCCGCCCTCAACCTGCAAGACTGGCTGCAAAGCGAAGGAGGGCAGGGCGTGATCAACATCCTCAACGCCGAAAAACTGATGCGCTCGCCGCGCATGTACAGCGCCTTTTTGCTGTGGTTTCTTGCCGAACTCTTCCAAACCCTGCCCGAAACGGGCGACCCCGACAAACCCAAATTCGTCATGTTCTTCGACGAAGCCCACCTGATGTTCGACAACGCAGCCCCCGCGCTGCTCGAACAGGTCGAACAAGTCGTGCGCCTGATCCGCTCCAAAGGCGTCGGCGTCTATTTCGTCACGCAAAACCCACTCGACATCCCCGACAGCGTGCTCGGCCAGCTCGGCAACCGCGTCCAGCACGCCCTGCGCGCCTTCACCCCGCGCGATCAGAAAGCCGTGAAAGCCGCCGCCGACACCTTCCGCAGCAAACCCGGCGTCAAAGTGGCCGAAGCCATCACCGAACTGGGCGTCGGCGAAGCGCTCGTCTCCTTCCTCGACGAAAAAGGCATGCCCGAACCCGTGGAACGCGCCTTCGTCCTGCCGCCCCAGTCGCTGCTCGCGCCCCTTGCCGCCCAAGAGCGCGACCAGCGCTTTTGCAACGACATCCTCTACCGCCACTACAAAGACGCCGTCGACAATTTCTCCGCCTACGAAGCCCTGCAACAGCTGGCCGCCCAAGCACCGCAGCAGGCGCAGCAGCCCGCCGCGCAGCAAGCCCCCGCGCAAAGCGCCGCGCCGCAGGAAAAATCCCAACCCGGCCTGCTCGAAGGCTTCCTCGGCGGCCTGTTCGGCAGCCGAAAAAAAGCCAATCAGGGATTGGGCTACGATCTGGCCGACAGCATCGGCAACCGCATCAACAAACAGGTTACCAACGCCATTTCCCGCAGCGTGATGGGCGTGATTAAAAACATGATGAAATAGCCTGCAAACGGATGGAGGCCGTCTGAAAGCGAAGCGCGACACCTGCCTTATACGGACTGCGCCTGCCAGTCATATGTATGACGGCACACCTTGTTTATCAACGACCCGAACCGCAAGGATTCGGCAGAAGCAAAAAGGACGAAAAACCGAATGAAGAAATGTGTTTTGTATTGTCGGGCTTGGCTAGTTTGAACGTATACGCAAACGGCTGTCCGGGACAATTTGACCCGTGAGCGGCATTTGCAGCTTTCAGGGAAACAATGGGGATCTGGTTCGCTACAATGTCGCCCCGCCGCAATGTCGCCCCGCCGCAATCGCGGACAAGGCAGGAAGCCCCGCCCCCTGTGATGCTGCCGTCGAAATACGGGGCATTGGCGACTAGTTCTCAATTGGGTGTTTGGGGTGGGCGATCAATGAAAGCTCCAGAGAGAGGGCGGAACAAGCTGCATTGAATGAGTGTAGAAAATATGGTGGCGTCAACTGCAAAATTGAAGTTTGGGTGCGTAATGGTTGTTTTGCCGGGGTACAAGGGAAACAGGGCAAGAAAAATGGTGTTGTTTTTATGACTAAGGCAAGTAATGCAGAAGCAGCAGCATTGCATGAATGTAAGAAAGCGGGAATAAGTCATTGCCAGATTTTTGTTCCTGAGTCTTGCTCAATTCCTTCACGTTCCGATTTATAAAGCAAGCGTAGCGTGGCTCATCCGTAGGGTCTGCCGCCCCTGGCGACGCACGTACTCGGTGCAATACCCGCCATACCCAAAGGCCGTCTGAAACCCGAATTTCCGCTTTCAGACGGCCTTTCGCGCACCCGCACGGCTCCCGACAAACCCCAAACCGCGTGCATCGCAGGATGGTACGTTTTACATTTGCTCCAAAAGGCCGTCTGAAAGCAGAATTTCAACCAAAGCTAAAACCCGTTTTAGCTTTTAACTTCGTTGAAGCTTCGCTTTCAGACGGCCTTTCCCGTATCTGCCGCGCTTTGGCAACAGTCGGGCCGATTTGGCGCGCCGCCGCTTCTTTCGTGCCGCGCACTGGTATAGAATCGCGCCCTTGCGCCATCTCTTCGGAGGCCGTCTGAAACGGTTTCGGAAACGTCATTCCCGCAAAGGCGGCGACGGCCTCCGCCACACAACAATCAAGGACACACAACCATGCCCGACTACCGCTCCAAAACCTCCACCCACGGCCGCAATATGGCCGGCGCGCGCGCGCTGTGGCGCGCCACCGGCATGATGGAAACCGACTTCGGCAAACCCATCATCGCCATTGCCAACTCCTTCACCCAGTTCGTTCCCGGCCATGTGCATCTGCACAATATGGGCCAGCTCGTTGCCCGCGAGATTGAAAAAGCGGGCGCGGTGGCCAAAGAATTCAACACCATCGCCGTGGACGACGGCATCGCCATGGGGCACAGCGGCATGCTCTATTCGCTGCCCAGCCGCGACTTGATTGCCGACTCCATCGAATACATGGTCAACGCCCACTGCGCCGATGCGCTGGTGTGCATTTCCAACTGCGACAAAATCACCCCGGGAATGCTGATTGCTTCCATGCGCCTGAACATCCCCACCATTTTCGTATCCGGCGGGCCGATGGAAGCGGGCAAGGTTTTGGGCGTGGCCAATATCCAGCCCGAGCGCCGTTTGGACTTGGTGGATGCCATGATTGACGCGGCTGATGACAACGTTTCCGATGCCGCCATCGACGAAATCGAGCAAAACGCCTGCCCCACCTGCGGCTCCTGCTCCGGTATGTTTACCGCCAACTCGATGAACTGCCTGACCGAAGCGCTTGGTTTGTCCCTACCCGGCAACGGTTCCTACCTTGCCACCCACGCAGGCCGCAAAGAATTGTTCCTCGAAGCAGGCCGCATGATTGTCGAAATCACCAAACGCTATTACGAACAAGACGACGAAACCGTGCTGCCGCGCAGCATCGCCACCAAAAAAGCCTTTGAAAACGCCATGACCATGGACATCGCCATGGGCGGCTCTACCAACACCATCCTGCACCTGCTTGCCGTGGCCCACGAAGCCGGCGTCGATTTCAAAATGGCCGACATCGACCGCTTAAGCCGCCAAGTGCCCTGCATCTGCAAAACCGCGCCCAACAACCACGACTACTATATGGAAGACGTGCACCGCGCCGGCGGCATCTTCGCCATTCTCAAAGAGCTGGACAAAGCGGGCAAGCTGCACACCGACGTTTACACCATCCACGCCCCCACGCTCAAAGACGCGATTGAAAAATGGGACGTAACCAACCCCGAAAACACCCACGCTATCGAGCGCTTCAAAGCCGCACCCGGCGGCGTGCGCACCACCCAGGCCTTCTCGCAAAACCGTATGTGGAAAACGCTGGATTTGGATCGCGCCAACGGCTGCATCCGCGATGTCGAACACGCCTACTCGCAAGACGGCGGCCTGGCCGTACTCTTCGGCAACATCGCCGAGCGCGGCTGCGTGGTGAAAACCGCCGGCGTGGACGACAGCATTCTCAAATTCACCGGCCGCGCCCGCGTGTTTGAAAGCCAAGACTCCGCCGTCGAAGGCATTTTGGCCAACCAAATCGTTGCCGGCGACATCGTCATCATCCGCTACGAAGGCCCCAAAGGCGGCCCCGGCATGCAGGAAATGCTCTATCCCACCAGCTATCTCAAATCTAAAGGCCTGGGCGCCCAATGCGCCTTGCTCACCGACGGCCGTTTCTCCGGCGGTACATCGGGCTTGAGCATCGGCCACGTTTCCCCCGAAGCGGCCGAAGGCGGCGCCATCGGCCTGGTGCGCGAGTTCGACACCATCGAAATCGACATCCCCAACCGCAGCATCAATCTGAAAATCTCCGACGAAGAACTCGCCGAGCGCCGCGCCCAAATGGAAGCCAAAGGCAGCCGGTCATGGAAGCCGGAAAACCGCGAACGCTACGTCTCCGCCGCCCTACGTGCCTACGGCGCGATGGCCACCTCCGCCGACAAAGGCGCGGTGCGCGACGTATCGCAGATTGAGCGTTAAGGCCGTCTGAAAGGCAGTAAAGACCGTCTGAAAACCGAAAAAGGGGTTTTAACTTCGTTGAAGCCCTGCTTTCAGACGGCCTCATCCCTGCCGTTTTTCATCTGCCGCACTGTATGGAACAGTGCGCCGTTTTTATAGTGAAACAACACGGAAAGATACAAGGCAGCAAGCCGCAGACAGTACAAGTAGTACGGCAAGGCGCAGCAACGCCGTAGATTTTCGTGTTGTTTCACTATGTAAGTAAGGAAACCCCATGACCCCGCAACAAACCATCGCACAACTGCTCAACGCCCATGCCGCCGAAGGCGCGGCCATGCGCGACGACGAAGTCCAAGCCTATCTCACCGCTTGGGCAAGCGGCCCGGACGACATCACCGACAACCTGCCGCAACTCCCCCTTGAACGACGAAGACAAAGCCCGCGTCGGCCAAGCCGTGAGCGCATGGGCGGAAGAATTGCGGCAGGCGTGGGCGCAGAAACAGCCGCCCGCGCTGCTACTGCACGAATACGACAACGGCGAACCCGACTACTTTTCCTGGTGCAACGCCTACCTCTACGCCCTCGACACCACGCCGACCGACTGGTTTGCCGCCATCGACGACGAAGAGTTTGAAGACCTGTTCTACCCGCTGATGGCACTGGGCGGCATTTACGAAGAAGACGACGTCCTCTCCGATTTGGACGACAGCGAAATCCGCAGCCTGCAAGACGAAGTCCCCCATGCCGTGCGCGACATCCACGCCTACTGGCACGCGGTGAAAAACAAGCCGCAAACCGTGCGCCGCGAAGGAGCGAAAACCGGCCGCAACGACCCCTGCCCCTGCGGCAGCGGCAAAAAATACAAAGCCTGCTGCGGCAGGAACTAATTGTTCGAGAGGCCGTCTGAAACCGCCCTTGCAGACGGCCTGAGATTGCCTGATTTAACGCAAATTGCTAAAATCGCGGACATTTTAAATTTCAGTTAAGCACTTTCACATTATGGCGAAACTTTCCCTCCCACTCTTCAAGAAAACCACTCCTTTCGATCAGAAAGCCCCCGTGAAAAAGCCGCTGCGCCCCGGTGCGGCGGCAGGCGCTTTGGCGCTCTTATTCGGCATCGCCGCCTTTGCCGTGCTGCCGCTGCTCAACGCGCTGGACATGGGCACCCTGCTGGCCGATACCGGCATGCCGTCCTATGCCCTGCCTGTGGCGCTGGCCGTTTTGGCTCTTGTCTGCGGCTTCAAAGGCGAAGGCGGCGCGGCGCTGACGGGAAAAATCCTCGGCTTTCTGTGCCTGCTGTTGGTCGGCCTCTGCGCTGCCGTTACCCAATTTGCGCCTCAGTTCAACCATCTCGTCCAGCCCGTTTACCGCCTGGCCGGCTTGGAAGAGCCTGTTGCCGTGTCGTCGGTCACCGGCAAACCCGCGCCCGAAATCGAGCTCAAACCCGCGGCCAATCCCGATTCGCCCGCCGACGCGCTGGTCTTCACGCAAAACATTGTTGCCGAGCGTGTGTCGCAGGGCGTGGAGCTGAACCAAATCACCGAAGCGCTCACCCTGAACGACACCCAGCAGAAATACTGGCAGAACGTCAGCATCCTGCAAGGCACCATCAACGCCACGCCCGTCGACGGCGAAAAAGCGCTGGTGATGCTGCCCTTGCAGGAAGGCAGGCAGATTACTTGGATATGCAGCGGCGAAGTGCCGCAGCAGGTTCGCTCTTTGTGCGGCGAATAAAGAGCCAAAAAGACACAAAAGACCGTCTGAAAACCCCGAAACAGGGCTTTCAGACGGCCTTTTGCTTTGCCGCGTTTATTCCCGCGCGGCTTCCTGCCGTGTCACCAGAAGCTGGTCGATTTTCAGGTTTTCGGTGTCGATGATTTCGAATTTGTAAGGGCCGTAGACGACGGAATCGGTGCGCTTGGGGATTTTGCGCAGGGAGTACATCATGAAGCCGGCGATGGTTTCGTAGTTTTCCGAGTTGGGGAAGGCTTCGATGTCGAGGGCGCGCATCACGTCGGCCAGCGGGGTCGCGCCGTCCACCAGCCAGGTGTCTTCGGTGCGGCGGATGATTTGCGGCTCTTCTTCGGTGTTGACGAGTTCGCCCATCACGATGCTCATCACGTCTTTGAGCGTTACCACGCCGACCACCAGCGCGTATTCGTTGACGACGACGGCAAAATCTTCGCCCGAGGTTTTGAAGGTTTCCAAAACGTCGAACAGCGAGAGCGTGTCGGGGATGAACAGCACTTTGCGCAGCACGCGTTTGTCGGTGAGGCGCACGTTTTTTTCTTTGAGAAACAGGGTGAGCAGGGTGTGCGATTCGATGTAGCCGATCACGCGCTCCAAATCGCCGTCGCAGACGAGGAATTTGTTGTGCGGCTTTTCTGACATGGCGGCGATCACGGTGTCGCTGTCGTCGTTTTTGTCGAAATAGGCGATGTATTCGCGGGTGTTCATGGTGGAGGTGACGGTGCGCTCCTGCATGTCGAAGATGTTTTCGATCAGATAGTGCTCCTGCTCTTTTAAAACGCCCGCCTGCGCGCCGGCGTCCACCACGGCGTAGATGTCTTCGGAGGTGAGCTGCTCTTGGCGCACGGTGGGAATTTTCAGCAGCTTGAACACGGCGTTGGCCAGGCCGTCGAATATCCAGACAAAGGGTTTCAACAGGAAAATCAGAAACATCATCGGCCGCACGATGCGCACGGCCACGGCTTCGGGATAGTTCATGGCCAGCCGTTTGGGCATCAGGTCGGCCACAAGGATGAAGCTGCCGGTTACCAGAACGAAGGTGAGCAGCGGCGCGGCGGTTTCGCCCCAGCTTCCGAAGCGGTTGAAAAACGACGCGAAATACGGCCGCACCGCCGCTTCGCCGACAATACCGGCCAGAATCGCCACGGCGTTGAGGCCGATTTGGACGATGGTGATGAAGCTGCCCGGCTGCTGCTGCATATTGAGTACGTCGAGCGCGCGGGTGTCGCCGCCGTCTTTGGCCATCACTTGCAGCTTGATTTTGCGCGCCGAGGCCAGCGAGAGTTCGGCACTGGAAACGAATGCGCTGACGGTAATCAGCAGCACGAGGACGAAAAGGGCTTGGAGGATGGTCATCAAACGGCGGGAGAGTGGAAAACGGCGGCATTTTACCATCAAGGCCGTCTGAAAAACCGCGCATCAGGCGCTGGCGGTTTGGACGGCGGGCGGGAATGTGCTTTAATCGCAGCGGTTTATATGAAACGGAACGGCGTTTGAGGCCGTCTGAAACCGTTTTTCAGACGGCCTCAAACGGCTGGCAAACGAAAAGGAGGATGCCATGGGCAAAACAGATGCGGCGGCCGAAGCGGAAAGGCCGTCTGAAAAACGCGGCGGCCATGCCGTTGCCACGCAGCCGCTGCTGGCGGCGGGCGCGTTGGCGGCGGTCTGCTGGGCGGCGGCGGATATGCTGCTGGTGGGCTTTGTGCCCGCGCCGGAAAAATATCCGCTGCTGTCGCAAACGCTGGCGGCGGATTTGGATGGAAAAGCGGATTTGGCCTTGCTGATGCTGGACGGTTCGCCCGAACGGCTGTTTTGGGGCGTATTGCCCGCCACGTTCTCTGTGGCACTGTATCTGGCCGCCGCTTTCGGAGTGTACCGGCTGATGCGGCGGGGCAGGGCGGCGGCGTGCTGTTTTGCGCTGTTGTTTGCGGCTTACGCGCTCTCGCCGCTGGGGCATGCGGGTTTTTACTATCTGGGTATGTCGGCGCAGACGCTGCCGAATGCCGCGCCTGCCGACCATGCGCTGCTGCTGGCGCAGTTTGCCGCTTTCTACCGTATGCTCGCCGTCCATTGGTGGGCTTCTGTGGGCTGCGCGGCGGCGGCATTTCTGATTCTGCTGGTGCAGACCCTGCGCGGGCAAACCAGCCTGCCGCGGCGGGCGGCATGGTTCAACCCGCTGCCTGTCGGGGCGCTGATTGCCGTTTTGTGCAGCCTGTTTCCCCAATCCGTTGCCGCGGCAGCCGTCGGCGGCGCAACTTTCAATCTGGCGCAGCTGGCGTTTTTCCTGTCGGCGCTGTTTTGTCTGCGGCGGCAAAAGGCCGTCTGAAAGCCAAGCTTCAACGAAGTTAAAACAAAGCAGCGGGCTTTCGAGTTCGTTGAGACTGCGTTTCAGACGGCCTTAAAAGCGTATCTGACGCATTTCTTAAAACAAACAGTACAAACGATAACAAATTTTAGTTATAATCATGGCGTACGTTGGGATTTGCTGCCCAAACCCGACGTTCTTTTTCCGTTTTTAATCATCTTTTTCTTATTTTTAAAACATTTCCGGCGGCCTCTGCCTTGCCGTCCGGCCTCAAATTCAAGGAGTTTTGCCTTATGCAGACAAACCCCCGCTTCCCCCATTTCTCCCTCAGCCTGATCACGCTCGCCCTGTGCAGCGGTTTTGCCCAAGCAGCCGACGGCGATGCCTCGCAGGAGGCTTCCGGCCTCGAAACCGTGCACGTGCGCGGCCAAGGCGTATCGGCCACCCACCGCGTGAACACCCGCAGCATCGACGAGAGCACCGCCACCGACATGAAAGACGTGCTCTCCGCCGAACCCGCTGTCAGCTTCGGCGGCGGCAACGGCACATCGCAATGGGTCACCATCCGCGGCATGGGTCAGGATCAAATCGATGTGAAAGTGGACGACACCTATTCCGACACCCAGCTTTTCCACCATAACGGCCGCTTCCTGTTCGATCCCGCGCTGGTGAAAGTGATCGGCGTGCAAAAAGGCACGGGCTCGGCCTCTGCGGGCATCGGCGCGACCAGCGGCGCGGTGATTGCACAAACCATTGATGCCAAAGATTTATTGCGCGATGGTCAAGATTTCGGCTTTAAAGTCAACGCCGGCGTGTCCAGCAACAAAGGCTGGAACAGAGGCTTCTCCGCCTACGGCCGCGCGGGCGGCTTCGATGCCGTTGTTGCCGCCAACTGGGTTACCGAAAAAGACTACAAACCGGGCAAAGGCTACGCGCCCCACGACCACAGCAGCCGCGTGCACAACAGCGCCCTCGGCCAACGCGGCCTGTTGGGCAAAATCAGCTACAACTTCAACGAAGACCACCGCCTCACCTTGAGCCACCGTCAGGAAAAAACCTACGGTACACGTGCCCTGCGCGAAGAGTTTGACTTCTCCCAAGCCTGTAAAACACGCGGACGCGGCGGCCCGATTATCTACAATCCCGACGGCAGCTGCGTACCCGACACCGAAAACAACAGCCCGATATACCGCACGCTGACCCACGACACCACCAACCTGGAATACCTCGGCCACAACATCGGCTTCATCAGCCAAGCCCAGGCCAACGTGTACCGCAAAGTGATGAACCGAGACGAAGCCAGCGGCAGCCAATACGAGCTGGATGCCAAAGTGCGCACCACCGGCGCCAACCTCAAACTCGACAGCCGCCTGTTTGACCGCCACACCCTCAAATACGGCATCAACTGGCGCCATCAGGAAGCCGAGCCGCGCACATTAAAAGCCGGTCTCAACCAAGAGAAAAAAACCGATACCGGCTTCTATCTCGAAGGTATTTGGGACATCGAACCCGTCACCCTCACCACCGGCCTGCGTTACGACCGCTTCAACGCCACCTTCTCCAACGGCAAAGCGTCCGGCCACAACGTCAACCCCAGCATCGGCGCGATTTACGACATCACGCCCGAACTCTCGCTCAACGCCAGCCTGAACTACGCCAGCCGCAGCCCGCGCCTGACCGAAGTTGCCCTTTCCGGCGGCCGCTATTCCCACATAAGCGGCGATTTGAAAGCCGAACGCTCGCGCAATGCCGAAGTCGGCGTGAAATACAACTGGAACAACGCCCTCTCGCTGAATGCCAGCTACTTCAACCAGCAGATTAAAGACGTTCAGGCTGTAAAAAACCTACCCACGAAAGACCATTACCTTTACTACAACGGCGGCACGCTGAAAAACAGCGGCTACGAACTGGGCGCGGCCTACCGCTGGCAGGGTCTCACCGCCCGCGCCGCCATGGCCTACAACAAGCCGAAAATGGACGGCGCCAGCCTCGACTCCATCGTCACCGCCATCCCGATGGGACGCACCTGGACAACAGGCCTCTCCTACCGCTTCGAGCGTCCGAATCTGGAAATCGGCTGGCGCGGCCGCTACGTTCAGAAATCGGTTTACGACACCGGCACCAGCCAGCGCGGCTCGGGCGGCACCAACACAGTGCGCGCGGGCTACGGCGTCAACGACATCTTCGCCAACTGGAAGCCCACCGGCAAAGACAACCTGAACGTCAACTTTGCCGTCAACAACGTCGGTAACAAACTGTATAAACCGCACAGCCAGCGCAGCAGCGCCCGCGACGGCTCGTCGCTGCCCGAAGTCGGCCGCGACTTCCGCCTGAGCGTGAACTACAAGTTCTGATTGTAAACACGCCCTAGGGCATAGAGGCCGTCTGAAAAGTGCTCCGCCGCTTTTCAGACGGCCTTTTTTCAGACGACCTCCCCAACAAACGCTTGGGCTATAATCCGCCCTTTTCCATCCGGCAGAACCACCATGAAACACATCCACATTATCGGCATCGGCGGCACATTTATGGGCGGCGTGGCCGCGATTGCCAAAGAGGCGGGCTACAGAGTCAGCGGTTGCGACGCGAAAATGTATCCGCCGATGAGCACCCAGCTTGAAGCCTTGGGCATAGACGTACATGAAGGTTTCGACGCGGCGCAGTTGCAGCAGTATCCGGCCGATATGTATGTGATCGGCAACGTGGCCAAGCGCGGCATGGACGTGGTGGAAGCCATTTTGAACCGGGGTTTGCCCTACACATCCGGCCCGCAATGGCTGGCGGAAAACGTGTTGCACAAGCATTGGGTGCTGGCCGTGGCCGGTACGCACGGCAAAACCACCACCGCCTCGATGCTTGCGTGGGTACTCGAATTTGCCGGACTCGCGCCGGGCTTTCTTATCGGCGGCGTGCCGGAAAATTTCAGCGTATCCGCCCGCCTGCCGCAAACGCCGCGCCAAGACCCGCATTCCAAATCGCCGTTTTTCGTGATTGAGGCCGACGAATACGACACCGCCTTTTTCGACAAACGCTCCAAATTCGTCCACTACCGCCCGCGCACGGCCGTGTTGAACAACCTCGAATACGACCACGCCGACATCTTCCCCGACCTGGCCGCGATTCAAACCCAGTTTCACCATCTTGTCCGCACCATTCCTTCAGACGGCCTGATTGCCGCCAACGGCCGCGAACAAAGCCTGCGCGACACGCTCGACAAAGGCTGCTGGACACCCGTGGAAACCTTCGGCACGGCCGACGGCTGGCAGGTGGGCGAAGTGTTTGACGGCGGCGCGTTTGACGTGTTGTTCCAAGGCAAAAAGGCCGGACACATCGCGTGGAACCTGATGGGCGAACACAACCGCATGAACGCGCTGGCCGTGATTGCCGCCGCCCGCCACGCCGGCGTGGACGTTCAGACGGCCTGCGCAGCCCTGAGCGCGTTTAAAAACGTGAAGCGGCGCATGGAAATCAAAGGCGAAGCAAACGGCGTAACCGTGTACGACGATTTCGCCCACCACCCCACCGCCATCGCAACCACCGTGGCCGGTTTGCGCCAGCGTATCGGCAGCGCAAGGATTCTGGCCGTGCTCGAGCCGCGTTCCAACACCATGAAACTCGGCACGATGAAAGCCGCGCTGCCCGCGAGCCTCGCCGAAGCCGACCAAGTGTTCTGCTACGCCGGCGGCGTGGACTGGGACGTGGCCGCAGCCCTCGCCCCGCTGGGCGGCAAGCTGCACGTTGGCAAAGATTTTGACGCATTCGTCGCCGAAATCGCCCGCAACGCCAAACAGGGCGACCATATTTTGGTGATGAGCAACGGCGGCTTCGGCGGCATACACGGCAGGCTGCTGGAAGCGTTGAAACAAGATTAGACACGGCAAAGGCCGTCTGAAAGCCGCGAAGGGTTTTCAGACGGCCTTTTTGATTGACGGCCGGTTAAGATGTTTCTACAATGTATCTACTCATTTGAAAAGGAACATTATCATGTTGAGATTGCAAAAATGGGGCAACAGCGCGGCCGTGCGCCTGCCTGCCGAAATGCTGAAACAGCTTGGCATGAAAATCGGCGACAGTTTGGAAACCGAAATCCGCGACAACGAACTGATTCTCAGAGCCGTGAGCCGTCCGCGCTACCAACTGGCCGATTTGCTGGCCGAAATGCAGCAGGAGCCGCCGCGCACAGAGGGCTGGGAAGCGATGCCAGATGCCGGTGAAGAGGTGTTGTGATGTACATTCCCGACCGTGGCGACATTTTCCATTTGGCGTTTGACCCCGCCGTCGGCAGCGAAATGAAAGGCGGCCATTACGCTCTGGCCTTATCGCCCAAAGCGTTCAACCGCGCCACCGGATTGGTGTTTGCCTGCCCGATTTCTCAGGGCGGCGCGATGCAGGCCAGAAGCAGCGGCATGGTTTCCACGCTGCTGGGCACGGGAACGGATACGCAGGGAAACGTCCATTGCCACCAACTCAAATCGCTGGACTGGAAAATCCGCCGCGCCACATTTAAAGAAACCGTACCCGATTATGTATTGGACGACGTATTGGCGCGTATCGGCGCAGTTTTGTTTGATTGACCGTCTGAAAGCCGCGAAGGGTTTTCAGACGGCCTTTCGCTTTACCGGCTTCACAAAGGAGAAACCCATGAAAATCTACACATCGCAACAAATGCGCGAGCGCGAGCAGGCTGCCGTGGATAAGGGTGCAACGTTTGAAGGACTGATGGAAAACGCGGGGCAAGCAGCTGCGGCGGATTTGCTGCGGCGGCTGCCCGAGGCGGGGCATGCACTGATTGTGTGCGGCAAGGGCAACAACGGTGGCGACGGCCTCGTTATCGCGCGGGTGTTGCAGGCGGCGGGCTGGTGCGCGGACATTGCGTTTGTAGCGGGCAGTGGTTTGTCGGAATTGGCCGAACTCAACCGCCGCCGTTTGCAAGGGTTGGCAAACATCGAAATTATCGCCGCTGACGAACTCGAAGGCCGTCTGAAAAGCGGTTACACGCTGATTATCGACGGCATTTTCGGCACGGGCTTTACCGGCGCGCTGCCCGCAAACATTGCCGCCGTCTGCCGCCTGCTGAACCGTTCAGACGGCCTCAAAGCCGCGCTCGACATCCCTACAGGTTTGAACTGCGACAGCGGCACGGCCGACAAAGACACCTTCCGCGCCGACATCACCTACGCCTTCGCCGCTTACAAACCCGCGCATTTGAGAGAAGCGGGCAGGGCATATTGCGGCGAAACCGTGTGTCTGGACATCGGCATAGACTGACAAGCTGTCTTGTCGGCAAATAACAGAGGCCGTCTGAAAGCCGAATCCGGGCTTTCAGACGGCCTTTCTGCCGCGTCGGCTCAGCGGGCGGTATTGCCTGCCGTGCCGTAGGCGAGGATTTCCACCGTGCCGACAAGACCTCCTTTGCTCTGATCGGTCGGCTGGGAAATGGTGACAGTGTCGATTTTGACGTTGCAGACGGTGTCCGCGCCGAGGGCGGCGGCTTTTTCTTTCAGGCGCAGCAGGGCTTCGCGGCGGGCGCGTTCGAGCAGGGTTTCGTACACGCCGATGCGGCCGCCGATAAGGTTGTGCAGCAGGGCGACGAGGTTGCGGAAGCTGTCGGAGGTGAGGACGACGCTGCCGCAGACGAGGCGGTCGGCGACGAAGGTTGGCGGCGGGTGTTTGACGGCGACAAGGGTGATGTGGCGCAAGCCGGCTTCGCGGCGTTCGAGGTCGGCGAGGTGTTTTTTTTCGTTGTGCCGGCCGGTGAAGAAGCTGACGGCTATCAGGATGAGGGGCACCCATATCGGCCAGGCGGCGAGGATGAGGGAGACGGTGCTGTTGTCGGGCTGGTTCACGGCGGCCTCCTAGTCTTCGATGACGACGGCGGTTCCGTAGGCGAAGATTTCCGCCGCACCGGCGGCAACGGAGGCGGTGGAGAAGCGGACGTTGACGACGGCGTTCGCGCCCATCTGCCGCGCCTGTTCGCTCATGCGGGCTATGGCTTCTTCGCGCGCTTCGTTCAGCAGCTCGGTATAGCCTTTGAGTTCGCCGCCGACGATGTTTTTCAGCCCGGCCATGATGTCGCGGCCGACGTGTTTGGCGCGGACGGTGGAGCCTTGCACGAGGCCGAGGTGGCGGACGATGGTGCGGCCGGGAACGGTTTCGATATTGGTGATCAGCATGGTCGGGGCTCTTTCTTTGCGGTTGGCAACAAAACGGGTCGGAGGCCGTCTGAAAAGGGTTTCCCTGCTTTTCAAACGGCCTTGGTGTCGGCGGGGGCGAGGGCGAGGAGGGCTTCGCGGCTGCGGGCAAGAAAGCTTTCTTTGTCTTCGTTGTCGTGCAGGCGCAGGGGGGAGCCGATGTGGACTTCGCACAGCAGGGGCACGGGGAGGATTTTGCCTTTGGGCAGGACGCGGCTGATGTTGTCTATCCAGATGGGGACGAGTTCGGTGTCGGGGCGGGCGCGGGCGAGGTGGTAGATGCCGGATTTGAAGGGGAGCAGGCGGGTTTGGTCGTCGGTGTTGCGCGTGCCTTCGGGAAAGAGGATGAGGGAGTCGCCCGCATCGAGGACGGCGGCCATTTGCTCGGTGATGTCCTGCGGGCGGCCGCTGTGGCGCGGGATGAGCAGGGCGTTGAAGACGTTGCGGATGATGAAGCGTTTCAGACGGCCTGTGAGCCAGTAGTCCGATCCGGCGACGGGGCGGGCGGCGGTGCGCCAACGGCGGGGCAGGGAAATCCATACGAGCATGAAGTCGCCGTGGCTGCCGTGATTGGCGTAGTAGATTTTGCGCTGCGGCGTGAAGTCGGGCAGGCGGGCGCTTTGCGGTTTGACGCCGGTGAGGAAGGAAACGGTAAGACAGAGCGCTTGGTCGGTGAGCCAGGCGGTCTGTTTTTTCAGGAAGGTTTTCATGGCGGGTTGCTTGCTTCGCTTTCAGACGGCCTCTTTGCGTTGGAAGGCGGCGGCGAAGAAGCCGTCGGTGTGGTGGGCGGCGGTGTTGAGGTGCAGGTAGCGGCCGGTGTCGAGAGGGACTTTTTGGGCGGCGAGCAGTTCGGCGCAGTCGAGCGGCTCGAAGTCGGGATGTTCGGCCAAAAAGCGTTCGGCCTGCCGCTCGTTTTCTTCGGGCAGGATGCTGCATGTGGCGTAGACGAGGCGGCCGCCGGGGGCGGTGAGTCCGGCGGCGGCGGCTAGGATGCTGTGCTGCTGCTGCACGAGTTTGGCGAGGGTGTCGGGCGACTGGCGGTATTTGAGGTCGGGGTTGCGGCGCAGTGTGCCGAGGCCGGAGCAGGGGGCGTCGACGAGGACGCGGTCGGCTTTGCCTTTCAGACGGCCTATGCGCGGGTCGTGTTCGCTGCCGATGCGCTCGGGATGGATGTTGGTGAGGCCGGCGCGGGTCATGCGCGGTTTGAGGTTGGCGAGGCGTTTTTCGGCGACGTCGAAGGCATAGATGCGGCCTTTGTTGGCTGTCATGGCGCCGATGGCGAGGGTTTTGCCGCCTGCGCCGGCGCAAAAGTCGACGACGATTTCGCCGCGTTTGGCGCCGAGGAGCAGGGCGATGAGCTGGCTGCCTTCGTCCTGTACTTCGAGTGTGCCGTCGAGAAAGAGGGGGTGGCCGTGCAGGGCGGTTTTGTCGTGCAGGCGGATGCACCAGGGGGAATAGGGTGCGGCTTCGGCTTTCAGGCCTTCTTCTTGCAGGGCGGCGAGCACTTTGTCGCGGCGGGCTTTGAGGGTGTTGACGCGCAGATCGAGCGGGGCGGGGCGGGCGGCGCTGCGGCCGAAGGCGAGGATGTCTTCGTCGGCAAAGCCGCTGCCGCGCAGGGTGTCGGTCAGCCATTGCGGCAGTTCGGCGGCGGTGTGGAGGCCGTCTGAAAACTCGGTTTTGCGGGCTTTGAGGGCGGCGAGAAAGGCTTTTTCTTCGGCACCGGCCAGTCCGTCGAGGCCGCTGATGTTGAAGCCGCGTCCGAGTACGAGGGCGGCGAGGACGGCTTTTTCGGGCTGCGCGTGCGGGCGGCGGAGGGCGGCGGCGATTTTCTGGTAGTGGCGCACGGCGGCGAAGACGGTTTCGGCGATTTCGCCGCGGTCTTGGCGGCCGAGTTTTTTGTGGGTGCGGAAGTAGGCGGAAACGGCGGCATCGGCGGGCTGGCGGAAGGTGAGGACTTCGGCCGAGAGCGCGGCGGCGTGTTTGAATTGTGCGGGGTTCATGGCGGTGGCGGCGGGGAATGAGGGGAATGAAAGGCGCGGATTATAACAAAAGGCCGTCTGAAAAACGGTTTCAGACGGTCTTTTGCGTTCGGGCGGTATGTTCAGAAGAACGTTCCTGCTTTGACAAAGCGTTTGGCGTAATAGGGCGTGCTCAGGCTTTCGGTCTGCACGCTGCTGCCGGAGCGCGGGGCGTGGAGGAAGCGGCCGTTGCCGATATACAGGCCGACGTGGGAGACGCCGCGGCCGGAGATGTTGAAAAACACCAGATCGCCCGTTTGCAGATCCTGCGTGCGGATGGTGCGGCTGGCGGCGGCCATGTCGCGCGAGCTGCGCGGCAGGCTGACGTCGATGGCGTTTTTGTAGACATACTGCACCATGCCGCTGCAATCGAAACCGCTGTCGCTGCTGCCGCCCCAACGGTAGGGCGTGCCGACCAGATCCATGCTGTGCAGCATCAGCTCCTGTCCGCCTGCGGTACGGCCGACATGGGTGATGCGGATGGTTTGGGCGCTGCGGGCGGGTTTGGTTTTGTGCGCGGTGGCGGCGGGTTTTCTGATGCCGCCGCAGGCTGCCAGTTGCAGCAGGGCGGCGCAGAGAAGGAGGCGGATGGCGGGTTTCACGGATGGGTTTCCAAAAACGGTTTCAGACGGCCTTTGTGCTGTTTGCGGCTGCGGGGCGTTTATTTTTCGCGCCACATCAGGTAGTCGCGCAGCGGCGGCACGGGCGGGTTGAGGCAGTGGGGGCAGATGCCGGTGACGTCTTCGTCGTCGTATTCTTCAATGTGCAGGGTGTTGGGGTCGAAACGTGCCTGTTGCATCACGGCCTGCGCCAGCGCCTGTTCCTGCACTACGTCGAAATCGAAGCGGCCGAGGATTTCGGCCAAAAGGGCGGTTTCGGCGGGGCTGAACGGCGCGCTGTGCGTTTCGATGATGCGGATGTAGTCGGCATTGCGGATTTTGTCGCGGAGCAGTTGCTGCATGGAGGGGCTTTCTGTGTGTGTTTGTGCCGTTTCAGACGGCCCGGGGGCTGTTGACATTCGGCTTGCGGGACGGTTTTTTGCCAAAAACGCCGCCGCAAGGCTGAATGTTAACAGCCCCTAAGAGAAGTCGGGCAGCTGCGCGGCGATGCGGCGGGCGTTTTCTATCGGGCCGAGGTCGCTGCCGCCGCAGGGCAGGGCGCAGTCGGCAACGGTGATGCCGCTGCCGTGCCGCCGCAGGCTCAAAACCGCCGTTGCGGGAACAAAGGGCAGGCCGCGGCGTTCGGCGAAGGCGGCGGCGCGGCGGTTGGCGGCGGCGAGGACGGAGCGGCGGCCGATGCCGATGTGGAAGGCGCGTACGCGCAAAACCAGGATGCGGGCGGCAAACCAGTCGGCTTCGTCGGCGAAGGTTTGCGGGCTGCGGCCGGAAAAATCGTGGCGCTCGGCAGCAATCAGCATGGCGGCGGCGCGGATTTGCGGCAGCAGGGCTTCGGCGGCGGCGTGGCCGCTTTGCGGCGGGAGGGCTGCGCCGAGCGCCTCTTCGGAGAGCAGGCAGCAGCGGTGCAGGATTTCGGTTGCGGCGGCGGGGCGGGTTTGTCGTACGGTTTGCATATCAGGCTCCTGAAAGTCTTTGGGTTTCAGACGGCCTGTAAAAGGGTTCGGATACAAGAAAGCCGCCTGTTCGGATGTGACTGGCGGCTTTTTTGCTGTTGCTTATTCGTTTTACGCAGACGCAAAAAGATACCGCACAGAGGTGCGATACCAACAGAAATAAACGGCTGAACGGATAAGCATGGTGTTTTCCCTTGGGGGCAGATGCGGAATAATGGCGCGGACTTTAAAACAGGCAGCGGGGATTGTCAACAAAATTTCAGAACGCGCCGAAATAATGGCAGATATAAAGAGCAAACAGCGCTAGGGGTAGGAAAAGGAGGGTGTTTTGCCGCGCCGCTTTCATATCGCCTTTCAAGCGGCTGCCGATGACGGCGAACAGCACGTATTTGAACAGGAAGGTACATTCGCAGGCCAGGATGATGCCGTTGATCAGGAAGCGGGTGTGTGTTTGTGCGGGAAAGAGGAGAAACCAGCCGATGGTGAGCAGCGGCAGAACAACGACGACGGCCGCACGCAGGGGCAGGGCGGATTTTTGCGGTTTGGACATAAGGTTTGGATGAGAAAAGGCGTTTCAGACGGCCTTACAGGCCGTCTGAAAGCGGGGGGGGTTAGCGGCCGTATACCTGCGCGGCAGCGGCAGAGATGCCCTGCGACAGGGATTCGAGCATGGCGGCGTAGCCGTTGCCCTGCTGCGGCGTTTCGGCACGGAAGCGGCGGCTGCCTTCGGGCGAGCGCACATAGCCTTCGACTACTGTGTGGCCGAGGTAGGTGCCTTGGAAGGCTTCGATATACACGGTAACGCGCTGCGCTGCGCTGCTTTGGTGGGCGGGAACGAAATAGCGCCGTGCATCGCCCATGCGGTTGAACTCGTTGGCAAAACGGGCGGCGGCGGCCTGTTCCAGCGGCTGCGCCCACAGATGGCTGCGTGCCGGTTCGAGGCGCAGGGCGTCGGACTGGTAGGCGGGGCCGCCGCTGCCGAGCGGTTCGGCCAGAACCACGCGCACGGCGGTTTCCGTTTTGCCTGCCGTGTGCTGCGGCATCTCGAAGCGGCTGTCAGGCAGGGTGTAATAGGCGGGCGGGGCGGAGGAACAGGCAGCCAGCAGCAGGGCGGCGGCCGGTGCGAAAAGGTATTTTTTCATGTGTGCGCTCGGTCGGAAAAAGAGGCGGCATTATATAGGAAAGGCGTGCGGTGGCAGGAAGATGTTGCGGGGCTTTGAGGCCGTCTGAAAAGCTTCAAACGGGATTTGAACTTCGTTTTCAGACGGCCTTGCTGTTGTTTGAAACAGTTGCAACCTCGTCCGTTTTCCATTTGGCGGGGTTTGTGTCGTTGCGGTTGTTTCTGCGGGGCAGCGGCACAAATGCAGTTCTGCGAACTGCCGCTCCACCCCGACCCTCCCCCGCGCTTGGGGCGCAGGGACGGGGGTAAAGGGCGCGGCGGGGTGGCGGTTTCAGACGGCCTTTTCGTACGTTTCAGACGGCCTACAACCTAATCTTCTCCACCCCGCCCGCGTTGGCTTTTTTGACAAACTCATCGAGCCAGTTTTCGCCCAAGATATGCCGTGCCATTTCGATAACGATGTAGTCGGCGGGCATATTGTTGTCGTCGGCGTAGCGGCTTAGACCCTGCAGGCAGGCGGGGCAGGTGGTGAGCATTTTTACCGGTTCGCCCTGCGGCAGCTGCTTGAGGTTTTTTTCGATTTCTTCCTGTTTGCGGAATTTGACCTGGGTGGCGATGTCGGGGCGTTTGACGGCGAACATGCCGCTTTCGCCGCAGCAGCGGTCGCTCAATACCACTTTTTGGCCGATGAGTTCGCTCGCCATTTGGGTGGCGTTCATGGTTTTAATCGGCGTGTGGCAGGGGTCGTGGTAGAGATACTGCTGGCCTTGCACGCCATTGAGTTTTACGCCTTTTTCCAACAGGTATTCGTGGATGTCGATGATGCGGCAGCCGGGGAAGATGTCTTCAAAACGGTATTTTTCGAGCTGGTCGTAGCAGGTGCCGCAACTGACGACAACGGTTTTGATGTCGAGATAATTCAGGGTGTTGGCCATGCGGTGGAAGGCGACGCGGTTGTCGGTGCTCATTTTGTCGGCGCGCTGGCGGTCGCCGCTGGCTTCCTGCGGATAGCCGCAGCACATATAGCCCGGCGGCAAAACGGTTTGCACGCCGACGTGCCAGAGCATGGCCTGCACGGCGAGGCCGATTTGGCTGAACAGCCGCTCCGAGCCGCAGCCGGGGAAGTAGAACACGGCTTCGGCGTCTTCCGCGCTTTGCGGATTGCGGATGATGGGGATGCTTTTGCTGTCTTCGATGCCGAGCATGGCGCGCGGGGTTTTGGCGGGTACGCTTTTGGGCAGCGGGCGGTTGATAAAGTGGATAACTTGTTCTTTAAGCGGCGCTTTGCCGACGGTGGCTTTGGGTTCGGCTTTTTGTTTTTTCGTACCCAAGGGCAGCAGTTTGCCGACTTTGTAGGCGAAGTGTTGGGCGGGGAAGCCGGTGCGTACCATGGCGGTGCGCAGGGCTTTGATGGCACGGGGGCTGGTGGCGTTGAGCAGGGCTTGGCCGACGGCGGCCACGGGCGTGGTGCGTTTGTGGCCGGCATCAGATAAGTAATTGCGCACGGCCACGGTTACGTCGCCGAAATCGATGTTGACCGGGCAGGGTTTGACGCAGCGGTGGCAGACGGTGCAGTGGTCGGCGATGTCGCCGAGTTCTTCAAAATGTTTCACCGAGATGCCGCGCCGCGTCTGCTCTTCGTATAAAAAGGCTTCGGTGAGCAGGCCGACACCGAGAATTTTGTTGCGCGGGCTGTAGAGCAGGTTGGCGCGGGGAACGTGGGTGGAGCAGACGGGCTTGCATTTACCGCAGCGCAGGCAGTCTTTGACCGATTCGGCGATGGTGCCGAGTTCGGATTTTTCCATAATCAGCGATTCCGCGCCGAGCAATTCAAATGACGGCGTGTAGGCGCGGCGCAGGTCGGAGCCTTTCATCAGTTTGTGGCGGTTGAAGCGGCCTTCTGGATCGACGCGCGCTTTGTAGTCCCAAAAGGGCTGCATTTCTTCGTCGGTGAGAAATTCGAGCTTGGTGATGCCGATACCGTGTTCGCCGGAAATCACGCCGTTCAGACGGCGTGCGATACGCATGATGCGCTCAACCGCGCGGTGGGCGGTTTGCAGCATTTCGTAGTCGTCTGAATTGACGGGGATATTGGTGTGGACGTTGCCGTCGCCCGCGTGCATGTGCAGGGCGACAAACACGCGGCCGCGCACGGTTTTGCTGTGGATTTTGCCCAGCGCGGCGTTGATTTTGGCGTCGGCCTTGCCGCTGAAAATATCGGCCAAGGGCTTCATCACATCGGTTTTCACCGACACACGCAGCCTGAAATCGCGAAAGGCGATAAAGCAGCTTTCGTCGTCGCGCGCTTCCGAAGCAGCCTGAACGGCATCGCCGAAGCGGTTTTTATACTCAGACAAGGGCGAGTCGAGATGATCGAGCAGCCATTGCCAGCGTTGCCGTACGGCTTCGACATGGGCAAGGGCGTGGCGGGCGCGATCGCCCAATAATTCGGCGCTGGGCAGGTCGGTGTCCATTTTGTCCACCGGCAGGCTGCCTGAAAGATATCGGATGAGCGCGTCGCACAGTTTGAGCTTGTTTTGAATCGACAATTCGATGTTGATGCGCTCGATGCCGTCTGAATACTCGCCCAGCCGTTCGAGCGGAATCACTACGTCTTCGTTGATTTTAAAGGCATTGGTGTGTTTGGCGATGGCGGCGGTGCGGCTGCGGTCGAGCCAGAAGGTTTTGCGTGCTTCGGGCGTAACGGCGATAAAGCCTTCGCCTTCGCGCGCGCGTGCCAGCTCGCAAATGCGCTCGGCGGCGGCGGATACGGCATCTTCGTCGTCGGACACGATGTCGGCCAGCAACACCATTTTCGGCCGCCCGCGTCCGGCGGCTTTGGTGGCGTAGCCGACGGCGCGCACATAACGCCAGTCCAAATGCTCCAAACCGGCCAGCCGCACGCTCTCGTGCCCCAGCAGGTAATCGCGGATTTCGACAATCGACGGCGTGGCTTTGGCCACCGTGCCGAAAAATTCCATGCACACCGTGCGCGTGTGTTTGGGCATGGTGTGCAGCACAAAGGCCACGCTGGTGATGATGCCGTCGGTGCCTTCTTTCTGCACGCCCGGCAGGCCGCTTAGGAATTTGTCGGTAACGTCTTTGCCCAAACCGACTTTGCGGAATTTGTGGCCGGGGATTTCCAGCCGCTCGGTTTTCACGGCTTTAAGGCCGTCTGAATCGAGCGTGTGCACGTCAAACACAGCGGTTTGTTCGTCGTGGATTTTGCCGAAATTGTGGCGCACGCGCTCGATGCGCAGCCATTCGCCCTGCGGGTTCACCATCTGCCAGTAGGCCAGATTATCCAGCGCCGTGCCCCACAACACGGCCTTTTTGCCGCCGGCGTTCATCGCCACATTGCCGCCCACGCAGGATGCGTCGGCCGAAGTCGGGTCAACGGCAAACACCAGCCCGGCCTGATGCGCGGTTTCTTCCACCCGCCGCGTTACCACGCCCGCGCCGCAATGGATAATCGGGTGTTTGCCCTCCAAACCGGCCAGCGGCACATACTGCACGCCGCCGTGCAAATCGAGTTTTTCGGTATTGATTACCGCGCTGTTGGCATCCAGCGGCACCGCTCCGCCGGTATAGCCCGTGCCTCCGCCGCGCGGAATAATCACCAAATCCAGCTCAATCAGCGCGCGCACCAGCGGCGCGACTTCGGCTTCGGTGTCGGGGTTGACGACAACGAAAGGATATTCCACGCGCCAGTCGGTAGCGTCGGTTACGTGCGTCACCCGCGCCAGCCCGTCAAACATAATATTGTGCGGCTTGGTGATTTTTGAGAGCCGCTGCAAGATGCGCTCGCGCTTGGCGCGGGTGTCGTCAAAACTTTCGTCAAAGCGTTTCACCGCCGCTTCGGCCGCCGCTACGAGCATGGCAACCTGCGGATTGTCGTCGCGCCGCTTGTGGATTTCGCCCAAGCGGTGGCGCATCTCGCCCACCAAAGCCGCGCGGCGCTTGGGGTGCGCCAGCAAATCATCCACCAGATACGGATTGCGCTCCACCACCCAAATATCGCCCAACACTTCAAACAGCATCCGCGCCGAGCGGCCGGTTTTGCGCTGCGCGCGCAAGTCTTCCAGCGTCTGCCAGGCTTCATTGCCCAACAGACGGATCACGATTTCGCGGTCGGTGTAGGAAGTATAGTTGTAGGGGATTTCGCGCATACGCGCGGGAGACGTTGCGGGAGGTGTGGCAAGGCTTGCGGTCATGGTTGTGTTCCGTGTTTTGGTATTGTTTTTATGCAAGAGGCCGTCTGAAAGCGGCAGTGCGTGTTTCGGCCGCAATGTAATGTAAATTTAACGCCGTTTCAAGTTGGAATGTAGACAATCCGGCGGCAGGCGGGCGCGGGAGAAAATCCGCTTGGTGTTTCACGACGGCGCGGTTATAATGCGCGGCTTCTTATGGCGGGTCTCCCCGCATGGCAACTTGGAACAACGGGTCAGGGGCGGAAGCCAGCAGCCCACTCCGACGAGCCAGTGCCGGGGGTCGGGCTCGCCGCCCTATTTGAAAAAGCCGCAGGTTTTGCCTGCGGCTTTTCGCTTGGTTTTCCGTAATGGATTGGGATGGGGAGGCCGTTTCCGCCTATGCGGGAATGACGTTTCTGAAAAGCCGCATTTCACGTTTTCAGACGGCCTCTTCGCTCAAACGAAAACGCTTGGAAGGCCGTCTGAAAAACGCGGAGCAGCGCTTTCAGACGGCCTCTATTATTGCCCGAACGCTTAAAAACGGTATTTCAAAGCCAGGGCGATTTCGTTTTGCTTGTAGGCAAACAGATCGGCATTGCTGCGGCCGACGGTGCGTTTGACGCGCAATTCGGGATAGATGTCTTTAAAGGAAAATTTCGACGCGCCAATGGCGGCGGTAAGGATGGTTTGGCGGTCGCGGCGTGCTTCGCCGGCGGTGAGATAGCTGCCGGCGTCGTAGCGGCTGAGGCGGTAGAGGGCGGCGGCGTTGAAGTAAACGCCGTTTTTAAACATTTTGTAGCCGCCGATGCGGGCGGTGTATTCCTTGCTGCGCGAGGCGGCGTAGGGGTATTTGCGGCGGGCGAGGTCTATGCCGCCGTAGAGGCCGAGGCCGTCTGAAAAGGTGTAGCCCAGCCCCGCGCCGCCGGTGTAGAGGGTGTAGTCGCTGTAATACTGCCGCTCCTGTTCGAGGTATTTCACCCGCTTGGCTTCGGCGCGGACGTTGAGCGACCATTTGGCCGTGAGGTTTTTTTCCCACGCGGCTTCCGCGCCCCATGCGCGGTAGCGGCTGCGGCCGCCGCGAAAGTAGTGTTCGAAATAGGGGGTAAACGTGAAATCGCTGTCGGCGGTGTTGTGTTCGTAGCCCGCGTAGAGGGCGGCGGTGTTTTCGCTGTACGGCTCGGGCGGCTCGGATTGGCTGTCGTCGCGGCGGTATTTCGTACCGTAGGAGAGCGGGCGCAGCAGCAGGTTGTGGTGGCCGCGCAGCGGGATTTTTTTCGCGGCAACGGCGCTGTATTGCCAAAACGGCGAACCGACGGGCGAGGGCAGGGTGCGGTAGCTGAAACACTGCCCCATAAACGAGCCGACACATTCGCGCTTGCCGTTGCCCTGATTGATGTTGTCGTTATAGCCGCCGCCTATGCTGATGCTGCCGTGCCAGCGGCGGCGTTTGTCGAGGATGTCGAGATAGCTTTGCACGGCTGCGCGGGTTTCAGACGGCATCTCTCCTTTCAATACTTCTTTGAACTGCGCCTGCGATTCGCGGTTTTGGTTGTCTTCGCCGTAGAGCCGCGCCAGCTCCAAACCGACGCGCACATCATCCGGCGCGGCTGCGTGTGCGGCTTTCATTTTTTTCAAAGCGGCGCCGACTTTGCCCTCGGCGCGTTCGGCCAAGCCTTCGGCCATCAGCGCCAGATGGGTTTTGTGTTCGGGCAGGCGGCGGTAGGCGGCGGCAAATTCGCGCACCTTGCCCCATTGGCGGCCGTCTATCGCGTAGTAAATGCCCAATTCCAAATCGCGGGCGGTGTGCGGCACGATATAGGTTTCGCCGTCGATTTCGATACTGCCGCTTCCGGAGTGGCCGTCTGAAAACGCCGCCGCGTCCTGTTGGCGGCGCATTTCCTTTTGCGCGCCGTCGAGCAGCATACGGGTATCGTCTTCGTCGGCCAGCGCGGCGGCGGGCAGGACAAGCAGGATAAGCGGCAGAAGGTGTTTTTTCATAGTGTCTCCCAATAACAGGGGAAACCGGACACGGAGTCCGGTTTCCCCTGTTCAAACCCATCATGATTTTGGAGTTTCTTTCAGACGGCCTTCTTACTGTTTGCGGCCGCCAAAGGCGATGTCGTCTTTACGGTCGGCTGTGCCGCGTGTGGCGATACCTGCCATCGCTTCCGCGCCCCTGCCGAAGAACTGGCCTTTCATGCCTTGGGCAGTATCTTCGAATTTGCCGGTACTGTTGGTAATCACAGCTTTGTCAAAGCTCAACCTGTCATTACCGCGGACAATCGCGCCGCTCATGCTGCCTGTCGGAGTCGTACCAAACTTGGCGGTTACTTTGCCGCGATAGAAGTCTTCTTTGCCGGGGGTGTGTTGGTTGATACCGACCACATCATAAGTAACATTGGCCAAGCCTTGGGTTCTGCCGGTCGGATTGTCGCCTGCAAACCAAACGGTGTGGTTGGGATCTTTCAAGCCGAGAGGATCTTCCTTGACGATGGTGTTATTTTTACGCGGCGCCCATTCGCCGAAGTACACGCCGCTGCCGTCAGACAGGTTTTTCACCTGGCCGATAACCAAGCCGCCGAATTTTGGTGCAATGGGCAGTCTGGGATCGGCAAGCTGGCGCACCGAATAAACATCAACATTTTGGGCACGTTTTTCATACCAAACACGACCCAAGGTATCATTGTTAAAGAAACCGAGAACAGGGTTGACATCCTTAATGGTCAGGTATTTTTCATGTGCTAAACCGTCTACGCTGGCAGTAAAGTTATTGCCGTTGATAGCGTTGCCGCTGTATTTTTTGTTGATATGTTTGACCGGGCCGTTGCCGATATTGATGTTGATGGAGCTTTTGTTAATTTTCAGCGAGGCTTTGCCAGCACCAAACGGAATGGCGGTAGACGCTTCATTAGTATTCACGTAATCGGAATTGGAAGACTCACCTGCCGGTTTGGCTGCCGCAAAAGCAGATACGGTTAAAACCAAAGTTGCGGCCAATACTTTTACTGAAGTATTCATAAGAATTTCCTTTACAAGTTAAAGGTCGGATAATCAAGCCGTCTTGCGGACGGGCTTGCGGCTGATATGCGCGTTGCGCAGAACTCGGCGGCGTGGTGTTTGTGTATTGGCGGCAGTCTTTCAGACGGCTTTTTTTATGTGTTTTATCGGGCGGATTTGTGAAATCCGCTTGTTTTTTGCTAAGAGCCTTCGGGCTGCCTGTCTGAATGGTTGCGGATGATAATTCCAATTATTCCATATTGCAAGCGGTTAATGGTAGAAATTGTGTAAAGATTAAATCATTGAAAAAATATTATATAAAATCCATCATTAATTGATTTAGAATATTGGGTGGATAGGTTGGTGGTAAAACTGCTTCTTTACGGAAGGCGTTTTCAGACGGCCTATATGTAAAGGCTATGATGCCGCCTTATCAAATCTTTGCAAATGCCGTACAATCTGCCGCCAAGCCGACACAGAGTGGCTTTTTTATTTCTACAAATCCCCAAAAAAACACAAACCGCTCCGCCTGTTTTTTAAAAACGCAAACAACATAAAGGAGCGAAAGATGAAAACCAACCGTCGCGTAAACACCCTCGCCGCCTGTCTCGGCCTGCTGTTCTGCATGCCCGAAGTCTGGGCGGCCGACAGTACGTTTGCTGAAAATACGTCCGAAAGCAACGCCCTCGATTCTGTTACCGTCCGCGCCAAACGCCTTACCCGTGATGAAAAAGGCGAAGCGCAGCAATACAGCAAAAATGTCTCCAATGCCTATCTCGGCAAAGAATATCTCGAACGCTACCAAACCGACGCCGCAGGCGATGTCCTCAAAGGGCTCAACGGTGTCTACAACATGAACACCCGCAACGCGGGCAGCGCGATTACACCGAGCATACGCGGCATTTCCGGTAAAGGCCGCATCCCCGTTACCATCGACGGCACAGAGCAGACTGTAGATGTATGGATGAACAACTACGGCATTGCCGACCGCAACTACGTTGATCCCGCCCTGTTTCGCAGCATTGCTGTGGAAAAAAGCCCGGCCATGACGCGCGGCGTCAAATCGGGCGTTGGCGGTTCGGTAGCGATTTCCACCATCGAAGCGGACGATATCGTGCCGGAAGGCGACAAATGGGGGATTCAAATCAAAGGCAGCTTTTCCGACAATACCGCCAAACCGCGCGTGGACAATCTGCAATATTTGGGTGTGGAAGACTATCGAACCATTCCAAACCGGCCAATCGCCGATGGTCCGAGCGGGCAGGTAGCGGGAACGGGGGAGATATATCAGGCTTTGGAATTTGATAATTATGTACCCCCGAGAAGCCGGAGCCACAAACTGTCCAATTTCAAGGGCGATCGTTCGGGACTGGTAGCTGCCGCCTTCAAAAGCCGTCTTTCAGACGGCCTTATTGCTTACAGCGACCGCAGCAAGGGCAATTATTTTTCCGGCAAACGCAGTGCGGGAGGCTATCTCTACAATCCCGTTTACGATTCCGACCATCCCGATTTCGGCAACACTTCCGCCACCATGATTCCCAATATGGCCAAGCTCTACCGCCCGGGCGAAGAGGTGTTCAACAGCAATGTCGAGAGCAAAACCCTGCTGCTGAAAAACAACTGGTATCTGCCGCACAACCAGAAAATCAGCCTCAGCCATATGCGCACCCGCGTCCGCTTCGGCGAAAACAACCCTTTTTATAATGCATTGGTGCTTGGATTCAGCGATGAATATAATTTTGTCGGCCAACAACCGCGCTATTATCCTATTCAAGGTCTGGATTCCCATATCCAAAGCAAAAGCTACAAACTGGGCTACGAATGGCAGCCGGAAAACAGCCGCTGGATAGACTTGCAGGCCAATGTTTGGCGTATCCGTACCGACAGCAGCCGCCACCAGAGCGGCGGCCCCGAATTGGGCGTTACCTATGGGGATACCAATTACGATAACTGGGTGCAATGTTTCATTCGCCATAAAACCCCCCAACGACTGACAGAACAGGGCATGACCTGCAACGACATACCGAAGGAAGAGCCGAAAGATCCTCCTCCCGTTCCCGGTGCATACCGCGTCAAATCCGGTGCTGAGCAGCGTACTTATGCCACTCGTTTCGGCGCCGACATCAGCAACCGTTTCCGCCTCAGCGACAAATTAAGCATGACTTTGTCGGGCAATATCCAATACGAAAAACTCGACGAAAAAACACAGATCTCCCATAACGACAAAGATTTCTTCGATATTATCGGCGCGGTCAGCACCGCTACCGCCATTGCGGGCCCGCGGGCGGGACGCCGCCACGAATGGGGAGCGGGTCTGGCCTTCGACTGGCAGCCGACCGGCCGTCTGAACATTCAGGCGGGCGTGCGCTATGAAAAATTCTGGGCGTTTGATGATGCCTTGGCCAAAGCGCGGCGTGAGAAGAAAGATCCGTTTTATTCTTCCGATATGCAAGGAGGAAAGCTTTCCACCGGTTATGTCGTCGGCGCAGAAGCACCCTATTACGAGCTGATAAGCAATAAAGAAGAGGCTGACGATATACGGCGGATTTTGCGGACATGGGATGAAACCCATGATCCGTACAAGGTTCAGGAGCTGCGCGACAGATTTAGAAACAAATACGGCTACGACTATGACGATGTAACCAATAAAAGCGGAAATATACAAGAGCCTATCAAAATCACCGACCGCAACGGGCAAGATTTGATAGGCCGCTACGACGGCGCGGTTTACCGCCTAAAATATGTCTACACGCCCTATGTCAACGGCCAATACCAGGGCCCGCTATTCCGCAAGGGCCAGTTTGACGAAAGGGCGGAAAATCCGCAGGGACTGGCCGGCAACTATTGGAAATATCTAAACGGAATGGCAACCAGAGGACAATACAACTATCTGGAAAGAAAAAATCAGGCGGATCTGGCAAGAAACCTGTCCGATGTTTACAAAAAACCGCAAACCGAAGAAGAAATCTGGCCGACGCCGCAACGCCTGACCGCCCACTCCTGGTCGCCGATGCTGGCCGTCAGCTACGATCTCACCGACAACGGCCGCCTGTTTGCCCGTTTCGCCCGCGCCACCCGCTTCCCCAGCATTTACGAAGCCACCACCACCAATGTCAACCTGCTGTATCCCCACTCTACCGAGTTTCACCTCAAACCCGAGCGCAGTACCAACTGGGAAATCGGCTATTCCTTCAACTTCGCCCCCTATGCCAAGCGGCTCAAAGCGGGCGACGTGCGCCTGACCTACTACAACAACACCATCAAAAACGCCATCGACATCACCGAAAACAAAAACCTCACCCAATACGACAAAAAGCAAAGCGCGGGCATCGAGCTGCAAAGCCGCCTCGACAGCGGCAGATGGTTTGCCGCCTTCGGCGCGAACTACCGCCTGCGCCAGCGCGTCTGCGACAAAACGACGGCGTGGAACTACGACGTCTACAACAACCGCATCCCCGAATGCATAGACGGCGGCTTCGGCGCCACCCGTTTCTACCAGACCATGCAGCCGAAATACTCGCTCAACCTCGATGTCGGCACACGCCGTCTGAACAACCGTTTGGAGCTCGGCATGCGCGGCATCTACCACAGCACCGTCAGCACCAAACAGCAGGACCAGCTGGCCGAACAGGGCTTGGCGCGCATTCTCGAAGCCACCGGCCGCCCCTACCACTGGCGCGCCGCGCTGGTGTTCGACATGTACGGCAAGTATCAGATAAGCAAAAACTTCGGCCTGAACTTCGGCATCACCAACCTCACCAACCGCTACTACCTCGACCCGATGTCCAACGTCCCCATCCCCGCCCCGGGACGGGCGGTAACCATTGGTTTTACGGGGAAATTCTAGGAGCGAAGAGGCTGTTCCTGCCTATGCGGGAATGACGTTTCTGAAAAGCCGCATTTCACGTTTTCAGACGGCCTCTTTGCTGCGCCGCGTGGAGTGCGGCCGTGTTAAATCCGCCGCGTGTTTTGCTGCTTTGTGTTAAGCTTTCGGGCGGGCTTGCACACTTTCATCATCATGTTTTATGCCATAGAGCGTCGGCCTTTGCTGTCTTTTGCCGGTGCAAACATTCGGGCCCTGTTTAGTTAACCGTTGATTTTTAAGGATGGAACCATGAAATCACTAAAAACCTTTCTGATTTGGGGCATCGTGGTCTTGGTCGGCTTGGCCTCGTTTACCACGCTTGCCCTCAGCAGGGGCGAGCAGGTCAGCGCGATATGGATGGTTACGGCCGCCGTGTCGGTGTACTGCATCGCCTACCGTTTTTACAGCCTCTACATCGCCAACCGTGTGATGCAGCTCGACCCCAACCGCCTCACGCCCGCCGAGCGGCACAACGACGGCTTGGACTATGTGCCCACGCATAAGGGCGTATTGTTCGGCCACCATTTTGCCGCGATTGCTGGCGCAGGCCCGTTGGTCGGCCCCGTGTTGGCCGCGCAGATGGGCTATCTGCCCGGCACGCTGTGGATTATCTTCGGCGTGGTGTTTGCCGGTGCGGTACAGGACATGATGGTGCTGTTTGTGTCGATGCGCCGCGACGGTAAGTCTTTGGGCGATATTGTGAAACAGGAATTGGGCACTGTGCCCGGCGTGATTGCCTCCATCGGCATTCTGATGATTATGGTAATCATCATGGCCGTGCTCGCGCTGATTGTGGTGAAAGCGCTGGTACACAGCCCGTGGGGCACGTTTACCATCGCCGCCACCATGCCGATCGCGCTCTTTATGGGCATTTACACGCGCTATATCCGTCCGGGCAAAATCGGCGAGATTTCCATCGTCGGCTTTATCCTGCTGATGCTGGCGGTGGTGTACGGCGAAGACGTGGCGCACAGCTCTTTCGGCCATATTTTCGACCTCGACGGTATCCAGCTCACTTGGGCGATTATGATTTACGGCTTTGTCGCCTCGGTATTGCCGGTGTGGCTGCTGCTCACCCCGCGCGATTATCTCTCCACTTTCCTGAAAATCGGCACCATTGTTGCGCTGGCGATCGGCATTGTGATTGTGAACCCCGCACTGCAAATGCCTGCGGTAACGCACTTTATCGACGGCTCGGGTCCCGTGTTCTCCGGCCATCTGTTCCCGTTCTTGTTCATCACCATCGCCTGCGGCGCGGTATCCGGTTTCCACGCGCTGATTTCTTCGGGCACAACCCCGAAAATGCTGGAAAACGAAACCCATGTGCGCATGATCGGCTATGGCGGCATGCTGATGGAGAGCTTTGTGGCGATTATGGCACTGGCCGCCGCCGCTTCGCTTGACCCGGGCGTGTATTTCGCCATGAACAGCCCCGCCGCGTTAATCGGCACCGATGCCGCCAACGCCGCGCAGGTGATTACCAACCAGCTCCACTTCCCCGTGGATGCCGCCACCCTGCTGCACACCGCCAAAGAAGTCGGAGAAAACACCATCCTCTCCCGCGCGGGCGGTGCGCCGACCCTCGCCGTGGGCATGGCGCACATCATGAGCCGCCTGATTCCGGGCGAAGCCATGATGGCGTTCTGGTACCACTTCGCCCTCTTGTTTGAAGCCCTGTTCATTCTTACCGCCGTCGATGCCGGCACGCGCGTCGCCCGCTTTATGATTCAAGACTTGGGCAGCATTTTCTTCAAACCCTTCGGCAACACCGACTCCATCCCCGCCAACCTTGTCGCCACCTTTATCGCCGTTGCACTGTGGGGCTACTTCCTCTACACCGGCGTAACCGACCCGCTGGGCGGCATCAACTCGCTGTGGCCGCTGTTCGGCATCGCCAACCAGATGCTCGCGGGCGTCGCGCTGATTATGTGTACTGTCGTCCTCATCAAAATGAAGCGCGACCGCTATGTGTGGGTAACGCTTGTGCCCGCGTTCGGCGTATTGTTCGTAACCTGCTGGGCAGGCCTGCAGAAACTGTTTGACGCAAGCCCGCGCGTGAGCTTCCTTGCCCACGCCGCCAAGTATCAGGCCGCATTGGACAAAGGCGAAGTGCTCGCTCCCGCCAAAGACCTCGGCGAAATGTCGCAGGTGATTCTGAACGACTACGTGAACTCCGGCCTCACCGCCCTGTTCCTCGGCGTGGTCGTCGTCGTCGCCCTCTACGGCCTGCGCACCGCCCTCAAAGCCCGCAAAGTCGGCTGGCCGACTGCCAAAGAAATTCCGGCGGTGTACCGCGACGGCACCCAGCCTGCGGAGGCGCAGAGTGAAGCATCATAAAGCCGCGATAAAACGCAAACTCGCCGCGTTTTGGAAAACCGCCAAGCTCACGGCCAACCTGATGGCGGGCGTGCCGGATTATGAAAACTACGTGGCACAACAGCGCAGACACAATCCCAACGCCCCCGTGATGAGCGAACAGCAGTTCCAAGACTACTGCCGCAAACGCCGCTGCGGCGCAAACGGCGGACGGTGCTGCTAGATACGGCTTGGCTTGATGAAACAAAAGGCCGTCTGAAAACCTGCAATCCGGTTTTCAGACGGCCTTTTCAGCGGCAGCATGTGGGCGCACGCATCCAGTCGGGTGCAAAGAAAGAGGCCGTCTGAAAAGCATTCAGACGGCCTCTTGTTGCGACAGGCCGATGCGTTTTGGTTTCCTTAAAGCCGCCGCTTTCAGACGGTCTAACCGGCCTCAGGCAGCTCCATCGCCAGCACGGTCTGCTTTTGCGTTTCGCGGAACTGCGCGAGTTTTTCCGCCAGCACGGGATCGTGGTTGGCGAGCAGGGAAACGGCAAACAGCGCCGCGTTGGCCGCCCCCGCTTCGCCGATGGCAAAGGTGGCGACGGGGATGCCCTTGGGCATCTGCACGATGGAGAGCAGCGAGTCTTCGCCGCGCAGGTATTTGCTCGGTACGGGCACGCCGAGCACGGGCACGGTGGTTTTCGCGGCCACCATACCGGGGAGGTGCGCCGCGCCGCCTGCGCCTGCGATGATGGCTTGGATGCCGCGTTCGCGGGCGGTTTGGGCGTATTCGAACATCAGGTCGGGGGTGCGGTGGGCGGAAACGACGCGGGTTTCGCAGGCGATGCCGAACTCTTGCAGCACGCGGGCGGCGTGTTCCATAACGGGCCAGTCGCTGTTGCTGCCCATGATGATGCCGATTTTGGCCATGTTTTTGCCTTTCTGTTGGGGTTGGGAAACGGTTTGCAGACGGAGGTTTTCGCGTCGTTGAGGTTTCTGAAAAGGGAATGTGCTGCACCTGTGTTCTGACGGATTGTCCTGCCTGTGCTGTGTCCGTATATCGGAAACCGCGTGCTTCGCGGAAAAATGATTTTTCAGACGGCCTTCAAGCATCGGCTCCGGGTATGTGTTGCGGGCATTCGGTGGTTTGCGGATGGCAAAGCCCGACGCAGGCTGACGGGACATCGGCGGCTACGTGTGTTTGCGCGATACCGTTGCGTAGCGGTGGGATACGTTTTCAGACGGCCTTTGGCAAGCGGATTGAAGAAGGGTGCTTGGTTAGGAGGTTTCCGAAAAAAGGTGTTTTCAGTATTTGTCGGCGTGCTGCGCGGCTTTTTTGGCGGCGGCGCTGGCGGGGTAGAGGCGCATCAGTTTGCGCCAGGTGTCGCGGGCGACGTCGCGCTGCTGGATGTTCCACTGGCACTGGCCGACGGCAAACAGGGTGTCGGCGGCTTCGGGGCTATTGCGGAAACGCGAGACGTAGCGGTTGCCGATGTTGATAACCGACTGGCAGTTGCCGAGTTTTTGGTGGCTTTGCAGCAGCAGGTGCATGCCCTGGCGGTCGGCGGGGCTGCCGCTGCCGCCGCTTTCGGACGCTTGCAGCAGGCGGGCGGCGGCGGCGTAGTTGCCGCTGCGGTATTGTTTGCGGGCGGCGGCAAGCGGGTCGGGCGCAGGAAGTGCGGCGGCAGGCGGCGCGGCTTCGGAGCTGCGGACGGGCGCGACACGGCGGCTGGGGTGTTCGAGCCGTTTGATGCGCGTTTGCAGGGCTTCGATTTGGCCGTTGAGGCGGGCGATTTCCGTGCCGAGGCTGTCGATCTGGCTTTGCAGGTCGGGCACAGGGTAGGGGACGGCGGTTTCTGCGGATGCGGTTTCGGCAGCGGGCGTATTGCCGTTTTGGGGTGCGGCGGCGCAGGCGGTAAGCAGGAGGATGGCGGCAGGGAAGGGGAGTTTCATATGTCGTGCGGCGTTTTTTCAGACGGCCTCGGGGTGCGGGCGTTTGATCAGCAGGGTGAGGCCGTCGCCCAGGGGCAGGGTGAGGGGTTCGATGCGGGCATCGTGCGGCAGGGCGGAGTTGAAGGCACGGATGACGGGCAGGGCGGGCGGGTCGTCTTCCCGCGCCTGTTCGGTAACACGGCCGCCGAGCAGGAGGTTGTCGATGGCGATGATGCCGCCGGGACGCACGAGGCGCAGGCAGCGTTCGTAGTAATGCGGGGTGGGGGCTTTGTCGGCGTCGATAAAGGCAATATCGTAGCTGTCGGCGCGTCCGGCGGCGAGGAGTTCGTCGAGGGTGAAGATGGCCGGTTGCAGGTGCAGGCTGATTTTGTGCGCCACGCCCGCGTCCTGCCAGGCTTGGCGGGCGTATTCGGTGTAGGCGGCGTTGATGTCGCAGGCGGTGACGCGGCCGTGTTCGGGTAGGGCGAGGGCGACGGCGGTGCTGCTGTAACCGGTGAAAACGCCGATTTCCAAATAGTTTTCCGCGCCTGTGAGTCGTGCGAGCCAAGCCAAAACGGCCGCCTGCTCGGGAGCGACGGCCATTTTGCCCATGCGGTGTTGCGCGGTGCGTTCGCGCAGACGGGTGAGGGCGGGGTGTTCGGCGGGGTTGATGCCGCGCAGATAGGCGAGAAGCCCGGGCGTGGCGGCGGTGGCGCGGATGCTCATGCGGCGGAGGTTAGTCGTAGGAATAGTAGGTGTAGGGTTTTTTCGCCACTTTGGCGGCGGCAAATTCCTTTTCTTCTTCGGGATTGAGTTCGACATCCCACAAGAGGCCGCGGTTTTTCAGACGGCGTTCGGCTTCTTCGGGGTGTTTTTCTATGTATTCGTTGAGGAATTTGGTGGCGTCGGATTGGTAGTCGTACATGGTTCTGCTCCTGTTTGCAAGGCCGCCATTATAGCGGATACGGGCGGCGGAAAAAGGCTTTTTTCGCGCCGCAAAAGGCCGTCTGAAAAGACAAAGCGGGCAAATGGTGCTATGCTTGCCGCCTTTGAATTTCAGGCATTGCGTCACGATGAAGAAAAAACTGGTTGCGGGTTTGGCGGGTCTCGCCGCTGCGGCCGCCGCAGTGGTCGGCGGGCTGCCCTATTATTTCGGCAAACAGGCCGAAACGGTGCTGGACGGGCAATACCGCCTGCTGCAGGAAAGCAGTTTCGTCACGGTCGAATCGCGCACTTACGATCGCGGCTGGTTTTCCTCCACCGAAACGCTGCAGGTGCGCCTCAAACCGACGTTGCTCAACAATGCCGCTGCCTATCTGCCCGACAACCTGAAAACCGTGCTTTCCGAACCGGTTACCGTCGTCAACCATATCCGACACGCCCCATTTGCCGGCGGTTTGGCCGCTGCGAAAGTGGAGAGCGAATTTCGCTACCGCGCCGAATCGGAAAAAGTGCTGAAACGCTTTTTCGGCGACAAAACCCCCGTTTCCCTAACCAACACCATCGGTTTTGGCGGCTCAGGCCGTCTGAACCTCAGCATCCCCGCTTTCGATTACGACGAACTCTCCGGCATCGCCCTCAACTGGAAAGGCCTCGAAGGGCAGACCGACTACACCGCAGGCTGGCAAAACTACAAAAGCGGCTACACCGCCCCCGGCCTGCACGTCAAACTGGCCGACAAAGGCGACATCGTGCTGGAAAACCTGCACATCGGCAGCGACACCTACGACAGCCCGAGCAAACTCGCCGTCGGCAGCAGCAGCTTCAAACTCGACCGCCTAGCCTTGCAATGGCAGGAAGGCTTGGACTACAACATCAAGCTCAACGAGCTGGTCAATCTCGTCACCGATTTGCAGATCGGTGCTTTCATCAACCCCACCGGCACCGTCCCCCCGTCCAAAATTACCGTAGAAAACCTGCGCTTCGACACCACCATGAACGAAGAGGGCGGCTGGGCAAGCAGCGAAGGCCGCTTCCGCTTCGACAAACTCGCCTACGGCAACGACACCTACGGCCCGCTCGACATCAACGTTGCCGCCGAACATCTCGAAGCCGCCTCGCTGCTGGCCGTCAAACGCAAGCTGGCCGAAATCGCCTCGAAAAACATGAGCGAAGACGACATCCGCGCCGCCCTGCTGCACACCGCCCGCAACGAAGCCTCCGGCCTCTTCACAGGAAACCCCGTCATCAAAGTCCGCACCTTCGACTTCTCCCTGCCGCAGGGCAAAATCCACGCCGACGGCCAAATCGCCTTCAACGGCCTCACGCGCGGCGATTTGGACGACTTTGCCGCCATGCTGAAAAAAACGCAGGCCGAATTCCGTTTCAACGTGCCCGAGCCGCTTTTGGAAAACATGGCCGTCAGCCAGGCGCGCAGCCTGTTTACCGTCAATCCCGAAGACGAAGCGGAAGGCACAGCAGCCGTCGACGACATCGACGAAACCCTGCGCCTGATGGTGCAGAGCACCGTGCGCAACATGGCCGGACAAGGCTTCCTCACCCTCGACGACGACGGCAACATCGCCACCCGCATCGAAATCGCCCAAGGCCGCATGAAGCTCAATGGCAAAGTGTTTGAAGTCGAACCCGAATTCGACGACCTGGCCGACGGAGACGATGCCGAAACGCAAACCGGATCCGAGCCCGAACCGGCCGGATCCGGCGGATAAAACACCCGGTATCAGAAAAGCAGGCTGCGCAGCCTGCTTTTCTGTTGCCTCAATCGGATAAAAAGGCCGTCTGAAAACGCTGTCCGTGCGTTTCAGACGGCCTTTTCGCATTCAGACGGCCTCAAATCCGAGGCCGTCTGAATACGAAGCTCCAAACGAAGTTAAAGTCCGCATTCAGACGGCCTTCTGCCTGTCGCCCGCAACGCTTGCTCGGTTCAGGCCAAGCGTTTGGCGAATTCGTCGGTTGCCTCCACCAGTGCGGCGGAAAGGGCGGGTTCGGATGCGGCGTGACCGCCTTGGATAATGCGCAAATCGGCTTCGGGCAGTGCCTGTTTCAAGTCCCACGCGCTGCGGGTGGGGGTGCACAAATCGTAGCGTCCCTGCACGATAACGGTGGGGATGTGGCGGATTTTGTGTGCGTTTTCCAGCAGGCCGCGCCCGTCGCCGAACCAGCCGAGGTGGACGAAATAATGGTTTTCCAAGCGGGCGATGGCCAGCGATTTTTCCGCGTCTTCGTCGCTCTCCTGCGGCTCGAAGCAGACGAGGTAGTTTTCCCAGTCGGCCCAGGCTTTGGCGGCGGCCAGGGCGGTGGCGCGGTCGGGCGAGTTGAGCAGGGCGTGGTAGCTCTGCACCAGTTCGCCGTGTTTTTCCGGCGGCACTTGCGCGAGGTAGCGCTGCCATTGCGCGGGATAAACCATGCTGACGCCGCCTGCTTCGTTGAGCCAGTCAATTTCGAGCTGGCGGCAGAGGAAGATGCCGCGCAGTATCAGGCCGCGCACGCGTTCGGGATGGGTTTCGGCATAGGCCAGCGACAGGGTGCTGCCCCACGAGCCGCCGAACACCAGCCAGCTTTCGATGCCGAGCATTTCGCGCACTTTTTCGATGTCGGCCACCAAATCCCAAGTGGTGTTTTCGCGCGTTTCGGCATAGGGCAGCGAGCGGCCGCAGCCGCGCTGGTCGATGATGATAACGCGGTATTTTTCGGGGTTGAAAAAGCCGCGCGATTGCGGCGACGCGCCCGCGCCGGGGCCGCCGTGCAGGAAGATAACGGGGATGCCGTCTGGATTGCCGCTTTCTTCCCAGTAGATTTGGTGCAGTGCGGACACTTGCAGCAGACCGCTGCGACGGGGTTCTTGAATCGGATACATAGTCGGTTTTCCTTTGTCTTGTGGTTGTCGGGCAGGTGTTGAGGCCGTCTGAAACGTTTCAGACGGCCTCAAAGGCTTAAAGCAAATCCACTTCGATATTGTCAATCAAACGGGTCTGCCCCAAACGCGCGGCAGCGAGGACAACGAGTTGTTTGTCGCCGGCGTGGGCGGTTTCCAGCGAAGCGGCGCGGCGGATTTCGACGTAATCCACCGTCCAGCCTGCTGCTTCCAGCTCGCGCACGGCGGCGGCTTCCAAATCGGCGTAGGCCAGATTGCCGCCTTTGAGCGCGTCGGCAATGCCGTTCAACACGCGGTAGAGGCGCGGGGCTTCGGCGCGTTCGGTTTCATTTAAATACTGGTTGCGGCTGGAGAGCGCGAGGCCGTCTGAAGCGCGGCCGGTATCGACGGGCACGATTTCGATGTTGAAGTTTAAGTCTTCGGTCAGGCCTTTGATAATAGCAAGCTGCTGGTAGTCTTTTTTGCCGAAACAGGCAACATCGGGGGCAACAATGTTAAACAGCTTGGACACTACGGTTGCCACGCCGCGAAAATGCCCGGGGCGGAAGCGGCCGCAAAGCTCGTTTTGCAGGTGCGGCGGCTCGACGTTGTAACGCTGCTCCACATGGGGATACAGCTCTTTTTCATCGGGCGCAAACACCACGGCCACGCCTTCGCCCGCCAGTTTGTCCGCATCCTGCTGCAAGGTGCGCGGATAGCGGTCGAAATCCTCGCCCTGGCCGAATTGCAGGCGGTTGACGAAAATGCTCACGACAACATGGTCGGCGCGCTTTTTTGCCTCACGCACCAAAGCCAGATGGCCTTCGTGCAGGTTGCCCATCGTGGGCACAAAGGCCACGCGGCCGACGTTTTTGCGCCATTGGCGCAGCTCTTGAACGGTGTGGATGATTTGCATGTTTTTTCCTCGGCAAACGGTTTTCAGACGGCCTCGAAGCGCCGCGTCAAAGGCGCGGATTATACGCCGCCACAGAGGCCGTCTGAAACCCCGCTTCGGATTTCAGACGGCCTCTATATAGCGGACGGGCTTGCTCCCTGCGGCGCGAAACGGCAAAAGGCCGTCTGAACAATTTCAGACGGCCTTTTGCCTATATAATCCGCCCCTTTCCAACTTTTCAGACGGCCTCATCCCATGTCTTCCAACACCCGCCCCACCCTTCTTCTCGTCGACGGCTCTTCCTATCTCTACCGCGCCTATCACGCGATGGCGCAGCTTACCGCGCCCGACGGCGCGCCCACAGGGGCGATGTACGGTGTATTGAACATGCTGCGGCGGCTGCGTGCGGATTATGTGCACGACTATTGCGCGGTGGTGTTTGACGCGAAAGGAAAAAATTTCCGTCATGAAATGTTTGCCGACTACAAGGCCACGCGCCCGCCGATGCCCGACGATTTGCGCCCGCAGGCCGAAGCGCTGCCCGATTTGGTGCGGCTGATGGGCTGGCCGGTGCTGGTGGTGCCGCAGGTGGAAGCGGATGATGTGATCGGCACGCTGGCGGCGCAGGGCGGCGCGGCGGGCTGGGACGTGGTGATTTCCACCGGCGACAAAGACATGGCGCAGCTGGTGAACGAGCGCGTTACGCTGGTGAACACGATGAGCGGCGAAACGCTGGACATTGACGGCGTAAAGGCCAAATTCGGCGTGCGCCCCGACCAAATCCGCGACTATCTCGCGCTGATGGGCGACAAAGTAGACAACGTGCCGGGCGTGGAAAAATGCGGGCCGAAAACGGCGGTGAAATGGCTCGAAGCCTATGAAACTTTGGCGGGCGTGATGGAACATGCGGGCGACATCAAGGGCAAAGTCGGCGAAAACCTGCAAGCCGCGCTCTCGCAACTGCCCTTGTCCTACGATTTGGTTACGATTAAAACCGATGTGGATTTGCACGCCGAGCTTTCAGACGGCCTCGAAAGCCTGCGCCGTACGCCGCCCAAATGGGCGCAGCTGGCGGAGGATTTCAAACGCTGGGGCTTCAAAACCTGGCTCAAAGAAGCCGAAAGCCGGATGCACGAAGCGGCAGACGGCGATTTGTTCGGCAGCGCCGATGTGGGCGAACGCGCCGCTTTGGCATTAGAGATGCCGTCTGAAAAGCAGCCTGAAAAAGCCGCCGCACCCGAAAAACTCGACTATCGGGCGGTTACTACCGAAACCGGGTTTGCCGCCCTGTTGGACAAATTATCCAAAGCCGAGCAAATCGGCATCGACACCGAAACCACCTCGCTCGATGCGATGAACGCGCAGCTCGTAGGCATCAGCATCGCCTTTGAAGCGGGCGAAGCTGTGTATATCCCGCTCGGCCACAGCCTTACCGCCGCGCCGCAGCAGCTTGATTTGCAAAACACATTAGGCCGTCTGAAACCCTATTTGGAAAACGGCAGCCTGAAAAAAATCGGCCAGAATTTGAAATACGACCAACACGTTTTCGCCAACTACGGCATTGCGTTACGCGGCATTGCGGGCGATGCCATGCTGGCTTCGTATATTGTCGAGAGCCATTTGGGGCACGGTTTGGACGAATTGTCCGAACGCTGGCTCGGCCTGCCCACGATTACTTACGAATCCTTGTGCGGCAAGGGCGCGAAGCAGATTTCTTTTGCCGATGTCGCCGTGGAGCAAGCCACCGAATACGCCGCGCAAGACGCCGATTTCGCCCTGCGCCTCGAAGCGCATTTGCGCGCGCAGATGGACGACAAACAGCTTGAAATGTATCTGAATCTGGAATTGCCCGTCGCCCAAGTATTGTTTGAAATGGAGCGCAACGGCGTGCACATCGACCGCGCCGAGCTCGCCGCGCAAAGCAGCGAATTGGGCGCGGCCTTACTGAAACTCGAAGAGCAGGCGTTTCAGACGGCCGGACAGCCGTTTAATCTCAATTCGCCCAAGCAGCTTCAAGAAATCCTGTTCGACAAAATGGGCATCCCCACCAAAGGGCTGAAAAAAACCGCATCCGGCGGCATCTCCACCAACGAAGCCGTGCTCGAACAGCTCGCGCCCGACTACCCCCTGCCCAAAATCATCTTGGAAAACCGCAGCCTGGCCAAACTCAAATCCACCTACACCGACAAGTTGCCCGAAATGATCAACCCGCGCACCGGCCGCGTGCACACCACCTATTCCCAAGCCGTCGCCATCACCGGCCGCCTTGCCAGCAGCAATCCCAACCTGCAAAACATCCCCATCCGCACAGCCGAAGGCCGCCGCGTGCGCCGCGCCTTTACCGCGCCCGCAGGCAGCCTGATTGTGTCGGCCGACTACTCGCAAATCGAGCTGCGCATCATGGCACATTTGTCGGGCGACAAAACCCTGATTGCCGCCTTCCAAAACGGCGAAGACGTACACCGCCGCACCGCCGCCGAAGTGTTCGGCATCGCGCCCGAAAACGTCAGCCCCGAGCAGCGCCGCTACGCCAAAACCATCAACTTCGGCCTGATTTACGGCATGGGCCAATACGGCCTCGCCAAATCGCTGGGCATCGACAACTTGTCCGCCAAAAACTTCATCGACCGCTACTTCGCCCACTATCCCGGCGTGGCCGAATACATGCAGCGCACCAAAGAGCAGGCCGCCCAACAAGGCTACGTAGAAACCCTGTTCGGCCGCCGCCTCTACCTGCCCGACATCCGCGCCAAAAACGCCAACGCCCGCGCCGGCGCCGAGCGCGCCGCCATCAACGCCCCCATGCAGGGCACCGCCTCCGACCTCATCAAACGCGCCATGATCGCCGTATCAAACCGCCTGCATTCAGACGGCCTACAAAGCAAACTGATTATGCAGGTGCACGACGAATTGGTGTTGGAAGTAGTCGAATCGGAATTGGAAACCGTGAAAACAATGCTGCCGCAAGTGATGGCCGAAGTGGCGCAAGGCCGTCTGAATGTACCGCTGCTGGCGGAAGTGGGGGTGGGTAGTAATTGGGATGATGCGCATTGATTCGGACAAACTGCCGTACAAAAATGCTTGAAATGAAAAGGCCGAGTAATAGCGATAAACAAAGGATAAGTGATGGAAGTTGATTTAATTAACCAAGCTATTGAACTCTTTAACTCTGAAAAATATGCCGAAGCTATTCAAAAGCTGGATGAGGCTTTAGAGACAGCAAACAATCCTCAACAACAAGCTGATGTCAATTTTTGGTTGGGGCGTTGTTATTTGGAGCAGGCTCTTCAAACTGGTAATACAGCCTTGTTTGATAAGGCTCGTCAGCACCATCAAGAACAATTGGCATTAGCTAAAAAATTAGACGGCGATACGGGTATTGAAGAACAAGCTAATGTCCAATTTTGGCTGGGTTATTGTTATTTTAATCAGGCGCTTCAAACCGGCAACGCAGCTTTGTTTGACGATGCCCGCAGGTATTTTCAAGAACGGTTGGAATGTACTAAGAAATTAAGTGGAGATAAGGGCGTTGAAGAACAGGCTAATGCCCAATTTTGGCTGGGTCGTTGTTATTTTGAGCAGGCGCTTCAAACCGGCAACACAGCTTTGTTTGACGATGCCCGCAGGTATTTTCAAGAACGGTTGGAATGTACTAAGAAATTAAGCGGAGATAAGGGCATTGAAAAACAGGCTAATACCCAATCTTGGCTGGGTCGTTGTTATTTTGAGCAGGCGCTTCAAACCGGCAACGCAGCTTTGTTTGACGATGCCCGCAGGTATTTTCAAGAATGGTTGGAATGTACTAAGAAATTAAGCGGAGATAAGGGCGTTGAAGAACAGGCTAATGCCCAATCTTGGCTGGGTCGTTGTTATTTTAAGCAGGCGCTTCAAATCGGCAACGCAGCTTTGTTTGACGATGCCCGCAGGTATTTTCAAGAATGGTTGGAATGTACTAAGAAATTAAGCGGAGATAAGGGCGTTGAAGAACAGGCTAATGCCCAATTGTGGCTGGGTTGTTGTTATTTTGAGCAGGCGCTTCAAATCGGCAACGCAGCTTTGTTTGACGATGCCCGCAGGTATTTTCAAGAATGGTTGGAATGTACTAAGAAATTAAGCGGAGATAAGGGCGTTGAAGAACAGGCTAATGCCCAATTGTGGCTGGGTTGTTGTTATTTTGAGCAGGCGCTTCAAACCGGCAACGCAGCTTTGTTTGACGATGCCCGCAGGTATTTTCAAGAATGGTTGGAATGTACTAAGAAATTAAGCGGAGATAAGGGCGTTGAAGAACAGGCTAATGCCCAATTTTGGCTGGGTCGTTGTTATTTTGAGCAGGCGCTTCAAACTGGCAACGCAGCTTTGTTTGACGATGCCCGCAGGTATTTTCAAGAATGGTTGGAATGTACTAAGAAATTAAGCGGAGATAAGGGCGTTGAAGAACAGGCTAATGCCCAATCTTGGCTGGGTTATTGTTATTTGAAACAGACTAAGCAAACTAAAGAAGGCATAGAGCAAAATTTGTCCGAAGCGGAAGAGCACTTTGGCAAAGTGTTCAAATTAGTTAAAAAAGCAACAGACAAGGCTTTTAAAAAACGAGCAATTGCGAAATTAAGGCGTGATTTCCGAGAACTTGATTTTGCAAAAGGCAAGTACGACAGCTACTTCAAATCCAAACAAAAACAGATTCAAAAATCAAAAACACTGTCTAAAAATAAAAAGATAAATGGCCGTCTGAAAGAAAATATCGCTGCGGTTTTGGCCGTACTGAGCATAGACCCGATTGAATTCGACCGGCCGCTGGCGCATTACACCAGCCCCACCGTATGCGAAAAATTATTGGGCATAGGGCAGAAAGAGTCCAAGCAGGAAAGCATCGCCGCCAGCAAAATGCGGATGAACAGCTCAGCCTATATGAACGACCCCTATGAAGGCAAAAGCCTGTATGACTTTTTGGGCATTCAGGAGCCGGATTTGGAAAACCTGTCAGAGTCCAGCCCCTACAATGCCTTTTTTGCCTGCTTTTCTTCGCGGGTAAACGATTTAAACCAGTTCCGCCTGTACGGCAAAGTCGGCAACGTCGAAGCTTCAGGCTGCTGCCTGGTGTTCAACAGGCGCGGTAATTGGATACGTGAGCCCGATATTGACGCTTCCTACCGGCGATTGAGCGAACAGGGCTTCATGGCGGGAAACGATATGGAAACGGCAGCCAAAGCCCAAAGGCCGTCTGAAAACCTGCCACTGTACCAAATCGCCTATATTTTCTACCGCGACGAATATACGCAGGATAAAGAATACGATGTGATGTTTGACAACCCAAATTTCGGCGTCCGCTTAAAGCCGATTAGCGATAACTCAAAATGGCATACAGTTAGAAAACGACAGCTCAAAAAAGCATTAAATGCTTTATGCAGATATTGGAAAAATGCCGATCGGAAAAAAGAAGAGTTCCAAGAAAACAAAGCCGCATTGGAATACATCCGCTATCTGTTTAAAGACCACGCATTCCGCGACGAAGAAGAATTCCGCCTGCTGCAAATCGAAGAAATCGGCTCGGACAAAGTGCAGTATTGCCCCGAGACCAACACCGCCTTTTTGGAATACGGCAATGTCTGTACCAGGCTGGACGAAGTGATTTTGGGCACCAATTACGAACGCACCGCCGACTGCCGGAAAGTGGAAGTGTTCCGCCACCTGCTCAAACGCAAACAGCCGCATATCAAAGTAAGACATTCGTCATTGCCGATTAACCCGCCGAACAAATCTTAAGCACCGGTAAGCCGCCTGAAAGCCGCCGCCCGTGCCCGCAAAAGTTTATAAAAGCGGTTGAAGCAGCGCGGCAAATCCAATAAAGTGCGCGTTTTTGCGCACGCAGGCGCGGCAACCGAACAGAGAACACACAGACATGGAAATCCCCACTTTGAAAAAAGTCGCACTCTACACACTGGGCGCCCTCAGCGGCGCGTTGCTCACCGTCAGCGTGCAGGGTTTGGCCGTCGACAAAAAACAGGAGGCGCTGCCCGTCCAGTCTATCCGCACCCTGGCCGAAGTATACAGCCAGATCAAAGCCAACTATTACGAAGACAAATCTGACGAATCCCTGCTCGAAGGCGCCATGAAAGGCATGGTAACCGGCCTCGATCCCCACTCCGAATACATGAACAAAAAAGACTATGCCGACCTGAAGGAAAACACCTCCGGCTCGTTCGGCGGCTTGGGCATGGAAGTGGGCTCGGAAGACGGCTTCGTCAAAATCATCTCCCCCATCGAAGACACGCCCGCCGAACGCGCGGGTATCAAAAGCGGCGACTACATCGTCAAAATCGACGGCGTTTCCACGCGCGGTATGACCGTGAGCGAAGCCGTGAAAAAAATGCGTGGCAAACCCGGCACCAACATCGAGCTGACCGTTTCCCGCAAAGACAGCAGCAAACCGCTGGTCTTCAAACTCACCCGCGCTATTATCAAAGTACAGAGCGTGCGCTCCAAACTGCTCGAACCCGGCTACGGCTATATCCGCATCACCCAGTTTCAGGAGCGCACCGTCGCCACCCTGAACGAAGCCGCACAAAAGCTCGCCAAAGAAAACAAAGCCCCGCTCAAAGGCCTGGTGCTCGATTTGCGCGACGATCCCGGCGGCCTGCTTAACGGCGCCGTCGGCGTTTCCGCCGCCTTCCTGCCCGACAACGCCAAAGTCGTCAGCACCAAAGGCCGCGACGGCAAAGAAGGCATGGTGCTCAAAGCGCAGCGCGAAGACTACATCCTCAGCCCCGGCAGCGATCCGCTCAAAAACCTGCCCGCCGAGCTGAAAAACATCCCGCTCACCGTCATCATCAATTCCGGTTCGGCCTCCGCCTCCGAAATCGTTGCCGGCGCCCTGCAAGACCACAAACGCGCTGTCATCGTTGGCACGCAGAGCTTTGGCAAAGGCTCGGTTCAAACCGTGATGCCTCTTTCCAACGGCAGCGCCGTCAAAATCACCACCTCGCTCTACTACACGCCCAACGACCGCTCGATACAGGCGCAGGGCATCGTTCCCGACGTAGAAGTGAAAGACAAAAACCGCACCTTTGAAAGCCGCGAAGCCGACCTGGCTGGACACATCGGCAACCCCTTGGGCGGAGAGGAAGTGAACGGCCGCGTCATCGAAGGCGAAGGAAAAGACGCCGCCGAACAGGCCGCCTCCGCGCCCGAAGACAAACGCAGCGAAAAACAGAAGCTCGAAGACGAAGCCGCCGCCCGCCGCAATCCCGACCCCGCCAAAGACGCCCAGCTCAAAGCCGCGCTCGATTTGGTGAAAGACCCGGCCAAATGGCAGGAGTCTTTGGGCGCCGCCGCGAAAAAACCGGTGAAGAAAGACAAGGACAAAAAAGAAGAAAACAACTGACGTCCGAGGGAGCAAACAGAAAGAGGCCGTCTGAAACCCTGATACAGGGTTTCAGACGGCCTCTTTCTACCGCCAAACTGCCGACGTATCGTATCGGCAAGCAAGCGTAGGGGGGCGGCACTCTGTGACGCACGCATTTTTGCCGTTTGAGAGGCCGTCTGAAATCTTCCAATGCCGTTTCGGCTTCGCCCAAGCTGCGCTTTCCGACGGCTTTGGGTTTTCAGACGGCCTTTGAGGTTGGGAAACCGCGTGCGTCGCTTAGGCGACACTCCCTACAATGCAGGCTATGCTGGCTTATGCAGGCTACGCTTGCTACGGCGTACGGGCTACGCTTGCTGAAAATCCGGTTGTGGTATTGGCAATATGCGCCACCATCTCCCAGTTTTTATCAAAGTCTTGTGCATCGGTTGGTGTGAATTTACTGTTATGGTCATTACCAGCCTGTAAACGCTTCTTGGTTATTAGATTATCAAAGGATAAATTCCCTATATTTGGGTTATCAACCGTAATTTCCCAATTTGGTATAGCATTTTTAAGATCATATAAAACTTCTGCTGCTAACTGTAATTTAGCAAACTCTAAAATAGTTGTAGGATTAGTATTAGCATTTTGTTGTTGATTAGTCATTTTTAGTCTCCGGTTTGAATGATGGTGAAAGTAAAACTCTTTTTACAAATGTACTAGTTCTCTGCTCATAGGAATTTTCATTAGGACGACATCTTTCCCCTCTGCCCCAAGGATTTGGATTTTGCTCAAATTTAGAATAGCCTAGTTCCGGCACAAAAACATACATCGTTTTTTCAGCCATCAGTGTGTTAGTTTTGGTATCGATAATCTTGATAGTTGTGCCCGCTATCCAATGTTTTCGGTTTTCCCAAGAAACATCATTCTCATAGGTAACGGCATAGCGGGCAGGATGAGGCGGGTTAATTTCTTGATTAAATGGCTTGTCGGACATATGCCAATCACCACTATAGCGGATGATAGACCCGTCTTTTTGTAATACATCAACATAATCATAATGGGCACGGGAAAAATATGGCAAAAAGCTGGCAACATACTCCTCTCGCTCGAATTCACTCTCCACCGCCGCATCCTCCCACATCTGGTCTTTCAGCGGGTTGTAGAAGCTGTCTTGATATTTCTCGTCATCCCCGCGCACTTTCAGCAGCAGGATGCCGTCCACATTGTCTGCGGTGCGGTAAATCTTCTCGCCGGCGTTTTGGCACAGCTGGTCGAAGCGGGCTTTGGCGGGATCGTAGCGTTTGCGCCATGCGGCTTCTTCCGCTTCGGCTTCCCGCCTCTCCTGCATTTTTTCTACCTGCCCTGCCGCATAAAGCAGCCCGGCTACAGCCAGCCCGGGCAGAAATATTAACTGCGGGTTTTTATTAAATAGTTTGGGGTTTATCTGATAACAGACAAAACTTACGGCTACGATCAGCAATATTATCCCGCCCCAATGAAACAGGTTATAGATGAAGAGAACATCGCGTGTGGTAATCATGAAGGATGGTGTCCTTTGCTTGTCTGGCCGGGTTTTGAATCGGTCTGCCTATAGGGCTACCTGAAAAGTTTTCGGCATGTGTGGGAGGGGCTTTCTGATTGCAGGCTTGGCTTTTAAGTTTTCGCTTCGCTGAAGTTTCTTAGTTTTCAGGTAGCCTTTCGGTAGGCACTTTTCCCTTCTTGAGGCCACCTGAAAACCTTTCCTTTGCTCTTTACCAATCTTCACCGCCTGTTTTCAGGCAGCCTCTTCCGCATCCGTACCCGTCAAACAAAAACACCGCTGTGCGCAGCATGAAGGCCATGCTGGCGGCAGCGGTGTTGCTGTTGGTGCGGCGGTACGGCGTGTTCGCGGGGGAATCCATTTGGGCTCCGGATCGGGTCGTATCGGTATCGTTTATGTGCGGCATGGTAGCCTGCGTGGGCGGCGGCTGGCAAGCAATTAATAATACTTGGGGCTGTACTAGGGGCTGTTGCTTGCGACCATGCGTTCCTTACTGTTTGAGAGGCCGTCTGAAACCGCAAACCCTGGTTTCAGACGGCCTCTGCTTTTGCCGCATGATCTGCCGCGGCCTTGGCAACTAGGTAAACGCAAACACGAAAAGGCCGTCTGAAACTTTGAATGCGGGTTTCAGACGGCCTTTTTATGCTGTTGCGGTTTAAGCGGTGACGGAATAGACGGTTTCAGACGGCCACGGTTCTGCCGCGATGACGGAGGCGACGGCGGCGGCGAGGCCGTTTCTGTCCATGTAGTCGCGCGGGATTTCTGTGAGACCGGTGTGCAGGGTGTGGCTGCCGCCTTTGTCGTCGCCGAGGCCGCAGGGGCGGAGGATGACCCATTGCAGGGAGCTTTGGCGCAGGTGGTTTTCGGCTTCGGTTTTGGCGCGGACGGCTTCGCCGAGGGCTTGTTTGAACATGTCGCTCATGCCTTCGTACTGGTCGCCGCAGCCCATGCTGGTGACGAGCAGGAAGCGGGCTTTGGGGGCGGCGGTGCGGGCGGCTTCGATGATGTGGATGTTGCCTGCGGCGTCGCTGCGTTGTCCGGCTTCGTTTTTGCCGCCGACGAAGCTGACGATGGTGTCGGGCTGTGTTCGGCGCACGGCTTCGAGGACGGCCGGGGCGTCGAGGGCGTCGGCGATGACGGTTTGGACGTTGTGTTGGGCGTAGAAGGGGTCGGCGGCCTGTTCGGGGCGGCGCAGGACGGCGGTGAGGCCGTCTGAAAAGCCGTTTTGGCGCAGGCGGGTGATGAGGGCGCGGCCGCTTTTGCCGTTTGCGCCGAATATCATGAGCATGTGGTTCTCCTTTTTTATGCGTTGGCGTTGAAGAGGGCGCGCATGGCTTGGATTTGGCGTTCGATGAGTTCGCCGTTTTGGTCGCGGCCGACGTAGATTTTGAACATGGCGCCGCCTGCGCGGTTGATGAAGTTGAGGGAGACGGTGCGTTTGCCCATGAAGGGGCGTTCGATGAGGTAGATGGCGGCGCAGTTTTCGTAGTAGATGTGGCCGTGGATGCCGCCGGGTTCGCTTTCTTTGAAGTTGTAGAAGCCGCGGCCGACGCTGCCGTCGGGCAGTTTGCCGGTGACTTCGGCGATGACGTCGGGGGTGTGGGCGATGAAGGTGACGGCTTCGTTCCAGGCGGCTATGGCCTGCATGATTTCGACGAAGCGGCCGCCGTCGGTTTGGTGCACGGTGCCGGCGGGCAGGCAGTTGATGATTTCCTCAAAAGTGCACTGGTGTTTGGCAGCCAGCATTTCGAGGATTTGGCCGGGGTTTTCGGCCAGGGTGTCGCGCAGGACGGTTTTTTGTTCTTCTGACAGGGGTTGCATGGATTGCTCCTTTTCTTCGGTTGCGGGAAGTGCAAGCATGAGCCTGCGGGTGAGGGTGGGCGACCAGTAGCGGCCGCTGGTGTTTAATTCGATGAGGCCGTCTGAATCGGGCGGGTTGGTGAGTCCCATTTCTTGCCATTGGCGCAGCAGGGCGGCGGCGCGGGGGTGGGCGGCGAACAGGCGGCTGTCGATGCGGCCGAGTTCGATGTCGTATTGCAGGCGGCCGAGGAGGTATTTGTTGTCGCTGTGGCGGCTCATGTGGCTGATGTTTTTTTGCCCGGCGGGGGTGGCGAGGTAGTTTTCGAGATCGCTTTGTACCTGATAGCTGTAGCCGCCGCCGTTGCCGCCCGCGCCCGAGCCGAAGGCGAGGCAGGGAATGTTGGATTTGACGAGGCTGTTGTAAAGGTTACGCTCGCCGCGTCCGGGGTAGGCGAAGTGGTTGTTGCTGATTTGCCGCCAGCCTTGCTTGTCCATGTAGTCGACGGTGTGGGCGTATTGCACGGCCTGGATGTCGAAACCGGCGGGGGCGGGAAACGCGCCTTTTTCTATCATGCGGTTGATGGGTAGGAAGGGGTAGCAGTTGAAGGCGTAGGTGTCGAGTCCGGCCAGCGGCAGGGCGGCGGCGGTGCGCAGGTCGTTTTGCCAGATTTCTTCCGTTTGGCCGGGCAGGCCGAAGATAAGGTCGGCCACCAAAACGGTTTTCAGACGGCCTAAGCGTTCGAGATAGGCCGCCGCTTCTTCGCCGCTGTGTTTGCGGCCGAGGCGGCGGCGGATGTGGGTGTCGAAGGTTTGTACGCCGATGGAGATGCGGGTGACGCCGGCGTCGATGGCGGCTTGGGCTTTGTCCAAATCAAAATGGCTCATGCGGCCTTCGAGGGTGAATTCGCAGTCGTCGGCCAGCGGCAGGTATTGGTAACAGGCGCGGATAAGGCGGACGAGGTCGTCGGTGAGCAGGGCGGTGGGCGTGCCGCCGCCGAAATAAACGGCGCGGATTTTGCCGTCGCCTTGGCGGATTTCGGCTTCTTGGGCGAGCTCTTCGATAACCTTGTCGGTGTAGCGTTGGCTTTGATCGTCTTTCCAAGCGTTGCGGTAGAAACCGCAGAAAACGCAGTGGTTGGCGCAGAAGGGGATGTGCAGATAGGCCAGCGCGTCTTCGTGTAAAACGGTTTGTGCCTGCTCGCGCCAAAGCTGCTGCCATTGGCCGTTCGGCACGGGCAGGCCGCCCCATATCGGCATCAGAGCCTGGCGTTCGGGAAAGGCGTCGGGCACGGCTTGGTCGGACCGGATTTTTATTACTTGATTCATATTATCATGATATATAATCTAATGGTAACCATTATTGTATAAAATGATATTATGAATTTTGATTTATATCAAGTTTTGTAAGCGTATGTTGGCAAGACGGAAACTGCGGTTTACTCAAATGATGTTGTGTGTATAGTCTATTGTTTTATCAGTAAAAAACATATGAATAAATTAGATTTCAAGCACAATCCTGCCTTATATACCTGTTTTCAGACGGCCTTAATATCCGCGCATCAACCCACTTTTACCGAAGTCATACTCAAAGACCCGCCGACCAGCGCGTCGTTGAACAGCTCCACCGGTTCGCCCTCATCGCGCAATGCCGCAGCATACAAGAGCGGCAGATAGTGTTCGGGCGTGGGTACGGACAACGCGGCGGCATCGCCGAGACGCAGATAATCGGTCAGCGTATCGTTGTCCCCCTGCATTACGGCTTGGTTGATGTGGTAGGCAAATTCAAACGCCCAAGCGTAACCCGTGCCGATTTGGTCGATGTGTTCGCGGCTCATCAGACGCAGGTTGTGGACGATGTTGCCGCTGCCTGCCACCAATACGCCTTCGTCGCGCAACGGCCGCAATTTGCGTGCCAGCTCAAAATGCTGCTGCGCGCCCAACCGGCTGTCGATGCTCAGTTGGACAACCGGAATATCGGCATCAGGATACAAATGCTTCATTACCGTCCACATTCCGTGATCAAAACCGCGCTCACGATTTTCGTGCACGTCCTCGTCCGACAGAAGTTCGCGCACCCGCGCAACCAATGCGCTGCTGCCTTGAGCGGGGTAATCCACCTGATACAGCTCGCTTGGAAAACCGTAAAAATCGTAAACCAGCCCCGGCCTCTCGGCCGCCGTTAGCTCCAATGACGCGCCGTACCAGTGCGCCGACACCATCAACACAGCCTTAGGCTTGGCAAAAGTCTGCGCGACGCGGGCAAAACCTTGGTTAAACGGATTGTCGCGCTTGAGTACGTTCATCGGATTGCCGTGGCCGAGAAACAGGGCAGGCATTTTGATTGGTTTGCTGTTCATGATGCTTTCTCTTTTTATGCGTGTGCAAAGGTACGGATTGTAGAAGCGCTGCAGAGACGGATAAAGACGGCTTTCGCAGAGGCTGCGTTAACCGGATGTTGATGATGCGCGTTTGGAGGCCGTTCCTGCCTGCGCGGAAGCAATGTTTATAAGCTGAAGTTTCAACGAAGTGGAAAAAGAATTTGTCATGTCTGTGTTCAAACGATTTGTTCTGTTAACGTCGTATCAGAGTATCATCGGTAAACGCGTGCGCTACAGGGCGGCATATTCTATGCGGCTTGGCTCAAACGATGCTGGATCCTGCGGGTAGAAGGCCGTCTGAAAGCCGAATCCGGGCTTTCAGACGGCCTTTTTCAGACGGCCTTTCGTGTTGCGGTTGTGCTAATCCGTTGCCACGTCGACGCTTTGCGGGTTGAGGGTGTGCAGCACCTGCGGGCTGATTTCGACGAGGAAGCCGCGTTTGCCGCCGTTGATGTAAATGGTGTCCAAATCCAAGATGCTGCGTTCGACGAAGACGGGCAGGGCGGTTTTGGTGCCGAAGGGGCTGGTGCCGCCGACGAGGTAGCCCGTCCATTTGGCGGCCTGCTGCGGGGCGGCCGGTTCGATATGTTTCATGCCCAGTTGGCGGGCGAGGTTGCGGGTGGAGATTTGCCGGTCGCCGTGCATGAGGACGATGAGGCCTTTTTTGGCTTCGTTTTGCAGGACGATGGTTTTGACGACTTGGTGTTCGGGCACGTTGAGGCAGGCGGCGGAATGCGCCGTGCCGCCGTGTTCTTCGTAGGGGTAGAGGCGGGGGGTGAAGGCGGCGCGGGCGGCGCGCAGGAAGCGGACGGCGGGGGTGACGGGGTAATCGGGTTTGCTCATGGTGCGGCTCGGGGGCGGTTTGTGCCTGTATCCGTTTGGGGCATAACGGGGCGGGGCTGTGGGTTTCAGGCTTTGAGTTTGGCGTTGATGGCGGCGAACTCGGCGCGGTGGTCGGGGTGGATGTAGGGTTTGAGCAGGCTGAGGTTGCGCAGCACGCCCAGGCGTTTGGTGTCTTCGGGCAGTTTGCCGCTGCGGCGTACGGAGCCGTGCAGGTCGAACCAGTATTTGGTGATGATCCACATGTTGAGGGCGAGGTTTTGCAGGTCTTCTTTGTCGGCCTGCAGGATGCCGGTGGCGGCGAGGTGTTCGAGGTAGCGCAGGACGACGGGGGAGGCTTTGGCGCGGGTGAATTCGTTGTAGTCGCCCAGAAGTTCGGCGTTGCGCGAAAGGAGGGCGTTGGTGTCGCTGAACAGGAAGCGGTAGTCCCACATGGTGGCGAAGATGGCGTCGAGGTAGGCGGCGACGTCGGACAGGTTTTGCGGGGCGTCGGCTTCGCGGATTTGCGCCATCATGGTGCTGCTGTAGCGGCGGTGGAGCTGGAGGATGATTTCGTCTTTGTTGCGGAAGTGGTAGTAGAGGTTGCCGGGGCTGATGCCGAGGTAGGCGGCGATGTGGTTGGTGGTGGTGGCGCGTTCGCTTTCTTCGTTGAAGAGTTTGAGGGCGGCGTCGAGGATGCGGTTGTAGGTGTTGGGGCGGGTTTCTTTGGTCATGTTTTTTTCCGTTTGGTTTGTCGGAGACCGTCTGAAAGGGGCGTTTCACGTTTTAATTTCGTTGAAGCTTCGCTTTCATACGGCCGTTTTGCGGTAGGGTTCGTGCACGGCTTGGAGTTTTGCCAGGCGCGCGCGTCTGACGGCTTCGGGTATGCGCGCGGGGTCGGTGCAGGAGGCGGCGACGGCGGCGGTGTCGGTTTCGTTGGCGGCGGACAGGAGGGCAAGCCAGTGCGCCATTTGCGGGTAGGGTTCGTGTTCCCTGCCCAGGCGTCCCTGCACGTCGGCCAGGCAGACGTTTAAGGCCGTCTGAAAACGTTCGGGGCGGCGGAAGGCGTCGGTGCGCTGCAAAACGTCGAGGGCGGTGGCAGGGCGCAGGGTTTTGACGCTGTGGAGGATGATGTGCCAGCGGCAGACGAGTTCGGCCAACTCGGCGCAGGCTTTGGGTACGCGCCAGCGGCGGTTGACGGCTTGGACGGGTTTGACGCCCGCAATGTCGTGGCCGTGGTGGCGCGGCAGGATGTCGGGCGGGGTGAGGGCTTTGCCCAAATCGTGCAGCATAGCGGCGTAGCGTTCGGGCAGGCTCAGGCCGAGGTCGGCGGCGCGTTGCAGGGTCATGAGTGTGTGGATACCGCTGTCGATTTCAGGGTGGTGTTCGGCACGCTGCGGCACGCCGAACAGGGCGTCCACTTCGGGCAGGATGGTTTTGAGCGCGCCGCATTCGCGCAAAACTTCAATCATGCGGCGCGGCTGTTTTTCCATCAGGCCTTTGGCCAGCTCCTGCCAGACGCGTTCGGCAACGAGGGCGTCGGCTTCGCCCGCATCCACCATTTGTTTCATCAGGCTCATGGTTTCGGGGGCGACGGCAAAGCCGTAGCGGGCGGCGAAGCGGGCGGTGCGCAGGATGCGGACGGGGTCTTCGGCGAAGGCGGGGGATACGTGGCGCAGGATTTTGTTTTGCAGATCGGCGCGGCCGCCGAAGGGGTCGGTGATGCGGCCGTCTTTGTCCTGTGCCATGGCGTTGATGGTGAGGTCGCGCCGCATCAGGTCTTGTTCGAGGGTGACGCTTTTGTCGGTGTGGAAGGCAAAGCCTGCGTAGCCTTTGCCGGTTTTGCGTTCGGTGCGGGCGAGGGCGTATTCTTCGTGCGTTTCGGGATGGAGGAAGACGGGAAAGTCTCTGCCGACGGGCTGATAGCCCTGCGCCAGCATGGCTGCGGCGTCCGCACCGACGACCACCCAGTCGCGGTCTTTTACTGCCAATCCGAGCAGGGCGTCGCGCACCGCGCCGCCGACGAGATAGGTTTGCATGTTCTGCCCTTTGCTGATGCCCTTTGAGGGGGCGGATTATATGCGAAAGGCCGTCTGAAACGCACTTTCAGACGGCCTTCGTGCTGCCGTTTCAGACGGCCTGATGGCGGATTTCCCAACACTGGTGGATTTTTTTGTTGCGGAAATCGTCGGGTACGGATTGTTTGGAAATGTCTTTGATTTCATAGCGTTGCGAGACGTCTTCGTCCAGAGTGAAGCTGCGGAGGTTGTTGGAAAAATACAAAAGGCCGTCTGAATCGAGCAGGCTCATGGCGCCGTCGATGAGGCGGGCGTGGTCGCGCTGGATGTCGAGCGTGTCGGGCATTTTTTTGCTGTTGGAAAAGCTGGGCGGGTCCATCACGATGAGGTCGAACCGCTTGCCCTCGCGCGAGGCCGTCTGAAGGTATTGGAACACGTCGGCGCGGATGATTCGGTGCTGCGCGGCATCGATGCCGTTGAGCTCGAAATTGCGCTTGGCCCAATCGAGATAAGTTTTCGACAAATCAACGGTTTCGCTCGATACCGCGCCGCCCGTTGCGGCATATACGGTGAAGCTGCCGGTGTAGGAAAACAGGTTGAGAAAGCGTTTGCCCGCCGCGCTGTCGCCCACTTTTTTGCGCGTGTTGCGGTGGTCGAGAAAGAGGCCGGTGTCGAGGTATTTGTCGAGATTGACCCAAAAGCGGCGGCCGTGTTCGGATACGGTGAAATCTTCGCCTGCGCGGCCGGTTTTTTCATACTGCTGCGTGCCCTTTTGCCGTTCGCGCCGCTTGAGGTGGATGTCGTCGGGCGAAAAACCGGTTACGAAAACAACCGCTTCGATGATTGCGGCGAGCCATTCTTCGTATTCGTCGTCAGCCATCAGCCAGCCGGTGTCGTATTCCTGCAAATGGATTTGGCTGCCGTACACATCGACTGCAAAGGGAAACTGCGGAATGTCGCGGTCGTAAATGCGCCATGCTTCGAGGCCGTTGCGCTTGGCCCATTTCATCAGGTGTTTGATGTTTTTGCCCAGGCGGTTGGCAAAGGGGGTGATGTCGGTCATTCAGACGGCCTTTCGTGCGGCAGGGTTGCAAAGGGCTTGATTTTACCGTAATTAACGCCGCCGCGCTTGACCGCGTCGCCTTGCGCCTATATTATCCGCCGTTCGCCTTTTTATCCGAAGCCATCGTCTGCCAACCTAAGAATCTGATTGTTTACAGATTCTCAAACCGCCCCGACGGGCGCGTTTCTTTTGTCTTTTCCCTTGCGGAAAACGTATCTTGCAGGTTGTTGTCGATGTTAACCACAAGCCAGAACCGCTTGCGACAACCCTGTACCGCCAATCTTCATTGACGTTACCCATCCGAGCTTCAGGCCGTCTGAAAACGTGCAGACGGAAGCGTGTTGTTGTCTCTGAAAGATAGCCGTGTCTATTAAATTCTCCGATTTACACCTCGACAAAAACATCCTCTCCGCCCTGACAAGCGCGGGCTACGAAACACCCACGCCGATTCAGGCGCAGGCCGTGCCTTTTGCGCTGGAAGGCCGCGATATCATGGCTTCGGCACAAACCGGTTCGGGCAAAACCGCCGCCTTTCTGCTGCCCACGCTGCAACGCCTGACCCGCCGCAGCGACAAACCCGGCAAAGGCCCGCGCGCGCTCGTGCTCACGCCCACGCGCGAGTTGGCCGCCCAAGTGGAAAAAAACGCGCTCAATTACGCGAAAAACATGAAATGGTTCCGCACCGTCAGCATCGTCGGCGGCGCGTCGTTCGGCTACCAAACCCGCGCCTTGAGCAAACCGGTTGATCTGATTGTGGCCACGCCCGGCCGTCTGATGGATTTGATGAACAGCGGCAAGGTTGATTTTGACCGGCTCGAAGTGCTGATTCTCGACGAAGCCGACCGTATGCTCGACATGGGCTTTATCGACGACATCGAAACCATCGTCGCCGCCACGCCCAAAGAGCGCCAAACCCTGCTGTTTTCCGCCACATGGGACGGCGCGGTCGGCAAACTTGCCCGCAAGCTTACTAAAAACCCCGAAGTCATCGAAATCGAACGCGTGGACGAACAAGGCAAAATCGAAGAGCAGCTTTTGTATTGCGACGATATGCGCCATAAAAACCGCCTGCTCGACCATATTTTGCGCGATGCCAACATCGACCAATGCGTGATTTTCACCTCCACCAAAGCCATGACCGAAGTCATCGCCGACGAGCTTTACGAAAAAGGCTTCGCCGCCAACTGTCTGCACGGCGATATGCCGCAGGGTTGGCGCAACCGAACATTGATGGATTTGCGTAAAGGCCGCTGCAAAATCCTTGTCGCCACCGACGTGGCCGCACGCGGCATCGACGTGCCCACCATCACCCACGTTATCAACTACGACCTGCCCAAACAGGCCGAAGACTACGTGCACCGCATCGGCCGCACCGGCCGCGCCGGCCGCACCGGCACCGCCATCACCTTTGCCGAAGTCAACGAATACGTGAAAGTGCACAAAATCGAAAAATACATCGGCCGCAAACTGCCCGAGCTGACCATCGAAGGCATGGAGCCGACCCGAAAACGCAAAGCCGCAGGCGGCAAGCCCAAATCACGCGGCAGCTGGGGCAGCAAAGGCGGCTTCGACAAAGACAAAAAATTCGGCCACCGCGAGGGCGGGTTTAAAAAAGAAGGCGGCTTCAAGAAAGAGGGCGGCTTTAAAAAGCGCGACGGTTTCAAAGGCAAAAAACCGTCTGCCGCCAAACGCGGGTAAACTTAGCTGCCGATACGCCAAAGGCCGTCTGTAAAGATGTTCAGACGGCCTTTTTGTGTTTGGCGGCGGTAGGTCGGGCATTGATGCCCGAATTTTGTGAACGGGATTTGTCGGGCATGAATGCCCGACCTACAAACTCCATTGATATAGAGAGCCAAAATAAAAAATCTACGGCGTTGCTGCGCCTTGCCGTACTACCTGTACTGTCTTCGGCTTGCTGCCTTGTATCTTTTTTATTTTGACTCACTATACGTCAAAGGCCGTCTGAAAACCGGATAACGGGTTTTCAGACGACCTTTTTCATACAAAAATGCGTTTTGACTTCGTTGAAACTTCGCTTTCAGACGGCTTAACGGCTCAAATCCCGCATATCCTTCCAGCCCTTGTTGGTCTGCACCAGGGTAATGCTTTGGTTGCGCGGCTCTTTGAGCGGCTCCCATTCTTTGCCGCCCGCCTTAATCAGCTTGTCCGCCCATTTTTCCGCGTCCAATTCGGCCTGATAGGACACTTCCGACACGGTGAAACCGTTGTCGGGCGTCGGCGTGGTGAACCAGTTGATTTTGCCGATTTTCTGTTTGCCGACGCAGAACAGCGGCCCGCGCGGCGTACCGCGTGCCTGTGCCGCGCCTTTTTCGGTCAGCTCGAAAACGGCGGGGGCGTTTTTGTCTCCGCCGTCCTGCGCTTTCACTTTGCGGTAGAAGCCCTCTTTTGTCAGGATTTCAATCTGTTTGGCCGCCGTTTCGTTGATGCGTTTGCCCGCCGCATCGCGCGCGGCGTATTGCAGCAGCGGCTCGCCCACCGCCACATTGCGGAAGGCCGGCTGTCCGTCGGGCGTCTGCACGTCGAGCACCAGCGGCAGGCAGACGTTGCGTCCGCCGCCCGACTCTTCGAGCGCTTTTTTGAAGTTCGCTTCGCCGGCCTCGTTGCCGCTGCCGCAGGCGGCAAGCAGCAGGGCGGCAACAGCGGGCAGGAATACGGTTTTTTTCATCTGTTTTCTCCAAATACGGTTTGCACAAAACGCGGCAAGCATATAGAGAAACCCCGCATGAGGCAACTGCCGCGCGGCTTTGCTACAATCGCGGCTTTTGCGAAACAAGGAATCGGCACATGACGGTTTTATACGGCATCCCCAATTGCGACACGGTGAAAAAAGCGCGCCTCTGGCTGCAGGAACACGGCATCGCTTACGAATTTTCCGACTTTAAAAAACAGAGGCCGTCTGAAAACCAAATCCAAGCCTGGCTGGCCGACATCCCCTTGTCCGTGCTGCTCAACCGGCGTGGCACGACTTGGCGCAGGCTGACGCCCGAACAGCAGGCCGCCGCCGACAATCCCGCGGCCGCCGTCGCCCTGATGGCCGCCGAACCGAGCCTGATCAAACGCCCAGTGCTCGAACACGGCGGCGCTGTCCACTGCGGCTTTCAGACGGCCTTGTACGAAGAACTCTTCGCTCCGTCCCTTTCAGACGGCCGCAACCAGCCGTCTGCCGGATAGGCCGTCTGAAATGCCCAAGCTCCACCAAATCATCGAAAGCCACTGGCAGCGGCCGCGTCTGCCGCTCACCCTGCTGCTGTGGCTGCCCGCCCGCCTGTTTCAGACGGCCTCCGCCCTGCGCCGCCATCTGTACCGCACAGGCCGTCTGAAAAGCGAAAAACTGCCCGTGCCCCTTATCGTTGTCGGCAACATCCACGCGGGCGGCACGGGCAAAACGCCGGTCACCGCCGCGCTGGTAAAAGGCTTGCAGGCGCAGGGGCTGAAAGTCGGTATCGTCAGCCGAGGCTACGGGCGGCAGGGCGGCGGCGTCCACGTTTTACACCCGCGCAGCACCGCCGCCGCCGCGGGCGACGAACCTTTGATGCTCTACCGCCAAACCGCCGCGCCCGCCGCCGTCGGCAGCCGCCGCGCCGACGCCGCCCGCGCCCTGCTGGCGGCGCATCCCGATTTGGATGCTATTGTCGCCGACGACGGTTTGCAGCATTACGCGCTGGCGCGCGACATCGAAATCGCCGTTTTTCCCGCCGCCGATCTGGCGCGGCGCAATCTCGACCTGCTGCCCAACGGCTGCCTGCGCGAACCGCCCTCCCGACTGGCGCAGGCCGATTACGTCGTTATCAGCGGCAGCACGGAAGACACCGACGCCGCGCCGCTGCGCCTGCCGCCGGAAAAAGTGTTTTTCTCGACCGTGCAGCCGGGCGCAATCTACCGCCTTGCCGACCCCGGCGAAACCTTCGATACAGACCGTCTGAAAACGGGCAAAACCGCCGCCCTGGCCGCCATTGCCAAGCCCGAACGCTTTTTCCGCAGCCTGCGCGTGCTGGGCATCGTGCCCGACGAAACCGTGTCCCTGCCCGACCATGCCGCCCTGTCCGCCGCCGATCTGCCCGCGGCCGATACGGTGTTCGTCACCGAAAAAGACGCGGCCAAATTTTCAGACGGCCCCATCCCCGAAAACGTTTGGGTGCTGCCCGTTTGTGCGATAATCCGCCCCGATTTGGCGGCGCAGCTTGCAGGCCGTCTGAAAAACCCGCAACCCGTTTGCGAACCGAACGAAAGGACAACACCGTGAAAAAAAACCTGCTGGCCGCCGTGCTCTCCTGCGTCTGCGCCGCCGCCTTCGCCGCGCCGCCCACCGATGCCTCGCTGGAAAAGCTGATGGAAGTGCAGCACATCGACGAGATGTGGAAAAACATGTCCGCCGCCATTCCCGACATGGCCAAGCAAGTCATCGCCGACAGCGGCGAAATGAAGGCCGTGTTGGAGCGCGTACCCGAAAGCAAAAAAGAGCGGTTTGCCCAAATCACCGAAAAATTCCTGCGCGACACCGCCGCCGAAACTGCTTCGCCCGCTTTTCAAGGCCGTCTGAAAAAATACGTTATGCAGGAAATGAAAGCCACCTACACGCAGGAAGAAGTGGACGCCATGACCGCCTTCTTCGGCACACCCGTCGGCCAGTCGATACTCGGCAAACAGGTCGGCTTCGTCAAAAAAATCATGCCGCAGGTGATGAAAATGACGCAGGAAACCACCGCCCGCCACGCCCGCGCCTACATCAAAGAACTCGAGCGCCTCTCCGCCCGCCCCGAAAAATAAGGAATCCGCCATGGAACAAAAATACTTCGACATCCTCGTCTGCCCCGTTACCAAAGGCAGACTCGAATACCGCCGCGACAAACAGGAGCTGTGGAGCCGCCAGGCCAAACTCGCCTTCCCGATTAAAGACGGCATCCCCTATATGCTCGAAAGCGAAGCGCGCGAACTGAGCGAAGAGGAGTTAGCAGCATGAACACGGAATTCACCGTTATTATCCCCGCCCGCCTCTCGTCCAGCCGCCTGCCGCGCAAAGCGCTGGCCGACATCGGCGGCAAACCGATGGTTGTGCGCGTGGCCGAACAGGCGGGCAAAAGCGGCGCGGTGCGCATCGTCGTCGCCACCGATGCCGCCGAAATTCAGACGGCCTGCCAAGCGCACGGCATCGAAACCGTGCTCACCGCCGAAAGTCACGAAAGCGGCACCACCCGCCTGGCCGAAGCCGCGCACATCCTCGGCCTGCCGCCGCAAACCGTCGTCGTCAACGTGCAGGGCGACGAGCCGCTGATCGATCCCGAACTCATCCGCCAAACCGCCGCCGCCCTCGCCGACGGCCGGGCACCGATGGCCACCGCCGCCCACGAAATCAACGATTTCGACGAATTCCTCAACCCCAACGTCGTCAAAGTCGTGCCCAACGCACAGGGGCAGGCACTCTATTTCAGCCGCGCCCCCATCGCCTACCCGCGCGACACCATGCGGCAAAACCTGCGCGAACTGCCGCAGCCCCTGCCGCTGCGCCACATCGGTATCTACGCCTACCGCGCCGGATTTTTGCAGGAATACGCCGCCATGCCGCCCTCGCCGCTGGAACACACCGAATCGCTGGAACAGCTGCGCGTCCTCTGGCATGGCCGCGCCATCGCCGTCGGCATCACCGCCCAAGCCCCCGCCCCCGGCGTCGACACCCAAGAAGACCTCGAGCGCGTGCGGCAGATTTTTCAGACGGCCTGAACCGTGCAGGCAGATAAAAAGGCCGTCTGAAAAGCAAAGCAGACGGCACATCTGTTTTCAGACGGCCTCCCGCGAAACCGCGTCTTCAATCCAATCAAACGCTTAGTGAACCATGCTACTCTTTATCGACAACTACGACAGCTTCACCTACAACATCGTCCAATACTTCGGCGAACTCGGACAGGAAGTGCTGGTACGCAGCAACGACGGCATCACCCTTGAAGAAATCGCCGCCCTCGCGCCGCAGTATCTCGTGATCGGCCCCGGCCCCTGCTCGCCCAAAGAAGCGGGCGTGTCGGTGGAGGCGATACGGCATTTCGCGGGCAGGCTGCCTGTTTTGGGCGTGTGCCTCGGCCACCAGGCCATCGGCGAAGCCTTCGGCGGCTGCATCGTCCGCGCCAAAGAGCTGATGCACGGCAAAGTCTCGCCCGTGTACCACAACAACGGCGGCGTGTTCGCCAATCTGCCCAACCCCGTCACCTGCACGCGCTACCACAGCCTCGCCGTCGAACGCGACAGCCTGCCCGACTGCCTCGAAATCTCCGCATGGACGCAGGACGGCGAAATCATGGGGCTGCGCCACAAAGAATACGCCGTCGAAGGCGTGCAGTTCCACCCCGAAGCCCTGCTCACCGAACACGGCCACGACATGCTCGCCAACTTCCTGCGCGAATTTGCCGCCTTCCAGGCGCAACGCTAAACTTCTTTTCAGACGGCCTCAAACATACTTTGAGGCCGTCTGAAACATTCCGCCCGCTCCTTTGCCGAACCATGAACTACGCCCTCGACGCCCTCTGGTGGCGGCTCGCCGACCCGCACGTCCGCGCCCTTGCCGCTATTCTCACCGCCCCCGCCCCCTGGCACAGCGGCTGCGAACTGCCCGTGCGCACCCTGCTGGGCGAAGGCGGCTTCCGCTACCTTCTCGCTTTGGACGACGATCCCGCACCGCTTGCCGCCCGCCTCGCCGCCGACGCCCCGCACCACGGCCGCCTCGGCCGCTACGCCGAAAGCCTGCTTGCCTTCTGGCTGGACACCGCCCCGCACAGCCGCCTGCTCGCCCGCAACCTCCGCCTTTCAGACGGCCTGAACACGGCGGGCGAACTCGATTTCATCGCCGAACTCAGCGGCACGCCCTATCACATCGAATTGGCCTGCAAATACTACGGCGCGGCCGACGGCAGCCCCGACGGCTTTGTCGGCCTCAACCCGCAAGACCGCCTTACCGCCAAAGCCGCCAAGCTGCAAAAACAGCTTGCCGCCGCACAGAGCGGAGCAGGGCGGGCAGCTTTGGCCGCAGCGGGCGTTTCCCGCGAGCCGCGCAGCGTCAGCATCCTGCGCGGCACCCTGTTCGCCCCCGCCGCCGCCGTTTGGCAGAGCCCGCTCAACCCGCTGGGCTGGCACGGCCTTTATTTCGACCAATGGCCGTCTGAAAACGGGTTTTCAGACGGCCTGCGCTACACCCGCCTGCCGCGCCTGTCCTACCTCGCCCCCGCACGGGTGCGCGAAGATGAAACGCAAGACTGGCGGCAAATCCGCCAAGAACCGCACGGCCTCTTCGCCGCCCTCGAACGCCGTCCCGACGGCTTCTGGCACGAAACCGCACGCATAATGAAACGCGGCTGAACGCAGCCGTGCTAGGGCGTGTTGACATTCAACTTTTGAAGCGGATTTTTTGGCATAAAACGGCAGATGCAAGGCGAAAATGCGACATAGGCGAGTATTTTCAACGCGGCAGATGCCGTTTTAGGACGGAAAAGCTGCCAAAATGTTGATTGTCAACACGCCCTAAGGCAGGCGTTGCCGCACGCAACAGTATTTTTGACCCACCCCCGAACGGCTTGAACGCATCATGAAAACCCTCGAATTTACCTGCGGCGGCCTGCTGACCCTGTGGCCGACGCCCGAAGTCCGACAATGCAGCGGCATTTCCCTGATTCAAATCCGCCTGAACGCGCAGCAGACAGACCGTCTGAAACCTCTTATCGGCGCTTTTGTGCCGTCGTAACGCAGGCAGTCGGCAAACAATCAGGCCGTCTGAAAAGCAGCAAAATGCTTTTCAGACGGCCTTTTTGTTTTTCAGACGGCCTTACGGGCAAAGGCCGTCTGAAATCGGTTTTACTCCGCCGAATATTCGATGGTGCCGTTTGTACGCTGGACGATGATGCCGATGCAGCCGGCGGAGGGGGTGATCAAGACGAAGCGGTAGGCGTCGTCTGTGAAGTCTTCCAACCACGGGTATTCGTCCAGCCAGCTTTGCGGAGCTTGGCGGGCGGGACAGGTGTAGACGTCGAGGATGATGTTTTGTTCGGTCAGCGTTTGCAGCAGGAAGGCGGCGACGGAGCTGAGGCGCAGCGTGCCGCCGTCGAGGAAGATGTCCAGCGTTTCCTGCTGCGGGTGGTGGCGGGCGCCGAGGATTTTGCGGTCGTGCAAATCGGGGGAGAAGCTGTTCATTGTTCGCTCCGCTGGAACTTTGCTTTCAGACGGCCTTTTTGCCGTGGCGGCTTTTGCGTTTTTTCGCGGGGGCGGAAACCGGATGGCGTTCGGCGAGCCAGGCGAAGGCTTCGGCGGCGGCCTGCTGTTCGGCGGCTCGGCGGCTGGATGCTTCGGCGGTGGAGATGAAGCCGAGTTCGCCCAAGTCGCAGGAAACGGTGAAACGGGCGTCGCTGCCTTCGCCTTCCTGATGTTCGATGCGGTATTTTGGAAGGGCGAAGCGCTGTGCCTGCAAGGCTTCCTGCAGGCGGGTTTTGGCGTCTTTGGCTTCGGTTTCGCCGCAGTCGGCGGATCGGACGCGCTCGGCAAACAGGCGGCGGACGACGGCTTCGGCGGCGGCAAAATCGGCATCGAAGCTGACGGCGGCAAACAGGGCTTCGAGGGCGTCGGCGAGGATGGAAGGCCGTCTGAAACCGCCGCTTTTGAGTTCGCCCGCGCCCAGAAGCAAGCCGTCGCCCAGGCCGATGGCGGCGGCGGTTTCGGCCAGAGTTTCTTGGTTGACGAGGTTGGCTCTGAGGCGGGAGAGGCGGCCTTCGGGCAGGTCGGGATAGGCGTCGAACAGCATTTTGGCGACGGCATAGTTGAGGATGGAATCGCCGACAAATTCGAAGCGCTCGTTGTGGGCGGACGAGTGGCTGCGGTGGGTGAGGGCGCGCAAGAGCAGGGCGGGATCGGCGAAGCGGTGGCCGATTTTGTCTTCGATGCGGCGCAGGGCGGCGGCGTGGAGGGTTTTGTTCATGGTATTTGGCGCGGTTTTTAACCGGGTTGGAACATGGCTTTCAGACGGCCTTTTGCGGGCGAAAAGGCCGTCTGAAAACGTGTCGGAAAAAGGCGGCATTGTAGCGGATTAGTCTGCCGTGGTCTTGCCCGCCCTGCTGTATAATCGCGCCTTTTTCACAAGGGCGGGGCAGGGTATGGAACGGATTTGGCAGGCGGGGCGGTTTGAATTGGATTTGGCCGCGCCGAAAATCATGGGCATTGTGAATGTGACGCCCGATTCGTTTTCCGACGGCGGCACTTATGCGGCGGCTGCGGCCGACACGCTTGCGCATGCGGAGAAGCTGCTGCGCGGCGGTGCGGACATTTTGGACGTGGGCGGCGAATCGACGCGGCCGGGCGCGGATTTCGTGCCGGCGGAAGAGGAGTGGCGGCGGCTGTCGACGGTACTGCCCGAGCTGGCGAAATGGAATGTGCCGATTAGTGTCGATACGCGGCGCACGGAGATTATGCGGCGGCTGCTGGATGCGGGCTGGGCGGACGTGATTAATGATGTGCAGGCGCTGGAAGATGCGGGTGCGGCGGCGCTTTTGGCGCGGCATCCGATGGTCGGCGTCTGCCTGATGCATATGAAGGGGCTGCCGCAGACGATGCAGGACAATCCCGCCTATGGCGATGTGGTGGCGGAAGTGGCGGCCTATCTGAACGAACGCGCGGCGGCCTGCGAAGCGGCGGGCATTGCGCGGCGGCGGCTGGTGCTCGATCCGGGTTTCGGTTTCGGCAAAACGCTGGAACACAATACCGCGCTGATGCGCGGCCTGCGGGTGCTGGCGCGGGAATGCGGCCTGCCGCTTTTGATTGGTGTGTCGCGCAAACGGATGATCGGGGCGCTGACAGGCGAAGAGAAGCCGTCTGAACGGGCGGCGGGCAGCGTGGCGGCGGCGCTGGCGGCGGTGTCGCGCGGCGCAAACATCCTGCGCGTGCACGATGTGAAGGAAACCGCCGACGCGCTAAAAGTGTGGGCGGCGCTGGGTGGGGATTTGGCTTGACGGGATATGAGGCCGTCTGAAAAGCCTTTCAGACGGCCTCCGATGCACAAAGACCGAGAAAGCGTGGCGCATGGCTCAATATGGCGGTTTATTACGCGCTTAACTGCTGTTTTTCAAAATTATTTTTCCGTTTTCATTCTATATTTTCATTCTATAAAAGGAGCAGAATCATGGCTAAAAAATATTTCGGCACCGACGGCGTGCGCGGCGAGGTGGGCAAATTTCCGATTACCCCCGATTTCGTGTTGAAACTGGGCTATGCCGCCGGGCGCGTGCTGGTAAAACACGACGGCAAGGGCAGGCCGACGGTGATTATCGGCAAGGACACGCGCATTTCCGGCTATATGCTGGAAGCGGCGCTGGTGGCGGGCTTCACCTCGGCGGGCGTGAACGTAATCCAGACCGGCCCGCTGCCCACGCCCGGCATCGCCTATCTGACGCGCGCGCTGCGGCTGGCGGCGGGCGTGATGATTTCCGCCTCGCACAACGGCTATGCCGACAACGGCATCAAGTTTTTTGCCGAAGGCGGCGTGAAGCTGTCCGACAAAATCGAGCTGGAAATCGAGGCCGAATTGGACAAAACGGCGCAAACCGAGCATTCCGACCGCCTCGGCCGCGCCCGCCGCATCAACGGCGCCGACGACCGCTACATCGAGTTCTGCAAATCCACCTTCCCCAACCATTTCGACCTGCGCGGCCTGAAACTGGTGGTAGACAGTGCCAACGGCGCGGGCTACGGCGTCGCACCGAAAGTGTTCCACGAGCTGGGCGCGGAAGTGGTGAGCATCGCCGACGAACCCAACGGCTACAACATCAACGAGCGCTGCGGCGCAACCTATGCGAAAAACCTGCAGGCCGCCGTTTTGCAGAACGAAGCCGACTACGGCATCGCCCTCGACGGCGACGGCGACCGCCTGCTGATGGCCGACAAAAACGGCCGCGTCTACGACGGCGACAAACTCATCTACGTTATCGCCAAAGCCCGCGCGCAGGAAGGGCTGCCGTTGGGCGGCGTGGTCGGCACGGTCATGACCAATATGGCGATGGAGCTGGCCTTGCAGGAGAAAAACATCCCCTTCGCACGCGCCAAAGTCGGCGACCGCTACGTGCTCGAACAGTTGCAGGAGCGCGGCTGGCTGGTGGGCGGCGAGGCCTCCGGCCATGTGCTGTGCATGGACAAACACAACACGGGCGACGGCATCATCTCCGCCCTGCAAGTGTTCGCCGCCCTGCAAATTCTGGGGCAGGACTTGGAAACAGCGGTGGACTGGAAAGCCTTCCCGCAAACCATGATTAACGTGCGCATTGAAAAAGGGCGCGACTGGCAGAGCGCGTCGGCCGCCGTGCTGGCCGAAGTGGAACAGAGCCTTGCGGGCGAAGGCCGCGTGGTGCTGCGCGCATCGGGCACAGAGCCGGTAGTGCGCGTGATGGTCGAAGCACGCCGCGCCGACGCCGCCAAACAGGGCGCGGAGAAAATCGCCGACGCCATCCGCCAAGCGGCCGGATAAGGCCGTCTGAACCGATCAGCCCTGCGGATTTGCCGCCGCGCCCGCAGGGCTAAACGGTGTAAAAACGGCGCGCCGCATGGCTTGTGATACGGTATAATCCGCCGCTTCTTTCAGACGGCCTGATGCCGCGCGGCATCAGGTTTCGGTTTTTCGACAACGCCCGACAGGAAACAGGATTTATGGCTGCCTTTTTAGAAAGTTTCTTCCTCCAATACGGATACGCAGCCGTGTTTTCCGTGCTTATCGCCTGCGGCTTCGGCGTGCCCATTCCCGAAGACATCACCCTCGTCACCGGCGGCATCATCTCCGGCCTCGGCTACACCGACGTGCACATCATGGTCGTCGTGGGCATGGCGGGCGTCTTGGCGGGCGACGGGCTGGTGTTTGCCGCCGGACGCATCTGGGGCGACAACATCCTCAAATTCAAACCCATCGCCCGCGTCATGACGCCCAAGCGCTACGCGCAGGTGGAAGAAAAATTTGAAAAATACGGCAACTGGGTGCTCTTCGTCGCCCGTTTCCTGCCCGGCCTGCGCACCCCCATCTACATGACTGCAGGCATCAGCGGCAAAGTGTCCGTGCTGCGCTTTATCGTGATGGACGGCCTCGCCGCCCTGATTTCCGTGCCCATCTGGGTCTATCTCGGCGACTACGGCGCCACCAACCGCGACTGGCTGATGAAAACCGTCCACCAACTCCAACACGGCCTGTTCGCCGCCATCGGCATCGGCGCGGCCGTTATCGGCTGGTTTTGGTGGAAAAAACGCACCCGCATTCGCTTTTACCGCGAAAAACTGGCCGAATCCCGCGCCAAACGCAAAGCCGCCAAAGCAGAAAAAAAAGCGGCAAAGCAAAGCGCCGACAAAAAATAACCAGAAAAAGGCTTTCAGACGGCCGTCTGAAAGCCTTTTTCACACAGCGCAGATTTCCGTATTTTTCGGTTAAAATACGTTGCCATGAACCCAGCCAAAAACAACCTCTTCCTAATCGGCCTGCCGGGCGCGGGCAAAACCACCCTCGGCAGACAGCTTGCCAAACGGCTCGACCGTCCGTTTTACGACAGCGACCAAACCGTCTGCGGGCGCACCGGCGTGTCCGTTCCCACCATCTTCGAGATGGAGGGCGAAGAAGGCTTCCGCATCCGCGAAGCGGCCGTTATCGACGAGCTCACCGCCCTTGACGGCATCGTCCTTGCCACCGGCGGCGGCGCGGCCATGCGCGAAGAAAACCGCCGCCGCCTGCACGAACGCGGCACCGTTATCTACCTGCACGCCGTGCCCGAAATCCTGCTCGAGCGCACCCGCTGCGACAAAAACCGCCCGCTGCTGCAAGTGGCCGACCCGCTGACCAAACTGCGCGCCCTCTACGACGCGCGCGACGCCGTCTACCGCGCTGCCGCCCACCTTGTCGTCGAAGCCGACCAACACGACGGCCGCAAAACCGTCGCCCGCATCCTGCAACTTCTCCAACAGGACTAAACCATGCGCACCCTCACCGTCGCCGCCCCGTCGCACAGCTACCCCATCTTTATCGGCGAAAACCTGCTGTCCGGCCTCGCGCCGCACCTTGCCCCCTACGTCGGCAAAAAAGCCGCCGTCATCACCAACACTACCGTCGCCCCCCTCTACCTCAAACACGTTCAGACGGCCTTAGACAGCCTCGGCGTCGAACACTTCCCCGTCATCCTGCCCGACGGCGAAGCCTACAAAACCTTCGACTCCCTCAACCTGATCTACGACGAACTCCTGCGCCGCCACGCCGAACGCGGCACCACCCTTATCGCCCTCGGCGGCGGCGTTATCGGCGACACCGCAGGCTTTGCCGCCGCCACCTACCAGCGCGGCGCCCCCTTCGTCCAAATCCCCACCACCCTCTTAAGCCAGGTCGACTCCTCCGTCGGCGGCAAAACCGCCGTCAACCACCCGCTGGGCAAAAACATGATCGGCGCGTTTTACCAGCCGCAGGCCGTCTTCGCCGACCTCACCGCCCTCGCCACCCTGCCGCCGCGCGAATTTTCCGCAGGCATGGCCGAAGTCATCAAATACGCCCTGTTGGGCGACGCGGATTTTCTCGACTGGCTGGAAAACAACATCGACGCCGTGATGGCGCAGCAGCCCGCAGCCCTCGCGCACACCGTCTACCACTGCTGCAAAATGAAAGCCGACATCGTCGCCGCCGACGAAACCGAACGCGGCATCCGCGCCTACCTCAACCTCGGCCACACCTTCGGCCACGCTATCGAAGCCGAAATGGGCTACGGCAACTGGCTGCACGGCGAAGCCGTCGCCGCCGGTATGGTGCTCGCCTGCCGCCTGTCCGAGCAGACAGGCCGTCTGAACGCCGCCGACACCGAACGCGCCGCCGCCCTCATCCGCCGCGCCCGCCTGCCCGACGCCCCGCCGAAATTCCCCTTTGAACAATGGCTGGCACACATGCGCCACGACAAAAAAGTCAGCGGCGGCGTCATGCGCTTCGTCGGCCTCGAACGCCTCGGCCAAGCCGAAATCACCGCCGTCGAAGACACGGAAATCCTCCGCCGCACCCTCGAGCCTTATCTGTAAAATCCTTCTCAGAAAAACCTTTCAGACGGCCTGTTGCAGGGTATGTTGCGCAGCAACGCACGCGGTTTGGAGAACCAAAAACCGTCCCACCGCCATCAATCAGGCCGTCTGAAAACGAGCCGCCTTGATTTTCAGACGGCCTCCGTCAGTAGAGTGCGTGCCGCAGCAAACACGCGGCACGAAGCGGAAACCGTTCCTCCCCGTAGGGCGTGTTGCGCAGCAACGCACGTGGTTTTGGTTTGCTGCAAACCATGCCAATCATTCAAAATAAAAAGCTATCTGGAAACAGACCAACCGCTTTTTCAGACGGTCTCCGCCGCAAAGTCCGTCTTTCCAGAAACGCCATCCCCGCGAAGGCGGGGCGCCTCCCGTCCTTTATAAAGAGGCCGTCTGAAACCGCCGCACAGGAGAAAACCATGCTGCCCCTTCCCCTGACCCCGCTTTTCGATGCCCGCCACATCGCCGTTATCGGCGCCAGCCAGCGCATGGAAACCCTCGGCGGGCGCGTGTTTGCCGCCCTGCTGCACCGGCCGTTCTACGGTCGGCTCACACCCGTCAACCTGCGACGCAAAACCGTGGCAGGGCTGGCGGCTTATGCGGCGGTGGCGCAGATCGGCGAAACGCCCGACGCAGCCGTGGTTGCCGTCAACGCGCAGGGCAGGGCGGGCGCGGTGGCGGCCTGTGCGGCGGCGGGCGTGCCCTGCGTGCTGGTGCTGACGGCCGACGGTGAAGACGGCGGCGCGGGCGAATACGCCGCGCTGCTGAAAGCGGCAGGCGGCGAAGATGCGCCGACGCAGCTTCTGCTCTGCGGCGAAGACGGTTTCAACCTGCCGCAAAACGGTCTGTATGCCAACGGCGGCGGCCTGTTTCCCGCAGCGGGGCGCGTGGCGTTGATCGGGCGGCAGGACGGCTTCTGCCGTGACGTGTTCCACCGGCTGGACGGTTTGAATGTCGGCTTTTCCTTTGCCGCCGGCTTGACGCCCGCCGCGCCGCCCGACCCGTGGCTGAACCGTTTCCGCGAAGACGCGGGCAGCCATGTGCTGGTTGTCCAATACCTGCCCGGACAGGATGCCGCTTTTTACAGCACGCTGCGGCTCGCGGCGCAGGACAAACAGATCATTCTCCACGCCGCGCAAAGCCTGTCCGAACAGGAAACCGCGCTGCTGCACGCATTGTGCGGACGCTGCGGCGCATTGCCGACGCGCACGCCCGACGAGTTGCGCGCCGCCGTGCACGCCGCCTGCCTGCCGCGCCTGCGCCACGCGGCGGGCGTCCACATCCTCGGCGGTGGCGAAACGGGCTGGCTGGCCGATATGGCGCGCGCCGCCGGTGTGCAGCCGCAAGTCCTGCCTGCCTACGGCCGCCACGCCAATCCTCTGGAAATCCGCGATTTGGCCGCCGCCGCGCTGAACGGGCAAGACTGCCGCGCCCTGCTGGTGTCGGCCGCCGAACGCCCCGATGCCGTGCCGCAGCTTGCCCAATTGCAAAAACAGAGCGAAACGCCGCTTTATCTGGCCGCAGGCAGCGCGGCGGCAGGGTTTTCAGACGGCCTTCTGACTTTCGATACATCCGAGCAGGCAGTACGCACGCTGGCGGCGCAAAGCGCGTGGCAGCGCATCCGCAAAGAGCGGCAAACCGCCGCCAAACCGCCGCAGCAGACGCCGTCGCCGCCCGATTTGCGTCAGGCCGCGCTGTTGTCCGAGCATCCAACCGAGCTTGCCGCCGCCCTGCACCTGCCGCCGACGGAAGCGGAAAACCTGTTTTCAGACGGCCTTTTGTCCTACCGCATCCTGCCGCACTACGGCGCGGCGCTTGAAGCGCAATACCGCGGACAGACGGTGATGCTTCTGCCGCCCTTCGACACCGGCCACGCCCGCCGCCTAAACCGCTTTTTCGGCGGCAGCAGGCTGACCGGCGCGCTGGAACAGCTGCTGTTTTCCCTCAATGCCGCCGCTTACGGCCTGCCGCAGCTGCAATCGCTGCGTATCCGCGTCGATACCGCCGCTGCACGGATGCAGACGGAAAGCCTGTCTGTCGCCCGGGAAGCCGACGGACAAAGCCCCCCGTTTTTTGCCGCCGCGCCGCTTTCAGACGGCCGCTTCTTCACCGCCGCCGACGGACGGATACTTTTCGTCCGCCCGCTTTTGCCCGAAGACGCCGAAGCCTTGCAGCAGTTTGTCCGCAATATGGACGAAAACGACCGCCGCACGCGTTTTATGAGCGCCGTCAAAGAACTGCCGGGCGAGCGCCTTGCCCGTTTCAGCCGTTTGGACTATGCCCGCGAGGCAGCCGTTGCCGCGTGGTACGGAAACGGCGAGATGGCCGGCTGGGCGCAATACGCCTGCCTGCGTTTCCCCGACGCCTGTGAGTTCGGCATCGCCGTGGCCGCCGACATGAAAGGGCAGGGACTGGCGCAGTATCTGATGCGGCTGCTGGTGCGCAGCGCCGGGCGGCAGGGCTACCGTTCCGTCTGCGCCGAAATCCTCGCCGGAAACGCCGCCATGCTCGCCCTAGCCGCAAAACTGGGTTTCAAAACCGCGCCTTCGGCGGAGGACGGCGGCCTTTTTTCCGCGAAGCTGCCGCTGCAAAAAGAAAAACGCCCGAAAAACCGCCTGCTGCGGCAATAAACGCTTGCGCGAAGCCGCCAAAGCAGCTTAAAATCCGCGCCTTTGTGTATCTCCGAACTTTCATTTGAGGAAAATAAACATGGTAGTTATCCGTTTGGCCCGCGGCGGCTCGAAAAAACGTCCCTTTTACAGCGTTGTCGTGACCGACAGCCGTAACCGCCGCGACGGCCGCTTCATCGAACGCGTCGGCTTCTACAACCCCGTTGCCAACGAAAAACAGGAACGCGTCCGCCTGAACAGCGAACGCCTGAACCACTGGGTCGGCCAGGGCGCGCAAATGAGCGATTCCGTTGCCAAACTGGTTAAAGAGCAACAGGCAGCCGCTTAATTTATGGCAGACGAAACGCAATGGGTGGCCATGGGCTACATCAAAGGCGCGTTCGGCGTGAAAGGCTGGGTAAAAGTCTCGGCTGACACCGAATACGCCGACAGCCTGCTGGATTACCCGCAGTGGCGTCTGCGTAAAGACACACATGCCGTTCAGGTCGAAGTTGAGGCCGGGAAACTGAACGGCAGCGAACTGCAAGTCAAATTTTCCGGCACAAACGACCGTGATGCCGCGCACGCCCTGCGCGGCTACACCATCGAAATCAGCCGCGCCGACTTCGCCCAAACCGAAGAAGGAGAATATTATTGGGCGGATTTGGTCGGTATGGCGGTTATCAGCCGCAGCGGCGAATCTCTCGGTACAGTGTCCGGGCTGATGCAAACGGGTGCGCACGATATTCTCATCGTCGACGGCGACAAAGGGCGGCAGCTGATTCCTTTCGTTGATCACTTTATCGATGACGTCAGCCGCGAAAACCGTACCATCACCGCCGATTGGGCTGCGGATTACTGATGAAAATCCAAGCGATTACCCTGTTTCCGGAAATGTTCGACAGCATTACCGGCTACGGCGTGACCGGAAGGGCGCTGCAACAGGGGCTTTGGCAGTTTGAAGCGGTCAACCCGCGCCGTTTTGCCGACAACAAACTTGGCTATATCGACGACAGACCGTTTGGCGGCGGACCGGGCATGATTATGATGGCACCGCCGCTTTATGCCGCCATCGAAGCCGCACGGGCGCAGACGCAAAGCGGCAGGGGCAGGGTGATATACCTCAGCCCGCAGGGAGCAGCGCTGACCCATGCAAAAGCAGCAGAACTGGCGCAGCTTTCCGATCTTATACTGCTGTGCGGCCGCTACGAAGGCATAGACGAGCGGTTGCTGCAAAGCGGCGTTGATGAAGAAATCGGTATCGGCGACTTCGTCGTCTCCGGAGGCGAATTGCCCGCTATGATGCTGATGGATGCGGTATTGAGACTGGTGCCCGGCGTATTGGGCGACGCGCGCTCTGCCGAGCAGGACTCGTTTTCAGACGGCCTCTTGGATTGTCCGCACTACACCAGACCCACAGAATTTCAGGGCATGGTTGTTCCCGAAGTCTTACGTTCGGGCAACCACGGCCTGATAGCCGAGTGGCGGTTGGAACAATCGCTGCGACGCACCTTGGTGCGCCGGCCGGATTTGCTGGCACGGCGCAGTTTGATCCCACAGGAAGCCCGCCTCTTGCAGAAAATCGAGCAGGAGCAACGGGAAATCCAATCATAATTTAGGAAAAACAATGAATCTAATCCAACAACTCGAGCAGGAAGAAATCGCCCGCCTGAACAAAACCATCCCCGAATTTGCACCGGGCGACACCGTTGTCGTATCCGTGCGTGTGGTCGAAGGTAACCGCAGCCGTCTGCAGGCTTACGAAGGCGTTGTTATTTCCCGCCGCAACCGCGGTTTGAACAGCAACTTCATCGTCCGCAAAATCTCCAGCGGCGAAGGCGTCGAGCGTACTTTCCAGCTTTACTCCCCCAACGTCGAAAAAATCGAAGTCAAACGCCGTGGCGACGTGCGCCGCGCCAAGCTGTACTACCTGCGCGGTCTGACCGGCAAAGCCGCCCGCATCAAAGAAAAACTGCCTGCCCGCAAAGCACAGGGCTGATTTCTGCCGTACAGCTTGTTATGCACAAAACCGCCGTCCTGTCGCGACAGCGGTTTTGTTTTGTCTGTAACGGCGGTGATGTGCGGTTTTGTGGCTAATGTCAGGAAAGTAACTGCGGACAAACCAAAGGCCGCCTGAAAGCCGAAACCGGTTTCAGACGGCCTTTTTCCGCGTCTGCCGGAAAGCAGTCAGTTGGACAAAAATGTATCCGAATCGGCAGAGCGGGTGTTGCTGACGCGGTTTCCGGATATTTTCAGACGGCCTGCGGCAAAGTCGGCGACGGCCTGCGGCAGCAGTTTGTGTTCTACGGCGAGGACGCGCTCTGCAAGAGTGTCGGCAGTATCGCCGTCGAAAACGGGTACGGCGCCCTGTGTTATAACCGGGCCGCAGTCGAGTTCGGGGGTGACGAAGTGGATGGTGCAGCCGGCAAGGCGGCAGCCGGCATCGAGGGCGCGCCGGTGGGTGTGCAGGCCGGGGAATGCGGGCAGTAGGGAAGGATGGATGTTGATCAGACGGCCTTCGTAACGGCGGCAGAATTCCGGCGTCAGGATGCGCATAAAGCCGGCAAGGACGACGAGATCGGGCTCGTAGCGGTCGATTTCGGCTGCCATGGCGGTATCGAAGGCGGCGCGGTCAGGGTAGTTTTTGTGACTGAGGGCGGCGGTGGCGATGCCGCGCTCTGCCGCCCAAACCAGTCCGGCAGCGTGTTCGTTGTTGCTGAGCACGGCACGGATGCGGACGTCGGGAATGGCGGCTTCGACAACGGCCTGCATATTGCTGCCGCGTCCGGAAATCAGGATAACAATGTTTTTCATGGCGGGTTTGCTTAATAGAGAGTAAAGGGGGCGGAATTGTAGCCGAAAGGCCGTCTGAAAGGGGAGGCAGGCTGCGGTCGGTTTCAGACGGCCTCTTGGAAGACGGCAGATTGCTGCTGCACAGAAGACGGCCAGGCTGTCTTCGTCCAGCCGCACGGCCGTCAGCGCAAAGGGATTGACGACCTCTTCGCCCGCCTTTCTCTCTTCGCGCGGCACATAGTGGCGGCTGTACCAATCGCGCCCCGAGAGGCCGTCTGAAAAACGCTCTTCCAAATCGCGCACGTCGGCCTTGCCGTTGTCGGTCGGCAGATAGCCTTCTTCGGCCAGCAGTTCCGCCATCTCGTCGATGCTGCGGCCTTTCGTGCGCCGCAGAACGGGCATACCGAATACCGGCGCGGGGATTTTGTCTTTCGCATCCAAGCCCCACTCGCGCACCAGCTCGTCTTTGTTCAGGCCGCCCAGTTTGGCGATGGCGGCCATAAGGGTGTCGGACGACGGATCAAGCGCGGTGCGGTCGGTTTTGGGCTTGTATTTGAGATAGGAGCGGAGTATATTGGCTATGTATCCTGAATTGACCTTCCCCGTTTCGCGGCTGATTTCAGTCGTCTCGGTATCACTGGCATTCAGGATACTTTCTTTTGTGGCGACGCTGTGCAGATACATGCGTCCGCCGTCTCCCGAATCACGCACCAATACCGTAACAATATCTTCTTTGCCTTCAATTACTACAGGCGCACTGATATAGGCATACTTCACGCCGTTTTCAGGATTCTCTCCCCGATGCACTACCGCGCCTTTTGCGATCACATCGGGCACAGCCTGAAAAGCCTCCGCCTTAAACGGATTCATGCCGTGGGCAATGGAGTCGCGCACCGAACGTTCGTTCAGTAAAACAGTGCCGATTTCAGGGTTTGCGGCCTGATTGCCTACCTTGTCGAAAATATCCTGCGCCCATTCCCGCAATGCTTTAAAACCCTGTGGCGCGGTACGCGTCGCGATGGTGTACACGGGCTTGCCCTGCAACACTTTGGCCTTGCGCCTGAACTCGCGCTCTTCCTTGCTGTTGCCGTCGATTCTGTCCTCGTCGGTCATCTTCGCCGTCAAAAGCTGCCATGCGCGGTAGACGGGCTGCTTCATGATGCTGCCGCGTGCCGCCATCTCCGCCCGCGCAAAGTCGGCCTTGTATTCCTTTTTCAGGCGGCGTATCTCGCGGCTGCGGGCGTTGCGGGCAAAGGCCATATCGCGCAGGGCGCGTCTGCCCAGTTCGTCCTCCGCTTCGCGCCGCGCCGCTTCATCCATCGCCTGAAATTGTGCGTCTTCGGCAAACAGCAGCGTCGCGCCGTTGATATACGAGGTTTCCGCAATCTGCCCGTCACTTGCCAGCAGGCGGTCGAATACGCCGCGTATGTCGTCCGACAGTTCCACATTCAGATTCAGCAGGGAGCGGTAGATGCGTTTCAGCAGTCGCGCCATGCGGCTGAATACGCCGCGCAGGGCTTCGTTCGGCGCTTTGCCCTCAAACAGATAGGCTTCCATACCACGCGCGAATTTCTCGTGATGCTCGCGCTGCTCTTCAAGGCTCATCGCCGCCCAAGTATCCGCGTCCTTCACGCCGAACCAGTCCAAGGCCGTCTGAAAGTCCGCCAGCACCTGCCGCTCGCCCTCCGTCATTTCCGAAACCGGAACGGCGCGCAAATCCCGCTCGATGCGGCTCATCACTTCCAACTCGAAATGGCCGAACTCATGGATAAAGGTCGAAGCGTCGGCGTTTTTCAAGAGGGCGATGGTGTTGCCCATGCGGTCGAACATGCCGCGTGCGTCTTGGCGGAGCAGTTGGTCTTTCACTTCGGCCAGGCGTGCCGAAAGCATTTCGCGCAGCGCGTCAATCTGCTCCTGTTTCGTCGCCATCTGGTTTTGCCCGGACAACTGGGGGATGGTTGAAACGGTTTTGCCGACCGCATCACGGAAGTAGCCGCTTTTTTTGCTGCCCGAGCGCGTATAGGTAATGCTGTCGTCTTGCGCTGCCGCTTCAACGGCGGCAAGCTGGTTCTCCAAATGCGCGATGGTGTTGCGGATCAGCTTGCTGTCTGAATAGCCTTGCGCCCGTTTCGTTAACGAAGCCTTGACCGATGCCGGTATTTTCAGGCCGTATTCGTTCGCAAACCATTTGACTGCGTCTGCCCAATCGCCGTCTGTGACGTGTGTTGCGTTTTTGCCCGACTTCACATCATAGGTACGCTCTGCGAAGTTGTCGGCATAGTGCGCGGGCAGATCGTGATTGGAAGCGCGGAACTTCACATAGCGCGGATTTTCGCCGTCGGGGTCGTCGAGATAGGCATACAGGTATTCCGAAGCCGATACGCGCGAAGTGTCGCGGCGAACCGGCACGCCCATTTTGCCAAACGCCCGTTCCATCTTGTCCAAAGCGTCTTCATAGATGCTCTGATACAGAATGCTGTCGTTATCTGCCGAGAATGCGCCGCTGTTGGCCGTGGCGGATTTGATTTGGTTGGGGTTGAAAGCGGCATATTCGATACTCAATACATCATCGTATGAATCATCAACAATCGTGCCGTCATAACCCTGTTCTACCAACTCTTCACGCAATGCTTTGCCGTCTTTGCCGGAAGAGATATTCGGTTTTTTCGTCAGATTCCGAATATTCAGGAAAACCTGCATTTCATTGCTGCCGTATTCCATACCCATTTCGGGGTCGGTAGTAAAGAAGAATGCAGGAATATCACTGTATTGCCGCGCCTTAGCGAGTTCAAATTGGTCAAATTGTTCCTCTGTATAGTGATACACCACCAACGGCTCGCCCGTTCTCGGATTCACGACTTTGGACGCTTCTTCGGGGCTGTTTTCCCAATCGCCGAACCATTCCTTAAATGCAGGCGTGCGCACCTGTACCCACTGGCGGTAGTCCAGTTCGGTTCTGCCTTCGGCCTTGGCCGCTTCATAGGCTTCGCGCCCGCCGTATGCCGCTTCCGTTTCGGCAAACTGCGCCTGTTCGGCGGTCATGTCTTGAAAGAGGGGGGCGGCTGCGCTATCATCAGCCTGTATGTGGGATACGCCCCCTTCCGTTTCGGGCGTTGGGTACAGGGACATGGCGTGATTCAAAGCGTCTTGGGCATTGGCCGATTGGGGATACTTCCACATACTCACAGCTTTCAAATCTTTCTTTCTCACGCTGCTTTCGGCGACATACACCACCAAACCATCATCAAAACGCTTGGCGAACACCACGCGCTTATTGTGCGTTCCCGCAATATCAACCGAACGGATGCCGTCATACCCGCCGACAATCTCGGGAATACGCGCAATATCGCCGTCTGTAACTGCAAGCTGCCCGCGTACCGCTTCCGTATCCGCATTGCCGTGATGGTTGCGGATATGGTTGATGGCATTTTTGTCCGCCGATACCGACGAATATCCCGCCAACGACGGTACATCTTGCGCCAGTTTCCCCTGCGGCATATCCCAAAACACCGCCTGCGCGTCGCTTGTGCCGTTCCATAACGCAGCCGCTTCCGCTCCGTCCGCAACATGCACCCAGCCTTTAGGCGGCGCGGAAGCCAACGCCTGCGAAAACACCCCGTCCTGCGTCAGGCTCTCCCCGACCACGTTCAGACGGCCGTACCGTTCCATAAACGCCTCGGGCGACAGATTCAGACGGGCTGAAATGGGCTGCGTGATTGTTGTTTTGAGTGGGATTACATCGGGTGTTGGGCTTAAAGAAAAGAATAGGGGCTGTACTAGATAAGCCCTAAATTTCACACCACCGACGCAGCACTTTAAGCTGCTCGGAAGGTGTGCCAAAGTTAAAGCGGAACTCGCATTCTTTCAAGAACAACGGGAAAGATTTGCGGTCGATTCCATTGTATTTGCGCAGTACGCGTTTTGCCTGATTCCAAAAGTTTTCAATGCCGTTGATGTGGTTTTGTCTGTCGGCAAACAGCTTGCTGTGATTAATGCGGTGGTGGGTAAATCCGCTTACATCCAACACATCATAGCTGCTCAAACAATCCGTATAGACAATACTGTCAGGCATAATTTTCTTTGTTATAACAGGAAATAACGTCTCTCTTTTAGCGTTTTCAACAACCACGGTATAAACCTTGCCGCCGCGTTTGAGAATGCCAAAGACTGCCACCTTTCCTGCCGCACCGCGTCCGCGTTTGCCTTTGCGGTGTCCGCCAAAATAACTCTCGTCCAACTCAATTGAGCCGCCAAAAACCGTATCGGCTTCCAATGAAAGATGATGGCTGATGACTTCGCGAATCTTGCGGTAAAACAGCACTGCCGAATTGGGGTGGATGCCCAATAAATCAGCAGCCGAACGGGCAGTAACTTCGAGTACAAAAAACTGAAGCAGTTTCTTTTGAATACTCTTTTTTAGTTTACAACGGGTTATCTTCATTTTTGTAGTCTAACATGACTGCTTATCTAGTACAGCCACAAAGAATATGTGACACGAAGAGACCGTCTGAATCATGTTTCAGACGGCCTTGGTATAACCGGATTGAAGGTTTGACTAAGAAAAAAGGACTTTCAGAGCAAATCCGAAAGTCCTTTTTGCAAATGCTGGCACGCCCACGGGGATTCGAACCCCGGTTGCCGCCGTGAAAGGGCAGTGTCCTAGGCCTCTAGACGATGGGCGCGTTGCGGGAAGGCGCGCACTATACGGAACAAGGCCGCGGCGGTCAAGAGAAAGGCCGTCTGAAAGTTTTATGTATCCGGATGCTTTAACTTCGTTGAAGCTCCGTTTTCAGACGGCCTGATGCTGCCCGCGATGCACCGCGTCAGCCCAGCGTCACCATTTCTATCTGCTGCAGGCTGCGTCCCAAAAAACGTTCGCCTATGGTTTGGAAGCGCAGCGGGATGTCGCTGACGTAGAAACGGTAGTCAGCCGCGCCGCCGCTGCCGTCGTTAAGCAGGTCTTTTTCCTGCAGGGCGCGGGCAACGGCTTCGGCGGTGGTGACGGCGGAGTCGACCAGTTGCAGGTGCGGCGCTTCGCGGTGCAGCAGGGGTTTGAGCAGCGGGTAGTGCGTGCAGCCGAGCACCAGCGTGTCCGCGTCTTCGGCTAGGAGCGGTTTGAGGTATTCGCGGGCGGTGAGGCGGGTGACTTCGTGGTCGAGCCAGCCTTCTTCTACCAGCGGCACAAACAGCGGGCAGGCCTGCGACTGGACGCGTGCTTCGGGGCGGTGGCGGTGGATTTCGCGGGCGTAGGCGTTGCTGTTGACGGTGGTGTTGGTGGCCAGTACGCCGATGTGGTTGTTGCGGGTGACCTGCAGGGCAGCCTGTGCGCCGGCGCTAATCACGTCGAGTACGGGCATATTGCCCGCCATCTGCCGCACTTTGTGGCCGGCCACAGCGGCGATGGTGTTGCAGGCGATAACGAGGGCTTTGACGTCGTGTTCGAGCATGAAGCCGACGATTTGCGCGGTGAAGTTTTCGATGGTGGCGCGGGATTTGACGCCGTAGGGTACGCGGGCGGTGTCGCCGAAATAGACGATGTTTTCCATCGGCAGGCGCTCCATCAGGGCACGCACGTTGGTGAGGCCGCCCACTCCCGAATCGAACACTCCGATGGGGCGCTGTCTGACTGTATCCATAATTGCTTCTGAGGCCGTCTGAAAACGAAAAACGCGCATTCTACACGCTGTGGGGAAGAAACCGAACGGCCGCGGCATTTGACGGCGCAGCGCCGCGGCGGTAGGCTCCCGCGCCTGCAACCGCATCACGTAAGGACACATACAGAATATGAACGGAAAAACCGATTTCCAAGAGCTGATGAAAAACCTCGGCAAACAGGCGAAAGAAGAAGCGCAGGCCGCACAGGAGCGGCAGCGCGAAACGGCGCGGCAGGCGCGGAAAGAACCCGATTTCGCCGCCCTGATGGGCGATGTGAAGCCCCTGAAAAGCACGCAGCGCTACGAGCCGCCGCGCGATTTGTCGCCCATCCGCCCGCGCAGCCGCGATGTGCGGGAAGAGGAGGCGGAAAACTATTTTTACGTCGGCGACGGGCAATGGCTGGACGTACCCGCACAATTCAGCAAAAACGGCCGCGGCCAAGCCGATATCAAGCGTTTGCAGAGCGGTTATTACACGATTGTCGCCGATGTCGATCTGCACGGCTACACGCAGGAAGAAGCGCAGCAGGTGTTGAACGAATTTATCGTTTTCGTGCAGCGGCGCGGCGTGTGCGGCGAAATCGTCCACGGCAGCGGGTTAGGTTCGGTAGGTTATCAGCCGAAACTGAAAAACCTCGTGCGCCGCTGGCTGATGATGCACCCCGACGTTCTGGCCTACGCCGAACCGCACCAAAACAACGATGGCGCGGTGCTGATTCTGCTCAAACGGCAGCGCAGGGAAGGGGAGGACGCAAAAAACTTCTGAGCCGTGCCTGCCCTTGCGGGCACGAAACCGCCGTGCTGCCTTTACCGTTTTTAACTTATTTGAGGCCGTCTGAAAACCGTTCTTATCCGCTGCGGGTATTTTTCCGTTTCTGTTGTTTTTGATTTTATCCGAACATTTTTCAGACGGCATTGCCGCTTTTGTTTTTCACAAACGAAAAATCGCCCGCCGGAAAGGCCGGCGGTTTTTTGATTCCGCGCAAAAAAGCCGTTCGGCGATTTGCAAGCACGGGGGATAACTGATAGCATTTCGCGGCTAAAATGTGCCCGCAAAAAGCGCTTCGGAGCAGGATCCGGACGGGGCGCGTCTATCAGCGGAGGGCAGCCGCCTTTTCAGACGGCCTCCTTCCGGCAGAACCAAACGGTGCGGCTTTTGCCGTGTTCCATAACTCTCAACTGAAGGGATAATCTATGTCCAACCAAATCAACGACATCGATCCGATTGAAACGCAGGAATGGCTGGATGCGCTCAGCTCCGTGCTCGAAAACGAAGGTACCGACCGCGCCCACTTCCTGCTGGAAAATCTGGTGAAATACACCCGCCGCCGCGGCATCCATATGCCGTTTGACGCGACCACAGCCTATCTGAACACTATCCCGGTGGGCAAAGAGCAGAAGTCGCCCGGCAACCACGAGCTGGAACACCGCATCCGTTCGATCATCCGCTGGAACGCCGCCGCCATGGTGCTGCGTGCCGGTAAAAAAGATTTGGAACTGGGCGGCCACATTGCTTCCTTCCAATCGGCCGCCACGCTGTACGACGTCGGCTTCAACCACTTTTGGCGCGCCAAAGGAGACGGCGAAGAAGGCGATTTGGTTTTTGCCCAAGGCCACTCCGCTCCCGGCCTTTATGCCCGCGCTTATGTCGAAGGCCGTCTGACCGACGAGCAGCTCGACAATTTCCGTCAGGAAGTCGGCGGCAACGGCCTGCCTTCCTACCCGCACCCGCATCTTCTGCCCGACTTCTGGCAGTTCCCCACCGTATCCATGGGTCTTGGCCCTCTGATGGCGATTTATCAGGCGCGTTTCCTGAAATACCTCGAATCGCGCGGCTTGGCCAAAACCAAAGGTCGCAAAGTTTGGTGTTTCTGCGGCGACGGCGAAATGGACGAACCCGAAAGCCAGGGTGCGATTGCATTGGCCGCCCGCGAAGGCTTGGACAACCTGATTTTCGTCATTAACTGCAACCTGCAACGCCTCGACGGCCCGGTACGCGGCAACGGCAAAATCATTCAGGAATTGGAAGGCAACTTCCGCGGCGCCGGCTGGAACGTGCTGAAAGTCATTTGGGGCAGCCGCTGGGACGCCCTCTTGGCACGCGATACCAACAACGCTCTGAAAAACCGCATGAACGAATGTCTCGATGGCGACTATCAGACCTATAAATCCAAAGACGGCGCCTACGTCCGCGAGCACTTCTTCAATACGCCCGAACTCAAAGCCATGGTTGCCAACATGTCCGACGAGGAAGTATGGGCACTGAACCGCGGCGGCCACGACCCGCACAAAGTATATGCCGCCTACTACGAAGCGGTGAACAACGCCGGCGGCCGCCCCACCGTCATTCTGGCCAAAACCATCAAAGGCTACGGTATGGGACAGTCCGGCGAAGGCCAGAACATCGCCCACCAAGCCAAAAAAATGGACGTCAAATCGCTCAAACAGTTCCGCGACCGCTTCGGCATTCCGGTAACCGACGAGCAGATTGACAGCGGCGATCTGCCCTACTTCCGCTTCCCCGAAGACAGCGAAGAAATGAAATACCTGCGCGAGCGCCGCAACGCCCTTGGCGGCTACCTGCCCCAGCGCAACCCCAACAACGAAGCCCTGCCGATTCCTGCACTAAGCGATTTCGACGCCCAGCTGCAATCGAGCGGCGACCGCGAATTCTCCACCACCATGGCCTTCGTGCGCGTGCTGGCTACCTTGTTGAAAGACAAACAGATCGGCCGGCGCATCGTCCCGATCGTTCCCGACGAAAGCCGCACCTTCGGCATGGAAGGCATGTTCCGCCAATACGGCATCTGGAACCCCAAAGGCCAGCAGTACACCCCGCAGGACAAAGACCAGCTCATGTTCTATAAAGAGAGCGTAGACGGTCAAATCCTGCAGGAAGGCATCAACGAACCGGGCGCGATGGCCGACTGGATTGCCGCATCCACCAGCTACGCCAACAGCCGCTTCGCCATGATTCCGTTCTACATCTACTATTCCATGTTCGGCTTCCAGCGCGTCGGCGACCTGGCCTGGGCGGCGGGCGACATGCACGCGCGCGGCTTCCTCTTGGGCGGCACCGCAGGCCGTACCACGCTCAACGGCGAAGGCCTGCAACACGAAGACGGCCACAGCCAGATTCAGGCCGACCTGATTCCCAACTGCGTCAGCTACGATCCCACTTTCTCTTACGAAGTGGCCGTTATCGTCCACAGCGGTTTGCAGAGAATGTACGTCGACAACGAAGACGTCTTCTTCTACATCACCCTGATGAACGAAAACTACACCCATCCCGCCCTACCGCAGCGCGAAGGCATTGAAGAGGAAATCCTCAAAGGCATGTACCTGCTCAAAGCCGGCGAAAACGGCGGTAAAAAAGTACAGCTGATGGGTTCGGGCACCATTTTGCAGGAAGTGATTGCCGCAGCCGACCTGCTGAAAAACGACTTCGGCGTCGATGCCGACATCTGGTCGTGCCCGTCCTTCAACCTGCTGCACCGCGACGCCATCGAAGTCGAACGCTACAACCGCCTGCACCCGCTGGAAGAAAACAAACTGCCGTTTGTCACCAGCCAGCTGCAAGGACACGACGGCCCGGTTATCGCCGCCACCGACTACGTGCGCAGCTTCGCCGACCGCATCCGCGCTTACATCCCCAACGACTACCACGTCCTGGGCACCGACGGTTTCGGCCGCTCCGACAGCCGCGCCAACCTGCGCTCCTTCTTCGAGGTAGACCGCTACAACGTAGCCGTTACCGCCCTCAGCGCACTGGCCGACCAAGGCAAAATCGGCAAAGAAACCGTACAGCAGGCGATTGAGAAATACGGCATCAAAACCGACACAGCGCCCAGCTGGAAACGCTAAACGGCTGCTTTCAGACGGCCTCCATACAGTGAGGCCGTCTGAAACACCGCAGCGGAACACGGTTTCGGGATGAAACATCCCGTAGAACAACAGGCCGTCTGAAAGCCTTTTCAGACGGCATCACCAAGAAAAAAGGAACGCTCGATGAGCATCGTAGAAATCAAAGTACCCGATATCGGCGGCCACGAAAACGTGGACATCATCGCCGTCGAAGTCAAAGCAGGCGACACCATCGCCGTGGACGACACCCTGATTACCCTCGAAACCGACAAAGCCACCATGGACGTACCTGCCGATGCCGCAGGCGTGGTGAAAGAAGTGCGCGTCAAAGTGGGCGACAAAATCTCCGAAGGCGGCCTGATTCTGACCGTCGAAACTGGCGCGGCTGCCGCAGACGCAGCCCCTGCGCCCGCCCAAGCTCCTGCGGCGCAAGAGGCACCTGCTGCCGCTCCCGCACCCGCTGCGGGCGGCGCAACCGTCAAAGTCAACGTGCCCGACATCGGCGGCCACAGCGATGTGGACGTGATTGCTGTGGAAATCAAAGTCGGCGACACCGTGGCCGAAGAAGACACACTGATTACATTGGAAACCGACAAAGCAACGATGGACGTACCTTCCACCGCCGCCGGTGTCGTGAAAGCCGTTTACCTGAAAGTGGGCGACAAAGTTTCCGAAGGCACAGCCATCATCGAAGTGGAAACCGCAGGCTCTGCCGCCGCAGCCGCCGCCGTTCAGACGGCCTCCGAAGCACCGAAAGCCGCCGCGCCGGCTCCGGCCGCAGCCCCTGCGCCTGTTTCCGCACCTGCCGCCGCGCCCGCGCCTGTGGCCGCCTTTGGCAATACGCCCGTTGACGAAGCTGCGTTTGCCAAAGCCCACGCAGGCCCCTCTGCCCGCAAACTCGCGCGCGAATTGGGCGTGGATTTGGGTCGCGTCAAAGGTACGGGTCTGAAAGGCCGCATCATGGGCGAAGACATCAAAGCTTTCGTGAAATCCGTGATGCAGGGCGGTGCAGCCGCTGCGCCTGCCGCAGCCTCTTTGGGCGGCGGACTTAACCTGCTGCCGTGGCCGAAAGTGGATTTTGCCAAATTCGGCGAAATCGAAGTCAAAGAACTCTCCCGCATCAAAAAAATCTCCGGTCAAAACCTGTCGCGCAACTGGGTAGTGATTCCGCACGTTACCGTTCACGAAGATGCTGACATGACCGAGCTGGAAAACTTCCGCAAACAGCTCAACAAAGAGTGGGAACGCGAAGGCGTGAAACTCTCGCCGCTGGCCTTTATCATCAAGGCTTCCGTGGCCGCGCTCAAAGCCTTCCCCGAGTTCAATTCCTCGCTCGACGGCGATAATCTGGTGTTGAAAAAATACTTCCACATCGGCTTTGCCGCCGACACGCCCAACGGTTTGGTTGTGCCCGTAATCAAAGACGTGGACAAAAAAGGCTTGAAAGAAATCAGCCAAGAGCTGACCGAATTGAGCAAAAAAGCCCGCGAAGGCAAGCTCAAACCGCAGGAAATGCAGGGCGCGTGCTTCACCATTTCCAGCCTCGGCGGCATCGGCGGCACCGGCTTCACCCCGATTGTGAACGCCCCAGAAGTAGCCATCTTGGGCGTGTGCAAATCGCAGATGAAACCGGTTTGGAACGGCTCCGCATTTGAGCCGCGCCTGATGTGCCCGCTGTCGCTGTCGTTCGACCACCGCGTCATCGACGGCGCGGCCGGCATGCGCTTCACCGTGTTCCTGGCCAACCTGTTGAAAGACTTCCGCCGCATTACCCTGTAAAGCGTTTTCAGACGGCCTTGCCAATACGAAAGGCCGTCTGAAAGCCGAAAACAAGGCTTTGCAGCATGATGCCGTCTGAAACGCGTATGCTGCATCCCGACGGAACGCAACTTGCTCCTGCACCAGCAGAAAGGTTAAATAAACATGAGCTTAATCGAATTAAAAGTCCCCGACATCGGCGGACATGAAAACGTGGACATCATCGCCGTGGAAATCAAAGCCGGCGATAAGGTTGCCATCGACGACACCCTGATTACTTTGGAAACCGACAAAGCCACGATGGACGTACCGGCCGAAGCCGCCGGCGTGGTGAAAGAAGTGAAAGTCAAAGTGGGCGACAAAATCTCCGAAGGCGGCCTGATTGCCGTGATTGAAGCCGAAGGTGCGGCCGCCGAAGCCCCCAAAGCCGCAGCCGCTCCTGCGCCTGCCGCGCAGCCTGAAGCCCCGAAAGCCGCAACGCCTGCGCCGCAAGCCGCATCGTTCAGCGGCAATGCCGATGCCGAATACGACGTAGTGGTACTGGGCGGCGGCCCGGGCGGCTATTCCGCCGCTTTCGCCGCAGCCGACGAAGGCTTGAAAGTCGCCATCGTCGATCAGTACAAAACGCTCGGCGGCGTGTGCCTGAATGTGGGCTGTATCCCGTCTAAAGCCCTGCTGCACAATGCGGCGGTGATTGACGAAGTGAAACACCTGGCTGCCAACGGCATCAAATACCCCGCGCCGGAAATCGACATCGACATGCTGCGCGGCTACAAAGAAAAAGTGATCGGCAAACTTACCGGCGGTCTGGCGGGCATGGCCAAAGCGCGCAAAGTCGATCTGATTCAGGGTAAAGGCGAATTTGTCGGCGCCAACCATCTGCAAGTTTCCCTGACCGAAGGTAGCCAATACGACGGCGCGCTTACCGAAACCGGCGCCAAGAAAACCATCGCTTTCAAAAACGCCATCATTGCCGTGGGCAGCCGCGTGGTGAACCTGCCGTTTATCCCGCAAGATCCGCGCATCGTCGATAGCACCGGCGCGCTCGAACTGCGCCAAGTGCCGCAAAAAATGCTGATTATCGGCGGCGGCATCATCGGTTTGGAAATGGGCACGGTTTACAGCACGCTGGGCGCACGATTAGACGTAGTGGAAATGATGGACGGCCTGATGCAGGGCGCAGACCGCGACTTGGTTAAAGTGTGGGAAAAAATGAACGCCCACCGCTTCGACAACATCATGACCAACACCAAAACCGTAGCCGTGGAAGCCAAAGCAGACGGCATCTACGTGAGCTTTGAAGGCGAAAAAGCGCCCAAAGAGCCGCAACGCTACGACCTCGTACTGGTGGCCGCAGGCCGCGCGCCCAACGGCAAACTCTGCGGCGCGGAAAAAGCCGGCGTGGCCGTTACCGAACGCGGCTTTATCGAAGTCGACAAACAAATGCGTACCAACGTGCCGCACATCTACGCCATCGGCGACGTAGTCGGTCAGCCCATGCTGGCGCACAAAGCCGTACACGAAGGCCACGTTGCCGCCGAAAACTGCGCCGGCCACAAAGCCTACTTCGATGCCCGCGTGATTCCCGGCGTCGCCTACACCGACCCCGAAGTGGCTTGGGTGGGCGTAACCGAAGAAATCGCCAAACGCGACGGCATCAAAATCACCAAATCCGTGTTCCCGTGGGCAGCTTCCGGCCGCGCCATCGCCAACGGCCGCGACGAAGGCTTCACCAAGCTGATTTTCGACGCCGAAACCGGCCTGATTATCGGCGGCGGCATCGTCGGCACACACGCCGGCGATATGATCGGCGAAATCTGTCTGGCCATCGAAATGGGCTGCGATGCCGCCGACATCGGCAAAACCATCCACCCACACCCGACGCTTGGCGAATCCATCGGCATGAGCGCGGAAGTGGCGCTGGGTGTGTGCACCGATTTGCCGCCGCAGAAAAAGAAAAAATAAGCCTTATGGGTTAAACACAGTTTGCCCCGACAGCTTATGAGAAAAGGCCGTCTGAAAGCCCGAAACAGGGTTTTCAGACGGCCTTTTGTGTACCCTCTCAAAAGTTACTGCACGGGCGGCTTATGGGCGCTTTTGTAAGGGATGAGGCTGCTGCGCGAGAGCAGGAGCAGGCAGCCGAGGAGGATCATGCCGAAGGCGGCAAGCGGCGAGGTGTCGAGCAGGTATTCGCTTTGCAGGTAGAGTGCCGCGCCGCAGTACATCAGCAGGGGGCCGGCAACGACGGACTGTTTGTTGATGCCGTCGGCCAGCAGCACGAGGAGGCCGAAAGCGGCCAGGCCGATGGCAATCAGGGTGGAGGTAGCTGGCAGGATGTCGGTGGTTTTGAGAAACCAAACGGCGCCGACGGTAATCAGCAGCAGCGGGAAGAAGAGGGAGGACTGGCGCATGGGGCGATCCTTGTGCGATATGGCAGGAGACCGTCTGAACGTCCGATTGCAGCGGTGCGGATCGGATGCGGAATGAATCCAACCGCGTTGAAGCTGCTTTCGGAAACGTCATTCCCGCGAAGGCGGGAACGGCCTTGGGGTTTATTGCGACAGGGCGGCTTTGACGGCTTTGTTCACTTCGCCCATATCGGCTTTGCCTGCGAGCTTGGCTTTGAGTACGCCCATCACTTTGCCCATGTCGGCGGGCGAGGATGCGCCGGTTTCGGCAACGGCGGCGGCCACTTCGGCGGCTATTGCTTCGGCGGAAAGCATCTCGGGCAGGTAGCGGTTCAGCACGGCGATTTCGGCATTTTCTTTGTCGGCCAGATCCTGCCGTCCGGCTTCGGCGTAGATTTTCGCGCTGTCTTTGCGCTGTTTGATCATTTTGCCGAGGATGGCGGTGATACGCGCGTCGTCGGCTTCGGCGCGTTCGTCTACTTCAAACTGTTTGACGGCGGCGTTGATGAGGCGGATGGTGCCGAGCGCGGTTTGGTCTTTGGCGCGCATGGCGGTTTTCATGTCTTCGTTGATTTGCTGTTTCAGGGACATTTCGGGTTTCCTTGTCTCGTTGGGGAGGGCGCATTATAGAAAAACACCGCGCCAAACGAAAGGCGCGGTGTCGGAACGGTAAAGCCCGTCGGAATCAGTACATTTTCGGCGGCAGCTGCTGGCTGCGCAGGCGTTTTTGCAGGCGTTTGGCAGCGGCGGCTTTTTTGCGTTTGCGTTCGGTTGTCGGTTTTTCGTAGGCTTCACGGGCGCGCAGTTCGGTCAAGAGACCGGTTTTTTCGATGGCGCGTTTGAAACGGCGCATGGCAACTTCGAAGGGTTCGTTTTCTTTAACTTTGATTGTAGGCATTTTGTTTCCTTTAAATTCTGTGAGGCCGTCTGAAAAGGGCGACGGCGGGTCAAATGGGGTTCGGTAACGCTTTCTGCGGCGGGGCAGGGCGGGTTACGCGCCGTGAGGGACACATCACCTCCTAACAAAGCCGCGCCTTGTGCGCGGCGGCGGGATTCGGTTTGGCCGGGCAGTGCCGACGAAAGCGGCGGATTATCCGTGTTTTGCCGTAGGCGGTCAATGTTTTGCTGCGGAAAAAAGGATTTGAGGCCGTCTGAAAAAACAAAACAGGCCGTCTGAAAGACGGAACGGGGCTTTCAGACGGCCTCTGCTTTGCGGCAACGCTTTATTGCAAAACGGTGACTTTGCGGATCACGACGGGTTTGACGGGAACGTTTTGGTGGAAACCGTGGTCGCCGGTTTTCACTTTGCCGATGGCACGCACAACGTCCATGCCCGAGGTGACTTTGCCGAACACGGCATAGCCGTAGCCTTCGGGCGTGGTGTTTTTGTGGTCGAGGTTGGGGTTGTCGGCGAGGTTGATGAAAAACTGGCTGGTGGCCGAATGTGGGTTGCCGGTGCGCGCCATGGCGATGGTGCCCGCGCTGTTTTTCAGGCCGTTGGCCGCTTCGTTGGGCACGGCTTTTTCCGTGGCTTTCTGCGCCATGTCGGCGGTGAAGCCGCCGCCTTGGATCATAAAGCCGTCGATTACGCGGTGGAAGACGGTGTTGTCGTAGAAGCCGCTGCGGGCGTAGCGCACGAAGTTGGCAACGGTTTTCGGCGCGCGTTTTTCGTCGAGGGTGAGTTTGATTTTGCCGTGGCTGGTGTCGATTTCGACGGGGGTGTCGGCCTGCGCGGCGGGGGCGGCGCAGAGCAGGGCGGCAAGGAGAAGTTTGGCTGCTTGATTCACGGATGGTCCTTTCGGTGTCGGATGGTTTGAAAAACAGGTGGCGGAGGCCGTTGCGGCCTGTGCGGGAATGATGTTTCTGAAAACGGCAGCGGTTTTTCAGACGGCCTTTAATCAATCTTCATGCCAAACCCACCAGACCTTGCCGTCCTGCCGTGCGGGCGGGGCGAAGTCTTGCCGGCAGAGTTCGGAGAATGCGCGGCCTGCGGCGGCGGGTGCCCAGCTTTGTAGGGGGCCAGTTCGGCGGATTGGGTAACAGGGGCGGCGATGCCGATGCTGCGCTCGGTCTGCCAGCTGTTGTCAACGGCTTTTTCGGCGTCGGCTGTGTGTTGGTGCGGGATACCGTAGCTGCAACGCAGGCAGAGATAGCGCAGGCTTTGCGTCCAGTCTTCAGCCGTCCAGCCGTGTTGTTCCAGCAGTTCGGTGAGTGCCTGTGCGTCTGCGGCGGCGGAGCAGCGGACGAAGGCGGCGTTCCAGTGCACGCCTTCGGCAAAACCATCGGCGCATTCGATGGCGCACAGGTTGGCACGCAGGGCGGTCAGCCAGTCTATGCGGTTTTTGGCGGTCAAACCCTGCATGTAGTGGTAGCTGCTGTCGTCGGGAAAGCGTTTGACCAGCTTGGCGAAGTGTTCGGCGGCCTGCGCCAGTTCGCCGCTGTCGAAGGCGGCGTAGGCTTGTTTGTGCAGTTTTTTGTGGCGGCGGAAGGTGAAGGACATGGGTGGGTTTCCTATTGGGATTCAGGCCGTCTGAAAGATTGCAAACAGATTTTCAGACGGCCTTTGCGTTTAATCGCCCATTGCGGCCAGAAGCTCGGCCTGATGCTCGGCAATCAGCGCGGCGGTGATTTCTTCCATATCGCCGTCCATCACAAAATCGAGCTTATGCAGGGTGAGATTGATGCGGTGGTCGGTAACGCGGCCTTGCGGGTAGTTGTAGGTGCGGATGCGCTCGCTGCGGTCGCCGCTGCCGATAAGAGATTTGCGTTCGGCGGCTTCTTTGGCTTGGGCTTCGCGTTTTTGCGCGTCATTCAGCCGCGCGGCGAGCACTTTCATTGCTTGGGCTTTGTTGGCGTGCTGGCTGCGGCCGTCTTGGCATTCGACCACCATGCCGGTGGGAAGATGGGTGATGCGTACGGCGGAATCGGTTTTGTTGATGTGTTGGCCGCCCGCGCCGGATGCGCGGAAGGTGTCGATACGCAAGTCGGCGGGGTTGAGTTGGATTTCTTCGAGTTCGTCCGCTTCGGGCATCACGGCGACGGTGCAGGCGGATGTGTGGATGCGCCCCTGGCTTTCGGTGGCGGGTACGCGCTGCACGCGGTGACCGCCCGACTCGAATTTCAGACGGCTGTACACGCCCAGCCCGATGATGCGGGCGATGACTTCTTTATAGCCGCCCAGCTCGCTTTCGTTGGCGGAAACGATTTCCACCTGCCAGCGGTTACGTTCGGCGTAGCGGCTGTACATACGCAAGAGGTCGCCGGCAAACAGCGCGGCTTCGTCGCCGCCGGTACCGGCGCGGATTTCGATGAAGATGTTTTTGTCGTCGTCGGCATCTTTGGGCAGCAGGAGTTTTTGCAACTCGGTGTCCAAGGCTTCCATGCGCGCTTTGGCCGCTTCGATTTCTTCGGCAGCAAAGTCTTTCATTTCGGGGTCAGACAGCATTTCTTGCGCGTCGGCGATGTCGTTTTGCGCTTGGGTGTAGCGTTGGAAGGTTTCGACTACGGGGGTCAGCTCGGCGTGTTCGCGCGTGAGCTTGCGGTAGTTGTCCATGTCGGCGGTGGCTTCGGGCGAACCCAACAGCGCGGTAACTTCTTCGAGGCGGTCGGCGAGGGTTTGCAGTTTGTCTAAAATCGAGGGTTTCATGGGGTGTCCGGTTTTGAATAGTGAGGCCGTCTGAAAACGCTTTTTCAGACGGCCTGAAACGGCGCGGATTATAGCAGCTTTGCGGCGGGCGGCTGAGGACGTCTGAACGGTTTTCAGACGGCCTATAAGCCATACAGGGGAATGTCCAGCTCGAAGGGCGACAGCAGCAGCGACGAGCCGCCGGTGTATTCGCTGTCTTTAAGGTGGAACAGCACGCAGCCCAGCGTCCAGCATTTGTCGAGCGGCGCGTCGGGATACCAAGAAGAGCTGATGCCCTGCCGCCGTTCGTATTGGGCGATGCCGTCTTTTAAGACGGCGGCGAGGACGAAAGGCGGCAGCCACAGGGCGTTTATCGGGATGCTTGGCATTTTGTCGACGGGGACGCGGGCGGCAAAATGCGCGCGTACAGCTGCTTCGTAGGCGGCGTAGTTTTCCAGGCATTCGCGCGGGTCGCGCATAAAGTTATAGGGCGTGTTGACAATCAACATTTTGGCGGCTTTTCCGTCCTAAAACGGCATCTGCCGCGTTGAAAATACTCGCCTATGAGCGGCATAGGCTCGCATTTTCGCCTTGCATCTGCCGTTTTATGCCAAAAAATCCGCTTCAAAAGTCGAATGTCAACACGCCCTAATAGTCGATAAATTCGTAGTCATAAAGGAAAAACGAGGCAACGGCTTCGGGCGGATAGGGTAGTTTCAGTTTCACGGCGGCTGCTCCGTTTTTTGTTTTCAGACGGCCTTATTCCGCTTTCAAACCGAAATGCAGGCGGCAGATTTCGGTGGCGACGCGGCCGCGCGGGGTGCGTTGCAGAAAGCCCTGCTGGATAAGGTAGGGTTCGATCACGTCTTCGATGGTGTCCGACGATTCGCCGATGGCGGCGGCGATGTTGTCGAGGCCGACGGGGCCGCCGCCGAATTTGTGCAGCACGGCTTCGAGGAATTTCCTATCCATCACGTCCAGCCCGACGGCGTCAACGTCGAGCAACGAAAGGGCGGCGTCGGCCGTGTCGGCGGCGATGCGGCCGCTGCCTTTCACTTCGGCGTAGTCGCGCACGCGGCGCAACAGGCGGTTGGCGATGCGCGGCGTGCCGCGGCTGCGGCGGGCGATTTCCAGTGCGCCGCCTTCGTCCATATCGAGCTGCAAAAGCTGGGCGGAGCGGGAAACGATGGTGGAGAGGTCGGCATGGTTGTAGAACTCGAGGCGGGCGACGATGCCGAAGCGGTCGCGCAGCGGATTGGTGAGCATACCGGCGCGGGTGGTGGCGCCGACGAGGGTGAAGGGCGGCAGGTCGATTTTCACCGAACGTGCGGCCGGCCCTTCGCCTATCATGATGTCCAGTTGGTAGTCTTCGAGGGCGGGATAGAGGATTTCTTCGACGACGGGGCTGAGGCGGTGGATTTCGTCGATAAACAGCACGTCGTGCGGGTCGAGGTTGGTTAAGAGCGCGGCCAAGTCGCCTGCGCGTTCGAGCACGGGGCCGCTGGTCTGGCGCAGGTTGACGCCCAGTTCTTTGGCGATGATGTGGGCGAGGGTGGTTTTGCCCAGCCCGGGCGGGCCGAACAACAGGGTGTGGTCGAGCGCCTCGCCGCGTTTTTTCGCCGCCTGGATGAAGATTTCGAGCTGTTCTTTGGCCTTGTGCTGGCCGATGTAGTCGGCAAGGAATTTGGGGCGCAGGGCGCGTTCGATTTGTTCTTCCTGCGAAGAGAGCGTTTGCGCGGTGATGATGCGTTCGGGCGCGGCGGCGGTGAGATTGTCGGTGTGCAGCATGGCGGTCGGGCAAAAAAGCAAAGGGCGTATGATAGCGGAAGGCGGCTGAGGCCGTCTGAAAAAATCGCCCCGCCGCCGACACGCGGCGCGGCCGTGCTGCTATCATCCGCGTTTTTTCAGAAACGCCGCCGTAAGGAAACCCTGATATGGACGCACAACAACACACCCTTCCCGCAGGCTATGCCGCCTTTGCCGAAGCATTCAAATACGGAGGCCGTCTGAAAGCCGGTTGCGATGCCTTCGGCAAACCCTTGGAAAGCGAAATCGGCAGCATCCTGACGGCGGAAAAAATCGCCGCCGTCAGCGCGCGCGAGCTGTCATTTTTTCTCGACAGCTTCGACGAAGAAGACATGGGTGCCGCAGAAAAAGAAGGCCGTCTGAAAACCCTGGTTTGTTTCGCCGCCGACGGCGCGGGCAACCCGTTTTTCATGGATTTCTCCCGCCCGCAAAGCCGCCCGTCCGTGCTTTACTGGGACGATGCGGAATTGGTTTTGCGCACCCCGGCCGACAATATCGAAGACTTTTTCGCCTTGTTCGAGCCCGAAGACTGAAAAGCTTTTCAGACGGCCTCAAACAAACACAGGCCGTCTGAAATCGTAGCAAACACTTAAACACCAAAAGAAAAACACCATGGCACACAAAATCCACCGGCACGAAAAAATCGTCCGCCTCGTGCGCGAACACGGCTTTATGCCGATAGAAGGACTGGCGCGCGAATTGGACGTCACACCGCAAACCGTGCGCCGCGACATCGGCGAACTCTGCCAAAGCGGCCTGCTGCGCCGCTACCACGGCGGCGCGACGCTGGGCGAGGCGGCGGAAAACGACACCTACCTTTTGCAGAAAAACCGCCGCCAAAACGAAAAAGCCCATATCGCCGACCTGATTGCCGAACGCATCCCCGACGGCGCCAGCCTGTTTATGAGCATAGGCGCCACCATCGAAGCCGTGGCCGCCGCCCTGATCAAAAGCCGCAGCAGCCTGCGCATCATCACCAACAACATCCACGTCGCCGCCCTCGTTTCCGGCCGCAGCGACTACACCGTTATCATCACCTCCGGCGTAGTGCGCCCCGTCGACGGCGGCGTCACCGGCGTGGCAACGGTGGATTTCATCAACCAGTTCAAGGCCGACTATGCCGTGCTCGGCGCGGCGGCGATGGAAAACGACGGCTCGCTGCTCGATTTCGACTACAAAGAAGTGAGCGTGATGCAGGCGATGATGGCCAATGCCCGCACGCGCTATCTGGCCGTCGACCGCAGCCACTCCGGCCGCACCGCCCTCGTTCGCATGGCCTCGGTTACCGAGTTCGACGGCGTCTTTACCGACGAAGCCCCCGCCGCCGCAGTGGCCAAACAGCTCGAAGAAGCAGGCATCCCCTGCCATGTGGCCGAGAAATAGCCGCGCTTTTGTATAGATAAAGAGGCCGTCTGAAACTTTCAGACGGCCTCCGAATACGATACCAACATGATTTCAGAAAGGTTTTTTTATGACTGACGGCATCCGACAACGCGCCGAACTCCAACGCCGCATCTGGCAAATCGCCAACGATGTACGCGGCTCGGTGGACGGCTGGGGCTTCAAACAATACGTGCTCGGCGCACGTTTTACCGCTTTATCAGCGAAAATTTCACCGCCTACATCGAAGCGGGTGACGAAAGCGTGAACTATGCCGCCATGAGCGACAGCGACATTCCCGCCGAAATCCGCGAAGATGCGGTCAAAACCAAAGGCTATTTTATCGCCCCCAGCCAGCTTTTTGCCAACGTCGTCAACACCGCCAACAGCAACGAAAACCTCAATACCCAGCTCAAAGCCGTTTTCGATTCAATCGAAAATTCCGCCAACGGCCACAAATCCGAACGAGCCCTCAAAGGCCTGTTTGCCGATTTCGACACCACCAGCACACGGCTGGGCAGCACCGTGAAAGAAAAAAGCCAACGCCTTGCCGCCGTGCTCAAAGGCGTGGCAGATCTGGATTTCGGCCGCTTTGAAGACAACCACATCGACCTGTTCGGCGATGCTTACGAATTTCTGATTTCCAACTACGCCGCCAACGCAGGCAAATCCGGCGGCGAATTTTTCACACCGCAAAACGTCTCCAAGCTTATCGCCCGCCTTGCGCTGCACGGGCAAAAAACCGTCAACAAAATCTACGACCCCGCCTGCGGCTCCGGCTCGCTGCTGCTGCAAGCCAAAAAACAGTTTGACGAACACATCATCGAAGAAGGCTTCTTCGGGCAGGAAATCAACCACACCACCTACAACCTCGCCCGCATGAATATGTTTCTGCACAACATCAACTACGACAAATTCAGCATCGAACTGGGCGACACCCTGCTCAATCCACTTCTTTCAGACGACCGCCCCTTTGATGCCGTCGTGTCCAATCCGCCGTATTCCGTCAAATGGATAGGCGACGAAGACCCCACACTCATCAACGACGAACGATTTGCCCCCGCCGGCGTGCTCGCGCCCAAATCCAAAGCCGATTTCGCCTTTATCATGCACGCGCTGTCCTATCTTTCCGCCAAAGGCCGCGCCGCCATCGTCACCTTCCCCGGCATTTTCTACCGCAGCGGCGCAGAGCAGAAAATCCGCCAATACCTTGTCGACGGCAACTACATCGAAACCGTCATTGCCCTCGCGCCCAACCTGTTTTACGGCACCTCCATCGCCGTGAATATCTTGGTTTTGTCCAAACACAAAACCGACACCCGCACCCAATTCATCGACGCGTCCGAGCTGTTTAAAAAAGAAACCAACAACAACGTCCTCACCGAAGAACACATCAGCCGCATCATGCAGCTTTTCGCCGACAAAACCGACGTGCCGCACGTCGTCAAAATGGCCGGTTACGACATCATTAAAGCCAACGATTACAATTTGGCGGTGAGTTCATACGTCGAAGCCAAAGACACGCGCGAAAAAATCAACATCGCCGAGCTGAACGCCGAAATTCAGACGACCGTAGCCAAGATAGCAAAACTGCGCGCCGAGATTGACAAGATAGTGGCGGAGATCGGGCAGGCGGAATAAATGCGCAAAATTCAACCGGTGATTAAAAGTTGACGGTTGGAAACTATTTTTTACAGGCTTGACGACTTGCCAAAAGGAGCAAATGCCATGGATGATAAAAAAGCCGATCTTGTCATATTCAACAGCCGCGACGGGAATGTTTCTATCGAAGTGAATTTTTCAGAAGAAACCGCCTGGCTGTCTGTTTCGCAAATGTGTAACGCGCGAAAAGCTTTTGCACAGTTTTTTAACAGCTTTTGCACTAAATACCTTTTGCACTAAATGCCTTTAAGGGCTTTTGAAGGGGCTGACGTAGATTAGCCCTAAATTCCACACCACTCCCGCAAGATTTTTAGCTGTCGGGGACGGTGTGCCGAAGTTAAACCGAAATTCGCATTCTTTCAAGAAAAGCGGGAAAGATTTACGGTCGATTCCATTGTATTTGCGCAGTACGCGTTTTGCCTGATTCCAAAAGTTTTCAATGCCGTTGATATGGTTTTGTCTGTCGGCAAACAGCTTGCTGTAGTTGATACGGTGGTGGGTAAATCCGCTTACATCCAACACATCATAGCTGCTCAAACAATCCGTATAGACAATACTGTCAGGCATAATTTTCTTTGTTATAACAGGAAATAACGTCTCTCTTTTAGCGTTTTCAACAACCACGGTATAAACCTTGCCGCCGCGTTTGAGAATGCCAAAGACTGCCACCTTTCCTGCCGCACCGCGTCCGCGTTTGCCTTTGCGGTGTCCGCCAAAATAACTCTCGTCCAACTCAATTGAGCCGCCAAAAACCGTATCGGCTTCCAATGAAAGATGATGGCTGATGACTTCGCGAATCTTACGGTAAAACAGCACTGCTAAATTGGGGTGGATGCCCAATAAATCAGCAGCCGAACGGGCAGTAACTTCGAGTACAAAAAACTGAAGCAGTTTCTTTTGAATACTCTTTTTTAGTTTACAACGGGTTATCTTCATTTTTGCAGTCTAACATGACTGCTTATCTAGTACAGCCCCATTCTCAATGCCGTTAATGTGGTTCTGGCGGTCGGCAAATTCTTGGAATGGTTGATGCGGTAATGGATAAAACCACTCACGTCCAACTTGTCGTAGCTGCTCAGACTATCGGTATAAACAATACTGTCCGGCATGATTTTCCTTTTGATGACAGGGAGTAACGTTTCAGACTTGGCATTATCTACAACAACGGTATAGACCCGTCCGTTGCGTTTCAGAATGCCGAAGACAACCACTTTTCCTGCCGCACCGCGACCGCGTCTGCCTTTACGCCGTCCGCCGAAATAGCTTTCATCCAACTCGACAGAGCCCTCAAAAACCTCATCGGCAACCAAGGCCAGATAATGGCTGATAACCATACGAATTTTGCGGTAGAACAGAATAGCAGAGTTGGGCTGAATGCCCAAAATATCGGCAGCGGAACGGGCGGTAACTTCGAGTACAAAAAAGCGGAGCAGTTCTTTCTGTACTTTTTTCTTTAATTTGCAGTGTGTTATCTTCATATTTCGAGGGTAACATATCTGCTAATCTAGTACAGCCCCTTACATAAAATCAATTGCTTTGGCAAAGTCAGGCCGTCTGAAAGATGGGTTTTTGCCATACCTGTTCAAATAAGCCAACTGCAACAATCAAAAATTTTATTTTAAATTATCAATGTGGTAATGGTGTTGCCAGAGCGGGATTGATATAATTTCCAGCTTGCAAAGAATAGCCAGGAGAAGTCTGAATGCCCCAAACCCACAACGAAAACTCCCGCGTCAAAATCCCTGCTATTTTGCATCTGATGCGGTTGGGCTACGATTACCTCTCGCTCAAAAACGAAAATTGGGACCAACCAACCAACATCTTTCCCGAAATCTTTATAAAAAGTCTCTGCCGCATCAATCCTGATTTGTCGCCGGACGATGCACGCCGTTTGCTCACCGACATACGCTTAGAGCTGGATAACGAAGACTTGGGGCAAAAATTTTACGAACGCCTCACCAATCAATCCGGCGGCAAGAAACTGATCGACTTCCAAAATTTCAATAACAACAGCTTCCATGTTGTAACCGAATTGCCCTGCATTAACGGCGATGAAGAATTCCGCCCCGACATTACCCTGCTGGTAAACGGCATGCCTTTAGTCTTTATCGAAGTCAAAAAGCCTAATAACAAAGGGGGTATTGGCGAAGAGCGGGAGCGCATGGGCAAACGTGCGAACAACCCCAAATTCCGCCGTTTCATCAACATCACCCAATTCATGATTTTTTCCAACAACATGGAATACGATGACGGCGCAACCGAGCCGGCGCTGGGGGCGTTTTATGCCTCGTCTGCTTACGGCAAGCCCGTGTTTAACTATTTCCGCGAAGGGCATAAATTAAACCTTGCCGAGTTATTGAACACACTTTCAGACGACCTCGAAAACAACGTTCTGCAAGACAATAATCTGCCCGTTATCAAACACAGCCCCGAATTTATCAGTAATAAATCGCCCGATACGCCGACCAACCGCATCCTGACTTCGCTGCTTTGCCGCGAACGCCTCGCTTTTCTTCTGCAACACGGGCTGACGTACGTTAAAAGTAACCAAGGCGCGCTGCAAAAACACATCATGCGCTATCCGCAGCTATTTGCCACTCTCGCCATTGAAAAACATTTGGCAAACGGCGGCAAAAAAGGCGTGATTTGGCACACCCAAGGCTCCGGCAAAACCGCGCTTGCCTATTACAACACCCGCTACCTGACGCACTATTACGCCAAACAGGGCATCGTGCCGAAATTCTATTTCATCGTGGACAGGCTCGATTTATTGAAACAGGCGCAGCGGGAATTTACCGCCCGCGATTTAGTCGTCCATACCATCGACAGCCGCGAAGCCTTTGCTGCCGACATCAAATCTGCCCAAACCCTGCACAACCACGCAGGCAAAGCGGAAATCACTGTCGTTAACATCCAAAAATTCAAAGACGACCCCGATGTCGTCGCCCGTAACGACTACGACCTCGCCATCCAGCGCGTTTATTTTCTCGACGAAGTACACCGCAGCTACAACCCCAAAGGCTCGTTTCTTGCCAACCTCAATCAGTCCGACGTAAACGCCGTCAAAATCGGGCTGACCGGCACGCCACTTATCGGCGTAACCGCAGGCAACGTCAACACCCGCGAGCTCTTTGGCGACTACATCCACAAATACTATTACAACGCCTCCATTGCCGACGGCTACACCCTGCGCCTGATTCGCGAAGCCATCAGCAGCCAATACAAAGCCCAATTGCAGGCTGCATTGGCGCAGCTTGAAGTTGAAAAAGGCAGCTTTGACCGCAAAGAAATCTACGCCCATCCGCACTTCGTCCGCCCGATGCTCGACTATATCTTGGCCGACTTTGCCAAATTCAGAAAAACCAACCAAGACGACAGCCTCGGCGCCATGGTCGTTTGCGACAGCGCAGAACAGGCACGCCAGCTTTTTGAGCATTTTCAGACGGCCTCAGACCACAATCTCACCGCCGCGCTGATATTGCACGACGTCGGCACCAAAGACGGACGCGACCAATGGGTTAAAGACTTCAAAGCAGGCAAAATCGACATCCTGTTTGTGTACAACATGCTTTTGACTGGTTTTGACGCGCCGCGCCTGAAAAAGCTCTATTTGGGCAGACTGATAAAAGCCCATAACCTTTTACAAACCCTGACCCGCGTCAACCGCACCTACAAATCTTACCGTTACGGCTATGTTGTCGATTTTGCCGACATCGAGCGCGAATTCGACAAAACCAACCGCGCCTATTGGGACGAACTTTCTAACGAATTGGGCGACGAAATCGGCAGTTACAGCCAGCTATTCAAAACCGCCGAAGAAATCGAACAAGAAATCGTCAATATCAAAACAGCCCTGTTTGATTTCGACACCGAAAACGCCGAAGAATTTTGCAGCCAAATTAGCCAAATAGAAGACAAAAAACAGCTTCTCGCCCTAAAAAAAGCCCTGCAAACCGCCAAAGAGTTGTACAACATCCTGCGCCTGCAAGGCAGCCATGAATTTCTCGAACATCTGGATTTTGACAAGCTCAATCTTTTGTACCGCGAAACCGCCGCCCGCTTGGATACCTTAAACCTTGCCGAAAAACTACAGCAAGGCGACACCGCCCATTTGCTCAATGAAGCGCTGGAAGACGTTTACTTTCAATTCGTCAAAATCGGCGAAGCCGAACTCAAACTTGCCGATGATTTAAAAGACATCATGCGCAAAGTGCGCGAAGGGCTGGCGGGCAACTTCGACCAAGACGACCCCGAATACATCAGCCTGCGCGAAGAGCTGGAACGCATCTTCAAGAAAAAGAACCTCGCCGAAGTCGGGCAAGAAGAAATGCAGGCAAACATCGCCACACTAGAAACCGTCTACGCCAAAATCAAAGAGCTGAACCGCCAAAACGACCTCTTGCGGCACAAATACGGCGGCGATGCCAAATATGCCCGCACCCACAAGCGGCTGATGGAAAACGCCGCCTTCTACGGCGACAAACTCAAAGTCTTTAACGCGCTAAACGGCGTCAAAGCCGATGCCGACCAAAAAGTACTGGATATGGAGCAGATTTTGGACAACCAGAATTACTTTGAAAAACAAATGCAGGGCATCGTATTAAAACGCTTTAGAACGGAGCAACAATTTCCTGTTCAACCCCAAGACATCCAAGCCATCAACCGCCTGTTGGTGCGGGAATATTTAAAAGAAAGCGGGCGGATTTGAGGAGTAGATTTTCAGGCAGCCTTAACCATTTATAAATACAGGAAAGCTATGCACAACAACGACATCATCATCTACACCACGGAAGACGGACTATCCGAATTTACCCTGCGCGAGCTTGACGGCGAACTATGGCTTACCCAAAAAGAAATTGCCGAACTCTACCAAACCAGCAAACAAAACATCGGTAAACACATCAAAGCCATATTTGCAGAACAAGAACTGGACGATTCAGTTGTAAACTTTCAGTTTACAACTGCCGCAGACGGCAAGAACTACCGGATGGGGCTTTATCCCCTCTCCCTAATCATCGCCGTTGGCTACCGCGTCCGCTCCACACGCGGTACACAATTCCGCCAATGGGCAACACGGACATTGGGCGAATACATCAGCAAGGGCTTCGTATTAAACGACGACCGGCTGAAAAACCCGCCTGTCGGGACGAACCGTGCCGAAGATCAGTTTGAACAGTTGCTCAACCGCATCAGGGACATCCGCAGTAGCGAACGGCGGATGTATCTGCGCGTGCGCGAAATATTCGCCATGGCGGCGGATTACCAGCCCAGCTTCAAAGAAACCACCCATTTTTTCAAAATCATACAAAACAAACTTCATTACGCCTGCACCCGCCATACCGCCCCTGAAATTATTTACCAAAGGGCAGATGCGGGGAAACCCAATATGGGGTTGACCCATTGGCGGGGCAAAGAAATCGCCAAAGCCGATGTAACCGTTGCCAAAAATTACCTGAACGAGGCAGAAATCGACGCCCTCAACCGCATTGTTTCCATGTGGCTGGATTTTGCCGAAGACCAGGCGAGCATGAAAAAACAGATATTCCTGCAAGACTGGACGGAAAAACTGGATGCCTTCCTCGCCTTCAATGACCGCCAAGTCTTACAAACGGCAGGGACAATCAGCAAAACGCAGGCAGACGAAAAAGCCCGCATCGAATACGAAAAATTTGCCACCGCACGCAGACTGGAAAAAGAACGCGAGGGCGAACGCCATATTGCCGAACTGCTGAGCCTGAAAAAATAGCAGGCATCAATGCAGGCTGCTTGAAAAAGTGCGGTCGGATTTTGAAATGTTTTTTTCAGACGGCCTTTGAAGAGTTTTATAACAGAACATCATGAATCATTTTAAGAAACAACAAATTCAAAATATTGCTGATTTTAATCCGAGAGAGCAACTAGCCAAGGGAGCATTGGCAAAAAGTGTTCCGATGGCAATGTTGAAAGAATTTCAACGACAAATTACGGGTTACGAAATCAAGACATTTAACGGTGGAGCTAAGTTTCGCAATGGTGATACCTTATTAGCTAAGATTACCCCGTGTTTGGAAAATGGGAAAACCGCTTTTGTAGATATTTTAGATGATGGAGAAGTGGCTTTCGGTTCTACCGAATTTATCGTGTTAAGAGCAAAAAATGAAACCAATCCCGAATTTCTCTATTATTTTGCAATCAGTCCCGATTTTAGAAAACGGGCGATTGAATGTATGGAAGGAACTTCCGGCAGGCAACGTGTCAATGAAAATGCATTAAAAACACTGGAGTTGCCGATTCCAGAACCTCAAACCCAACAATCCATCGCCGCCGTCCTATCCGCTTTGGACAAAAAAATCGCCCTGAACAAACAAATCAACGCGCGCTTGGAAGAGATGGCGAAAACCCTGTACGACTACTGGTTTGTGCAGTTTGACTTCCCCGACGCGGAAGGCAAGCCCTACAAATCCTCAGGCGGCGACATGGTGTTTGATGAAACCTTGAAACGGGAAATTCCGAAGGGGTGGGAGGTGAAGAGTTTATGGAAAGTAGCGAAGTATTTTAACGGATTAGCTTTGCAAAAATATCGTCCTGAAAATGAATTCGATGATTTTTTGCCAGTTATTAAAATTAGAGAAATGAATGAAGGTGTTTCTTTAAATACTGAAAGAGCTAAAACAAATATCCCAAAAGAAGCAATTATTGATGAAGGGGATATTTTATTTTCTTGGTCTGCAACTTTAGAAATCAAAATTTGGTCTCAAGGCAAAGGGGCTTTAAATCAACATATTTTTAAAGTAACTTCTTCCGAATATCCAAAATACTTTTTTTATTTTGAATTATTAAACTATTTGAAGCATTTTAAAATGATTGCTGATTTAAGAAAAACGACGATGGGACATATTACCCAAGACCATTTAAAACAAGCATATATTTGTATTCCTTCTCAATTATTGTTAGAAAAAATGGAAAGAATTGTTACTCCTATTTTTCAAAAAATGCTAATAACCCAAAAACAAAACCACCAACTAACCCAACTCCGCGATTTCCTACTGCCCATGCTGATGAACGGACAGGTATCCGTGGCGGACTAGGCTATACCGCTAGTCCGATAAACCATAAAGCTAAAAACGTCGGATTCAAATTGGACTGATACAATAAAACAAACGAGATAAAAAATGACCGAACAACACTTTACCGAACAAACCAAAGCCCTAATCGACAGCTTAAAAACCATTTGCGCCAACTATGGTTTGGGCAATGACGGCAACGAGTTCAAAATCATCAGTCAGGCGTTTTTGTATAAATTCTTAAACGACAAATACGATTTTGAAGTGAAACAAATTCGCAAAGAAAATCCCGACGAGCCGATTGAGTTCATCAATATGAATATTGAGGGAAAAACAGCCGTTTTGAAGCCTGAGCATTCCATCAAGTATTTGTCGGAGCGACAAAACGGCGCGGACTTTGCCAAACTCTTTGACGATACGCTCACCGACATCGCCGCGCATAATGCGGAACTGTTTTCAGTGAAAACCGAAGGCGGGGCGAAAATCGTGTTGTTCGAGCGTATCAGTCAATATATTACGGATGAAGGTCGCCGCGATGATTTCTGCCGTGCGCTGATTTCCAAACTGGCGGGTTTCAGTTTCGAGGCGATTTTTGCGCAAAAATTTGATTTTTTCGCCACGATTTTTGAATACCTGATTAAAGACTACAACAGCAATTCCGGCGGCAAATACGCCGAATACTACACGCCGCACGCAGTAGCGCGAATTATGGCGGATATTTTGGTGCCGGAGGCGGTGCGCGGGCAAATCCGCAGCGTGGACGTTTACGACCCGTCGGCCGGTTCGGGAACGCTGTTGATGAACGTTGCCCATGCCATCGGTGAAGATAAATGTATGATTTATACGCAGGATATTTCGCAGAAATCGTCCAATCTGTTGCGGCTGAATCTGATTTTGAATAATCTGGTGCATTCGCTGAATAATGTGGTTCAGGGCAATACGATTTTGTCGCCCGCCCATAAAGACGCTTCAGGCCGTCTGAAAAAATTTGATTTCATTGTTTCCAATCCGCCGTTTAAATTGGATTTCAGCGATTTCCGCGACCAACTGGAAGGCGAGGAAAACCGCGAACGCTTTTTTGCCGGTATCCCAAAAATCAAGGCGAAAGATACGGATAAGATGGAAATCTACCAGCTCTTTATCCAGCATATTTTGTTCAGCCTGAAAGAAAACGGCAAAGCGGCAATTGTGTTGCCGACGGGCTTTATCACTGCCCAATCGGGCATCGACAAAAAAATCCGCGAATATTTGGTGGAAAACAAAATGCTCGCCGGTGTGGTGTCCATGCCTTCCAATATTTTCGCCACCACGGGAACCAACGTTTCCATCCTGTTTATCGATAAAGCCAATAAAGACAAAGTGGTGTTAATCGACGCATCGGGCTTGGGCGAAAAAATCAAAGACGGCAAAAACCAAAAAACCGTACTTTCCCGCGCAGAAGAACAAAAAATCTGCAATACCTTCACGAACAAACAGGCTGTGGAAGATTTCAGCGTGGTGGTCGGCTACGATGAAATCAAAGCCAAAAACTACAGCCTGTCGGCGGGGCAGTATTTCGAGGTAAAGATTGATTATGTGGATATTTCTACCGATGAATTTGCGCAGAAAATGGCGGGATTTTCGGCGGATTTGGACAAACTCTTCACGGAATCTGCCGAATTGGAAAAAGAGATTAAAGAAAAGCTGCAAACGCTGAAATTTAACGGGTAAGCGCAAGTTTGCATAAGGGACTGTACTAGATTAGCTCTAAATTCCACACCAATCCCGCAAGATTTTTAGCTGTCGGGACGGTGTGCCGAAGTTAAACCGAAATTCGCATTCTTTCAAAAACAGCGGGAAAAATTTGCGATTGATTCCGTTGTATTTGCGTAAGACGCGTTTTGCCTGATTCCAAAAATTCTCAATGCCGTTAATGTGGTTCTGGCGGTCGGCAAATTCTTGGAATGGTTGATGCGGTAATGGATAAAACCACTCACGTCCAACTTGTCGTAGCTGCTCAGACTATCGGTATAAACAATACTGTCCGGCATGATTTTCCTTTTGATGACAGGGAGTAACGTTTCAGACTTGGCATTATCTACAACAACGGTATAGACCCGTCCGTTGCGTTTCAGAATGCCGAAGACAACCACTTTTCCTGCCGCACCGCGACCGCGTCTGCCTTTACGCCGTCCGCCGAAATAGCTTTCATCCAACTCGACAGAGCCCTCAAAAACCTCATCGGCAACCAAGGCCAGATAATGGCTGATAACCATACGAATTTTGCGGTAGAACAGAATAGCAGAGTTGGGCTGAATGCCCAAAATATCGGCAGCGGAACGGGCGGTAACTTGGAGTACAAAAAATTCAAGCAGTTTCTTTTGAACCATCTTGCTTAATTTACAATTGGTTATCTGCATTTTCGTAGCCTAGCATAACTGCTAATCTACGTCAGCCCCTTATGATTTTACGTTTGACGACGGACGGATTGAAAACGTGCGCCTGCTGGACAAGCGGAATTTGGCGAATAACAAGGTGCAGGTGATCAATCAGTTTGAGCAGCAGGGCAAACACCGTAACCGCTATGATGTAACGGTGTTGGTAAACGGGCTGCCGCTGGTGCAGATTGAGTTGAAAAAGCGCGGTGTGGCGATACGCGAGACGTTTAACCAGGTGCACCGTTATACGAAAGAGAGTTTTAACGCGGAGCATTCGCTGTTTAAGTTTTTGCAGATTTTTGTGATTTCCAACGGCACGGACACGCGTTATTTCGCCAATACCACCAAGCGCGACAAACACAGCTTCGACTTTACGATGAACTGGGCGCGCTCAAACAATGAGCCTATCAAGGATTTAAAAGACTTTACGGCGACGTTTTTGAAAAAAGAAACGCTGTTGGCGGTGTTGCTGCGCTATTCGGTGTTTGATGTCAGCAATACGCTGCTGATTATGCGGCCGTATCAGATTGCGGCGGCGGAGCGGATTTTGTGGAAAATCAAAAGCTCTTTTAATGCGAAAAATTGGAGCAACACCGAAAGCGGCGGCTATATCTGGCACACCACCGGCTCGGGCAAAACGCTCACCAGCTTCAAAGCGGCGCGGCTGGCAACGGAATTGGATTTTATCGACAAGGTGTTTTTTGTGGTGGACAGAAAAGACCTCGATTATCAGACGATGAAGGAATACCAACGCTTTTCGCCCGACAGCGTCAACGGTTCGGACAGTACGGCGGGGCTGAAACGCAATCTGGAAAAAGACGACAATAAAATCATCGTTACCACCATCCAAAAGCTGAACAATCTGATGAAAAGCGAAGCGGATTTGCCGGCATACCGGCAGAAAACGGTGTTTATTTTCGATGAATGCCACCGCTCGCAATTTGGCGAGGCGCAAAAAAACCTGAAATGCAAGTTCAAATATTTCTGCCAGTTCGGTTTTACCGGCACGCCGATTTTCCCTGAAAACGCGCTGGGCGCGGAAACCACCGCCGGCGTGTTTGGCCGGCAGTTGCACGATTATGTGATTACCGATGCCATCCGCGATGAAAAAGTGTTGAAATTCAAGGTGGACTACAATGATGTGCGGCCGCAGTTCAAATCTTTGGAGCAGGAGCAGGACGAGCAGAAACTTTCCGCCGCTGAAAACCGCCAAGCGCTGCTGCACCCCGAGCGCATCCGTGAAATCACGCAGTATGTTTTGGACAATTTCCGCCAAAAAACCCACCGCATGAATGCAACGGGCAAAGGTTTCAACGCCATGTTCGCCGTAAGCAGCGTGGAAGCGGCCAAGCTGTATTACAAGGCGTTTAAAGAGCAGCAGAAAGGCCGTCTGAAACCTTTGAAAGTGGCAACGATTTTTTCCTTTGCCGCCAATGAAACGCAAGACGCGGTCGGCGATATTGCCGATGAAAATTTCGATCCCGAAGCGATGGGAAGCAGCGCGAAAGAGTTTCTGTCTGCCGCCATTGCCGATTACAACGCGCATTTCCATACCAATTACAGCGTGGACAGCAAATCGTTCCAAAACTATTACCGCGATTTGGCGCAGCGCGTGAAAAAGCAGGAAGTGGATTTGCTGATTGTGGTGGGCATGTTTTTAACCGGCTTCGACGCGCCCGCGCTCAATACGCTGTTTGTCGATAAAAACCTGCGCTACCACAGCCTGATACAGGCGTTTTCACGCACCAACCGCATTTTTGATGCAAGCAAAACCTTCGGCAACATCGTTACTTTCCGCGATTTGGAGCAGGCCACCATCGACGCGATTACGCTCTTTGGCAACAAAAACACCAAAAACGTGATATTGGAAAAAAGCTACCGGGAATACATGGAAGGCTACACCGATGCCCTTACCGGCGAAGCGCGGCGCGGTTATCTCGATGTGGTGGAAGAGTTGCGCGAGCGTTTTCCCGACCCTGCCGCGATTGAGACGGAAAAAGACAAAAAAGACTTTGCCAAGCTCTTCGGCGAATATCTGCGCGCGGAAAACGTTTTGCAAAACTACGACGAATTTGCCGCGCTGCAAGCCTTGCAGAAAATCGGTTCAGACGACCTCGAAGCGATAGACAGCCTGAAAAACCGGTATGGCTTGAGCGATGAAGATATTAAAGAGATGCAGGCGGTTGAAGTGCCGTCTGAAAGAGCGGTGCAGGATTACCGTTCCGCCTACAACGACATCCGCGAATGGCAGCGGTGCAACCGCGATAACGGGCAGAGCGAAACGGCACAGGTGGATTGGGGCGATGTGGTTTTTGAAGTGGATTTGCTCAAATCGCAGGAAATCAATCTGGATTACATTTTGGAATTGATTTTTGAGCATAACAAAAAAACCAAAGACAAAGCCGTATGGGTGGAAGACATCCGCCGCATCATCCGCGCCAGCGTGAGCAGCCGCGCCAAAGAAGGGCTGATTGTGGATTTCATCAATGAAACCGATTTGGATGCCATGGCCGACGCGCCCGCCGTTATCGAAGCGTTTTACCAATACGCCCGACAAGTGCAGCAGCAGGAAGCGGCGGAATTAATCACATCGGAGAGTTTGAACGAAGCGGCGGCCAAACGCTACCTTGCCGTGTCGCTCAAACGGGAGTACGCCAGCGAAAACGGCACGGATTTGAATGACGTGTTGCCGAAAATGAGTCCGCTCAATCCGCAATACCGCACGAAAAAGCAAAACGTGTTTGAAAAAATTGCCGCGTTTGTGGAGAAGTTTAAAGGCGTGGGCGGCAGCTTGGATAAAGAGTAAGGGGAGATTTCGAAAAGAGGCCGTCTGAAAGCCTGTATTGGGTTTCAGACGGCCTTCTGTTTTATCGGCTCAGCGGTTTTCGTATTCGGTGGACGGGTCACCGTAATACAGCACGCCGAGTTTGATGGGGATGCGGCCTTGCGATTTGCGGTGGGCGTTGGAGTCGCGCAGGGAGTAGGCGCAGCCGCAGTATTCCTGCTGGTAGAAGTGTTCGCGTTTGCTGATTTCTATCATACGCGCGCTGCCGCCGCCTTTGCGCCAGTTGAAATCCCAATAGACCAAACCGTCATACGGTGCGGCGGCGCGGTGGCCGCAGTCGTTGATTTGCGCCATGTTTTTCCAGCGCGAGATGCCCAGCGAGCTGGTGAATACGGGGAAGCCGTGTTCGTGGGCGTATTGGGCGGCCTTTTCAAAGCGCATGTCGAAACACATGGTGCAGCGGATGCCGCGTTCGGGTTCGAACTCCATGCCTTTGGCTTTGGCAAACCATTCTTTGCGGTCGTTTTCGTAGTCATCGTCTTTGTCGATAAAGGGGATGCCGAATTTTTCGGCAAAGCGCAGGTTTTCTTCCTTACGCAGCATGTATTCTTTGAGCGGGTGGATGTTGGGGTTGTAGAAATAAATGGTGTAGTCGATGCCGCTGGCGAGCATGGCTTCCATCACTTCGCCCGAACAGGGAGCGCAGCAGGAATGGAGCAAGACTTTTTTGTGGCCGCCGGGGGGAACGAGTATGGAGCGGTCGATGGGGGTGACTTCTGGGGTTTGCGTTGTGTTCATGGCGTTTTGGTTTTGTGGTTTTCGGAAGGGTTTCAGACGGCCTCAGGCCGTCTGAAAGGGTTTATGCGCTGTGTTTTTGCCGTTTTCGCCAATGCCGCCAGCCGTAGTGGATGTAGCCGGAGAGGCTGTAGCCGAGGGCGAGGAGGAAGAGGGCGAGGGCGGGTTTGAGGGTCATGGCCAGGAGGGCGAGCATGACGAGGATAAGCACGAAAAACGGCACTTTGCGGCGCACGTTGATTTCTTTGAAGCTCCAAAAGGGGATTTGCACGACCATGGAGAGGCCGGCAAAAAGAGTGATGAAGAGCGCCCACCATTTGACGCCGGGGAAGTTTTCGACGCTGTGGTTTACCCAGATGAGGCCGACGATGAGGGCGGCGGCGGTGGGGCTGGGCACGCCGATAAACCAGCGTTTGTCGGCTTTGCCGCTGCCGATAAGGGTGTTGAAGAGGGCAAGGCGCAGAGCGGCGCAGGCGCAGTAGATGAAGGCAGCGGTGTAGCCGATGCGGCCGAAGTGGAACAGCTGCCATTTGTAGGCGATGAGGGCGGGGGCGACGCCGAAGCTGACCATGTCGGCAAGGCTGTCGAGCTGTTCGCCGAAGGCGCTCTGGCTGTTGGTCCAGCGGGCGACGCGGCCGTCCATGCCGTCGAGCATCATGGAGATGAAAACGGCGATGGCGGCGTTTTCAAACAGGCCGTGCATGGCCTGGGTGATGGCGAAGAAGGCGGAGAAGAGGGCGGCGATGGTGAAGGAGTTGGGCAGGACGTAGATGCCGTTTTCGCGGATGCGGCGGCGGATGGCGGTGCGGTTGTCCGGCTGCGGGGCGTTTGCCATGTGGGATTCCCGTGGGGGTGGTTGCAAAACGGGCGCGATTATAACCGATTTGCCTTTGGGCGTCCGAACGTGCGTGAGGCCGTCTGAAAGGTTTTCAGACGGCCTCACGGGATGCGCTGCGGCGGTTTTATTCTGCGGCGGCTTCCTGTATGGCTTCCGCTGCCGGGGCTTGGGCGGCGGCCGGTTCTGCGGCTGCCTGCGCTTCGCGTTCGGCCCGGCGCTGCGCCTGTTTTTCGAGCGCTTCTTTCACCATCGGGTTTTGTGCGGCAACGGCCTGCTCTTCGGCGCTCACTTCGCCTTTGACGCGGTTGTTGAGGTCGAAGCGTTTGCCGCCGCGCGCCAGCGATTTGAGGTAGCGCGGGCGGCGGCAGTGGTTGGCCAGCGCGCGCATGATGAGGGCGGGATCGTATTGCGGCATGGCGGCGACGAGGTCTTGGTCTATGCCCAGCGCGAGGGGTTTGAAGTGTTTGAAGACCGCGTATTTGCCGTAGATGTGGTCGGCGATCATGTCGGTCTGTTTTTTTTTGCTCATGGTCTGCACGGCGGAACGGAGTGCCGCGCCCAAAGCGGTTTCATGTGTCATGCTTTTGTATTCCTAAAATAAACGGCGGATCAAAACGGGCGGCATTGTAGCCCAAAGGTGTGTTTTGGTTAAGCGCTTTCGCAGCAGTAGGCCGTCTGAAACGTGCGGCGCGGGCGGCCGGCCTTTTTTCAGACGGCCTCTGTGCCGGAATGCGGCCGCTCCGCTGCGTTGGCAAGCATTTCGGCGGCGTGGCTGAGGGTGGTGGCGGTGATGGTTTCGCCGCCGAGCATGCGGGCGATTTCGCCGGTGCGGCCTGCTTCGTCGAGTACGCGGATGCTGCTGACGGTTTGTTCGCCGTCGCTGTTTTTGCTGACCTGCCAGTGGTGTTCGCCGCAGGCGGCCACCTGCGGCAGGTGGGTGACGGCCAGCACTTGGTGCGCGGCGCCGAGGCGGCGCAGGGCGCGGCCGACGGTTTCGGCAACGCCGCCGCCGATGCCGGTGTCCACTTCGTCGAAAATCAGGGTGGGGATGCGGGTGTGGCGGCCGGCGGCCACTTGCAGCGACAGGCTGATGCGGGCGAGTTCGCCGCCCGATGCCACTTTGTTCAGCGGCCGCAGCGGGCTGCCTTTGTTGGCGGACACTTGGTATTGCACGTGTTCGAGGCCGTGGGCGGTGGGGGAGGCGGGCACGAGTTCGATGGCAAACTGCGCGCCTTTCATTGCCAGATGCTGCATATTTTCGGTGACTTCTTCGGCCAGGCGCAGGGCGGCGGCGCGGCGTTCGGCAGACAGGCGCTCCGCCGCTTCGGTGTATTCTCGGTCGCGCTCGCGGGCGGCGGCTTCGAGGGCTTGGGGGTCGGCGGCGGCTTCGAGGTGTTGCAGCGCGGCCTCGGTTTCTTCGAGCTTGGCGGGCAGTTCCTGCGGCTCGATGCGGTATTTGCGCGCCATGGACATGAGTTCGCCCATGCGCTCTTCCTGTGCGGCCAGTTCGGCGGGGTCGAGTTCAGTGCGCGAGGCGACGCCGCGCACGGCGGCGGCAGCTTCGCCCAGCTCGGCTTCGACGCTGGCGAGCAGTTCGAGGGCTTCGGCAAAGCGCGGTTCGATGCCGCTGAGGCTTTCGAGGTTTTTCTGACAGCGGTAGACGTGGTATTGCAGGCCGTGTTCGCCGTCGATGATGTCTTCCACTTCGCGCGCCGTCTGCACCAGCTCGGCGGCGTGGGCGAGGCTGTCGTGGCTTTGGCTGAGGCTTTCCCATTCGCCGGGGGCGGGGGCGAGGCGGGAGAGTTCGCCGTGCTGCCATTCGAGGCGTTCGCGTTCGATTTGCAGCTGCTCGCGCTGTTCTTCGGCGGCTTTGAGTGCGGCAAGCGCCGACTGGCGGGCGCGGTAGGCGGCAGCGACTTCCTGCGCCAGCGGCAGGCAGCCGGCGAAGGCGTCGAGCAGTTCGCGCTGGGCGGCTTCGCGGTTGAGCGATTGGTGGGCGTTTTGGCCGTGGATGTCGATCAGGCGGCTGCCGATGCTTTTGAGTTGGGCGAGGGTGGCAGCCTGTCCGTTGAGGTAGCTGCGGCTTTTGCCTTTGGCGTCAATGATGCGGCGCACGGACAATTCGTCGGCATCGTCGGCCAAAAAGCCCTGCTCGCGCAATTCGTTTTGCAGCTCGGGCATTTCGGAGAGGTCGAAGAGGGCGGAGAGGCGGGCTTCTTTCGCGCCGCCGCGAACTTGGGCGTAGTCGGCCTTGTCGCCCAGCAGGAGGCCGACGGCGTCAAGAGTGATGGATTTGCCCGCGCCGGTTTCGCCGGTGAGCACGGTGAAGCCGGGTTGGAATTGGAGGTCGAGGCTATCGACGATAACGAAGTCGTTGAGGGAGAGCGCCAGCAGCATGGGTATCCTTTTTCGGGAGGCCGTCTGAAAGGCGGCGATTATATAGCGGAACGGATTTTCCTGCCTGCGCGGCGCTGTGTCTGCGGCTTGGTTGCGAAACGGTCTGAAACCTGCGAAAACCGTTTCAGACGGCCTTTCGTCCGCCCGCACGGTTTGCCGCAACTCCCCGAATCCGTTCGTGCCGCTGCGGAAATTTTTGCGGGACAATGGTAAAGCAGTTCTGCGAAACGCCACCCCCACCCCGTCCCTCCCCCGCGCTTGGGGTGTACAGACCGGACACAAAGGTAACACCCGTACGAAGACATAGGTAACACTTCCCCGTCCCAACAGACGGAATCCCTACCATGCCTTGGAGAGAAACCACCGTGTCCCGAGAACGACAGGAATTTTTAACCCTAGCCCGACAACCCGACCGCAACATCAGCCGTCTGTGCCGACAATTCGGCATCAGCCGCAAAACCGCCTACAAATGGCTCAAACGCGACAGCACCCAAGAACAATCCCGCCGTCCGCACAACAGCCCGAAGCAGACAGGCAGCCGAACCGAACAGCAGGTACTCGCCGTACGCGACGAACATCCCGCATGGGGCGGCCGCAAAATCGCCCGCATACTGCAGCGCGAACACGGCATACGCATCGCCCCCGGCACCATCACCTCCATACTGCACCGCAACGGACGCATCATTCACGAAAACACCCATGCGGCACACAACCGGCAGCGTTTCGAACATCCCTATCCCAACGCATTGCGGCAGATGGATTTCAAAGGCCATTTCGCCACCGGCGGCGGCCGCTGCCACCCGCTGACCGTTATCGACGACCGATCGCGCTACAACATCATCCTGCGTGCCCCGGCAAACGAGCGCAGGGAAGGCGTACAGGCAGCATTGACCGAAGCATTCAGACAATACGGACTGCCCGACAGAATCAACACCGACAACGGCACACCCCGGGGCGACAGCGCGCAAGGCGGACTGACCCGCCTGGCCGCCTGGCTTATCCGACTGGGCATCCGTCCCGGCCGCAGCCGTCCGCTGCACCCGCAGACCAACGGCAAAGACGAACGTTTCCACCGCAGCCTGAAAGCCGAAGTGCTCAAAGGCAGAACCTTCGGCGGGGCTGTTGGCAATCAGCTTGCGAAGCGGTTTTTTGAGGAAAAATCCGCGAATGCAAGGAAAAAAGCACAGCAAGGTTGGACACCTTGCGAGCATTTTTGACGCGGCAAGCGCGGATTTTTACCAAAAACACCGCCGCAAGGCCGGTTGCCAACAGCCCCCGGAGCAGGCACAGCAGGCGTTTGACAGCCGGCGGCACTGCTACAACCACGAAAGGCCGCATGAAGCACTGGGACCGGACACCCCTTCGCAACACTACCGCAGCAGCCCGAGGGAATTTCCCGAACACTTGGCACCGGTCGAATACCTGCCGGGAGACTTGGTGCGCAAAACGGACACCAACGGCCACATCAGCCTGCCGGGTCGGCAGGTACGCATCGGCAAAGGGCTGGTCGGACAAGCCGTAGCCTGCCGTCCGGTACAAAGCGAAGACGGTGTGTACGAAATCTGTTTCTGCTTCTACCGCCTCGGCCGGATTGACCTGAACGACTTCTGCCAAACTGCCCGAAAAACTGTTACCCATGTCCCCGCACAGGTGTTACCTTTGTGTCCGGTCTGTACACCTAAGCGCGGGGGAGGGAGCAGATGCGCGGCGGGATTTTCGGTTTCAGACGGCCTCCCGCACGATGTCCGTCAGCGGCCAGCGCGGTTTGGCGTTGAAGGCGGCGGCGGGCTGTGCTTCTTGGACGCGCATGGCGCCGGCGAAGGCGATCATGGCGCCGTTGTCGGTGCAGTATTCGAGGGGCGGGAAGTAGGTTTTGACGGCTTCGGCAGGCGGTTTCAGACGGCCTTTGGCAGGGGGGCGGACGGTGAGGGTACTCAGGCGCTGGCGCAGTTGTTTGTTTGCGCCGACGCCGCCGGCGACGACGAGGGTGCGGAAGCCTGTGTCGAGCAGGGCTTTTTGTGCTTTGGCGGACAATACGTCGACAACGGCGTCTTGGAAGGCGCGGCAGATGTCGTTGCGCGTTTGTTCGGGCACTCGGCCGCCGTGTCCGGCGCGCACTTTTTCCACGGCGGTGAGCACGGCGGTTTTCAGGCCGGAGAAGCTCATTTGCAGATCGTTGGAATGGATCATGGGGCGGGGGAACTCAAATGCCCCGTCGCGCCCCTGTTCGGCCAGTTCGGCCAGTTTCGCGCCGCCGGGGTAGGTCAGGCCGAGCAGTTTGGCGGTTTTGTCGAAGGCTTCGCCCGCCGCGTCGTCGAGGCTTTCGCCCAGGAGGGTGTAGTCGCCGATGCCGCGCACGGCCATAAATTGGGTGTGGCCGCCGGAGACAAGCAGGGCGACGAAGGGAAATTCGGGTTTGTCGTCGGCCAGAAGCGGCGAGAGCAGGTGGCCTTCGAGATGATGGACGGGGATAACGGGTTTGCCCAGCGCGAAGGCCAGGGCGTTGGCGTAGGACGAACCGGCCAGCAGGGCACCGCCGAGGCCGGGGCCTTGGGTGTAGGCGACGGCGTCGATGTCTGCGTAGGTTTTGCCCGCTTGGGCGAGGCAGGCGCGGGTGAGGGGGACGAGGCGGCGGATGTGGTCGCGGCTGGCCAGTTCGGGCACGACGCCGCCGTATTCGGCGTGCATCGCCATTTGTGTGTGCAGGGCGTGGGCGAGCAGGCCGCGTTCGGTGCAGTAGAGGGCGACGCCGGTTTCGTCGCAGGATGATTCGATGCCGAGTACCAACATGGGCGGGTGTCCGATAAAAAAGGGGCGCATTTTAACGCAAAGCGGGCGGTTCGGGCTTTCAGACGGCCTGTCCCGTTTGAGGCCGTCTGAAACAGCGAAAATGCACCCCGGCGCTTGAATAAGGCAGCCGCAGCCTTAATAATGCGTCATTCCTCCGATGGCGAACCGCTATGACCCTGCCGATTACCGTTTCCACCTACAACATCCACAAAGGCATGTCGCCGCTGAACCGCAAAGTGCAGATTGCGGACATGGCGGCGGCGCTCGACAGCCTGAAATCCGACATTTTGTTTTTGCAGGAAGTGCAGGGGCTGCATCTGGCGCGCGAGGCGAAACTGCCCGATTTTCCCGCCGTGCCGCAGCACGACATCATCGCCGAGCGCCTCGATTTCCACACCAGCTACGGGCGCAATGCCGTTTTCCCGCAAAAACACCACGGCAACGCCATCCTCAGCCGCCTGCCGATACGGGAGCGGCGCAATCTGAACATTACGGTCAACCGTTTGGAAAAACGCGGCGTGCTGCACTGCGAAATCCTGCCCGAAGGCTGGGACGTGCCCATCGTCTGCCTCTGCGCCCACCTCAACCTTTTGGAGCGCGACCGCGTCAAACAATACGTCGCCATCTTCGAATACGTCACCACCTACATCAGCCCCGACGCACCGCTGATACTGGCGGGCGACTTCAACGACTGGCGGCACAAATCGCCGCTGAATATCGGCCGCGCCCTCGGTCTGACGGAAGTGTTCCTCGACAAACGCGGCAGCCTGCCCAAAACCTTTCCCGCCCGCCTGCCCGTGTTCAGTCTCGACCGCATCTACACCCGCCACCTCGAAATCCTCGATGCCAGGCTGCACAGCGGCGAGCCTTGGCTTTATCTGTCCGACCATCTGCCGCTGTCGGCCACCGTGCGCCCGCGCTGATATGGTTAGGCCGTCTGAAAAAACCGCCTGCCCCGTTTTTTGATACGGGCAGGCGGTTTCGTTTTTTATCCGGCGGGTTTCAGACGGCCTCTCCGGCTTCCAGCAGCCAGGCTTGGGCTTTTGCGGCGGTGTCGAAATATTTGGGGTGGGTGCGGGTGATGAGGTCGGAGACGTGGGCGGCGAATTTGATCCAGATGTCGTCCACCACCACGGCGATGCGGCCGAAATCCTGATCGTGGCTGCTGACGAATTTGAGCTGCTCCCAAGCCATGTCGATGGTGAAGTCTTTGAGCATGGAGAGATCGAGCAGCAGGTCGGGACGGTGGACGCGGGTGAGGGAGGCCTTGACGGCCTCTTCCAGTTCGCGGAAATCGGCAAGGGTGAACTCGTTGTAGAGGGCGACGTTCAAGCCGTAGTGTTGTTCGCGGATGGAAATCATGGTTTCAGCCTTTCTTTTCTCTGGTTGTCGGGATTATTTCTTCAAGCCGCTCAGGATGCCGCTTGCGGCAATGATACCGATGCCCAGCCATTCCTGCCAGCCGATTTGCTCGCCGAACAGGAAAATGCCCGCCAGCGTGGAAAACACCACGGTGAGATAGGCCAGCGCGGCGACGGTGAATTTGCGGCCGACGGCGTAGGCGTGCGTCAGCGCCAGCTGCGCCAGCACGGCCGACGCACCGATGCCGATGAGATAGGGCGCGGATTGCAGCGAAATGCTGTGCCAGCCCGTGAGCGTGGCCAGCGCGGCGCCCATCGCCATGCCGACCAGCGACAGGTAAAACACCACGCGCCAGGCCGGTTCGCCCAACAGCGAGAGTTCGCGCACCTGCATATACGCCCAGCCCGCCGCCAGCCCGCCGAACAGCCCCACGGCCGCCGCCCATTCCTGTCCAGAGGCGAAAGAGGGTTTCAAAAGCAGCACTACACCGGCAAAGCCCGTCAGCAGCACGGCGAAGGTGTAGGCGGAAATGCGTTCGCGCAACACGACAACCGACAGCACGGCCAGAAATATCGACGAGGTATAGGCCAGCGTCACGCCCGTTGCCAGCGGCAGGTGCATCACGGCGTAAAAGCCGCAGGTCATGCCTACCGTGCCGCTGACGCTGCGGTTGAGATGGCTTTTCCAATTGGGCGTGGCGAAGGTTTTACCCTGCATTTTCGCCGTTGCGCCGAGCACGGTGGCGGCAAACACCATGCGCCAGAACACGAGTTCGCCGCTGCCCATGGCGAATTGCTGATGGGCGGCTTTGATGCAGAGGTTCATCAGGGTGAAAAACAGCGCGGCGGCGATCATCCAGGCCGAGCCCAAAAGCTCCTGCCGCTCTTTGCTGCGTGTGGCGGGGTGTGTCATGGCATTGTTCCGAGGTGGGAGGCCGTCTGAAAGCCTGAAACCGGTGTTTTGGGGTTTTCAGACGGCCTTATGTTCTTGCAAACCCAACACCATCGCGTCGCCGTAGCTGAAAAAACGGTATTCCCGTTCAATGGCGTGGCGGTAGATGCGGCGGATTTCCTCCGTGCCTGCAAAGGCGCTCACCAGCATCAGCAGCGTCGATTTGGGCAGATGGAAATTGGTAATCAGACGGTCGGCGACGCGGAAGCGGTAGCCCGGTGTGATGAAAATGTCGGTGTCGCCGCATCCGGCTTTCAGACGGCCTGTTTCCCACGCTGCCGATTCCAGCGCGCGCATCGAGGTTGTGCCCACCGCCCACACTTTCGCGCCGCGCGCCTTGGCCGCAGCCACCGCGTCGGCCGTTGCCTGCGGCACTTCGTACCACTCGCTGTGCATTTTGTGATCGGCAATGTTCTCGACGCGCACCGGCTGGAAGGTGCCCGCGCCGACGTGCAGCGTCACTTCCGCCAGCTCCGCGCCCTTGTCTTTTAGCGCGGCCAGCAGGGCATCGGTGAAATGCAGACCCGCCGTCGGCGCGGCCACCGCGCCCTGATGCTTGGCGTACACGGTTTGGTAACGCGCGTCGTCGGCTGCGTCGGCGGCGCGTTCGATATAGGGCGGCAGCGGCAGCTTGCCGTGGCACTCGAGCAGCGCGTACACGCTCTCTTCACCGTCAAAGCGCAGCACGAACAATTCGCCCGCGCGTTCGACCATTTGCGCCGTCAGGCCGCCGTCAAACAGCAGCCGCGTGCCCGCCTTGGGCGATTTCGACGCGCGGATGTGCGCCAGCGCTGTGTGTCCGTCGAGCACGCGCTCGATCAGCGCCTCGATGCGCCCGCCGCTCTCCTTTTGCCCGAACAGCCGCGCCTTCATCACTTTGGTATTGTTGAACACCAGCACATCGCCCGCCGACACCAGCTGCGGCAGGAAGGCAAAGGTCTCGTCGCGCAGAGGCTCGCCGGGCAAAGCCGCCAGCAGGCGGCTGGCGCCGCGCTCGGCAGGCGGCTGCTGGGCAATCAGGTGTTCGGGCAGGTCGAAATCGAAGTCGGAAAGCTGCATGGTGGAGGCCGTCTGAAAAAAGGCGCGATTATATCGCCAAAGCGGCAGCCGCCGCCCGCTTTGTTATCGCGCGGCGATGCCGTAAAATGGCGGCCGTCTGAACACATTGCCGACAAAACGCCGAAAAAAGGATATGCCATGAACACCACGCCCCACTACGACACCGTCGTTATCAAACCGCACGAGCTGCCGCTGCATTGCAGCGGCCCGCGCCACGAAACCTGGAACGGCCACCCGCGCGTCTTCCTCGCCATCCAATCCAACTCCGAAATCGAATGCCCCTACTGCGGCACGATTTACAAACTCGACGGCGAAATCGGCCACCATCATTCCTGAGGCCGTCTGAAAACAAAATCAGCGCCCGTGCGGATGCAAAAGGCCGTCTGAAACCTGTTCCTTAGGTTTCAGACGGCCTTTTATTTGCAGGCTGCTTTTGAGGCCGTTCCCGCCTACGAGGGAATGACGTTTCTGAAAGCGAAGTTTCAACGAAGTTAAAAAACCGTTTCGGTGCTTTCAGACGGCCTAGATGCCTTTTTTGCCTGCGCTTTTTTCGGCGAGCATGGCGCTGAGGCCGGCGAGGCGGCTGCGGCCTTCTTCTTTGCTGACGAGGGGGGCGCCGCCTTTGCGGCCGATGATGCGCAAATCTTCCTGCGGCATTTCGGCGATGAAGCGGCTGGGTTCGGGAAACTGCCATGTGCCCTGGCGTTTGCGTTTGGTGCAGTGGGTGAGGGTGAGGGTTTGTTTAGCGCGGGTGATGCCGACGTACATCAGGCGGCGTTCTTCTTCGATGTTGCCTTCTTCGACGCTGTCGGCGTGGGGGAACAGGCCTTCTTCGCAGCCGACGAGGTAGACGACGGGGTATTCGAGTCCTTTTGAGGCGTGGAGGGTGGACATTTTTACGGCGTCGGTTTCTTCGTCTTCGCGGCCTTCGAGCAGGGTCATCAGGGCGAGGGTTTGCGCCAGTTCGAGGAGGTTTTTGCCGTCTTCTTCGCCTTTTTTTGCCAGCCAGCCGCACAGGTCCTGCACGTTGCGCCATTTGATTTCGCCGGCTTTGCCTTCTTCGCTGCCTAGCAGGTGGGCTTCATAGCCGATGTCGGCGAGCAGGTTTTGCATGAGGGCGCCGGCGTCTTCATTTGCGGCGCGGCGGCGGTAGGTGTCGATAAGGTCGGTGAAGGCGGCCAGGCTTTGGCGATTGCGTTCGGGCATGGGTTCGAGGGCGGCGGGGCTTTTGGCGGCGTCGCTGAGGCAGGCGGCATGGGATTTGGCGTAGTCGTTCAGACGGCCTAAGGTGGTGTCGCCGATGCCGCGTTTGGGGGTGGTGGCGGTGCGCAGGAAAGCGGGGTCGTCTTCGCGGTTGGCGATGAGGCGGATGTAGGAGAGGATGTCTTTGATTTCGGCTTTGTCGAAGAAGCTTTGGCCGCCGGAGAGGCGGTAGGGGATGCGGGCGGCGCGCAGGGCTTCTTCGAAGACGCGTGCTTGGTGGTTGCCACGGTAGAGGATGGCGAAGTCGGCGTATTTCAGACGGCCTTCGGAGACGGTTTTGCGGCGGGCGATTTCGCCGGCGACCCATTCGGCTTCGTGTTGTTCGTTTTGGCAGGCGGCGACGGTGACGATGTCGCCCATGCCGTAGTGCGACCACAGGGTTTTGGGGAAGAGTTTGGGGTTGTTTTGTATGACTTGGTTGGCGACTTTGAGGATGCGGGCGGTGGAGCGGTAGTTTTGTTCGAGTTTGACGATTTTGATTTGCGGGTAGTCGGTTTGCAGGCGGCGCAGGTTTTCCATGTCGGCGCCGCGCCAGGCGTAGATGGACTGGTCGTCGTCGCCGACGGCGGTAAACATGCCTTCGGCGCCGCAGAGCAGGCGCATGAGGGCGTATTGGCAGGTGTTGGTATCCTGGCATTCGTCGATGAGCAGGTAGCGCAGGCGGTTTTGCCAGCGCAGGCGGATGTCGTCGGAGTTGCGCAGCAGCAGGGCGGGCAGGCGGATGAGGTCGTCGAAGTCGACGGCCTGGTAGCTGTGCAGGGTTTGCGCGTATGAGGCGTAAAGCCGGGCAATTTGTTTTTCCCAGTTGTTGTCGGCGGCCTGCACGGCCTGTTCGGGGGTTTGCAGGTCATTTTTCCACAGGGAAATTTGGTGTTGGGCGGCGAAGATTTGTTCGCGGCCGCTGCTGCCGAGCAGTTCGCCGATGATTTTCGCGCTGTCGGAGGCGTCGAGGATGGAGAAGTTTTTTTTCAAACCGGCGTGTGCGGCTTCTTCGCGCAGGATTTTCATGCCCAGGGAGTGGAAGGTGGAGACGGTGAGGCCGCGCGTTTCGCGGCGGCCGAGCATGGCGGCAATGCGCTCCTGCATTTCGCGCGCGGCTTTGTTGGTGAAGGTGATGGCGGCGATGTGACGGGGGGAGTAGCCCGCGTTGCGTATCATGTGGGCGATTTTTTCGGTGATGACGCGGGTTTTGCCGCTGCCTGCGCCGGCGAGGACGAAGAGGGGGCCGCCGAGATAGCGCACGGCTTCCTGTTGCTGGGGGTTGAGCTGCATGGTGTGAGGCCGTCTGAAAGGTCGGGAAACGGGATGGGGAAGGGGGCGGATTATAGCGGCTGCGGCGGAGGCCGTCTGAAAACCTTTCAGACGGCCTTTTTGTCGCGGGAGGCCGTCTGAAAGAGGGACAAGGCTATTTTTCCTGTTTTTTCAACAGCAGGCAGGACAGGGCGATGCAGCCTGCGGCGAAGGCGGCGATGGCGGCGTATTGCGGCAGCAGGTCGCGCAGGCCGAGGCCTTTGGCGAAAGTGCCGAGGCTGACGGTGAGATACCACGAGGCGGGAAAGATTTTGCCCATCGCGTAGCCGCCGCCGGAGAGGGTGGACATCGGGTAGAGAAAGCCCGAATAGTTCATGGTGGGAATCATGGCGATGATGGACGTGGCAAACAGCGCCGCCAGCTGCGATTTCACAAAACACGACACCAGCAGCCCCAGCGCGGTGGACGCGGCCACCATCAGCAGCGTGCCCGCCGCCAGCGCGGCAAAGCTGCCTTTGAGCGGCACGCCGAACCACAAGACCATCATCAGGAACGAGGCGGCGAAATTCACCATGCCCACGGCAATATAGGGCAGCTGTTTGCCGATCAGGTATTGCGCCGTCGAGGCGGGCGAGGCGTAGAAATTGGCGATCGAACCGGTTTCGCGCTCGCGCACCACGCCCACCGCCGCCATCATCGCCGGAATCATCATCAGCACCATCATCATCACGCCGGGCGAAACGGCGTTGATGCTGTCGAAATCCTGGTTGTAGAGAAAACGCGGCTCGACGGCGGCGGGGGGATCGAGCGGTACGGGCAGCCCTGTTGCCGCGATGCGGTCTTTGGTGTAGGCCGCCATCAGGCTGCCGATGTAGCCGCGTATATTGGTGGCGTTAAACGGCATCGCGCCGTCGATATAAAAGCCCACTTCGGGCTTTTGCCCCCGTTCCAAATCGCGGCCGAAGCCGCTCGGAATGTCGATCACCAGCACCGCCTTCGAGCTTTGGAGCACGGCATCGATTTGCCCGGCCGACCGTATCGGCGGCTGCTGGATAAAGTAGCGCGAGCCGGCGAAGTATTCGACCAGTTGGCGGCTCTGCACCGACCGGTCTTGGTCGTACACCGCGAATTTGAGGTTCTGCACGTCAAACGACACGCCCCACGATACCGCCGCCATCATAATCAGCGGGCCGAACACGGCGAAAAACAGCCTGATGCGGTCGCGCAGCAGCTCTTTGGCCTCGCGCACGGCAAAGGTGCGCACCATGGAAAACCAGTAGGCGAAGGAGGATGTGTCGAACTGCGGAGCGGGGTTTTCAGACGGCCTTTCGGCTTTGAGGCCGTCTGAAACACCGTACAGGGAATCGGCAGGCGGTTTGCCCCCACCCCAACCCTCCCCCGCGAGCGGGAGAGGGGGCAGATTGGCGGTGTGTTCGACGTTTTCAGACGGCCTTCTGCCTTCTGAAAGGCCGTCTGAAACGCCTGCCGCTTCACTCTCCCGCCCCTGCGCCTGCGCGGGGGAGGGCCGGGGTGGGGGTGGCGTTTCGGCAGAAACGCTTTGCCGCGCGGGTTCGACAGTTTCAGACGGCCTTTCAAGAAGTCCGTCTGAAACCGCCTTCCCGCCGTTTTCCTCCGCTTCCGCATCAATCAGATACCGCACAAACGCCTCTTCCAAATCGGGAGCACGGCGGCGTTGCACCAGCTCCTGCGGCGCGCCGACGGCCAGCACGCGGCCTTTGTGCATAAAGGAAATACGGTCGCAGCGCTCGGCCTCGTTCATAAAGTGGGTGGACACGAAAATGGTGATTTTGTCCTGCCGCGACAGTTTCAGCAGATGCCGCCAGAACATATCGCGGGCGGCGGGATCAACGCCCGATGTCGGCTCGTCGAGAATCAGGATTTCGGGGTGGTGCAGGCAGGCGGCGGCCAGTTGCAGGCGTTGGCGGATGCCCAAGGGCAGCGAGGCGGGCGCGGTGTCGGCCACGTCGGCGAGGTCGAACTGTTCGAGTGCTTCGGCCACCGCCGCCGCGCCCCTGCCGCCCATATCGTAAAGCTCGGCGTGCAGTTGCAGGTTTTGCCGCACGCTCAATTCTTCATACAACGAAAACGCCTGCGACATATAACCGACGCGCATTTTGGTTTCGATGCCGCCAGCGCTGGCCGGCCGCCCCAAAATCTCTGCCGTGCCCTCGGTGGCTTCCAACAGTCCGGTGAGCATTTTCATGGTGGTGGACTTGCCGCAGCCGTTGCTGCCCAAAAAGCCGAAAATCTCGCCCTTTTGGATGGTGAAACTCACATGGTCCACGGCGGTGAAACTGCCGAAACGCTTGGTCAGGCCGTGCGCCTCCATCGCGGGCGGCGCGTCGGGCACGGGCACGAAAGGCGTGAGTTCCAAGCCGCCCGAGCCCTGCTGTTTTTCCGGCGGCAGCATTTTGATATAGGCTTCTTCGAGGTTGTCCGTGCCGTATTCGCGCAGCACCTCGGCGGTGGGCTTGTTTTCCAGCAGCCGCCCCGCATCCATCGCCAAGAGCCGTTCAAACTGCTGCGCCTCTTCGATATAGGCGGTGGCGACAATCACCGTCATGCCCGCGTGTTCCTGCCGCAAGTCGTCCACCAAAGCCCAAAACTGGCGGCGCGAGAGCGGGTCAACGCCTGTGGTCGGCTCGTCGAGAATCAGCAAATCGGGGCTGTGCACCAGTGCGCAGCACAGGCTGGCCTTCTGCTTCATCCCGCCCGAGAGCTTGCCCGCCGCACGGTCCACAAACGGCAGCAGCCCCGTGGCCTCGGTGAGCCGACGGATGCGCTCCTGCCGCTGTTTGGCGTTCAGGCCGAACATCCGCGCATGGAAATCGATGTTTTCGGCCACGGTGAGCGTGGGATAAAGATTGCGCCCCAAACCCTGCGGCATAAAGGCGACGCGGTGCGACATGTGCAGCCGCACGTTTTTGTCGGCCATATCGCCGCCGAGCACTTCCACCCGACCGCCCTGAATCACGCGCACGCCCGCAATCAGCGAAAGCAGCGTCGATTTGCCCACGCCGTCCGGCCCGATCAGGCCGACGGTGGCGCCGCGCGGAATGTCGAGCGACACATCGTCGAGGGCTTGGGTTTTGCCGAAACGGTGGGAGAGACGGGAAATGGAAACGGCGTTCATGGGAAAACTTTACAGGGGATTTTTCGGAAAGGGCGGCGGCCTGTTTGAGGCCGTTTGAAAAAGGCGGCGTGCGCTGCACGGCCTTTATAGCGAAAAAAACGCGCCGAGCCAACCGCCGCGCCGCTGCGGCGGCAAAGGAAAGAGGCCGTCTGAAAACGCGGGAGGGTTTTCAGACGGCCTCTGCCGCTTTTGCGGCATCAGGCGGTTTGTTCGAGTTCCACGGCGGCGGCCAAGAGCGACAGACGCGCCATCACGCCGTAGACATAGAGGCGGTTGCAGCCGCAGTCGGGATCGGCGGCGTTGGTTTGCGGCAAGCCCAATTCCTGCCACTGCTCGAACACGCGCTTGTTCGGTTCGTCGTCCTGCTCCTGCGCGCCGCCGTCTTCGGCAACGGGGATGATGTGGTTGAGCTGGACGAAGGACATACCGGTGGCATTGAGGTTTTCGTCGGTGCCGCGGCCTTCGTGGACGCGGAAAAAGCCGCCGACAACAAAGCGGTCGATCATGTACACCACGGGTTCGGACACCGAGCCGTTAACGGTTTCGTAGGTGTAAATGCCTTCCTGCACAATGACCTCGCTCACTTCCAGACCCTCTTTGACTTTGGCCATTTTGTTGCGGTTTTTGCGGTTGAGGCCGCGCACCTCGTCGGCGGATTTGACGCTCATCACGCCCATGCCGTAAGTGCCCGCGTCGGCTTTGACGATAACAAAAGGTTGGTCGGTGATGCCTTTTTCGTCGTATTTCGCCTGTATTTTCGCCAGCATTCTGTCCACGGCGTCGGCCAGCGCGTCTTCGCCCTCGCGCTCTTGGAAGTTGAGGCCGGAAATCTGCTCGAAGTAGGGATTGATCTGCCATTCGTCGAGCCCGGCCAGTTCGGCAAACTCGGCGGCGATGCGGTTGTAGGCGGCGAAATGCGCGGTTTTGCGCCGTGTCGTCCAACCGCCGTGCAGCGGCGGCAGCACGGTTTGGCTGATGTCTTTGAGGATGTCGGGCACACCGGCAGAGAGATCGTTGTTGAGCAGGATGAGGCAGGGCGAGAAGCCGTCGGCCAGATGGACGCGGCCGCGCGTGCGTTGCAGCGGCTCGAGGGTGATTTTGTCGCCGAGGGCGGTTTCAAATTCGGTCGGAGCGGTGATTTCGGGGTTGAGGCTGCCCAGGCGCACTTCAAAGCCTGCGGTGAGCAGGATGGTGCTGAGGGCGTGGACATTTTGCAGGTAGAAGGTGTTGCGGGTGTGGTTTTCCGGCACGATGAGCACGGATTTGGCCTGCGGGCAGGAGCGCTCGACGGCATCCTGCGCGGCGTGGGCGGCGAGTTGGACGAATTGGGGGTTGAGGTTGTTGAAGCCGCCGGGGAAAAGGTTCATGTCGATGGAGGCCATTTTGTAACCGGCGTTGCGGATGTCGACCGAGCCGTAAAAGGGCGGGGTGTGTTCTTTCCATTTGGCGCGGAACCAAGCTTCGATCTGCGGCTGTTTGGCCAGGATTTTGCGCTCGAAGGCTTGAAGTTCGCTCAGATATGTTTCGGACATCACGGCTAGGGGCATTTCGTTTACCTGTCTGCTGGATTGAAAATCCGCGCATGATAGGGTTTTCAGACGGCCTGTACAAGTAACGCCCGTTTTTATCCTTATTGCCCGAAGTTCTTTGCAGGCCGTCTGAAAAGGCAGGTAGGTTTTCAGACGGCCTGTCGTGTGTTTGGCGGAGAGGCCGTCTGAAACTCAGGCCAGCATTTGCGGCGGGATTTCGCACACGGGTATCGGGCGGATTTTGTGCTGGGCGGCGCGGTTGAGGCGGGTGTAGATGTCGAACACTTCCTGCTCGCGGCCGCTGAAATCGTCGCGCGTTTTGCCCGCTTCGGCGGCGGCCATGGCGCGTTCGAGTTCGGGGTAACTCGCGCCCATCTGCGCTTCGTCGGTGCGCTCGGTGTCCCACAGGCCGTCGGTCGGCACGGCTTGGCGGATGGCGGGCAGGATGTCGAGATAGGCGGCCAGTTCGTACACCTGCGTTTTGGTGAGATCGGCAATCGGGCTGAGGTCGACGCCGCCGTCGCCGTATTTGGTGAAGAAGCCGACGCCGAAATCTTCGATTTTGTTACCCGTACCCGCCACGAGCAGGCCGTTGATTTGCGCGTAGTAATAGAGGGTGAGCATACGCAGGCGGGCGCGGCTGTTGGCAAGGGCGAGCTGCTTAGCGGGGTATTCGGCTTCGTCTACGTTGACGGTATCGGCAAACAGGTTGAAGGTGGGCGTGAGGTCGGCGCGCAGGCTTTTGACGTTGGCAAACGCGCTTTGCAGGCGCGCGATATGCTCCTGCGCGCGGCTGACCTGGTCGGCCTGCTGGCGGATGGGCATTTCCAGCAGCAGAACGTTGAGGCCGCTGCGGGCGGCGAGGGCGGAGACGACGGCGGAATCGACGCCGCCGGAAATGCCGACGGCAAAGCCTTTGGCGCGGGCGGAGGCGGCGTAGTCCTGCAACCAGCGGACAATGTGTCCGGCTACGGCTTGTGTTTGCATGGGAAATCCTTTTTCAGACGGCCTAGGGCGTGTTGACATTCAGCTTGCGAAGCGGTTTTTTGAGGAAAAATTCGCGCCTGCAAGGAAAAAAGCGCAGCAAGATTGGACATCTTGCGAGCATTTTGGCGCGGCAGGCGGGTATTTTTTACCAAAAACACCGCCGCAAGGCTGATTGTCAACAGCCCCAGGGGCAGGGGAGGGCGGGAAAACGGGCGTCACTATAACCCGCGCCTGCGGGCTTTACAATCCGAAAGCAGGGCAGGGCGGTTTCAGACGGCCTGCCGCTTCTGCTAGAATCCGCGCTTTCCGTTTTCACCGCACGAACCGAGACCGCCATGCTGGAAGTTTTCAATATCACCGCGCCGATTTTCCTGATTATCGGCCTGGGCTGGGCAGCGGTGCGCGGCGGCGTGTTCCGTTTCGAGGAGCTGCGTGGCGCGGCGAAATTCGTGATGAAAATCGGCCTGCCCGCGCTGGTGTTTTTCGCCATCGCGGGCAAACCGTTCCGCGAGGTGTTCAATGTGGTGTATCTCTTGGGCTACGGCGGCGCGACGCTGGCGCTGTTTGCCCTCGGCGCGCTTGTGGTGCGCCTGCGCGGCGGTGACGGCACGCTTTCGGCGCTGGGCGGCTTTTCCGTATCGTTTTCCAACACCGGCTTCATCGGCTATCCGCTGCTGGCGATGGTGATCGGCGAGGCGGCGGCGCCGTATTTCGCCATGAACGTGCTGGTGGAAAATATGTTTCTGATTCCGCTGTTTTTCCTGTTGGCCGACTCGGCGGGCGGGCAGGGTGGAGGCCGTCTGAAAACGCTGCTGCCCGTGGCGAAAAACCTGTTGAAAAACCCGATTATCCTCGCCCAGTTTGCCGCGCTGCCCTTCGCCCTGGGCTGGCTGCCGCTGCCTGCGGCGCTGCTGAAAACCTCTTCCGTCCTTGCCGCAGGCGCCGCGCCCGTTGCCCTGTTTGTTATCGGCGGCAGCCTCGTCGGACTGAAACTCGGCGGCAAACTGGCCGACATCCTGATCTTGACCCTGCTGAAACTGGCCGTGTTCCCGCTGCTGACCGTGTTGTTCCTGCTGCTTTTGGGCGCGGGCAGGGACATGCTGTTTGCCGGTGCGTTGCTTTCCTGTGTGCCGATGGCGAGCATGGTAGCCATCGTCCACAGCCAATACGGCCACGAACAGCGCGGCGCCGCCATCATGCTGCTGACCACCGTGCTGTCTTTCGCCAGCATCTCGCTGGTGCTGCTGTTCGGCCGCTAAACCCTAAACACAAAGAACCGACAATATGCAAAACCCCGTTCCCGAAGAAATCCGCCTGCGCCCCGACCGCGCCGTCCTCGCCCTGGTTTACGGCGGCCAAACGCGCGAGCTGCCCGCCGAATACCTGCGCGTCTATTCCCCCAGCGCGCAAGTACGCGGCCACGCCCCCGGCCAGGAAGTTTTGCAGACCGGCAAACTCGGCGTCCTGATTAACGACCTCGAACCCGTCGGCCATTACGCCCTGAAAATCGTCTTTTCAGACGGCCACGACAGCGGCCTCTACGACTGGGACTATCTGTATAAACTGGCACACGGATACGATACAATGTGGCGCGACTACCTCGCCCGCCTTCAAGTCGCCGGCGCCTCGCGCACCCCGTCCGCCGCCGACGCCCCCGCACCGAAAAAGAAAGGCGGACACGGCTGCGGCGGCGGAGGCTGCGGCGGGCATTGAAGGCCGTCTGAAACCCCTGTTACAGAAAGAAAAATACCCATGAGCGAGCAAAAAACCCACTTCGGTTTCTCCACCGTCAACGAAAACGAAAAAGCCGGCAAAGTGGCCGAAGTGTTTCACTCCGTTGCCAAAAACTACGACATCATGAACGACGTGATGTCCGGCGGCCTGCACCGCGTGTGGAAACACTTCACCATCAACACCGCGCGTCTGAAAAAAGGCGACAAAGTGCTCGACATTGCAGGTGGCACGGGCGATTTGTCGCGTGGCTGGGCGAAACGCGTGGGCAAAGAGGGCGAAGTGTGGCTCACCGACATCAACTCCTCCATGCTTACCGTCGGCCGCGACCGCCTGCTCAACGAAGGCGTGATTCTGCCCGTATCGCTGGCCGACGCGGAAAAGCTGCCGTTTCCCGACAATTATTTCAACCTCGTGTCCGTCGCCTTCGGCCTGCGCAACATGACCCACAAAGATGCCGCGCTCAAAGAAATGTACCGCGTGCTCAAACCCGGCGGCACGCTTTTGGTGCTCGAGTTTTCCAAAGTCTATAAGCCGCTGGAAGGCGCGTACGACATTTACTCGTTCAAACTGCTGCCGCTGATGGGCAAACTCATCGCCAAAGATGCCGACAGCTACCAATACCTCGCCGAGTCCATCCGTATGCACCCCGATCAGGAAACGCTCAAACAGATGATGCTCGACGCAGGCTTCGACAGTGTCGATTACCACAACATGAGCGCAGGCATCGTTGCCTTGCACAAAGGCGTGAAATTCTGATTGTGACAAGCTCTGCGGTTGTCAGGCCGTCTGAAAGCACGCTTTAACGAAGTGAAAACGGAAGAATCGGTTAAAACAGGTTTGCATACTGTGAGTTTAATTTCGCATAAATTATATTATGTTAAATTTTTATAGTATATGTAAAATAACCTGAGTAAGGCTGCTTTTTGAATATCCCCTTTCACGATAAATCCGATACAACCCTTCATTGAAGCCTCGCTTGTAAAAGGCCTGCTTCCGCAATTTTGATTTCTGCGGCGGCAGGCCGCTTTGTTTTGCTTCTTTCTCGTGATGAACACCGATTTTGTTTCCGATACGGCTGCCCGGCTGCGGCGGCAGAAACAGCAGGCAGCCGATGCGTATGCGCTGCGGCGGCGCCCCGAAGGATTTTTCAGCCGTTGGGCTTTGGCCGTCGATCAGGCAGTTTGCTGCGCGTGGGCGCATTTTTTTCCCGACGGCGGCAGCTGTCTGCTGGCGGCAGGCGGTTACGGGCGCGGCGAGGTTTATCCGTTTTCGGACACCGATTTGGTGCTGGTTTGCGCCGAGGCGCCGGACGAAGCGCAACAGGAGCGGATAGCCGATCTGGTGCAGGCTTTGTGGGACATCGGTTTGGCGCCCGCCGTGAAATCGGGCACGGCGGCAGAGCTGTGTGCCGCCGCGCGTGACGATCTGACCGCCGACACGGCCTTTCTCGAAGCGCGTTTTCTCTGCGGCGATAAGGCGTTATCTGAAAAATTCATATCCGCTTTGGACGCGCAGCGCAATCCGGCGGCCTTTGTCGAAGGCAAGCTGCTGGAAATGCGTCAGCGCCACGGCAGGCAGCAGGGAGCGGGCGCGCTGCTCGAACCAAATGTGAAAACCTGCCCCGGCGGGCTGCGCGACATCCATACCATGCTGTGGCTGGCCAAAGCGCAGGGGCTGGACGCCGGCATCGCCGCCCTGCTCCGCCGCCGCATCCTCACGCGCGCCGAAGCCGCGCTTCTGGTACGCAGCCACCGCAATCTGGCTGCCATCCGCATCGATCTGCACTTGGCGGCCGGGCGCGAGGAAGACCGGCTGGTTTTCGATCTGCAAAACCGTTTGGCGGACGGTATGCCCGATGCGCCCGGCAGAGGCCGTCTGAAAAAAAACGAGCGGCTGATGAGCGGCTTTTACCGCGCCGCCAAGGCAGTAAAGCAGCTCAACGGCATTATCCTGCCGATGCTGCGCGGCCGCGTGTATTCGCCGCTGCCGCGTATCGTGCGCGACATCGACGCCGACTATTACCAAATCGGCAACCAGCTGGCCGTGCGCGACAAAAACCTGTTCGGCAGGCAGCCCGAACACATTTTCCGCGCCGTGGAGATTTTGCAGACGCGCAGCGATTTGAGCGAATTGGCGCCGAAAACCCTGCGCGCCTGGTGGGCGGCCACGCGCCATATCGATGCCGCGTTTTACGCCGACGAAACCAACCGCCGCCGCTTTATCGGCTTTTTCCGCTACGGCAGCGGCCTCACCCACACCATGCGTTTTCTCAACCTCTACGGCGTGCTCGGCCGCTACCTGCCCGCGTGGGAAAACATCGTCGGCCTGTTGCAGCACGACCTCTTCCACATCTACCCCGTCGACGACCACATCCTCACCGTCCTGCGCAATATGCGGCGGCTGGCGATGGAGCAGCACCTGCACGAGCTGCCTTTCGCCTCTTCCCTGATGCACGCGTTTGCCAAGCCCTACGTTCTCTATCTCGCCGCCCTCTTCCACGACATCGCCAAAGGACGCGGCGGCGACCACTCCCGCGAAGGCGTGGCCGACGCCCGCCGTTTTGCCGCTGACCACTTCATGTCGTCTGAAGATGCCGAACTGCTCTGCTGGCTGGTGGAAAACCATCTTTTAATGTCGCTTACCGCGCAGAAAGAAGACATCCAAGACCCCGAAGTCGTCGCCCGCTTCTGCCGCCGCGTTCAGACGGCCGAACGCCTGTCCGCCCTGTATCTGCTCACCGTTGCCGACATCCGCGGCACCAGCCCCAAACTGTGGAACTCGTGGAAAGCGGGTCTCTTACACACTCTTTTTCAGACGGCCTCCCGCCATCTCTCCGGAAATCCCGATAGCCGCGAAGCCGTTACCGGCCGCCGCCAAAGTGCCGCCGCAGCCGCCCTCGCCCAAGCCGGATACGACGAAAAACAGCGCCGCCGCCTGTGGAAAGCCCTCGGCGAAGCCTATTTCGTGCGCCATCAGGAAAGCGAAATCCTCTGGCACACCGCCGCCGTCGCCGCCGATCCCGAAGCCCCCTTTGCCCGTATCCGCCCCCACCCCGCCGACCCCGGCATGCTGCAAATCGCCGCCTATCTGCCCAACGCACACGGCATTTTCTCGGGTCTGTGCCGCATCCTCGCCCGCCACAATCTCGACATCGCCGCTGCGCGCGCCTTTGTTACCGACCACGATTTTGTCCTCGACACCTTCGCCGTGCGCCCGCCCGAAGGCAGCACAGATGCCGACCGCGGCCGCATCGAAGCCGCGCTGATGCACGATCTCACAGCCTTCCTCCACGGCAGCCCTGCGCCCGCACCCGCTGCCGGGCGCATTCCCAGCCGCCGCGCCCGCCACCTGCCCATCGCCCCGCTGATCGACATCCAGGCGGAAGAAGAACAGCCCGGCTGGTATACCCTCACCCTCACCGCCGTCAACCGCCCCGGCCTGCTCGCCGACACCGCCGACATCTTCAACCGCCACGCCATCAGCCTGCGTTACGCCAAAATCAATACCTCCGACGAGCGCGCCGAAGACAGCTTCCTGCTCTACGCGCCGCAGCTGGCCGACCCGAACCGCCAAGTGGCGCTGAAAAAAGATTTGCGCGGCGTGTTGGCCGTCTGAAAGCCGTTCTGCTCCAAATCTTTTGCAGGCCGTCTGAAAACCACTCCGCCTTTTTGCGTTTGCCATGGCGGCGGACGGAGGCCGTCTGAAAAAAACACCGCAGGCTTTCAGACGGCCTCTGTCTTTTACCTTGCGGCGGCAGCGCCATTGTTTGCTAAAATGCGCGCCCTGCCGGATGCCTCCGGCTTGTGTTTTTTCCGCAACCGTTTTGTTTTTCAGACGGCCTTTAAAATACCTGCAGGTGTTCAACCTTGCTGTGCTTTTTTCCTTGCATTCGGGCATTTTTTACTCAAAAAACCGTCTCGCAAGCCGAATGTCACTACACCCCTGATGCCGTCTGAAACTTTGGAATCTTTATGTTGCTCGATGCAAACCGTTACTCCCCCGCCGTTTTTCTCAAAGAAGCCAAAGCGCTGGCCGTGCTGGCCTGGCCGATGATGCTGGCGCAGATTGCGGCGGTGGGGCTGGGCTTCGTCGATACGGTGATGGCGGGCGGCGCAGGCAAGGAAGACCTGGCGGCGGTGGCGCTGGGCAGCTCGGCCTTTGCCACGGTGTTCATCACCTGGATGGGCGTGATGGCGGCGCTCAATCCGATTGTGTCGCAGCTCAACGGCGCAGGAAAATATGCCGAAGTCGGCGAAACGGGGCGGCAGGGTTTGTGGTTCGGCCTGTTTCTCGGAATGGCGGGCATGGTGCTGCTGCTGGCGGCGGTTCCGCCCTTTTTGGCCTATCTCGACCTGCCGCCGCGGGTGGAGAAAATGCTGGCGCAGTATATGTGGTTCACTGCGCCTGCGATGCCGGCGATGATGCTGCACCGCGCCCTGCACGCCTACACGTCGAGCCTGAATAAAACGCAGGCGCTGATGTGGATCAGTTGGGCGGCTCTGGCGCTGAATGTTCCGCTCAACTATATGTTTGTTTACGGGAAATTCGGCATGCCCGAATTGGGCGGCGCGGGCTGCGGGCTGGCGACGATGCTGGTTTGCTGGTTTCAGGCGGCGGCTTTGTGGCTTTATGTGAAAAAAGCGGATTATTTCCGCCGCTTCGGCATGGCAGGCGGCTTTTCCAAGCCCGATTGGGCGGTGCAGAAACAGTTTTGGCAGCTGGGCTGGCCGTCGGGGCTGTCGTATTTTCTCGAAGCCAGCCTGTTTACCTTCATCATGTTCCTGATTGCCAAATTCGGCGAAGACTATGTGGCCGCGCAGCAGGTCGTGATCAGCCTGACGGGGATTATCTACATGATTCCGCAGGCTTTGGGCGCGGCGGTTACCGTGCGCGTCGGCTTTGCGCTGGGCAGGCGGCAGCGACGGCGGGCGCGTTATATCTCGGGCGTCGGCATCGTGCTCGGACTGTGCTTGGCGCTGTGCACGATGAGCCTGCTGATGCTGCTGCGTGTGCCGCTGGCGTCGATGTACACCGACGATTCCGCCGTGCTGTCGTTGGCCGCTTCCGTGCTGCTGTTTGCCGCGCTGTTCCAGCTTTTTGATTTCACCCAGTGCATTTCTTCCTACGCCCTGCGCGGCTACAAAATCACCAAAGCGCCGATGCTGGTACACGGCATTGCCTTTTGGGGCTTCGGCCTGCTGCCCGGCTGGCTGCTGGCCAATCTCGCCGACATGAAGATTTACGGCTTCTGGACGGCGCTGATTGTGTCGCTGGCCGCCGCCGCCGTGCTGCTTGTGTGGCTCTTGGAAAAACACAGCAAAAACCTGTCGAACGATAAAGGCCTGTTGCCATGAAAATACTCGAAAACGTCGATTTGCGCCCCTTCAACACCTTCGGCCTGAACGCACGGGCGCGTTTTTTTGTCGAGCTGGACGATGCCGCCGCCCTGCCCGACGTGTGCGCCCTGCCCTGCTTTAACCGCGCCAAGGTGCTGTGGCTGGGTGGCGGCAGCAACATCCTGCTGCGCGGCGACTATCCCGGCCTGGTGGTGAAAATGGCGGTAAAAGGCATCCGCGAAACCGCCCGTTCCGACGGCACCGTGCTTGTCGAAGCACAGGCGGGCGAAATCTGGCACGACTTCGTGCGGCACACTGTCGCCCTCGGCCTGAACGGGCTGGAAAACCTCAGCCTGATACCCGGCACGGTCGGTGCCGCGCCCGTGCAGAACATCGGCGCCTACGGCGTCGAAGTGAAAGACCTGATCCGCTCGGTGCGCTGTTTCGATCTCGACACCGGCCGCTTCGTCACGCTGGACAATGCGCAATGCCGCTTCGCCTACCGCGACAGCCTGTTCAAGCAGGAAGGCCGCGGCCGCTACGTCATTACCGCCGTTACCTTCGCCCTGTCCGAGCGCTTCGAGGCGAAAACGGGCTACGGTGATTTGGCCGCCGTGCTGGCGGAAATCTGCGGCGGCCGCAGCCCTTGCGCCGCCGACATTTCACAAGCCGTCTGCCGCATCCGCCGCGCCAAGCTGCCCGACCCGCAGGTGCAGGGCAATGTCGGCAGCTTCTTCAAAAACCCCGTCGTTGCGGCAGAACAAGCCGACCGTCTTGCCGCCGCCTTCCCCGATATGCCGCGCTACCCGCAGGGCGACGGCTCGGTAAAGCTTGCGGCAGGCTGGCTTATCGACCAATGCGGTCTGAAAGGCCGCACCGTCGGCGGCGCGGCGGTGCACGATAAACAGGCGCTGGTTTTGGTGAACACCGGCCGCGCCACCGCAGCCGACGTTGCCGCCCTCGCCGACGAAGTGCGCGGGCAGGTTCGGGCACGTTTCGGCGTCGAACTGGAAGCCGAGCCGGGCTGGGTTTGATATTCAGACGGCCTGAACCCGTTTCACTATATAGTGAGCCAAAATAAAAAATCTACGGCGTTGCTGCGCCTTGCCGTACTACCTGTACTGTCTTCGGCTTGCTGCCTTGTATCTTTTTTATTTTGACTCACTATACAAGCGCCCTGCCCTGCGGCAAAAAGGCCGTCTGAAAACTTTCAGACGGCCTTTTTGCCGCAGGCATATGGCAGGGAACACGTGCGCCGTCTTGGGACGGAACATTTCGTTGAAGCTCCGTTTTCAGACGGCCTCGGATGCGGCGGCCGGGTCGCGCGGCAACACCCGCGGATTCGGGAGCTTGCAGGAATCTGTGTGCGGCAGACAAAAGGCCGTCTGAAAAGTCGGTTGGGGTCGGCAGGCAGCGGGCATAACAGGGCGTGCGTGCGTTGCAGCCAACACACCCAACAGCCCCATACAAGCGCCCTGCCCTGCGGCAAAAGCAGAAAAGGCCGTCTGAAACCTGTTTTCAGACGGCCTTTGGTGTTTTCTCCGTTTTCAGACGGCCTATTTGGGCGTGTAGCGTCCGGCCATGGCTTTATAGACCATGTTTTCGTATTTCAGGGTTTCGTAACGCTGGTTCAGCACGTTTTGCGCTGTGCCGTATTCGCTGTTGAGTGCAGTGAGCCAGTCTTTGAGCTCGTTTTTGCCGTGTTGGTAGCGCACTTGGTAGTAGCGGCTGTTTTTGCGGTCGAGTGTGTAACGCTGCTCTTGGTTGGCAAGCTGGGCTTGGGCGTTTTGGTAGGCCAGATAATTGGTGTTGACTTCGTTGAGCGCGGTGGTGAGGGCTTTCTCAAACGAGAGGCGGGCATTGTCGAAGTTGGCCTGTGCGGTTTTGTCGTTCCATTTCAATGTGTTCCAGTTGAGAAACGGCAGGTTTACCGCCACCGTGCCGCCCAGCATGGGCACGTTGAACGTGCTTTTGGCTTGGTTTGACGATGTGCTCAAAGTCGCGCCCAGTGTGATGCTCGGATACCAGCTTCGTTTTTGCGCGGTGAGCGATTGCAGGGAAGACTGCACTCGGTATTCGGCGGCGCGCAAATCGGGGCGGTTGGCCAATACGGTGATGGGCACGTTCAAATCCACGCCTTTGACGCCCGGCAGGCGGTAGGCGGCGGGATCGGCGGCGATGGTTTCGTTTGGTTTCAAATTCAGCAGGTTGCGCAGGGTTTGGATTTGCGCCTCGCGGCTGTTTTTCAGCGTAATCAGGCTGTTTTGCGCGGAAAGCAGCGATTGGCGCGCCTGCGTCGGCTCGCTGGAATCGGTGCGGCCGAGGCGGAATTTTGCGTCGGCAATGCGGGCGATTTCCTGATATTGCTTGACGGATTTTTCGGCCAGCGTCATGGCTTCGTTGAGGTAGGCGATGTTGAAATAAGCGTCGGCTACATTGTTCACCAGCGTGAGCCGCGTGTTGGCCATATCCTGCTGCGTGGCCTGATATTCCCACACTTGCGCGTCGGCGGTGGCACTGAGTTTGCGCCACAAATCCAGCTCGTAGCTCAAACCGAGCTGGCTGCCGTAGGTGCTGCCGCGATCGCCGGTTTTGAGGTTTTTAGAGGTGGAGGCGTTGAGTGCGCCGCTGAATTTGGGCACTAAGTCCGCGCCGAGAATATTGGCCTGATACAGGGCTTTGTTGACGCTGATGGCGGCCTGTTTCAGGTCGATATTATTGGCCAGAGCCTGCTCGGTCAGCGCGTTAAGCTGCAGGCTTTGGTAGATTTCCCACCAGTTCCCGTTTACGTCGTAACGCTCAGCGGCTTCGGCAGCAGACATCACTTTGCCCGTGGATTCAAGCGTGAGTGCCTGCTCGGTGCTGTGCACGGCGCAGCCGCTCAATACAGCGGCAAGGATGAGGACGGAGGTCGTCTGAAAGAGGGGTTTGGTTTGCATAATGTGATTCCGTTTAAGTTTCAGACGGCCTTTTGATATTCAAACCCAAAAGGCCGTCTGAAAAAGTTTAATCCTGCGCCAGCGCGTCGATCGGGTTGAGTTTGGAGGCGCGGTTGGCGGGCATAAAGCCGAAGGCCACGCCGATGGCGGTGGAGCAGACCACTGCGCCGACGATGGAAAGCGTGGAGAAGGTCATCGGGAAGTCGGTTACAAACTGGTTGAACAACACACCAATAGCCAGCGAAATGCCCACGCCGATGAGGCCGCCGATGAGGCAGATGAGCACGGCTTCAATCAGAAACTGCTGCAAGATGTTGCTGCGCCTTGCGCCGATGGCCATGCGCACGCCGATTTCTTTGGTGCGCTCGGTTACGGACACGAGCATGATGTTCATCACGCCGATACCGCCGACCACCAGCGAAATCACGGCGATGCTGGAAATCAAAAGCTTCATCGTGCCGGTGGTTTTTTCCACCATCTGCTTGATGCTGTCGCTGTTGTTCATGAAGAAGTCTTCCGTGCCGTGCCGCGCTTTCAAAAGCTCGGTCAGGCTTTTTTCGGCCACTTGGCTGCTCACGTCGTCTTTGATTTTCACGGTAATCGAGCTGGCGTAGGTTTCGCCGGTAATCTGGTGCATCACGGTGGTGTAGGGCGACCACACCATCAGCGAGTCGGAGCTGCCGAAGTTGTTTTCTTCTTTTTGCAGCACGCCGATCACAGTGAGCGGGCGTTTTTTGAACAGGATGGTTTTGCCCAGCGGGTCAACGCCGTCGCCGAAGAGTTTGGTTTTAACGTTGTCGTCCACCACAGCCACTTGCGCGTCCTGTTTGATGTCGTCTTCGTCAAACAGCCGACCCGAGGCGAGTTTGAGGCCGCGCACGTCGAAATACTGGTCGCCCACGCCGTAGAGCATGGCGGTGAGGTCGGTGTTGCGGTAGGTGAGTGTGCCGTTGGATGAGGTTTGCGGGGTAACGGAAGCGACGTAGCCTTGTTTGGCGATGGCCTGCGCGTCGGCGATGGTGAGCGTTTTGATGCGGCCGCTGCGCCGGTCGCCGAAGCCGCGCCCGGGGAAAATGCTCACGGTGTTGGTGCCCATCGAGTTGATGTCTTCAAGGATTTTCTGCTGCGAGCCGTTGCCCAAGGCGACAACGGACACCACCGAGGCGATGCCGATGATGATGCCGAGCATGGTGAGCAGTGAGCGCATTTTGTGCGCGGTAATAGCCTGCACCGACATTTTGAAGGCTTCCATAAACTGATCGTAATAAAACGACCACGAGGCGTTTTCTTTCACGCGCTCGACGCTGCTGGGCGGGATGTCGGGGTTTTTCACGGTGTCGGAAATGATTTCGCCGTCACGGATTTCGATCACGCGGTTGGCGTTGGCGGCGATGCCGGGGTCGTGCGTTACCATAATCACGGTATGCCCGTCTTGGTGCAGCTTGTGGATGATTTCCATCACGTTTTTGCCGCTGGCGGTGTCGAGCGCGCCGGTGGGTTCGTCGGCGAAGATGATTTCGCCGCCGTTCATCAGGGCGCGGGCGATGGACACGCGCTGCTGCTGGCCGCCGGAGAGTTCGTTGGGTTTGTTGTTTTCTTTGCTTTGCAAACCCAAATCGTGCAGCAGTTTTTCGGCGCGTTCGGAACGCTCTTTGTGCGCCGCGCCCATATACACGGCGGGCAGGGCGACGTTGTCGCGGGCGGTCAGCGAGCCCAAGAGGTTGTAACGCTGGAAGATAAAGCCGAAGCGTTCGCGCCGCAGCCCCGCCAGTTCGTCGGGATTCATTTTCGAGGTTTCGATGCCGTCGATCTGATACGAACCCGATGTGGCGGTGTCGAGGCAGCCCAAGATGTTCATCAGCGTGGACTTGCCCGAGCCGGACTGGCCGATGATGGCGACGAAATCGCCTTTTTCGATGGAAAGGCTCACGTTTTTCAAAACATGAACGCGGTTTTCGCCGCTGCCGAAGTAGCGGTTGATGTTTTTACATTCGATCAAGCTCATGGTGTTTCCTGATAAAGCATGGTTTGAGAGATTCAAGGCCGTCTGAAAGGCTTTCAGACGGCCTTTTCACGCTTTATCGCGGCGGGCCCATCATGGCGCGTTCGCTGTTTTGCGCCTGCTCGGCCGCGCTGATTTCGGAAAGAATCACCTGTTCGCCCTCGCTCACGCCGCTTTTGATTTCGGTGCGCGTGCCGTCTTTGAGGCCGACGCTCACTTCTTTCTGCACGGCGTTGCCGTCTTTGCCCAACACGCGCACATAAGATTTGCCGCCCTGTTTTTTCACGGCCATCGTCGGCACAGTCAGCACATTTTTCACGCCGCTGATTTCGATGGTGTTTTGTGTGGTCATGCCGATGGAGAGTTTGCCGTCTTCATTGGGCACAAGTGCGCGGGCGTAGTAGTAAATCGCGCTGGAAGTGGTGTCGGTGCTGGTGGTGTAGCTGCCCAGCGACATGGTGGTCAGGCCGGGATCAACGCTTTCGAGCTTGGCTTTAATCGGGTTGTCCGGCTCGGACAAAATGGTAAACGAAATGTCCTGCCCCGCTTTGACTTTGGTGATGTCGCCCTCGGCAATCTGCATTTTGTTGAGCATGGTTTGCAGATTGGCAAGCTGGATGATGGTGGGGGTGGACTGCACCGCGTTCACGGTTTGGCCTTCTTCCACCGGCACGGCGACGACTGTGCCGTCCATCGGCGCGGTAATGCGCGTGTAGCCCAAATCCGATTCGGCGGTGTTGATGGAGATTTTGGTTTGATTAATCGAGGCTTTGAGTTCGGCCACCGTTGCTTTGGCGGCGGCTAAGGTATCTTGCGCGCTTTCGAGGTTTTCTTTGGACGTGGCCTCTTCTTTCCACAGCGCGGCTTCGCGTTTGTATTTTTTCTCGGCGGTGTTCAAGGCAATCTGCGCCGAAACCAGCTTGGCCTGATAGGTTTCCAGCTTGGATTTTTCCGTGTTCAGCGCGTTCACCTGCGTGGTCGAATTGATTTCCGCCACCAAGTCGCCTTTTTTAATCTGCTGCCCCAGCGTTACGTACAGCTTTTTAATCTGCCCCGAAGCCTGCGCGCCCACAGACACCAGATTCGACGGAGAAATCTCGCCCGTGGCCGACACGGTTTGGCTGATGTCGCCGCGCGTTACCGGCTCGGTGAGGTAGTTCACTTCGTTTTTGGGTTGGAAATACGACCAGACCGCAAAGGCAGCGGCTGCGGCGGCAATCAGGGCGGCGCCCCACTTCAAGGCTTTTTTCATCGGCTGATTCTCTTTCGGAAATCGGGGAACAATGCGTCTTCAACGCACAAACGGCGGCGAGTTTACTGTAAAGCCCCATGGGCGCCAAGCGGGGGTAGACGGCAGAACGGAATTCAGATATTTGATTGGAAAACGGTTTTTTGCTTTGCCGTTTACATGAAAAAGAACGATTTTACACAAGCCTGCGGCAAATCAGCCGTGACAACCGCATAAGGCGGAAAAATCCGCTATAATCCGACCGTCTTTCCACAATAATCCGCCGCCCGTCAGGCGGCACACATTACAGAACGGAATACCATGAAACATCACAACCAACGCGGCTTTACCCTGATCGAGCTGATGATTGCCATTGCCATCGTCGCCATTCTTGCCGCCATCGCCTATCCGTCCTACGACAACTTTATCCGCAAAACCCGTTTGGAAAACGCGCGCGGCGATCTGCTCAACAATGCCCAGCGCTTGGAGCGTTTCTACGCGCGCAACCGCACGTTCAACAAATTCAATGATTTGAAAAACGACAACAAATATTTCGAGATCACCTACGTCTACAATGACGACAATCAAAACATGACCGATCCCGATGTCGGCCATTACCTGCTTACCGCCACGCCCAAAGCCAACAATACCAACGAAAAGCGCTATATGCAGCTTAACGACGACGGCATTGTCACCGTCTGCACCGGGGCGGGTGCCGACAAAGACTGCGAAATGTACTGATTCCTATCTTTACAAAATCCCCAGTTTGCCGAATACTGCCGCTTCATCTGCATTCCCAACCAGGAGTCCGACCATGAAGCGGCATTTTTCCTTTTCCGGCTTTACCCTTATAGAAGTCATGGTTGCTGCAGCCATATTGGCCGTATTGGCTGCCATCGCCTACCCTTCCTACCAACGCCACGTCAAAAACGCCCGCATGAAACAGGCTTCCGCCGTTTTATTCGACAACGCCCGCGCGCTCGAACAGTTTTATGCGCGCAACCGCTCGTTTAAAGCCGATTCCACCACCTGGGCAGACATCCCCTTCACCCGCAACGGACATTTCTGCTTCAAAATGCAGGGCGACGCCCGCGGTGCGCTGACCGACAGCTTCACCGTCAAAGCCGTGGCCTTGGACAAAGACAACGAGCCGCGTGTCCTGCGTATCAACCAAGACCATATCCTCACCATCTGCGAGAGCAGCAATTCGTCCTGTTCCGATACTTCGCCCTATTTCTCCAATGCCAACGGCACGGATAAGGATTGCACGGTTTACGAATAGGCCGTCTGAACCCGAAAAACAGCGGCCGGACAAAGAATGTCCGGCCGCTGTTTTATTCCGGCTGCAAGGGATAAGCAAGAGGCCGTCTGAAAAGCGTTCAGACGGCCTCCCGGCTTTTCAGACGGCTTTATAACGCCGCCAATACCGCGTCACCCATTTGCGAGCAGGAAACCAGTTTGCAGCCTTCTTCAAAAATATCGGCGGTACGGATGCCCTGCTGCAAAACTTTTTGCACGGCGTTTTCCACTTGGCGGGCGCGCTTTTCGTCGTTCAGGCTGTAGCGCAGCAGCATCGCCAGCGACAGGATGGTGGCCAGCGGGTTGGCTTTGTTTTGACCGGCGATATCGGGCGCGGAGCCGTGCGAGGGCTCGTACAGACCTTTGCCGCTTTCGTTGAGCGAAGCCGAGGGCAGCATGCCGATGGAGCCGGTAAGCATCGAGGCTTGGTCGCTCAAAATGTCGCCGAAAATATTGCCGGTGGCGATCACGTCAAACTGCTTGGGCGCGCGCACCAGCTGCATGGCGGCGTTGTCCACGTACATGTGGGTGAGCGTTACGTCGGGATAGTCTTTGGCGACGTCGTTGAAAATTTCTTTCCACAGCTCGGTGGTTTCCAGCACATTGGCTTTATCGACCGAGCAGAGTTTCTTGCCGCGTTTTTGCGCCGCTTCAAAGGCGATTTTGGCGATGCGGCGGATTTCGCTTTCGCTGTAGCGCATGGTGTTGTAGCCTTCGCGCTCGCCGTTTTCCAGCGCGCGGATGCCGCGCGGTTCGCCGAAATAAATGTCGCCGGTAAGCTCGCGCACAATCAGGATGTCCAAACCGGCCACCACTTCGGGCTTGAGCGTGGACGCGTTGGCCAGCTCTTGATACAGCACGGCCGGACGCAGGTTGGCAAACAGGTTCAAATCTTTGCGGATTGCTAAAAGGCCGCGCTCGGGGCGCAGCGGACGGTCAAGATTGTCGTACTGCGGCCCGCCGACGGCACCGAGCAGCATGGCATCGGCGGCGCGGCACAGCTTTTGGGTGAACTCGGGATAGGGACTGCCGTATTCGTCGTAGGCCGCGCCGCCGAGCGGGGCGTAGGAATAGGCGGCATTGAGGCTGTCTGAAATCAGTTTGTCGAGTACGCGCACGGCTTGGGCGGTGATTTCGGGGCCGATGCCGTCGCCGGGCAGAATGGCGATTTGGTAAGTCATAAGGGGTTTCCTAGGTGGGTAAATATTGATGCAGATTGGCTTTGAAGCATTTCAAGCAATAAATAATTTGTCTTTATCGGTAGGGCGGCAAGGGGGTAACTCATCAATCCTGCCATACGCTACTCTGCAGATATGTGCATATTTGGAAGACTCACTGATGGTGTTTGATAGGTTTTCTTTCATATCGTCAACCAGATGCCATTCTATAACGCAACTGGCATTTTCAGCATAGAGTACGGCTTTGTGAAAAGGTAAAAGATTCATTAAATCTTCTAATGCTTCAATGATATTGGTGTTAATCCATGGATAGTAGCTGTGTTTGTAATCCAAAGTGAAGCTTACTTTCGTGCCTCCGTAAAAATTAGCCATCGAAGGCGGGACAACATGTAAGACATCAGGCTGGAGGCAGTCATTTTGAAAAGCATCCACAATCTGACAAACTTGTTTGTATTGGTCAATATCAGGTTGGGGATTTCTATATGTGGCTTCCGTAGACAGGCAATCAATCACGCCGATAATCATAAGTTTCTCATTTTAAATTAAATGTTTATATATTTAGTGTGAGTCGGGCATGTTTGTCGGGACATTTAAACTTACAGTCGGATTTTGAACACGGCTTTGCGGATGGCGGCTTCGCTGCCGACCAGCGGCGCATGGCCGTCGGCGGGGAAAAACAGGGCGAACTCGCCGACACGGATGTCGAGCCAGGTTTCGCAGGGGCAGTCGAAAAATTCGATGTCGCGCGCTTCGTCGTAGCCTGTGCCGTTTTTCAGACGGCCTCTGTCCGCCCAGCCGTAGGTTTCCGTGCCGCTGAGCGGCACTTGGATGTCAATGTGGCGCAGGTGCGCTTCGGGTTGGGCCGCTTCGCGCGTGCGCATGGGTTCGCTGCCGATAAACAGGCGGATGTTGGGATTGCCGGTGTCGTGTTGCCCGTCGGGCAGCGCGGCGAAATCCGTGTTTTGCAGCAGGCGGACGGCGTCGGGAAAATCGGGATGCAGCGCGGCGTAACGGGCGGCGTTGGCGATGGTGTCGGTAATCATGTGTTGTGCCGGTGGGTTTCAGACGGCCTGTTTGGTTACGGTTTCGGTTTTTTTTCGCCCAAAACAAATCGCCGTGGCGGTTTTGGCGGATGGCGGCGATGGCAAACAGCAGCCGCTCTTAGCGGTGGCGGGATTGTCTGACGAGGGTTTCGTGGTGTTGGCACATGGTGGGGGCGGGAAGGTCGGGATGGTTTTTCAGACGGCCTCAGGCAGGCAAAGGCCGTCTGAGGCGGGTTTCAGACGGCCTTTTGCGTGTTCAGCCGTTAAACAGCCAGGGCTGGCTTTGGCGGCGCTTCGCTTCAAAATGTTTGATTTCGTCGGCGTGTTGCAGCGTGAGGCCGATTTCGTCGAGGCCGTTGAGCAGGCAGTGTTTGCGGTGTTCGGTGATGTCGAAAGGGAAAGATTCGCCCGACGGGGTGGTAACAGTTTGTTTTTCCAAGTCGATGTCGAGGCGGTAGCCTTCGTTGGCTTCGGTTTCGCGAAATAATTGTTCGACGCTTTCTTCACTCAACACGATGGGCAGCAGGCCGTTTTTGTAGCAGTTGTTGAAGAAAATGTCGGCAAAGCTGGGAGCGATAACGGCGCGGAAACCGTAGTCGTCTAGCGCCCAAGGGGCGTGTTCGCGCGAAGAGCCGCAGCCGAAGTTTTTGCGCGTGAGCAAAACCTGCGCGCCTTGGTAGCGTGGTTGGTTGAGCGAAAAATCGGGGTTGAGCGGGCGTTTGCTGTTGTCCATGCCCGGCTCGCCGTGATCGAGATAACGCCATTCGTCAAAGGCATTGGGGCCGAAGCCGCTGCGTTTGATGGATTTGAGGAATTGTTTGGGGATGATGGCGTCGGTGTCGACGTTGGCGCGGTCGAGCGGGGCGACGAGTGCGGTGAGGGTGGTAAACGATTTCATGGTGTTCCTGCGGTCTGTTCGGTTTTTTTGGTTTTCAGGCAGCCTGAAAGCGTTTCAGGCTGCCCGGGTACGCCGTTTATTCGGTGGCGTTTTCGATTTTCTCGCCGACGTGGCTCATGCCGCGGCCGACGGCGTTGCCGCCTTTGCGGACGGCTTCTTTGGTTTTGTCCCAGCCTCTTTCCAGGCCGTTTTCGGTTTTTTCAACGTTGTTGCTGGTGTCTTTCTTCATGCCGTGCCAGGTGCTGGAGCAGGCGGCCAAGCCGAAGGATACGAGTGCCAGTGCGAATACTTTTTTCATATTGCTTTCCTTATATGGGGTTGGTCAAACAGACACACGGCCGAAACCATGTGCCGCCGATTATATCGGCAAACGCGGCCGGCGCAAACCGCGGGGCGGGACGGCGGGCGGCGTTTACACGGCGCTTATTTCTGCGAATGCAGGCCGATGCGGTTGCCTTCGCTGTCTGCCACAAAGGCGGCGAAACCGTTGGCGATGGGGAATTTTTCCTGCGGCAGTTTGCCGCCGTGCGCGAGGGCGGTTTGCGCCGCCGCTTCGCAGTCTTCGCAGCTGAAAAACAGCGTGCAGCCGCCGTATGCGGCGGGATTGGCGCCTGCATCCTGCCAGATCATGCCGCTGACGCCGTAACGCTGCCAGTCTGCGCCAAAGAGGTAGAAACGGCCTCCGGCGATTTCCTGCAAAGGCAGGCCGAACACGCCTTCGTAAAACGCTTTCGCCCGCGCCATATCCTGCGCATGAATGCCGAACCAACCAACGGGATTGTGCATAGCATTTTTTCCTTTTTTAAACGGGATTAACGGTTTTTTAACCGGAGTTTTACATTTTCAGGCAGCCTTTCTAACCCTAAAAGCTACCTATTTAAAACAGCAATATTTATTGTTTGGGCATTTTTTGAAGCCAAATTTCTGTAGGAGATAAAATAGATACCAACATTGTTTCCCCTTGTACAAAGTTTTCTTGAATCCACTTCCTTAGTGGTACATATCCAAAAATACGAGGAGTATAGTTCGTGTTACATCTTCTATTTATTTGACCAATAATTGGCTCATCTTTATCTCCTAGAAAAATTTTAATACTTTCTCCATCCTTGCCAAAAAAGTTCTCATAAGCCCTTACAACATTAAAAAAACCTTCGTTATAATATTTATTTTCAAGAGTTCTTTCATAATTTACAACTGACTTACGTTCCTTGATTAAATTATATTCGTTGATATTTGACAATTCTTCATCAGACTTAGAGTCAAGATTGTATTTTGGTGTTTCAGTAGACTGAGAAGATTTTCTTTGTCCATTCCATTCGGGTTGAATTTTTCCAATTAAATCGTCTTCAAGTCCCGCAGCTAAATTAATATGGAATTGTCCATAATGAAACAATCCGTTATCAGGTAAGGCAAAAATCTCTATTTCCTTATTTTTCAGTAATAACTGTTTAATTAATTCATGATTACGTTCATTTGTCGTTTGAGTACTTTTAGGACTTTTATAACCATACATGCGCACATCTAAAGTCCGCACTGTTTTTCCTATATATTTTATATCCCTACCGCAAATAAATGCATAAAGTATATTTTTATATTTAGAAAATTTTGTTAATTCATAAGAAAGCTCATTGGCTTCATTCAAAACCCAGTATCCCGCTTTTTCAAAGCCTATCTCCAGCAGCCTGTTCATTGTATTTCCTTACATAAATTTTGATTTAATGGTGTGTTGAGCGGCCTGAAAACAGAAGATTTCTCCAAAACGCCTTTCAGGCTGCCTTGATCGGATTCGGCATCACACCATCGTGCGCACGTCGGTGAAATGGCCGGTAACCGCCGCCGCTGCCGCCATCGCCGGGCTGACCAGATGCGTGCGCCCGCCGTTGCCTTGGCGGCCTTCAAAGTTGCGGTTGGAAGTGGACGCGCAGCGCTGGCCGGGGGTGAGGCGGTCGGCGTTCATCGCCAAACACATCGAGCAGCCGGGTTCGCGCCATTCAAATCCTGCGTCGGTAAAGATTTTGTCCAAGCCTTCCGCTTCGGCCTGGCGTTTCACCAAGCCCGAGCCGGGCACGATCAGCACACGCGAGACGTTGTCGGCTTTTTTGCGGCCTTTGGCGACGGCGGCAGCTTCGCGCAAATCTTCGATGCGGCTGTTGGTGCACGAGCCGATGAACACGATGTCCACCGGAATGTCCGCCAGCGGCGTGCCCGCTTCCAAGCCCATGTATTCGAGGGCGCGCTCCATGCCGCTGCGTTTGACGGGGTCGGCTTCGTCGGCGGGGTTGGGCACTTTGCCGCTGATGTCGAGCACCATTTCGGGCGAGGTACCCCAAGTTACCTGCGGCTCGATGTCTTCGGCGCGGAAGGTGTAGGTTTGGTCGAACTTGGCGCCTTCGTCGGATACCAGCGTGCGCCAGTATTCGACGGCTTTGTCCCACGCTTCGCCTTTGGGCGCGAAGGGTTTGCCGTGCACATAGTCGATGGTGGTTTGGTCCACCGCCACCATGCCCGAGCGCGCGCCCGCTTCGATGGCCATATTGCACAGGGTCATGCGGCCTTCCATGCTCAGGCTGCGGATGGCTTCGCCGCCGAACTCAATCGCATAGCCCGTTCCGCCCGCCGTGCCGATTTGGCCGATGATGTAGAGCGCCACGTCTTTGGCGGTTACGTTGGGTTTCAGATTGCCTTGCACTTCAATCAGCATGGATTTGGACTTCTTGGCGGTGATGCACTGGGTGGCCATGGTGTGTTCCACTTCGCTGGTGCCGATGCCGTGCGCCAGCGCGCCGAACGCGCCGTGAGTGCTGGTGTGCGAGTCGCCGCAGACGACGGTCATGCCGGGCAGCGTCGCGCCCTGTTCGGGGCCCATCACGTGCACGATGCCTTGGCCTTTGTCTTTAAACGGGAAATACGCCAGCGCACCGAATTCTTTGATGTTTTTGTCCAAAGTGTCCACTTGCAGCTTGGAAATCGGGTCTTGGATGCCTTTGTCCCAATCGCCGGTGGGGGTGTTGTGGTCGGCGGTGGAAACCACGCTGTCGATGCGCCACAGCTTGCGGCCGGCCATTTTCAAGCCTTCAAAGGCTTGCGGGCTGGTAACTTCGTGCACCAGATGGCGGTCGATGTAGAGCAGCACGGTGCCGTCTTCTTCTTCGCGTACGACGTGGCTGTTCCAGAGTTTGTCGTAAAGGGTTTGTGCTTGGGTGTTCATGGTTTTTTTCTTGTGTTCATAGGGAAAAACGGCGGCTATGGTAGCGGCGAACAGAGCATGGCGCAAGCAAAATGTCTAAAAATTTTCAAAATGGAGAGCCTGATTCGGATTTTTATTTTATTTTTAGACAAATTGTCTTATCAAGCCGTCTGAAACAGGCTTTCAGACGGCCTGCCGCCGCCGCAAAAAACATGCCGTCTGAAAAACAGAACGGCATGTTCGGATGGTGTGTTTAACGTTTCAGCGGCGGGTCTGTCCAAATGCTGCGGTAGGCGGTGTAGTAACCGATCTGCATCATGCAGGCAAAAACAAGCCACAGCGGAATCATCAGCAGCGTCATCAGGCCGACCACGAAATAGGCCGGTTCGGCGCTGTTGGAAAGCAAGCCGAAGGGCAGGCCGACCAAGACAACAGCCAAAGCCGCAGCCAAGGCCATACCCGACCACACCAGCGCGTTGACGATAAACGCGCCGATATTGCGCAGGCAGGCTTTGAAGCTCATTTTCATCGACTCGAACGGCCGCACGTCGTGCAGCACAATCAGCGCGGGCGCAAACCAAACCATCATCACCAGCGGGATATACAGCATCATAATAATCAGCATAAACAGGATAACCAGAAGCGCGTCACCCGCATCGCCCGAGCCGGAATTGATGGCGGCGGCAAACTCGCCGGGGTTGAAACCGCCGACAAATATGGCAAACAGAATGCCGACCACAATCAGGCCGACGATGATAAAGGCGATATAAAGCAGCGTCAGCACCGCCAGTTCGCCGAATTTGTATTTGAAACCGGAAAACAGATAATCAAACTGCAATTCGCCGCCCTCTTCCAGCGCATCGCATGAAAGCATCAGGCCGCCGGTGAAGAAAAACGGAATCAGCGCGCCGATCAGGCCGCCGATAAAGGGAACAAGCTGCACCAGCATGCTGATCAGTCCCATCACAAACATCATGCCCAGCCACATCCACGGGCGCAGCCTGAATATCCGCCACGCCTGACTGATCCAGGCAGCGCCCTCGCCCCACGCCACTTTGCGCGGTTCGGCCAAAAGCAGCGGCGGCTGCTTGGCGGGTGGCGGGGAAAACGGCGTTTCGGGCGTCTGGGAAGAAGGTTCGTAGGGATTCATAAATACTCCTGTTAAAAATTGCTCGGACAAAACGGTTGATACAGTTAATAAAGCTGACATATTTTAACCAAAGCCGCCGCCGCAGGCGATTTTTTTCTGCCTGCCTGTTTTTTAGAAACAACACACCTGCATACTCGAAGGCAGACGGCTTTTGAACGCTTGTGCAAGAGAAAGGCCGTCTGAAAAACCACGATTCCGTTTTTTCAGACGGCCGCAAAACAAATCAAAACCGCAATTTCAGACGGCTTCTTGTTCCGCCACAGCCCGAGGCCGTCTGAAATTGCGGTTTTCAGACGGCCTGACTACAATGCCGCCTTTCCGTTTTTCCGCCCCCTCCCCGCATGAACAGCCCCAACGCCCCGCAAATGCTCGCTTCCGTCGATCTCGGTTCCAACAGCTTCCGCCTGCAAATCTGCCAAAACGACAACGGCCAGCTCCAAGTCGTCGACTCCATTAAAGAAATGGTGCGCTTTGCCGCAGGTTTGGACGAACAGAAAAACCTCGACGAAGCCTCGCAGCAGCGCGCCCTCGCCTGCCTCGCCAAATTCGGCGAACGCTTGCGCGGTTTCGCCCCCGAGCAAGTCCGCGCCGTTGCCACCAACACCTTCCGCGTCGCCAAAAACATCGCCGCCTTTATCCCGCAGGCCGAAGCTGCGCTGGGCTTTCCCATCGAAGTCATCGCCGGGCGCGAAGAAGCCCGCCTCATCTACACCGGCGTCATCCACACCCTGCCGCCCAACGGCGACCGCATGCTCGTCGTCGACATCGGCGGCGGCTCGACGGAATTCGTCATCGGCTCGGAAGCCCAGCCCGCCTGCGCCGAAAGTCTGCCCCTGGGCTGCGTTACCTACACCATGCGTTTTTTCAAAAACAAAACCGGCGAAAAAGACTTTCAGACGGCCGTCACCGCCGCCCGCGCCGAAATCCAGCGCATCGCGCAAAAATACAAGCGCACCGGCTGGGACTTCGCCGTCGGCACCTCCGGCTCGGCCAAATCCATCCGCGACGTTCTCGCCGCCGAAACCGGCAACACCGAAGAAACCATCACCTACGCCGGCATGAAAAAACTCGCGCAGCGTATCGCCGAAGCCGGCAGCGTCAAAAAAGCCAGACTCGAAGGACTCAAAGCCGAGCGCGTCGAAGTCTTCGCCGGCGGCCTGGCCGTGATGATTGCCGTATTCGAAGAACTCGGCGTCGAAACCATGAACGTCACCGACGCCGCCCTGCGCGACGGCGTTTTCTACGACCTCATCGGCCGCAGCCTCAACGAAGACATGCGCGAACAAACCGTTGTCCGCTTCCAGGAACGCTACCACGTCTCCCGCAGCCAGGCCGGACGCGTCGCCCGCACCGCCGACCACCTGCTCGAAAGCCTCGCGCAAAACGTCTCCGTGCAGGAGCTCAAACACTGGCGGCAATACCTGCGCTGGGCGGCCGCACTGCACGAAATCGGCACCGACATCGCCCACACCGCCTACCACAAACACACCGCCTACATCCTCGCCCAAGCCGACATGCCCGGCTTCTCGCGCAAAGAACAAAACATCCTCGCCGCCCTCGCCCTCGGCCAGCGCGGCGACGTGCGCAAAGTCGCCGACCAAATCCAAGGCGGCAACATCATGTGGTACGCCCTCTTCGCCCTGCGCCTGTCCGTCCTCTTCAACCGCGCCCGCCTCCCCTTCGAACTGCCCCGCCACACCCGCCTGAGCAGCCCCGAAAACAACACCATCGTCCTGCGCATCGCCCAACAATGGCTGGACGAAAACCCCCTCACCGCCGGCGCCCTGAACGACGAAAGCGAGCAATGGGCGAAAACCCAAATCCGTTTCGAAGTACAGGCCGTCTGAAAAAGGCCGTCTGAAACACCCCGCAAACCGACGAAAACCGCCATGACCGACCAAATCCCCGACACACAAGACAGCGACGACTACACCCTCAACCAAATCCTCCACGCCGCCCTTACCGCCCACGGCCACCAAGTGCGCGAAGAAGACGGCAAACTCATCCCCGATTTCGCCGTTCCCGCCTCCTTCGACACCCTCGCCTACGTCAGCCAACGCCACGACAACGCCGTCGTCACCCGCCTCGACGTCGAAACCGCCCTGCCCGACGGCCGCCTGCTCTACGAAGCCTACGGCGATGTCGGCGCCACCGTCGAAGAAGCCCTCAGCGGCAACTGGGAAAACTTCCAGGAAAGCGCCCTGCACACCATCCTCGACGCCTTCAACCGCCGCCGCAGCAAAGCGCAAAGCCTGACGCTCAACGGCATCTTCTTCGACGCCTACACCGGCAACACCGTCACCAAATACGCGGGCGACAAACCCGATCTGCCCGCCGACGCCCTGCAAAACGCCATCCGCGAAGCCCTGCGCCGCGCCCGCCCCGACAAACGCATCCACTTCGTCCGCTTCTATTACAGCCAGAGCGCGGGACAGACCGACTGCGTCGAATTTCTCATCGACAACGAAAACCAAGCCTTCGCCGAAACCGCCCTCGCCCGCCTCGACTGGCCGCACCGCGAACACTTCTACAGCCTGCGCCAATTCATCATACTGATGCCGCAAGAGGCCGTCTGAAAGCGTTGAGGCCGTCTGAAAGTCTTGTAGGTCGGATACTTGTATCCGACACTTTTCAGCCCTCATCCGCCGCGCACCACAAAAGGCCGTCTGAAAACCCGAAACCGCGTGCGTTGCTGCGCAACACACCCTACCTGTTGTTAAACCAAAAGGCCGCCTGAAAGCGGGAGGCCGTCTGAAAAAACGGTTGTAGGGTGTGTCGCTCTGCGACGCACGCGGTTTGTGATCAGGCGGTTTGGGAAAACCGCGTGCTACCTGCCGCTGAAAAGAAGGCCGTCTGAAAGCTTTGCTTTCAGACGGCCTCTTTGCTTTATCTGCGCGTCTAAGCCGCGTGCACCGCCGCGCCTTCCTGCGGCATTTTCAAACCGAGCAGGCGGATGCGGGCTTTGTTGTCGAGTTCCTTCACCGTGATTTCAAAGCCGTTCAGATTGATGCGGTCGCCCGCCACGGGCATGTCGCCGAAACGTTCGCGGAACAGATCGTCCAAGCGCAGGCCGCGTTCGTGTTCGCCGACGGGCAGGCCGTACACTTCGGCCAAATCGCCCACCACGGCTTCGGGGTTGAGGTTGAACGCGCCGAAAAAGCTCTGTTCTTCGCCTGCGGCGGCGGCAAACTGTTTGGCAAAATCGTCGCCCAGTTTTTCGTCGAGGATAAACCACACCACGTCGCCCGCCTGCATCTGCGTGCTGGGCAGCACGGCAACGGTTTGGTCGCCGCGCAGCAGGGCGAAGATTTGGCCGTCTGAAAAGCGGTCGCGCGTCATGGCCGAAGGGTGGCTGTTTTCCGCGTCCGATCCCGCTTCCACTTTAAACGACTGCAAAGACACCGCCAGTTTGTCGGCCAGCCAGATTTCCCGCTGCGCCAGCGGCTCGGGCTTGGGCGGCAGCACGACTTTGAGCAGGCGGGCGAAAAAGGGGATGGTCGTGCCCTGTATCAGCAGCGACAGAATCACCACGGCAAAAGCCACGTCGAACAGTTTCAGCGCATCGGGCACGCCGGCCATCAGCGGCGTGATGGCCAGCGTCACCGGCACGGCGCCGCGCAGCCCCACCCAGCTGATATAGGCCACTTCGCGCGGGTTGTAGCGGAAGAATTTCAGCGACGTCCACACGGCAAGCGGCCGTGCCACCAGAATCAGGAAGGCGGCGATCACCAGCGCATTCGTCCAGTTTTCCAACAGCCGCGCCGGGCTGACCAGCAGCCCGAGTACCAGAAACATCGACGCCTGCGCCAGCCAGGCCAGGCCGTCCATCACATTCAAAACGTGCTCGGTGGAGCTGTTGCGCGAGTTGCCGATGAACACGCCCGCCAGATACACGGCGAGAAAGCCGCTGCCGCCCAAAAGGTTGGTGGTGGCAAACACCAAAAGGCCGCCCGAGGCGATGAGTATCGCGTACAGCCCTTCGGCCAGGCTGATGCGCTCCAAAATCCGCGCCAGCACCTTGCCCGCCAGATAGCCGAAGAGCAGCCCCAGTCCGAGTTGTTTGGCCAACAGGGTGAGCATTTGCGCCGCCCCCGTTTCGGCCGGGTTCATAATCAGCCCGATCAGCGCACTCACCAGCAGAATCGCCATCGGGTCGTTGCAGCCGCTCTCGAGTTCCAGCGTCGCCAGAATACGCGAATTGAGGCGCACGCCGCTGCTGCGCATCAGGGAAAACACCGCCGCCGCGTCGGTCGAGCCGACGATGGCCGCCATCAGCAGCCCCATTTTCCAGTCGGTACCGAGGAAAAACGTGGCAAATGCGCCCAAAAGACCCACCGTCGCCACCACGCCCCAGCTGGCGAGCACCGCCGCCGGTTTCAGCGCCAGGCGGAAGCTGTCGAAGCGCGTACGCAGGCCGCCGTCGAGCAGAATCACCGCCAGCGCCATCTGCCCGATCATATTCGCGCCGGCGAAGCTGTCGAAACCGATGCCGCCCGGCCCTTCGTCGCCCGCCAGCATGCCGACGCCGAGAAACACCAAAAGCAGCGGCATACCGAAACGGGTCGATACGCGCGAAGCGACAACGCTGATAAACAGCAGCAGGGCAATAATCAGAAACAGGGTATTGACGGCGTCCACGGAGGCGGGCTTTCTCGATAGGAAAACAGAAGGAAAAATCGGCGGAAAAACACGGCGGATTTTAACACAGGCGGCGCGTTTTACGCGGCAGAAGGCCGTCTGAAACGCTTTCAGACGGCCTATAATGCCGCCCTTTCGCACACGCCCTTTTTTCAGACGGCCCCATCATGAGCAGAATCGTTTTTTCCCCCGTTACGCCCGCCGACGACGCCGAACTGCGCGCCCTGCTCGCACGCAACGTCATGGAAGGCGGCATCAGCGTCAGCTTCCGCCGCGAACCCTCCTATTTCGCCGCCGCGGCCGTTCAGGGCGAAAGGGCGCAGATTTACAAAGGCTGTGATGCCGACGGCAGAATCGTCATGCTCGGCAGCCGTTTCAGACGGCCTGCCTACCTCAACGGCACACTGTGCGACACCGGCTATCTGGCCGATTTGCGCATCGACAAATGCCACCGCAACGGCCTGCACCTCTACCGCGGCTACCGCGTGCTGGCGGAAAAAATGGCAGCCGAACCGCTGGCCGCCGAAATCACCATGATTCTGCACGACAACGCCGCCGCGCTCTCCACCATCGCCGCCAACCGCGCGGGCATGCCGCGCTACACGCCGCTGGGCATGGTGCACACCCCCGTAATCGGGCTGACCCTGCCGCGCCGTGCCCTCGATGCACCCGATATCGAAATCCGCGCGGCCGTGCCGCAGGATGCATCGGCGCTGTTTGCCTTTCTCAACCGCGAACACGCGCGGCGGCAGTTTGCCCCGCACTATCGCGCCGAAGATTTGGCACAAGGCCGTCTGAAAGGGCTGGGCATCGGCGATTTCCTGCTGGCCTTCAAACAAAGCCGTCTCGTCGGCGCACTGGCGGGCTGGGATCAGCACGCCTTCCGCCAAATCCACGTCGAGCGCTACAACGGCGCATGGCGCATCGGCAAACCGCTGTACAACGCCGCCGCCCGCCTGCTGCGCCTGCCGCCGCTGCCGCCCGAAGGCGGACAGATGCGCCACGGCTACATCGCCGCCCTTGCCGTGGAAAACGACGACCCCGCCGTTTTCCGCCTGCTGCTGCGTGCGCTCTACCGCGCGGGCAGGCGGCGCGGCTGGCACTATATGGTCGGCGGCCTGCACGAAAACGATCCCCTGCTGCCCGAGCTGGCGGCCTATCCGCACATCGCCGCAGGCGGCCGCCTGTTTGCCGTTTCCCTCGGCGAACCGCCCGATCTCGACGGCCGCGTGCCGTATATCGAAGCGGGGGCTTTGTAGGGGCTGTTGACATTCAGCTTGCGAAGCGGATTTTTGAGGAAAAATCCGCGGATGCAAGGAAAAAAGCACAGCAAGATTGGACACCTTGCGAGCATTTTTGACGCGGCAGGCGCGGATTTTTACCAAAAATACCGCCGCAAGGCTGATTGTCAACAGCCCCTAAGGTTGTTGTCCGTTTGCCTGCCGCAACAAAAAGGCCGTCTGAAAAGCAAATCCTGCTTTCAGACGGCCTTTTGCCGCGCCGTTTGACACACGGCTAACGGCGCAGCAGCCACACCAGCGCCACGCTTGCCGCCGCCATCAGGGCGGCGGCGCAGAAGGCCGAGCGTCCGGCAAAATGCGGCCGCACCGCGTCGGCAGATGCCTGCGTTTGGCGGCCGGTAATCATCGGCGTGACGAGATTGCGTTTTTTCGCCACGCGGTAAAACAGCACCGCCGCAATGTGCAGCACCGCCAGCGCGGCGAGCAGGCGGGAGAAGCGGATATGGACGGCGCGCACGGTTTCACCCGCGTCCGCGCCGATCCAGCCGTTGAGATAGCCGTTGTTGATAAAGGTGTTGCCGTCGGCGGCGAAGAGGCCGGTGGCCGTCTGAAACAGCACGGCGGCCAGCATCAACACCACCATCAGGCCGCCGAGCGGGTTGTGGCCGGGATGGCGGTTTTCGTCCCACTGCCCGCGCAGATAGGCGGGCACGCCGCGCGGGCGCACGAAGCGGGCAAAACGCGCGGTGTCGCTGCCCCACAGCCCCCAGCACAGGCGGAAGATAATCAGCGCCGCCACCAGCAGGCCGCAGCGCAGATGCCACACCAGCCACAGGCCGCCGCTTTTGGCGCTGAAAAACATAAAGGCCAGCGCGGCGGCCAGCGTCCAATGGAACAGGCGGGTGGGCAGATCCCAGATTTTGATGCCCTGCCGTGTGTCCTTAATCATGTTTTGTTCCTCCCGAAACGGAAAAACAGCCCGTCGGACGGGCTGTTGCGAATGGGCTTGGCTGCGGCTCGCGCGCTCAGAACCATTCTTTCTTGCCGATAACGTAGGTCTGCTCGAACTCTTCGGGCGTGCATTTCATGTATTTTACGATGTCGATGATGCAGAACACGAAGACAACCAGCGGGCCGATACCGAACGCAAACGACCCCAAAATGCTGATAAGCAGGTAGATAACGCCGACTTTGTTCACGCCGAGGTAGAACTTGTGCACGCCCAGGCCGCCGAGGAAAAAGGCCAAAACGGAAGCGATGATGCGTTTGTCGGTGCCGGCGGGAGCGCTCTGTTGCGGTGCGGGTTGTTGCGGGGTGTTTTCAGACATGGTTTTCTCTCCATTACAGGTCAGTCAAAACAAACCGGAAAACCGGTTTGCACATAAACAAATATCAAAATCTGCGGCGGCGGATTATAACAAACCGCCATAAAGTTTGCATAAATTATCATTTGCAGCGCAAAACGCGCTTTCAGACGGCCTCCCGCTGCCATCGGCCGCCGCTCTCTATATAATGCGCGGCTTTCCCGTCTGCGAAAGATTGCCATGCTTAACCTCTACCAGTCCAACCGCCTCGAAGATTTGGCCGCCATGATGCACAAAGTGCAGCAGAGCCGCCCGCTGCCGCAGGCGTTTGCGGCGGAGGAAGTGATGGTGCAGAGCCAGGGCATGCGCCGCTTTGTCGCCCGCTATCTGGCGAAGCAGGACGGCATCGCGGCCAACATCCGCTTCTCCCTGCCTGCCGGTTTCGCCTGGCGGCTGATGCGCGACCTGCTGCCCGGCATTCCCGAACTGAGCCCCTTCGACACCGAAGTGATGCGCTGGCGGCTATTGGGTCTGTTTGTTTCAGACGGCCTCAATGCCCCCGAGCTGGCGTCGGCCAAACAGGTGCTGTCGGGCTATCTTGCGGGCGGCGAAACGGCGGCCTACCGGCTTGCCGGGCAGATCGCCGACATTTTCGACCAATACCTTGTCTACCGTCCCGACTGGATAGACGCCTGGCAGCGCGGCAAACCGATCGGGCTGGGCGGCGACGAAGCCTGGCAGGCCGAATTGTGGCGCTTTCTCGACGACGGCCGCCAAAGCGCGCCGCACCGCGTCGAAATGCGCCGCCGCCTGAGCGCCGCCCTTGCCGCGCCGCCCGCAGGCGTGCTGCCCGATCGCCTGTGCGTGTTCGGCATCGCCACCCTCGCGCCGATGTACCTGCAACTCTTACAGGAACTCGCACAACACTGCGAAGTGCACATCTTCGCCCTCAACCCCTCGGCCGAATACTGGGGCAACATCATCGAACCGGCGCAGATGCTGCAACAGAACGATGCCGATCCCGCCGCCGCAGGCCACCCCCTGCTCGCCTCGTTGGGCAAACAGGGGCGTGACTTTTTCAACGCCCTGGCCGACAGCGAATTGGCCGCCGACCTTTCCGTCTACCGCGACGAAGCCCTTTCAGACGGCCTCCTGCACCGCCTGCAATACGGCCTGCAAACCCTCGCCCTGCCCGACGGAAGCGCCCGCACCGACGACAGCATCCGCATCGTTGCCGCCCACAGCCCCCTGCGCGAACTGCAAATCCTCAAAGAACACCTGCTCGCCCTGCTGGCCGGACATCCCGACCTGCAGCCGCACGACATCGCCGTCCTCACCCCCGACATCGAACCCTACGCCCCCTTCCTCGAAGCCGTGTTCGGCCGCGAAAGCCCGCAGCCGCTGCCCTATTCCGTGTCCGACGTCAAACTCGGCCGCCGCCGCCCGCTGCTTTCTGCGCTCGAACAGCTGGCCGACATCTTCGACAGCCGCTTCGAAGCCGACAAAATCTTCGCCCTCTTGGAAAACGAAACCGTCCTCGCCCGCTTCGGCCTCACCCTCGAAGACCTGCCGCTGCTGCGCGACACCGCCGAACGCCTCAACATCCGCTGGGGCGCCGACGAAGCCATGCGCGGCGGCGGCAGCGCCCTGTTCACCTGGCAGCAGGGGCTGGACAGAATCGCCCTCGGCTGGATGCTGCCCGACAACGGCAGCCTGTGGCAGGGCGTCAGCCCGTGGCACGCCGACCCCGGCCACACCGCCGTTTACGCCCGCTTCGCCGCCTTCATAGGCCGTCTGAAACACTGGCACGCCATCTGGCAGCGGCCCGCAGACATCGCAGGATGGGCGGAGCGTATCCGCAGCCTTGCCGAAGACATATGCGAACCGTCCGAAGCAGACCGCGCCGCCGCCCAGCAGCTCGCGCAGGCACTCGCCCGCTGGCAGCAGGAAGCCGCCCTCGCCGGCTTTATCGGCGAACTCTCCGGCAGCATTGCAAGCCTGCACCTGTCGAATTTTCTCGGCAGCCGCAGCGACGCCGGCTTCCTGCGCGGCGGCATCACCTTCTGCGGCATGGTGCCCATGCGCTCCCTGCCCTTCAAAGTCCTGTGCCTCATCGGCCTCGACGACGGCAAATTCCCGCGCGATACCCGCGCCGCCGCCTTCGACCTCATCGCCCGCCACCCGCGCAAAGGCGACCGCGCCCGCCGCGACGACGACCGCTACCTCTTCCTCGAAGCCCTCATCAGCGCCCGCGAACACCTCTATCTCTCCTACGTCGGCCGCGACATCCGCACCAACGAAGCCCTCGCCCCCTCCGCCCTCGTCGGCGAACTGGCCGACTGCCTCGCCGACATGACCGGGCAAAGCGTGGAAGAGTTAAACGCCGCCCTCGTCGAAAACCACCCCCTGCAAGCCTTCTCCACCCGCTACTTCGACGGCGGCAGACTCAGCTCTACCCGCGCCGACTACGCCGCCGCCCTGTCCGCCCCGCCCGCCAAACCCGCCCCCTTCTGCGGCACTGAATCGGAAAACGCAGACGGCGGCGCCGGCATTTCCACCGAAGTCGGCCACGCAGCCTTTCTCGACTTCTGGCGCAACCCCGTCAAACACTGGCTCTCGCACACACTCGACTGGCAGGCGCCCTATCTCGGCGGCGCATGGGAAACCGCCGAACCCTTCGAGCCGCCGTGCCCGCGCGACACCGCCGCCGCCTACCTCGACGCCCGCCTCAACCGCCGCGACTTCGCCGACACCGCCCAAGTCCTCGAAGCCCGCTCCCTGCTGCCCGCAGGCGAAATCGGCACACTCTGGCGCGAACGCTGCGAAACCGCCGCCAAATCCCTCGACTCCGACCTCATCGCCAGCCCGCCCCTACCCGCCGCCCCCTACACCTTCGTTTCAGACGGCCTCACCCTCTACGGCAGCCTCGACAGCCTGCACCGCGACGGCCGCATCCGCTTCCTCGACCACGCCCCCAACGCCCCCGAAAAAACCGTCCTCCTGCTCGAACACCTCATCTACAACGCCGTGCGCCCCGACAGCGCCGCCGACCTGCGCAGCCACTGGGTGCAGCCCGACCAAATCACCACTCTCCCCCCCATCCCGCAGCAACAGGCGCGCACCCTGCTTGCCGCTTGGCTCGCCTGGTGGCGCACCGGCCAAAGCCGCCCCCTGCCCTTCTTTGCCAAAACCACCCTCGCCGCCGCCGAAGCCCTGTTGCCCGACGGCAAAAAAACAGAAGAAGAGCGGCGCCTGTCCGCCTACAAAGCCGCCGCCACCGCCTACTTCGGCGGCAAAAAAAGCACCGGCCAGTGCGACTACGCCGAAGTCGCCCAAGTCTTCGGCCGCAACGACACCCCGCCCGTCGACGGCGAAACCTTCTGGCTGCTGGCGGAAAACCTCGCCGCCCCCCTGCTCGCTGCCCTGTCCGACACCAAAGAGGCCGTCTGAAAGACGAAGCTCCCGCAGTAGAAACACGGCGGCGGCAAAGCCGACAAATGCATGAGGCCGTCTGAAAACACATCGGCGTCAAGGCCGACGTCCCGCCCCGCCCCGCAGAAAAATTCCGCTATAATCCACCGCTTTCCAACCGCCGGACAACCCGCTTCATGAACCTGCGCCCCCTGCTCCTCTGTACCCTCCTCTTCTCTGCCGCCCTCAGTGCCGCTCCCGAAGACGGCGGTCTCGACAGCATCCGCCAAGCCATCAGCGACACGCAGAACGACCTGCAAAAAAAACAGCAGGCACGGCAGCAGACGCAGCAGACCCTCGACAAAACCCGCGCCGCCCTGGCCAAAGCGCAGCAGGAACTCGCCGCCCTCACCCGCCGCCAGCGCGACACCTGGCAGAAACTGCAAACCCTGCAAAACGAACTCGACGGCCTCAAAACCGAAATTGCCTCCGGCAAAGCCCAGCTCGCCCGCCTGCTCGGCGGCCAATACAAAAACCGCCGCAGCAACGCCGTCATCCTCTTCCTCAAAAACGCCGAACCCGGCCGCAAAGCCCGCTACCTCGAATACGCCCGCCAAATCGGCCTCGCCAACCAAAAAGTCGTCGCCGACCTCGCCCGCCAGCAGCAGGAGCTGCAACAGCGCGAAGCCGAAATCGACGCCGAACTGGCCAAACTCGACAAACTCAAAGCCGAAAAACAGGCCGCCCTCGGCAAACTCGGCAAAACCCGTTCCGCCGCCGAACGCGAAAACAGCCGCCTCGCCGCCGAAATCGACAAACAGAGCCAAAACCTCGCCCGCCTCAAAACCGACGAAGCCCGCCTCAACTACCTCATAGCCGAAATCGCCCGCCGCAACGCCGCCAAACGCAAACAGGAAGCCGCCGCCCGCGCCAAAGCCGCCCGCGAGCGCCTGGCAGCGGAAAAACAGGCCGCCAAAGTGCGCAAACAGGGCAAACCCGCACCCGCCGACGGCAAACCCGAAAACAAACCCGCCCCGCCCGCCGCATCCGAAGAAAAAAACAAACCCGCCGCTCCCGTTTCCACCCTCACCGCCGAAGACCGCGCCCTGCAAGGCGAATATGCCGGCAGCAGCGGCTTCTCACGCTTACAGGGCAGCCTGCCCCGCCCCGTCGGCGGCAGCATCACCGGACACTTCGGCCGCCCGCGCCCCGAAGGCGGCGTCTGGCGCGGCCTCTTCTTCGCCACCGCCCCCGCCCCCGTGCGCAGCGTCGCCGACGGCACAGTCGCCTTCGCCGGCAGCCTCGGCAGCTACGGCAACACCGTCGTCATCGACCACGGCGACGGCTACACCAGCATCTACACCGGCCTCTCCTCCCTCGCCGCCGCCGCAGGCAGCAGCGTCAAAAGCGGCAGCACCGTCGGCACCAGCGGCAGCACTGCCTCGGGCGAAGAAGGCCTGTATTTCGAAATCCGCTACCGCCAAAGCGCCATGAACCCCGCCTCCTGGCTGCGTTGAGCTACTCCGCCCGTGCGGGAATGGCGTTTCCGAAGTACGGTTTCAACGAAGCTAAAACGCAAAAGGCCGTCTGAAATACGGTTTTAACTCCGTTGAAGCTGCGCTTTCAGACGGCCTTTTGCCGTTTGTGTCCGCAGAACAGCCGGTGCAGCTGCCGAAAAAATTCCCGCCTGAGCGGGAGAATGGACAATTTATGCGTTTCAGACGGCCTCTGATGTGCTGAGGCCGTCTGAAAAAAGCAGGTGTCGGTTTGTCGGAACCGTATTTTCAGACGGCCTTCCCTTTGCGTTCGGCTTTTTTCGCTTCGCGCTGTGCTTTGAGTTCGGCTTCTTTTTGACGGGCGGTTTTGAGCCATTGCGCCCATTGGTGCGGGGTTTCGAGGGTGATGCGGCCGATGTGGCCGTCGCGGAAGTCGGTGAGGGTGTTTTCGGCGGCTTTTTGGTGGTTGATGCGGCCGCCGGGGAGAAGGGCGCCGCGTTTGCGGCCTATCCATTCGAGCCATTGGTTGTCGCGCCAGTGGCTGCTTTCGTTTTTGTCGGCCTGATAGCGCTCCTGCAACAGGGGGAGGTAGTGGCGGCGCAGGTAGTCGAGAAGTTCGAGGGCGACGATTTCTTCGTCCAGGGCGTTGCGGCCGACGGCGCCGCCTGCGGCGAGGTTGTAGCCTGCTTCTTCGACGATGATTTTCGGCCACAGCATTCCGGGGGTGTCGTAGAGCCAGAAGTCGTCGGCGAGGAAGAGGCGCTGTTCGGCTTTGGTGATGCCGGGTTCGTTGCCGGTTTTGGCGGATTTCTTGCCGAGCATGCCGTTGATGAGGGTGGATTTGCCGACGTTGGGGATGCCGCAAATAAGGACGCGCAGGGGTTTGTCGATGCCGCCTCTGTTGGGAACGAGGGCGCGGCTGGCGGCGATGAGCTTCTGCGCGGCTTGGCGGTCGGAGGCGTCGAGGGCGATGGCGCGGGTGTCGGGACGGCTGTTGAAATCGTCGAGCCAGATTCGGGTGCGTTCGGGGTCGGCGAGGTCTTGTTTGTTGAGGATTTTGAGTTTGGGTTTGCCGGCGGAGAGTTGGCCGAGCAGGGGGTTTTCGCCGGATGCGGGCATGCGGGCGTCGAGGACTTCGATCACCATGTCGACGCTTTTGAGGCGTTCGGCGATGGCTTTTTTGGCCTTGTGCATGTGGCCGGGATACCATTGGATTGCCATGTTGCTGTGCCTTTTTGTGTGGAGGCCGTCTGAAAGGGTTGCGGGTTTCAGACGGCCTGTTTGTCGGAAGGGAAACGGGGTTTCAGACGGCCTTTTCGGGCGGTCTGCACGGGCGTTTTATTGTGTGTCGAGCTGGCGGTGGCGGACGAGGACGGGGTAGCGGCCGCGGAAACGGTCGGCCAGGCGTTCGGCGATGTAGACGGAGCGGTGCTGTCCGCCGGTGCAGCCGAGGGCGACGGTGACGTAGCTGCGGCTTTCTATCTGCATGCGCGGCAGCCAGCGTTCGAGAAAGGCGGCGATGTCGGCGGCCATTTCGCCTGCGAGCGGTTCGGCGTCGAGGTAGGCGCGGATTTCGGGCTGCATGCCGTTGAAGGGGCGCAGGGCGGGGTCGTAGTAGGGGTTGGGCAGGCTGCGCATGTCGAAGATGAAGTCGGCGTTGGTGGGCGTGCCGTATTTGAAGCCGAATGATTCGAACACGAGCATCATGCCTCTGTGTTCGGCGCCGAGCCAGCGGCGCACGGTGTGGCGCAGCTGCTGGGCGTTCATTTTGGAGGTGTCGATGCAGTAGGCTTTTTCGCGCAGCGGGGCGAGGGTCTGCCGCTCTTGGCGCAGGCTTTCGGTGAGGGCTTGGTTGAGGGAGGAGAGGGGGTGGCTGCGGCGGGTTTCGGAGAAGCGGCGCACGAGGGTGGCTTCGTCGGCTTCGAGAAAGAGGATTTCGGCCTGATGCCCCTGTTTGGCGAGATAGTCGAGCTGTTTTTCGACTTCGCTCATTTTGATGCGGGAGCGGATGTCGACGCTGACGGCAAGATTTTCGACGCCGCCGCCGCGGATGTGGTGCAGCACGAGCTGGGGCAGCATTTCCATCGGCATGTTGTCGACGCAGTAGTAGCCTGCGTCTTCGAGTTGTTTGAGGGCGACGGATTTGCCGGAGCCGGAAAGGCCGCTAATCAGGATGATCTTCATGCTGCATGCCCTGCTCTTTCATGATGTTTTGGTGGCGTTCGAGAAATTCGCGCATGCTGTCTTTGCCGCGCAGTTGCAGGATGTAGTTGCGTACGGCGGCTTCGACAAGGACGGCGAGGTTGCGTCCGGCCGCCACGGGCAGGGTGACGGAGCGGACGGTAACGTTGAGGATGGTTTCGGTCTCGGTGCGTATGCTCAGGCGGTCGATCTGTTTCATGTAGTCGTCGTCGGCGGGCACGAGGTTGATGATGAGGTTGAGGGTTTTTTTCGGCCGGATGGAAGTTTCGCCGAAGATGTGGCGGATATTGAGTATGCCCAGCCCGCGCACTTCGAGAAAGTCGCGCAGCATGGGCGGGCAACTTCCTTCGAGCAGCTCGGGGCCGGTGCGGTGCAGCTCGACGGCATCGTCGGCCACCAGGCTGTGTCCGCGCGAAATCAGCTCCAATGCCAGCTCGCTTTTGCCGAGGCCTGACTGGCCGGTAAGCAGCACGCCGATTTCGAAAACGTCGAGAAACACGCCGTGTTTGACGGTGGACACGGCCAGCGTGCGTTGCAGGTAGATGCGCAGCACGTCCATCAGATACGGGCTTTCCAGGCTGGACGTGAGCAGGGGGACGTTGTTGGTGTGGCAGTAGTCGCGCAGGATTTGCGGCACGTCCAAATCGTTGGCCACAATCACCAGCGACATGGGCAGCTCGAAAAGCTGCTCAAAATTGTAGGCCAGATCGCCCGATTCCATGCGCGAGAGGTAGTCGACCTCGGCCACGCCGAGTACCTGCACCTGGTTGGGATGGATGAAATTGAGATGGCCGACCAGCGCCAGCACGGGCTTGTCGGCCTCGACGCCGATGCGGTTGTCCGCACCGGCCGCGCCGGCCGCCCAAGCCAGCCGCAGCTTGTCGCGGTTGTCCTGATACAGACGGCGCACGGAAATGCTGGGCATCATTCCTCCGTCAGTATGCGCTGCACTTCGGCGGCATCCTGCGCCTGCATCAGGCGCTCGCGCACGCTTTTGTCGGAAAACCGTCCGGCCAGCTTCGAGAGCACTTCCAAATGCGTGGAAGCCGCGTCTTCGGGCACGAGCAGAACAACGGCCAGCGACACCGGTTTGCCGTCGGGCGCATCGAAGGGAACGGGCTCTTTGGTGCGGATAAACACGCCGGCGGCTTTTTGCAGCGAGGCCAAACGGCCGTGCGGCACGGCCACGCCCTGCCCCAGTCCGGTCGAACCGAGTTTTTCGCGGGCAAACAGGCAGTCGAACACTTCCGAACGCGGCACGCCCGCTTCGTTTTCCAGCAGTTGTCCGGCCTGTTCGAACAGGCGTTTTTTGCTGCCCGCATCGGAATCGAGCAGGATATGCGTTAAAGGAAGGATGTCGCCAATCAGGTTCATAATATTTCTTTACAAAATAAAACGCCGCGGATTGTACCGCCACAAGGCGGCAATCTCAATCAGCGGCAGAGGGTTTGCATGGCCGGACAGACGGCGCAGCGCAAGGAATCAGGCCGTCTGAAAACGGCTGCGGGCAGAAAAACGCCTGCAAAAAACGCTTTCAGACGGCCTTTTTGCGGCTTTACTTGAGCCAGCGGCTGAACCAGCTTTTGCCCTTGTTGCTCAAATGTTCCGACACTTTGTGATCGAAGGGGCCTGCGGCAAACACGGTGGCGCCGCCGAAATACTCGCGCAGCCACATATTGCTGAAATCTTCGCCGATGCCGCGCACGTAAAAGCGGACGGTCGGAAACTGGCGGGCGATTTCGTCGAACAGCCCGATAACGGTGGCCGCATCCAAGCCATTGAAGGCGAAAGAGAAAGGCTCGTCAACCACGGTTTCTATGTCCATGGCGGCATGGCGGCTGGCTTTAGTATCGGCCAGCCACACGGCGGCAACCGCCTGCACGGAGGTAATGTCGAGTTTGTTGCGGCTTTCGCTGTCGTCCCAGTTCAGTTCTAGGCGGGTCATGCTCACGGCCATGTCGTCCCCTTAAAAAATTTCAAAGCAGTTGTGTTATAAGGCAATTTTCTGCCGCGCCTTGCCTATTCTTGAAAATTCTTAAACAAAACATAGGCTTTCGCAACATGAACATACCAAGTTATTACGCTACTTTACAATGATTGCGCCAGTTCGTCAAACGTGCACACCGCTGTGCCCAGCTTGCCGACCACCACGCCCGCCGCCGCGTTGGCCAGGCGCACGGCTTCGGTCAGCTCCAAGCCCGCGGCCGCCGCCAAGCCCACCGTGGCGATAACGGTGTCGCCCGCACCGGAAACGTCGAACACTTCGCGCGCGCGCGTCGGCCGGTGGTATGCGCCGCCGTCGCGGAACAGGGTCATGCCCTCTTCGCTGCGGGTGAGCAGCAGCGCTTCGAGGCCGAGGTTGCGGCGCAGGGTTTGCGCTTTTTCGGCCAAGTCGTCTTCGCCCTGCCAGCTTCCCGTCACTTCGCGCAATTCGGCGCGGTTGGGCGTGAGCAGCGTGGCACCGGCGTATTTGGCATAGTCGCCGCCTTTGGGGTCGACGAGCACGGGTTTGCCTGCCTGCCGCGCCCATTCGATAAAGGAGGCAACGTGCGTGAGGCCGCCTTTGCCGTAGTCGGAGAGGATAACGACGTCACAACCCGAGAGTCGGTCGCGGAAGGCCTGCTGCACGCTGTCGAGCACTTCGTGCGCGGGCGCATCTTCGAAGTCGATGCGCAAGAGCTGCTGGTTGCGGGCGACGACGCGGGTTTTGACGGTGGTGGAGATGGTTTTGTCGCGCATCAGGGCGCTTTTCACGCCGCATTCTTCCATCAGTTTTTCCAGACTGTCGCCCGCTTCGTCGTCGCCGATCACCGACAGCAGCACGGCCTGTCCGCCCAGCGCGGCGACGTTGCGGGCGACGTTGGCCGCGCCGCCCGCGCGGTATTCGGTGCGCTCGATTTTCGCCACGGGAACAGGCGCTTCGGGCGAGATGCGGGCGGCGTCGCCGAACCAGTAGCGGTCGAGCATCACGTCGCCCGCTATCAGCACGCGCGCCTGTTGCAGGCGGGTTTTCAGGGTTGCGGTGTTCATAAATCCACTCCTTGTTGTGTTTTGACTTCGTTGGGGCTGCATTTCAGACGGCCTGTTGTCTTGTTTGCCAACGTAAACCGCGTGCGCGGCTGCGCCACACACCCTACGGCAGAGGCCGTCTGAAAGCTTGGTTTGGCGGTTATTCGGGCTTTTCAGACGGCCTGCGCCGCCGTGCCAGAATGTCGATGCGGTGGCGGCCGGTTTTTGCCGCGTCGTGCGAAGGCGGCAGGGTTTCCGCGTAAAGCAGGAAAAACGGCAGGTTGGCGGCCGACATCAGCAGGCCGTCCGCCCATGCGGTTAGGCCGTTGCGCAGTTGCGGCTGAGCCAACAGGCGGGCGGTGTGCGCGCCGTCGGCTTCGAGCAGGGTCAAAACGCTTTGCCGCCACGGCCACAGCGCGTCGGCAAACGCGGCGTAGTAACCGCCGAAAACGGAATTTTTCGCGAGCAGCGACAGAAGCAGCGCGGCGAAAAACACGCCCCACAATACCCGCCACACGCACCAGACCGTGCCGAGCCAGACGCTGTCCTGCTCCGCCTTGCGCCGCAGCAGGGGCAGCAGCGGCAGGTTGGCGGCGGCCAGCACGGCGAAAAGCAGTGTGTTGTTCAGGGTACGCAGGGCGTAAGCGTCGTGCCACCTGTGTGCAACCAGCGCGGGCACGGCGGCAAAGTCGGCATACAGCACGCCGAACAGCAGATAGCCGAGCATGGCGGCATAAAGCCACATCAGCGGATGGCGGGCGGACGGAGGCCGTCTGAACACAGTGCCCAAGGATGTGATGCCCCACGCCGACGCAGAAAAAACAAAGCGGGCGGCCAGCAACAGGATAACAAGCCCGAGCGTAAAGACAATCAGCCCTATCGCCCCGCCGAAAAATAAGGGCATCGTCATTCTCCCGGTTTTCCGTCTGCCGCAGCCGATCCGCCGTTTTTCAGACGGCCTTTTTGTTCCGCCGCATCCAACACCGCTTCGGGACGCGCTTCGTCAAGCACGGTCAGCAGCGGGCGCACGGCTTTGTTGCGGAACAGGTGCGCCACCGCCTGCTCCTGCCAGGTTTCGTTTTCGTAATATTCGGCCGGCGTGTCGTAGCGGCCGCCCCCGATCTTTTCGCAGGCTTTTTTGGTTGTTTCGTAGCTGAAGAGATAGACGCCCTGCCCGTCTGCGGGCGCGGGGTTGACGGTGAGCTGGCTGTCTGCCGCCGCGCCGATCAGGGTCAGGCTTTTCGGCCGCTCGGGCAGATCGAGCAGCCAGTCCGTCTGTTTGTCCGCCGCAAACAGCACCAGATGCGCGCCCGCGAAATGTTCGGCGTGCACGCGTGCCTGCGGCCATTTCGGTTTGCCGTTTTCCCATACGCTCTGTTGCGGGCTGTACACCACATAAACGGGCGCGTTTTCCCAATCGGGCGGCGGCAGGGCTCTGTTGCACCAGTCGGAATACAAATGCGCCCGCGTCTGCGCCTGAAAATGCTCTTCTTCTTTCAATCCTTTGACGATTTCGCGGTCGCCGCAGTCCGCCGCCGCCACGCTGTCTTTGACGCCCGCCCAGCACAGCCAGCGGCCCTCGCGCGGCGCCAGCCAGATGCTGCGCCGCTCCAAATGCTGCGGCGCGTTGCCAGTGAAGGTGTATTTGTAGGCATTGCGTTCGGGATAATAAAGAAAACCGTCGCGCAGCCCAGTCAGGCCGCGCGGCATGGCTGCGACCAAATCGGGATCGTCGGGCGCGGGCAGACGCAGGCGCAGGGCGTCGACGGTGTCGCGCAGCATTTTGCGCGCCATGCGGCGGTCGCTGAAAAAACCGTTGGTCGTCTGAAACGAGGCCAGGGCGAAAACGGCGGTTAGCAGCAGCAAAATCATGCGGGCGGGGCGGTTCACAAAATCTCCGTTGATTCAGGCCGTTCCCGCCTTCGCGGGGATAACGTTTCTGAAAGGCGGCCTGTATATGCTCTGGCTCCGTTGCAATTCCGCTTTCAGACGGCCTCCTGCACCCGGCTGTTGATGTCGCGCAGCACGGCGGCGGGGGCGGCGGCTTGGGTGATCGGTCGTCCCATCACCAGATAGGTCGAACCGGCGGCAAGGGCTTGGGCGGGTGTCATGATGCGGCGCTGGTCGTCGCTGTTGCCGTCGGGATTGGGGCGGATGCCGGGGGTGACGAGGACGAAATCCGCGCCGCGCGCACAGCGCAGGGCGGCGGCTTCGCGGGCGGAGCAGACGACGCCGTCGAGGCCGGAATCTTCGGCCAGCGCGGCCAGCCGCAACACATGCTGTTCGACGGGGACGGTGATGCCGGTTTCGGCCAGGTCGGCCTCTTCCATGCTGGTGAGGACGGTGACGCCGATCAGCAGGGGTTTGGTACTGCGGTTGGCGAGGGCTTCGGCGGCGGCTTCCATCATCCGCCGCCCGCCCGAGGCGTGCATGTCGACCATCCACACGCCCATGTCGGCGGCGGCTTTGCAGGCTTGGGCGACGGTATTCGGGATGTCGTGGTATTTGAGGTCGAGAAAGAGCTTGTAGCCTTGGTTGACCAGGTTTTCCGCCAGCCTGCGGCCGGTGGCGGTGAAGAGTTCTTTGCCGATTTTCAGTTGGCACAGCGTCGGATCGAGGCGGCGGACGAAGGCGACGGTTTCGGCTTCGGTGGCAAAATCGAGGGCAACGATAACGGGCGTGCGGCTTGGTGCGGGGGCGGGGTCGGTAATCAGGGGGTTCACGGGGAATTCCTTGTTTGGCGGGTTTTTTGGAGGTTCAGACGGCCTGTTATTCGCTTGCCGGTGTACCCTACATGGAGGCCGTCTGAAAGAGGGTTGGGGCTGCATTTTCAGACGGCCTGTTGTTTGTTTTCCGGCATAGGCCGCGTGCGTGGCTGCGCCATACGCCCTACGGTGGAGGCCGTCTGAAAGAGGGTCGGGCTGCGTTTCAGACGGCCTTTTTGCGGCCGCGCCGTCCGAGCAGGAAGCCTGCCGCAGCGGCGGCCAGTGCGGCGGCCGCGCCGCCTCCGAGGAGCAGTTTGCGTTGGGCGGCGAGGACGGGGTTGTCGAACATGTTGACGGAGTAGTGGAAGTCGGCGATGAGCCAGCGGCCGTCCTGCCGCACGAGGGTGGCGCTCCATTTGGGTTCGACCGTCCAGGTTTCGCCGCCCGTCAGGCGGTAGCGGTCGCTGCTGCTGCCGAAGGCGACGGCGGTGTTGCCGTGGTAGAGGTGGGAGAGTTCCTCGACGCTGAATTCGGCTTCTATGCTTTGTACGACGGGATTCGCGCCGCCGAGCATTTTGTCGTAGTAAGCGCGGATGCCGTCTTTGCCGTGGACGCGGTCGCCGTTCATGGTGGTAAAGACGACGTCGTCGGCGACGTGGGCAAGCAGGGTGTTGAGGTCGCGTCGGTTGAGGGCTTGCTGCATGGTGTCGCGCAGGGTGCGCAGTTCGTTGTGCAGCGCTTCGGTATCGGCGCTCTGTGCGGTTTGCACGGCGGTGTCGGTTTGCGTGGCGGCAAACGCGGGAGCGGCGGCCAGCAGGGCGAGGAGGAGGACGGCAGTGCGGGTCATGGGTTTTCTCTGGCGGTTGCGCTTGGACTTTGGGTTTTCGTTTCGCGGAAATGACGTTTCTGAAAGCTCAGTCGGGCAGGACGGAAAACTTGTCCCAATGGCTGCGGACGTAGGCGGCGGCGGTTTCGAGGTCGGTTTCGGCGGCGTCGTAATAGTCACCGTCGACTTCTTCAAAGTGGGGGAAGCGTTTGCGCAGGGTATCGTCGTCGGCTCCGTGTTCCGCCGCTTCTTCGATGGCGGCGCCGTGTTCGGCGTAGAGCGCGGCGGCGGCGTCGAGAACGCGCGCTGTGGCTTTGATTTTCCAGCGGCGCAGGCTGTCGGTGAGCGGGTTGTCGAAGATGTAGCCGCCGTAGCCGCCCGCTATCAGGCGGATGAAGCCGCCTTCTTCCATCTGGCTGTCGAGGTAGACGTAGGCCAGCAGGGTGTTTTGTTCGTCGGTGAGGCGGCCGATGGCGTCTTCGCCGTGCTGTTCGAGCCAGGCGAAACAATGGTCGGCGAGGGTGTAGAGGAAGGCGGCAGCTTCGGTGTCGACGGGAATCGGCGGGATGTTCATGTTTCAGACGGCCTCAGGCGAATCGGATATGTTTTGTCTGCTTCGTTGACATTCTGCTTGCGGACACGCCATTACCCACACGGGCGGGCATGGCGTTTCCGAAAACGGGTTCAGACTTCGATGCGGTTGGGGGTGAAGGTTTCCCATTTGTTGCAGGCGGGGCAGTGCCAGAAGAAGACTTGCGATTTGAAGTGGCAGTTGCGGCAGCGGTACATCCAGTTTTTCTGCAACTGGCGGCCGACGACGCCGCGCATCATGTCAGCATCGGCTTTCCAAGCGGGGTTGAGGCCGGAAATTTGCAGGCCGAGCAGGCGGTAGACGCCGTTGAGGTCGGGCTTGGCGCGCACGAGTTCGGCCAGAATTTCGTTGGCTTTCTGCTCGCCGTAAAGCAGCAGGGATTTGTCGTAAACGACGTTGAGCAGGTCGAGATGGGGGAAGGTTTTCATGTAGCCGATTAAGACGGCCAAGCCTTCTTCGGCGCGGTTTTGCGCGTCGTAGGCGTCGTAGATGCGCTCGCCGGCCATGCCCAGATAGGCGTGGTTTTGCTTTTCGATGGCGCCGTAGGCTTCGGCGGCGGCGGCGTGGTTGCCGAGTTTCTGTTCGAGATCGCCGAGTATGATGTTGGCGCGGCTGCATTTGCCGTTGGCGGACAAGGCCGTCTGAATGTGGCGGCGGGCGGCGTCGTAATCGGAACGGAACAGGGCGGCCTGCGCCATTTCGCAATGGAACTGGGCGATTTCAAACTGGTAGGTCTGCTCGTCGCGGCTGAGTTTGCGGGCGGTATCGACGGCCTGCTCCCAGTCCCTGTCCTGCTGGTAGATGTGCAGCAGGTGCTCGCGCGCGCCTTTGGCCATGTTGCCGTCTTCGAGGGCGAGGAAAATCTGTTCGGCGCGGTCGACCAGCCCGGCGCTCTGGTAGGTCTGCCCCAGCTCGAAGAGGGCGCGCTCTTTTTTGTCGCCGACGGTGTCGGGCGCTTCGGACAGGCTTTGCAGCAGGCGGATGGCTTTGTCGTTTTCGCCGCGCGAGCGGTAGAGCTTGCCGAGGGTGAGGCTCAGCTCGTAAGACTGCGGCTGCATATCGGCCACTTCGGCCAACTCGCGTGCAGCCTTGCCGCTGTTTCTGTCCACCAGCGCATCAAGGGCGGAATAAAAACCGGCGGGAATGCTTTTGGCCTGTTTCAGCACGGTTTTCATGTCGATGCGGGCGGCCAGCCAACCGAGGGCGAAACAGAGGAAGGGAACGAGGGCGAACAGCAGCCACCAGGCGGAGAGTTCGTTTTCCATCTGCGCCTCAGTCTTTTTTGTCTGCCGCCCCGCCGGCGGGCGCGGGCACGGCAGCCGGAACGGGCGCGGCGGCGGGGGCGGCGATGTCGGTGTTGTTCAGGCGGGCGGCCTTTTTCACCTCGGCGCGCAGGCGGCCGTTTTCCGAACGCAGCACCAAAAGGCGGCCGAAAAGGGCAAAGAGGCCGAACAGCGCGCCGATTAAAAAGGCGCCGAACAGCACCACAATCAGCGGCCATTCAACAGCCTGGCCGGGCAGGTAATGAAACTGCACGCTTTGGACGTTAATCACCGCCAAAACGGCGAACACCAGCAAAATCAAAACTTTGACAATCAGGGAAACTGCTTTCATTTATCGCTCCGTAAACCGCGCCGCGCACGGGCGGTTTGTAAAACCGTTTTTCAGACGGCCTCACTATAAAAGCAGGCCGCAAAACAGGCGCTAGTGTAAACGATTTAGCCCGCGTTTGCATATTGCACGGCGCTTTGCGCCGCATCCGCCGCGCGGCGCAGCGTCTTGCCAAACCTGCGTGCGGGAGCGTATCTTTACGTTTTTTAAAAACCGGTTGAGAGTATCCACATCATGAGCAGACCCGTTCCCGCCGTATTCGGCAGCGTTTTCCACGCCCAAATGCCCGTTATCGCCTATCAAAACCAAGCCTGGCAGCCGACGGTTTGGCAAAGTTCGCAAGACCTGTCCCTCGCGCCCGGAGCGCACGCGCTGCATTATGGCAGCGAGTGTTTTGAAGGGCTGAAAGCCTTCCGTCAGGCAGACGGCGCCATCGTCCTCTTCCGCCCGCAGGCCAATATCGCCCGTATGCGCCAGAGTGCGGAAATCCTCAATCTGCCGCAGCCCGATGCCGACGCCTTTCTTGCCGCACTGGTCGAACTGGTGAAACGTGCCGCCGACGAAATCCCCGATGCCCCCGCCGCGCTCTACCTGCGCCCCACCCTGATCGGCACCGATCCCGTTATCGGCAAAGCGGGTGCGCCTTCCGAAACCGCGCTGCTCTACATTCTCGCCTCGCCCGTCGGCGACTATTTCAAAGCCGGTTCGCCCGTAAAAATCCTGGTGGAAACCGAACACATCCGCTGCGCGCCGCATATGGGGCGCGTCAAATGCGGCGGCAACTATGCCTCGGCCATGCCCTGGGTGCTCAAAGCCAAAGCCGAACACGGCGCCAGCCAGGTGCTGTTCTGCCCGGGCGGCGACGTTCAGGAAACCGGCGCGTCCAACTTTATTCTGATTAAAGACAAAGAATTAATCACCAAGCCGCTGACCGACGAATTTCTGCACGGCGTTACCCGCGACACCGTGCTCACCGTCGCCCGCGATGCGGGATACACCGTCAGCGAGCGCAATTTCACGGTGGACGAATTGCGCGCGGCGGTGGAAAACGGCGCCGAAGCCGTACTTACCGGCACGGCCGCCGTTGTTTCGCCCGTCACCTCCTTCGTTATCGGCGGCGAAGAAGTGCCCGTGCAGAAAACGGAACGCGGCTACGCGCTGCGCAAGGCGGTGACCGATATCCAATACGGCTTGGCCGAAGACAAACACGGCTGGCTGCTGCGGGTGTGCTGAGTCCGCAGCCAAGAGGCCGTCTGAAAGCCGCATGGCCGGTTTTTCAGACGGCCTTTCGTCCGCATAAGACCGTCTGAAACCCCTGCGGCACGCCGCCGCCTGCGTTTTCAGACGGCCTGTTATCCATTACAATCCGCAGCCTTCGCCGAAAGGAAAACCATGTATTTCGTAGACCGCACCGCCGTGGTGCTCAAACCGACCCAGCGCTTTCTCGACTGGCTCAAATCCACCGACGACAACCTGCCCGAACTCACTTTGGAACAGATGCGCAGCAACTGCTCGGTGTTCCTCGTGCCCGAGTTCGACACGCCTGAAGCGGTGGTGGCCTATTTCGACGAGCGCTACCGCCAAATCTTCGAAGCCGAGATTTCTGCTTGGGAAGTGGAGAAAAAAGACTGGCCGCAAGACATGGGCTTGCAGGCTTTTTGGGAATTTTTCGATGTCGAAATCCACGATTCCGTGTTCGACCTTGACGACGAAAGCATCAAAGTCGAGCCGGTGGTGGACAACATGATGTAGCGCCGTGCAGGCTTTTACCGTCCGCATCCGCCCGTCGCGCCTTTGGCCTGCCGCCGTCCTCTTGGCGCACGCCGCCTCGTTCGCCCTCTGCGCCGCCTGTTTCGACGGCGTTTTGCGCATAGCCGGACTGGCCGCCTTGGCGCTGTCCCTCGCGCACGGCCTGCGCAGCGCGTCGCCAAACCGGCAGGCTGTGCGGGAAATCCGCATCGACACCCGCGGCCGCGCCTCGCTGCTGCTGCGCGGCGAAGTGCAGGAAGCCGAGTTGCTCGACGACAGCCTCATCCACCCCTATGTCTGCTTTTTAAAATGGCGCGCGGGCGGAAAAACCTTCCGCCAATGCCTGCCCGCCGATGCCGCCGAGAGCGAAGCCTACCGCCGCCTGAGCGTGTGGGCGCGCTACGGGCAGCCAAAACAGGAAACCCGATGATAAAAAAACGCTACCCCCTTCTTGCCGCCGCGCTGCTGCTTGCCGCGTGCACGACCGAACAGCCCGCCGACAGCCGCGCCGCGCCGCAAACCGTCGCCCCCCTGCCGCCAAGCACCGCCCTGCCTTTCGACCCAAACGCCGCGCCCGTGTCGCAGGTGGGCTTCAACGGCAACGACAACGTGCAGCGCTTCATCGCCCGCGAAGCGGAAAACGGCCGTTACAGCCGCGCCGATTTGCAGGCCTTTTTCAACAATGCCGTTTATAAAAGCAACATTATCAACATCATGAGCCGCCCGGGTACCTCGCGCCCGTGGTACGAGTTCCAAAAAGGCAACGCGGGCGCGGCCAAGATTTCAGACGGCCGCAACTTCTATATGAAACACCGCCAGGTCATCGACCAAGTGGCGCGCGAATACGGCGTACCTGCCGAAATCATCGTCGCCATCGTCGGCATCGAAACCAACTACGGCCGCAATATGGGCAGCTTCCGTCTGGCCGACTCGCTCTCCACCCTCGCTTTCGACTACCCGCGCCGCGCCGACTTCTTCCAAAAAGAGCTGCACGAAATGCTGTTGATGAGCAAAGAGGAAAACCAAGACCCGTTTTGGTTTGCCGGCAGCTACGCCGGCGCGATGGGCATGCCGCAGTTCATGCCTTCGAGCTACCGCAAATGGGCGGTGGACTACGACCGAGACGGCCGCCGCGACATCTGGGGCAGCGTGCCCGACGTTGCCGCCTCGGTGGCCAATTACCTGAAAGCGCACGGCTGGAAAACGGGCGGCAAAATGATCATGCCCGTGCTGCTCGAGCCGACACCGCAGCTTTTGGCCGTAATCGAAGAGAAAACCGAGCTGAAATACACCGTCGGCCAACTGCGCAAAATGGGCGTGGACATCCAAGAGCCGCTGCCCGATCACGAACGCGCCGTGCTCTACCGCCTGGAAGTGTCGCCCGGCCTGTACCAGTATTACATCGGCCTGAACAATTTCTACACCGTCTGGCAGTACAACCACAGCCGCATGTATGTCACCGCCGTGCGCGACATCGCTAACGGCATCGGCGCAGGCAATCTGTAAACACCCTGCTCCGCAAACATAAAGAGGCCGTCTGAAAACTGTTTTTCAGACGGCCTCTTTATGTTTGCTGTCGGCGGATTAAATTAAAGCCTGCCGCTTCAACTCGTTTTTCAGATAGGCGTAGTAAACCGGCGCGACGACGATGCCGCCGACGCCGAAGATGCGCTCGAACACGACCATCGCCACCAAAAGTTCCCACGCGCTCGATTCGATTTCCGAGCCGATGATTTTGGCGTTCAAAAAATATTCGAGCTTGTGGATCACGACGAGAAACACCAGCGAGGCGGCGGCGACGTAAAGCGAGGTGCCCAGGCTCAGGATGATGATAACGGTGTTGGAAATCAGGTTGCCCGCCACAGGGATGAGGCCGACGACAAAGGCGATCACCAGCACGGTGAAACGGAAAGGCAGATCCACACCGAAAAGCGGCAGGATCAGATAGAGGTAAACCGCGGTCAGCAGCGTGTCCACCAGCGAGATTTTCGCCTGGGCGATAAACACGCGCTCGAAGCTGGTTTCGAAATTGCGTATCCGCTGCACGAGTTCGGCCTTGAAGATCGGCATTTTGCGGCGGCTGCGGCGCATGTTGAGGCGGTGGAAACTGAGCATCGCGCCGATGATGATGCCGATCAGGATGTACACAAAGGATGTGATGCTGTTTTTGCTGATGCGCGTGAGCGCGGCACTGTATTCGTTAATCAGGCGGATGCCCTGCGCTTTGATTTCGGCAATGTTGTTCGGCAGCATGTTCAAGAGGGCGGCGGGCAGCTCTTTGCTGTTTTTCGTATCTTCCAAAATCGCCGCCAGCTTGCCCAGCATTACTGTGATATGGCCGCCGTGTATCAGGTGGTACACGCCCAGCGACAGCAGGAAAATCATCAGGCAGACCATGCCGATGGCGAGGGTGGCGGAAATCAGGTTGATGTTGTGTGCGGTGAGAACTTTGTGCAGGAAATGACCGCGCGAGAGCAGGCGGCGGCGCAGCCACAGCAGCAGGCCGTTGGTTTTGGCAATAAAGACGTAGGTGAGCAGCACCGCCAGCAAGAGCGGCAGGAAATGGAAATAAAGCACCGCCCAAAGCGCCAGCCCCATCAGGATGTAAGAGGCGTTGCGCAGCTTGGCGGCGGAGGGTGTGGGGAAAAGCGGAGTCTGCATGGCGTGACCGTGGCGGTATTTTGGGAAAATAGGCCGTCTGAAAACACAGAGGCCGTCTGAAAATCAGGCTTTACCCGTGCTGCCGAAGCCGCCTTCGCCGCGCTCGCTGGCGGCAAATTCGTCCACCACTTTAAACGCCGCCTGCACCACCGGCACGATCACCATCTGGGCAATGCGCTCCATCGGTTCGATAACAAACGCTACGCCGCTGCGGTTCCACAGCGACACTTTCAATTCGCCCTGGTAGTCCGAATCGATCAGGCCGACCAGATTGCCCAGCACGATGCCGTGTTTGTGTCCCAAACCCGAGCGCGGCAGGATCACGGCGGCGTAGGCGGGGTTGGCAAGGTGGACGGCGATGCCGGTGGGGATCAGCACGGTTTCGCCGGGGGCGACGGTAATTGCCGCATCAATGCTGGCGCGCAAGTCCAAACCGGCCGAACCGGGCGTGGCATAGGCCGGCAGGGCGTCCGCCATTTTCGGGTTGAGGATTTTCAGTTCGACTTCGGTCTGCATGGCAATGTTTCCTGAATACAAAGGACGCGGATTATACGGAGCGGCCGCCGTTTCCACAAACGGCGCGGCGAAGGCGTAAAGGCCGTCTGAAACAGGATATTCAGACGGCCTTTGCCCGTTTTGCGGTAAAATGTAAAGAAAATTTACACATGACGATTCTTCATTGAAAAAACGCCTACACGTTAAATCATTCATAAACAGATTTTTTCATACTTTAAAACACCGACATTTCCACCATTCAAACTTGCTATACCATAACAAATTTAACCGTTTCAATGATTTGGCAAAAATCCATTGCTTGACCCTCCGCCACCGAGCCGGTAATACTCGCCCTTCCTTTCCAACCGACCACAAGGAGAAGAAACATGAAAATGAAAGCAGCAGTCGTCACCCAAAACAGCAACGGCAACGTAGACATCGTCGAAAAGGAAATCCGCGCGCTGGAATACGGCGAAGCGCTGGTGGAAGTGGAATTTTGCGGCGTGTGCCACACCGACCTGCACGTTGCCGCCGGCGATTACGGCGAAAAACCCGGCCGCGTGCTCGGCCATGAAGGCATCGGCATCGTGAAGGAAGTGGCGCCGGGCGTTACCAAGCTCAAAGCGGGCGACCGCGTCAGCATCGCCTGGCTCTTCAAAAGCTGCGGCTCGTGCGAATACTGCGTTTCCGGCCGCGAAACCCTGTGCCGCACCGTTTTGAATGCAGGCTACACCGCCGACGGCGCGATGGCGACGCACTGCATCGTCGACGCCGATTACGCGGTGAAAGTGCCCGAAGGCCTCGATCCCGCGCAGGCCAGCAGCATTACCTGCGCCGGTGTCACCACCTACAAGGCCACCAAAGTCTCGGGCGTGCGTCCCGGCCAGTGGATCGCCATGTACGGCGCGGGCGGCTTGGGCAATCTGGCCGTGCAGTATGCGAAAAAAGTGTTCGGCGCACACGTTATCGCCGTCGATGTTAACGACGACAAACTGGCGCTTGCCAAAGAAGTCGGCGCCGATATCACCGTCAATGCCGCCAAGGAAGACGCGGCCAAAGTCATACAGGAAAAAACCGGCGGCGCCCATGCGGCGGTCGTTACCGCCGTGTCCCGCGCCGCCTTCAATTCCGCCGTGGACGCCGTGCGCGCGGGCGGGCGCGTCGTCGCCGTCGGCCTGCCGCCCGAAACCATGGATCTGTCGATTCCGCGCATGGTGCTCGACGGCATCGAAGTGGTCGGCTCGCTGGTGGGCACGCGCGAAGATTTGGCCGAAGCCTTCCGCTTCGGCGCGGAAGGGCTGGTCGTTCCCGTGGTGCAAACCCGCCGCTTGGACGAAACCAACGACATCTTCCAAGAAATGCGCGACGGCAAAATCCAAGGCCGCATGGTGATAGATATGAAAAGCTGCGGCTGCACCGTATAAAGCGTAAAGCACAGCCCAAAGGCTCAGAGGCCGTCTGAAAACCCGCCGCATGGCTTTTCAGACGGCCTTTTCCCATGTAAAGAATGGGTTTACACTGCGCCCCTTCCCCACTCTGCAAAGGACACGGCAATGAACCACGCACAGAAAAAAATCAAAATCGGCATCGTCGGCGCAACAGGTTACACCGGCGTCGAATTGCTGCGCCTGTTGGCGGCACACCCTTACGCCGAAGTGGCGGCGGTCACCAGCCGCAGCGAGGCGGGAGTGAAACTGGCCGACTATTTCCCCAACCTGCGCGGCGTGTACGACGGCCTGAGCTTTGCCGCCCCCGAAGACGCGCCGCTGACCGAATGCGACGCGGTGTTTTTCGCCACCCCCAACGGCGTGGCGATGAAGGAAGCACCAGCCCTGCTCGAGAGCGGCGTGCGCGTGATCGACCTGTCGGCCGACTTCCGCCTGAAAGACCTGGCCGAATGGGAAAAATGGTACGGCATGAAACACGAAAGCCCCTCCTGGGCGGCGCAGGCCGTGTACGGGCTGACCGAACTCAATCGCGACGCCGTCGCCCAAGCGCGTCTGGTCGCCAACCCCGGCTGCTATCCCACCTGCGTGTCGCTGGCACTCGTTCCCCTGCTGCAGGAGGGCGCGCTGCGCGAGGGCATGCCGCTGATTGCCGACTGCAAATCGGGCGTGTCGGGCGCGGGGCGCAAAGCGGCCGTGGGCACGCTCTTTTGCGAGGCGGGCGGCAATTTCAAAGCCTACGGCGTGGCCGGACACCGCCACCTGCCCGAAATCCGGCAAACCCTGTCCGCCCTGCAAAGCGGCGTAGCCGACGGCCTGGTGTTCGTGCCGCACCTTACGCCGATGATACGCGGCATGCACGCCACGCTTTACGTCCACCTGAAAAGCGGCGCCGACCCGCAAACGCTGCTGGAAAACGCCTACCGCGCCAGCCCCTTCGCCGACGTGATGCCCGCAGGCAGCACGCCCGAAACCCGCAGCGTACGCGGCGCCAACGTCTGCCGCATCGCTGCGCAGAAAGCGCCCGACAGCGGCGACTTGTGGATACTGATGAGCGTGCAGGACAACCTCGTCAAAGGCGCGGCCGGGCAGGCGGTGCAGAATATGAACGTGATGTTCGGCTTCGCCGAAGACACCGGCCTGCCGCGCACCGCCCTCTTGCCGTAAAGCACCGACCTCACCGTACAAACCGTTCCCGTCCGTACGCGGCAAGAGTGCAAAGGCCGTCTGAAAACCCCTTTTTCGGTTTTCAGACGGCCTTTTTACCAAGCCCGCCGCTTGTTTTACGCAAACCGCCCGCGATGCGGATTAGCCGTGCGGGCGGTTTTGTCGGGGCGGTGTTTTATAGTGAGCCAAAATAAAAAATCTACGGCGTTGCTGCGCCTTAGCTCAAAGAGGGCGGTTTTCTAAGGCATTGGAAATGCCAAGAAAACCTGCCCCGTACTACCTGTACTGTCTGCGGCTTGCTGCCTTGTATCTTTTCTATTTTGGCTCACTATAACTTTGCCGAAGCGTTGTTTTCAGACGGCCGCCAGCGCCCTGTTCTGCTCGGCGGCCAGTGTGACTATGCCTTTTTGCGCCAGGCGCACGAGTTCGGCCAGTTCGTCAAACGAGAAAGCCGCGCCCTCGGCCGTGCCCTGGATTTCGATGATGCCGCCGTCGGCGTTCATCACGATGTTCACATCGCTGTCGCAGCCGGAGTCTTCGGGATAGTCCAAATCCAAAAGCGGCACGCCGCCGACGATGCCGGCAGACACGGCGGCGATTTGCGACACCAGCGGGTTTTCGGCGATACGGCCGTCTGAAAGCAGTTTGCGCACGGCCAGCGCGAGGGCGACGTAGGCGCCGGTAATCGAGGCGGTGCGCGTGCCGCCGTCGGCCTGAATCACGTCGCAGTCGATCAGAATCTGCCGTTCGCCGAGTTTTTCCATGTTAACGGCGGCGCGCAGGGAGCGGCCGATCAGGCGCTGGATTTCCTGCGTGCGGCCGCTCTGTTTGCCCGCGGCGGCTTCGCGGCGCATGCGCGAGGCGGTGGAGGCGGGCAGCATGCCGTATTCGGCGGTAACCCAGCCTTGGCCTTTGCCGCGCAAAAAGGGCGGCACGTTTTCGTCGATGCTGGCGGTGCAGATAACGCGGGTGCTGCCGCATTCGATCAGCGCCGAGCCGTCGGCGTGCGGGAGAAAGTGCGGGGTGATGCGCAGGGGGCGCAGTTGGTCGGCGGCGCGGCCGGTGCGGGCATAGGTTTGCATGGTTTCCCTCTGTTAAAAAATGCAAATTATAGCACGGGCAAATGTGCTATATTGCCGCCCGATTTCACTCGTCTTTAACGAAACGGAGTAAAAACATGACCATCCACAGCATGACGGGCTTTGCCAACGCCGCCGGCGAATGCGGCAGCAAGCGCATCAATCTCGACATCCGCGCGGTAAACCACCGCTATCTCGACGTGCAGTTCAAAATGCCCGATGATCTGCGGCATTTGGAAGGCAGCCTGCGCGAGAAAATCGCAGCGGCGGCTGCGCGCGGCAAAATCGAGTGCCGCATTCAGGTTCAGACGGCCGCGGCGGGCGCGGCGGCTTTGTCGGTCAACCATGCGCTGGCGGCCGAATTGGCGGCCTTGAACGACAAATGGCGCGGTGAGTTCGGCGGTTTGGGCAAGCTGACGGTGGCCGACATTCTGCACTTCCCCGGCGTGCTGGCGGCGCAGTCGGAAGACGAAGAAACCTTTGTTCTGGCCGTGCAGTCGCTGTTGGACGACGCGCTGGCCGAGTTCTCCGCCGCCCGTGCGCGCGAGGGCGAAAAGCTCAAAGCGCATATTCTGGAGCGGCTTTCGGCGATGGACGGCATCGTCGATGCGCTGGCGGGGCAGTTTCCTTCGCTGGTGCAGGTGCATTTGGACAAAGCCCGTGCGCGGCTGGCGGAGGCGGTGGCCAATATCGACGAAGACCGTCTGAAACAGGAATTTGCCCTGTTCATGCAGAAAGCGGATGTGGATGAGGAATTCAGCCGCCTGAAAACGCATATCGGCGAAGTGCGCCGCATCGTTACCGAAGCCAAAGGCAGCATCGGCAAGCGGCTGGATTTTCTGATACAGGAACTCAACCGCGAAGCCAACACCATCGGCAGCAAGGCGATAGCCGCCGAATGCACGCAGGCTTCGGTGGAGCTGAAAGTGCTGATCGAGCAGATGCGCGAACAGGTACAGAATATCGAATAGCCGTTTCAGACGGCCTAAACCCGTTTTCAGACGGCCTCCATATTAAGAGGCCGTCTGAAAACGCATCTTCAGGCGGAGCCGAAACGTTTTGCGGCATCCCGCAAGCGGGTGTCGGCGCGGGATTTGGTTTAAAATGCCGCCTTTCCCGCAAACCGGCAGACAACGTGAAAATCCTCATCCTCGGCAGCGGCCAGGTCGGCTCGACCATCGCGCAAAACCTCGCCGCCATGCCCAACAACGACGTCACCATCATCGACACCGACGAAAACGCCCTGCGCCGCATCGGCACGCAGCTGGACGTGCAGACCATCGTCGGCAACGGCGCTTCGCCCAGCCTGCTGGCGGCGGCGGGCGCGGGCGACAGCGACATGCTGCTGGCGCTGACGCGGCACGACGAAACCAACCTGGCCGCCTGCCGCATCGCCGCCGACCTCTTCAACATCCCCAACCGCATCGCCCGCGTGCGCCTGGCCGACTACCTCGAATACGGCGGCGACGAAGACAACAGCGTGCTCGAAGCCTTCGCCGTTACCGACTCCATCCACCCCGAACAACTCGTGACCGAACGCCTGTCCGCCCTGTTGAGCTACACCAGCGCCTTGCAGGTCTTGCGTTTTGCCGACGACAAAGCCCGCATGGCCGTTGTCCAGGCGCACAACGGCGGCCTGCTCGTCAACCGCCCCATCGCTACCATCGGCGAACACCTGCCCGAAGGCGTCGACTGCCAAATCTGCGCCATCTACCGCAACAACCGCCTCATCGTCCCCACCGCCGAAACCGTCGTTATCGAAGGCGACGAAGTGTTTTTCCTCGCCGACAGCCGCCACGTCAAAACCGTGATGCGCGAATTGCGCCCGCTCGAACAACGCACCCGCCGCGTGATGATCGCCGGCGGCGGCAACATCGGCTACCGCTTGGCCAAACAAATCGAAAAAACCTACGACATCAAAATCATCGAACACAACCCGCAGCGCGCCGAATGGCTGGCCGAACACCTCGACACCAGCCTCGTGCTGCAAGGCTCGGCCACCGACGAAAACCTGCTTTCACACGAATACATCGACGAAATCGACGTCTTCCTCGCCCTCACCAACGACGACGAAAACAACATCATGGCCAGCCTGCTGGCCAAAGACCTCGGCGCCAAGCGCGTGATCACCATCATCAACCGCTCGCGCTATGTCGACCTGCTCGAAGGCAACCAGATCGACATCGTCGTTTCGCCGCACATGATCACCATCGGCAACATCCTCACCCACATCCGCCCGGGTGACGTGGCGGCGGTGCACCCGCTGCGGCGCGGCCACGCCGAGGCCATCGAGGTCGTCGTCCACGGCACGAAAGACACCTCCGCCCTCGTCGGCCGCCGCGTGTCCGACATCAAATGGCCGCCCGGCTGCCACATCGCCGGCCTCGTGCGCGGCGACGAAGTGGTGATGGGGCACAAAGACGACGTGAAAATGCAGGACGGCGACCACCTTATCTTCTTCGTCTCCCGCCGCCGCGTCCTGCGCGAGTTGGAAAAACTGATACAGGTGAAAGTCGGCTTCTTCGGTTGAGGCCGTCTGAAAGCGTAGCTTCAACGAAGTTAAAAACCGACAAACAAGGTGTGCGGCGCAGCCGCGCACGCGGTTTCTGCCGCATCACACACAGCACAGTAAGAACAACGCCTCCCCAAGCCCGTTTTCAGACGGCCTCAAACCGCCGGACACAAAGATTTCCGTTTATGAAACCACTCAAACCCATCCGCCCCGAACCGCAGGCCGCCGCGCTTTTTGACCGTTTCGCCGCCGACAAAATGCCGGATACCGGCCGCTGGCTGACACAGGCCGGCCTGCCGTTTGACACAGATGCCGCCTTCGCCCCGTTTGACTGCGTGCGGGCCGACACCTTGTCCAAAGCCGGAAAATGGCTGGACGACGACGAATTGTGGGAAGGCGTGCAGCGTGAAGCGCAAAACGAAGTGCCGGCCGTGCTCGGCGCACAGGCCAACCGCCTCGGCCCGGCCGCCGCCGCGTTTTTCCATGCCCGCAGGCCGCAGTGGGAAGCGGCGGCCAAACGCTGCAAACTGAAAACACAGGACATCTGCGACGCCCTCTATGCCATCGTTTTGGGTGCATTCTTGGAATACGCGGCCGCAGAACACACGAAAAGCGGGGCGGCCGTTTCCCTCCATCTCGACCTGCTCGCCGTTCTCAACACCGGACACCTGCCCTGCGGCTGGGCATCGGGCAGGCTTTATGTTTATTGAGGCCGTCTGAAAAGCCAAAACCAAAGGCGGCAAACCGGTAGGGTGTACCGCCCCAAGGCGGCGCACACGTTCTCCGCCACGCCGCAAACCCCTTTTCAGACGGCCTACAAGCCGCAAAAGGCCGTCTGAAAACCGAAATACCGCTTCCAAAACGCCGCTGCCGCGCGGCCAACAACAAAACGGCAACACAAACACCATGTATTACAAAATCGCCCCGATTATCCACGTCCTCTCCAAGCTGGCCGCGCTCTACGCGCTGCTGCTGCTGATTCCGACGCTGGTGTCCTACCTCTACCACGATTCCGCCTTCCCCGCTTTCGCCAGCACTTCGCTGGTAACGCTGGCCGGCTCGGTGGCCGTGTGGGCGTCGACGCGCAAGCACCACCGCGAGCTGCGCCCGCGCGACGGCTTCACCCTCGTTTTCCTGCTCTGGCTCGGCTTCGCCGCCATCTCCGCCCTGCCCTTTTATTTCCACTACCCGTCTGCCAGCTACACCGACGCCTTTTTCGAAGCCATGAGCGGCCTCACCACCACGGGCGCAACGGTTATTTCCAGCCTCGACACCCTCGCCCCGTCGGTGAACTTCTGGCGACACATGATGAACTGGTTCGGCGGCATGGGCATCATCGTGCTGGCCGTCGCCATCCTGCCCATGCTCGGCGTCGGCGGCACACAGCTTTTCAAAGCCGAAATCCCCGGCATCGACAAAGACAGCAAAATGGCGCCGCGCATTTCGCAGACGGCCAAACGCCTGTGGCTGGTCTACCTCGCCTTCACCCTCATCACCTGCATGGCGCTCAAATGGGCGGGCATGGGCTGGTTCGACGCGGTGTGTCATGCCATGTCGGCCTTCTCGCTGGGCGGCTTTTCCACCCACGACGCCAGCATCGCCTTCTACAAATCGCCCGCCATCGAAGCCGTTATCGCCGCCGCCACCGTGCTGGGCGCCATTAATTTCGCCAACCACTTCGCCGCCGCACAGGAAAAATCGCCGCGTCCCTACTGGCGCGACGAAGAATCGCGCATCATGCTTGTCGTGCTGGCCGCCAGCATCGCCGCCGCCAGCCTGTATATGTGGTACAAAGGCTTCTATTCCCTGCCCGAAGCGCTGCGCTACGTCGGCTTCAACTTCATTTCCACCGGACTGGCGAGCGGCTTTGCCAACACCGATTTTGCCGTGTGGCCGCTGTTTGTCACCCTGTGGATGTTTTTTCTAGCCAACGTGCTGGCCAACACCGGCTCGATGGGTGGCGGCATCAAACTCGCCCGCGCCCTCGTCCTTGCCAAATTCAGCCTGCGCGAAGTGTCGCTGCTGCTGCACCCCAACGCCGTGCGCACCGTCAAACTCAACAAACGCTCCGTGTCCGACCGCACGGCGATGGCCGTGATGGCCTTTATCTTCGTTTATTTCATGACCGTCGTCGCCGCCACCCTCGGCCTGATGGCAAGCGGCATGGATTTGGTGACCGCCCTCTCCGCCGCCATCGCCTGCATCACCAACGCAGGCCCCGGCTTGGGCACCGTCGGTCCGGCCTACAACTATGCCGCCCTCAGCGACCTGCAAAAATGGATCTGCTGCGCCGTGATGCTCTTGGGGCGGCTGGAAATCTTCACCGTATTCATCCTGTTCACGCCCGACTACTGGCGCAAATAGGCCGTCTGAAAGCGGAGTTTCGGCAAAAGGCCGTCTGAAAGGGAGAAAACCGTGCGTACCCTGAAAAACATCCTCACCCTGACGCTGAAAGAATTCCGCAGCGTCCTCACCGATCCCGTGCTGATGCTGCTCATCGCCTACATCTTCACCGCCACCATCTACCAGATGGCGCAGGTGAGCACCGATGTGAAAAACGCCTCCGTCGCCATCATCGACCTCGACCGCTCCGCACTGTCGATGCGCATCCGCGATGCCGTGCAGCCGCCCTATTTCAAAACCGTGCGCGACGTGCGGCGCGAAGACTCCGCCGAAGCGATGGACAAGGGCGAATACACCTTCATCCTCGAAATCCCGCCGCATTTCGAGCGCGACGTACTCTTGGGACGCAGCCCCTCGGCGCAGCTCCTTATCGATGCCACCGCCGTCACGCAGGCGGGCGTCGGCGCGTCTTATCTGTCGCAGATTTTCAGCCGCGAAACCAACGCCTTTGCCGGACGCGAACTGCCGGTGATCGTCAAACCCGTTATCACCGCCGAATTCAATCCCAACGGCGAAAGCTCATGGTTTATGCCCACCTCGCAAATCGGCACGATGGCGCTGATGCTGCTGATGCTGCTGGCGGGTGCGGCCGTGATCCGCGAGCGCGAACGCGGCACCATCGAACATCTGCTGGTGATGCCCGTCAGCGCTTTCGAGCTGATGATGGGCAAAATCTTCGCCAACGGCACGGTGATTATGCTTGCCGCCCTCGGCTCGCTGTGGTTTGTCGTCCATTTTGGCATCGGCGTGCCGATACAGGGCTCGCTCCTGCTCTACGCGGCGGGCATGGCGCTTTTTATGTTTTCCGCCGCCGCCCTGGGCATCATGATTTCCACCTTCGCCCCGACCATGGGGCAGTTCGGCATGCTGATTCTGCCCGTCTACATCGTGATGAACCTTTTCGCAGGCGGCTCGTCGCCGCGCGACAATATGCCCCGCGCGGCGCAAATCGCCAGCGAATACTGGCCGCTCACCCAGTTTATGAAATTCTCGCAAAACATCGTTTTCCGCGGCGCGGGCATCGAAACCGTGTGGAGCCAGATGCTGGTGATGGCGCTGATCGGCACCGCCTTCCTCGTCCTGGCGCTGCTGCGTTTCCGCAAAATGCTGGAACAGCAGGGCTGACCCCGTCTGCCGTTTTTTCGGAAACATTCGCAGCCTGAAAGAAAGGCCGTCTGAAATCTGCTCCCGCGCTTTTTCAGATGGCCGCCAAAAGGCAAAAGGCCGTCTAACCGGCCTGCAAGCTTTATAAAACCGTCCCAAAACCTGCCGTCTTACTCGCCCGCTCCGTCGGGGGCAAAAAAGGCCGTCTGAAAACACGTGTTTTGGATTTTCAGACGGCCTTTTGCCTGCATTATGTGTCTAAGCGGCTTCGCGGTGGTAATGCCGCAGCGCGTGTTCTTTGCGCCGGCCGCTGCTGAAGGCGGACACGCGTTTGAGATAACCGATGACGCGGGTGCCGTAGTCGATGTCGTGCGAGCCGCAGCCGCTGCAGGCTTGCAGGGTGCGTTTGTCGATATGGCCGCAGTCGTTGCAGATGGTGATGCGCACGTTGACGCAGAAGTAGTTGCAGCCGGTGCGTGCGGCAATGTCGAGCAACGAGCGGTAGCCGGCTTCGGGCAGGGCTTCGTCTAGGTTCAAATGCAGCGCAGAGCCGCCGTCGAGCCAGTCCACCAGTTCCTTGCCGTGCAGCAGGAATTTGTCGAGCGCGTTGATTTGCTCGTCTTCCACCACGTAGAAATAGGAGTTGTAACAGTCGCGGCTGACTTTGTAGCCGTCGGCTTTGTCCCATTTGGCGTTTTTCACGCCGAGATTTTCAGCGGGCACAAATTCGGTGTTGAATTTCACGCCGTAGTGGCGGCTGGCGGCTTGGTTGGCGTCAAAAATCACTTTCAGACGGCTTTGGACAAACTGGATGTAGTCGTCGTTGTAGCCGACGGTGATGCCGTTGGCTTCGGCGGCTTCGGCCATGCCGTTGATGCCGATAGTCAGGAATTGTTTGTCGAGCGTGATAAAGCCGGCGTCGTACACGGGCAGCATACCGGCGGCCTGGTACTCTTCCATCAGCTTGCGGTAGGCGTATTGGTATTTATGGATTTTGGCGACTTCGGCGGCCAAATCGCGGCCGTCTTGTTCCAAGCGGTTCATATTGATGGTGATGACGTTAATCGAGCCGGTGGCCACGCCGCCTGCGCCGAGCGTGTAGCTGAAAGTGCGGTCTTCGATGGCGTTGCGCAGGCGGCAGCAGGACGCGAGCGAGTCGGGGTTGTCCGACAAATACACGAAAAACGAGTTGCCTTCTGCCAACTCTTTGGCCATTTGGTCGGCAAACACGCCGTCTTTGCACTTGCCGCCGTCGGTGAGCATGGCGGCGGTTACCACGGGGAAGGTCAATACGGCTTTGGTGCGCTCTTGGTTAAACCATTTCAGGAAAAAGTTTTGCAGCTTGGCAACGCTTTCCCACACCGGTTTTTCAAAATCGGGGAAGACGAAATCGCCGAACATGGCTTCAAAATAGTATTGGTCGTACAGCGAAATATTCCAAAACACGCTCTGATAGCCGCGTGCGGCGGCGGGCTGGTTGATGCTGTACACCACTTGCTGCAGATGGTTGGAGACTTCGGCGGCGTGGGTTTCAAGATAATTTTCGCCGTAGTCTTTGCGGGCGAAGTAGTCGAAATAAGTGAGAAATTCCACGGTGGCGACCGCGCCGGCAAACTGGGCGCTGATGGCAAACACCAGATTGATAAACGAGCCGCAGAACGACGCCAGATGCTTGGGCGCTTTCGATTCGCCGCCGAGCTTACTTAGGCCGTCGAGCAAAAACGGATACAGCGTTACCGACACGCAATAGGGTTTCAGGCTGGTTTCGTCGTGCACATAGATTTCGTGCGCCTCGATTTGGCGGATGTATTCGCGCGCGGTGTCTTCGTCGAAAATCTCGGCGATTTTGCGCGATACTTGGGCGCGGTTCATCTGCACGAAAAAGTCTTTCATGATTTCCGCTTCCATCGTGGCGATGTTTTTCTGCGTAACGTTGGCGTTGGCGTCCATCTTCGAGCCGTCGGCCGCGTTGTGGGCGGAAATATAGTCGTGCATGAACTGCAGTTTGCCGTTTAACTGTTCGGGATGCAGCCGAATCATGTTAAATCCTCCTAAAGTTGGGTTGGAATGGTTTTCAGGCTGCCTTTGCGGGTTTCAGACGGCAGCCTGAAAACGGGGGAAAACAGACGGTTCAGGCCGTCTGAAGAAGGGCTTCGCGGTTCTCCGCCAAGCCTGCCGCTGCCGCCGCGGGGGCGGCAATCGGAATCACTTTGTTGGGCGCGGGTTTGTCTTTAACGAACAAATGGTTGAGCACCTCGCCTGTGCGCAAATCGGTAAATTTCTGGTTGGTCGTCGGGCTGTCCAAGCCGCCCAATTCCATCACCCAGCGGCCGGTTTTCAGATAGGTCAAAAGCGGGATGATGCCGTCTGAAACCGCTTCCAGCTCCTCGCGCTCCAAGCCGGTGTACAAACACGTTTTCAAGCCCGCCGCCGCCACGGTTTGCAGCATTTTTTCCAGCATATCGGGCACCCATTCGCCACCCATAAACAATACGCAGCTGATCAAGCCCGTATAGCGTTTCAGACGGCCTTTAAGGTATTCAACAGTCAATTCCTGCCCCAAGCCCACTTTCCAAGTATCCGCGCTATGGCAGCCCTTGCAGCGCAGCTGGCAGCCTGAAAACAGAAACGCCAGCGACACTTCGCCCGGCACTTCCTGCCATACGATTTGCTCGATGGTGAATTTCAGGGTCTGCATAACGGTTGTCCTTAAAATACTATATATAGTATGAATTTGCTTATTTGAATACTATATGTAGTATTCTAGTCGGCATCATCGGCAGGTGCAACCATAGCGATTGTAAATTTTATAATTTGCTTATTTTTATTGATAAAGAGTTTGCGGCCGTCTGAAAGCGGTGTCGGCGCATCCGAATGACACGGAAAACAGATATGGACAAAAAAACAGAACAGGCGGCACAGGCCGCACGCGCGATAGGCCGTCTGAAAAACAAGGTCGACGATAAGGAGCGCCTGCGTATCTGGCGGGAAACCTGCGCCGATCAGGGCTTGACCGGAGAATTCGTCCTCGCCGCCAAACTCAACGGCGCGGGCTATACGGAGGAGGAGGCGAAGATGGTGGCGGAGCTGTTCGGGCGTTAAGCCCGCGAAATGCTGGCGGAGGCCGTCTGAAAAGGTTTCAGACGGCCTCCTGGCACGAATCCCCGAATCCGTATCTGCCGCACAGAAAAAAGGCCGGAATGCGTTGCATCCGGCCTTTTGATGTTTGGAAAACCCGTTTATTTGGCGAAGTATTTGGCAGAAATCTGATCGTACTCGCCCGATTCGCGCACTTTTTTCAGTGCGCCGTTGAGCATGGCTTGGGTCTGCGTATCGCCCTTGCGCACGGCAAAACCGTAGTTTTCTTCAGTGAAATCGGGCACGGAAACCATAGTGAAGCCTTTGCTGCCGTTGTTTTTCACATAGTTGGCCACCACCGCGCTGTCGCTGATCACGGCGTCGAGGCCGCCGTTTTCCAGCTCTTTGGTAACGAGGGTAATGTTCTCGAAGCGGGCGATTTTGCTGCTGTCGGCGCCGAGGATTTTGCCTGCGGCCAAGTCGCCTGTGTTGCCGGTCACCACGCCGACTTTGTTGACGTTTTTCAAGTCTTCCGCCGATTTGATGTTTTTGCCCTGCGGCACAAGAATCACTTGGGTGATTTTGTAATAAGGATCGGAGAAATCCATCGCCTGCTTGCGCTCGTCGGTGATGGTGACGGCGGAGGCAAGGATGTCCACGTCGCCGTTGCCCAGCGCGGCAAACAGGCTGTCCCACGGCTGGTGTTTGTATTCGACTTTAAAGCCGCCTTCTTTGGCCATGGCGTTCATCAGGTCGATGTCGAAACCTTGGATATTGTTATTGCTGTCCATAAACTCAAACGGGGCAAATTCGGCGTTGGTAGCAACGCGGTAGACTTTGCCGGCATCCTGCCCGCCTGCGGTGGCGGAAGCCTGGCTTTGGTCTTGAGTCTGGCTGCCGCCGCAGCCGGCCAGCAGAGCCGCGCAGGCCAGCACGGCTGCGAAAAGTTTGGTTTTTGCGGGTTTCATAATCCGGTTCCTTTCGATTTTTCGGTCGTTTTCTGATTAGGGCGCGAGTTTATCACGAATTTACTCTTTTTCACGGAAAAAGGCATAAGTCACATCGTGGAACAAATCCACATGCGGGCTGTCTTCGTAGGCCAGGCGGTCGAGTTCGTCTTCAAAGGCAAGCTGCACGGATTCGACCACGTTTTGCGCCGTTTCCGCCGGCAGGCCGCGCAGCAGGCCTTTGAAGGCCACGGCCAAAACGCGGTTCTGCATACGCAGCGCCTCGTTGGCTTCTTCCAAATATTCCAAACGCTGTTCGATGTCTGCCATCGTCCGAACCTTTCGCGGTTTTCTGTTAAAATGGCGCGCATTATAAGCCGTACCGCCGAAGATAACCATGTCGAACAATCAGCCCGAATGGGAAAGAAAACTGGAGCAGATGCGCGCCAAACGCGGCAAACCCGCTCCTGCCGGCGAAGCCGCCGCGCCCGTGCAGAATGCCGCGCCGAAAAACCACCGTGCGCATGCCGAATACAAAAAGCAAATCCTGCAAAACTATCTGAAAAACTGGCAAAACCGCCACAACGCGGCGCTGGCGGGCGAGCTGACGGAAACCGACGCCACCGTGCTGCTCGAAGAAGACTGGCTGAACGCGCAAAATGCCCTGCAGGGCAATGTCAAAACGCAAAACGTGCTCGACAGACAAACCGTCTGGTTCAACCCGAAACATCATGCCGCGCCGCAGGCGCAAAGCGACACAGAGGGCGACAAAGACGGCGAAACCATCGCTGCATTCAGCCCGCAGGACATCCCCGTCAGCGTCAACGTTCTCGACCCGCAGGGCGTGCCCGCCTCCCGCCCCGTGTTCTGCCTTTCGGAACAGGAGCTGGTGGAGCGCCTGCTGCACCGCCTGATGCCGCACCTGACCGACGCCGTCAACGGCCTGGTACGCACCGCCATCACCCGCCAGGCCGCCAATCTCAACCAGCAGCTTTATCAGGCCGTGCAGAGCGAAATGCCCGATTTGGTGAAAGACATCCTCGACTACAACCTGAAAAACGTGCTGACCGAATTGAAATACGACGTCAAATACAGCAAAAAATAAACGGCAAAGGCCGTCTGAAAAAGCGCCTGCCCAAACCGGCAGCGCTTTTTCAGACGGCCTCTCGCATTCCCCGCCATGTCCGACAAAAACAGCCGCATCAACCACGAACCCGCCTTCCTGCTCTCAGCCGCCCCGTGGCGCGAAAGCAGCCTGCGGCTCGAAATGTACAGCCGCCGCTACGGCCGCGTCGCCCTGATTGCCCGCAGCGCGCGCAAACGCCAGAGCGAGCTGCGCGGCGTACTCGTTCCCTTCGTGCCCGTCAGCGTATCGTGGTACGGCAGCGCCGAACTCAAAACCCTGCACCGCGCCGAATGGCTGGGCGGCCGCCCGCAGCCGCAGGGGCGCGCCCTGTTCAGCGGCCTCTACCTCAACGAACTCGTCCTCAAACTCACCGCCCGCGAAGACCCGCACCCGCGCCTCTACGACGCCCTCGACCAAGCCCTTGCCGCCGTCTGCACCCAAGCCGTCCACACAGCCGCCCTGCGCCGCTTCGAGTGGCAGCTTTTAAGCGAACTGGGCTACGCGCCCGATCTCGAATACGACATCGGCGGCAAGCCCGTCAGCGCACAGGCGCACTACCTTATCGAACCCGAACAGCCGCCGCAGATTGTTCCGCCCGACACCCGCGCCGACGGCAAAACCGCCGTCACCGCCGCAGGCAGCGCCCTGTTGCAGCTGCGCGAAGGCGTGTTCGACAGCGGCGCCGCACAGCAGCAGGCGCTGAAAATCACCCGTCTGCTGCTCGACTTCCGCCTGCCCGAAGGCATACAGTCGCGCCGCGTCCTGCAACAGCTGCAAACCTTCCAAACCGCCTTTTCAGACGGCCTCCCGCAGCCCGAAAGGCCGTCTGAAAAAACCGCCGACACCGACACACAGCCATGACCGACACCCTCCCGCCCGACGCCCTCATCGAAGCCGCCCTGCTCACCCAGTCCGAACCGCTCGGCGAAAAAGCCCTGCGCCAACTGTGCGACCCGCCCCTGTCGCAGGACAAACTCATCGACGTGCTCGGCAGCCTCAAAGCCCGCTGGCAGAACCGCGCCCTGCAACTGGTCCACAGCGGCGAGGGCTGGCGCTTCCAAATCGCCCCCGCCGCCTTCGCGCGCCTGGGCGCTTTGCAGGAAACGCGCAGCCCGCGCTACTCCCGCGCCGTGATGGAAACCCTGGCCATCATCGCCTACCAGCAGCCCGTCACGCGCGGCGACATCGAAAACATACGCGGCGTTGCCGTTTCGCAAAACGTGATGCAGACCCTGCTCGACCGCGGCTGGATAGAAACCATCGGCCACCGCGACACCGTCGGCCGCCCCGCCCTGTGGGCAACCACGCCCGCCTTCTTCGCCGACTTGCAGCTCGATTCCCTCGAACAGCTCCCGCCGCTCACCGAATTGGGCGAACTCGTCCTGCCCGAACTGCCGCAGGCGGCCGGTGCGGATAACGGTGCGGAAGAAGAAACGGAAGACGCCTGAAACCGCTTTTCCCTGTCCGCCCCGTTTTAGTTTCGCTTTCAGAAACGCCATTCCGCAGGCGGAAACGGCCTCAGCCGTCCGCCGCATTCTGCGGTAGAATGCCGCCTTGCGCCGCAGGCCGTCTGAAACGGCTGCTGCGCCCGACCCGCAAACCCCGTCCGCTTTTTCAGAAACCCCATCCCGCATAGGCGGCAACGGCCTCCCGCCGCCATACCCGCAAACGCGCATACCGCAACGCCGCCTGTTTTCAGACGGCCTCCGCTTTCAGACGGCCTTTGTGCCGCCGCCGAGGAACAACGATGAAAAAACTCCTGCTCGCCGCCGCCCTGCTTCCCGCCGCCTGCGGCTTCCACCTCAAAGGCACGCAAGCCTACGACCGCCTGCCCTACCAAACCTGGCACATCGAAGGCGCAGAGCTGCAACGCCCGCTGGAAAACGCCCTGCGCCGCGCCGATGGCACGCCCGCTTCCGCCGCCGCCGCGCAGGCCGTGTTGAAAGTGGAAAACGTCGAAACGCAAAAAGACGTGCTCACCATCACCCGTGCCGCCCTCGTCAGCGAATACCGCCTGGCACTCAAAGCGCAGGCACAGGTTTACCGCAACGGCAAGGCCGAAGGCTCGCCCATCGTGGTGGAAGTGCGCCGCACCCTCGAATATGCCGACAGCGAAGTACTGGGCAAACAGGAAGAGGAAACCATGATCCGCAACGAAATGGCCGAAGACGCGGCGCAGCAGATCGTCCGCCGCCTCTCCTTCCTGCCCCATTGAGCGCCATTTTCCGTTTTTCCCGTTTTTCAGACGGCCTTCTTTCTTCGGAGGCCGTCTGAAAGCACATCCGATTTGCGCCATGCCCGTACAAAACATCGAAACCCTCACCCCCGACACCCCCCTGCCGCCCCTCTGCGTTATCCACGGCGAAGAAGATCTGCTGCGCGTCGAAGCCCTCGACACCCTGCGCGCCGCCGCGAAAAAACAGGGCTATCTCAACCGCGAGTCATACACGCCGGAAACCGCCGCCGACTGGGACGAAATCCTGTCGTCCGCCAACAGCATCGGCCTCTTCGCCGATTTGAAACTGCTGGAAATCCACATTCCGAACGGCAAACCGGGCAAAGCGGGCGGCGACGCCCTGCAAAAGCTGGCGGAAAACCTGCCCGAGGACACCGTTACCCTCGTTCTGCTGCCCAAGCTGGAAAAAGCGCAGACGCAGGCCAAATGGTTTGCCGCCCTCGCCAAACACGGCAGCGTCTACGAAGCCAAAGCCGTGTCCGGCCACGCCCTGCCCGCGTGGATCAAAGGCCGTCTGAAAGCGCAAAATCTCGACATCGAAGCCGACGCCCTCGCCCTGTTCGCCGAACGCGTCGAAGGCAACCTTTTGGCCGCCAAACAGGAAATCGACAAACTCGCCCTGCTCTATCCGCCGGGACACGCCGTTGGTATGGCCGAAGCGGAACAGGCCGTGGCCAACGTCGCCCGTTTCGACGTTTTCCAACTGTCGGCCGCATGGATGGGCGGCGACGCCGCGCGCACCGTCAGGCTGCTCGAAGGTTTGGCAGCCGAAGGCGAAGAACCTGTTTTGCTGCTGTGGGTGCTGGCTGAAGACATCCGCACCCTCATCCGCCTCACCGCCGCCCTGAAACAGGGGCAGAGCGTGCAGGCCGTGCGCGGCAGCCTGCGCCTGTGGGGCGACAAACAAACCCTCGCGCCGCAGGCCGCCCGCCGCATCGGCATCACCCGCCTCATCGCCGCCTTACAGGAATGCGCCCGCACCGACCGCATCATCAAAGGCGCGGAAACGGGCGACGCCTGGGCGGCCTTTCGCCAGATGGTTTGCGCTTTGGCCGCTTAGAGCGCATTGATGCCCGCCATCGCCGCACCGGCTGAGGCCGTCTGAAACGCATGGCAAACCGCTTCGCGCCGCGTTAAGAAAGATGCGCCGAATGTCAGTTTCGGTTTACAATCCGCCCTTTGCAAAACACCAATAAAGAGAAACGCCATGAACCCGATGTTTGTCAAACCCGCCATCCGCATCTCCATCATCGCCGCCGTCATCACCGGCATCCTCATCCTCTTCGGCGTGCGCTGGTGGGTGGCCGTGTTAAGCGTGCTGCTTGCCGCCGCTATCATTGCCCTGCTCGCCGTGTGGGCCGTGAAACGCCAGCGCAAACAGTTTGCCGACCGCCTCAAATCCTTCAACATCGACCCCGAAAGCGGCCGCATCAATCCCGCCGACCTGCGCCGCATGTACAACAGCGGCGGACAGGCGCAGAAAGACGCCGTGCTCATCTACTGCATGGCCAACAACAACTGCCCGCCCGAAGAAGCGCACAAATTCTTCAAAGAAACCTCGCCCTTCAACGCCAAAAACCGTCAGGCGCAAATCAAAGCCATGCAGGAAATGCAGGCGCAGCAGCGCAAAGGAAAAGGCAAGGGTAAAGGCGGCCGCTTCCGCTAAACCACATAGGCCGTCTGAAAACGGATTTCCGGTTTTCAGACGGCCTCAAACCGCAAAAAGCCCATAGCAGACCATGTACGACGTAAACACCCACGACGTGCGCCGCTTCTTCGCCAACGTATGGAAAGAACGGCTCAACCCCCTCGCCCTCGACGGTTTGCAGCAAAAAGCCCTGCGCATCATCGAAGCCCATCAGGAATACGCCGAATACCTCGAACACGTCGAAAACTACCTCGACACCGAATGGAAACCGGAAAACGGCCGCGAAAACCCCTTCCTCCATCTCTCGCTGCACCTCTCCATCCAAGAGCAGGCCGCCATCGACCAGCCGCCCGGCATCCGCGCCATCCACCAAAGCCTCACCGCCAAACACAACGGCGACTGGGTCGCCGCCGAACACCAAATGATGGAAGCGCTGGCCGAAACCGTGTGGGAAGCGCAGCGCTACGGCAAAGGCTTGGACGTCAACGCCTACATCACCCGCCTGCGCCGCCTCGTCGGCCTCGGCCAGGAAGAAAACGCCCGCATCAACCCGCACGAAGTGCCGCTGTCCGACAAAATCAGCGGCCGCTGAAATCCTGTAAAGGCCGTCTGAAACCTTTTTTCAGACGGCCTTCCACCCTTCAACGCAACCCGAAAGAGCAGCATGAACAACATCAGCCTAAAAAAAACCTACTCCGGCAAAGTCCGCGACCTCTACGAAATCGACGACAAGCGTATGCTGATGGTCGCCACCGACCGCCTGTCCGCCTTCGACGTTATCCTGCCCGAACCCATCCCCGGCAAAGGCGAAATCCTTACGCAGATTTCCAACTTCTGGTTTGAAAAACTCAAGCACATCATGCCCAACCACTTCACCGGCGACACCGTTTACGACGTTCTGCCCGAAAACGAAGCCCGCGCCGTCGAACAACGCGCCGTCGTTGCCAAACGCCTCACGCCCGTGAAAATCGAAGCCATCGTGCGCGGCTATCTGGCCGGCAGCGGCTGGAAGGAATACCAAAAAAACGGCACCGTCTGCGGCATCCGCCTGCCCGATGGACTGCGCGAAGCCGACAAACTGCCCGAAGTGCTGTTCACCCCGTCCACCAAAGCCGAAGTCGGCGGCCACGACGAAAACATCAGCTTCGCCGAATGCGAAAAAATCATCGGCAAAGAACTCGCCGCCCAAGTGCGCGACAAAGCCGTCGCCCTCTATACTGAAGCCGCTGCCTACGCCGAAACGCGCGGCATCATCATCTGCGACACCAAATTCGAGTTCGGCCTCGACGAAAACGGCACGCTCACCCTGATGGACGAAGTGCTCACCCCCGATTCCAGCCGCTTCTGGCCGAAAGAACACTACCGTCCCGGCAGCAACCCGCCCTCTTTCGACAAACAGTTTGTGCGCGACTGGCTGGAACAAAGCGGCTGGAACAAACAGCCGCCCGCGCCGCAAGTGCCCGCCGACATCATCGAAAAAACCGCCGCCAAATACCGCGAAGCCCTGCGCCTGCTCACCGAGTAAACCCGCACTGCTTTCAGACGGCCTCCGCCTGCAGCAAGAGGCCGTCTGAAAGCCGAGTTTTCAAAGACCCAACAGGCTTTGGATACACGCAACGCCTCCCTTTACGGGAGGCGTTTCGCGCTTCCCTTTCTACCAGCACACCGCCACATGTAAATTCTGCTAAATACCTCGGCAGCGCATTGCGGGATTGCCCGCGCTGCAATAGAATTCGCCTCTTTTAGAGCTTAGTCTCTAAACTCGAATCACAACATCCGATGCAAAGGAACCCCATGACCACCTTCACCCCCCAATCCAGCTACACCAAAGAAGAACTGCTCGCCTGCGGGCGCGGCGAACTGTTTGGCGCGGGCAACGCCCAGCTGCCGCTGCCCGACATGCTGATGATCGACCGCATCGTCGAAATCAACAACACCGGCGGCAAATACGGCAAAGGCGAAATCATCGCCGAACTCGACATCAACCCCGACTTGTGGTTCTTCGGCTGCCATTTTCAGGGCGACCCCGTGATGCCCGGCTGTCTTGGTTTGGATGCCATGTGGCAGCTGGTCGGTTTCTTTTTGGGTTGGACGGGCGCGCCCGGACGCGGCCGTGCGCTGGGCTGCGGCGAAGTGAAATTCAGCGGCCAGGTGCTGCCCAAACACAAAACCGTGCGCTACCACATCCACATCAAACGCGTGATGAACAGCAAACTGGTGCTGGGCATTGCCGACGCCGAAATGAGCGTGGACGGCCGCACCATCTACGAAGGCAACGGCCTGCGCGTCGGCCTGTTCACCACCACCGACGACTTCTAAACCGCCCTTTCAGGCTGCCCCCAATCCCAAACAGGCAGCCTGAAAACACAAAAAACCGCTTTTCAGACGGCCTCCATCCCAAACAAAGCCAAAGCAGCCTGAAAACCACCCGCAAGCCGCCACATCAACCCAGGCCGTCTGAAAACCTTTCAGGCTGCCACCCCACCGGAGTTTGAACCATGAAACGAGTCGTCGTAACCGGCATCGGCATCGTATCCAGCCTCGGCAACAACTGCCGCGAAGTCCTCGCCGCCCTGCAAAACCTGAAATCCGGCATCAGCTTCGACGAAAGCTACCGTGAAATGGGCATGCGCTCCCACGTCGCCGGCAACATCGGCATCGACCCCAAAGAGCATATCGACCGCAAAATCCTGCGCTTTATGGGCAACGCCCCCGCCTACGCCTACATCGCCATGCAGGAAGCCATCGCCAACGCCGGGCTGACCGAAGACCAAGTCTCCAACATACGCACCGGCATCGTCGCCGGCAGCGGTGGCGCCTCATCGGCATCGCAAGTCGAAGCCGCCGACACCCTGCGCGCAAGCGGCGTCAAACGCGTCGGCCCCTACGGCGTTACCAAAACCATGGCCTCCACCGTAGCCGCCTGTCTGGCCACCCCGTTTAAAATCAAAGGCGTCAACTACTCCATCAGCTCCGCCTGCTCCACCTCCGCCCACTGCATCGGCCACGCCGCCGAACTCATCCAGCTGGGCAAACAAGACATCGTCTTTGCCGGCGGCGGCGAGGAAGTGTCGTGGCAGATGAGCAGCCTGTTCGACGCCATGGGCGCGCTGTCTAGCAAATACAACGACACACCCGAAAAAGCCAGCCGCGCCTACGATGCCAACCGCGACGGCTTCGTGATTTCCGGCGGCGGCAGCATCCTCGTCATGGAAGAGTACGAACACGCCAAAGCACGCGGCGCCAACATCCTGTGCGAACTCACCGGCTACGGCGCCACCTCCGACGGCTACGACATGGTGCAGCCCTCCGGCGAAGGCGCCGTGCGCTGCATGCAGATGGCACTCGCCCAACACGGCGGCAGCGTCGACTACATCAATGCCCACGGCACCTCCACCCCCGTCGGCGACACCAAAGAACTCGGCGCCATCCGCGAATCCTTCGCCGGCCGGGACATCCCGCTGATCAGCTCCACCAAATCCCTCTCCGGCCACGCCCTCGGCGCCGCCGGTTCCAACGAAGCCATCTACTCCATCCTGATGATGCAAAACGACTTCGTCTGCGCCAGCGCCAACATCGAAACCCTCGACGAACACGCCGCCGACCTGCCCATCGTCCGCGAAAACCGCAGCCTGAAACTCAACGCCGTGATGTCCAACAGCTTCGGCTTCGGCGGAACGAATGCCACGCTGGTTTTCAGTAAGGTCGAATAAAGGGCAGCCAAAAGCCGCATTGTTTGTGCAATGCGGCTTTTCAGACGGCCTCAAAAGTAAAAACGGTATGCCTGCGGGCATACCGTTTTCTTTTTTCCGTGACTTAAATCGACGCGTTGATAAACGCAGTCAGCTGGCCTTTTGCCAGAGCGCCGACTTTGGTGGCGACGTTTTTGCCGTCTTTGAATATCATCAGGGTCGGAATGCCGCGCACGCCGAATTGAGCGGGGGTTTGTTCGTTTTCGTCGATATTGATTTTGACGATTTTCAGACGGCCTGCAAACTCGGCTGCGATGTCGTCCAAAATCGGAGCGATCATTTTGCACGGGCCGCACCAAGGCGCCCAGAAGTCAAGCAATACGGGCACGTCGGATTTCAATACGTCCTGTTCGAAGCTGGCATCGGTGGCATGTACGATTAATTCGCTGCTCATTTTTTGTCCTTTTTAAGGGTTGGAAAGATACGGTGCACAGAATAGTGTCTGCCTCCGCCGATTTCAAGTCCCGCACAGGGTGATAGTTTTGCGGTATGGCGGCGATACTTTTTTCTGTGGCAAGGAGGCCGTCTGAAAACGGTCGTTTCGGTATGACACGGTGTCGTAATTGCGTAAAAAAAGCGGCAACCTTTGCAGGTTGCCGAATACCTCAAATCAGAGATTTACGCTTCACAAACATACAGGCTAAGCCTGCACTCTGTCCGTTCGACTCAACTTCGCACGGACAAAGACGGTCGGTTTTCAGACGGCCTTAACGGCTCTTTCCACTGCGGCCTTTGCGGCCGTCTGAAAACCCTGTGGCGTCACGAATCAGTGGAACTGGTTCATGGTGTTGTCTTTGCCGCCCGCTTTCAAAGCGGCTTCGCCGGCAAAGTATTCTTTGTGATTGTCGCCGATGTCGGAGCCCGCCATGTTCTGATGTTTCACGGTGGCGATACCCTGGCGGATTTCCTGACGCTGCACGCCTTTGACATAGGCCAGCATGGCTTCGTCGCCGAAGTAGCCTTTGGCCAGATTGTCGGTGGATAGGGCGGCGGTGTGGTAGGTCGGCAGGGTTATCAGGTGGTGGAAGATGCCGGCCTGGGCGGAGGCGTCGCGCTGGAAGGTGCGGATGCGCTCGTCGGCTTCTTTGGCCAGCTCGGTGTCGTCGTATTCGGCCGACATCAGTTTGGCACGGTCGTATGCGGATACGTCTTTGCCTGCTTCTTGCCAAGCGTCGAACACCTGCTGGCGGAAATTCAGCGTCCAGTTGAACGACGGGCTGTTGTTGTACACCAGCTTGGCGTTGGGGATGACTTGGCGCACGCGGTCAATCATCTCTTTAATCTGGCCGATATGCGGTTTTTCGGTTTCGATCCACAAAAGGTCGGCGCCATTTTGCAGGGAAGTGATGCAGTCGAGTACCACGCGGTCGACGCCGGTGCCTTTTTTGAACTGGAACAGGTTGCTCGGCAGGCGGGTGGGTTTGATGGTTTTGCCGTTGGTGTTGACGATAACGTCGCCTGCTTTCACTTGGCTCAGGTCGGTGATTTCTTCGCCTTCGAGGAAGCTGTTGTATTGGTCGCCCAAATCGCCCGGTTGGCTGGAGAAGGCGATTTGCTTGGTCAGACCCGCGCCGAGGGAGTCGGTGCGCGCAACAATCACGCCGTTGTCCACGCCCAATTCCAAGAACGCGTAGCGCACTGCGTTGATTTTGGCGAGGAAGTCGACGTGCGGCACGGTCACTTTACCATCTTGGTGGCCGCATTGTTTTTCGTCGGACACTTGATTTTCAATCTGGATGCAGCACGCGCCCGCTTCGATCATTTTTTTCGCCAGCAGGTAGGTGGCTTCCGCATTGCCGAAACCGGCGTCGATATCGGCGATAATCGGCACGACGTGGGTTTGGAAATTGTCGATTTGGTTTTGGATGTCGGCGGCCTTGGCGGTGTCGCCTGCGGCGCGGGCTTCGTCGAGCGCGGTAAACAGCAGGTCAAGCTCGCGGGCGTCGGCCTGTTTCAGGAAGGTGTAGAGCTCTTCAATCAGCGCGGGCACGGAGGTTTTTTCGTGCATGGACTGGTCGGGCAGCGGGCCGAACTCGGAGCGCATACCGGCAACCATCCAGCCGGAAAGGTAGAGATAGCGTTTGTTGGGCGTTTGGTGGTGTTTTTTCACTGCAATCAGCTTCTGTTGGCCGACAAAGCCGTGCCAGCAGCCCAAAGATTGGGTGTAATTGGCCGGGTTTGCGTCGTATTCGGCCATATCGCGGCGCATGATGTCGGCCGTGTATTTGGCGATGTCCAAACCGGTTTTGAAACGGTTTTGCAGACGCATACGGGCAACGTATTCGGGCGTGATGGCTGCCCAGCCGCTGCCGTTTGCCTGTTTGGTTTGTTCTGCCGCTTTGATTTCTTCCTGATACTTAGCCATTTTGCAATGCTCCTTTTTTTCTCATCTGATTTTTCGGATAATCCGCCGCCTGCTGCATTTGTAGTTCCATGTAGTCGGCTGGCGTGAACGGGAATTTACCTGCGTTTACGCTGCTTGCCAAGCGCCGCAAACGGATTTTCTGCCTCAAACAGCCGCCTTGCAGGCAAAAATCAGGCTGCTTTTTAAAATTTTTTCGCCGCACGCGCCGTTTTGCGCGGATTTTATGCCCGACAAAGGCCGTTTTAAGAAATTTAGTGGCTATTTAGATATTACTGGAAGCAGTCTGCGAAAAAACATTTTGATTTAAAACGAATAAAACATTCGTATTTTTGTAATCTTTTGTAGTATTAAACATAAAGGCCGTCTGAAAACGATGGTGTAGAGGCGAAAAAGCCCGGCATTGCACGACAAAACGCGATTTTCTTTTGCGCTTTCGCCGCTTTGCCTTACAATCCTCGCCTTTTCGCAAACTGTGGTTCGCAATCCCCCCACAATAAAAAACTAAGGAAACCTTCAATGTCCCGTTCTTCAGAAGAACTGCACGGCCTCAGCCTGTTGGGCAACGGCCATACGCAGTATCAAAGCCAATATGCTCCCGAAGTTTTGGAAGCGTTCGACAACAAACATCCCGGCAACGATTATTTTGTCAAATTCGTCTGTCCCGAATTCACCAGCCTCTGCCCGATGACCGGCCAGCCCGATTTCGCCACCATCGTTATCCGCTACATTCCCGACATCAAAATGGTGGAAAGCAAATCGCTGAAACTTTATCTTTTCAGCTTCCGCAACCACGGCGATTTTCATGAAGACTGCGTCAACATCATCATGAAAGACCTGATTGCCCTGATGCAGCCGCGCTACATCGAAGTGCACGGCATCTTCACCCCGCGCGGCGGCATCGCCATCCACCCCTTCGCCAACTGGGGACGCCCCGGCACGCCTTTCGAACAAACCGCGCGCGAACGCCTGATGCGACACGATATGGACTGAGGAGACCGGCATGTACGAATTTACCCCGCAACAACAGCAAAAAGCCCTGCGCTGGCTCGTCGTTTTCCATATTGCCGTTATCGCATCGAGCAATTATCTGGTGCAGTTCCCCTTCACCGTCACCCTGCCCAACGGCTATCAGGTGCACTCCACCTGGGGCGCGTTTACCTTCCCCTTTATCTTTCTTGCCACCGACCTGACCGTGCGCATCTTCGGCCAGCGGCTGGCGCGGCGCATCATCTTCTTCGTCATGTTCCCCGCCCTTATCCTCTCCTACGTCTTCTCCGTCGTCTTCCAAGACGGCAGCTGGACGGGCTGGGCGGCGCTGGCGCAGTTTAACGGCTTCGTCTTCCGCATCGCTCTGGCAAGCTTCGCCGCCTATGCCGTCGGCCAGATACTCGACATCTTTGTGTTCAACAAACTGCGCCGCCTGAAATCGTGGTGGATTGCGCCCACCGCCTCCACCTTCCTCGGCAACGCCATCGATACCGTGCTATTCTTTTCCATCGCCTTCTACGCCGGCAGCGACGCCTATATGGCCGAACATTGGCCGCACATCGCCTTTGTCGACTACTTGTTCAAACTCGCCATCTGCACCCTCTTCTTCCTGCCTGCCTACGGCGTGATTCTGAACATCCTCACCAAACGCCTGACCACGTTGGAAAAAGTGGAAGAACCCGCCCCGTCTCCCGCGCATCAGGCGCAGTAGCGGCTGCGGCACAGAGGCCGTCTGAAAAAGCAAAGGGCTTTTCAGACGGCCTTTTGTCTGTTCTGACGGCCTGCCTTTTGTTTTCTCTCCCGCCAAACCTGCCGCCATCCCGCTTTCAGACGGCCTCAGCCGACAAAAGCAGGCCAAAGCAGAAAGAGGCCGTCTGAAAACCCTGTTTCGGGTTTTCAGACGGCCTCTTTGTCCTTAGGGCGGGTTGATTAGCGACACGCCCAAGTGCAAAGCCAAAATCAGGCGGAGAAGCGGCGGGCAACCTCGTCCCAGTTGACGATTTCCCAGAAGCCGTTCAGATAGTTGGGGCGGCTGTTGCGGTAGTCGATGTAGTAGGCGTGCTCCCACACGTCGCAGGTCAAAAGCGGCACATTGTCGCTGTTGAGCGGCGTGGCGGCGTTGGAAGTGGACACCAAGTCCAACTCGCCCGACGGGGTTTTCACCAGCCATGCCCAGCCCGAACCGAACGTGCCGGCGGCGCAGGTGTTGAAAGCTTTTTGGAAGGCTTCGAAGCTGCCCCATTTGGCGTCAATCGCGGCGGCCAGCCCGCCCGAAGGTTTGCCCTGGCCTTTGGGGGTGAAACCGAGCCAGTAGAAAGTGTGGTTCCAGGTTTGCGCCGCGTTGTTGAACACGCCGCCGGACGCTTTTTTCACGATTTCTTCCAGCGTGGCGTTTTCAAACTCCGTGCCTTTGATTTGGTTGTTCAGATTGGTGATGTAGGTTTGGTGGTGTTTGCCGTAGTGGTATTCCAAAGTTTCTTTGGACAGATGCGGTTCGAGCGCGTCCAAGGCATACGGCAGTTCGGGCAGTTTGTGTTCCATTTTGATACTCCTGTTATGTGTTTTATGGATAAGGCCTTCTGAAAACGGCTTGGCGATTCTACCCGACACCATGCGCCGCACCGATTGGATTTTTCTCCGCCCGCCATAGGCGCCGTTTACGGCAGAGGCCGTCTGAAAGCCGGGCCGCGCCGTTTTTCCGCCCTTTAAAATCGTTTACAATGCGCCCCGTTTTGTTTATCCGAAGAAAGCCCGAACCATGCTCGACATCCAACTTCTGCGCGGCGACACCGCCGCCGTTGCCGCCCGCCTCGCCCAACGCGGCTTTGCTTTTGACACCGCACGTTTTGAAACCCTAGAAAACCGCCGCAAAGATCTGCAGGTCAAAACCGAAGAGCTGCAAGCCTCGCGCAACAGCATTTCCAAAAAAATCGGCGCGCTCAAAGGGCAGGGCAAACACGACGAAGCGCAGGCGGCAATGAACCAAGTCGCGCAAATCAAAACCGATTTGGAGCAGGCCGCCGCCGATTTGGAAGCCGTGCAGGCCGAACTGGATGCCTGGCTGATGGCGATTCCCAACCTGCCGCACGAGAGCGTGCCCGTCGGTCGCGACGAAAGCGAAAACGTCGAAGTGCGCCGTGTCGGCGAACCGCGCCAATTCGACTTTGAAATCAAAGACCACGTTGATTTGGGCGAACCCTTGGGGCTGGATTTTGAAGGCGGCGCGAAACTTTCCGGCGCACGCTTTACCGTGATGAAAGGCCAAATCGCCCGCCTGCACCGCGCCCTCGCCCAATTCATGCTCGACACCCACACGCAGCAGCACGGCTACACCGAACACTACACCCCCTACATCGTCAACGACACCGCCCTGTTCGGCACAGGCCAGCTGCCCAAATTCGGTGAAGACCTGTTTCACGTTACCCGTGGCGGCGACGAGAGCAAAACCACGCAATACCTGATTCCCACCGCCGAAGTAACGCTCACCAACACCGTGGCCGACAGCATTTTGGCCGAACAGGATCTGCCGCAAAAACTCACCGCCCACTCGCCCTGTTTCCGCAGCGAAGCGGGTTCGCACGGCAAAGACACGCGCGGCCTTATCCGCCAGCACCAGTTTGACAAAGTAGAAATGGTACAAATCGTCCGCCCCGAAACCTCCTACGACGCGCTGGAAGAAATGGTCGGCCACGCCGAAAACATCCTCAAATCACTCGAACTGCCCTACCGCGTGATTACCCTGTGCACCGGCGACATGGGCTTCGGCGCGGCCAAAACCTACGACTTGGAAGTGTGGGTGCCCGCGCAAAATACCTACCGCGAAATCTCCAGCTGCTCCAACTGCGAAGACTTCCAAGCCCGCCGCATGAAAGCGCGTTTCAAAGACGAAAACGGCAAAAACCGCCTCGTCCACACCCTCAACGGCTCCGGCCTCGCCGTCGGCCGCACCCTCGTCGCCGTATTGGAAAACCACCAAAACGCCGACGGCAGCATCAACATCCCCGCCGCCCTGCGCCCGTATCTCGGCGGCGCGGACAAGCTGTCCGTTTGAGCCGGGCATCGCAGGAGGCCGTCTGAAACAGGGTTTCAGACGGCCTCAAAAGCATCGTAATAGTGAACCAACACGAAAATCTACGGCGTTGCTGCGCCTTAGGGCGTGTTGACATTCAACTTTTGAAGCGGATTTTTCGGCATAAAATGGCAGATGCAAGGCGAAAACACGAGCCAATGCCGCCCATTGGCGAGTGTTTTTAACGAAGCAGATGCCGTTTTAGGACGGAAAAGCTGCCAAAATGTTGAATGTCAACACGCCCTAGCCCAAAGAGGGCGGTTTTCTACGGCATTGGAAATACCAAGAAAACCAGCCCCGTATTTTTCATACTGTCTGCGGCTTGCTGCCTTGTATCTTTCCGTGTTGTTTCACTATAAAGGCCGTCTGAAAAAACACATTTCGCTTTTCAGACGGCCTCCATCCAAATCCTAGCGCGCCATGAACCCAACCGCCCTTCCCTTCTCCCCCCTCGACATTCCGATTTCCGGCACCTCCCTGATCGAAGCCTCGGCCGGTACAGGCAAAACCTACGGCATCGCCGCCCTGTTTGCCCGCCTGATCCTGCTGGAAAAAATGTCGGTAGACAAAGTGCTGGTGGTAACTTTCACCAAAGCCGCCACCGCCGAATTGAAAACCCGCCTGCGTGCGCGGCTGGATGAAGCCCTGCGCCGTTTGCAGGGAACGGATTTGCCCGAAGCGGCCGACGAATTCATGAGCGGCCTGCTGCAACGCGCGCTGGAACAAGAGCCACGCGAGCGCCTGCAACTGCGCCTTAAATCCGCCCTGTCGCAGTTCGACAGCGCCGCCATCTACACCATCCACGGCTTCTGCCGCCGCCTGCTCGGCGATTACGCCTTCTTCTGCCAAGTCCCCTTCGACACCGAACTCGACGAAAACGGCAAACGCGAACTGTACACCTACGCACAGGACTTTTGGCGGCTGCGCGTCGCCGATAACGGGCGCCTCGCCCGCCTCGTCTTCCGCGCCAAACTCCTGCCCGACGCGCTGTTGGACGAACTCTCGCCCTACCTCGCCCGCCCCGCCCTCACGTTCAGACGGCCTGACGACAACATCCTGCCCGAAGCAGAAAAACAGGCGCAATCGGCATGGCGCACACTACGCGGAAAACTCCCCGAGCTCACCGCCACCTTCTGGCGCGTGCATCCGTCATTAAGCGGCAGCAAATTCAAAAAAGCGCTTTACGAAACCAAATTCGCCGAACTGGCCGCGCTGGCCGAAAGCGAAGAGATGCCGTCTGAAAAACTGGCGCAGCTGCTGGCTAATACCAAAGGCATCAGCGTTTTCGCCCCCGAATACCTCGAAGCCGCCGTCAAAAAAGGGCAAAACCCCGCCGCCGCCGACCTTGCCGACCTCACCCTGCTGCACGGCGCCCACCAAGCCGCAGAAAACCTGCTGGCCGCCGAACATCAGGCGCTGATCGCCCTGCAACTGGACTTTCTGCAATACGTGCGCGAAAGCGCCGCCGAAAAACGCCGCACGCGCACCGGCCGCAGCCCCGACGAGCTGCTGCTCGACGTCTACCACGCCCTCACCGCAGGCACACACGCCGAAACGCTGGCCGACACCGTGGCGCACAACTGGCCGGTCGCCCTCATCGACGAATTCCAAGACACCGACCCGCTGCAATACGAAATCTTCCGCCGCATCTTTATCGAGCGGCGGCGGCCGCTGTTTCTAGTCGGCGACCCCAAACAGGCGATTTACGCCTTTCGCGGTGCCGACATCTACGCCTATCTGCAGGCCGCCGCCGACACGCCGCAGCACTACACGCTGGCGCGCAACTTCCGCAGCCACCGCCGCCTGACCGAGGCGACGGCGCGCCTGTTCACACAAAAAAAACGTCCCTTCGTGCTCGAACGCATCGGCTATCCCCAAGTCGAAGCCAACCGCGCCGACAGCCGCCTCAGCCCGCCGCAGGCCGCCCTCAACATCCGCTGGCTGCACGAGAAAGGCGAAGACGCGCCCGACAAAGCCCTCCTGCGCCAACGCGCCGCCGACTACTGCGCCGACGAAGCCGCCGCCCTCATCAACGCGGGTGCAGAAGGCCGTCTGAACTACCGCGGCGCTCCCGTGCTGCCCGGGCACATCGCCGTCCTCGTCCATAGCCACAAAGAAGGCCAGCTTATCAAACGCGCCCTTGCCGCACGCGGCATCGCCGCCGTTGCCATGCAGCGCGAATCCGTTTTCAAAAGCCACGAAGCCCAAGCCCTCGCCGCCCTTCTGGCCTTCTGGCTCGAACCGCAGCGCACCGGCCTGCTGCGCTTCGTGCTCGGTGGCGTGCTGTTCGGCCATACCGCCGCCCAAATCGCCGAACTCAACCGCAGCGAAGCGCAACTGGCCGAACACACCGCCGCCGCAGCCGCCGCCTGCGAAACCTGGCAGCGGCAGGGCATTTTCGCCGCCCTCGCCGCCTTTGCCGCGCAACACGGCATCGAAACGCGCCTGCTGCGGGAGGGCAACGAACGCAGCCTCACCAACTTCTGGCAGCTGGCCGAACTGCTCGCCGCCGAAGACGAAGCCGGACACACCCCTGCCTCGCTCCACCAATGGCTCTTGCAAACGATGCAGGACGACAACGCTGCCGAACACCACCTGTTGCGCCTCGAAAGCGACGAAGCCCTTGTCAAAATCGTCACCATCCACGCCTCAAAGGGTTTGCAATATCCCTTCGTTTTCTGCCCCTTCTCGTGGGACACCAGCGAAGCGCCCGCCGACAGATGGCACGTTCTTCACCGCGCAGACGGCAGCGAACTTCTGGAACTGAGCCAGCTCGACGAAGCCGACCAAAACCAACTGGCCGACGAAGATTTGGGCGAGCGCCTGCGCCTGCTCTACGTCGCCCTCACCCGCGCCGAAGAGCAGCTCACCGTCTACGCCGCCCGCTGCCGCAGCACGCCGCGCAACACCTTTGCCTACCTGCTCGAAGGTTCGCCCGACAGCAGCCGCGCCGCCGTTCAGACGGCCTACGAAGAAGAAAAAGACGGCCAAAGCGCCATGCTGCGCCGCAACTGGCTGCGCTGGACAGAAAGCGCCCCCGCCGACAGCGGCATCCTCTGGCACGAAGGCGCGCCCGTCAGCGCCGCCGCCGACAGCCGCGGCCGCGGCACGCACACCTACCGCGCCGCCGAATACCCGTCGCGCCGCTTCGAACTCGTCCGTTTCACCAGCTTCACCGGCCTCACCCGCCGCCTGTCCCATCACCGCGCCGCAGGCGACGAACTCCAACCCGCCCTCGATCAGGCCGAATCGGCCGCCGCGCCGCCCGCCGCCCCCGCGTCGGACGAAAGCGGAATGCTCGACCTTTTCCACTTCCCTCGCGGCACGGAAGCGGGCGTCTGCCTGCACGAAATCCTCGAACAGCACGACTTTTCCCGCCCCGCCGCCGAACAAAGCACCCGCATTGCCGACACCCTCGAGCGCTACGGCTTCCCCGAGCAATGGCTGGAAACCGCCTGCGCCGCCGCCGACCAAACCGCCGCCGCCGATCTCGGCGCGGGCGACACCCTCGCCGCCCTGCCCGCCGCAAACCGCCTCGCCGAAATGGGCTTCGTCATGCACTTCGAGCGCCTCGACTTAGGCCGTCTGAAAAACAGCCTTACCGCTGCCGGGCTGCCCCCCGTCTGCCTTGCCGCCGCAGAACACCTCGACTTCGACACCCTGCAAGGCTTTCTCAACGGCTTTATCGACATGACCTGCCTGCTTTCAGACGGCCAACCCTGCGTGATCGACTACAAATCCAACCACCTCGGCAACCACCCCGACGACTACGCCCCCGCCGCCCTCGATGCCGCCGTGGCCGAACACCACTACTACCTGCAAGCCTGGATTTACGCGCTGGCCGTCGCCCGCTACCTCAAACAGCGCGGCCGTCCCGTGCAAACCGTCCGCGTCCGCTATCTTTTCCTGCGCGGCCTGAACACGGAAAACCGCAACGGCATCTGGCAGTGGGACATTGCTGCGGAACACCTCGCCCCCTGGCTGTAAACCTGCCAAAGGCCGTCTGAAAGCAAGAAGGCCGTCTGAAACCTGTTTTCAGACGGCCTTTTCACGAAACGGCAGGCGCCGTTCAGCTCCAAAAATAGCGCACGAAATGGAAAAACACCGGCGCGGCGAAGCAGACCGAGTCGACGCGGTCGAGCATGCCGCCGTGGCCGCTGATCATATTGCCCCAGTCTTTGACGCCGTAGTCGCGCTTGATGGCCGACATCACCAGTCCGCCGAAAAAGCCCATCAGGCAGATGATGAGGCCGAGTCCCGCCGCCTGCCAGCCGTTGAAAGGCGTAATCGGCGCCATCAGCGCGGCAAGCAGCGTGGCCGAAGCGATGCCGCCCACCGTGCCGGACACGGTTTTCGAGGGCGAGAGCGAGGGCATGATTTTCGCGCCGCCGACGAGTTTTCCCCAAACGTATTGCAACACGTCGGACGCCTGCACCACGGCAATCAGAAACATCAGCAGCAGGATATTGTTGCCGCTGTCGAAACCGTCGAGCTGCAAAAACATCAGCGCCGGCACGTGCGACAGGCAGCAAATGCAGATCATCGCCATCCACTGCGTTTTCGCGGCACGCGCCAGAAAATCGTCGGTCTGCCCGCTCATGCCCGCGATAATCGGCAGCAGCAGAAAGCCGTATATCGGGATAAAAATGGCAAACAGGCCGTACCACTCCTTCCACACCAAGTAATACTGCACGGGCAGCAGCACATAAAAACAGGCCGCCATGCTGTAATAATCGCTGCGGCGGCGGTAGATCAGCGTCATGAATTCGCGCAGGGCGGCGAAGGAAACGAGGAAAAACAGCACCACCGTCCCCGTTTTGCCGAACCAAAAAGCCGCCAGCAGCACCAGCGTCATCAGCCACCAGGCATAGATGCGCGCGTTCAGATTGGCGATGGCGGCATTGCCCGCGCCTTTTTTGCGTTTGAGCCACTGCCCGACAAACGAAGCGAGCAGCAAAACGGCGAAAACGGCGGCGAAAATATAACCCGCCTGCGGAACCAGCCCGGCGGCTGCGGCGTGTGCGGCCATGATGTCGTCCCCTTGTACAAAAGCGGCGGATTATAGCCGAAGCAGGCGCGGGAAAAACGGCGCATTGTCCACCGCCGCGCTGAAAAACGGCGTGGACAGTTTGTGGATAAACCACCTTTGCCCTTGATGCGGGGGAAGATTTTTTTGCTGCCTGTTTTTTACGCAGATTAGCGGCTATAATGCCCGCCCGTTTGATTGTGAAGATAAGGAAACAAACATGACTCTTGCCTACTGGTGCGTTCTCGCCGCCGCGCTGCTGCCTTTGGCCTGCGCCATCTACGCCAAAAAAGCGGCGGGCTTTGACTTTGCCCGCGACAACGGCGACCCGCGCGCCTTCCTCGCCAAAACCCGGGGCGCGGCGGCGCGTGCCGATGCGGCGCAGAAAAACGGTTTCGAAGCCTTCGCCCCCTTTGCCGCCGCCGTCATCATCGCCCACGCCACGGGCAACGCTTCGCAAACCGTCGTCAATATTTGGGCGGTGCTGTTTGTCGTGTTCCGCGTGCTGTTCACCCTCTGCTACATCGCCGGTGAAGCGCGCCTGCGCTCGATGATGTGGGCGGCAGGCTTTGTCTGCGTGCTCGCGCTGTTTGTCGCGGCGGCCTAAGGCCGTCTGGAATCTTGCGGACAACGCTTTAACGGAGTTTGAAAACACAAAGGCCGTCTGAAAGCGGATGCTGCTTTCAGACGGCCTTTTGCCCGCAAAATCCGTATAATCCGCCCCTTTCCTTTTTCCTCCGTCCGATATGCACGCCCGTTCCGTTCCGAAAAACCTGCGCCGCTGGCGGCAACGCCCCTTTTTGCGCCGCATCACCCTGCCCGCCCACACGGTAGACTGCCCCGAATGCGGCCTGCGTACCGCCGTGCCGGAGCTCAAACAGGGGCATCAGGCCGACTGCCCGCGCTGCGGCCACGAGCTGGTGCGGGTGGAAAACCGCCCCTTCGTCACGCCGCTGGCACTGGCCTCTGCCGCGCTGGTGCTGCTGCTGTGCGTGTACGGCAGTATGTTCATGACCGTGTCGATGATAGGTGTGAACGAGCGCCTGACCCTGCCCTTTATGCTCGAAGTGCTGGTTTTGCAGGATTTCGGCTTTCTCGCTGAAGTAATGTTTGTCTTCACCTTCGGCCTGCCGCTGCTGTTTCTGCTGCTGTGCCTGTATGTTTACGCTGCTTTGCAGATCAAGCGCCCGCTGCCCGGCCTGATCGCCGCCACGCGCACCATGGTGCGCCTGCGCGAATGGGTGATGGCCGACGTGTTCCTGATTTCCACGCTGGTGGCCTACATCAAGCTGGGCGACGTGGTAAACGTTGCCTTCGGCGCGGCCTTCTGGCTGATGTTCCCGATGGTGCTGCTGCTGTTGCGTACCACGCAGGCCGTGCCCGAACACTGGGTTTACTACCAAATCCACCGCCTGCACGGCCACACCACCGTCCATGACGATACCGGCGGCAAAACCTGTTGCAGCCGCTGCCGCTGGTTCGGGCCGTCGGAAGAAAGCCGCTGCCGCGTCTGCGGTACCGCCCTCTTCGCCCGCCGCCCCGGCAGCCTGCGCCTGTCGCTGGCCTTCCTCTTGGCCGCCGCCGTTTTCTACATCCCCGCCAACACCCTGCCCATCATGATTTCGTCCAACCCCACCGTCACCGAAGTCAGCACCATCATGGGCGGCATCCTCTTTATGTGGGACAGCGGCGACCGCGCCATCGCGGCGATTATTTTCAGCGCCAGCATCATGATTCCCGTGCTGAAAATCTGCATCATGGCCTTTTTGCTGCTGTGCGTGCGCTGCGGCGTGCCGGCCAATATCGCCAAAGTGTCGCTGCTTTACCGCATCACGGAAAAAATCGGCCGCTGGTCGATGATCGACATCTTCGTCGTCATCATCCTGATGAGCGCCTTCCACACCCCCATCGCCCGCGTCACCCCCGGCCCCGCCTCGCTCTACTTCTGCCTCGTCGTCCTGCTTACCATGCTGTCCGCCCACTTTTTCGACCCGCGCCTGTTGTGGGACAAATACGAAGCGGGCGAAACCTGCGGCAGGCACACGGCTAAAACCTCTGAGGCCGTCTGAAAAACAGAAGGACGGAAAACAAACAACTCCGTCATCCCCGCGCAGGTGGGGATCTTTTCTGATCGGCAGATTTTGACCAACCCCTATATCGCCGCAGTTCTAAAAAGATTCCCGCCCGCGTGGGCATAACGCCGTTTGCGGATGCTTGCCAAAGTCTCAGACTGCAATCGCACACAAAAAGGCCGTCTGAAAAAGCAGCTTTGCTTTTCAGACGGCCTTTGGGTTTCTTTCAGACGGCCTCTATCTCCCCTTGTCTTCCCAGCCGCGCAAACGCGCCTGCACACATTCGAGCTCGCGGCGCAGGCGGGCGATTTCGGCCACCGCTTCGTCGAGCTCGGCGCGGGAAACAGCGGCCGTCTGGCACGGCGCGGCGAAACGCCCGGCGGCCTGTTTCACGGCGGCAGCGGCGCGTTCGGCGGACGGCGAGGCGGCGGCTTCGGCCAGTATCTGCCGCAGGTCGGCGGCAGACAGGCGCAGGCCGGAAAAGGCGGCAAGGAGCTTGAAACCCAGCGGCAAATCGCCTTCGACGGCGATGTCGCCGAAACCGGGGCGGCGTCCGGCGAAAACGGCGTCTATCAGGCTTGGGCGCAAAACCAGAACGGCATCGGCGGGGCGGCCGCACGCTTCCAGCCGGCCGTCGGCGGTGAAGCGGCCGCGCAGTTGCAGGCTGCCGGCGCGCACGGCGAAAACCAGGCCGTTGTAACCGGCCAGCGTGTCCCGCACGGCGGGATTCTGGCGGATGATGCGGTTGGTAAGGGAAATCAGGGGCATGGTTGCTTTCAAAGGCCGTCTGAAAATACAGGCGGCTTGTTTTTATCGGTTGTTATGCCGTCTGCCGTTTGCTGCGGGGAACGGCAGGCGGGAATGTTTGTCGGAGGCCGTCTGAAAAGGGGCTGGCGGCATTTCAGACGGCCTCTTTATCCGTTCACATTCAGGATGGCGGCGAAATCGCCGTACAGGGTGTGCACGGTTTTGCCTGCGCCGCCCGCGGCGAAGGGCGGCGGGTTCAGGCCGAGTTTGGCGGCCTCGGCGGTGTAAAACTGCCGTTTGTCGGGCTGCGGGTATTCGACGGCATTGCGCAGACGGCGGCCGTTCGGGGTGCAGGCCGTCTGAAACAGGGCGGCGACGGCGCGGCTGCGGTGCAGCATATTGGCGGGCTCGGCGGCGGCGACGGTTTTTCGTCGGGCAAGGACGGCGGCGAGCGGGTGGCGTTCGGCGCAATAAAGGCCGCCGAGGCGCAGGATGTCGCGGTGCGGCACGGCGGCGGACAAAACGGCTTCTTCGGCTTGGGCAAGCAGGCGGCCGCGGCGGCTGACGAGGGCGGTGTTTTCGTCGACCTTGCCGGTGTGGCCGTCGTAAACGCCGATGCTGGAAGCGAATATCAGGTGCTGCGCGCCGTATTGCGCGGCGGTCTGCGCCCAGGCGCGGACGGTGTCGGCATAGGCGTTTTCGCCCGCGTGCGCGCAGGCCGACGGCGGCAGCAGGCAGACCCAGGTTTGCGCGTCCTGCCAGCGGGCAAAGGCCGTCTGAAAGCCGTTTGCCAAGAAGTCGGCGATATCGCCGCTTGCCAGGTCTATCGGCAGGTTGATGTCGTCGGAAGTGACGGTTTTTTTCCATGCGGACACGCGGCTGCCGTGCTGCCAGAGGGTTTCGGCCAGCGGGCGGCCGAGGTAGCCGAGGCCGAGGATGGCGCAGGAGGCGGGGACGTTCACGGCTGCGCCGCTCCTGCGGCGGGGTTTTCAGACGGCATTTCGTGCGCCAGCCAGTCGGGCTCTATCCATTTGCGGACGTTTTGCGCCGCCTGCGGCTGCCACGCGGCCATTTGTTCGAGCAGCGCGGCGGGGGTGTCGGCGACGCACAGCAGGCCGAGGTTGGCCTGCGGCATAAAGCCTTGTTCTGCGGCGCGTTCGAGCAGGGTCAGCAGCGGGTCGTAGAAACCGGCGGTGTTGACGAGGCCGACGGGTTTTTGGTGCTGACGCAGTTGGGCGAGGGAGAGGACTTCAAACAGTTCTTCAAATGTGCCGATGCCGCCGGAGAGTGCGACAAAGGCGTCGGCCAATTCGATCATTTTGTTTTTGCGAGTCGGCATATCGGGCGTTTCGATGAGTTCGGTCAGGCCGCGGTGCGCCATTTCTTTTTCTATCAGAAAGGTGGGAATAACACCGACGGCTGCACCGCCGTTTGCCAGCACGGCATCAGCCACCGCGCCCATCAGGCCGATGCGGCCGCCGCCGTAAACGAGGCGCGAGCCGCGGCGGGCAATCAGCGCGCCCAGCTCGCGGGCAGCGCGGAAGTAGTCGGAGATTTGTCCGTAGTTCGAGCCGCAGTAGACGGTAATGTTGTTCATTGGGTTCATGGTGTTGTCGGGTTTAGGCCGTCTGAAAGGTTGGGATGCCAACAGCCCCTATAGCACGGCCACGGGATACGAGCCGATGATTTTGACGAAAACATTGCGTTCGGCGAAGCGTTCGAGCACGGCGCGGACGCGTTCGTCGTCGCGGTGGCCTTCGATGTCGATGAAGAAAACGTATTCCCACAGGCCGGTTTTGCTCGGGCGGCTTTCGAATTTGCTCATGGAAATGCCCGCTTCGCTGAACGGCGCAAGCAGGGCGGCGGCCGAACCGGCGCGGTTGGGCGTGGAAAAGAGCAGCGAGGTTTTGTCCTGCCCGCTGGGGAAGGTGGACTGTTTGCCGAGGACAAGAAAGCGGGTGGTGTTGTCGGGTTCGTCTTCGATGTTGCGGGCGAGGGCGACGAGGCCGTAGCGTTCGGCGGCAGCGGCGCCGGCGATGGCCAGCGAGCCGCCGTCTTCCGCCGCCATGCGGGCGGCTTCGGCGTTGCTCGACACGGCGACGCGGCGGATGTGCGGCGGCAGGTGTTTGTTCAGCCAGTCGTGGCACTGCGCCAGCGCCTGCGCGTGGGCGTAGACGGTGTCGGCGCCCTCCCAGCCTTCGCGTTTGCGCAGCAGCTGGTGGTGGATGCGCAAAACGACTTCGCCGCAGGCTTTGAGCGGCGAGGAAACGAGCAGATCGAGGGTGCGGCCGACCGAGCCTTCGGTGGAGTTTTCCACCGGCACGACGGCGTAGTCAGCCTGGTCGGCTTCGGCCTGGCGCATACATTCGTCGACGGAAGCGCAGCCGACGGTGTTGGCGGCGTGGCCGAAGTGTTTGACGGCGGCCTGCTGGGTGAAGGTGCCTTCCGGGCCGAGGTAGGCGACGGTAAGCGGGCGTTCGACGGCGAGGCATTCGCTCATCACTTCGCGAAAGAGCCGCGCCACGCCTTCGTCGGACAGCGGCCCCCGGTTCAATTCTTTGATCCGCCGCAGCACCTGCGCTTCGCGCTCGGGGCGGTATACCACGCCCGTGCCTTTGAGTTCGCCGATGGCGCGGGCGTGGACGGCGCGTTGGTTTAACAGTTCCAGCACGGCGTCGTCGATTTCGTCGATGGCGTTGCGGTGCGGCAAAAGCTGTTTTTCCTGTTCGGCATTCATTCGGAAAACTCCTTTCGGACGGTTGCGCGAAGCGGCGTATTCTACCGTAAAAATTTTCAGACGGCCTCCACAAACAAAAGGCCGTCTGAAAACGAAGACCGACAGAGCCGGAGCCCTGCGGCAGGTTTCAGACGGCCTCTTGCGCCGGCGCCGGCCTAACGCGCGCCGGGCATCGGCGGGTAAACGCCCATCTGCCACATCAGCGACAGGTTGTCGAACTGGTCGAACTCGCGCACCAGCTTTCCGTGTTTGAGGCGGTAGATATTGGTGGCGCAGATGCGCACTTCCCTGCCCGTGGGGGCTATACCCTGAAAAACGCCCGAATGCGTGCCGGATATATTGAAGCGGGCGGCAAACACGTTGCCCTCGCCCACCACTTCCTGCAAATCCCAATACGCGTCAGGAAAACCGGTTTTCAACGCGGCGAGGATTTCCAGATAGCCTTCCGCGCCGATATGCGATTTGCCGGTGATAACGGAATCGAAGGCGGCATCGGGCGCAATCAGATCGCAGGCAAGCTTGGGCGAGGCGGTGTTCAGCAGCTCCGCGAATCTGCACATGAAGGCATGGTTGCCGATCTGGCTCATGGTTTCTCCTTATCTTATCCTTTGTCGGTCGGCGCGCATCATACCGCGAAAGCGCTCTTTTGTAATCGGATGTAGTCGGAAAAACCGGCCACGCAAAAACGGCATACCGTAGGAATAAACGCCCGCGCGCCGTGAATTTGCACTTTGCCGCGACTAACCTTGACCTGCGTCAAAGCCCGCACGGCGAAAGTCCCTATAATGCGCCCATCCGACGAACAACGCCGTTTCAACCGCCGGATAAATTTTTCTTTCCTTTCCTCTTGATGTGTGTGTGTTTGGGTGTGGCAGGCAAAACCGCCACACCGTTTTTTTGCCTGCCTGTTGTGCGGCGGGGAAACTTGAAGGCCGTCTGAAAAAACATTTTTCAGACGGCCTCGACACATTTCAGACGGCCTTTCTGTCTTTTTGAAACGGGTCGGACGGAAACGGGTTTTGCAAAGGCAGAGGCCGTCTGAAAAGTGTTTTTCAGACGGCCTTAACGCATTTCAGACGGCCTATCTGCCCAACAGCGCCGAGAACTGCGGCCAGTAAAACAGGCAGGCGACGGCGCAGACGGCCAGCGCGATGCCCGCCGCGTTGACGGTGGAAATCTTTTCCTTGAACAGCAGCGCGCCCGCCAGCGTGCCGCAGACGATAACGCCGATATTCATGCCCGCGAATACCAGCGTCGGGCTGTCGGCCAGTGCCTGATGGGCGCGGATATAGGACAGAATGTTGCCGAAATTCAGGCAGCCCAGCAGCAGGCCGCCGACTATGCCCGTGCCCGTCCATTTGGTGCGTTGCGCGAAAAGCCAGCCGAACATCAGCACGCCTGCCAGCGCGAAGGCCACCAACAGGTTGCCCGCAAAAGCCGTGCCGCTTTTGGCAAGCTGTTTGAACAGAATATCGATCACGCCGTAGCCCGCCCAAACGGCCAGCAGCAGCCCCGCGCCCTGCCACGACGCGCCCTTTTTGCCGCCTTCCTGTTTCCACAGCAGGCAGGCAAGCGCGGCAAAGGCCAGCACCAAACCGATCAGCCGCCCTTCGCCCAATTTTTCGCCGAACAATGCAAACGACGCCAGCACGGGCAGAAACAGCGACAGCCGCTGCGCCGCGTCGGATTTGACGATGCCCGCCGCGTCCACCGCCCGCCCCATGGCGACGAACACCGAGGGCAGCAGCACGCCCAGCGCGGCAAACAGCCACCAGGTCGGCAGGTATTGCCGCCAGTTGGCGGTGTCGGGCTGCAAAAACCAGACGGTGAGGCCGACGGCGGCAATGTAGTTGACGCCGACGGCCTGGCCGATGTCGATTTTCTGTTTGCGCGCCATTTTCAGCAGGACGGACACGGCGACGCTGCAACAGATGCTGATGATGAGATAGTGCATGTTTTTTCCTGAATAAGGCCGTTCCCGCCTTCGCGGGGATGACGTTTCTGAAAGTATACCGACGGCTTTCAGACGGCCTAGCGTGCGGTTTTTTGATGTTTAACGCAAATCGGGCAGCACGTTCAGCACCGCCGAGAGTACGGCCTCGCCCAGGCGCAGGGAGCGTTGGCCGTTCCAGCCGAAATCGTCGTCGGGCAGGTTGTCATTGTCTTTGAACGGCATTTCCAGCGTGTACGACAGGCATTGGAAGCGGTTGCCGACCCAGTTGTTCGCCCAACTCAAATCAGCCTCGCCCGGCGCGGCTTTCGGATAGCCCTCCTCGTCTTGGAAATCGGGGCTGGCGGCGGCGAAGGCGGCTTTGAAACGGTTTTCCAGTCCGGCGATGCGCACGTTATACGTCGGCACGCCTTCCGTACCGGCAACGAAGATATAGGGCAGGCTTTCGTCGCCGTGGATGTCGAGAAAGAGGTCGACGCCGGTTTCCAGCATTTTTTCGCGCACGTAAAACACTTCGGGGCTGCGCTCGGCCGAAGGGTCGGCCCATTCGCGGTTGAGGTTGGCGCCGGCGGCGTTGGTGCGCAGGTTGCCCAGTGCCGCGCCGTCGGGATTCATATTGGGCACGATGTAAAACGTCGCCTGATCGAGCAGGGCGCGGGCGGTGGGGTCCTGCGGGTCGAGCAGGCGGCCGAGCAGCCCTTCGACAAACCATTCAGCCATGGTTTCACCGGGGTGCTGGCGGGCGGTGATCCATATTTTCAAATCGCTTTCGACCTGGTTGCCGATGGTGAGCAGGTTGATGTCGCGCCCTTCGACGGTGCTGCCCAGATCGTCAATCTGGCACAGGCCGCTGCCCTGCGCATCGCCCAGCAGGTTGAGGTGCTGCTCGCCGGAATAGGGTTCGAAATAGGCGTAGTAGACGCTGTTGGACAGGGGGGTGTGGTTGATGGTGAGCACGCCGTTTTCGTAGCTTGTCGGCACGCAGAACCAGTTTTGCCTGTCGTAGGAGGCGCGCGCCTGATAGTCCTGCCAGCCTTCGGGATAGGCGGCGGAGGCGGCGTTTTCAAAATGCATGACGCAGTTTTGGTAGGCCGCGCCCTGCAATCGGAAATAAAACCATTGGGCGAAGGCGGCGGCGTTGTCGGGACGCAGGGCGAGGCGGATGTTTTGCGGGTCGGACAGGTCGTTGACAATGACCGAACCGGCGTGGAAGCGGGTGGAGATTTTCAGCATGGCATATCCCGTGGAGGGCGGTTGGCAAAAGGCGGCATTATAGGTTTTCCCGCGCTGTGCCGCCATATTCGGCCTTTCAGGCGGCCTGTATAATCGCGGCCGTCTGAAAGCACAGCTTCAATAAAGTTAAAACAGGAAACCGCCATGAAACTGACCCTGATGTTCCGCGAATACTGCAGCCTGTGCCACGCCATGCGCGACGCGCTCAAGCCTTTGCAGGAAGAATACGGCTTCGCCTTGGAAATTTTCGATGTCGACGACGATCCGCTGTTGGAAGAGAAATACAACGAACTTGTGCCCGTGCTGCTCGACGGCGAAACGGAAATCTGCCACTGGCATTTGGACGAAGCGAAGCTGCGCGCGCATCTGGCGGCAAAGGCCGTCTGAAAGCGCGGTTTCGACGGGTTAAACCGCCCTGCCCTTTGTGACAGGGCGGCATGGGTTTTATGTGATCCAATACGGCAGACATAAAGAAGGCCGTCTGAAAAACCGGTTTTTGGGAACCGGGTTTTTCAGACGGCCTCTTGTCTGGATTCGGGCATCCTGCCTATGGTTTACAGCGCGTCTTTCAGGGATTTGCCGGCACGAAATTTCGGAGTTTTGGCAGCGGCGATGGTGAGCGGCTCGCCGGTTTTGGGATTGCGGCCTTGGCGCTCGGCGCGTTCGCCGACGTAGAAAGAACCGAAACCGACCAATGTGACGGTGTCGCCTTTTTTCAGGGCTTCGGTAATGGCATTTACCATACCGTCCAGAGCTTTGGCGGCGGCGCCCTTGGAGATGTCGGCCTCTTGAGCCATTGCTTCGATCAATTCAGACTTGTTCACGATAAGTCCCTTTCTGTCGTTTTGAGAAAATGAAGAATTCCGAAACCCGGACGGCATCGGAATGCGGATGGATATGACGCGCCTTTATAGCAAGGCTGAATTTGCCGTGTCAAGGCAAAACGCACAAACGGCGGACATTTCCGGCCTAATCGCCCGCCGTTGCGGCGTTTTGCAACAAAACGCCGCCTGCGTCAGTGTTTGCGCGCTTTTACGCTTGACTTTGCCTCGGAAGCATTGGTTGCAGCATCTGCCGCCGCTTCCGCTTTAAAAGGCTCGGGACGGTATTCCAAACCCAGCTCCAGCACTTCGTCTATCCATTTGACGGGATGGATTTCCAAACCTTCCTTCACATTGGCGGGAATTTCCTCCAAATCCTTCACGTTGCCCTGCGGAATCAGCACATGTTTGATACCGCCGCGCAGAGCGGCCAGCAGTTTTTCTTTCAAGCCGCCGATGGGCAGCACCTCGCCGCGCAGGGTGATTTCGCCGGTCATGGCTACGTCGGCACGCACGGGAATATTGGTGAAGGCGGAAACCATCGCCAGCGTCATGCCGATGCCCGCGCTCGGGCCGTCTTTTGGTGTCGCCCCTTCGGGAACGTGGACGTGGATGTCGCTTTTTTCGTAAAAGTCGGGTGCAAGGCCGAGTGCTTCGGCGCGGGAGCGGACGACGCTCCATGCGGCGGTGATGGATTCCTGCATCACGTCGCCCAGTTTGCCGGTACGCACGATGTTGCCTTTGCCTTTGAGGGCGACGGCTTCGATGGTGAGCAGTTCGCCGCCGACTTCCGTCCAGGCAAGGCCGGTTACCTGGCCGATGCGGTTTTCGCTTTCGGCGACGCCGAAATCGAAGCGGCGCACGCCTAGATAACTGCTCAGGTTTTGCGAGTCCACCACAATGGCTTCGGGCTTGCCTGCACCCTTGCCCGCATCTTCCGCCAGCTGCGCCGCCATCACGCCTTTGCGGCAGATTTTGGCGATTTCGCGATCGAGCGAACGCACGCCCGCCTCGCGGGTGTAGTAGCGCACGATGTCGCGCACGGCTTCTTCGCGGATGTCCATTTCGCCCTCGCGCACGCCGTTGCGTTCCATCTGTTTGGGTACGAGATACTGCATGGCAATGCTGACTTTTTCGTCTTCGGTGTAGCCCGACAGGCGGATGATTTCCATGCGGTCGAGCAGCGCCGACGGAATGTTCATGCTGTTGGACGTGGCGATAAAGAGCACGTCGCTCAAGTCGTAGTCCACTTCGACGAAGTGGTCGGCGAAAGCGCTGTTTTGTTCGGGGTCGAGCACTTCCAGCAGCGCGCTGGACGGATCGCCGCGGAAATCGTTGCCGAGTTTGTCGATTTCGTCGAGCAGGAACAACGGGTTTTTCACACCGGCCTTAATCATGCCTTGGATGATTTTGCCAGGCATCGAGCCGATGTAAGTGCGGCGGTGGCCGCGGATTTCGCTCTCGTCACGCACGCCGCCCAAGGCCATGCGCACGTATTTACGGCCGGTGGCTTTGGCGATGGACTGGCCGAGCGAGGTTTTGCCCACGCCCGGAGGGCCGACGAGGCACAAAATCGGCCCTTTGAGCTTGTCGCTGCGTTTTTGCACGGCCAAGTATTCCAAGATGCGCTCTTTCACTTTTTCCAAACCGTAGTGGTCGGCATCCAACACCAAATCGGCTTTGGCAATATCTTTGATAACGCGCGTTTTTTTCTTCCACGGCAATTCGAGCAGCGTATCTATATAGTTGCGCACCACGGTTGACTCGGCCGACATCGGCGGCATCATCCGCAGCTTTTTCAACTCCGAAAGCGCTTTTTCTTCCGCTTCCTTGCTCATGCCCGCTTCGCGTATCTGCGTTTCGAGTTTGTCGAGTTCGGCACGCTCGTCTTCCTCGCCCAATTCCTTATGGATGGCTTTGACCTGCTCGTTCAGGTAATACTCGCGCTGCGATTTCTCCATTTGGCGTTTGACGCGTCCGCGGATGCGTTTTTCCACTTGCAGAATGTCCAGCTCGGCATCGAGTTGTCCGAGCAGGAACTCCATCCTTTCGGCCACATCCACGCGGTTGAGCACCTCCTGGCGCAATTCCAGTTTCAGTTGCAGATGCGCGGCCACGGTGTCGGTCAGACGGCCGTTGTCTTCGATACCCGAAATCGTGCCCAGCACTTCGGCGGGGATTTTCTTGTTCAGCTTGGCAAACTGCTCGAACTCGTTCAGCAGCGTGCGGCGCAGGGCTTCCATATCGCGGCCTTCGGAAACGCCTTCTTCGGCAGCTTCCACTTGGGCGAAGAAATAGTCGCCGTTACTTTCCACCGACAGTGCACGGGCGCGGCTGATGCCTTCCACCAGTACTTTTACCGTGCCGTCCGGCAGTTTCAATACTTGCAGGATGTTGGCAATCGTGCCCATCTTGTGGAGATCGGCGGCCTGCGGCTCTTCGTCGTTGGGGTTTTTCTGCGCCAAAAGGAAAACCGGCTCGTCGTTTTCCATTGCTTTTTCCAAAGCCGCAATCGATTTCGCACGGCCGACAAACAGCGGCAGCACCATATGCGGATACACCACCACATCGCGCAGCGGCAGCAGTGCCAGGGCGCGGTAATCTTCTGAGAATTGTGTTTTAGCCATAGTTTTTCTTCCTTTACCAAATTCAAGGCCGCCAAATTGGGCTGGCGGCGTTTTTTTCAAGACTTGAAAAGAGGCCGTCTGAAACTTATCTCGCGGCAGACTTTGCACCCCGATTGCGTTAGAATACGCCCCGCTGTTTTTCAGACGGCCTCCGCATCCCGCACAGGCCGTCTGAAAACAAACCAGGATAAAACCATGACGCCGCAAACAGAAAAACTCATCGATTTCCCCTGCGCCTTCCCCATCAAAGTCATGGGCGCGCAACACCCCGACTTCCTGCCCGCAATCCTCAAAGCCGTGCAGGAACACGCGCCCGACACCGGCGAAGCGCATATCACAAGCCGCCCCAGCAGCGGCGGCAACTACCTCTCCGCCACCGTTACCGTGCAGGCGCAAAACCAAGAACACCTCGACAACATCTACCGCAGCCTGACCGCGCACCCGCTGGTGAAAGTGGTGTTGTGATGAAAACCGTAGAACTCGGCCGCCGCGACTATTTGCCCGTTTTTGAAGCCATGAAAGCTTTCAACAGCAACCGCAGCGCCGATACGGAAGACGAATTATGGGTTGTCGAACACAACCCCGTTTTCACGCAGGGGCTGGCGGGCAAGGCCGAACACCTGCTGGATGCCGCAGACATCCCCGTCGTCCAAATCGACCGCGGCGGCCAGATTACCTACCACGGCCCCGGCCAGCTCGTCGTCTACACCATGATCGATTTCAAACGGCGCAAAACCGGCGTCCGCAACATCGTCTCCGCTTTGGAAAACAGCATCATCGCCACCCTCGCCGACTACGGCATCGAATCGGCTGCCGATCCCCAGCGCCCCGGCGTTTATGTAGACGGCAAAAAAATCGCCTCCCTCGGCCTGCGCATCAAAAACGGCTCGGTTTACCACGGTCTCGCCCTCAATGTGAACATGGACTTGGCTCCGTTCGCCCATATCAATCCCTGCGGTTATGCCGGACTGCAAATGACGCAAATCGCCGACCACGTCAGCCCCTGCCCCGCCCTTGCCGACGTGGCCGGCAAACTGACCGCACTGCTGAACAAAAATCTGGCGGCTGAGGTCGTCTGAAAACCAAAAAACGAAAGACACACCATGAGTACCGAAACCACCAATCCCCTCGACAACCGACAAGGCGTCAAACATACCGGTGCGGCGAAAACCGCCCGCATTCCCATCAAAGTCGTCCAGCCCGAGCAGAAGCTGAAAAAGCCCGAATGGATACGCGCCAAGCTGCCCAATCCGAAAAAATTCTTTGAGATTAAAGACATCCTGCGCGAACAGAAAATGCACACTGTCTGCGAAGAAGCCGCCTGCCCCAACATCAGCGAATGTTTCAGCAAGGGCACAGCTACCTTCATGATTATGGGCGACATGTGCACCCGCCGCTGCCCCTTCTGTGCCGTCGGCCACGGCCGCCCCAACCCGCTCGATCCCGAAGAGCCGCAAAACCTCGCCAACTCCGTACGCGCGATGAATTTGCGCTACGTCGTCATTACTTCCGTCGACCGCGACGACTTGCGCGACGGCGGTGCCCAACACTTTGCCGACTGCATCACCGCCATCCGCCAGACCAGCCCGCACACCAAAATCGAGATTCTCGTACCCGACTTCCGCGGCCGTCTCGACATCGCCCTCAAAATCCTAGCCGAAACCCCACCCGACGTGATGAACCACAACCTCGAAACCCATCCGCGCCTCTACAAAATGGCGCGTCCGGGCGCGGACTACAAACACTCGCTCGAACTGCTGCGCCGCTACAAGGAAATGCAGCCCGGCGTTCCCACCAAATCGGGCATCATGGTCGGCTTGGGCGAAACCGACGACGAAGTGCGCGAAATCATGGACGACATGCGTGCACACAATGTCGAAATGATTACCATCGGCCAATATTTGCAGCCTTCAGACGGCCACCTGCCCGTTTTGCGCTACGTTACGCCCGACATGTTCAAACAGTTCGAGCGCGAAGCCTACGGCAAAGGTTTCCAAAACGCCGCCTGCGGCGCGATGGTGCGCTCCAGCTACCACGCCGACGAACAGGCCGCCGAAGCCCTACGCGAACAAAGCAAATCCACACCCTGCGGCCATCATTGACGATAGGTGCAAGATACAGAAAAGCCCGATAACAATCGGGCTTTTTGTTCGGATTGGGAATGACCTCATCGGCGCGAACCGTTCAGTGCAGGCACTTCTGAATCCACAGCCTTTGCTGGGCGGGATTAAGCAACTGGTAAAACTTATGCTGGACGGCCATCTCGTCAACGGCAAACTGCAAGCCGGCTTCGTAACGTTCGACAACATAGCGGTGCGCCTGACGCTCGTCGAACTGCGGCGCGGACAGAATCCTCAGCAGGCTGTCGCGCCGGCTGCGTTCGGAACGGCGGTTGTCCTGAACCAGGCGTTCCGCCGCCTGCTTGTATTCGCCGCGCAGGGTACGCAGCTCGTCGTATTGTTCGCGGGACAGATTGAGTTGGCGGATGTCGCAGTTGGTGTGGAAATCTTGGATGTTCAGCGCGAAAGCGGCGGGAGGGAGGCCGCACAGAAAACCGGAAACGGCAGCGGCACAGAGCGTTCGGCGTGATAGATAGGTAAGCACTTTGTTCTTTCTCGGCTTGGTCTGACAGGCGGGGAAAATCAGGGTGGAAATATAAAGGAGCAGCCCGTCAATCGCGGTATAATAGCCGTAAACTTGCGTAAAACAAACCGTGATTGACTGAATACTATGGCAATTGTGCCCGCAAAATGCCGAGTGGCAGAATTTTATGTTGCAAAAATGCAATCGCACCGCTTTTTATGCCGTCTGAAAATTTTAAACGGGCTGTGCCCGAAAACAGAGGAACCCATGTACAAATTCCGTATCGCTCCCAGCATTTTGTCGGCCGATTTTGCCCGCTTGGGCGAAGAAGTTTCCCGCGTTATCGAAGCGGGAGCGGATCTGATCCATTTCGATGTGATGGACAACCATTACGTGCCCAACCTCACCTTCGGCCCGATGGTCTGCGCCGCCATCAAGCCTTACGCCTCCGTGCCGGTAGACATCCACCTGATGGTAGAACCGGTGGACGATTTGATTCATGCCTTCGCCAAAGCGGGCGCCGGCATCATTACCTTCCACCCCGAAGCCAGCCGCCATGTCGACCGCAGCCTCAGCCTGATACGCGAACACGGCTGCCAAGCCGGGCTGGTACTCAACCCCGCTACCTCCGTTTCCGTATTGGAAAACGTGCTCGACCGCCTCGATATGGTGCTGCTGATGTCGGTCAACCCCGGCTTCGGCGGCCAGAGCTTTATCCCGCACACGCTGGAAAAAATCCGTCAAACCCGCGCCCTGCTCGACCGCTACCGCGAACGCAGCGGGCGGCACATCGCCATCGAAGTGGACGGCGGCGTCAAAACCGCCAACATTGCCGAAATAGCCGCAGCAGGCGCAGACACCTTTGTCGCCGGTTCGGCCATTTTCGGCCAACCCGACTACCGCGCCGTTATCGACGACATGCGCGCAGAGCTGGCTAAGGCCGTCTGAAAAACTTCCGCCGCCTGAGCAAAGCTTTTCAGACGTCCTTTTATCAAACACGAAAGCAGATTATGAAAACCCTCACCGAATGGCTTGCCCACTTGGAAACCGCCCACAGCAACGGCCCGATAGACATGGGCTTGGATCGCGTCGGCGAAGTGAAACGGCGCATGGCGCTGAACCCCGCCTGCCCCGTCATCGTCGTGGCGGGCACCAACGGCAAAGGCTCGGTCTGCGCCTTTCTCACGCACATTTACAAAGAAGCCGGTTTCAAAACCGGCACCCTCACCAGTCCCCACCTGCTGCGCTACAACGAGCGCATCGCCCTCAACGGCGAGCCCGTTTCAGACGGCCTCATCACCGCATCCTTCGAGCGCATCGAAGCCGCACGCGGCGACATCTCCCTCACCTATTTCGAATTCAACACCCTCGCCGCCATCGACATCTTCATCCGCGAACAGGTCGACATCATGATTCTCGAAGTCGGCCTCGGCGGCCGCTTGGACGCCGTCAATGTTTTTGACGGCGACGTCGCCGTCGTTACCAGTATCGATCTCGACCATCAGGCCTTTCTCGGCGACACCGTCGAACAGGTCGGCTACGAAAAAGCCGGCATCTTCCGCAACGGCCGCCCCGCCGTTATCAGCCAAAACCCACCGCCGCAGTCCCTCATCGAACACGCACGCCAAACAAACACCGACCTGCTTATCGCCAAGCGCGACTTCGGCTTTGTCAAACTGGAAAACCAGCAATGGTCGTTCCGCTTCCATCCCGAAAACAGCAGTCTGTTTTCAGACGGCCTCAAACGCAACCGCAACGCCCTGCCCATGCCCGCCCTGCGCGGCGGCTACCAGCTTGCCAACGCTGCCGCCGCCCTCGCCGCCGTCGAATGCCTCAACGGCAAACTGCCCATCGACATCGGCGCCATCAAACGCGGCCTATTGATGGCGGAAAACCCCGGCCGCTTCCAAGTGCTGCCCGGCCGCCCGCTCACCGTGTGGGACGTCGGCCACAATCCCCACGCCGCCCGCGCCATGCGCCAAAGCCTGATCGGCCTGCCCTTCGCGCAAAAACGCACCGCCGTATTTTCCATGCTCTCCGACAAAGACATAGACGGCGTCATCGACATCCTCAAAGACCAGTTTGACATCTGGTACGCCGCCCCCCTGCACCTGCCGCGCGGCATGAGCGCCCAAGACATTGCCGCCAAACTTCAAGCGCACGGCATCACCGAAATCCGCACCTTCGACAGCGTTGCCGACGCCTACCGCGCGGCGTTTGCCGACAGTACGGAAAATGATAGAATCGCCGCCTTCGGCTCCTTCCACACCGTAGCCGAAGTGATGAACCTCAGCGAAAAACCGACAGGCCGCCACGCAGCGGAATAACACACAACGGGAAGCAAAATGGCAGACAAACGACTGGACAGCATGAACGAATACGAGCAACTCAAACGCAAAAACCGCCGCCGCCTGGTCGGCGCATCGGCCATGGTTGTCGTCGCAGGCATCGTATTCGGTGCGGCAGTCGGCAGCGGCAGCGAAGACGCTCCCGCCGAACCCGCAACCGTTGCCGCCGCTCCCCAACCCGAACCCCTGACGCTGCCGCCCGACCAGCCCGAAGAACCTGCCGAACAGGACGATTCGGCCAACGACACTTTCGAGATGCCGTCCGATCCCGTCCCCGAAGCCAAACCGGCAGAAGCCAAACCCGTATACGAATTGAAAGAAGGGCAGGAAACCGTCGAACAGACCGATGCCGACGGCTCGGTGCGCACCGTCGTCAAAAAAGCCGAACCCGCCCGCTACGACCGCGGCAGCGAACCCGTCGTTACCATCAACAACACCAACAAACAGGCAGCGGAAAAAGCCAAACGCAAAGAAGCCGAGAAAGCCGCCGAAGCCAAACGGCTGGCACAGGAAAAACAGCGCGAAGAAGCGGAACGCCGCGCCGAAGCCGAGCGCATTGCCGCCGAAGAAAAAGCCGTTCGGGAACAAAAACTGGCTGAAGAACGCAGCAAAGAAGAGCGCAAACGCCGCGCCGAAGAAAAACGCGCCGCCGATCGCGAGGCCCGCCTGAAACAGGAAGAGCTTGCCCAAGCGCGCAAAGAAGCGGAATTGAAAAAACGTGCCGAAGCACGCAAAGCCGCCGAAGAAAAACGCCTTGCCGAAACGCAAAAACGCGAAGAAGCCAAACAGGCCGCCGAGGAAAAACGTTTGGCGGAACTGAAAAAACGCCGGGAAGAACAAAAACAGGCCGAAGAAAGACGCCTGGCCGATCAGAAAAAGCAACTGGAAGCCAAAAAACAGACTGAGGAGAAACGTCTTGCCGAGCAGAAAAAGCGTCAGGAAGCCGAAAAACAGCAGGCCGAAGCCAAGCGTCAGGCCGAGTTGAAAAAACAAGCCGAAGCGAAAAAGGCGGCTGAGGGAAAACGCCTGGCCGAACAGAAAAAACGGCAGGAAGCCGAAAAACAGCAGGCCGAAGCCAAACGTCAGGCCGAGTTGAAAAAACAGGCCGAAGCGAAAAAGGCCGCCGAAGAAAAACGTCTGGCCGAACAGAAAAAACGGCAGGAAGCCGAAAAACAGCATGCCGAAGCCAAACGTCAGGCCGAGTTGAAAAAACAGGCCGAAGCGAAAAAGGCCGCCGAAGAAAAACGTTTGGCCGAACAGAAAAAGCAGCAGGACGCCAAAAAACAGGCTGAGGAAAAACGCCTGGCCGAGCAGAAAAAACGTCAGGAAGTCGAGAAGCAGCAGGCCGAAGCGAAAAAAGCAGCCGAAGAAAAACGCATTGCCGAGCAGAAGAAAAAACAGGCCGAGGCGAAAAAGGCCGACAACCGGGCACAGCAGGCTCTCGACAACAAAGGCAAGTCCGCCAAGTCCGATCCGCAGGCGGTTTTGGAAAACCAAAAAGGCCGCCGCGCCATGATTCAAACAGGCGCCTACCGCTCGCAGGAGCAGGCGAAAAAAATCCAGCAGCGCCTGGCCGACGCCGGATACAGCGCCTCCATCAGCGAAGCGGACACCGCAAACGGCAAAGTCTACCGCGTCCGTACAGGCTCATTCCCCAATCAGGAAGCCGCGCAAAAAGCACTGGCCCGCATCAGAATGCAGGGTTTGGACGGCGCGGTGGTGCTGGGCAAATGACCGAGAGGCCGTCTGAAAGAGCCAAGCGCCTTTTCAGACGGCCTCTTCCCCGTTTTTCCGATTTGTCCCTATGTCCCTATTCGATATTTTCGCCCTGTCCGTCATCGCCCTGTCGGCGGTGTCCGCCACCGTGCGCGGCATCATCAGCGAACTTTTGTCGCTTATCACCTGGCTGCTGGCGCTGGCCGTTGCCAAAATCGCCGCCGCCCCGCTGGGCGCATCGGTTTTGTCGGTGATACAGCCGCCCGTTCTGGCTACGGCCGCCGGCTTTGTCGCCGCCTTTATTGCCGTGATGCTGGCGATGTCGCTGCTGCGCCCGCTGCTGACCGGCGGAGCGAAAGCGGTGGGGCTGGGCGGCATCAACCGCCTGCTCGGCACGTTCTACGGCACACTGCGCGGCGGCGTGCTGGTGACGCTGGCGGTACTGGCGTGCGCCTTCACCGACCTGCCGCAGAGCGAGGATTGGCGCAGCGCGCAAAGCGCCCCCTTTTTCGAGAGCGCGGCCGAATTGGCCGTGCCCTATCTGCCCGATTATCTGGCGGGCAAAATCAAATACTAACTTTTTGGAGACGAAGCGATGTGCGGTGTTTTCGGCCTGGTGGCCCACGAACCGGTAAACCAATTATTGTATGACGGCCTGCAAATGCTCCAACACAGGGGGCAGGATGCGGCGGGAATCGCCACGCTGGAAGGCCAGACCTTCCACATGCACAAAGGCAAAGGCATGGTGCGCGAAGTGTTCCGCACCCGCAACATGCGCGAGCTGACCGGCAACACCGGCATCGGCCACGTCCGCTATCCCACGGCAGGCAATGCGGGCAGCACGGCCGAAGCGCAGCCGTTTTACGTCAGCTCCCCCTTCGGCATCGTGCTGGCGCACAACGGCAACCTCACCAACACCGACGAGCTTTACCAAAGCGTGTGCGACAAACACCTGCGCCACGTCAATACCGGCTCCGACTCCGAAGTGCTGCTCAACGTACTGGCACACGAGTTGCGCCGCGAAGTGACCGCGTCGAGCAGCCACGAATTGTCCGTCGATCACATCTTCAACGCCGTTTCCAGCCTGCACAAACTCGTGCGCGGCGCCTACGGCGTCGTCGCCCTGATTGCCGGCTACGGCCTGCTCGCCTTCCGCGACCCCTTCGGCATCCGCCCGCTCGCCCTGGGCAGAAATATCAATGAAAAAGGGCAGACCGACTGGGCGGTGGCCTCCGAATCCGTCGTGTTCAACAGCCTCGCCTACGAACTTGTGCGCGACATCGCCCCCGGCGAAGCCGTCTTCATCAGCAACGACGGCAGGCTCTACAGCCGCCAATGCGCCGACGCACCCAAGCTCGCCCCCTGCCTGTTCGAATACGTCTACTTCGCCCGTCCAGATTCCGTTATCGACGGCGTGTCCGTCTACCAGGCGCGCGTCAACATGGGAGTCGCCCTTGCCGAAAAAGTGAAAAGCGAAATCGACCCGGCCGACATCGACGTCGTCATGCCCATCCCCGACACCAGCCGCCCCAGCGCGATGGAGCTGGCCGCCCACCTCGGCAAACCCTACCGCGAAGGCTTCATCAAAAACCGCTACATCGGCCGCACCTTCATCATGCCCGGCCAGGCCACGCGCAAAAAATCCGTGCGCCAGAAACTCAACCCGATGGACAGCGAATTCAAAGGCAAAAACATCCTCCTTGTCGACGACTCCATCGTACGCGGCACCACCAGCCGCGAAATCGTCGAAATGGCCAAAGCCGCCGGCGCGAAAAAAGTCTATTTCGCCTCCGCCGCCCCCGAAGTGCGCTACCCCAACGTCTACGGCATCGACATGCCCACCCGCGAAGAACTCATCGCCAACGGCCGCAGCGCCGCCCAAATCGCCGCAGAAATCGGCGCCGACGGCTGCGTCTTCCAAAATCTTGCCGACCTCGAAAACGTTATCCTCGGCATGAATCCCGCCATCGAAGGCTTCGACGATTCCTGTTTCAGCGGCCGCTACCTCACCGGCGACATCGACGAAGCCTATCTGCAACGCCTCTCCGACAGCAAATCCTCCGGCGCCGCCGCCTTCGTCCGCTCCGGCCTGATCGACCACAGCGTGCGCGTCGAAGACGGCAATGAAGAATAGGCCGTCTGAAACCCCAGCCCCGGCATAGCGCGTTTTTCAGACGGCCTCAGGCTTCGTCAAGGCGCAATGCCGGATTTCCCTTCCCCCGCAACCTAACGACAGAAAGAGAAAAAACAAAAAATGAAACCCGCCCTGCCCCTCAGCGCTTTACTCTCCGCCATCGCCCTGGCCGCCTGCCAGCCGCAACCGGCCGACACGCCCGCCGCTCCCGCTGCGCCGGCCTCGTCGCCCGCCCCCACAGAAGCCACGCCGCACGGCGCCTCCGCACCGTCCGCAGCATCCGCGGGCAAACAGGAAGACCCAGCCTTCAAAGCCGACGCACTGCTGCTGCTCAAAACCATAGAAGAAATCGGCACACAAAGCTCGCTGTATCTCGATTCCGACGACATGCGCCGCAAAGTCGAAGAAATCCGCAAAACCGCCGACAAAGCCCGCCGCAACCGCCTCACCGTCGAAATCTACCGCAGCAACATCCAAGTCTACCAAGACGCCGTTGCCAAGCTGCAAGATCTGAAAGTGCAGGACAAAGAAACCTCCGCCCTGCGCGACCTATGGATTAAAAAATTCAAAACCGACATCGAACTCTTCGAAATCCAAATCAAAGAACAGGACAACGGCCTCAGCGACGAACAGCTCCAGGAAAAATACAAAGACCTCTACCGCCAAAACCGCGAGCTGGCGCAAGACGCCGCCGAGCAGAACATGGCCTTCTACAAACGCACGCGCTAGAGTGCAACACGAAAGGCCGTCTGAAACCGCCAAGCGCTTTCAGACGGCCTCTTTTTCACTTCGTCGAAACTCCGCTTTCAGAAACGACACTATCACAAAGACGGGAACGTCCCCGCCGCTCCGCCGACGGACAGAGGCCGTCTGAAAAATGCCGCGTATCGCAGCGCCTACCGCCATTTTCCGTTTTCAGACGGCCTCATAGCCCTCTCTGTTCCAAACCTCCGTGCCGCAGACAAAACAGATTGAGGCCGTCTGAAAATACCGCGCGGTGCGGCAGGTACCGCCGTTTCCCACTTTCGGAAACATCATTTCCGCACTGGCGGGAACGGCCTCAACCCGCTTCATGGTCTGCGCGGCAAACCTGCGGCGCGGCCGTGCGCCAATCGGGCTATAATCCGCCCCTTTTTCCGACTCCCGCCCAATGCCATGACCGACAATCCGTGCTACCTGATACTCGCCCCCATGCAGGGGCTGGCCGACGCGCCGATGCGCGACCTGCTCACCCGCATCGGCGGCTTCGACGAATGCGTCAGCGAGTTCGTCCGCATCACGCACACCGTCCACTCCCGCGCCACCTGGCTCAAACACGCGCCCGAAATGGCGCACGGCAACCGCACCCCCTCGGGCGTGCCCTGCACCGTCCAGCTTTTGGGCAGCGACGCGGACAACATGGCGGCCAACGCGCTGGAAGCCGTGCGCTTCGGCGCGGAAAAAATCGACCTCAACTTCGGCTGCCCCGCGCCCACGGTCAACAAACACCAGGGCGGCGCGGTGCTGCTCAAAGAACCCGAGCGCGTGCACCACATCGTCAAAACCCTGCGCCGCGCCCTGCCCGCGCACATCCCGCTCACCGGCAAAATGCGCCTCGGTTTCGACGACAAATCGCTGGCGCTGGAAAACGCGCAGGCCATCGCAGAAGGCGGCGCCTGCGCCCTCACCGTCCACGCCCGCACCAAGGTCGAAGGCTACGAGCCGCCCGCGCATTGGGGCTGGGTAAAGAAAATCGCCTCGGCGGTGGACATTCCCGTCACGGCCAACGGCGACGTGTTCACGCTGCAAGACTATCTCGACATCAAACGCGAAAGCGGCTGCACCGGCATCATGATCGGGCGCGGCGCAGTGATCCGCCCCGGGCTGGCGCGGCAGATTAAGGCTTACGAAAACGGCCAAGCGGCGGCGGAAATGCCCTTTGCCGAAACGCTAAACTGGATACGGCTGTTTGTCGGCCTGTGTCTGGATGCGGCAGGCGGCAGCGAAAAATACGCCGTCGCCCGCCTGAAACAGTGGCTGGGCATGATGAAACAGGCCGAGCCGCAGGCGGAGCGGCTGTTTGCCGTTTTGCGCACGCTTAAAGACGCGGCGGCGGTGCAGGCGGCGCTGGCGGATTTTCAAGCGCAGGATTAGGGGCTGTTTGCAATTGGTTTGCGTAGCGGATTTTGCGTCAGAAAGCGGCAGATGCAAGGCGAAAATGCGAGCCTATGCTGCCCATAGGCGGGTATTTTCAACGCGGCAGATGCCGTTTTATGGCGTTAAAGCCGCCGCAATACCAATTGTAAACAGACCCTAAGTCCGCCAAACATAAAGAGGCCGTCTGAAAACCATTCAGACGGCCTCAAGCCTTTTTCAGACGGCCTTATTTCAAAGCGGCGAAATACAGCAGCACCAAAGCGCCGAGCACGATTCTGTACCAGCCGAAGATTTTGAAATCGTGCCGCTTGATATAGGCCATCAGGAATTTGATGGCGAGAATGCTGACGACGAAGCTGACAATCATGCCGCAGGCCAAAACTCCCGCTTCGTGCGCGGTAAACGACAGGCCGTGTTTGGCGATTTTCAGCAGGCTGGCGCCGAACATCACGGGCACGGCGAGAAAAAAGGTAAATTCCGCCGCCACTTCGCGGCTGAGGCCGACGGCAATGCCGCCCAAAATTGTCGCCCCCGAACGGCTGGTACCGGGCAGCACGGCGGCAATCACCTGAAACAGCCCCACCCACAGCGCCTGCGTGTAGGAAATGCCTGTCAGATCGACGGTTTTCGGCCTATGGTGTTTGTTACGGTTTTCGACAACGATAAAGGCGATGCCGAACACAATCAGCATCACCGCCACCGTCCACGGATTGTAAAAATGGCTGTCTATCCAGTCGTTCAGCGACAGGCCGACCACGGCGGCGGGCACGCAGGCGAGGAGGATTTTGCTCCACAGCGGCACGGCTTCGCGTTTCAGGCGCAGGCCGCGCGCAAACGGCCACAGCTTGTCGAAATACAAAACGGCCACCGCCGCAATCGCGCCGAGCTGGATCACGACGAGGAACATTTTCCAAAATTCGGGCGACACATCGAGCCGCACAAACTCGTCCAGCAGAATCATATGGCCGGTGGAACTGACGGGCAGCCACTCGGTAATGCCCTCCACAATGCCGAACAGCGCGGCTTTCAAAATATCTGACATACAACACTCGCAAACGGAAAAAAGGGCGGATTCTACCCGATTTCGGCAAAGAGGCCGTCTGAAAACGACAGCCGCGCCTTTCAGACGGCCTCAGAGTATAGTGAACCAACACGAAAATCTACGGCGTTGCTGCGCCTTGCCGTACTACTTGTACTGTCTGCGGCTTGCTGCCTTGTATCTTTCCTATTTTGTTTCACTATATGTCGGCATCTGGCTTTTGAAACGGATGGCCTGCACATCCTTAGGCGTACAAAGGCCGTCTGAAAACCCTCCGCACGCGGCGGCGGTTTTCAGACGGCCTCTTTAACTTTGATACGGCAGACAGGCGCCGCGCCTTATTCCTCGTCGGTCGGCTCGCTGCGGATAATCAAAAGCGGCAGATGGCTCTGGCGCATCACGGTTTCCGCGAAGCTGCCCATCAACAGGTGCATCAGACCCGTGCGGCCGTGCGTACCCAAAACCAAAAGGTCGGCGCCCTGCTGGTCGGCATAATCCACCAGCTCCTGCGCCATCTCGCGCGCGCCCTTGTTCGCCAAAAGCAGGTGCGTGCTCACGCCCGCAATGCCCGCTTCCGCGCCGTTGGTGATTTCCAAAGCGGCCGAAAGCACCTCGTTGCCGTTGGCAATGGCAGCCTCCTCATAGCTGTCCTGCTGCAAAAACTCCGGCGCGAGCGCCATGTATTCGGCGGGATTGGCAACGTGTACCAAAGTCAGACGGGCCTTGCCCGCAGCCGCCACGCTGCATGCGTGTTTCAAGGCGTTGGCAGAAGTTTCGCTGCCGTCTACCGCTACCACCAGATGCTTATACATAAAAACTCTCCTTGACGTTGATATAGGACTTTGTCCTGCGGACAGGCCGCAGGACGCGCAGTATAATCCAGCCCGCGCGCAAGATGCGCATTTTTTCCGTTTTGATTTGACCTCACGCAATGACCGATTCCCCACCCTCCCGCCGCTTCGGCGGCATCGCCCGCCTCTACGGCCAACCCGCCCTGCAACGCCTGACGCAGGCGCACGTCTGCGTCGTCGGCCTCGGCGGCGTCGGCTCGTGGGCGGCGGAAGCCCTCGCCCGATCCGGCGTCGGTGCGCTCACCCTGATCGATTTGGACAACGTCGCCGAGTCCAACGTCAACCGCCAGCTCCACGCCCTTACCGACAACTTCGGCAAAGCCAAAACCACCGCCCTGGCCGAACGCATCGGCCAAATCAACCCCGCCTGCCGCGTCAGCGAAATCGAAGACTTCGTCACCGAAGAAAACCTGCACGAGATTTTCAGACGGCCTTTCGGCTTCGTGATCGACGCCATCGACCAAGTGCGCGTCAAAGCCGCCATGGCCGCCCATTTCGTGCACAGCGGCCAGCCCTTCGTATTGAGCGGCGGCGCGGGCGGACAACGCAACCCCGCCCACATCCGCACTGCCGACCTCTCCGCCGTCACCCACGACCCGCTCTTAGCCAACCTGCGCTACACCCTGCGCCGCCGCTACGGCTTTTCGCGCGACCCCAAACAGAAAATGCGCGTCCCCTGCGTCTATTCCCTCGAAAACACCACTCCGCCGCAAACCGCAGCCGCCTGCGACACCGCGCCGCAGGGACTCTCCTGCGCGGGCTACGGCGCCAGCATGCTGGTGACCGCCGCCTTCGGCCTCTACTGCGCCCAAGCCGCTGTCGAGCACATCGTGTCGCAAAAACCGTAAACACCCTTTGCCGCCAAGGCGCAAAGCGCGATAATGGACACACAGAAACAGGCCGTCTGAAAGCGCAGCTTCAACGAAGTTAAAAGCAAAAACACAAACCGCCCGCCGTTTTTCCACCCAACCGCAAAGGAGCAGCCGCATGAAACCCATCCTCCCCGCCGCCGCACTCGTCCTCCTCGCCGCCTGCGCCCTCACCCCCGAGCAGCGCGCCGAGCGCGAAGCCGCGCAAATCCGCGCCCGGCAAAACCTGCAAGTCGCCCTCGCCGCCCAGTGCGACCCCGGCACCGCCGCCCTGATGCGCCGCCAGTTCGACGGGCAAACCGGTGCAAACGCCAAAGAAAAACAGGCCTTCCGCCTCGCCTACATCGACAAAGTGGAAGACAAAATGTTCCAAGCCTGCTACCGCATGGCCTGGCAGACCTACACCGCCGAGCAGCGCCTGGCAGACCTGCGCCGCTACAGCTACTACGACGACTGGTGGTACGGCCCGCGCCCGTGGGGGCCCTGGTGGTGGTGAGGCCGTCTGAAAGCCCGCCTTCCTTTTAAACAACCCTTTTTCAGACGGCCTCAAAGGCCGTCTGAACCTTGCCGCCGCCGGCGAAAGCGCGGATAATCCGCCCCGCTTGAAATCCTTGTTTTCAGACGTTTTCAAACCTTTCAGGCTGCCTTCACATCCCAAGGCAGCCTGAAAACCGTTTCACCACACCAAACACAGCACAAACACCATGAAATCTCCCGAACTCCTGCTGCCCGCCGGCGGCCCCGAGCGCATGCGCACCGCCTTCGATTACGGCGCGGATGCCGTTTATGCCGGCAGCCCGCGCTATTCGCTGCGCGCCCGCAACAACGAATTCGCCAAGCTCGATGTGCTTTCAGACGGCATCCAAGAAGCCCACCGCCGCGGCAAAAAATTCTTTCTCACCTGCAACACCCTGCCGCACAACTCCAAGCTCAAAACCTTTGTCGCCGACATGGAACCCCTTGTCGCCATGAAGCCCGACGCGCTGATTATGGCCGACCCCGGTCTGATTATGGTTACGCGCGAACGCTGGCCGGAGATGCCGATACACCTGTCCGTGCAGGCCAATACCACCAATTATTGGGGCGTGAAATTCTGGCAAAAAATCGGCGTCGAACGCATCATCCTGTCGCGCGAATTGTCGATGGAAGAAATCGCCGAAATCCGCCAGGAATGCCCGGACATCGAACTGGAAGTTTTCGTACACGGCGCCCTGTGCATCGCCTATTCCGGCCGCTGCCTGCTTTCGGGCTACTTCAACCACCGCGACCCCAACCAAGGCACCTGCACCAATTCCTGCCGCTGGGACTACAAAGTCCACGACGCGCAAATCGACGATATGGGCGATGCCAAACTACTCGAAGGCTTCGACTTCAACAAAGCGCAGGAAGAAGCCAACCAGGCCTTTGAAGGCATCAACGGCCAAAAACGCCACCCCAAAGCCGACAAAATCTTCCTGCTCGAAGAGTCCAACCGCCCGGGCGAATACATGCCGATTATGGAAGACGAACACGGCACCTATATTATGAATTCCAAAGACCTGCGCGCCGTCGAGCAGGTGGCCGAACTGGCAAAAATCGGCGTGGACAGCCTGAAAGTGGAAGGCCGCACCAAATCGGTTTACTACGTCGCCCGCGTCGCCCAAGCCTACCGCAAAGCCATCGACGACGCCGTCGCCGGCCGCCCCTTCGACTACGGCCTCTTGGCCGAACTCGAAGGCCTGGCCAACCGCGGCTACACCACCGGTTTTCTCGAACGCCACCAAACGCAGGAATACCAAAACTATCTCGAAGGCCATTCGCTCTCCAAGCAAAGCCAGTACGTCGGCCAGGTCAGCGCCATCGACGCCGACGGCTGGGCCACGGTGGACGTGAAAAACCGCTTTGCCGTCGGCGACACGCTGGAAATCATCCACCCGCAGGGCAACCAAACCATTATCTTGCAGGCGATGAAACGCGGCGGCGAAGCGGCCGACGTCGCCCCGGGTAACGGCATCCAGGTGCAGATTCCGGGAATGCAGGGGCAGGACAAGGCGCTGGTGGCCAGAATCATCAACCCGTAACCGCGCCGCCGTCCGCAACGGCAAAAGGCCGTCTGAAAGCAAAGGCCGTCTGAAAACCTTTTCAGACGGCCTCGGCATGGCAAACAGAGCATTCCGTATATAATCCGCCGCATCCGTATCTTCGTCCGAAGGAAGAAAAATGGCCTTATATGCAGCCATCGCCGCGGGTCTTGTTACCGCCTACCTGCTGTTTCTGCTGCTCTTTGGCGATTGGGAAGAGCTGTGGGACAGCATCAAACTCTCGTTCACCCCGATATCTTCAGCGCCCTGCTCGGCCGCTGGCACGAAGACCAGTGGGCAAGCGTCAAGCTCACGCTTTGGATAGGCATCAGCGTGCTCGCCGCCATCGGCGCGTATGCCGCCTTCCAATAACGGCAAAGGCCGTCTGAAACCCGTTCAGACGGCCTAAACAAAGGAAACCCCATGTCCGAACGCAGACCCGACAAAACCCTGGGCAAACCCGAACGCATCATGCTCGTCGGCGTCATGCTCGAAGCCGACTACAGCGGCGCCAACGAAACCCGCGAACGCGCCTTCCGCGCCGCCTTCGACGAAGCCGCCGAACTCGTCAGCGCCACCGGCGGCGAACTCGTGCGCTGCGAAACCGCCAAACGCGCCCGCGCCCACACCGCCCTTTTTGTCGGCACCGGCAAAGCCGAAGAACTTGCCGCCGCCGTCGCCGCCGACAACATCGAACTGGCCGTGTTCAACCACGAACTCAGCCCCACGCAGGAGCGCAACCTCGAAAAAATCCTGCAATGCCGCGTGCTCGACCGCGTCGGCCTCATCCTCGCCATCTTCGCCCAACGCGCGCAAAGCCAGGAAGGCCGTTTGCAGGTCGAACTCGCCCAACTCACCCACCTTTCCGGCCGCCTCGTGCGCGGCTACGGCCACCTGCAAAGCCAAAAAGGCGGCATCGGCCTCAAAGGGCCGGGCGAAACCCAGCTCGAAACCGACCGCCGCCTCATCGGCCAAAAAATCACCGCCCTGAAAAAACGCCTCGAGGCCGTCAAACGGGGGCGCGCCACCCGCCGCAAAGCCCGCCAAAGCGGCAGCCTGCCCACCTTCGCCCTTGCCGGCTACACCAACACCGGCAAATCCAGCCTGTTCAACCGCCTCACCAAAGCCGACGTTTTCGCCAAAGACCAGCTCTTCGCCACCCTCGACACCACCGCCCGCCGCCTCTATCTCTCGCCCGAAGCCAGCGTTATCCTCACCGACACCGTCGGCTTCGTGCGCGACCTGCCGCACGGCCTTGTCGCCGCCTTTTCCGCCACCCTCGAAGAAACCGCCCTCGCCGACCTTATCATCCACGTTATCGACGCCTCGCGTGACGACCACGAGCGGCAAACCGACGACGTCAACCGCGTCCTCGCCGAAATCGGCGCGGGCGACATCCCTCAGCTCTTGGTCTACAATAAAACCGACCTCCTGCCGCCCGACACCCGCCCCACAGGCATCTTGCGTAATGCCCAAGGCCGCCCCATCGCCGTCAATATTTCCGTCAAAACCGGCGCAGGGCTGGACGGACTGCGCCAAGCCCTGATCGAACTCGCCCTTTCAGACGGCCTTTACAAGCCGTAAACCGCCGCCGTTTCCCTAACGAACCCGCTTTTTTCAGACGGCCTTTTTATACCGATCCGCTTATTCCTGCTCCGCCCTGTCCGGCAGCACCAGATTCAGCACAATCGCCAGCACGGCGCACAGGCCGACGCCGGCGAAGCTGACGCTGCCGACTTTGAACACCATGCCGCCGACGCCCGTGGTCAGCACCGAGCTGGCGATCACCAGGTTTTTCGGCCTCATCAAATCCACCTGCGCGTCGATCAGCGTTTTCAGGCCGAGCGAGGCGATGGTGCCGAACAGCAGAATCATCACGCCGCCCATCACCGGCAGCGGAATCGAGGCGAGGAAGGCGTTGAATTTGCCGAAAAAGGCCATGCAGACGGCAAAGAGCGCCGCCCAGGTCATGATGGCGGGGTTGCTGTTTTTCGTCAGCATCACCGCGCCGGTCACTTCGCCGTAGGTGGTGACGGGCGGGCCGCCGATCAGGCCGGCCACGCACACGCCCAAGCCGTCGCCCGCCAGCGTTTTGTGCAGGCCGGGGTCGGCGGCGTAGTCCTGCCCCGTTACCTTGCCGATGGCCATGATGCCGCCGATGTGCTCGATGGCGGGCGCGACGGCCACGGGCAGCATAAACAACGCCGCCTGCCAGTTCACTTCGGGGCGGTGGAATTCGGGTACGGTAAACCAGTCGGCCTGCGCAATGGCAGCGGTATCTGCGATGCCCAGCGCCCAAGCCGCGAGATAGCCCGCCGCCACGCCGATCAGAATCGGGATCAGCTTCATCATTTTGCTGCCGAACACGGCAACGACAACGGTCACGGCAAAGGTAAAGCCGGAAAGCAGCAGCGACTGCACATAGTCGTATTTCTGCCCGCCGCCCGCCTGTCCCATCGCCATCTGGCTGGCCACCGCCGCCACCGACAGGCCGATCACCATAATCACCGGCCCGATTACCACGGGCGGCAGCAGCTTGTTCACCGCGTCCAGCCCGCGCCATTTAATCAGCGCGGCGAACACGAAATACATAAAACCGGCGGCAAACAGGCCGAACATCGTGCCGCCCATGCCCCATTCCTGCATCGCGTAAATAATCGGCGCGATAAAGGCGAAGGACGAGCCGAGGAAAATAGGCACCTTGCGCCGCGTGCAAAGCTGGAACAGCAGCGTGCCGATGCCCGCGCCGAGCAAGGCCATAGAAGGGTTGAGGCCGGTGAGCAGCGGCACGAGCACCATCGCACCGAAAGCGACGAAGAGAATCTGCGCCCCCGCCACCGCCTGTTTCAGATATTGCATGATTACGCTTTCTTTACATAAAACGCGCAGATTATAACGGTTTGCCACAGGCTTTGCTAAGCGCCTTTACAGAACGCAAAGGCCGTTCCGCCGGTACCCCTTCGGGGCATAAACGCAGGAATGAAGTTGCCGACAACCGCCGCCCGTTTGCCCTTTGCCGGAACTTCGCTTTCAGACGGCCGCCGCTATACAATCGCCCCTCCCCGTTTTGGAGCACCGCCCATGCCCTGACCGTTTTGGCCGTCTGAAAACACTACCCTGTGGCTTGGCCGTTTCCGCGCCGCCTTCGCCCATGCCCGCGTGCCGCTTACCGCCGCAGGGCTGACTTGCTTGTTAGTAAATAAAATTTACTAAAAATCTTCAATTTAAATTTAAAATATGTAAAAATTAAAAAAATACCGCAATAAATTGCTTTTTTATCAAAAAATATCATGCTTTTAATTTGCCAATTAAGAAATTATCAGATAAGATTTGACACAAGCAGTCATGAAAAGACCGTGAGTACCCTTCTATTAATCAATTAAGATAAGGATGGTGTAATATGAATGAAGATATTTTCAAAGGTAAATGGACACAGCTTAAAGGTAAAGCCAAAGAAAAATGGGGCGAACTGACCAATGACGATTTGGATATCGTTGAAGGCAAACGTGATCAGTTGGTTGGTAAAATCCAAGAACGTTATGGCCGCACCAAGGAAGAAGCTGAAAAAGAGATTGATGACTGGTTGAACGATTAAGTCGTTAAATGATTTGATTTAGGGAGACGGTCGGCTCTGCCGGCCGTTTGTACATTTGCTAAAGGAAAAATTATGCTTCATTATGCAGTGGTTTTTTTCGTAATCGCCATTATTGCAGCGGTATTGGGTTTTGGCGGTATTGCAGGTAGTGCTGCAGGTATTGCCAAAATCTTGTTTGTCGGTTTCCTGATTTTATCGGTGTTGTCACTGATTTTTGGTAGGAAGAAATAAAAGCAAAACGATTGCAATGCAATCTTCATGAATAAGTATTCTCTAACACAATGGCCGTCTGAAATTTTCAGATGGCCATTGTTTTATTCATTTCTTGATAAGAGATGGGCTAAATCGGAGTCCAAAAGCAGCTATATGCTCTACCGCTTCGTGCCCGGCGCGCCCGTTTCCCGCCGCGCCGCCTGGACGGCCGCCGCTGCCGCCGCGCTGCTGCTCAAAGCCGCGGGCTACGCCTTCGCCCGGTACAATGCTACGCTGGCCGCAGGCTATGCGGCGGTGTACGGACGCTTTGCCGCCGTGCTGCTTTTTTTGCTGTGGATCAATCTGCTGTGGACGATGCTGCTCTCCGGCGCAGTGCTCGCCGCCTCGCTTGATGCCACGCGGGAAGAGGCCGTCTGAAAGCGTGGTTTGAACATTGGCAGGCTATCGGGCAGAACCTGAAAAAGGCCGTCTGAAAAAAGGCCGTCTGAAAACCCAAAACAGGGTTTTCAGACGGCCTTTTTTCGTTTTCACACGCGCATCAGGCGGCGATTTTTTCGCAGGCTTTGACGCAGGCGGTGCAGGATTCGTAGCACGCTTTGCATTCGGCGTGGTGTCCCGCGTGCGCTTTGCAGGCGGCGGCGCACTGTTTGCAGGCTTGGGCGCACAGCTTGGCCAGCGCGGGCACGAGCTGCGATTTCTGCGCGGCGAGGTTTTGCAGCGCGCCGCACAGGGCGAGCATCTGGTTCACGGCCACGGAGCAGTCTTTCATGCTTGTGTCGCCCTGATTGAGCAGGGCGATGCAGTGCGCAAGGCAGACCTGCCCTGCGGCAAGGCAGTGGCCGGCAGCCAAACGCGCTTCGTCGTAGGGATTGGCGGCGGCGGGTGCGGCGTGGTGGTGGGCATGGTGGTCGTGGGCTTTGGCCAGCGAAGCGGCGGCGGCGAGGGAAACCGCGGCGGTGCTGCCGATGAATTGGCGTCGGTTCACAGTATTCTCCTTGTTTGGTTTGCAGGAAAGGTTAAACGGAAAACAGCCTTTTGTTAAGAAACGTTGGCTGCGGCCGATATTAACATGTTGCAGCGCCAGGCGGCAAACGGCCGCGCCGCCTGTTTTCAGACGGCCTTTCGGTTAGAATGCGGCCTTGTCGGAAACGCCCGGCCGCTAACATATAAAAGCACAAGGAGAAAACGGATGGCCAAACTGATTCAGAAATATTTTCTGTTCGCCGTGCTGCTGCTGGCGCTGGCGGCGAGCTTTGCCTACAGCCCGCCGTGGCTGCGCCTGTGTTACGGGCTGGCGCTGTTTTTATTCGGCATGCAGAACATCGAAGAAGGGCTGCGCAACGCGGCGGGCGGACGGCTGGAAGGTTGGATGCGCAAGTCCACGGCCACGCCGCTCAAAGGCGTGCTCTTCGGCACGGGTGCGACGCTTATTTTGCAGTCGAGCACGTTGGTGGCGCTCTTGGCGATGGCGTTTTTAAGCTCGGGCATGATTACGCTGCCCGGCGGCATCGCCATCATTCTCGGCACGAATCTCGGCGCGACGGGCGGCGTGTGGCTGCTGGCGCTGGCGGGGCAGAACCTCAGCCTGTCGCCTGCCGCGCTGCCGATGCTGGTGTTCGGTATCCTTCTGGGCTTTTTCGGCGGCCGCAGCCGCGCCCTCGGCCGCGTGCTGGTGGGCGTGGCGCTGATTTTCCTCGGCGTGGACGAAATCAAAGACGGCTTTCAGGCTTTCGGTGCGGACATCGATTTTTCCGGCACGCAGATAGGCGGCATGGCCGAAACCCTGCTCTTTTTCACTGTCGGATTTCTGCTCACCGTCGTCTTGCAGTCGTCGCACGCCACGCTGCTGCTGGCGCTGGCGGCCTTGTCGGGCGGACAGCTCACGCTGATGCAGGGTTTTGCCGTTGCCGTCGGCTCGTGCGTCGGCACCAGCGTGTCCACCGCGCTGGTCGGCATGCTCGGCAGCGACTGCAGCGGGCGGCGGCTGGCGGTGGCGCACGTTTTGTTCAACGTCGTCACCGCCGCCCTGTCGCTGGCCGTGTGGCTGCCGCTGACGCAGGTCGTTATCCTCGCCGGGCAATGGCTGGGCATGGGGGCGCTGCTGCAACTGGCGCTCTTCCACACCCTGTTCAACGTGCTGGGCATCGCCGTGTTCTGGAAATTCCAAGACCGCCTCGCCCGCGAACTCACCCGCCGCCTGCCCGATGCGGCCGACGCCGGCAGCCTGCCCGAAGAAACGGCCGCGCTCGAAGCGCAGTATCTCAACGCCAATATGCTGCTCTCGCCCGATACCGCGCTGGCGGCGCTGGGCAAAGAAGTGCGCCACCTCGACAAAGCGGGTGTCGAAACCGTCTGCCACGCCCTCTTCCTGCCGCCCCCGCTGCTCTATGACGAAACGGCCGACGACCGCAATCTTCCCGACCCCGCGCCGCCGCTCGATGCCGACGTTACCCGCCTGTATGCGCGGCAGATCAAGCCGCTGTTCAGCAGCATCCTCGAATTTGCCGGCAAGCTCGATCCCTCCGACGAAACGCAGCAAAGGCAGCTTGCCGCCGAACAGACCGCCGCTTGGCAGATCGTCGAAACAGTGAAAGAGAGCCAGCACCTGCAAAAAAACATGCAGCAGTATTTGTCCGACAGCGCCTCGCCCGCCAACCGCGACTACCTGCGCCTGCGCCGCCACGTTTTCAAAACCCTGCTGCTGTTCCGCCGCACCGACGGCGCCGACACGGAAGAAGCCCGCGCCGAACTGGCGCACCAGCTCGACGCCCATATCGAAACGCTCGAAACCCTGCGCGGCCGCGCGATGGTGAAACTGCGCAACAAAGAACTGAACGGCTGGCAGGCCTCCTCGCTGCTCAACGACATCACCTACGCCCGCCGCATCGGCCGCGCCCTGGCCGAAATCCTCGCCTCGCGCAACCCGCTGCCGGAAGAGACGGCGCAGGCGGACGAAGGCTTTGCGGCGCAGGAGGCCGTCTGAAAACGGCCTGCCGTTTTCCGTCCGACAAATGTCCGCACCGGAGCTCAAACAGCCTGCGGACACCGACCGGTGCGTTCAGACGGCCTTTCGGCGGCGGCGGCGGCCGGACGTTTTCCCGCCATACGGCTACACTGCGGCCTCCGATTAACCGCAAAAAAAGGAAAGCAATATGAACGGCAAATTCGACGAAATCACCGGCAAACTGAAAGAAGCCGCCGGCGAAGTGTTGGGCGACGGCAAACTGAAAGCCGAAGGTCTGCTGCAACAGGGCGCGGGCAAGGCAAAAGAAGAAGCCGCCGAAATGCTGCAAAAAGGCAAAGACGAAACAAGCCGCCTGGCCGACGAAGCCAAGGCCAAAGCGGAAAGCCTGATTGACGACATCAAAAGCAAATTCTAGGCCGTCTGAAAAAGGCCGTCTGAAAACTCTCTTTCGGTTTTTTCAGACGGCCTTTTTCATTTAACTTCGTTGGAACTTCGCTTTCAGACGGCCTTTGCGTATAGCGGAAGCGGATCAGACGGATTGCAGGAGACCGAACGGGACAGACGGCAGATATCGCAGGGAACGCGTGCGTTGCCGAGCAACACACCCTACGGACGGGCGGCAGGATTGCCGTCCCGTAACGCACGCGGTTTGTGGTTTGGCTGACAACCGTGCGGGCAGGCAAAAGGCCGTCTGAAACCGTCATTCCCGCCGCACACCTGACTCCCTCCCCTGCGCTCCAAGCGCGGGGAAGGGTCGGGGTGGGGGTAGCGGTTCGGAGAACCGCATTTCGCCGATACCCTGCAAAAGTCGCCGCAGCGGCGAGAGTTCGGCAGATCGGGCATTTATGCCTGAAAAACATGGAACGGGAGGGAGTCGGGCATAAATGCCCGATCTACGCGGCTTCGTTGAAGCTGCGCTTTCAGACGGCCTTTGCCTTAGGTTTCACACGGCCTCAAAGGAATCCCGTAGGTCGGATACTTGTATCCGACGTTTCCCCGCAAGGGGAAAATTCACGTTCCGTCACGCCGCTGCCGCCCCATGACGCCCTTGCGGCCGGCCGTCGGATTCGAGAATCCGACCTGCGGTGTGCGTTGTCTGTTAAAGGCCGTCTGAAAACCCTGATTCAGGGTTTTCAGACGGCCTTTTTGCTGCTGCGGTTCTGACAAGCCTACGCTTCCAACACCACGCCGCGCGGGAAGGTTTTTTCGCAATAGTGGCATTTGAGCTTGGTTTGCGCGTTTTGCGTTTTCACATAAAAACGGCTTTTCACCGGCTCGCTGCGGCTGGCGCAGTTGGCGTTGGGGCAGCGGAACACTTCGGCGATTTCGTCGGGCAGTTGCAGGCGGCGTTTGGCCACCACTTTGAAATTTTCGATGGTGTTTACCACCGCCTCGGGAGCAAAGAGGGCGAGGCGGTTGGCGGCGGCATCGTCGAAGGAAACGCCGGCGATTTTGATGATGTCTTTGCTGCCCTGCGTTTTGCTCGGCAGGTTGAAGCCTACGGTGACGGCGCTGCCGTAGTGCAATAGTTTGAACTGGCGCAGGATGGTGAGACCGAGTCCGGCGGGGATGTGGTCGATGACTGTACCTTTTTCGATGGCTTCGACGCTGAGTTTTTTCTGTTCCATGTTTGCTCCTTACACTTCTTCGTTTAACACCAGCGACAGAATCGCCATGCGGGCGTACACGCCGTTGGTCGCCTGTTCGAAATAGTAGGCGTGCGGCGTGGCGTCGACGTCGGGATGGATTTCGTCGACGCGCGGCAGGGGGTGCAAAACGCGCAGATTGGGTTTGGCACCGGCGAGCATGGCGGCGTTGAGGTTGAATTTGCCTTGGATTTTGGCGAACTCTTGTTCGTCGAAGCGTTCGCGCTGTACGCGGGTCATGTAAAGAATATCCGCCCATTCGACGGCTTCTTCGAGACTGCCAAATGTCTGATACGCGCAGCCTTGCGCCTCCAGCTCTTCGGTGATGTATTCGGGCATGGCAAGGCTGGGCGGGGAGACGAAGGCAAATTCGCAGTCCCAACGTTTGAGTGCCTGACAAAGCGAGTGCACGGTGCGGCCGTATTTGAGATCGCCCGCCATGGCGATTTTGAGGCCGTTCAGACGGCCTTGGGTTTCGTAAATCGTTACCAAATCGAGCAGGGTTTGGCTGGGGTGCTGGTTGGTGCCGTCGCCCGCGTTAATCACGGGCACTTTGGAAAACTCGGCCAACACGCGCGCCGCGCCGTCTTTGGGGTGGCGTTGGATGATGGCGTCGGTGTAGCTGGAAATGATGCGGGCGGTGTCGGCCAGCGTTTCGCCTTTTTTGGCACTGGTGTTCGCGCCGTCGGCAAAGCCGATGACTTTGCCGCCGAGCCGCTGCACGGCTGTTTCAAACGACAGCCGCGTGCGCGTGGACGGTTCGAAAAAACACGAGCCGATGAGCCTGCCTTCGAGCAAATCGCCGCGCGGCTCGGCTTTGAGCTTTAAGGCCGTCTGAAGCAGCAGTTCGAGCTGTTCGGTGGAAAGGTCTGAAATGGAGATGATGTTTTGGCGGTAGAGCGGATTGGGCATAGGATTTCCTTTCCGTGAACTTGCGGCCTTCATGCGGCACGCAAGCGCTAAAAAGCCCGCAGGGCGGGCGGGATGGGAAAAGCGGAACAGCCGCTGCGGGCGGCGGGGAAGGTGCGGCGGGCGGGGCGGTTCTGCATAACGGTGTCCGAAGAAAAAACGGGCGCGATTATCGCATAAGGGGAGGCCGTCTGAAAGCGCGTTTTCCGCCGTTTCAGACGGCCTCAATCCTGCTTTCAGACGGCCTGATGCGGTGTACAATCTCGCCCGCACAAACACCGCCAAAACACCGCCATGAAATTCAAAACCCCGCCCGTCAGCGGCAAATTCATCGCCACCCTGCCGCCGCTTTTATCTGTCGGCATCATCGCCCTGCTGGTCTACCGCTTCCATTTGGAAAAACTCGCCATCCCGTTGGTGTTGGGCGTGATTGCGGGCGGACTGGTGGATTTGGACAACGCCCTCTCAGGCCGTCTGAAAAACACCGCCGTATCGCTGGCGGCCTTTGCCGCCTCTTCGCTGGCGGTGCAGGCATCGCTGGGCAACACCGCGCTGTTTCTGCCCGTGATGGCGCTTTTGGCCTTCGTCTTCACCATGATAGGCGCCGTCGGCCTGCGCTACCGCACCATCGCTTTCGGCACGCTCGCCGTGGCCGTGTACACCACGCTCACCTACAACCCCGACAGCGCCTCGGCCTGGTATCTCAACCCGCTGATGATTCTCTGCGGCGCGGGGCTCTACAGTCTCATCACCCTCGGCCTGCACATCCTGCTGCCGCACCGCCCCGTACAGGAGAGCGTCGCCAACGCCTACACCGCGCTGGGCGCCTATCTCGACGCCAAAGCCTGCTTCTTCGACCCCGACGAAGCCGACGGTATCGAAGAGCGGCAAATCGCCCTGGCCATGAAAAACAACCAAATCATCCACACCTTCAACCTCTGCCGCAGCGCCCTCTTCTACCGCATGCGCGGCCAGCACCGCCACCCGCGCACCACCCGCATGCTGCGCTACTACTTCGCCGCCCAAGACATCCACGAACGCGCCAGCTCCAGCCACATCAGCTACCGCCAAATGGCCGACAAACTGAAAAACAGCGACCTGATTTTCCGCTTCCTGCGCCTGATGGAACTGCAAGGCCAAGCCTGCCGCGACATCGCCGACAGCCTGCGCGAAGGCCGCACCTACACCCCCGACCCCCGCCTCGCCCGCGCCGGCAAAGGGCTCAAACAGTCTGCTGCCCACTACGCCGCCGAACACCCCACCGCACCCGAAATGCCCCTGCTGCAACGTCTGGCCGACAACCTGCAAAACATCAACTACCAAATCGCCAACCTCGACAGCGGCCTGCCCGAAGCCGCCGCAGGCGACCTGCGCATCGCCCACCACGACTCGGCCAAACTCAAAGACGCCGCCCAAAGCATCCTCTCCCAGCTCAACACCCGCTCCGCCACCTTCCGCCACGCCGTACGCATGGCGCTGATAGTCGTCGTGTGCGGCCTCATCGTCGAAATGCTCGACCTCAACTTCGGCTACTGGATACTGCTCACCGCCGTTTTCGTCTGCCAGCCCAACCACTCCGCCACCCAAAGCCGTCTGAAACAGCGCATCACCGGCACCCTCGGCGGCGTGCTCGTCGGCTCCCTCCTGCCCTACTTCACCCAGTCGCTCGAAGCCAAGCTGATGGTTATGACCGCAGGCGTCACCCTCTTCTTCCTCTTCCGCGTCAACAAATACAGCTATTCCACCTTCTTCATCACCATCCAGGCACTCATCAGCTTCTCCATCGCCGGCTACGACATCACCCAAGCCCTGCCCATGCGCATGGCCGACACCGTTATCGGCTGTCTGCTCGCCTGGGCGGCCGTCTCCTACCTCTGGCCCGACTGGCACTACCTGCAACTGGGCAAAACCGGTGCCGCCGCCGTTGCCGCCGATGCCTCCTACCTGCGCAGCGTGCTCGAACGCCTCGAACACGGCGGCGGCGAAGACGTAGACTACCGCGCCGCCCGCCGCCTCAGCCACGAACGCGCCGCCACCCTCTCCAGCACCCTGTCCGACATGTCGGGCGAACCGAAAAAATACGGCAGCCGCCTGCACGACGGCTTCCGCCTGCTCAAAATCAACTACTCCCTCATCGGCTACATCTCTGCCCTGGGCGCCTACCGCGACACCCTGCGCCGCGACCCCGAACACCAACCCTTCCTGCAACGCTACTTCCCCGCCGCCGCCCAAGTCTGCGCCCTGATGGAAGACATGTCCGAACTGCCCGAAGACACCTTCCGCCAACGCCTCACCGACATCCGCGCCGCCATCAAAGACCTGCGCCCGCAGGAAGGCGGCGAACAAAGCAGCATCCTGTGGCAGCAGCTCGCCGCCACCGCCGACCTCCTCGAACCCGCCTACCTCGCCCTTAACGGACGTGCCGAAACCGCCCCCGACGCGACAAACGGCCAAGACGGCGGACAAAGCGCCGTTCAGACGGCTCCAAAGGCAGAGGCCGTCTGAAATATGAAAGCCGAAAGGCCGTCTGAAAACCGGTTTCCGCTTACGGACACCGGTTTTCAGACGGCCTCAGGTTTCAAAAACGCCATTCCTGCGTTTATGTCCCGAAGGGGTGCCGGCGGGAACGGCCTTTCCAACAACAGGGAACGCGTGCATCGCTTAGACAACTCTACGCTTGCTTTGAACAACGATAATCGGCGCATTTGAAGCGATAGGCAGCCTGCACACCGCAACCGAATTTCCAATCTCAAAAGGAGCGCTTCATGCCCATCCCCGCCTCCCTCAAAAAACGCTGGCACGCCCTCGGCAACATCCGCCAAATCCTCACCGCCACGCAAAACCTCACCGTCTCCCCCTTCGGCAGCACCGAATACGGACTGCTGGACTTTCGCGGCATCCAACTGATTGGCGACGAGCGCAGCAAAGAAGAAACCGCCAAACTGCCGCCGATAGAGCAATTCCCCGCCAGCCTTCTTATCCCGCACAGCGGCATTTTGCGCGATGCCGACTTTTCAGGCTCGCTGTGGTCGGACGTGTCCGTCGCCCACCAAAACGACAACGAAACCATGCGCTTTGACAACGTCCGCTTCAACGGCAGCACCTTCAAAGCCAAAAACGCCGCCAACTTCGGCGGACTCAGCGCACAGCTTGCCGACTGCGATTTTGACGGCTGCGCCTTCCCCAAAAACATCGCCTTCGCCCGCGCCACCCTGCAAAACTGCCGCTTCACCCGCATCAAAAAATCCAGCCGCCTGAGCTTTCTCAACAGCCTGCTGGAAAACTGCACTTTCGAGGGCGACATCCGCAAAGCCGATTTCGATGCCACGCCGATGAAAAACTGCACCTTTTCAGGCAGCCTGAAAGCCTGCTCTTTCCAAGGCGAATTTTCGTTGGACAGGCAAGACGCCCAAACCTCACTGGAAAACGTCGATTTCAGCCAAGCCGAACTGCTGGTCTGCACCATCGCCAATTACGACTTCGGCACAGCCAAACCCTCGCCGCGCAACTGCATCGTCCGCCAAACCCAAGCGTTTTACCAAGCTCTCGTCGCCCTGATTCGGCAACAAAAAACCTCCCATGCCGACCGCCTGTTGGACGAAGCGGAAGACTGCCGCCCGCATCCGCAAACCCCCTACGGCGTATTCCATGCCGACCAATTGGCGACCCTATCGCCCAAACACTACGACGCCGAAACCAGCCGCCTGTTTTACGACTGCATCTGCCAAGCCGCCGAAGCCACAGGCTGCCGCATGAAATAGTTTCGGCTTCGCCAAAGCCTACGGCAAATAAGCAGCAAATAAGAGGCCGTCTGAAAGTCGAATCCAAGATTTCAGACGGCCTCTTGGTATTGCGGGTATCGCAGGAAGCACGTGCGCCGCTTAGGCGGCACCCACTATCTGTAATGGTTAAGGCCGTCTGAAAGCGCAGTTTTATAGTGAGTCAAAATAAAAAAGATACAAGGCAGCAAGCCGCAGACAGTACAGGTAGTACGGCAAGGCGCAGCAACGCCGTAGATTTTTTATTTTGGCTCACTATAACAAGGTCAAAACCAAAAGAAAAAGGTCGTCCGAACAGTTTTCAGACGGCCTTTTCGTGTCGGGCGGACATTTATTTCAGCGGCTGCAAGCCCATCAGTTCCATCAGGAAGTTGGCGAAGGCGGGGTTGGCCGGTTTGTTCTGCATATGCGGCCAGCGGGTCTGCCAGCCTTTGAGAGCGTTGCCGATATACTGCTTGGACTGGGCGCTGCTGATGGCGCCGCGCTGGCTGTCTACGGCGGAGCGCAGGTAGACGTCGTAAATGCTGTCGTCGACGGGGTTGTTGCCGACCAGGCGGATGCGGAAGCGGTTGAGCTGCTGCGCGGCCTGCACTTTGGTGATTTTGCCCTGACCTACCTGGTCGCTCAGGCGGGTGGCTTCGTCGCGGATTTTCGCCACGTCTGCCCAGTGGTTCGGGGCGAGGCGGTAGGCGCCCTGTTGGGGGCGGACGGCTGCGGGTTTTGTGCCTGTGCCGATAACGGGAACGGAAACGGTTTCGCAGGCAGACAGTGCGGCGCAGGCCAGCAGGAGGGGAAGGTATTTTTTCATGGCGGGCGCAAATTCCTTTTTTGATGGTTTTCCGGCAGTTCGTACAGCGGCGTCAGGCCGGTTGAGGGCGGCGAAAATACCATAACCGGGCTGCTCTTTACAAGTTTTATCAAACGAACGCGGGCAACCGGAAACAACCGGCTGCCCGCGTGTCGTTGAAACCCGTTTACACCAAATCGGCGAACAGGGGGGTGGAGAGGTAGCGTTCGCCGTAGGAAGGAATCAGCACGACGATCAGTTTGCCGCGGTTTTCTTCTTTGGCGGCCAGTTGCAGGGCGCTCCAAATGGCGGCGCCGGAGGAGATGCCGACAAGGATGCCTTCTTTTTCGGCAGAGGCGCGGGCGGTGGCAAAGGCTTCTTCGCCGGTGACGCGGATGATTTCGTCGTAGATGCCGGTGTTGAGAATACTGGGGATAAAGCCTGCACCCAAGCCCTGAATCGGGTGCGGGCCTTTTTCGCCGCCGCTCAATACGGGCGAGGCATCGGGCTCGACGGCAACGATTTTCACGCCTGGTTTGCGCGCTTTGAGCACTTCGCCCACGCCGGTAACGGTGCCGCCCGTGCCGACGCCGGCCACGAAGATGTCGACTTGGCCGTCGGTATCGCGCCAGATTTCTTCGGCGGTGGTTTGGCGGTGGATTTCGACGTTGGCGGGGTTGTCGAACTGGCGGGGCATGAAGTAGGTGTCGGGATGCTCTTCGACCAGCGCTTTGGCGCGGGCGATGGCGCCGCCCATGCCTTCGGCGGCGGGTGTCAGAATCAGTTCCGCACCGAAGGCGCGCAGCAGCATTTTGCGCTCTTTGCTCATGCTTTCGGGCATGGTGATGACGAGTTTGTAGCCCCGCGCGGCACAGACCATGGCCAGGCCGATGCCGGTATTGCCGCTGGTGGCTTCGACGATGGTGGTGTTTTTGTTGATTTTCCCTTCTTTTTCAGCCGCTTCGATCATGGCTTCGGCGATGCGGTCTTTGACGCTGCTGCCGGGGTTGAAGAATTCGAGTTTGGCGACAACGCGGCCGGGCAGCCCTTCGCCCAGGCGGTTCAGTTCGACCAGCGGAGTGTTGCCGATCAGGTCGGTAATGTTTTTTGCGATATTCATAGTGTTTTTCCTTGATGAAGGGACGGTTGGACGTGAACGGCGGGCATCTTAAAAGAAGGCCGTCTGAAAACAAAATAACTTCCCCGCACGGCGCGGCAAACTAAAAGTTATAAGGACTAAGTTTCAGCGCCAGCGCATCATCGACACCGCGTAAACCGCCTGCGCCAGCATCACTACCAGCATACCGCCCTGTATCTGGCGTATGCCGAACACCGACGGCGCGCGCGCGGCGATGCGGTTGTGCAGGGAAAACAGCGCCATCAGCAGCAGCTGCATACCCAGCCAGTAAACGGGTTGCAGCAGGATAAGGTCGGCCAGAAACGGCAGGGCGCGCGGCGTCATTCCTTCGGGATAGCGCAGCCACACCAGTCCGGTCACCAGCGCGTGTCCCAAGCCCATCGCCACGGCGGCAGCGGCAAAACGCACCGGCAGCGCCCGGTTGCCGGCCGTATAATAAGACGCCTCATCCGTGCGGCGGGCGTTGGCGGCCAAGAACAGCAGGCAGGCGGGCACGATATACAGCTGCGGCGCATACAGCATCACCGTGCTGAACGGCGCCAGCATACGCGGCAGCAGCCACATTCCGGCAAAGCCCGCCGCCAGCCAGCAGAACACGGCGGCCAGCAGCCAGCCGATACGGCGGCTCTGCCAGACGGCGGCGGCAAAAAGCGCGGCATAGGCCGCGGCACAGCACAAATCGGGACGGATATTCATCGGCCGCTTTCTCAATAAACCAGTTCGCCGTCAAACACCGTTTGCGCCGGTCCGGTCATCATCACATCGCCGCTGCCGTCCCACGAAACCGACAGCCTGCCGCCCGGCAGCGACACTTCCACCGGCACACCCGCATCCAACAGTCCCAAACGCACGCCCTGCACCACCGCCGCGCACGCGCCCGTGCCGCAGGCCTGCGTTTCGCCCACGCCGCGCTCGAACACGCGCAGGCGGATATGGCGGCTGTCGAGCACCTGCATAAAACCGATATTGGCCTTTTCGGGAAACTGCGGATGCGGTTCCAAAGCCGCACCGATGCGGCCGACGGGGGCGGAAGCCGTATCGGCCGTCTGTAAAACCGCGTGCGGGTTGCCCATATTCACCACGCCGAAACGCACCGTTTCGCCGCCGATCTGCGCGGCGTATTCCAAAGCGTCGTCCGCTTCGCCTTCCTGCGGCAGAAACGGGATTTCAGACGGCCTCAGACGCGGCCTGCCCATGTTTACCGTTACCAGGCCGTTTTCTTCCAGCTTCGGTACGATAATGCCCTTCGCCGTTTCCACACGGATTTCCCGCTTGCCGGTCAGACCGCGGTCGACAACAAAACGGGCAAAGCAGCGCGCGCCGTTGCCGCACTGCTCGACTTCGCCGCCGTCGGCATTGAAAATGCGGTAGCGGAAATCGGCAGCGGGCGACAAGGGTTTTTCCACCAGCAGAAGCTGGTCAAAACCGATGCCCGTGTGCCTGTCCGCCCACGCGGCAATCGGCGCGGCGGCGGGATCGAAGGGCTGCGAAATGCCGTCGATCACGATAAAGTCGTTGCCCAAGCCGTGCATTTTGGTGAATTTCAAAGGGGCGGTCATGTCCGTTTGTCCTGTGGCGCTGCGGTTTGCCAAAGGCGGCAAGTGTAGCACAAAAGGCCGTCTGAAAACGGCTGCCGCGGGGCGGCGGAGCGTTTTCAGACGGCCTGATATGACAAAACCGCGGCTTATTTGCCTTCGGCTTCGGCTTTTTTCAGCAGAGCGAAAAGCTGGTCTTTCAGCGCCAGTTTTTTGATTTTCAGCGCGTCGATTTCGTCCTGCGCGGACACGCTGGCGACGGGGTCGTTTTCCAAACCGGAGATTTTGTCATCCAGCTCGTTGTGCTCGTCGAACAGGCGGGCAAAATGGGTGTCTTCCTGTTTCAGTTTGGAAATCAGATCACGGTATTCGGGAAACATAGCTCGTCCTCTTAATTAATTGATGGTTAACGGGGGAACAACCCGTTTTGCGGGTTCGGTCGGATTATATAACAAACCTTCCGCGCGCCGCAGACAAATTTTAACGCAGCTTGACATACCGCAAGACGCCCGCACGGCGTTTTTTCAGACGGCCTTTTGTCTTTCAAACCCGCCGCCGACAAGGTAAACTGCGCAACCGCTTCACCTTCGACATTCCACCGTAAAGGAACAACCATGCGCATCCTGCTTACCGGTTCGAAAGGCCAGCTCGGCCAATACGTCCGCAGCCGCCTGCCCGAAGATTGGGAACTGATCGCCACCGACTCGAAAACGCTCGACATCACCGACCGCGACGCCGTGCTCAGCATGGCGGAAAACTTCCAGCCCGACGCCGTTATCAACACCGCCGCCTACACCGGCGCGGCCAAAGCCGAAGACAACGCCGAGCGCGTGTTTGCCGTCAACGCCGCCGGTACGCGCAATCTGGCGCAGGCCGCCTACGCCGTGGGCGCGAAATTCGTCCACATCTCCACCGATTACGTTTTCGGCGGCAACAGCCGCATCCCCTACACCGAAGACGATCCGCCCAATCCGAAAAACCTCTACGCCCAATCCAAACTGGCGGGCGAATTGCTGGCGCTGGCGGCCGAACCGGACACCGTCGTCGTCCGCAGCTCGTGGATATACAGCGGCATCGGCCGCAACTTCGTCACCGGCCTGCTCGAACGCGCGGCCGAAGGCGGCGAAATCGCCCTGGCCGACGACAACGCCGGCTGCCCCACCTTTGCCGGCGATTTGGCCGACACCGTTATCGGCCTGCTGCAACTGCCGCGCTTCCCGCAGGGGCTGCTGCATTACTGCGGCGGCAAAGCGTTCAGCGACTACACCTTCGCCCAAGCCGTTTTGCAAACCGCCGCCGAACGCAACCCCGCGTTCGTCATGCCCACACTTGTTCCCACTCCCTCGTCTGTGCTGCACAAAGAGCGCAACGCCCCGCTCTATTCCGTGCTCAACTGCGACAAAGCCCGCAGCCTCGGCTTCATCCCCGGCAGCTGGCACAAACACGCCGCCACCGTTTTGGAACAGCACTTCGGCGCATAAACCCGAACCGGACGCCACCCAAAGGCCGTCTGAAAAGCCTCGGCGGCTTTTCAGACGGCCTCAAACCATATCAAAAACAAGGAGAACCCGTACATGACACAGATGAACTGGTCGCAGCTTCTGAGCACCCAACGCTTCCGCAGCAAAGACGGCGAAATCGTCCCCACCGTCACCCCCTCCACCCAAGAAGGCGCCGACGCCCTGCGCACCGACTTCCACATCGACTACGACCGCGTCGTCTTCTCCGGCGCCTTCCGCCGCCTCGGCCGCAAAACCCAAGTCCACCCCTTCGCCGAACACGACCTCACCCACAACCGCCTCACCCACAGCGTCGAAGTCGCCAGCGTCGGCCGCAGCATCGGCAACCGCGTCGGCGTCATGATGCAGGCAGGCGGCTTCCTCCCCGCAAACAACACCCCGAGCGACATCGGCGCCGTCGTCCAAGTCGCCTGTCTCGCCCACGACCTCGGCAACCCGCCTTTCGGCCACACCGGCGAAGACGCCCTGCGCGACTGGTTCCGCAACCCGCAACACGCCGCCTACCTGCAAAACCTCAGCCCTGCCGAGCGCAACGACGTGCAAACCTACGAAGGCAACGCCCACAGCCTGCGCATCCTCGCCAGCCTCGAAATGTACCCCGGCAAAGGCGGCATGCGCCTCACCGCCGCCACCATCGGCGCGCTGCTCAAATACCCCTGGACCACGCAACACCCCAACGGCACAAAAAAATTCAACATCTACCAAACCGAGCTGCCCTACATCCGCCGCGTCGCCGACACCCTCGGCCTCGTCAGCCACGGCCGCGACCACTGGGCGCGTCACCCCCTTTCCTACCTCATGGAAGCCGCCGACGACATCTGCTACGCCCTGCTCGACCTCGAAGACGCCGTCGACCTCGAACTGCTCAGCGACACCGAAGTCGAAACCGTCCTCTCCGGCCTTACCTTCGTCGAACCCACCTTCCACGCCCAATCGAGCCGCCAGCGCTGCGCCATGCTGCGCGGCATCGCCATCGGCCGCGCCATCGAAGACGTCGCCCAAACCTTCATCACCCACCAGGCCGACCTCCTCAACGGCAGCTTCAAAGGCCGCGACCTCCTCGCCCTGTGCAGCCCAGAAGTGCAGGACACCCTCGAAAACGCCAAAGAACTCGCCCGCACCCGCATCTTCCGCCACCAAAGCAAACTGATGACCGAAATCGCCTCCTTCCCCTGCCTCGGCTCCATCCTCGGCCTGCTCGTCCCCGCCGCCTGCCAATACCTCACCGAAGGCCGCACCGGCACCCGCCAGAGCCTCGCCCTCGAACTGCTCAAAAACGCCCACCCCGTCAGCCGCGACGACACCCTCTACACCGCCTACATGAAAATCCTCGACTTCGTCGGCGGCATGACCGACAACACCGCTGCCAAAATGGCACGCGAACTCTCCGGCATCGGCATGATCTGACCCCGACAGAAGTTTTCAGAAACGTCATCCCCGCGAAGGCGGGGACGGCCTCAAAGCCGCTGCAACTGCAAACAGCACAGGCCGTCTGAAAAATAATTTCCAGTGTTTTGAACAAACTGCCGCAAACCCGGTTTTTCCCGGCAAAAAACGCTGGACACCACCCGCCGGCCTCCCTATAATCCGCGTTTTTCTCGCACCCGTAGCTCAGTTGGATAGAGTATCTGGCTACGAACCAGAGGGTCGGGCGTTCGAATCGCTCCGGGTGCGCCAAACAACTCAAATCGCCGCGCCCATCGTCTAGCGGTTAGGACATCGCCCTTTCACGGCGGTAACCGGGGTTCGATTCCCCGTGGGCGTGCCAATATTCAAACCCTCCGTTTTGTAACGGGGGGTTTTTTTCTTTATGTATGTCAGATTTTCGTTTTTACATGCATTGAGACAAGCCCTCTGTACCCTGACGCTTTACTGACTTCGTTGAAGCTCCGCTTTCAGAAACGTCATCCCCGCGCAGGCGGGGACGGCCTCCCATCTTTTCCCGCCAGGCATTTGGGCAGGCGGCGCTCCGTTGCAGCAGAGGCCGTCTGAAAGCGCGTCTACTCTGCCACACACCGCATTCCGTCACGCGGCAAGGGCTTTCAGACGGCCTCGGCCGCGCGGGCGTTTCATGTATAATGCCGCGGTTTTACAGCAAGGAATGCTTTATGTGGTTTAAGCAGATCAGTTTCTATCCGCTCGACAAAAACAAGCTGCCCGATGCGGACATGCTCTCGGCCAAGCTGGCGGAACTACCGTTCGCGCCCTGTCAGGGGCTGGACTGGTTCAGCGAAGGTTTCGCCGCGCCGGTGCCGTTTTCGCCGGAAGCGGTTTTCCCCGCCGATTTCACTTGGGGCGTGGCGCTGAAAAAAGAGGAAAAAGTGCTGCCCGCGGGCGTTATCCGCGATATTTTGGACGAGAAAGTCGCCGAAATTCAGAATAACGAAGCGCGCACTGTCGGCCGCAAGGAAAAACAGGAATTAAAAAAGCAGATTACCGACGATCTGCTGCCACGCGCCTTTACCCGCAGCGGCCGCACGCAGGCGGTGTTCGACACGAAGCACGGCTATCTTTTGGTGAACAGCGCCTCCGCCTCCAAAGCGGAAAACATACTCACCAAGCTGCGCGAAGCCTTGGGCGGCTTGGAAGCCTCGCTGCCGCACACCAAGCAGTCGCCTTCGAGCCTGATGACCCAATGGCTGCTGCAAGGGCATTGCGACGGCGGCTTCGAGCTCGACAGCGATTGCGAACTCAAAGGCGCGGGCGATGTTGTGCCCGTGGTGAAAGTATCGAAACAGGATCTGACCGCCGACGAAGTGGTACAGCATGTGAAAATGGGCAAGACCGTCACCCAGCTCGGTTTGGTATGGCGCGAACAGATTGCTTTTGTACTGACACAGGATTTCACGCTCAAACGCATCCAATATCTCGACGTTTTGCAGGAAGAGGCGGAAAGCCACGGCGACGATGCCGCCAGCCTCGCCTTCGCGTCGCAGGTTTTGATGGCCGAATCGCTGGGCACGATGCTGGACGAGCTGGTCGGCCTGCTGGGCGGCTGGCAGGAATAAGCCCGCCGTTTTCAGACGGCCTCTTGTTACAGAGGCCGTCTGAAAACATAAAAAGAGAACGAAAGGATTGGATATGACGAAATTTCTAGCCGCCGCCCTGCTGGCCGCGCTGCTGCCGCACGCCGCCGCCGAAGTGATTGATCCCTATCAGGGCAAAGGCTGCCGCTACGAAGGCGCGGTAAAAGAAGATTTGCCACAGGGGCAAGGCGTATGGTCGTGCGACAACGGCAACCGCTACGAAGGCACGTTTAAACACGGCAAATTCGACGGTAAAGGAAAATTCACCGTCAGCCGCGCTGACAATGTCTTCCTCGAACCCTTCGGCGCATACAGCTCCCGTTTTAAAGGCATGCGCATGGAAGGCAGCTTCCAAAACGGCCGCGCCAACGGCATTATCCAAGCATACGAAGACAGCGACCATATCTTCACCCTCACCTACGACAAAGGCATCATGAAAGAAGCCAAGCTGCCGAAAAAGAAAAAATAAGCCGCTTTCAGAAACGCCATTCCCGCGCACAAAAGGCTGTCTGAAAGCCTTCCTTTCCCAACATCAAAAAACACCAGACAGGACAACGAGATGAGCATCAAATCCGACAAATGGATACGCCGCATGAGCGAAGAATTCGGCATGATCGAGCCGTTTGAGCCCAAGCAAATCAAAGAAGCCGACGGCAAAAAAATCATCTCCTACGGCACATCAAGCTACGGCTACGACATCCGTTGTGCCAACGAATTCAAAATATTCACCAATATCAACAGCACCATCGTCGACCCGAAAAACTTCGACCCGAAAAACTTCGTCACGGTAGAAGACGACTGCTGCATCATCCCGCCCAATTCGTTCGCCCTCGCCCGTACGGTGGAATATTTCCGCATCCCGCGCAACGTGCTTACCGTGTGTCTGGGCAAATCGACTTACGCCCGCTGCGGCATCATCGTGAACGTAACGCCGTTTGAGCCGCAATGGGAAGGCTACGTTACCCTCGAATTTTCCAACACCACCCCCCTGCCCGCCAAAATCTACGCCGGCGAAGGCGTGGCGCAGGTACTGTTTTTCGAGAGTGACGAAGTCTGTGAAACCTCCTACAAAGACCGCAACGGCAAATACATGGGGCAGACCGGCGTCACCCTGCCGAAAACCTGACCCGCGATTTTCAGAAACGTCATTCCCGAGTAGGCGGGAACGGCCTCCGATGCTCAAAGGCCGTCTGAAACGCCCAGCACAATTTTCAGACGGCCGCAAAGCGCGGCATAAAGGCCGTCTGAAAACAAAGCTTCAACAAAGTGAAAACCCATCAACGGAAACACCATGCTCTTTCTTGTCTCACCCGCCAAAAACCTCAACGAAAAAGACCCCGCGCCCGTTCCGCAATACAGCCAACCCGCCCTGATCGACCAGGCCGCGCAACTGATGGACGAAGTAAAACAACTCGCCCCGCAGCAAATCGCCGAACTGATGCACGTTTCCGACAAAATCGCCCTCTTAAACGCCGAACGCAACGCCGTCTGGCACATCCCGTTCACACCCGAAAATGCCAAACAGGCCGTTTTCCTCTTTAACGGCGACGTTTACGAAGGACTGGCCGCCGCCACCCTCGCCCCCGACAGCCTCGACTACCTGCAACAGCATCTGCGCATCCTCTCCGGCCTCTACGGCCTCCTGCGCCCGCTCGACCTCATCCAAGCCTACCGCCTCGAAATGGGCACCCCCCTCGCCAACCGGCGCGGCAAAAACCTCTACGAATACTGGGGCGGCCACATCACAGCCCTGCTCGCCGACACCCTGCGCGCGCAACACGCCGACACCGTCGTCAACCTCGCCTCGCAGGAATACTTCAAAGCCGTGCAGCCCGACAGACTGCCCGCCCGCATCATCACCCCCGTGTTCAAAGACGAAAAAAACGGCGCGTACAAAATCATCAGCTTCCACGCCAAACGCGCGCGCGGCCTGATGGCGCGCTACGCCGCAGAGCACCGCATCACCGACCCCGAACAGCTCAAACACTTCGACAGCGAAGGCTACGCCTACAACGCCGCCGCCTCGTCGGAAAACGAATGGGTCTTCCTGCGCGACGCCCGAAAATAAAGGCTGAAACGCTTGCCAAAACCCCGCACTTTGGCTATGATGCGCGTCTTTCAAGAAACGGAAGCGTGGCAGAGCGGTTTAATGCAACGGTCTTGAAAACCGTCGAGGGTTGATAGCCCTCCGTGAGTTCGAATCTCACCGCTTCCGCCAGTCTTGAAATTTTTTGTTTGCATAACAGGAAACGTGGCAGAGAGGCTGAATGCAGCGGACTCGAAATCCGCTAAGGGCGCAAGTCCTTCGTGGGTTCGAATCCCACCGTTTCCGCCAAGAGAATATTTGAAAACAGGCCGGACATTTTGTCCGGCCTGTTTTTTATGCCGCATATAGTGGGCCAACACAAAAATCTACGGCGTTGCTGCGCCTTGCCGTACTACTTGTACTGTCTACGGCTTGCTGCCTTGTATAGTGAGCCAAAATAAAAAATCTACAGCGTTGCTGCGCCTCGCCGTACTATCTGTACTGTCTTTGGCTTGCTGCCTTGTATCTTTTTTATTTTGGCTCACTATAAAATACGGTTTTTCGCCTGCAACCGGCAACAAAAAAGGCCGTCTGAAACATTTCAGACGGCCTTTTGCCATGCGCCGCATGGAGGGCGGGCGGTTTTCAGACGGCATCAGGCCGTCTGAAAACCCGTTCCGCCTACCACTGGTACAGCGCGCCCGCGCCCGCGCCGACGCGGCCTTGAGTATTGACGGAAACATTGCCTTTCACAATCCAGTTGCCGCCGTCGCTCATCGAGGACATGCCAACTGCCAGAGCAGACTGACCGCCGTAGTAGCCGCTGCCCACGCCGAGGCCGGATGCGCCCGGGCGGGTAACCTGCGGAATCGAGCCTTGGGCAATCGCACCGGCCACGCCCGCATTGGCGTTGTCGCCGATATCGTTGATTTTGCGCTCCAAGGCGTTGAAGTTCAGGTTGGCGGCATCGGTCAGCGCACCGAGTTTGGCATTGAGCTGGCCGACATTCACCGCGTCGGTGGCTTTCGTGCCCGCGGCAACGTTGCTGATTTGGTTGCCGCCGTTGTCCAGTCCGCCCGCAGTCAGCGAAACAGGGGCTTTACCCGCGCCTGACGGGGTAACGGTGACGCCGCCCGCGTTCACGGCGGTTTGGTTGCCCGCGCTGTCGCGCACGGTATGGCCCGCGCCGTTGACGACGTTGGTGTTACCGCTGCCGTCGGCAAAAGACGCGCTAGTCAGGCCGTTCAGCTCTTTGGCCAGCTGCACTTTCAGACGGCCTTGGCTGTCTTTGTTGACGCCGATGTTGTTGTCGGACAGTTTGTTTTTGTCCGCTCCGCCGACAATATCGAGGCGCTGGTTGAGTTTTTTGGCGATGGCGCCGTCGCTGGCGAGATTATCGCCACCGTAGCTGAGGCCGTCGTCCATGGTTGCCAGTTCGCGCGGCGTGCCGGTGGAGTCGGCATAGCGCAGACGGTCGGCCTGTTGTGTGTTGCCGAGCACGGCTTGGCCTTTGGCTGTGCCGATGCTGGCTTTGGCGCCGTCTTTGCCGTTGACGGTGATTTGTCCCGCGCCGTTGTCGGCGGACAGGGTGAGGCCGGTTTGGCCGTCTTTGCCGATGGTGAGGCTTTCGGCTTTCAGGTCTTTGTCGGTTTTGACGACCAGATTGCCTTGCGCGTCCACCATGGTTTTGATGTTTTCGCCCGAATAGCGGCTGTCGTCTTTTTTACCCTCGCCGACGATGTTTACGGTTTGGCCGAGTTTTTTGTTCGTCGAACCGGTGTTGCCCGCGAAATTGAGACCCTTGCCGATATTGCCGCTGAGGTTGGCGATGTCGGTTTTGTTTTGCGCCACTTGGTTGTCGACGGCTTTGAGCTGGTCTTCGGTGGCGGCGCGGCCGCTGACGGGCTGCGTGCTGCCGCTGACCCAGGTTTTGTTGCCCAAGCCGGTGACGGTGCCCGCTTTGCCGTCGACGACGACGCTGCCCGCTTTCACCTGCGCTTTCGTGCCGTCAAGAGTGACGGCGTTTGCGCCCGTTCCGGCGGTGACGGTGTTGCCCGCCGTGACGTTGCCTGCGGCGGCAATATTGCCCGTTGTGCCGTCGAGCGAGACTTTGCCGTTGCCCAGCGCCACTTTGTCGGCCAGTTTGACGGCATAGTCGGTGTGGCCGTCTGCATGGGTTTTCGGCGTGACAAGGACATTGCTGTCGCCTGCCGATACGGTGTTTTTCGCGGCGGCGGCGGCTTTTTTCACATCGCCGATATTGGCGGCGTTGCTGTCGGTGTTGCCGCCGCTTGCAACGTTGGTGATTTGCTTGCCGCCGTTGTCGAGGCCGTCTGAAGTGAGCGATACGGATTTACCGCCGCCTGCGGGGGTGATTTTGACGCCCGTGCCGTCGATTACGGCAGCCGGTTTGCCCGCGCCGCCGCCGAAGGAGGCGCTGGTCAGGTCGGTAAGGGCGTCGTCGAGACGGTAGGTGAAGTTGCGGCCGTTTTGTTTGAGCTTCAGGTTTTTGCCCACTTGCAGATTCATCTGATCGCCCGCTTTGACGGTTTCTTCTGTCGCGGCGGTTTCCAGCTTGCCGCCGTCGGCCTTGGCGCCCACCGTCCAGGCGGCGTTGTTGACGGCATCGGCTACGTCGCCTGCGGTGGCCAGCTTGGTTTTGTCGGCATCGGCCACTGCGGCTTTGTTGCCGCTGACGTTGATTTTGCCGCTGACGGCGTTGAATCTCACGACGCCTTTGTCGTCGATTTCGGCGGTGGTGTTGGTGCCGTTGCGGAAGTCGAGGCCGTCTGAAAGACGGGTTTTCTTGGCCGCGCCGCCGTTGGCTTTGTAGGCGATGTCGGTCGCCGCCGCCGCTTTGCTGCCGTCGTAGCTGACGGTGTAGGTGGTTTGGTGCTTGGTTTCGTCCTGTTTGGCGGTCACGCCGATAACGCCTTCGCCCTGTACGTCGACTGCTTTGCGCGCGGCATCTTTGACGGCGTTTTCCGATACGGCGATGTTGATGCCGCCGTTTTCCGCTTTGGTGGTGACGAATCGGCTATCGCCTGTCACGGCAAGGGTTTCGCCGAGTTTGCGGCTGACGCTGCCCGTATCGCCTGTGAAGGTCAGCGGGCTGTTTTTCAGATTGTTGAGCTGGCCGACGTTGGCAGCGTCGGTGTCGGCCATGCCTGCGGCAACATTGGCAATCTGTTTGCCGCCCGCGTTGATGCCTTTGGCTTTGTCGAGCACGACGCCGCCGACGGTGACTTTGTCAAAGCCGACTTCGGCTGCGGTGGCGTAGGTAATTTTGCCGTTTGCTTCTTGTTTGACAGTCAGGTTTTTGCCCGCAGCCAGTTCGACTGTGTCGCCGGGATTGATGACTTCGTCGCTGCCGGATTCTTTTGTGCCGCCGTTGGCGGAGGTTTTGAGGGTGAAGCCGCTGTTGTTGACGGCGTTGACGACGTCTTGCGCGGTAGCCAGTTGGCCGGCATTGCCTGCGGTGGCAGCTTTGTTGCCCGTTGTGGTGATGGCGGCAGTGTCGGCCTTGACGGTGTAGGTGCTGCTGCCGTCGGCGTTGTTGGCTGTATCAACGGTGATGCCTTGGCCCGCTACGACTTTGTTTTTGGCTGCTGCACCCGCTGCTTTGAGTTGGCTGACATTTACTGCGTCGGTATCGGCCGAACCTGCGGCAACGTTGGTGATTTTGTTGCCGCCGTTGTTGAGGCCGTCTGAAGTAAGGCTGACGGGCGATGCGCCTGCTTTGCTGATGGTAACGCCGTTGCCGTCGGTGACGGTGTTTCCGGTGGTGACTTTGTCAAACGTCGGCGTCGATGAGAAGTTCAGGGTAACGGTATCGCCGTTTTTGGCGGCCGTTAAGTTGGGATTGGCGGAAACGACGTTCTGCACGGCGCTGTCGGCCTTCGCCAAGCTGGCTTTGGCCGCGGCGGACAAATCGACGGCGTAATCGGTGATGTTGCCGCTTTTCGCGCTGTTTGTGACGCTGACTTTGTCCGAGCCTGCGGATACGGTGGTGCCTTTGGCATTGACGGTGTAGACGCTGTGGCCGTCTGAATTATCGTCGGTTTTGTCTACCGAGGCGATGTTGGTACCTGCTTTGACTTCGGTTTTCGATGCTTTGATGGCGTCGTGAACGGTGTCTTTTCCTGTGCCGCCGATGTCGCTCATGGTGAGCGTGCCCGCTTGATCGCCGTCTTTTTGGATGGCCGCATCGCCGCCCAATACCGTGACGGCGGAGTTGCTGAGGTTGCCAAGGACGTTTTGCGTGAGATAAAGCTGGCTGCCGTTGACGGCATCGGTGGAATCTTTGGCGATGCGGCCTGCGGCAACGTTGGTAACGGTGCGTTTGATGCTGCCGCTGCCGACGCTGACGGTGGAGTGCGCGCTGTTGCCGGCAAAACCGGAATAGGAAATGCCGCTGACGGTGGCGTTGTCGGTGGAAACGGCGGCGGCGGTTTCGGATGCGTAGCCCAAAGCGACGGCTTTGTCGTTTTGCGCCTTGGCTTCCGCACCCAAGGCCAGCGCGCCGGTATTTTTGGCCGCGCTCAATTGTCCGAGGGCAACGGCCTGCACGCCTGTTGCCGCCGCGCCTTTGCCGACGTTTTGCGCGCCACCGATGGCAACGGCGCCGGAAGCGGATGCCGTGGTGTACTGTCCGCCGGCAAACGCCTGCTGGGAGGAAGCTGACGAACCGACGCCGAGCGCAATCGCACCCGAACCTGTCGAGCTTGCGCGGTTGCCGAGGGCAATCGAGTTGCCTTTGGTTGCCGAAGCGCGTTGGCCGATGGCGATGTTGTTGTCGGTGGTGACTGCGCCCGCTCCGTTGCCCGTGCCGTTGGCGTATGCGCCGATGGCGATGTTGTGGCTGCCTTCGATGCCTGCGGCTGCGCCCGTACCGATGCCGACGATGTTGGTTACCGCAGCGGTTTTGCCCGCGTCTTTCACCGCGCCTTCGCCGATGCCGATATTGCTGAAATTATTGGCGTTTTCCGTACCCGCGCCCGACTGTTTGCCGATGAACACGTCGGCGCGTCCGGCGGCATTCGCGCCCCAGCCCAGTGCGGTGGAATTTTCGCCCGTCGCCGTGGCTTTGTTGCCCAGGGCGGTAGAGGCGTTGGAAGCCTGCGTGTCCGCGCCGACGGATACCGCGCCGTCTTTGCCCGCCTGCGCGTTGAAGCCGACGGCGACGGTGTTCAGGGCGGAGGCGGAGGCTTTCACGCCCGCCGCCAGCGCGTTGCTGCCGGTCGCGCCGTCGTTGTCGTAGTTGCTGCCTGCGCCTGTTTCGGCGGATTTGACGCTGTAATAGTGGGTGAGCTTGCCGCCCAAAGTGTCGGCCACGGCGTAGAGCTGACTGCCGTTGATGGCGTCGGTGGAGTCGGCAGCGATGCGGCCTGCGGCAAGGTTGGTGAGGGTGCGTTTGACGCTGTCGCTGCCGATGCTGACGGTGGCTTCGGGGGCGGTGCCGGCGAAGCCGTTGTAGGTGATGCCGCCGACGGTGGCGGCGGTGGTGGCGACTGCGTCAGCGGTTTCCGAGGCGCGGCCGAGGGCAACCGAGCTCCAATGCTTGGCTTTGGCGTCGTTGCCGATGGCGGTGGCTGCGATGGCCGAAGCGGCCGAGCCCGCGCCGATGGAAACGGCGTAATCGTTTTGAGCCTGCGCGTTGTCGCCGAGGGCAACAGACGACACGCCCGCCGCGTTGGCGGAATTGCCGACGGCGGTGGCGCGGGTGGACGAAGCGCGGCTGTGTTTGCCGATGGCGGCCGCGTCTGCGGCGGCGGCCTGCGCGTCGTTGCCGACGGCAATTGCACCGGCGGCGGTGGCGCGGGTGGACGAGCCGACGGCAACCGTGTGTTCTTCCGATGCCTGCGCGTCGCGGCCGAAGGCCGAAGCGTCGGTGCCCAGTGCTTTGGCATCGTTGCCGACGGCGGTCGCGCTGTCGGCTTTCGCCGCCGCGCCCGAGCCTGCCGCCAGCGCGCTGTTGCCGTCGGCGACGGTGTCAAGGCCGACGGCGGTGGCGTAAACCTGTGAGGCTTTCGCGCCTTTGCCCAAGGCGGTGGCACTGTCCGCCGTTGCTTTGGCGGTGTTGCCCAGGGCGACGGTGTCTTTTTCGTATGCCGTGCTGTCGGTGCCGATGGCGACGGCATCCGCGTCGCTGCTTGCTGTGGCGGCACTCGTGCCCGCTTTGGCGTTTTTGCCGATGGCGATGCCGTTTTGTTTGAGGGCGGTTGCGGTTTCGCCGATGGCGGTGGACGACAAACCTGCCGCTTCGGCCGCTTTGCCCACGGCGACGGTGTTGCTGTCGCCCACTTTGGCCGCGTTGCCGACGGCAACCGCGCTGTCGATGTTTTTGGTGTTGGTAAACGCGGGTTTGTAGTTGGTGTGTTTGACTTTGCCGTCGGCGGTGTCGATTTCCACTTCCTCACTGGTAACGCTGGCCGCGCTCGCGCCCACTTTGATGTCGTTGCCGAACACTGTGTTGTTGTTGGACGTGCTGCCGATCAGGTTGCGGTTGCCGACCGACTGGTTGTTTTTGCCGCCGATGATGCTGAACACGGTGTCGTCCATCTTGCCGTTGGCCAGAGCCTGAACCATGCGCGCGGCACTGCCGCCGCCGTTCGCACCAATGGAGGCGGAGTTTTCGCCGAACACCATCGTGCCCGTGCCGACGGACACTGCGCCTTTGGCGGCGGTGATGCTGCCCGAGCCGATGGCGGCCTGCGAAGAAGCGATGTTGCCGCTGCCCTTGACGACGGCGGCTGACGAGCCTGTGGCCATGCTGTCGAAGCCGCCGCTCACCTGCGTGTAAGAGCCGTAGGCCGAAGTGGTGTCGCCGTGCGCCTTCGCGCCCACGCCGACGGCGGAGGCAATCGTGCCGCTGGAAACGGCCTGCGTGCCGACGGCCAGCTTGTTGTTGCCCGCGCCGACGGCCTGCGCCTGATAGCCGACCACTGTCGCACGGCTGCCGACGTTCTGACCCACCAGCGATTCGTTGCCGATGGCCAGATGGTTGCCGAGGGTGGCGGCATTGCCCGCCGGATTGGCGAGGATTTTCGCCTGCTTGCCGATGGCGGTGGAATCGTTGCGCTCGGTTTTGGCCTGGAAGCCGAACGCGGTGGCAAACGTACCCGAGGCGTCGGAGGATTCGCCGATGGCCATTGCCCGGCTGGCACTGGTGTAAGACGGAGTGGCCGCGCCGGTGTTGTATTTGAAATTGGTGGTTTTCGCGCCGTTGCCCAGGGCGATGGAGTTTTCGCCGTAGGTCATCGCGTTTTGGCCGACGGCGATGGTGTGCCGCGCACGGGTGGGCGTGTCGGTTTTGGTGCCGTCGGCCGCGCCGTTGGCTTTGAAATTGTTGGCGTTTGTACCGATGCTGATGCTGTCTTCACCAAAGTGCGACGTGCCGGCGGCGTTGCCGATGGCGATATTGCGCAGACCGAGCGAATTGACGGCCGAGTCTTTGCCGACGGCGATATTGGTGTTGGTGGCGATGGATGCGGCAGGAGTGGCAGCAAGTTGGCCGTCTGCATAATACAAACCTGTGCCGCCGTAGCTCGTACCCTGGTCTTTGCGGCCTTTACCTGCGCCGTCACCTATCGAAATGTCGTCGTTATTCAGCGCCTCTGCCTGACGGCCGACAGCTACTGCGGCGAATGCACCGGCATTGGCGTTGTAACCGAATGCAGCCGCGCCGCCTGCCGTGGCCTTGGAGAATGCACCCACAGACACGGCTGCGTCATTGGTGGCAGACGCGCCGTCACCCACGGCGGTGCTCGACTTGCCGTAGGCTTTGGCGGCTTGTCCTCCCGCAAATGAATTTTGTCCCAAAGCATTGGACGACTGGCCGACGGCGGTGGAGTTTGTTCCGAAGGCTTTACTGTTCGCACCGATGGCTACCGAGCCGCTGCCTGTGGTTGTGCCTGCCGTCTGCGCATTGACACCGGCGGCTGTCAGCTCTTCCGGCTTCGCTTCACGCACAGCGGCGGCTTTGCCGATGGCAACCGAGTTCTGCGTTGATGCTTCGGCAGCGTTGCCGAAAGCGGTGGCATCATCTTTTGCAGCAGAAGCGCCGCTGCCGACGGCTACAGCACGGTTGCCGTTGGCTTTGGCGTTCATACCGACGGCCACGGCAGAATCGCTTGATGCCTGAGAATTCGTACCGATGGCAACGGCATCTGTGCCTGTTGCCGATCCTTCTGTGATTGCCGCCAAAGATGGCGAAGCCGTTGCCAGGCCTACTGCCGCAAAAACTGCCAGCGTTTTCAACCTGCCCGATTTGGACTTGCTTTTGCCTTTGGCGTGCGCCAGCTCGGAAGCGGCCACCCATGTGGCGGTTTCGTGATTCCAGATAACTTTATAGATACGGTTCATTTCGGTTTCCTTCTGTCTGTATTTGAACGGTTCGGGGCGGCCGCATCGGGTGCCGTGCTTTCAGACGGCCTCTTTGCGGGAGGGCGATGCAAACGCTTATCGCAGCATTTATCCGCCGAATCATTGGGTTGGCGGCATTATACCTGTTTGGGCGTGGCGGTGCAGCGCATAGGACGGGCAATTTTTACCGCGTCAGAAATGCTTTCAGACGGCCTTATGCGGTTTGGAGGCCGTCTGAAAAAACGTGCGTGCGGTTTCGGTTTTGCCGAAGCTGCGCTTTCAGACGGCCTCTGCGGCAGTATCGGCCTGCGCGGGCGAAAAAGCGTCAGAGAAGAAGGCTTCTCTTTTTAGACGGCCTTTTTCGCATAACACGCGCTGCGCGTCGGCAATCATGGCGGGGGAGCCGCAGGCGTATACCTGATGCCCGGACAGGTCGGGATAGTCGGCCAGCGCCTGCTGCCAGACGTAACCGCGCGCGCCCTGCCGGTTTTCGGGTGCGCGGGAGAGGACGGGAGTGAAACGGGCGTTTTTCAGACGGCCTATAAGCGCTGCGGCTTCGCGGGCAAAGTAGAGTTCGCTTTCGGTGCGGCCGCCCCAGTAGAGGTGGACGGGACGCGGCGACTGCTGTTCGGCCAGGCGGTGCAGGATGCTTTGCACGGGGGCGTAGCCGGTGCCGGTAGCCAGGAGGATGAGCGGGGAACCGTCGTCTTCCTGCAAGGCGAACGTGCCCAGCGGCCCGCGCACGCGCATGACGGTTTTCTCACGGACGGCGGGGTCGTTGCCGAACAGCAGGCCGCTGAACAGGCCGCCTTCGCGGCGGCGGATGTGCAGTTCGAGCTGCGCGGTTTGCGAGGGGCTGTTGGCGAGGGAGTAGCTGCGGCTGCGGCCGTCTTTGAGCAGGATGTCGATGTATTGCCCGGCAAGAAAAACAAAGGGCGGCTTTTTCGGCATGTCGAGGCGGACGATAGCGGTGTCGCCGATGTAGTCGACGGAAGCGACGCGGGCGGGCAGGGTTTTGACGGGCGGGGTTTTGCCGCTGCGGTAGCCGGGCACTTCGAGGCTGATGTCGCTCTGGGCGAAGCAGCAGCACATGAGGATGTGGTTTTGCGCGGCCTCTTCGGCGGGCAGCGCCTGTTCGGCGTGTTCGGCCTGGTCGAAGCGGCCGGAGAGGACGCGGGCTTTGCATTGGCCGCAGATACCGTTCTGGCAGGAGTGCGGCAGGTTGAAGCCCTGCCGGCGGGCGGCAGCGAGTATGCTTTCGCCGTCGTCCGCCTCAAAAGTTTCGTTGTCGGGAGACAGGGTAATGTTGTGTTTCATGTTGTTATGGTGCGCGGGGAAAAACGGATAAGGGAGGCCGTCTGAAAGCGCGGCGGGGCTTTCAGACGGCCTTTTGCGGCACGGAGCCGGACGTTTTTTCAGACGGCCTTTATCTGCTTTCCGGCGGCGGCATGCCGACCATCGCGTCTTTCGGCATTTCGCCGGTGGCCGCCAGTTTCACGTCAAACACCAGCACGGCGTTTTTCGGGATTTTGGAGTTGGGCGGGGGCATATCGCCGTAGCCCAGTTCGGGCGGGATGTAGAGGGTGTATTCCGCGCCCTCTTTCATCATCGGCAAGGCTTCCTGCCAGCCTTTGATCATCACGGGCAGCGGGAAGGCCATCGGCTCTTTGGCATCGGCGTTGCTGTCGAACACAGTGCCGTCGGTGAGCTTGCCGGTGTAGGTGACGCTGACCATGGAATCGGGCTTGGGCTGTTTGCCCGTGCCTTCTTTGATTACTTTATATTGCAGGCCGGAGGCTGTGGTTTTCACGCCTTCTTTTTTGCCGTTTTCGGCCAGCCATGCTTTGGCTTTTTCCAAGGCGGGCTGCGCTTCTTTCTGAGCGGCGGCCTGGGCTTTTTCCTGTTCTTTCTGAATGAATGCCACCAGCACTTCTTCGGCCTGCTGCGGGCTGATGCGGGTTTCTTTGCCTTCTACGACAGTCTGCACGGCTTCGCTGAACATTTTCAAATCGAGGCTCACGCCCTGGTCTTTCAGGTTTTTGAGGTTGCGGCCGATGTCCATACCGATGGCGTAGCTGGCCTGCTGCTCGGGCGTACCCAATGCCGCAGGATCTTTCGCGCCGGATTGGGCGGCGGAAGCGCTTTGCGCGGCGGAGGCGGCGGGAGCGCCGGTTTCCTGTTTGCAGGCGGCCAGCGCGCAGGCGGCGGCCAATACGGTCAGACTCAGTTTCAGAGTGTGCTTCATAAAGTTCCTTTGCGGGAAACGGAAAAAACGAAAGGGCGGATTATACAAGCTTGTCCGGCAAAAGAAAGGCCGTCTGAAAAAATCGGCTGCGGAGGGCGGCAGTCTTTGCGTTTTTTTAAAGCCGAACCATGCTGCGCGGCATATGTTTGCGGAAACTTTACACTGGCAAACCTTTACTATATATTCCGAAGCATCCGGCCTGCCCGCGTGCGGCCGGATTTGTTCCAACCCCGCGCCTTACGGGCGGTTTCTTATATGTATTTGAAGGAGAAAACCTCATGACCCAAGCAGCAGAACGTGTGCAACACGAAGGCTTGCGCCAAAAAATCATTTCCGCCGAACAGGCGGCCGCCTTTATCGAAAACGGCATGACCGTCGGCATCAGCGGCTTTACAGGCGCGGGCTACCCCAAAGCCGTTCCCACTGCCATCGCCGAAAAAGCACAGGCAGCCCACCAGGCCGGACAACCCTACAAAATCCGCATGATTACCGGTGCCTCTACTGCCGACGAATGCGACGGCGTGCTTGCCCGCGCCGAGGCCGTTTCTTTCCGCAGCCCCTTCCAGTCCGATCCCACCATGCGCAACCAGATTAACGCAGGCGACGCCTATTACATAGACGTGCACCTGTCGCACATCGAGCCGCAGGTTCGCGCCGGCTTTTTCGGCGACATGGACGTGGCCGTTATCGAAGTGGCGGGCATCACCGCCGACGGCAAACTGATCCCCTCGCTGGCAGTCGGCACCAACGTTACCTGGCTGCAATACGCGAAAAAAATCATCATTGAAGTCAACGCGCAGCAAAATGCCAAACTCGAAGGCATGGCCGACATCTACGACAGCCTCGGCCTGCCGCCCAATCGCCAGCCGCTGATGCTGACCGAAGCCGGCCAGCGCATCGGCTCGCCCTATATGACTTGCGACTTGGACAAAGTCGTCGGCATCGTGCTGACCGACGCCTCCGACCGCAACAGCAAATTCGCCGAGCCGGACGAAATGTCCAAGAGCATTGCCGCGCAAATCATCGACTTCTTCTCGCACGAAGTCAAAATGGGACGCCTGCCGAAAAACCTGCTGCCGCTGCAATCGGGTGTCGGCAACGTTGCCAACGCCGTACTGGCCGGTTTGCAGGACAGCCCCTTCGATGATTTGGTCGGCTACACCGAAGTATTGCAGGACGGCATGCTCGACCTGATTCTGAGCGGCAAAATGCTTTCCGCATCCGCCACCGCCCTGTCGTTCAGCCCCGACGCACTCGAGCGCTTCAACAACAACATCGACGCGCTGCGCAGCAAAATCATCCTGCGCCCGCAGGAAATCACCAACAACCCCGAGCTGATCCGCCGCCTCGGCATCATCGGCATGAACGCGATGATCGAAGCCGACATCTACGGCAATGTCAATTCCACCCACATCATGGGCACCAAAATGATGAACGGCATCGGCGGTTCCGGCGACTTTGCCCGCAATTCCTTCCTGTCCTTCTTCGTATCGCCGTCGGTAGCCAAAGGCGGGGCGATTTCCTGCATCGTGCCGATGGTTTCCCACCACGACCACACCGAACACGACGTGATGGTGCTGGTTACCGAGCAGGGTCTGGCCGATTTGCGCGGCAAAGCCCCGCGCGAGCGCGCCCGCCTCATCATTGAAAACTGCGCCCACCCCGACTACCGCGACCAGCTGCGCGACTACTTCGACCGCGCCGAGAAATCCGGCGGCGGCCTGCACACGCCGCACCTGCTGAACGAAGCCCTGTCGTGGCACCAGCGTTTCGTCGAAACCGGCGATATGCGCGTGAAATAAGCGCCCTGCCCCATCGGGTATCGGAGGCCGTCTGAAAACCTGCGTCAGGCTTTCAGACGGCCTTTTATGTTAAAATCCGCCCCGTTTTTTTGACCCAAAATCCACTCGAAACCGCCATGACCCAAGACAAAATCCTTATTCTCGACTTCGGTTCGCAAGTCACCCAGCTTATCGCCCGCCGCGTGCGCGAAGCCCATGTTTACTGCGAGCTGCACCCCTACGATATGCCGCTTGACGCCATCAAAGCCTTCAATCCGAAAGGCATTATCCTCTCCGGTGGTCCCAATTCGGTTTACAACTCCGACTATCAGGCCGACACCGGCATTTTCGATTTGGGTATCCCCGTGCTCGGCATCTGCTACGGCATGCAGTTTATGGCCTACCACCTTGGCGGCGACGTCGAGCCGGGCAACCAGCGCGAATTCGGCTACGCCCAAGTCAAAACCATCGACAGCGAACTCACACGCGGCATTTCAGACGGCCAGCCCAACACCCTCGACGTATGGATGAGCCACGGCGACAAAGTCTCCAAGCTGCCCGAAGGCTTCAGCATCATCGGCGACACCCCCTCCTGCCCCATCGCCATGATGGAACACGCCGCCAAGCAGTTTTACGGCATCCAGTTCCACCCCGAAGTTACCCACACCAAACAAGGCCGCGCCCTCATCAACCGCTTTGTTTTGGACATTTGCGAAGCCAAACCAAGCTGGACGATGCCCAACTACATCGACGAAGCCGTGGCCAAAATCCGCGAGCAGGTCGGCAGCGACGAAGTGATTTTGGGCTTGTCCGGCGGCGTCGATTCTTCCGTGGCCGCCGCGCTGATTCACCGCGCCATCGGCGACCAGCTCACCTGCGTGTTTGTCGATCACGGCCTGCTGCGCCTGAACGAAGCCGAAAACGTGATGAAAATGTTTGCCGACAACTTGGGCGTGCGCGTGATTCACGTGGACGCCAGCGAACAGTTTATGGCGAAACTCGCCGGCGTGACCGACCCCGAACAAAAACGCAAAATCATCGGCGCAGAATTCATTGAAGTATTTGACGCAGAAGAGAAAAAACTCACCAACGCCAAATGGCTGGCGCAAGGCACAATTTACCCCGACGTTATCGAAAGCGCGGGCGCGAAAACCAACAAGGCCCACGCCATCAAGTCGCACCACAACGTCGGCGGCCTGCCCGAAAACATGAAACTCAAACTGCTCGAGCCGCTGCGCGACCTGTTTAAAGACGAAGTGCGCGAGTTGGGCGTCGCCCTCGGCCTGCCGCGCGAAATGGTGTACCGCCACCCCTTCCCCGGCCCCGGCCTCGGCGTGCGCATCCTCGGCGAAGTGAAAAAAGAATACGCCGACCTCCTGCGCCAGGCCGACGACATCTTCATCCAAGAGCTGCGCAACACCACCGACGAAAACGGCACTTCATGGTACGACCTCACCAGCCAGGCCTTTGCCGTATTCCTGCCGGTAAAATCCGTCGGCGTGATGGGCGACGGCCGCACCTACGATTACGTCGTCGCCCTGCGCGCCGTGATTACCAGCGACTTTATGACCGCCCACTGGGCCGAGCTGCCCTACTCCCTGCTCGGCCGCGTGTCCAACCGCATCATCAACGAAGTCAAAGGCATCAACCGCGTGGTGTACGACGTGAGCGGCAAACCGCCCGCCACGATCGAGTGGGAATAAACCCGCGCCCCGCTTTTGCTTTTTCAGACGGCCTCTGAGGCCGTCTGAAAAGATAGAAGGCCGTCTGAAACGTGCTTCGCACTTTTTCAGACGGCCTTTTTGTCTGTTTTCCCCTTGCCCTGCTACAATATCCGCACGTTGCTACATTTGAAACGGAGACCATTATGCAGACCATCAGCAGCCGCGAATTCAACCAAAACGTCGCCAAAGCCAAAAACATGAGCGACACCGCCCCCGTGTGCATCACCGACCGCGGCGAGCCCGCCTATGTACTGATGAACTATGCGGCGTACCGTGCTTTGAACAAACACCCGAAAAGCAATGCCGAGCGGCTCGGCATGAGCGTGGAAGATTTGGAATTTGTGGGCGAAGTGGAGTTTCCGCGCTGCCCGATTGCCGACCGTGAGGAACTGTTCTGATGTATCTGCTGGATACCAACGTGTTGTCCGAAATCCGCAAAATCCGAAGCAGCCACACGCCGCCGCAGTTTTTGGCGTGGTTTGACTCAATCCGTTTGGACGACTGCTACCTGAGCGTTATCACCCTGCTGGAAATCGAACAGGGCATTTTGCGCGTGCGCCACCGCGGCGGCGAAGCGCAGTTTGCGCGGCTGCAACGCTGGCTGAACGACACCGTCGTCCCCACCTTCGACAGCCGCATCCTGCCCATCGACCGCCACACCGCCCGCATCTGCGCCCGCCTGCACGTTTCCGACCAACGCCCCTACAACGACGCGCTGATTGCCGCCACTGCCATCCGCAACGATTTGACACTGGTAACGCGCAACACGCGCGATTTCGCCGAACTGAACGTGCCGCTGCTGAACCCGTTTTCAGACGGACTTTAAGCGGCTTGGGGCGTGTTGACATTCAACTTTTGAAGCAGATTTTGCGGCATAAAACGGCAGATGAAGGCGAAAATGCGAGCCTATGCCGCCCATAGGCGAGTATTTTCAACGCGGCAGATGCCGTTTTAGGACGGAAAAGCCGCCAAAATGTTGATTGTCAATACGCCCTAGGGTTTGGCAGACAACAAGGCAGCCTGAAAGCGGACAAACCGGCTTTTCAGGCTGCTTTGTTTTTCCGCTTCGCCATTTCCTTACGCTGCGCAGACAGCCTCAAAGGCCGTCTGAAAGCACCTGCTACGGATTTCAGACGGCCTTAATGTGAACGGCCGATACCGCATAAACCGCGTGCGTCGCGGGGCGGCATCCTACGCGCTCTATAAGTGTTTTCAGACGGCCTCAAAGGCCGTCTGAAAACACGGCTTCGGCGCGGGCGGAGCGGTTTTAATCCGTTACGCTGGCGGCAACGGCGGCGACTTTCCCGCGGCGGGGATTGTGCACGGTAAGACACCAGATGCCCCACCATTCCAAACTGTCGTCGAAATAACTGCTCAGCGGATGGCGGGCCGATTGTGCCCTGCCTTTACTGTCGAAACCGTTGTGCCGCACCCAGTCGCGCACGCTTACGCCCCGATCGGGCAGCAGCCCCGTTTGCGTGCAGAAGTCCGTCCACAGGGCGCGGCGGCCGGTATCGGACAAATCGCCCAAACCGTAGGGCGGTTCGTTGAAATCGCGGTAAAGGCGGACAAACCAGTTTTGCGGGTCAAATTCGCTTTGGGCGGCGGCGCGGCTGTGCGGACGGACGGTTTGCGCATAGTCGCGGTGCGGGCGCAGGCTGTCGGTGCTTTGCAGGAAACGGATATCGAGCGGCACGCTGCGGGCGGTTTCGGGATGGAAGGTGAGCGGCGGAAACGGGTTTTGTCCGACGGCGCGACGGATTTTTTCGCGCGCTTTCGTTTTTGGCAGCGGCAAGACGTTCGCGCACAAACGCACCGGCACGCGCTGCCTGCGCATCGTGCCACTCTTGCAGGGTGTGCGCGAACAGGGCATGAAGCGCGGTGGCGTGGACGGCTTCGGGGGTCGCCGTGGGTTCGGCTTGCCAGATGCCGAATTGGAAAACAACGCCCGCGCGGTCGAGTCGGGCACGCAGGGCAGTTTGGCGGTAGGGGAGATGGAGTTGTTCGGGAGTGAGGGACATTTTCGGGCTTTCAGACGGCCTTTGCCGTTGTGGCGGATGTGCTTGGTTTTGAAAACTTCGGTTTTGCGTGCGATGAAAAATGCGTCTGCTTTGAGGCCGTCTGAACATCCCAAACAGAACTTTCAGACGGCCTCTCCGCCCCCTTCCTGCGCCCGCATCTCTTTCAACTTTCTTTCCAAATATTTCACATCGGGCGGGTTTTTCGCCGCGCCTTTGGTGTCCTGCCAGTGGTGGGCGGTGCGGGCGAAGCGCAGACCTTCGGCGGTGAGGTCGGCGGGATAGACGGGGTCTTTGATGATTTTGCCGTCGCCGCCGCTCAGGCGTTTGGCGGAGAGTCCGTGCGCGTCGTAGAAGCGGTAGAGGGCTTCGTATTGGCGCAAGGCGCGTTGTCCCGCTTCCAGATAGTATTCGCGCTGCGCTTCGCATCCGTCGGGAACGTAGTTCAGGCGCACGAACATCCAGCGGCAGTCAAACACTGCCGAGATGTCGGCGATGTCGTCCATGTAGCTGCCGTATGTGCTGTCGACAAAATCGGGCATGGGGTCGTAAACGGGGTGGGCGGTGCGTTGGTTTTCAGGCTGCGTGAGGCGTTCTTTGAAGATGCAGTCGAGGGTGGAAAACGGGGCGTTGGGCGCGGTGTGTTCGGGAAACGGGCGGGCAAACAGGTTTTGCACGAGGGGATGGTCGGCGGCGAGTTGGTGGCGGCGGACGATAAAGTCGGCGACGAGCGCTTTGAAGCGGAATTGCCCGGGATGCTCGACGAGGCATCGGAGCAGGTCGGCGGGGGCTTGGTGCACGGCGAGGATAACGGGCAGGCATTGCTCTTTTATGTATCGTGCGATGTCGGCGCAATACGGCTCGGCTTGCTCTTTCGTTTCGGGCAGTTGGGCGATGAAGTTGACGGCGTCTTGCCGAAAGATAAGGTTGAATTCGTCGGGCTCGTTGGGGCGCATATAGGGAGACAGGGTTTGGACGATGTGCCCGCCGATTTCGGTGTTGTAGGCGTAGCAGAACAGGCTGAGGCTGTTTTCCCAACCCATGTCGGTGAAGGCGATTTCGCCGTAGGTTGCGCCGTTTTGTTGGAACAGGAGGGTGTTTTTTTGCCAGACGGCATCGGGGTGGGGGCTGTGGGTTTTGAGGTAAGCGGCGAGGTGGCGGAGGAATGTTTTGCTGTTCATGGTTGGGGGGATCCTGTTTGGGGGCGGTTGGGGGGCTGGGTTTCAGGCTGCCTTCGGGGAAACTGCAATCTGCTCCCTCCCCTGCGCTTGCGCAGAGGAGGGTTGGGGAGGGGGTGGCGGTTGGCAGAACCGCTTTTCGCTGATGTCCTGCAAAAATTGCCGCAGCGGCATAAGCCCCCACCCTAGCCCTCCCCCACAAGCGGGAGAGGGAACGGCGTGTGCGGGGTATCGGCGGTTTCAGACGGCATCAATGCCCGACTTACGCGGCTTGTTGCTTTCAGACGGCCTCTGCGTAACCGCAAAGGCCGTCTGAAAGGGGTTTACTGCTGTTCGATGCGGTGGTACTGCCCGGTTTTCAGGGTGTAGGTCTGCTCTTTGCCGTAGCCGCACCAGCGGACGGTGATGCGGGCTTCTTTGTCGGGGCGGCTGCCGAGGCCGAAGAGGATGCGGCGGTCGTTTTGCGCGGCGAGTCCGTTGTTGGCGTAGACTTCACGGTGTTGCGCCGCGCCGGTGGGGCTGTTTTCGGCGGCGAGGACGAGGGTGCTGCCTTGGGCGTCGCGGTTGCAGCTTGTGCCGTTGCCAACGAGTTGCAGCCCTATCCAGTTGGCGGGTTGGCTGTCGTTGCGGTAGAGGCTCGGGGCGGCGGTCATGTGTGTGACGAGGCTGTCGAGGTCGCCGTCGTTGTCGAAGTCGGCGAGGATCATGCCGCGCGAGGTGCCTTTTTTCGTCCAGCCCGCCTGTTCGGCCATGTCGACGAAGTAGGCGCCTTTATTCATATAGACGCGGTTGGCCTCGAAGCCGAAGACGCAGCGGCCGCGCACGTCGGCCCAGCGGTCGGCGTAGCCGTGTACGTCGGGGTTGGTGAGGGCGATTTGCGCGTTCCAATACCAGTAATCGGGGCAGACGGCTTCTTTTTTGTCGTAGGCGTCGTCGGCCATGCCGTTGGCCTGGATGAAGTCGAGGCGGCCGTCGCGGTCGAGGTCGCCGAAGGCCGCGCCCCAGCCGAAGCGGCGCTCGTTAAGGGCGTTGCGGCGGGCGGCTTCGTCGCGGAAGGCGGTGGCGTCGGTTTGGCCGCTTTGGCTGTAATTCATCCACAGCAGGCTGCCTTCGGCCTGCAGTTTTTCGTGAACGTTGGAGACGTGGATGTCGGGGCGACCGTTGTCGTCGAGGTCGGCGAAGCCGGCGTTCATGCCTTTGTAGGTGTCGCGGCCGACGGAGCCGGCGAAGCTGCCTTTAATGGCTTGGAAGCCTTTGCCCTGTTGGTTGAGATAGAGTTCGTCGGGGCCGAAGTCGTTGGCGATATAGAGGTCGGCGTAGCCGTCGCCGTTGAGGTCGCCGGTGGCGGCGGCCATGGTCCAGCGTCTGCCCTCGAAGCCGGTTTGCTTTTGCGGCACGCGCTCGAAGCGGCCGCCGCCGAGGTTGCGGAAGAGGCGGTTTTCGTCGGCGTTGTCGGCGTTGTGCCAGCTTCGGTGCATGACGTTGAACATGCGCCGGTCGCCTTCGTATTCTGGCGCGGGCAGTTTGAAGATGTTGTAGGGTACGGGGCGTTGGTAGCCGGGCAGGTGGGTTTGCATGACGTTGCCGACGAAGATGTCGAGCAGGCCGTCGTTGTCGAGGTCGAGGACGTTGGTGGCGACGCTGATTTGGTAGTGGTCGAGGCCGCTTTCATGGCCGATTTCGCTGAAATTCAGACGGCCTGTTTCTTTGAGTTCGTTGCGCAGCAGGCGGCCTTTGCCGAAGCCCGTGCCCAACAGCAGGTCTTGGTCGCCGTCGTTGTCCATGTCGAACCAGGTGGCGGCGGCGATCAGGCCGTGTTGTTCGGGATGGCTGCGGTGGGGCGCAAGAGCGGGGATGTCGAAACGCTCGAAACGGAAACCGCCTTTGTTTAAAAACAGTTGGGCGCGGTCCTGTTCGGATTTGAGCGGTTGGGTGAGGAAGATGTCGGGCAGGCCGTCGTTGTCGACGTCGGCCACGGCGGCGGCATCGCCGACGGAGAGCAGCCATTTGGCGACGTGCTGCATGCGCGGGTCGGTGCGCTCCCAGATGTCGCCCTGCGCGCCGCCTATGCCGCTTTGTGCGGCGGGGATTTCGGCGAAACGGAAGCGGATGTCGTCGGCGGCAAAGGCGTGGTTGGCGCGGTAGGCGCCCCAGCCGGTAAGGCCGATCAGGGCGGTGAGCAACAGGGCTTTGGCCTGTTGTTTGAGAACGGGGGCGGGATGGCGGTAGCGGGCGCGGTTTTGCCACGCCAGCCACAGGCCGCGCATAGTCATATACAGGAAGGCGGAGTAAAACAGCGTCGAGAAACTTTGGAATTTGTGCAGAAGCAGATCGACGAAAACGATGAAAAAGGCCATGAACACCTGCCCTTTGCGCGATTCGGCGGAGGTGGGCGGGTCGGTAATCATAAAGAAGGTGAAGAGGTAGAAGGCGGGCGAGGAAAACGCGCCCATAAACAGGGTTTGCGGCGGGATGTGGTGGCGCAGCAGCCAGGCGCGCAGGGCGAGCTGCATGGCGTAAAACACGAGGAAGGACACGATCAGAACGCTGCGGCGGATGTTGAGGGCAAACAGCATCAGCGCGGCGGTGGCGATGAAAAAGGCGGTGATGCCCGCGCCGCCCCACTGGTAGGCGGGCGCGGGGGTAATCATGCCGTCGCTGAGCACCAGCGCGGCAATCACGCCGAACAGGCCGGGGTTGTAGATATGGCGGCCGTTGACGGTAAACACGTATTTCGAGGCGGTGGCGAAAAACGGCGGCACGAGGGCGAGCCACAGGCCGTGCGAAAAATTGGTGAGCACGGAGAGGCCGAAGCCGGTAATCAGGCCGCTGATAGGAACAAGCAGCGTTTTTTTGCGCAACAGATAATGCAGCGTGCAGTCGAGCGCGACGCACACGGCCAAAATCAGGCCGACCTGCGCGGGGCTGCGGTTGAAGCCCCAAAAGGTGATGCCGCAGAAGACAAAGGTGAATTGCAGCAGCAAAACGGGCAGGCGGGGGTCGTTTTTCGCGGGAACGCGGTCTAAGGGAATCATGGAAAGAGGCCGTCTGAAAAAGGGGCGGATTATAGCCCAAACGCATGGGGCGCAAGATTAAGGCCGTCTGAAAACGGGGTTTCAGACGGCCTTGCCGCCCCCGACCTCGGCAGCCGCACAGACGGCAGACAGAAAAACGGCCGGGAAACCCGGCCGCAAAATAAATCAAGAAAGGAAATATAAAATGAAGAAAGGAAAAACGAATGTTTGGCGCGGCGGACGGGGCTCGAACCCGCGACCCCCGGCGTGACAGGCCGGTACTCTAACCAACTGAGCTACCACCGCGCATCACCGTCAAAAGACAATGAAAGGAAACTTTGGTGGGTGATGACGGAGTCGAACCGCCGACATTCTGCTTGTAAGGCAGACGCTCTACCAACTGAGCTAATCACCCGATGATTTTGGCGCGGCGGACGGGGCTCGAACCCGCGACCCCCGGCGTGACAGGCCGGTACTCTAACCAACTGAGCTACCACCGCGCATCACCGTCAATAAGACAATGAAAGGAAACTTGTGGTGGGTGATGACGGAGTCGAACCGCCGACATTCTGCTTGTAAGGCAGACGCTCTACCAACTGAGCTAATCACCCGTGCTTCTCAGCGAAGCGCGGATTAAACCAAATCCGCGCAGGGGGCGCAAGCGCTATTTTCGGCGCTCTGTTCAATGCGTTGAATTATCGTGTTTTTAATTTACCGTCCTGCCGCGCCCCTTTCAGAGGGGCGCGCTTTATTGTAGTCTCCCGCTTTTTTCAGACGGCCTCTTATGCCCACACTGCCCGCCCTTTCCGCCGCCCTTTCCCGTTTTCAGACGGCCTTATTGCAACCGCAGGAGGCGCAGCGCGCCGTTTTGCGCGACATCGTGCAATCGGGCGGCGGCAGCCTTTTCGGACGGCGGCACGGTTTTTCCCGCATCGGCGGCTACGAAGATTTCGCCCGCGCCGTGCCCGTATCGGATTATGAGGGCTTGCGCAGCCTGATAGAACGCGCCGCGGCGGGCGAAGCGGGCGTGCTCACCACGGAAAACCCCGTCTGCTTCGAGGAAACGGGCGGCAGCACGGGCGGCGCGAAACTTGTTCCCTATACCGAAAGCCTCTATGCCGCCTTCCGCCGCGCCGTTCTGCCCTGGCTGGCGGATGTGCGGCGGCGGCGGCCTGCGGCCTTTGCGGGCAGGCTGTTTTTTATCGTCAGCCCCGCCGCGCGCGGCCGCACGCACACCTCAGGCGGCATCCCCATCGGCAGCGGCAGCGATTTGGACTATTTCGGCCGCGAAACCGCTGCCGCGCTGCTGCCGCGCGTGCTGTTTCTGCCCGAGCTGCTTTCGGCGCAAAGCGCGCAGGAATGGCAGCTTGCCTGCGCCCGCCTGCTGCTGGGGGCGGCGGATTTGAGCTTTGTTTCCGTGTGGAGTCCGACCATGCTGCTGCTTTTTGTGCAGGCCATGCAGACGCATCAGGACGACATTCTGCCGCACATCACCGACCCGCGCCGCCGCGCCCTGCTCTCCCGCGCCCTGTCGCGCGACACGCCCGACACCCGCGCCATCTGGCCGCGCCTCGACACCGTCAGCTGCTGGACAAGCCACACCGCCGCCGCGCCCGCCGATGCGCTGCGGCAGCTGTTTCCCCATGTATTTATTGAAGGCAAAGGGCTGCTGGCGACGGAGTTTGCGGGCAGCATTCCCTTTGCCCCGCACGGAAGGCCGTCTGAAAGGCCGTCTGAAAACGCCAACGGCCTTTCAGACGGCCTCCCCACGCTTCTAGCCATAGACAGCCATTTCTACGAATTTGCCGGCGCCGACGGCATCGTGCCCGCCTGGCAGACGCGCGCAGGCGGCAATTACCGCCTGATTGTCACCACCCAGGGCGGGCTGTACCGCTACGACACGGGCGATTATGTGCGCGTGCACGCGCTGCACGGCGGCGTACCCGAAATCGAATTTGTCGGACGCGGCAGCCTGTCCTGTGATTTGTGCGGCGAAAAGCTCAACGAAGCCTTTGTCCGCACCGCCATGGAAACCGTGTCGCCCGATTTGGCGCAACGCGCCCTGTTGCAGGGCGTGCAGGACAATCCGCCGTATTACCGCCTATTGTCGGCCGATGCCGAAACGATGCAGAACCATGCTCTGGCGGCGCGGCTGGACGAGGCGCTGGCCGCCAACCCGCAATACGCCTACGCCCGCCGCACCGGCCAGCTCGCCGCCCTGCGGGTGCACTTCTGCGCCGACCCGCAGGCTTACGCGGCGCGTTTTTTCCGCGAGGAACAGCGCTTTGCCGTGCGCAAAATCCCGCTGCTGCTGCCGCCCGCGGCGGAAGGCGGAGAGGCCGTCTGAAAAGGCCGGTCAGGCTTTCAGACGGCCTCAAAACGCATAGAAAACAAAGAAAAAAGGAACAACTCATGAACACTCCCGACACTCCCGCCGCCAACGGCCTGCACAATTACTGGTACATCGCCGCGCGCGAAAAAGACGTGCGCAAAAAGCCGCAGGCCGTGCGGCTTTTCGGGCGGCACTACGCCGTTTTCCATCAGGGCGGCGGCCGCTATGCCGCGCTTGTCGACTGCTGCCCGCACCGCAACGTGCCGCTGTCGATCGGCAAAGTGGAAAACGGCTGCCTGCGCTGCGCCTACCACGGCTGGTCGTTCGACGGCGAAGGCAGGCTGGCGGAGATTCCCGCCCTGTGCGGCTGCGCCACGCCCGACGTGCGCGTGCCCGCCGTACACTGCACCGCGCAGGACGGCTATGTCTGGCTGTGTATCGGCACGCCCGCCGCGCCCGCGCCGCTGCCCTTCGCCTGCCTGGACGAGGCGGGCTACACCACCTTCCGCATGAAAACCCGCTTTGCCGCACCCGTCGACTGGTGCTTGGAAAACTTCCTCGACTGCCCGCACGCGGTGTATGTGCACAACTCCTGGTTCCGCGCCCCCACCGGCAAACCCGTGCGTGCCCTGCTGCGGCGCAATGCCGACGGCGCGCAAATCGAATACGCAAACGAGCCGCGCGAAAAAAGCCTGGTGTGGAAGCTGCTGCAAAACAGCGATACCGAAATGTCGCACACCGACCGCTTCATCTCCCCCGCCACCTCGCGCGTCGACTACCGCTTCTCCGACGGCAAACACTACATCGTCACCTCCTCCTGCACGCCGCTGGACGAGGACACCACCGAAGTGCACACCGTCGTCAGCTACAAATTCGGCCGTCTGAACCCGCTTATCCGCCTCGTTTTCGAGCCGCTGTCGCACTTCATCATCGGCCAGGACGTCGCCATGATGAAACAGCAGCGCGACAATATCGACCGCTTCGGCGGCCGCGCGCGATTCTGCAACAGCGCCGCCGACCTCCTGATGCCCGAAATCACCTCATGGCGGCAAACTCTCGCCGCAGGCGGAGAACCCGAAGCCGCAGGCATCGTGCGCGAACAGGAGCTGCATTTGTGAAACGCGCCTTTCAGACGGCCTCCCTCGCCATGCTCGCCGCCTCGCTGATGTTTTATGTCTGGCAGAATCATTTCGCCGCAGCGGGCGGGCAAATCGCCCTGCCCAAAGCCCTGTGGCTGGGCGCAACCGTCCTGTTCTGGCTGGTGCTGCCGCCCTTCGTTTTCTGCTCCCGCCACGTTTCAGGCCGTCTGAAAGCCGCCTACCTCCTTTTCTGGCTGCCCATGCTCGCCCGCGCCCTCGCCGAAATCGTTTTGATGTACAGCCTCAACCGCTGGCAGTACGCCTACGGCATCGCCCACGACCTGCTCAGCATCGCCATCCTCCTGCCCGCCGCCTGGCTGTGCCGCCGCGAAACCCCGCGCCCGCTCGCCGCCCACCTTGCCGTGCTCGCCGCCATGTTCGCCGCCGAAACCTGTTTCGCCGCCTACATCGCCGCCTTCCACCGCCACCACCCGCACGCCGAAGTATGGTTTATCGGCTGGGAAACGCCGCATCTGGCCAACCAAACCGCCACCGCCCTCCTCGTCGCCGCCCTCGCCTTCTGGCTGATCCGTCTGACCCGCAAACTGCCATGAACAAACTCACCACCCGCACCCTCGCCCCGCAAACCCTGTCCGCGCAACAAACCGCCGCACTCTACGCCCTCTACGGGCGCTACTACGGAGGCACCACGCCCGAACTCTTCCGCCGCGACCTCGGCGAAAAAGACCATATCCTGCTGCTCGAAGACACCGACGGACAAATACGCGGCTTCACCACCCTCAAAACCATCCCCTTCACCGACAACGGCCGAGCCGCCCGCGCCGTTTTCTCCGGCGACACCGTTATCGACCACCGCTATTGGGGCGAACAAACCCTGCCGCTGGCCTGGTGCGCCCTGGCAGGCCGTCTGAAAGCGCAAATGCCCGACGCCCCGCTCTACTGGCTCTTAATCGTCAAAGGCGACCGCACCTACCGCTACCTCAACGTATTCAGCAAAACCTACTACCCCAACCGCCGCCACCCCACCCCGCCCGACGTGCAGGAGCTCATCGACCGCCTCGCCGCCGACCGCTTCGGCGCGCACTACCACGCCGAAAGCGGCCTCGTGCGCTACCCGCAATCGCAAGGCCACCTGAAAAGCGAATGGCTGAACGAAAAAACCGCCGCCCACCCCGAAGCCGCCTACTTCCGCCGCCGCAACCCCCGCCACGCCGAAGGCGAAGAACTCGTCTGCCTCACCCTGCTCGAAACCGACAACCTGCGCTCCTTCGCCCTGCGCGGCTTCCTCGACGGACTGGCGCAGGGCGCTTTGTAAACAACCGCAACCCGCCTGTGCAGACAACGAAAAGGCCGTCTGAAAGCCGGTTTTGGCTTTTCCAGACGGCCTTCGGGGCAACGGCAATCCGCGCCCTCCCCTGCGCTCCCAAGCGCGGGGGAGGGTTGGGGTGGGGGTGGGGGTGGCAGGCCGCAGGACTGCTTTTGTACCGCCGCCCGCAAAAGTCACCGCAGCGGTGAGAGCCCCCACCCTAGCCCTCCCCCGCGAGCGGGAGAGGGAACGCTGTTGTTCCGACAGGTTTCAGCAACGTCATTCCCGCGCAGCCTGATTGTAGGTCGGATACTCGTATCCGACGTTTCCCCGCAAGGGGAAAATCCACGTTCCATCACGCCGCTGCCGCCCCATGCCGCCCTTGCGGCCGGCCGTCGGATTCGAGAATCCGACCTTGTATATCGGAACTTCCGTATCCTAGCAACAAACCGCCCGCCGCCGCCCGCATCCGACCAAGGCAAACAACCGTTGCGTAGCTCAGGGAGCGGTCGGGCAACCCATCGACACAACCGGACAGTTGCCAGACAACACAACCGAATGCAAGGCAGGTTTATGATGAGTACCCAACACAATTACGCAGGCATCGACATCGCCAAACGAAACTTCGTCATCGCCGTTTCGTCTTTGTCTAAAACCAAAACCGAAACCAACAACCCCAAAGGTATCGCCCATACCGTCGAATACCTTAAAAAACACAAGGTCGCCCTCGTCGTCATGGAAAGCACCGGCGGTCTCAAAGTTCCGCCGCCAAAGCCATAAAGAACTGACGCCAACCGTAACCTTCCCAGAAATCGGCGCTCCGTCAACCATGGATGTTGAAGGTCGCATCATTACGCTGGAATTTGACGGTTTCTTTGTTACACAGGTCTATACGCCTAATGCTGGCGATGGCCTCAAACGTTTGGATGACCGTCAAGTCTGGGATGCCAAATACGCTGAATACTTGGCAACACTAGATGAACAAAAACCAGTACTTGCAACTGGTGACTATAATGTGGCCCACAAGGAAATCGACTTAGCCAATCCAGCCAGCAACCGCCGTTCACCAGGCTTTACCGACGAAGAACGTGTTGGCTTCACCAACCTGCTGGCTAAAGGCTTCACCGACACCTTCCGCCACTTACACGGCGATATCCCCAACCAATACACTTGGTGGGCGCAGCGCAGCAAGACTTCTAAAATCAACAATACAGGCTGGAGAATCGACTACTGGCTGACCAGCAACCGAGTGGCTGACAAGGTGACTAAGTCTGATATGATTGACTCCGGTGCGCGCCAAGACCACACACCCATTGTCATGGAGATTGAACTCTAAGGAGAAAACGAATGGACTATCAAGCTGTCATTCCTGAATTTGTAGTATCTGACATCGAAAAATCACGCCACTTCTACTGCGACCTGCTAGGATTCTCTGTCGAATACGAGCGTCGAGAGGAGAAATTTCTCTTTCTCTCGCTTGAAGACTGCCAACTTATGCTAGAAGAAGGCAGCGCAGAAGAATTAGCTCAGCTGACCTATCCTTTCGGGCGCGGTGTCAATATTTCCTTTGGCATTGCGGATGTTCCTCAGCTCCACCAAAAACTGCTGGAAGCTGACTATCCTATCCATCGTCCCCTGACAAAAAGAGAATTTCGAGTAGGAGATAGCTTTATATATCCCCATGAATTTTCGATTTTGGATCCAGATGGTTATTTTTTAAGATTTAGTGAATAAGAAAGCGAACCACCGCGCAGGCATAGCCGTAATCATCGCCAACCCGCGTCAGACGCATCAGTTTGTCCAATCGCAGTCGCTGACCAAAACCGATGCCAAAGATGCCCAAATGCTCGCCTTCTTCGCACAGATGACGGCACAGAAAGAAGGTTGGCAAACCATGCTCTACCAGCCGCCCACCGAAGCGGAAGAAGTGTTGGAAGCATTGGTTAACCGCCGCAACCAGCTGGTGGAGATGCGGACTGCCGAGAAAAACCGACTGCATCAGGTTCACGAAACGCAAGTTAAAAGCGTCAAACAACTGATTGCCCATTTTGACCGGCTGATTGACGACTTGGACAAACAAATCGATGACCACACCCACACGCATTTTGACGGCAAAGCCCAAGTGGCGGAACAAATCAAAGGCATCGGTTCGATAACGACGGCTACGCTGATGGCGATGCTGCCCGAATTGGGACGGCTGAGCCACAAACGGATAGCGAGTCTGGTCGGTATTGCCCCGCACCCGAGGGAGAGCGGGGAAACCAAATTCAAAAGCCGCTGCTTCGGCGGAAGGTCTGCGGTGCGTAAGGCGCTGTATATGGCTACCGTGGTGGCGACACGTTTTGAACCGCTTATTCGGGATTTCTATCAGCGCCTGCTGTCCAAGGGTAAGCCGTATAAGGTTGCCGTTACGGCATGTATGCGCAAACTGCTGACGATATTGAATGCCCGGATGCGTGATTATTTTGCCGAAAACGGTACCACCGAAAACGGTATCCAAACGGCTTGATTTGAGTTTTGGTATTTTTGCCCGACGGGGTGAAAAATACAGTTGCTACGGTGTGCGTTGCTTGTTAAAGGCCGTCTGAAAACCCTGTTTCGGTTTTTTCAGACGGCCTTTCTGCGTAGGCGGGAGCAGACTCCGCGTCAGCCGTGTTCGTGCCCGCCGTGGGCGCAGCCGCAGCCGCAGGCGTGGGCTTCGTGCCATTCGTCTTCGCTGCCGTCGAAGTCTTCGGCTGCGTCGAAATCTCCGTTTTCCGCCAGCGCGGCGACTTCGGCCAAATCCTGCGCGCCTTCGACCCAGAAGCAGGGTTCGCCCTCGGCTGCGTCGGGCGGCAGGACGGCGGCTTGGCCGTCGTGCCAGGCGATCCAGTAGCCGTTGGCCGTCTGAAAAAAGCGGGCGTCGGGGTGGATGGTTTCGCCCTCCGTGCCCGCAAGCATGCGTTCGGCGATGTCGGTTTGGAAGGGGAGTGTGTTCATGGTGATGTCTTTTCTATCTATACGGTTTGTCAAACGGGCTTTCAGACGGCCTCCTAGTCGGTCTGAAAGCCTTCTTCGCCTGCGCCGTCGTTCAGGGCGATTTCGATTTCGCCGTAGTCCTGCGGCTGGCTGAGGCGCACCAGCCCTTCTTTGGCCAGTTCGAGCAGGGCGATGAAGCTGACGACGACGTAGGCCGCGCCTTGTTCGGGGCGCAGCATCTCGGAGAAGCGGCAGGGGGCGTGTTGCAGGCGGCGCAGGATGTCGCTCATCTGCGCGCGCACGGACAGGGCTTCGCGCACGACCTGATGGCTTTTGTTGTGGCTGGCGCGGGAGAGGATGGCGAGCCAGGCTTGGGTAAGGTCGGCCGTCTGAACTTCGGGCAGACGGGTTTCGACGGCGATTTCCAGCGGCAGATACGCCCAGGCAAAATCGCGTCCGGCACGCGGCAGCGCGTCCAAGCCCTGGGCGGCGAGTTTCATTTGTTCGTAGGCCAAGAGGCGGCGGACGAGTTCGGCGCGGGGGTCGGCGGCTTCTTCGTCTTCGGCCTCAGGCGGCGCGGGCAGGAGCAGGCGCGATTTGATTTCGATGAGCACGGCGGCCATCAGCAGGTATTCGGCGGCCAAATCGAAACGCTGCGCTTCGATTTGCGCGATGTAGCGCAGGTATTGCTCGGTAATCCGCACCATCGGGATGTCGAGCACGTCGATGTTTTGTTTGCGGATAAGGTAGAGCAGCAGATCGAGCGGCCCCTGGAAGCTGCCGAGGACGATTTTCAGCGCGTCGGGCGGGATGAACAAATCCTGCGGCACGTCGCTGACTGGCTGGCCGAATATCCAGGCGACGGCGCTTTCAGACGGCCTCTGCACGGCTTCGGCGTTCACGGCCGCTCTCCGCCGCCGGCCAGCAGGCGGCGGATTTTGGCGATGGTTTGGCGCGAGGCGGCGTTGCGCGTTTCGTCGGAGGCGCCGTCCGCACAGGACACCGCGCCGCACAAATGGGCGTAGGGCAGGCCGAGTTCGCGCGAGAGCACGGCTTCGGGCATGCCGGTCATGCCGAACACGTCGACGCCGTCGTTTTTCAGACGGCGCATCTCGGCGCGGGTGGGCGTGCGCGGCCCTTGCAGGCAGCCGTACACGGCCTGCGGCACGATGTCTTCGCCGCTTTCGGCGGCCAAATCGAGCAGGGTGGCGCGCAGGGCGGCATCGTAGGGTTCGGTGAAATCGGTGTGCACCACGCCGCACGCGTCGTTTTCAAAAAAGGTGGCGGCGCGGCCGCAGGTGTAGTCGATCAGATCGTGGGGCAGAACCAGCGTGCCTGCGGGCAGATCGGGATGAAGCGAGGTGACGGCGGACACGGCAACGATGCCGGAAACGCCGAGCGAGTGCAGCGCCCAGATGTTGGCACGATAGTTGATTTCGTGCGGCGCGAGGGTGTGGTTGAGGCCGTGGCGGGCGAGAAAGACGATGTCGCGCCCGAGTGCGCGGCCGATAAGCAGCGGCGCGGAAGGCAGGCCGTAGGGCGTGCGCACGATGCGCCGCCCTGCGGTTTCGAGTTCGGGAATGCGTGAGAGGCCGCTGCCTCCGATAACGGCTAACATGGCAAAGTCCGTCGGAATAAAAAAGGCGGCATTGTAAACGAAGAGCGCAAAGGCCGTCTGAAAAACGCGGCCGGCGGGTTTTCAGACGGCCGCCAACTGCGTCTGCCTTTTCCGCTATACTCCCGCGCCACAACAATCCTGCGGAGCTTAGCCATGACACCGTCTCTTTCCAATCACGATAACGGACACGCCGCGCCGCTTTTGGTGCTCGGCTGCGTGGTTTTCGGACTGGGCAGCCTGATTGTCCGCTTCGTGCCCGTGGGCGCGTATGCCGTGGCCTGGTGGCGGCTCTTGGTGGCGGGCTTCGTATTTTGGCTGCTCGCTCGCCGCTTCGGCCAGAAGCTGCCGCAAAGCCGCGCGGCGGTACGCCATGCCCTGATTTCCGGCGCGGCGCTGGGTTTCGATCTGGCGCTGTGGCACGAAAGCATCTACGCCGTCGGCCCGGGCATCTCCACCCTGCTCAACAGCCTGCAAATCTTTTTCCTCACCGCCATCGGCTTTTTCTTTTTCAACGAGCGCCTCGGCCGCATTCAGACGGCCGGGCTGCTGTTGGCCGTGTGCGGCGTGGCGATGATTGCCGCGCCCGAATCGGGCAGCAACGCCAAAGCGGCCTGGGGCTTTGTCAGCGGCATTGTTTCGGGCGCAATGCTGGCGCTGTCGATGGTGTTCGTGCGCAAAACCCAGCAGACCGAAGCCGCGCCGCTGTTTCCCGTGATGATGCTGGTGAGCGCGGGCGGCATGCTGGCGCTCACCCTGCCCGCGCTGGTGTTCGACTGGGGGCGGCTCTATCCCGAAACGCCGCGCGACATCCTGCTGGTATTGGTTTACGGCGTGGTAATGCAGTGTTTCGCCTGGGGGCTGATTGCCTACGCCATCCCGCTTCTGTCGCTCTCGCTCACCGGCCTGCTGCTGCTCTCCGAACCCGTGGCCGCGCTGCTGATCGACTGTTTTTTGCTGGGCAAACCGATAGCCGCCGTGCAGTGGTGCGGCGCCGCTCTCACCCTCTTTTCCATCTACCTCGGCTCGCTGAAAACGGCGCGCTAAACGCGGCGGGCGCGTGCCGCCCGTTTCGTGTAGAATCGCGCCTTTTTCAAGGCCGTCTGAAAGCCGCAGCATCCCGATGAACCCCTTTGCCCAAGCCCTGTCCGCCGCGCTCGAGTTGTGCGTCGCCTCGAAAGAAATCACCGAAAACGGCGGCAGCGCCGGTTTCTTCTACCGCGAAGCGCCCGTTTTCGACAACGACAGCGGCTGGCGCTTTTTCAGCGGCGACGAAAGCGACGAATACGCCGCCGACCCCGAAAATTTCGCCGTCTGCCCGCTTGCCGACATCCTCGCCGCCTGCCCCGAAATCCGACCCCTGCCCGCAGAACGCGAAGGTGCGTGGGAATGGGACGGCGAGGCCTACGTTCCCGCCGAAGGCTGGCAGCCGCAAAACTGAAATCCCCGTTTTTCAGACGGCCTCTGTGCTTCATCAGGCCGTCTGAAACCGTTTTTTTAAAAAGGAAAACCCATGAACATCATCGAACCGAATCTCGACGGCAGCCAACTGCGCATCGGCATCGTCCAAGCCCGTTTCACCAACGAAGTCGGCTCCGCCATGCTTGCGGCCGCCGTGGCCAAACTCAAAACCCTCGGCGTGCGCGACGACAACATCACCGTAACCACCGTGCCCGGCGTGCTGGAAATCCCGCTGGTGCTGCAATCGATGGCCGGCACGCAGCAGTTTGACGCCCTCATCGCCCTGGGCTGCGTTATCCGCGGCGAAACCTACCACTTCGAGCTGGTGTCCAACGAATCGGCCGCCGGCATCACCCGCACCACCCTCGATTACAGCATCCCCGTTGCCAACGCCGTGCTCACCACCGAAAACGACGAACAGGCGCACGCGCGAATCGTCGAAAAAGCCGAAGACGCCGCCGTCGTTGCCGTCGAATGCGGCAACCTCATCAACTTCTTCCTCGGCGAACAGGACGACTGAGGCCGTCTGAAACCGTCCGAATCCCGCCCGCAAAGGATACCCATGAAACCCAGCAGCCCCCGCCGCCGCGCCCGCGAATTCACCGTGCAGGCGCTTTACCAGGCCGCCGTCAACGGCACGTCCGCGCCCGAAGTCGCGCAAAACATCCGCGAAGCCTCCGACTTCCGCCGCGCCGACGGCGAACTCTTCACCGCCCTCTTCTTCGGCGCGCACGCCAACAGCGGCGAATATATGCAGATCATCCGCCCCCTGCTCGACCGCGACGAAAAAGACGTCAACCCCGTCGAACGCGCCGTTTTGCTGATGGCCTGCCACGAGCTTTCCGCCATGCCGGAAACGCCCTACCCCGTGATCATCAACGAAGCCATCGAAGTCACCAAAACCTACGGCGGCACCGACAGCCACAAATTCGTCAACGGCATCCTCGACAAACTCGCCGCCCAGCTGCGGCCAAACGATCCGAAACGCAACTGACGCCGCAAGCGGCACAAAAGGCCGTCTGAAAAACCCATCGGGCTTTCAGACGGCCTTTTTGTCTGCCGATACGGTTGCGGCGGATAAGCCCCATCGGATAACAGGCAGGGTACGCGGCAACGCACGCGGTTTTCCAACCGTAAGGCCGTCTGAAAACCCCGAAACAGGACTTTCAGACGGCCTTTTATGAATCCCGCGCCTACTGTGCGTGTTTGCGATACCAGGCGACAAACTCGTCGGGCTTGGCGAAGCCCAACAGCGCCTCGCTGCGGCTGCCGTCAGCCTTGACGACGAACACGCCCGGCGGGCCGAACAGGCCGTATTCTTTCAGCAACGCCTGATGGCCGGGATTGTTGGCGGTGACGTCGGCCTGGAAAAAACGCTCCATCGGCACGGCGGCGCGCACCTGTTCGGTGTTCAGCGTGTGTGCCTCCATTTCCTTGCACGACACGCACCAGTCGGCATAGAAATCGAGAATGACGGGTGTGGACGGGTCGGCAGCCAGCGCGTCGGCCAGCGCGGCTTTCAGCTCGTCCGCATCGGCGTATTTGCGGTGGAGGCCGTCTGAAACGGCGGCGGGATGCAGGGTTAAAAAGGCGTGCAGGGCGGTGCTTTCGCCGCGCCAGCTTTGCAGGCCGAACCATGCGCCGCCCGCCAGCAGGAGGGCGGACAAAACGGCGGCAAAGGTTTTCAGACGGCCGCTCATGCCGCCCAGCTTCGCCAGCATCAGCAGCGCGGGCGCGAGCAGCAGCGCGGTGTACAGCGCGGCTGCGGCGGCATAGGGCAGGAAGGACGAGGCAAGGTAGACGGCAACGGCCAGCAGGATAAAGCCGAAGGCGTATTTGACGCCGTTCATCCAGTCGCCCGCCTTGGGCAGGACGTGGCCGCCGAAGGTGCCGATGATTACCAGCGGCACGCCCGTGCCCAGCGCGAGGGCATAAAGGGCGAGGCCGCCGAGCACCGCGTCGCCCGTCTGGCCGATATAGCCCAGCGCAAAGGCCAGCGGCGGCGCGACGCAGGGGCCGACAATCAGGGCGGAGAGCATGCCCATGCCGAACACGCCGGCGATTTTGCCGCCCGAGAGCTTGTTGCTCTGGTTTTGGAAATAGCTCTGCACGGCATTAGGCAGTTGGATGTTGAAGAGGCCGAACATCGACAGCGCCAGCACCACCATCAGCGCGGCGGCGGCGAGGACGACAGCGGGCTGTTGCAGCCACACGGTCAGCAGCGCGCCCGTCGTGCCCGCAATCACGCCGACCAGCGTGTAGGTCAGCGCCAAGCCCTGCGTGTACACCAGCGTCAGCGCGAGGGCGCGGCCTTTGGAAGCGTTTTTGTCGCCGACGACGATGCTGGACACGATGGGAATCAGCGGATACATGCAGGCGGTGAAGCTCAGGCCGAGACCCGCGAGAAAAAACGCCAACAGATTGGCGTTCAAAGTGTCCCACGAAAGTTTGAAGCGGCTGCTGTCGGGCATTTTGGCGGGGGCGGACTGTCCCTCCGTCTGCGTTGCGGCCGCAGGCTCGGTGAAGCGGGCGGACGGTTTTTCCGCTGCGGGCGCGTTCACCTGATACAGCCCCGCTCCTTTGATGTCGAACGAGGTTTCCGTCGGCGGATAGCACACGCCCGCGTCGGCGCAGCCCTGATACATCACGGTCAGCTTATAGCCGTCCTGCGGTTTGGCGGTGTAGGCATAGGAAACGGCGGCCTGATGGTAGTAAACCGTCTGTTTGCCGAAAAATTCGTCTTCCTTCTCCTTGCCCGGCGAATAAACGGGCGCGGCGAAGGCTGTTTGCGGTTCGGCGGCGATATTGATTTTGTCGCGGTAGAGATAGTAGCCGTCGGCGATTTTGAAGCCGATTTCCACACCCTTGTCCGTGGCCTGCACCTGCGGCACAAAGGCTTCCTCAGGCGGCAGCAGCTGCGACGGGTCGACGGCAAACGCGCTGCCGAGCGAAAACAGGGCGGCAAAAAAGAAAAACAGTTTTTTCATAAGATATGGCTTTCGGTGAAACGGAAACGGCGGGCGGTTTATAGACATTTCCCGCCACGCTGTCAAACGCTGCGGCAGAAAAGTTTGCGCAGGCGCAGAAGCCGGGCATTATCCGCCGCGGTTTGCGTGCCAACCCGCATAAAAACCGCATTTTCAGGTGGAAACGGCACACGGCGGCGCGGCGCGGCAAACGTTTCAGACGGCCTTTCGCCAACGCTTTTGCGCCAAGCCCTTTGAGGCCGTCTGAAAGCGCGGCTATACTGCCGCCCTCCCCGTCCCACAAAGGAAAGCACCATGAGCAGCAAATCCGCGGGCAGCCGCCTGCCCGAAAAATGGTTCCGCCGCGGCTTGTGGCTGATTGCCCTGATTTTCGCCTCCTTCCTCATCGGCCTGGGCGGCAAAATCATCGGCGATTTGCCGATGACCGTCGAAAGCCGCACGCTGGAAAACTACATGGACGACATCGGTGCCCGCCCCCTGCGCGAGGAAAAAGACCGGCTGGCGGCGGGAAACGGCAAACTCGACGACGAAATCGGCCAAGTCGCGCTGGAGCTCGACAAACAGCGGGCACAAACCGCCGCCGAGCAGCAGAGCCTCGATAACTGGCTGGCTACCCGCTCCGCCACCGAACAGTCCGAACAAAATCCCGAAGTGCTCGCGCGCACGCGCAAAATCGACGGCCTCAAAGCCAAAGAGCAGAAGCTGGAACAACAGCACAACACCCTGCGCCGCCGCCTGCTCGACAACGAACAACAGGCCGCGCGCAACGAAGGCCGTCTGAACGAATTGGAAGAGCGGGCGCAGAAAACCAAAGACGCCGACGACCGCCGCACCGAACTCACCGTCTTCCTCTACCGCCTCGTCCTCACCCTGCCACTGCTCCTGGCCGCCGGCTGGCTGTTTGCCAAAAAACGCCGGTCTCGCTGGTGGCCGTTTGTCTGGGGCTTCATCTACTTCGCCCTCTTCGCCTTCTTCGTCGAACTCGTCCCCTACCTGCCCAGCTACGGCGGCTACGTGCGCTACGCCGTCGGCATCTTTGCCACCGTCCTGATCGGCCGCTACGCCATCACCGCCATGAGCCGCTACCTCGAACGCAAACGCACCGAAGAAGCCCAACCCGCACCCGAACGCAGCCGCCGTCTCGACTACGACCTCGCCCAACAGCGCATCGCCAAAAGCATCTGCCCCGGCTGCGAGCGCACGCTGGATTTCCAACACCCCGAAATGGACTTCTGCCCGCATTGCGGCATCGATATCTTCGACCGCTGCAAACAATGCGAAACCCGCAAAAGCGTCTTCAACCGCTACTGCTTCCACTGCGGCGCCCCCGCCGCCGGAGCAGATGCGGATCAGGACAAGTGCTAAGGTTTTCTACAGCTAAGGCTGTCTGAAAAATTTCAGATAACCTTTTTATTTTTCGATACTTGGAAAGTTGCAATTACATTTGCGATTTAACCCTATTTCCCGTGCTCAAATGATGTCTTTGATTTGTCTTACAGCCTTACAAAATCAGGCTTTCGGTTTCGCGTCTTCCGACTTGTCCCACACGCCAGTCAAGACGAAAAGGTTGCCTGAAGGCGCAGGTTCGCTCAGCTATAGTGAGCCAAAATAAAAAATATACGGCGTTGCTGCGCCTTGCCGTATTACCCATACTGTCTGCGGCTTGCTGCCTTGTATCTTTTCTATTTTGGCTCACTATAAAACCCCGTTCCGCTTTCAGACAGCCTCTATATGCCTACCCTGCTCCGCCAAACCGCGCAGACAGACATTATTTCCAAACCGCGGAGCCGTCTGAAAAACGATAAAAAGGCCGTCTGAAAACATTTTTCAGACGGCCTTTTACATTTCGGCTGCATGAAGCTTTCAAGCCGTTTTCAGACGGCCGCAGATAAATCGTTACCGCCCCGTATACATTCCCCCGGCCTACGCCCTACTCCGACCAGCCGCCGCCGAGGGATTTGTAGAGGCCGAGGGCGGCTTGTGCGCGTGCCAGTTGCGAGCGGATCAGGTTTTCGCGCGCTTCCTGCGCGGCCAGTTCGGCTTTTAGGGCGCTGTCGAGGGTGATGTTGCCGTAGCGGAACAGCCGTTGCGCATCGGCGGCCTGTTGTTCGGAGCGGCCGAGGGCGGTTTGCAGGAGGGCGTTCTGCCGCGTCAGGGCGGATTGTCCCTGATAGGCGGTGTCGACTTCGCCCAGCGCGGTAAGGAGGGTTCGGTCGTAGCGCAGCAGGGCGCTTTGCAGGCGGGCGTCGGCGGCCTGTATGTTGGCACTGATTCGGCCGTTGGTGAACAGGGGCAGTCGGATGCCGACGGAAACGAGGCTGTTCCAGCCTTTGAGATCGGTGCTGTCGAGGTCGATGCGGCCGCTTTGGCCGAGGAAGCGGATGGAAAAACGCGGCAGCAGGTCGGCTTTGGCAGAGGCAAGTTTTGCCGCGTAGGCGCGCACTTCGGCGGCGGCGGCGCGCAGGTCGGGACGGCGTTCGAGCAGCCCCTGGGGGGTTTGGCCGGACGGGGCGTCGGGTTGGTCGGCCAGCACGTCGGCGCTGCTGTCGGGCAAAACGAAATTCTGCGGCACTTGTCCGGTAAGCACGGCGATGGCGCGGACATGGGCGGCGTATTCGGCGGCGATGGTGCTTTGTTTGGCCTGCGCCGAAGCGAGGGCGGCGCGGGTTTGCTCGACTTCGTAGGCGCTGACGTGGCCTGCAGCGAAGCGGGCGCTGACGTATCGGAGCAGTTTTTGCAGGGCGGCGGTGCTGCGCTCGGCGGTTTTCAGACGGCCTTGTGCGGCGCGGGCTTGGAAGTAATGGTCGGCAGTGTCGGCGGCAGCCAGAAGACGTGCGCCGTAGACGGCTTCGCGGTATCCGTCGGCGGCATGGCGGGCGGCATCGGCATCGCTGCGCTTTTGGCCGAAGATGTCGGGTTCCCACGAAGCGGAGAAGCCTGCCGCCGCAAGGCTGCTTTGCGTTTTGAAGCTGTCGTCTGCTGCCTGCTGCGGCAGACGCGCGCGCAGAGGATTATCGAGCGGGTTGTCAACGCGGCCACGGCTTGCGGCTGCTTGGGCGGACAAGCCCGCCGCAGGCCCCAAGTCGGCCTGCGCCAAACGGGCTTGGGCGCGCGCTTCTTTCAGACGGCTTTGCGCGATTTTGATGTCGAAATTCTGCGCCAACGCACGCTCTATCAGACTGTCGAGCACGGGATCGCGCCACTGCCGCCACCAAGCGCCAATGTCGGCGCTGCCGCGCGCGGCTTGGTTTTGGCCGAATTGCTCGGGCAGACGGATGCCGCTGTCGGCAGCGATATCGGTATTGCGGCAGGCGCAAAGCAGAAGAGCGGTGCAGAGCGCGGCGGCAAACGGTTGGGATTTAAACGTGGGCATGGCGGGTTTCCTTTCGAATATCGGGGAGGCCGTCCGAACAGGTTTCAGACGGCCTTTCGGCTTGAAGAACGCGTGTGTTTAGGGACAGTATGCCCTGCGGTATGCGGGCTGCGCTTGTTGAAAGGTATTGGGTTTAACAACCCAAGCTACGCTTGCTATCTATTTCAATTACCGTATTCCCATCAACTCTGAAAACGGATAAATAACAGGCTTCTCCTTTTTAAAAGGTTCAGAGTTTGGAAAGAAAAATTCTTTATCTTCTCCCCAAAGAACTCCGGTTTCCACATAACGGATAAGTTTATTTTTTAGCTTTTCAGAATTACCCCACATGCCAGAAAATTCGTACAGGCATATGGCTTCTTTATCCCTGTCTTCGTCCAACTCTTGAATGATTACTTCATATGAAAGAAATTTCAATACATCTGGAACTTTTATCAAAGAAACTTCCGAAGGTTTTTTCCCTTTTGTACCGTTAGCCAAATGAACCATCATCATATGGGTAGAACTCAAAAATTTATCTTGCATAGGTCTGCGATTAGGAATGACATTTTTCTCTACCCGCAAGAAGAAGTCCTTTAGCCTGCTGTGAGCGCAGCAGAGTGTCATTAAAATATTTAAATTATTTAAATCAGTAGGTAAAAATATATTTTTTTCTGGTTCGGTAAAAAATATATCAAAAAACTCGTAAAAATATTCGCGTCTGTGCTGCACTAATGAATAAAGGTTGTCACGCAGTTTTACTGAATAAACTCGGTCTTCAATCTTTTGAATTCTTTTTAGCATGACTTCTCCTTGCATTTGCCTAAATGGAACAAGCGTAGCCCGTATGCCGTAAGGTGTGTGGCTCTGCCACGCACGTGTTCTTTAGCATTTGGGAGGCCGTCTGAAATCTTCTCACGCTGTTTCAGACGGCCTCTCCGTCTTCCTGCGCGGCGGCGCGCTGCGCCTGTGTGCCGTAGTAGTCGTCGACCATGCGGCAGCTGCGTTCGGGTTCGCGGTAGTCTCCCGCTTTGTCGCGCGGGGGGAAGGAGACGTCGGGGGCGGGCAGGTGGCGGTAGGGTATTTGCGCGAGGAGGTGGCGGATGATGTTGAGGCGGGCGGTGCGTTTGTCGTTGCTGTCGGCGACGAACCATGGTGCCCAGGAGGTGTCGGTGGCGGCGAGCATGTCGTCGCGCGCCTGCGAGTAGTCGTACCAGCGGTGGTAGGATTCGATGTCCATCGGTGAGAGTTTCCAGATTTTGCGCGGGTCGGCGATGCGGTTTTTCAGACGGCGTTCCTGCTCGGCCATGTCGATTTCCAGCCAGTATTTGAGGAGGATGATGCCGCTGTCGGTGAGGGCTTTTTCAAAGAAGGGCATGATGGCGAGGAATTGGCGGCAGTCGTCTTCGCTGCAAAAGCCCATCACGCGCTCGACGCCGGCTCTGTTGTACCAGCTGCGGTCGAAGATGACGACTTCGCCGGCGGCAGGCAGGTGGGGGACGTAGCGTTGCAGGTAGATTTGGCTTTTTTCGCGCTCGGTGGGGGTGGGCAGGGCAACAGTGCGGAAGATGCGGGGGCTGACGCGTTCGGTGAGGGCTTTGATGGTGCCGCCTTTGCCCGCGCCGTCGCGGCCTTCGAAGATGATGCAGACTTTGAGTCCTTCGTGCTGCACCCAGCGTTGCAGAGCGACGAGTTCGCCGTGCAGGTGTTTGAGTTCTTTCAGGTATTTTTTCAGGCTGATTTTTGCTTTTTTCTTGGTTTTGCCGTTCATGTTTATGCTCCTTTGTCGGGTGGTTGCGGCGGGTATGCGGTTGCGCCGGAAGGGGCGGAAGATAGCATATCCGCGCTTTGCTCCCAAGCGGCAGGAGGCCGTCTGAAAGATGGGGACGGGGTTTCAGACGGCCTTTATAGTGAGCCAAAATAAAAAATCTACGGCGTTGCTGCGCCTTGCCGTACTATCTCTACGGCGTTGCTGCGCTTTGCCGTACTATCTGTACTGTCTTCGGCTTGCTGCCTTGTATCTTTTTTATTTTGACTCACTATATTTGCCGGTACAGGCGAACTTGGGGCACAGGTTAAGCGGCGTTTGGGCGCGGACTCCGTTGCAAAAAGAGGCCGTCTGAAAAGTCCTTATCGGGCTTTCAGACGGCCTCTGTGCCGTTTGCGGCGGCGTGCCGCCAAGGAGGTTTAGTGGTGGATGGCCTGTTCGAGTGCCAGTTTTTCCTGCCTCTCGGCTTCGGCGGCCTCGCGTTCGCGGCGGGTGGCGTGGCGCATCATGTACCAATTGAGGACGATGACGAGTGTGCCGACAACGCCGATGATGATGGTGGCCAAAACGTTCATCTGCGGGTCGAGGCCGAGTTTGATGCGCGAGAAGATGACCTGCGGCAGGGTAGACGAGCCGGGGCCGGACAGGAAGGAGGTAATCACCAAATCATCGAGCGACAGGGTGATGCCGAGCAAAAAGCCCGAGGCGATGGCGGGGGCGATCAGCGGCAGGGTGATGACAAAGAAGATTTTCAGCGGCCGCGCGCCCAAGTCCATCGCCGCTTCTTCCAGCGACTGGTCGAGTTCGCTCAGGCGGGCGCGGATGAGGACGGTGATGTAGGCCATGCACAGGGTGGTGTGGCCGAGGAAGATGGTGAAGAAGCCGTTGCCCAGCCAGTCTTGGCGGCCGAATATTTCCTGAATCATGCCCTGCACTTGGATGATGAGCAGCAGCATGGACAGGCCGGTGATGACGTCGGGCATCACCATCGGTGCGGACACCATGCCGGCAAACAGGGTGCTGCCGCGAAAACGCTTGATGCGGGCGAGTGCGTAGCCCGCCAGCGTGCCGAGGACGACGGCGGCCAGCGAGGAGGCGACGGCGATGCGCAGCGACAGCCAGGCGGCTTCGAGGATTTGGTCGTTGTCCAGCAGCTTGGCGTACCATTTGGTGGAGAAGCCGCCCCAAATGGTGACCAGCTTGGATTCGTTGAAGGAATACACCACCAACACAATCAGGGGGATGTAGAGGAAGGCCAGGCCGAGGAAGAGCATGGCACGCAGAAACCAAGAGGTGTTTTGCCGTTTAGCCATTTTTGCCTCCTTCTTCCAGCTGGCGGGTTTCGTAGCGGTGGTAGAGCGTGATGGGGAAGACCAGCAGCAATACCATGACGACGGCCAGCGCGGAAGCCAGCGGCCAGTTGTTCTGCTCGAAGAAGGTCATCCACAGCACTTTGCCTATCATCAGGTTGTCCGATCCGCCGACCAGATCGGGGATGACGAACTCACCGACGGCGGGCACGAACACCAGCATCGAACCGGCGATAATGCCCGCTTTCGACAGCGGCAGGGTGATCGAGAAAAACGCCTTCACCGGCCCCGCGCCCAAATCGGATGCGGCTTCGAGCAGGCGGTGGTCGAGTTTGATGAGCTGGGTGTAGAGCGGCAGAATCATAAAGGGCAGATAGGCGTATACCATCACCAGTTGCAGCGAGAAGGCGTTGTAAAACATATCGAGCGGCTCGCTGATGATGCCGTATTTCATCAGCAGGTGGTTGATGATGCCGTTGGAGCTGAGCAGCCCCATCCAGGCGTAGACGCGCAGCAGGAAAGACGTCCAAAACGGCAGCATGATGGCCAGAAGCAGGCCGTTGCGGTAGGCCGGTTTGGCGCGCGAAATGGCGTAGGCCATCGGATAGCCGACAAGCAGGCAGATCAGCGTGGTGAGGCAGGCGGTTTTCACCGACGACCAATAAGTGCGCAGATACATATTGCTGTTGCCGTCGGCGGACGAGAGGCCGAACATCTGCGACAGCGTGCCGCCGAAGTTTTGGAAGATTTCCTTGTAGTTCTGCGTGACGATGTGCAGGGCTTGTTTGCCGGTTTCGGGGTCGGTGACAAACAGGTCGGTATAGGGCGGAATCTTGATGTCCTGCTCGGCAAAGCTGATTTTCAGGACAATAAAGAAGGGCACGAGAAACAGCAGCAGCAGCCAGACATAGGGCACGCCGATGACGAATTTGCCCCCCGGGCGCAGGCGGCGTTTGATATTGACGGACATTTCAGACGGCCTCCTAGCGGGTCAGCGGGGTGGGCTGGTTTTCCGGCCAGTCGAGATACACCTCGTCGCCCCAGGTCGGCGGCGTGAGGTTGCGCACATACCAGTAGGGCGCGGGCACCTGGCTTTTGACGATGCGGCCGCTGTCGGTCTGCACGTGGTAGATGGCGTAGCTGCCGAGGTAGGCGATGTCTTTCACCGTGCCCTTCGCCCAGTTGTGCGTGTCGCGGTGCGCCGGTTTTTCCTTGTGCAGGTCGATGTCTTCGGGGCGGATGCTCACCCAGATGGTCTGCCCCGTTTCGGCCTCGAATTTCTGGTCGGTGTAGACCTTGCTCGGCAGCTCGGGGCAGTCGATCAGGGCATGCGCGTCGTCTTTGTGCGCCACTTTGCCCTCGAAAATGTTGGTTTCGCCGATGAATTCGGCGGTGAAGCGGCTGTTGGGGTAGTCGTAGATATTGCTGGGCGTGTCGACCTGTTGCAGTTCGCCGTCGGACATAATCGCCACGCGGGTGGCCATGGTCATGGCTTCTTCCTGGTCGTGCGTTACCATGATGCAGGTTACGCCCACTTTTTCCAGCGTGTTCACCAGTTCGAGCTGGGTTTGCTGGCGCAGTTTTTTGTCGAGTGCGCCCAGCGGTTCGTCCAGCAGCAGCAGTTTGGGGCGTTTGGCCAGCGAGCGCGCCAGGGCGACGCGCTGCTGCTGGCCGCCGGAGAGCTGGTGCGGCTTGCGTTTGGCGTATTTCGTCATCTGCACGAGGCGCAGCATTTCGTCGACGCGCTCTTGGATTTCGGCGGGCGGCACTTTGTCCTGTTTCAGGCCGAAGGCGATGTTCTGCTCCACGGTCATGTGCGGGAACAGGGCGTAACTTTGGAACATCATATTGATGGGGCGCTCGTAGGGGGTGAGCGCGGTGATGTCCTGTCCGTCGAGGATGATGCTGCCCTCCGAGGGCGTTTCCATGCCGGCCAGCATGCGCAGCAGGGTGGATTTGCCCGAGCCGGAGCTGCCGAGCAGGGCGAAGATTTCGTGCTGTTCGATGTTGAGGCTGATGTGGTTGACGGCGAAGTTTTCACCGAATTTTTTCACCAGCCCCCTGATTTGCAGATAAGGCTGGGCGGCGGATTCTGTGGTCATCTTGAATGCTCCAAAGAAACTCGATACCGGCTGGAACGGAACTCGAAAGGTGGATGTGTAAACCGGCAATGCGGGGGTGAAGCGGTTGTCCGTTCGGCATTGTCCGGCTGCGGAAATATAGTGAAACAAAATGGGAAAGATACAAGGCAGCAAGCCGCAGACAGTACAAGTAGTACGGCAAGGCGCAGCAACGCCGTAGATTTTCTGTTTTGTTTCGCTATAAAAAAGCGGCGTATTATATGGGCGGCCTTGCGCGGGGGCAAACGGATTCGGCCAAAGCTGCGGATATTGCCGCCTTGTGAGCCGAAAAGCAACAGCGCGGCAGACTGAGGCCGTCTGAAAGCCGGTTTACCCGCTTTCAGACGGCCTCTTGCATCCGTTTTCAGCGCCAGATTTTCAGGTTCTGAATGTTCCGGCGCGCTTTGGCGAACAGGTCGGTGTCTTCGCGGCCGCCCTGCCCTTCTGCGGCGGCAGCCTTATCGGGCGCGGGCGCGTCGTCGGCGAGGGTGGCGAACGCGGCATGGGCGTGGCGGCGCGGTTGGGCGAATGCGGCGTTGACGGCACGTTCGGCGGCCAATTCGTCCTGCTCCTTCTGCCGCTGCGCCAGATATTTCTGCACGACGGGGATAAAGCCGCGGTCGTGGTGGCTGATGTGGGTGAACAGCCAGGATTGCAGCAGATCGAGCAGCTCCTGCCCGATGTCTCCGCCGCGGCTGTGTGCGGTCTGCATTTCGCCCACTTTGTCGACGAAGCGGCGGTGTATCTGCTTGTGCTGGCGGCTCAATGGGTAACCCGCGTCGTCCATCAGTTTTTCTTCGTCGGCGAAATGTTCGACGGTGTAGCGTATCAGGTCGCCGATAATCCGCCCTTCGGCGGCGGTGTCTTTGTTTTGGTTGGCTTCGTAAAGTTCGTTCAGGCAGCGCACAAGGATTTTGTGCTGCTCGTCCACCTGTCCGATGCCGGTGTCCAAATCCGACGTCCAGTCGAAAAAGTTCATGGCGTTTTCCCGTTGTTGTTGTTTTTCAAAACGCGCCATTCTAGCGGCATGGCGCAAAACGCCCTTAATCCAGGTCAAACAATGCGTCCGCGCAATTAAAGAGGCCGTCTGAAACCCGGTTTCCGGATTTCAGACGGCCTCTTGGGAAACACGGCTAATCCGCCCGTTTCAAACCCTTGTTTTTCACCGTTTCGATCATGCCGTCGATGCCCTTTTGCGCGATCAGCTCGCCGAACTGGTTGCGGTAGACGGTGACGATGCCCACGCCGTCCACCTGGATATTGTAGAGTTTGTACACCCCGCCGCTCGGATAGAGCTGGTAGGCCACCTCGTATCTTTTGCCCTCGGGCGTGCGGATTTCGGAATAAACGTCGGTTTTGCCGCCGCGTTCCGTTATTTTCGGCAGCACCTTCACCTCGGCGCGGCGCGCGCCCATCATCGCCGAACGGGCATACATCCTGATCAGCATGTCTTTAAACGCACGGACAAACTCCTGCTTCTGCCGCGCGTCAAACTGCCGCCACGGCTGGCCGACGGCCATTGCCGAGAGCCGCTCGTAATCCAAAAAGCGGTCGGCATACTGCTCCACGCTGCGGATTCTCTGCTGCTCGTCCAGCGACGCGTTTTTCACAATGCCCAACACATCCTCGATATTGCGGCGCACCTGCTGCTGCGCGGGATGGTTTTCCGCCGCCTGCACGGCGGGCGCCGCGGCCAGAACGGCGCATACTGCATAACGGTATGCAAACATAAGCTATCCTTTCTTCCGTTTTCCGGGCACACCCGGAACGCCGCATACTCTACCAGCCCGCGCCGCGCCGCGCAAAGGCCGTCTGAAAACGCAGCTTCAACGAAGTTAAAAACGGCAATCCCGCCTTTCAGACGGCCTTGCCCCGCTGCGGCGGCGGTTATATTATCGGCGCTTCCTTTGCCGCGCATGGACGCATCCCGTGAAAAAAACCGCCCTACTGACCGCCCTGGCCGCCGCCCTCGCCGCAGGCGCCTATCTCTATTACCACCGGCAGAGCGACGCCCTGCCCCAAGGCATCGCCCAATCCAACGGCCGCCTCGAACTCAACCGCCTCGACGTCGCCACCCTCTACCCCGGCCGCGTCCGTGCCATGCCCTTTGACGAAGGCGCCGACATCAAAGCGGGCGACATCCTCGCCGAACTCTCCTCCGAAACCAGCAGCAGCCGCCTCGAAGAAGCACAGGCCGCCGAACGACTGCGCCAAGGCAGCGTCCGCCGCGCCCGCGCCGCCCAAGAACAAACCCTGCGCACCGTAACCAAAGCCGAAGCCAACAGCGAAGCCGCCCGCCAACAGCAGCGCGTCGCCAAAATGGAATGGGACAACGCGCGCAAAATGCAGGCCGACGGACTCGTCTCCCCCGCCGAAACCGAACGCCGCCATGCTGATTACGAACGCGCTTCGGCCGCCGTCAAAGCCGCCGAAGCCGCCCGCGCCGAAGCACAGGCCGCCGTCGCCCAAAGCCGTGCTGCCGAAAGCGAAGCACAGGCCGCCGCGCAACAGGCCGCCGCCGCCGTGAAGGCCGCCGGTTCGGCCAACGACGACATGAACATCCGCGCACCGATAGACGGACGGCTGGAATACAGAATCGCCGAAGTCGGCAGCGTCGTTGCCGCCGGCTCGAAAATCGCCAGCCTGCTCGACCCCGCCGACGTCTCGATGAACATCTTCCTGCCCGCCGCTGCCATGAGCCGCCTGAAAGTCGGCGGCGAAGCACGTATCCGCCTCGACGGCATCGACGCCGTCTTCCCCGCCAAAATCTCATTCATCGCCGCCGAAGCCCAGTTCACGCCCAAGTCGGTGGAAACCGAAAACGAACGCGCCAAACTGATGTTCAAAGTGAAACTGAAAATCCCCGCCGACACCGCCCTGCGCCACAACCGCCTGCTCAAAGGCGGCATGACCGGCAACGGCTTCGTCAAAACCGACGAAACCGCCGCCTGGCCGCAGGATCTGGCCGTGAAACTGCCGCAATAAAACTGCACGCGCCTGCGCGTTGAGGCCGTCTGAAACCCCGCAGCGGAGCTTTCAGACGGCCTCTACCGTTTTATCAGGCGTGTGCCGCGCGGGAAACCGTGCAGGCAAGCAAAAGGCCGTCTGAAACCGAAAATCCCACTGCATACCTGACTCCCTCCCCTGCGCCCCAAGCGCGGGGGAGGGTTGGGGTGGGGGTGGCAGTTCGCAGAACTGCTTTTATTCCGCCGCTCCGCAGAAGTTGCCGCAGCGGCGCAACTCCCTACCCCAGCCCTCGCCGTTTCGTTTATGCCCCGAAGGGGTACAAGCGGGAGAGGGGACTCTGTTGTTCCGACAGGTTTCAGACGGCCTGTACCGCCAGAACGGCCAGCTGCGCTGCCGTGAGGTACAGGGTTGTGCGCCACAGCGACAATGCGCCCGCCGCGCGGTGCGCCATGCTGCGGCCGTCTGAAACGCGGCGGCGCAGGCCGGTTTCGCGCAGGGTTTGGTCGAAGGTTTCGGGCGTGTAGCGGCCTTGCGCGAAATCTGCAAACACGCGGCAGTCAAAGGCGGTGCGGACATGGCAGAAGACCAGCGCCGCGGCCAAAGCGGCCTGCACGGCAAACCAGCCGCCGCCGTAAAAGGCGGACAGCGCCGCAATCAGCGCGTTGGCGGCGGCGGTGTAGGAAGCGGTGGCGAGCAGGCGGGCGGTAATGAGGGAAACGGCGCTATCGTCGTGCATATCGGTTCTTTCTCCGGATTGAGGCCGTCTGAAAACGGTTCAGACGGCCTTTTTCAGACGGCCTGCGGCCGCTGCGGCGGCTTGAACGGCATCGGGGCGGATAAGGGCTTGGGGGCGGGCAGCCTGCAGCAGCGCGGCGGCCTGTTCGGGTGTGCGGCCGCCGTAGGCGGTGAGCCAGGTCAGCGCGGCGGCGGCACTGCGGCCGTAGCCTAACGCGCAGCAGACCAATACGCGGCCGTGTTGGCGGCGCAGGCTTTCGACGGTTTCGGCAGCTTGGACGAGTTCGGATTCAGACGGCGTAACAAGGTCTGACAGCGGCAGCGTGAGATAAGCGGCGCGGTGGCGGGCGGGATATTCGGCGCAAAGGTCGAGTACGGCGGGAAAATGCGGTGCGTCGAGCAGGCTGCCGATATGGATGCCGTCTGAAATTTCCGTCGAACGCGCCCGGCCGCGCAGCCAGAAGGCCATGTTGAGCCGCACGCCGATAAGATAGGGCAGAAGCAGCCATGCGGCGGCGGGCGAAAATTTGCCGGAGGGCTGTTTTTGCAACGCGGCGGGATTGCCTGAAAAATAGGCGAAAGCGCACAACAGCAGTGCCGCGCTTATCCACAGCGTCCACAGCCACGCGCCGCCGGATAAGGCGGGCAGGGCGGCGGCAGCAGCGCCAATGAGATAGAGGCCGCCGAGCTGCCGTTCGCGGATGCGGCGGTCTCTCAGACGGCCTGCGGCATCAGGCCGTCTGAACGGGCTTTGCCCCCGATACGGCCATGCCCACAACACCAGCGTACCCAGCAGCGCGCCGGTGGGGATGTCGATGAAATGGTGCTGGTAGGTGGCGAGTACCGACAGCGCAATCAGGCTCTGCCAGCACGCCAGCGGCAGGCGGATTTTGGGAAACCTGTGCCAATAAAATGCGCCGACAATCAGGGTAAGCGCGATGTGCAGCGACGGGGCTTGGTTGTAGGGTTGGTCAAACGAGGCCAGCGAGGCAAACAGAACACCGAAAAGGCCGTCTGAAGGCGGCTTCGGCCATGAAAACCGCAGGGGAAACAGTAAAAAACAGCCTACCGCCGCAATCTGCGCCACCGCCAATTGCGCGAGATAGCGGTTTTGCTCCCGCGTGGTGCGGCACAGGAAAAACGCCGCCGCATACATCAGGTTGAGCGACCAATACGGCACAATCGTCCACGCCCAAAACGGAATGCCCCGCTCCCAGTCAAACACGATTTCGGGCACAAACGCGCGGCGCGAGGCGAGAAAGTTTGCCAGGCCGTAGCCGGTGTAAAACAGAATGCCGGCGAGGGCGAGTTTGGCGGCGGAGGTTTGGAAGGCGGGTTTCATGATGATTTCGAGGTTTGAGGCCGTCTGAAAGGACAAACGGGGTTTTCAGACGGCCTTTTTGCGCGGGCGGCGCGGCTTATTTTTTCACGGCGAGGCTGACGGTGAAGATGCCGTCGTCGTCAGTCCATTGGCGGATTTTTTCAAAACCGGCGGCTTCGACAAGCTGATCCGTTTCCTGCTGGCTGCGGCGGCGCATCACCCAGTTGGGGCTGCCGTCTTTGTGGCTGGTGAGGGCGCGGGCGATCATTTCGAGCTGCGGGTGCCAGGGCTGGCCGGTGTAGATGAGGCAGCCGCCGTCTTCGAGTGCGTCGCCGAAACCGCGCAGCGAGCGCATAACGAGGTCGTTGTCGGGGAAAAGCTCGTGCAGGCCGGAGACGATGCCCAGCGTGGGGCGCGGCGTGAGGTTTTGGTAGTTGGCGCGGTCGAACGCGTCGAGCTGATCGAAGCTGACGGTGTCTTGCAGGCCGCGTTCGGCGATAAGGCGGCGGCCGGCTTCGACATTGAGCAGGCTGTAGTCGCGCAAGCGCACGGAGTCGGGCAGGGCATCGGCGGAGAGTGCATCGAGCACATAGCGGCCGTGGCCGGAAGCAATGTCGAGTACGTGTACGGGTTTGCCTGCGCCGCGCAAGATGGCAAAGGCCGTCTGAACGGCTTTGCCGATGTTGGTTTTGCGTTGGCGGATGCCCCGCCAGCCTACGGCGTTAAGGTAGTGTTTGTCGGCCGTGATGCCGATGATGTTGCTGCCTTGCGGGCTGTTGCGGTAAACGTAGTCGAGCGTGCTGCCGGAGTCGTAGCCGGTGGCTTTGCCGATTTTAAGCCCTTCGCTCCAGCGCGCGCCCAAATCGAGCATGGCGCGGTAGGCGCGCCAGTAGAGGCCGCGCAGCGAGAGGGCGGGCAGCGGTGTGGACAGTTCGTCGGCTTCGCGGCGGCTTTCGCTGTACAGGTGGTCGCGGGTGCGGTCGGGGATGTCGGGCGGTGCGTCGAAGCGTTCGCGGATAAAGCGGCGGATTTCTTTAAACGCGGTTTCGCGGTTTTTTTCGCCTAGTGTGTCGTGGTAGAAGCCTTTGAGGATGTGGCGTTCTTTGATGCGGCTGCCGAGGCGGTTGTAAAAATCGTGCTGCGGCTTGTGGTGCACCACCCAATCGCTGCCGGAAATCAGAAGCTGTACCGGCGTGGTAACGGCCTGTGCGTCGGCAACGACGCGCTCGGACGCTTCGTAAAGCCCCAACAGAATACGTACGGAGATGGCGCGGGCAATGAGGGGGTCGCTGTCGTAACTTTGCTGTCGTGCTTTGTTGTGGGTGAGGTAATGCGATTTGACGTAGCTGTTGACAAAGAAATTGCCGCGCCATTTGTGCATGAGTTTGAGGCCGCTGCGGGCGAGGGGAACATAAAGCTTGACTTTGAACGCGGGCGAGGCGAGCACGGCGCAGCGGATTTTCGGTGCGTAGTCGTGCAGCCAGGCCGACACGAGCACCGCGCCCACGCTTTGGGCAATGATGCAGATGTTTTCGGGTGCGATGCCGTATTGCGTGCCGATGTGGCGGATGAAGTCGTCAACGTCGGCTACCGATGTGCCGATGCCCGGGCTGTCGCCGCGTTCGCCGGGGCTTTGGCCATGGCCGCGCGCGTCCCAGGCGAAAAAGGCAAAGTCGTCCAAACCCAATTCGTCGGCCAGAAACATCATGCGGCCGGAGTGTTCGTGTCCTCTGTGGAACAAAACGACGGCTTTGCCGCTGCTGCCGTTTTTGGCGGGGCGGTAGCGGTAGAAAAGCTCTGTGCCGTCTTGGGTGGTGAAGGTGTTGTGCTGTTCCATGGCAATAAGGCTCCTGTCGGAAAAGAAAGAGTATACGGGCATACGGAAGCCGTCTGAAAGCGAAGTTTCAGACGGCCTTTCTGCCGCATCAGTCGCGGCCGATCTGGTTGTAATCGACCAGCATGTATTTGGCGGTCATTTTTTTCTTGGCGTCGCCCTCGTCGGACATCAGCAGGAGACGCTGCTGGCCGTTGATGTTCACCGAATCGACGGCTTCGACGTTGGTCATGTGGTGCAGGTTGGGCAGGTTGATTTTCTGCGGTTCGTCCGTCGGTTTGCCGCTCCATTTCCACAATGTCGAGGATTTTTCGCCGGTGTCGCCTTTGACTTCGTTGGCGATGATAAAGGCTTTGAGCACGGGATCGTAGTTGAGCGAGCGGATGCCGCCGCCGTCGATATCGAGAACGGCCACTTCGTCAAACTCGGGTTTGGCGTTTTTCTCCATCACTTCCTTCGGATTGGCGATAAAGGCGATCAAGGCCATGTTGTTGAACTCGGGATCGCGGAAGCCCAACACCAGCCGTTTTTTCACGGGGTCGAACGCCAAGCCTTCGATGTTGATTTCGTCGAAGGAAATTTCCGCGCTGGTGCGTTCGCGGATCAAATCGTGCAGATTGCGGTCTTGCTCCAGCACGTCGGTTAAGCCGTCGTAGCTGGTGAGGCCGACAATCTCGCCGCCCTGCACTTTGAAGCGCATCAGGTGTTCGCGGTCGGGCGAGCGCTGGCCTTTGCGGTTGCGCGAGTGCGAGGTCATGGCGTACATAAAGCCTTCGTCGTCGCGGGTCATGGCTTCGAGGTCGTTGAGCTTGCGTTTGAAGCCTTTGACGATGCGGGTGTCCAGCGCTTCGTCTTCGACGAAATTGCCGTTTTTGTCGATACTTAAGATGCTGAAAGCGTGGTTGGGTTCGTCTTCGGCCACCATGATGCGGCCGTCGGGCAGCTGCTGGGCGGCGGAAGGCTCGTACACGCCGTTGAACATATTGATGCCCATGGTGCGCAGTTCGGCCAAATCGTTCTGCTGCGCGGCGGAGAGCGAAGGGATGGTTTTCACGCCGATAAACGCCGCCAGCGAAGCGAGCAGCCCCCAGCGGAATACGGCGTAGGAGAGATTGATGTATTTGAACTGTTTGTCCGCCAAGAGGCCGAGCCAGTAAAGGTGGTCGCTCATTTTTTGGTAAACCTGTTTGCGGTCGTTCATCACGTCCTGCATTTTCTGCCAGTGCTCTTCACGCGGGATTTTCACGCGGTCTTCGTAAATCAGCACGTTGGGTTCGCCGCTGAAAAAACGCGTTTCGGCGCGCCACACGCGCGTTTTGAAATCGCGCAGCGACGCGCGGCGGCGGAACAGGTCTTTCACCCACTCGCGCATGGCGCGCAAACGGCCGATGCGCTCGGGCGAGGCCGACAAGAGCGCAAACACGATCGACGCGGCGGCGGTTACCATAAAGGTGCTGGCGGGAATCAGAAATTCGGGGGAAGACGAGAAGATGAACGCGCCGGAAATCATCAGCGCGGAAACGATAAAACCATTGAGGGAAATCATGATATTGGCTTTGGTGGCCGCCAGCGCCAGAAGCTCCATTTCCGAACGCACGGCGTTGCGGAACATGGTTTCCACGCCTTTATTGGTGCCCATAAGCGCTTCGGGATTGTCGGCGGCTTTGGCTTTTTTCCTGCTTTTTTTGCGCTTGGCCGCCTTTTCAGACGGCTCTTCCTGCATCTCATCCTGCGCGGGCGGCGGCAGATCCGCCGTTTCGGGAATGTCGGCGGCGGGGGTTTCGACTGTTGCGCCGGACGGGCTGACGGCGTTGTCTGCGGGGAATGCGTTGTCCTGATATTCGGTATTCATACAGATTCTCCAAAATGATTTGTGGGAAATAATTTGGGGCTGTAACAACATAACTGCGCGGCCGATTCTAAATGATTGCGACATTACTCCCGGCTTTGTTGGGAATAATTTACTTATTGCAGGACAGTGTAGGCAAAAAGCAAAGACGCCCTTTCAGACGGCCTCAAAAGGAGCAGGCGCAAAAAAGGCCGTCTGAAAAAGGCTTTATGCCTTTCAGACGGCTTCTGATGCACCCAACTCCTGTTCAGCGGCTTAACACGGCAGGTGCGAAGCGCAGCACGGCATCGCGCAGCTGGATCAGTTTGCCGTGGAAAAAATGTCCGGCCTGCGGCAGCACGACCACGGGAATGTCCTGCGGCGCCGCCCAGTCGAGCGACTGTTGCAGGGCGACGACTTCGTCGGTTTCGCCGTGTATCAGCAGCGTGCGTTCGGGATGCGGCGCGTCGGGTTCGCGTTCGCGCTCGTAATGGCGCACGGCCGGCCCCATCAGCAGCAGCAGGTCGGGCGGGCATTTTTGCGCGGCAAACAGGGCGACATAGCCGCCGAAGGAAAAACCGGCAATCGCCAGCTTGGCCGCCTGCGGATGGCGGCTGCGGGCAAACGAGACAACGGCGCAGCAGTCGTCGGTTTCGCCGCGCCCGTAATCGTGTCCGCCGCCGCTGCCGCCGACGCCGCGCAGATTGGGCAGGTAGCAGTGGAAACCCAGCTTCGCCAGCGCCTTGGCGGCCGTCTGAATCACTTTGTTGGTATTCGTGCCGCCCTGCAGGGGATTGGGATGGTTGATCACGGCCACGCCCTGCTCCGCCCCCTGCGCGGGCAGGTAGATGGTTTCGAGAACGCCGGCCGGGCCGGGGATGGCGATGGTTTCGGGAGGGGTCATGTCTGTTCCTTATCGTTCGGGGCGCGGGATTGTACGGGCGGCGGCGCGGGTTTGTCCATCGGGCGCGGCGGCGGCTTTCAGACGGCCTGCCGCCGTTTTGCCGCGCGCCCGCTGCGGCGGATAAACGGTATAATCCGCCGTTTTTTTCACGCACACCCGTCTGCCATGTTTGAAAACTATCTGCATCAGTTCGGCCTTTCCTTTATGGCCTTTTTCGCCATCATGAACCCCGTGTCCAGCCTGCCGGTCTACCTCAGCCTCACCGACGGCGACGACCGCCGCACGGCGCGGGCTGTGGCACGCAAAGGGCTGCTGATTGCCTTTACCATCGTGGCCGTATTCGCCTTTGCCGGACGCTTTATCTTCGAAATGTTCGGCATCACCCTGCCCGCGCTGCGTATCGCCGGCGGCATCCTCGTCTTTCTGATCGGCTTTCATATGGTGCAGGGCAACCGCTCGCCGATGCACCGCCAGCCCGCCTCGGCCGACCCCGCGCCTGCGGCGGACACGCGCTACGAAGACAAAATGAACGTAGCCATTTCGCCGCTGGGTACGCCGCTTTTGGCCGGGCCGGGCACGATTGCCACCTCCATGAACCTCTCGGCGGGCGACTCGCTCTCGGGCACCGTGGTGGTGGTGGCCGCCTTCTCGCTGCTGTGCCTGATTACCTACACCCTTTTTGTCTTCGCGCCGAAAATCACCCGCCTCTTGGGCAAAAACGTGATGAACGTGGTGACGCGGATGATGGGTCTGATACTGGCCGTTATCGGCACGCAGATGCTGATTGCAGGCTTGAAAGGCGCGTTTCCCCTGCTCAACTGAACGCGCATCCGCAAAGGAAAAGGCCGTCTGAAAACGTTCAGACGGCCTTTTTGCACACCATGCTTCATGCCTTCCACGGCAGCCACAGCCGCGCCAGCACATACATCGCCAGCCCGATGCCGCCGAGCAGGAAAAACACAATGCCCTTTTTGCGCGCGTTCGGGCAGAACACATAAACGGCAAGGCTGAAGCTGAAAAACATCGCCGCCACCACCCACACCAGCCTGCGGTCTTGGAAGCGGTTGAGCGTGTAGCTCTCGTTCATCACCACATACATCTGCCACAAACCGGCGGCACACATGGCAAACACGCCCGCAGGCAGGAAAAACAGTCCGAGAAGTTCTTTGCTCATATTGCTGAGGCCGTCTGAAAAAAGCGCGATTATACGGCAGCGGCAGACGCGGCCAAAGCGCGGCTTTTTTCAGACGGCCTTGTCATGCCCGCGCGTAAACGTTTGCGCTTCCGAACCAAAGAGGCCGTCTGAAAGCGCGAAACGGCTTTTCAGACGGCCTGATGTCCTACTTCTCCCGCCACACCGGCAGCGCACCGAAAGCCTGCGCCGTCGGCATGATTTCGATGGCGTTCACATTCATGTGCGGCGGGCGCGTGTAGAGCCAGAGCGCCGTGTCGGCGATGTCCTGCGCGTTGACATACTGCGTGCCCGCGTACACCTGCTCTGCCCGCACGTTATCGCCCTTGAAGCGCACATTGGAAAACTCCGTACCGCCGCACAGCCCCGGTTCGATATTGCTCACGCGCACGCCCGTGCCCTGCAAATCCGCCCGCAGGTTCAGCGAAAACTGGCGCACGAAAGCCTTGGTCGCGCCGTAGACATTGCCGCCGGGATAGGGATACGTGCCCGCAATCGAGCCGATATTGATGACGTAGCCGCCGCGCCGTGCCACCATCTGCGGCAGCACCTGCCGCGTCAGATAGGCCAGGCCGAGGATGTTGGTTTCAACCATGGTTTCCCAGTCGGCAAAATCCGCTTCGTGCGCGGCGTCGAGGCCGAGGGCAAGGCCGCCGTTGTTAATCAGGCAGTCGATTTCGGCAAACTCCGGCGGCAGCTGCGCCAGCGCGGCGGCTATCGAAGATCTGTCGGCCAAATCCATTTGCAGCGGATAAAAATCCGCGCCCAAACTCTCCCGTATCGCCTGCAAACGCTCCAAACGTCGCGCCGCCCCGATCACTTTATAACCCGCGCGCACAAACGCCGCGCACATCGCCTCGCCGAATCCGGCCGACGCGCCGGTAATCAAAACCGCCATTTTCCCAACTCCTTCATAAACAATTTAAATCGGATTTTCAGGTATCATGCGCGCCCCTAAAAACATCAAATAATTAAGGAACAAACATGAACCCACTCAAAGCGGCCGCCCTGCTGCTCCTGCTCGCCGCCTGCGGCGGACAGCCTGCGGGCGAACCGAAAGGGCCGGCCTCGCAGGAGCGCAGCGCCGCCTTCAAACGGATGATGCCCGAATTCTCGGCCATGGGCAAAATGGTGAAGGGCGACGAAACCTACAACGCCGCCAAATTCCAAGCCGATGCCGCCGCCTTCGCCGATGCCGCGCAAAAACCTTTCGAGCACTTCCAAAACGACCCGCAGGGCAACGGCGACGCCCTGCCCGCCGTGTGGCAGCAGCCCGAGGCCTTCAAGCGCGAGCAGGATGCCTTTCTCGCCGCCGTGGCCGAGTTGAACGCCAAAGCGCAGGGCGGCAGTCTGGACGATATCAAAGCCGCCTATTCCGCCGCCGGCGCAAGCTGCAAATCCTGCCACGACAGCTACCGCCGTCCGAAATAAAAATCCGAAACAGAGGCCGTCTGAAAGCCGTTTTCACTTCGTTGGAGCTGCGTTTTCAGACGGCCTCCTATCCTTGAAAGGCCGTCTGAAAACGCGGATAATCGCGCCCTTTCCACGCCGCAAAAACAAAGGTATTCCGATGACTTCCCCTCTGGCAAACGCAATCCGTTTCCTCTCTGCCGACGCAGTTCAAAAAGCCAATTCAGGCCATCCGGGCGCGCCGATGGGCATGGCCGAAATGGCCGAAGTATTGTGGACGCAGTTTCTCAACCACAACCCGGCCAATCCCAAATTCTATAACCGCGACCGCTTTATCCTCTCCAACGGCCACGCCTCGATGCTGCTTTACAGCCTGCTGCACCTTACCGGCTACAACCTCGGCATCGACGATTTGAAAAACTTCCGCCAGCTGCACAGCAAAACCCCCGGCCACCCCGAATACGGCTACACCGACGGCGTGGAAACCACCACCGGCCCGCTCGGACAAGGCATTGCCAACGCCGTGGGCATGGCTTTGGCAGAAAAAATCCTCGCCGCCGAGTTCAATAAAGACGGCCTGAACATCGTCGACCACTACACTTATGTCTTCATGGGCGACGGCTGCATGATGGAGGGTGTGTCGCACGAAGCCTGTTCGCTGGCCGGCACGCTCGGCTTGGGCAAACTGATTGTGCTTTACGACGACAACAACATCTCCATCGACGGCAAAGTCGACGGCTGGTTCACCGAAAACATCCCTGCGCGTTTCGAGAGCTACGGCTGGCACGTCGTGCCCAACGTCAACGGCCACGACACTGCCGCGATTCAGACGGCCATCGAAGCCGCCCGCGCCGAAAGCGGCAAGCCCTCGCTGATTTGCTGCAAAACCCTGATTGGTAAGGGCAGTGCCAACAAAGAAGGCAGCCACAAAACCCACGGCGCGCCTTTGGGTGCGGACGAAATCGAAGCCACGCGCCGACATTTGGGCTGGAACTACGGCGCGTTTGAAATCCCGCAGGAAATCTACGATGCTTGGAGCGCCAAAGAAAAAGGCGCGAAACTCGAAGCCGCGTGGAACGAATTGTTTGCACAATACCAAGCCAAATTCCCCGCCGAGGCCGCCGAGTTCGTGCGCCGTATGGAGCGCAAACTGCCCGACAACTTCGATGCCTACGTTCAGACGGCCTTGCAGGAAGTCTGCGCCAAAGGCGAAACCATCGCCACGCGCAAAGCCAGCCAAAACAGCATCGAAATCCTTGCCAAAGAGCTGCCCGAACTGGTGGGCGGCTCGGCCGACTTGACCCCGTCCAACCTCACCGACTGGTCAAACAGCGTATCCGTAACCCGCAACGGCGGCGGCAACTACATCCACTACGGCGTGCGCGAGTTCGGCATGGGCGCGATCATGAACGGCCTGTCGCTGCACGGCGGCGTGCGCCCCTTCGGCGCGACCTTCCTCATGTTCAGCGAATACCAGCGCAACGCCCTGCGTATGGCCGCGCTGATGAGAATCAACCCCATCTTCGTGTTCACCCACGACTCCATCGGCCTAGGCGAAGACGGCCCGACCCACCAGCCAATCGAGCAAACCGCCACCCTGCGCCTGATTCCCAACATGGACGTATGGCGGCCGTGCGACACCGCCGAATCGCTGGTAGCCTGGGCCGAAGCCGCCAAAGCCGCCGACCGCCCCAGCACGCTGGTTTTCAGCCGCCAAAACCTGAAATTCCTGCCGCGCAGCAGCGAACAGCTTGAAAACATCAAACGCGGCGGCTATGTCGTTTCCGAAGCGGCAGGCGAAGCCAAAGCCGTGATTATCGCCACCGGCTCGGAAGTTGAATTGGCCCTGAACGCGCAAGCCACCCTCGCCGCCGAAGGCATCGCCGTGCGCGTGGTGTCCATGCCCTCAACCAATGTGTTCGACCGCCAAGACGCGGCTTACCGCGCCGCCGTATTGCCCGACAACCTGCCCAAAGTCGCCGTAGAAGCAGGCGTGTCCGACGGCTGGTACAAATACGTCGGCACCAACGGCGCAGTACTCGGCCTCGACCGCTTCGGCGAATCCGCCCCTGCCGACGAGTTGTTCAAACTGTTCGGCTTTACCACGGAAAACCTGGTTGCTACGGTGAAATCCGTTCTCTGAGGCCGTCTGAAACGTCCGAATCCGTTTAAACAAAGCAGCAACAGGCCGTCTGAACCTTTTCAGACGGCCTCAACACAGGAAAAATCATGAACGCCACGCAGTTAATCGAAAACCTCACCCGCATCGTCGGCCAAAAACACATCATCACCGACCCTGCCAAAACCGAACAATACCGCCAGGGCTACCGCTTCGGCGAAGGGCAGGCGCTGGCGGTGGTGCGGCCGGGCACGCTGCTGGAAATGTGGCAGATTTTGCAGGAATGCGTCGCCGCCGACGTGATAGTCATCACCCAGGCTGCCAACACCGGCCTCACCGGCGGCTCGACTCCCAGCGGCCACGATTACGACCGCGACATCGTCATCGTCAACACCATGCGCATCGACATCATCCAGCCGATTAACGGCAACGAACAAGTCGTCTGCCTGCCCGGCGCCACGCTCAACCGGCTTGAGATGCTGCTCAAGCCGCTCGGGCGCGAGCCGCATTCCGTTATCGGCTCGTCGTGCATCGGCGCATCGGTACTCGGCGGCGTGTGCAACAACTCCGGCGGCGCATTGGTGCAGCGCGGCCCGGCCTACACCGAAATGGCACTGTTTGCCGAAATCGACAGCGAAGGCCGTCTGAACCTCGTCAACCACCTCGGCATCGATTTGGGCAGCACGCCCGAAGAAATTTTAAACAACCTGCAAGGCTGGCACTACCAGCAAAAAGACATCGACCCCAACGCCGGCAAAGGCCACGACCACGCCTATTGCGACCATGTGCGCCAAGTGGACGCGCCCACCGCCGCCCGCTTCAACGCCGACCCCGCCCGCCACTACGAAGCCAGCGGCTGCGCGGGCAAACTGATGGTGTTTGCCGTGCGCCTCGACACCTTCCCGCAGGAAAACCATACCGCCGTGTTCTACATCGGCACCAACGACATCAACGAACTCACCGACATCCGCCGCGCCGCACTCTCCGAGTTCCAGAGCCTGCCCGTTTCCGGCGAATACATCCACCGCGACGCGTTCGACATCGCCGCCGTATATGGCAAAGACACCTTCTACGCCATCAAAAAATTCGGCACCCACCAACTGCCCAAACTGTTCGACCTCAAAGCCCGCGCCGACCGCATCGGCAAAAAAATCCCGTTTCTGCCCAAACACTTCACCGACAAAGCCATGCAGTTTGCCAGCCGCTTCATGCCGCAGCACCTGCCGCAATCCCTGCGCGACTACCGCGACCGCTATGAGCACCACCTGATTCTCAAAATGGGCGGTGCAGGCGTGGAAGAAGCCCGCGCGTTTCTGAAAAATTACTTCGCCAACCACAGCGGCGCATATTTCGAGTGCAACGCCGAAGAAACCCAAGCCGCCATGCTGCACCGCTTTGCCGCCGCCTCCGCCGCCGTGCGCTACCGAGCCGTACACGATAAAGAAGTCGAAGACATCGTCGCCCTCGACATCGCCCTGCGCCGCGACGACAGAGACTGGTTTGAAACCCTGCCCGACGAAATCAACAGCAAAATCAGCCACAAGCTCTACTACGGCCACTTTATGTGCCACGTTTTCCATCAAGACTACATCGTCAAAAAAGGCCACGACTGCATGGCACTGGAACACGAAATGCTGCACCTCTTGGACAAACGCGGCGCGCAATACCCCGCCGAACACAACGTCGGCCACCTCTACGAAGCCAAGCCCGAACTCAAAGCCTTCTACCGCAAACTCGACCCCACCAACAGCTTCAACCCCGGCATCGGCCACACCTCGAAAAAGAAAAACTGGGCAGAGTAAGGCTTTCAGACGGCCTTTTTCCACCGCCAAACCAAAGGCCGTCTGAAAACGGAAAACCCCTTTTTCAGAAACGTCATCCCCGCGAAGGCGGGGACGGCCGCCGCTTCCACAAACCCAAGCAAAAGGAAACCAATATGGGCACCCCGCAAACCGCCATCATCCCCGACACCATCACCGCCGCCATCTATATAGAAGCGGACGTGCTCGACAAAGAACAGACCAAAGCCGCCTGCCGCCAAGCCCTCGCCGCCCTCGACGACTGCCGCAGCCGCTTCCCCGACCACAAACTCGGCATGACCATCGCCTTCGGCGCCGATTTCTGGCACAGCCTCGGCCACGAAAACGAAGGCCGCGAAATCCGCCCATTCATGCCCCTGGGTAACGGCCTCTGTCCCGCCACCCAGTGCGACCTCATGATCCACATCCAGTCCGAACACACCGGCCTCAACTACCTGCTGGCCGAACAGGTTGCCGCCGCATTCGGCAACAGCATCCGCATCGAAAACGAAACCCACGGCTTCCGCATGCCCGAAGAGCGCGGCCTCGACGGCTTTGTCGACGGCACGGAAAACCCGCACGGCGAAGAAAAAATCGCCGCTATCGGCACCATCGCCCAAGACCAACCCGACGCGGGCGGCAGCTACATCGTCCTGCAAAAATACCTGCACGATCTCAAAAAATGGAGCGGCATCAGCGTCGCCGAACAAGAGCAGGCCGTCGGCCGCAGCAAAGCCGACAACATCGAATTTGCCCGCGCCGACCGCCTGCCCGACTCCCACCTCGGCCGCACCAACATCAAAGAAAACGGCGCCGGCCTCAAAATCGTCCGCCGCAGCCTGCCCTTCGGCTACATCAGCGGCGAACACGGCCTGCAATTCATCGCCTACTGCGCCACCCTGCACAACATCGACGAACAGCTCAAATTCATGTTCGGCGACAAAGACGGCAAAATCGACCTGCTGCTGAAACACATGTCCGCAGCCGTACGCAGCGCCTACTACTACGCCCCGAGCATCGAGCGGCTGGCCGATTTGTAAAACGCGCAAAAAGCCCGAAAGGCCGTCTGAAAAACATCAAAACGGGTTTTCAGACGGCCTCATTCAGATACAGAAGGCCGTCTGAAAGCCGCTTCCGCTTTTCAGACGGCCTTTTGTTTTGGATAAGGCCGTCTGAAAACATAAAAAGCAGCCCGAACGCGGTAAAACCGCTTTTCAGGCTGCTTTAGGGTATTCGGGCTGCCTATTCGCCCAACTGTGCCGCCGTCTGCTGCGCCCAGGCCATGGTTTCGGCGAAAGCGGGACGTGCGGTGTGGCGTTCGATATAGGCGGCGAACACCGGATCGGCATCGAGCACCTGCATGTTGCGGGAAAAGTGCAGCAGGAGGGCGGCATAGTACAAATCGAGTGCGCTAAAGCGGCCGCCGACAATATAGTCGTGTTCGGACAAATGCTTGCGCAGCACGCCGAAGGCTTCCTCGAAGCTGCCGTAGCCGATGCCGGTGTGGAATCTCGGATGGTCCGACGGGCGGTCGAAGAATTTGTCCATGCAGGCGTATTCGAGCTGGATGCTGAAGCACAGCCAGCGGTAGTATTCGCCGCGCTCGATGCTTCCGGCGGCGGGAATCAGGTTTTTCTCGGGAAACTGCTCGGCCAGATAGGTGATGATGGCAATGGTTTCGGTGAGTATGGTGCCGCCGGCTTTGAGTGCGGGTACTTTGCCCAAGGGATTGACGGCCAGATAGTCCGCTTCGTGCAGCTTGGCGGAGGACAGCGGCACAATAGTGCACGGCGCGGCGCATTCTTTGAGCATCCACACGGCATAGGTGCCGCGCGAAAAGGGAGTGGTGTAAAGGGTGAGTTCGGGGTTAGGCATCATGCGCTCCTGTGTGTGGTGGGAAAGCGGCGATGATAGCAGACAGGACGTCGGCATTGCCCGCAGATTTCGTTTTCGGGAAAATACCGTTCCGCCACACCGCCTTTTTACACACAGGCATCGGCTTCAAACAGCGGGCAAATGCGCCCAAGCCGCCCCATTTGTTTTCAGACGGCCTCCGCATACCGTTGCCCTGCCCTTTCCCAAGCGCAGGACAAATATGCCCAGCCGACCCGCCTGTTTTCAGACGGCCTTATTCAGATGCAAGAAGCCGTCTGAAAGCTCCGTTCCTCAGTTCAGACGGCCTCCGCCAACCCATAGCGAAACCATGTTCACCGACACCCACGCCCACCTTGCCGATTCCCGACTGGCCGCCAGGCTTCCCGCCGTGCTGGCGCAGGCCGCCGCGGCGGGCGTCACGCGCTTTTTCGTGCCCGCCACCGGCCGTGGCGACTGGCAGAGCGTGCTCGCGCTGGCCGCACCCGCCATCGTCCCCGCCATCGGCATCCATCCCTGGTTTGCCGACAGCCACGGCGCGGCGGACATATCGCAGCTCGACGCCCTGCTGAGCCGCCACGCGCACGCCCTCGTCGGCGAAGCGGGTTTGGACTACCGGCACGCAGCCGACGATGCCGCACGGCAGACGCAGCGCGCCATCCTGTCCGCCCAACTCGATCTGGCCGCGCAACACGGCCGCGCCGTGCTGCTGCACAACGTCCGCGCGGGCGCGGATCTGCTGTGCCTGTTGCAAAAACACGGCATACGGCGTGGCGCCGTCCACGCCTTTTCCGGCAGCCTCGAAGAAGCGCACGCCTTTATCCGCCAAGGCTTGAAAATCGGCATCGGCTCGCTGCTGCTAAATCCTTCGGCCAAAAAAGCCCGCCGCGCCGCCGCCGAACTGCCCCTCTCCTCGCTGGTTTTGGAAACCGACAGCCCGTTTATGCTCAAAGACGCCGCCAACACCCCCGCCAACATCCGCACCATCGCCCAAACCGTCTGCACCCTGCGCGGCATCGGCCTGACGGAACTTGCCGAGGCTGCGGAAAACAATGCGTCGCAGCTGCTGGAAAACCCAAAGGCCGTCTGAAACTGCCAAACGGGCTTTCAGACGGCCTCCGATCCTTGCGGGCAGCTGTTTACGCCAGCACCAGCACCGCTTCGGCCTCCACCTGTACGCCCTTGGGCAGCGCGGCCACGCCGACGGCGGCGCGGGCGGGGAAGGGTTGGGCGAAATATTCGGCCATCACTTCGTTGAACACGGCAAAATTGTCCAAGTCGGTGAGGTAGGCGTTGAGTTTGACGATTTGGTCGAGCGAGCCGCCCGCCGCTTCGGCCACGGCACGCAGGTTTTTGAACACCTGATGCGCCTCGGCGCGGAAATCGCCGCCGCCGGTGACGGTCATGGTGGCGGGATTGAGCGGAATCTGGCCGCTCAGGTAAACGGTGTCGCCCGCGCGCACGGCCTGGCTGTATGCGCCGATAGCGGCGGGGGCTTGGTCGGTGTGGATGATTTGTTTGGCCATCGTTAAAATCCTTTCGCATAAAAGTAGCGTATAGTAACATTTTTTAACCGAAACCGAGACAGCGGCCGTCAGGCCGCTCCCGCCTGCACCCCTTTCGGGCATCAACGCGGGAACGACGTTTCTGAAAACAAAGCCCCAACCAAGCCAAAACGCGGCGGCACGCTCCGCGCAACAAAGGAAAGCCCATGCTGGACCAGCCCCTACCGAAAATCTTTCTGTTCGTTCCCGGCAACAAGCCCGAGCGGATACCCAAAGCCTTCGGCATCGGTGCGGACGAGGTGGTGGTGGACTGGGAAGACGCGGTGGCCGAAAACGAAAAAGCCGATGCCGTGCGCCATATGGAAGCCTATTGCGCCGACCCCGCCGCCCGTCCGGTGTGGCTGCGTATCAACGCGCCCTCCTCTCCCCGCTTTGCCGCCGATTTGGCCGCGCTCTCGCAGCTGGACGCGGTAAAGGGCGTGGTGCTGCCGAAAACCGAGCGCCCCGCCGACATCACGGCGGTGCACCACGAATGCGGCAAACCGGTTATCGCCGCCATCGAAACGGCCAAAGGCATGCTCAACCTGCCGCAGCTGGCCTTCGCGCAGGGGCTGCACGCGCTTTCCTACGGCTGCCTCGATTTGTGCGGCGAATTGGGGCTGACGCACGGCACCCCCGCCGCCGACACCTTTTTCAACCATCTGCGCATCGAGCTTCTGCTGCACAGCCGCCTCAACGGCCTGCACCCGCCGATAGAAACCGTATTCCCCGATCTTGCCGACAACGACGGCCTGCGCACCTTTACCCGTTTCTGGCGCGACATGGGCTTCGGCGGCATGCTGTGCGTCCACCCCAGGCAGGTGGCCGTTACCAAGCTGATGATGCTGCCCGCGCCAGAGGAAACCGCCTTCGCCGAAAAAGTGCTGGCCGAAGCCGAACGCAACCCGTCGGCGGTGTTTCAGGTAGACGGACGGATGGTGGACGCGCCCGTTATCGCGCGGGCGAAAAAGCTGCTCGGCAGGATGTAGGGGCTGTTGGCAATCAACCCTGAGGCCGTCTGAAAAACACAACGCCCAAGGCCGTCTGAAAAACACAACGCCAAAGGCCGTCTGGAAAAACCCGCCGCCGCACGGCGCACCGGTTTTTCAGACGGCTTTTTTCATACACAGACGGATTAAGACCATGTTTTACATAAAATTCCATAAACCATTCATAATTGCCTGTTTTATTAATACCGATTAATAAAAGTTATCATGCGGCAATATACGCCGGTTTTCTATGTAAATTTTGCAATTTCTTATTGTGTTTTACCAAATCTTGCGGATATATTTGCGCCGGGTTTGCAAAAAACGGCAATACCTTAACAGTACAAGTGAATCGGAATCACAAACCAGAGGATTATCTTGATGAAACATACCAAACTTTATGCCTGCCTCATCGCCGCTGCAGCGGTTACCGCACCTTTGTCCGCACACGCCGCCTACAACGTGTACAGCAAAGACGGCCTGACACTCGACATCGGCGGCAACGTCACCGCCCAATTCAGCAAACGGCACAACCGTTTCACTTACACGCACGATTCTTCGCGCTACTACTACAACTACGACCTGAGGCAATGGGAAAACGCCCAAACCAACCACGACATCGAAACATCCGACCGCCGTTCCCGCCTCGGCTTCGAGCGCGGTTCATCCTGGCTGCAGTTCCGTGGCCAGCAGCGCATCAACCAGGACTGGCGCGCCACCGGCACGGTACAGCTGGGCTACTATAAAGACGACCTGAACCTCACCGCCGCCAACGTCGCCCTCGACCTGCGCAACGTCGGCAGCATCTCCTTCGGCAAACAGTTCCTGCACTCGGGCTACGTCACCCGCACCGGCACCTACTACCCGCTCGAATACTTCGGCAACTCCTCCATCCGCGCCGACTACACCGGCGTGCCCGAGTTGCAGGTCAGCGCCTACCACCTCTTCCCCTCGCAGGACGACGTGCGCAAAACCGACAACGTCAACGAAATCCAAGGCAACGGCATTTCCGCCACCTACCGCCTGCGCATCGCTCCCGACCACAGCATCCGCTTCGGCGCGGGCTACACCCAAAGCAAACGCAATTCCGCCGACAACGTCAAATGGGCATCGAAAAAGAAACACGCCGCCGCAGGTTCGATCGAATACAAATACCGCGATTTCACCATCGCCGGCGACATCGGCTATGAAAAAGAGAAAATCGACATCGCTACACTGGGACAAGCCCGCTCGCGCTATTACGGCCTGAAAGCCGAATACGCCTTCACACCGCGCTTCAAAATGGCGGCAGGCTACGGCGTGAAAAACACCAAGAAAACCGCAGGCTCGCTGGGCGCGTTCAACACCAACGCCGCATGGAACCAGCCCGACTTCATCGCCGCCAACGAAGAATACGTCTTCCCGAAAATCAAACGCCGCAAAGCCTACCTGAAAGCCGACTACGACCTGCGCGAAAACGTCACCCTCTACGGCCGCGCCGATGTGGAAACGGTGAAAAACTACGTCGACGACGGCGAGTTCTCCAAACGCCGCCGCAACGAATTCACCGGCGGCATTTCCCTGACTTTCTAACCGCCACCGCATACACCCGCACCGGCTGCAAACGCAGGCAGGCCGTCTGAACACCATCAAGACGGCCTGTTTGCACACTGTGGCGCACGCCCGCAGCCTGCGATAGGAACACCGGAGAACACCATGAAAAAAACAAAACTGTCCCTGCTGCTGGCGCTGGCGCTGACCGCCCCGCAGATTGTTCAGACGGCCTCAGCCGCCGAAAGCAGCGAGCGCCCCGCCAACCCCTATGCCGCAGAATACGGCTATCCCGCAACCCGCGTCAGCCAAGATGAAACCGACCGCTTTGAAACCGGCGAATACGGCGATCCCGGCCTGCGCACCAACAGCCGCAACGAAACCGTCGACCCCGAAATCCGCAAGCTCAAACGCGACGACGGCATCGACCGCTACTACGGCGACACCCACGTCGACAAATACCGCTGGTTGGAAGATGTTGACCGCATCGAACCCGAACACCGCTACGAAACCAGCGAAGACCGCAAGCGCAACCTCTTCGGCACCAACTGGGAAGACCCCGAACTCGACAAACGCCGCACCGGCATGGAAACCGTGCGCAACGAGCAGGGCGAAGTGGATAAATGGGTGAACGCGCAAAACGAAGCCACCCACAACTATCTGAACAAAATCCCCTATATCCAAGAAATCGGCAAACGCATCGACAAGCTGATGGACTACGAATACCTGTATTTCGACTACGACCGCGAATACGGCAAGCTCCATTACGCCCGCTACCCCGACGGCTATTTCCGCCTGAGCAAAAAAGGCGCCGACGGCAAATCCCAAGTCATTCTCGACGAAAAAGAACTCTCCAAAGACGGCTACACCCAGATTGCCAACTACGCACTCAACAGCAACGGCAAATATTTCGCCTACGCCACCCGCGACGGCGCTTCGGATACCGACCACAAAGAGCTGTATGTGCTCGATACCGAAACCCTGAAAACCCGCCACATCACCACCAATATCCATGTGGTGGATGCCGGCGGCACGTATGGCTACCCGCTGGAGTGGAAAGACAACAACAATCTGTATTATGTCCGCTCCCACGGCGGCTGGACGGATCTGATGCTGCACCGGATGGACAAAAACGAGTTCAACGACCCGATTATTATGAAGGCGTCGGACTACGACATGACGCCCGACAGCTTCTGGATTGAAGACGACCGCTATCTGATGGTGCAGGGCTCTTTGGGCAGCATCAGCAACACCCTGCTGCTGAAGGATTTGAAAACCGGCCGCTGGATTCAGATCCACAACCGCAAGATGTACGACAAAATCAACAAAGCGGATGCGTTTACCAACTATACCGCCGCCAAGTTCGTCCGCCTGGATGGCAATTATATCTATGTGATTTCCGAAGATAATTCCGAGTTTGGCGAACTTCTGAAAATCGACATCCGCAGCCCGCAGAGAAAACGCGAAGTGGTGATTCCCGCGCGCGAGAACCACCGTCTGACTGCCGGCGTGTACCAAAGCGGCCACTATCTGATGCAGTATTACTCTGCCGGTTACGATTCGCTGGCACTGTTTGACGAAAACGGCAAATTCGTCCGCGACATCACCCCGGTTGCCGGCGGCAACATCAGCAGCCTGACCGCCTACGACTCCGGCGACAAAGACGCCGAAGACAACCGCCCCAAAGGCACGCTCGCGGCCAACGAAAAAGACTACAAGCGCTATGTGTGGTTCTACTACCAAAACAAGGTAACGCCGGCCACCACCTACCGCTACAACGTTGAAGAAGACAAATTCTTCGGCGTCAAACGCCGCGATACCATTCCTTTCGATGCCGACAAATACGAAATGCGCACCGTATCCTATCCGTCCAAAGACGGCACCATGGTGCCCATCGTGATCAGCCACAAAAAAGGGCTGAAACTCGACGGCAAAAACCCGACCATTCTCTACGGTTACGGCGGTTTCAACGTCGATGCCTACCAGGGCAACTTCACCACCGCAGCCGCAGCCTGGATGCAGAACGGCGGCGTTTACGCCACCGCCGGCCTGCGCGGCGGCAAGGAGTACGGTTCCAAATGGCACGACGCGGGCAAGCAGCTCAACAAGCAAAACGTTTTTGACGACTTTATCGCCGCCGGTGAATTCCTGATTAAGGAAGGCTATACCTCCAAAGACTACCTGTCGATTTCCGGCGGTTCCAACGGTGGCCTGCTGGTCGGCGCGACCATGGTTCAGCGTCCCGACCTGTTCCGTGTCGCCATTCCCGAAGTCGGCGTGCTCGATATGCTGCGCCACGACAAAATGTACCGCACCGACTACTGGATCAACGAATACGGTATGGCTGAAGACAGCAAAGCGATGTACCAGAAACTGCTGTCCTACTCGCCGTATCACAACGTGCGCGACGGCGTCTGCTACCCCTCCACCATGGTAATGACGTCCAAACGCGACGACCGCGTGGTACCGTCGCATTCCTACAAATTCGCCGCCATCCTGCAGGAGAAGCAGTCGTGCATGCGGCCGGTATTCCTGAATGCCGCCGAGCGCCACGGCCACGGTGACAACACCCGTGCGGAAACCAAGCGCGAGATGAAGGAAAAATTCGCCTTTATCCTGCACGAAATGGGCGTGAAGTCACTGCCGCCCGTTCCCGACAAAGAGCCTCAGGCGCAGGAAAAGAAATAAAGTATCCCTTGCTTTCAGACGGCCTGAAACCGCAGCAAACGGTTTCAGGCCGTTTTTGTAGGCGTCGGAACGCATGGCCGGAAAATGCAATAAGGCCGTCTGAAAGCACCAAACAGGCTTTCAGACGGCCTCTTTAAGCTGCGGACAATGACGGACGGCAGCCAAAAAACCTATCCGCCCGCTCCCGACACAGAAACCGAAGCGGCGGCAAAAATGTGCGGCACAAATTCCGCCTTTCAGACGGCCTGAACCCGTTTGCCTCGCTTGCAGGCCGTCTGAAAAGCATCAGGCGCACGTTGACGGAACACGCAATAAGGCCGTCTGAAAGCACCAAACAGGCTTTCAGACGGCCTCTTTAAGCTGCGGACAATGACGGACGGCAGCCAAAAAACCTATCCGCCCGCTCCCGATACGGAAACCGAAGCGGCAGCAAAAATGCGCGGTACAAATTCCGCCTTTCAGACGGCTTCAAACCGTTTGCTGCGGTTGCAGGCCGTCTGAAAGGCGGCAGGTGCGCGTTGTCGGAAAACGGAATAAGGCCGTCTGAAAGCACCAAACAGGCTTTCAGACGGCCTTTATGTCAAACGGCGGCCGGAAATCTAAGCCCCCGTTCCCCGTTGCAAAAACCATTCGCCGAACGGCCATTCGATGCTGTCGAGCAGGTTTTTGGTAATCAGGCCGAGTTCGGTGTCGCCTTCGATTTGCAGTTTGCGGTTGAAGAACAGGGTGTCGGGGTCTTCTTCGCGCAGCATCATGCGCATGAAGTCGATGCCGTTGGCGGCCAGGCGCAGGTCGGGTGTGCCGTCGAAGCCGCCGGCGGTGAATTTTTCGCCGTTGGCGCTGAAACGGACTTTGACGCCCGCGTCGAGTACGTCGATTTCGAATTTGCGCCCGTCAAACAGGCTCATGTCGGCGGGCAGCAGTCCTTTTTTCAGCATGATGTTGAGGGTGGCGACGAGGGCGAAGCGGGGCGGGGCTGCGGGCAGGATGCCGCCGATTTTCCCCGCCCACACGGGCAGGGTGATGTCAGGCAACGGCATGGTTTTCCTCCATGATGCTCTGTACGGCGGCGATGCCGGCCTGGCCGCGCCAGTAGCCGTCGACCAGTGTGCCGGTGGACAGGGCGTCGAGTTCTTTCATGGCGTCGGCCAGGTCGGTTTGGCCGTCGAGCACGTCGCGGTGCAGGCGGATGATGTCGGCCATGCCGTGCATCTGCGGCGACAGGCGCAGGATGTCGATGCCGATTTTTTGCAAATCGCGGTGGTGCGGCAGCAGGTTTTGGCAGCCGTAGGACATGGTTTGAATGCCGTTGATGGTGAGGAAGGGCTGGCCTTCGCGGGTGTTCATGGTCATGCCGTGTTCGTAGTCGAGGCAACGGAATTCGCAGCTGTCTTTGTTGAGGTTGTAATGGCGGGCGGTAAAGCAGCGCGAGGAGTAGGCAAGCGGCATTTTGCCCCAGGCGAAGAGTTCGGTTTCGAGGCCGTCTGAAACGGCGGCGGCGGCCACGGCGGCGACTTTATCGCGGTTCAATTCGGGCTGGGGTATCCAGCGGAAGGCGCCGAGGCTTTTGAAAAGGCGCAGGGTGCTTTCGTTGTAGATGTTGAGGCTGGCGCCGGCGACGATAGGGATGCCGTGTTCGCGTGCGAGTTTCACCGCGCCCATGTCGTTGGCTTCGACTTTGAATTTGTCCTGGCCGGTGATTTTGCGCAGGCGTTTGAGGTCGGATTCGCTTTCGAGCAGCACCTGCGAGGAGAGGATGACTTCTTTGCCGCTGTCAGCCAGGTCTTCGGCCAGGCCGTACCAGTCGGCAAAACGCATTTTCTGGCGGCGCGAGCAGACGACTTCGCCGAGATAGACGGTGTCGATCGGGGCGTCGAGCAGGCCGGCGTAAAATTCGAGCAGGGCTTCTTTCTGCCAGAAAAAAAGGATGGGGCCGAGGGAGAGTTTCATCGGGTTCATCGTTGTCTGTTCCTTTATTTCCACGGGCGGCTGTATGCGCCGAGGGTGGTTTGGTGGCCTTCGGACACTTTGCTTAACGCGCTGTCCCACGCGGGGTTGATTCTGAAACGGGCGGGATCGGCAGCGGCGGCATCGAGCGCCTGACGCAGGGATTTGGTGACTTGCGCGGTGTACATCGGGCTGCGCTGGCGGCCTTCGATTTTCACGGCGGCCACGCCGATTTTGATGATTTCGGGCAGCATTTCCAGAATATTGAGGCTGGTCGGCTCTTCCAGCGCGTAGTAGGTTTCGTCGTTCACTTCAAAACGGCCTTTGCACAGCGTGGGATAGCCTGCCGGTTCGTTCGGGTTGTAGCGGTCGATCAGGATGCGGTTGAGGCGCACGTCCATGCGGTCGGGCAGCTGCTCCCAGCGCACCGCTTTGGCCGGCGAACACACGCCCTGCATATTCGGCGACTCGCCCGTGGCGTAGCTCGACAAAATGCAGCGGCCTTCCACCATGACGCACAGGCTGCCGAAGCCGAATACTTCGATTTCGACGTCGGTGTGGTCGATAACGTGTTTCACCTGGTCGATGGTCAGCACGCGCGGCAGCACGACGCGGCGCACGTTGAACAAATCCTTCATCAGGTTGATGGCTTCGTAGTTAGTGGCCGAACCCTGCACCGACATGTGCAGGCGCAAATCGGGATAGCGGTTGGCGGCATAGGCCATCACGGCGGGATCAGCGACAATCACCGCGTCCGCGCCGAGCAAAACCGCCGTGTCCACCGCCGCCTGCCAACGCTCCACCTGCCCCGCCTGGGCGAAGGTGTTGATGGCCATCAGCACCTGCCGTCCGCGCGCGTGGGCGTATTCCACCCCCTCGCGCGCCGATTTCATGTCGAAATTCAGGCCGGGGAAATTGCGCGCGTTGGTCGCGTCTTTCAGCCCCATGTAAACCGCGTCCGCACCGTTGTCCACCGCCGTTTTCATGGAGGGCAGATTGCCGGCGGGGCAAACCAGCTCGGGAATTTTTCTCATACCGTGTTCCTTGTAAAAACCAATGTCAGCCAAAGAAAAGCGGCAGGAATTTTGTTAAAATCGCTTAACAAATCCGCCGTGAAAACCTTTATCACAAGCAAATGCACAAAATTTCATCATTTGCTGATTAATTTATTTATCGCGTTTATTTATTTTTACAATATTTACCGCACTTGGCAAGCGCAAAGGCCGTCTGAAAATCTTTCAGACGGCCTCCAACACGGCAAACCAAAGCCGGAAACCTGCAAAAAACTCCGCAGATACAGACGGATAAACCCATGTTCAAACACAAGGACAAACCATGAGCGCAACAGACACCCGCCCCCTGCTCGAAGTTGCCGCCGGCATCGTTTTCAACGAAAACGGCGAATTCCTCCTCTCCTCCCGCCCCGCAGGCAAACCTTACGCGGGCTACTGGGAATTTGCCGGCGGCAAGGTCGAAGCGGGCGAGAGCGCGGCGGATGCGCTCAAACGCGAGTTTGCCGAAGAGCTGGGCATAGACATCCGCCGCGCCCTGCCCTGGCTGGTGAAAATCCATTCCTACGAACACGCCCGCGTGCGCCTGCACTTTTTCCGCGTGCCCGCCGACGGATGGGCGGGCGGCATACAGGCCAAAGAAGGCCAGAGCTGGGCGTGGCAGAAGGCGGGGTATTTCACCGTGTCGCCCATGCTGCCCGCCAACGACGCTTTGCTCAAAGCCCTGTCCGTGCCCACTGCGCTGACAGGCCGTCTGAAAGACGGGTTTTACGGCGCAAACGCCGCAGGCGCATACCGCGCCGTGCCGCCAACCCGTGCGGCGACCGACGACAAAAACCTGCTGCTGACCGCCGCCGGATACCTTTCAGACGGCCGCCCGAGCGCTGCCGAAAGCCTGTGGATTGCCGTAGGAAACGCGCGGGAATTTGCCGAAGTCCGCGATGCGGCCGACGTGATTGTCTGGCACGTCGGCACGCATGCCGACGCGCAAACCGTGCTCGACACCCTGCACGCGGGCACGCCCGTACCGCTGGTTGTCAGCACCGACGCGGACACGGCGGCTCAATACGGCGCAGACTGGCTGGCGGCAGGGGCGCAGGCGGTGGCCGCAGAGGAGCAGCCGTAGCGGCACTGAAAACAAAAGGCCGTCTGAAAGCGTTTCAGACGGCCTCTGCCTATATGGTTGCACCTTATCGGAGCTTTGTTTTCAAACGGCCTTTTTGTCCAGTTCGGACAGCAACGACACCAAATCTCCCGCGCAGCTTTGCGCTTTGGCCGCCACCTGTTCGGGCGTATACAGCGCAGGCGACGTGCCGTGGAAATAAAAGGGATCGATATAGTTCATCTGCGTATAGTAGGCTGTTTGTTCGATGTTTTTGCACAACTCGCCGACACGGAAATGGGCGATGCCGTCGGCGCGGTAGTCTTCTTCGGGCGAGCCGATGGTGATGCTCGGCACGAAGTGGCGGCCTTTGAGTTTGTCACCGCCCGTGCCGTAGGCAAAGCCGTAGGTGAACACGCTGTCGAAGTATTGTTTCAAAATCGCGGGCATGTTGTACCAGTACATCGGGTATTGGAAAACAACGGTTTGATGGCGCGTCAAAGCCTGCTGCTCGGCTGCGGCGTCGATGCAAAAATCGGGATAGAGCGCGGCGATGTCGCGGATTTCGTCGCCGGGACGCGCGGCTTTGAGATGCTCGATAACGGCCTTGTTGGCGACGGATTTTTGAAAATCGGGATGGGCTAAAATAACGAGTGCCACGGTTTGTCCTTTCGGTTTGCGTTGGAAACGGCGCGGATTGTAGGCAGCGGCCGCAGTCGGTTCAATAACTATCCTTTTGTATAGTTGGGAAAAATGGAACACACAAAAACGGAATGCAGAAGCGACGCCTTCGGTTTCAACGGCAAAACCTATCCCTGCACGCTCAGCGTGGCGATGGATTTGGTCGGCGGCAAATGGAAGGCCGTTATCCTCTACCACTTGCAGGACGGCGCCAAACGCTTCGGCGAGCTGCACGCGCATCTGCGCGACGCCACGGAAGCCGTGTTGAGCCGCAGCCTGAAACAGCTCGAGCGCGACGGGCTGGTATCGCGCCAAGTGTTCGGCAGCAGGCCGCCGCTGAAAACCGAATACGCGCTCACGCCGTTCGGCGCAAGCTTCCTGCCCGTGCTCGCCGCGCTCACCGAATGGGGCAACCGCGCGGTGGTCGAGCGCGGCAGCTTTATCGGGGAAACGGAATAAGGCCGCCCTGCCCCGCCGCTGCGGGTGCACAGTTTGTATACAAATTCCGGTCATTTTGCAGTGCAAGATATTTCATCATGCCGAGCGGCGTAAGCGATTAGAATAAAGGCCGTTCCCGCCTTGGCGGGAATGACGTTTCTGAAAGCGCAGCTTCAACGAAGTTCAAACGCAGCTTTCAGACGGCCTCTTCCCGACAACCAACACACACACTCCTCAAACATGGCTTCCTTCCTCGACAAATCGCGCACCGTCGCCCCCGCGGGTTTCAACCGCTGGCTGGTGCCGCCCGCCGCGCTGGCGGTTCACCTTTCCATCGGCCAGATTTACGCCTATTCCGTATTCAACGCGCCGCTCACCAAAATCCTCGGCATCAGCGAATCCGCGCCCGGCGACTGGTCGCTGGCCACCGTCGGCTGGGTGTTCAGCATCGCGCTGGCGGTGCTGGGCGCGTCGGCCGCGCTGTTCGGCACCTGGATGGAACGCGTCGGCCCGCGCAAGGCGATGTTTGTCGCCGCTATCTGCTTCGGGCTGGGCTTTCTCGTTTCCGCCATCGGCGTGCGCGAACACAATCTGTGGCTGCTCTATCTGGGCAACGGCGTACTCGGCGGCGTGGGGCTGGGCTTGGGCTATATCGGCCCCGTTTCGACGCTGATGAAATGGTTTCCCGACAAGCCGGGCATGGCAACAGGGCTGGCGATTATGGGCTTCGGCGGCGGAGCGATGCTGGCCTCGCCGCTCTCGGTAGCGCTGATGGACTTTTTCAAAACGCCCTCGTCCGTCGGCGTGGCGGAGACTTTTCTCGTACTCGGCGCGTTTTATTTCGTGTTTATGATGTTCGGCGTGTTCGCTATCCGCGTGCCCGCGTCCGACTGGAAACCGGCGGGTTTTGTGCCCAAAGCGGCGAAAAAGCTGGTGAGCGCCAACCACGTTACCGCCGCGCAGGCAGTGAAAACGCCGCAGTTTTACCTGCTGTTTTGGATACTGTGCCTGAACGTCACCGCCGGCATCGGCGTGCTCGGACAGGCTTCGGTAATGATTCAGGAAATGTTTTCCGTGCACTCCGTCGGCGAAGGCGCGGCGGTGGGTGCGGCGGCGGCGGCGGGCTTTGTCGGCCTGCTGAGCCTGTTCAATATGGGCGGACGCTTTTTCTGGTCGAGCATTTCCGACCGCCTCGGCCGCAAGCCCACCTACAACCTGTTTTTCATCCTCGGCGCCCTGCTCTATTTCGCTATCCCCGCGCTGGGCGAAAGCGGCAGCAAAACGCTGTTCATCATCGGCTTCTGCATCATCATTTCCATGTACGGCGGCGGCTTCGCGGCCATGCCCGTTTACATCAAAGACCTGTTCGGCACGCTGGAAGTGGGCGCGATACACGGGCGCGTGCTCTTGGCCTGGTCGACCGCCGCCGTGCTCGGCCCGGTGCTGGTGAACTACATCCGCCAAAGCCAGATCGACGGCGGCGTGCCGCCCGCGCAGGCATACAGCGTCACCATGTACATCATGGCCGCCCTGCTGATTGCCGGCCTTGTCTGCAACCTGCTCGTGCGGCCGGTTAACGAAAAACACCATGCCGACGGCAGCCGCTACCGCATCCCGCACCAAGTGCCCGCCGAAAGCGCGTTTGAAGAAGCGGCGCAGGCGGCGGAGGAAATCGCCCACAGCGGCGGCCGCGTGAAGCTGCGCTGGCTGATTGTCTGCGTGCCGCTGGCCTACGGCATCGTTATGACGGGCGTGAAAGTGGCCGGGCTGTTCGGCTGAAGCCGTTCCCGCCTTCGCGGGAACGACGTTTCCGAAAGCGCAGCTTCAACGAAGCGAAAGCGCGGATTCGTCCCAAGCAGCAAAAGGCCGTCTGAAAACCCTTTTTGAGGTTTTCAGACGGCCTTTCTGCGTCTCTGCCGCTGCGGCAGAGTATAAAAAATCAGCTTCTGAAATACAGCCCGTGTTCGTCTTCGCAGCGGCGTATCGGCCAGCCGTACACAGCTTCGAGCAGTTCGGGACGCATCACGGCGGCGGTGTCGCCCGATTCGACAACTTTGCCTTTGTTCATCAATACGATATGGTCGGCATAACGGGCGGCGAGGTTGAGATCGTGCAACACCATGATGGCACTCATGGCGGTTTTTTGCTGCTCCAGATGCTGCATCAGGCGGTGTTGGTGGCGGATGTCGAGGTGGTTGCACGGTTCGTCGAGCAGCAATACGGGTGCGTCCTGCAACAGGGCGCGGATGATGTTGGCGCGTTGCTGCTCGCCGCCGGAGAGACGGCCGATGCGTTTGTCGGCCAGCCCGGCCAAATCGAAATAATCCAAGAGCGCGGCGGCGGCTTTGTCGTTCAGACGGCCTTTTTTAGCGTAGGCTGCCAGCGCGATGTAGCCGCGCACGCTCATGGGCATATTGTAGCGGCCGTGTTGGCCGACCCAGGCGGCGCGTCCCAGGCGCACTTGCGGGGCGGCGGGTGCGCCGTGCAGCAGGATTTCGCCTTGGCCGGTTTGGCCGATAAGGGCGCGCAGCAGGCTGGATTTGCCCGCGCCGTTGGGGCCGATAACGGCGGTGGTCAGTCCGGCGGGGAAATCGAGCGCGTCGATGGAGAGCAGGGTTTTGCCTTTTACGGCAACGTGAAGATTGCGGACTTGGAATGTGGTTTGCATGATGAGGCCGTCTGAAAATTAGCGTTGTATGGGGCGGATAAAGAGATACAGAAAAAACGGCCCGCCGAGCAGGGCAATGACGATGCCAACGGGCAAATCGACGGGATAGGTAAGCCAGCGTGAGATGCCGTCCACTATCATCAGAAACACCGCGCCCACCCAGGCCGACAGCGCGGTAAGGCGGCTGCGTCCGCCGCCCACGGCCTGCGCGAGCACGTTGGGAATCATCATGCCGAGAAAGCCGATCACGCCCGCCAGCGACACCGCACCGCCGGTCATCAGAGCCGCGCCGATAACGGTTTGCACGCGCACGCGGCCGACCGATACGCCCATGCTCACCGCCGTGTCCTCGCCCGTCATCAACACATCGAGCCGCCGCCCGGCCAAAAGCAGCAGCGCAAAGCCCGGCAGCATCGAACACAGAGCCAGCGCAGGCGAGGCAAAGCCCGCTTCCGACAGGCTGCCCGCCAGCCAGTTGGTTGCGCTGCGGAGCGTTTGGTCGTCGGCCAGAAACATAATCAGGCTCACCGCCGCGCCTGCAAACGCGCTCAATACGAAACCCAACACCAGCAGCCCCAGCGTTCCGCCGCCCACCAAGCGGTGCACGGCCAAAATCAGCAGGCACACGCCCAGCGCGCCGCCAAACGCGGCCACCGGCACGCTCACCGCGCCGCCGCCGAGCGCAATCACCGAAATCACGCCCAAAGCCGCGCCGCCCGACGTACCGATCAGGCTGGGATCGGCCAGCGGGTTTTCAAACAAAGCCTGCAAAGCCGCGCCCGAAGCGGCCAGCCCCGCGCCGACCAAGAGCGCGGTATAGATGCGCGGCAGGCGGATTTGGCGGACGGTATCGTCCATTTCCAGCGGCGATGCCCAGCCGCCAAAGCCGATGCCGCAGCAGAAATAAACGGCGGCGGCGGTAAAGAGAAGGGCAAGAATGATGGTGCGGGGTTTCATGGTTTGCTTGTGAAAATGGGAAAAAGGGAAGGAGGTTTTGGCTTCGTTGGAGCTGCGTTAGAAAAACGGGCAGGCCGTCTGAAACAGTCTGCCCGCTTGGTGCGAAATTTTATCATTCCGTATCCGTTTGCGCCACGCGCACGGGCGGCGCGGACGCCAAAAGGCCGTTCCCGCCTTCGCGGGCATGACGTTTCTGAAAGCGCGGCTTCGACGAAGTGAAAACCCGAAAGGCCGTCTGAAAAATGTTTTTCAGACGGCCTTTCGGGTTTGCGGCGCGGGCGGGGTATGGCGAAATCAAAATCCGCCGCCGAAAGGCAGGAGGCCGTCTGAAAGCGTTTCAGAAACGTCATGCCCGCGAAGGCGGGAACAGCCTTTTGGCACGGATTCAGCGGCGCAGCAGTTCGTCGGCGGCGGTTTGGGCGCGGCTGAGGATGTCTTCGGTGAGGTAGGCTTTGATTTGCGCATAGGCCAGCGTGAGGACGGCGACGTCGTCGGTAAAACCCAAGGGCAGGAGCAGGTCGGGGATACTGTCGATGGGGCTGACGAAATACAGCAGCGCGGCGGCGATGATGAGTTTGGCTTTGGCCGGGGTTTGCGGCGAGCGGTAGAGGTAGTAGAGGGCGTAAAACTGGCGCACGACGGGCGCGCCGAGGTCGGCGGCGTGGCGGGCGAGTTTTTTCAGAAAGCCCGGTTCGTTGAGTTTGCGGCGGCGGAAGGTGGGGATGTAGTCGGTCATTTCAGACGGCCTTTCTCGGTTGTGCTTGCGGTTGCGGAAGCGGTTTTCAGACGACCATATGGTTTTTCAGACGGCCTGTATCAAGCAGGCCGTCTGAAAAGTTTGGTAAGCGGTTTATCCGCGCAGGAAACGGCGGTCAAGTTTTGTCAGATAGGCCAGCAGGCCGAGGTTGCCGAGGGCGACGGCGAGATAAAGCAGGCCGATGCTGTCGAACAGAAAGAGCAGCACGGCGCTGAAAATAGCGGCGGCCACCATAAACAGGCCGTTGACGATGTTGTTGGCGGCGACGGCGTTGGCGCGGAATTCGTCGCTGCTGGCAGTTTGCAGCCAAGTGTAGAGGGGCACGGAAAAAAAGCCGCCGAAAAAGCCGATGGCAATCATGCAGGCCATGACGGGATAGGCGTTGGCGCGGGTGAGGAAGGAGAAGATGCCTTCGAGTTGCGTGCTGTCGTAGTGTTGGCCGTGGGTAAGCCAGACGAGCAGGACGCCGAAAACTGTGAGGCCGACGGTGCCGGCGGAAACGAGGCGCAGGTGCAGGCGGTGGCCGCTGATTTTGCTACACAGCACCGAGCCTGCGGCGATGCCGACGGAAAAGAGGGCGAGCATGAGGTTGAAGACGTTGTCGTTGCCGCCGAGGTGTTTCTGCGTGAAGGTGGGCAGCTGGGTGGTGTACACCGCGCCGATGAGCCAGAACCAGGAGATGCCGATGATGGCGGTGTAGAGTTCTTTTTGCGCGAAGGTGTCTTTGAGCAGCGTTTTGGTGCTGCGGACGATGTTGACATCGATGTGCTGCTGCGGGTTTTTCGCGCCGACGTAGGGCATGAAAAACGCGGTTACCGTGCCACCGATTGCAATCAGCACGACCAGCGCCATCACCAGCGCGTGCGGCGCGCCTGCCAGTATCGTGCCGAGGATTTGGCCGAAGAGGATGGCGAGGAAGGTGCCCGATTCGATCAGGCTGTTGCCCATCATCAGTTCTTTGTCGTCGAGATAATCGGGCAGGATGGCGTATTTGAGGGGGCCGAACAGGGTGGATTGCGCGCCCATGCAAAAGAGCATGGCCAACAGCAGGGGCGCGGATTGGATGTGAAAGCCGTAGGCGGCAACGGCCATGATGAGGATTTCCAAAAGTTTGATGATGCGTGCGAAGCGGGCTTTGTCGTAGCGGGTGCTCAGTTGGCCGGAGACGGAGGAGAACAGGAAATACGGCAGGATGAAGAGCAGCGAGCCGAGGTTGAGCATTTGCGCGGGCGGCAGAATGGCGTTGGCGCCGAGGCCGTGGTAGCTGATCATGACAAAGAGGGCGGTTTTGAACAGATTGTCGTTCAATGCGCCGAGAAACTGTGTGCCGAACAGCGGGGCGAAGCGGCGGCTTTTGGCAAAGGAGAAACTGCTGTTTTTGGCGTTCATCTGCCGCCCTCCCCTCTTGTTTCAGACGGCCTCTGCGTTTCAGACGGCCTTTCGGGTTCGCGGTAGCTGTCGTCGTCCATCAGGATGCGGTGGGCAGGGCCTTCGAGGTCGTCGAACTGGCCGCTTTTGCCCGACCACCAGAAGAAATAAATAATCAGCGCGCCGAGAATCAGGCTCAGCGGCACGAGGATGTACATGCTTTCCATCAGAATGTTCCGGCAAGGTCTTCAAGGATAAAGGTTTGTCCGCCGAGGCTGAGGTATTCGCCGCGGATGCGCCCAGCGGGTGTGCCGTCGGCGGCGTAGAGGCCGACGCGGTCTTTTTCCAGCCGCCAGATGCCTGCGGCTTCGCTGTCTTGGAAGGGGGCGAGGGCGCGTTCTGCGGCAGCAGGCGGCGGGGTTTCGCTTTGCAGTTTGACAAGGAATTGTCCGGACTGCGGCGGGCTTTCGTGTTCTTCATCGCCGGTCATGACGAAAAAGCCGATATGGGTTTGGTCTTCGCTGTGGAGGCTGAAATAGTGCATGGTCGGGGAAGGGTCGGCGCGGACGGCCGTCTGAAAAGGGGATGGGAAAAAGGCCGTCTGAAAGCCTGTCGGCGCTTTTCAGACGGCCTGTCTGTCTTACAGCAGCTCGAAGTCGATGCCGGCGTTCTGCCCCCTGCGGCTTTTGAGCTGGATGGCCAGACGCAGGTCGTTGGCGGAATCGGCGTTTTTAATCGCTTCGGCGTAGGAAATCTGGCCGCTTTCGAAGAGTTCGTACAGCGCCTGGTCAAAGGTCTGCATGCCGATGTCGGTGGATTTTTTCATGATTTCCTTGATGCCGTGCACTTCGCCGCGCAGGATAAGGTCGGAAATCAGCGGCGATTGCAGCAGCACTTCCACCGCCGCCACACGGCCTTTGCCGTTTTCCTTGGGCACGAGGCGCTGGGAGACGAAGGCCTGCAAATTGAGCGACAGGTCGGTCAGAAGCTGGGTGCGTTTTTCTTCGGGGAAGAAGTTGATGATGCGGTCGAGTGCCTGGTTGGAACTGTTGGCGTGCAGCGTGGCCATGCAGAGGTGGCCGGTTTCGGCGAAGGCCAGCGCGTATTCCATGGTTTCCTGGTCGCGGATCTCGCCGATGAGGATCACGTCGGGCGCCTGGCGCAGGGTGTTTTTCAGGGCGGCAAACCAGTTGTCGGTGTCCACGCCCACTTCGCGCTGGGTGATGATGCAGTTTTTGTGCGGGTGGACGTATTCGATGGGGTCTTCGATGGTGATGATGTGGCCGTAGCTGTTTTCGTTGCGGTAGTCGATCATCGCCGCCAGCGAGGTGGATTTGCCCGAGCCTGTGCCGCCGACGAAAATCACCAGCCCGCGTTTCTGCATCGCCACTTTTTTCAGCACTTCGGGCAGTTTGAGGTCGTCCATTTTCGGAATGACGCTGTTGATGATGCGGATAACGAGGGCAACGGCGCCGCGCTGGATCATGGCGTTGACGCGGAAACGCGCCACGCCGTCGAGGCTGACGGCAAAGTTGCATTCTTTGGTGTTTTCAAATTCTTCGCGCTGCTTTTCGGTCATCAGCGCCTGGGCGATGGCGCCGCACATGCCGGCGGTGAGCGGCTTGTCGGCTATCGGCGTGAGTTTGCCGTCGAGTTTGACGGCGGGCGGAAATTCGGCAGTGATGAAGAGATCGGACGCTTTTTGTTCGTACATATAGCGCATCCAGCCGAAAATGGTGTCTTTGATGCCCATCGGGGCGGCGTTTTGTGTATTCATATTTTGTTATTCCCGTAATGTCGGTTGGTCCTTGCAAAAGGCCGTCTGAACAACCGCTTTCAGACGGCCTTTTGCGCTTTAAAACGGTTTGTAGGTGGCCAGATAGTAGATGATGCCGACCACGCCCATGCTCAGGGCGTAGAAAAACCAGGCTTTGGCCGAACGCGGCTGCGATTTGAGCGCCGCCATGCCGATGAAGACGTAGCCCACCACCAAAAGCAGCTTCACGCCCAGCCAGTTGGCGTTGCCGAAGGGCGTCCAGTGGGCGAGGGTCATGATCCAAAGGCCGGTGAAAAGCAGCGTGGTGTCGTTCAGATGCGGCAGCACTTTGAGCACGCCCGGCAGCGGTTTTTCCGGCTTGGCAAAGCGCATCCAGTAGCGCAGGTTGAACAGCAGCACGGTCATGGCGACAAAAAACAGATGGCCTTTTTTCGCCCAAATGTAAATCATGGTTGTGTCCCTTGTTTTTGTTTGGAATTTTTTTCCACCGCCAGCAAAACCGGCGGCGAATTGCGCTGGTTGGCAAAGGCGTAGCGCAACACGGCAAAGCGCTCCTGCGGCAGGGCGGCCGCCCATTCCTGCACCGCCGCGCTCTCCTGCGCACCCGCCGGATGGCCGCCGTATAGCACCGCCGCCAAAATGCCGCCTTCGGCCAGCAGCCCCAGCGCGGCTTCGAGCGCCGCAATGCTCGATTCGGCGCGGGTGGTGATGTTTTTGTCGCCGCCCGGCAGGTAGCCGAAATTGAACACGGCAGCATCGATCGGCTCTTTTATATGGTTTGCCAAACGCTCGTGGCCGTCGTGTATCAGCACCACCTGTTTGTCTGCCCCTGCCGCTTTCAGACGGCCTTCGGTGGCGTCCAGCGCCTGCCTTTGTATGTCAAACGCCCAGACCCTGCCCGTTTCCCCGACCAGCCGTGCAAGAAGCAGCGTGTCGTGTCCGTTGCCCGCCGTGCCGTCGAGGGCGCGGCTGCCTGCTTTCAGACGGCCTTCGAGCAGGCTGCGGGCGAATGTCAGGGCGTTGGGCAGCATGGGCGGGGATTTGGCGGGCAAAAAACGCGGGCAGTATAAAAGGTAATGCTGCCTCTGCCAACAGGCGGCTTTCAGACGGCCTTTGCACCCGGGAGGCCGTCTGAAGAGCGTTTACAGCAGATGCTTGAACGGGTTGCCCCCTGCGGCAGACAAATTCCACGCCCTCGTCGGCACATCCGCCCAAAAGGCAGGTGATGCCGGTGACGTGGCAGATGCCGTACATCCCGACAACCGGCGCCACATCGGGCGTTTCACCGACTTCCAGCCCTTCTTCCCCGATGCAGTCCGCGATATAGGCCTGCCTTTCGCGCGTCAGGCATTCCGTGCGGGCGCGGAATTCAAAGAGAAAATCCCGCTCGGAAAATTCGAGGGACAGGCCGTCGAACTCGCGCAGGAAAGCGGCGGGCTTTTCGCCGACAACATAGCCGCAGGCGGCGGCTTAGGCGGCAACAGCAGCGGTATCGGTGTGCCGGTTGGGATGCCAACCCGCCCTCCGCAGGGTTTGCAGGATTTTTTTGTCAAAACGCGCCATGATGTTTCCTTTTCCGCTTTTCAGACGGCCTTACAGCAGCGGGCTCATCAGTCTGACGGTGTTTTCCACCAGCCCCCACCATTTGGGGCGTTTTTCCCACACTTCGGCGCTGATGCGGCGGCTGTCGGCCAAATAGCCCTGTTGCAGAGCGGCGATGCGGGCGGTGGTGGGGCGGTCGTAGATGGCGAGGCTGATTTCCAGATTGAGGAAGAAGCTGCGCATATCCATGTTGACCGTGCCGAAGAGGGCGTAGTCGTCATCGATTACCATGGTTTTGGCGTGCAGCAGGCCGCCTTCGAAGAGGGCTATGTCCACGCCCGCAGCCAGCAGCATCGGGTAGTAGGCGCGCGAGGCGTAGCGCACGAGCAGGGAATCGACCTGCGCCGGCAGAATGAGGGTTACGGCCACGCCGCGCTTGGCGGCAGTGGTGAGGGCGGTGAGCAGCGGCTCGTCGGGTACGAAATACGGCGTGGTGATGGTGACGCGGCGGGTAGCGGAGTGGACGGCGCTGACAATGGTTTCGTAAATCACGCGGTCGCTCTGGTCGGGCGCGGAGGGGATAACCTGCGCCACGATGCCGCCCTGCGCCATGTTTTCCGGCAGCAGCGTCGGGATGCGGTCTTCGTGCAGGGCGATGTATTGCTGTATGCCTTGCAGGTTTTCGTCGTCTTCCACCGCCAGATCGGCAAAGAACACGGCCGACATTTCCAGCACCAGCGGCCCGGTGCAGCGCATCATCACGTCCACCCATTCGCCGACGCCCGAATCTTGTTTGAAAAAACGCGGGTCGACGAGGTTGTAGCTGCCCGTGTAGCCGACTTTGCCGTCCGTGACGAGGATTTTGCGGTGGTTGCGCAAATCGCTACGCGTGAAGAAGGTGCGCAGCAGGCCGACGGGCAGCGAGGCGTGTACTTCCACGCCCGCGTCGCGCAGGGTTTGCGCCCAGCGGCTGTCGAAAAAGCCGAGGCTGCCCACCGCGTCGGCCAAAACGGCGCAATCGACGCCGTGCTGTGCCGCCCGCGCCACGGCGCTCATCAGCTCTTCGATGCGCCCCTGCGGCTCGATAATATAGAAGGCCAGCAGGCAGGAATGCTGCGCCGCTTCGATGTCGGCCAACATGGCATCGACGATTTCGTCGGTGGTGGAGAGCAGCTCCATCGCGTTGCCCTGCGTCGCGCCCAAACCGGTAACGCGCTCGGCGATGCGGCCGATGCCGTGGTAGCGCGGCTTCACCTGCCCGGCGATGTCGAGGTAGCGGTCGGCCAGATATTTTTCGGCGAAGCCGCGGTAAAAACGGTTCATCTCGCCGCCGCGCTTGGCGCGCGCCGCGCCCAATCTGGGTTCGCCGAGCATCAGATAGGCCAGCGTGCCGAAAATCGGAAAGAGAAACAGGATGATGAGCCAGGCGAACACCGAACCGACGTTGCGCTGCTTATAAAGCACGCGCACCATGCAGGCGAGAGCGGCGCAGGTATGGGCGGCAAGGAAAATCTCGCCCCAAGTGATGTTTTGCAAAACGGACAAAGCGGCCTCCGTGCGGCAGACAGTCAAACAGGCGGGCGATTATAGCGGCGCGTGCGGCAGAGCCAAGAGAGGCCGTCTGAAAGGCGCGGCGGGCGGCCGCAGCGGCATTTGGCCGCGCCGGACTGCGTTTTCAGACGGCCTCTTTGCCGACACGCCGCCGCGCCTATACAATCGGCCGTTGTCCGCATCCGCAGGAGATTTTCCATGCCGTATCTGCTTTTCGTCCTTGCCCTGATTGTCGGCATCGTCAACGGTGCGCCGCTGTCGGGCTTTCTGCTCGGCGCCGCGCTGGGCTACGCCGTGCACACTGCCCAAAGGGCGCGGCGCGAAAGCGGCGGCACGCAGGCGCTGCGGCAGGAAATCGAAGATTTGCGCCGTCGCGTGCGCCTGCTCGAAGCGCAGATCAGGCCGTCTGAAAACCCGTCGGCAGACATTTGCGAAATCCCGCAGACGCAAACCGCTTATGTTCAGACGGCCTGCGCGCAGGCAGAGATGGCAGAAAACGAAACACCGCCCTCCCCTGCCCTGCCGCCGCGCCATGCCCGCGCAGACGTTTCCGCCCTCGCCCGATTGCGTGCGCAGCGGCAGGACGGCACGATGCACGGCGCACCGACGCAGGCCGCAGCCGCCCGCGTGCCGCAGCAAACGGCGCAACCCGCCTTTCAGACGGCCTCCCAAGCGCAGAGGCCGTCTGAAAACGAAACGGCAGACCAAACCGCATGGTATGAAAACCATGCTTTGGCATCATGGTTTGTCCGCAGCAATCCGCTGTTGAAAACGGGCGTGGTAGTGCTGTTTCTCGGCCTGGCCTTTCTACTGCGCTATGCTTCGGAGCGCGTCCATGTGCCGGTGGGGCTGCGTTATCTGACGGTGGCGGGCGCGGGTTTGGCTGCCGCGCTGGCGGGATGGAAATTGCAGGCGCGACGCCGCGATTATGCTTTGGTGTTGCAGGGCTTCGGTTTGGCGGTGATGTATCTCACCGCGCTGGCGGCTTTGAAACTGCATCCGCTGCTGCCCGCGCCTTTGGTATTCGCGCTGATGGTTTTGCTGGTGGCGGTAATGGCGGCCTCGGCGGTGAAACAAAACGCGCAGGCGATGGCGCAGGTGGCGCTGGTTGGCGGTTTGGCCGCGCCGCTGCTGGTATCCGACGGCAGCGGGCGTTATCTGGTGCTGTTTTCCTATCTGGCGCTGCTCAACGGCGGCGTGGCCTTTATCGCCTGGTTTAAGGCTTGGCGGCCGTTGAACCTCACCGGTTTTGCCGGCACGTTTCTGATTGCCGCCGCGTGGGGCGCGAGGGATTACGCGCCCGCGCTGTTTGCCACGACCGAGCCGTTTTTGCTTTACCACGGGCTGCTTTATACGCTGGTGGCGGTGTTTTTCGCCCGCCGCCGTCTGCTGGAAAACGAGGAAGACGATGTGCCGCCCTTGGCCGACAACGCCTCCTTTGGCGAAATTGCCGATCGCATCGCCGCACACGGTATGCGCGTGCACCTGATCGACCATGTGCTGCTGTTCGGCACGGCGGGCGCGGCCTTCACCCTGCAATGGCATATGGTGAAACATTGGCCGCACGGCGCGGGCTGGTCGGCGTTGGGCTTTGCCGCCGCATACGCCTGCGCCGCGCTGACGGTGCAGGGCGGCGGTTTGGCACTGCTGCGGCAGGCGTTTTCCGCGCTCGCGCTCGCTTTTGCCACGCTGGCCGTGCCGCTGTTTTTCGACGGCGCGGACACGGCCTCGCTGTGGACGCTGGAAGCGGCGCTGACGTATTACTTCGGCCTGCGCCAGCGGCTGCCGCATCTGCGTTTGGCGGCTTTGGCGGTGTATCTGCTCGCTGCCGCCGCCCAGCTTGCTTCCTACCGCCTGTTTCCCGCCGTTTCAGACGGCCTGATTGCCGGTTCGCCCTTATCGACGCTGCTGGCGGCGGGCGGCGGCGGACTGGTTTATCTGTTGTGGGCGTTGTACCGCCGCGAGGGTTCGGCCGCATGGGAGCACGGCTGGCAGACGGTTGCGCTGGCCGCCGCGCTGTTCTATGCCTCGCTGCTGCCGCTGCTGTGGTTTTCGTCGGCCAAGACGCTGCTGCTGTCCTACGCGCTGCTGTCGCTGCTGTGGGCGGTCTGCCAATACCGACAGCGGCAAACCGTGTTCGCCGTGTTCTCGCTGCTGTGTGCACTGGCGCTGCCCCTGATTTATCTCGCCAAACCGTTCTGCTGCACGGTTTTCGCCCTACTGAAAACCGACGCGGCACACGCGGCGCTGCCGCCGATCGAAGCGGCGCAATATCTGACAGCCGCCGCGCTGACGGCCGCCGCCGCATGGCTTTTGTCGCGGCCGCAATGGCGCGAGTCAGAGCAGGTGTCTTGGTCGGGCGCGGCGGTGTTTGCCGTTGCGCTGCTGCTGGCCGACGCGGCCTGGCGCGGTGTTTTGTGGCCGTCTGAAAACATCGCGCACCGGCTGCATCCGCTGCTGTTGCTGCTGCCCTTTGCCGTCGCCGCCCGCTATCTGCGCTGGCGCGAGGCGCAATACGTTCTGCTTGCGCCCGCCTTTTTCTTCGCCGCCGCGCTGTTGACGGAAAACTTCCGCGCCGCACCGCTCGTCGCATGGCCGATACTGGCGGCGCAAACCGCGCTGACCTTTTGGCTGCTCGGCTTTGACGACGAGAATGCCGAAGAAACCGGCAAACGCGGCGTACCCGCTTCCCTGCACACCGCCGCGCTGTTCCTGTTTGCCCTGCTGTGGCAAAAACTGGCCTTTCAGACGGCCTCATTGTTCCTGTCGGGCGCGTGGCTGCAACTGTCGTGGCTGGCCGTGCCTGCGGCCTATTGGCTGGCGGCAGAGCAAGACGCGCTGCCGCTTTTCAGACGGCATCCCGCCGTTTACCGCCGTTTCGGCCGCGCCCTGTGTATCTTTGCCGCCGCTGCATGGCTGCTATGGATCAACACCGCCGCGCCCCACAGCCCCGCGCCCCTGCCGTATCTGCCGCTGTTCAACCCGACGGAACTGGCCGCTGCCGGCCTGCTGTGGTTCGGCTTTTGCACGCTGCCGCACGGTGCATGGAGCGGCGAAGTGCGCCGTTTTGCCGCATACGCCCTGTCTGCCCTCGCCTTTTTCACCCTCAGCGCGGGCGTGATGCGCGTCTGGCATTTCTACGGCGGCATCGGCTGGAATCTGGCCGAACTCCTGCGCTCCGTTGGTCTGCAGGCCAGCCTGTCCGTGGTGTGGGCAGGCGCGGCCATCGTGCTGATGGTGGCGGGCAACCGCAGCGGCAGCCGCGGCCGCTGGATAGGCGGCGCGGCGCTGATGGGCGCGGTGGTGGTGAAACTCTTCCTCGTCGAGCTGGGCAACAGCGGCGGCATCGAACGCATCGCCTCCTTTATCATCGTCGGCCTGCTGCTGCTTCTGGTCGGCTGGTTCGCGCCCGTGCCGCCGAAAGACAAACATTAGGAATCCCATGAACAAACCCCTAAACATCACCCCCATCCCCGCCCTGTCCGACAACTACGTCTGGCTGCTTTCAGACGGCCGAAACGCCGCCTGCGTCGATCCCGCCGAAGCCGCGCCCGTGCTCGATTATCTGCACGCGCACGGCCTTAATCTCGCGCAAATCTGGATCACCCACCACCACCGCGACCACACCGGCGGCATCGCCGGACTCAAACGCCGCTTCCCCGCCTGCACCGTCTGCGGCAACGGCGACATCGCCGAAGCGGACGAAACCGTCGGCGAAGGCAGCATCATCCGTTTTGCCGGACGGCGCGCCGACGTGTGGCACATCCCCGGCCACACCGACCGCCACCTCGCCTACCTGCTGCACGACGCAGGCCGCCTGCACGTGTTCTGCGGCGACACCCTCTTCTCCGCCGGCTGCGGCCGCGTCTTCACCGGCACGCCCGAACAGCTCGCCGCCTCCTGCCGCCGCCTCGCCGCCCTGCCGCCCGACACCCTCGTCTACCCCGCCCACGAATACACCGCCGCCAACCTCGCCTTCGCCGCCCACATCGAGCCCGACAATCCCGACACCGCCTGCGCCCGCAAAGAGGCCGCCCACACCCCCACCCTGCCCGTCACCCTCGCCCGCGAGCGGCGCATCAACCCCTTCCTGCGTACCGGCGAAGCCGCCGTCCGCCGCCGCACCGCCGAACTCTGCGGCCGCGAGCTGCACGATGAAACCGCCGTTTTCATTGCCCTGCGCGAATTGAAAAACGGGTTTTGATAAAAGGCCGTTTCCGCCTTCGCGGGAACGGCCTCTGTTTATATTCCGCCACGCCCGCCGCGAAAGCCGCCGCCGAACATTGCCCGCACCGCGCCGCCTGCCTATAATCGCGCCCTTTCACCAACCCCCTGCAAAGAAAGGAGCAACCATGGCACCCATCACATCCCGCTCAATCACCCTTTGCAGCCCGCGCGTCTGAGTAACGCCTTCCAATTCCGTTGCCCGCCCGGGCTGCTTTCTCCCATTTAGCAAACCGATTCCGCCGTTTGGATTTCAGGCCGTCTGAACACTGAAACGGCCTTGTTTTCCATACGCGCGTTTTATTCGTGCGCGGCGGCGCGGTTTGCCTGTAAAGAAAGCATCACATGGGCACACAAAATCCCCAAATCTCCCTTATTGCCGCATCCGACACCTGGATCGAAGGCAATGCCGTGCGCCAGCTCGAAACCACCGCCCGCCTTCCCGCCATGCGCCGCGTGGCCGGCATGCCCGATCTGCACGCCGGCCGCGGTTACCCGATAGGCGCGGCCTTTTTCAGCGTCGGCCGTTTCTACCCCGCCCTAATCGGCGGCGACATCGGCTGCGGCATGGCCTTTTGGCAAACCGACATCCCTGCCGCCAAAGCCAAGCCCGCCAAACTGGCCAAGCGGCTCGGCAGCATCGACGCGCCTTTAAGCGAAGAATGGCAGGCGCGCATCGACGAAATTTTGCCGAACCATCCTTTTCAGACGGCCTTAGGCACCATCGGCGGCGGCAACCACTTTGCCGAACTGCAAACCGTCGATACCGTTTACCGCCCCGGCCTGCTGCCGGAACACTTCCGTGCCGACGCGCTGCAGCTCTTGGTGCACAGCGGCTCGCGCGGGCTGGGCGGCGACATCCTGCGCCGCCACGTCGAAGCCCACGGCCACCAAGGCTTGGACGACAACAGCGGCGACGCACAAAGCTATCTGGCCGAACAGCGCCACGCGCTCGCCTTTGCCCGCGCCAACCGCCTGCTGATTGCCGAACGCATCCTGCACCATCTCAACAGCAGCGGCCGATGCCTGCTCGACGTGCACCACAATTTTCTCGAAGCAGCCGAGTTCGGCGGCGAAAGCGGCTGGCTGCACCGCAAAGGCGCCACGCCCGCCGATCAGGGCCTGGTGCTGATACCCGGCTCGCGCGGCGATTACAGCTATCTTGTTGCGCCTGCTGCCGATACCGAAGCCGCGCTCAACTCGCTCGCCCACGGCGCCGGCCGCAAATGGCGGCGCGGCGAATGCAAAGGCCGCCTGTCGCACAAATACAGCACCGACAGCCTGCGCCGCACCGCCTTCGGCAGCGTTGTGGTGTGCGGCAGCAAAGAGCTGGTGTACGAAGAAGCGCCGCAGGCCTACAAAAACATCGACAGCATCATCGCCGCCATGCAGACCCGCGGCCTGATTGAACCGGTGGCACGCTTCAAACCGGTTTTGACCTACAAAACCGCAGGAGAATAAAGCATGAAGATCATCAGCAAATTTAAAGACTTCTACGATTTCAAGGTCGCCAAATACGGCGTCGATCCGATTTTGGTGTTCGACCGCCGCGCACGCAAAGATTTGCCCGCGCCCAAATCGCTGCCCGCGCCGCTGCCCGAATGGGAAAAAGAGCTTGGCGCGTGCGTCGTCGTGTCGTGGCTGTATGTGGGCAATATTCAGACGGCCTTGTTCAACAGCGGCGAACGCGTGTACGGCGCGGCGGATATCGAGTCTGCCGACATTAAAAACCGCAACGGCTATCTGAACAAATTTCTCCGCTTTCGTGGCGGGCAGGAATACTGTCTGATCGGTTACAACATCTGGGAACACCGCAGCGAAGCAGTTCGTCAGGCATTCGTGCCGAAGGAAGTCAGGCGCGATGATGATGCACGTCTGCGGCCATACCATGATATTCCGCTGCTGCTGGCCTATTTTGTCTGCGATGAAAAGATAGGCGATGTCGGCAGAAAAACCGCCTACGCCGCCAACCCGCAGCTCTCCGCCCTGGGCGTGTATCTCGACCCCGATTTTGTCTGGCAGAAAATCGTCGAATACCTGTCGCAACTGAAAAGCGAAGCGGAAACCAGCCCGCCCGTGCCCGACCAAGCCAAAATCGGCAACAAGGGTTTTGACGAAAAATATTCCTTCCGCCCGAAGATGAAAAGGCCGTCTCGACCTGCGCGGGAATGACGTTTCTGAAAGGAACAAGAAATGAGCGCGTCCCTTATCCGTCCGCAGAATGTGGAAACCGCCGACTGCCTGTTGGAGAACATGCAGATCGGCGGCAAACACATCACGCTGCATTTCGCGGAAATCTACCGCACCGATTTGCAGGCCTTCGTGCCAAAGGTCGTGATCGAAATTTCCGACTGGCAGCAGTTTCACGGCCGCGCCTACCATGCGAAAACCGAATGTTCGCGCACGATTGCCGAAAGCCGCATTGAGCCGCTAGAAGCAGTTGCGGCATACCGTTTTTCAAACGGCCTGCTGACACTGCAAGGCTTCGCCCTGCCGCCGTCGGAAGAATGGCTGGAATATGTTTTCGTGCAACCGGTTATCCGCATCACACAGAGGCCGTCTGAAAGGAGAAAACCATGACTGTTATTCTGCAAATTTCCACTGCCCAAGGCCCGGCCGAGTGCCGTATCTTTGCCCGTTTCGTGCTGGCGCAAATCCTGCGCGAAGCCGGGCAGGCCGGCGTGCAGGCCGAAGTGTTGGAAGAAACCGCCGACAAGCACGGCATTCTCTCCGCCCTTGTCCGCCTTTCAGGCTGCCTTGCCGACGAAACCGCGCGGCGCTGGCAGGGCACGCTGCAATGGGTGTGCGACAGCCCCGTGCGGCCGCGCCATCCGCGCAAAAACTGGTATATCGGCGTGTTCAGGCTGCCCGATTTGCCGGAGAGGCCGTCTGAAAGCGGCATTGTCTTCCAAACCTGCCGCGCGGGCGGCAAGGGCGGCCAGCATGTCAACAAAACCGAGTCGGCCGTGCGCGCCACGCACACCGCCAGCGGCATCAGCGTGCGCGTGGAGAACGGGCGCAGCCAGCACGCCAATAAAAAACGCGCGCTGGAACTCATCGCCCTGAAGCTGGCCGAGAAGCGGCAAACCGAGCTGGCGCAACACGGACGCGAGGCACACCAAACGCTTTACCGCGTCGAACGCGGCAATCCGCAGCGCGTTTTTCGCGGCCGGAATTTTGCCGAAGGCTGAGGATTCCGATTCCGCAGCAAAAAAGGCCGTCTGAAAACCTCTAGTCAGGGTTTTCAGACGGCCTTTTGCCGTTTGCCAGTCGGAAGGCCGTCTGAAAGAGGGCAGATGCTGCGCTTTCAGACGGCCTTTTTGCCGACGGATTAGTCCAGTTTTTTAAAGTGGCGGCGGCGTTCGATTTCGCTCAGGTAGCGTTTGCGCAGGCGGATGGACTGCGGCGTGATTTCCACCAGTTCGTCGTCGTCGATAAACTCGACCGCGCTTTCCAGCGTCAGTTTAATCGGCGTGGTCAGGCGCACGGCTTCGTCGGTGCCGCTGGCGCGCACGTTGGTAAGTTTTTTGCCTTTGAGCGGGTTGACGACCAAGTCGTTGTCGCGGCTGTGGATGCCGATGATCATGCCTTCGTAGAGTTTGTCGCCGGGGGAGACGAACATGCGGCCGCGGTCTTCCAGGTTCCACAGGGCGTAGGCGACGGCTTCGCCTTGCTCTTGGGAGACGAGTACGCCGTTGTGGCGACCGGGCATGTCGGGTTTGACGGGGGCGTAGTCGTCGAAGACGTGGCTCATCAGGCCGACGCCGCGCGTCATGGTCATGAATTCGCCTTGGAAGCCGATCAGGCCGCGGGCGGGGATGTGGTATTCGAGGCGGGTGCGGCCGTTGCCGTCGCTTTCCATATTGGTGAGCTCGCCACGGCGGCGGCCGAGTTCTTCCATCACTGCGCCCTGGTTGTCGTCGGGTACGTCAACGGTCAGGTTTTCATAGGGCTCGCATTTTTGGCCGTCGATTTCGCGGAAGACGACGCGCGGTTTGCCGACGGCCAGTTCGTAGCCTTCGCGGCGCATGTTTTCCAGCAGGATGGTGAGGTGCAGCTCGCCCCGGCCGGATACGCGGAATACGTCGGCATCGGCGGTGTCTTCCACGCGCAGGGCGACGTTGGTGAGCAGCTCTTTTTGCAGGCGGTCGCGGATTTGGCGGCTGGTTACAAATTTGCCTTCCGTGCCGGCCAGCGGGCTGGTGTTGACCATAAAGTCCATGGTGAGCGTGGGTTCGTCCACGCTGAGCATCGGCAGGCCTTTGGGGTTGTCTTTGTCGGTAATGGTTACGCCGATGCCGATGTCTTCAATGCCGGAAATAATCACGATGTCGCCGGCTTCGGCTGCTTCCAGCGGCACGCGCTCCAAGCCTTTGAAGCCCAAAAGCTGGTTGATGCGGCCTTGCGCCACCTGCTCTTCGTGGTTCATCACGGCCACCACCTGGCCGGGTTTGATGCGGCCGTTGAGGATGCGGCCGATGCCCAGACGGCCAGTGTAGTTGTCGTAATCGAGTTGCGAAATTTGCAGCTGCAGGGGTGCGTCGGCATCGCCGCTGGGGGCGGGGGTGTGTTTGAGAATGGTGTCAAACAGCGGACGCATATCGCTGCTTTCGTCGCTTTCTTCGAGTTTGGCAAAGCCGCTCAAACCCGAAGCGTACACAATCGGGAAGTCCAACTGTTCGTCGGTTGCGCCCAAGTTGTCGAACAATTCGAAAGTCTGGTCGATAACCCAGCTGGGGCGGGCGGTGGGTTTGTCGATTTTGTTAATTACAACAATGGGTTTCAAGCCCAATGCCAGCGCTTTTTTGGTCACAAAACGGGTTTGCGGCATCGGGCCTTCTTGGGCGTCAACCAGCAAAACCACGCAGTCGACCATGCCCAATACGCGCTCCACTTCGCCGCCGAAGTCGGCGTGTCCGGGGGTATCGACGATGTTGATGTGGTAGCCTTCGTATTCGATGGCGGTGTTTTTGGCGAGAATGGTAATGCCGCGTTCTTTTTCGAGATCGTTGCTATCCATCACGCGCTCGTCCACCTGTTGGTTGGCGCGGAAAGTGCCGGACTGGCGCAAGAGCTGGTCAACCAGCGTGGTTTTGCCGTGGTCGACGTGGGCGATGATGGCGATGTTGCGGATTTGTTTCATAAGTTTTGTACTTTTGCTGACAGAATGGAAAAGCGGCGGATTATAGCACTTTGCCGCCGCAGGGTCGGATTTTTACCGCGTGCAAAAGTCTGTTGCGCGGGCGCTTTTTGCATTTGGTTAAACTATGTAAATAACAAAATTTATTGAGAGCTTTTATTAAAATCAAACGGATTAAAACCCCAAAGGAAACAAAGCAATACTTTCAGACGGCCTTCTTCATCCCTTTGCCTTTCTCTTGATAATTGTTTGTATTTTAAAAGGAAAGTTGCATTGCGTTTTGGCGCTGCTAGAATGCGCCCATTCAAAAAAACGCCGCCCGAAACAAGGCGGGACACAAACCTTCTGCCAAACCCAAACCACACCGTTTTTTTAATCCGGACAAACAAGGAAACAAAATTATGCAAGGCGACAAAGCAGTCATCGACTATATGAACGAACTTCTGGCGGGCGAATTGGCCGCGCGCGACCAATACTTCATCCATTCCCGCATGTATGCCGAATGGGGCTACAACAAACTTTTCGAGCGCCTCGGCCACGAAATGGTTGAAGAAACCGAGCACGCCGAACAGTTTATCCGCCGCATCCTGATGCTGGGCGGCACACCGAAAATGGTGCCTTCCGCACTCAATATCGGCAGCGACCTGCCCTCCATGCTCAAAGCCGACCTGAACACCGAATTCGAAGTGCGCGCCGCTCTGAAAAAAGGCATCAAACTGTGCGAGGAAAAACAGGACTACGTTACCCGCGACATCATGGTCAAACAGCTTGCCGACACCGAAGAAGACCACGCCCACTGGCTGGAACAGCAGCTGCGCCTGATCGACCTGATGGGCTTGGAAAACTACATCCAAAGCCAGCTGTAAAGCCCTCGGCAACCGAACAAGGAAAGAAACATGCAAGGCGAACGCACCGTTATCCGCGAGCTGAATAAAAACCTCGGCCTCCTGCTGGTAACCATCAACCAATATTTCCTCCACGCCCGCATCCTGAAAAACTGGGGTTTGGAAGAACTGTCGGAACACTTCTACAAACAGTCGATCCGCGAAATGAAATCGGCCGACGACCTGATCGAGCGCATCCTCCTGCTTGAAGGCCTGCCCAACCTGCAAGAGCTGGGCAAGCTGCTCATCGGCGAAAACACCGAAGAAATCATCAAATGCGACCTGGCGAAAGAAAACGAAAAACACGCCGCACTCTCCGCCGCCATCGCCGTGTGCGAAGAGCATCAGGACTACGTCAGCCGCGCATTGCTGGAAAAACACAAAAACATCAACGAAGAGCACATCGACTGGCTCGAAACCCAGCAGGAACTCATCGCCAAAACAGGTTTGGCCAACTACCTCCAACTCGGGGCGCAAGAGGACTAAGGCGGAACAAACCGCCGCTGCAAACCACTGCCAAACAAGCAGCAACCCTGCACCCTGCCACGGCATACCGCAAAACGGTATGCCGTTTTTTTGTCCGGCAAACACGCTACAATCCGCCCCCACACGCCTTTTCAGACGGCCTCAGGCCGTCTGAAAAAGCAAAGCGCCCGATAAAAGACCGTCTGAAACAAACCTTCCGCCCCGTCCGCAAACAAAAGGAAACGCCATGACCGACATCCTGCTCGACTCCCGCTCCGTCCGCTCCAACAACATCTACTGCATCGGCCGCAACTATGTAGACCACATCGCCGAGCTGCAAAACGAAACCCCGACCGAACCGCTGGTTTTCCTCAAACCCAATTCCGCCCTCCTGCGCAGCGGCGCGCAAATCCGCCTGCCCGCATACAGCGCCGACGTGCATTACGAAGCCGAGCTGGTGCTGCTGATCGGCAGCAACGCCGACAACTTAAACGAAAACGACGCCCTCACCCTGATCGAAGGCTACGCCGTCGGCCTCGACCTCACCGCCCGCGACATACAAGCCGAAGCGAAAAGCAAAGGCCTGCCGTGGACAAAAGCCAAAGGCTTCAAAGGCGCGGCCTGCGTATCGGACTTCCTGCCTGCCGGCCGCCTGCCCGACCCGCTGCACACCCGCTTCTCCTTCCGGCAAAACGGCATCCTGCGCCAGCAGGGCGACACCACCCTGATGATTTACAGCCTGCCCGAAATTCTCTGCCATCTCGCACAAACCTACGGCCTGCGCCGCGGCGATCTGGTGTTTACCGGCACACCGGCGGGCGTCGGCCGTCTGAACGGCGGCGACAGACTCGAACTGGAACTGGCCGGACTGATACAGGCCGCGTTTACCGTCGCCCCAGCCGCAACGGAACAAACAAAATGACAAAAGGCCGTCTGAAAGCGAAACACCGCCGCAGGCCAACCAAGCCCCGTTTCCACGAAAAACAAAGCATCCGTAACCGCCCGCACCCCATGCGGGCGGATTATTTATTTCAGACGGCCTGTGTTAAAATGCGCCGTTACCGCCTCTAAAAAAACAGGTTCAGAAATCCATGCTTACCCAACTAGCGAAAAAAGTATTCGGCAGCCGCAACGACCGTCTGCTGAAGCAATACCGGAAAACCGTATCAAAAATCAACGAATTGGAAGCAGGCATCCAGGCGCTCGACGATGCCGCGCTGCAAGGCAAAACCGCCGAATTCAAACAGCGCATCGCCGATGGCGCAAATTTGAACGACATTCTGCCCGAAGCCTTCGCCGTCTGCCGCGAAGCTTCCAGGCGCGTGCTCGGCATGCGCCATTTCGACGTCCAGCTGATCGGCGGCATGGTGCTGCACTACGGCAAAATCGCCGAAATGCGTACCGGTGAGGGCAAAACCCTGGTGGCCACCCTGCCCGTGTATCTGAACGCCCTTTCGGGCAAAGGCGTGCACGTCGTCACCGTCAACGACTACTTGGCACAGCGCGACGCGGCAACCATGCGCCCGCTCTACAACTTCCTCGGCCTCGAAGTCGGCGTCATCATCAGCGATCTCGACCCCTTCCAACGCCAAACTGCATACGGCGCCGACATCACCTACGGCACCAACAACGAGTTCGGTTTCGACTACCTGCGCGACAATATGGTCGTCAACCAATACGACAAAGTGCAACGCGAACTGAATTTCGCCGTCGTGGACGAAGTGGACTCCATCCTCATCGACGAAGCACGCACGCCGCTGATTATCTCCGGCCAGGCCGACGACAACGTCAGCCTGTACGAAATCATGAACCAAGTCCCCCCGCAGCTGTTCCGTCAGGAAACCGAAGAAGGCGAAGGCGATTACTGGGTTGACGAGAAAAACCACAGCGTCCTGCTCAGCGAAGCCGGCCACGAACACGCCGAAACCATCCTGACGCGCATGGGTCTGCTGGCCGAAGGCGATTCGCTCTACGCCGTATCCAATATCTCCCTGATGCACCACCTGATGGCCGCCCTGCGCGCGCATTCCCTGTTCCACAAAGACCAGCACTATGTGATTCAGGACGGCGAAATCGTCATCGTCGACGAATTCACAGGCCGTCTGATGTCCGGCCGCCGCTGGTCGGACGGCCTGCATCAGGCCGTCGAAGCCAAAGAAGGCGTGGAAATCAAACGCGAAAACCAAACCCTCGCTTCGATTACCTTCCAAAACTACTTCCGCCTCTACACCAAACTCTCCGGCATGACCGGCACGGCCGACACCGAAGCCTTCGAATTCCAAAGTATCTACAATCTGGAAACCGTCATCATCCCGACCAACCGCCCGATTCAGCGCAAAGACTTCAACGACCAGATTTTCCGCTCGTCGGAAGAGAAATACGAAGCCGTCGTCAAAGACATCATCGAATGCTTCAACCGCGGCCAACCCGTACTCGTCGGCACCACCAGCATCGAAAATTCCGAACTCGTTTCCACCCTGCTGCGCCAACAGGGCATTCCGCACAACGTTCTGAACGCCAAAGAACACCAGCGCGAAGCGCTGATTGTGGCGCAGGCGGGCAAAGTCGGCGCGATTACCGTCGCCACCAATATGGCCGGACGCGGTACCGACATCGTGCTCGGCGGCAACGTCAAACACCAGTCCGACGCCATTCGAGCCGACGAGAGCCTGAGCGAAGAAGAAAAAGCCGCCAAAATTTCCGCCTTGGAAAACGGCTGGCAGGAAGAACACGACAAAGTCATGGAAGCGGGCGGCCTGCACATCATCGGCACCGAACGCCACGAAAGCCGCCGCATCGACAACCAGCTGCGCGGCCGCGCCGGACGTCAGGGCGACCCCGGTTCCAGCCGCTTCTACCTCTCGTTTGAAGACCCGCTCCTGCGCCTCTTCGCCCTCGACCGCGCCGCCGCCATCCTCAACCGCCTCGCACCCGAGCGCGGCGTAGCCATCGAAGCGGGCATGCTTACCCGCCAGATCGAAGGCGCGCAGCGCAAAGTCGAAGGACGCAACTTCGATATGCGCAAACAGGTTTTGGAATACGACGACATCGCCAACGACCAGCGCAAAGTCATCTACTTCCAGCGCAACGACATCCTCGCATCCGACAGCATCAGCGATCTGGGCAAAGAATTCCGCACCGAAACCGTTTCCTCGCTGGTCGATACCCATATGCCGCCCGACAGCATGGAAGAACAATGGGATCTGCCCGGCCTGGAAGCCCGACTCGCTGCCGATTTCCGCCTGCACGCCGACATTCAGGGCTGGCTGAAAGAAGACAACACGCTCGACAACCAAGACGTGAAAGAGCGTCTGCTCTCGCAAATGGAACAGGATTACAGCGACAAAACCGCCCTCGTCGACGAAAACGAAATGCGCCAGTACGAGCGCAACGTCATGCTGCAAGTCATCGATACCCAGTGGCGCGACCACCTCTCTGCCATGGACTACCTGCGCCACGGTATCCACCTGCGCGGCTACGCCCAGAAAAACCCCAAGCAGGAATACAAACGCGAAGCCTTCGAAATGTTCCAAAACCTGTGGAACGGCATTAAATACCAAATCGCCTCGATACTGGCTTCCGTACAGGTTCGTATGGACGAGCCGCTGGCGCAGGAGAGCGAACCTGCCGACTTGGCCGATCTGAACGCCCACGCCTTCCAAGCCGACGCGCCCGATATGGAAGAAGTGCTGTCGCAGTCACGCAGCGGGCTGGCCGCCGAAGCCTTCGATCCGAATGCCGACAGCAGCAGCTACACCCCCGAAGCGCTGGCCGCGCGCGGTATCGTCGTCCACCGCAACGACCCCTGCCCCTGCGGCAGCGGCCTGAAATACAAACACTGCCACGGCAAGCTCGACTGACGCCGCATCCGCAGCAACCGCAAACTGCGCCGGAAAGTACCTTTGCACTTTCCGGCGCAGTTTTCACATCCGCCCGCCGCAAACGGCAAACCGCTCTCTGCAAGCCAATCACTATAAAATTCATTCCGCCGTATGTTAAAGTAGCTCCTTTCCCGTTACAGGCCGTCTGAAAGCGAAGTTTCAACGAAGTTAAAACACCGCTGCGGCAAAGCCCGCACCACCACCCCGCCCCTTTGCATCCACCGAGAACACCATGTCCGACAAAAAATCCCGCCTGCGCCCCGCCGCCCTCGCCCTCCTGCTGACACTCGCCGCTCCCGCGCTCCATGCCGCCGGTACAGGCAGCCGCCCCGTTACCAAAGTCGGCAGCCACCGCCACATCACCATCGACGCCGCCGAAGCCGCCCGCCGCGAAGCCGTCGTCAAACGTACCAACGACGCCTTCACCCTCTTCGGCGCCGAAATCGCCCTGCACAAAGGCGACCCCGCCACCGCCCTGGGTACCTATCTCGTCATGCTCGAACGCACCCGCGACCCCGAAGTAGCCGAACGCGCAATGGACATGGCCGTCGGCCTCGGCGCTTACGAACAGGCCGAACAAATCTACCAGCGCTGGCTGAAAATCGAACCCGTCCCCGGCCCCGCCCTCAAACGCATCACCTGGATGCGCGACATGGTGCGCGGCCACTATGCCAACGCCCGCGACGGCTTCGACGCCGCCCTCGAAGGCGCCGACGAAAGCCAGCGCAGCCGCATCTTCCTGCTCACCGCCCAAACCGCCGCACAAAACCCCGCCGTGGCCAAACTCATGGAAGAACCCGTCCACAACCGCGCCAAAGCCTATCCCGACAAACCGGACGCCGTCATCGCCGACGCCATCCTCAGCGCCCTCAACGACAAAACCGACGCCTCCGTGCAGGCACTGCAGCGCCTGGCCGCGCTCGACAGCGACATCCTCCCCTCCACCTACCTCACCATGCGCCTGATCGGTCAGCGCAAACCCGACATCATCAACCGCTTCTTCGCCGAAACCGACACCGCCAAACTCCCCCCCGTCTGGCAGGAACTCCAAGTCGAAGCCCTCATCTTCGCCAACAAAAAAGAAGAGGCCGGCAAACTCCTGCGCGAACTCATCGACAAACGCCCCAACGCCGACCTCTACATCCAAGCCGCCCTCCTGTCCGCCGGACGCCAAGCCCCGCTCGACGAAATCCTCACCTACCTCACCAAAGCCTACCAAACCGGCACACAGGAGCAGCAAAGCCGTGCCGCCGTCATCGCCGTTATGCGCAACGCCGACAACAAACGCTACACCGAAGCACATGGCTGGCTCGACAAAATCCACTCCCCCGACTACGCCTTCGACAAAGCCGTTCTTGCCGCCTCGCTTTATGCCGAAGAACAAAAATGGCCGCAGGCCGCCGCCGAAGTCCGCCGCGCCCGCAGCATGACCGCCCGCCAGGGCCGCTTCTTCGACACGGGTCACCTCACCGGTCTTGAACTCGTCGTCCTCGGCCACAGCAGCAACGCCAAACAGGCGCTCGCCGAACTCAACCGCCTCTACGAGCGCACAGCCAAACAGCCCGGCAATGCCGAAATGCTCGGCAGCATCCTCTACCAGCGCGCCATGATCTACAGCGACCGCCTCGGCCAACCCGCCAAAGCCGTCGCCGACCTGCGCCGCTACCTCGAGCTCTCCCCCGGCAACCCCAACGCGCAAAACGCCCTCGGCTACACCCTGCTCACCCTGCCCGCCCCCCAAATCGAAGAAGCCTTCCCCCTCATCAGCGCCGCCTTCGAACAACTGCCCGAAGAGCCCGCCATTAACGACAGCCTCGGCTGGGCCTACTTCCTCAAAGGCGACCCCGAAGCCGCCCTACCCTACCTGCAATACGCCTTCAAAGAACACCCCGAAGCCGAAGTTGCCGCCCACCTGGGCGAAGTCCTGTGGACACTCGGCCGCAAAGACGAAGCCCGCGAAACCTTCAAACAAGGGCGTGCCGCCGGCGGCAACACCCGCGTCCTGAACGACACCCTGCGCCGCCTCGGCATCTCCGACAAACCCGCAGCCGAAACCGGCAAAAGCAAACCCGCCCCCGCCCCCGCCAAAAAGAAAACGGCCGTCTGAAACAGCAAAGGCCGTCTGAAAAACGTTTTTCAGACGGCCTCCGCCGCTAAGTCAGGGTGTGGCGCAAGCGACGCACGCGGTCTGGATGCGCTGCCGGATAAATCTGCCACACCGCACGCGTTTCCCGCCATACAGCCCAAAGCCGCCCGAACCACCCCGCCCGACTTTACCACCTCACGCAAAAAGCCAGCCCGCCATGTTCTCCTTCTTCCGCAAAAAAACCAACCCCGCCGCCAAACTTTCAGACGGCCACAGCGGCACACCCCCGCCCGAGCCCAACCCCCTGGCCTCCATGCTCGGCCGCAACCTCGCCCAACTCCAACAAGACCCCGCATCCCGCAAAGCCGTGCGCCGCGAATGGCTCAAATACTTCGAGCAGCACCCGATAGCCGATTTGCGCCACTACTACACCTTCCTGTTCCCCATCCTCCAACAGGCCGCCGCGCAGCAGTGGCAACAATGGCAGGGCTTGGACGAATTCGCCGCCCTGTTTGCCCAACGCAAATTCATCGCCGAACGCTATGACAACACCCGCCAAACCGGCGAAGTCCTCGCCCAATATGGCGCGCAACTTGCCGAACACCTCGCCGCTGCCACCGCCGCCCCGCTGCCGCCCGAAAGCCGCGCCGCAAACTGGCTCGGCAGCCTGCTCGACCTCTACTTCCACCACAGCACCCACGACCAGCCTGAAAATTTCATTCCTGCCGCCGCCCTCGTCCGCCCCTACCTGCAACGCTTTCCCGAACAATACAGCAGCTTCTTTGAAAGCTACCTCGAACAAGCCCCCGACCCCATCGCCGCCTTCGCCGCCCTGCTTGCCCTTGGCGCGCAAAACCGGCAGGACTACTGCCTCAGCCAAATGTTCGGCGACGGCGACACCGACAGCTACCCCTACCAAAACGCCGCCGCCATCCTGAAAGCTGCCCTGCCGCAATGCGATGCCGCGCAAACCGAAATCCTGCAACAGCAAGTGTTGGAAGAATTCGATTTGACGGAAAACGGCGCGGATGACACCGCCGACACCCGACCCGGCCTCATCAAATGGCTCAAACGCAGCCGCCCCGTACGCGAAAACATCCGCCTGCTCGCCGAAGCCGCCCCCGACACCCCCGCCGCCGCCACCCTGCGCGGCCTACTGCCTGCCGCCAAACCGTCCAAACCCGCCAAAGCCGCCAAAGCCGCGCCGCCGCAAACCCCGTTCCGCGACACCGCCCTCAAACTCGCCGTAATCGACGAACTGATGTACCGGCAAAACACCCTCGCCCCCCGCCTCAACTTCGACCGCTTCGCCGCAGACTGCGAAACGCGCGTCATCAGCCGCGACACCGACGGCTACGCCCCCGTACCCGAAATCCTCGACTACTTCACCCGGCTCGACATCCCGCCCGAGATGCTCGCCACCGTAGAAGAACTCCATATCGAAGACGGCTGCTCCCCGCTCTACGCCGAACTGTGGCCGTATTACGACCCCGGCTGCGACCAAATGCTCCCCATCACCCAAGCCGCCGCCGCAGACCTCCCCCGCCTGCCCCATCTCAAACGCATCACCGGCCTCGAAAACCTCAACCCGCCCCCCGCCCTCCTTGCCGAGTTGCAAAAAAGCGGCATCCGTCTGGCCACGCAGGAGGAATACGACGAAGAAGCGGATTGAAAAGCCTGCCATCGCTTGCTGAAAAACAAACGCAGGCCGTCTGAAAACCCAAAGCCGCTCCCTCCGGCACCCCTTCGAGGCAAAAACGCGGAGATGGCGTTTCTAAAAGCGCAGCTTCGGCAAAGCCGAAACGGCATCGGGAAGATTTCAGACGACCTATCAAACGGCAAAGAACACGTGCGCCGCAGGGCGCTACAAAACCTGCAAAAACCGGCTGCAGTTTTCAGCCGGACATCCCAACAGACCCATCATTTTTATTCAACGGAGACAACATTATGCACACACAAAACCTCATCATCGGCTTCGGCAAGGCAGGCAAAACGCTGGCGGCGGATTTGGCGAAACACGGGCAGCAGGTCGTGTTGGTCGAGCAGTCGGCGCAGATGTACGGCGGCACCTGCATCAACATCGGCTGCATTCCCAGCAAAAAACTGATTGTCGAAGGCGAGCAGCGCGGGCATAACGCCGACAAAGCCGCCGTGTTTGACGCGGCGATGAACGCGAAAAACACCCTGATTCCCAAACTGCGTGCCGCCAATTTCGCCAAATTGGACAATCTGGACAACGTTACCGTCATCAACGCCCGCGCCGAGTTTATCGACGATCGCACGGTCAAACTCACTGGCGCAGACGGCAGCGAACAAACGATCACCGCCGAACGCATTTTCATCAACACCGGCGCAACACCGCGCCGTTTGGGCGTGGCAGGCGAAGACAGCCCGCGCGTGCTCGACAGCACCGGCGTGCTCGCGCTGAACGAGCATCCGCGCCGCCTCGTCATCATCGGCGGCGGCTACATCGGCCTGGAATTCGCCTTTATGTTCCGCGCTTTCGGCAGCGAAATCACGATTCTGGACGGCGGCGACACCTTCCTGCCGCGCGAAGACCGCGATATCGCCGAAGAAATGCTGCGCGTGTTAAACAGCAAGGGAATCAAAGTGTTACAAAGCTTGAAGATAGAAGACATCCGCGACAACGCGGCGGACACCAGCGTCATCACCTCGCAAGGCGAATTTACCGCCGATGCGGTGCTGGTGGGCGTAGGCCGCGTGCCGAACACGCAGGGACTGGGACTGGCGAACGCGGGCATCGAAACCGATCCGCGCGGCTTCATTCTCGTTGACGACTACCTGCGCGTGCAGGGCAAAGACTACATTTGGGCGATGGGCGACGTGGCGGGCAGCCCGATGTTCACCTACATCTCGCTCGACGACTACCGCATCGTGCGCGAACAAATCCTCGGCGAGGGCAAACGCAGCCACGCCGACCGCGCCCCGTTCCCGACCGCCACCTTTACCGAGCCGCCGCTCGCCCACATCGGCCTAACCGAAACCGCCGCGCAGCAGTCGGGGCGCGACGTGAAAGTGTTGAAACTGAAAGCCGACGCGATCACGAAAGCCAAAGTGCTCAACCAAACCGACGGCCTGCTCAAAGCCGTGGTGGACGCGCACAGCGGCGAAATCCTCGGCGTAACCCTGTTCTGCGCCGAAGCGCACGAAATCATCAACCAAATCAAAATGGCAATGGATTTCCGCGTCCCCGCCGCCTACCTGAAAAACCAAATCTTCACCCACCCGACCATCTCCGAAGGGCTGAATGATTTGTTTGCGGACTGTTAAAAAACCGGCCCGACCCGTATGGCGCAGGGTGTGCCGCCCGCGACGCACGCAGTTTCAGAACCTCAAAGGCCGTCTGAAAACCCCAAAAGCCGCTCCCGCCGACACTCCCTCGGGACACAAACGCGGTGACGGCGTTTCCGAAAGCACAGCTTCGGCAAAGCCGAAACGGCTTTGGGACGGTTTCAGACGGCCTCTCAAACGGCAAAGAACGCGCGCCTGATGTGGCACACACCCACAAAGGCCGTCTGAAAACCCGATCCGCGCTTTCAGACGGCCTCAACAACACCGGCATCCCGAAACGTGCCGCTATCGGAAAATTTATCCCGCCACCGTTCCGGAAACCTCATTTACGCACAGGCAGGAACGGCCTTTTCCCAACCATCAAGCCAAGCCGACAGGAGCCGCCGTGCCCTTTTACCTACTGCCCGCTTTCGCCACCGGCGTACTGCTGTCGTTCGCCCTGCCCTTTGTGCCGCCGCCCGCTGCGTGGGCGGCGGTTTTCTGCTGCGCGGCGGCGGCTCTGCTGCGGTGGAAACGCGCGGGTTTGCTGCTTTTGCTGCTGCTTGTCGGCGCGGCTTACGGCGTGTGGCGCACGGAGCTGGCGTTGGCGCAGCGGTGGCCGTCTGAAAAACAGGGCGAGACGCTGGCGGCGGCGGTGCGCGTGACGGGGCTGGCGCAGGACGACGGGCGGCGGGTGCGCTTTAGCGCCGAAGCGGTGGCGGACGACGGACGAAGCTACCGCGTGCAGCTGGCCGACTACCGCCGCCGCGACTGGCCTGCAGGCAGCGTGTGGCGGCTGAACCTGCGGATGCGCGCCCCCGTCGGCGAGAACAACGCGCGCGGTTTCGGCCGCGAGGCATGGGCGCTGGCCAACGGCATCGACGCGCTGGCGACGGCGGGTGCCGATCGGCAGGCGCTGGGGTTTGCAGACGGCCTTTCAGACGGCCTCCTGCGCCTGCGCGCAGCCGTCAGCGCAAGCTGGCGGCGGATGCCGCAGGAAACGGCCGACGGCGCGGCACTGATGCGGGCATTGGCCGTCGGCGAACAGGACGCGTTGCGCGGCGAATGGTGGCAGGCTTTCCGCCCGCTGGGGCTGAACCATCTGGTGAGCGTGTCGGGGCTGCACGTGTCGATGGTGGCGCTGCTGGCGGCATGGCTGGCAAAAAGGCTGCTGCTCGTACTGCCCGTTGCGCCGCGCCGGCCGAAGGTTTGGCTGCTGGCGGCGGGCGTGGCGGCGGCCTTGTTTTACACGGCGCTGGCGGGTTTTGCCGTGCCGACGCTGCGCTCGCTGCTGATGGTGGCGGCGGTGGCGGCCGCGTGGGCGGCGGGCGGCGCGGCTTCGGCCTGGCGCGGCTGGTGGTTTGCGCTGGCTTTGGTTTTGCTGCTCGACCCCTCGGCGGCACTCGCGGTGGGAAGCTGGCTGTCCTTCGGTTTGGTGGCGTCTCTGCTGTGGGCGGACTCGTGGCGCACGGGCAGGCGTTCTTGGCCGCTTGCCGCCCTGCGCGGGCAGTGGGCGGCGACGCTGGCCTCGTCGGTGGCAACGGGCTGGCTGTTTGCCGCCCTGCCCCTTGCCTCGCCGCTGGCAAACGCGCCGATGATTCCGTGGTTTTCCTGGGTGCTGGTGCCGCTGGCGTTGGCGGCGTCGCTGCTGCCGTTTTACCCGCTGCAATACGCGGCATCATGGCTGGGCGAACAGACTTTGCAGACGCTGGCTTGGCTGGCGGATTACGCGCCCGAATGGGGCGTGGCCGCCGCGCCGTGGCCGCTGTCCGCGCTGGCGGCTGCGGCGGCCTGCGTGTGGCTGCTGCCGCGCGGCGCGGGCTTGCGGCCGTGGGCGGCGCTGGTGCTGGCGGGCTTTGTCTTCTACCGCCCCGCGCCGCCCGAACAAGGCCGTCTGAAAACCGTCGTGATCGATGTCGGACAGGGTTTGTCGGTGTATTTTCAGACGGCCTCGCACGTCCTCCTGTTCGATACGGGCACGGAGGGTGCGGCGCAGATGCAGACCCTGCCCGTCCTGCGCGCGCTCGGCGTGCGGCGGCCGGACGTGCTGCTTTTGTCGCACCACGATGCCGACCACGACGGCGGCGCGCCGCTGCTCACAGCCGCCCTGCGCCCGCGCGCCGTGCTGGCCGGACAGCCGGAGTTTTACCCGCAGGCGCAAAGCTGCCGCGAGGAAACGGCATGGGAATGGGACGGCGTGCGCTTCGAGCTTTTGGACACGGGCGCGGGCGGCGCGGGCGACAACGGTCAAAGCTGCGTGCTGCGCGTGCTGGCGGGGGAAACGGCGGTGCTGGTAACGGGCGACTTGGACACGCGCGGTGAGGCCGAACTGGTACGCCGCTACGGCGACGCCCTGCGCTCGCAGGTGTTGGTGTTGGGACACCACGGCAGCAAAGGCTCGTCGTCGGGCGCGTTTGTCAACGCCGTATCGCCCGATTACGCCGTCGCCTCGGCAGGCTTCGGCAATCCCTACGGCCACCCCGCCCGCGAAGTGCAAACCCGCCTGTCCGCCCACGGCGCACACCTGCTGCGCACCGACCGACAAGGCGCATGGCTGTTCGACAGCGGCGGCCAAACCCTGAGCGCGCGCCAATGGCAGCCCAAACGCTTTTACTGGCAGCAGAAACCGTTTGCCGACTGAACGTGCGGCGGCTGGAACCGAAAACCCCGCCGCGCACGAAACTCCCTCCCCTGCGCCGCAAGCGCGGGGGAGGGAACGCTGTTGTTCCGACGGGTTTCAGAAACGTCATTCCCGCGAAGGCGGGAACGGCCTCAAAAAACAAGCCGCAGGCCGTCTGAAAGCATCGAATCCGCCGTGCACGACAATAGGCCGTCTGAAAACCCGAAACGGGGTTTTCAGACGGCCTTTTCGTTTCGGTATTTTCAGACGGCCTCTTGACCTTTGCCCCTGCCCGCGTCCACATGCCGCCCTTGCAGGCTGCGTTTGCCTTTTTCCAGTTGCAGGCTGGCGGTTTCGCCCAGGCGCAGGGCAAGGCCGATGGCGAGGATGTCGATGACGGTCAGTTGCAGCAGACGCGACACCATCGGTGTATAGCGTTCGCTGTCTTCCTGTGTGAACACGTTGAGCACGCAGTCGGCCAATTCGGCCAGCGGCGAGCCGGCGCGGGTGACGGCGATCACGGCGGCGCCGTTGGCTTTGGTGGCCGCCGCCACGTCAAGCAGGCCGGAGGGCGTGCCCGATTTGGAAATCACCACTACCACGTCCTGATCGCTCAACACGGCCGCCGCCATCAGCTGGATGTGCAGGTCGGAATAGGCGACGGTGGAGATGCCGAAGCGGAAGAATTTGTGCTGCGCGTCCTGCGCGACGATGCCGGAATTGCCGACGCCGTAAAACTCGATGCGCCGCGCGTGCACCAAGAGCGACACGGCACGTTCCAACTCGGCCTCGTCAAGGAAGCGGCGCGCGCCCAAGATGGCGGCGGCGGTATTGCCGAGCACTTTTTCCATCACGGCGGCCATGTCGTCCTGCGCGTTGAGCTCTTCGTGAACGAAGGGCATACCCTCGTTGCCCATGTCGGCGGACAGGGCGATTTTGAATTCGGGCAGCCCTTTGAAACCCATGCTGCGGCAGAAGCGGATCACGGTGGGCTGGCTGACGCCCGAGCGGCGGGCGATGTCGGCCACGGCCGCATGGACAAACCATTTGGGGTCGGCCAGCGCACATTCGGCAACTTTGCGCTCCGCACCCGACAGGGCGGAGAGCGACAGGCTGATTTGGTTCAACACTTTATTTTCCTTTGTTTTCCCTTTTGGTTTATTGCCGTTTTCAGACGGCCTGAGGCCGTCTGAAAACGGGGTTTGAATAAAATTGAAACATGGTTCGCGCAAACGGCGGCTCAGACATCGGCCGCATAATACACGGCGAAGGAAGGCGCGGCCGCTGCGGCAAGTCCGACGGGGAGAGCCGCCGAAGCTTCGGCCTCGGCGCGGCGGTACACCGCCAGCTTGTCCGCACCGGCAATCGCCAGATAGACGCGCGGCACACGGGCGATTTCCGCCAGCGCCAGCGAAATACGCTCATGCGGCGCGGCAGGCGGGGAAACGTGCAGCAGCGGCTGCGGGTAATCGGGCGAGAGGCCGTCTGAAAGCTGCGGCGCGTCGGGAAACAGCGAGGCGGTGTGGCCGTCGCCGCCCATGCCGAGCACCAGCACGTCGGCGCGGCGGTAAAGACGCAGCGCGGCCGCCACGGCTTCGGCGGGCGGCGGCACGGTGTCGCCGTCGGCCACCAGCGCTATCCACTGCGCTTCGGTGGCGCGGTTTTGCAGCAGGTTTTCCCGCACCAGACGCGTGTTGCTGTCGGCATGGGCAGTGGGCACAAGGCGCTCGTCGGCCAGCGTGACGGCAACGTTTTTCCAGTCCAAATCTTCCTGCGACAGGGCACGGAAAAAGGCAAGGGGCGAGCGTCCGCCCGATACGGCCAGCACGGCGTTTCCTTTTGCCGCCAGAGCCGCGCGCAAATCTTGCGCCACGGCTTTTGACAGGGCGCGGGCGGCGGCTTCGGCGGTGGGGAAGGTGTGGAAAGAAGCATTCATCGGGTTTTCCTTTTATTTGGACGGTGCGGGCATCGCGTCCGAAAGCTTGCAGACAGCGCTGATGACGCAAAAGGTGCGGTCGCCTCCTACGATAAAGGCCGTCTGAACACCGCTTTTGCCGTTTTCAGACGGCCTCGACGTTTAAAGCGCAGGCCGTCTGAAAGCGGGGTTTCAACGAAGTTAAAACACATCCGCCGCGCCCGTTGCGCATGCGCGGGGAACGAAAGGCCGTCTGAAAGCCTCTCGCCGGCGCGGCGCTTTCAGACGGCCTTTTCCGTGCGGGAATTATTCGGCGAACACTTCGACGCGGCGCGCCTCCGCTCCGATGCCTGCGTCGGCATCGGCCGGTTTGCGCAGCTCGATTTGTTTCTCGGGTACGCCGAAGCCTTGCAGCACGGAGCGCACGGCCAGTGCGCGGCGTTTGGACAATTCTTCGTTGAAGGCGGCGTTGCCGGTGTTGTCGTGATAGCCGGACACCACTACTTTTTTACCCGCCAGCGCGGCCACCAGCACGTCTTTCAACGCCTGCTGCGCGCCCGGTGCGACATCGTCCTTGCCGCTGGCAAAGTAGAATTTCACCGCGCCGTTGGCCGTGACGATTTTCGCTTCGTCCTGCCCGTCCTGCGGCGCTGCCCCGGCGGCAGGTGCGGCCGAAGCGGCCGCTTCGGTTTGCGGTGCGGAAATTTCGATAACGGTTTCTTCAACCGCCACGGCATCGGGGATACCGCTGCCCAAAACGGGGGCGCTTCCCTCAAGTTCCTGCGGCATCTGTGCCGGTGCGGACGCTTCCGACGCGGCGCGGCCGTAATCGGGCGAGCCTTCTATGCGGCCGGTTTCCCAACCCCACACTGACAAAAACAAAACGGTCAGCACCGACAAACCCGCCGCGCCGCCGACCAGCCACAAACCGATTTTCTGTTCTTTCTGCTGATTGCTGCTCATCACATTCCTTTTACAAAAGACAAACAAAAATTTTCGCCATTATAAAGGCAATGTCCGCACCAAGCTATCCAAAGCCCCGCCTAAACAGTAAAATGCCCGCTTTTCTGCGAATCACACAACTTTCCGCCATGCTGACTTTCCAACAAATCATCTTCAAACTACAAAACTATTGGGCCGCCCAAGGCTGCGCCATCATTCAGCCTTTTGACATGGAAGTGGGCGCGGGCACATCCCACCCTGCCACCTGCCTGCGCGCGCTCGGCCCCGAGCCGTGGAACGTTGCCTATGTGCAGCCCAGCCGCCGCCCCAAAGACGGCCGCTACGGCGACAACCCCAATCGCCTGCAACACTATTACCAGTTCCAAGTCGCGCTCAAACCCGCGCCCGCCGACATCCAAGATTTGTATCTGGGCAGCCTGAAAGAGCTGGGCATCGACCCCACCGTGCACGACATCCGCTTCGTTGAAGACGACTGGGAAAACCCCACACTCGGCGCATGGGGCTTGGGCTGGGAAGTATGGCTCAACGGCATGGAAGTAACCCAGTTCACCTATTTCCAGCAAGTAGGCGGCATCGACTGCGCCCCCGTGCTCGGCGAAATCACCTACGGCATCGAACGCCTGGCCATGTATCTGCAAGGCGTGGAAAACGTGTACGACTTGGTTTGGACGATTACGCCCACAGGCGACAAACTTACCTACGGCGACGTGTACCACCAAAACGAAGTCGAACAATCCACCTACAACTTCGAATACAGCGACGCCGCCTGGCTGCTTGACCAATTCAACGGCTACGAAGCTCAAGCCAAACGCCTGCTTGCGCTGGAAGACGCATCGCTTGCCCTGCCTGCTTACGAGCTGGTGCTCAAAGCCGGCCATACCTTTAACCTGCTGGACGCGCGCGGCGCGATTTCCGTAACCGAACGCGCCACCTACATCGGCCGCATCCGTGCCCTAAGCCGCAGCGTGGCGCAAAAATATGTGGAAGGGCGCGAGAAGCTCGGTTTCCCGTTGTTGAAAACGCAGGAAAAAGCAGCCTGAAAGGGTTTTAACTTCGTTGAAGCTGCGCTTTCAGACGGCCTTTGATGTGCAGCAAGGCCGTCTGAAAGCATAAAACGGCGCGGCTGTTTTGGCTGCCGGTGTTTCTAAACGGCGGATTTTCCCGAACGGCTTTCAGGCTGCCTGAAAAAAGCTGGAACCATGAACAATCCCATCGAAATCTATCAGACTTCAGACGGCCAAACGCAGGTGGAAGTGCGTTTCGGCCAAGAAACCGTGTGGCTGTCGCAGGCGCAGATGGCGCAGCTTTTTGGTAAAGACGTCCGCACCATAAACGAGCATATCGGCAATACTTTTGCCGAAGGCGAATTGGAGAAAGAACCAACTATCCGGAAATTCCGGATAGTTCGCCAAGAAGGCTCGCGCTCGGTGAAACGCGAGATTGATCATTACAACTTGGATATGATCATCTCTGTCGGCTATCGGGTGAAATCCCCGCAGGGCGTGGCCTTCCGCCGCTGGGCAACCGCCCGCCTGAAAGACTACCTGCTCAAAGGCTACGCGCTCAACCAAAGCCGTTTGCAGCAAAACGCCGCCGAGCTGGAGCAGGCCGTCGCCCTTATCCGCAAAACCGCCGCTTCGCCCGAGCTGACCGTCGAAAGCGGGCGCGGGCTGGTTGATATTATCGGCCGCTATGCGCAAACCTTTCTCTGGCTGCAGCAATACGACGAAGGCTTGTTGAGCGAACCCAAAGCCCAGGCGGGCGGCACGCTGCCCACTGTCGGCGAAGCCCGCGCCGCGCTGGCACAGTTCAAGCAGCAGTTAATCACGCGCGGTGAAGCCACCGAACTGTTCGCCCGCGAGCGCGACGGCGGCCTTGAAGCCCTGCTCGGCAATCTCGAGCAAACGGTATTTGGCGAACCCGCGTATCCCAGCATCGAAAGCAAAGCCGCGCACCTTCTGTATTTCGTCGTCAAAAACCATCCGTTTTCAGACGGCAACAAACGCAGCGGCGCATTTTTGTTTGCCGATTTCCTGCACCGCAACGGGCGTTTGTTTAACACGCGCGGCGAAACCGTCATCAACGACACCGGCCTGGCTGCACTCACGCTGCTGGTGGCCGAGTCCGACCCCAAACAAAAAGACACGCTTATCCGCCTGATCATGCACATGCTTCAGGCAGCCTGACGCTTTTCAGACGGCCTCAGCCTGCCGCCAAAGGCCGTCTGAAAACGCCGTTACCGTAAAACCGCAGCCGCTGCCTGCCAATCCAAACAGAGCATTCCGCCTCATGACCGAAAAATCTTTCAGCCTGTTCAACAAGCAAGACACACAGAATCTCAGACGGCTGCTCGGCTATATGCTGCCCTACAAAATGCGTATTTTCTGGGCATTTCTCGCCATCGTCGTCGTTGCTGGCACGGAAAGCTATCTGGCCGCCTTTATCGCGCCCCTTGTCAACCAAGGTTTTGTCGCGCCCGAAGCCGCGCCCGCAGCAGGCGAAGCCGGTCACTGGTATGCGGCGCTTGCGGATTTGAAAAACCGGCTGAACCATTTTATCTGGGGCTCGGAATACAAAGTTTGGGCGGTGCCTGCGTTTCTGATTTTTCTTGTTACCCTGCGCGGGCTGGGGCGCTTTGTCAGCGACTACCTGCTCTCGTGGGTGGGCGTGGAAGCAATAGCGCACCTGCGTCGCGATATGTTCGCCAAAATGCTGAAACTGTCGTCGAAAGTGCAGCAGGAAGAACCTTCGGGCAACCTGTCCGGCCGTTTTCTCGTGCAGGCGGGCATCGCCGTTTCCAACGCATCGGGCGTGTTCGTTACCGTCTGCCGCGACAGCCTGATTGTCGCCGGCCTGGTGTTCGTGCTGCTCTATCTCAACTGGCAGCTCAGCCTGGTGGTGGTGTTGATGTTTCCCCTGCTGCTTTGGCTCTCTTCCTATTACCGTAAACGCCTGAAAGCCCCGCAAATCGGTGCCCAGCTCACCCTCTCCGAGCTGACCTCCGTCATCAACGAGCTGCACCAGGGACACCGCATCGTCAAAATGTTCGGCGGCTACCAAAACGCGCTTGACCGCTTCGCCGCCGTAAACGACAACATCGTACGCATAAACAAAAAAATCGCCCAAGCCTCCTCCGCCCGCTCGCCCGTCAGCGAATTCATCGCCTCCGTCGCGCTGGCCGTCGTCATCTTCATCGCCCTGTGGCAGAGCCGCAGCGGCACCACCACCATCGGCGAATTCATGGCCTTCATCATCGCCATGCTGCAAATGGTCGCCCCGATCAAAAACCTCGCCAATGTCGGCATCCCCATGCAGGCCATGTTTATCGCCGCCGACAACGTCTGCGAATTTCTCGACATCCCCGACGAAGCCGACGGCGGCAGCAAAACCATAGACCGCGCCCAAGGCCGTCTGAAATTCGACCACATCAACGTACGCTACCCCGGCCAGGACAAAAAAGCCCTCGACGACTTCTGCCTCGACATCGCCCCCGGCGAAAAAACCGCCCTCGTCGGCAGCTCCGGCAGCGGCAAAACCACCGCCGTCAACCTCCTGCCGCGCTTTGTCGAAGCCGAATCCGGCCGCATCCTCCTCGACGGCACCGACATAGAAGAGCTCACCCTCGACAGCCTGCGCCGCCAGTTCGCCCTCGTCTCGCAAGACGTATTTCTGTTTGACGACAGCTTGTATAATAACGTCCTTTACGGCCGCGCCGACGCCTCCGAAGCCGAAGTGGAAACCGCCCTCAAAGCGGCCAACCTGTGGGATTTCGTGCAGCAACAGCCGCAGGGCTGGCACACCCCCGTCGGCGCCAACGGCAACCAGCTCTCCGGCGGCCAGCGCCAGCGCGTTTCCATCGCCCGCGCCATCCTGAAAGACGCCCCCATCCTGCTGCTCGACGAGGCCACCAGCGCGCTCGACAACGAATCCGAACGCCTCGTGCAGCAGGCGCTCGAACGCCTGATGAGTAACCGCACCAGCATCATCGTCGCCCACCGCCTGTCCACCGTCGAACAGGCCGACCGCATCATCGTCATGGACGGCGGCCGCATCATCGAACAGGGCAGCCATGCCGAACTGCTGGAAAAACAAGGCTACTACGCTGCCCTCAGCCGCAAAATGCCCGCGCCGGAATGACTTTCAGACGGTCTCATAACCTGCCCTTCAAAGGCCGTCTGAAAAACAAACGCAGCACGCAAAACCCTTTTCAGACGGCCTGCGTAGGGTGTGTGGCTCTGCCACGCACGCGGCTCAAAACGCAAGGGCAAACCGTCTTTTCAGACGGCCTTCGCACCGCAAAGGCCGTCTGAACGCATCATCCGAACCCGTCAAAACAGCAAAACCCCGCCGCCCGCACGGCCGGAAAACAGAAAGCAAAAAATGACCCAAACCCTCTTAATCGAACTCCTTACCGAAGAACTCCCCCCCAAAGCCCTCAACAATCTGGGCAGCGCTTTTGCCGCCGCCGTGGCCGAAGGCTTGGAAAAAGCGCAGCTGATTCAGGGTGATGCACAATACACCGCCTACGCTTCGCCGCGCCGTTTGGCCGTGCAGGTACAAAACGTCAAAGCCGTGCAGGATGACCAGCACGTTGTGAAAAAAGGCCCCGCCGTCGCCAACGCGATGAAAGACGGCGCGCCCACCAAAGCGCTCGAAGGCTTCGCCCGCTCCTGCGGCGCCGACATTGGCAGCCTGAAAATCGTTCACGACGGCAAGCAGGATGTGTACGCGCACGAGTTCACGCAGGCGGGCAAACCGCTCTCTGAGCTTTTGGAAGACATCATCAATCAGGCGGTGAAAAAGCTGCCGATTCCCAAAGTCATGCGCTGGGGCAGCAGCACGCACACTTTCGTGCGCCCCGTGCACGGCCTGGTGATTCTGCACGGCGCAAACGTCGTGCCCGCCAATGTATTGGGCTTGCAAAGCGGCAACAGCACTTTGGGGCACCGCTTCCTTTCAGACGGCCCCATCACGATTCAAAACGCCGATTCCTACGCCGAGCAAATGCGCGAGCAGGGCAAAGTCATCGCCTCATTCGCTACCCGCAAAGCCGCGATTCAGACGGCCTTAAACCAACACGCAGGCCGTCTGAATGCCACAGTGGCCGCCGACGAAGCCCTGCTCGACGAAGTGGCCGCGCTGGTGGAATGGCCGGTGGTACTCGAAGCCGGTTTTGAAGCGCATTTTCTCGAAGTGCCGCAGGAATGCCTGATTCTCACCATGCAGCAAAACCAAAAATACTTCCCGCTTTTGGATGCAGACGGTAAATTGATGAACCGCTTTTTGCTGGTGTCCAATCTCGAAGCCGCCGACCCCTCACACATCATCCACGGCAACGAACGCGTTTTGCGCGCGCGTTTGAGCGACGCCGAATTTTTCTACAAACAAGACCAGAAAAACACGCTCGAAAGCCGTTTGCCCAAGCTCTCAAACGTGGTGTACCACAACAAAATCGGCTCGCAGGCCGAGCGCATCGAGCGGCTGCAAAGCATCGCCGCCCACACCGCCGCCGCGCTGGGGGCAGACCGCGCCCAAGCCGAACGCGCCGCGCGCCTGGCCAAAGCCGACCTCGTTACCGAAATGGTGGGCGAGTTCCCCGAGCTGCAAGGCACGATGGGCAAATACTACGCCCGTCTCGACGGCGAAAGTGCCGCCATTGCCGACGCTGTCGAGCAGCACTACCGCCCGCGCTTTGCCGGCGACGCGCTGCCCGAAAGCCCCGTCGCCACCGCCGTGGCGTTGGCCGACAAACTCGAAACCCTGGTCGGTATCTGGGGCATCGGCCTGATTCCCACCGGCGACAAAGACCCCTACGCCCTGCGCCGCGCCGCGCTGGGCATCTTGCGCATGCTGATGCAGCACGGCTTGGACGTAAACGACCTGATTCAGACGGCCTTTGCGAGCTTCCCGCAAGGCTTGTTAAACGACAAAACCCCCGCCGAAGTGGCCGACTTTATGCAGGCGCGGCTGGCCGTGTTGCTGCAAAACGATTATCCGCAGGACATCATCGCCGCCGTACTCGCCAAACGCCCCGGCCGTCTGAACGATTTAGCCGCCAGGCTCGACGCCGTCGCCGCCTTCAAAACCCTGCCCGAAGCCGCCGCGCTCGCCGCCGCCAACAAACGCGTACAAAACCTGCTCAAAAAAGCCGATGCCGAATTGGGCGCGGTAAACGAAGCCCTGTTGCAGCAAGACGAAGAACGCGCCCTCTACGCCGCCGCACAGTCCATGCAGCCCAAAATCGAAGCCGCGCTGGCGCGTCAGGACTTTCAGACGGCCTTGTCGGAACTGGCCGCCGTCAAACCGCAGGTCGATGCCTTCTTCGACGGCGTAATGGTGATGGCCGACGATGCCGCCGTAAAACAAAACCGCCTGAACCTGCTCAACCAGTTGTCGCAACAGATGAACGCCGTGGCGGACATTGCGCTGCTTGGCGAGTAAACAAAAGCAGCCTGAAAACGGCTTTTGCGGTTTTCAGGCTGCCTTTATTGCAATAGCCGCAAGTCGGATACTTGTATCCGACACCTTGCTTTCAGACGGCCTCAAAGCAGCCTGAAAACAAGCCAAGTGCCCACCAAACAGGAAAACACGCCATGCCCCAAACCGTTACCCTTGTGCCGTACGACCCCGCACACGCCGCCGATTTGGACTACCGTCTGCACGGAGAGCAAGCACAATACTCGGCTTCGCCCCAAGAGCGGCTGCAAAACGGCCGGTTCGCCACGCCCGACTGTTTGGCTGTAACCATTTTGTGCCAAAACCGCCCCATCGGATTTTTCATCCTTGATAAAGGCAGCAACCGCCTTACTTACAGCACCAACCCCCGCGCCGTATTGCTGCGCTCGATGTCGGTCAACCCCGCATATCAGGGTCAAGGCTGCGCCCGCGCGGCGCTGGCTGACGATAAATTGGCGCCGCTCATCCGCAGCATATTGCCCGACTGCGACGAAATCGTGTTCGGCGTACACCACGCCAACCGCGCCGCCATCGGCCTGTACCAAAGCTGCGGATTTGCCGATACGGGGCGAACCTTTATGGGCACAAAGGGGCTGCAATATATTTACAGCAAAACGATTCGGTAAAAGGCCGTCTGAAACAATAAATCAAGCGGGTAGGTTGGGTCGCGACCCAACAACATGATTAAATCTCTTGCCAAATGTTGGGTTTGGCAACCCAACCTACCTATTGAAATGGGTATGAACGCGTTTCAGGCTGCCTTTTCAGACGGCCTCAAGGCAGCCTGAAACCCCAACCGCCGTCATTCCCGCGCAGGTGGGAATCTGCTCCGAACCACGGGCAACGGCGGATAAAACCACTCGCAGCAGCCGAAAAAGATTCCCGCCTGCGCGGGAATGACGGAGTACACAGGCCGTCCACCCGAAAAAGACCCCCCAAACAATGAGCGCAAAAACCCTGTTCAAAGCCATCAAAAAACGCCTGCAAACGCTGCGCATCCGTGCGGGCAAGGCGTGGCTCGACCGTGCGCCGGTGCCGTCTGAAAAGCCGCTTGCGCCGGAGAATATCGGCGGCATTCTGTTTTTGCGCCAAGACGGCAAAATCGGCGACTACATCGTCAGCTCGTTTGCCTTTCGCGAAATCAAAAAAGCCGCGCCGCACATCCGCATCGGCGTGGTCTGCACCGAGGCCAACCGCAGCCTGTTTGACGCCAATCCGCATATCGACGCGGTGCATATTGTCCAAGCCAAAAGCAGCCGCTCGTATCGGGAAACCGGCCGCTCGATTGCAGGGCAATATGATGTCGTTATCGATCCCACCGTATTGGTGCGCAACCGCGATTTGGTTTTAATCCGCAGCATCAGCGCGCCCTACAACATCGGCTTTGCCAAAGAAAACTACCACATTTTCAACCGCAACATCGCCGATAAAAAACAGCATTTCAGCGAGATTTACCGCGAGGCTTTGCAGATTTGCGGTTTCCAACACATCGACACGCGCTACGATTTGCCCGAGCAGCCTGAAAGCGCCGCCGCCGTGGGCGCGTTTTTGCGGCAAAACGTGCTGGGCAATTATGTGGCGGTAAACTTTTTCGGCGCGGCCAACCGCCGCCGTTTCAGCGAAGCGCGTATCCGCGAAATGCTCGATTATTTTGCCGCGCATTTTCCCGATACGCGCTTTGTACTGCTTACTTATCCTGATGCCACTCCGCTGCTGTCGCGCCTGATTGCGGGGCGGCGCAACTGTTTTCTCTACGCCGATACCGCCACAGTGCAGGATTCCGCCGAACTCATCCGCCACGCGCACACCGTGATTTCGCCCGATACCGCGCTGATTCACATCGCCGCCGGTTTGGATAAAAACATCATCGGCCTGTATCAAAACGACGCGCAGAATTTCGCCAACTGGCATCCCAATTCGCCGCGCGCCGAGATTGTGCGCTTTGAAGCGCATATCGACGAAATCGCGCCCGAAATGCTGGCCGCGCCGCTGGCACGTTTTACCGCGCAGGAGGCCGTCTGAATGGGCAAACCCACCGTATTGCTGGGCATGATTAACGATGCCGCCATGTCGCAAACCGTAGCCGCCTGCCTCGAATACCACGGCTTCGAGGTGGTCAACTTCGCCCTTGATTCGCTCGATTTCCGTTACCCGAATTGGCGCGTCCGCACGGCGGTACAGCTTAAAAAACTGCTGGGCAACCGTCAGGCCAAAAAAGAATTGATGGTCGGGCTCAAACGCCGCCAGATTCAGACGGCTTGGAATGCGCATCCGCAGTTTGACTACGCGCTGTTTATCCGCGCCGACATCTACCCCGACAGCTTTCTGCGCGAAGTGCGCCGCCGCAGCCGCGTGATGGTGAACTACCAATGGGACGGCGTGGCACGCTTTGCCGCCGCCCAAGCGCAAATCGGCCTGTTTGACCGCTATTATGCGTTTGACCCCGCCGACATCCGCGCTGATTCCCGCCTGCTGCCCGCCACCAGTTTTTATTTCGACCACGACCTAAGCGGCCTTGCGCCCTACAATCCCGCCGCGCCACGGTTTTACTTTGTCGGCTCGCACCGCGCCGACCGCCTCGACGCCATCCGCCGCTTTTGCCGGTACGCGCAGCAGGCCGGCTGGCAGCTCGATTTTCACATCGTCAACCCAAACCAGCCCGAAGCCGCTCAGGATTACCCCTTTGACGGCGTTTACTTTGCCGACGATGTCCCCTTTGCCGACAACCTCGAGCGCGCCCGCCGCAGCAGCGTGTTGGTCGATTTCGTTATCAGCACCCACAGCGGCCTGTCGCTGCGCACCTTTGAAGCCCTCGGCTACCGCAAAAAACTGATTACCACCAACGCCGAAATCGAAAAATACGATTTCTACCACCCCGACAACATTTTTATCTGGCGCGGCGGCAGCCTCGACGGCCTGCAAGCGTTCATCGCGCGGCCGTATCACGAACTGCCGCAGGAAATCTACCAAAAATACAGCTTCGGCAACTGGGTGCGCTATGTGTTGGACATTGAACCGCACATCAAAATCAGTCTGCCCGCCGCGTGAGTTTGGCAAGGCTGCCAAAACGGTAATTATCAACCCTACCCCGCAGACAACGAATCACATACAATGCCGCCCTTCCATCACGCCGACACCGCCATGAAAGCCAAAACCGTCATCCTCGCCATGCCGCCCATCTTCGGCATCCACCAAGTTATCGCCGAAAACCTGCGTTTTCACGGCTTTGAAGTAACCGAACTCATTTTTGTCGAAGAAAAAAAATTCGCCTACCGCAATATTTGGGAGCGTGTGAAAAAACTGTTTTTCCGCAATATCCTGCGTCGGCGCGAATACAAAAAGGAAAAATTGTTCGCTCCCTACCTACCCGAATTTTCCCGCCGCTTGGATCAAATCGAAGGCAGGGCCGACTACTGCCTGATGTTCTGGCCGGGCGTATTCCCCAGCAAATTCATACAGACACTGCGCGACAAAAGTCGCCTGATGGTACATTACAACTGGGAAACTCTGGAATTTCTCGAACACGAATTCTACAAAATCAAATTCTTCGACAAATTCATCTTTTTCGACCCCTACGACATCGGCCGCCGCCCCGAATACGCCGACAGGCTCGTTCCCGCCACCAGCTTTTGGTTTGACGCCTATCCCAACAGCAGAGAAAACAACGGCAGTCTGTTTTTCATCGGTACACACCACAAAGAGCGTGTTGCCGACATCCGCGCGTTTTATCGTGTGGCAGAAGAACTCGGCCTACCCACCGATTTCCGCATCGCTGCCAAAGACACCGCTCAAGCCAAGCTCGAACTGGGTTTGGACGGCATCCGCTATTTGACTATGGACGAAGCCCTGCCCTACCGCGACAACCTACTAACCGCACAAAAAGCGGGGGTATTGGTGGATTTTCTCCACACCAAACACCACGGCCTGTCGCTGCGCGTCTTTGAGGCATTGGGCTACGGCAAAAAGCTGATTACCACCAACCCCACCGTCATCCATTACGATTTCTACCATCCCGACAATATTTTTGTCTGGAACGGCAACAATACCGAAGAACTGAAAGCTTTCCTGCAACGCCCCTACCACCCGCCACTGGAAGATTTGCAACAGAAATACAGCTTCGGCAACTGGCTGCGCTGGGCATTCGATATCCAACCCAACCAAAGCATCGGCCTGCCACTATTACCTGGGATAAAAACATGAAACAAACCGACAAACCTACCATACTGATCGGTTCGTGGCAGGTAAACGGCATTTACCAACTGATTGTCAGCGAGCTGGAAAAAGCCGGATTTGCTGTTGTCGACATCAGCTACGACCATACCTTCCCTCCCTTCCGCTATCCGTCCTCTGCCGCACGCGCAGCCGTTTTTTTCAAAAAAAACATCCTGAGACAAAAAAACGCCAAACAAAGGCTGGTAGAAGATTTTCGTGGGCAGCATTTCGACAACATCTGCCGCCGCATACGCGGACAAATTGCCGGCCATCCCCATTTTGACCATACCCTCATCCTCGGCGGACAGATTTATCCGCCCGATCTCATCGGCGAAATCAAAGCTAAAACCCGCGGCCTTACCGTCGCCTATCAAAGCGATGCCCTCAGCCGTTTTCCCGATATTTGGCAAACATTTTTCCTCTACGACCGCGTATACGTCTTCGACCCGGCCGATATAGCCGCATACTCCGGTAAAGTGTATCCCGCCACCAACTTCTATTTTCCGCCGGAACAGACTGCGGCAGACACTGTTTCCGATGTCTACTTTCTCGGCTCACACCTGCCGGAATTGCAACGTCATGAAGCCGTTGCCGCTTTCGCCCGTTATGCCGAGGCCAGCAACCTGAAACTCGACTTTACCATCCGCTATTTATCCGAATCTGATTTTCGACGGCACGACACCCTGTACCCCAAAAACGTCCGTGCCACCATGCAAAGCCTGACCTTCGCCGAAAACATCAGCCGCGAACAAAACAGCCGCGTCCTGATAGACTTCAAGCCGCCCATACACAGCGGCCTGTCCTTCCGACCATTCGAAGCACTCGGCTACCGCAAAAAACTGATTACCACCAACCCCGACACCGCCAAATATGATTTCTACCATCCCGACAACATCTTTATTTGGGACGGAAAAACCTTCGACGGCATCGACGAATTCCTCGCCACACCCTACCGGGACACCGACCCCGCCATACGGGAAAAATACAGCTTTGCCAACTGGGTTCGCTATATTCTGCAAATCGCCCCCCACCTGCCGATTACCCTACCCGCGTCCTGACAGGCCGTCTGAAAGCCCATCTACCCGAAAACACAGGAAATCCCCATGACCCTTCTCATCACCGGCGGCGCCGGCTTTATCGGCTCCGCCCTTATCCGCCACCTGATCCAAAACACCGACGAGCGCGTCGTCAATCTCGACAAACTCACCTACGCCGGCAACCTGCAGTCCCTTGCCGCCGTGGCCGACAACCCGCGCTACACCTTCGAGCACGCCGATATCTGCGACCGCACCGCGCTCGAGCGCATCTTCGCCAAACACCAACCCCGCGCCGTGATGCACCTGGCCGCCGAAAGCCATGTTGACCGCAGCATCGACAGCGCAGGCGAATTTATCCACACCAATATCGTCGGCACCTTTACCCTGCTCGAAGCTGCCCGCGCCTATTTCGAAAAGCAGCCTGAAAACCAGCGCACCGCCTTCCGCTTCCACCACATCTCCACCGACGAAGTCTATGGCGACCTGCACGGCACCAGCGATCTCTTCACCGAAACCACCCCCTACGCCCCGTCCAGCCCCTACTCCGCCAGCAAAGCGTCCAGCGACCATCTCGTGCGCGCCTGGCAGCGCACCTACGGCCTGCCCACTCTCATCACCAACTGCTCCAACAACTACGGCCCCTGCCACTTTCCCGAAAAACTCATCCCCCACATCATCCTCAACGCCCTGTCCGGCAAACCCCTGCCCGTGTACGGCGACGGCAGCCAAATCCGTGACTGGCTGTATGTCGAAGACCATGCCCGCGCCCTGTATCAGGTTGTTACCCAAGGAAAAGTTGGCGAAACCTACAACATCGGCGGTCACAACGAAAAAACCAATCTCGAAGTCGTACGCACCGTCTGCGCCCTGCTGGAAGAACTCGCGCCGCAAAAACCCGCCGGCGTGGCGAAATACGAAGACCTCATCACCTTCGTCAAAGACCGCCCCGGCCACGACGCCCGCTACGCCATCGACGCCGCCAAAATCGGCCGCGAACTCGGCTGGCAGCCGCAGGAAACCTTCGACACCGGCATCCGCAAAACCGTCGCCTGGTATCTGGAAAACCGCCAATGGTGGCAAAACGTCCTCGACGGCAGCTACCGCCTGCAACGGCTGGGCGAGGGCGCGTAAACCGGCAAAGAGGCCGTCTGAAAGCGAAACTTCAACAAAGTTAAAACGCTTTCAGACGGCCTCAAACACAAAAACCGGGAAACCTGTGCCGCAACCCCACCCCCTGACCGAACGGGAACAATGCCTGCTCGACATCCTGATTGCACGCATCCGCCCGCCCCACCGCCTGACCTTCCGCCACGGCGGCCAAGTTCTGCCCCTGAACGACGGCGGCATGGGCAGCCTGCGTTTCATCGACACCAACCGTCTGCTGCGGAACAAGTTTCCATAGCCGTTGCCGAATACCTGACAAACGACAGCGACGGCATCCCCGTCCTTGCCACCCTGTACGCCCTCCCCGGCGGCAGCCTGTACGAAATCGACATCCGGAAAGCCGACTTCAGTCCCATGCGGCATTTTCCCTAACCTGCCTTTTCAGACGGCCTCAAACCCAAAGGCCGTCTGAAATCCGCCAATCCTCCCGACAAAGGAAACATCATGAACAGCAAACGCTTCACCACCCCCCTCGCCGCCGCCCTCGGCATAGCCACCCCGCCGCCCCGCTTTTCAGGCTACCTTAAAGCGCAAAGGCAGCCTGAAAACACAGAAAAAACAACATGGACAAAATCAATTTACTCAAACAAAAAATAGACGAATTTATCCACCTCCATAACGAATTAACCCACCTCTATGGGCAATTAAAACCATCAGAACTTACACCTTATTTGAATAAAGAGGACTTTCACAAACTCAGAGAGCTCATCATTCTTGGAGAAGAACGATACTATTTTTTTGAAACCTTACTTTGCTCAAATATTGACCTTGCCAAAGAAATATTGGATGTGTTTTATCTTGGCGAATACGCTTCGCCCGATACCAAATACGGCGGCTACGAATTTGATTTGTTTATCATGCTGCGCAGTTTTGCAGATATTTTCGGGAAAGAAGGATTGGCGGAATATCTAAAAGAAATCAAAGCATCCAATAACCGATTAAAAGATAAGCGCGTGCGCAGGGTTTCAGCTGATATTTTCACAGATGAAGAAACAGAATAAACAGCAAGCCGCATACACAGTTCAAAAAGCATCCTGAAACACCTATTTTCCATTTTCAGGCTGCCTCTTGCGCACAAGAACAGGCAGACTGAAACCCGAACCCATTCAGTAAAACAGTTATGATTGCCCTAAAACTATCCTTTGCTTACAGCGCGTTTGAACTGTTTTGCGACCCATCTCTCTTGGCGCAAATCCCGTCTGCCGCCGAACACGGCACATCCTATCCCGCTGAATTTTCTTTTAAAAACGCAGCAAAGCCCGCCGTTTTGCATATTGCAAAAAATGGCAACGCTGACGACGATACGCTGGAAATCACCCAAAACTATATTTACCTGAACATATCCGACAACAGCATCGCGCTGATCCGCCATTACTCCGCGCTGATTGCAGAACACGGGCTGCCGTTTTCCAAAGAAATGCCCGACATAACGGTTTTGCCGCATAACAGAGACGTATCGTTTATTGTTTATGCAGATGAGCCAAAATAAAAAATATGCGGCGTTGCTGCACCTTGCCGTACTATAGTTAACCAAAACAAAAAGTATATAATTCTCTCCCTTAACTCCACACCTTACCTGTTCCCGTTTTATGGCCTACTCACTCTATCGATTTCCGTCAAAAAGCATTAGACCACTACGAACAGCACGGCAACATCAGCCAAACCGCACGCACCTTCCGCATTACCAACCGAACCCTTTACCAATGGATTGCCCTCAAAAAGGAAACAGGTTCGCTGCAACACCGCACCAAAGGCGGCAATTCGGAACGTATCGACAAAGAAGAACTGCGCCGCTATGTGGCAGAACATCCCGATGCCTATCAATACGAAATAGCACAGCACTTGGGCTGCACCGCATCCAATGTCGGCTACCTGCTCAAAACACTCAAGATCACGCGTAAAAAAAGACAACCGTCTACAAAGAACAAGACCTCCAAAAAGTAACCGCCTACCGAAAACAGCTGGAACAATATTCAGAAATGCCAAAGGTTTACTTGGATGAAACGGGTTTTGATACTTTCTATTACCGCCCGTATGCCTATGCCTTGAGGGGACAGATTGTCAAAGCGCGGATTTCCGGCAAGCGCTATGAAAGAATGTCATTGGTTGCCGCCCGTGCGGATGGGAAACTGATTGCGCCGATGGTTTACAAAGGCACAATGGACAGCAGCTTGTTTGAAGCGTGGTTTGGGCAGTTTCTGTTGAAGGAACTTAAAGAGCCTTCGGTCATTATTATGGATAACGCCCGTTTTCACAGGATGGCGGTACTGCGTGAAATGGCGCAGAGGGCAGGACATATCATTCTGCCGCTGCCGCCATATTCGCCTGAGTTGAACCCGATAGAAAAGGTGTGGGCGAATATCAAACGGCATCTGGGGAAAGTGATGTCCGGCTGTTTGTCTTTTGAGCAGGCTTTGTTGGATATTTTTTGTTTTGGTTAACTATATAAGGCACGCCGCACCGGCACGCCATTTCCTACCCTGCCGCCCTCTTCCGGCTCGGTTTGCCGTTTTCCTAACGAAAAGCGGCAGAAACAAGAAAAGGCCGTCTGAAAAACCTGTTCGGGCTTTTTCAGACGGCCTTTTTGCCATTCGGACAATCAGCGGGTCGGCAGCGGATAGGTGCCGCCCACCAAAATGCTGCTGTCCACTTCGGACAGGTTGCGGTGGCCGGTGAAGGCCATGGTGACGTCCATTTCGTTGTACATGATTTCGAGGGCGCGGCGCACACCGTCTTCGCCGTATGCGCCCAAGCCGTAGAGGAAGGCGCGGCCGGTCATGAAGCCGCGCGCACCCATCGCCCAGGCTTTAAGCATGTCTTGGCCGCTGCGGATGCCGCTGTCGAGCCAGACTTCGGTTTGGCTGCCGACGGCCTGCACGACATTTGGCAGGGCATGGATGGACGAGGGGGCACCGTCGAGCTGGCGGCCGCCGTGGTTGGACACGACGATGGCGTCCGCGCCGTGTTTGACGGCCAGTTCGGCGTCTTCGGGCTCCATAATGCCTTTGATGATGAGTTTGCCGCCCCACAAGTCTTTGATGCGGGCAACGTCGTCCCACGACAGGCGCGGGTCGAACTGCTCGGATGTCCAAGAGGAAAGCGAAGACAAATCGCCGACATTTTTGGCATGGCCGACGATGTTGCGGAAGGTGCGGCGCTCGGTGTGCAGCATGTTCCAGCACCATTCCCATTTGGTTGCCAGGTTGATGCAGTTCATGATGGTGGGCTTGGGCGGCGCGGACAGGCCGTTTTTGATGTCTTTGTGGCGCTGGCCGAGCACCTGCAAATCGGCGGTGAGAATCAGGGCGGAGCATTTGGCATCCTGCGCACGCTTGATCAGGTTTTCCATAAATTCGCGGTCGCGCATCACATAAAGCTGGAACCAAAACGGCGCGGAGGTGTTTTCCGCCACGTCTTCAATCGAGCAGATGGACATAGTGGAAAGGGAAAACGGCACGCCGAATTTCTCGGCGGCACGCGCGGCATGGATTTCGCCGTCCGCCCATGCCATGCCGGTGAAACCGGTGGGGGCAATGGCCAGCGGCATTTTCACTTTCTGGCCGATCATCTCGCTTTCCAACGAGCGGCCTTCCATATTTACCAGCACTTTCTGGCGGAACTGGATGGGCTCGAAATCAGTGGTGTTGGCGCGGTAGGTGTGCTGCGTCCACGAGCCCGAGTCGATGTAGTCGTAAAACATCTTCGGCATTTTGAATTTCGCCACGCGGCGCAGGTCTTCGATACAGGTCATTTTGCTTAAATCACGCATTGTTTTGTTCCTTTTCCTTCGTTATCTGCATTCCCGAAAACGGCATCCCCTCACACATCGGCAGGCAATACCGGATTTTCAGACGGCCTTTTGCAGAAAGCCGCAAAACCGCGCACTCTATCGAAATAAACAAGAGAACGCAAACACATATCATTTAAAATTTAGCCAAGTCTTGACTATCGTCAAACAAGCCTCAAATACTTGACCGATTCACTCAACTATAGCACAATCGCGTCTACAAAACATAACATCACGAAACCGCCATGCGACTGACTACCAAAGGACGCTTCGCCGTTACCGCCATGCTTGATTTGGCGATGCACGCGCAAAACGGCGCGGTCAAACTAAACGACATCAGCGAGCGCCAAAACATCTCGCTCTCTTATCTGGAACAACTTTTCGGCAAACTGCGCCGCGCCAGGCTGGTAGACAGCATACGCGGCCCCGGCGGCGGTTATGTACTGGCGGCAGACGCCGGCCAAATCAGCATCGCCCAAATCATCACTGCCGCAGAAGACAAGCTCGACGCCACGCAATGCAGCAGCAAAGCCAACTGCCACAACGGCACCCCCTGCCTGACCCACGATTTGTGGGAAAACCTGAACCGCACCATCAACCAATACTTAAGCAGCGTCACCCTGCAAAGCGTGCTCAGCCAAAAAGACCACCACTCCGGTAAAGTCATCAACCTCACCCATATAAACTGAACCCGACACACAAACATCAGAAAGACCACACCATGACCGTCAAAACCCCCGTTTACCTCGATTACGCCGCCACCACTCCGGTTGACAAACGCGTTGCCGAAAAAATGATTCCCTACCTCACCGAAACTTTCGGCAATCCCGCCTCCAACAGCCACAGCTTCGGCTGGGTGGCCGAAGAAGCTGTTGACCAAGCCCGCGCCAACATCGCCGCACTGATTAACGCCGACCCGAAAGAAATCGTCTTCACCAGCGGCGCAACCGAGTCCAACAACCTCGCCATCAAAGGCGCGGCGCATTTTTACAAAAGCAAAGGCAAACATTTAATCACCGTCAAAACCGAGCACAAGGCCGTACTCGACACCATGCGCGAACTCGAGCGTCAGGGCTACGACGTAACCTATCTTGATGTACAGGAAAACGGCCTGATCGACCTTGAAGTATTGAAAGCCGCCATCCGCGACGACACCATTTTGGTTTCCGTAATGTGGGTGAACAACGAAATCGGCGTGGTGCAAAACATTCCCGCCATCGGCGAAATCTGCCGCGAACGCAAAATCATTTTCCACGTTGACGCAGCCCAAGCCTGCGGCAAAGTACCCGTTGACGTAGAAGCCGCCAAAGTTGATCTGCTTTCCATGTCCGGCCACAAAGTGTACGGCCCCAAAGGTATCGGCGCATTGTATGTACGCCGTAAACCGCGCGTGCGCCTCGAAGCGCAAATGCATGGCGGCGGCCACGAGCGCGGCTTCCGCAGCGGCACATTGCCCACGCACCAAATCGTCGGTATGGGCGAAGCCTTCCGCATCGCCAAAGAAGAGCTTGAGCAAGACACCGCGCATTACCTGAAACTGCGCGACATCTTCCTCAAAGGCATCGAAGGCATCGAAGAAGTGTACATCAACGGCGACCTCGAACACCGTGCGCCCAACAATCTGAACGTGAGCTTCAACTTCGTCGAAGGTGAAAGCCTGATTATGGCCGTTAAAGAGCTGGCCGTATCCAGCGGCTCCGCCTGCACTTCCGCCAGCCTCGAACCCAGCTACGTACTCCGCGCACTCGGCCGCAACGACGAATTGGCACACTCATCACTGCGTATCACCTTCGGCCGCATGACCACCGAAGAAGAAGCCGCCTACGCCGCCGAGTTGATTAAGTCCAAAATCGGCAAACTGCGCGAGCTGTCGCCCCTGTGGGAAATGTTTAAAGAAGGCATCGATTTGAACTCGATCGAGTGGGCAGCGCATTGATGATTAAAGGGTTTGAATGGCATTCGGTAAAGGCTTCGCTTAATTTGGAAAAGCACGGTGTTTCATTTGAAGAGGCAGTTACAGTCTTTTAGGATGAAAACGCTTTGTTGATTGCCGATACCGAGCATTCTGACGACGAAGACCGCTTTGTTCTTTTAGACATGAGCGAATCCTTGCGGGTTTTGGTGGTCGTACATTGTGAACGCGGAGATAATATCCGCATCATTTCCGCGCGTCGTGCCACCACCAATGAGAACAAACAGTATAGGAACAGGAGATAGTCATGCAGTCCGAATACGACTTCAGCCAAGCAGTCAAAAACCCCTACGCCAAGCAGTTGAAAAAAAACGTGCTCGTCAGCATTGATGAAACCGATATGGCCTATTTTCAAAATCTGGCGAAAGAAATGGGTGTGCCGTATCAAGTCCTGATTCATTCGTTTTTACACGAGTGTGCAGCCAAACATAAAAAGCCCGTTATCGAATGGCACGGCGAATAACTCAGGCCGTCTGAAACGCTCTTAACCCGATACAGTAAAAATGAAACCATTACTTTCTACCAAACTCTCCGCCCTTGCCGCCGTGCTGCTTTCGGCAGCCTGCGGCGGCCAGGCGGAAAACCATCAGCCCGATAACGCAGCCGCTTCCGTACCGACGCAAACCGCTTCAGCCGCAAGCAATGCGTCGGAAACATCGGCAGAAACCGTTTCAGACGGCCACAATGCCGAAAACTCGCTCGACTGGCCGGGTATTTATCAAGGAGCGTTGCCCTGCGCCGATTGCAGCAAAAACCTCGTTACTTTGCAGCTCAATGACGATAAAACCTATATCCTGACCACCGATTCGCAAGGCGGCAAAGAGCCGCTGAAAACGGTAGAAAAAGGCAGCTTTACATGGGAGGGCGACGGCAGCATCGTGAAGCTAGACGAACACGCCGCTCAAGCACGTTTTTTCGTGGCCGAGGGCTATGTGCAAATGCTCGCGGCAGGGCAGAGCGGCTTTAAAGAAAACAGCCGATACAATTTGCAGAAACAGGAATAAGCCTTTCAGACGGCCTCTACCCACCTTCATGAGGCCGTCTGAAACCAACCGGATTGAAACCAAGCGAAACGACAACATATTGTCAACAAACGCAAATACACAAGGAAACCACATCATGGCATACAGCGACAAAGTAATTGACCATTACGAAAACCCCCGCAACGTCGGCACGTTCGACAAAGGCGACGACTCGGTCGGCACCGGCATGGTCGGCGCACCGGCCTGCGGCGACGTAATGCGTTTGCAGATTAAAGTGAACGATGAGGGCATCATCGAAGATGCCAAATTCAAAACCTACGGCTGTGGCTCGGCCATTGCCTCTTCCAGCCTGATTACCGAATGGGTCAAAGGCAAAAGTCTCGACGATGCTTTGGCGATTAAAAACAGCGACATCGCCGAAGAGTTGGAGCTGCCGCCCGTAAAAATCCACTGCTCGATTCTGGCCGAAGATGCGGTAAAAGCCGCTGTAGCCGACTACCGCAAGAAAAAAGAAGCGGTAACGGCCTAAGCCTTGGCCGACGACAGAGGCCGTCTGAAACCGAATCGGGAGCATTTATGCCTTTTACCGAAGCGCAAACCGCCTCGCTCTTGGCTGTGAAAGGCGTGGGCAAAACGGTATTGCAGCGTTTACAGCAAATGGGTTTGGATGATGCGGAAAAACTCGCCGCCGCCGACCCCGCCGATATTTTGCAGCAGGGCGCGGCTTTAACCGGCTCGACCTGTTGGAAAAACAGCCCGCGGGCCAAAGCCGCCATCGCCGCTGTCGTAGCATGGGCGAAGAAAACCGTTTCAGACGGCCTTTAAAAACTAAAAGGCCGTCTGAAACCCCGACCAACAAAGGAAAAACATGATCACCATCACAGAAAACGCCGCCAAATACATCAACAGCTATCTGACCAAACGCGGCAAAGGTCTCGGCGTGCGCTTGGGCGTGAAAACCAGCGGCTGCTCGGGCATGGCCTACAATCTCGAATTTGTCGATGAGCCCAATGCCGAAGACCTGGTATTTGAAGAACACGGCGCAAAAGTGTTTATCGACCCGAAAAGCCTCGTCTATCTCGACGGCACTCAGGTCGATTACACCAAAGAAGGCTTGCAGGAAGGTTTCAAATTTGAAAACCCGAATGTCAAAGACTCATGCGGCTGCGGCGAAAGTTTCCACGTTTAAACCGCAAAAAAAGACGGGACAGTTGCCAAAACCATCCCGCCATTTTTTCGCAGCCTGCCTGTTGTAACTGCCTTTGCCTTTCTTGTTCCGCTGTGTTTTATGCCGGAACAGATTGGATCTCACCAGGGCTTTGAGCGCGTTGTCGCGGATTTTGCCCTTATTGTGCTGAAATTTTGAAGCCATTGTTTTTCCTTTCGTTTAAACGGTGGCAGATTATAAAAAAGGTCGTCTGAAACAGCAAGAAGAAAGAATCATGAGCCAATACTTCGATTTGTTCCAACTGCCCGAAGGCTTCGCACTCGATGAAGCCGAACTGGAAACCCGCTACCGCGCACTCGCCGCCCGTTTCCATCCCGACCGCTACGCCGCCGCGTCCGCATTCGAGCAGAAACAGGCCGTGATGATGTCGGCCACCGTCAACGAAGCCTACCGCACCCTCAAAAACCCCACCGACCGCGCCGCCTACCTGCTCAAAGAGCAGGGCATCGACGCCGACGCGCCCGAACATACTTCGTTTGCGCCCGAATTTCTGATGCAGCAGATGGAATGGCGCGAAACGCTGATGGAAGCACAGATGGAAAACGAAGCCGCCGCGCTGAAAAATCTGGAAAACGAAATCGCCGCCGAAGCAGAAAAACTGTTTGCCGAACTGCATCAGGCATTTGCCGACAAGCGGCACGACGAGGCGGCGCAGCTAGTGCGGCAGGGACGTTTTTTCGACAAACTGCTGCGCGAAATCCGCCAAGCCTGACAGGCCGTCTGAAACCTGAAACGTCTCCTTCCAACCCGAACACACAAACTTCCCAAAACACCATGGCTCTTTTGCAAATCGCCGAACCCGGCATGTCTGCCGCCCCACACCAACACCGTCTCGCCGTCGGTATCGACTTGGGTACCACCAACAGCCTCGTTGCCACCGTTAAAAGCGGCAGCGCCACCTGCCTGCCCGACGAACAAGGCCACGCCGCGTTGCCTTCGGTCGTACGCTATCTTTCAGACGGCATCACCGTCGGCCATGAAGCCCTCGCCGCGCAAAAAACCGACCCGCAAAACACAATCAGCTCGGCCAAACGCCTTATCGGCCGCAAACTCGAAGACATCGACGCCGCCTCGCTGCCATATCGGTTTGACGAGAGCGAGCGAATCATCGGTCTGGCCACGCGCCAGGGCGTGAAAAACCCCATCGACGTATCCGCCGAAATCCTCAAAACCCTCAAAACCCGCGCCGAAGAAAGCCTCGGCGGCGCGCTGGTCGGCGCGGTGATTACCGTACCCGCCTATTTCGACGACGCGCAACGCCAAGCCACCAAAGACGCGGCGCGTCTGGCCGGCATCAATGTGTTACGCCTGCTCAACGAGCCGACCGCCGCCGCCATCGCCTACGGCCTCGACAACGGCTCGGAAGGCACGTTTGTGGTGTACGACCTCGGCGGCGGTACGTTCGACGTGTCCGTACTCGAATTGAGCAAGGGCTTGTTTCAAGTCAAATCCACCAACGGCGACAGCGCCTTGGGCGGCGACGATTTCGACCAACGCCTGTTCTGCCACCTGCTCGAACAACACGGCCTGTCGCAATTATCCGACCAAGACAGCCGGCTCCTGCTCTCGCTCGCCCGCCGCGCCAAAGAAGAGTTGACCGCACACGAGCAAACCCTTATCGAAACCGCGCTTTCAGACGGCCGCCAAATCCGCGCCACCGTTACCCGCCAAGAATTTCAAGAGTTAACGCGCCATCTGGTGCAAAAAACCATCGAACCGGTGAAGCAGGCACTCAAAGACGCGGGCGTATCCAAAGCCGACATCAAAGGCGTGATTATGGTAGGCGGCTCGACCCGTATGCCGCATATCCAACAGGCCGTAGCCACATTCTTCGGCCAAACGCCGCTCAACAACCTCAACCCCGACCAAGTCGTCGCGCTGGGCGCGGCCATGCAGGCCGACGTGCTCGCGGGCAACAAAACTGCCGGCGAATGGCTGCTGCTCGACGTGATTCCCCTGTCGCTCGGCCTCGAAACCTACGGCGGTCTCGCCGAAAAAATCATCCCGCGCAATTCCACCATCCCCACCGCCCGCGCCCAAGATTTCACTACATTCAAAGACGGCCAAACCGCCATGACCGTGCACGTCGTACAGGGCGAGCGCGAATTGGTGTCCGACTGCCGCAGCCTCGCCAAATTCACCCTGCGCGGCATTCCGCCGATGGCCGCCGGCGCAGCGCGTATCCGCGTAACCTTCCAAGTCGATGCAGACGGCCTGTTGTCGGTATCCGCGCAGGAGCAGTCCACCGGCGTGCAGGCGCAAATCGAAGTCAAACCCTCTTACGGCCTCGACGACGACACCATCACGCAGATGCTCAAAGACAGCATGGCCAACGCCGCCGAAGACATGGCCGCCCGCGCCCGCGCCGAAGCCGCCGTCGAAGCCGAAGGGCTGCTCGGTGCCGTAGCCGCCGCGCTGGAACTCGATGCCGACCTGCTCGACGAAGCCGAGTTGGCCGCCATTCAAAACAGCATCGCCGCGCTTGAAGGCCGTCTGAACAACGGCAGCGCCGAAGCAATCCGCGCCGCCGTGTCCGACTTGGGCAACGCCACCGACAACTTCGCTGCCAAACGCATGAACCGCAATATCCAACGCGCCCTAACCGGCCAAAGCGTGGACGATATTTAAACGGATAACGGTTTCACGGCCTGTGAGAGAAGCGTTGGCACATTAAAGGCCGTCTGAAAAGGTAAAAACAATATGCGCCTCTGGCACGAAGCCCTTATCCCCCATCTGCCCCGCGCCCAGCTTTTGGGGCAGCACCGCGAATGTGCCGCCCTGCGCGGCGCGGGCTGGGGCAGGCCGCACGCGACGGTGAATTATGTGTTCCGCTATCCGCGCTGCCTGCTCTACCGCTACCACCTGCTCGTCATGAAGGAAATGCAAAAACGCGGCTACCGCCCCGACGCGCAATGGCTCGCACCCGAATATCGCGGTAAAAGCCTGCCGCCCGAACCGCCGGAAACTGTCGCAACCCAAAGCAGCCCCGTTTACCCCGAACACGACGACGCCTATTTGGCCGAATGCCTGCAAAACCTGAAAAACAAAGGCATCGAAATCGACATAAACCATACAGACGACATACAGGCCGTCTGAACACAACAAACCACCCAAACCACTTTCATAAAGAGAAAAAACAATGCCCAAAATCACCGTACTCCCACACGCCACACTCTGCCCCGAAGGCGCGGTCATCGAAGACGCGGCCGAGGGCAAAACCGTACTCGACGTATTGCTCGACCACGACATCGAAGTCGATCACGCCTGCGAAAAATCCTGCGCCTGCACCACCTGCCACGTCATCATCCGCCAAGGTTTCGACAGCATGGAAGAGCCGACCGAGCTTGAAGAAGACCTGCTCGACCAGGCTTGGGGCTTGGAAGCCGACTCGCGCCTGAGTTGTCAGGCCGTGGTGGCCGACGAAGATTTGGTGGTCGAAATCCCCAAATACACCATCAACCACGCTCGCGAAGACCATTAAAACCAAGGTCGTCTGAATACATTGGCAGGGTATGCCGCTTTGTGACACACGCGGTTGCAGATGTCCGCAAACCACTACGCGGGTCGGACTCTCAAATTTGGCAACTCCAAACCATGCAAAGCCCCAACGCCCGCCCGCACCTTTCAGACGGCCTCTTCACGAAAAACAACACATAAGGAAACCGATGATGAAATGGACCGACACCCAACGCATCGCCGAAGAGCTTTACGATTTGCACGGCGAAAGCATCGACCCCAAAACCCTGCGCTTCACCCAGTTGCGTGACATGATTCTCGCCCTGCCCGAGTTTGACGACGACCCTGCCCGCTGCGGCGAGCGCATCCTCGAAGCCGTGCAGCAGGCTTGGATTGAAGAAGCCGAATAATGCCGCCCCGCCATCCCTACCGCCGCCTGCGCCCCGCCCGCGACGCCCTGCCCGAAGTCGGCATCTCCGAAGAAAACGGCATCCGCTCCCTGCATCTGGGCAGCAGCACCATCCAAAGCTCGATGAGCCTCGACAAGCCCGCCGAACTCGTCCTCTCGTACAGCCGCGCCATGATGGCCTGGCTGCTCTTTGCCGACCCGCCCGCCCACATCACGCAAATCGGCCTCGGCGGCGGCTCGTTCGCCCGCTGGATAGACGCGTACCTGCCCGACACGCGGCAAACCGCCGTCGACATCAATCCCCAGGTTATCGCCGTCGCCCGCAGCCTGTTCGAACTGCCGTTTGAAGGACAGAACTTCGAAATCGTCGAAGCCGACGGCGCGCAATATGTCAAAACCCTGCTCGGCGGCACCGACATCCTGCTGGTCGACGGCTTCGACGGCGAACAAATCATCGACAGCCTCGTCACCGCCGAATTTTTCCAAGACTGCCGCCGCGCCCTCTCTTCAGACGGCATCTTCGTCACCAACTGGTGGAGCGGCGACCGCCGCTTCCCGCATTTCGTGCAAACCCTGTCTAACTGCTTCGACGGACGCGTTTTGCACATCCCCGCCGAAAGCCACGGCAACATCGCCGTTGCCGCCTTCAAACAAAGCCCGCGCGAGATGCGTTTCGACGCCCTGAAAAAACGCGCCGGCCGACTCGCGCAGCAATACGGCCTCGACTTCCCCGCCCTCCTCGCCGCCGCCAAAGCCGCCAATCCCCACAACGGCAAATCGCTGCTGCTGTAAACGGCGTTTTCCGTTTTTTGTTTTCAGACGGCCGCAAAGGCCGTCTGAAAACCTATTCGGATGCGGCAAAACACACCGTCTACGCCAAAAACCTACAAGATATTTCCGCGCCCGACAGGCTGGAACAAAAACACAAAACCGCCCGGGTCAACCTGCCGAAAAAATTCAAGCGCAACTGAATATCCGACATATCCGGCCGTCTGAAAACAAGGTTTCAAAGAAATGAAAACGGCAAAGGGCTTCTGCACAACAGAAGTCCTTTGCCGTTTTTCAGACGGCCTCTTCCCTCTTCTCCTCACGCCCTCCCCTGCCGTCATAAAGTAAATCGGTGTTAAGATAGCCCGCCGTGCGAAGCCGCACCCTGCGGTTTTGGCCACTCCCACCTGCTCGGGAATGACGTTTCTGAAAGCGCAGTTTCAACGAAGTGAAAAAGCAAAACAACAAAGGAGAAAACCATGTCCCCCCAAAAAATCCACACACTGATTCCCTTTGCGGCGGCGGCCGTGCTGTGCATGGCCGCCGCTTCGCTGCCGTTTTTCCGCGAGTCGGGCGTCAGCCCGCTGACGCTCGCCATCGTGCTGGGCATGGCGGCGGGCAACAGCCCGCTTAACCGCCACACGGCGGCTTTGGGCAATGCCGTGATGTTTGCCAAGGGCACGCTGCTGCGGCTGGGCATCGTGTTTTACGGTTTCCGCATCACCGTGCCGCAGCTGCTTTATGCGGGCTGGCCGGCGCTTTTGGCGGACGTGTGCGTTGTGGCGGGCACGTTTGTGCTGGCGCTGTATCTGGGCAGACGGCTGCGGCTGGATGCCGACACGGCGGCGCTGGTGGGCGCGGGCAGCGCGATTTGCGGCGCGGCGGCTGTGCTGGCGGCGCAGCCGGTGTTGAAGGCGAAAGAGGCGGCCGTGGGCGTGGCGGTGGCGACGGTGGTGGTGTTCGGCACGCTGGCGATGTTTGTTTATCCCCTGATGGCGGCGGCGCTGCTGCCGCACGATGCGCCCGCTGCCGCGTGGTTTGGCTGGGGCATCTACACGGGCGCGACGGTGCACGAAGTGGCGCAGGTGGCGGCGGCAGGCGCGGCGGCGAACCCGGTAACGGCCGACGTGGCGGTGATTACCAAAATGATCCGCGTGCTGCTGCTCGCGCCCTTTTTGCTGCTGCTGCCGCGCCTGATGCGGCATTTTAACGGCGGCGCGGATGCGGGCGGCGGCGGCGCGTCCGTGCCGTGGTTTGCCCTCGGTTTTCTCGCGGCGGCGGTGTTCAACAGCTTCATACCGCTGCCCGCAGCGCTGCACGGCGGCATTTTGCAGGCCGACACTTTTCTGCTGACGGTGGCGATGTGCGCCCTCGGTTTCAGCACGCGCTGGCAGAGCGTGCGTCAGGCGGGGATGCGCCCTCTGCTGCTGGCCGCCCTTTTGGCGCTCTGGCTGCTGATCGGCGGCGGCGCGCTCTCCTACGCGGCCTGCCGCCTGTTTGCCTGATGCGGGCAAACAGGCCGTCTGAAAAGGCCGTCTGAAACCCGAAACAGGGCTTTCAGACGGCCTTTTGCCTTGCCACCGCCAAACACGCAGCCCCCGCTTTTCAGACGGCCTTGTGTCTGCCGCCCTGCCCTTGTGCCGCCCGCAAAGCCGTTCCGCAGCCTTTTTCAGACGGCCTCCCGCCGTTCGCGCAATCCTTTTGCGCAGCCGTGTAAACTTATGTTATCTTATGCGGCAGGCGGGTAAACCGCCGCAAGAAAAATCCAACCCGGGAGAGATTTCCATGACCGACAAACCGAAAAGCGAACAGCAGCCGGAAAACGTCGAGTTATTGAGCGCGCAGGCGCCGATAACCGATTTTCGCGGGCTGGTGATCGCCATCGTTGCCGCGCTTATCAGTGCGGTGCTCTACCAAATCCTGCCCTACGACAGCGATGTCAATAAGGGGCTGACCATTTTGGCCTTCGTGGCGATTATGTGGTTTACCGAAGCGGTGCACATTACCGTGACCGCGCTGATCGTGCCGCTGTTTGCCATTCTGTTCAAAATCCCCGATATGGACACCAAGGCCGCGCTGGCGGGCTTTGCCGATCCGATTATCTATGTGTTTTTCGGCGGCTTTGCGCTGGCGACGGCGCTGCATATGCAGAAGCTCGACCGCAAAATCGCCGTGTGGCTGATTTCGCTCTCGCGCGGCAATACTTTTGTCGCCGTGCACCTGCTGTTTGCCGTTACCGCCTTTTTGTCGATGTGGATCAGCAACACGGCCACGGCGGCGATGATGCTGCCGCTGGCAATGGGGCTGATGAGCCATCTGGACAAGGAAAAAGACCGCAACACCTTTGTCTTCGTGCTTTTGGGCATCGCCTACTGCGCCAGCATCGGCGGCCTGGGCACGGTGGTCGGTTCGCCGCCCAACGCGATTGCCGCCAAAGCGCTGAATTTGGATTTTGCCGGCTGGATGAAGTTCGGCCTGCCGATGATGCTGGCGCTTTTGCCGCTGATGCTGTTTTCGCTGTTTATCGTGCTCAAGCCCAATTTGTCGGCCAAAGTAGAGGTGGAGCACGAAGACATCCCGTGGACGCTGCACCGTGTGATTGCCATGCTGATTTTCCTGGCTGCCGCCGTGGCGTGGATCTTCGGCGACACGCTGAAAAAAGAGCTGGGCATTTCCAGCCCCGACTCTTTCGTCGCCCTCACCGCCGCCGTAGCCGTGGTGATTTTCGGCGTGGTACGCTGGCGCGAAGTGGCGCGCAATACCGACTGGGGCGTGCTGCTGCTCTTTGGCGGCGGCATCACCCTGAGCACGCTGCTGCAAAAATCGGGCGCCTCCGCCGCGCTGGGGCAGGAAATGGCGAGCACCTTCGTGCTGGCGCATCCCTTTATCGTGATCCTCGCCGTGTCCGCCTTCATCATCTTCCTCACCGAATTCACCAGCAACACCGCCTCCGCCGCCCTGCTCGTGCCGGTGTTCGCCAGCGTGGCCGAACAGATGGGTATGCCCAAGGAAGTGATGGTGCTCATCATCGGCATCGGTGCCTCCTGTGCCTTTATGCTGCCCGTAGCCACGCCGCCGAATGCGATTGTGTTCGGTACCGGCATCGTCACCCAGCGCGATATGCTCAAAGTGGGCATGGTGCTCAATATCCTCAGCATCGCGCTGGTAGCGGCGTGGGCGTATTTCTTTTTGATGTAAACGCCGTTGCTTAGTTTGTCAGAGGCCGTCTGAAACCGTTTTAAGGTTTTCAGACGGCCTTTTGCTTTCCGCGCCGCCGTTGGAATAATTCAGAAAAGAGGCCGTCTGAAAGCAAAAAACGGGCTTTCAGACGGCATTTATGATGGTTCGGGCAGACCGTCTGAAAGTATCCGCCCGTTGCCGAAAGGCCGTCTGAAAGGTTTTTCAGACGGCCTGCGGATCAGTATGGGGAATGCGGTCTGAAACCGTCCGTTTGTTTGCAAAAGGCAGCCTGAAAAGGCTTTCAGGCTGCCTTGCCGATTGTAGGCGGCTTAAAACTGCCAATTGACTTTGAAGGTCAGCGTGCGCGGGGTACCGTAGAAGTTGTAGCCGCCGTTGCTGCGGTTGGCGTTGTTTTCAAAGTAATGCTTGTCAAACAGGTTGTTGCCGATGAGGCTGAGGCGGATGTTGGGGGTGGGCCGGTATTGGATGTCGGCGTTCCACAGGGTGTAGCCGCCCTGGCGCAGGTGGGGCTGGTCGTAGTAGTCGGAGGTGCGGCTCTGGCTGCTGAGGCCGCCGCCTATGCTCCATTTGGCCGCCGCGCCGGGCAGGCGGTAGCGGGTGTAGAGGCGGAAGATGTGGCGCGGGGTGTGGCGGCTGTAATTCGCGCCGGCTTCGCCTTCGTCGCCGGTGTTGCGGTGTTTGCTGGCGTTGAGGGTGTAGCCGGCAAACAGCTGCCAGTTGTCGGTGAGGTGGCCGGAGATTTCGGCGTCCATGCCCCGGCTGACGACGCGGCCGCTGTTGTTGTACACGGCGATGCCGTCGTCGTCGTGCGAGAAGACGGCGCGGTTTTTCTGGTCTATCCAAAAGAGGGCGACGGCAGTGTTGAGGCGGTTTTGCCGCAGGGCGGTTTTCCAGCCGATTTCATAGTTGGTGCCGGTTACGGGCGGCAGGTAGTTGCCGCCTGCGCCGCGTTTGTCAAGCTGGGGTTTGAAGATGGAAGTGTAGCTGGCATACAGGCTTTGCTGAGGGGTGATGTCCCAGGTGATGCCCAAATAGGGAACGAAACGGCTGCGTTTGCTGTCTTGGGCGAGGTCTTCAAGGTATTTGGGTTGGTCGGACCGTAGGATGTTGTAGGCATCAAGACGGTAGCTCCAGCGGGTATAGCGGCCACCCGCAAGAATGTGCAGCTTGTCGGTGGGGTTGAAGCGGATGCCTGCGCTGACGGCGTGCGAGACGGTTTTTTCTTCCTGGCGGCGGTGGATGGGGTTGTAGCGGTAGTCCAGTTCGGCGAGTTTGTCCCATTGAGGACGGGGAATCAGTGCGCCGTTAAACGGTTTGAGCGGAAAATCGCGGCTGAGCATGGGATCACACCAGCGCGGCCAGCCCATGCCGGCGCAGAATTGGTTGTTCGGATCATTGGGATCGAGCCACAAATCCCAGTGCTGCATGGTTTCGGATTCGGTGCGGCGGCGGTTGTAGCTGTAGGTGGCGAACACGTCGTGGCTGCGGCCGAGTGCTTGGAAACGGCCGGTAAGAATGTTTTGGAAGACGAGCTGTTTAGCATCGTTGTCGGAGCGGCGGCTGCCACTGGTGAAGATGGTGCCGTTGCTGTTCTGCCAGACTTGGGTACTGTTGAGTGCGGAGTATTCGCGGAAAGCGCGGTCGCGGCGGTAGTCGAGGGTGCTGGTAAGCCGCCAGTTGTCGTTAAACTGGTGGCGCAGTTCGGTGAAAAAGTTGAGTTTGCTAAAACGGCTGTCGTTCCAATATGCACCGGAGTAGCTGTTGCGCGGCAGATCCAGCGGGTGATCGACGCTGCCGCGCGGCAGGCCGAACACGTCGGGCACGGCATCGCGGTGCTGGTGCATCGCGCCGGCGGTGAGAATGGTATTGTCGCCGAGATCGAAATCCATCACGCCGTAAAGCAGACGCTGGCGGCTGTTGACGCGCTCGGTGAACGACCCGGATTTTTCGCCGGCGGCAACAAAACGGCCGCGGATGCTGCCGCTGCCGTTCAGGCTGCCTGAAGCGTCAATGTCGGCGCGGTAGGCATCATAGCGGCCGAAGCTGATGTTGCCGCCGAATGTGCGCTCGGCGGTGGGGCGTTTGCGCACGGCGTTGACGGTGCCGCCGGGTTCGCCGTCGGCCTGGGTGAGACCGGTTGCGCCGCGCACGACTTCAATGTGGTCGTACAGGGCAAGGTCGGTAAGGCTTTCGGCGTTGTGGATGGTGTCGCCGACAAAGCCGGAAATGGAAGAAGAAATGCCGTCTTCTTCGATTTGGTCGATATAAAAACCGCGCGATTGGAAACGGGCGCGGTCGGAATCGCGCAGTACGGTTACGCCGGTGGTGGTGCGTAGTGCGTCTTCGAGATTGCTGATGCCGCGGCCGTCGAGCTGGGTTTTGGTAATCACGCTGACCGACTGTGGGGTTTCTTTGGGCGAAAGCGCAAGGCCGGTGGTGGTGCGCATGGCGGAGGTGGTGAAGGAATCGCGGTTTTCGGTTCGGGTGGAACGGTTGCGTCCTTGTACGCGTACGGTTTCGAGCTGCCCGCCGGATACGGCACTCTCCTGCGCGCCGCCTTCCTGCGTTTCGGCAGCAGACACGGGAAAGGCCGCCAGCAAAGAGGCGGCCGAACAAAAAAGAATTTTGGCGTTCATGGGTTTGCGTTATGTTGTGTAAATCAGGGTAAGGAATGATACAGAAAGCGCCAAGACGGCTTTATCGGCACAACGGCATAAGCAAAAAGTATAGTGCCGCGGCCAAGCGCAGAGGCCGTCTGAAAGCCGCCCCGTTTTTCAGACGGCCTCCCGCTGCGTTTGCCGTATAATCGCCCGCTTCCGTCGAGGCCGTCTGAAACATGAAATCCCAGTCCCAACGCATCCTCATCATCTCCGTTTTCATCGTTGCCAGCTGCGGCCTGGCTTACGAACTCATCATCGCCGCGCTGGCGAGCTATCTTTTGGGCGACAGCATTTTGCAGTTTTCGTCGGTTATCGGCCTGTATCTTTTCTCGATGGGCATCGGCGCGCACCTGACCCGATACATCAAAGAAGAAGACACGCTCTCGCGTTTTGTCGAAATCGAATTGCTGGTGGGCATCATCGGCGGGCTGTCGGCGCTGGCTCTGTTTGTCGCCTTCGGGCTGTCGGCCGCGCCGTTCCGCACGCTGCTTTACGCCTTTGTGCTGATAGTCGGCACGGTAGTCGGCATGGAAATTCCGCTGGTGATGCGCGTGCTCAACCGCCGCGATACGGATTTTAAGGAACTCGTCTCGCGCGTATTAACCTTCGACTATCTCGGCGCGTTGGCCGTATCGCTGCTGTTTCCGCTGGTGCTCGCGCCCAAGCTGGGCATGGCGCGTTCGGCCTTGCTGTTCGGCCTGTTAAACGCCGCCGTCGCTTATCTCACCGCCCGCGTGTTCCAAGCCGAGCTGCCCCGCTACCGCGCCATCCGCCTGCGCGCCTTTCTCGTACTCGCCGCGCTCGCCGCCGCCTTTGTTTACGCCAACCAAATCACTTTCAAAGCCGAACAAAGCTACTTCGGCGACCCGGTTGTATTTGAAAGCCACTCGCCCTACCAGCGGCTGGTGGTCACGCGCTGGAAAGACGACACGCGGCTTTATATCAACGGTAACCTGCAATTTTCCTCGCGCGACGAAGCCCGTTACCACGAAGCCCTGGTGTTGCCCGCCATGCAGACAGCCTCACGCGCCGAACACGTTTTGATACTCGGCGGCGGCGACGGCCTGGCCGCACGCGAAGTGTTGAAATATCCGCAGGTCAAGCAAATCACGCTGGTCGATTTAGACCCCGACATGACCGCCGTATTCAAAAATTCCGCCACCCTAAGCGCGCTCAACCACGGCTCTCTGTCGCACCCGAAAATGCGCGTCATCAACGACGATGCCGCCAAATGGCTGGAAACCGCGCCGCAGAAATTCGACGTGATTATCATCGACTTGCCCGACCCGTCGAATTTTTCGCTGGGCAAACTCTACTCCGTACCGATGTACCGCCTCGTCGCCCGCCATCTCGCGCCGCAGGGCAAAATCGTCGTCCAATCCACCTCACCCTATTTCGCACCCAATGCCTTCTGGTCGGTGGTCGCCACGCTCGAAGCGGCCGGACTCCACACCGCGCCCTATCATGTGTATGTACCTTCGTTTGGCGAATGGGGCTTTGTGCTGGCCGGTTTCAACACGGATTTTGCCGTGCCGCAGCGGTTTGACGTACCCACGCGCTACCTCAACGCCGACACCGCCGCCGAAATGTTCCGCTTCCCGCCCGACATGGCGCGGCGCGAAGTCGAACCCAACCATCTGAACACACAGGCGTTGGTGAATTATTTTGAACAGGACTGGCGCAACGTGATACGTTAGGCCGCTCCCGCCTGCGCGGGTTGACGTTTCCGAAAGACTGTTTGAAAAAGGCTGTCTGAAAACCCTTTCGGGTGTTCAGACGGCCTTATATTGCGCCCATTCAATTGGAGTTCTGCAAAATGAGCAAAAAAGCTAAAACTACCCCTCTTTAAGAATCTATCGGGACTTGGGTCTAAACAATAAATTCACATACCTGCGAGATTATTCAGACGGCCTGACGGTTATTTCTTACGCAGCGCGATAGGCGGTCAGCCAACCAGCTTTTCGGCGTACTCGTACAAGTCTTGCAGGAGCATGAGTTTGTCGGGATTGCCGGCGTATTGTTCGGCGAGGCTTTGCAGGCTCAGGCTGAAGTCGGGCAGGGCGGTTTCCAGTTTTTTGCGGCGGTATTTCTGCCAGCGGATTTGTTCGGCGCGGCTGAGGCTGGGGTAAAAATGGCGGGCGCGGTAGTGAAACAGCAGCTTTCCGATGCGCGTATCTTGGAAAACCAGGCCGCTGTCGGCGAGTTTTTCGGGCGGCAGGCTGCGTAGGGCGGTCATGCTGTTTTTGTCGGCGGGGCTGAAAAAGCCGTTGTAAAGCTCGGTTTCCACATTGTCGCCGGGCGCAAATTCGCGCGTTTGGCGGAAGATTGCCTGTACTTTGCTGCGGATTTCAGACGGCCTTTGCAGCTCTTTGAGATTGTCGAGGCACTCGGCGCGGCTGATGCCCAAACGTTCGGCATCTTCGGCGCGCAAAGTGTTCAGCGGCGCGAGTATCGGGCATTTGTTGATGTGCACCAGTTTGAGCGGCACGGGCAGAATGCCTTGTTCCAACAGGGTTTCTTTTTTGCTGTACAGCCGCTCGCGCAGGGTGTCGGCATCGAGGGTCAGCAAATCGCCCAAGTCGGCGGACAAATCGCAGGCAATCAGCGCGTTGGCGTTGGTGGGGTGCCACGCCAGCGGCGCGATGAGGGCGGTGTTGCCGCGCCGGTTGCCAAACATGCCCGATACGTGCACCAGCGGCGTGAGGCCTTGGGTGTCGATCATGGCTTTGAGTGCTTCTTTGCTGTGGTGTTCAAAGAAATATTGGAACAGGCGCGGCTGTTTTTGCTTGATGAGTTTGGCCGTTTCGATGGTGGCGTACACGTCGGACATTGCATCGTGGGCGTGTTCGTGGGCGATGCCGTTGGCAGCGGTGAGTTGTTCCAGCTTAAACACGGGCAGGCCGTCTGAATCGCGCGGCCACTCGATACCCTCGGGGCGCAGCGCATAGCAGGCGCGGACGACATCGAGCAAATCCCAGCGCGAGTTGCCGTTTTTGTAGCTGTATTCGTAGGGGTCGATGAAGTTGCGATAAAACAGGTAGCGCGTCATTTCATCGTCGTAGCGGATGTTGTTGAAGCCCATGATGCAGGTGTTGGGGCGGGCAAACTCCGCCCAAATCCGCGCGGCAAATTCCGGCTCGGACACGCCTTTTGCGTTGCATTCCTGCGGCGTGATACCCGTAAGCAACACCGCTTCGGGCGAGGGCAGATAGTCGCTTGTTTGGCGGCAGTAGAACATGACCGGTTCGCCGACGATGTTGAAATCCGCGTCGGTGCGGATACCGGCAAACTGCGCGGGGCGGTCGGCGGCGGGGCTGATGCCGAAACTTTCGTAGTCGTAGATGAAAAAAGTGAAATCGGGTTGGGACATGGTTTTACGTGGGTTGGGCTTGAGGCCGTCTGAAAGATTCAGACGGCCTTTGTTTGCTAGGTTTCTTTGTTCGCCAGTTTTCTCAATACGGCGCGCACGGTTTTGATGCGTGTTTCGATGTCTTCCATTACCGCGCTCACGCGCAGCTTGTCCGCGCCCGCCATACGATAATTTTTATTGCTCTGCATCAGCAGAATAATATCGGCAGGCTCGACCATGGTGTGTTTGCCGAAGGTGAGCGTGAGCGCGTCGGATGAAGCATCAATCGCGGTGATGCCCAAGGCTTTGGCGGCAAGGCGCAGGCGGTGGCTTTCCAGCAAGGTGGTTACGGGTTGTTCGGGCAGTCCGAAGCGGTCAACCAGTTCTTCGTGCACGGCGTTGATTTGGGCTTCGGTTTCGCAGGTGGCGAGGCGTTTGTAGAGTACCAGCCGTTCGTGGATGTCGGGGCAGTAGCCCTCGGGCAGCAGGGCGGGGCTGTGCAGCTTGATTTCGGTGGTTACGCCCAATGGCGCGTCCAAATCGGGCTGGCGGCCTTTTTTGAGGTCGCGCACGGCTTGTTTGAGCATTTCGGTGTAGAGCGTGAAGCCGACCTGTATCATTTCGCCGGATTGTCCTTCGCCGAGGATTTCGCCTGCGCCGCGGATTTCCAAATCCTGCATGGCGAGGGTGAAACCTGCGCCGAGTTCGTCTGCCGCCGCAATGGCGTCGAGGCGTTTTTCTGCGTCTTTGGTGATGTATTCGGGCGTGAGCAGGTAGGCGTAGGCTTGGTGGTGGCTGCGGCCGACGCGCCCGCGAAGCTGGTGCAGTTGCGCCAGTCCGAATTTGTCGGCGCGGTTAATGATGATGGTGTTGGCGTTGGGGATGTCGATGCCGGTTTCGATGATGGTGGAACAGAGCAACACGTTGAATCGTTGCTGCAAAAAGTCGCGCATGACTTGCTCCAGCTCGCGCTCGCGCAGTTGTCCGTGCGCCACGCCGATGCGGGCTTCGGGCAGCAGGGTTTCCAGCTGCTCGCGCATATTCTCAATCGTATCTACTTCATTGTGCAGGAAAAACACTTGTCCGCCGCGTTTGAGTTCGCGCAACACGGCTTCGCGCACACTGCCTTCGCTGAACGGTTTGACAAAGGTTTTGACGGCGAGGCGGCGGCTGGGAGCGGTGGTAATCAGCGAGAAGTCGCGCAGGCCTTCGAGCGCCATGCTGAGGGTGCGCGGAATCGGCGTGGCGGTCATGGTGAGGATGTCAACATTGGCGCGCAGGCGTTTGAGCTGCTCTTTCTGGCGCACGCCGAAGCGGTGTTCTTCATCGATAATCACTAAACCTAAGTTTTTGAATTTGATGTCGTCCTGCACCAATTTGTGCGTACCGATAACGATATCGACCGTGCCGTCCGCCATGCCTTCCAGCGCGGCTTTGGTGGCTTTGCTGTTGTTGAAACGCGAAAGGCTGGCGACTTTCACGGGGAAATCGGCGAAACGGTCGGCGAAATTTTGCGCGTGCTGCTCCACCAGAAGCGTGGTCGGGGCGAGTACGGCGACCTGTTTTCCGCCCATCACCGCCACAAACGCGGCGCGCAGGGCGACTTCGGTTTTTCCGAAACCGACATCGCCGCACACAAGGCGGTCCATCGGCTTCGCCTGCGTCAAGTCTTTAATCACGGCGGCGATGGCGGCGGCCTGGTCTTCGGTTTCTTCATAGCCGAAGCCGTCGGCAAAGGCGCGGTAGCCGTCTTCGTCGAATTGGAATTTGTAGCCTTCCTGCGCGGCGCGGCGGGCGTAAAGGTTGAGCAATTCGGCGGCGGTGTCACGCGCTTTTTCGGCGGCCTTGCGCTTGGCTTTGCTCCATGCCGCGCTGCCGAGCTTGTGCAGCTGCACGTTTTCATGCGCCGCGCCCGAGTAGCGGCTGATTAAATGCAGTTGCGAAACAGGCACATAAAGCTGCGCTTCGCCTGCGTATTCCAGCAACATCATTTCCTGCGCTTCGCCGCCCAAGTCCATCGACACCAAGCCCATGTAGCGGCCGATGCCGTGTTCTTCGTGGACAACGGGGTCGCCGATGCTGATTTCGGCAAGGTCGCGCAACAGGCCGTCTGAAACGGCGGCATGCTTCTTGCGGCGCGTGCTGCTGCGGCTTTTGGCGACGTATTGGTAGAGATCGGATTCTGTGATAAGGGCAATTTTCAGGTTGCCTGAAAGGTCGTCTGAAATATCCGTAGGTCGGATACTTGTATCCGACAAAACGTCTGCCGCTGCGGAAGTGTAGGATTCAAGAATCCGACCTGCGCTGTTTTCAGGTTGCTTTTCAGACGACGTTTCGGCTTTCAGGCTGCCTGAAAGGTCGTCTGAAACATCCGTAGGTCGGATACTCATATCCGACAAAATGTCCGACGCTGCGGGGATGTCGGATTCAAGAATCCGATCTACATTGTTTTCAGGCTGCCCCAGCCGAAACCCATAAGCCAGCGGCGTTACCGTAATACACAGCTTCTCGCCGCTCTCCAAAAACGCCTGCCAGCCGTCCACGCTTTTCGGTTTCAAACCGTGCTGCGCGAAAAAGCCCAGCATCGTTTCGCGCCGCCCCGCGCTTTCGGCTGTGAGCAGAATCCGCCCGCCAAAGGCAGCCTGAAAATCCTGCAAGGCCTGCAAAGGCTGCTCGGCTTGGCGGTTCACCGCCACATTTGGCAACGCAAACGCCGTGCCGCCCAATTCGGGCAGAATCTGCGGATAGGCTTTCAGGCAGCCTGAAAACTGGTCTGCCGCCAAATACAGATGCTGCGGCGGCAGCGGCGGATAGGTTTCGTCGCCCTGCGCCATCTGGAAACGCGATTTCACCTCCGCCTCAAACCGCCGCGCCTCGGCGTGCACATCGCCCACGCACACCGCCAGCGCGTCGCCGCCGATGTAGTCAAACAGCGTCGCGCAGCCCTCTTCAAAAAACAGCGGCAGATAATATTCCACCCCCGCGCCAAACTGCCCGCCGCTCACGGCTTTGTACACCGCCGCCGCGTTCGGATTGCCGTTCACTTCCTCGCGGAAACGGCTGCGGAAGATTTTTTGCGCCGCATCGTCGGTGGGAAACTCGTGCGCGGGCAGCAGGCGGATTTCCGATACGGGCGCGATGGTGCGCTGGCTGTCGGGGCCAAAGGTTTTGATGCTGTCGATTTCATCGTCGAACAAATCGATGCGGTATGGCATCTCGCTGCCCATTGGGAATAAATCGACAATCCCGCCGCGCACGGCAAACTCACCCGCCGCGACAACATGGGAAACATGGTTGTAACCCGCATCCACCAAATCGGTTTTCAGACGGCCTATATCCAAAGTCTGCCCCGTTTTCAGCCAAAACGTGCGCCCCGCCAGAAACGGCACGGGTGGCAGCTTCTGCATCGCCGTGGCAACCGGTACGAACAACACATCCGCCAAACCGTTTTTCAGCTGCCACAACACCGACAGCCGCTCCGACACCAAATCCTGATGCGGCGAAAAACGCTCATAGGGCAGCGTTTCCCAGTCGGGCAGAAACAGCGCGTTGTCCTGCGGTCGGAAAAACTGCCACGCCGTTTGCAGCCGCAACGCACTCTCCGCATCGGGCGTAAACACGATTTTCAGCGTTTTGGGCGGCAGGTTTTGTGTTAAAAAATACGGCAGGCTGCCGGCGGTAAGGTTCAGCCAGCGCACGCGCGGGGCGGATTTTGTGGGAAGGGGGTGGGTCATGGTTTTTGGGATTGAAAATGTAGGTCGGGCATGGATGCCCGACGTTGTTGGATTAATCGGTGTTTTGTCGGGCATGAATGCCCGAGCTACGGCTTTCAGGCTGCCTTTACCAATCGCGCGCTTTGTCCAACGCGGCTTGCAGCGCGTCGGCATCCGCGCTTGCGCCGACGGTTTCGGCGGCGAGGCGGGCAAGGGTGTGAAACGCATCGCACAGGGTTTCGCGTTCTTCGGTTTCTATCCAGCCGCGTTGGGCGTTGAGTCCGTTGAACGCGGCGGCGTATTGGGCGGCAAGCTGTTCCAAGGCCGTCTGAAAGCCGTCGGCGGGCAGGGCGAGAGCCGTTTTTAGGCTGCCTGTGTAGATTTTGGCGGCGGCTTTGGCATCGGCGGCGCGGATGTGTTCGGCATCGGCAAGGGCGGCGAGCGGGTTGTCGCGGTTGGCGGCATACCATTCGGGTTTGCGCAAACCCGTGATTTCGTAGCCCAGCTGCGGCAGTTTTTTTGCTTGGGCTTTGAGTGCGCTGCCTGCGGCATAGGGAAAACCGCTTATCCACAGGAAATTGAGATGCGGCAGCGCGGACAAATCGGGCAGGCCGCCGCCGAGCGGGAAGCAGCGGATAAGGGTGAGGCTGCGCAGTTCGGGCAGTTGCGCGAGGGCGGCGAAGTGGGCGATTTCGGAATCGAACAGGGACAGCACGCGCATTTTCGGGTATTGTCGGGCGAAGGCGGCGCAGTCGAACGGGGCGGTTTCTTGGCTGCGGTAATGGGCTTGCTCAATGTCTGCGGCATCCGTTGCATACGCTGCTTCGGGCACGAAGGGGAAGCAGTTGATGTCGCCGCAGTAGGAGCTAGGCGGTTCGTCGCCGGGCAGGGGCAGTACGCCCAGCGGAATATGGTCAGCAGGGATTTTACCCATATAGCTTTTAATCGGCAGGCGCGGGGCGGGGTCGTGCGCCAAGGTGTAAGCAGGCGCTTGTTTGAGTTTGCCTAATACGATGTCTTCCAAACGCGCAAACGCGCCCTGCATCTCCCAAATATGGACATGGCTGCGTTTGTTGGCTTTCGCGGAAACGGCGTGGACAAGCTGGTAGGCATGCCAGCGTTGGTCGAGCGGGGAATGGACGGCGTAAACCGTGCCTGGTTCGGGTGTGTGGGGCATGGGTTGGTCTTTCTCGATAACGGGCGGTTGTCGGGTTTATCGGTGTTTTGTCGGGCATGGATAGCTGGGCTACTCGCTGGCAAGCCACACGGATTGTTCCGCGTCGCGGTTGTCGATGCGGTGGTAAAAGCGGACGGTGTTTTTCAAGCCCGCCTGCATCAGCCGTCGGCACAAATCGCCGCTGACGATGGTTTGCGTGGGGTAATCGGCGTCTGCGGCGATGGATACGTCCCAGTCAAATGCGTCTTTGAGCTGCTGCACGTCAAATTCGTATTCTTCGCAGCCGTCAAAGCCCGTTTTTTCGTAAACGCTGCGGGAAAAATCGGTGGCGTGTTCGTGGTTGGTAACGTGCAGGGCGAAGAAATCATCGGATACGCCGTGCCCGTTGATGGCAATGCCTAAAAACTGCACCCAGCGCCGCTCGGCTTCGGGCTGCAAAAGGGTTTTGACTTTTTGGCTGATGATTAAATACCCCAAATGGAAAATGATGTCGTAACGGTTGAGTGTGGCGGGGGGTTTGCCTGCTTTCAGGTTGAATTTCAGTTGCACTGACTGGGTGTCCAGCCAGCCTTCTTGGTCTAGCAGATCGTAGTTTTCCGATGTTCAGTCGATGCTTAATATGTCGGTTTTTTTGTGCAGGTAGAGGGCGTATAGCATGAGGGGCTTTCGTGTTTGAGGCCGTCTGAAAGGTTTTCAGACGGCCTTTAACGTATTGGAGGCTGTTGGTATTTGGCTTGTGAAACGAGGATATGGCGGACGGATTGTAATGGAGGCCGTCTGAAAAGAGTAGGGTCTGACGGATGTCAAATTATTGCCGTTTCTTGTGCAAATCGGCGGGCGGACGTGATTTGTCTGTGATAAGATAATTATTCTTATTTCATTGCCGCTGCGGGCGCACAGGCCGTCTGAAAGATTGAAAAACGCGGCCGCAGGCAATATATGGGCGGATTCGACCACACCGACAAGAAGACCTGCCCTATGGGAACACAGCACCAACAATCGGAAGGCGGCAGCGCCCTGAAACTGCGTCCGCCGCGCCAATACGGCGTTTTCCTGATTAACGACGACTACACCACCATGGATTTCGTGGTGAAGATACTTACCGAAGTATTTATGCTGCCCGAGGAGCGCGCCGTGGCCGTGATGCTCTTGGTGCACCACGAGGGCAAAGGCCTTTGCGGCACCTACACGCGCGACGTGGCGCAAACCAAGCAGATGCAGGTGCACAGCCGCGCCGCCGATGCGGGTTTCCCGCTCAAATGTACGATAGAGGAGGTTTCATGATTTCGGATGCTTTGGAACAGATTTTGCAGGAGCTTTACGCCGACGCCCGCGCGCGCAGCTACGAGATGATTACGCTCGAACAGCTCCTGCTGGCATTGTTGGAGCAGTCGGACGAAGTGCAGAAAGTGCTCGAAGCGCTGCATGTGGATTTGGACGTGCTCTCCGGCCAGCTTTTGAGCAGCATACAGGACAACACGCCCATGCTGCCCGCAGGCCTGCTCGACAAAACCGACACCCAGCCCACGCTCGGCTTCCAGCGCGTGATGCAGCGGGCGATTATCCACGCGCAGTCGATGGAAAAACGCGAAGTGCGCCCGGTCGACGTGCTGGTGTCGATGATGGGCGAAAAAGACTGCCCCGCCGTTTACTTCCTGCAACTGCAATCCGTCGGCCGCGTGGAAATCCTGCGCTATCTCGCCCACGGTGAAACCGGCGAAGAGGTGCAGAGGCCATCTGAAAACGAAGAAGACGAAGCCGCACCCGCCGCAGGCGGCGACGCGCTGGCCAAATACACCGTCAACCTCAATGCCGAAGTGCGCGCCGGACGCATCGACCCGCTGATCGGCCGCAAAGCCGAAATGGAGCGGCTGGTGCAGGTTTTGTGCCGCCGCCGCAAAAACAACCCGCTGCTCGTCGGCGAGGCGGGCGTGGGCAAAACCGCGCTGGCCGAAGGGCTGGCGCACCAAATCGTCGGCGGCCAAGTGCCCGACGTGCTGGCGGGCGACACCGTCTACATGCTCGACATGGGCGCGCTTTTGGCGGGCACGAAATACCGCGGCGACTTTGAAGCGCGTATCAAAAACGTCATCAAAGCCCTCGACGAAACCGACGGCGCCATTCTCTTTATCGACGAAATCCACACCATCATCGGCGCGGGCAGTACATCGGGCGGCACGATGGACGCCTCCAACCTGCTCAAACCCGCCCTCGCCAAAGGCCGCCTGCGCTGCATCGGCGCCACCACCTACGACGAATTCCGCACCATATTCAGCAAAGACCACGCCCTCAGCCGCCGTTTCCAAAAAATCGACGTCGCCGAACCCAGCGTGGCCGAAACCGCCGACATCCTGCGCGGCCTCAAACCCATGTTTGAACAGTTTCACGACGTGCGCTACACCAACGGCGCCATCGAAGCCGCCGCCGAACTTTCCGCCCGCTACATCAACGAACGCTTCCTGCCCGACAAAGCCATCGACATCATGGACGAAGCGGGCGCGGCGCAGAAAATCCTGCCCAAGTCCAAACAGAAAAAAGTCATCGGCAAAGCGCAGATTGAAGCCGTTGTCGCCAAAATCGCCCGCATCCCCGAAAAAACCGTGTCGCACGACGACAAACAAATCCTCAAACACCTCGCCCGCAACCTGAAAAACATGGTGTTCGGCCAAGATGCCGCCATCGACGCCCTCGCCGCCGCCGTCAAAATGTCCCGCTCCGGCCTCGGCCTGCCCGACAAACCCGTCGGCAGCTTCCTCTTTTCCGGCCCGACGGGCGTCGGCAAAACCGAAGTCGCCCGCCAGCTCGCCTTCTCCCTCGGCGTGCCCCTGCAACGCTTCGACATGTCCGAATACATGGAGCGCCACGCCGTCTCCCGCCTTATCGGCGCGCCGCCGGGCTACGTCGGCTTCGAGCAGGGCGGCCTGCTCACCGAAGCCGTGAACAAACAGCCGCACTGCGTGCTGCTTCTCGACGAAATCGAAAAAGCCCACCCCGACATCTTCAACGTCCTCCTGCAAGTGATGGACGCGGGCAGGCTCACCGACAACAACGGCAAAAGCGCCGACTTCCGCAACGTCATCCTCATCATGACCACCAACGCCGGCGCCGAAAGCCTCAGCCGCCCGACCCTCGGCTTCACCGCCAAACGCGAACGCGGCGACGAAATGCAGGCCATCAGCAAAACCTTCACCCCCGAATTCCGCAACCGCCTCGATGCCGTCATCCCCTTCGCCCCGCTCGACACCGCCGTCATCGCCCGCGTCGTCGACAAATTCCTGCTGCAACTCGAACAGCAGCTGCTGGCGAAAAAAGTGGAAGCCGAATTCACGCCCGAACTGCGCGCCTACCTCGCCGAAAAAGGCTTCGACCCGCAAATGGGCGCCCGCCCCATGCACCGCCTCATCCAAAGCAAACTGCGCCGCGCCCTCGCCGACGAACTCCTCTTCGGCCGCCTCGCCGACGGCGGCTTCGTACGCATCGGCTGGAATGCCGGCAAAGAAGAAGCCGAGCTGGACTTTGAAAAAGAAACCAGCGCCGCCGCCGTGTAAACCCGTCTTAAACTTCCCATCAGGCCGTCTGAAAACCGCCTCAGGCGTTTTCAGACGGCCTTTCTTCCGCCGCCGCGCGTAGCGTTTCGTTTATAATGCCGCGTTTTCCCCACGCCGCCTTTCAGACGGCCACACGAGCTTTCCCTATGGCATACCAAGTCCTCGCCCGCAAATGGCGTCCGAAAACCTTTGCCGACCTAGTCGGCCAGGAACACGTCGTCAAAGCCCTGCAAAACGCCCTCGACAAAGGCCGTCTGCACCACGCCTACCTGCTCACCGGCACGCGCGGCGTCGGCAAAACCACCATCGCCCGCATCCTCGCCAAAAGCCTCAACTGCGAAAAGCCGCAGCACGGCGAACCCTGCGGCGAATGCCAAAGCTGCCGCGACATCGACGCCGGACGCTACGTCGACCTCCTGGAAATCGACGCCGCCTCCAACACCGGCATCGACAACATCCGCGAAGTGCTGGAAAACGCCCAATACGCCCCCACCGCGGGCAAATACAAAGTCTATATCATCGACGAAGTGCACATGCTCTCCAAAAGTGCGTTTAACGCCATGCTCAAAACCCTCGAAGAGCCGCCCGAACACGTCAAATTCATCCTCGCCACCACCGACCCGCACAAAGTCCCCGTCACCGTCCTCTCCCGCTGCCTGCAATTCGTCCTGCGCAACATGACCGCGCAGCAGGTGGCCGCCCACCTCGAACACGTCCTCACCGCCGAACAAATCCCCTTCGAGCCCGCCGCCCTGCAACTGCTCGGCCGCGCCGCCGCAGGCTCGATGCGCGACGCCCTCAGCCTGCTCGACCAGGCCATCGCCATGGGCTCGGGACAGGTAACGGAAAACGACGTGCGGCAAATGATAGGTGCGGTGGACAAACGCTATTTATACGAACTGCTCGACGGCATCGCCGCACAAAACGGCGCCGCCCTCCTGCAAAAAGCGCAGGAAATGGCCGAACGCGCCGTCGGTTTCGACAACGCCCTGAGTGAAACCGCCCTGCTGCTGCAACGCATCGCCCTGATGCAGACCGTGCCCGCCGCCGTGCCCGCCGACGACCCCGAACGTCCCGCCCTCGCCGCCCTCGCCGCGCAACTGGGCGGCGAACAAATCCAGCTTTACTACCAATGCGCCATCCGCGGCAAACAGGATTTGAGCCTCGCCCCCGACGAATACGCCGGCTTCGTCATGACCCTCCTGCGCATGCTCGCCTTCGCCCCCATGGCCGCCCCCGCCCATGTCGGCGGCCATATCGCCGGCAGCGGCCTCAGCGACCCCGCCCCCGCTTCTGCCGATAACGGAGCGGCAGAAACAAAGCACAGGCCGTCTGAAACCGCCGCCCCCGTTTCAGACGGCCACAAAACGCCCGCCGACACGCAGGCCGGACAACAGAGGCCGTCTGAAAGCCCCGCAAACAGCTTGCCAGCAAGCACTACAACAACTGCCGCAGCCGAAAGGCCGTCTGAAAATCCCGCCGTATCGTCCGAAGCCGTTTCAGACGGCCTGACCAACGCGCCGCAAAGCGAAACAAGGCCGTCTGAAAATCCAGCAAACCAAGTCCGCGAACCCGCCGCCGCTGCGGCAGACAAAAGGCCGTCTGAAAACCACACGGCAGAACAAAACGACGCAGACGGCACCCCGCCGTGGGAAAACGCCGCCGCCGAAGCAATCCCCGTTTCAGACGGCCGCAAACCGTCGGCCGACACACAGGCAGCGCAGAGGCCGTCTGAAAACCCCGCAAACCAAGTCCGCGAACCCGCCGCCACCGTTGCGGCAGACAAAAGGCCGTCTGAAAACCCGCAGGACGAAACAGCGGCACCAAGCGCGCCCGTTTCAGACGGCCGCACGGCAGAAAACGGCAGCCTGCCCGCCACACCCGCCGCATGGCAGCGCGACGAAGACATCCCCTTCGACGAACTGCCCGCCGCAGAGCCCGCGCAGGAGCAGGAAAACGCGGAAGAAGACAGTGCGGAGGAAGAGGGCGCGGAAGAAGCCGACTTTGCTCCCATGCCCGAATTGTCCGCCGCCAACTGGCACGCCGTGATCAAACGTCTGAACAAACGTCTCGGTGCTGCGCAGATGCTGGCCGACCACATGGCTTGGACAAACTACGACACCGCGCAAAACCGCCTTCTGTTCGCCCTCAACGGCAACGCCCCGGCCACCACCACCAAAGAATATTTCGACAAAATCCGCAACGCCCTCGCCGAAGCCTACGGCCTGAACGGCCTCAGCCTGCAAACCGTGCCGTGGCAGGAAGACAAAGGCTGGGAAACCCCCGCTATGCGCCGCGCGCGCCTGCAACGCGAAGGCCGTGAAGAAGCCCGCCGCCGCCTCGAAGCCGACCCCGACTGCCGCGCGCTGATGGCCGCCCTAAACGCCGAAGGCTGGCACGAAAACAGCCTGCTGCGTGCGGAAGACCTCGAAGAATACGGCGTTCAGGCCGTCTGAAAGCGAAATTCCAACCCATTTACAGCGAGTATCCCGGCGCGGGTGCGCCACATTTTTTTTAAACCACCAACCACAGGAGTATCCTCGATGTTCGGAAAAGCAGGACTGGGCGGCTTGATGCAGCAGGCTCAAAAAATGCAGGAAAACATGAAAAAAGCACAGGCCGAGCTGGCCGCCACCGAAGTGGGCGGCGAAGCGGGCAACGGCCTGGTGAAAGTCGTCATGACCTGCAACCACCAAATCCGCAGCATCAGCATCAGCCCCGAGCTGATCGCCGAAGCCGCCGAAGACAAAGAAATGCTGGAAGACCTCGTCCTCGCCGCCGTCAATGCCGCGCACGAGGCCGCCGAATCGCTCACCGCCTCCACCATGGGCAAGTTCACCCAAGGACTGCCCGCAGGCATAGGCGATTTCTTCAAATAAGCCAGTTCAGACGGCCTGACGCATTTTGCGTCAGGCCGTCTGAATATCTGCCGCCCGTTTTGACGAAAGGAAACCATGCTCCTGTTTTCCCCGATGTGGTGCCACGAAGTCGAACGCATCGGCTTTGCCCGCTGCTCCCGCGCCGACGACCTGCTGCGTGCCGCCTCCGACTACTGCACGTTGGCCGCCTTTGCTGCTCTGATTGCATCCTTCGCCGCCGGGTTTTCCGCATGGTATGCCGCCGCCCTCTGGCTGACGGGCAGGCTGTTCTGCATCCTTTCTTTGTACATCATCGCCCGTCGCCGCTTCCGCTACGACGACGACAAAATCATCGCCCGATGGCGCAACGGCAAGGGCAGAATCTGCCGCTACACTTTCCGCGAACACCTGCGAGACAGCGGCTATAGCCCGCCAACATGGTTCGAACACATCAAAACCAAACCGCGCCCGCCGCGCCGCTGCCGACGGCATCCGCATCAAAGGCCGTCTGAAAACAAAGCTCCAACAAGCTGTTGAACAAACCAAACAGCACGTTTCAAAAGGACAAATATGCACTACACCGACCGCATCGCCAAACTCTACGCCCTCTCCGAAGACGAAGGGTGCCGGAACGAAGCCGCCCTTGCCGCCGCCGAAAAACAGGCGGGCGGAGCGTTGCCCGCCGCGCTGAAACAATACCTGCGCCGCCTCGGCGGCAGCGCCGCCGCCAACCAAAGCTTCAACCGCCTGCTTGCCGCCACCGGCGACACCCGCGACAGCGGCGACGGCTTCCTGATTTTCTGCGAGGAATACCAACAGGCCGCCGTATGGGGCATACGGCACGAAGATTCGGCCGCCGAAGACCCGCCCGTCTACGTCTGCTACAACACGGCCGAAAGCGGCGGCTGGCTGTTGGAAAACGAAAAACTCAGTGCCTTTTTGTGGAAAAACGCCCTTTTCAACGGCACGATGGAAGGGCTGCGCTTCGTCGCCAACCATGTCGGCGAAGAGCCTCTGCCGCCCGCCGCCCTGCAACACATCGCCGAGCGGCGGCAGCGGCTCGACGAACTTTGCGACCGTGGCGCCGACTATTACACGCGCGGCGACACGGATGCCGTTGTCGTCTGCAAAAACGCCGCAGGCGAAGCAACCGGCCTGTTTGTCGTCTCGCAAGACCAAGAATGCTTTAACGAGCTGCTTGATATTTTCGACAACGACGACGATTGGTCGTATACCGGTTACGACGAAGAGAATGAAGAATAGACTCCACAGCAAAAGATAGGGGGCTGTACTAGATAAGCAGTCATGTCAGACTGCAAAAATGAAGATAACCCGTTGTAAACTAAAAAAGAGTATTCAAAAGAAACTGCTTCAGTTTTTTGTACTCGAAGTTACTGCCCGTTCGGCTGCTGATTTATTGGGCATCCACCCCAATTCGGCAGTGCTGTTTTACCGCAAGATTCGCGAAGTCATCAGCCATCATCTTTCATTGGAAGCCGATACGGTTTTTGGCGGCTCAATTGAGTTGGACGAGAGTTATTTTGGCGGACACCGCAAAGGCAAACGCGGACGCGGTGCGGCAGGAAAGGTGGCAGTCTTTGGCATTCTCAAACGCGGCGGCAAGGTTTATACCGTGGTTGTTGAAAACGCTAAAAGAGAGACGTTATTTCCTGTTATAACAAAGAAAATTATGCCTGACAGTATTGTCTATACGGATTGTTTGAGCAGCTATGATGTGTTGGATGTAAGCGGATTTACCCACCACCGCATTAATCACAGCAAGCTGTTTGCCGACAGACAAAACCATATCAACGGCATTGAAAATTTCTGGAATCAGGCAAAGCGCGTACTGCGCAAATACAATGGAATCGACCGTAAATTTTTCCCGCTTTTCTTGAAAGAATGCGAGTTCCGTTTTAACTTTGGCACACCCTCCGAGCAGCTCAAAGTGCTGCGCCGGTGGTGTGGAATTTAGGGCTTATCTAGTACAGCACCAAATTCATTGTAGCACTGCGAAATGAGAGAGGGAGCTACAACGGTAACTCGATTTTTAGAACGGCTATATAAAACCCTAGGGGCTCTTGACATTCAATTTTTCACAGTATCATACAGATATGACCAGACATACCCTATCCGATGCCCAGTGGGCAGCCATCGAACCGCTTTGTCCGGGTAAAAAAGCCGACCCGGGTAAAACCGCCAAAGACAACCGCCTGTTTCTTGAGGCCGTACTGTGGATAGTCCGCACCGGCAGTCCGTGGCGCGATCTGCCACAGGAGTTCGGCAACTGGAACAGCGTTTACCGCCGCTACCGCCGGTGGGTGCAATTAGATGTTTTCAAAAATATTTTCACACATCTGAACACAAATGCCGACTATGAATACACCATGATAGACGGCACCATCGTCAAAACCCATCGGCACGGTCAGGGCGCAAAAGGGGGACGCTCAAACAGGCAATCGGCCGATCCAAAGGCGGGATGACGACCAAAATCCTTGCCCTGACCGATGCTTTGGGCAATTTATGTGATTTCATACTGCTGCCCGGACAGCGCAACGACATTTGCGGCGTCCTATCACTGATTAAGGATAAAAGCTTTGGTGCACTGCTTGCCGACAAAGCCTTTGATGCAGACTGGCTGATTAAGGAATTGACACAAAAGGGTATCGAGCCCGTTATCCCCCCACGCAAAGGTCGTAACACGGAGAGGTGTTATGACCGTGGGAAATACAAATGGCGGCATCTGATTGAAAACTTTTTCTGCCGGATAAAGGAGTTTAAAAAGATTGCGATGCGTTGTGAAAAGACGGATGAATCTTTTGCTGCCAACATTTATCTGGCTGCTACGGTTTTAAGGCTGGCTTGAATGTCAACACCCCTAGATTTATCAAGAGATTTACTGTTTTTGAGCTCTTCAGCCAAATCAAACATGACATACAGTGAATCTTCTCCAAGCTGTTCATATAAAAGGTCAGGAATTGTTTGTCCGGGTTTCAATTTGCTCAGGTCAATCCGTTTATCGGGATGGCTTTTCAGAATTTTTTGAATGAAATTTCATCCGTCTTCATTTTTGGCCATTGCATTAATCACAACCTTGTTTTGTTTAAATATTTTGGCAAATTTTTCTTGTTCTTCCGGTGATTTTTTATGCCAAAACGCATGTTTGCTGACATTCATTTCGTTCTTCAAAAGTGGAAGCGTTTCTTCATATTCCTTATGCATTTCTGAACTCATCATCCATTCAACTTTTTTCAATTTTTCGATAGAGGTATTTGCCACCACCGTATCGTTGAATGCAGACAAGGCTCTTTCTGAAGCTTGAGAGGAGAGCATATGAATAAAAGCGAGATGAAGGTTATGGAAGAATTGTTGAATTTCGTGATGTCGGATGATTTGTCCGTGATTGATTTCGACCTGTTTTTGAATAATTTTTGGGGCTGTACTAGATAAGCCCTAAATTTCACACCACCGGCGCAGCACTTTAAGCTGCTCGGAGGGTGTGCCAAAGTTAAAACGGAACTCGCATTCTTTCAAGAAAAGCGGGAAAGATTTACGGTCGATTCCATTGTATTTGCGCAGTACGCGTTTTGCCTGATTCCAAAAGTTTTCAATGCCGTTGATGTGGTTTTGTCTGTCGGCAAACAGCTTGCTGTGATTAATGCGGTGGTGGGTAAATCCGCTTACATCCAACACATCATAGCTGCTCAAACAATCCGTATAGACAATACTGTCAGGCATAATTTTCTTTGTTATAACAGGAAATAACGTCTCTCTTTTAGCGTTCTCGACAACCACGGTATAAACCTTGCCGCCGCGTTTGAGAATGCCAAAGACTGCCACCTTTCCTGCCGCACCGCGCCCGCGTTTGCCTTTGCGGTGTCCGCCAAAATAACTCTCGTCCAACTCAATTGAGCCGTCAAAAACCGTATCGGCTTCCAGTGAAAGATGATGGCTGATGACTTCGCGAATCTTGCGGTAAAACAGCACTGCCGAATTAGGGTGGATGCCCAATAAATCAGCTGCTGAACGGGCAGTAACTTCGAGTACAAAAAACTGAAGCAACTTTTTCTGTGTACTCTTTTTTAGTTTACAACGGGTTATCTTCATTTTTGCAGTCTGACATGACTGCTTATCTAGTACAGCCCCATGAATTTTCAGACAGCCTTTTATTAAACCAAGTTGTAGCTCCCTCTCTCATTTCGCAGTGCTACAATATCCATCTTGTCCGACGCCAGCCACAGAGCGTTGTAGCTCCCTCTCTCATTTCGCAGTGCTACAATTTGCTGTCTTTGTCACCGAGCTGGCGGCCTGTTGTAGCTCCCTCTCTCATTTCGCAGTGCTACAATTGTTGAGTCTGTCTAAAGAATCATAAACGCGTTGTAGCTCCCTCTCTCATTTCGCAGTGCTACAATACTTTAAACGGCGGATCCTGGTTTAAATCAGTTGTAGCTCCCTCTCTCATTTCGCAGTGCTACAATCAGTCGTCTGGTCACTCATAGCCCTATAGTGTTGTAGCTCCCTCTCTCATTTCGCAGTGCTACAATTGGATGCGCGTGCAGGCGGCCAAGGAAGAGGTTGTAGCTCCCTCTCTCATTTCGCAGTGCTACAATTTCTGAATCAAGGCCCCATTTAGACACATAGTTGTAGCTCCCTCTCTCATTTCGCAGTGCTACAATTGGAAAACCTGCAATTCCACCAGCACAACAGTTGTAGCTCCCTCTCTCATTTCGCAGTGCTACAATGCGCTGTCTTCCGGCCTGCTGCCGCCGTAGGTTGTAGCTCCCTCTCTCATTTCGCAGTGCTACAATTAATATGTGCATCACCACAACGCAACTAATGTTGTAGCTCCCTCTCTCATTTCGCAGTGCTACAATTGGCAGAGGATACAGGCAAACAAAAAGGCAGTTGTAGCTCCCTCTCTCATTTCGCAGTGCTACAATCTGTCAGCCAATCGCCGACCGTTGATACCTGTTGTAGCTCTCTCTCTCATTTCGCAGTGCTACAATTGTTCCAGGCGACTTTACGCATTGTCATTAGTTGTAGCTCCCTCTCTCATTTCGCAGTGCTACAATCGTCAGTGCTGAATATGTCCAGGGGGCGAAGTTGTAGCTCCCTCTCTCATTTCGCAGTGCTACAATTTTCGTCTATTGGTTATGTTCCGCATCGGAGTTGTAGCTCCCTCTCTCATTTCGCAGTGCTACAATTTGCTGTCTTTGTCACCGAGCTGGCGGCCTGTTGTAGCTCCCTCTCTCATTTCGCAGTGCTACAATGTCGGGTTTGTATTCGGGATAAGATTCTCCGTTGTAGCTCCCTCTCTCATTTCGCAGTGCTACAATTGATGGGTTGCTTTGATGTACTCGTCTGTTGTTGTAGCTCCCTCTCTCATTTCGCAGTGCTACAATATATCTATTGCGTTGGTCGGTATACTCAAGGTTGTAGCTCCCTCTCTCATTTCGCAGTGCTACAATTGGCGAGTTTTCGCATGATGGCGACGATAAGTTGTAGCTCCCTCTCTCATTTCGCAGTGCTACAATACCCCTCATGGGGACTGTTCATTCCGTAGAGTTGTAGCTCCCTCTCTCATTTCGCAGTGCTACAATAAGTTGAGACGGGTCAAGAGCCGGATCATCGTTGTAGCTCCCTCTCTCATTTCGCAGTGCTACAATCGTCAGTGCTGAATATGTCCAGGGGGCGAAGTTGTAGCTCCCTCTCTCATTTCGCAGTGCTACAATCTATGCAACTACGCAAAGCCTTTCGATTCGGTTGTAGCTCCCTCTCTCATTTCGCAGTGCTACAATTTGCTGGAGGCCGAGAAGAGCCAAGAGTGGGTTGTAGCTCCCTCTCTCATTTCGCAGTGCTACAATTGATGGACACCGCCTACATCACAGGCCAACGTTGTAGCTCCCTCTCTCATTTCGCAGTGCTACAATACTGGCCGAACGATTCTGCCGACACATTCGGTTGTAGCTCCCTCTCTCATTTCGCAGTGCTACAATACCTCCGACTCCGTGATAATTAAACGTTAAGTTGTAGCTCCCTCTCTCATTTCGCAGTGCTACAATCGTAGTCTGACCGGATTCGGCTGTACTTTTGTTGTAGCTCCCTCTCTCATTTCGCAGTGCTACAATCAATCAACGGGATAATCGCAGCCAACCATAGTTGTAGCTCCCTCTCTCATTTCGCAGTGCTACAATGCGATGCCCGACGCGCCCGAATGGGCTTGGGTTGTAGCTCCCTCTCTCATTTCGCAGTGCTACAATCCGCATGTTGCCGCTCACGTCGTTGAGCGAGTTGTAGCTCCCTCTCTCATTTCGCAGTGCTACAATTCATCGGTGCACACCGCGCCCACGAAAACAGTTGTAGCTCCCTCTCTCATTTCGCAGTGCTACAATCGACAAGATAAGCACCAAACCATTCGGACGGTTGTAGCTCCCTCTCTCATTTCGCAGTGCTACAATTATTTCCCGACAGTTGAGGGCAATGAGACGGTTGTAGCTCCCTCTCTCATTTCGCAGTGCTACAATTCTTTTTCGGTTGAGGATGCAAGCGGCAATGTTGTAGCTCCCTCTCTCATTTCGCAGTGCTACAATTAATGAGACTTTGGATGAATCTGTCTATGGGTTGTAGCTCCCTCTCTCATTTCGCAGTGCTACAATTGCACTTCAATCCGTAAACTTTCGCTAACAGTTGTAGCTCCCTCTCTCATTTCGCAGTGCTACAATAAGTAATCGTCATAAACGGATTCTTCAGAAGTTGTAGCTCCCTCTCTCATTTCGCAGTGCTACAATCGAACGATATGAGCAGCCCCACAATCCACTGTTGTAGCTCCCTCTCTCATTTCGCAGTGCTACAATGAAGAGGTTGGAAGCGTTAGCATTTGTTGTGTTGTAGCTCCCTCTCTCATTTCGCAGTGCTACAATCGCTGGCATCCTCAACCGAAAACGAGGCGGGTTGTAGCTCCCTCTCTCATTTCGCAGTGCTACAATGACCGAGACCCGCTGGAAATCATTGTTTCGGTTGTAGCTCCCTCTCTCATTTCGCAGTGCTACAATTATGCATTACTCCTTATCTTTCACCGCCGAGTTGTAACTCCCTCTCTCATTTCGCAGTGCTACAATAAACCAAAAATGTCATAGAAAACCTGCGAAGTTGTAGCTCCCTCTCTCATTTCGCAGTGCTACAATAAAGGCGAGCCTTTTTTCTTTAAAGATGGTGTTGTAGCTCCCTCTCTCATTTCGCAGTGCTACAATTGAACATGATCGGCAGATTCCTGTTTATCAGTTGTAGCTCCCTCTCTCATTTCGCAGTGCTACAATCGTGCAGCCATCTTAAAGCCTTTTTGCTTTGTTGTAGCTCCCTCTCTCATTTCGCAGTGCTACAATCGGAAATTCAGGTAGCTGAGCATTTGCTATGTTGTAGCTCCCTCTCTCATTTCGCAGTGCTACAATCAAGGACAGCGAGATGATGAGGTTTGGCAAGTTGTAGCTCCCTCTCTCATTTCGCAGTGCTACAATTTCGTCTATCACTAGGATTGCACCCGTCGGGTTGTAGCTCCCTCTCTCATTTCGCAGTGCTACAATCACTGTTCATGCCCTGATTGCCCTGTGTCGGTTGTAGCTCCCTCTCTCATTTCGCAGTGCTACAATTTCGGGCGTCTGGAGCCTGCTCACACAGCCGTTGTAGCTCCCTCTCTCATTTCGCAGTGCTACAATAAAGGCCACGTTCTAGCAGCAGGATGACCGGTTGTAGCTCCCTCTCTCATTTCGCAGTGCTACAATCAAAAAAACTTCTTATGGCACCAGAAGAAAGTTGTAGCTCCCTCTCTCATTTCGCAGTGCTACAATTGCCCAAGTGATGGCCGACGTTCCGATACCGTTGTAGCTCCCTCTCTCATTTCGCAGTGCTACAATCCACTAATTGCGTCATATGTTTTCTTCAACGTTGTAGCTCCCTCTCTCATTTCGCAGTGCTACAATGCGGTGTTCAACTCATTGAGCTGGTTTGTGGGTTGTAGCTCCCTCTCTCATTTCGCAGTGCTACAATCACATCTTTAACCGGCCATTCGAACTTTCTGTTGTAGCTCCCTCTCTCATTTCGCAGTGCTACAATCATCTACGCCTTGCCCTTTCTCATTGCTCAGTTGTAGCTCCCTCTCTCATTTCGCAGTGCTACAATCGTGCGTCGTCGTTAAGCATGGTTCGCCCCGTTGTAGCTCCCTCTCTCATTTCGCAGTGCTACAATCCCGCATCCTCTAACGCGCGGTACACATCCGTTGTAGCTCCCTCTCTCATTTCGCAGTGCTACAATCTGCGTTCTATCCGCAATTGGCGAAATCATGTTGTAGCTCCCTCTCTCATTTCGCAGTGCTACAATTGGACAGCGGCGTAATCAGCAGGGTATTTGGTTGTAGCTCCCTCTCTCATTTCGCAGTGCTACAATGAGTTACGGCATGCTCTGGCCAAATATCGCGTTGTAGCTCCCTCTCTCATTTCGCAGTGCTACAATTCCATTACTACTACGAAGGCACTCTTAACAGTTGTAGCTCCCTCTCTCATTTCGCAGTGCTACAATTCCAGGCCGTGCCTTTACGTTCGGACTTCGGTTGTAGCTCCCTCTCTCATTTCGCAGTGCTACAATCCGTGCTTCCCAGCCCTCTTTTGCCATCGAGTTGTAGCTCCCTCTCTCATTTCGCAGTGCTACAATAACCTGCGACGCGACAAAGATATAGTCTTCGTTGTAGCTCCCTCTCTCATTTCGCAGTGCTACAATAATCTGATACGGCGATACAACGAACCAGTTGTTGTAGCTCCCTCTCTCATTTCGCAGTGCTACAATTTGCTTAGAGGTGGAGATGATAGAAAGATAGTTGTAGCTCCCTCTCTCATTTCGCAGTGCTACAATCCTTTGACCAATGCTCTCTTCCATTAACTTGTTGTAGCTCCCTCTCTCATTTCGCAGTGCTACAATAATTCAGTCGCTAACAGCATCCCCGATAATGTTGTAGCTCCCTCTCTCATTTCGCAGTGCTACAATACCCCAACGGGAAATCCTTATCTGATAAGGATTTCCCGTTTTATTTTGCTCAAAAAATGGGATTAAAACAGCAATAATTGGTTTGAATTGACCTTTTTTTCTTGGGTTTTCAGGTCGCCGAGTAGCAATTTCATGGTAGCAAACTGCTTTTCGGTAACCTCCAAACAGCGTACCGACCCCTCTTCTGGCAGGTTGGCGCACAGCCTGTTGTGGTGTTTTTGCAACGAATCGCGCCCTTTTACAATACGGCTGTACACGGATAATTGCAGCATTTGGTAGCCGTCTCTTTGCAGAAAACGGCGGAAATTGTTGGCGGCTTTGCGTTTGGCTGCTGTGGTAACAGGCAGGTCAAAAAACACTATCATACGCATAAATTTGGCCTCACTCATAACGGTACTCTTTCAACGGCAGGACTTGGGGCAGCTTCAGCAGTTTGGCGTTTTTGCCCTGTAGAGCGGGTTGGAAAGATGCAATCATGCGGTCGATGGCGGCCAGGGTGCTGAAGCATTGGCCGTCAACGGATACCTGGCTGTGCAGGACTCGGATTAATGTCTGCTTGGCATTGGGCGTGAGTTCGTTTTTCAGACGGCCTTTGTCGTATAAATCCCTTACGGTTAAATCGGCCAACGGGCGCAGGGGTTCGATGAAGTCGTCGGCTAGGTTAAACGGATTGAGTTCGCTTTTGTGAAACAGGCCGAGCGCGGGCAGCCATCCGTATAGAGTCAGGCTGCGGGCGATGGCAGCGCGTAACACGGCGTAGCTATAGTTGAGATGTGCGTTGACGGCATTGCTGTCACTGCGGGTAAATGTTTCGCCGAACATGGCTTGGAAATACAGTGCGGCTGCTTGGGCTTCGCGGTTGCCGGTGTCGCCTGATTTGACTTCCAAAGCCAGGCCGCGCAGGTGTTTGGCGGCGATGTCGTTGCCGGTTTCGTCGGCGGCAAAGGCTTGGTTGAGGATTTTTTGTTTGACGATGTGCTGCCAAAGCTGTTTTTTGAGCGGCACGCTGATGCCCAGTTGCAGCTTGAGGGTTTTGAGCTGGCGGTGGTATTGCGAATAAGGCAGCCACTGGCCGCAGGGCAGGAACTGCTCGTCGCAGGTCAGCAGGGTCGCGCCGTGTTCGGCCAATGCGGAGAGCAAGGGGGCTGTGATAACGGTTTCACGGTGTTCGATTACGATGACGGCGATGTCTTCGATGGGGACAGTATAGGATTCGCCGCTTTGTTGGATAAGGATTTGTTTGCGCTGCAATGAGAGCTTGCCGCTGTTTGAGATAAGCAGGCTGCGCCAGGTCATGATGTTCCCCTTTGTCATTTTTGGTTGGTATAAACAAAATGCCCCTGTTTCAGACGACCTGAAACAGGGGCGTTGCTTTTAACGCACGGGCGGGCGTTTTTTCAGACGGCATGGTCTGATGGTTTTGCCCAATTCGTCGACTTGGTATTTTTGGAAAGATAAGGCGGTTTTGACACCGATACGGTACACACCGTCTTTGCCTTTGGATTTTTCCAAATCGTGCACACGTAGACTAATGTTTCCAGTTGACCGATCCAATCCTGCGAAATAGCCGAAATAAGTTTCTTTTTTAAGACTAGCGAGAACCAAATCATTCGGATAAAGCGCAAATTTAAACGTAAAACTAGTATCCATTTCCTGCCAGTTTGCTTCATCAGTATGAGCAATCACTGCCTTGTTCGGCAAAATCCCTTTTGCCGCCTGCCAGGTGTAGATCGGCACCAGATAATATTTTCCTCCTTTTTCAAACACATCTACGCGCACCATCGTTGCATTGTCTGCCACGCCGTTGCCTTCGCGCACGATTACGCCCGATTTCTGCACATCTTCCACACGCACGGCCTTAACCTGCTGGGTAGGATTGCCTGCTTTGTCGCGTTTGAAAAACGGCGCGGCAAAGGCTTTGGCCGGATCGCCGCCGTGTGCGTTCAGACGGCCTAACAGGTCTTCGTAAAGCTGCGGCTCGCGCTCGCGGTTGACCATGTTTTCCAGCAGCTTGGGCGTCAACTGCGTCAGCGGTACGCGCAATACGCTCTTGCCTTCGCTCAAGCGTTTGGCCGATTTGATGGTTTCCATATGCCCCTGCCCGCTCATTTTCCGGCTCGGAGCGCGCGATACAAACAGTGGCGTTACGGCTTCGTGTACAGCTTCGGGGCGCGAAGAGAGTTTGTCGGCCAAGAGCGCGCGCAGTTTTTCCGGCGTATCGGCTTCTTCATTGTTTTCAGACGGCGTATCGGGCTTGCCGAACACGCGCATCATCACTTCTTGGCGGAAAAAATCCCACGGCTGCGGAAAATGCAGGCGCGACACTTCGCCGGTGGTTTTATCCACCATTTCGCCGTCAAATACATTCATCTCTTTTTGGCGCACATAATTCGTGATTTTCTGCTGCATCGCTACGGTGGAGCAGGCCACGACGACCGCATCGAGCGCGTGGTGGCGGTCGTTACTTTCGCGCACTTTTTTCAGCCCCCACATGCCGCGCAACAGGTTGGTAATCTGGCCGTTGGAAGCAAACACGCGGTTTTTATCCTCGCCGGTAAGCAGCATATTTTGCGCGATAAAGTTGCACAAAAAGCGGTTTACATAACGCGCGTCATTCAAATTGCGCTCTTTAAAATCCTTTTCATCAAGTTTCTGCATCAAAATCCGCTGTTTTTTGCTGCGCGGGAAACGGCAGTGTTCCACCCGCGCGGTAAATTCGCGCCAGCGTTTTTCATCGCCGCCGAGCCACTCGAAAGGCGTTTGGTTGCGCTTGTTTTGGTTTTCGCCGGCCAACACCAAGACTTTATTGTTGAAACTGTCGTCCCAAGTGCGCGAAAACGGCAGCGCGTGGTCGATTTCGACATAGCCTTTTTCGTTCAGACGGCGTAAATCTATCGCCTTGCCCGAATAGAGGCATTGGCCTTGCTGCTGCTCGTAAAGGCGCATTTTCAGGATGTCTTTGGCTTTGGGTTCGCCGACAAAATTAGGAAAATATTCGCGGAACTTGGCGATAGAGCGTTCGCGGTCTTTGCGGTTTTCCTCTTGGCGTTTTTCGATTTTCTTGCGGTCTAGAAACGATTTGCCCACTTCGCGCGCCGTTTCGATGTGGACACGCGCTGGCGAACCGTAGCGGCGCACCACGGCGTTAACCACCTTGCGTGCCTGTGACAGCGCGCGCAGCACCACCGGATTGCGGATTTCGTCGGCGGATACGGGCGGCAGAAACTGCGCCTGCTTGTCGTCTTTTATGCCGTAATGGTCGCCGTAGATTTCCGCACAGGCTTCGTCGTAACGTTTGCCCTGCTCCATCAGCGGCAGGATTTTCCGCAGGGCTTTGAGCGAGAGCTGCACAAATTTGTCGAAGCTCACATATTCGAGCAGCGCGTCGAGCTGTTCGTCCGGCAGCTTGCCTTTCAGACGGCCTCTGATGTCCTCATCGGTTTTGAATAGCGAAAACGCCTCGCCGATTTCGTCCTGCAATTCGGGCGATAAGGCCAGCGGCGATTTTTTGTTTTTCAAACCGGCCTTCTCCAACGCGCCGCTTATGGAGTGGTAGGCCTTCATTTCCATCAGCGTTGCAGATTCAGCGTTGTCCTTGCTGTAGCGGAGCCCTTTGAAAAACGCAGTATCGTCGAGTTCCAACAATCTGCGTACCTGCGCGTAAGTCAGTTTGGTTTTTTTATACGGCTCGTCCATCAGCTTGGTACGCTCGGAATCAGTCAGCGGCCGCTCGCTGCCCTGATCCAAAATCCGCAGATTGTTGAGCTTGGTCAGCCAGACAAAGCGTTCGGCCGAATAGGTATTTTTAGCGGCCTTGTATTCTTCAGGTTCAAACGTACAGCGGCCGAGCATTTTTTGCACCGCATCGCCCGAAAGCGCGGCGCGTTGCGTCATCAGCAAATCTTCCACGCCTGTCAAAAGACCGTCTGAAACATAAGGATTTCCGTATTCTTTTTGTTTTTCAAACAGCAAAACCAATTCCGCCTGCACATCCTTGCGGTTGAACGTGTGCGAATAATCGCCGCGCTGGTTGCGGATATGGCCGTTTTCTTTTTCAAATTTGTTTACCGCCAATTCCGCCGGCGTGCGGAAATCTCCGCCCTGCAAGGCTTCGCTGTTGGCCGCCACGCCCGACAGCAGCGCGCCCAATTCCTTATCGCTGCTGTTCCGTTCGTTTTTACGCTGCGACAAATAGCCGCGATGCTTCACCATATGCAGCAACACTGCCGCCCACTCCAAAGGCATCAGTTTGCGGCTTAACGCATCCACGCGAAGCTGCCACGGATTCACGGGCAGATTTTCGACCAAACCGTGCGCGTCAAAATCGGCCGCCTGCAACACGCCCTCGCGTTTGAGCAAACGCCGCGCCCGCAGCATACGGTGCGCCCGCCTGCGGATCATGCGCCGCACGCTGCGCGCCAGCCGCCGCGCCGCCGCAGGCGATTCGCCCGTTTTCGGCACTTCGGCACGGTCAAACGTACGCACACCCACGTCAATCAAACGGTAAGGCAGGACGTCTGAATCGGTTTCGACCACCGCCCAACCTACCGAGGCGATGCCGATGTCCAAGCCCAAAATGTAATTCAATGGTTTCAAAGTAAATGGCGCCATAATGTGTCTCGCTTAGTTATTAATGAAAATTAACACAATATATTATTAACAGGGTTTGTGTAAATCTTTTCTTGACATTTCCGACACCGCAAACTAAGATTTCGCCTATTGTTGCACAGCGAAATGAGAGACGTTGCTACAATAAGGCCGTCTGAAAAGATGTGCCGTAACGCTCTGCCCCTTAAAACTCCGGTTTTAAGGGGCATCGTTTTTTGTTTGTCGAATCCCTTCCCCCTGTCGGCAAAAGGCCGTCTGAAAACCCCTTTCGGGTTTTCAGACGGCCTTTTGCCATTCGGGCGTTTTCAGAAACGTCGTTCCCGCGAAGGCGGGAGCGGCCTTTACACGCCCAAGAACCAGAATTTCGCCGCCCACAAAACGGCGACCAGCCACACCATCGGCGGTACGTCTTTGGCACGGCCGCACAGGAGTTTGATGGCGGCGTAGCTGATAAAGCCCATGGCGATGCCGTCGGCGATGGAGTAGGTGAAGGGCATGAAGACGATGGTGACGAAGGCGGGGGCGGCTTCGGTCATGTCTTCCCAGTCGATTTCCAGCACCGAGCGCAGCATGTGGATGCCGATATAAAGCAGGGCGGGGGCGGTGGCGAAGGCGGGGACGGTTTGCGCCAGCGGCGAGAACCACAGGCAGGCGAGCATCAGGACGCCGACGGTTACGGCGGTGAGGCCGGTGCGCCCGCCCGCTGCCACGCCCGCCGCGCTTTCGACATAGGGGGTGACGGACGACGTACCCATCGCCGCGCCGGCGACGATGGCGGTGGAGTCGGCCAAGAGGGCGCGTTTGAGGCGCGGCAGCTTGCCGTCTACCAAAAGGCCGGCGCGGTGCGTCGTGCCGATGAGGGTGCCGGTGCTGTCGAAGAGGTCGACTAGAAAGAACACGAAGATAACGGCGACCATGCTGCCGTGGAACAGGCCGTTAAAGTCCATTTGCAGCAGGGTGGGTTGGATGCTGGGGATGGCGGAAACAATGCCTTTGAATTCGGCCTGCCCGAGGGCGATGCCGAGCAGGGTGACGGCGAGAATGCCGATGATGATGGCACCGCGCACGCGGAAATAGTCGAGAAAAATGATAAGAAAAAAGCCGAGCATGGCCAGCAGCACCGGCCAGTTGGGGCTTTTGCCGCCGTTTTCGCCGAGGATGTAAACGTCGCTCATTTTGACCAGGGTGGCGTCGCTGGACACGATGACACCGGCGTTTTTCAGGGCGATAAGGGCGAGGAACAGGCCGATACCGGCGGCGATGGCCATTTTCAGGCTCATCGGCAGGGCGTTGACCAGCATTTCGCGCAGTTTGAAAAAGCTGAACAATAAGAAGATGATGCCCGACACGAACACGGCAGCCAAAGCCACCTGCCAGGGCACGCCCATGCCTTTGACGACGGCGTAGGTGAAGTAGGCGTTCAGCCCCATGCCGGGGGCGAGGGCGATGGGGTAGTTGGCCGCCAGCCCCATCACGAAGCAGCCGATGGCGGCGGAGATGCAGGTGGCGACGAACACCGCGCCGAAGTCCATGCCCGCCTGCGACAGGGTGAGCGGGTTGACGATGACGATGTAGCACATGGTCAGGAAGGTGGTGATGCCCGCCATGATTTCCGTGCGTACGCCGGTGTTGTGTGCGGAAAGCCCGAAGAGGCGTTCGAGCAGGCTGTTTGCCGGTTTGTCCATAGTTTTAAGAAAATTTAAGTTGGGTAAAAAGGGGCGGCATTATAAACGAATTGTGTACAAAGACAGGCCGTCTGAACGGTTTTCAGACGGCCTCTTTACAATCTTGTCGGCTATTTCCGACAACCGTGTTCCAACATCGTCACAAACTGCGCCAAATCCTGCGGCAACGGTGCTTTGAGTACGAGTTTTTCGCCCGTGAGCGGGTGGTCGATGTGCAGCTCGCTGGCGTGCAGAAACATCCGTTTCAGGCCGAGTTTTTGTAGGCGGCGGTTGGCCTGATAGTCGCCGTAGCGTTCGTCGCCCGCAATCGGGCAGCCTTGCGACTGCATATGGACGCGGATTTGGTGGGTGCGGCCGGTTTTGAGCGTGGCTTCAACCAGCGTGAGCCGCGACAGGCCGACCTGGTGCAGCAGGCCGTCTGAAAAGCGGTTGAGAACGCAGAATACGGTGTGCGCGCTTTGGCCTTCATCGCTCACGCGCACCATTTTTTCGCCCTGCGCGCCGGTGTATTTCAAAAGCGGCAGTTTCACATGAAAGCGGTCGTTTGCAAGACCGCCGACGCCGAGGGCGAGATAGGTTTTTTTCGGGTGGTTGCTGCGGATGGCTTCGTGCAGCTTCACCAATGCGCTGCGTTTTTTCGCAATCATCAGCAGGCCGCTGGTATCTTTGTCGAGGCGGTGGACGAGTTCCAGATAGCGCGCCTCGGGTCGGGCGCGGCGCAGCTGCTCGATTACGCCGAAGCTCACGCCGCTGCCGCCGTGCACCGCCATGCCCGCCGGTTTGTCGATGACCAAGAGCGCGTCGTCTTCGTAAACGGTGTCAAACTCACGCGCGGGCGCGTCCCAACCCTTTTCAGACGGCCTCTCCTTTTCAGCCGTGCGCACCGGCGGAATGCGGACAATGTCGCCCGCCGCAATGCGGCTGTCGGGCTTGCAGCGTTTTTTGTTCAGCCGCACTTCACCCGCGCGGATAATGCGGTGGATATGGCTTTTGGGTACGCCTTTGAGGATTTTTATCAGATAGTTGTCAAGGCGTTGCCCCGCTTCGTTTTCGCCCACGGCGGCCCGGCTGACTGAATTTTTGCTTATCGGCTGCATTTTCTCTTATAATCCGCGCCGTTTTACCCGAAGGTAAAACGTATTAAAAAAGCGATTCTATTAATTAAAAACGTACTCTGCAAAGCATTTCCTTCCCGCCCGTGCAAGACAGCGGCGCGAAGGCCGTGATTAAGTTCGGATCACACTGCCGACCCGTTTTGGCATAAGACGACAGGCTCCCGCCGCGCCGCACAAAACACCGCAAACAGGCAGACGACAAGATAACAAGAAGACGCCGGCTCCGTCCGGCGGCAGACCCTCCGATGCCGCACCGACACGGTGCGCGCTGCGCCGGTTTTACCGGCGCCGTTCTTTAACCGCCTTCTTTCATCCACCCGAAAGCCGCACCGGCCGTTTTCAGACGGCCTCATCCGCTGCGGCACACCGTCCGAAAACTGATTACGCGCTTCGTGGGTACCAACAAGGCAGGCCGTCTGAAACACGCCCGCCCGCAAGGTCAATCATCATGAAACGTATGTTGTTTAACGCCACGCAGGCCGAAGAGCTGCGCGTGGCCATCGTCGACGGGCAGAACCTGCTCGATCTCGACATCGAAACGCTGGGCAAAGAACAGCGCAAAGGCAATATCTACAAAGGCGTCATCACCCGCATCGAGCCCTCGCTCGAAGCGTGCTTTGTCGATTACGGCACCGACCGCCACGGCTTTCTGCCCTTCAAAGAAGTTTCCCGCTCCTATTTCCAAGACTACGAAGGCGGCAAAGCCCGCATCCAAGACGTGCTCAAAGAAGGCATGCAGGTCATCGTGCAGGTGGAAAAAGACGAACGCGGCAACAAAGGCGCGGCGCTCACCACCTTCATCTCACTGGCCGGCCGCTATCTAGTCTTGATGCCCAACAACCCGCGCGGCGGCGGCGTCTCCCGCCGCATCGAAGGCGAAGAGCGGCAGGAACTCAAAGACGCAATGGCCGAACTCAACGTGCCGCGCGGCATGAGCCTTATCGCCCGCACCGCCGGCATCGGCCGCAGCGTCGAAGAGCTGCAATGGGATTTCGACTACCTGCTCAAACTGTGGCACGCCATCGAAGAAGCAGGCAACGCCCACCAAGAACCCTACCTGCTCTTTATGGAAAGCTCGCTGCTCATCCGCGCCATCCGAGACTACTTCCGCCCCGACATCGGCGAAATCCTGGTCGACAATGCCGAAGTGCACGCCGAAATTTCCGAATTCATGTCCTACGTCATGCCGGCCAACACAGGCCGTCTGAAACTCTATCAGGACCACACCCCCCTCTTCTCCCGCTTCCAAATCGAGCACCAAATCGAAAGCGCCTTCTCGCGCAGCGTCAGCCTGCCCTCCGGCGGCGCCATCGTCATCGACCACACCGAAGCCCTCGTTTCCATCGACGTCAACTCCGCCCGCGCCACCCGCGGCGCCGACATCGAAGACACCGCCTTCAAAACCAATATGGAAGCGGCCGAAGAAGTCGCCCGCCAAATGCGCCTGCGCGACCTCGGCGGCCTGGTCGTCATCGACTTCATCGACATGGAAAACCCCAAACACCAGCGCGACGTCGAAAACACCCTGCGCGACGCCCTGAAAAAAGACCGCGCCCGCGTGCAGATGGGCAAACTCTCCCGCTTCGGCCTGCTCGAACTCTCCCGCCAGCGCCTCAAACCTGCCCTCGGCGAATCCAGCCACACCGCCTGCCCGCGCTGCGCCGGCACCGGCGTCATCCGCGGCATCGAATCCACCGCCCTGCACGTGCTGCGCATCATTCAGGAAGAAGCGATGAAGGACAACACCGGCGAAGTGCACGCCCAAGTACCCGTCGACGTCGCCACCTTCCTGTTAAACGAAAAACGCGCCGAACTCTTCGCCATGGAAGAGCGCCTCGACGTCAGCGTCATGCTGATTCCCAACATCCGTCTGGAAAACCCGCACTACGAAATCAGCCGCATCCGCACCGACGACATCGAAGAAGACGGCGAACCGAGCTACAAACAGGTTTCCGTACCCGAAGCCGACGAAAACGCCAAACCCTTCGGCGGCGAGCGCGTCAAAGCCGCCCGCCCCGAGCCCGCCGTCAAAGGCGTGAAACACACCCAGCCCGCCCCCGTTGCCGCCGAAACGCAAAGCAGCTGGTGGGACAAATTCAAACTCTGGTTCAAAGGCCTGTTCGGCGACACCCCCGCCGCCGAGCCGCAGCCGCAGGAGCGCAAACGCACCTCCGGCAGCCGCCGCCCGCAAAACCGCCGCCGCAGCGGCAACCGCAGCCAAACGGCACGCAGCGCGCAGGCCAAAGCACGGGACGAAGGCGAAACCGACGGCGAAACAGGCGACAGCCGCAGCGACAAAGCCGACAAAAATGGCCGCAGCGGCAAACGCGGCAGCGGCGCAAACAGCCGCAACGCCGACAACCGCCGCAATGAAGGCACACCCGCCGAAGCCGAAAGCGGAACCCCGCGCGGCGAAAATGCCGCCGCAGGTGAAAATGCCGCCGCAGGCGAAAAACGCGACAGCCGCAAACGCGACAAACGCGGCGGCGAAGCCGAATCCGTAACCGAAAGCGCACCCGCCGCCCTGATGCAGGCACAGGACGAAAGGCCGTCTGAAAACGCCGCAGCACCGCAGGACAACGCGACCGACAGCGGACAAAACGGCAACGCGTCCGCACAAAGCGACAACCGCCGCAACCCGCGCGGCCGCAACCAAGAGCGCGGCAGCCGCAACCGCAACGGCCAAAACGGCAGCCGCCGCAACGAGAAAAAACGCAACATCCCCTCTGCCGCCAAAATCGAGCATTATCTGATGATCGACGAAGCCGCAGGCCGCGTACTCGATGCCGTGGCGCACGTTTTCGGCGAAACCCGCCCCGCCGCCCCCCTGCCGCAGAACAGCAGCGACAAACCGCTGGTCATCACCATCCCCGCGCCGCAGGACGACGCACCCGCCGCCGTCGCTGTTGCGGACGAAGCCGCCGTAATCGGCAGCAGCAGCGAAAAAGTCGCCGAAGCCGTCGCCTTCATCGTCGGCGAAAGCCACGCTGCGGACAAAACCGCCGGCACCCCCGCACCGCAAAACGGTACAAGCGCAGCAGCGCCCGCCGCCGCATCGGAAATCCCCGCCGCGCCGCAAGGCATGGTGCTGGTGCAGACCGACGCCGCCGCACTGGCCGCAGCCGCAGCCGCCCAAACACCGGCCGCACCGCAGGGCAAACGCCGCGCCGACCTGCCCCGCCCCGCCGCAGCCGCCCCGGCCGCAGCCGAACTGACACAGGTCGAAACCTGCGCCGAATAAGCGCGGCGCAATCCGGACAGCGGCAGCCGTTTTCAGACGGCCTGCCGCTGTTTTGCCAAAAGCCCGCCGCACAGACAAAGACAAAACCCGTTTTCCGCCGTGCAGCCGCACCCGTTTCAACTCCGTTGAAACCGCGCTTTCAGAAACATCATTCCCGCAGCGGCAGGCACAGGCCGTCTGAAACCCACTTTTCCACCCACTGCAAGGAGCAATCATGAGCCTCACCTACGACACCGACGGTTTCCCCACCTATTACAGCAAAGCCCCCGTCCTCATCCTGCGCGACCCGCTGGCCGCCTTCCTCGGCGCGTCCGAAAGCGGCCTGATTACCTACCGCTACCTCGATGCGGTAAAACTGGCCGGACACTCCTGCCCCACCGTCGCCGGCGCCTACCTGATGGTGTACCGCGGCCTCAAAGCCCTCTACGGCGGCGACATTCCCGAGCGCGGCGGCATCGAAGTGCAGATGCAGGGCGCGCGCGACGAAGGCACGACCGGCGTGATCGCCGCCGTCGCCACCCTGCTCACCGGCGCGGCCTCCGAACAAGGCTTCGGCGGCATCGGCATGCACCGCCGCTTCTCCCGCCGCAACCTGCTCTCGTTCGACGGCAACATCGACGGCGTCCTCTCCCTGCGCCGCCGCGACACCGGATCGGCCGTGGAAGTGTCCTACCACGCCGGCCTCGTCCCCTTCGCCCCCGAAATGGCCGACATCATGCCCAAAGCCGTTTCCGGCACCGCCACCGCCGACGAGCTGCGCCTGTTCCAAGAAATGTGGCAGGGGCGCACCAAAGCCATACTGGTCGACAACGCCGACAACCCCGAACTGATCGAAACCCGCCCCCTGCCCTGATTTGCCGACGCACAAAGGCCGTCTGAAAGCAGAAAAACGCTTTCAGACGGCCTCCCGCCGCCCGAACAAACAATATGCAAAACATCCGCTTTACCAAAGAAGACGGCATCGCTTCTTCCGTCGAACCCGTTTTCCTACCGCCGCTGAATGCCGCCGCCGAGGTATGGGTTTACAGCGAAAGCAGCCGTTATGCCGATTTCTCGCCACGCCAGCGGCAGATTTTCGCCGACTTTCTCGCCCTGCCCGACCAACGGGTTGCGCTGGGAGAGGAGATGGCCGCGCTCTACCGCGAACAAATCCGCGTGGGGCGCATTGTTCCCCGCGCGTCCGAACGCCCCGAACCCGCATACACCGCCTGCATCGTCCCCGCCCACGGCCGCTGCGCCGACGACTATCTCTACATCATCGGCGAAACCAACTGGCGCATTGCCGAGAGCGACTGCTGTTTTGAAACCGAATACCTCTTTGTCAACAACCGTCTGGCCGCTGTCGGCGAGATGAGCGGCGATTACGCCCTTTTCCCGCCCGCAGCGGAATAAAGGCCGTCTGAAAAACTATTTTCAGACGGCCTCAACCCCAAACTACCCACGCCCATGATTTACCACCGCATTGCCCTTAATGTGCCCCTTTCAGACGGCCTTTTGACCTATTCCCATCCCGAAGCCCTGCCGCCCGGCACGCGCGTGGCCGTGCCGTTTCGCGGGCGCGTGATGGTGGGGATTGTGTGGGAAGCCGGTATTGCGCCCGATTTTGACCCGGCCAAGATTTTGCCCGTTCAGACGGCCTTTACCGCCGAAATGCCGCTGCCCGAAGACTGGCGCGGCCTGATTGCGTTTGCCTCGCGCTATTACCACTATCCGCTCGGCCAAACCGCTTCGCTCGCGCTGCCGCAGGGTTTGAAAGAGCCGAAGGCCGTGGAGATGCCGCAGCCGCCGCTGTTTTACGCGTTAAACGAAGCGGGCAGGGCGCAGCAGCCGCCGAGGGCGCGTTTTCACAAAAAAGCCGCGCTGTGGCAGGCTTTGGCCGATTCAGACGGCCTGACGATGGCGCAGCTCAAACGTATCAACGCGCAGGCGGCCAAGCTGGTGGACGAATGGACATCGCAGGGCTGGATAAACGCGCATACGGCGGGCAAACCCGTGTTGGTGCCGTACCACGGGCAGGCTTCGCACTCTGAAAAAGTTTTGAACCCCGACCAGCTCGCCGCCTCGCAGGCGGTTCAGACGGCCTTCGGGCGCTTCGCCCCCTTTTTGCTTTACGGCATCACCGGCAGCGGCAAAACCGAAGTGTATTTCGATGTGATGGAAAAAGTGTTGGCATCAGGGCGACAGGTGTTGTTTCTGCTGCCCGAAATCAATCTCACGCCGCAGCTTTTGGCGCGGGTACAGGCGCGGTTTGCCGACGTGCCCACCGCCGTGTTGCACAGCCAAACCGCCGCCGGACGGCGCACGCAGGATTATCTGCGCGCGATGGCTAATCAGGCCAAGCTGGTGATCGGCACGCGGCTGGCGGTGTTCACGCCGCTGGCCGATGTCGGGCTGATTGTGGTGGACGAAGAACACGACGGCTCGTTCAAACAAGACAACGAATTGCGCTACCACGCCCGCGATTTGGCCGTGTGGCGGGCGAAGCAGGGCGGCTGCCCGATTATGCTCGGCAGCGCGACACCGAGTTTGGAGAGCTGGCACAAAGCGCAAAGCGGCGCGTATCGATTATTGGAACTCGCCCGCCGCGCCAACCCCGCCGCGCGGCCGCCGCAGGTGGAAATCCTCAACGTAGGCCGTCTGAAACTCGACAACGGCTTCTCACCGCAAGCCCTAAACCTGCTCAAACAGAATTTTGCAGCAGGCGGCATGTCGCTGGTGTACCTCAACCGGCGCGGCTATTCGCCCGCGCTGTTTTGCGGCGACTGCGGCCACACTTTCGGCTGCCCCAACTGCTCGGCCAAAATGGTATTGCACCAACGCGCCCGCCAACTACGCTGCCACCATTGCGACCACCGCACCGCCATCCCGTTCAAATGCCCCGACTGCGGCAACCAAGACCTGACCGCCGTCGGGCAGGGCACGCAGCGCGTCGAAGAAACCCTGTGCGCCTTTCTGCCGCAGGCATCGGTAGTTCGCGTCGACAGGGACAGCACCGCCCGCAAAAACGACTGGGACGAACTCTACCGCCGCATCGGCGAAGGCGGCATCGACATTCTCGTCGGCACGCAAATGCTCGCCAAAGGCCACGATTTCGCGCGGCTCAACCTCGTTATCGTGCTCAACGCCGACGGCAGCCTTTACAGCGCAGACTTCCGCGCCCCCGAACGCCTGTTTGCCGAACTCATGCAGGTATCCGGCCGCGCCGGCCGCGCCGACATACCCGGCGGCGTCCTTATCCAAACCCAAATCCCCGACCATGCCGTATTTTCCGCCGTCAAAGCGCAGGACTACCGCCTGTTTGCCGATGCCGAGCTGGCCGAGCGGCAGCAGTTTGCCATGCCGCCCTTCGGCTTTCAGACGGCCATCCGCGCCGACGCGCCCGACATCGCCGCCGCCACCGAATTTCTCAACCGCATCCGCGACCGCCTCGCCCCCGCGCTGCCCCAAAGCGTCAGCCAGTTTGGCGCAGCCCCCATGCTGATGGTGCGCCTGGCCGAACGCGAACGCGCCCAGCTTTTCCTCGAATCGGCCTCGCGCAAAGACCTGCACCACGCCGTATCGCTGTGGATACAGGCTCTGCAGCAGGAGCGCGATCACAAAATCAGATGGTCGGCCGATGTCGACCCGCAGGAGATGTGAGGCTGTCTGAAAGGCAAACGGCGGGAATGCGGATACCAAAAGGCCGTCTGAAAGCGGTTGCCCCTTGGCGGAAAAGCGCTTTTCGGCTTGGCCTTGATGGCAGACGGCAGTATCATTGCGCCTGTTGTTTATAGTGAACCAACACAAAAATCTACGGCGTTGCTGCGGCTTGCTGCCTTGTATCTTTTTGTGTTGGCTTAACTATATCGGCAAACCATTACGGCAAAAGGAGGCAGCGGATTCAGATGAAGAAATCGAAAAACGAACCGAAACGCAACGGCGGCCGCGATAATCCGGCAGGCAGCAGACAGCGGCAGAACCGCCCGTCGCAGCAGGACGAAAAGCGCATCAGCGCACCCGATGCGCAAGATTGAAACGCACGGCAAAAGCCGTTCCCGCCTTCGCGGGAATGACGTTTCTGAAACGCGCAGGCATATCCCGTTTGCAGCAAAAAAGGCCGTCTGAAAACCCCGAAATCGGGTTTTCTGACGGCCTTTTTGCCGTAGCAGTTCTACTGCTTGCGTTTGGCTTCTTCGATGTCTTTCAGATACGGATCGGCCTCGCTTCTGCCCTGATCCGACGCTTTGCGCAGCCAGTATTCGGCCTGTTGCAAATCTTTCGGCAGGGTCAGGAAACCGTTTTTGTAGGCCAAGCCCAAAATCAGGCGGCTGTCGGCGTCGCCCGCTTCGGCGGCGTCGCGTAGCAGTTCGGCGGCTTTGGCATCGTCTTTTTCCACACCCTCGCCCGCCACACTCATGGCGGCGAGTTTTTTCTTGGCGCGCACATAGCCGTGCCGCGATGCTTTGTCCAGCCAGTAGGCGGCCTGTTTCGCGTCTTTGGGCAGGATGCTGCCGCGCAGGTACATAAAGCCCAGTTCGTGCTGCGCCAGCACGGAGAATGAGGTTTCCTGTGCGGCGGCTTTGCGCAGCCATTCGACCGCCTGCGCGTCGTCTTTGGCCACGCCGTCGCCGGCGCGGTAGGCAACGGCAAGGTTGTATTGCGCGTCGGCGCGTCCCTGTTCGGCGGCTTTGCGGTACCACTTGACGGCCTGCGCCATGTCTTTGGGCACGCCTTTGCCCTGGCGGTAGCGCAGCGCCAGATCGTATTGGGCCTGCGCCTGTCCCAGCTGCGCCGCTTTTTCCAGCCAGTAAACGGCTTTGCCGTCGTCTTTTTCGACAACGAATCCGTCACGGTAGGTGGTGCTGAGCAGCCGCGCGGCGCGGGCGTTGCCCTTCTCGGCGGCACGGGTCAGCCATTTGACGGCCTCTTCTTTGTCCTGCTTCACGCCGCTGCCTGTCAGGTAGCGGCCGCCCAGCACGGTTTGCGCCAAAGTATCGCCCCGTTCGGCAACCTGTGTCAGCATATCGATGCCGCGTTTTTCGTCTTTATCGACGCCTTCGCCCGAAAAATAGCGGATGGACAAAGCCCCCAGCGCGCGGACGTGTCCCTGCGCGGCGGCTTTTTCATACCACTGCACCGCCTGTTTCCAGTCTTGTTTCACGCCTTTGCCTTGCGCGTAAATCGTGCCGATGTTGTATTGGGCGGTGGCATCGTTTTGCGCGGCGGCTTTTTTGTACCATTTGAGCGATTCGGCCGGGTTCTGCGCCACACCGCGTCCCGCTCCGTACATAAAGCCCAAATTGTTCTGCGCCGCCGCATTGCCCTGCTTGGCGGCTTTTTCATACCAGGCGAAGGCCTGTTTGTCGTCCTGCGCCACGCCCCTGCCGTCAAAATAAAGCGTGCCGAGGGCAGACTGCGACAAGGCATCTCCCTGCTCCGCGGCTTTGCGGTACCAGAGGGCGGCCTGCGCCTCATCCCGCGCCACGCCTTTGCCTTCTTCGTAGGCCAAGCCTATATTCCGCTGCGACACGGCATAGCCTTTTTCGGCGGCGCGGCGTATCCATTTTGTGCCTTCGGCAAGGTCTTTGGCGAGGCCGCCGCGTCCTTCGTAATACATCACGCCGAGGTTGTTCATGCCTCTGAGGCTGCCGTTTTCGGCGGCTTTTTTGTCCCAAAACAGCGCTTTTTGTTCGTCTTTTTCCACGCCGCGCCCGAGGTAGTAGGCTTTGCCCAGCAGCGCCTGCGCTTCGGCGTCGCCCGCTTCGGCCAGCGGCAGCAGCGCTTTCACGGCTGCTTCGCCGCGTCCGGCATCAATGTCGGCTTCGGCCTGTTTCAGACGGCCTTCTCCGCTGCCCGCCTTCGTTTGCGGCGGCGGCAGATGCGCGGCGGCAGGCAGGGAGGCAGACAGGAAAACGGCGGCAATCAGGGCGGATATCGGTTTTTTCATAGCGGGTGTTCCTTATCAAGGTGCAAAATTAACAAACGGCCAACCTTAAAAGGCCGTCTGAAAACCGGTTTTCGGTTTTTCAGACGGCCTTTCGTATGCCCAGCTTACTGGGCGGCTTCTTTTGCTTCGGAAGCGGCTTCTTTTGCATCGTCAGCAGCTTCTTTGGCATCTGCTGCGGCTTCTTTGGCATCTTCGGCCGCTTCGGAAGCGGCTTCGGCTTTATCTTCCTCAGTTTGTACGGCTTCGCCTTTCAGACCTTTCAGGGATTCCTGGCAGTAGGCCTCCTGCTGGTCGGCCGGCAGGTTTTTCATCGCTTCCATGCCTGTGGCAAAGGTTTTTTTCGCATCTTCGCGCTGCGCTTCGGGCAGACCCTGCAACATATCGTTAAACGCTTTTTCGTATTGTGCGCAGGCAGAGCCGCCCTCGGCGGCAGGCGCCGCGCCGGATGCGGCGTTGTCGGACGAATTGCCGCCGCAGGCAGCCAGGGCGAATGCGGTAATCAGCAAGGCGGGAAGGGAAGTTGCTTTCATGCTTGTCTCTCTTTTATGTTTGATTAATGGGAGGACGTATTGTTAAGGCATTTTCCCGCAGCGTCAAGTTTTGTCATATTTTCGCGCCGCGCCGCCCTTTTCAGACGGCCTTTTTGCCGTTTCTCACCCCGCCCCTGCTATGCCTTATAATCGCGCCCTGTTTTTTCCACCGGAAACGCCCGCTATGAAATGGCTCAAACGCAGTAAAACCCTTTGGCAGACCATCCGCCGCTACGGCCTGGCCGATTTGATTGCCCCGCTGGCGCGGGAAGGCTGGCAGCGCCGCCTGCTGCGCCTGCTGCCCAAAGCCGGATCGGCGCAGGACGAGCCTTTGCCGGTGCGCCTGCGGCTGGCTTTGGAGAGCTTGGGGCCGGTGTTCGTCAAATTCGGCCAGGTGCTTTCCACCCGTCCCGACCTGATTCCGCACGCCTACGCGGTGGAGCTCGCCAAACTGCAGGACAAAGTGCCGCCGTTTGATGCCGAACTGTCGCGCCGCCAGATTGAAAAGGCTTTGGGCAGGCCGGTGAACGAAATTTACGCCGAATTTGAAACCGTGCCCGTCGCCAGCGCGTCGGTGGCGCAGGTGCACAGGGCGCGGCTTTACAGCGGCGAAGAAGTGGCGGTGAAAGTGCTGCGGCCGGGCATCCGCTCCGTTATCGAACAGGATTTGGCGCTGCTGCGTTTCTGCGCCGGCTGGGCGGAACGGCTCTTTGCCGACGGCAAACGCCTGCGCCCGCGCGAAGTGGTGGACGAGTTCGACAAATATCTGCACGACGAACTCGATCTGATGCGCGAAGCGGCCAACGCCAGCCAGCTCGGGCGCAATTTCAAAGACAGCGCCATGCTTATCGTGCCCAAAGTGTTTTACGACTACTGCGCGCGCGAAGTATTGACCATCGAATGGATGGACGGCACGCCCGTATCCGACATTGCCGCGCTCAAAGCGCAAGGCATCGACTTGCACAAACTCGCCGATTACGGCGTGGAAATTTTCTTCACGCAAGTTTTCCGCGACGGCTTTTTCCATGCCGACATGCACCCGGGCAACATCTTGGTTGCCGCCGACAACCGCTACATCGCGCTCGATTTCGGCATCGTCGGCACGCTCACCGACTACGACAAACGCTATCTGGCCATCAATTTCCTCGCCTTTTTCAACCGCGACTACCACCGCGTCGCCACCGCCCACATCGAATCGGGCTGGGTGCCGCCCGACACCCGCGCCGAAGAGCTTGAAGCGGCCGTGCGCTCGGTGTGCGAACCGATTTTCAACAAACCGATTTCGCAGATTTCCTTCGGCCTCGTACTGATGCGCCTGTTTGAAGTCAGCCGCCGCTTCCACGTCGAAATCCAGCCGCAGCTTGTGTTGCTGCAAAAAACCCTGCTCAACATCGAAGGACTCGGCCGCCAACTCGACCCCGATTTGGATTTGTGGAAAACCGCCAAGCCCTTCCTCAGCAAATGGATGAACGAACAAATCGGCCCCAAAGCCCTGTGGCGCAACCTGAAAAACGAAGCCCCCGACTGGGCGCAAATCCTGCCCGCCCTGCCGCGCAAAATCGCCGCGCTGGTGGACGAAAACCGCCAAAAAGAAATGCGCGACGCCTACCTGCATCTGGTGAAAATCCAACACCGCCAAAGCCTGTGGCTCGCTGCCATCGCTATTGCGCTGCTGCTGATGCTGCTGTTCAAATAAACGCAGGCCGTCTGAAAGCATTCAGACAGCCTCCTGCCGACATTAAAAAGGAAAGCGCATGACATTCGCCGTCGCCCACAGCCGCGCCCTCGAAGGCATGAACGCCCCGCCCGTGGAAGTGGAAACCCATCTGGCCAACGGCCTGCCGCAGTTCAACATCGTCGGCCTGCCCGACACCGAAGTGAAGGAAAGCCGCGACCGCGTGCGCGCCGCCCTTATCCAAAGCGGCTTCGAGTTTCCCGCCAAAAAAATCACCGTCAACCTCGCCCCCGCCGACCTGCCCAAAGAATCCGGCCGCTTCGACCTGCCGATCGCCGTCGGCATTCTCGCCGCCTCCGGCCAGATTTCCCCCGAAAAACTGCCGCATTGCGAATTTGCCGGCGAACTCGCCCTCTCCGGCCTGCTGCGGCCGATACGCGGCGCACCGGCCATGGCCTGGCAGGCCAAACAGGCAAAACGCGCCTTCATCATGCCGTCTGAAAACGCCGCGCAGGCCGCCGTGATGCAGGGCGTGGAAGCCTACGGCGCGGACAGCCTCGCCGCCGTTGCCGCCCACCTCAACGGCATCGAAACTCTGCCCCGCGCCGAAGCCGCAGAAGTAAGGCCGTCTGAAAATGCCGTCCTGCCCGACTTGCGCGACGTCAAAGGCCAGCACACCGCCCGCCTCGCCCTCGAAATCGCCGCCGCAGGCGGCCACAGCCTGCTGATGATGGGCCCGCCCGGCACCGGCAAATCCATGCTCGCCCAACGCCTGCCCTCCATCCTGCCGCCGCTCACCGACGACGAACTGATAGAAGTGTGGACGCTGCAATCGCTGCTGCCGCACCACGCGCAAAAACACAGCCGCAACCGTCCCTACAAAAGCCCGCACCACTCCGCCAGCGCCGTCGCCCTTGTCGGCGGCGGCTCCGACCCCCGTCCCGGCGAAATCTCGCTGGCGCACAAAGGCGTGCTGTTTCTCGACGAACTGCCCGAGTTCGACCGCAAAGTGCTCGAAGCCCTGCGCGAGCCCCTCGAAAGCGGCGAAATCCACATCTCCCGCGCCGCCCGCCAGGCCGTGTTCCCCGCCGACTTCCAACTTATCGCCGCCATGAACCCCTGCCCCTGCGGCTACCACGGCCACCCCGCCAAACCCTGCCGCTGCACGCCCGACGCCATCCTGCGCTACCGCAGCAAAATCTCCGGCCCGCTCATCGACCGCATCGACCTCGTCATCGAAGTTCCCGCCCTCCCCGCCGACGAACTCGTCAGCGCCAAAGCGGGCGAACCCAGCGCGGCTGTGCTCGAACGCGTCCTCGCCGCCCGCGAACGCCAAAACGTGCGGCAGGGCAAGCTCAACCGCGCCCTCTCCCCCACCGAGCTGGACACCGCCGCCGGCATATCCGCCGAAGCCAGGGAAACCCTCGGCGGCATACTGGAAAAACTCTCCCTCTCCGCCCGCAGCTTCCACCGCATCATGCGCACCGCCCGCACCATCGCCGACCTCGCGGGCGACACCGAAGTGGCGCGCGGCCACATCCTGCGCGCCGTAGGCTTCCGCCGCTCCATGTAAAAACCGTAGAGGCCGTCTGAAAGCGCAGCTTCAACGAAGTTAAAACAAGCGCAACAGGCCGTCTGAATATTTGCTAGAATACGCCGCCGTTTGCCGCATCCCCTTTCAGACGGCCTCTACACATCGAAACAAAAAAGGTAGTTTGCACTTTATGAACTTTATGAAAACAGAGAAACCCTACGGTAAAGGCCTTACCGGCTTCATTATCGGCCTGCTTTTGGCCACCCTGATTATCGGCGGCGTGGTTTACGTACTCGAAACCGGCCGCAAACGCGATTTCAAAGACCCCGTGGTAGAAAAAGAACTGCCGCCGCCCGAAATCCTCACACCAAAAAAACCGGCCGAACCTGTGCCGCCGCCCCAGCCGCTTCCCGCCTCCGAGCCGCAGAGCATCAGCGCGAGCGAGCCCAAAGAAATCCCCGCTTCCGAGCCCAAAGCGCAGGACGACACCGAACCCTCCGACATCATCGGCATCCCCGACGCCCTGCCGCCGCACAAAACCGACAAACCCAAACCCGAACGCAAAAAAACCGACAAACCGCAGGCCAAGCCCACGCCCGAGCAAATCCTCAACGGCAAAGCAGGCAAAAACCAGGCCAAAACCGACCGCGAAGCCGAGCGCAAAAAAGCCCAAGACGCCCTCAACGGCCATGCCGGCAAAAGCGAAGCGCAAAGCGGCGGCAGCGGCAAAGGCCGCATCATCGTCCAGGCCGGCTCCTACGGCAGCCGCGACAAAGCCGAAGTGCAGCGTGCCAAACTTGCCATGGCCGGCGTAGACGCCCACGTCGCCGAAGCCACAGTACAGGGCAAAACCATGTACCGCGTGCAAACCGCCCCGCTGACCGCCGATGCCGCCGCCAACACCCGCCAAACCCTGCAACAGAAAGGCATAGACAGCTTCGCCCGTCCCGCCCGCTAACCCACCGACACACAAGGAAACAAACACCATGAAACTGCAACGAACCCTCCTGGCCGCCGCCCTCGCCCTCGGCCTTGCCGCCGCCCACGCCGAAGTGAAAGAAGGCACCGACTACACCGTCCTGAAAAAACCCCTGCCGCAGCAGCAGCAAGACAAAATCGAAGTGGCGGAATTTTTCGGCTACTTCTGCGTCCACTGCTTCCACCTCGAACCCGTTTTGCAGAAACACAGCAAAAAATGGAGCAGCGACACCTACATCCGCCCCATCCACGTCGTCTGGCAGCCCGAAATGGAAGGCATGGCGCGCATCGCCGCCGCCGTCAACAGCAGCGGCATGAAATACCAGGCCAACCTGCCCGTGTTCAAAGCCATTTACGAACAGCGCCTCAACCTGTCCGACCCCGCCGCCTTCAAACAATGGGCAGCCGCGCAAACCTCCTTCGACGGCGCGAAACTCACCGCCGCCTACGACTCCTTCGGCAACCAGGCGCAAGCCAAACAAATGGCCGAGCTGACCGAACAAATGGGCATCGACGGCACACCCACCTTCATCGTCGGCGGCAAATACCAAGTTATCTTTACCGGCGGCGACTGGGACGCCTCGATGAAAAAAGTGGAAGAAATCATCGACAAAGTACGCAAAGAACGCGGCATGAAAGCCCCCGCCCCGCAGGCCGCCGTCCGCAGCAAAGGCGCGGCACTGGCCAAAGCGGCCAACAAATAAAGCCGACGCCTGCGGCAAAAAGGCCGTCTGAAAACCCGTTTGCGGTTTTCAGACGGCCCCTTTTTGCATAGTGTGAAAAAACAGCGCTTTCAGACGGGGCGGCAGTTTTATATAGTCAAACAAAATAAAAAATATCCAACAAAGCCTGCTCAAAAGACAAACAGCCGGACATCACTTCCCCCAGATGCCGTTTGATATTCGCCCACACCTTTTCTATCGGGTTCAACTCAGGCGAATATGGCGGCAGCGGCAGAATGATATGTCCTGCCCTCTGCGCCATTTCACGCAGTACCGCCATCCTGTGAAAACGGGCGTTATCCATAATAATGACCGAAGGCTCTTTAAGTTCCTTCAACAGAAACTGCCCAAACCACGCTTCAAACAAGCTGCTGTCCATTGTGCCTTTGTAAACCATCGGCGCAATCAGTTTCCCATCCGCACGGGCGGCAACCAATGACATTCTTTCATAGCGCTTGCCGGAAATCCGCGCTTTGACAATCTGTCCCCTCAAGGCATAGGCATACGGGCGGTAATAGAAAGTATCAAAACCCGTTTCATCCAAGTAAACCTTTGGCATTTCTGAATATTGTTCCAGCTGTTTTTGGTAGGCGGTTACTTTTTGGAGGTCTTGTTCTTTGTAGACGGTTGTCTTTTTTTACGCGTGATCTTGAGTGTTTTGAGCAGGTAGCCGACATTGGATGCGGTGCAGCCCAAGTGCTGTGCTATTTCGTATTGATAGGCATCGGGATGTTCTGCCACATAGCGGCGCAGTTCTTCTTTGTCGATACGTTCCGAATTGCCGCCTTTGGTGCGGTGTTGCAGCGAACCTGTTTCCTTTTTGAGGGCAATCCATTGGTAAAGGGTTCGGTTGGTAATGCGGAAGGTGCGTGCGGTTTGGCTGATGTTGCCGTGCTGTTCGTAGTGGTCTAATGCTTTTTGACGGAAATCGATAGAGTAGGCCATAAAACGGGAACGGGTAAGGTGTGGAGTTAAGGGAGAGAATTATATACTTTTTGTTTTGTTTAACTATAGTGAGCCAAAATAGAAAAGATACAAGGCAGCAAGCCGCAGACAGTATGGGTAATACGGCAAGGCGCAGCAACGCCGTATATTTTTTATTTTGGCTCACTATATCTTAACTGCGGCTCCTCTTTTTTCCAGACCGCCGTTAAGGCCGTCTGAAACCCGTCGGCCGAAAGAGTTTCCTCTCACGCTTGCGGAGAAAGTCGTGTTGTACAGGGCGGAAGCGTCGGCCGTTGCGAAAACTTTGCGGGGCGAAAATAAAAGCAGTTCTGCGAACTGCCACCCCCACCCCTGCCCTCCCCGCGCTTAGGGCGCAGGGGAGGGAGTTTGGTACGCGGCGGGTTTGACGTTTTCAGACGGCCTTTGATACTTTCAGGCTGCTTTCGAGACCATCGTAGCAGCATTCCCACAGCGGCACTTCGTCGCCGGGAACGCTTCCTGCCAGCAGCGCGGTTTCAAGGGCGGCATGGAAGGCGGCGCGGGTAGCGGGTCGGGCGAACCATTCCTCGAAGGCTTGGTTGAAGACCGCAGGATCTTGGCGGCGGCCGGCGGGCAGATAAAAATCCTGCCGCCATTTTTTGCTGCCGACGGGCAGCGCCGTCCACGTTTCGACAAAGGCGGCAAGAGCGGGCAGGCGGTCGGCGTGCTGCGTCCAGATGTCGAGCAGTTCGGCGGTGATGTCCAAATCGGCGTAGTGGAACATCAGCAGCGCGGCGGCGGGGTTGCCGTCGGGTGCGGTGAGCCGGCGGGCAAACCAAGCGCGGGCGAAGCGGTGCATAAAGTCCAATTCGGCAGCCGACCAGACTTCGGACAGGTCGCAGCGCAGTTTGTCGAGCTGCATTTCTTCCAGACTGGGGATGTCTTCGCCGCGTGCGATGCCATCGAGTATGCGCGGCAGAAAGTATTTCATGTCTCGGGCGGTGGCAGCTTCGTAGTCCGAAGGAACGCTGCCGAGATAGGTTTGCAGACAGTCTTCGGGGATTTGCCGCAGGGGAAAGCTCAGTAGTTCGCGCTGGAAATCTTGGGGCGAGCAGCAGGGGCAGCCGCAAATAGCCAGCGGGAAGGCGGCGCGGCAGGTGGCGAACAGGCGGTAGGCTTCTTCGATTAGGGCGGGGAGGTCGGCGGCGGACATGGTTGGACTTGCAGGCGTTTTGGGGGTTCTCGGGGGAAGGAGTCAGGTGCGCGGCAGATTGCCCGCTTTCAGACGTCCTTATCCGCCACGGCCAAGCGGCGGATTTCCGCTGCCAGCAGTTCGGCGTCGTCCAGCGGCACGTAGTGGCCGGAATGCGGGGCGGTAATGTGGCGGCCGTGCGGCGCGGCGCGGGCGCGTTGTTCGTGCAGTGCGTTTAGGTGCGCGCGCGCTTTGCGGCTGATACCGCTGCCGGGCAGGGCGCCGGAGACGATGGTCAGCGGGATGGCGCCGGTGTCGGGCGGGTTGCGCCGCCATGCGTAGAGTTCGTCGAGAAAGGTGCGCGACTGCTCGGCGCAGGTGCGGAACACGGCGGGCGTCATGCCGTCGCGGCGCAAATCGGCGGCGGCATCGGCGGGCAGGGCGGCGAGCAGGCGGCGGTAGAGCAGCGGCAGCAGGCGGGCATGGGCGAGCAGGCGGTGGGCGGCGATGCCGATGCGCTCGGCGCGGCGGAAGGCGGGGGAAAACAGGGTGTCGTCGGCTTCGTCGGCGGGGTCGGCCAGCACTAGGCCGGTGATGCGTTCGGGACGCTCGGCGGCGGCCAGGCGGACGATGGCGCCGCCGGCGCTGTGGCCGACGAGTATGCAGCAGGGCGCGGCGAAATAATCGAGCAGGCGGTTGAGATCGGCGGCCATGCGCGCAAGGGTGCGGCCGTGCGGGTCGGGGTCGGAGCGGCCGAGTCCGGCGCGGTCGTAAACGACGGCGCGGGCGAAGGCGGCGGTCTGCGCCTGCACCGGCGCCCAAATCGAGCGGGTGGACGCGCCGCCGCTTTCAAACACCACCAGCGTGCCGCAGTCCTGCCGCGCGAGCAGCACTTGGGCAAACAGACAGCGCGCGCCGTCGACGGGGATGTATTCGGGGCTTCCCTGGCTGTGCATGGTTTGTCCTTTCTTGCGGGTTTCAGACGGCCTTTTGCACTTTCGGACAACACTTTCAGGACATCGGCAAAACGTAGTTCTGCAAATGCTACCTACCCTCTTCCCGCAATTGGGGCGCAGGGAGAGTTTGGTACGCGGCGGGATTGGCGGTTTCAGACGGCCTAAAAATGTCGGATACGGGTATCTGACCTACAGGATGTTTCCTTTAAGGCCGTCTGAAGCCTGTCGGCAACAGAATTCCCGCTCCCGTTTGCTGCAACACCTCAAAGAGCGTATTTCTTTCGGGCTGCTTTGGGTTTGACGGTACTTTAAGAAATTTATAAAAGGGGCTTAGGAAGCAAAAATCATTTCAAAGGATCTTTTCGCAGCATTTTCAGCAGCACTTTGTACAAATCATCATGCCTGTGATTAAAGCGGAATTCGGTTTCTTTCAAGTGCAGGTAAAACGTATGTCGTGCTACGCCGTGAAATTGTATCAGACGGTGTTTTGCATAACTCCAAAACGACTCGATACCGTTGATATGCTGCGCTCCTCGGGCAAATTCATTCTGCCCGTGACGCACCCTGAAATGCTTTGCAAAACCCATATCAACCAAGCCGTGATAACCACGCCGGCCATCAGTATTGATAACACTCTCAACAGAAATGTGCCCGCGTATTACCTTTTGCAGTGTGGCTTTGGACGCATCAGGAACGATTTCCGTATAGACCTTGTTGCCCCGTTTGAGTACGCCGAAAACGACGGTTTTGCCACCGGCACCGCGCCCGCGTTTACCACGGATGCGCTTTGCGCCAAAGTAAGATTCGTCAAGTTCCACAACGCCGTCAAAAGGGGTTTGCCGCTCGCTTTCGACAGCCAAACGCCGGCGCAATTTCAGGAAAGAGCGTGTTGATGCTTCGGACGCTGATACCGGTTAGCCCGGCAGTATCGGAGGCGGTCAAATCCAAAGCAAACAGCCGCAGGATTTGACGAAATTGCGGTTCGGAAATTTTGCTGAACTTTTGATACTTGTTTTTTAATTTCATTTCAGAAGCTTATCACTGTTTTTGGCGATTTTGCTTCCTAAGCCCCTTTTTTAATGCCTTAAAAACAGCTTGCCCAAGCAGATTGTTATCAATATCCGGAAGTAAAATATGAGGTGGGAATAAGGTGTCTAACATTAACAATCTAAATCCAGATTGCGTTTGCACGACGAACGCTTTTCATTTGCATATAAACTTGCAAAATATTGATTTTCTAGCTTGTTTTCCATTATTTAATCTCCGTTACTTTAACATTAATATTATGAGTCTTCCCATATTCTATCGCTTTGTTGATTTGCTGCCATTGCTCTTTGGAGAAAGGGTGATGCATTGGATGCTACTGACTTTGCCGAGTGCTTGGACGCTGTTGTTGAAGGTAGCGAAGAGCGTAGGCGGCTTCGCTTTGGATGATGATGAGCTAGCCCAGCACGAAGGCGGCGGGGTCTGCGGCGTTTTCGGCGGCCGGTTCGACGGCACCGGCGGGGTAGTAGCCCTGTTGGTGGGTAAGAAAGCCGTTTTGTTCGCGCACGGTTTGGCGCAGGGCGGCGTAGTGCCGTTCGGCTTCCGCGCCGCTGTCGGCGGTGGCGGCGATGCGGCGCAACAGGGCATCGTCGGCACGGAGCACGGCGGGGAACAGCGGCGGCGGAAAGACGGGTTGGCGGGGGCGTTTGGGCATGGCGGGATTTCGGTTTTTTGGTTTTGAACTTCGTTGAAGCGGCGCTTTCAGAAACGTCATTCCGCGAAATGGGGCGGCCTTTTCCGGTCTTTCAGACAGCCTTCGTCCGTGGCGGCATGAACCGCGTGCGGCGCGCCCTACGGGGTTTAAGGCCGTCTGAAACGGCACGACGGTCTGTGTACTCCGTTGTAGCGGCTGTTCAGACGGCCTTTCGGCGGGGGGTTGCCCGCAAGTGGCATGAAACGTGCGGCGCAGGGCGTTTTAAGGCCGTCTGAAAACCGCAGACGGGGTTTCAGACGGCCTCTTCCTGTCCGTTGAGTTGTTTGAGCAGTTTGTCGGTTTTGTCGGGGTCTTCGTTGCGCAGGATGCGCAGGATGTCTTGTTCGAGGCGGTCGATGTGGCTGTGGATGACGATGTCTTTCACGGCCAGGAGGTTGTTGGTATTCATGGAGAAGCCGCGCAGACCCATGCCGAGCAGAAGGCGGGTGTAGAGGGTATCGCCGGCCATTTCGCCGCAGAGGGAGACGGGTTTGTTCATGCGTTGGGCGGTGCGCAGGATGTGGGCGAGCAGGCGCAAAACGGCGGGGTGGGCGGGCTGGTAGAGGTGGCTGACGGCGTCGTCGCCGCGGTCGACGGAGAGGGTGTATTGGATGAGGTCGTTGGTGCCGATGGAGATGAAGTCGGTGTGTTTGAGCAGGCTGGATACGGTGAGGGCGGCGGAGGGGATTTCGATCATACAGCCGGTCTGCACGCTGCCGAAGGTTTCGCCGCGTTCGGCCAGTTGGCGGCGGGCGGTTTCGAGGTGGACGTGGCATTGTTTGAGTTCGGCCAGCGAGCCTATCATCGGCCACATGATTTTGACGGGGCCGAGGGCGGCGGCGCGCAGGATGGCGCGCATCTGGGTGCGGAACATGACGGGCTCGGCCAGACACAGGCGGATGCCGGTGAGGCCGAGGGCGGGGTTGAGGCTGCCGTTGGGCGTGCCGTTCTGGCCGAACCAGCGCGGGTTTTTATCGACGCCCAGATCGACGGTGCGGATGGTGAGGGGTTTGCCTTTGAGTTTTTTGACGATGGCGGAATACACGGCAAACTGTTCTTCTTCGTCGGGCAGGGTGTCGCGGTTGAGGTAGAGGTATTCGCTGCGGAAGAGGCCGACGCCGTCGCCGCCGAGGGCGTGCATGGCTTTGACGTCTTCGGTGCTTTCGATGTTGGCCAGAAGTTCGATTTGGGTGCCGTCGGCGGTGGTGGCGGCGGTTTTTTTGAGTTTGCTCAGTTCGCGCTGTTTGTTTTTGTAGGCGCGCAGGCGGCGGCGGTATTCGGCGGTGACGATGTCGTCGGGGTTGATGATGACGATGCCGTTGATGCCGTCGACAATGACCCATTCGTGTTCGCTGATGAGGCTGCGTGCCTGGCGCAGGCCGATAACGGAGGGGATGTCGAGGCTGCGGCCGAGGATGGCGGTGTGGCTGGTGGGGCCGCCGGCGTCGGTGACGAAGGCGGTAACGCGCTGTTCTTTGAATTGGACGGTGTCGGCAGGCGAGAGGTCGTGGGCGATGATGATGGTGTCGTCGAGGAGGTTGGCGTCGAGGTTGAGCTCGTTGCCTGTGCCGATGAGGTTGTTGTGGATGCGCTCGGCCACTTGCAGCATGTCCTGTTTGCGCTCGCGCAGGTATTCGTCGCCGATGGCGTCAAACTGGGCGGACAGGCGGTCGGTTTGGATTTTCAGCGCCCATTCGGCGTTGATTTTCTGCTCTTCGATGATGTCGGCCGGTTCGCGCGACAGGGTGACGTCGGTGAGCAGCATCAGGTGCAGCGAGATGAAGGCGCCCAGTTCGGTGGGGGCATTTTCGGGGATGGCGCTGCGGATTTGTTCTAGCTGGCGGCGGGTGGTTTTCACGGCGGCCTCGTAGCGGGCCACTTCGGCGCACACTTCGTTTTCCGCCAAATCGTATTGCGGCACTTCTTCGTGTCCGCGCACCACCAGATGGGCGCGGCCGATGGCGATGCCTTTGCCCGCCGCCACGCCGTGCAGCACGATGCCCATGTTTATTCTCCTTCGCCGAAGTAGTCGTTAATCAGCGCGGTGAGCGCCTGCATGGCGGCCGCTTCGTCGGCGCCGTCGGTTTCCAGCGTTACCGTACTGCCTTTGGCGGCGGCGAGCATCATCAGTCCCATAATGCTTTTGCCGTTGACGCGCTGCCCGTTGCGCGTTACCCAGACTTCGCAGGCAAACGGCGAGGCCGTCTGAACGAATTTGCTCGACGCACGGGCGTGCAGGCCGAGTTTGTTGATGATTTCGATGTCTTGTTTCAGCACGGGTTTTCTCCTTCGGGCGGACGGGTGACGGCGATGATGCCGCCGACAGCGGCTTCCCGCACGGCTTCGGTAAAGGCCGCCAGATCTTCGGCGGCGGCGGAATACTGCGCGGCCTTCACCAGCATGGGGGCGTTGAGGCCGGTGAGGATGGCCACTTTTTCGGGCACGACGAGGCGGCGGGCGGCGTTGCACGGTGTGGCGCCGAAGATGTCGGCCAGCACCAAAACGCCGTGCGCCGCCTGCGCCGAGGATTCTGCAACGGCCTGCTGCGTGCGGCGGATCACCGCATCGTGGTCTTCGTCGGGCTCGACGCCGAGGATGCGGATGTGTTCGGGCACGGCGGAAAAAAAGTGGCGCGCCAGTTGCGCGTAGGCGCGGCCGAGGCTTTCGTGGGTGACGATAACTATGCCTATCATGGTGTGTTCTGTTCTGCCGTCCTGTTTCGCTTCGCAGGAGCTTGGCTTTCAGACGGCCTTGTTGTGTAAAAAACAGCATTATATGTGAAAGCGGTATCCCGCGGGCGGGAAGAGGCCGTCTGAAACCAGTCGGACGGCTTTCAGACGGCCTGGTGTCCTTTTGCCAAATTGCGTTGCCTTGTGTAAACTCGCGCCCGTCTTGTCGGAGTGCCCCCGCCGAATGTATCGGGTGCTGAGACCGCCTCTGCGGAATCCGTCGAACCTGTCGGGGTTATGCCTGCGTAGGAATTCAAGCCGTCAACCGCCGTTTCCGGCACTCTTGCGCAGTCCTCCCCTGCCCTTCCCCCTTTTTCCGAAAAACACCATGAAAACCGACACCGCCATACTCGGCGGCGGCCTCTGCGGCCGGCTTGCCGCCATGATGCTTGCCGAACGCGGACACCGCGTTACCCTGATCGACAAAGGCAGCCGTGCAGGCGAAGAAGCCGCCGCCCACATCGCCGCCGCCATGCTCGCGCCCGCCGCCGAAGCGGCCGATGCCACGCCCGAAACCGTTTTGCTCGGCAAAAAAAGCATACCGCTTTGGCGCGACATCGCAGGCCGTCTGAACGACGCAGGCCAACCCGTGTTCATGCAGCAAAACGGCAGCCTGATTGTGTGGCACGCACAGGAGCGGCCGCTGGCCGTGCAGTTTGAACGGCAACTGGCGCGCGCCCGTGCCGAGAGCGTACGCTGGAATGCGCAGGACATCGCCGAACACGAGCCGCAGCTTGCGGGACGCTTTTCAGACGGCCTCTTCCTGCCCGCCGAAGGCCAGCTCGACAACCGCCAAATCCTCGCCGCGCTGGCCGGGCGTTTGGACGGATTAAACGTCGAAACCCTGTGGCACACCGAATCCTCGCCCGACGCCCTGCGCCAAAGCGGCAAATACGGCCTGATTGTCGACTGCCGCGGCACCGGCGCGAAACACACTTGGAACAGGCCGTCTGAAAGCCCGTCAAGCCGCCTGCGCGGCATACGCGGCGAAGTCCTGCGCGTGTATGCGCCCGAAGTTTCGCTGCGCCGCCCCGTGCGCCTGCTGCATCCGCGTTATCCGATTTATATCGCGCCCAAGCCCGACAGCCTGTTTGTCGTCGGCGCCACCCAAATCGAAAGCGAAAGCACCGCGCCCGCGAGCGTGCGCTCGGGTTTGGAACTGCTCTCTGCCCTGTACGCCGTGCACCCCGCATTCGGCGAAGCGCAAATCCTGCAAATCCAAAGCGGCCTGCGCCCCGCGCTCGACCACCACAACCCCGAAATCCGCTACAACGCGCAAACCCGCACCATCGAAACCAACGGCCTCTACCGCCACGGCTTTATGATCGCCCCTGCCGTTGCCGCCGCCGCCGTGCGGCTGGCCGAAGCACTCATCGGCGGCGGCCGCGTGCCTGAGAGCGATGCCGAAAGCGGGCTGGCGTATATCGATACGGCAGAGGCCGTTCCTCCTTCGCGGCAATGACATTTCCGAAAACGGAGATTCAGACGGCCCCACCGCAAACCCGCGTCAGTGCGATTGAACAATCCGCCGAAATCCCATCATTCCGACACACGGCCTTGCGCTGCCCGTTTAACCAACCTATAAGAAGAACATCCGTGAAATCCGTCCTTTACCCCGCTGCCCTCCTGCTGGCCGCCCCCGCCGCCGCCCCCGCCGAATCCGGTTCGCCTGCCGCCGCGCAGCCGCAAACCCAATCCGCCGCTCCGCTTGAAGGCGGCTGGCGCGTGGTGCAGATCGGCCAATCCGCGCTGCCTGCCGACGCCGACGCATCGCTCGCTTTCGACTCCGCCCGCTCGTCGTTCAGCGGTACGGCAGGCTGCAACCGCCTGTTCGGCGGCTACACCGAAACCGCAGGCCGCCTCGAATTTGCGGGCACCGCCTCAACGCGGATGCTGTGCGAACCCGCGCTGATGAAACGCGAACAGGCCATGACCGACGCTTTGCAGCACACCGCGTCTTACTTTGTTGACGGTAACACGCTGGTGTTGTCGGACGCGAAAAAACAGCCGCTGCTCAAAGCCGTACGCGCGGATGTGAAATAAAGACCGAGGCCGTCTGAACGCCGTTTTGGGGGTTCAGACGGCCTTTTTGTGCAGTCGGATATTTTTACCCCGTACAAACCGCTTTTCCCCGCTTCGATAGTGAACACAAGGAACACCCATGACTTTCCCGCCGCTCAAATCCCCGCTCAAGTTCTACGCCGTCGTGCCCGATGCCGACCGGGTTGTCCGCATGGTGAAGGCAGGGGCGGATACGGTGCAGCTTCGCTGCAAAACCCTGTCGGGCGAGGCGCTGCGCCGCGAAATCACGCGCTGTGTTGCCGCCTGCGAAGGCAGCAGAACGCAGCTTTTTATCAACGACCATTGGCGCGAAGCGATAGCGGCGGGCGCATACGGCGTGCATTTGGGGCAGGAGGATATGGAGGGCGCCGATTTGTCCGCCATCGCCGCCGCAGGGCTGCGGCTCGGTTTGAGCACGCATTCGACGGCCGAACTTGACCGCGCCTTGTCGGTAAATCCGAGCTATGTCGCCAGCGGCGCGATTTTTCCCACCGCCACCAAGCAGATGCCCACCGCGCCGCAGGGCTTGGACAAGCTGCGCGAATATGTGAAGCAGGCCGGCAATACGCCCGTGGTTGCCATCGGCGGCATTGATTTGGGCAACGCGGCGGCGGTGCTGGCAACGGGCGTATCGTCGCTGGCGGTTGTCCGCGCCGTTACCGAAGCGGCCGATCCCGAAGCCGTTGTACAATCCTTCCGCGCCTTGTGGGATTGAGGCCGTCTGAAACAGCCTTTTCCGTTTTCACTGCGTTGCAGTCCCGCTTTCCATCCCAACTCATAAAGGAAAACCATGAAACGCAAAATCCTGTTCCTTGCAGCCCTCGCCATCTCCTGCGCCGCCCAAGCCAAATCCGGTGTGGCTTTCCGCAGCCCCGGCGGCAACATCCACTGCATGGGCGACTACCGCGACATCGACAGCGGCAAAGTCAGCGCCGGTGTCAGCTGCGAAATCCGCGGCCACCGCGAAAACATCCGCCCCGCGCAAAAACGCCCCGACGACTGCGACCTCGACTGGGGCGACGGCTTCGCCCTCGGTGCCAAAGGCCGCGCCGAAGTCTATTGCCACGGCGACACCGTCGCGCTGGCAGACAGCCGCGTGCTCCGATACGGCCAAACCATACGCGGCCAAGGCTGGCAGTGCACCGGCCGCCCAAGCGGCATGATGTGCAAAAACCAAAGCGGCCATGGTTTCGATATTAACCGTAAGCGGCAGCGTCTGTTTTAAAACCTGCTTTCAGAAACGTCATTCCCGCAAAGGCGGGAGCAGCCTCAAAACACACAGGCCGTCTGAAACCATTGTCCACAGGAAACCCAAAATGATCCGCCCCGTCCCCCTCGAAAAATGCTACCTCCTGCTCAACATCGGCGCGACCGTATTGGTGTCGGCCGAAGCGCAAGGCCGCGCCAACGCGATGGCCGCCGCCTGGGCTTGCGCGGTGGACTATATGCCCAAGCCCAAAGTGAGCGTGGTGCTCGACAAAGCCGCATTCACGCGCTCGCTGATTGAGCAAAACGGCCTGTTTGCGCTGCAAATCCCCGTTGCCCGCCAGGCCGAAACGGTGTTGAAACTCGGCAGCAGCAGCGGGCGCGACAATCCGCGCAAAATCGAAGAGAGCGGCGCAAAAACGTTTAAGCCCGAAGGCTGCCCCGTGCCCCTTATCGAAGGCTGCGCGGGCTGGCTGTTGTGCCGCGTCATGCCCAACGAAACCATGCAACAGGAGCATGATTTGTTTGTCGGCGAAGTGCTTGCGGCGTGGGCGGACGATGCCGTGTTCGACGGCCATTGGCACTTTGAAACCGCCGGCGACGAATGGCGCACGCTGCATTATGTGGCCGGCGGCCATTTCTATACCATCGGCGCGCCGCTGACCGTGGCAGGCTACGACAAAGAGTGAGGCCGTCTGAATGAACGTTTTGCTCAACGGAGAGGACTTTGCGCTGCAAGGTCGAACCCTTGCCGACCTGATTGCCGAGACCGCGCCGCCAACGCCTTTTGCCGCGGCGGTGAACACCGTGTTCGTACCCAAACCGGCCTATGCCGATACCGCGTTAAAAGAAAACGACCGTATCGACATCGTGCGCCCCGTTGTCGGCGGATAGGCCGTTTGAAAAAAACAATACAAATATAAAGGAAGAAACCATGCTCACACTCTACGGCCAAGCCTTCCCCTCGCGCCTCTTGCTCGGCACGGCCGCCTATCCCAGCCCCGAAATCCTGCGTCAATCCGTCGCGGCCGCCGCGCCCGCAATGATTACCGTCGCCCTGCGCCGCGCGCAAAGTGCCGACGGCTCGCACGGGCAGGGTTTTTGGGAACTTTTGCGGCAAACCGGCATTCCCGTGCTGCCCAACACCGCAGGCTGCCAGAGCGTGCGGGAGGCCGTTACCACGGCGCAGATGGCGCGCGAAGTGTTTGAAACCGATTGGGTTAAATTGGAGCTGATCGGCGACGACGACACGCTTCAGCCCGACGTGTTCCAACTGGTCGAAGCGGCGAAAATCCTGATTTCAGACGGCTTCAAAGTGCTGCCCTACTGCACGGAAGACCTGATTGCCTGCCGCCGACTGCTCGATGCGGGCTGCGAAGCGCTGATGCCGTGGGCGGCGCCCATCGGCACGGGCTTGGGCGCGGTGCACGCCTACGCCCTGCGCGTGTTGCGCGAGCGTCTGCCCGACACGCCGCTGATTGTCGATGCCGGGCTGGGGCTGCCCTCGCAGGCGGCGCAGGTGATGGAGTGGGGCTACGACGGCGTGCTGCTCAACACGGCGGTTTCCCGAGCGGGCAGCCCCGCGGACATGGCGCGGGCGTTTGCGCTGGCGGTGGAAGCAGGCCGCACCGCGTTCGAGTCCGACCCCGTGCCGCCGCGCGAACAGGCGCAGGCGAGTACGCCGACGGTGGGGCAGCCGTTTTGGCATTCTGCGGAATATTAGAAGAGGCCGTCTGAACAAAAAGGCCGTCTGAAAGCGGGAAAACCCGTTTTCAGACGGCCTTTTATGACGGTAAAACAGACGGATGCCGCCGTTTTCCCGTTTCATTGGAACTTTACTTCTTTCAGACGGCCTTCTGCGTGTGGTTGCCGATAATCTGCAAGAGCTGCGCCAGCACTTTCGGATTGCCGGCAACGATGTTGCCGCTTTCGAGCCAGTTTTGTTCGCCCTCGGTATCGGTGACGATGGCGCCCGCTTCTTTGGCGATCAGCGCGCCGGCGGCGATGTCCCACGGTTTGAGGTTGAACTCGAAAAAGGCGTCGAAGCGTCCGGCGGCCAGCGAGCACAAATCCAGCGAGGCCGCGCCTTCGCGGCGCGCGCCTGCGGTTTTGGCCATGATGTCTTTCAGGATGGCGAGGTAAGTGTCGGCGATGCTTTGGTCGACAACGGGAAAGCCCGTGCCGATCAGGCATTGGTTGAGTTCGATGCGGTTGGACACGCGGATGCGGCGGTCGTTGAGCAGCGCGCCTTTGCCGCGCGAGGCCATGTAGAGGTCGTTGCGCTCGGGCGCGTAAACCAGGGCTTCCTGTATCTGGCCTTTGTAGAGCAGCGCCATGGAAACGGCGTATTGCGGATGGCCGTGCAGATAGTTGGTCGTGCCGTCGAGCGGGTCGATGATCCATTCGTATTCGGCTTTGGGGTTGCCGAGGCTGCCGCCTTCTTCGGCGGTGATTTTGTGCTGGGGATAGGCTTCGAGCAGGGTTTCGACGATGATGCTTTCGGCGGTTTTGTCGATGTCGGAAACGAAGTCGTTGAAGGCTTTGCTCTCGGCTTTGACGCGGCCGAGGTCTTTGGAGGCGCGTATCATCATGTCGCCCGCTTTGCGGGCGGCTTTGAAGGCGGTGTTGAGGACGGGGTTCATGGCTTTCCTTCGGTGGAGGGGAAAAGGCCGTCTGAAAACGGCAAATCTAGGGTTGTGAAAGAACGTATCTTTGCGGGCGGCGGCGGTTTTGTGTGAAAATGCGCGCCTTTTTCCGCAGCCGCGAAAAGCGGCGGATTATACGCAATACAGACAGAGCAGGCTACGGCGGTTTGTTTGCCAAACCGGGCGCCTGTTTTTGTTTTCAGACGGCCTCAGGCAGGCAGAAGGCCGTCTGAAACCCATCCCGACCGGACACCAGCCACCATGACTCCCGCCGCCCCCGCCTATCTCGACAACATCAGCGTCGTCCTCACCCGCACCAGCCATCCCGCCAATATCGGCTCGGCCGCCCGCGCCATGAAAACCATGGGGCTGACCCGCCTCGTCCTCGTCGCCCCCAATCTCATGGCCACGCCCATGACCCCCGAGCCGCCCGTTTTCGACCCGCAAAAGCCGCAGGATTTCGTTCTGCCCGAAGAAAGCCGCATCCTCGCCTCCGGCGCCGCCGACGTCCTCGACGCCGCCCGCATCGCCGCCACGCTGGACGAAGCCCTCGCCGACACCGTTGTCAGCTGCGCCCTCACCAGCCGCAAACGCGAGCTCACCGCCCCGCTGCAAACCCCGCGCCAGCTCACCCCCGAAATCCTGCAAAGCGCCCGCGCCGGACAACAAACCGCCCTCGTCTTCGGCAACGAAACCTTCGGCCTGAGCATCGAAGAAGTGCAAAGCTGCAACCGCCTGATGACCATCAGCGGCAACCCCGCCTATTTCTCCCTCAACCTCGCCCAGGCCGTGCAGGTCGTTTCCTACGAAATCTACAGCCAAACCGACGCCGACCTCTCCCACCTCGTCCCGCCCAAACACCCCGCATCGCACGCGCAGGTTGCGGGCATGAGCGCCCACATGGCCGAATTGATGGACGGCATCGGCTTCTTCAACCGCCGCAACGGCGAACGCATTATCCGCCGCCTGCACAACCTCTTTGCCCGCGCCCATCCCGAAACCGAAGACATCGACCTTTTGCGCGGCTTCTTCAACACCGTCAGAAAACGCCTCGACGGAAAATAAACCCATCCGGATAAGGCAAAAGGCCGTCTGAAAAACCTGTAGGGCTGTTCAGACGGCCTTTTGCCTGCGTTATAATCCGCGCCTTTCCAACATTGAGGACAGCCGCCGTGAACACCATCACCGCCGAAAAGAAAATGAACGTCGAGAGCTTCAACCTCGACCACACCAAAGTCAAAGCCCCCTATGTCCGCCTCGCCTGCATTACCGACGGCGACCACGGCGACATCATCTACAAATACGACCTGCGCGTCTGCCAGCCCAACCAAGACCACATGGACATGCCCTCCCTGCATTCCCTCGAACACCTGATGGCCGAACTCTCGCGCAACCATTCCGACAAGATTGTGGACATCAGCCCGATGGGCTGCCAAACCGGCTTTTACATCACCCTGCTCAACCTGCCCGAATACCGCGACGCCCTCGACTTAATCGAAAAAACCCTGCACGACGTCACCGCCGCCACAGAAGTGCCCGCCTGCAACGTCGTCCAATGCGGCTGGGCGGCCAGCCACAGCCTCGAAGGCGCGCAGAAAATCGCCCGCTACCTGCTCGACAAACGCGGAGAATGGGAAGAGGTGTTCGCATGACACAAATGCGCACCATCGCCGTTATCGGCGCGATGCCGCCCGAAATCGAGCTGCTCAAAGGCCGTCTGAACGGCCGCGAAAGCCACCGCTTCGGCGCGTTTGAAATCCACACGGGCGAGATGCACGGCAAACGCATCGTCCTCACCCTCAGCGGCATCGGCAAAGCCAACGCCGCCGCCGCCACCGCTGCCGCCGTCCTCCAATTCGCCCCCGACTGCGTTATCAACACCGGCAGCGCGGGCGGCCTCGGCAGCGGCCTGAAAGTCGGCGACGTCGTGATCGGCAGCGAAACCGTCCACCACGACGTCGACGCCACCGCCTTCGGCTACGCCCCCGGCCAAGTGCCGCAGCTTCCCCCGACCTTCGCCGCCGACGCCGCCCTGATCTCCGCCGCCGAAAAAGCCGCTGAAGCCTTCCCGCACGCCGCCGTCACACGCGGCCTGATTGCCAGCGGCGACCAATTCGTCCACAGTGCCGAAGCCGCCGCCGCCATCCGTGCCGACTTCCCCGCCGTGCAGGCCGTGGAAATGGAAGCCGCCGCCATCGCCCAAACCTGTGCCCAACTCGGCGTCCCCTTCGTCGTTATCCGCGCCCTGTCCGACTCTGCCGACGAAAAAGCCGACGTCAGCTTCGAGCAGTTTTTAGAAACCGCCGCCGTCCACTCGGCGGAAATGGTCGGCCGCATGATCGCCGCCCTGTAAACCACAGGCCGTCTGAAAGCCTGCCTCACTTTCAGACGGCCTCCCGTAGGGTGTGTCGCTAAGCGACGAACGCGCCCCATTCGGATTACGCCCCCGAGGCCGTCTGAAAGACGGAAAGCGTGTTCAGACGGCCTCAATCCCCAAAAAAGGAAGCCCCATGCAGCCCGCTATCGACCACGTCCAAGCCGCCGCCTTCGATCTCGACGGCACGCTCTGCGACTCCATCCCCGACCTCGCCGCCGCCGCCAACGCCATGCGCCAAGCCCTCGGCCTGAGTCCGCTGCCGCAGGCAACCATCGAAAGCTACGTCGGCGACGGCATCGCCTCCCTCGTCCACCGCGCCCTCACCGCCGACTTCCACGGCCGGGCCGAGCCCGCGCAATGGGAAGAAGGCTTCACCCTCTTCGTGCGCCACTACGCCGGGCATATCGCCGACGCCACCCGCCCCTACCCCGACGTCGAAGCCGGTCTCGGCCTGCTCAAATCCCTCGGCATCCCGCTGGCCGTTGTCACCAACAAAAGCGAAATGCTGGCCGTGAAGCTGCTGCGCGAACTCGGTCTGGCCGACTATTTCAGCCTCATCCTCGGCGGCGACAGCCTGCCCGAAAAAAAACCCTCGCCCGCGCCGCTGCTGCACGCCGCGCAAGTGCTGGGCGTCGACCATGCCAACATGATTATGGTCGGCGACTCGCGCAACGACATCCTCGCCGCCAAAGCCGCCGGCTGCACCGCCGTCGGCGTCACCTACGGCTACGGCGACATGACCCTGCTCTCGCAAAACCCCGCCACCCGCCCCGACTGGCTGATCCGCTCCCTGCCCGAAATCTACGAACACCTGCGGCCGCAGAAAACGCAAGACCCCGAAAACACCTGAGGCCGTCTGCCGGACGTCATTCCCGCGCAGGCGGGAATCCTGGCAGATATTCGACAATTTTTGAAAAACAATCAGATACCGAGTCCGAAATAAGATTCCCGCCTGCGCGGGAATGACGGCATTAGAGATTTTCCGACGCAAATCCCTGGCCCAAACCGCCCTCCCCCGAGGCCGTCTGAAACCGATGAAACCGCAAAAATCCCTGCGCGCCCGCGCCCTCGACATCCTCGCCCGCAGCGAAACCGGCCGCGCCGCCCTCAAACGCAAACTCGCCCCGTATGCCCAAAGCGAAGAAGAGTTGGAGGCCGTCTTAAACGAAATGGCCGAACGCGGCTGGCAGTCGGACGAGCGTTACGCCGAAGCCTACATCCACAGCAAAAGCCAAAAACACGGCAGCCTGCGCCTGCGCCGCGACCTCGAACAGCAGGGCATAGACCGCGACACCGTCCGCGCCCTCCTGCCCGACGCGGAACAGGAACTCGCCGCCGCCGTGGCCGCCGTGCAGAAAAAATTCAAAGCCCCGCCGCAGGACTACGCGGAAAAACAAAAACAGATACGCTTTCTCGCCTACCGCGGCTTCGACGGCGACACCGTCCGCCGCGCCCTGCGCCAAGCCTGGTCGGATTGGCGCGACGAATGGGACGACGAATGACGGCAGGCCGTCTGAAAGCCAAACGCCGACGAAATGAAAACGCGTAACCATGCTTTCAGAAACGTCATTCCCGCGAAAGCGTAAACGGCCGCTCCGCCGCGTGCCGGTAAGAGCACAACCCGAAAACACATCAAGACACGGCGGCGCACGGCAAAGGCCGTCTGAAAGCGAAAACAAGGCAAACCCCATGGCACACTACGCAATCGGCGACATCCAAGGCTGTTTCGACGAACTGGCCGCCCTCCTCGCCAAAATAGATTTCAACCACGGCCGCGACACCCTCTGGCTCACCGGCGACATCGTCAACCGCGGCCCCAAATCCCTCGAAACCCTCAAATTCTGCATAAAGCACGAAAGCAGCGTGCAAATCGTGCTCGGCAACCACGACCTTCACCTGCTCGCCGTTCTCTACGGCCACGGCAGCATGAAACGCCGCGACACCATAGACACCATCGTCTCCCACAAAAACGCCGGCAAAATGCGCGACTGGCTGCGCGCCCAACCCCTGCTCGTCCAAAGCAGACGCCACGTCATGACCCACGCCGGCATCCTGCCGCAATGGACGGTGCAGCAGGCCGCCGCACTGGCCGCCGAAGTTTCCCGCCGCCTGCGCGGCAGCGGCGCCGCCGCCTTTTTCGCCAATATGTACGGCAACCGGCCCGCCGCCTGGGACGACGGCCTCGAAGGCGACGACCGCCTGCGCTTCATCACCAACGCCTTCACCCGCATGCGCGCCCTCAACGCCGACGGCAGCCTCGACTTCGACTTCAAAAGCACCCTGTCCGACATGCCCGCCGACCTGCACGCCTGGTTCGACAGCCCCGAGCGCCGCCACCTCGACCACACCGTCGTCTTCGGCCACTGGTCGGCGCTCGGCTTCATCGACGCCAAAAACGTCCTCGCCCTCGACACCGGCGCCCTCTGGGGCGGCTGCCTCACCGCCGCCGACCTCGCCGACCACAGCATCACGCAGGAAGCCGCACACGGCCGCCTGAGCCTGTAAGCCCGCCGCCGGATGCGGCAAGAGGCCGTCTGAAAGTACAGAGACGCTTTCAGACGGCTTGATTACCGTTTCAGACGGCCTTTTCCGTCTGCAAAGTCAAAACAGCTTTCAGAAACGTCATTTCCGCGAAGGCGGGAGCGGCCTCCCTCATTCGGAACACGGTAACAGAACAGCAGGCAAAACACGGGGTCGCCATGCAAAGGCCGTCTGAAAGCGTTTCCATGCTTTCAGACGGCCTTTTTTCGTCTGCACAGCCTATTTTCACTCCGTTGCGGCCGATCTTTTAGACGGCCTCATCCGTCCCGCCCTCCCAAGCCCGCAGCAGCGCGGCCAAACCGCGCTCCAATATCAGGCGCGTTTCGCCGTCGAGCTTGTCGAGCAGGCGTTTTTCGTTGGCAACGTGCGGATACACAGCCTTCTCAACCAGGGTTTTGCCGCTGTCGGTGAGGCGCACCAGCATACTGCGCGCGTCCTGCGGGTTGGGCAGACGCTCGATCCAGCCTTCGGCTTCAAGCTTTTTCAGCCGCGTGCTCATCGTGCCCGACGTAACCATCAGCGAGGAATAAAGCTCCGTAGGCGTGAGCTTGTAGGGCGCACCGCTGCGGCGCAGGGCGGCAAGTACGTCAAACAGCCCGCCGCCCAAGCCGTGCGCGGCAAACACTTTGTCCAATTCGCTCTCGGCCAGCGCGGCGCAGCGTTTCAGACGGCCTATCAGTATCATGTTTTCCGCTTCCAAATCGGGCAACTCTCTGCGCCATTGGGCGGCGATTTCATCCACCGCATCTTTGGTCTTAGCCACATTCTGCTCCTGAAAACCTGTCAAACAGGCTGCTATTTTATCTTGACACAAAGACAAACGGCACTATAATTTATCTCGTATTCAAGATAACTTACAGGAGCATACCGATGTTTGTCGAAAAATCCGCCGTTTTAAATGCCTTTCTCTTCCGCCACGCCTGCAAAAAATACGACCCTACCAAGAAAATCAGTGCGGAAGATTTCGACTTTATCCTCGAAGCCGCGCGCCTGTCGCCCAGCTCGTTCGGCTTGGAACCTTGGCGGTTTTTGGTCGTCCAAAACCCCGCCCTGCGCGAAGCCCTACGCGACACCGCATGGGGCGCAGCGGAAAAAATCGCCGATTGCAGCCATTTTGTCGTTTTACTCTCGCGCAAAGAAGCCGCCATGCGCTCAGATTACCGCCGCGAAATGTGGGGCGGCGTGCACGGAATGCCGTCTGAAACCGTTGTCCAACGCGAAGGCTTTTTTAAAAATTTTGCCGAACACGATTTCGCGCTGTACGAAAACCCGCGCGCTTTCGACGACTGGGCGGCGAAGCAGTGCTACATCGCATTGGCCAACATGATGAGCGCCGCCGCGCTGATCGGCATCGATTCCACGCCGATCGAAGGTTTCGATATGCGCCGCACCAACAACCTGCTGGCGGAAAACGGGTTGATAAATCCCGACGAGTTTCAAGCCGCTGTGATGGCCGCTTTCGGCTACCGTGCCGCCGAACCGCGCGAAAAAACCCGCCGCGCGGCCGAAGATGTGGTGCGGTGGATAGAATAAGGGAGTTCGCAACAGAATCAGGCCGTCTGAAAGGCAGGTTTCCGTTTTGCTCCACTTTCAGACGGCCTTGTCCGCCGTATTGTGCCGACATTCAAATACACAACATCAGAGAAACCGCCATGCATGCCTTCCGTACCCGCGATCTGTTAGTTACCGCACTTGCCCCGTTGATTTGGGGCAGCACTTATCTGGTGACCACCGAATTTCTACCTTCCGGCATTCCGTTTACCGCCGCGTTTGTCCGCGTACTGCCGGCCGGATTGCTGCTGATTGCCTTGTCGCGCCGTGCACCGGCACGGGGCGAGTGGGCAAAAACCGTGCTGCTGGGTGTACTCAATATCGGCCTGTTTCAGGCCATGTTGTTTGTGGCCGCCTACCGTCTGCCCGGCGGACTGGCAGCCACGCTCAGCGCGACACAGACGCTGATGGTGCTGTTCCTGACTTGGCTCATCGGCAAAACCATGCCGCCCAAAGCTGCTTGGGCTTGGGCGGCAGCAGGCGTGGCGGGCATCGCTCTGATGGTGCTTTCTCCACAGGCCGCCTTTGACGGCTTGGGTATCGCGGCAGCACTGACCGGAGCGGCATCGATGTCCTTGGGCGTGTACCTGTCAAAACACTGGCGCATCAAACTGCCCGCGCTGGCATTTACCGGCTGGCAGCTTTTGTTCGGCGGTCTGTTTATCCTGCCGTTTACACTCGCGCTGGAAACAGCGCCCGCCACGCTGACGGCAAAAAATATCGGTGGCTTCGTCTATCTGAGTCTTTTTGGTGCAGTATTTGCCTACGCGCTGTTTTTCCGTGGCATTACCAAATTACCGCCCGCAGTGGCTTCATCGCTGGGACTGCTCAGCCCGGTATGTGCCTTCATACTGGGCTGGCTGTTTATCAGCCAAGGCATGGATATGAAATCCCTCTTCGGTTTTCTACTGTCCCTACTCTCGATTTTCGGCATCCAAAGATCCCTGCGCGCAGGCTGAGCGCTCCGTTCTGCATTTTTAAGGCGACATTCTCCCGCGCAGTACCGGAGGGCTTCCACCCAAGGCAAAGCCGCCGGCAGTGAAGCTCCCGGCGGCTGCGGATACGGGTTTTCCCGTCTACTTTTTGGCGGCGGGAGCGGGCGGTACGTTTTTGGCGGCAGGTGCGGCGGGTTTGGCTGCTTTGGCATTGGGTGAGGAACCGACGGTAGCCTCATCCTTGAGCTTGCCGAAGATACCCTCGCCGATGCCTTTGACCTTTTTCAAATCCTCAACCGATTTGAAATCACCGTTTTCCTTACGGTAGTCGGCAATGGCCTGGGCTTTGGCCGGGCCGATGCCCGGCAGGGCTTTCAGCTCCTCCACCGTTGCCGTATTGATATTAACCGCAGCGGCGGCCAGAGCCGCCAGCGCATAGGCTGCCAATCCGAACAGGATTTTCTTCATCATAATTTTCCTTTCTGACACATAAGCGGCACACCATTCCGGTTTCTTTTTGCACACAACCGAAATAATGTTCCGGCACACACACCGGACGGGCCGGCACAATCAAGAACGGATATCATAATTAAAAACTGCCGAATCGGCAAGCATTTTCCCGGAGCAACATTCTGTTTTATCCGACAGAAGAAGCTTAAGATAAAGATAGCAGCAGACCGAAACCTACACCATGATGCATACCCGGCCCGAATGACGCATACCCGGGATAAAGCCTCAAACCCCTACTACGGCACAAACAAACAGGCACGAATTCTTACTCCGGCATGAACAAACAAAAACCCCCGCTTTTTGCGGGGGTTCGGAATAAGTGTCTGGCAGTGACCTACTTTCACATGGGAATCCACACTATCATCGGCGCTGAGTCGTTTCACGATCCTGTTCGGGATGGGAAGGCGTGGGACCAACTCGCTATGGCCGCCAGACGTAAACTGTCAAATCGGTAAAGCCGGACGGTTACAAACCGTCGTCAAATCAACTGTGATGAAAGTATCGGAACAAGTCCGATGTAAGCATTATCTTAAAGGTTTTAAAGTCCTTCAAATGATAGAGTCAAGCCTCACGAGCAATTAGTATGGGTTAGCTGCACGCGTTACCGCGCTTCCACACCCCACCTATCAACGTCCTGGTCTCGAACGACTCTTTAGTGCGGTTAAACCGCAAGGGAAGTCTCATCTTCAGGCGAGTTTCGCGCTTAGATGCTTTCAGCGCTTATCTCTTCCGAACTTAGCTACCCGGCGATGCCACTGGCGTGACAACCGGTACACCAGAGGTTCGTCCACTCCGGTCCTCTCGTACTAGGAGCAGCCCCCGTCAAACTTCCAACGCCCACTGCAGATAGGGACCAAACTGTCTCACGACGTTTTAAACCCAGCTCACGTACCACTTTAAATGGCGAACAGCCATACCCTTGGGACCGACTACAGCCCCAGGATGTGATGAGCCGACATCGAGGTGCCAAACTCCGCCGTCGATATGAACTCTTGGGCGGAATCAGCCTGTTATCCCCGGAGTACCTTTTATCCGTTGAGCGATGGCCCTTCCATACAGAACCACCGGATCACTATGTCCTGCTTTCGCACCTGCTCGACTTGTCGGTCTCGCAGTTAAGCTACCTTTTGCCATTGCACTATCAGTCCGATTTCCGACCGGACCTAGGTAACCTTCGAACTCCTCCGTTACTCTTTGGGAGGAGACCGCCCCAGTCAAACTGCCTACCATGCACGGTCCCCGACCCGGATCACGGGTCTGGGTTAGAACCTCAAAGACACCAGGGTGGTATTTCAAGGACGGCTCCACAGAGACTGGCGTCTCTGCTTCTAAGCCTCCCACCTATCCTACACAAGTGACTTCAAAGTCCAATGCAAAGCTACAGTAAAGGTTCACGGGGTCTTTCCGTCTAGCAGCGGGTAGATTGCATCTTCACAACCACTTCAACTTCGCTGAGTCTCGGGAGGAGACAGTGTGGCCATCGTTACGCCATTCGTGCGGGTCGGAACTTACCCGACAAGGAATTTCGCTACCTTAGGACCGTTATAGTTACGGCCGCCGTTTACTGGGGCTTCGATCCGATGCTCTCACATCTTCAATTAACCTTCCAGCACCGGGCAGGCGTCACACCCTATACGTCCACTTTCGTGTTTGCAGAGTGCTGTGTTTTTAATAAACAGTCGCAGCCACCGATTCTCTGCGACCCTCCTATGCCTACAGAGCAAGTCTTTCACATTAGAGGGCATACCTTCTCCCGAAGTTACGGTATCAATTTGCCGAGTTCCTTCTCCCGAGTTCTCTCAAGCGCCTTAGAATTCTCATCCTGCCCACCTGTGTCGGTTTGCGGTACGGTTCTGATCCAACTGAAGCTTAGTGGCTTTTCCTGGAAGCGTGGTATCGGTTACTTCGTGTCCGTAGACACTCGTCGTCACTTCTCGGTGTTATGAAGACCCGGATTTGCCTAAGTCTTCCACCTACCGGCTTAAACAAACTATTCCAACAGTTTGCTAACCTAACCTTCTCCGTCCCCACATCGCATTGAATCAAAGTACGGGAATATTAACCCGTTTCCCATCGACTACGCATTTCTGCCTCGCCTTAGGGGCCGACTCACCCTACGCCGATGAACGTTGCGTAGGAAACCTTGGGCTTTCGGCGAGCGGGCTTTTCACCCGCTTTATCGCTACTCATGTCAACATTCGCACTTCTGATACCTCCAGCATCCCTTACGAGACACCTTCGCAGGCCTACAGAACGCTCCCCTACCATGCACTAAAAGTACATCCGCAGCTTCGGTTACAGATTTGAGCCCCGTTACATCTTCCGCGCAGGACGACTCGACCAGTGAGCTATTACGCTTTCTTTAAATGATGGCTGCTTCTAAGCCAACATCCTGGCTGTCTGTGCCTTCCCACTTCGTTTACCACTTAATCTGTCATTTGGGACCTTAGCTGGCGGTCTGGGTTGTTTCCCTCTTGACACCGGACGTTAGCACCCGATGTCTGTCTCCCGAGGAACCACTTGATGGTATTCTTAGTTTGCCATGGGTTGGTAAGTCGCAATGACCCCCTAGCCATAACAGTGCTTTACCCCCATCAGTGTCTAGCTCGAGGCACTACCTAAATAGTTTTCGGGGAGAACCAGCTATCTCCGAGTTTGTTTAGCCTTTCACCCCTATCCACAGCTCATCCCCGCATTTTGCAACATGCGTGGGTTCGGTCCTCCAGTACCTGTTACGGCACCTTCAACCTGGCCATGGATAGATCACTCGGTTTCGGGTCTACACCCAGCAACTCAATCGCCCTATTAAGACTCGGTTTCCCTGCGCCTCCCCTATCCGGTTAAGCTCGCTACTGAATGTAAGTCGTTGACCCATTATACAAAAGGTACGCAGTCACGGAATAAATCCGCTCCCACTGTTTGTATGCATCAGGTTTCAGGTTCTATTTCACTCCCCTCCCGGGGTTCTTTTCGCCTTTCCCTCACGGTACTGGTTCACTATCGGTCGATGATGAGTATTTAGCCTTGGAGGATGGTCCCCCCATCTTCAGACAGGATTTCTCGTGTCCCGCCCTACTTGTCGTATACCTAGTACCACCGCCGGAATTTCGAATACGGGGCTATCACCCACTATGGCAGAAGTTTCCAATTCTTTCTTCTATCCCGACGGCTATCGTATACAGGCTCCTCCGCGTTCGCTCGCCACTACTTGCGGAATCTCGGTTGATTTCTTTTCCTCCGGGTACTTAGATGGTTCAGTTCTCCGGGTTCGCTTCTCTTGTCCTATGTATTCAGACAAGGATACCGCACTGAATGCGGTGGGTTTCCCCATTCGGACATCACCGGATCAAAGCTTTATTGCCAGCTCCCCGATGCTTTTCGCAGGCTTACACGTCCTTCGTCGCCTATCATCGCCAAGGCATCCACCTGATGCACTTATTCACTTGACTCTATCATTTGAAGCACCTTTCTGACTTTGGAGTTTCGCCGTTGACTAGCTACGTTCCTTAAGGCCTTTACTTTGATAAAGCTTACTGCTTGTTGTGTCTTAACCCTGCCTTTTGTGTTTCAGGGTTAAGTCGATACAATCATCACCCAAATTTCTGTATTCGGTTTGTCTGTTATTTAAAACTACCTGCTTTCAGACGGCCTTCCGGCTGTTTCATGCAGACACAAACCTTACTTCGTTTGTTTGTTGATTTCGGCTTTCCAATTTGTTAAAGATCTATGCGTTCGATTTTGTCTACTTCGCAAATCAAAACGGGCTGCGCATTATAGCAACCCTTTTTGATTTGTAAAGTATGTGGTGGAGGCAAACGGGATCGAACCGATGACCCCCTGCTTGCAAAGCAGGTGCTCTACCAACTGAGCTATGCCCCCGTCTTGCTGCATCGGATTTTGTCCGTACGGTTTTTTTGGTGGGTCTGGTAGGACTTGAACCTACGACCCCACGCTTATCAAGCGTGTGCTCTAACCACCTGAGCTACAAACCCTTTGTAACGCTCTTTCGATTACCGATAAGTGTGAATGCACAAGCCTCTTTTTTCTCTAGAAAGGAGGTGATCCAGCCGCAGGTTCCCCTACGGCTACCTTGTTACGACTTCACCCCAGTCATGAAGCATACCGTGGCAAGCGGCCTCCTTGCGGTTAGCCTACCTGCTTCTGGTATCCCCCACTCCCATGGTGTGACGGGCGGTGTGTACAAGACCCGGGAACGTATTCACCGCAGTATGCTGACCTGCGATTACTAGCGATTCCGACTTCATGCACTCGAGTTGCAGAGTGCAATCCGGACTACGATCGGTTTTCTGGGATTGGCTCCGCCTCGCGGCTTGGCTACCCTCTGTACCGACCATTGTATGACGTGTGAAGCCCTGGTCATAAGGGCCATGAGGACTTGACGTCATCCCCACCTTCCTCCGGTTTGTCACCGGCAGTCTCATTAGAGTGCCCAACTTAATGATGGCAACTAATGACAAGGGTTGCGCTCGTTGCGGGACTTAACCCAACATCTCACGACACGAGCTGACGACAGCCATGCAGCACCTGTGTTACGGCTCCCGAAGGCACTCCTCCGTCTCTGGAGGATTCCGTACATGTCAAGACCAGGTAAGGTTCTTCGCGTTGCATCGAATTAATCCACATCATCCACCGCTTGTGCGGGTCCCCGTCAATTCCTTTGAGTTTTAATCTTGCGACCGTACTCCCCAGGCGGTCGATTTCACGCGTTAGCTACGCTACTAAGCAGTCAAGCTGCCCAACAGCTAATCGACATCGTTTAGGGCGTGGACTACCAGGGTATCTAATCCTGTTTGCTACCCACGCTTTCGGGCATGAACGTCAGTGTTATCCCAGGGGGCTGCCTTCGCCATCGGTATTCCTCCACATCTCTACGCATTTCACTGCTACACGTGGAATTCTACCCCCCTCTGACACACTCTAGCCTGCCAGTTCAGAACGCAGTTCCCGGGTTGAGCCCGGGGATTTCACATCCTGCTTAACAAACCGTCTGCGCCCGCTTTACGCCCAGTAATTCCGATTAACGCTCGCACCCTACGTATTACCGCGGCTGCTGGCACGTAGTTAGCCGGTGCTTATTCTTCAGGTACCGTCATCAGCTCCTGGTATTATCAAAAGCCTTTTCTTCCCTGACAAAAGTCCTTTACAACCCGAAGGCCTTCTTCAGACACGCGGCATGGCTGGATCAGGCTTGCGCCCATTGTCCAAAATTCCCCACTGCTGCCTCCCGTAGGAGTCTGGGCCGTGTCTCAGTCCCAGTGTGGCGGATCATCCTCTCAGACCCGCTACTGATCGTCGCCTTGGTAGGCCTTTACCCCACCAACCAGCTAATCAGATATTGGCCGCTCGAATAACGCGAGGTCCGAAGATCCCCCGCTTTCCCCCTCAGGACGTATGCGGTATTAGCCAATCTTTCGATTGGTTATCCCCCATTACTCGGTACGTTCCAATACATTACTCACCCGTTCGCCACTCGCCACCCAAGAAGCAAGCTTCTCTGTGCTGCCGTCCGACTTGCATGTGTAAAGCATGCCGCCAGCGTTCAATCTGAGCCAGGATCAAACTCTTATGTTCAATCTCTAACTTATAACTTCTGGTCTGCTTCAAAGAAACCGACAGTCAATGAAAACATCTTCTGTCTGTTTTTGTCGCAGTGTGAGGCTCGCGCACTCACACTTATCGGTAATCGTTTTATTAAAGAACAGCGCCGCCGAAGCAGCGAAGATGTGAACTATACAGGACCCGGCAAACTTCAGTCAAGCAGGGAAAACAGAAAAAACAATGCAAAATCGTCATATCAATGAACGGAAAAGAAATTTTGTTTTTACAAATCACCTGCACACACTGCGCCTTATCCGAAACCTGTTTTGGCCGCCTGATTTGCATATCGCACCGCCATGTTTTTTTCAGTATGATTCGTCCGTTTTTTTCCGACGTTATTTCCATTTGAAACCACATTCAGGCAGTTAAGTAACCATGTCCGTTTACACCAGCGTTTCCGACGACGAAATGCGCGCATTTCTGGCCGACTACGATTTGGGCGCTTTCGTTTCGCTGACCGGCATCGCCCAAGGCGTGACCAACAGCAATTATTTTCTCACCACTTCCGCCGGCCGCTACGTTCTGACGGTTTTCGAGGTTTTGCAGCAGCACGAGCTGCCGTTTTTCCTGTTGCTGAAACAGCATTTGAGCGGCAGCGGCGTTGCCTGCCCCGCGCCCGTGCCGCGCAAAGACGGGCGTTTCGATTCCGTGCTGGCGGGCAAACCGGCCTGCCTCGTCACCTGCTTAAACGGTGCGGACACAAGCTGGCCGACGGTGGAACAATGCTTCAACACCGGAGCCATGCTGGCGAAAATGCACCTGGCCGGGCAAAGCTTCCCCATGCACATGGACAACCCGCGTTACAGCACTTGGTGGCGCGAATCGGCCAATAAGCTATATCCCGTATTGAACGAAGAAGACGCAAAACTACTGGCCGACGAAATCGCCTATCTCGACGCGCACCCCGATACCGGCCTGCCGCGCGGCATCATCCACGCCGACCTGTTCAAAGACAATGTTCTGCTAGACGGCAACGGCGTGGCCGGTTTCATCGACTTCTATTACGCCTGCGACGGCAATTTCATGTACGACCTCGCCATCGCCGTCAACGACTGGGCGCGCACCGCCGACAACCGCCTCGACACAGCCCTCGCCGACGCCTTTATGCGCGGCTACGAAAGCGTGCGCCCCCTGTCGGCGGCGGAACGCGCCTACTTTCCCGTGGCACAGCGCGCCGGCTGCGTCCGCTTCTGGGTGTCGCGCCTGCTCGACTTCCACTTCCCGCAGGAAGGCGAAATGACCTTCATCAAAGACCCCAACGCCTTCCGCGACCTGCTGCTCTCTTTCAGACGGCCTTAAATACGTTAAAGCTGCACTTTCAAAAACATCATTCCCGCGAAGGCGGGAACGGCCTCAGGCATCTTCACGACACAACAGGCCGTCTGAAAGCCCATTTTCCGTTTCAGACGGCCTTCCCTCTTCCGCAACCCCTCCCGAAAGACCGATTATGTTTACAGGCATCGTACAAGGCATCGGCCGCATCGTTTCCGTCGAGCAGCCCGCCGCCGACTTCCGCACCCACACCGTCGAGCTGCCCGAACACATGGCGCACGGCCTGCAACCGGGCGCGTCCGTCGCCCACAACGGCTGCTGCCTCACCATCACCGAAACCGGCGGACGGCTGGCAAAATTCGACCTGATGGGCGAAACGCTGGACAAAACCAACTTAGGCCGTCTGAAAGAAGGCGACGCGGTCAACCTCGAACGCGCCGCCCGCTTCGGCGACGAAATCGGCGGCCACCTGATGAGCGGCCACATCACCGCCACTACCACCGTCACCCGCATCGAACGCAGCGGCCTCAACACCACTGTTTGGTTTTCCCTGCCCGCCGCGCTGCGCCCCTACATCCTGCCCAAAGGCTTTGTCGGGCTCGACGGATGCAGCCTCACCGTCGGCCAAGTGTCGGATACGGAATTCAACGTCCACCTGATTCCCGAAACCCTGCAACGCACCCTCTTCGGCACGCGGCAGGAAGGCGACGAAATCAATTTGGAAATCGACCCGCAGACACAGGCCGTGGTCGACACCGTGGCACGCGTCTTGGCAGGCAAAGGCGCTTAAACATCTTTTATGTATGCCTGCAAACGGGCTGAGGTCGTCTGAAAACAATGCGCCACCGGAGTGGAAAACTGTTTTTCAGACGGCCTCTTTTATGTATAGCGGCTGGTTTAATAATAGATAGTTGGGCGTCGCCCGCAAACTTGACGTACACAAACGGACTAAGGCCGTCTGAAAGCAAGGCTTCAACGAAGTGAAACCCTGCTTTCAGACGGCCTCTTTGCGCGGCGGCGGTTTAAATATCGCCCTGCGCTTTCACTTTTTCCTCGCCGAATTCCAGTTTGCTCAAAGCCGACAGATAGGCTTTGGCGGTGGCGGCGAGCACGTCGGTGTCCGCGCCCTGTCCGTTGACGACGCGGTTGCCGCGAGCCAGGCGCACGCTGGTTTCGCCCTGGCTTTCCGTGCCCTGCGTCACGGCGTTCACCGAGTAAATCTGCAACACTGCGCCGCTCTGCACCACGCTTTCGATGGCCTTGAAAATCGCATCGACGGGACCCGAGCCTGTCGCCGAGGCGTGTTTTTCTTCGCCCCGCACGCTGAACACGATTTCGGCGCGCGGCATTTCGCCGGTTTCGGTGGTGATTTTCTGCGAAACGAATTTGTAGCTTTCGGCATTGAGGCTGACCATTTCGTCGGACACCAGCGCGTGCAGGTCTTCGTCGAAGATTTCCCGTTTTTTGTCGGCAAGTTCTTTGAAGCGGGCAAACGCGGCATTCAACGCTTCTTCGCTTTCCAATTCGATGCCCAATTCTGCCAATTTGCTGCGGAACGCGCTGCGGCCAGACAATTTGCCCAAGGTCAGGCGGTTGGTGGCCCAGCCGACCGATTCGGCAGTCATGATTTCATAAGTTTCGGGGTGTTTCAGTACGCCGTCCTGATGGATGCCCGATTCGTGCGCAAAGGCGTTTGCGCCGACCACCGCCTTGTTGGGCTGCACGGGATAGCCGGTAATGGTGGACACCAGTTTCGATGCCGGCACGATTTGCGTGGTGTCGATGCCCGTTTCCAAGCCGAACAAATCGTGGCGTACTTTCAGAGCCATCACAATTTCTTCCAAGCTGGCATTGCCCGCGCGTTCACCCAAACCGTTGATGGTGCATTCCACCTGGCGCACGCCTGCCTGAACGGCGGCCAGCGAATTGGCGACCGCCATGCCTAAGTCATTGTGGCAGTGTGTAGACCAGATGACCTTATTGCTGTTGGGCACACTTTTAATGATATTGCTGATACGCTCATACCAAACGGAAGGGATGGAGTAGCCGACGGTATCGGGAATATTGATGGTAGTCGCGCCCGCTTCAATCACCGCCGTAAAAATTTTAGCCAAAAAGTCCAAATCGGAACGAACCGCGTCTTCGGCGGAAAATTCCACATCATCCGTATATTCTTTGGCGATTTTCACCGCTTTCACCGCCGCATCAATCACCTGTTGCGGCTTCATTTTCAGTTTGTGCTCCATATGGATGGGGCTGGTGGCGATGAAGGTGTGGATGCGCTTTTTCGGCGCGGGGGAAACGGCTTCGCCCGCCTTGCGGACATCGTTTTCAACGGCACGTGCCAACGAGCAGACGGTGGCGTTAGTGATGATTTTGGCAATCGCGTTCACCGATTCGAAATCGCCCGGGCTGGCGGCGGCAAAGCCTGCTTCAATCACGTCCACGCCCATTTTTTCCAACTGGCGGGCAATACGGATTTTCTCTTCTTTAGTCATGGATGCGCCGGGCGACTGTTCGCCGTCGCGCATGGTGGTGTCGAATATGATGACGCGGTTGTTTTGGCTGGTGGTCATGGTGTTTTTCTCCAAGGTGGTTTGCTGCTGCATAAAAGCGTTCAAATCCAAAGACCGGCCTTGCGACTCGGCCAGCGCCAGCAGTTTGTTCAACTGCGAAAGCGGCAGCGAGCCGCGCACGCGCCATTTGTAGATGGCGGCCGTGCTGGCGGCGTTTTCGGGGTCTTGCTGCTTCAAAGCCTCGGCCAGCGCGTTCACGCCGCCGAAATAGGCGATTAAGCGGTCTATGTTCAATTGCATTTTTTGTCCAATCGTCATCGGGCAGTTTCTTCAAAGAAGAGGCGATTATACTGAAATTGGACAAAGTGGCAACAGAATCCGTCAGATTTTCTTTTCAGACGGTCCAAACAGCAAAATTTTTATACATTTTGTCCACAACAAATAAAAACGCAGCAGGCCGTTCCCGCCTTTGCGGGAATGACGTTTCTGAAAGCAAAATTTCAACAAAGTTATAGTGAGCCAAAACAAACGCCTTGCGAATCCATCTGTTACAATGCCGCCCCTTTTTCACCGACCCCAACCCGATTCCGCCATGACCGCCGTATCCGCCCGCCAAATCGACCGCCTGCTGCCGCAAACCCAATGCCGCGAATGCGGCTACGACGGCTGCCTGCCCTATGCCGAAGCACTCGCAGCGGGCAAAGCGGCAGTGAACCTGTGTGCACCGGGCGGCGAAGCGGTGATGCTCGACATCGCCCGGCTGCTCGGCAAACCGCCGCTCGCCCCCGCCAAAACGCAAACCCCCGCTCTGGCTTGGATAGACGAGTCCGCCTGCATCGGCTGCACCGCCTGCATCCGCGCCTGCCCCGTCGACGCCATCATGGGCGCATCCAAACTCATGCACACCGTCATCGCCGAAGAATGCACCGGCTGCGGCCTGTGCGTCGCCCCCTGTCCCGTCGACTGCATCCACATGAGGCTGTCTGAAAACCCGTCTGCCGACACCTTCCTGCCGCAGGCGCGCACCCTGTCCGACAACGAAACCGACCCGCGCTTTGCCGCCGCCGCCCACGCCCGCACCCGCTGGCAGAACCGCGAAACGCGTAAAACCCGCGAGGCCGAAGCCAGACAAAACCAACGTGCCGCCAAAGGAGCCGCCGCCCTACGCGCCCAATCCGCCGCAACCGCAGCCGCAAACACCGCCAAATCCGCCATCAACCCCGCCGACCTCATCGCGCAGGCCATGGCGCGCGCCAACGCGCAACAGGCACAGCGCAGCACCCCCGCCAACCGCGACCGTTTCAAAGCGCAGCAGTTGCAGGCCGCCCAAGAAAAAGCCGCGCTGCGCCGCTACCGCCGCGACGCGCAATACGGCAGCCCGGAGGAAAAAGCAGCTGCCCTCGAATGGCTGCGTCGGCACAAGGAAACACAAGAACAGGAAAACGGCGCTTGACCGTCCGCCTGTCGGATATGCGGAAAGGCCGTCTGAACACATGTTTTCACTTCATGGATGTTGCTTTCAGACTGCCTTTGTCCGTTTGCACATGTCAAGTTGCGGTCGGTGTCCGACTGCATCTATTGAAACAAAAAGGCCGTCTGAAAACAGGTTTTCCGAACCGCAAACCACCTCCCCGCTTTTCAGACGGCATTTTACCAACCCGTTCCGCCGTTCTTTCAGACGGCCTCCGACAGCCCGTCATTTTTAAAGAAACCATGCTCCGCAAACTCTCCGCCGCCCTTTTTCTGGCCGCCTGCCTCATCCGCCCCGCCGCTGCAAGCGATATTCCCGCCGTCCTCTATCAGGAAATCGGCGGCAGCGACCGCGCAGGCATTGGCCACGTCAGCGCCGTTTTCCCTGACACGGCAGGCTGCCAAACAGACCAACCCGTTTTCATCCTCTACGGCTCGTCCGTCCGCTTTCTGCGGCAGGCGGAAGACTTCCTGCGCCGCAATCCGCCGCCGCCCGCGCGAAAAATCGTCTTCACCGCCGCAGACCAATCCGTCCACGCAATCATTCCCGACCTGCGCCGCCCGCCCTACCCCGCCGCCTCGCTTGAAAACGGCGAGGAAGGCGAAATACTCATCGGGCTGGACACCGACGCGCGCGGGCGTATCCGCCGCAGCCGCATCCTCGAAGCTTCGCCCCATCCCCGCCTCAACAAGGCCGCCGCCCGCGCCGCTGCCGCATTGACAGGCCGAGGAAACGGCAAAGCAAACAGCCACTACTACTGGTTTGTCCGTTTCCAATTCGTCTGACGGAAAATGCAAAGAGGCCGTCTGAAACCCGATGCGGGTTTTCAGACGGCCTCTTCCCTGCATGGCGGCCTGTCCGATTCTTGACGCGGATATTGCGCCGTCAGGCGGCGATACCGAAGCGGCAAAGAGCGGATTGAGGCCTTCTGAAACTGCCCTCGCCCCGTTTTCAGACGGCCTCTGCCGCCTGCCCGAACGCAAAAAGCCCGCAGCGGAATACTGCGGGCTTTTCCGATGCCGTCGGGCGAAACGCCTTACGCGCCGTCGCGCAGGATGCGGCGGATGGCGGAGAGCTGGCGGCGGCTGACGGGCAGAACTTCTTCCACGTCCAGCACTTTCGCGCCCCAGCTGGCGTTGCCTTCGTCTTCGTCGCCGTCGAGTCGGATGAGGCTGTCGAGCGTGTGGCGCATCACCAGCGCGTTGCGGTGGACGCGGATAACTTTCTCGCCGAGCAGCTCTTCCCAGTGCACCAGCGTTTTGGGCAGCTCGTAGCGCGAGCCGTCGCCGGTGATGAGGAAGACGGTTTTCTGGTCGGCCTGCAGATAGCGCGCCTGCTGCCAGGGGATTTCGACCATGCGTTCGCGGTTAAACACTTGGAAGCTTTTGAATTCGTCGGCAGATTCTTCGATATTGCCCTGCACGCGCGCCAAGGCGGCCTGCAAGCGGGCGATTTTGATGGGTTTGAGCAGGTAGTCTTCCGCCGCCAGCTCGAAGGCGCGCAGGGCGTGTTCTTCGTAGGCGGTGGTGAAAATAACGTGTGGCTGTTTTTTGGCGATGCGTTTGATGCGTTCGACAAAATCGAGGCCGGTGATTTCGGGCATGTTGATGTCGGTAAACACGATGTCGGTTTCGTGTACGCTCAGCCATTCGAGGGCGGGCTTGGCGTGGGCGAATGTTTTGAGCAACACCACTCCGCATTCGTCCAAGAGGACGCGCAGGCGTTCGGCCGCCAGAATTTCGTCTTCGACTATGATTGCACTGGGCATAGTTTTGATACCGTTTGCTGATTTTCGTTGGGGCGCAATCGTAGCGGGTTAGCCCGCCCTCTGCAACCGTTTTGCCTGCTTTTCGGGCGAAGGCGCGGATGCGGAGGGCTTTTCACTCCGTTGAAGCTGCGCTTTCAGACGGCCTTTTCCGTTGCCCGCCCTTTTCAGACGGCCTAAAATCCGCCGCTCCACCCATCCAGAGGAGTTTTGCCATGACCCGCCGATTCGCCACCGAAGCCATCCACGCCGCCTACAATCCCGACGAGCACAACCGCGCCATCATGCCGCCCGTTTACCAGAATTCCATGTTCGCCATGAAGGAAATCGGCGAACAAATCCCCTTCCGCTACGCCCGCCTCGCCAACCCGACGCGCAAGGTGCTGGAAGACACCGCCGCCGCGCTGGAAAACGGCGCGGCCGGTTTCGCCTTCGCCAGCGGCATGGCGGGCATAGACTGCGTGTTCCGCACCTTTTTACGCCCGGGCGACACGATTATCGCCGTCAGCGACATCTACGGCGGCAGCTACGATCTGCTGACGGAGGTGTACGCCGCCTGGGGCGTGAACGTGGTGTTTGCCGACCTCACCGACCCCGCCAATCTCGACAAAGCCCTGGCGGAAAACAACAAGGTGAAACTCGTTTGGCTGGAAACGCCGTCCAACCCGCTTTTGCGCCTGGTCGACATCGCCGCGCTGGCCGCCAAAGCCAAGGCTGCAGGCGCGCTCACCGGCATCGACAACACCTTTGCCACGCCCTATCTGCAACAGCCGCTGGATATGGGCTGCGACATCGTTTTCCACTCCGCCACCAAATACCTGTGCGGCCATTCCGACGTGCTGATGGGCATCGTCGTCGCCAAAACACCCGAATTGGCCAAACCGCTGCACGCCATGATGGTGAACACCGGTGCGGTGGCCGGCCCCGCCGACTGCTCGCTGGTGCTGCGCGGCATCAAAACCCTTGCCCTCAGAATGGAGCGGCACTGCGCCAACGCGCTGGAAACCGCCCGCCGCCTCGAAGCGCATCCGGCGGTGGAAAAAGTGTTCTACCCCGGCCTGCCCTCGCACGAGCATCACGATTTGGCGCAGCGGCAGATGGCCAAAGGCTGCGGCGGCGTGGTGACAATTTATCTGAAAAACGACAGCCGCGAATCCGCCAACAGCGTGATTAAAAACATGAAACTGGTGCGCATGGCTTCCAGCCTCGGCGGCGTCGAAAGCCTGGTCAACCACTGCTACACCCAGTCGCACAGCGGCGTGCCGCCCGAAGTGAAAGCCGAACTGGGTATCCGCGTCGGCCTGCTGCGTTTTTCCGTCGGCATCGAAGACATCGAAGACATCTGGGCGGACATCTCCGCCGCGCTGGACACCACGCTGTAAAGCGCTTTCCGCCACATATAAAGGCCGTCTGAAAAATATTTTCAGACGGCCTCTTCCTTTCAGACGGCCTGCCGTTTCGGTATCATGGCGGCTTCGCAAAGAAAGCATATCATGATACCCGGCATCCCACTCCACAAAGACATCGTCCGCCCGCCCGAAACCATCCTCGTCAACATCACCCCGCAGGAAACCCGCGTCGCCATCCTCGAAGAAAACAACATCTGCGAGCTGCACATCGAGCGCAATTCCGGCCACGGCCTGGTGGGCAACATCTATCTGGGCGTGGTGCGCCGCGTGCTGCCCGGCATGCAGAGCGCCTTTATCGACATCGGCCTGGAACGCGCCGCCTTCCTACACATCGTCGACATCCTCGAACAGCGCAAAAACCCCGAAGAAACCCAGCGCATCGAACACGTTTTGTTTGAAGGGCAGACCCTGCTCGTCCAAGTCATCAAAGACCCCATCAACAGCAAAGGCGCGCGCCTGTCGACGCAGATTTCGCTGGCCGGACGCTTCCTCGTCCACCTGCCGCAGGAAGAGCACATCGGCGTGTCGCAGCGCATCGAAGACCACGGCGAGCGCCACAACCTGCGCGGCCGCCTCAACAGCCTGCTGCCGCCCGACTCCGCCCACGGCTACATCATCCGCACCAGCGCAGAAACCGCCACCGACGCCGAATTGCAGGCCGACATCGGCTATCTCACCAAAGTCTGGCAGGACATCCAGCAGCAGGCCAAAACCCTACCCGCCGGTTCGCTGCTCTATCAAGACCTGCCCCTGAGCCTGCGCGTTTTGCGCGACATGTTCAGCGGCAACACCCGCGAAATCCTCGTCGATTCCAAAGAAAACTTCGCCAAAATGCAGCACTTCGCCGCCCAATACGTGCAGGATGCGGCCGACAAAATCAAACTCTTCTCCGGCGAGCGTCCGCTGTTTGAAACCCACAACGTCGAAGCCGAGATCAACCGCGCCCTGCAACCGCGCGTCAGCCTCAATTTCGGCAGCTACCTCATCATCGAAGCCACAGAAGCCATGACGACGATAGACGTCAACACCGGCGGCTTTGTCGGCGCGCGCAACTTCGACGAAACCATCTTCAAAACCAACCTCGAGGCCTGCCACGCCATCGCCCGCGAACTGCGCCTGCGCAACCTCGGCGGCATCATCATCATCGACTTCATCGACATGGCCTCCGACGCCCACCGCGAAGCCGTGTTGCAGGAATTGGCCAAAGCCCTCAGCTTCGACCGCACCCGCGTCACCCTCAACGGCTTCACCAGCCTCGGCCTGGTCGAACTCACGCGCAAACGCACGCGCGAAAACCTCAACCAAGTCTTGTGCGAGCCCTGCCCCGCCTGCCAGGGCAGAGGCCGTCTGAAAACGCCGCAAACCGTCTGCTACGAAATCCAACGCGAAATCGTGCGCGAAAACCGCCGCTTCGACGCCAAAGAATTCCGCATCCTCGCCTCGCCCGAAGTGATCGACCTGTTTCTTGACGAAGAATCCCAGTCGCTGGCGATGTTGATCGACTTTATCGGCAAACCCGTGTCGCTGGCAGTGGAAAACAGTTACACGCAGGAGCAGTTTGACGTGGTGTTGGTTTAGCCAGCCAACCGTTTGACTTGCCGACATATAGTGAAACAACACGAAAATCTACGGCGTTGCTGCCTTGTATCTTTCCGTGTTGGTTCACTATACAAAAGGCCGTCTGAAAAACCTTTCAGACGGCCTTTGCCGTTTTGGCTGCGCCGAAGCCGCGCTTTCAGACGGCCTCAAACGGCGTTTTACTGTATCTGCTGCTGCGCGGCGCGCACGGCGTTCTGATCGGGGTTGATCAGGATTTCGACGCGGCGGTTTTGCGCGCGGCCTTCGGCGGTGGCGTTGGAGGCAACCGGCTGGCGCGAGCCGTGGCCGTAGGTGGCGAGACGCGAGCCGCTGACGCCGCGCGATTGCAGGAAGGTGGCGACGGCTTGGGCGCGGCGCTGCGACAGCGGATCGTTGATGGCGTCGGAGCCTGTGTTGTCGGTGTGGCCGTTGATGGTGAGGGTGGTGTCGGGGTATTGGGTGAGGGTTTGCGCGGCGGCAGCGAGGGCGTTTTGCGCGTTGGTGCTGAGGGTGGCGCTGTTGGTCGGGAAGGTCACGTTTTCGGGCATCACCAGTTTGATTTGGTTGCCGCTGCGCTCGACGTTCACGCCGGTGTTGGCGAGGTTTTCGCGCAGTTTTTTCTCCTGGTAGTCCATGTAGCCGCCGATGCCCGCGCCGATGGCGCCGCAGGCCAGCGCGGAATTGCGCGCGCCTTTGCTGCCGTGGCTCAATGCGCCGATGATGCCGCAGACGGCGGCGCCGCCGAGGCCAAAGGAGGCGGTTTTGCTGGCTTTCTGCGTGCCGTCGGCGTAAGTGATGCAGCCGCTGAGAGCGAGGGATGCGGCAATAGCGGTGACGGTGAGAGAGTTAAACAGTTTCATGTGTCGTCCTTTCTAAAATCGGTAATGTAAAGATTGCGGAGCGGCGGAATATAGCCCGAGGGCGCGGGCGGCAGAAGCGGCCTTAACGTGAAATTACCCGCGCTTTACCGTTTGGCGCGTTTTCGCTGCCGCCAGTACATGCGCCAGCGGATTTTGACGTCGTAACCCACCGATCCTGCGCCGAACCAAAAGAGGAGCGCCGACACGGGCAGGGTGAAATGGTAGCCGAGGCGGTGGTAGCCCCACGCGCCGGTGAAGCCGCCGCAGAGAAAGGCGGCGGCCAGCAAAAGAAGCAGGCGCATTTTCGGTTTGTTGACGCGCACGTCGGTCAGGCGGGGATGGTCGCTGCGGCGGTAGTAGAGGACTTTGGCCAGCTCGATGCCCAAATCGGTGACGGTGCCGGTCATGTGGGTGGAGCGGATAACGCCGCCGGAGAGGACGGTGAGGACGGTGTTGTGCATGCCCATGATGAAGCACAACAGCAGAAGGGTGGGCGGGGCGAAGATTTTGCCGTAGTGCGCCAAGGCGACACCGAGCAGGCCGAACACCAGCAGGTAGAAGCCTTCCAGCCACATCGACAGGCCGTAGCCGCTGCGGAAGCGCTGGCGCTTGGCCCACAGTATCGTCCAGCTCGAATGCGCCGCGCCCAGCAAAAAGGCGAACACGCCCGCCATCATCACCGCCGCGCCTTCCCAGTCACCGAGAAAGGCGGCATCAGCCGCGCCGGACATCGCGCCGCTGACGTGGGAGGTGTAGCTTTTGACGGCGAAAAAGCCGCCCGCGTTAATCGCGCCGGCCAGAAAGGCCATGATGCCGCACAGGGCGCGGAAACCGGAAACGGTGATTTCGCAGTTGTGCAGGTAGGGCTTGTCGGCCTGCCAGAAGGGCTGGTGGTGGGGGCGGTAGATCGGTTTCTGATGCGGCGGCCGCGCTTGCATGGTGGTCGGATTCGGGTGGAGTGAAAGTTTGTCGGGAAACGGTTTGAGGCCGTCTGAAAAGGCCGTCTGAAAGGTTTTTCCGGAGTTTTCAGACGGCTTAAGGTCTGCCGGTGCGACTCAGGTGCGTATCTGCCCGTCGCCCAGCACGATCCATTTTTGCGAGGTGAGGCCGTGCAGACCGACGGGGCCGCGGACGTGGATTTTGTCGGTGGAGATGCCGATTTCCGCGCCGAGGCCGTATTCGAAGCCGTCGGCGAAACGGGTGGAGGCGTTGACCATCACGCTGGCCGAATCGACGGTGCGCAGGAACGTTTGCGCGCGGCCGAGGTGTTCGGTGACGATGCTGTCGGTGTGGCCGCTGCCGTGGCGGTTGATGTGTTCGACGGCTTCTTGCGCCGAGTCAACGATTTTCACCGACAAAACGGGGGCGAGGTATTCGGTGTCCCAGTCTTCGTCTGAGGCCGTCTGAATGTCGGGCAGAACGGCCAGCGTGCGCGGGCAGCCGCGCAGTTCCACGCCTTTTTCGCGGTAGCGCGCGGCCAGCGGCGGCAGCAGCTCGACGGCGCGCGCTTCGTGCACCAGCAGGGTTTCCATGGTGTTGCAGGTGCCGTAGCGCGAGGTTTTGGCGTTGAAGGCGATGTTGACGGCTTTTTCGGCGTCGGCGAACTCGTCGAGGTAGACGTGGCAGATGCCGTCGAGGTGTTTGATAACCGGCACGCGGGCTTCGGCGGCGATGCGCGACACCAGCGATTTGCCGCCGCGCGGGATAACGACGTCGATCAAATCGGGGCTTTGCAGCATCACGCCGACGCCCTCGCGGCCGGTGTGTTCGATAAAAGCCGCGGCGTCGGCGGGCAGGCCGTTTTCGTGCAGTGCCTGGCGGATGAGTTTGGCAATCGCGCCGTTGCTGTTTACCGCCTCGCTGCCGCCGCGCAACACGCAGGCGTTGCCCGATTTCAGGCACAGGGCGGCGGCATCGGCGGTAACGTTCGGCCGCGATTCGTAAATGATGCCGATAACGCCCAGCGGCACGCGCATTTTGCCGATTTGCAGGCCGTTGGGGCGGGTGCGGAATTCGTCCATTTCGCCGACGGGATCGGGCAGTGCGGCAATCTGGCGCAGGCCTTCGCGGATGTGGTCTATGCCCGCATCCGTCAGGCGCAGGCGGTCGAGCATGGCGGCGTCCAGCCCTTTGGCGGCGGCGTTGTCGCAGTCTTGGCGGTTGGCGGCGAGAACGGCGGCGCGGTGTTTGTCGAGTAGTTCGGCGGCGCGCAGCAGCACGGCGTTTTTCACTGCGCCGGGGGCGGCGGCCGTCTGAAAATAAGCGGCGCGGGCGGCGGCGGCTTTGGCGCGGACGTAGGCGGCGGTGTCCTGCATGGGATTCTCCTTTTTTGTCGTTGTGCGTCGTTGTACAGGATTCGGATAATAAACGAACGAAGGCCGTCTGAAAACGGAAAGGCCGTCTGAAAAGGGCTTTCAGACGGCCTCCGGATGCGGTTCGGTACGGCAAACCCGCGCACCGCCGGGCGGCACGCCGCAAAGGCAACGAAAAAGGCCGTCTGAAAGCCGCAAAACGGTTTTTCAGACGGCCTTTACAGGCTATTTGGCGGGCTTGACGAGACGGTAGTAAATCTCGCCCTCTTCGATATAGCCCAAATCGACGCGGGCGATTTCGGCGATGGCTTCGCTGCCTTCCTGCAAGTCGGCCACTTCGGCCGACATGGCGGCATTGCGCAGGCGCAGGGCGGCGTTGGCGGTTTGGCGCAGCGCAAGCTGTTTTTCCATTCTGGCCGCATCCTGATAGCTGCCTTTGCCCGCCCACAGTTTGTATTGGAAGAAGACAAAGGCCGAAATCAGAACAAGTGTCACCCACTTCATAACGCTGCCTTATTTGCCGCTTTGGTAAAACGCGGCGCGGCCGGGGTAGTGCGCGGCTTCGCCCAGCTCTTCTTCGATGCGCAGAAGCTGGTTGTATTTGGCCATGCGGTCGGAGCGCGAGAGCGAGCCGGTTTTGATCTGCATGCAGTTGGTAGCGACGGCCAAATCGGCGATGGTGGCATCTTCGGTTTCGCCCGATCGGTGGCTCATCACGGCGGCGTAGCGGTTGCGCTTGGCCAGCTCGACGGCTTTGAGGGTTTCGCTCAGCGTGCCGATTTGGTTCACTTTCACCAGCAGGGCGTTGGCTACGCCCGCTTCGATGCCTTCGGCGAGGATTTTCGGGTTGGTGACGAACAAATCGTCGCCGACAAGCTGGACTTTGCCGCCGAGTTTTTCGGTGAGCAGCTTCCAGCCTGCCCAGTCGTTTTCGTCCATGCCGTCTTCAATGGAGATGATGGGGTATTTGCCGGCCAGTTTGGCGAGGTAGTCGGCGAATTCTTCACTTGTCAGGGCGAGTTTTTCGGCGGAGAGGTGGTATTTGCCGTCTTTATAGAATTCGCTGGAGGCGCAGTCGAGGGCGAACAGCACGTCTTCGCCGGTTTTGTAGCCTGCGGCTTCGACGGCTTCCTGCATCAGTTGCAGGGCTTCTTCGTGGCTGGCGAGGTTGGGCGCAAAGCCGCCTTCGTCGCCGACGGTGGTGGGATAGCCTTTTTGGTCGCACAGTTTTTTCAGGGCATGGAACACTTCCGCGCCGCAGCGCAGGGCTTCTCGGAAGGTGGGGGCGCCGACGGGCATAATCATGAATTCCTGGATGTCGAGGCTGTTGTTGGCGTGTGCGCCGCCATTGATCACGTTCATCATCGGCACGGGCATGGACATCGGGCCGGCGCCGCCGAGATAGCGGTAAAGCGGCAGACCGGCGTCTTCGGCGGCGGCGCGGGCGACGGCCATGGAAACGGCCAGCGTGGCGTTGGCGCCGAGGCGGCCTTTGTTGTCCGTGCCGTCCAGCTCGATCATGATTTTGTCGATGTAGCTCTGTTCGGAGGCATCGATGCCGATTAATGCTTGGGCGATTTCGTTGTTCACATGCTCGACGGCCTGCAACACGCCTTTGCCGAGGTAGCGGGTTTTGTCGCCGTCGCGCAGCTCCAAGGCTTCTTTCTGGCCGGTGGACGCGCCGCTGGGCACGGCCGCGCGTCCCATAACGCCGCTTTCCAGCAGCACGTCGCATTCCACTGTGGGGTTGCCGCGCGAGTCGAGGATTTCGCGGGCGAAGATGTCGATGATGGCACTCATGGGGTCTCTCCTAAATGTAAATGGGTTGGAATCGAAACGGATAGCTTTCAAACGGCCGCACGGCAAAAGCCCTGCGGCGAAAAGGCGCGATTATACCCGTTAAGGCCGTCTGAAAACCATGCGCGGCAGCGGTTTTCGCGCAAGGCGGTGTATACTGCCGCCGCCGTATTCGCAAGGAAAACCGCATGACCGCCGTTTGGAACGCCCCGCTCCCCGCCGCAGAACTCATCCGCGCCGCCGAAACACACCGCTGCCTGATTGTCTGCCTGCCCGATTTTCGCCTGCCCGAATTTGCCGCCTCCGCCGCACCCTGCGGCAGAGAGCGGCATTTTCTTGCGGCCTGGCCGCAGCAGTCCGCCTGCCTGCAATTTGCCGCGCCCAACATCCTGCGCGGACTGCTGCCCGATTGCGAGCTGTGGCTGATGCCGCCCGCCTGCGCCGAGCATCTGCACGAACATTTTTCAGGCGGCCTGCACTGGCAGACCGAGTCCGTGCCGCAAACCGCCGCCGCACCGTACAAACCGTGGTACAGGCCGTCTGAAAACCCCGTTTCCCCGCCGGAACACGTTGCCGTAATCGGCGCAGGCATCGCGGGCGCGGCCACGGCCTACGCGCTGGCCTCGCGCGGCGTGCGCGTCACCGTGCTCGAAGCGGGTGCTGCGGCGCAGGCGGGCAGCGGCAACCGCCAGGGTCTGCTCTACGCCAAAATCTCCGCACACGACACCGAACAAACCGAGCTGCTGCTGGGCGGCTACGGCCACAGCCGCCGCCTGCTCGACGAGTTGCTGCCCGAACAGGAAAACTGGCAGCCCTGCGGCCTGCTCCACCTCAACCACAACGCCGCCGAAACCCGCCGAAACAAGCAACTCGCCGCGCAAACCCGCCACGCCCACCTCTATCGCGGCGTCACCGCCGCCGAAGCCTCCGCCATCGCCGGCATCGACATCCTTTCAGACGGCCTCTACTGGCCGCAGGGCGCATGGCTGCACCCCGCCGCGCTGGTACGCGCCCTGCTCGCCCATCCCGCCGTCACCCTGTGCGAACACGAGCCGCTCCTGTCCGCCGAACACCGCGGCGGCGCATGGCACTTGTCCACCCCGGCGCGCACCCTGTCCGCCAGCCACATCGTCTACTGCACTGGCGCCGACAGCCCGCGTTTCCCCGCCCTCGCCGCCCTGCCTTGGCAGATGATACGCGGCCAGACCAACCTCGCCGCCGCCACGCCCTACTCAGGCCGTCTGAAAACCGCCCTGTCCGCCGCAAGCTACATCAGCCCCGCATGGCAGGGACAGCACTGCTACGGCGCCAGCTTCACCCCGCACGACAGCGGCACGGATTGGCGCGAGGCCGACGCCGAACACAACCGCTGCGAACTCGAACGCCTGCACCCGCAGCTTGCCGCCTCGCTGCTTGCCGAACCGACCGCCGCAGGCCACGCCGCCGTGCGCTGCGACAGCCCCGACCACCTGCCCGCAGTCGGCCGCATCGCCGACTACGCCGCCATGCAGCACCTGTACGCCAAACTCGCCCACGACAAAAACTACCCGCTCGACGAGCCCTGTCCCTGGCTGCCGAACGCCTGGGTCAACGCCGCCCACGGCAGCCGCGGCCTCGCCACCGCCCCCTGGTGCGCCGAACAGACCGCCGCCGAAATCCTCGGCCTGCCGCAACCCTTCTCCCGCCGCCTGCGCGAAGCCCTGCACCCCAACCGCCACATCGTCCGCGCCCTCGTGCGCGGGCACGAGGCGGCATAACACAGGCCGTCTGAATGCCTTTCAGACGGCCTTCCCGATGGCAAAAACCGCGTGCGTGGCAGAGCCACACACCCTACGGCATAAGGGCTACGCTTGCTGCAGGCGCAGTTTTAGACGACACAAAAAAACCGCCCCATCCCGAGCACGCCAAACACATCCGCCGCGAACTGCGCCGCGTGCAAAACGCGCTGTTGTGGCACGGCGTGCCACCCGATACGGCAGCCGCGCAGGTCGGGCATTTATGCCCGACGCTCGCCCGTTTGTGCGCCATGCTTGTCGGGCATAAATGCCCGACCTACCGAACTACGCTTGCTAGCAAGCGTAGCCTGCATGATGTAGGGTGTGTGGCTCTGCCATGCACGCGGTTCAAGACCGTCTGAAATCGGCTTTTCAGACGGCCTTTTTGCCTGCACGAGCGCCGTCAGTCCAAATCCGCCAGTGCAAACAGAGCGGCGAGGGCGGCGAGGCGCAGGACGTCGCGTCCCCAGCGCGAGTGGCTCAGGCAGTGCAGCCAGGCGACGGGTTTTTCGGTTTGCAAAACGAGGCGGCGCACTTCTTCGGGCTGCGCCAGCAGTTTGTCGTGCCACAGCGCTGCCGCCTGCGCCAGCAGGCCGTGGCGTTTGAGCAGCAGGGCGGTGGAATGCAGGTAGCACAGCCAGTCGCGGCTTTGGCATTCGGTAAGGGTGAGCACTTCGGCGGGGTCGTCTTCAAAATCGAGAAAGCCGACCGTGCCGTCCGCAATCATCATGTTGCGGGCGAAGGCCTGGCTGAGAAACTGTCCTTTGGCGTGCACATCGGCAATCGCGTCCAAGCCTGCCGTCCATGCCGCGAGGTGGCGGCCTTTGGCTTCCTGTTCGATTTGCGTATCGAGCTGGATGCCGCCGAGATTGCCGATCATCAGGGCGTCGGGCTGCTGCGCCAGAAGTTCGGACACATTGACGCCCGCCGCTTTCAGTTCGCGCAGGCGGCGCGCTTCGGTGGCGACGGCTTTTTCGCCGCCGAGGTTGGGCACGGGTTTGAGTACGCCCAAACGCAGGGGTTTGGTAACCATGCCCAGCAGGGCGTAGCGCCACGCGGCATTGCGCCTGCCCGCCTTGCGTATCCAGACGGTGAGGCCGTCTGAAAAGGTGTAGCGGGCGATGCCGCCTTTCTGCGCGGCGGCGAGGCGGGCGAGTTCGGCGGCAAAGTTGTGCTGCGGGGTGTCTGTTTCGTTCATCTTTCTTTTGCTTGTGCTGCGGATAAAAAAAGCCGAACCGCAGGCGCGGAATCGGCTGTCGTACTGCGGGATGTCAAACGACGGGTTTATGCCGATGCGGCGCGGATAATGTCTTTCACGGCCTGCGCGCTGTTGGGCACGCTCTGCACTTTCTGCGGCAGGTTTTCCAAGCCCGCGAGCTTTTCGGGGCGCGGAACGGCAACGCTGCCCACGGCTTCGCGGATGGTGTCTTCAAACTTGGCCGCCAGCGCGGTTTCGAGGCAGACGATAATTTCGCCGTTTTCACGCACTTGGCGGGCGACTTTCACGCCGTCGGCGGTGTGCGGGTCGATGAGTTCGCCGTCTTGCTCATACACCTGTTTGATGGTGGCGAGGCGGTCGGCATGGGTGGATTTGCCGGAAACAAAACCGTATTTCTGCCGCACTTTGTCCAGCGCAAAATGCAAATCGAAGCCTTTGCCCACGCCCACTTCTGCCCACAGCGTTTCGATTTCGCCCGCATCGCGCTCCATCAGGTCGAACACGAAACGCTCGAAGTTGGATGCTTTGGAAATGTCCATCGACGGGCTGGACGTAACATGGGTTTGCGCCGCGTTGCGCGGACGGTAGCGGCCGGTTTTGAAAAACTCGTCGAGCACGTCGTTTTCGTTGGTGGCGACAATCAGACGGCCTATCGGCAAGCCCATCTGTTTGGCGATGTGTCCGGCACAGACGTTGCCGAAATTGCCGCTGGGTACGCAGAAACTGACGGTTTCGCCGTTGTTTTGCGTGGCGTTGAAATAGCCGGCGAAGTAGTACACCACCTGCGCGACGATGCGCCCCCAGTTGATGGAATTGACCGTGCCGATGTGGTATTGCTCTTTAAACGCGGCATCGTTTTGCACGGCTTTAACGATGTCCTGACAGTCGTCAAACATACCCTCCACGGCGATATTGTGGATGTTTGCATCTTGCAGGCTGTACATTTGCGCGCGCTGGAACGCGCTCATTTTGCCCTCGGGCGAAAGCATAAACACATTGATGCCTTTTTTGCCGCGCAGCGCGTATTCGGCAGCCGAGCCGGTGTCGCCGCTGGTTGCGCCCAGAATATTGAGCGTTTTGCCCTCTTTGTTTAACACGTATTCAAACGCGTTGCCGAGAAACTGCATCGCCATGTCTTTAAACGCCAGCGTCGGGCCGTTGGAGAGGGCTTGGATTTTGAGGCCGTCTGAAAGAGTGCGTACAGGCGTGATGGCTTGCGTGCCGAAAGTTGCTTCGGTGTAGGTGCGGCTGACGATGTCGCGCAAATCTTCGGCGGGGATGTCGGTGGCAAACAGGCTGATGATTTCAAAGGCCAGTTCGGCATAACTCAGGCCGCGCCATTTTTGCAGCGTGGCCGCGTCGATGTGCGGATAACGCTCGGGCAGCATCAGGCCGCCGTCGGGGGCGAGCCCCATCAGTAAAACTTCGCTGAATGCTTTGTGCGCGGTGTTGCCGCGCGTGCTGATGTATTTCATGTTCTGGTCTTTTTCTGTTCGGGATGGGTAACGTGTTTTCAGACGGCCTCCACAGCCTGCATGGCTTAATGGAGGCCGTCTGAAAAGGGTTTAGCGGTAGAGGCGTTTGAAGCAGGCGGTTACCGTTTTCGCGGTGATGTTCGCCACGGTTTGCGGCACGGTGTCGCGGTTGGTCGCCAGGCTCATCAGGTCGTTGGCCGAAAGCTGGTTGGGCGCTTCCTCGCTGGCACAGCTGCAGATTTTACGTTCCCACTCGGCCTGTTTTTCGGCACTCATCGCCAGCGCGATCATGCGCCATTCCTTGCGCTGTTGCAGCTCGCTGACGCATTGGTTGTTAATCACGCTTTTCACCAGCGAACCGGCCAGACCGCCTGCCGACTGCTGCGAACCGCCGCCCATCAGGCTGCCCAGCGACATATTGCCGCCGCCCGCGTCCGCACAGCCCGACAACAACACGGCAAGCGCCGCCAAATATGCAAATTTTTTCATCGCGTTTTCCTTTAATCTAATCCACGGTTTGCCAAAGCGCGCATTCTACCGCAAAGCGCCCGCGGCATCACAGCCGCCCTGTTCAGACGGCCTGCACCGCCCGCAAAAACGCGGCCATTTTCTCCGCGCTTTTGATGCCTGCCGCGCTTTCCACGCCGCCGGACACGTCCACCGCCGCCGCGCCCGAAACGCGCACGGCTTCGGCCACGTTTTGCGGCGTCAGCCCGCCCGCCAGTATCCACGGTTTGCCCGCGTATTCGCGCAAAAGCGTCCAATCGAAGCTCTGCCCCGTGCCGCCGTATTCCTGCGGATGGTAGGCGTCGAACAGCAGCGCGCGGGCGTTCGGAAAGCGGTTTGAGGCCGTCTGAATGTCCTCCGCCGAGCGCACGCGCACGGCTTTGAGGTAAGGGAGGGAGAACTGGCGGCAAAACTCATCATCTTCGTCGCCGTGAAACTGAATCACGTCAAGCGGCACGCGGCGCAGCACTTCGCGGATGTTGTCGGCGCTTTCGTTGACGAACAGGCCGACGGCACAGACGAAAGGCGGCAGCGAGGCGGCAATCTGCGCGGCCTGCTGCGCCGTGACGGCACGGCGGCTTTTTTCGTAAAACACCAGCCCGACGGCGTCCGCACCGAGCGCGGCGGCGGCGGCGGCGTCTTCGGCGCGGGTGAGGCCGCAGATTTTGGTGCGGATTTTGGTTTTCATATCGCGGATTCCTTGTTTCGGTTTTTCAGACGGCATTGACGGTGCGGAAGGCCGTCTGAAAAGGGGTTGCGCCGTTTCAGACGGCCTTGACGATCTCTAAGTTCGGCCACAGCCAGTCGGGCAGCGGCGGGGTTGTTATGCCGAACTCGGGCGGATAATCGGCGCCGGTGAGGTAGAGGCCGTCGGGCATAAAGGTGGGCGGGGCTTTGAGGCGGTTTTTTTCCGCCAAGAGGCGCGCGAAGCCTTCGACGCTGAGACGGCCGTTGCCGACATAAACCAGCGCGCCGACGATGTTGCGCACCATATGGTGCAGAAAGGCGTTGCCGTGCAGATCGAGTGCCATCAGGCTTGGCGTGCCGCTGAGGCGGACGGAATAAAGGGTTTTGACGGGCGATTTGGCCTGGCACTGGGCGGCGCGGAAAGCGGAAAAATCGTGTTCGCCTGCCAACAGGGCGGCGGCACGGCTCATGGCGCGGATGTCGAGCGGGGTGTGCGTCCACCCTGCCCTGCCCGCCAGCAGCGGCGAGCGCACGGGCGAGGATTGCAGCAGGTAGCGGTAGCGGCGGCCGCAGGCGTCGAAGCGGGCATGAAAATGCGGCGCGACAATCTGCGCGTGCAACACGGCAACGCCCGCGGGCAGCAGGCTGTTGGTGCCGCGTATCCACGATTGGGCGGCGCGGCGGACGCCTGTGTCGAAGTGGACGACTTGGGCGGCGGCGTGCACGCCGGTGTCGGTGCGGCCTGCGGCGGTGACGGCTACGGGTTCGCCCGCAATGGCGGCCAACGCGTCTTCCAAGGCCGTCTGAACGGTGGGCACGCCGCCGGCCTGTTTCTGCCAGCCGAAAAAGCGGCTGCCGTCGTAAGCGAGGGTGAGCGCCCAGCGGCTGCGTTCGGGCGGGGTGTCGGTCATGGCGGGAGCTGTCGGAAAAAAGGCGGCATTATACGTCCGAACTTTTCAGACGGCCTGCCAAACGGAAAAACGTTTCATGCGGGCGGGATTCTGTATAATAGCGCTCCTTTTTTTCTAATCATAAAAAAGGCCGTCTGAAACGGCTTTTTTCACAAACACACAGGAGTTTTTTATGTCGGCAGCGGCAGAAAGCGGCATCAGCATCATCCAGGTCGTGTCCCTGTTGGGCGCGGCGGTGGTTGCCGTGCCATTGTTCAAGCGGCTCGGCTTAGGCTCGGTATTGGGCTATTTGGCGGCAGGGCTTGCCATCGGGCCGTTCGGCTTAGGGCTGTTTTCAGACGGGCACACCATCTTGCACGTCGCCGAATTGGGCGTGGTGATTTTCCTATTCGTTATCGGCTTGGAGATGAAGCCGTCGCACCTTTGGCATCTGCGCAAGCAGATTTTCGGCTTGGGCAGCATGCAGGTAGTGGTGGCCGCCATTTTGCTGACCATTGTGGGAATGCTGTTCGGCTTTTCGTGGCAGATTTCCTTTATCGCCGCATCGGGCTTCGTGCTCACCTCCACCGCGATTGTGATGTCGGTGCTGGGCGAGCGGGGCGAAATCGACAGCCCGGGCGGGCAGAAAATAGTGTCGATTCTGTTGTTTGAAGACCTGCTGATTGTGCCGCTGCTGGCTATCGTCGCCTTTTTGTCGCCGCATCACACCGAAAGCAGCCAGCCTGTTTGGCAGAGCATCGGCATTGCGCTGGGCTGCGTGGCAGTATTGGTGGCGGCAGGGCGTTGGCTGCTCAACCCGCTTTTCAGGCTGCTGGCGCGCAGTCAGGCGCGCGAAGTGATGACCGCCGCCGCGCTGTTGGTGGTGCTGGGCGCAGGCGTGTTGATGGAAAAAGGCGGCTTGTCTATGGCGATGGGCGCGTTTTTGGCGGGCGTGATGCTGTCTGAATCGCATTTCCGCCACCAGCTTGAAGCCGATGTAGAGCCGTTTCGCGGGCTGCTCTTGGGGCTGTTTTTCCTAGCCGTGGGCATGTCGCTGGATTTGAATGTCGTTGCGCGCAACTGGCCGCTGATTGTTTCGAGCGTGCTCGCGCTGATGGCCGCCAAAGCCGTGTGCATCTACTTGGTTGCCCGCTTGGCAAAAAGCAATCACGAAGAAGCCTTAGAACGCGCCGTGTTGATGGCGCAGGGCGGCGAATTTGCCTTTGTGTTGTTCACCGCCGCCACATTGCAAGGCGTAATCAGCGACACCAACAACGCCAATATGACCGCCATCGTGGTGCTGTCTATGGTGCTCACGCCGCTGTTTATGATCCTGCACGGCAAGCTGCCGAAAAAAGCCGCCGCCGAGCGCGAAGCAGACAAAATTGACGAGCGACACGCCATTTTACAAGTGGGCTTTGGGCGGTTTGGGCAGATTGTGTATTACATTCTCAACGCGGCGAGCTATTCCATCACCATCATTGATAAAGACGAAAAAACCGTTGCCGGCATGAACAAATACGGCGTGAAAACCTATTTCGGCGACGCCTCGCGCCCCGAGCTGCTGCGCACCGCCGGCATTGAAAAAGCCGCCGTGCTGGTGGTGGCGATTGACGATCCCGAGCAGATTTTGCAAATCGTAGAATTTGCCCGCGAAGCCAATCCCAACATCAAAATCGTTGCCCGCGCCTACGACCGCATCCATACCTTCAAGCTCTTCCAGGCCGATGCCGACGAAATCGTGCGCGAGACGTTTGATTCGGGCATCCGCGCGGGCAAGCGGGCGTTGGAAATGCTGGGGCTGCCGCACGAAACCGCCGAAAAAGCGGGCGATTTGTTCTTCCGCATGGACAGAAACGGCATGCATAAAATGGCCGTACTCTACAACCCCGAGCTGGAATCGTTTGCCAACCAGGCCATGCTCGAAGAAGGCCTGCGCCAAGACCGCCTTATCGCCGAAGCCGTACAGGCGCTGCTGCGCGGCGAAGAAGAGATAGACGAGAGCGTGTAAGGCCTCTTGTCTTTCAGACGGCCTAAGGCTTACGCGGCGGCGGCGCGCACGGCGGCGAGGCTGGCAGGTTTGCGCTCCAAGGATTCGATGGACACGGCCTGCACGTCGCGGCGCTGTTGGTATGCGGCAAAGGCGGCGCGGTTGGCCTCGTTCAGATGCGGGAACAGGGTCGGGTGGCGCAACTCGGCATAGGAAACAGCCATGGCGAGCAGGTGCTGGTCGAAGCCGCTGCATTGCGCGTCCAGCTGCGGCGCGTGTTCGAGGCCGCGCACGACGGCTTCGCGGGCGCGGGGGATGTGCGGGTGTTCGGCCTGACCTTGCGGCAGGAATTTCGCCAGCGAAAAGGCTTTGACAACTTGGTCGAGCAGCGCCTGCGCATAGCCCGCAACGGCAGCTTGGGCGGCGTTTTGCAGCGGGTGTCCGAGCAGGAAATCCGCGACGTAGGCCGTGCCGCAGATAACCGTTCCATCGTCGGTTATCAGGGCGGGCACTTGCGAGAGCGGGTTGGCGGCGGTGAGTTCGTCGGGCGTCGCCCACGGGTCGGCATAAACGAGTTGCAGGCCGTCGAGGCCGCCTTGTGCGAGGGCGGCGAGGAGGATGGCGCGGGAATACGGCGAGGTGGTGCTGGTGTAGAGTTTCACGGTTTTCTCCTTTTCGGTAAGGTCGGGAAAGGTACGATTGTACGCCCGCGCCCTTAGCGTGCCAAAAGGCCGTCTGAAAGCCCGTTTTGCAGACTTTCAGACGGCCTTTTGCCGCTTGGCAAGGGTTACGGATAGGCGATATAGGCGTAGGCCGAATGGTTGTGGATGCTCTCGAAGTTTTCGCTTTCGACGACAAACGAGGCGATGCGCTCATCGCCGCGCAGAGCGACGGCCACGTCGCGCACCATGTCTTCGACGAATTTCGGGTTTTCGTAGGCGCGTTCGGTGACGTATTTTTCGTCGGGGCGTTTGAGCAGGCCGTAGAGCTGGCAGGAGGCCTGTTCTTCGACAATGTCGATGATGTCTTCTATGGCGACGTGTTCGCGGCAGACGAGGGAGACGGTAACGTGCGAGCGCTGGTTGTGCGCGCCGTATTGCGAGATTTCCTTGGAGCAGGGGCACAGGCTGGTGACGGGAACGAGCACTTTCAGCGTGTGGCGGTAGACGCCGTTTTCCACTTCGCCGCCGAGGGTGACATCATAATCGAGCAAAGACTGGATGCCCGACACGGGCGCGGATTTGCGGCGGAAAAAGGGAAACGAGGCGCTGATGGCGCCCGCGTCTGCGCCCAAGAGTTCGAGCATCTGCTGCGTGAGGTTCTGCATTTCGCCGTAATCGAGCGCGCGCTGCTGCCCTTCCATCAGGGCGACGAAGCGCGACATATGCGTGCCTTTTTGGTCGGCGGGCAGGCGCACGGTCATAGTGAGGCGGGCGACGGTGGACTGCGTGCCGTCGGCGGCGGCGATTTGTATGGGGAAGCGGAGGTCTTTGATGCCGACGCGGTTGATCGGCAGGTTGCGCAGGTCTTTGCTGCTTTGCACGTCGGCAATGGCGTTCATGCGTTTTTTGTCCTTTGGGGTGCGTGTGCGGGAAAGGCGCGAGTATATAGATGCGCCGTGCGGGCGGCAACGGGCGGCAGGCCGTCTTAAAAAGCCCCCGCTCTTTTCAGACGGCCTTCTGCCGATACGGTATAATCGCGGCCTTTTGCCACCCCCTGCCGATAAAAAGGAATACACACCATGCTGATGCCCGAACAGGTCAAAGAACTCATCGCCGCCGTCGTTCCCTGCGAACACATCGAAGTGGAAGGCGACGGCCACCACTTTTTCGCCGTTATCGTTTCCTCCGCCTTTGAAGGCAAAGCCCGCCTCGCCCGCCACCGCCTGATTAAAGACGGCCTGGCCGACAAGCTGGCGTCGAACGAGCTGCACGCGCTATCCGTTTCCGTGGCCGCCACGCCTGCGGAATGGGCGGAAAAAGGCCGCTGATTCCGCCGCGCGTTTTCCCGACAACGCCCTTCCCCTCCCACGAAAGCCTGCTGCCATGGACAAACTCAAAATCTCTGCCAACGGCCCCTTAAACGGCGAAATCACCGTATCGGGCGCGAAAAACGCCGCGCTGCCGCTGATGTGCGCCGGCCTTTTAACTTCGGGCACGCTGCGCCTGAAAAACGTGCCGATGCTGGCCGACGTGAAAACCACGCAAAAGCTCCTGCAAGGCATGGGCGCGCGCGTGCTGACCGACAACATCCGCGAATTTGAAATCAACGGCGGCACGGTCAACAACACCTGTGCGCCGTATGAATTGGTCAAAACCATGCGCGCGTCGATTCTGGTGCTCGGCCCCACGCTGGCGCGTTTCGGCGAAGCGCAGGTGAGCCTGCCCGGCGGCTGCGCCATCGGCTCGCGCCCGGTCGACCAGCATCTCAAAGGCTTGGAAACCATGGGCGCACAAATCACCATCGAACACGGCTACGTCAAAGCCACAGGCCGTCTGAAAGGCGCGCGCGTGGTGATGGACGTGGTAACCGTAGGCGGCACGGAAAACCTCTTGATGGCGGCCACGCTGGCCGAGGGCACAACCGTATTGGAAAACTGCGCCATCGAGCCGGAAGTGGTCGATTTGGCCGAATGCCTCGTCAAAATGGGCGCGAAAATCAGCGGCATCGGTACATCTACCATGACGGTTGAAGGCGTGAAAGAGCTGCACGGCTGCGAACACAGCGTCGTACCCGACCGCATCGAAGCGGGTACTTTCCTTTGCGCCGTGGCGATGACCGGCGGCAAAGTCGTGTTGCGCAATGCCGCGCCCAAAACGATGGAAGCCGTACTCGACAAATTGGTCGAAGCAGGCGCAGTTATCGAAGCGGGCGATGACTGGATTGCCATCGATATGCGGCAACGCCCCAAAGCCGTGGACATCCGCACCGTCGTCCACCCCGGTTTCCCCACCGATATGCAGGCGCAGTTTATGGCGATGAACGCCGTGGCCGAAGGTTCGGGCAAAGTGGTCGAAACCATTTTTGAAAACCGCTTCATGCACGTACCCGAACTCAACCGCATGGGTGCGGACATCTCCACCGAAGGCAACACCGCCTTTGTCAACGGCGTGGAAAAACTCTCCGGCGCAACCGTGATGGCCACCGACCTGCGCGCCTCCGCCAGCCTCGTGATTGCAGGCTTGGTCGCCGGCGGCGAAACCATCGTCGAGCGCATCTACCATCTGGATCGCGGCTACGAGCACATCGAGAAAAAACTCGGCCAAGTCGGCGCGAAAATCGAGCGGGTTTCGGGTTAAACGCCCATCTGCAAGCAAAAGGCCGTCTGAAAAGCATATCCTGCTTTCAGACGGCCTTCTTGATATGTACAACAATATTTCAGCAAGTGTTGGTCGAATATAGTGAACCAAAATAGAAAATCTACGGCGTTGCTGCGCCTTGTCGTACTACCTGTACTGCCTGCGGCTTGCTGCCTTGTATCTTTTTTATTTTGACTCACTATAACAAGCTGCGCGGCTGTCGGTTTAAAAGTAGAAAAGGCCGTCTGAAAGCGGGATGTGCTTTTCAGACGGCCTTTGCGTATCTTGCCTAGGGCGTGTTGACATTCAGCTTGCGAAGCGGTTTTTTGAGGAAAAATTCGCGCCTGCAAGGAAAAAAGCGCAGCAAGATTGGACATCTTGCGAGCATTTTTGACGCGGCAGGCGTGGATTTTTACCAAAAATACCGCCGCAAGGCTGATTGTCAACACGCCCTAGGGGCTGTTGACAATCAGCCTAGTAAATCTGCGCCGCCGTGACGGGCAGGTTTTCCACGGCGGCCATAATGTCTTCGGTTTTCTGGCGCTGGCGCAGGAAGGCGCCCATGCTGATTTTTTCCATTTTCGGCGTCGGCAGGGCGACAGTGGCGGGGTTGACGTGCTGGCCGTTGATGCGGGCTTCGTAGTGCAGGTGCGGGCCGGTGGAGCGGCCGGAGGTGCCGACAAAGCCGATCACCTCGCCCGCACGCACGCGGCCGGCGGATGGCGAAAAGGCGCTGAGGTGGCCGTAGAGCGTTTCTACGCCGTTGCCGTGTTGCAGCATGACGGTGTGGCCGTAGCCGCCCTTCCAGCCTTTGAACACCAACGTGCCGTCGGCGGGCGCGTAAACGGGCGTGCCGGTGGGGGCGGCGTAGTCGATGCCGGTGTGCATTTTCACGGTGCGTAGGATGGGATGGACGCGGATGCCGTAGGGCGAGGAGATGCGGGTGTAGTTTTGCAGCGGCAGGTAGAGGAAGCCGTCGGCGTGTTCGGTTTTGAGCGGCTCGCCGTCGTAGTTGTAATAGCCGCCGCCGTGATCGCCTTTGTCGTAGTAGTAGGCGCGGTAGGTTTTGCCGCCTTTGACGATTTCCACGCCGAGGATGTCGCCGGTGGCCATTTCCTGGCCGCGGAAATACATGGTGTCGTAGAGCAGGCGGATTTGGTCGCCTTCGAGCAGGCCGTCGACGTCGAACTGCTCGCTGAAAATGTCGCGCAGAAGCTCGCGCAACTCGACGCCGACGCCCGCCTGCGCCAGCGAGCCTTTGGCCGAAGTACGCACGGTAACGGACACCAGCGTCGGCAGGGTTTTCATCTCGATTTCGCTGGTGGAGGCCTGCCACTTGCCTTTGATTCTGCCCAGCGCGATCAGGTTTTTCTCGCCGTTGTCGTCGTCGTTGAAAAACTGGATGGCGGCGGGGCGGTTTTCACCGTCCATCAGCACGCTGACGGTCTGCCCCGGATGCAGGCGGCGCAGCTGCCGCTCGGCGGCGTCTTTGCCCAGCACGCCCGCGATGTCGGCATCGGAAAGGCCGTAGCGGCGCAGCATGGTTTGCAGGGTGTCTCCCTCTTTCACCGCCTCTTCCAGCCAGTAGCTGCTTTTGCTCTCCTGTGTGCTGCCCTGCGGCGGCGGCAGCTCCTGCACGATGCGCCGTACCTGGGGCGCTTTGCCGCCGTCTGAAGCCAAACCGTACAAAACCGCCGAAACGGCGGCCGAAATCAGAAGACCCGCCACGGCGTAGCGGGTGTGTTTGTGTTGCCTGATGCGGCGGAGAAAATCTCTGTCCATTCTTCGTCGGATAACCGTTTCTTAATAAAGCGGCATGACAAGCCCTTAATTTGAACGGTTTTTTAATGATTTGTGGGGCGCGCAGTGTACCACAAACGTTTTTTTGCAAAACGCCGCGCGCGGCAAAAGCGCGTAAAATGCGCCCCTTTTGCGCCGCCCGTTTGCCATGAACACCACCATCGCCCTCCCCTCTTTCCTCAGGCCGTCTGAAAACCTGCCGCTGCCGACGACGAGCGCCCTCGATTTCTTCCTGCGCTTCGGCCGTTTTACCCCCGATCCCGCATCCTCCGCCGCGTTCCGCGCCCGCTGCCTGTGGCGGGGCAGCCTGTGCCGCCTGCTTGCCGACAGGCTCGGCCTGCCGCCCGAAACGCCCTGCATCCCCGCCGCGCCCGTCAGCCAGCAGATGGGCATGAACCAGGCACACCTCGCTTCCGGCCGCATCCTGGGCATCAGCACGGACGAAGCCGCCCGATGGTGTGAAGGACTGAGCGCGTTTTTCGCCGACCAAGGCTGGCAGTTCCATCCCTGCTTCCCCGACCTCTGGCTGCTCACCCTGCCGCAAATGCCCGCATGGCAGAAAGTACCCTCCGTTTTGGAAGCCGACGGGCAGGCCGACGCCGTGGAGCGCATCGAACGCCTCGCCCCGCTCGACTGGCTGGCCGCGCAAACCGAAATCCAAATGTGGCTGCACGCCCACCCGCTCAACGCCCGCCGCCCCGTGCCCGTCAACGGCGTCTGGCTGTGGAACGACTCCGTCGGCAGCGCCGCCTACGGCCTGACCGCCGCCGACAACAGCTGGGCTTTGGGCAAAAACACCGCCGCCGCCCCGCGCGATTGGGCGCAATGGGAAAACCTGTTATCGAAGCAGGCGCAGCCCGTTTCAGACGGCCTCATCTTCCTCGAAGGCGCAGAGGAAGCCGCCGACTACGAAAGCTACTGCCGCCTGCTGCAAACATGGGAAAAGGACTTCTTCGCCCCCGCCCGCGCCGCCCTGCAAAGCGGCCGTCTGAACAGCCTCACGCTCACCGCCGACGGCACCCACGGCGGCAGCCTCACCGTCGCCGCCAAAGCGGGGCGCGCGTTCTGGAAACGGAAAAAAACCTTTGCCGGCAGGCTGGACTGAGCATAGTGAAGAGAGGCCGTCTGAAAGCCGCAAAACGGGTTTCAGACGGCCTTTTACCGGGCATAGGGACGGCGGCCGCATAAATATCCGACAGGTTGCAGCAGCAGGCAAAAAGCGTTTCTGCGAAACGCCACCCCCTGCCCTCCCCCGCGCGGGCGCAGGAGAGGGAGTCGGGTTCGCGGCGGGATGTTCGGTTTCAGAATCGTCATTCCCGCGCAGGCGGGAACGGCCTTTCGGTTTTCCATCCGACAAACGGTACAAAGGCCGTCTGAAAGCCCGATTTTCGGTTTTAACTTCGTTGAAGCTGCGCTTTCAGACAGCCTTTGTCCGCTTGCACGGCTGCTTGGGGCAGCCTGTCAGATGGCGTAGTCGATCAACTCGCTTTGGCCGAAGACGTAGATTTGGCGCGGGGCGAGGGGGAGGGTTTGGCCGGGTTGCAGGTTCAGGCGGGCGGCTTCGGCGGCGGGGAGGTCGGCCTGGATTTGGCGGCCGTCTTCGAGGCGCAGGGTAAGGTGGGCGAGGGCGCCGCTGTGGCGGATGTGGACGAGGGCGGCAGCGAGCATGGGGCGGGTTTCGTTTATCTGCCATTCGTGCGGGCGGATGTAGGCGGTGGCGGTCTGCTCCTGCCAGCGGCGTTGTGTGTCGAGCGGCCGGGCATAGTTTCCGTAGTGCCACGCGCCTTTTTCGATGAGGCCTTCGAAGGCTTCGGTGTGGCCGAGAAAGCCGGTGACGAAGGCGTTGGCGGGGCGCAGGTAGATGTCGTCGGCGCTGCCGGTCTGTTCGATGCGGCCGTGGTTCATGACGACGATTTGGTCGGACACTTCGAGGGCTTCTTCCTGGTCGTGGGTGACGAGGATGCTGGTGATGCCCAGTTCGTGGTGGATGTCGCGCAGCCAGGTGCGCAGTTCTTTGCGCACTTTGGCATCGAGCGCGCCGAAGGGTTCGTCGAGCAGGAGGAGTTTGGGTTCGACGGCGAGGGCGCGGGCGAGGGCGATGCGCTGGCGTTGGCCGCCGGAGAGTTGGTGGGGATAGGCTTTGGCGAGATGGCCGAGGCGGACGAGGCTCAGGAGTGCTTCGACTTTGGCGCGGATTTGCTCTTTTGACGGCCGTTCGGCGCGGGGTTTGACGGTGAGGCCGAAGGCGACGTTGTCGAAGACGTTCATGTGGCGGAACAGGGCGTAGTGCTGGAAGACGAAGCCGACTTTGCGTTCGCGCACGTGTTTGGCGGTGACGTCTTGGCCGTCGAAGAGGATTTTGCCGCCGTCGGCGTTTTCGAGTCCGGCGATGATGCGCAGAAGGGTGGTTTTACCGCAGCCGGAGGGGCCGAGCAGGGAGGTGAGTTTGCCCGTCGGCGCGGTGAGGGAGATGTTTTTCAGGGCGTGGAAGGCGCCGAAGTGTTTGTCGAGGTTTTCGATGGTGATGCTCATGCTTCGCTCCTTTGCGCGGCCGCCAGTTTGCGCGCCTGTATCCTGACGATGAGGTTTTGCACGGCCAGGGTGGCGACGGCCAGCAGGGCGAGTACGCTCGAGAGGGAGAAGGCGGCGGTGAAGTTGTATTCGTTGTAAAGGATTTCGACCAAAAGCGGGATGGTGTTGGTTTCGCCGCGTATGTGGCCGGAGACGACGCTCACCGCGCCGAACTCGCCCATGGCGCGGGCGTTGGTGAGGATGAGGCCGTAAAGCAGCGCCCATTTGATGTTGGGCAGGGTGACGCGCCAAAACATCTGCCGGGCGTTCGCGCCCAGAATCAGGGCGGCCTGCTCTTCGCTGTCGCCCTGCGCCTGCATCAGCGGGATCAGTTCGCGGGCGACGAAGGGGAAGGTGACGAACAGGGTGGCCAGCACGATGCCGGGCACAGCGAAGATGATTTGGATGCCGCGCGCTTCGAGCCAGCCGCCGAAGGCGGTGTGCGCGCCGAAAAGGAGGACGAACATCAGCCCGGCGACAACGGGCGATACGGAAAACGGCAGGTCGAGCAGGGTGGTGAGAAACTGTTTGCCGCGAAAATCGAAGCGGGTGAGCAGCCAGGCGGCGGCGATGCCGAGCACGGCGTTGACGGGCACGACTACGGCCGCCGTCAGCAGGGTCAGACGGATGGCGGAACGCGCTTCGGCGTCGGTGAGCGCGGCCAGATAGAGCCGCCAGCCGCCTTTGAGTGCTTCGGCAAACACCGCCGCCAGCGGCACGACCAGCATCAGCAGCAGAAACAGCAGCGCGGCGGCGGTCAGCAGCAGGCGCAGCAGGCGCGGTTCGGCGATGTTCGGATTGGTTTTCATGCTTTTGCCCCCGCACGCCGTCCCAGCGCCCATTGCGCCGCGTTCAACGCCATCAGGATGGCAAAAGAAATCAGCAGCATAAAGAGGGCGACGGCCGACGCGCCCTGCACGTCATACTGTTCCAAACGGCCGGTGATAATCAGCGGCAGGATTTCCGACTGCATGGGAATGTTGCCGGCGATGAAAATCACCGAGCCGTATTCGCCCGTCGCCCGCGCAAACATCATGCCCGCCCCCGTCAAAAGCGCGGGCATCATTTCCGGCAGCAGCACGCGGCGGAAGACTGTAAGGCGGTTTGCCCCCAGCGTCGCCGCCGCCTCTTCGTATTCGCCCGACAGTTCTTCCAAAACGGGCTGCACGGCGCGGACGATAAACGGCAGGCTGACAAACACCAGCGCAATCCAGATACCGATCGGCGTGAAAGCGATTTTGAAAGGGAAAAACCGCCCCAGCCAGCCGTTGGGCGCGTAGAGCGTCGCCAGCGCGATACCGGTAACCGCCGTCGGCAGCGCGAAGGGCAGATCGACCAGCGCGTCGGCCAGCTTCCTGCCGGGAAAGTCGTAACGCACCAGCACCCACGCCGTCAGCGTGCCGAACACGATATTGGCCAGCATGGCGAGAAACGACATTTTCAGCGTCAGCCACACCGCCGCGAGCACGCGCGGCTCGGACACCGTCTGCCACAGCCCGCGCCAGCCCGTCTGCGCCGACACCGCCGCCATCATGGCAAAGGGCAGCACCACCAGCAGCGACAGGCACAGCACGGTGATGCCCAGGCTGACGGAAAAGCCCGGCAAAACGGAAGGAGATTTGAGCAGGCGCATACAGGCGCTCCCGACAGGCAAAAACAGCCGCGCACTCTATCGGAGGCCGTCTGAAAAACCAAGGAACGGCTGGTTGTATGCTAAGACGCAAAGGTTATATTCCGCCGCGCTTCATGACAAAGGACAAAGCGCGTATCATCGCGTTTTTCCGTTTGACTGCAGCCGTGCTTTCAGACGGCCGTCTGAAAAGCGCCCTGCCTATATTTTTCCGAAAGAACAAGCATGAAACGCCTCATCCCCGCCCTGCTCTTGGCCGCCGCCGCGCAATCTTTCGCCGCCGCACCCGCCGTCCAAACCCGCGCCGTCCCCGCACCCAAAGGCTTTCCTTTCGCCGTTGAAACCCAAATCCTTTCCGAAGACAGCTATCAGGTAAAAATCACCGATAAAAAAACCGGCAAAGTGCAAACCATCGAAGACATCACCGTCTTTTCCGGCTTTATCGAAGGCAACGCCGGCGATCTGGCAACCATACGCGACTACAACGGCGACGGCCATCCCGACATCGCTGTACGCGTAATCGGCGGCTACACCCTGCCCGCCGACGATCTGTACCTCTTCAACCCCGCCACACGGCAGTTCGAGCCCGTGCCCGAGGGCAAAGACTTTGCCCACACCGGCAGCGTCGAAATCATCCGCAAAGGCTGCGTGCGCATCGATTACAAAAACAGCGCCAGGGATTACTCGCAGGACGACTACTGCTGGAAAAACGGCGGCTGGCAATTACAGCGCCCGAACAACGCCAAAGCGCACAAAGCAGCCAAAGCACGCCATAAATAAGCCAACCGTTTTTCAGACGGCCTGTTGCCGGATGGTAAAAGGCCGTCTGAAAGCCCATCGCGAAAGGACACTATGAAACATTTCATCCCCACCCTGCTCTTAGCCGCCGCCCTTCCGTCTTTCGCCGCCGACGCGCCTACCGACGACACTGTTGTCGAAACCCACGCCGTCGCCACGCCGGACAGCTTTCCCTTTACCGTCGAAGCGCAAATCCTGCCCGAAAACGGCTACCGGCTGAAAATCACCGACAAACAAACCGGCAAAGTGCAAATCACCTCCGAAAGCGTCGTTCCGTCTTCCGTCGGCGGTCTCAAACTGGCAGACGTAGCCGGCAAGCTGGCCGATGTCAGCACCGACTACAACGGCGACGGCCATCCCGATATCGCCGTGCCGATCAGCGGCGCCTACGGCAACACCGCCGACGAGCTGTATCTGTTCGACCCCGCCACGCGGCAGTTTAAACCCGTCCCCGACGGCAAAGGCTTCGCCTACGACGGCGATGTCAAAGTTATCCGCAAAGGCTGCGTGCGCGTCGAATACAAAAGCAGCATCATGGACTACAGCCAGGACGACTACTGCTGGAAAAACGGCGGCTGGGAAATGCTGCGCCTGAAAGACACCAAAGCGCACTAGGGTGTGTTGACAATCAGCCTTGCGGCGGTGTTTTTGTCAAAAAATACCCGCCTGCCGCGTCAAAAATCCTCGCAAGGTGTCCAACCTTGCTGCGTTTTTTTCCTTGCATTCGGGCATTTTTTACTCAAAAACCGTCCTGCAAGCTGAATGTCAACACACCCTAGCACGGCAAAGCCCGCCGCAAATAAGCAAACCGCCTTTCAGGCGGCCTGTTGCCGGACAACGAAGGCCGTCTGAAAAACACCGGACACACCACCGCACAACGGAGAACCCCTTGTTCCGCAGCACCCACATCCTCAGCGGCGAAACGCTTTACGAGCGTCCCGCGCAAAGCGCACAAGAATTTCAGACGGCCTTATCCGCCCTGAAAACGCGCCAAAGCGCCTTCGCCGCCCTTTCCGCCACCGAACGCTCCGCCGCCCTCGAAGCCTTCGGCGGCAGGCTCGAAGCAGAAAGCGGCCGCCTCGCCCGCATGATTTGCGAAGAAGTCGGCCGCTGCCTGCGCGAATGCGAAGCCGAACTGGCCAAATCCGTCGAACTCGTGCGCTACTACGCCCGCACCGCCCCCGAGCTGCTCGCCGCCAAAGCCGTACCGACGCAGGCTGCCGTCAGCGAAGTGCGCTTCGAGCCGCTGGGCGTGGTCTTTGCCGTGATGCCGTGGAACTACCCCGTCTGGCAGATACTGCGCTTTGCCGTGCCCGCCCTCTGCGCCGGCAACGCCTGCGCCGTCAAACCCGCCCCCAGCGTCGCCCGCGTCAGCGCCGCCCTGTTCGACTTGGTTTCAGACGGCCTTTCAGACGGCCTCCCCCTGATGCCCGCCTGGCTCAGCCATGCCGATGTAGAACAAGCCATTGCCGCCTGCGACGCCTTCGCCTTTACCGGCTCGGCCGACACCGGCCGCCGCCTCGCCGCCATTGCCGCAGGCCGTCTGAAAAAAAGCGTGCTCGAACTGGGCGGCAGCAACGCCTTTATCGTTTTGCCCGACGCCGACCTGGCGCAGGCCGCCCGCGACGCCTGCTACTCGCGTTTCCGCGACGCGGGACAATCGTGCAACGCCGCCAAACGCATCATCCTCGCCGACGAAATCGCCGAACCCTTCCTGCGCCTGTTCCTTGCCGAGTGCGCCAAACTGAAAACCGGCGATCCGCTCGACCCCGCCACCACCCTCGCCCCCATGCACCGCAGCGACCTGCGCGACAAAGTCCACGCCCAAGTGCGGGACACCGTGGCGCAGGGCGCGGAACTTTTATGCGGCGGACACATCCCTGCAGGCAGCGGCTTTTTCTACCCCGCCACCGTGCTCGATAATGTACCGCCGCACAGCCGCATGTGGCAGGAAGAAGTGTTCGGCCCCGCCGTTGCCGTCGTCCGCGCCCGCAACACCGCCCACGCCGCCGAGCTGGCCGACAACAGCCCCTACGGCCTGGGCGCCAGCATCTACACCGCCGACGAAGACGCCGCCCGCCGCCTGGCCGCATCGCTGCACACCGGCGCCGTCTACATCAACCGCCACACCAGCAGCGACCTGCGCCTGCCCTTCGGCGGCGTGAAAGCCTCAGGCTACGGCCGCGAACTCTCCGAGTTCGGCCTCTACGAATTTGTCAACGTCAAAACCTACTGGCAGAAATAAACCATGAACAAGAAAAACATCCTTACCTCAGCCGCCCTCCTCCTTGCCGCCGCCCCCGCATGGGCGGCACCGCAAACCGTCTACTTCAACCAGCAGGGACGCCCCACGGAAAAAACCGCCGCCGTCGCCTATGTGCGCGAATACACCGTGCAGGGCAAACATGCCAAAGTGCAGGATTTCTACTATCCCTCGCGCAAAAAATATTCCGACCCCTACCAAGCCCCCCTGTCGCAAATCAAACAGTTCGTCCCCCTGCTCGACAGCGGCGCGCTCACCCTCTGGCACTTCAACGGCCGCAAAAAAATGGACGCCCCCTACCAAAACGGCAAACCCGACGGCGTATGGACCAACTGGTACAACAACGGCAGCAAATCCGCCGTCATGCCCTATAAAAACGGCAAAACCGAAGGCGTCGGCGCGCGCTACTACCAAAACGGCCGCAAAGAAAGCGAAATCGAATTCCACGCCGACAAAGCCAACGGCAAATGGAAGCAGTGGTATCCCGACGGCAGCCCGAAAAGCGAAGTGCTGATGAAAGACGACGAGCCCGTCGAAATGGTGTCGTGGGACGCCAAAGGCCGCCTCACCGCCGAACTGAACTTCGCCGGCAAAAAACGCAGCGGCATCATGCTCGAATGGTATGAAAACGGCGCAAAAAAATCCGAATCCGTCTATCAGGACGACGAACTCGTCAGCCGCACCTCCTGGGACGAAAACGGCTTGGAAACCGACCGTTATTGAGCGGCAAGCCGCAAAAAGCCGTTTAAAGGCCGTCTGAAAACCCGAATCGGGCTTTCAGACGGCCTTTTTCAAGCCGCATTCGGAATCCGCCATTGCCAAAATGAGACGGTATTTGTTTTTCAATAATCTGTTTTCATTGATTATTTTTCAATCACGATTTATCCCTGCGACAAAAAACGGCAAAAAAACGTCCGCATCGGTAAATTTTTTAATACCAATTTTCATTTTCTGTAAAATCGCGCCTTCCGCGGCGACGTCCGCCCTTGTTTTTGCAAAAAAATCCCGCTTCCAAACATACCAAGGCAAACACCATGAAACCCAACACCGTCATGCTGGCCGTACTGTCGGCCTTCACAGCCCTGCCCGCCTTCTCCGCCGACGAAACCCCGCCCGCCGCGCAACAGGCCGAAGTGTCGGAAAACCTCGATACCGTCGTCGTACGCGGCGAAACCTACGCCAACCGCATGGGCACGCAGCGCATCCGCGAGAGTGAAATCGCCCGCCGCCCGAGCACCAACGGCAACCTCACCGAGCTTTTGCGTACCAATCCCAACGTGCGTTTTTCCAACAATTCCGGCAATTCCACATCGGGCGGCGAAATCCGTCCCGACGAAGTATCTTTCCACGGCGAAAAGTTTTACAACAATAATTTCACCATCGACGGCGTTTCCAACAACGACAACACCGACCCGGGCAACCAATACGATTCCGATACCAAAGTCGGCGGCCAGAATCCTTACGATTTGCCTGCCGGCAGTACACAGTCGTTTTGGGTGGACAGCAGCCTGGTGAAAACGCTGGAAGTGTTCGACAGCAACGTCTCGGCCAAATACGGCAATTTCACCGGCGGCCTGGTGAACGCCCGACTCAAAGACCCCAATACGCAAAAAAGCAGCGGCAAAGTCTTTTTCCGCACCACGCGCGACTCGTGGGCGCGTTTTCACATTCAAGACGGCAAGGAAGACGAGTTTTACGCAGGCTCACCGCCCAGCCCAAATACACCAAACGCCAATACGGCCTGATGCTCAACCAGCCGGTAAACGACAAAGCGGCGGTATTGTTTTCCTACAATCGCACCGAGTCCGACATTCCCTTTATGCACCGCACGCTGAACCACTGGAATGCCGCTACCAACACCATCACCGGCCCCTTTACCAGCAAGCAGGAGCGCAGCGCGGAAACCTGGCTTTTGCGCGGCAGCTACCGCGCCGACGACGGCAGCACATGGAAAGCCACGGCGATGTATTCGCCGCACAAGTCCAAATTCCTGCTGCCCAGCGTGAAAGACGGCAAATATTCCAATACCGGCGGCGGCGTGCGCTTTGATTTGGCATGGGATAAGGATTTAGGCCGTCTGAATATGGAATCGCAGATTGCCTACCGCAAAACGGCCAACGAAATCGAATACGGCTCGAATGTTTACCGCTCTTACCGTACCACCCGCAGCATAGATTGGATTTCCGCGTCCAAGGTCAATACATCCGGCAACGCTTGGGCGCATACCGGCGGCTACGGTGAATATTCCACCGAAAAAAGCACCCTGACCCTGAAACAGGATTACAGCCTGAAGCAGTTTTTCACCGGCGCATGGCGGCACCGTATCGGCTTTGGCTGGCAGGCAGATTTTGCCGATGCCAAATATAAGCGCGATCAAAATGCCTATGTTTACCAATACGCCGCAGCCGCAAACGTTGCCTGCAACGGCGATCCCGAATGTATCGACGGCGAGCAGTATGCCAACAACCGGAAGATTTATCCCGCCCGCAATGTCAAAGTCAACGACAGCACCTACAGCCTGTATCTTCAGGATAATATCTTCTGGAAACGCCTGAGCGTAAACGCCGGACTGCGTTTCGACCGTAATTCCTATCTGAAAAACAACAACCTTGCCCCGCGTTTTGCCGCTTCGTATGATGTGTTCGGCAATACTCAAACCCGTATTTTCGGCGGCGCCAACCGCTATTATTCCGCTTCGATGCTGGCCTACAAACTGCGCGAAGGCATTTCGGGACGTTTGGGCGCTACGCGCAGACTCAGCGGCAATACGCCCGGCGCATGGAGCAGCGATAAAGACGAATACGGCACGCTGGTGCGCTATACCGATGCCAAAGTCAAAACCCCATATAGCGACGAAATCGACTTAGGCGTTTCGCAAAAAATGTTCGGCTCGCTGTGGACGCTCAAATGGGTACACCGCAACGGCAAAGACCAGTTTACCCGCACCAAAGTCGCGCCCAACACTTACGCCCTGACTAACGAAGGCTGGAGCAAAAACGACACCTTCACGCTGGCCGTATCCCCGCTCAAGCCCTACAAATCCCACTACGCCGAAATCAACTGGAGCATCGGTTTCAACGTATCCAAAAGCAAAACCAACAACGGCAACACCTACGACGAGCTGAATACCGAACGCTACGTTTACAACGGTACGCTGCTGCCCGAGGGCGAAACGCCGCCGTCTGATTTCAACACGCCGTGGTCGGCCGTGGCATCGCTCAACACCTATTTCCCGAAAATCCGCCTGAATTGGGATCAGGTGTTGCGCGTCACCGGCAGCCGCAATTTCCGCTACACCAGCGGCTCTGTCGACTGTTCGAGTCCTTCCAACCGCGCGCTTTGCGGCAGCTACACCGGCCAAGCCCCCGTTTTGCACGACGACGGCCGCATCTCGCGCGATGTCGTGCTCGACTGGCGTTTCGCCTACAAACAGCCCATTCGCGGCACGCAGGCATTGGAAGTTACCCTCGATGTCAACAACGTGCTCGACCGCGTTACATTCAGCAGCAGGGGCAGCAGCCGCACCTACAAAATGGGGCGCAACTACTGGCTGGGCGTAAGCTACAACTGGTAACGCTTTACCCCGTTTCCCTTTCAGACGGCCTTGAGCTTAGGCCGTCTGAAACCCTGTCGCGGCGCGTTAAACCCATGTGCGTGTGTTTGACGCTTGTCCGACCGAACCCGATAATCCGCCTTTTTTCAGACGGCCTTCAACAAATACCGAGGCCGTCTGAATCCGTTTTCACCTTTCCCGCGCCGCAGGCCGGCCGCAACGAAACCTTATCCTTATGAACCCGTTTTCTCCCCGAATATTGGCGGCCGCCATCGTTATTGCCGCCGCCCCCTTTGCCCTTGCCGCCAACACCTACCACAGCGGCAGCCTGAAAAACGGCCTGCGCTACCATGTTTTAACCGTGCCCTCCGAACCCGGCCGCATTGATGTGCGTTTGCAGATGGAAGCGGGAGCGAGCGATGAAAACGGCACCAGCGAAATCGGCGTGGTGCATATGGTCGAACATATGGTGTTCCGCAGCGCGCCCGGCTTTCCCGACGGCGTGGGCGACACGCTGGCCGCACGCGGTTTCAAACGCGGCGCGCACTTTAATGCCGTAACCAACTACGAGCGCACGCTGTATATGTTCAGCCCGCCCAAAGGGCGCGAATCTTTGGAAGAAACTTTGGCCGCGCTGGCGGCAATGGTGTCGCCGCACGATTTTTCCGCCGCCGACTGGCAAAAAGAGCAGCAGGTCGTCATGGCCGAATGGCGCAACGGGCAGGGCGTGGCCGAGCGCATGAACCGCAAGCGCACCGACCTTATCCGCAGCGGCAGCCGTCAGGCGCGTTACGCCATCATCGGCACGAGCGGGAGCATCATGAACACGCCGGTGGCGGTGTTGCAGGATTTCCACCGCCGCTGGTATGTGCCCAACAATATGCAGCTGATGATTTCCGGCGACATCAAGCCGGCCGAAGCCGCCAAGTTGGCCGAACGCTATTTCGGCAGCCTGAAAGCCGCGCCGCTGTCCGACCGTGGCGGCCGTTATTACGAGCCTGAGCTGCAAAGCGGCTGGCACGTGGGCCAGTTGCAAGACAAAGACAGTGGCGGCAGCCAGGCCGCGCTGGTGTTCCGCCTCGGCGATGCCGCCAGCCGCAACCATCAAAGCTCGCAAGGCACGCGCGAGCGCTTAATCGACCGCTTTGCCGCCCGCATCCTTACCGACCGCCTGCGCGCCCAGCAAAGCGCCCTGCCCAAAGCCGTATCGAATGTGTCGCTGCGCAAGGCCGACATCGGCCGCCACACCACCGCCGTCGGCCTGTTTGCCGCCGTTGCGCCCGACGGCCACGCCGAGGGCATCAGCCAATTGTTGAAACTGCGCGAACAAATCCTGCGCGAGCCGGTAACGCAGGCGGAGTTTGCCGCCTACCGCCGCACGCTGGAAAAAACGCTGGCCGAACAGCGGCGCAAAACCACCTTGCCCGAGCCGTTTGGCGATGCGCTGCAAAGCGTGAGCGAAGCCGCGTTTGCCGGCAAACCCGTGCGCACGAGCGCGCAAAGCGCCGCCATCGTCGCCCCCGTGTTGAACACGCTTACGCCGCAGGACATCAGCCGCCGCATCGAACGCTGGCTCAACGCCGGCGACAAACTGGTGCAGCTGCAAGCCCCCGGCCTGACGCCGCTGGCGCTGCCCGCTGCGGAGAACATCGCCGCCGAAGCAGGCCGTCTGAAAACCGCGCCGCTGCCCAAACTCGCGGCCAAAGCCGCCGCATCCACAGGGCAGTTTGCCGATGCGGGCGGGCAGGGCGAAATCAGCCGCGAAAGCCGCGAAAGCCGCGAAGCCGATTTGCAACTCACCCGCTGGACGCTGGGCAACGGCGACAAAGTGCTGGTGCTGCAACACCCCTCGGCGGGCGGCAAAATCCATTTTCGCAGCATCAGCGGCGCCGGTTATCTCAGCGGCGGCCTAAACCCCTGGCAGGCGCAGCTGGCCGCGCAGGTGGTGTGGCAGTCTGCCCCGCAGGGCTGGGACAACGCGGGTCTCAACCGCTGGAAGCAGCAGCACAAAATCGCCCTCAGCCACAATTTTCAGACGGCCTCTGCCCGCTAGAAGGCAGCGCGCCGCACGGCGAAGCCGCCCGTCTGTTGCAGCTTTACCGCGCCTACCACACCACGCCGCAGGTGGGCGCAGATTTCCGCGACTCGGTGATGGCGATGATTCGCCAAATTCCGATGCGGGCTGCGTCCGAGCGCACCGCCGCTGCCGAAGCCGCCACCCGCCTGCGCTACGGCCGCGCCGCGTTTGAATTGCCCAATCAGGCAGAGCTTGAAGCTGTCGATGAAAACCTGTTGCTCGACCAATGGCAGCGCAGTGCCGCCGCTCCCGCCACCCACTATATCCTCACCGACCGCCCCGCCGCCGAACTCAAGCCGCTGGTGCGCCGCTATCTCGCCGACATCCCGCGCCGCGCCGCCGCGCCCGCACAATCCCGTCAGCCGCTATCAGGCGCCGCCGCCGAACACCGCGCCATCGGCGGCGAAGCCCGCAGCGACGTATCCGCCTGGTCGTTTGCCGAAAGCACCTGGCAGCCTGAAACCGCCGCCCACATTGCCATGCTGCAAGACTTGGCCGCAGGCCGTCTGAAAACCGAGTTGCGCGACAAAGCGCTGGGCGTGTACAGCCTCAAATTCACTTCCACGCTCAACGGCGACAGCGGCCGCGTCGAAAGCGAACTGCGTTTCAGCAGCAGCCCCGAGCGCGCCGACGATTTGTGGCGGCTGGCCGAAACCACCCTGCAGGCTTTCCCCGACAGCATCAGCGACGCGCAGGCCGCCGCGCTCAAACAACGCTTTGCCGAACAAGAAACCCGCCGCCTGCAAAGTCCCGACACCTACATCAACCGCCTCATCCTCAGCGAGCAGCACTACGGCGACGTCCGCTACCTGCGCAGCATGGACAAACTGGCCGGCAGCTTCACCGCCGAAAACCTGCGCCGCAGCGCCCGCCTGATGTGGCAGCCTGAAAACTGCCGCGTATTGGTGGTTGATCCGAAAGAGCAGGGGAGATAGGCCGTCTGAAACCGCAGCCCCGCCGCGTTTTTGGCTCCCTCTCCTGCGCCTCAAGCGCGGGGGAGGGTTGGGGAGGGGGGGCAGTTCGCAGAACTGCTTTTACGCCGAAGTCCTGTAAAAGTTGCCGCAGCGGCGCAAGCCCCCACCCTAGCCCTTCCCCGCAAGTGGGAGAGGGAATAAGGTTTCAGACGGCCTGCAAAGCAGTCTGAACAATCCAAACTAACCGCACTCCAACCATGTCCTCATTCCAAGACACCTTCCCCGCACTGTTTCTCTCGCTCAAAGTCGCCGGTTTTGCCACGCTGCTGAATCTGGTGCTCGGCATCGCCGTAAGCTGGATACTCGCGCGCAAACGCTTTATCGGCCGCAATTTTCTCGACACTGTGCTCACGCTGCCGATGGTGCTGCCGCCCACCGTGATGGGCTACTACCTGCTGGTGCTGTTCGGCCGCAACGGCACGCTCGGCCAATGGCTGCAACAGCATTTCGGCTTCAGCCTGATATTCACCTGGCAGGGCGCAGTGGTCGCCGCGATGGCCGTTACCTTTCCGCTGGTGCTCAAGCCCGCCCGCGCCGCTTTTGAAGAAGTCAGCCTGCAGCTCGAACAGGCCGCCCGCGTGCTCGGATTGTCGGAGCGCGCCGTGTTTATGCGCGTTACCCTGCCGCTGGCTTGGCGCGGCATCCTTTCCGGCCTCTTACTCACCTTTGCCCGCGCGCTGGGCGAATTTGGCGCCACACTGATGATTGCCGGCAGCATCCCCGGCCAAACCCAAACCCTGTCCATCGCCGTCTATGAAGCTGTGCAGGCGGGCAACGACGACTTGGCCAACCGCCTTGTTTTGCTGATTTCCGCCGTCTGCATTGCCGTATTGTGGAGCGTAACCCGTTTGAACGGAGACAAAAAAAATGGCTGACCTCACTTTCGATTTCGCCTTTCAGACGACCTTAAACCACGGCAGCCACACCTTCACTCTCGACGTATCCTGCCAAACCGCCGCCCGCCGCCTCGCCATCCTCGGCCCCTCCGGCTCGGGCAAAAGCCTCACGCTCCAGCTTTTGGCCGGCCTGTTGCGCCCGCAAAGCGGCCATGTACGCATCGGCGGCCAAAGCTACGGCGACACCGCGCAAAACCTGTGGCTGCCGCCGCAAGAGCGCAGCGCCGGGCTGTTGTTTCAAGACTACGCCCTGTTTCCGCACCTTACCGTCGCCCAAAACATCGCCTTCGGCCTGCACCGCGGCCTGCGCACCCCAAGCCGCCGCCGCGCCCGCGCCGAAGCCGCCCCGTGGCTGGAAAAAATGCAACTTGCCGCCATCGCCGACCACTACCCGCGCCAAATCTCCGGCGGCCAGCGCCAGCGCACCGCACTCGCCCGCACCTGCGCCGTGCGCCCCGACTGGCTCCTGCTCGACGAACCCTTCTCCGCCCTCGACACCCGCCTGCGCGCCCAAATGCGCGACAACATGGCCGCCCTCCAGCGCAAACTCGGCATCCCCCTGCTGCTCATCACCCACGACCCCGAAGACGCCGAAGCTCTCGCCGACGAAACCGCCGTTATCGACAACGGATATTTGCGGCACGGGGTTTTGCCATGATTTGAAGAAACCGAAAGCCGAAAAGGCCGTCTGAAAAATTTTCAGACGGCCTTTTCATTCTCTGTCGGCAAGCCCCAGACCAAATCCGCAACAATTCCGGTTAAGCTTTGTAAGTAAGCCCATGCTTTGTTTTAAGTTAAGGCCGTCTGAAAGATAATGCGCGCCGCTATCATTTTATTCTGCCGTATCAACCAAGAAAGACAAAATATGAAAACAAATCAGAGATTAGCCGTTTTGCCGCTGATGGTGGCGGCGGCTTTGGCCTGTGCCGACGACAATGCGGTGCAGGAACAGGAATCGGGCGGTTTGCAAGAAGTGACCGTGCGCGCCGATGCCAAGCGAGTCCGTGCCGCCAAGTCCTACTCCATCGCCAGCGACGGCGATTTGCGCGACCGCGTGAATTTGGGTCTGCTCGGCCGCGCCAATGCGTTTACCGCGCCGATTACCGTTGTCAACTACGATGAAAAAGTATTGGAAAACAATGCCTCCCGCACGCTGGTGGACACCATTGCCAAAACCGACGCATCAGTGATGCAGTTCGGCGGCGAAAGCAACACGCTGCAAGGGCTGTATGTGCGCGGTTTGCAGCTTGACGCCAAACAGTTCAGCATCAACGGCCTGCCCGGCCTCTATTCCTACTGGCATACTCCCACCGCCAACGTGGCCTCCGCGCAACTGATTAAAGGCGCGTCCAGCTCCACCACCGGCATGGATCCCGAGGGCGCGACCGGTTCTTCCGTCAACATCGAAACCAAAAAAGCGTCCGACGAGGGCAACCGCAAAATCGGCTTGGGCTGGTTCGGCAAAAGCCGCCCGCAGGCTTCATTTGATTTCGGACAGCGTTTCGGCGCGAATAAAGAATGGGGCGTACGCTTTGCCGGCAAATACCGCCACGGCAACACCCCGCGCCACGGCTATAAGGAAGACAACCAGGAATTCGGCCTGAACGCCGACTATCGCGGCGAAAAACTGCGCGTGGCCTACGACTTTATGTACAACCACCGCAACACCGAAGGCAGCCGCGCACGCTTCCAAGACATACAAAACTACGGCTTCGCCTTCCCCAAAGCACCCGACGGCAAAATCAATCTGGTGCCGAGCTGGCAGGAGCAGACCACCCGCACCGTTACCAACATGGCCACCTTCGAGTACGACACCGACTGGAACATGCAGCTCTCCGGCGGTATCGGCTATATGGAATCGAAATACGAAGGCGGCTTCACCCAGCTTCGGATGGTCAACCCGGCCACAGGCCAATACTCCGCAGCCGCCGCCACACCGTGGGACATCCGCTCGCGCACCACCAGCGGCACGCTCAAAGCACGCGGCGAATTCGACACCGGCCCCGTCGTACACAACTGGGCAGCCTCGTTCGACTATGTTTCCCGTTCGCGCGACCACAAAAGCGGCCCGCTCAACTACGGCGACCCATTGCGCGGCCATACAATTTACGCGCCCGATTTCTCCGGCCTCACCCCGCGCATCTCATCCGCCACCCGCCAAACCGTCGATATGAAGCAGACCACCCCGAGTATCGCCGTTTCCGACACTTTGGGCTTCAACAACAACACCATCCGCCTCACCCTCGGCGGACGCTACCAGTGGGTGAAACAGAACGACTACCGCACAGGCGACAAAAACAGCAAAAAACGCTTCGGCCCGATGCTGGCCGCCTCGTGGGTGCCCTCGCCGGATTTCGTGGTGTACGGCAACTACATGGAAGACCTCGAACCCGGCGAAGTGGACGAAGAGGGCAATGCTTCCAAACCCCGCGTCAGCAAACAAATCGAACTGGGCGTGCGCAAAAACTGGGGCGACATCGTCACCTCTGCGAACATCTACCAAATCACCCGCCCGGGCTACTGGCGCGGCAACACCACACGCAACACCGACTATGCCCGTCTCAAAGCCGCAGGCTTGGCAATGGCCGGCCAGGAACAAGGCAAAGAACGCTATCGCGGCTTGGAACTGAATGCCTATGCCAATCTGCTGAACAAAACCCTGCGCCCGAGTATCGGCATGAGCTTCATCCGCTCCGACCTGATCGATTTTCCCAAATGGGACGACATGCTTGTCGCGCGCGGCCATCAGGTAACCAGCCCCAAATTCATCGCCAAAGCAGGCGTGGAATGGGATACGCCGTTTGCCAAGGGGCTGACGCTCAACGCCAACGTCCAGCACTACGGCAAGTCGTATCAGGATGCAGAACGGAAATACCAACTGCCCTCCTACACACTGGTTGACGTCGGCGCGCGCTATAAAACCAAATTCGGCGGCAACACACTCACCGTCGGCACGGCAGTGGAAAACCTGTTCAACAAAAACTACTGGCAAATCCAGCGAGGCCGCTTCGACCGCAGCTTCGCCGTCGTCGGCATGCCGCGCACCTACTGGCTGAAAGCCGAATTGGAGTTCTAAGAGCTCCGTCCGCAGAGCGCAAGAGGCCGTCTGAAAACCCGAAAACGGATTTTCAGACGGCCTTTTCCTATACAGCGGCCTGCCCGCAACCCTTTCGGAAACGCCACTCCCGCGTCGGCGGAACGGTCTCACGCCGCGAAATGAAAAAAACGGTAAAGGCCGCGTTCTGCGCTACAATGCCGCCTGTCCATTTTCGTTTTCAGACGGCCTTTGACGATGAAAAAACTCTTCTTTTCCCTGCTGCTTCTGACCGTTGCCGCCGCCGTCCTGCTGTATGCCGTGCCACAGCACCTCATCCGACAGGAAACCGCCGCCGCGCAGGCGGATTTGGCTCTGCTTGCGGCAGCGCCCGAAACGCAGGGGAAAAACGGCATCGACGCCCTGTGGCTGCTGGCCTACCAAACCGAAAACGACGCCGAACGCACCGCCCTGATGAAAGAACACGGCGCGGCGGTGCAGAAACACGAAGCCGTCCCCGCCCTGTCCGGCCGCGCCCTGCCCCAACCCGAAAACGGCGAACTCAAATGCGGCAACAGCGGCCGCGAATGCCTGGCCGCCGTGCGCGAGAACACGGCGCAATGCCGCGAAGCCGTGCGCAAATACGCCGCCCTGATCGGCAACATCGGCCGCCTGTCCGACTACGACACTTTCGCCCAACGCGGCTGGCCGAACGACGAAGACAATTTGAGCACACTCCCCCTGCCGCCGATGCAGCACCTCTTTTACACCGCGCCCGCCGCCGCCCTCGACTGGACGCAAGGCCGCAACGGCGAAGCACTCGCCCAAACCTGCCGCGGCATCCGCACCGGCCGCGCCCTGCTCACAGGCCGCCCCGGCCTGCTGTTCCCGATGATAGGCGCTGCCCTGATCCGCCAAAACACCGGCCTGGCTGCCGCCATGCTGGCAGAACAGCCCGATTGGGCAAACCGTCTGCCGCAGGAATGCGGCGGCGTGTTCGCCGTGCTCGACGCGCAGGAGCAGAGTATCTGCCCCGCCGTGCGCGACGAATTCCGCTCCCTCGCCAATCTTTACCGCCTAATGGAAAAATCGCCGATGTCGGCTTCCCTGTCCGCCGCAGCCAATCTGGCTGAAACCGATTTGGCCGACGACGGCGGACACGGCGCCTTTTTGAAAAACCTGATGATGGTGCCGACGCTCAACGCCGCGCACGCCGCCGCCCGCAGCTCGGACTACTACGCGCCCGCCTGCCGCCCCGCTGCCGCCGATATTTTGGCGCAGGATCGGGCATTGGCATGGCCTGCGCCGACACACGGCGGCATCAAAGAAAAATGGGCGTGTCTGGCCGACGCGCAGGGCTGCGTCCTCGCCGACATCGGCACGCCCGACTTTTCGACCTACGCCCGCCGCATGCAGGACACCGCCATGCAGCAACGCGCCTTCCAAGCCGCCCTCGCCCTCCACCGCCTGCCTGCCGAACGCCGCCGCGCCGCGCTGGCCGAAACGCTGGCCGCGCATTCCACCCCGTCGCGCAAACTTGTCTGGCAGGAAGACACGCAGAGCATCGGCTTCGAGCGCTACGAGAAACGCACAAACGGCATCGCGGCGGAAGACATTCCCGTTGCCATCAAATAGGGGCTGTTGACAATTGGTTTGCGAAGCGGATTTTTTGTCGGAAAGCGGCAGATGCAAGGCGAAAACGCGAGCCAATACCGCCATTGGCGAGTGTTTCCAACGCGGCAGATGCCGTTTTACGGCGAAAAAGCCGCCGCAATACCAAATGCCAACAGCCCCGGGCTTTCAGACGGCCTTTTATGGCCTGAGGCCGTCTGAAAGCGCAGCCAAAACCACCAAAAGGAGACAATATGAAACTGCAACAGCAGCACTTTCTCAAACTCACCGACTACACGGCCGACGAAATCCACGCCCTGCTGGACTTGGCCGCCGAACTGAAAGCCGCCAAAAAAGCCGGACGCGAAGAACAGCGGCTGCGCGGCAAAAACATCGCCCTGATTTTTGAAAAAACCTCCACCCGCACCCGCTGCGCCTTTGAAGTGGCGGCACGCGACCAGGGCGCGGGCGTCACCTATCTCGAACCGGGCGGCAGCCAGATCGGCCACAAAGAAAGCATCCGCGACACCGCCCGCGTCCTCGGCCGCATGTTCGACGGCATCGAATACCGCGGCTACGGCCAAAACGTCGCCGAAGAGCTGGCGCGCTACGCGGGCGTGCCCGTGTTCAACGGCCTCACCGACGAATTCCACCCCACGCAAATCCTTGCCGACCTGCTCACCATGCGCGAACATTCCGCCAAACCCCTGCGGGAAACGGCCTATGCCTATGTCGGCGACGCGCGCTACAACATGGGCAATTCCCTGCTGCTCTGCGGCGCGCTGATGGGCATGGACGTCCGCATCGGCGCACCGAAAGCCCTGTGTCCGTCTGAAAACATCATCGCCGCCGCACAGGACTTGGCCGCGCAAAGCGGCGCGCGCCTGCTGCTGACGGAAGACCCGCAAGAAGCCGTTGCCGGCACCGATTTCGTCCACACCGACGTGTGGGTGAGCATGGGCGAGCCGAAAGAAATGTGGCAGGAGCGCATAGACCTGCTGCGCGGCTACCGCGTCACCTCCGAACTGATGGCCGCCTCGGGCAACCCGCAGGTGAAATTCATGCACTGCCTGCCCGCCTTCCACAACCGCGACACCAAAGTCGGCGAATGGATCTACGAAACCTTCGGCCTCGACGGCGTGGAAGTGACGGAAGAAGTGTTTGAAAGCCCGGCCAGCATCGTTTTCGACCAGGCGGAAAACCGTATGCACACCATCAAGGCCGTGCTGGTGGCGCTGCTCGACAAATAAGGCTGCGGCAGGTAAAAGGCCGTCTGAAAAACCCGATTCGGGGTTTCAGACGGCCTTAACTCTTTCAGACGGCCTCAACTCTTTCAGACGGCCTCAGCCTTTTCAGACGGCCTTATCGGATATGAGGCCGGGCGTGTCCATTCTTTGCGTAATATTTTGTGTTTCCTGATAAAAAGGCCGTCTGAAAACCCCAAATCGGGTTTTCAGACGGCCTTTTACCTGCTCATGCAGCCTGTTCAAGCTCCAATCAGCTTGCGCGGGCAAACTTCAGTTCGCCGCCGTCAGCCTGAACGTAAATCGTGCTTTCGGGCGGATAGCGGCCTTCGAGCAGGGCGCGGGCGAGCGGGTTTTCGATTTCCGACTGAATCGCGCGTTTGAGCGGGCGCGCGCCGTACACGGGATCGAAACCCGCTTGGGCGATTAAGTCGAGCGCGGCATCGTCCACATTCAGACGCAGGTTTTGCGCGGCCAGGCGTTTTTCCAAGCCTTTGAGCTGGATTTTGGCGATGCTGCGGATATTGGCCTGGTTCAAGCCGTGGAAGACCACCACTTCGTCGATGCGGTTGATCATTTCGGGGCGGAAATGCTCTTTTACGTCTTCCATCACCACTTCTTTCACCGCTTCGTAATCCTGCGTGCCCATCTGCTGGATGTGCTGGCTGCCGATGTTGGAAGTCATCACAATCACGGTGTTTTTGAAGTCCACCGTGCGGCCTTGCCCGTCGGTGAGGCGGCCGTCGTCGAGCACCTGCAAGAGGATGTTGAACACGTCGGGATGGGCTTTTTCCACTTCGTCGAGCAGGATCACGCTGTAAGGCTTGCGGCGTACCTGTTCGGTGAGGTAGCCGCCTTCTTCGTAGCCCACATATCCGGGCGGCGCGCCGATGAGGCGGGCGACGGCGTGTTTTTCCATGTATTCCGACATATCGATGCGGATAAGATGGTCTTCGCTGTCGAACAAAAAGCCTGCCAGCGCTTTGCACAACTCGGTTTTGCCCACGCCTGTCGGGCCTAAAAACAGGAAGCTGCCGTAGGGTTTGTTCGGGTCGGCCAAACCGGAGCGGCTGCGGCGGATGGCATCGGACACGGCGCGCACGGCTTCGTCTTGACCGACTACGCGTCGGTGCAATACTTCTTCCATTTTCAAAAGCTTGTCACGCTCGCCTTCCATCATTTTGGCCACGGGAATGCCGGTCATGCGGGAGACGATTTCGGCCACTTCATCCGCGCCCACTTCGGTGCGGAAAAGTTTGTTTTGTTTTTTGCCGTCGGGGTTGCTTTCCGCCGCTTGCAACTGTGCGCCCAATTTCGGCAACTCGCCGTATTCGAGTTCGGACGCACGGGCGAAATCGCCTTGGCGTTTGGCCTGCTCGATTTTGAACTTGATTTCGTCGATCTGTTTTTTGATGTCGGCGGTGCTGCTGGACGCGGCTTTTTCCGCTTTCCAGATTTCGTCCAAATCGGCGTATTCTTTTTGCAGGCCGTCGATTTCTTCGTCGATGAGTTCCAAACGTTTTTTGCTGGCGTCGTCGCTTTCTTTTTCCACGTGCATCCGCTCCATTTTGAGCTGGATGATGCGGCGGTCGAGTTTGTCCATCTGCTCGGGTTTGGAATCGAGCTCCATTTTGATGCGGCTGGCGGCTTCGTCAATCAGATCAATTGCTTTGTCGGGCAGGAAGCGGTCGGTAATGTAGCGGTCGCTCAATTCTGCGGCGGCAACAATGGCGGGGTCGGTGATGTCGATGCCGTGGTGGATTTCGTAGCGCTCCTGCAAACCGCGCAGGATGGCGATGGTGTCTTCCACGCTGGGTTCGCCCACCAACACTTTTTGGAAGCGGCGTTCGAGTGCCGCGTCTTTTTCGATGTATTGGCGGTATTCGTCCAAGGTGGTCGCGCCGATGCAGTGCAGTTCGCCGCGCGCCAAAGCCGGTTTCAACATATTGCCCGCATCCATCGCGCCGTCGGTTTTGCCCGCGCCGACCAAAGTATGGATTTCGTCGATGAAAATCAGGGTGTTGCCGTCGTCTTTCGCCAAATCGTTCAACACCGCTTTGAGGCGCTCTTCAAATTCGCCACGGTATTTCGCACCGGCAATCAGCGCAGCCAAATCCAGCACCAAGAGGCGTTTGTTGCGCAGCGATTCGGGCACTTCGCCATTGACAATGCGCTGCGCCAAGCCTTCCACAATCGCGGTTTTGCCCACGCCCGGCTCGCCGATGAGTACGGGATTGTTTTTGGTGCGGCGCTGCAAGACCTGAATCGCGCGGCGGATTTCGTCGTCGCGGCCGATAACGGGGTCGAGCTTGCCGTCGCGGGCGCGCTGGGTTAAATCGAGGGTGTATTTTTTCAACGCATCGCGTTGGTCTTCGGCATTGGCATCGTTCACGTTTTGTCCTCCGCGTACCGCGTCAATCGCGGCATTGATGTTTTGTTCGGTCGCACCGGCTTCTTTCAAGATTTTGCCGGTGGCGTCGTTTTGCTGCACCAGCGCGAGCAGGAATAATTCGCTGGCAATGTAGGCATCGCCGCGTTTGACGGCGGCTTTGTCCATTAAATTCAACACTGCCTGCAACTCGCGGCTGGGCATGATGTCGCCGCCCTGGCCGGACACTTTGGGCAGGCCGTTCAGATGGGCGGCCAGTTTTTGTTTCACCTGCGGCACGTTCACGCCCGCATGCGCCAAGAGCGCGGCCGCGCCGCTGTTTGCATCGTCGAGCAGGGCTTTGAGCACAAAACCCGCTTCCAGATAGCTGCTGTCGGCGGCCAGTGCGAGGCTTTGGCCTTCCTGCAAAGCCTGTTGGAATTTGGCGGTTAATTTGTCGAATCTCATTTAAGGTCTCCTGTATGCGGAATGATATTGTCGTCGCAAGCTATATAGGGCGCGCTGTGGATAAGTCAAGCGTTAAGATAGGTAAACTGTGGATAAGTAGGTTATCTGAGAACCTGTTCGGAATCTCTGTGCGAGACGTCTGTCGGTGCAGATTGGCTGCACGGCAAGGCGCAAAACGCAGGCAATAGCGGGACTATTGTCAAGTTTTGCAACGCAGCCGTGCGGTCAAGATGCGCCGGCAGCGGCCGTATCAGAGACTTTGAACAGGTTCTAAAAACTTGCCCGCCGCTTTCAGACGGCCTACCATCGCGCTTTTTCCGCAAGACAACACGACATCATGAAATACGACTTCACCCTCCCCTCCTCCTCCGGCCAAGACTTCCGCGCCGCCGACCATCTGCCGCTTATCCTCTATTTCTATCCCAAAGACAGCACCCCCGGCTGCACCACCGAAGGGCTGGAATTCAACGCCCGCCTGAGCGAATTTGCCGCGCTGGGCTACACCGTCGCCGGCATCTCGCGCGACGGCGTCAAATCGCACCAAAACTTCTGCGCCAAACAAGGCTTTGCCTTCGAGCTGTTGAGCGATGCCGACGAAACCGTCTGCCGCCTGTTTGACGTGATCAAACTGAAAAAGCTCTACGGCAAAGAGTCCTACGGCATCGAACGCAGCACCTTCGTACTCGACAAAAACGGCGACATCGCACACGAATGGCGCAAAGTCAAAGCCGCAGGACACGCCGCCGAAGTGCTCGCCGCCCTGCAAGACAAAGAGGCCGTCTGAAACCATGGCCAACCCCGTCGAAGAGCTGCTCGACCACCTCTGGCTGCAAGAACGGCTGAGCCAAAACACCCTCGACGCCTACCGCCGCGACCTCGCCAAAGTGTCCGCGCGGCTGGCGGAGCAGGGCTTGGACTGGTTTTCCGCACAAAGCAGCGACCTTGCCGCCGCCGTCTACCATCCCGACGAAAGCCCGCGCTCGCAAGCCCGCGCCCTGTCCGCCTGCAAACGCCTTTACGGCCGCCTGCTCGAAACAGGCCGTCTGAACGCCGACCCCGGCGAACACCTCACCTCACCCAAGCGCGAAAAAACCCTGCCGCCCCTGATCGGCGAAGCGCAAATCGACGCCCTACTCGCCGCCCCCGACACCGGCACACCCCACGGCCTGCGCGACAAAGCCCTGCTCGAACTCATCTACGCCACCGGATTGCGCGTCAGCGAAGCCGTCCGCCTGACGCTAAACGAAGCCGACCTGCAACGCGGCCTCGTCTCCACCCTCGGTAAAGGCGGCAAACAGCGCATCGTCCCCATGGGCGAAGAAGCCGTTTACTGGCTCGAACGCTATCTGGCCGAAGCCCGCCCACAACTGTTAAAAGACGCCCGCCGCGACGAAATCTTCGTCAGCCAGAAACGCGTCGGCATCAGCCGCCAGCTTGCCTGGATGATCGTCGAAAAACACGCCGCCGCCGCCGGCATCAGCCACCTCAGCCCGCACGGCCTGCGCCACGCCTTCGCCACCCACCTCGTTAACCACGGCGCCGATTTGCGCGTCGTGCAGCAGCTGCTCGGCCACGCCGACATCACCACCACCGAAATCTACACCCATGTCGCCGCCGAACGTCTGAAAACCATCGTCGACGAACACCACCCGCGTTCTTCATAGCAAGAGGCCGTCTGAAAGCGCAGCTTTGTTGTAGCCAAAACCATATTTCCCTTTTCAGACGGCCTCAAAGTGCAAAAAGGCCGTCTGAAAAGCCCGTTACTGCATTTTCAAAAACGTCATTCCCGAACAGGCGGGAACGGCCTCAAAGCAGCAAAAGGCCGTCTGAAATCCATACTCCTCTTTTCAGACGGCCTCATTTGCCCCCGTCTGCAAACATTCCTATAATCCGCAACTTTCCAACCAAGCCGCGCCACAAGCGGCAAAACCACAAGGACACCGACCATGACCGACCTCACCGCCTGGCAGAGCGCCCCGCTTAACGACATCACCGCCCACATCGTCCCCCGCTACCACGAAACCCACCGCAGCCAGCTTGCCGACATGATCGAACAGGGCGAACAGCTTGCCGAAAGCAACCCCGACTTCCCCGAAGACTTCGTCCCCCTCGTGCAGGCCATCCAAAACGAGCTGCTCAGCCACATGATGAAAGAAGAGCGCATCCTCTTCCCCATGATCGAAAACGGCGCGGGCAGCGGTGCGGCCATGCCCATCCGCATGATGATGCACGAACACGGCGACCACCAGGGCGCCATCGGCCAACTCGCCGCCGTCACCGGCAACTTCACCCCACCCGAAAACGCCTCCGAAGAATGGCGGCAGCTTTTCGCCCTCGCCAAACAGTTTGCCGACGACTTGGCCGACCACATCGAACTGGAAGACAACATCCTCTTCGCCCGCACCCTCGCCGCATAAACCCAAAAGGCCGTCTGAAAGCAGCCTACCAAACGAGAAAGGAAAACCATGTCCGCCGCCGATGCCCTGCTGAAAACCCAATGCCTGATAAACGGACAATGGCGCGACGCCGACAACGGCCGCACCATTGCCGTCACCAACCCCGCCAACGGCGCAACCATCGCCGCCGTGCCCGACATGGGCGCAGCCGAAGCCCTGGTGGCCGTTGCCGCCGCCCAAGCCGCGCAAAAAGACTGGGCGGCACGCCCCGCCGCCGAACGCAGCCGCATCCTGCGCCGCTGGTTCGACTTAATGACCGAACACCAAGACGCCCTCGCCGCCATCCTCACCGCCGAACAGGGCAAGCCGCTCTCCGAAGCCAAAGGCGAAACCGCCTACGGTGCATCCTATGTCGAATGGTATGCCGAAGAAGCCAAGCGCGTGTACGGCGACACCATCCCCGCCCTCAACGCAGGCCAGCGCATCACCGTTATCCGCCAGCCCGTCGGCGTGTGTGCCGCGATTACCCCGTGGAACTTCCCCAACGCCATGATCGCCCGCAAAGCCGCGCCCGCCCTGGCCACAGGCTGCACCTTCATCGTCCGCCCCGCCTCGCAAACCCCGCTCTCCGCCCTCGCCCTGGCCGAATTGGCGCAACGCGCGGGCATACCCGCAGGCGTGTTCAACGTCATCACCGGCGATTCCCGCGCCATCGGCGGCGTGCTGACGGGCGATGCGCGCGTACGCAAATTCAGCTTCACCGGTTCGACCGAAACCGGCCGCAAACTGATGGCACAGTGCGCCGCCACCGTCAAAAAAGTATCGCTCGAACTCGGCGGCAACGCCCCCTTCATCGTCTTTGACGACGCCGACATCGACGCCGCCGTGCAGGGTGCAATCGCCGCCAAATTCCGCAACGCCGGACAAACCTGCGTCTGCGCCAACCGCTTCTACATCCAAAGCGGCGTCTACGACGAGTTCGCCGCCAAATTCGCCGCCGCCGCAGGCCGTCTGAAAACCGGCGACGGTATGCGGCCGGATACCGACATCGGCCCCCTGATCGACGAAGCTGCCGCCGCCAATGTCCGCCGCCTGCTCGACGACGCCACGGCAAAAGGCGGAAAACTCCTGTGCGGCGGCCTTTCAGACGGCCTCTTCTTCCCGCCCGCCGTTATCGCCGACGCCGCGCCCGGCATGGCCGTGTCGCGCGAAGAAATCTTCGGCCCCCTCGCCCCGCTGTTCCGTTTCGAGCACGAAGAAGAAGCCGTGCGCCTGGCCAACGACACCGAATACGGCCTGGCCGCCTATGTCTACACCCGCGACGCCGCCCGCCTCGTGCGCGTGTCCGAAGCCCTCGAATACGGCATGGTCGCCGCCAACACCGGCATGCTCTCCAACGCCGCCGCCCCCTTCGGCGGCGTGAAACAGTCGGGCATCGGCCGCGAAGGCTCGCGCTACGGTTTGGACGAATATCTGGAAATGAAATACATCGTTGCGGGCGGCATAGAAGCGGTTTGAAAACCTGTGAGGCCGTCTGAAAGCACAGCTTCGGCGCAGCCAAAATCATGAGGCCGTCTGAAAAACTACCAAAACAGTTTTTCAGACGGCCTCAAACCTGTGCAAAGCCTATTCGCCCTGCTCCCCTTCTTTTTTCACTGCCGGAGCAGGCCCCAAGCCGAGCCGTTTTTCGTAATCCGACAACTCCTTGTGATCCTTCTCTTCCATGCCGAAAGCACTCGCGTTCACCCATACCACCAACACGGCCACCACAATGGAGCACGCCGACATAATCGCCCAAAACATATTTTTCCTCTTTTGATTGTGTGTCAAACCAACCGCGCATTCTACGCCGATAAGCTCCCGCCGCCAAACCCGCTATAATCCGCCGCTTCCCAACACCGACACCGTTTCCATGAACCCGAAAAAAGCCCTCGTGATTTTCTCCGGCGGACAAGATTCCGCCACCTGCCTTTTTCAAGCCATCGACACCTACGGCCGTGAAAACGTTGAAACCATCACTTTCAAATACGGCCAGCGCCACGCCGTCGAACTCGAACGCGCACAATGGATCGCGCGGGATTTGGACGTAAAACAAACCGTACTCGATTTGAACCTGATGCAGCAGATTACGCACAACGCGCTGATGGACGACACCGCCGAAATTCAGACGGCCGAAAGCGGCGTACCCAATACATTCGTCGACGGCCGCAACGCGCTCTTTCTGCTCTACGCCGCGATTTACGCCAAAGGGCAGGGCATACGCCACATCATCGCAGGCGTGTGCGAAACCGATTTTTCCGGCTATCCCGACTGCCGCGACGTATTCGTCAAATCCATGAACGTCACCCTCAATCTGGCGATGGATTACGACTTCCAAATCCACACGCCGCTGATGTACCTCACCAAAGCGCAAACGTGGGCATTGGCCGACCGCCTCGGCCGCCTCGACTATATCCGCGAACACACCCACACCTGCTACAACGGCATCATCGGCGGATGCCACCAATGCCCAAGCTGTGTTTTGCGCGAACGCGGGCTGGCGGAATATCTGGCAGAGAAAGAAACCTGAACCGGACAAAAGCCAAAACGACAGACTGCTTCACAGAAAGGATTTTGAAGGCTGCGGGCAAGCGGCGGCAGGCAAACAACTGCCGCGCAACCGAAGCAAAAAAGAACCAACGTATCACGAAAGACAATGTTAGACATAAAAAAACAGCCCGAAAAATCGGGCTGTTTTTTATGTTGGTGCCGACAGCGAGACTTGAACTCGCACGATCTAGGATCACTACCCCCTCAAGATAGCGTGTCTACCAATTTCACCATGTCGGCTGGAAAGAAAATTATTTTTTTGTTTCGCCGGCATTACCCGCAGGTACTGCCGGTTGTGTTTTTGCAGGCGTGCTTTGCTGCACGTTGCTGAAATCGATCTGCTGCTTACCTGAATGACTGTATATGTAAGTCATTGCCAAACAGGTAGCAAAAAATACGGTTGCGGCGATGGCGGTGCTTCGGCTGAGAAAGTTGCTGCTGCCGGCAGAGCCGAATACGCCTTGTGCGCTGCCGCTGCCTCCCGAAAAAGAAGCTCCGGCGTCTGCACCTTTGCCATGCTGCATCAGAACGAGCAGGATAACAGTGAGACCGGCAAAGCCGTTTAAAATCATAATCAGGGTTTTGAATGCTTCCATAATTTCAGGCTTGTTCGGCTGCTTGGATAATGGCGGCGAATGATTCGTAGGAAAGTGATGCCCCGCCTACCAATGCGCCGTCGACATGCGGCACGCCGAATATTTCGGCGGCGTTTTTTTCGTTGACGCTGCCGCCGTAAAGAACGCGAACTATAGCATCGCTGCCGCACAATGACAACACTTCGTTGTAAATAAAAGCGTGCATTTGCGCAATTTGTTCTTTATTCGCGACTTTTCCCGTGCCGATTGCCCACACGGGTTCGTATGCGATGGCGAAATTGCGGGTGTTGAGGCCTTTTAAGACGGAAAGTTGGTAGATAACGGCTTCTTTTTCGCGGCTGTCTTCACGCTCTTTGAGGCTTTCGCCGACGCACAAAAGCGGCGTCAGCCCCGCGGCGAGGACGTTTTCGATTTTCAGGCGCTGGGTGTCGTTTTTTTCGTTGAAATAGAGGCTGCGCTCGGAGTGGCCGATTAAGACAATGTTGACGCCGATGTCTTTGAGCATTTCGGCGGACACTTCGCCGGTGTAGGCGCCGTTGCCGGGAAAGCGGCTGACGTCTTGGGCGCAGGTGCGCACGGAGTTGTTGGTGACGGACTGCAAAGCCTGGCGAACCTGTTGCAGATAAACGGCGGGCGGGGCGATGCCGATGCACACGTTTTGCTGCGGCGGCAGATTGCGCAGCCCGTGCAGCAGCATGTCGTTGTTTTGCAGGCGGCCGTTCATTTTCCAGTTGCCGACCACCCATTTTTTGTTCCACATATTACAAATCTCCTGATTTCGGGCGGGCGCGATTGTACCCGAATTTATTTACTCGGCAGAGGCCGTCTGAAACGGTTTTCAGAAACATCATTCCTGCGCCTTTCCCTCAATAAAACTCCGCTTCGCCTTCCGGCCGCGTTTTGAACCGCTTGTGCAGCCAGTAATACTGTTCGGGCTGTTCGCGCACGCGTGCTTCGATAAAGTCGTTCATGCGCTGCGCGTCAGCTTCGGGGCTGTTGGTCGGGAAGTTTTCCCAGGCCGGGTAGAAACGCAGTTCCACCGTGCCGTCGGCCTGACGCGTGGGGATGGCGGGAATGACTTTCGCGCCTGTGAGCGCGGCGATGCGGCTCAGGCCGGCGATGGTGGCCGTCTGAATGCCGAAAAATCTGACGAACACGGAATCCTTGCGGCCGAAATCCTGGTCGGGCAGATAAAGAAAGGGCGCGTCGCTTTTTTTCAACTGCTTGATGATGGCGCGCAAACCCTCGGTGCGGCCGATGAGGAACACGTTGTCGTAGCGGTGGCGGCCTTTGAGGATTTGCGCGTCGAGCGTCGGGTTTTTCTGGTGCGAATACATGCTGATCAGCGGCACGTCCTGATTGAGCGCGTACACCGCCAGCTCGAAAGCCGTAAAATGCGGATAAAGCAAAATCACTTTTTCGCCCGCCGCGAGCGCGTCGTCCAAATAATGTTTGCCGCGGTAGCGCACCAGCTTTTTCAGACGGCCTGCATTCCCGTACCAATACAAACCGTATTCCGCCAGCAGCTTGCCCATCTCCGCAAAATGCGCCTTCAACACCGCTTCGCGTTTTGCCGCATCCCATTCGGGGAAACACTTTTCCAAGTTGATGCGGCCGATACGGCGGCGCGGCGCGACCAAATAATAGGCCGCCCGCCCCAAAACCCTGCCGGTTGCCTGAATTGCGGCAAAGGGCAGAAGCTGGATCAGATAAAGCAGGGCAAACAGAATTTTCATGCGGGTTTTCAGACGGCCTGACAAACGGAAGGCGGGCATTATACGGCAATTGGGCTATAATGCGCCCCGCCTGAAAACGCCGAAAGATTAAGGAAAACGAATGAACAAAACCCGCAGGGGCTATGCCCGCCAAGACCGCGTCAAAGAACAAATCATGCGCGAGCTGGCCGAACTTGTGCGCACCGGCCTGAAAGACCCGCGCGCCGGTTTCATCACCATCAACGAAGTAGACGTCACCCGCGATTACAGCCACGCCACCGTCTACTACACCGTCCTTGACGACAGCACCCGCGACATCACCGAAGAAGCTCTCGAACACGCCAAAGGCCACCTGCGCAGCGAGCTGGCCAAACGCATCAAGCTGTTCAAAATCCCCGAATTGCACTTCAAATACGACAACTCCATCGAGCGCGGCATGAGCATTTCCCACCTGATCGAACAGGTTGCCGCCGAAAAACCCGTGGAAGACTGACATGGCACACCTTATCCTGCGCCCGCTCGAAGGGCTGGAAGTCGTCGGACGCGGCCGCCTCGATTTCGGCTGCCGTAAAGACGACGCCGTCTCCCTGCTCGGCGAACCCTGCCAGCAAAACGACCACGCCCTCTATTACGACCTGCTCGACTGCCACGTCTACTTCGACCCGCAGGGCATCGTCGACTTTTTCGACATCCCCGAAGGCCCTTTCCTGCAAAGCGGCAACAGCGTCGAAATCTACGGGCAAGACCCCTTCGCCCTGCACGCAGACGAACTTTACGCCCTGCTGGAACGGCACAACGGCGGCGGCAAAATCACAGGCGATGCGCCCTACTCCTACCGTTTCTGCGCCATCAACACCGCCATCTGGCGCGAAACCTACGAAGAAGAAATCCTGCAAATGATGGCCGAATACCCGCACGAAGCCGAACTGCTCGCCCACGAGCTGCCCAAAGGCCGCAATTATTGGAGCATAGGCATAGGCTCGGCCGAGTGTTACAGCAAAAAGCCCAAACGCTGCCTGCCCTGAATACCGCAGAGACCGTCTGAAAAGCGCAGTTTCAACGAAGCCGACACCCCGTTTCAACAAAAAACCGGTTTTCAGACGGCCTCAAACATAGCGACAAGACCAATCGGACAAGCCTCTGAAAAACACTACTCCCGCCGAATCCCGCCCTCCCTCCCCCATCGCTCGAACCATGAACACCAAACCCGCCAAACGCCCCGTAAACGGCGTGCTCCTGCTCGACAAGCCCGCCGGCCTTTCCAGCAACACCGCGCTGCAAAAAGCCCGCCGCCTCTACCGCGCCGAAAAAGCCGGCCACACCGGCGTACTCGACCCGCTGGCCACCGGCCTGTTGCCCGTGTGCTTCGGCGAAGCAGCCAAGTTTGCCCAATACCTGCTCGATGCCGACAAAGCCTACACCGCCACGCTCAAACTCGGCCAAGCCAGCAGTACGGGCGATGCCGAAGGCGAAATCGTCGCCACCGGCCGCCCCGACATCAGCCAAGCCGAATTTCAGACGGCCTGCGCCGCGCTGACAGGCGATATCCGCCAAGTGCCGCCGATGTTTTCCGCGCTCAAACACGAGGGCAAACCGCTTTACGAATACGCGCGCAAAGGCATCGTGATCGAACGCAAAGCCCGCGACATCACGGTTTACGCGATTGACGTAACCCGGTTTGCCGCACCCGAAGCTATTATTAACGTGCGTTGCAGCAAGGGCACTTACATCCGCACCCTCGCCGAAGACATCGCCAAACAGCTCGGCACTTTCGCCCACCTCACCGACCTGCGCCGCACTGAAACCGCCGGTTTCACCATCGCCCAAAGCCACACGCTCGACGACATCGCCGCACTCGACGAAACGGAGCGCGACGCGCTGCTTTTGCCCTGCGACGTATTGGTACGGCACCTGCCCGAACTGGTGTTGAACGACACCGCCGTCAATATGCTGCGCTGCGGCCAGCGTCCGCAGTTTTCAGACGACGTATCCGCCGAGCCGCCCTACCGTATTTACGATGCGGGCAGCCGCTTCATCGGCCTGGCCGTTTACCAAAAAGACATAGGCCGTCTGAAAGCCCTGCGGCTGATGAATACGGCGCAGACAGAGTAAGCCGAATGCGGGAGGCCGTCTGAAACCCGTCTTTCAGACGGCCTCTGACAAACGGACAAAAAAACGTGCAGGCGGCCTGCGGTTGCCGTATAATCCGCGCTCCGCCCGACGCAGGGCGGGTTTTTTCGGAGTCCGCACGGTTTCGGCTGTCAGGACTTGTCTGCCGCAAGGCTTTATTTTTTGGAGTATTTCCACATGTTGTCCATCGAACAAAAAGCGCAAATCGTCAAAGATTTCCAACGCAAAGAAGGCGATACCGGTTCGTCCGAAGTACAGGTTGCCCTGCTGACCTTCCGCATCAACGACCTCACCCCGCACTTCAAAGCCAACCCGAAAGACCACCACAGCCGCCGCGGCCTGTTGAAAATGGTCAGCGCACGCCGCCGCCTCCTGGCCTACCTGCGCCGCACCAAACCCGATACCTACCGCGAGCTGATTACCCGTCTGGGTCTGCGCAAATAATCCGCGTTTTGCAAACAGAGGCCGTCTGAAAACCTTTCAGACGGCCTTTCTGCCGCCCTACGCTCTTCCATTCCGCTATAATCCGCCGCATTTTGCACAGCACACCAAAGGACAAAACCATGACCGACCGCCGCTACCTGCCCGACACCCGCCCCTATCCCGCCGAAGCCGTCAAACGCGAGCTACTGATGCACGCCGTGCAGGCCGCAGGCAGCGGCGCACAGGCGAAACTGGCCGCCGAAGCCCTGCGCGCACAGATTTACGGCATGCTCTCGCAGAACTTCTATCTCAACCTGTCCGTCGCCATGAGCATGACCCCCAGCGAAACCGCCTACCGCCAAATCATGGCCGCGCTCAACGACGTCTTGCAGGCCAAAACCGACGACGAAGTGCAATGGTTTGCCCTGCCCGTCGTGCTCGTTGCCGGCTGCAAAAAAGAAGCTGCCCTACCCGCCGCCGCCCCTGCGCTCGAACTCTCCGCCTGCCTGGGCAACTACCCGCACACCCGCCCCTTCGCCCGCGCCACCTGGCTACCGCGCCTGCTTACCGCCGGGCAGATGGCCGAAATCAATGCCGGACAATGGTTCAAAGCCAAGCAAAACGCCGAAGCCGCCGCCGGATTTGCCGCCGCCCTGCCGCAAACCGAAAAACTGCCGCTGGCCGAAGGCCAGTCCGTCAGCGTCGCCTTCGCCCTCGGCTACGGCGGCCGCGAGCTGGCCGAATCGCTGGGCAAAAACCTGCAGGAAGCCGCCCTGCCGCTGATGCAGGTGTGGCTCGAAGCCCTGAAAACCCCCGGCGTCACCCTTTTCGCCAATCCCCTCTCGCCCGACAGCCCCACCGCCGCCCTCACCGACGCCAGCCATATGCGCCTGCGCATGGCCTTGGACGTGTTCGCCGCCAACTCCATCCGCTCCATCCGCATGCAGAGCCCGCGCGTCGGCGTCGTCATGGCCGCGCAGGAAGGCGGCCGCCTCGTCTTCGGCTTCAACGCCACCGAAAGCCAGTTTGAAATCCAGCCGCAAACCTTCTCCTGGCCGCTCTCGCCGATGGACAAAATCGAAATCGTCCAGCAAAACTTCCTCGACCTACTCGCCGAATGCCAAGTGGAAAACATCCGCCTGCTGCACGAACCCATAGGCGAAAACGAAGAGCTGCCCACCTATCCCCAAGCCCTGCGCCTCTCCGGCCACAACCCGCTTTACGGCGACGGCAGCGCGTCATGACCCGCGTCCTCTTCGTCTGCCTGGGCAACATCTGCCGCTCGCCGATGGCCGAATATGTTTTGCGCCGCCTCGCCGCCGAACGCGGCCTGTCCGACAAAATCCGCGCAGCCAGCGCGGGCACGTCGGGTTTTCACGACGGCGAAGACATGCACCGCGGCACAAAAACCGTTTTGCAGCGGCACGGCATCGACACAGGCGGCTTTACCAGCCGCAAAATCGAAGCCGCCGACAAACAGCATTACGACTACATCGTCGCCATGGACGACGCCAACCTCGCCGAACTCGAACGCCTCTTCGGTCGCCATCCCGACAAACTGTTCAAACTCACCGACCTCATCCCCGAATCGGGTTACAGCCACGTTCCCGACCCCTGGTACACCAGCGATTTCGACGAAACCTACGCTCTCGCCGAAGCAGGCTGCGCCGCCCTACTGGACAAAATCGCAGCGGATAAAGGTTTGTAAACAAGCGCCGCCGCATCCGCACGCGCAGACACGGCGGCGGAAACATTCAGGCCGTCTGAAAGCCGAAACCTAGGCTTTCAGACGGCCTTTCCTGTTGCCGCGCAAACAGAAATACGGGGAAAGCGTGAACAGACATAAGGCCGTCTGAAAACAGGGAACATGCTTTTCAGACGGCCTCAAACCCGCCGCGCCGCATCGGCTATAATGCCGCCTTTTGCCGACCCGACCACGCCATGACCAAACGCCGCGCCTTCCTGCTGCTCACCCTTTCCTTCACCCTTTTCTTTATCGCCCTTATCGGCGCGGGCGGCTGGCTGCTGTCGCAACACAGCCGCCAGTTTGCCGTCGCCTGCTTCCTCTTCGCCTTTGCCGCCGCCTTCGGCCAAATCACTTCCCTCGCCCTCTTCATCCGCGAACACGCCCGCGCCCAAGCGGCGCAGAGGCCGTCTGAAAACACCGTTCAAACCCAAGAAAACCGAGACCGCCATGCTTGAAAAAATCGTCCTCGCCAGCGGCAACGCCGGCAAACTCAAAGAATTTTCCCGCCTCTTTGCCGCGCACAACATCCAAATCCTGCCGCAATCGCAGTTTGACACGCCCGAATGCCCCGAGCCCTACCACACCTTTGTCGAAAACGCCCTCGCCAAGGCCCGCCACGCCTCGCGCCACAGCGGCCTGCCTGCCCTCGCCGACGACAGCGGCATCTGCGCCAACGTCCTCGGCGGCGCACCCGGCGTACAGTCCGCCCGATACGCCGGCGAAAACCCCAAATCCGATGCCGCCAACAACGCCAAACTCTCCGCCGAACTGGCAGACAAAGCCGACAAAAGCTGCTACTACGTCTGCGTACTCGTTTTCGTTCGCCACCCCGATGATCCGCAGCCCGTTATCGCCGAAGGCATCTGGCGCGGACAATGGCAGACCGAAGCCAAAGGCAGCAACGGCTTCGGCTACGACCCGCATTTCCACCTGCCCGAACACGGCCTCACCGCCGCCGAACTCGCCCCCGAAACCAAAAACGCCGAAAGTCACCGCGCCCAAGCATTGCGCGAACTGCTCACCAAAATCGCCGCTTTATAAAGCCAAAGGCCGTCTGAAACCCAACAAACTTTCAGACGGCCTCGCGCCCCCAAAACCATGCCCAAACCCACCGCCTCCGACTTGGCCGCCTTTGCCGGACACACCGCCGCCTTTCCCCCCGTCACGCCCGAAGAGCTGGCGCACATCACCGCGCACCAACACACCGCCGTGGTTTTCCTCGCCAAAGCAAGCTGTTCCTATTGCCGCCTCTTCGCGCCGAAACTCAAAGCCGCCGCCGAAAAAACCGGCGCAGCCGTGCGCTTCGCCGACAGCAGCGACAAAGCCGCATGGGCGGCTTTCCGCGCGCAACACGGCATCAAAACCGTACCCGCGCTGGTAAAAATCGTTTCAGACGGCGTTTCGGCCGTCTGTAACTCCAAATTGTCCGAACAAGACATCGAAGATTTTTTATCGTCATGACCCAAATCACCTTCCAAAAACCCGGCCATCTCGCCGCCCTGCCGCCCCTGTCGCTCTACATCCATATCCCGTGGTGCATCAAAAAATGCCCGTATTGCGACTTCAATTCCCACAGCCTGAAAAACGGCCTGCCCGAAGAAGCCTATATCGACGCGCTCTTGGCCGATTTGCAGACCGAATTGCCCAATATCTGGGGGCGGCCGGTGGAAACCATATTTTTCGGCGGCGGCACGCCCAGCCTGTTTCAGGCGGCCTCCATCGACCGCCTGTTGAGCGGCTTGCGCTCGCTGCTTCGTTTGCAGCCCGAAGCGGAAATCACGCTCGAAGCCAACCCGGGCACGTTTGAAATCGAAAAATTCAAAGGCTTCAAAGACGCGGGCATCACGCGGCTTTCCATCGGCGTGCAGAGTTTCAACGACACCATGCTCGGGCGGCTCGGGCGCGTACACAACGGCGGCGAAGCCCTGCGCGCCATCGATACCGCTTTGAAACTGTTTGAAAAAGTCAACATCGACTTAATGTACGCCCTGCCCGGACAAACCGTTCAGACGGCCTTAAACGACGTCAACACAGCCATCGCCACCGGCGCAGGCCACATCAGCGCGTATCACTTAACGATGGAGCCGAACACGCCCTTCGGCCATACGCCGCCCAGAGGCCTGCCGCAAGACGAAGCCGCGCTCGACATCGAAGACGCGGTACACGGCGCGCTCGGCGGCGCGGGTTTCCTCCACTACGAAACCTCCGCCTTCGCCCGCCCGCAAATGCAGTGCCGCCACAACCTGAACTATTGGCAGTTTGGCGACTACATCGGCATCGGTGCGGGCGCGCACGGCAAAATCTCGTTTCCCGACCGCATCGAGCGCACCGTGCGCCGCCGCCACCCCAACGACTACCTCGCCGCCATGCAGCGCAACCCTTCAGACGGCATCGAACGCAAAACCGTGTCCGCCGACGATTTGCCCTTCGAATTCATGATGAACGCCCTGCGCCTCGCCGAAGGCGTACCCGCCGCCCTGTTGCAGGAGCGCACCGGCATCAGCTCCGCCCGCATCATGGCGCAAATCGAAACCGCCCGCCGCAAAGGCCTGCTCGAAAACGACCCCACCGTGTTCCGTCCCACCGCGCAAGGCAGGCTGTTTCTCAACGATTTGCTGCAATGCTTTTTGTGAAGCAGCAACGCCGTAGTTTTTTTATTTTGCTTCACTATAGTGAGCCCAAATAAAAAATATACGGCGTTAGCTCGCCTTGCCGTACTACTTGTAATGTCTTCGGCTCGCTGCCTTGTATCTTTTTTATTTTGGCTCACTATATAAAAATACGAGAAAGGAAAAAACATGAACATCACCCCCGAACAGGCGCAGCGGCGCATCGATGAAATCCAAGCCCTCTACCGCCGCTGGCTCGATCTGCTGCCCGCGCTGGAAGATGCGCAGGCGCAATGGCGGCAGGCGGCAGACATCATGGCCGAACTCGACCGTTTTTACGCAACCGAATACATGCCCTACTGCAACGCGGTTTCAGACGGCCTGCCCGTCTCGCTGCACACGCAGGGCGAATACAGCGTATTGAGCGAAGACGCGCTCTTTAACGCCTTCGGCGACCATTACCGCATCGCCTGGCAGTGGCTGCGCCTGGCCACAGCCGCCCTCGACCCCGACAACCGCGCCTGAATGCCCGACACGCCACAGGCCGTCTGAAACCCTTTTTTCCACCAACTGCAAAGGAAGCATCATGAAAAAAACCGCCCTCGCCGCCCTGCTCGCCCTCTCTGCCGCCGCCGCATCGGCCGCACAGCCCGACGGCCGCTGGCAGATACTCGAAGCCGCAGGCAAACCCACAGACGGCGCCTTTATCGAGTTCGATGCCGCCGAACACCGCCTGCACGCAAGCGCCGGCTGCAACACCCTCAACGCCGCCTACCGCGTCACAAAAGGCCGTCTGAAAGCCCAAGCCGCCGCCTCCACCCTGAAAGCCTGCGAAGGCGACGCGATGGCACACGAAGCGGCCATCGCGCAAATCCTCGAACGCGGCGCGGCCTACCGCGTCAAAGGCAACACGCTTACGCTCACGGGCAGACGCGGCAAGGTGCTGCTGCGCGCCGAACGCGAAAGCGAATAAACGCAAACGAAAAAAAGCCTGCGGCAGCACCGCAGGCTTTTTTGTTTCCGTGTAGATTGTGATGCAGGCGGGAAACGGGGTTGCACTCCGCTGCCGCCTTGTTTTCGGTTTCAGACGGCCTCTGCCCGCCTGTCCGGCCGCAGCAGCAAAAACAGCACCAGCGAAGTCAGCGCCCCGAGCGTGTCGGCCAGCATGTCTTTTTGTGCGTCCCAAATATCGCCCTGCGAGCCGAGCACTTCGATGCCCGCCTGCCCGCCTTCGATAACGGCATACTGCCATTCGATGATTTCATAGGCCGCCGCCATGCTCATGATAAAAAACAGCGAGAAAAACAACGCCAGCGGCAAGCCCGCAAGGCGGCGGCGCAGCAGCCATTCGGCCATTGCAAAGGCGTAGAAGCCGATGATGTAGTGGCTGACGCGGTCGAAATGGTTGCGCCCCTCGCCCAACAGCGGCGCAAGCAGGCGGTTGGCGGCGTCGAAGGGTACGGCGGCAAAGGTATAGTGCGCGCCGACGGTGTGCATAAACAGCCACAGGCTCATCAGCAAATACGCCGCGTTGCTGAAACGGAAGCGGCGGTGCGTCAGCACCAGCGCGAAAAACACGGCCGACACAGGAATAATCTCGGCATACCACACGGCGCGGTCGAGCGGGGCAATGCCCGACCACACCATCAGCGCGGCCAGCGCAAGAGCGAGTATCAGGGGGAACAGGTTTTGCGGTTTAGACATGGGTTTCTTTCTGTTTTCAGACGGCCTCATGCCCTTTTCAACCAATCTTCACTTTTTTCAAACGCAGCGCGTTGCCGAGTACGGAAATCGAGCTGGCGGCCATCGCTGCGCCCGCAATCACGGGGCTGAGGTAGCCCAGCGCGGCCAGCGGGATGCCCAAGGTGTTGTAGAAAAAGGCGAAAAACAGGTTTTGCCGGATGTTTTTCAGCGTGGCCTGCGAGATGAAAAGCGCGTCGGCGAGGCGGTTGACCGAGTGCTGCATCAGCGTGGCCGATGCGCTGTGTTCGGCGATGTCCGCGCCGCCTTTCACGGCGAAGCTGACATGGGCGGCGGCCAGCGCGGGGGCATCGTTGATGCCGTCGCCCACCATCGCCACGGTGCGGCCTTCGGCTTTGAGCCGTTCGATTTCGGCGGCTTTGCCGCGCGGGGTCATGCCGCCGCGTGCTTCGGCGATGCCCAGTTGCGCCGCGATGTCGTCAACAGCGGCCTGCTTGTCGCCGCTGAGTACGAGCACGCGGATGCCGCGCGCTTTCAGACGGCCTACGGCTTCGGCGGCATCGGCTTTGAGCGTGTCGGAGAGTGCAAACGCGCCTGCGGGTTTGCCGCCAACTGATACGGCGACAATGCTTGCGCTGCGCCATAGGCCGTCTGAAAAGAGGGAGTCGGGCAGTTCGACGCCTGCAAAACCGGCTTGGCCTGCTTTGACTTCTGCGCCGTCAACATACGCGCTGATGCCTGCGCCGACGGCGGTGTGCGCGTTTTCAGACGGCGGAATGTCGATGCCGCGTTTGCGTGCGGCGGCTACGATGGCGGCGGCAAGCGGATGGGCGGCGTTTTGTTCGATGGCGGCGGCGAGGCGGTAGAGGCCGTTTTCGTCAACGCTGTCTGCGTCGGCCAGCCATACGGCTGCCACGCGCGGGCGGCCTTCGGTGAGCGTGCCCGTTTTGTCGAGCACCACGGTATCGACGCGGGCGGCGGTTTCCATCGCGGCCGCGTCTTTAAACCAGATGCCGTGCCGCGCCGCTTTGCCCATGCCCACCATAATCGCGGCTGGCGTGGCGAGGCCGAGCGCGCACGGGCAGGCAATCACGAGCACGGCCACGGCGCGCATCAGGGCAATCGTCCAATCGCCGCTGAAAACCCAGTTCAAAACAAAAGTCAGCAGAGACACGCCCGCCACGGCGGGCACAAACACCGCCGCCGCTTTATCGGCCACGCGTGCAATTGGTGCTTTGCTGCCCTGCGCTTCGGAGAGCGCGTTCATCATGTCGCCCAACAGCGTGGCGCTGCCGAGTTTGGCGGCGCGGTAGGTGATGCTGCCGTCGCTCATCAGCGCACCGGCCAACACTTTGCTGCCCGCCTGTTTGACTTCGGGGCGCGATTCGCCGGTGAGATGGCTCTCGTCTGCCCAGCCGCTGCCGCTCTCGACGATGCCGTCTGCGGCGATGCGCTCGCCGTGGTTGGCGCGTATCAGGTCGCCGACGGCGATTTGGTCGGCCGGCAGCGCAACCCACGCGCCGCCGCGCATCACGCTGACCTGCGCGGGCGTGAGTTTGATAAGCAAACCCAGGCTGTTGAGGCTGGATTTTTTCGTGCGCTGCTCCAAAAATTTGCCCAGCGACACAAAGCCCACCACCATCACGCCCGCTTCAAAATACACATGCGCGCCGTGTGCTGCGTGTGCACCGAAAAACAGCATATAGGCCGAGTAAAGGTAAATCGACAGCGTGCCAATGGTTACCAACACATCCATATTCGCCAGCCCGCCGCGTATGCTCGCCCACGCGCTTTTGTAAAACGGCACGGCCAGCCAAAGCTGCACCACGCTGGCCAGCGCAAACTGCCACACAGGCGGCAGCATCCAATCATGCCGCCCCGCCATCATGCCCGCCATGCCGATGAGAAACGGGATATTCACCGCCAGCAGCAAAGCCAGCCGCCAGCCGATACGTACCGGCACATCCTGCGGCATGACCGCCTCGGTTTTTTCCACCGCACGGAAACCCGCCTTATCGATAATCGCGGCAATCTCGGCGGCGGACACGCGGCTGTCGTCAAACACCACCTGCGCCTCTTCGCCGGCAAAATTCACGCCTGCCGATTCGACAAAGTCTTTTTTGTTCAATACCTTTTCAATGCGCGAAGCACAGGCCTGGCAGTTCATGCCTTCGATTTGGAAACGGGCTTTTTGTTGCATGGTGGGTTCTTCCTTGGTTTTGGCGTTTCAGACGGCCTGTTTTCAGACGGCCTGTATAGAGTAGCGGAGCGAGAAGCAGGAGGCCGTCTGAAAAGGCGTTTGCCGCTTTCAGACGGCCTCGGAACGTTTGGCGCGTTTACTGCCGGTAGTGTTTCAGGAAACGCGCCAGCCGCTCCATCGCTTCTTCGATTTGGTAGACGTGCGGCAGGGTGACAATGCGGAAGTGGTCGGGTTTGATCCAGTTGAAGCCCGTGCCGTGTACCAGCAGCACTTTTTCCTGCACGAGAAAGTCGTAGACGAATTTCATGTCGTCGGTGATGCCGTACATTTCGGTGTCGATTTTCGGGAACATATACAGCGCGCCCTGCGGTTTGATGCAGCTGATGCCGGGTATCTGCGTCACCATTTCCCAGGCTTTGTCGCGCTGTTCGAGCAGGCGGCCGCCGGGCAGAATCAGCTCGTTAATGCTCTGGTAGCCGCCCAAGGCCGTCTGAATGGCGTGCTGCATGGGGGTGGTGGCGCACAGGCGCATGGAGGCGAGCATGTCCAGCCCTTCGATGTAGCCTTTGGCGTGCTGCTTGGGGCCGTTGAGCAGCATCCAGCCCTGGCGGAATCCGGCCACGCGGTAGGATTTGGAGAGGCCGTTGAAGGTGACGGTGAGCAAATCGGGCGCCAGGGCGGCGATGTGGTGGTGTTCGGCACCGTCGTAGAGGATTTTGTCGTAGATTTCGTCGGCGAAGATAATCAGGCCGTGGCGGCGGGCGAGTTCGGCGATTTCGAGCAGGATTTCTTTGCTGTACACCGCGCCGGTGGGGTTGTTGGGGTTGATGATAACGATGGCTTTGGTGCGGGCGTTGATTTTGGCTTCGATGTCGGCGAGGTTGGGAAACCAGTCGCGCTCTTCGTCGCACAGGTAATGGCGCACGGTGCCGCCGGCGAGGGTGGCGGCGGCCGTCCACAAGGGATAGTCGGGTGCGGGGATGAGGATTTCGTCGCCGTCGTTCAACAGCGCCTGCATGGACATGGTGATGAGTTCGGACACGCCGTTGCCGATGTAGACGTCGTCGACGGTGACGTCACGCAGGCCCTTGGTCTGGTAATAGTGGACGATGGCTTTGCGGGCGGAATAAAGCCCTTTGGAGTCGCAATAGCCCTGCGAGGTGGGCAGGTTGCGGATAACGTCGACAAGGATTTCGTCGGGCGCTTCAAAGCCGAAGGGGGCGGGGTTGCCGATGTTGAGTTTGAGGATTTGGTGGCCGTCTTCTTCGAGTTGGAGGGCTTTTTTGTGCACGGGGCCGCGGATGTCGTAGCAGACGTGGTCGAGTTTGGCGGATTTGGTGAATTTGTCCATGATGGCGTGTTCCGTTAAGAGAGGGTAAACAGGCGTAAATGTACTCTGTTTGCGGCTTGGGGGCAAAGGCCGTCTGAAAACGTTGCAGACGGTCTTAGGGGCTGTTGACAATTGGTTTGCGAAGCGGATTTTGCGTCAGAAAGCGGCAGATGCAAGGCGCAAACCGCAGCAAGGTTGGACACCTTGTGAGGATTTGCAACGCGGCAGATGCTGTTTTATGGCGCAAAATCCGCTTCGCAAACCAAATGTCAACAGCCCCTAGGAGCATATTCGACGAGGGTGTGGCCGCAGCCTGCCAACTCTTCGTCAATGATGGCGGCGATGGCCTGCCAGTCGCCTTTGGCCAGTCCGGCGCCGATTTTCGGGTAGGCGATGCGCTTGTCGGGATAGCGGCGTGCGATTTCGGCGAAGGCGGCGCGGATGGCGGCATAGTCGGCCAGCACGCCCGCGCCCTGCCAGTGGTCTTGGGTGTAGGCGTTGGCGATGATGAAACGCACGCCGCCGCGTTCGACGGCGGCGGTGCTGATGGTGCCGAGTTTGCCCGCGCTTTTGGGCGTGGCGAGGTCGGCGGCGTAGGCTTCGGGAAAGGCGGCCTTGATTTGTTTGGCGATACCCGCGTCCATCGCGTGGCGGCAGTTGCAGCCGTGGACGATAAGGTCGAAGCGTCCGGCCAACGCGAGGGCGATCAAATCGCCTTGTATGGTGTTCACGGCGGGTTTCCTTTTGCAGACTTGGCATCGGAGGCCGTCTGAAAGGCTTTCAGACGGCCTTCGGGCTTTTCAGACGGCCTCTTGTCCGCGCTCGTCGGCCGCTTCGTAGGCTTCGACGATTTTCTGCACGAGCGGGTGGCGGACAACGTCTTCGCTGGTGAAGGTGTGGAAATACAGCCCTTCAATGCCGCGCAGTTTTTCGCGCGCGTCTTTCAGGCCGGATTTGATATTTTTCGGCAGGTCGATCTGACTGGTGTCGCCGGTGATGACCGCTTTCGTGCCGAAGCCGATGCGGGTGAGGAACATCTTCATCTGCTCGGGCGTGGTGTTCTGCGCTTCGTCGAGAATGACGTAGGCGCTGTTGAGGGTGCGGCCGCGCATATAGGCCAGCGGGGCGATTTCAATCAGGCCTTTTTCCAAGAGCTTGGTGACGCGGTCGAAGCCCATCAAATCGTAAAGGGCGTCGTAGAGCGGGCGCAGATAGGGGTCGACTTTCTGCGTGAGGTCGCCGGGCAGGAAACCGAGTTTTTCGCCCGCTTCGACGGCGGGGCGCACGAGGATGATGCGCTCGATTTGGTGTTTTTCCATCGCGTCGGCGGCAGCGGCCACGGCGAGATAGGTTTTGCCCGTGCCCGCCGGGCCGAGGCCGAAGACGATGTCGTGGTTCAGAAGGGCGCGGATGTAGCCGTTTTGCCGCGGCGTGCGCCCGCCGATGCTGCCGCGCTTGGTTTGCAGGTAATACTGTTTGCCGTCGTTTTTTTCTTCGTGGGCGGCGTCGGCGGTTTTGGCTTCGACGGCGGCCAGGCTGATGTCGTTGTCTTCGAGGTCGCGGATTTCGGCGGTGTCGGCAAGGGCGACGAGGGCGCGGCGTCCGGCATGGGCGAGGCCGCCGATAAAGGTGAAGTCGGCGAAGCGGCGGGTGATTTGGATGTCCAAAGCCTTGCCCAGCGCGGCAAGGTTGGCGTCGAAGGGGCCGGCGAGGCGTTGCAGGACGGTGTTGTCGATGTCGTCGAATGTCAGGCGGACGGTGTGGCTCATGGCTTGCTTGGCGTGAAAAGTAAAGACGGGCGCAATATGGGCCGTTTGGCCGCAGAAATCAAGCAAAGGCCGTCTGAAACCTGTCAAAACAGGGTTTTCAGACGGCCTCTGTGTCGGCGCAGCGCTTTACAGCTTCACCGAATGCTCGCGCGTTTCGTGGAACACGATGTCCGGCCAGCGTTCCTGCGTTAGGTTCAGGTTTACGCGGTTGGGGGCGAGGTAGGCAAGATTGCCGCCTGCGTCGATGGCAAGGTTGCCGGCGTTGGCTTTTTCAAACTCGGCGAGCTTTTTCTTGTCGTCGCACGACACCCAGCGCGCCGACCAGATGGACGCGTTGTCAAACACCGCTTCCACGCCGTATTCGTTCGCCAGCCGCGAGGTTACGACTTCAAACTGCAACACGCCGACCGCGCCCAAAATCAAATCCGCGCCGCTCATCGGCTTGAACACCTGCACCGCGCCTTCTTCGCCCAGCTGCTGCAAGCCTTTTTGCAGTTGTTTGATTTTCAGCGGGTTTTTGATGCGCACGCTGCGGAACAGTTCGGGCGCGAAAAACGGAATGCCGGTAAATGCCAGCACTTCGCCTTCGGAAAAACTGTCGCCGATTTGGATATTGCCGTGGTTGGGAATACCGATGATGTCGCCCGCGTAGGCTTCTTCCACCAGCTCGCGGTCGTGCGACATAAACGTTACCACGCTGCTGGCGGCGATGTCGCGGTTGATACGCAGATGCTTCATCTTCATGCCGCGCTCGAATTTGCCCGAGCAGACGCGCAAAAAGGCGATGCGGTCGCGGTGTTTCGGATCCATATTGGCTTGGATTTTAAAGATAAATCCGGAAAATTTCGGCTCGTCCGGCTCGACCATGCGCACGGTCGCATCGCGCGGTTTCGGCGCGGGCGCCCAGTCAATCAATGAATTGAGGATTTCCTGAATACCGAAGTTGTTAATCGCCGAACCGAAGAACACGGGCGTGAGTTCGCCCGCCAAAAATTCATCCAAATCAAACTCGTTCGATGCCGCCTGCACCAGCTCGATTTCATCGCGCAGCTGCTGGATTTCCAGCGGAAAACGCTGTGCCAGCTCGGGATTGTCGATGCCTTTAATCACGTCAAACTCGTGCGGCAGACGCTCGCCGCCCGCGTCAAACAGATACACTTCGTCGTTGAGAATGTGGTACACGCCCTTGAAGTTTTTGCCCATGCCGATCGGCCAAGTTACGGGCGCACAACGGATTTTCAGAATGTTTTCCACTTCGTCGAGCAATTCCAGCGAATCGCGCACTTCGCGGTCGTATTTGTTCATAAAGGTAACGATGGGCGTGTTGCGCAGGCGGCAGACGTTGAGCAGTTTGATGGTCTGCGCTTCCACGCCTTTGGCGGCGTCGATCACCATCAGCGCGCTGTCCACGGCAGTGAGCACGCGGTAGGTGTCTTCCGAGAAGTCTTGGTGGCCGGGCGTGTCCAACAGGTTGACAGTGTGGTCTTTGTAGTCAAACTGCATCACCGACGACGCCACGGAAATGCCGCGCTGCTTCTCGATTTCCATCCAGTCGGACGTGGCGAATTTGCCGGTTTTCTTGCCTTTTACCGTGCCCGCGCTTTGGATGGCGCCCGAAAACAGCAAGAGCTTTTCGGTCAGCGTGGTTTTACCCGCGTCGGGGTGGGAAATGATGGCAAAGGTGCGGCGGCGGCGGACTTGATCGAGGATTTCGGACATGGTTCTTTAAAATCAAAAATATCAGGCCGCTTTCAGACGGCCTGACGGGGTGTTGGAAAGGCGCGGATTGTACGGAAAAAACAGAGGCGCTTCAACGGAAAACGGGGCGGGTGTAGGGAGTGAGAAGAGTCGGAGGCGTTCAGACGGCCTCTGACGGCTTGAAGCCGCTGTTGAGGCCGTCTGAAACCTGTTCCCTCTTTTGCTTGCGGGAGGGCTGGGTGGAGGTTTGCGGTTTGAACGGGATTTATAGTTAACCAAAACAAAAAGTATATAATTCTCTCCCTTAACTCCACACCTTACCCGTTCCCGTTTTATGGCTTACTCCATCGATTTCCGTCAAAAAGCATTAGACCACTACGAACAGCACGGCAACATCAGCCAAACCGCACGCACCTTCCGCATTACCAACCGAACCCTTTACCAATGGATTGCCCTCAAAAAGGAAACAGGTTCGCTGCAACACCGCACCAAAGGCGGCAATTCGGAACGTATCGACAAAGAAGAACTGCGCCGCTATGTGGCAGAACATCCCGATGCCTATCAATACGAAACAGCACAGCACTTGGGCTGCACCGCATCCAATGTCGGCTACCTGCTCAAAACACTCAAGATCACGCGTAAAAAAGACAACCGTCTACAAAGAACAAGACCTCCAAAAAGTAACCGCCTACCGAAAACAGCTGGAACAATATTCGGAAATGCCAAAGGTTTACTTGGATGAAACGGGTTTTGATACTTTCTATTACCGCCCGTATGCCTATGCCTTGAGGGGACAGATTGTCAAAGCGCGGATTTCCGGCAAGCGCTATGAAAGAATGTCATTGGTTGCCGCCCGTGCGGATGGGAAACTGATTGCGCCGATGGTTTACAAAGGCACAATGGACAGCAGCTTGTTTGAAGCGTGGTTTGGGCAGTTTCTGTTGAAGGAACTTAAAGAGCCTTCGGTCATTATTATGGATAACGCCCGTTTTCACAGGATGGCGGTACTGCGTGAAATGGCGCAGAGGGCAGGACATATCATTCTGCCGCTGCCGCCATATTCGCCTGAGTTGAACCCGATAGAAAAGGTGTGGGCGAATATCAAACGGCATCTGAGAAAAGTGATGTCCGGCTGTTTGTCTTTTGAGCAGGCTTTGTTGGATATTTTTTGTTTTGTTTGACTATAAATAACTTGGATTATTCTTTATTTGGAAAATGTTGGGCCGGGTATTTCCTGACAGATGAAAAAGGGTGTGTCGTATTGTTTCAAAATAAAGAAAAACATTTTTCCGATAGTGATTTTATATATACAAACAACTCATTACCTTACTTTCTAAAATCTTATTCGCTTTTTATGTCAGGAATATTTTTATTAAAGGCAAATAGGGAAATTTTTTTAGAAATGATCAGAGAGGTATCTTCTTCATTAGTTGAAAAAATAAGTTTATTTGACAAACCAGCGGCGGAAGAAACAAATTTTTGGGGAATAATAAGTTATTTAATTGATGATTGCGGGATTAAAATCAACATTCCTGTAAGCAAATATATTGAAAGCGATAGGTTTCAACCTAATTCATAAAATGAAAAACAATGCAGACTGGGCTGTCAAATCCAAAGTAAGCGAGCGTAGTCCGCATAGGTAGGGCGTGTAGCTCTGCCGCGCACACCGTTTCAGGCAGCCTGAAACGCCCGATTCCATTCTTTCAGACGGCATCAAAGGCAGCCTGAAACCGAAGCCGCGTAGGTCGGGCATTTATGCCCGACAACCCACCGCCTGCAATGTCGGGCATAAATGCCCAACCTACTGCCAAATCCCTTTCCAGTCTGCCTTTCAGACGACCTCAGGAAAAGGCCGTCTGAAAAGGTTTCGGTTTCGTTCGTACCCCGCTTTCAGACGGCCCCAAGCGCCCTTACGCCGAATGTTCTGCCTGCCGCCGCTGCGGCGGAGTCGGCCGACGGCGGCGGTACCAAATCCAGATAGGTTTCGGCGCATTTGAAGCCGAAGCCGACGTAGGCGCGGTTGAGGGCTTCGTATTTGACGTCGGCTTCGGTGCGGCCGCCGCGGCTGAGGGCGGTGTTGAGGTGGCCGAGGTGGGCGGCGGCGTGGCCGATTTCGGCGAGGGCGAGGATGTAGGCGGTTTGGCCTTCGTCGAGATCGCCGACTTCTTCGACCAGGTGGGACATGACGCGGAACCAGCGTTTGGTGCCCAAGTCGATGTCCAATTCGCCGGTGCCGAATTTGCGGTAGTCGGCCAGGGCGTTTTCGACTTGGAAGCGGGTGCGCGGGTGGATGGCGGGCTTGAGACTTTCGGCGTGGTCGATCACGCGGTTGTAGTAGTCATAGAGTTCGTCGAGGGTGTAGTCGGGGATGTCGTAAAGGCGGGTCATGTTTCGGGTTCCTTTTTTGGTAATGGGGCGAAGACAGCCTGAAAACGTCGGCGGCGTTTCGCGGGACAAGCGGCTGCCGTTTTCTCCCTCCCCTGCGCTTGCGCGGGGGAGGGTTGGGGAGGGGGTGGCATTTCGCAGAAATGCGGTAGCAGATATGGCTGCAATGCCAAGCGCCCCCACCCCGGCCCTCCCCCGCAAGCGGGAGAGGGTGCAAACGGCTGCCGGTGTTTTGCCTGTGGCAGATACTGTTTTAAGCCATCAGGCAGCCTGAAAGCCTTTTCAGGCTGTCTTTGGCTTTTTCAGGCTGCTTTTTCAGACGGCCTTGCGGATGTGGGCGACGGCTTCGAGTTCGACCAGCAAATCGTCGCGGCAGACGTCGCCGATGGTGTAAACCACGGGTACGCCGGGGAGTTGGCGCTCGCACACGGCGCGGACGGTTTGATAGTCGGCGGCGTGTTTGACGTAGGCGCGCACGGAGGCGAGTTCGCCCAAGGTGGCGCCGTAGCCGGGGAAGCCGGAGGCGGCGAAGTTGTCGGCGCTGATCAGGGTGGCGATGTTGAGCAGGGTTTCTTCGGTCTGCTTGGCGGTGTTGCCGATGTGCTGGGTTTCGGAGGCGGTGATGGAGGCGGTGCCGGAGATGTAAACGTCGGCGGTGTCGTCGTAGATAACGGCCATGGCGCGGGCGAATTTGGGGCTTTCGGGGCTGTAGTGGCGGGCGTAGTCGAAAGCGGGGGTTTGGCGCGGGTTTTCCAGCGGCAGAGTGTAAACGTCGCGGCGCTCGGTCAGGATGGCGGTGGTGCCCAAGGCGATGTCTTCGCCGCCCATGCCGATGCCGGTGGAGGCGGGGTAAACGTCGAAAGCGGGTTGGATTTTCAGGCTGCTTTCAAGGAAACGGGTGTCGCCGAAGACGTCGGTGCGGGCGCGGTTGAGTTCTTTGTAGCGCTGGATGCCGTCGGGCGCGCGGCTGTCGGGGGCGACGATGCTGCCCATGTAGAACCAGGTGCGGAATACTTGGTCGAGACGGGCGCCGCCTTGTTTGAGCAGGGCAAGGTTTTCTTCGAGCACGGCGCGGGTGTCGGCATAAGAATTTTCGCGCGGGGCGCGGCCGTTTTGGAAGGCGTCGGCGTGGGTGTGGACGAAGGTGATGCCGTTGTGGGATACGGTGGTGAGCTGCGGGCTGATGCGGCGCACTTGGGCATCGGCCACGGAAACGGCGGCGATCTCGGTGGTGAGCAGGCTGCCGTCGGCGGGCGCTTGGGCAACGTAGGCGGTCAGCGGCAGGCTCTCGCCGAAAGCGTCGGCAAACAGCGCGGCGGTTTCGTCCAAACGATCGGCATCGCGCAGAAAAACGGTTTGGCGCACGATTTTGCGGCCGCTGCCTTTGAACTGGCGGCGGATTTGTTCGGCGATGTCGGCGGCCTGCTCTGCGTAAGTTTCGCCCCGTTGCGGCACGATGGCGGCATAGGAATAAGGGGTGAAGCGCTCGGTTTCGGCTTCAAAGGGGGTTTCCAGCGGTAAGGCACTCATGGGATTCTCCTTGTGCGGCGGCGTTCAGGCTGCCACGGCTTCATCGTTAAAAGCAAAATTCGGTTTCAGGCTGCTGTCGGCCAGCACCAGAAATTCATCGACGCCCTTGAAGGCAAAATTAACGTAGGCGGTTTGCAGCTTCACATATTCGGCATCGGCGCGGGTGCGGCCGCCGCGGCTGAGCGCCATGTTCACATGCCCCATATGCGAGGCGGCGTGCGCCACTTCGGCGGCGGCGAGGATGTAGGCAGACTGCGCGGGCGTCATGTCGCCCACTTCTTCGGCGAGCTTGGTGAGTTTTTTAAACCACAGCTTCGCGCCTTCGTCGGTGCCCAATTCGCCGGCAACGAAACGGCGCAGATGGCTGATGGCCTGGCGCACTGTCGGCAGAGCCCGCTTGTGGGCAAAGGCGGTATGCGCTTCGATAATGTCGATGCCTTGGCTCAGGCGGCGGTAAAGTTCTGAGAGCGGCGTGCTGTCGGATACGGTGAAGAGGATGTTTGTGGCGTGGGGCATGGGGTTTCTTCCTTTTTTTGGTTTGCAACGGCGGCCATCATAGTTCCCTGCCAAACGGGCGGCTAAGAATTTTTCGGAATATTCTTTTTCTTTTGAAAGGCATAAGCAATCGGCAAAAAGGAATAAGGCCGTCTGAAAGCATGGTTTCAACGAAATAAAACGGGCAGACGGTGGTTTAACCACGCCGAAACCGTGCTTTCAGACGGCCTTTTTCTGCCGCAATAAAAAAAGCCCGGTTTTCTGCAAAACCGGGCTTTTGTTTGTTTTCAGACTGCCTTTTTGTCTGTCAGGCCGTCTGAAAATGTGCCGTTACGAGCGGCAGGTGGTGTTGACTTTGTTGCCGTAGGGATCGGTGAATTCGAAGTAGGCTTCGCCGCCTTTCTGATGCCATTCCGCGCCTTTGCCGAACAGACCTTCGGTGGCGGTGTAGCGTTCGCCCGAGGCGGCGACGGCGGAATTAAGGACGGCCTGTTTGTCGTCGAGGCGCAATTCGATTTGGCTGTTGCTCAGGCTGCGTACCTGTACGGAGAGGCCGTTTTCGCAGCTGAAACGTGCACCGGCGCCGTTTTGTTCGGGCGCGCTGCCGGCAGAATCGGGGCGTGCGCCTTCGGGAGAGGCGCAGGCGGCGATAACGAGTGCGGCGGCAAGGGCTGCGAGGGATTTTGCTTTCATGTATTCACTCCTGTGGGTTGTTTTTTAACAAATGCAGCAAAACTGCCGCGCCATGTTAATGGCGCCTCCTGCGGGCGGGCAAGTCTGTTTAACGCGAATTTACGCGTATTTATGGCTGTGCAAACGGGCGGCGGACGCGCTTTGGCGCCTGTTTTTTTCCGCACGCGGAACGCGGAAAAAGCCGCGCGGCGGACGAATCCTGCGCACGGCTTTCTGCTTGGTGTTTTGTCCGCTCCGACTGCGTCGGCGCGGCGTTTTCAGACGGCCTCAAATCAAACGATGCCCTGCGCCAGCATGGCGTCGGCCACTTTTTTGAAACCGGCGATGTTCGCGCCGTTCACATAGTTGGTGTAGCCGTTTTCCGTGCCGTTGGCGACGCAGTTTTCGTGGATGTTGGCCATGATGTCGAACAGGCGGCCGTCCACTTTTTCGCGCGGCCAGGAGAGGCGGATGTGGTTTTGGCTCATTTCCAAACCCGAGGTGGCGACGCCGCCCGCGTTGGAGGCTTTGCCCGGCGCGTAGAGGATTTTCGCTTTCAGGAAGGCTTCGACGGCTTCGAGGGTGGAGGGCATATTCGCGCCCTCGGCCACGCACTGCACGCCGTTGGCCAGCAGGGTGGCGGCGTCTTTGCCGTCCAATTCGTTTTGGGTGGCGCAAGGCAGGGCGATATCGCATTTCACGCCCCACGGTTTCTGTCCTTCGAAATACTGCAAGCCCTGCTCCTGCGCGTAGGTTTTCACGCGTTCGCGGCGCACTTCTTTCAATTCGATCAGAGCGGCCAGCTGCGCTTCGGTCATGCCGCTGTCGGGGAAGAGTACGAAGCCGTTGGAATCGGACACGGTGAGCACTTTCGCGCCGAGCTGGATGGCTTTTTCGCAGGCGTATTGCGCCACGTTGCCGCTGCCGGAAATCACGACGCGTTTGCCCTCAAAGCCGTCGCCCTTGGTTTGCAGCATGGATTGGGCGAAATACACCGTGCCGTAGCCGGTGGCTTCGGGGCGGATAAGGCTGCCGCCCCAAGTAAGCCCCTTGCCGGTGAGCACCGAAGTAAATTCGTTGCGCAGTTTTTTGTACTGGCCGAACAGGAAACCGATTTCGCGGCCGCCCACGCCGATGTCGCCTGCGGGCACGTCGGTGTCCGCGCCGATGTGGCGGTAGAGTTCGCTCATAAAGGCCTGGCAGAAGCGCATCACTTCGCCGTCGGATTTGCCTTTGGGATCGAAATCCGAGCCGCCTTTGCCCCCGCCCATCGGCAGCGTGGTGAGCGCGTTTTTGAAGACTTGTTCGAAGGCCAGGAATTTGAGCACGCCCAAATCGACGGTGGGATGGAAGCGCAGGCCGCCTTTGTAGGGGCCGATGGCGGAACTCATCTGCACGCGGTAGCCGCGGTTGACCCGCACCTGCCCTTGGTCGTCCACCCACGACACGCGGAACATAATCACGCGTTCGGGTTCGACGATGCGCTCCAAAAGGCCGTGGCGGGTGTATTGCGGGTTTTTCGCCAAAAAGGGTTGCAGGCTCATAAACACTTCTTCCACCGCCTGATGGAAGGGCGCCTGGTTCGGGTCGCGTTGTTTGATTTGTTGGAACAGGGTGTCGAGATTGGTTTGGCTCATGGTGTTTCCTTTGCAGAACGGTTAAGAGATTAAGGGAAAGACTTGCGGCGCAGTCTAGCAATAATTGTCTACAATCTTCAACCGTTTTTTACGCGCAACTCGGGCGCAAGCCAAGTGCCAAAATTGAAAAATTGTCTACAATTTATCCGTCGGATTCCGTTTTAAAAACATTCGCGCAATAAAAAAGCGAAAACATCGTTTTTTAAGACAGATTTATGCCGAAAAACCGAAAATGTAAAAAATGCCAGCCTGCCCTGCTAGGGGCTGTTGACATTCAGATTGCGAGACGGTTTTTTGAGTAAAAAATGCCCGAATGCAAGGAAAAAACGCAGCAAGGTTGGACACCTTGCGAGGATTTTTGACGCGGCAGGCGGGTATTTTTTGCCAAAAACACCGCCGCAAGGCTGATTGTCAACAGACCCTAAGGCTTCCGCTCCCCGCACAGCCGCGCTTTCAGACGGCCTTAACACCGATTTGCCTTTTCCTCAGTCAGGCGATAGAGTTCGCCCCTTGCCCGAAGGCGCGGCACCCCTGCCCGCCCTTTCAGACGGCCTCATCCGCCCATCCGTTATATAAGGAAACCCCAAATGTCCCATTCCGTTCTCACCGTTATCGGCAAAGACCGCATCGGCATCGTGTACGACGTTGCCAAACTCTTGGCCGAACACCAAATCAACATCCTCAACATCAGCCAGCAGCTGATGGACGATTACTTCACCATGATTATCCTGATGGACACCGAAAAATGCCCGCAAAGCCGCGCCGAAATGCTCGACGTATTCGCCGAAGCAGGGCAACGCCTGTCGCTGGACATTCGGATGCAAAACGAAGAGCTGTTTGCCGCCATGCACCGGATTTAGCAGACAAAAGGCCGTCTGAATACGCATTCAGACGGCCTACAAATAAGGTCGGGCATTTATGCCCGACAAACACCGACAGACTTCAAAAACATCGGGCATGAATGCCCGACCTACTGAAAGCAGTTTTCAGACGGCCTCCGGTTCAACCCCATTCAACAGAAAGTCTCCATGAAAACCCAACTCCAATCCGCCGAAATCCTCGAAACCGTACGCATGGTTGCCGACCAGAATTTCGACGTGCGCACGCTCACCATCGGCATCGACCTGCACGACTGCATCTCGCCCGATCTCGACACGCTCAACCAAAACATCTACAACAAAATCACCCGCGTGGGTAAAGACCTGGTGTCCACCGCACAATTTTTGTCGGCCAAATACGGCGTGCCGATTGTCAACCAGCGCATTTCGGTTACGCCCATCGCCCAAATCGCGGCGGCCACGGGCGCGGATAGCTACGTTTCCATCGCCCAAACGCTGAACAAAGCCGCCAAAGCCATCGGCGTGTCGTTTATCGGCGGCTTTTCCGCGCTGGTGCAAAAAGGCATGTCGCCCTCGGCACAAACCCTGATCCTCTCGATACCCGAAGCGATGCGCACCACCGACATCGTGTGCAGCTCGGTTGTCATCGGCAGCACCCGCGCCGGCATCAATATGGACGCGGTGCGGCTGATGGGCGAAACCATCAAGCACACCGCCGAGACCACGCCCGAAGGCTTCGGCTGCGCCAAAATCGTGGTGTTCTGCAACGCGGTGGACGACAACCCCTTTATGGCCGGCGCCTTCCACGGCGCGGGCGAAGGCGATGTGATGCTTAATGTCGGCGTATCCGGCCCGGGCGTGGTTCAGGCTGCTTTGGAGAACTGCCCGCCAGACGCGGATTTGACCGCCATCGCCGAAACGGTGAAAAAAACCGCCTTTAAAATCACCCGCGTGGGCGAACTCATCGGCCAGGAAGCGGCCAAGCGGCTCGGCATTCCCTTCGGCATTTTGGACTTGTCGCTCGCGCCCACGCCCGCCGTCGGCGATTCCGTCGCCCGCATTCTCGAAGCGATGGGCTTGTCCGTGTGCGGCACGCACGGCACCACCGCCGCGCTCGCCCTGTTAAACGACGCCGTAAAAAAAGGCGGCATGATGGCCAGCAGCGCCGTAGGCGGCCTCTCCGGCGCGTTTATCCCCGTGTCCGAAGACGAAGGCATGATTGCCGCCGCCGAATCGGGCGTGCTCACGCTCGATAAATTGGAAGCCATGACCGCCGTCTGCTCCGTCGGCCTCGACATGGTCGCCGTACCCGGCCACACATCCGCCGCCGCCATCAGCGGCATCATCGCCGACGAAGCGGCCATCGGCATGATCAACAGCAAAACCACCGCCGTGCGCATCATCCCCGTGCCCGGCAAAGACGTGGGCGAGTTAGTGGAATTCGGCGGCCTGCTCGGCTACGCCCCCATTATGCCGGTGAAAAACGGCTCGTGCGAAGTGTTCGTCAAACGAGGCGGACGGATACCCGCGCCGGTGCAGAGTTTGAAAAACTGATTTTCAGATAGTCTTCCCCCGCAAGCGGGAAAGGGCACAAGGTTTCAGACGGCCCTTAAGGCCGTCTGAAAACAAAGCTCCCGACGGCAGCAAACCGCAGCCGCCCGCAAAGCCGTTTTCAGACGGCCTGAAATATAGTAAAAAGCCGCCCTTCCGAAACCCTCCGCGAAAGCCCGCGCCATGAACAGAATCACCGCCGCCTTTGAGCGCCTGAACGGCAAAAAAGCCCTTATCCCCTACATCACCGCCGGCGACCCCTCGCCCGCCGTCACGCTCGAACTGATGCACAGCCTCGCCGCCGCCGGTGCGGACATCATCGAGCTGGGCGTACCCTTTTCCGACCCGATGGCCGACGGCCCGGTTATCCAGCGTGCCGCCGAACGCGCCCTCGCGCAGGGCGTGTCGCTCACCGGCGTGCTCGACATCGTGCGCCGCTTCCGCGAAAGCGACAAAAACACCCCCGTCGTGCTGATGGGCTATCTCAACCCCGTGCACAAAATGGGTTACGCCGAATTTGCCCGCGCCGCCGCCGAAGCGGGCGTCGACGGCGTGCTGACGGTAGACAGCCCCATCGAAACCGTCACCCCCCTACAAACCGCGCTCAAAGCGCACGGCTTGGAAACCATCTTCCTCATCGCCCCCACCACCGCCGAAGAGCGCGTTAAAGAAATCGCCAAACTGGCGGGCGGCTTCGTGTATTACGTTTCCCTCAAAGGCGTCACCGGCTCGGCCGCGCTCGACACCGCCGACGTCGCCGAAAAACTCGCCGTCCTGCGCCGCCACATCAGCCTGCCCGTCGGCGTCGGCTTCGGCATTTCCGACGCACAAAGCGCGCAGCAGATTGCTGCCGTGGCCGACGCCGTTATCGTCGGCAGCCGCATTGTCAGGGAAATCGAGGCCAACCCCGGCTGCGAAGCCGAAGCCGTCGGCGCCCTGGTGCAGGAGTTGAAAGCGGCGGTTAAGGCCGTCTGAAACGCACAAAGGCCGTCTGAAAGCCCGCAAACCCGCTTTCAGAAACGTCATTCCCGCACAGGCGGGAACGGCCTTGCCTAACAGGGCGTCTTTGGCTACCATCCGCGCCTTTCCCCAACTGACAAACGGTCTGACAGGCCGTCTGAAACGGAGTCCACATGAGCTGGCTAGACAAAATCCTCCCGCCGAAAATCAAACGCGAAGGCAAAAGCGAATCGGCCGTGCCCGAAGGCCTGTGGCACAAATGCCCCGCCTGCGCCGCCACGGTGTACACCACCGATCTGGTGCAGAACGACAAAGTCTGCCCCAAATGCGGCCACCACAACGCCATGGGCGCGCGCGAGCGGCTGAACCTGCTGCTGGACGAAGAAGGCCGCGAGGAAATCGGCGCCGACGTGAAGCCCACCGACATCCTCAAATTCAAAGACAGCAAAAAATACCCCGAACGCCTCAGCGCCGCCAAAAAAACCACCGGCGAAGACGACGCGATAGTGGTGATGAAAGGCCGTCTGAACGGCCTGCCCGTTGTCGTTGCCGCCTTCGAATTCCGCTTTATCGGCGGCTCGATGGGCTCGGTGGTCGGTGAGCGCTTCGTTCAGGGCGTACGCCGCGCCGCCGCCGACGGCTGCTCCTTTATCTGCGTGTCCGCATCGGGCGGCGCGCGCATGCAGGAGGGACTGAACTCGCTGATGCAGATGACCAAAACCAGCGCCGCCCTGCACCTGCTCACAGAAAAAGGCCTGCCCTTCATCTCCGTGCTCACCGACCCGACCATGGGCGGCGTGTCGGCCAGCTTCGCCTTTTTGGGCGACATCGTGATGGCCGAACCGGGCGCGCTGATCGGTTTCGCCGGCCCGCGCGTTATCGAACAGACCGTGCGCGAAACCCTGCCCGAAGGTTTCCAGCGTGCCGAATTTTTGCTGGAAAAAGGCGCAATCGACCAAATCACCGACCGCCGCGAAATGAAAGCGCGTCTGGCCGAACTGATTACCCTGCTGCGCCGCGAACCCTCCGCCGCATAAGCGCGTCCGCCGCACGAAAAGGCCGTCTGAAAACCCTTTCAGACGGCCTTTTGCCTGACGGGCACGGCAGCAAAGCGGCATGGAGGCCGTCTGAAACCGCATCCCGCGCTTCCAAGAACGTCATTCCCGCGTTTATGCCCCGCAGGGGTACTGGGGAACGGCCTTTCTGTATAATCCGCCCGTCACCAACATACACGTCAGGAGCTTGCCATGGCCGCCTCCCCCGAAGCCAAATTCACCGAAGAAACCGTCTTGTGGGTCAAACACCATACGCCCAAACTCATCACCTTCGCTATCAGCCGTCCCGAATCCTACCGCTTTGCCGCCGGGCAATTCTCCCGCCTCGGCTTCTACGACGGCGAAGGCTATATCTGGCGCGCCTATTCCGTAGTGTCTGCCGAATACGCCGACACGCTGGAATATTTCGCCGTACTGATACAGGGCGGGCCGATGTCGGCCAGATTCGCCCGAATGAAAGCGGGCGACACCATCCTGCTCGACAAAGCCGCCACCGGCTTCCTGCTGCCCGAACGCTTCGCCGACGGCCGAGAACTCGTCATGCTGTGCACCGGCTCGGGCATCGCCCCCTTCCTCTCCATCCTCGAACAGCCCGAAGTCTGGCAGCGCTTCGACCGCCTCGTGCTGGCGCATTCCGTTTCCCACGCCGACGAGCTGATTTTCAACGGCCGCATCGCCGCCCTACGCGAACACCCGCTGGTGGGCGAACACGCCGCCCGCCTCACCTTCATCCCCGTGCTCACCCGCGAAACCAGCGGCGCCAGGCTCTACAAACGCCTGCCCGAGCTGCTGAAAAACGGAGAACTCGCCGAAGCCGCCGGTTTCTCCTTCACCCAAGAAAACACCCGCTTCATGCTCTGCGGCAACCCCGAAATGGTGAAAGACACCTTCCAAGCCCTGCTGGGCATGGGGTTTTCCATGCACCGCAACCGCATCCCCGGCCAGATTCTGATGGAAAACGGCTTCTAAACCTGCACTCTCCCGATACCGTCCGAACCGCTTTCAGACGGCCTCCCGCACTGCGCCGGGCGCAAGGCGGCGCGTGCCAAGAAAACCAAAACTATGCTAAACTCGCGCCTTTATTTTCGCCCCGCAAACGCGCGAAGGCACATCATTCCGGGCGGACTTCCCCCGTCCAAACCGATCAACCGAAAACAATTTAAGGGTTTACGATGAGCGTAACTTTAGAAAAACTGGAAAACCTGGAACGCAGAGCGGTTCTGTCCCTGCCTTGGGCCGACATCAACGCCGAATGCGACAAGCGCCTGAAACAGACCGCGCGCCGCGCCCGCATCGACGGCTTCCGTCCCGGCAAAGCGCCGCTGGGCATGATTCAGTCCATGTACGGCGCAAGCATCCAAAACGACGTGATGAACGAGCTGGCGCAGAAAGTGTTTTTCGACACAGCCGTAGCCGAAGGCTGGAAAATCGCCGGCATGCCGCGCCTTGAAGGCGTCGAAGGCCAAGACGACAAAGAAAACTTCCTGTTTTCCGGCGTATTCGAAGTATTCCCCGAAGTGAAAATCGGCGACCTGTCGGCACAGGAAGTGGAAAAAGTCACCGCCGCCGTTACCGACGCCGAAGTAGACAAAACCATCGACATCCTGCGCCAGCAGCGCACCCGCTTCAACCACACCGACCGCGCCGCGCAAAACGGCGACCGCGTCATCATCGACTTTGCCGGCAAAATCGGCGGCGAACCCTTCGCCGGCGGCTCGGCCGAAAACTACGCTTTCGTACTGGGTCAGGGACAGATGCTGCCCGAATTCGAAGCAGGCGTGGAAGGCCTGAAAGAAGGCGAAAGCAAAGACGTGGAAGTCAACTTCCCCGAGGACTACCACGGCAAAGAAGTTGCCGGCAAAACCGCCGTCTTCACCATCACCGTGCGCAACGTCGCCGAGCCCGTGCTGCCCGAAATCGACGAACAATTCGCCAAAGCGCTGGGCATCGCCGACGGCAGCATCGACACCATGCGTGCCGAAGTGAAGAAAAACGTAGAACGCGAAGTGAAACGCCGCATCGACAGTCAGAACAAAGAAGCCGCGATGGATGCCCTGCTCGCCGTTTCCGACCTGCTCGTCCCCAACGCGCTGGTAAACGACGAAGCCGCCCGCATGGCCGCCGAAATGAAACAGAACTTCATCAACCAGGGCATGGCCGACGCGAAAAACCTCGACCTGCCCCTCGACATGTTCAAAGAGCAGGCCGAACGCCGCGTGAAACTCGGCCTGATTTTGGCCGAAGTGGTGCAGGCCAACGGCCTCGAACCGAAGCCCGAGCAGATTGACGCCGTTGTCGCCGATTTTGCCGACAGCTACGAAGATCCGCAGGAAGTCATCGACTGGTACCACGCCGACAAGAGCCGCCTCGAAGGCCCGACCTCGCTGGCCGTCGAAGCCAACGTCACCGACTTCGTGCTGGGCAAAGCCAAAGTCAGCGAAAAAGTCCTGTCTTTCGACGAAGTCATGGGCAACCGCGCCTGAGGCCGTCTGAAAGTCCGTTCCTAACCCGAAAGCACCGAAGCCGCACCGCTTTGGTGCTTTTTCAAAACAGAAAGGCAAACCATGTTTCCCGAAATAGGCAACAACACCCTCATCCCCACCGTAATCGAACAGAGCGGACGCGGCGAGCGCGCCTTCGACATCTACTCCCGCCTGCTCAAAGAGCGCATCATCTTCCTCGTCGGCCCCGTCAACGACGACACCGCCAACCTCGTCGTCGCGCAAATGCTGTTCCTCGAAAGCGAAAACCCCGACAAAGACATCTTCTTATATATCAACTCCCCCGGCGGCTCGGTCACCGCGGGCATGTCCGTTTTCGACACCATGAACTTCATCAAGCCCGATGTCTCCACCCTCTGCCTCGGTCAGGCCGCCAGCATGGGCGCGTTCCTCCTGTCTGCCGGCGCGAAAGGCAAGCGCTTCGCCCTGCCCAACAGCCGCATCATGATCCACCAGCCCCTTATCAGCGGCGGACTGGGCGGACAAGCCTCCGACATCGAAATCCACGCCCGCGAGCTGATTAAAATCAAGCAGAAACTGAACGAATTTCTTGCCAAACACACCGGCCAGCCGCTGGAAAAAATCGAGCGCGACACCGACCGCGACAACTTCATGTCCGCCGACGCCGCCCAAGAATACGGCCTGATCGACCAAGTCATCGCCACCCGCGAAGACGCCGCCAAAGCCGCGTCCAAATAAACGCGCACGGCAAAAAGGCCGTCTGAAACTTCGGATTAAAAGTTTTCAGACGGCCTCCCGCCCCCACCACCGCCTATGAACAGACACGCCCCCGACACCCTGCGCCGACGCCTGCTGCTGGCCGGCAGCGCCGCCCTCCTCGCCCCGCGCGCCCTCCTGGCAGGCGCCCAGCGCGAAGAAACCCTGTCCGACGACGTCGCCTCCGTCATGCGCACCTCCGTCAACAACGTCAACCCCGCCCGCCTCGTCTTCGCCAACCCGCGCGACGGCGAACGCTGGCTGGCCGACATGTCCGGCCGCCTCGCCCGCTTTCTGCCCGACGAAGCCGCCCGCCGCCGCATCCTCATCAACGTCCAGTACGAAACCACCCGCGCCGGCCTCGACACCCAGCTCATCCTCGGCCTGATCGAAGTCGAAAGCGGCTTCCGCCAATACGCCATCAGCAACGTCGGCGCCAAAGGCCTGATGCAGGTCATGCCCTTCTGGCAGCGCTACATCGGCAAACCCGACCACAACCTCTTCGACATCCGCACCAACCTGCGCTACGGCTGCACCATCCTGCGCCACTACAACAACATCGAAAACGGCAACATCACCCGCGCACTCGCCCGCTTCAACGGCAGCCTCGGCAGCAGCAAATACTCCAACGCCGTTATCGGCGCCTGGCGCAACCGCTGGCAATGGGCATAAAACCGATCCCAACCGCACACTTTATTTCTTTATTTTTCAGAGGACAGACCGAATGAACGACTTCACCAACCCCAACCAACCAACGCCCGAACAAAACCCCCGCTACTACCAAGCGCCGCCCAAGCCGAACAACGGCACCAACGGACTCGCCATTGCCTCACTCGTCTGCGCCCTGTTCGGCTGGTTCATCCCCATCATCCTCGCCATCGCCGCCGTTACCTGCGGCCACATCGCCCGCAGCCAAATCCGCCGCAACGGCCAAGGCGGCGCAGGCATCGCGCTGGCCGGCCTCATCATGGGCTACATCCAAATCGCCATCATGGGACTCGGCATCGCCGCCGCCATCGCCCTGCCCGCCTACCAAGACTACGTCGTCCGCGCCAGAATGGTCAAAGCCGACGCCTACATCGCCCCCATACGCAGCGAACTGGAAAAGCGTGCCGCCGCAGCAAACGACGAAGAAGCTGAGCCCGCCCCCATCGAAACGGCCGAACCCGGCATGTCGGAATACTGGCAGGAAGTCTACATCGACAAAGGCGTCCTCTACGCCCGACTGAGCAACGCATCCTTCTGGCCCGGTTCGCTGAACGGCAACACCATCGTCTTCACGCCGCAAACCGAAAACGGCCGCACCATATGGCACTGCGCCTTCGCCAAAGAAGCCCGCAACAGCTACCTGCCGCGCGCCTGCAACACCGACAACCCGCAATAAAGCGCAGGCCGTCTGAAAGCGCCGAATCCTTTTCAGACGGCCTGACCGCAGCGCACAACCCGAATCAAATCTTGTCGCAACCGACAACCTTACCCGCCAAACAGCACCGCAAAAACAGCAAATAAAGGCCGTCTGAAAAGGATTCGGCGCTTTCAGACGGCCTTTGCCGTTTTCCCGCCGTTTATTGATACCATCAATTTCTCATATCAAAAAATAAATTGCGCTGATACGCAATCACAAATAAAATCCCCTCCATGAATATCCACCTGCAACGACTCAATCCCACCGCAACAGGCGGCCAAAGCGATCCGATGCGCAATGCCGAACACGTTGCCGAAATGCTCAAACTGATGGCGCACCCCCACCGCCTGATGATTCTCTGCCTGCTGGCCGAAAGCGAGCGCAACGTCACCGAGCTGGTCGAAGCCATCGGCGTCAACCAAACCGCCGTCTCCAACCATCTCTCCAAACTGCGCAGCGCCGGCATCATCGACTACACCCGCTACCACCGCGTACTGCAATACCGCCTCTGCTCGCCCGAAGCGCGCACCATCCTCGACGTCGTCGGCGGCCTCTGCCTCAACCGCTGTCCGCATGCCGAAGCGGAAAACGCCGCCGCAACGCCTGCCGAATAAACTCCTCCAAGCCGTTTCAGACGGCCTTTTTTATAGTGGAACAAAATAGAAAAGATACAAGGCAGCAAGCCGCAGGCAGTATGAGTAATACGACAAGGCGCAGCAACGCCGTAGATTTTCTATTTTGTTTCACTATATTGGAAAGATGCATGAAAACCGCCACCTGGAACGTCAACTCCCTCAACGTCCGCCTGCCGCAGGTACAAAACTGGCTGGCCGAACACCAGCCCGACATCCTCGCTTTGCAGGAACTCAAACTCGACCAAGACAAATTCCCTGCCGCCGCGCTCAAAATGATGGGCTGGCACGCCGTATGGAGCGGTCAGAAAACCTACAACGGCGTCGCCATCATCAGCCGCCACGAACCGCAAGACGTACACACCGGCCTGCCCGCGCTGCCCGACGACCCGCAGCGGCGCGTCATCGCCGCCACCATCAACGGCGTGCGCGTCATCAACGCCTACTGCGTCAACGGCGAAGCCCCCGACAGCCCAAAATTCCAATATAAAAAAGAATGGTTTGCTTCACTCACCGAATTTGTGCGCGGCGAAATCGCCCGCCACGAAAAACTCATCCTGCTCGGCGACTTCAACATCGCCCCCGCCGACCAAGACTGTTACGACCCCGAAAAATGGCGCGACAAAATCCTCTGCACCGATGAAGAGCGCGGCTGGTTCCAAACCCTGCTCGATTTGGGACTGACCGACGCGCTGCGCCAAGTCCGTCCCGAAGGCGCGTGTTACACCTGGTTCGACTATCGCGGCGCAATGTTCCAGCGCGGCTTGGGGCTGCGCATCGACCACCTCCTGATTACCCCCGCACTTGCCGCCGCATTGCAAAACGTACAAGTCGATCTCGACGCCCGCGCCCAAGAACGCCCTAGCGACCATGCGCCCGTATGGGCGGAATTTGCTTTGTAAACATAGAATTGGAAAACCCATCCTGTCTGCTATCCGCAACACAAAGGCCGTCTGAAAAACTTTTCAGACGGCCTTTGTGTTGCCGTTAAAGATCAGAACGAATAACGCATACTCATGTAATAGCTTCGGCGGCGCTCGTTGTAGGTGCGGGCGGTGCCGGCGGTGCGCAGGACGGTTTTGTCGAACAGGTTGTTCACGCCTGCACGCACGCTGATGCGCTCTTTCCAGTTATAACCGACGTTGAAGCCGAAAACGCCGTAGCTGCCGAGCTCGTATTTGCTGACGACGCTTTGGCCGTTGGTGTAGATCACGTCCATAAAGCGCACGGGGTTGCTGCGGGTTTGCTGGCGGCCGTAGTAGGTGTACACGGCGTTTGCGTCCCATGCGGGGGTGATTTGCCAGTTAAGCGTGCTGTTGATGGTGTATTTGGGCACGATGGAGACGGGGTTGTCGTGGCGTTTTTCTTTGTTGCGGCTCATGTAGGTGAAGTTGGTCGACCAGGTGAGCTTGTCGCGCACGAGCGGCAGGGTAACGTTGCCTTCCAGGCCGGCGAGTACCGCGCTGCCGCCGTTGCCCCAGCGGTAAACGGGGGTGGTGGTGTAGTTGCGGTAAACGGGGGTGCCGCCGGGGGTGTTGTCGGAGCGGATTTCACGGTCGTAGCCGCCTGCGGGGCCGTTGACGGTGCCGACGTAGTTGCCTTCGTCAACAATGCGGTTTTTGTAGTTGTTGTGGAAGAAGGCCAGTGAGGCGAGGTAGCCGTCTTTTTTGAACTCGAAACCGATTTCCTTGTTCAGGCTGGTTTCGGGTTTGATGTTGCTGTTGCCCAAGAAGTAGCAGGCGCGTCCCCAGTCGTAGCCGCCGGGGTTGGCGTTTTTGTAGGGGTCGGCCGCTGTGCCCGAGCCGCTGGTGGCGTTTTGGGCGTTGGGGTTGTTCCAGTGGTTGTGGCTGTCGATGGGGCAGCCGTTGCTGGCGTTGATCAGCAGGTAGTTTTCCTGGGTCTGGTACAGGTTGGGCGCTTTGAATGCACGGGCGATGCCGCCTTTGATTTTCCAGTTGCCGTTCACTGCGTGCGAGAAGTTGAACGAGGGGGAAAATACCGAGCCGAAGGCGGTGTTATAGTCCCAGCGCAGGCCGGGAATGAGGTAGGTTCGGCCTTCGTTGAGCGAGATGTTGTCTTCGGCATAAAGCGCGTAATTGTTCTGCGAGGCTTTGCCGCTGCGGCCGTTGGCGGCCAGCCACGGGATTTGGCCGTAGGCGCGGGCGGTGGCGGTCATGGAGAGGGAGTCGTCGAGCACGGAGCGGTTGGCTTCCGCGCCGACGGTTACGGTGTGGCGGCCGAAGGGCAGGTCGGCTTTGGTGCCGAAGCGGTAGTTTTTCAGCACGCTGTCGGCAAAGCCGCTGGTGCTGTTGTAGGCGCCTTCGGTGCTGCCGAGCAGGCCCTCGGGCAGGTGGCTGTTGACGGTTTTGTCAAAGCCCACATAGCTCTCGGTTTCGCCCCAATCCCAAATGCCGTTGTGGGTCAGCGTGTAGCTTTGGCGGTAGATTTTGGCGGTTTCCGTGCCCAGCAGCAGGGGCGCGACTTTTTGCACGGCGGGTACAAGTACGTTGCTGTTTTGCGTGTCGCCGTTGTAGATATTGCCCTGGCGGCTGTATGTGGCATCGAACATTAAGCGTTGCTCGGGCGTGATGTTCCAAGTTAAGCGGCCGGCGATGTCGCGGTTGCGCACGCCTTCGCGGCCGGCGGAGAGGGCGGTGCGCGAGGATTTGACGCTGTCGTTGATGTCGAACGCATCGGGATTGGTTTTGTTCAGGCTGCCGTAGAGGCGGAAGCCCAGTTTGTCTTGGATAATCGGGCCGCTGAGCGCGAAGTTGGCGCGGCGGGTGTTGCCCTGCTGCGTGCCGCTGGCGGGTTGGTCGTAAAACAGGCCGACGCTGCCGTGCAGCTCTTTGCTCACGCCTTTGGTGCGGATATTGACCACGCCGCCCATCGCGCCGGAGCCGTAGCGGGCGGCAGCCGGGCCGCGCAGCACTTCGATTTTTTCAATCATTTCGGGCGGTACCCAGTTGGAATCGCCGCGCGTGTTGCGCACGCCGCTGCGGCCGTAGCGCTCGGAATTGCGTGAGTTGACCGGCTTGCCGTCGATTAAAATCAGCGTATTGTCGGGGCCCATCGAGCGGATGTCGATTTGGCGTTTGTTGCCGCGCTCGCCGCCGGGCGAGTTGGTGCTGAGAGTAACGCCGGGCATTTTGCTGACGATTTCGGAAATGTCGTTGGTAACGGGCATCTTCTGCAAGTCCTGCGCGGTAATCACCGATACGCCGAGCTGCTGCTTGGCCTGGCGTTCGGCGGTAACGTGGACGGTCTGCAATTCGCCGTTGTCGGCGGCTTCGGCGGTGTCGGCAGTATCGGCCAGAGCCGTGCCGCACAGCGCGAGCGCGGCAAGAATATGGAGGCGGAGGAAATTGGGTTTCATGTTTGCGTTTCCGATTCGGGGTGGTTGGGGTTGTGGTTTGTTAAGATGCTTCGTTTTTAGCGGTTTAGCGCGGCTTTTGAGCCGCCATTTACAAAAGCGTCGGCATTGTAAAACTTTGTGATTCGAAAAATACTGCACCGACGGACTAATCCTTTCGGCCAATCACGCCTGCCGGTTTTCTGTGATGCAATCCGCCGCTTTCAGGCAGCCTGAAACATCCGGGTCGGGAGTTTCCATTTGTTGGTTGATGAACGGGATTCCCAGTTTTCAGGCTGCCTGAAAGCTGTTTTTACGGTTTTCAGGCAGCCTTTATTTATTTATTTATTTAAAGAAAAGGCAGCCTGAAACCGCCTTCAGGCTGCCCGGACGCCAACCGCATAAAGTGGCGGTTTTTAAGTCCCCAAAGCCATTGGCAGTTCCTGCCCGAATATTTGCAAACCGCGCGCGTGACCAAGCGGTAAACGGAAAACCCGAAAGGCCGTCTGAACAAACAAAGCCTGCCCACGCCCAACATACCGACCACTCAAAGCAGCCCGCCTGCCTTTCAGGCTGCCCCACACCACAAACATCTAAAGCCCATGCCCCGCATCCCATATCCGCTTCTTGTCGCCCTTACCGTTGCCGCCCTGCTGGCCGCCGCCTTATTCTCTTTATCGTGGGGGCGCTACCCCATTCCCGCCGAAGCCGTGTGGCAGACCCTGAGCGGCCACAACGCCGACGAAACCTACCAAAACATCATCTTCAACCTGCGCCTGCCGCGCATTGCCGCCGCGATGCTGGTGGGCATGGCGCTGTCGCTGGCGGGCGCGGTGTATCAGGGCATTTTCCGCAACCCGCTGGTGTCGCCCGATTTGCTCGGGGTGTCGTCCGGCGCGTGCGTCGGCGCGGCGGCGGCGGTGATTGCGGGCGGCGGCATGCTTGCCATGCAGGGCGCGGCGTTCGGCGGCGGCCTGCTGGCGGTGGCCTTGACCCTGACCCTGCCGCGCCTGATCGGCCGCGATTCGGCGGTGGTGCTGGTGCTCGCGGGCATTGTCGTATCCGGCTTTATGGGCGCGACGCTCGGCGTGGTCAAATATCTGGCCGACCCCGAAACCGAGTTGGCCGAAATCGTCTATTGGCAGATGGGCAGCCTGGCCAAAGCGCAAACCGAGCAACTGCTGTGGCTTGCCCCCGTGATGCTGCTGCCCGCGCTGCTGTTGCTGCTGATGCGCTGGCGGATTAACGTACTGTCGCTGGGCGAGCGCGAAGCGCGGCTGGTGGGCGCGGACACGCGCAAAGAGCGGCTGCTGATGATTGTGTGCGCCACGCTGCTCACCGCCTCGGCCGTGTGCATCAGCGGCACCATCGGCTGGCTCGGACTGGTCGTACCGCATCTGGCGCGGATGCTCGCGGGCGACAACAATCTGCGCAGCCTGCCGCTGTCGCTGCTGGTCGGCGCACTGTTTCTGCTGTTGGCCGACACGCTGGCGCGCAACCTTTATACGCAGGAAATCCCGCTGGGCATCCTCACCGGCTTTATCGGCGCCCCGTTTTTCGCCTGGGTGCTGGTGCGGCAGAAACCGGCGGATTAGGCCGTCTGAAAAGCAAAAACCGCAGCCGTAGGTCGGATTCTCGAATCCGACACGCCGTTAAAACAACAGGCAACCTGAAAGAATTGTCGGATACAAGCATCCGACCGACGCAAACCTGCCTTTTCAGACGGCATCAAAGGCCGTTTGAAACAGTTAATCCCGCAGCAATCAAGCTCCCTCTCCTGCGCCCGCGCGGGGGAGGGTTGGGGATGGGGTGGCAGTTCGCAGAACTGCTTGGGCTGTCGAACTGCAAACGTTTGCCCAGCCGCAACCACCCCCACCCTGACCCTCCCCCGCAAGCGGGAGAGGGAATAACAGCAGCCCCAAAAGGCCGTCTGAAACCCCGTTCAGACGGTCTCCCCAAAAAAAGCAGCCTGAAACCCAAACCCGAAAAATGCTCCAAATCCAAAACATCCACTACGCCTATCACGCCCGCGCCGTGCTCCAAGGCGTGAATCTCGAGCTGCCTGCCGGCACGCTGCTCTCGCTGCTCGGGCGCAACGGCGCGGGCAAATCCACCCTGCTCAACTGCATCAGCGGCCTGTTTAAGCCGCAGCAGGGCCGCGCGCTGCTCGACGGGCGCGACACCGCCCAACTCAACCCGCGCGAAACCGCCCGCAGCATCGCCTACGTTTCGCAAAACGCCCCGCAAACCTACCGCTACACCGTACTCGATTACGTTTTGCTCGGCCGCGCCGCCCGCCTGCCGCTGTATGCCAAGCCAGCCGAAGCCGATTACGCCGTCGCCGAAGCCGCGCTCGAAAAGCTCGGCATCACGCATTTGGCACAGAAAATCTATATGGAAACCAGCGGCGGCGAAAAACAGCTCGCCAACATCGCCCGCGCCCTTGCCCAAGAGCCGCGCGTAATTCTGTTTGACGAACCCACCTCCGCCCTCGACTACGGCAACGCCGCCGCCATCCTCAGCCTGATGGCCGACTTGGCCGAAGCGGGCTACACCGTTGTCAACACCACCCACAACCCCGAACACCCGCTGCTCTTGCACGGTCGCCACCCGCAAAGCCAAACCGCCCTGCTGTTGGCCGACGGCACCGTGCAAAGCGGCAACACCGCCGACATCCTGACCCAAGACGCGCTGCAGGAACTCTACCAAACCGACCTGCGCCTGCTCGACATCCCCGGCTGGAGCCGCCGCGTCTGCGCCCTCGCGCCGCTGGCGCAGCGGGCGGAAACGTAAGGCAGCCTGAAAACAAAAACAGCCCCGTAGCAACTGTATTTTTCACCCCGTCGGGCAAAAATACCAAAACTCAAATCAAGCCGTTTGGATACCGTTTTCGGTGGTACCGTTTTCGGTGGTACCGTTTTCGGCAAAATAATCACGCATCCGGGCATTCAATATCGTCAGCAGTTTGCGCATACATGCCGTAACGGCAACCTTATATGCTTACCCTTGGACAGCAGGCGCTGATAGAAATCCCGAATAAGCGGTTCAAAACGCACCGCTACCACGGTAGCCATATACAGCGCCTTACGCACCGCAGACCTTCCGCCGAAGCAGCGGCTTTTGAATTTGGTTTCCCCGCTCTCCCTCGGATGTGGGGCAATGCCGACCAAACTCGCTAGCCGTTTGTGCGACAGCCGCCCCAATTCGGGCAGCATCGCCATCAGCGTAGCCGTCGTTATCGAACCGATGCCTTTGATTTGTTCCGCCACTTGGGCTTTGCCGTCAAAATGCGTGTGGGTGTGGTCGTCGATTTGTTTGTCCAATTCGTCAATCAGCCGGTCAAAATGGGCAATCAGTTGTTTGACGCTTTCGACTTGCGTTTCGTGAACCTGATGCAGACGGTTTTTCTCGGCAGTCCGCATATCCACCAGCTGGTTGCGGCGGTTAACCAATGCTTCCAACACTTCTTCCGCTTCGGTGGGCGGTTGGTAGAGCATGGTTTGCCAATCTTCTTTCTGTGCCGTCATCTGTGCGAAGAAGGCGAGCATTTTGGCATCTTTGGCATCGGTTTTGGTCAGCGACTGCGATTGGGCAAACTGATGCGTCTGACGCGGGTTGGCGATGATCACGGCTATGCCTGCGCGGTGGATGGCTTTGGCGGCGGGGATTTCGAGACCGCCGGTGCTTTCCATGACGACGAGGGTGACGTTGTGTTTTTTAAGGTACTCGATAGTATGGGCGATACCTTTCGGGTTGTTGGTTTCGGTTTTGGTTTTAGACAAAGACGAAACGGCGATGACGAAGTTTCGTTTGGCGATGTCGATGCCTACGTAATTGTATTGGGTACTCATCATAAACCTGCCTTGCATTCGGTTGTGTTGTCTGGCAACTGTCCGGTTGTGTCGATGGGTTGCCTGGCCGCTCCCTGAGCTACGCGACGGTTGTTTGCCTCGGGTGTGTACGGGTGGCGGCCGGGCGGTTTGTTGCTATGATACGGAAGTTCCGATATACAAGGTCGGATACTCGAATCCGACAAGCGCGTCGAAAGCACAGAGCAGCCTGAAAAGTCGGATACGAGAATCCGACTACGCACTTTCACCACAACGAGCTGCCCCTGGCGCAGCCGAACAGAGCGCGGTTTTTCCGGATCAAAGCGTGCGCCCTGTTTGAGCCGCCAAAGCGGCGAGTTCGCACGCGCCGGAAAAACCGTGCGGCGTGAGAGAAGCCGCGCTCCAAGCGCGGCCTGCAACCGGGGTCGCCTTTCTTTGCTTACTTTCTTTGGCGAAGCAAAGAAAGTAAGTCGCCCCGCGCGGCGATAGAGCGCGCTCGTCGGACGAGTGGAAACAGTTGAAATAAGCACAAATCCGGTTACGAAAAGAAAACCAAAAGGCCGTCTGAAATGCGGCAATGTTTGCCCTTGCGGCCAAATGTCGGATACAAGTATCCGACCTACAACCAAACGCAAAAACACCCTTTCCCCACAACCCCAAACAAGGAAATCCGCCATGTTACGACACCCCGCCAAAACCCTAGCCGCCGTCTTGCTCGGTGCGGCACTGCTGTTTAACCCCGCCGATGCCCGCAGCGTGCGCGACATCAAAGGCAACGCTGTCGAAATCCCCGACCAGGTCAACCGCATCGCCGATTTGTGGCCGGCCAACAACCAAGTCGTGCTGCTGTTGGGCGGCGCGGACAAACTCGTCGGCACAGTCGAAGCCATCCACAAGCGCCCGTGGTTTGTCAAAGTCTATCCGCGCATCAAACAAGTGCCCTCGCTTAGCAACGGCTCGAGCGTGCAGAGCGAAGCCCTGCTCGCCGCCCGACCCGATGTGGTGCTGCTCTCCCAGCCCGCCATGCAGCAGCAGGTGAAGCAGGCCGGGCTGAAAACCGTGCTGGTCAATTTCCAAACTTATGACGGCCTGAAAAAAACCGTCAGCATCACCGCCGACGTCATCGGCGGCAAAGCACCGCAGATTGCCAAGCAGTACAACGCCGAGCTGGACGCCAATATCCGCCTGGTTTCCGAGCGCACCAAAGCCATTCCCGCCGCGCAAAAACCGCTGGTGCTGCATCTGTCCGACGGCAAAAACCTGCGCAAAATCGACGGCGGCCGCTCCATCGTCGGCGACTGGATCCGCATCGCCGGCGGCCGCGCCGCGCTGCCGGACACCGCCAATCTGGTCGAAGTGCCGATGGAAGAAATCGTCAAAGCCAACCCCGACATCATCATTATCGGCGGCCGCAACGCTGCGGAAGCCATTGCCAAAATCCGCAAAGACCCGTCCTGGCAGAGCATCAAAGCGGTGAAAAACAAGCGCCTGCACGCCAACCCGGGCGGCACTTTCGGCTGGGACCGCTACAGCGCCGAAGGCGCGCTGCAGGTGCTGTGGGCGGGCAAGCTGTTCCACCCCGAGCGCTTCCGCGACCTTGACCTGGCCGCCAAAACCCAGGCGTTTTACCAAAAATACTACCGCTACAATTTGAGCAAAGGCGACGCGCAGCGGATTGTGGACGGTTTGGATCCGCAGTAGTCCGTTCGGGTAAAAGGTTTTCAGGCTGCTTTTCCGTGCGGGAAGGCAGCCTGAAACTTTTGCCAAACCCGCAGACTGCTCCAAGCGGCACCATTCCCGCGCAGGCGGGAATGACGTTGCTTAGGGGGGGGGCGCAATCAGCGTGTTGGCAAACTCAAAAATAAAAAAGGCCGTCTGAACCCGCAATCTGGTTCAGACGGCCTTTTCTTTTCAGATAAACCGCTTTACGCCGGTACGCCCAAAATCACGCTGCCGGCTTTAAACAGCGCGGTGGCGGTTTGGCCGACCTGCAAATCCAGGCCGTCGGAGCTTTCGATGGTGATGCCGGCGATAATCGAAACGCCGCTGCCCAAGTCGATTTCCACCAGCGAATACACCGCGCCGCGGCTGATGTTGCTGATGGTGCCGGTCAGGCGGTTGCGGGCGGAAAGTCTGATATGGGCGGCGTCGGTGGCGATGATAACGCTGGTGGATTTAATCAGGGCGACAACGGGTTTGCCTTCTTTGAGTTCGAGATATTCGCGGCTGTCGCAGGTGATGGTGGCGGCCAGTTCCTGTCCGCCGTTCAGGGCGACGATGACTTCGTCGTTAACTGCGCCGTGTTTGATGGCTTTTACGGTGCCGACAAACTGGTTGCGCGCGCTGGTTTTCATGTGGAGCCCTTTATCGATATTTATATGAAATCATTAAAAAAATATTTTACTTAAAACGGCCTTGGCGCCGCCTTGGCAAAAACGGGCGCCATCTTAGCCGAAGTGTGATTTTTTGTAAATTCGACCGAAAGAATTAGGGTCTCTTTCAGCCCGAACGGCGGCGTCGGCGCTTTCAGGCTGCCTGTTGCGCCTGCCACGCAGAGAGCGCGGCGGAAAATTCGGCGGGGGTGTTGAAGTTGGCGTAGGGCTGCCATTGGGTGGGCATTTCGACTTCGCGGGCTTGGATTTGCGCGATCCAGCGCATCACGCGGCGGCTGCCGCCATCGAGATAGGCGGCCAGGCCGTCTGAAAGGCTCGACGGCCAGTAGGCCAAGAGCGGATAGGCGGTTTCGGGCGAGCGCAGCATCAATACTGTATCGCTGTGCGCCGCGCCCGCAGCGTTCAGACGGCCTATCATGGCTTCGGGCGCAATCAGCGTGTCGCAGGTCATCACATACACGCCCGCCAAACCCTGCCGCCGCGCCTGCTGCAATGCCGACAACACGGCCGACAGCGGCCCTTGTTTGTCGGGCAAGGCATCGGGCAGGCGCACGGCGCGGGCAGGCGCGGGCAAACCGCTGCCGTCGTCGGCCAGCCACAGCGGGCGCTTGGGCGCGGTGTGCGCGGCAAGATAATCGAGCAGCGTGCCGCCTGCTACGGGCAACAGGGCTTTGGGGCTGCCCATGCGGCTGCTTTGGCCGCCGCAAAGGATAAGGAGCGGGAGTGGTTCGGTGTCGGGCATGGTGTGCGGGGCGGGATCAGACGGCCTTTAGCCATGCTGTTTCACCGTGTGCTGGGGTCGGAGAAGATTCCCGCCTGCGCGGGAATGACGGTGTTTAAGGTTTCAGGCTGCTTTGCGGCCGTCTGAAAAAGCAGCCTGAAAGCCGGTAGCTTGGGTCGGGATCCAACGGTTTTTGAAGCATACGGGATGTTGGGTTCGACAACCCAAGCTGCCTTACTGATTCAAAATATTCGCCAGCTGCGGCCAGCCGATTTCTTTGGCGTAATCGGCCGCGGTGTTGCCGCGCGCGTCGCGCAGCCGGGGATTGGCGCCCATCTCCAGCAGCACGCGCACGCTCTGTGCATTACCGGCGATGGCGGCGTGGTGCAGCATGGTTTGGCCGTTTTCATCGGCTTCATTGGCCGCTGCGGGATGTTTGTCCAAATAATCGCGCAGGCCGGGGGACATATTGATGTCGGCCGGATGCTGCTCAAGGTATTCGGGATGCTCTTCCTGACCGATGGCCAGCAGCACGTTTTGGCCGTCGCCGAAATCCAGCCCACAGGCTTCATCATGGGCACGGCGCTCTTGCTCGTCCATCTGCGCGCGCAGCGCCTGTATGCCGAAACCGCCGCAGGTTTTTTTACCGTAGGCCAGCAGCCAGTCGGTAATTTCGCGGTAGGGCAGATCGGTAATGCGCTCGCCTTTCCGAACGATGGTAAGAATATTCGGCTGGTTGATTAAGGTGCCGCTGATATTGACGCCGTCAAAGTAAATATCGTCCAGCCACATGTATTCGGTTTCGATAACTCCCTTGATTTCCTGAGAAAACGGAGCTTTTACTGCAGCATGGCTGAGCCCTTTGACGATACGGCGCTGTTCCCAGTAATACTCACGCCAGAAATATTTGAATGTCTCGCGTGCTTTTTCGGCTGCCTGCCGAATTTGCTCGTTGTCTTCCCGAACGAAAGATACCGGTTCGGCAGCACGTTTTTTGCCGAAAAGTTTGTCGAAAAATCCCAATTTTTCTCTCCTTTGGTGTAAACGGTTTTCAGGCTGCTTTGGCAACAGGCCGTCTGAAAATCTCAGGCTTTATCCCACGCATTAAACACGCGTGTGAAGCCGCAGCTGTTGATGCGGGGGTCGAGTTGGGGGGCGATGACTTGTTCCCAGGCGGTGCGGCAGGCACCGGGGGAGCCGGGCAGGCAGAAGATCAGGGTGCGGTTGGCGATGCCGGCGGTTGCGCGGGATTGGATGGTGGACAGGCCGATTTCCTGCATGGAAACGGCGCGGAACACTTCGCCGAAACCGGGAATGCTGCGGTCGAACAGGATTTCTACCGCGTCGGGGGTGATGTCGCGCTCAAACATGCCGGTGCCGCCGGTGATGAGCAATACTTCGACGGCGGGGTCGGCGATGGCGGCGGATGCGGCGGCGCGGATGTCGTATTTTTCGTCGCGGCAGATTTGGCGGCCTTGCAAAATGTGGCCTGCGCCTTGCAGGGCTTCGGCCAGATAGTCGCCGCTTTTGTCGTCGGCGGCTTTGCGGGTGTCGCTGGCGGTAAGGATGCGGATGTTTAGGGGGCGGAATTCGGGTGCGGCTTTGTGCATGGTTTAGCCTCCGGTCATGGACAGGTTGGTAATCAGGCCGACTTTTTTGTCGTGCAGGTAGTGGTGTTCGGGTTTTTGGGCGACGGTGTCGTACAGGTAGCGTTGCAGGCCGTCTGAATCTTGGTTTTTCAGGTAGTCGCGCAGGTCGTAGGCGATGCCGCCAAACAGGCACAGGTGCATTTTGCCTTGGGCGGTAACGCGCAGGCGGTTGCAGCTTTTGCAGAAGTCTTCGCTGTATGGGGCGATGAAGCCGATGCTGCCGGCAAAATCGCGGTGGAAGTATTCGCGGGCGGGGCCGGCGTGCGGCAGGCGCGGCATAAGCTGCCAGCCCTGCTCTTGCAGGCCGCGCTCGATTTTGGCGGCGGAAAGGTGCTGGCTGTTGAAGAAACCGAGATTGTCACCGGTTTGCATCAGCTCGATAAAGCGCAGGGTTACAGGGCGGTGTTTAACAAAATCGAGCGCGTCGGCCAGGGTGCGTTCGGCGTAGCGGCGCAGCAGCAGAGTGTTGATTTTGATGCCGTAAAATCCGCCCTCGAGAATGGCGTCGAGATCGCGCAGGATGTTGGCGCACTCGCGTTTGCCGGTGATTTCGTAAAACACTTCGGGGTCGAAGCTGTCGATGCTGATGTTGAGTTTGTCGAGACCGGCCGCGCGGTAGGCGGGAAAGAGTTTGCCAAGTCTAAATGCATTGGTAGTCAGGGCGACGTTTTCGATGTGCGGCGCGGCTTTGCAGGCGGCGATGATGTCGGCCAGGTCGCGACGCAGGGTGGGCTCGCCGCCGGTGATGCGGATTTTGCGCGTGCCGCAGCGGGCGAAGGTGCGCACCAGCGTGTCGATTTCGGCGAGCGACATTTCGTCGGGCTTGGCTTTGCCCTGGTAGCCGTCGGGCAGGCAGTAGGTGCAGCGGTAGTTGCACAGGTCGGTAACGGACAGGCGCAAATAGCTCAGACGGCGGTTGAAGGGGTCGGTAAGCGGGGCGGTGTTGTTCATGGCGTGTCTCGGGGGTGTGCGGGTGGGGTGGTTTGGGGTTTTCAGGCTGCTTTTTTTGTTTTTCAGACGGCCTTTGGCGGCTTTCAGGCTGCCTTTGTGTGTTTGGCAACTGTGTGCGTGGCAATGACGGCATTTAAGGTTTCAGGCTGCTTTTCAGACGGCCTTTTGCCGCCTTGCAAACGGCTGTCGGATACGAGTATCCGACCTACGGGCTTTCAGGCTGCCTGCGCCAAGGCCGCGTCCACAGCCGCGAGCGCGTGGATGGCGGTGCTGTCGAACACGGGCAGCGGGCTGGTTTCTTCATTTACGATCAGGCAGATTTCGGTGCAGCCGAGTATCACGCCCTGTGCGCCCGCGTCTTTCAGACGGCCTATCGCGTTGCGGAAATACGCCGCCGATTCGCTTTTGATTTGGTTCAGGCACAGTTCTTCAAAAATAATGCGGTGGATTTCGTCTTGTTCCGCGCCGTCCGGCACCAGGGTTTGCACGCCCTGCGCGGCCATGCGTTCGGTGTAGAAGCCGTCGCTCATGGTAAAGCGGGTGCCGAGCAGGCCGACGGTGTTTAAGCCTTGCCGTTTGACTGCGGCGGCGGTGGCATCGACGATGTGCAGCAGGGGAATCTTGACGGCAGCTTCGATGGCGGGGGCGACTTTGTGCATGGTGTTGGTGGCCAAGAGCAGCAGATCCGCGCCTGCGGTTTCGAGTTTGGCCGCGCTTGCCGCCAGCACGCGGCCTGCCGCCACCCAGTCGCCGCTTTTTTGCAGGCGGACGATTTCTTCAAAATCGACGCTGTGCATCACGATGTCCGCGCTGCGGTTGCCGCCGAGCCTGCGGTTGGTTTCGCGGTTGACGGCCTGATAGTACAGCACGGTGCTTTCGGGGCTCATGCCGCCGATGATGCCGATGGTTTTCATGGTTTTCCTTTGTCTTGCACCGCCGTTGCGGGCAGCGGTTTCGGGGTTTCAGGCTGCCTTTTGCCGCCTTGCGGGCGGCTGTCGGATACGGGTATCCGGCCTACGGGTTTCAGACGGCCTTTCTGATTTTCAGGCTGCCCTGCCCTGCTTGGCAAAGGCAGCCTGAAACTGCGGGGCGTATTGTACCCTGCCCTGCCCCCATGCTTATAAATTCCTTATAAAAACGCGTCGGCAAAGGGCTGCACGGTTACGCTTTCGCCTGCTTCAAGCGAGCCGCTTTCGGCGGGGATGACCAGATAGGCGTTGGCGCGGGAGACTTGCAGGATGCGGTGCGAATCCTGGCTGCCGCAGGGGCGGGCGTGCCATGTGCCGTCGGCTTGGCGCTCGATGATGCCGCGCTGGATGTCGGTGCGGCTGTGGTTTTTGGTAACGGGTTCGCTCAATACGGCGTTAAAGCGCAGCGGTTGGGGAATGTCGGCCGCGCCGCAAATCTGCCACAGCGCGGCTTTAAGGAAGATGTCGAAGCCGACAAAGCCGGAAACGGGGTTGCCCGGCATGCCGAAAAACCAGGTTTTCATCATGCGGCCGAAGACGAAGGGTTTGCCGGGTTTGAGGGCGACTTTGTAGTGGTGGACGCTGCCGACGCGCTCGACGGCGGTGCGCATAAAGTCGTAATCGCCGACGGACACGCCGCCGGTGGTGATGAGTACGTCGGCTGTGCGGATGACTTCATCGAAGACGTGCAGGATGTCTTCCAAATCGTCGCCGACTTGTTTGAAGTCGATGATTTCGACGGGCAGGCGGGCGAGGCGGGCGGCGAGCATGGCGCGGTTGCTGTCGTAGATTTGGTCGTCGCGGCCGGTATCGGGTTCGCCGGGTTCTAAAAGTTCGTTGCCGCTGGAGAGTAGGGCGACGCGGATTTTGCGGTGTACGGGCACTTCGCCGTAACCGAGCGCGGCCAGGAGCATCATGTCGGCTTCGCGCAGGATGCGTCCGGCGGTAAGCACGGTGTCGCCGGCGGCGATTTCTTCGCCTTTGCGGCGGATGTTTGCGCCTTCGGACACGTCTTTTGCCAATGTGATGCGGCCGTCTGAAAGGCTGACGTTTTCTTGAATAATGACGGTGTTGCAGTCGTCGGGAACAACCGCGCCGGTCATAATCCGCACGCACGCGCCTTTTAGCAGGCAGCCTGAAAAGGCTTGTCCGGCCACGGATTCGCCCACCACTGCCCACTCGCTGCCTGCGTTTGCGGCCGATTGCAGGGCGTAGCCGTCCATCGCCGAGATGTCGGCGGGGGGAATGTTGACGGCGGAGACGATGTCTTGGGCGAGAACGCGGCCGACGGCGGCGGCCACGGGCACGGTTTCGGTTTCGAGCGGCTGGGGATGGTCGGCGATTTTGTCGTAAATCAGGGTTTGCAGTTCGTGAACGGGGGTGAGTGCCATTGGGGTGTTCCTTTTGCGGTTTTGTGGCGGGTTTGGGGTCTCAGACTGCTTTGTGGCGGTTTAGGCCGTCTAAAAAGCTGGTTAGGCAGCCTGAAAGCAAAAACACAGGTAGGGCGTGCGGGGCATCGTGAATTAGGGGCTGTTGACATTTGGTATTGCGGCAGCTTTTTCGCCGTAAAACGGCATCTGCCACGTTGAAAACACTCGCCAATGGGCGGCATTGGCTCGCGTTTTCGCCTTGCATCTGCCGCTTTCCGACAAAAAATCCGCTTCGCAAACCAATTGTCAACAGCCCCCTAGGAGCAACCGTTGGGCAACGGCGATGCGCTTGGCCGCACGCCCTACTTGTGCTTTCGCATTCTATGGTTTGGGGGTTTCAGACGGCCTTTCAGGCTGCTTGGTTGAGCTTGGGCGGCGTAAGACCGTCTGAACAGTCTGCCGCTTGATTCCCTCCCCTGCTTTGCGGGAGAGGGTCAGGGTGAGGGTGGCGGTTGGCAAACCGCTTGGCGGTAGGCGTTTCTGCTGCGGCCACTGCCCCACCCCAGCCCTCCCCCGCAAGCGGGAGAGGGAGTTCATAGCAGCCTGAAAATATCGCAACGGCTTTTCAGGCTGCCTTGTCCGTCAGCACTTGGTTTCGGCGTTTTTGCGCAGGTAATACCACCAGTTGATGGCGGCGCAGACGACGTACAGCCCGATAAACAGATACAGCGCGGCATTGACGCTGCCGGTCATGCTGATGGAAATGCCGTAGCTGGTGGGGATGAAAAAGCCACCAAAGCCGGCAAACGCGGCGGTGAAGCCGACGACGGCGGCCGATTCGCGCAGCGCGTCGCGGCCTGCGGTGTCGTGGTCGGTGTGGCCGCTCTCGGCGCGTTTTTTGTGGAAGATGCTGAAAATGGCGGGAATCTGCATAAAGGTCGAGCCGTTGCCCAAACCGGCCAGTCCGAACAGCACCATAAAGCAGGCAAAAAAGCCCCAGAAGCTGCCGCCGTTGCCCGCTGCGTCGGGCAGGAAGGAGAGTACGCCGACGATGCCTGCGGCCATGCCGACGAACACGATATTGGTGATAAACGCGCCGCCGAGTTTGTCGGCCACCCAGCCGCCGATGGGGCGCATCACCGCACCGATAAGTGGCCCCCAGAAAATGTATTTAATCAGAATGATGTGCGGAAACAGCGTTTTGGCCAACAGCGGAAAGCCTGCCGAAAAGCCGAGAAACGAGCCGAAGGTGCCCAAATACAATACGCACATCAGCCAAGTGTGTTTGCGCTTGAAAATGCTGGCCTGGTCTTTGAAACTGGCTTTGGCGCAGGCCAAATCGTCCATGCCGAACCACGCGGCCAGCGCGGAGGCGAGAATAACCGGCACCCACACAAAACCTGCGTTTTGCAGCCAGATTTGGCTGGTGCCGGTTTTGTCGGTAAAGGTTTGCGGCGCGCCGCCGAAGCTGCCGAGCAGGCCGCCGGCAATCACGATGGGCACGACAAACTGCACTGCCGACACGCCCAAGTTGCCCAAACCTGCGTTCAAGCCCAGCGCGGTGCCTTTTTCGGCGCGGGGGTAGAAAAAGCTGATGTTGGCCATGCTCGATGAAAAGTTGCCGCCGCCAAAACCGCACAAGAGCGCCAGGATAATCATGGTGGCGTAGCTGGTATTGGTGTCCTGCACGGCCATGCCGATGCCGATAGCGGGCAGCAGCAGGCTGGCGGTGGAAATCGCCGTCCAGCGGCGGCCGCCGAAAATCGGCACCATAAACGAATATACGGCGCGCAATACCGAGCCGGAAAGCGCGGGTACGGCGGCAAGCCAGAAAAGCTGGCTTTTGCTGAACTGAAAGCCGATGCCGTTGAGCCGCAGGGTGGTTACGCTCCACACCTGCCACATGGCAAAGGCGAGAAACAGCGCGGGAATGGAAATCAGCAGGTTGCGTTTGGCGATTTTTTTGCCGGTGGATTGCCAGAACTGCGGGTCTTCCGGCCGCCAGTCTTGGATGGGTTGGGACATGGGTTGCTCCTCAATGGGTTGGGATTTCGGTTTTGTTTTCAAACATTCCAAAACACGGCAGGCCGTCTGAAAAAGCAAGTTTCTCTTTCAGACGGCCTGTTTGTATTACTGCCCGCGATTGGGCTTGAACGAAAAGTGCATCCAAATCAAAGACACGCACACTGTGCCGTAAAGCAGCATAAACGCGGTGGAACGGATGCCGGTGTAGTCCAGCAGGATGCCGAACATAATCGGCAGCAGAAAACCGCCCAAGCCGCCCGCCAAGCCTACCACGCCGGAGACCGCACCGATGTTGTCGGGATAATCGTTGGCCACGAATTTGAACACCGAAGCCTTGCCCACCGCCATCGCGATGCCGGCGGTAAACATCAGCAGCGTAAACACCACCACGTTCAGCCCGATATGGAAGCTCTGTGCCCCTTTGGTGCTGGCCACCACAAAATCAGTCTGCGGATACGACAGGATAAAGAAGCACACCCACAGTACCCACATCACATACCAGGTAACCTTGTACGCGCCGAATTTGTCGGAAAGATAGCCACCCAATGCGCGCAGCACACCGCCCGGCAGTGAGAAGCAGGCCGCCAGCAGGGCTGCGGTTTGCAGGCTCATGCCGTATTCGCCGATGTAGTAGTGCGTCATCCACAGCGCAAGGCCGACATAGCCGCCGAATACTACGGAATAATACTGGCTGTAGCGCAGCACGCCCGGGTCTTTCATCAGCGCAAGCTGGTCTTTGAGGCTCACTTTGGAATCGGTGAGGTGTTTCGGGTCGTGATAGCTGGTAAACCAAAACAGAACGGCAGTAGCCAGCATAATCGCCGCATACACGTTCGGCACGATTTTCCACGCGCCCGCCGCCACCATCGTCGCCGGTGCCCATTTGATCAGCTGCGGCGCAATCAGCTTGGTGAGCGCACTGCCCGCATTGCCCGCGCCGAACACCCCCATCGCCAAACCCTGCTGCTCCTTCGGAAACCAGCGGGCGACATAGGGTGTGCCCACCGAAAACGAACCGCCCGCCAAACCCATAATCAGGCCAATGGCGAGAAACTGCCAGTATTCGGTGGCAAACTGCATCAGAAAAATAAACGGCACGCTCGCCAGCATCAGCAGAAACAGCACAATGCGGCCGCCGTATTTGTCGGTAAGTATCCCCAGCGGGACGCGCACCAGCGAGCCGGAAAGCACGGGGATGGCGGTAAGGATGCCGAACTGCGCTTCGCTCAAACCGAGCTGCTTCTGAATCGGCACGCCGATAACCGCCAGCATGATCCAAATCATAAAACACACGGTAAACGACACCGTGCTCGACACCAATACCGAATAGCGTTTGTAATTTTCGGATTTCATTTCCGCGTTCCTTTGCCTGCACGCAGCAGGAATATTTGAAAAATCATTATCTTGTCCGCACACATCGGGCTTTTCAGACGGCCTGAACCGGCGCGGAACCATAGCATTATTCTTATGCGGCGGCCTGCAAAAAAACAGTTCCACTAATACTGAAACGCGGCCATCTCAAAAAGAAGTGGACAGGCCGACTTTCGCAGGTAGGCAAAACTCAGCCGTTTTCCAAGTGCTGCCTAATCCTAAAGTATTAGTTTGAATGTCGGGCAACCCTGCCGCCGCCGCGCCCATACGGCCGCCAACGGCGAAAATGCCCGCGAAAACAAAGTAAAAGGCCGTCTGAAAAGCGGAAAACCCGTTTTCAGACGGCCTTGCATAATGCCGCCAAAGCCTGCATGATGCGGCTGTTTATAGTGAACCGATACGAAAATCTACGACGTTTGCGCCTTGCCGCTTGGTATCTTTCCGTATCGTTTCACTATACATATACCGTTTAACCGATTCAGGAAAGCAAACCATGTCTCTCACCCATCTTGACGAACAAGGCAAAACCCGCATGGTCGATGTCGGCGACAAAGCCGTAACCCGCCGCGTGGCCGTAGCGGGCGGACGGGTCGTGTTCCCGCCCGCAGTGTACGCCCAAATCCAACAATCCAACGGCCAAACCGCCAAAGGCGCGATTACCGAAGTCGCCCGCGTCGCCGGCATCATGGCCGCCAAAAACACCGCATCAATGATTCCGATGTGCCACCCGATGATGCTCGAACGCTGCAAACTGGAGCTTGAATACGACGACGCAGCCCACAGCCTGAACATCACCGCCGAAGTGGCCGTAACCCACAAAACCGGCGTTGAAATGGAAGCCCTTACCGCCGTTACCGTGGCCGCGCTCACCGTGTACGACATGACCAAAGCCCTCAGCCACGACATCGAAATCCAAGACGTGCGCCTGTTGCACAAAGCCGGAGGCAAACATGACTTCAGCCGCTGAAATCCAAGTTTTATACTTTGCCGCCCTGCGCGAAGCGGCCAAACGCGAGGGCGAAACCCTTACCCTAGCCGAAGGCGACACCGCCGCCGCCATTTACGAGCGGCTGGCCGCGCAATACGGCTTTGCTCTGCCGCAAGAGCGTTTGCGCTGCGCCGTCAACCACCAATTCGCCGCATGGGACACCGCCCTCAAAGCGGGCGACACGCTGGCCTTTATCCCGCCCGTGGCCGGAGGCTGAAATGTTTGATTTGACCGAATCCCCCATCGATGCCGCCTCCCTGCGAAATCGTCTGCTCGGTAACGAAAACTGCGGCGCGTTCAACTGCTTCGAGGGCTGGGTGCGCCGCCAAAACGAAGGCAGCCGCGTCGATTATCTGGTGTACAGTGTGTACCGCGAACTCGCGCTCAACGCGGGCAACGAAGTCATCGCCGAAGCCAAACGCCGCTTCGCCATCGCCGATGCCGTCTGCGTGCACCGCCACGGCCGCTTGGAAGTGGGCGACATGGCCGTGTGGGTAGGCGTGGCCGCCGGACACCGCGACGCAGGCTTCACCGCCTGCCGCTTCATCATCGATACGGTAAAAGCCCAAGTGCCGATTTGGAAAGAAGAGTTTTACACCGGCCAAACCCAAAGCGCATGGCTGGCCAATCCCGAATCGCACGGAGCGGGCTGACTGTGTTTGACTTATCCTGCATCAATACCGATACCGGCGCAAACAAAAAGAGGCCGTCTGAAACTTTCAGACGGCCTTTTATCTATTTGCTTTCTGTTGATAAACCACAAAGAAAAACCACCTAAACGCTTGTTTAGGTGGCTGGAATTTGGCTCCCCGACCTGGGCTCGAACCAGGGACCTGCGGATTAACAGTCCGTCGCTCTACCGACTGAGCTATCGGGGAAGAAGTGCGCATTATAGCGGCTGTTTGGATTCTGTCAAACACTTGCCGGTAGAAATTTTACGAAATTTGTCTAAATGCATAATTCAGCTTGTTATTTAATTTTTCCAACTCGGCAGAAATAGCGCGGCAGCGGGCGGTTGTCGGCGGACTGGGCGGCAAATTCGGCGGCGAGGCGGCGGTATCCGCTTTCGTCCTGCGGCTTGTAGCGGGCGGCTTCTGCCAGCAGGGCGAAGCAGCGGGCGGCGGTTTCGGCCTGTTGTTCCATATTGAGGGCGGCGAAGGTGGCGATGCGCTCGGGCGGCGGGCAGCGGTAGGCGCGGCGGCGGGCGTAGCCGCCCTGTGCGGACAGTATCAGACCGCCGAGCCAGGTGTGGAAACCGTGCTGCCACTGCCAGACATGGGTCAGCTCGTGTATCAGCCACAAAAGATAGCCGCCGCCTGCCTGCGTGTAGTCGGGCAGGTAGTGGCGGCGCGGGAAATAGATGCGGCCGTCGGGCGATACGGCGGCAGACAGGTCGGGCAACAGGGGAAAACCGCAGCGGATGCGGATAGCGGCATAGTCGAGATGGCTGCCGAAAAAGAGGCGTGCGGCGCGGATTTCGTTGTCGGTGAGGCTTCTGGCGGCGGCCATGGTTTGCTCCGTGTGTTTTGTGTTTTCAGACGGCCTGTCCGCCCGATGCCGCCGATATTTGGCGCAATGCCGCTTATTCAAGCCTTCCTGCGGCGGGCGTTGCCAAGCGCGGCGCTTTTTCCGACAATGCCGCCCTTTGAGGCCGTCTGAAAACGCCATGACCGAACACACTCCGCTTTCCCTTGCCGTTGTCGGACACACCAACACCGGCAAAACCTCCCTCCTGCGCACGCTGCTGCGCGACAGCGCCTTCGGCGAGGTGGCCAACGCCTCGGCCACCACCCGCCATGTCGAACGCGCCGCCGTTGCCGACGGCGGCGACACCCTCCTCTATCTCTACGACACCCCCGGCCTCGAAGACGCGGGCGGCGTGCTCGACTGGCTGGAAACCCACACCTCCGCGCGCGCCGACGGCATCGAGCGCCTGCAACGGTTTCTCGCCTCGCCCGAAGCCGCCGCCGAATTCTCGCAGGAAGCCAAGGTCCTGCGCCAGCTTCTGCAAAGCGATGCCGCACTTTATGTTATCGATGCACGCGAACCCGTGCTGGGCAAATACAAAGACGAACTCACCATCCTCTCCTGGTGCGCCAAGCCCGTGATGCCCGTTTTCAACTTCACCGCAGAACGCGACACCGCCGCCTGGAACGACATGCTCGCCCGCCGCAACCTCCATGTCACCTGCGGCTTCGACACCGTCGCCTTCGATTTCGAAGGCGAGATGCGCCTGTGGCAGAGCCTCGCCACCATGCTGCCCGGCAACAACATCCTCACCCGGCTTGTCCAAATGCGCCGCCGCGAATGGCAGAGCCTCGACAAACAAGCCAGAGAAGAAATCGCCGGATTCCTGCTCGATGCCGCCGCCTACAAACAGGAAACCGGCGAACACGACGACCCCGCCCCCGTTTTGCACACCATGCAGGAAGCTGTCCGCCGCCTCGAAAGCGGATTCCAACAGCGCCTCCTGCACCTCTACCGCTTCTACCACAGCGAAACCGAAAGCGGCGGCTGGGCGCTCAAAGCCTTCCGCCAAGACCCCTTCGACAGCGCCCTGCTCAAAGAATACGGCATCCGCACCGGCACGGGTGCCGCCGCAGGCGCCGCCATCGGCTTAGGCATCGACATCGCCACCCTCGGCGGCTCGCTCGGACTGGGCACCGCCATCGGCAGCCTGCTCGGCGGCGTTCTGCCCAACATGAACGACATCTCCGACAAACTCAGCGGCCGCCAAACCCTGCACACCGACCCCGAAACCCTCACCCTGCTCGCCGCCCGCGCCCTCGACCTGCTGCACGCCCTGCAAACACGCGGCCACGCGGCGCAGACACCCGTTTCCCCAAAAAGCGGCAAAACCCCCTGGCCGCCGCGCAAACTGCCGCCCGAGCTGAAAAAAGCCCGCAGCCGCCCGCGCTGGTCGTCGCTCAACACCGGAGCCCCCGAAGCCAGCCGCGAAGAAAGAAGCGAAGCGGCAAAAACCCTGGCCGAACGCCTGCGGCACCAAGAGGCCGTCTGAAAACGCCCCCGCCGCACGCAGAAAACATTTCAGACGGCCTCCCGCCTGTTTGGCAAAACAAAAAACACCCCCCTGTCTGCCATCGGCGCAGCCCGAAGCAAAGGCCGTCTGAAACATACTTTTCAGACGGCCTTTTTGACAAAACCCGTGCCGCCGCCGACAATGCCCGCCCCCAAACGAGAGAAAACCACATGAAACCGAAACAACTGACCGCCGCAGCCCTTATCACCGCAGCAGCCTGCGCCCAAGCCGCCGAACTGCCGCAAAACGCCGAGCTGCAATACAGCGGCCCCTACGGCGTACCCGCCACCATGACCTTCACCCGCAGCGGCAACGCCTACAAAATCGTCTCCGTTATCAAAGTCCCCCTCTACAACTTCCGCTTCGAAAGCGGCGGCACCGTCAGCGGCAACGCCCTGCACCCCTCCTACTACAAAGACATCCGCAAAGGCAAAACCTATGCCGAAGCCAAATTCGGCGGCGGCAAAATCACCTACGGCAAAGCGGGCGAACAGCAAACCGAAAACACCGCCGGCCAAATCCTCGACCTCTTCGCCCTCGCCTGGCAGCTGGCCGCCACCGACGGCAAACTGCCCGCCGGTATCAAAATCACCAACGGCAAACGCATCTACAACATCGGTGGCCTGAACAAAACCGGCTCGGCGCAATACGCTTTTTCGGGCGGCAAAACCACCGTCGAAAACTACACCGTCAAACGCGGCGACGACACCGTCAACTACTCCTTCGCCCCCGCCTTCGGCAACATCCCCGCCAAAATCAGCTACATCGACAACGGCACCACCTACAACCTCAAACTCACTGGCCTGAAAATCAACGGCCAAACCGTTAAACCTTAGGTGTAGAAAATCCTAGCGTTGTTTACAGTATTCCAAGGACAATACTGTTATGAACATACACAAAAACACCCGCCTTACCCCGCACCACCGCCAAGCCATTTGGACGGCTTACACGCAGGAAAAAGAAAGCGTTATCTCACTTGCCCGCCGCTACATGGTCAGCCGGCCCACTATCTACCGCATCCTCAAAGCCGCACGGGTTAAATTGCTCGTGCCGCAAAACAGCACCAACAACCGCTTCAAACAAGCGTATTACGGAATACGCCGCTTGGCCAAAGTGGAACGCGCCATCCAAGAGAAATTCAAAAAGCAGGCCAAACGCTACAACAAGTCCTATCCCGGCGAAATGGTGCACGTCGATACCAAACGGCTGCCGCTGCTAAAAGGACAAAAAGCCACCGATAAGCGCGATTACCTGTTTGTTGCCATTGACGATTTCTCCCGCGAGCTGTACGCCGCCATCCTGCCGGACAAGACTGCCAGGAGCGCAGCCAGGTTTCTCTGCGAACAGGTAATCAAACCCTGTCCGTACCAAATTGACTGCATCTATTCGGACAACGGCAGCGAGTACAAAGGTGCGGCCAGCCACCCGTTCGGCATTGCCTGTTTTGAAAACGGCATCAATCGGAAGTTTACCCGTCCTGCCCGTCCGCAGACTAACGGCAAAGCCGAAAGGGTGATACGGACGATTATGGAAATGTGGCACGACAAACAGCAGTTTGACAGCCCTGAGCATCGGCAAAAAGAGCTGTGCCGTTTTGTGAATTTCTACAATACCGTCAAGCCCCACAGCAGCCTGAAATGGGATACGCCCTTTGAAGTGCTGCAGGCTTATTTTTCTCAACCTGTGGTGTAAATAACGCGAACTTTTCTAACACCTTAGGGGCTGTTGACACTCAGCTTGCGAGACGGTTTTTTGAGTAAAAAATGGCCGAATGCAAGGAAAAAAGCACAGCAAGGTTGGACACCTTGCGAGCATTTTTGACGCGGCAGGCGGATATTTTTTACCAAAAACACCGCCGCAAGGCTGATTGTCAACAGCCCCTAAACCGCCGTTTTGCATGCAGGAGCAAGACGGCAAGGCGCAGCCGAACCCCGTACACATGGCAGAAGGCCGTCTGAAAACCCCATAAGGGCTTTCAGACGGCCTTGATACAGAACCAGCCCGCATACAGGTTGCGTTTGCTGTGAATTTCAGATGAAGGAGAAGTGATGGGTTACCATGTCAGAATTATTAATACTGCAAAGGATACTGCCGCATCAGAGAAAATGCTTAACCGGCCTCAGGCATTGGCCGCATGGCTGCGGAAAAATTTCGATTTTTACGCCGATACCGACGATAGCGGCCAACAGTATTTTTACCGTACCGACGATCAAGAACGTACTTTGTTTTACGAAGTGTGTGATGAAGGAAACAGAGAACTATTGGCCATCGGTCCGGATGATACGTTGCTGTCCCTGATGATCGACATCGCCCGTTTGCTGGGCGACGGCTCAAGAGTGGTTGGAGATGAGGGCGAAACCTACGTCAGCCCTGTTCGTTCCTACACCCATCCGGATGATGCCGCCACGCTTGCTGCTATATACGGACATAACAGTCTTGGCCGGAAACTGTTTGATTTCCTGCTCAGTATTTGGATTCCATTGCTACTGTGGCTGATTGTGTTTTTGTTCAAACTTTGGAAAGAATAGCCCGCATGCCGTAGAGAGTCGCCCCGCGACGCATGTGGTTTGGGTTTTGCGGGAAACCGTGCGGGCAGACACTTAAAAGGCCGTCTGAAAGCAAAGCTGCAACGAAGTTGAACAGCAGGTTTGGCGTATTTCAGACGGCCTTTGGCACGGCAGGTATCACATGGAACGCGTGCGTCGCGGGGTGCACACCCTACGCATGACCCGCGCTGCGCTTGCTGTGCCGTTGCTTTTTCGGCTTATTTCGATATTGCCATTTCGATAACTTGGCCGACATAGTTGTTTTCCAAATCAAGCGGTGCGCCCGGTCTCTGTGTTGATTTTTTCAATTCGTCGTACGCATAAAAAATCATTATTTCTTTGCCCACGGCAAACAGCCTTCTGTCCGATTTATTGTTCATATACATACTTTCGTCCCTTATCGCCCCGCTGCTGTCGACAAAACGAAAACTGTTCGGTACGCGCCTTATTTCCATTCCCGCTTCGTACAGCGACAAGATGGTGCCGGAAACGGTTTCGGTAATGATTTTTCCGCAATCAACGCTGTGCCACCATTCGTCCGATGCAAACAAACCCTTGTCTTTTTTGATTCCGAACGGATTGTCTTGATTTAATGACAACGCTCTTACCTCTTCAATAAATTCCTTTTTACGCTTGGTTTCCATTTCTTTTTTAAAATCATAAATCAAGCGCATATTTTCGCCCAAATTCAGATAAGCCATTTTTGCATCTCCAATGGTTTGAAATTTGAAAACTGCCGACCGATGCCCGACAAAACAGCAAGCCGCAGCAAGCCGTAGTGCGGGTCATGTGTGGGGTGCGTCGCCCCTACGCATCACCCGCGCTGCGCTTGCCCGCAGTGATGATGCGTCAATTACAAATGCCCAAGGATTTGCCTTTGGCAGTGCAATCCGACGGGCTGATGATTGCATACCCTTTCTGTTTGAGGCACTTGTATATAGCGTTTCTTCGTATATCCACCTGCTCGTCAGACATATCGGGATATCGAACATTTACATCTAATGTTCCGTTGTTTAATTTTCTTACTCCGCAATCTAAAACGTCTTTCTTTCTTTTGACTATGTCGGTGTGTCCCATGCTGCCGTATTTCTGAATGCCCTGTATTACCGTGTAATTATTATAAACATCAGGGCTGTATTTGGAGACGACACGTATGGGGATACAGGCGCTAACAAGCAAAACAGCTGGCAATATTGATTTTTGCATCATGACTTTCCGAATTTAAAAAGTAATTCCATAGCAAACGCAGCCGCAAGGCCGATTGTTAACAGGCTCTATAAGGCCGTCTGAAAAAACAGAAAAGCTTTTTTCAGACGGCCTTCTGCCGTATCCGCAACAGTCAGTAAGCCGAAAACGGCACGCTGTACACCTTGCCGTCTACCGCCACGTCGGCCGAGAAATCGTGCCGCGCTTCGGTGCACAGCGGCAGGCGCACGCCGGCGGCCGACCATCTGCCCGCCGCGTCGCGCCGCAAATCGTAGCGGTTGAAACCCATGTCCATATCGCGCATGGAAAAGCTCACCGACACTTCGCGCGCGCCGTCCGCCCCGTCGAGCACAATGTCAAACGGCTTTTGCAAGGCGGCGGCGGGCGCGAAACGCAGCACCGCGCCGCCGGGCAGCGTGCAGCCCGCCGCGATGTCGCAGGCCGCAACCTCCACGGCGGCGGGCTGCCGCTGCGTCCACCAATGCAGAGCCGCCAGCTTCACGGCGGCAAACGCCAACAGCAACACGGCGGCCGCAATCCATTTGCGCTGCCCTTCCATCATTCCGTCTCCGCAAAAAAAGCGCCATTATAGCCCGCCCTGCCAATCGCCAAACGGATGACCGATAGAATATAACAATTGCCGCTGGGCGCGGCGGTCGAACCATGCTGCCGACGGCTTTCTGCTACAATGCCGCCCTGCCAAAAACAAGGGTCGCCCAATGAGCATCGCCAACAACAGAAAAGCCTATCACGACTACTTTATCGAAGACGAAATCGAAGCCGGGCTGGTACTCGACGGCTGGGAAGTCAAAGCCGTGCGCGCCGGACGCGTCCAGCTCAAAGAAAGCTACATCCACTGGAAAAAAGACGCTTTCTACCTCGTCGGCAGCCACATCACCGCCCTGCCCACCGCCTCCACCCACGTCAAACCCGATCCCGTCCGGCCGCGCAAGCTGCTGCTCAAACAGGGCGAAATCAACAAGCTTATCGGCAAGGTCGAGCGCAGCGGCTATACCCTCGTGCCGCTAAACCTGCACTACAAACGGGGCTATATCAAAATGGACATCGGCCTGGCCAAAGGCAAAAAGCAGCACGACAAACGGCAAAGCCTGAAAGAAGCCGACTGGAAACGCGAGAAACAGCGTCTGATGAAAAACACACGCTGACCTTCAGACGGCCTCAATCCCCTTTCAGACGGCCTCAACCTTTTTTTAGATTTCAGACGGCCTAGGGGCTGTTTACAATTGGTTTGCGAAGCGGATTTTGCGTCAGAAAACGGCAGATGCAAGGCGCAAACCGCAGCAAGGTTGGACACCTTGCGAGGATTTGCAACGCGGCAGATGCCGTTTTATGGCGTGAAAGCAGCCGCAATACCAAATGTAAACAGCCCCTCAGGCCGTCTGAATCTTTTCCGCCGCAAACCATAACAACAAAACACACAATTTAGGAACAAACCGCATGGACACCATCGAACGCGACAGCATGTTTTACGACGTGCTCATCGTCGGCGCGGGCCCCGCCGGACTCTCCGCCGCCATCCGCCTCAAACAGCTTGCCGCCGAACACGGCCGCGACATCGGCGTCTGCATCGTCGAAAAAGGCTCGGAAGTGGGCGCGAACATCCTCTCCGGCGCCGTTCTCGACCCCAAAGCCCTCAACGAACTCATCCCCGACTGGCAGGAGCGCGGCGCACCCGTCAGCCGCAGCGTCAGCGAAGACCGCGTCCTCTTCCTCACCGAAAAACGCGCCTTCAAGCTGCCCACCGCCCCCAGCTTCCGCAACAAAGGCAACTACATCATCAGCCTCGGCCTGCTCACCCGCTGGCTGGCCGAACAGGCCGAAGCCCTCGGCGTCGAAATCTACCCCGGCTTTGCCGCCTCCGAAATCCTCTACCACCCCGACGGCTCGGTCAAAGGCATCGCCACCGGCGACATGGGCGTCGGCAAAGACGGGCAGCCCACCGGCAACTTCCAGAGCGGCATGGAGCTTTACGCCAGGCAAACCCTGTTTGCCGAAGGCTGCCGCGGCTCGCTCACCAAACAACTCATCCGCCGCTTCAACCTCGACCAAAACAGCCAGCCGCCCACCTACGGCCTCGGCATCAAAGAAATCTGGGAAATCCAAGCCGAAAACGCCCGCCCCGGCCTCGTTGTCCACAGCACAGGCTGGCCGCTCGACAGCAAAACCTACGGCGGCTCCTTCCTATACCACCTCGACGGCAACAAAGTCGCCGTCGGCTTCGTCGTCGGCCTCGACTACCAAAACCCCTACCTCTCCCCCTTTGAAGAATTCCAACGCTTCAAAACCCACCCCGCCATCGCCCCCACCTTCGCGGGCGGCCGCCGCATCGCCTACGGCGCGCGCGCCCTCAGCGAAGGCGGCCTGCAAAGCCTGCCCAAACTCACCGCCCCCGGCGCCGCCATCGTCGGCGACGCCGCAGGCTTTCTCAACGTCCCCCGCATCAAAGGCATCCACTGCGCCATCAAATCCGCCATGCTTGCCGCCGAAGCCGTCTTCCCCCTACTCGATAACGAAGGCAAAAACGCGCAAAACGGCAAAGAAGCCGCCGCCTACCAAGACCTGTTCGAACAAAGCTGGCTCTACCGCGAACTCTACGCCGCCCGCAACATCCGCCCCTCCTTCAAATGGGGCATGTGGCCGGCCTTCGCCTACACCGGCCTCGAACAATACATCCTAAAAGGCCGCGCCCCGTGGACGCTCAAACACCACGGCACCGACCACGGCAGCCTGAAAAAAGCCGCTGCCTGCCGCCCCATCGCCTACCCCAAACCCGACGGCGTCCTCACCTTCGACCGCCTCAGCAGCGTCTTTCTCGCCAACGTCAGCCACGAAGAAGACCAACCCTCCCACCTCCTCCTGCGCGACCCGCAGACGATGATCAACGTCAACTACAAAGAATACGCCTCGCCCGAAACCCGCTACTGCCCCGCAGGCGTATACGAAATCCACGAAGAAAACGGCAGCCCCCGCCTGCACATCAACGCCGCCAACTGCATCCACTGCAAAACCTGCGACATCAAAGACCCGACGCAGAACATCACCTGGATCTGCCCCGAAGGCGGCGGCGGGCCGAACTACGGCGATATGTAGCAAGCCGTGCAAGCCCGATGCGGTTGTCCCAAAGCAAAAAGAAGGCCGTCTGAAAGCCCTTTTCGGTTTGAACTTCGTTGAAGCTTCGCTTCAGACGGCCTCCTTCCTGTCAAAACCGTTTTGTACGGTTTTCCTCAAACAAGGGCTTTCAAAAAACAGCAAAACGGCTGAAAATGCCCGCCCTTTTCCGTATCCGTTCCAAAACGTTTCCCAAACAACAACAGCCCGACCCTTTCATGTTCCATTTCAAAAGCCTCACCTTCCGCCTCAAATTCTTCACCCTGCTGTGGATTGCCGTATCGGTGGCGTCGATTGTGTTCACACTGTACCTGTCGCTGTGGCTGGAGGGCAATGCGGCGGCGATTAACGATTTGGGCAGCCTGCGCTTTCAGAGCTACCGTTTGGCTCTGTTGGCCGAAGAAGGTGTGCCGCAGCGGGAAATCGACAACCGTATCCGCCGGTTTGACGAGGTGCTTGCCGCCGTGCGGCGCGGCGACCCGCAGCGGCCGCTGTCGCTGCCCGACAATCCCGAAGTGATGGCGCGGATGGCGGCTTTGGAACAACAATGGCAGCAGGCGGTCAAACCTGTGTTTCAGACGGCCTCTTCGGGGCGAAAAATCGGTTCGGCGCAGCTTGATGCTTTTTTGCACACGGTGGACGACACGGTTATCGCCGTGGAGAAAACCAGTGCCGCCTACATCACTTGGCTGCGCTTTTTCCAAAGCGGGCTGCTTGCGCTGGTATTGATCAGCTCGGCGGTGATGATGTGGCTGACGCAGCTGTGGATTATCGCGCCGCTGCAGGAGCTTTTGCGCGGGGTGCAGTCGGTGCGCGACGGCCATTTCGGCGTGCAGGTACCCGGTGGCGATGCGGCCGGTTCGGCCGAGTTTGCCGAGGTCAACGGCGGCTTCAACCAGATGAGTACGCACCTGCACCGGCTCTACAGCGGGCTGGAGCAGGAAGTGGCGGACAAAACGCAGGATTTGGAGCGCAAAAACTTTATCCTCGGCACGCTGTATGCGTTTTCATCCGCGCTGGGCAAATCGCAGAGCGCGTCGGAAGCGGCCGAAGTGTTTTTGGAGCGGCTGATGAAAATCGCCGAAGCCGACGCGGGCAGCGTGCGTTTGGCCGACCCGCGCCGCCAGCGCATGGATTTGGCCGCGCACATCGGCCTGCCCAAAGCCCTGCGTAACGCCGAAGCCTGCTCGAAAATCGGCGACTGCTTCTGCGGCCGCGCCATTGCCGCCGACGGTGCGCGCACCATCCGCTTTTACGACACGCGCCCCGAAAGCACTCTTTCAGACGGCCAATACGACTACGAATGCCGCCGCCACGGGTTTGCCGATTTGCGCGTGCTGCCCATCCGCTACAAAGGACAAGACATCGGCATCGTTACCCTCTACTACCGCCGCACGCAACAAATCAGCGATACGGTGGACGAGCTTTTGGAACTTTTGTGCAGCCAGTTCGGCGCGGCCGTGAGCAACACGCGCCTGAGCGAAGAGAGCCGCCAGCTTGCCGTGTTGCAGGAACGCAACCTGATTGCCCAAGGCCTGCACGACAGCATCGCGCAGACGCTGGCCTTTCTCAACCTGCAAATGCAGGTGTTGGGCAGGGCACTCGATTCGGGCAAACGCGAGCGCATCAACGACAGTATGCAACTGATTCAAAGCGGCGTGCAGGAGTGTTATGAAGACGTGCGCGAATTGCTGTTAAACTTCCGTACCAAAATCGGCCGCCGCGACTTTGCCGAAGCCGTGGACGAATTGGCCGCGCGTTTCCGCCGCCAAACCGGCGTTGCCGTGAATATCGACTGGGTAAGCGACCAGGGGCTGCCGCTTTCCAGCGACCAGCAGCTGCAATGCATCTTTATCTTGCAGGAGAGCCTGTCCAACATCCGCAAACACGCCCGCGCCGACCGCGTGGACATCACCATCGACAACGGCCGCGATTTTGCCATGACCATTACCGACAACGGCATCGGCTTTGATGCCGAGCATCTGGAAAACCTGCCCGGCAACCACGTCGGCCTCAACATCATGCAGGAGCGCGCCGGACGCATCAGAGCACAACTGACACTCACATCACAACCCGGGCAAACCCGCATCCGCCTGCTGCTGCCCGCACAAGAAAGACATCCCGCATGAGCGACACCAAAAAAATCAGCATCGTTTTAATCGACGACCACACCATTTTCCGCAGCGGCATCAAATCCCTGCTCTCGCACGAAGACGATTTTGAAATCATCGGCGAAGCCGCAGACGGCCTCTCCGGCGTGAAAATCGTCCAGCAGCTCGCGCCCGACGTAGTTCTGCTCGACCTCGATATGCCGGTGATGAATGGCCGCGAAGCTCTCGCCCAAATCCTCAGCGTGCGCCCCGAACAATGCGTCGTGATGCTCACCGTATCCGAAGACGGCGAAGACCTGCTCGAATGTATCCGCATGGGCGCAAACGGTTTTCTGTTGAAAAACATCAACGCCGACTTCCTCACCGAGTCCATCCGCAACGCCGCCGAGGGCAACAACGTCTTCTCGCCTGAAATGGTGTCCAACATGGTGCAGTCGCTCATCCGCCCCAACAAACCCGCCGAAGAAAACCGCCTCGAAGAGCTGACCTCGCGCGAACTTGACGTATTGGGCTGCCTCGCCGCCGGCCACAGCAACAAAATCATCGCCCGCAACCTCGACTTGGCCGAATCCACCGTCAAAGTGTACGTGCAAAACATCCTACGCAAGCTCGAACTCACCAGCCGCGTGCAGGCCGCCGTCTATGCCGTGCAGCACAACGTACCGCTGCCCGATTTCGACGAATAAGGCCGTCTGAAAGACAGTCTGACCGGGCCGCTTGGGCCGGAAAAGGCTGCGTTGCCTGCGCTTTTTCAGGCTGTCCGGTTTTCGTTTTTTTTGCTACCCCAAATCCCGACTACCCCGTGTGCGGCAGTAAGGCCGTCTGAAACGGACAAACCGGTTTTCAGACGGCCTTTTTTGCCCAAAGGCCGTCTGAATCTGTCGTTTGAAGCGAAAACATGGAACGCAAGCCGCCGACACCCCGGCTGTCGGGGCTGAACGTTTTTTATTCCAGACGGCGTATTAGCCCCACACAATCATTAAGTTACCAATAACAGCAGACAGTTTCAGACGGCCTGCGTCTGCCAATCCCATCCTAACTATCTAATCCAAACTAGTTCGAAATAACTAGGCATCAATACGTCAAACAGCATGGTCGGACTCTACTTCGCACCTTGCCCGACTTCTATTTCGACCCATTTTTTTCACTTGGCGTTTCCCTTACCATTTGCTTCATAACGGATACCGCGTTTTCAGGCTGCCTGAAAGCGCGGCAGACAAAACCGAATCCGCATAACCAACAGGAATACACCAATGAGCCTTTTCTTAGACCGCCTGACCTTTTTCAAGCGCAAGCGCGAGCCTTTTTCCGACGGCCACGGCATTTTGATTGAGGAAGACCGCACGTGGGAGAACGCCTACCGCAGCCGCTGGGCGCACGACCGCATCGCCCGCTCCACCCACGGCGTGAACTGTACCGGTTCGTGTTCGTGGAAGATTTACGTGAAAAACGGCATCATCACTTGGGAAACCCAGCAAACCGACTATCCGCGCACCCGTCCGGATCTGCCCAACCACGAGCCGCGCGGCTGTCCGCGCGGGGCGTCTTACAGCTGGTATGTGTATTCGGCGCAGCGCATCAAATATCCGATGATGCGCGGCGCGCTGGCCGAACTGTGGCGCGAGGCGCGCAAAACCAAAGACCCGATCGAGGCGTGGACGTGGATTGTGGAAGACCCCGAGCGTTCCAAGTCCTACAAATCGCAGCGCGGTTTGGGCGGCTTTGTGCGCTCCAACTGGGACGAAGCCTATGAAATAGTGGCGGCGGCCAACTGCTACACCATCAAAAAATACGGCCCCGACCGCGTGATCGGCTTCTCGCCGATTCCGGCGATGTCGATGATCAGCTATGCCTCGGGCGCACGCTATCTCGGCCTGATCGGCGGCGTGCCGCTGTCGTTTTACGACTGGTACTGCGACCTGCCGCCCGCCAGTCCGCAGACTTGGGGCGAACAGACCGACGTGGCCGAGTCGGCCGACTGGTACAACTCCAACTATCTCTTGGTATGGGGCTCGAACCTGCCGATGACGCGCACGCCCGACGCGCACTTTTATACCGAAGTGCGCTACAAAGGCACGAAAACCGTGGCGGTGTCGTCCGACTTCGGCGAAATGGCGAAGTTCAGCGACATCTGGCTGGCACCGCGCCAGGGCACGGATGCCGCGCTTTCGATGGCGATGGGACATGTGATTTTGCAGGAATTCCACATCAACAAGCCTTCGGACTATTTCCAAGACTACTGCCGCCGCCTCACCGACATGCCGGTGCTGGTGCGCCTGCAACGCGACGGTGAACACTACAAACCCGAATACACCCTGCGCGCTTCGCAGCTTGACAACAATTTCGGCGAAGAGAAAAACCCCGATTGGAAAGTGCTGGTGTGGGACGAAACGTCCGACACGCTGGTCGTGCCCAACGGCTGCATCGGCTTCCGCTGGGACGGCAGCAAAAAATGGAATCTGGAAACCAAAGCACAGGGGCGCGACAACGTGCACGCCGCGCTGAGCCTGAAAGAGCGTTCAGACGACATCGTGCGCGTGGGTTTCGACTACTTCGGCGGCGAATACGACGAAGACAAGGTGTACCGCAAAGTGCCGGTCAAACACGTGAGGCTGGCCGACGGCAGCATTGCGCCGGTGGCCACCGTGTTCGACCTCTTGGTGGCGCAATACGGCGTAAACAACGGCCTGGACGACGAAGCCGCCGCCAAAGATTATTTCGACGACAAGCCCTACACGCCGAAATGGCAGGAAAAACACACCGGCGTGCCTGCCGAGCGTGTGATTCAGGTTGCCCGCGAGTTCGGCCAGAACGCGCACGACACCAAAGGCCGCAGCATGGTCATCGTCGGCGCGGGTATCAACCACTGGTACTACCTCGACATGAACTACCGGGGCATCATCAACATGCTGATGATGTGCGGCACCATCGGCAAATCCGGCGGCGGCTGGTGCCACTACGTCGGACAGGAAAAACTGCGTCCGCAGTCCGGCTGGGCGCCGCTCACCTTCGGCCTCGACTGGCACCGCCCCGCCCGCCAGATGGCCGGCACTTCCTTCTTCTACAACCATACCGGCCAATACCGCCACGAAACCGTGTCTGCCGACGAACTCCTGTCGCCCGACGCTTCAGACGACATGCGCCGCCTGACCATGATCGACTACAACGCCAAAGCCGAGCGCATGGGCTGGACGCCGTCTGCACCGCAGCTGGAAACCAACCCGCTGGACGTAACCGACGCGGCCGAAGCGGCGGGCATGAATCCGGTGGACTATGTGGTCAAAGGGCTAAAAGAAGGCAGCCTGAATATGTCGTGCGACGACCCGGAAAACCCGAAAAACTGGCCGCGCAATATGTTTATCTGGCGCTCCAATATTTTGGGTTCGTCCGGCAAAGGTCACGAATATTTCCTGAAATACCTGCTGGGCACGCAAAACGGCCTGATGAGCGACGAAGAAGACTGCCTCAAGCCCAGCGAAGTCAAACAACGCGCGCCGGTGGAAGGCAAGCTCGATCTGTTCACGCTGTTGGATTTCCGCATGAACACCACCTGTCTCTATGCCGACGTGATTTTCCCCACTGCCACCTGGTACGAGAAAAACGACCTTAATACCTCGGACATGCACCCCTTTATCCACCCGTTTACCGAAGCCGTGCAACCCCTGTGGCAGAGCCGCTCCGACTGGGAAATCTACAAGGGTCTGGCCAAAAAATTCAGCGAACTGGCCAAAGACTATCTGGGCGTGCGCAAAGACATCGTGCTCACCCCGCTGATGCACGACAGCCCGCAGGAACTCGGCCAGCCTTTCGACCCGAAAGACTGGAAACTGGGCGAATGCGAGCCGGTTCCCGGCAAAACCATGCCCGCGATGACCGTTATCGAGCGCGACTACGGCGCAGTGTATGAAAAATACACCTCCATCGGCCCCCTGCTGGAAAAAGTCAACAACAACGGCAAAGGCATGGTCTGGGACACCAAGCACGAAGTCGAATACCTGCGCAAACTCAACGGCGTGCGCAGCGAAGGCGCGGGCAAAGGCCAGCCCAAGCTCGAAACCGCCATCGATGCGGCCGAGATGATTCTGACCCTCGCCCCCGAAACCAACGGCCACGTTTCCAAAAAAGCATGGCAGGCTCTGGGCAACATCACCGGCCGCGACCACACCCACCTGATCAACGCCAGCGAACACACCCACATCGCCTTCCGCGACATCGTCGCCCAGCCGCGCAAAATCGTAACCTCGCCGATCTGGTCGGGCGTGGAAAGCGAAACCGTGTGCTACACCGCCGGCTACACCAACGTGCACGAGCTGATCCCGTGGCGCACCCTCACCGGCCGCCAGCAGTTTTACCAGGATCACAAATGGATGCGCGACTTCGGCGCGGGCTTCTGCGTATACCGCCCCGCCGTCGATACCAAAACCACCAAAAAACTGCTCGGCATGCGCCCCAACGGCAACCCCGAAATCACGCTCAACTTCCTCACCCCGCACCAGAAATGGGGCATCCACAGCACCTATTCGGAAAACCTACGCATGCTCACGCTTTCGCGCGGCGGCCCGCACGTGTGGATGTCGGAAACCGACGCGAAAAAAGCCGGACTGGTCGATAACGACTGGGTGGAAGTGTTCAACACCAACGGCGCGATCGCCTGCCGCGTGATTGTCAGCCAGCGCATTCCCGAAACCATGATCCTGATGTACCACGCGCAGGAAAAACTGGTGCACACCCCCGCAGCGGAAACCACCAAAAAACGCGGCGGCATCCACAATTCGGTAACCAAAGCCGTACTGAACCCCACGCACATGATCGGCGGCTACGCCCAGCTTGCGTACAGCTTCAACTACTACGGCACCGTCGGCTCCAACCGCGACGAGTGGGTGATCGTGCGCAAAATGCGCGACATCGACTGGATGGACGAACCGGCCGCCGAAGGCGAAAAAGTCGAGCTGCACAGCATCTAGCCTTTCAGACGACCTTTTCAGGCTGCCTTTCAGACGGCCTCTGCAAAGCAGCCTGAAAGGCCGTCTGAAAAACAGATCACAAGGGAGGGAAACATGCAGACCCCGCAAATCATCCGTTTCGCCGACCACCTCAAAGACGGCGGCACCGAGTCCGTGCGCACCGTGCTGCACCACGACCGCCACGACAACATGGTGCTGTGGCAGATACCGCCCGGCACCAGCCTGCCCGCCCACCGCCATCCGCACGGTGTGGACATCTGGATCGTGCTGCAAGGCGAAGCCGAGCTGCTCGACGACGAAAACAGCGGCCGCACCATCCGTGCGGGCGAAAGCGTCATCGTCGGCCTGCACCAGATACACGGCGCGCGCAACCGGCCGGATGCCGAAGAGGACTGCATCCTCGTTTCCGTTATCAGCCCCCGCGCCGGCTTCGAAGCCGCGCCGAACAACCGATAACCCGGTTTTCAGGCTGCCTTTGGCCTTACAGGCAGCCTGAAACAGCAGAAATACAAACCACAAGGAACACACTATGAAAATCAGAGCGCAAGTCGGTATGGTACTCAACCTCGACAAATGTATCGGCTGCCACACCTGCTCCGTTACCTGCAAAAACGTTTGGACAAGCCGCGACGGCGTGGAATACGCGTGGTTCAACAACGTCGAAACCAAACCCGGCATCGGCTTTCCGAAAAACTGGGAAGACCAGGAAAAATGGAAGGGCGGCTGGGTGCGCAAACCCAACGGCAAACTCGTACCCAAGCAGGGCGGCCGTCTGAAAATCCTGTCCAACATTTTCTCCAACCCCAACCTGCCGCAAATCGACGACTACTACGAGCCGTTTACCTACGACTACGAGCACCTGCAAAACGCGCCGAAAATGAAAACCCCGCCCACCGCGCGGCCGATTTCCGTGCTTACCGGCAAAAAAATGGACAAAATCGAATGGGGCCCCAACTGGGAAGACGACTTGGCCGGCGAATTTGAAAAACGCGCCAAAGACACCCTGTTTGAAGGCATCCAGAAAGAAATGATGGGCGCGTTCGAGCAGACCTTCATGATGTACCTGCCGCGCCTGTGCGAACACTGCCTCAACCCCACCTGCGTCGCCTCCTGCCCCTCCGGCAGTATCTACAAACGCGAAGACGACGGCATCGTGTTAATCGACCAAGACAAATGCCGCGGCTGGCGTATGTGCATTTCAGGCTGCCCCTACAAAAAAATCTACTACAACTGGGTCAGCGGCAAAGCCGAAAAATGCATCTTCTGCTACCCGCGCATCGAAGCGGGCGAACCGACCATCTGCTCGGAAACCTGCGTCGGCCGCATCCGCTATCTGGGCGTGCTGCTGTATGACGCAGACCGCATCGAAGAAGCCGCCAGCGTCGAAAACCCGCAAGACCTGTACGAAGCCCAGCTCGGCATCTTCCTCAACCCGCACGACCCCGAAATCGAACGCGAAGCCCTCAAACAAGGCATCAGCCAAAGCTGGATAGACGCAGCCAAACGCTCGCCCGTGTACAAAATGGCGATGGACTGGAAAATCGCCTTCCCGCTGCACCCCGAATACCGCACCCTGCCGATGGTGTGGTACATCCCGCCGCTCTCGCCCATCCAGTCCGCCATCGAAAACGGCTTTGTCGGCGAAAACGGCATCATCCCCAGCGTGGACGAAATGCGCATCCCGCTGCGCTACCTGGCCAACCTGCTGACCGCAGGCAAAGTCGAACCCATCAAAGAAGCCCTCGAACGCATGATCGCCATGCGCCGCTTCAAACGCGGCCAGATAGTCGAAGGCGAAACACTGGAACAAACCCTCGACGGCACCGGCCTCACCCCCGAAATGGTCGAAGACATGTACCAGATTCTCGCCATCGCCAACTACGAAGACCGCTTCGTCATCCCCACCTCGCACAAAGAAATGGTGGAAAACAGCTTTGAAGACAAAGCCAGCTGCGGATTCAGCTTCGGCAACGGCTGCTCCGGCGACAACGGCGACGGCCTCACCCAGGAAAACCTGTTCGGCAAACGCAAAGGCACGCCGATTATCTTCTTCGACCGCCGCAAAGACCTCCAGAAAAACCGCGAAGAAGGAGTACGCTGATGGCCGCCAACCCGATGGTTTACAAATGGCTGTCGGCTTTGATGTGTTACCCCGAAGCCGACCTTATCGAAGCGTTGCCGGAGTTTCAGACGGCCTTAAACGAATGGCCGGAGCTTGAGCCGCACAAAACCGCGTTGCAGGCCTTGCTCGACCATTTGGGCAGCCGCAGCCTGCGCGAATTGCAGGAAGACTATGTACTCGTGTTCGACCGCACCCGCCAGCACGCGCTCTATATCTTCGAGCACGTTTACGGCGAAGACCGCGACCGTGGCAGCGCGATGGTTGATCTGCTCGAAGAATACCGCCGCTACGGCTTCGAGCTGGGCGACGACGAACTGCCCGACTACCTGCCCGCGCTGTTGGAATTTTTCGCCCACATCCCGCCCGAAGACGCGGAAAAACTCTTGGGCGACGCGGTGCACGTCATCAACCACATCGGCAAAAACCTCACGGCCTACGGCTCACCCTACGCCGCGCTGCTTCAGACGGCCGTATCCCTCAGCCCCGTCGAGCCGCAGCCTTTAACCGAGCCGCCCGTGCGCGACATGGACGAAGCGATGGAAACCTTCGGCCCCGACGTGCAGGGCATCGAGCCGCTGCTCAAACCGAGCGTGCAGACCGTACAGTTCTACCCCAACGGCCGCCCCGCCTAAGGCCGCCTGAAAAGGAAAAATCATGAACGACCTCAACACATTCCACCAGTTTTTCTTCGGCGTTTACCCCTACATCTGTCTGGCCGTGTTCTTCCTCGGCAGCCTGATGCGTTTCGACCGCGAGCAATACACTTGGAAAAGCGATTCCAGCGAAATGCTCTACCGCGGCCAGCTGCGCTTGGGCAGCGTCTTGTTTCACGTCGGCGTGCTCGCCGTATTCGGCGGCCACCTGTTCGGCCTGCTCACCCCGCTGTGGTTTTGGGATGCCATCGGCGTGAGCCACAGCGCAAAACAAGTGTTCGCCATGACCATGGGCGGCATCTTCGGCACCACCGCCCTGATCGGCCTGATTATCCTGATCAAACGCCGCTTCAAAATCGACCGCATCAGCATCAACAGCACCTGGCGCGACAAACTCGTTTTGATTTGGATTTTAATCACCCTGCTTCTCGGCCTCTCCACCATCTTCGTCAGCATGGGGCATTTGGACGGCCACGAAATGGTCAAACTCATGCAGTGGGCGCAGCACATCGTAACCTTCCGGGGCGGCGCGGCCGGCTACATCGAAGACGCGAACTTCCTGTTCAAACTGCACATCTTCATGGGCATGACCTTCTTCTTCATCTTCCCATTCACCCGCATGGTGCACGTATGGAGCGGCTTTGCCAGCGCGTTCTACCTTATCCGCCCGTGGCAGCTCGTACGCCGCCGCAACGGCACACGCTGATAGCGCATGGAAACAGGCAGCCTGAAAACGCCAAACACGCAATCCTACTTTCGGATTAGTCCTTCGGTACGGTTTTCAGGCTGCCCCGATTTCCTATAATCGCGCCCGCGTAGGCAGCCTGAAAAACCGCAACACCCGCCAAAACGGCCGTCCTGCAATCCGCAAGACGGCCTTTGGTTTTTGCCTGCATTTTCAGACGGCCAAAAGCAGCCTGAAACGGCAAATCCTGCCGCGACCGTACTCCCTCCCCTGCGCCCCAAGCGCGGGGGAGGGCTGGGGAGGGCGTGGCGGTTCAAAGAACTGCTTTGCCTGCCGTTACAGAAACGGCAACCGCCTCCACCCTAACCCTCCCCCGCAAGCGGGAGAGGGAACAACATTTTCAGGCTGCCCACCCACCATCCCAACCACCCAAGGAAAACCCAACATGAAACTCCGCAACACCGCCCTGATCGCCGCCTTGATTGTCAGCGCCCCCGCATTCGCCGACGACCTTACCGTCTCCGCCGCTGCCAGCTTGAAAGAAGCCTTTCAGGAAATCAACGCTGCCTACCAGAAAAAACACCCCGGCACCAATATCAAACTGAACACCGCCGCATCCGGCGTACTGCTGCAGCAGCTTGCCCAAGGCGCACCGGTTGACGTATTGGCCACCGCCGACCAAACCACCATGGACAAAGCCCAAGACCAGCAGCTGATCGACAAAGCCAGCCGCCACACTTTTGTGCTGAATGATTTGGTCGTCGTCCAACCCAAAGACAGCCGTCTCAAAATCAAAACCCTTAACGATCTGAAAGCCGCTACCGTCAGCCGCATTGCCGTCGGCAATCCCGAAAGCGTACCCGCCGGCCGCTACACCAAAGGCGCGCTGGAAAAAGCCGGTCTCTACGGCACCCTGCAGCCCAAAATCGTCTCCACCCAGAACGTACGCCAAGCGCTTGACTACGTAGCCCGCGGCGAAACCGAGGCCGGCTTCGTGTACCGCACCGACGCCGTATTGGCCAAAGACAAAGTCAACATCTCCTTCGCCGTCGCCCTCGAAACCCCCGTTTCCTACGCCATCGCCCCCACCGCCGCAGCCAAAAACAAAGCGGCCAGAAGCTATGTCGATTTCGTCTTGTCCCCCACAGGCCAAAACATCCTGAAAAAATACGGCTTCAGCTCCGCCAAAGGCTTCAAAGCCAAATAAACGGCAAGGCCGTCTGAACGGCAAAAGCAGCCTGAAAACGGGTAAACGGTTTTCAGGCTGCTTTCAGACGGCCTTTTGTCTCAGGTTGGATTTTTGAATCCGACTACCCCAAAAGCGACGCAGAAAAATGTCGGATACAAGTATCCGACCTACAAACTTTAACCGTAGGTCGGATTCTCGAATCCGACATTCAGGCCGTCTGAAACCGCCCATTCCTCCATGCATCTGACTCCCTCCCCTGCGTCCCAAGCGCGGGGAAGGGTTGGGGAGGGGGTGGCAGTCCGCAGAACTGCTTTTGTGCCGTTTCTGCAAAAGTGGCCGCAGCGGCGCAAGCCCCCACCCTAGCCCTTCCCCGCAAGCGGGAGAGGGGACAAAGTTTCAGACGGCCTTAAAGCAGCAGACGTAGGTCGGATACTTGTATCCGACACCTTTATCCTTTCAGACGGCCGCAAGGCAGCCTGAAACACCAAAGGCCGTCTGAAAAAGCAGCCTGAAAACAAACCCGCCGTCTGCCTGTTTCAGACAGCCTCCGATTATCTGTCTGATGAAATCCGCAACCATGAATCCTTCTACCCCCCAAAAAAACGAACGCAGCACGGCCGCCGCTCTCACGCAGTTTGTGCTGTGGGTCAATCTGGCTTTTTTTGTCGTCAGCGGCATTTTGGCCTTGGTCGATTACGGTTTTGCCGCCGTGTCTGCGCTTGTGCCGCCCGCGCCTGCCGAGGCGGTGCAGGCGGCGGAGGATGCCGCGCCGTGGTGGAAGCTGTGGGCGGCGTGCAACGCGGGGGCGGCGGGCTTTGCGCTACTGTCGCTGGCTTTGGGACGCTTTGCCTTTTTCCGCCGGCTGGGCTGGTTTGTGCGCGATTACTGGCTGCGTAAAAACGCGCTGTCGGCGGTGTTCTGGCTGGCGGTAATGACGGGCTTCGGTTTTGCCGTGGTGGCCATCAATGTGCAGATCAACAATTGGAGCAAAACCTTTTACGACACGCTCAACGCGCTCGAAGCGGCCAAACTCTACGCACTCATCAGCCAGTATCTGATTTACATCGCCATTTTTATTTTCTGCTCGGTATCGCGCGCCTGGCTGCGTAAGTTTCTGATTATCCGCTGGCGCGCGCATCTGACGGATTACTTTTTAAACCAATGGTTTGCACGCGGCGCGTATTACCGCATTGCGCTCAGGCAGTCCACCGACAACCCCGACCAGCGCATCGCCGACGACATCAATATTTTCGTCTCGCGCAGCATCGAATTGTTTGTGTCGCTCCTAACCAATCTGGCGCAGCTATATTCCTTTATCGCCATTTTGTGGAACTTGTCGGGCACGCACACATTCCATCTGTTCGGCCGCGACATCACGATAACAGGCTATCTGGTGTGGATTGCCGCTGCCTATACGCTCTTGGGCAGCCTGTTCACGCAGGTAATCGGCAAAAAGCTGCACAAGCTCAATTACGACCAGCAGAAATTCGAGGCCGACTTCCGCGCTTCGCTGGTACGCAAACACGACCACGCCGAGCAGATTGCACTCTATAAAGGCGAGGCGCGCGAAAAAAACGGCCTGCGGCAGGAGTTTGGCGCGATTGTCGGCAACTGGCGGAATCTGATGGCCAAAGAGCTGCATCTGGGGCTGTTTACCACCGGCTACGACCGCTTTTCGCTGATGCTGCCGGTGCTTGCGTCGGTGCCGCTGTTTTTGGCGAAAAAAATCACCCTGGGCGGCCTGATGCAGATACGCAGCGCGTTTACGGCGGTGTTCAACTCATTGAGCTGGTTTGTGTTTGCCTACTCGATTCTGCCCGAGTGGAGCGCCACGCTGCTGCGTTTGAGCCAGTTTCGCGAAAACATCGCCTTTGAGCAGGGCGAAGAGAAAACCGCGCCTGAAGCCGAAACCACCGCGCTTGAGGGCTTGAGCCTGTTTACTCCCGAAGGCGTGCCGGTATTGGAAAATATCCGCGCCCGCATCGCTCCGCAGCGTTGGACGCAGCTTGCCGGCGACAGCGGCTTGGGCAAATCCACGCTGCTGCGCACCATCGGCGGCCTGTGGCCGTATTACGGCGGCGCGTGGACGCAGGCGGCAGGCAAAACCCTGCTGCTGCCGCAGAAAACCTATATCGGCAAAGGCACGCTAGCCGAAATCTTGAGCTATCCGGCCGAAGCACCCGTTTCAGACGGCCTGTGCCGCGAGGTGCTGACAAAAACCGGCCTGGCCAAATGGGCGGGCAGCCTGCACGAAACGCGCAACTGGGCGCAAACCCTCTCCGCCGGAGAGCAGCAGCGCATCGCCTTTGCCCGCGCGCTGCTGATCCGCCCCGATTATCTCTATCTCGACGAAAACACCTCCGCGCTCGACACCGCTTCCGCCCACGCCCTGTTGGCGCTGCTCAAAACCGAGTTGCCGAATACTACGGTGGTGATGGTCAGCCATCAGCCGGAATTGGCGGAGTTTTATGATGAGGTGCTGGATTTGCGGGCATTCCGTGCCGTGAGGCCGTCTGAAAGCACAGCTTCGGCACAGCCAAAACGGTGAGGCCGTCTGAAAACACAGCTTCGGAGCAGCCAAAACGGTTAGGCCGTCTGAAAACACAGCTTCGGAGCAGCCAAAACGGTTAGGCCGTCTGAAAACGCCGCCCGACATTGTCGGGCGGCGTTTTCAGACGGCCTTTGCGTATGCGACGGACGCGCTTTATTTCACGCCGAAGTTGGGCAGTACCAGGGCGCATTTGACGCGCTCGCCGCGCCGGTTGCGCCTGCTGCGTCCGGCGATTCTGCCGCAGGAGTCGCCGGCGTCCCTGCCTTTGTCGGCTTCGCGGCGCGGCCGGCGCTCTTCGCTGCGGGCGCTGTCGCTGCGGCGGCGGTTTTCAGACGGCCTCTGCGCGGCACTCTCCTGTGTGCCTTTGTCCCACCATTGCGGTTCGAAGCCTTCGATGCGTTCGACGGCGATGTCGCTGCCGGTCAGCTCTTTGATGGCTTCGAACATTTTCTGTTCGTTTTCGTCCATCAGCGAGATGGCGACGCCGTCGGCGCCGGCGCGGCCGGTGCGGCCGATGCGGTGGACGTAGTCTTCGGGCTGGGCGGGCAGCTCGTAGTTGATAACAAAGGGCAGCTCGGCGATGTCGAGGCCGCGGGCGGCGACGTCGGTGGCGACGAGGACGCGCAGGCTGCCTTCTTTGAAGGCGGCGAGGGTTTCGAGGCGGCTTTGCTGGGATTTGTCGCCGTGGATGGCTTGGGCGGCAATTTCGCGCCGCTGCAAATCGCGGGTGACTTGGTCAACGCTTTGTTTGGTTTTGCAGAAGACGATAACCTGCTTAATGTCCAAATCGACGATGAGGCGTTCGAGCAGGTGGCGTTTTTTGAAGGTGTCGACGGCGATGATGTGCTGTTCGACGTTGGCATTGGCGGTATTCTGCGCGGCGACTTCGACGAGTTCGGGCGCGTTCATAAAGTCTTGCGCGAGCTTGCGGATGGGGTCGGAGAAGGTGGCGGAAAAGAGCAGGGTTTGGCGCTCGCGCGGCAGCATCTGCATGATGGCGCGGATGTCGTCGATGAAACCCATGTCGAGCATGCGGTCGGCTTCATCGAGGACAACGATTTCGACTTTGTTGAAGTGAATGTTTTTCTGTTTGACGTGGTCGAGCAGGCGGCCGACGGTGGCGACGACGATTTCGCAGCCGGCACGCAAATCGGCGGTCTGCTTGTCCATATTCACGCCGCCGAAAAGGACGGTGTGGCGCAGGGGCAGGTTTTTGATGTAGCCCTGCACGTTTTGGTCGATTTGGTCGGCCAATTCGCGCGTGGGCGTGAGCACGAGCATGCGCACGGGGTGCATGGCTGGCGAGGTGGAGGGGGTGGCGTAGCGTTTGAGGCGTTCCAGGCTGGGCAGCATGAAGGCGGCGGTTTTGCCGGTGCCGGTTTGCGCGGCAGCCAGCAGATCGTGTCCGGCCAGGGCTTTGGGAATGGCGGCGGCCTGGATGGGCGTGGGGTTTTCGTAGCCCTGATCGGTGAGGGCAGAGACGATTTCCTGACCCAAACCCAATGAGGAAAAGGGATTCATGGCGGTTCTTTCTGTTTTCAGACGGCCTCTTCGCCGCCTGCGTGATTCGGGGATAGTTTTGAAATAAATGACGGTTCCAAACGGCAAAGGCCGTCTGAAAAAATACAGCGTCCGACGTGCGGGCAAGGGCGCGCATTATGCCACAAAAGCCCGCCGCCGTTGCGCCCGCGCCTGTGCCGCAGGGCGGGGGGGAAACGCAAGTTTTCCGCACAAACGGTTTGACTTAAATCAAAATAAACCATGTGTTACATTATTACAATGCGCGCATTTTTGCGGCGACGCAGCCGCGAAAGGCGGTCTGAAAACAGTTTGCTTGCGCCGTTTTTCCCTACCGATTCCCCTTCCCACACACATCAGGAGCCGATTCATGTCCGCCTTCAAACTTTCCGCCCTCGCCCTCGCCCTTATCGCCGGCCATGCCGCCGCCGACACCGCCGCACAGGCAGACAACATAGAAGAAAGCGAAGGCGTGGCGCAAGTGACCGTTACCGCCAAAAACCGCAGCCTGCGCACGGAAAACCGCAACAGCTACGCCGCCTCCGCCCTGCGCTCCACCACCGGCCTGATTCTCGCGCCTAAAGACATTCCCCAGTCCGTTACCGTCATCACCAAAAAACAGCTCGAAGACCAAGGCATCACCACGCTGGAAGACGCGCTCAAAACCGCCACCGGCGTCAACGTTTTCCAATCCGGCGGCCGCACCCACTTCATGTCGCGCGGCTACTTTATCGAGCAGTTTGAAGAAGACGGCATGGCAAGCCAAATCGGCTCGCCCGGCGGCTTCGGCCTCGGCGGCCCCTACGGCGACCCGACCAACGCCACCGATCTGGCGCTTTACGACCGCATCGAAGTGGTGCGCGGCGCGGCCGGTCTGACCCAAGCCAACAGCGAACCGGGCGGCACGATTAACGCCGCACGCAAAAAACCCACCGCGCAGCGCCAAATCAGCGCCGACCTTTTGGCCGACCGCTTCGGCAAAATCAACAGCACTTTCGACGCCTCCGGCACACTCAGCGGCGAACACGGCCTGCGCGGCCGCTTTGTCGGCTCGGCCGCCCGCAACAAAAACTTCCGCGAACGCTCCGGCGGCCGCGACATCCTGCTCTACGGCGTGATGGAAAAAGACATCGGCGACAACGGCAAACTCACTTGGGGCGCAAGCCGCATCGACAAGAGCGAAACCCCCGACCTTGTCGGCCTGCCGCTGTATTCAGACGGCCGCGGCCTGCCGCGCAAACGCTATCTGGGCGCGGATTGGAACGAAAGCCGTCTGAAAAAAACCAACCTCTTCGCCGAATACGAACACTTCTTCAACGACAACTGGAAACTCTCCAGCAAACTTGACTGGCGCAAAACCGCCTCGGAAAAAGAATACTACTTCCTCGGCGGCATCAACGGCGAGGGCATCGGCACCGACGGCCTGGGCGCAACCTACAGCCACGACCGCTACGACAACGACTCGCGCCAGTTTACCTGGCAGAACAACCTCACCGGCCGCTTCCAAGCGCTCGGCCGCAGCCACGACGTGTTTTTCATGCACAGCTTCTCCAAAGAAAAACACCACACCGTCAACCGCTGGCCCGACGACAGCCGCCGCTTCGACGCCGACAGCTTCAACGGCAGCGAAATCGCCAAACCCGACTGGGACGGCGCCGACATCAAAGCGCGCGGCGGCGACGGCCGCTACAAAACCCACGCCTTCGGCGCGGGTGTGCGCCTCAACCCCACCGAACGCCTGCACATCATGGCCGGCGGCCGCTACACCCGCTGGTACCGCTACCTGATTTGGGACAGAAACCTCAAAGACAACACCCCGGGCACGGTTAACGAACTCAAACGCAACCGCTTCATCCCCTACGCCGGCGTCACCTACGACCTCACCACGAGCCAAAGCCTCTACGCCAGCTACACCGCCATCTTCAAGCAAACCATGAACCGCGACGAAAACGACAACCTGCTGCCGCCGATTATGGGGCGCAACTACGAAATCGGCTGGAAAGGCCAATGGCTTTCAGGCCGTCTGAACACCGCGCTGGCCGCCTATTTCACCGACAAAGACAACGAAAACTTCCGCGTCAACGCCCCCAAACCCTACTGGATCGCTCTCGACCGCCGCAGCAGGGGCGTGGAAGCCGAAATCTCCGGCGACCTGAGCGAGCGTTGGAAAATCTTCGCCGGCTACACCTTCAACCGCAGCGTCAACCGCAACACCATCCCCGGCGGCATTGCCAGCCGCGAAAAAGGCTACGATTTCAGCACCCACACGCCCAAACACATGCTGCGCCTCTACACCAGCTACACCCTGCCGACAGCAGGCAATAAATGGAGCGTCGGCCTCGGCATCAACAGCAGCAGCAAAACCTCCAACAGCATCCGCACCCTCACCCAAGGCGGCTACACCGTCTGGAACGCCAACCTGCAATACCGCCCCAACCCGCACATGCAGCTCGGCCTCGCCGTCAACAACCTCACCGACAAACGCTACTACACCAACCAATACGGCCGCAGCTTCGACAGCGGCAACTTCTACGGCGAACCGCGCAACGTCCTGTTCAGCTTCAAATGGAAAATGTAAAGACTGTCTGAAAAGACGCCTTTCAGACGGCCTGAAACGGCTGCGGCATACACAGGCCGTCTGAAACCCGTTTGGCGGTTTTCAGGCGGCCTTTTGTCGTTTTGCAAACAGATGGCGGCTTCGAGGATCCGATAGGCGAACCCGAAAGGCCGTTCCCGCCTTCACGGGAATGACGTTTCTGAAACCGAAAATCCCGCCGCGCATCTGACTCCCTCCCCTGCGCCCCAAGCGCGGTGGGAGGTTAGGGTGGGAGCGGCGTTTCGCGGAAACGCTTTTCTTCCGCCGCATACCGCTGGATATTTCCGTGCGGCAAAAGGCCGTCTGAAAATCCGTTTGCGGTTTTAACGTAGTTGAAGCAACGCAAATTCCGTTTTCAGGCGGCCTCTTGCCCCATATAATCCGCCGCTTTTCCACCCCGTTCCCCTATCCCGCCATGCCCGGACACCTGCTCCCCACCCTTCTCCTTGCCGCCCTCCTCGCCTCCTGCGCCTCCTTCACCGAACACACCCCCGCGCCTGTTGAAACCGCCGCTTCGCTCGGCTTGCCCGATTCTCCGCAGCCACCGGTTTCGCCCGAGTGGTGGCGCGCGTTAAACGATGCGAAGCTCGACGCGCTGATCGACACCGCTTTGGCAAAATCGCCTGATTTGGCGGCGGTGGCGGCGCGTTTGCGTCAGGCGGAAGCGGGGGCGCGGCTGGCGGATTCGCAGGGCGGCGTGAAAATCGGTTTGAACGCAGGCGGCGCGTTTGTCCACCGCGACGGCTTGGGCGGCGGCGACAAATCGCGGCTGGTTACGGAGTTGGAACACCGCCTGTTTGGCGAACACGGCGTGAACATCGGCTACGAATCGCTGCAACTGCAAGGCCAGTGGTCGCCCGATATTTTCGGCAAATACCGCCACCAGCTCGAAGCCGCGCTGGGGCAGCAACGCGCCGTCGAATACGAGCGCGCGCAAACGCGGCTGCTGATTGCGCAGGGCGTGGCGGGGTATTACCGCCAATGGCAGATGCTGCTCGAACAGCGGCAAATCGTGGAAAAACGTTTTCAAACCAACCGCGAACGCGAGCGCGTGGTGCGCGAACTGATCCGCGCGGGACAACTTGCGCCGAGCAGGCTGTATGCCGTGCGGCAGGGCAACAGCCGTTTTCAGACGGCCTTGGCTGAAATCGACGCCAACACCGCCCAAGTGCGCCACGCCCTTGCCGCGCTCACGGGGCAGCAGGCGCAGGCTTTGGACAATTTTTCCCCCAACGCCGCCGCTGCCGTGCCGCAGCCGCCCGTCTCGCAGCTGAGCGCCGATTTGCTCGGCAAACGCCCCGATTTGGCGGCGCAGCGCGAAGGACTGATGGCGCGGCGGCATTTGGTGCAGAGCGCGAAAACCGAGTTTTATCCGAACATTACGATTAAAGGCTTGGCAGGCTTGGCGAATCTGGAAATCGGCCATCTGCCCGCGTCCAAATCGTTTACCGCCGCCGTGTTGCCGAGCGTGAGCCTGCCGATTTTCACATCGGGCGCACTGCGGGCGAACCTGTCGAAAAAAGAAGCCGAGTTTGACGAACAGGCGGCGCGTTACAACAAAAACGTGTACACCGCCCTGCGCGAAGCCGCCGACGCGCTCACGCAATACGAAGCCGCCGCCCTGTCGGTGCGCGAACAAAGCGAAATGACCGCCCTCGCCCGCAAAAACGCCGCCGCCGCGCAAAGCCGCTGGAAATCGGGTTTGGACAACAAATTGGACTACCTCGCCGCCCAAGACGAAACGCTGCAAAACCAAAGCCAGCTCTCGCAGGCGCAGGCAAAACTGCACACCGCATGGCTCGCGCTCAATACCACGTTTGGCGGCGGGTTTGAAGCGGGCGGCGGACAATAAGGCAGCCTGAAAAGCCGTTTGCCGTTTCGCCTTCGGTTTTCAGGCTGCCTCAAATGCAGATGGGAAGCCCGAAGGCAGACTGAAAACGGTTTTTCCCTTGTGGGGAAACGTCGGATTCCAGAATCCGAACGACAGTTATCCCGCTTCGTTTTTGAACTATTCTGTTTTTTCACGATGATTACGCTCAATCAAAAAATTGTCTCGGTAAAAGGACTGTTCCATGTGTTCCCCACGGAAGACAGCCCTTTTGATTTTCAAAACCTGATTGAAATCTACTTTGGTTTGGAGCGCGGTTCGCTTTTAATCAAATGCAACGGCAGCAAAGAGAATTTAGCCTGCGAATTCAACCGCGAGCTTGAAAGCGTTTCTTTGGGAGAATACGGGGCGTTCAAAATATTTGATGTGGGCGGGCTTGATCTGTTCCGTCCGCTGCAAGGCGAGACTTTGCGGGACATGAAAAAACTGTACGACATCCACGGCGAAATCGGTTTCCGCCTGCTGTTCCGACACACTTTGCTTGATTTGATCAATTGGGGCGACGAATTGCTGGTTTTGCAGCAACCCAATGCTTTATCGGGCGAATATTTTTGTAAACAGGAGTAGACAAGTTTCCCCCGTTTTCAGGCTGCCTTTCAGACGGCATCCAAGGCAGCCTGAAACCCCAAACGCCGTCTGAAAAACAGCCCCAAAGGATTCCTAACAACCATGACCCTCAAACACGGCAACTACACTTTCAAGCCGCACGAGATGCCGATGATGGCGGGAACGCCCGCTTCGCCCGACCATCCGAAAAAACGCCGTCTCGCCTATCTCGCCATCGGCGTTCTGCTCTCTCTGGCAGCGGGTTTTCAAAACGGTTTTCTCTCCGCCGTGCTGCCGCAACTGCGCGGTGATTTGGCGTTGGATTTGCAGGAGGGCGGCTGGATACAGGCGGCGTATTTTATGTCTTACGCCTGCATGAGCATTTTGTTTTTCAAAATCCGCAAGGCGTTCGGCGTGCAGCGTTTTGTGCGCATCACGCTGTTTGCGCTGCTCGCCGCCAACCTGTCGCAGCAGCTTTGGCACCATTACGAAGTGGAGCTGTTTGCCCGCGCCTCGGCAGGCATTGCCGCCAGCGGTTTGCTGGTGTTGTCGATGTATTATTTTATGCAGGCGTTTGCCGGCGAGAAAAAGCTGGCGGGGCTGGTGTTCGGCATCGGGCTGATGCAGGTGGGTACGCCGCTGGCTCAGGCTTTTGTGCCGTTTCTTTACGCCGACGGGCTGCTCGGCTCGGTATTCGCTTTTCAGACGGCCTTGTCGCTCGCCTGCATTGCCGGAGTGTCCGCGCTGCCGCTGCCGCCGGGTTTCCACGAACGCGGCTCGTTCACGCTCTCCGATGCCGCCAGCTTTACCCTGTTTGCCGTCGGCATCGCGCTGTTGTGCGCCTTTCTCGTGCAGGGGCGCACGGTGTGGTGGACAACCCATTGGCTGGGCTGGCTGCTGGCGGGTGGCGTGGGGCTGGCCGGGCTGGCGCTGTTTTTGGAAGCGCGCCGCCGCAAGCCGATGCTCGACTGGCATTGGATGACCGTGCCGCAAATCATCATCTTCGCCGTGATGGGCGCGATGGCGCGGCTTTTGACCTCCGAACAGACCGTCGGCGCGGCGGGGCTGATGGCAACTTTGGGTATCGGCGGCACGCAGATGGGCGGCTTTTACCTGATGATGGCGGCCGCCTCGCTGGCAGGTGTGATTGCCAGCCTGATTTTGTTGGACATCAACAACATCCGCAAACCCGTAACCATCGCGCTGGCCTGTTTCGCGCTCGGCGCATGGCTGGAAATCGGTGTGGGCATGAACACCCGCCCCGCGCAGCTTTATTTCAGCCAAAGCATCGTCGCCTTTGCCACGCTCCTGTTTATGGGGCCGATGATGCTCGAAGGCATTGTGCGCGCGCTCGCCAAAAGCCCCGACCACATCATGAGCTTCTCCGCCGTATTCGGCCTGTCGCAAACCCTCGGCGGGCTGGCGGGCGCAGGCATTTTCAGCGCCTTTCTCACCTACCGCACGCGCGACCGTCTCACCGACATCGCGCAAAACCTCACCTTGGACAACCCCGCGCTCGCCGCCGACATCCAACGCAACGCCGCCGCCCTTTCCTCCGCCCTCGCCGACCCCGCCCAACTGCAAGGACACGCCGTATCGCAAATCACCGCCCAAGCGGGTAAAGAAGCCGCCGTCGCCGCCTACAGCGACCTCTTCGCCCTGCTCGCCGTAATGGCTGGCATATCCGCGCTGGTGTCGTTTGCGCTGTGGGCATACCGCAGGCGTTACAAAATTGATATTTTGGCGAACGAGAAAAAGGCGGTGTTTGCGATGCTGGGGAGATAGAGGCCGTCTGAAAACACCCAACGCACAGACGATTTATATTTTCAGACGGCCTCCACGCAGCCTGAAACCCAAACTTTGAAACGGAAATCCGACAATGACCGAACAAACTCCCAACCCCGAACAAACCCCCGAGCCGCAAACCCAAACGCCGTCTGAAACGCCCGAGCCCGCCCAATGGCAGCCTGAAAAACGCCGTTTCGGCGGCATCGCCATTCTTACCGCCACCGCCGCAGGCGTATTGCTCTCGCTGTATGCATGGCGGCTGCCGCCGTTCGGTTTGGGCGAAATCCATACCAACAACGCCTATGTGCGCGGCAGCGTGACCGTGGTCAGCCCGCGCGTGGGCGGCTATGTGCAGAAGGTTTTGGTGAACGATTTTGCCGAAGTGAAAAAGGGCGACCCTCTGGTAGAGATTGACCCCGCGCCCTATCAGGCGAAAGTGGCGCAGGCAAAGGCAGGCTTGGCGGCTCAGCAGGCGGCGTTAAGCAAAACCACGCAGGACAAGGCTTCCGCGCTGGCGGCATCCAAAGCCAATCAGGCGGTGATTGACAACGCCCAAGCCCAGCTTGACCGCGCCCGTCGCGAGTGGCAGCGCATTCAGACGGCCTCGCCCGATGCCGTGTCGCAAAGCAGCCGCGATGCCGCGCAAACCGCCGTCAAACAGGCCGAAGCAGGCTTGCAGCAGGCGCGCCAGCAATACGCCGTGGCGCAGCAAAACATTATCAACACAGGCGTCGGCCGCGAAGGCGCACAAGCGGGCATTGCCAACGCGCAGGCGCTGCTGGATTTGGCGGAACAAGAGCTCGGCCACACCGTGATTTACGCCCCCGCCAGCGGCAAACTCGGCGAAGTGGCGGTGAAAAACGGCCAGCTCGTCAGCGCGGGCACGCAGCTGATGTCGGTGGTACCGCCCGAGCGCTGGGTCATCGCCAACATCAAAGAAACCGATATGAAAAACGTGAAAATTGGGCAAAGCGCCACCATCACCATCGACGCGCTCGGCGGCGCGGCGTTCAGCGGCAAAGTCAGCCAAATCGCCCCCGCCACCGCCTCCGAATTCAGCCTGATTAAAGCCGACAGCGGCACGGGCAACTTCGTGAAAATCGCCCAGCGCATCGCGGTGAAAATCACGCTGGATGCGGGGCAGAAAGATTGGGAACGTTTGTCGCCCGGGATGTCGGCGGAAGTAACCGTGTCCACACGACAATAAACATACAGGCCGTCTGAAACCTGATTCAGACGGCCTTTTGCAGCGCGAAAGCAAGCATATGGCAAAACTCATCCGACAATTTCTCCGCCTTGCCCGTCCGTTTTGGGCGGGCGCGTCGCAATGGCGCGAATGGCTGCTGCTGGCCGTAATCGTCGGCTTTACGCTGTTTTCCACCACTGTCAGCGTGTGGATTGCCGCGTGGGACAAGCGTTTTTACGACGCGCTGGCGGCCTTCGACGGCAAGGCAATGCCCGCGCTGATCGTCGAATATATCGGCTATATGGCGATGATCATCGCCTGCATCGTTTGCGGCGAGTGGCTGCAAAAGCGGCTGGTGTTCCGCTGGCGCACGCACCTTACGGCGCAGCTCGAACGCGAATGGCTCGGCGGCCACAAGCACTACCGCATCCAGCTTACCGGCGAGCCGGACAACCCCGACCAGCGCATCGCCGAAGACGTGTCGCTTCTGGCGGCGCAAAGCATCAGCCTGCTGCTGTCGTTTATCAACAATATCGCCAAATTCAGCGCCTTTGTCGGTGTGCTGTGGGGCTTGTCGGGCGTGCAGACTTTCGAGATTGGCGGCCGCAGCTTTACCGTACACGGCTATCTGGTGTGGGTGGCGCTGGCCTATTCCGCGCTCAGCACGCTGGCCGCGCATTTTGTCGGCCGCAAGCTCAAAGACCTAAACATCGAGCGCCAGCACCGCGAAGCCGACTACCGCGCCGCCCTGCTGCGCGTGCGCGACCATGCCGAGCAGGTAGCCTTTTACCACGGCGCCGACGCTGAGCAAGGCCGTCTGAAACACCGTTTCAACCGCATCCGCGACAACTGGTTCCGCCTGACCAACTGCGAATTCCGTTTCGGCACCTTTTGGGCGGCTTATGTGCGCATCAGCATTTTCATTCCCATTCTCGCCACGCTGCCGATGTATCTGGCCAAAACCCTCACTTTCGGCGACATGATGCAGACCCGTACGTCCTTCGCCCGCATACAGGACAGCTTCGGCTGGTTTACCGATGCCTACCGCCGCCTGGTCGAATGGGCGGCGGTTATCGAGCGCTTGGGCAACTTTCAGGCTGCTTTGGACGATGCCGAACGGCACACCGGGCAGCCTGAAAGCCCGCTTTGTCTGCCTGATAACGCGGATGGCGCAAACGGCTTTTTGCAGCTGGATGCCACCGCCGTCCACACGCCGCAGGGGCAGGCCATGCTGCGCCCCGTAAGCCTGAGTGCCCGCGCGCCCGAATGGCTGCTGTTTGAAGGGAAAAGCGGCATCGGCAAATCCACCCTGCTGCGCGTGTTGGCCGGACTGTGGCCGTATCACGGCGGGCACTACCGAATCGACGGCAGCTGCCTGTTCCTACCCCAGCGCCCCTACCTGCCCTACGACAGCCTGTGCGCCGCCGTCTGCTACCCCCACGCCAACGGCGCCGACGATGCCGCCATTCAAGCGGCCTTAGAACAAGTCGGCTTAGGCCGTCTGAAACATCGTCTCGATGAAAAACAGGAATGGCACAGCCATCTCTCCGGCGGCGAACAACAACGCCTCAGCCTCGCCCGCGCCCTGGTTTTCCGCCCGCAAATCCTGTTTCTCGACGAAGCCACCAACCAGCTCGACGACGCTTCCTCGCTCGAGTTGATGCAAACGCTCAAACGCGAACTGCCCGATACTTTGATTATCGGCATCAGCCACCAAAGCCAAGTGCAGGCGCTGTTTACGCAGCGCATCAGGCTGGAAGCGGCGGAGTAAAGCCGCCCAAGCCGCGAAGCCGAAAGGCCGTCTGAAAACCCGCAAACGAGATTTCAGACGGCCTTTTGCCTAATTGGGCAAGGTGTTTTATTTCGACAGTTCCAACACTTTTTTTACCGCCGCGTCTTCGCTCATCTTCTGCATAAACGCCGCCAGATGCGGATATTCCTTATAGCTTTTCGGCGTTTTCACCGACCAGCGCGCCATCACGAAAGCGTAGGCATCGGCAACGCTGCGTTTGTCGCGGAACACATGGCCGCTTTCGCCGATTAAGTTGTTCAAAAACGTCATCACACGGTCGATGCGCGCATAGGCCGCTTCGCGCACCGCGTCGTGGGCGGCGACGGTTTTTTCGGTGGTGTAGCGGTTGGGCGAGAACATCGGCCAGAAGGCGGGGTGGAAATCGCCGGTTAAGAAGGCCATGGTTTCGTTGAACTCGAACTGGTCTTCCAAGCCGCCGCCCGCGGCCAAATCGGCTGCGGGATGGGTGTCGGCGATGATTTATGCCGCCGTCCAGTCGTAAAACGCGGCGGCGAATTTGTTTAAAAATGCGGCGGTGCGCTCGTTGGCGATGTTGCCTTGTTCGTCCAGCGCTTCATGGGCGCGGCCGAGGAAAACTTCGGGGGCAATCAGCACATCCGCGCCCAGCGACTGCAGGCTTTGGCGCAGGTGCAGGCCGCTGTTGATGCCGCCGTAGCCGCCGGGCGAGGCGGTAACGACGGCCACTTTTTTTGCCGTTCCACACGCTTTGGCCAAACGGGCGCGAGGCTGCGTCAATCACGTTTTTGACTGCGGCGGGGATGCTGCGGTTGTGCTCGGGGCTGACGATGAGCACCGCGTCGGCGGCTTTGAGCCGGGTCGTAGGCGGGTACGCTTTGTTTGTCCAAATCCTGGGTGTAGAGCGGCAAATCGGCGATGGCGATTTCTTCGATTTCTACGCCGTCCGGAGCCTGCGCGGCGATGTATTCGGCGACGCTGCGGTTGAGCGGGGGGCGGCTGAGGCTGCCGATAATCAGGGCGATGCGGGTCTTGGGTTGTCCTTGTGTGTGTGTTGCGGAAGGGGCGCAGTGTAACCCAATCGGGTAAAGCGCGGAACGGAAGGCCGTCTGAAAGCGAAGTTTCAACCAAGTGAAAACACGGCACGGGGCTTTTCAGACGGCCTCTTAGGCCGTCCCCGCCTGCGCGGGGATAGCGTTTCTGAAAGGGCGGCCAAAGCGTGTACAATCCGCCGCCATGAAAAACGAAGCCAACTGTTTCCATTGCGGCGAGCCCGTGCCCGAGAATCTGCATCTGAACATTGCCTACGAAGGGCAGGAACATCCCGCCTGCTGCGCGGGCTGTCAGGCCGTGGCGCAAAGCATTATCGACGCGGGTTTGGGCAATTATTACCGTCAGCGCACCGCCGACGCGGAGCGTGCCGCGCTGCCACCGCCCGAGCTGCTCGCGCAGCTGAAACTCTACGATCTGCCCGACGTGCAGCGCGATTTTGTCGAAACGCTGCCGGAAAACGGCCGCGAGGCGGTGCTGATGCTCGAAGGCGTCACCTGCGCCGCCTGCGTGTGGCTGATCGAGCAGCGGCTGATGCGGCTGGACGGCGTGCAGTCGGCCGAACTCAATTACAGCTCGCTCAAAGCGCGGGTGAAGTGGGACGAGGGGCGCACCAAATTGTCCGACATCCTGCTGGCGGTGCGGCAGACGGGTTACGCCGCCCTGCCCTACGACGCGCGCAAGGCCGAAGAGGCGGCGCAGAAGTCGCGCAAAAAGGCCATCGTGCGGCTGGCGGTGGCGGGCATGTGCATGATGCAGACGATGATGTTCGCCCTGCCGACCTATCTTTACGACGACATCGAGCCGCAGTTTCTCACCATCCTGCACTGGGGCGGCTTCCTGATGGTGCTGCCCGTGATTTTCTACGCCGCCGTGCCGTTTTACCGAGGCTGCCTGCGCGACATCAAAAACCGCCGCGCGGGCATGGACACGCCGATTGCGCTGTCTGTCTGGCTGGCCTTCGGCGCGGGCGTGTACGCGCTGCTCACCAATGCGGGACAGGGCATGTATTTCGAAGGGCTGGCGATGCTGGTGTTTCTGCTGTCGCTGGGGCGGTTTATGGAACAGAGCGCGCGGCAAAAAGCGGGCGACGCGGCCGAGCGGCTGGTGAAACTCGTGCCCGCCTTCTGCCATCTGCTGCCCGACTATCCGCGCAGCGAGCGCAGCGAAGAAGCGGCGGTGGCGCGGCTGGCGGCGGGCGACGTGCTGCTGGTGAAGGCGGGCGAAGTCATTCCCGCCGACGGCACGGTGCTCTCGGGCGAGAGCGAGGCCGACGAAGCCATGCTCACCGGCGAGAACCTGCCCGTTGCCAAACGCGCGGGCGACAAGGTCACGGCGGGCACGCTCAACGCCGTAAGCCCGCTCATCATCCGCGCCGACAGCGTCGGCGGCGACACCCGCCTGTCGCACATCGCCCGCCTGCTCGACAAAACCCTGTCGCAAAAACCGCGCCTCGCCCTGCTGGCCGACCGCTACGCCTCGCGCTTTGTCGGCGGCATGATTGTGTTCGCCCTGCCCGTGTTCCTTTTCTGGTGGTGGCACGCGGACATCCATCAGGCGCTGTGGATTACCGTGTCGCTGCTGGTTATCACCTGCCCGTGCGCCCTGTCGCTGGCCACGCCCACCGCGCTGGCCGCCAGCACCGGCAAACTCGCCGCACAAGGCGTTTTGGTGGCGGGCGGCAGCGCATTGGAAACGCTGGCCGCCGCCACCGACGCCGTGTTCGACAAAACGGGCACGCTCACCGCAGGCCGTCTGAAAATCGAAAAAACCGTCTTGACCGGCAGCCTGAGCGAAACCCAAGCCCTGCACATCGCCCAAGTGCTCGAAGCGCAGTCGGAACACCCGATCGCCCGCGCCTTCAACGACCTGCCGCTTCCGCAAGACCTCCCCGACCTCGCGCCGCAGGAGCGTGCCAACCGCGTCGGCCACGGCGTCAGCGCCCGCCTCACCATCAACGGCGAACGCGGCCTGTGGGCGCTAGGCAAACCCGAGTTTGTCGGCGAAATTGCCGGACAGAGGCCGTCTGAAACCGACGACCCCGCCCTGCAAGGCACGCTTATCGCGCTGGGCAGCCGCCACGGCGTCCAAGCCCTATTCCTGCTGGCCGACCAAACCAAAGAGCGTGTGCCGCAAACCGCTGCCGAATTGCGCGGCCTCGGCCTGAAACTGCACATCCTCAGCGGCGACCGCCGCACCGCCGTCGCCGCGCTCGCCGACAGCCTGTCCGCCGACACCTTTTGCGCCGAAGCCGCGCCCGAAGACAAACCCGCCTACATCGCAGAGCTGCAAAAACAAGGGCGCGTGGTGCTGATGGTGGGCGACGGCATCAACGACGCCCCCGCCCTGGCCGCCGCCGACGTTTCCGCCGCCGTGGCGGGCGGCGCCGACATCACCCGCGCGGGCGCGGACATCGTGCTGCTGAACGACGATATGTCCGTCATTCCCGCCGCCGTGCGCCAGGCTAGGCGCACCGCCGCCGTTATCCGGCAAAACCTGTGGTGGGCGAGTGTGTACAACCTCATCGCCGTGCCGCTGGCCGCCGCCGGCTTCGTCACCCCCTGGCTCGCCGCGCTGGGCATGAGCCTCAGCTCGCTTCTGGTGCTCGCCAACGCCCTGCGGCTGCGTAAGGCCGTCTGAAAGCGGGGCAACGGCCTTTTCAGACGGCCTCTGCCAAGCAACACAAAGGCCGTCTGAAAACCGAAAACACAAGCGCAAACCCGAAAAGGAAAAAACATGAACGACTTCGAACGCATCTACCGCGACTGGCACGAACACGCTAAAAACCGCGACACGGAAAAACTCATCGCCCTCTATGCCGACGACGCCGTTCTCGAAAGCCCGCTCGTTCCCGCCATCATGAACCGCGACAGCGGCATCCTGCGCGGCAAAAGCGAAATCCTCGCCTTCCTCGAAGAAGGCACGCGCCGCCGCCCGAACGAACTCGTGCGCTGGTACCGCGAAGACGGCCGCTTCTTCACCGGCGGCGACACCCTGATTTGGGAATACCCGCACCAAACGCCCGACGGCGGCCAAGTGGATATCCTCGAACTGATGCAGCTTTCAGACGGCCTCATCGCCCGCCACCGCATCTACTGGGGCTGGTTCGGCACACAAATGCTGATTGCCGGCCGCCCCCATCCAAACGCCGGACAAAAGGCCGTCTGAAAGCGAAGCTTCAACGAAGTTAAAACCTTTCAGACGGCCTCCCCGCAAAGTGGGCACAAGCTCAAACCCTTCCCAAACCGCAAGGAATGCACATGAAGAAACGCCTTCTCCTCCTGATTATGCTGTCCGCCGCAGGCAGCGCCTTTGCCCTGCTTCCCCCGCCGCAAAGCGAAATCGCCTGCCCCGTCGGCGGCGAAGAATTTTGGGCGACGATGCACGACAGCGCGCCCGAATACCAAATCTGCCCCGGCAACAAACTGGTGTTCAAAACCGCCAAATACGGCAAATTCACCAAACAAGAGCTGGCGCACTACGAAAAAATCATCAACAGCAAAGCCTACCGCAACCTGCCCGCGCACGCCGAAAACGCCCACCGCATAGCCGCCTTTGCCGAACTGTCGGGCGAATACAGCCCCGCCGCCGTCGGTTGGCTCTATTTCCGTGCCGCTAACGGCAAATACCCCGGCGAACCCTACTCCCGTGCCGAACTCAAACGGCTCCACCGCAAAGCCCTGTCCCACCTGAACAAAGCCCTGCGCGAACCGGGCAGCCCCCAAGACAAACAGTCCGCCCGCTACGCCCTAGCCGGTATCTACCGCATCAGCGGCGATTTCACCCGCGCCGAATCGGTATTGCGCACCCTATTGCAGGACAACCTTGACCCGAACGACCGCAAAGATGCCGAATACGTTTTGGAGTCTGTGCGCCTCAAAGACAGCGGCCACATCCTCCCCCGCTTCCACCGCCCGGCCATGCCCTGAAACACAAGGAGAACACCATGAACACAGTCACCCACCAACCCGAACGCCGCCGCTTCGTCCTCACGCTCGAAGGCAGGGAAGCGGGCTTTGCCGCCTATGAGGAGCAAAACGGCGGCTGGAACATCACCCACACCGAAGTCATGCCCGAATTCCAAGGCCGCGGCCTCGCCAAAATACTCGTGCAGGCACTGGTCGGACACGCCCGCACACACGGGATTGCCTTGTACAGCAGCTGCGGATATGCCGCACGGTTTCTCGACACGCCGCCGACAAACGGCGCAAAAACTTGAAATACGGCATCATAAAGGCTTACAATCCCGCCCCTTATCAGACGCCGCTGCCGAAAAAGGCGGCCTGCAGTCCGCAGCCGCCCAAACAACATGAAAACCATCCCGTCCAACCTGGAAAAACTCGCCCGCAAACGGCGTGTTTTGCTTTTGCAGGGGCCTGTCGGCCCCTTCTTCCGCCGCCTCGCCCTCTGGCTCGAAGCGCGCGGCGCACGGGTGTTCAAATTCAATTTCAACGGCGGTGACGAAGCCTGTTATCCCGCCCGCCTTCCCCGCGTCACCTGCTACCGCGGCAGCCCCGAAGACTTCCCCGCCTGTCTCTCGTCCTTTATCAAAGAACACAAAATCGACGCCGTCGCCTGCTTCGGCGACAACCGCCTCTACCACGTAATCGCCAAAGAGATTTGCACCGAGGCGCGCGTTTCCTTCTGGGCGTTTGAGGAAGGCTATTTCCGCCCGCACTTCGTCACCCTCGAAGAAGGCGGCGTCAACGCCCATTCGCCGCTGCCGCGCGAAGGCGCTTTCTTTCTCAACGCGCGGCGCAAACTCGCCGTACAGCAATACAACCCGCCCGCGCCCGTGCCCGACGGCTTCTGGCCGCGTGCCAAAAGCGCCATGTACTACTACGCCGCCGCCAATTTCTGCGGCCGCCGCTACCCCGCCTACCGCCATCACCGCGCCATCGACCTACCGCACTACATCGCCCTGTGGCTGCGTTCGGGCATCCGCCGCGCGGGCTACGCGCTTGCCGACCGCCGCTTCGCCGCCCGGGTCGGCAGCGGCCGCTTCGGCCGCTTCTTCATCGTGCCCCTGCAAGTGTTCAACGACAGCCAGGTGCACATCCACAGCGACTTTGCCTCCGTGCGCGACTTCCTGCTGCACGTACTCGCATCCTTCGCCGCACACGCCCCGTCCGACACCTCGCTCATCATCAAGCACCACCCGATGGACAGAGGCTTCACCGACTACCGCCGCGACATCGGCGGCTTCCTCGCCGCGCATCCCGATCTCGCCGAGCGCGTGCACTACGTCCACGACGTGCCGCTGCCCGTCTTCCTGCGCCACGGCACGGGCATGGTGACGCTCAACAGCACCAGCGGCCTCTCCGCCCTCGTCCACAACATGCCCGTCAAACTGCTCGGCCGCGCCAACTACGACATCCCCGGCCTCACCTCGCGCCAGCCGCTGGCCGAATTCTGGCAAAACCCGCAGCCGCCCGACCGCGAACTCTTCGCCGCCTACCGCATGTACCACGTCAACGTCACGCAGATAAACGGCAGCTTCTACAGCCGCGTCAACCTGCCCGACACCCTGCCCCGCCGCCGCAAAAAATAAGCGCCCGTGTGCTTTGCCCGCAGCGGACACACGAAACGCCAAATCCGCAGAGGCCGTTCCCGCCTTCGCGGGAATGATGTTTCTGAAAGCGCCGTTTCGACACAAATAAAACGTCAACCCGCCTTTCAGACGGCCTTGTGCCGTTTGGCGGACGAAAAAGCAAAAGGCCGTCTGAAAACCGCAAAACGGGTTTCAGACGGCCTTTTATAGTGAGTCAAAATAAAAAAGATACAAGGCAGCAAGCCGCAGACAGTACAGGTAGTACGGCAAGGCGCAGCAACGCCGTAGATTTTTTATTTTGGCTCACTATACTGCTAAGCGTAGGGACGGAGGCCGCAGAAATATCCGACAGGTTGCGGCAGCAGGTAACAGGCAAAAAGCGTTTCTGCGAACCGCCACCCCCTCCCCTGCCCTCCCCCTCGCTTGGGCGCAGGAGAGGGAGCAAGAGGTACGGCGGGATTGACGGTTTCAGACGGCCTGCGAATATAGTGAGTCAACACAAAAAGATACAAGGCAGCAAGCCGCAGACAGTACATCCAGTATGAGGCAGGTTTTCCTGGCATCTCCAATGCCGTAGATTTTTGTGTTGGCTCTCCATAGCGGATACAAGCATCCGTCCCGCATGCTGCCTTTAAGGCCGTCTGAAAACATTTCGGTATCTGCATTCCCTCTCCCGCCCGCGGGGGAGGGTCAGGGTGGTGGCTGGTGCCGCTGCGGAAACTTTTGTTCGGTTGCATCAGCAAAAGCAGTTCTGCGGACTCTCCCTCTCCTGCCCTCCCCCACACTTGGGCGCAGGAAAGGAAACGGGATACAGAAGCAGTAAAAAGGCCGTCTGAAAGACACCTGTCAGACGGCCTGAAACGGCTGCGGCATACACAGGCCGTCTGAAAGCCCTGTTGCGGGTTTTCAGACGGCCTTTGGCGTTCAAACAAACGCGGTATCAGAGCGAGTAATACATTTCAAATTCCAGCGGGTGCGGCGCCATGCGGATGCGGCGCACGTCTTCTTCTTTGAAGGCGATGTAGCTGTCGATCCAGTCTTGGCTGAACACGCCGCCGCGCAGCAGGAATTCGTGGTCGGCTTTGAGTGCGGCGAGGGCTTCTTCGAGCGAGGCGCACACGGTGGGCACGAGCGCGTCTTCTTCGGGCGGCAGGTCGTACAGGTTTTTGTCGGCCGGTTCGCCCGGGTGGATTTTGTTTTGGATGCCGTCCAAACCGGCCATCAACAGCGCGGCAAAGGCCAGATACGGGTTGGCGGTGGGGTCGGGGAAACGGGCTTCGATGCGGCGTGCCTTGCTGCTGTTCACGGACGGAATACGGATGGATGCGGAACGGTTTTTGGCAGAGTAGGCGAGTTTGGTCGGCGCTTCGAAGTGCGGCACGAGGCGTTTGTAGGAGTTGGTGGACGGATTGGTAATCGCGTTCAGGGCTTTGGCGTGTTTGATGATGCCGCCGATGTAGTAGAGCGCGGTGTCGCTCAAGCCGGCATAGCCGTCGCCTGCGAACAGGTTTTGGCCGTCTTTCCAGATGGATTGGTGGACGTGCATACCGCTGCCGTTGTCGCCCATGATGGGTTTGGGCATGAAGGTGGCGGTTTTACCGAAATTGTGGGCAACGTTTTGGATGACGTATTTCATGTCTTGGGTTTGGTCCGCGCGTTTGACCAAGGTGGCGAAGCGCGTGCCGATTTCCATTTGGCTGCCGGTGCCGACTTCGGCGTGGTGCACTTCAACCGGAATGCCGATTTCTTCCAAGAGATTCACCATCGCCGAGCGCAAATCCTGTCCTGCGTCGATGGGCGCGACGGGCGCGTAGCCGCCTTTGACGGTGGGTCGGTGGCCGGTGTTTTGGCCGTCGAGGTGCAGGCCGCTGCTCCACGCGCCGCTTTCGGATGTGATTTCAAAACGGGTTTTGTGCATGGCGGTTTCAAATTCCACGCCGTCGAACACGAAAAATTCGGGTTCGGGGCCGAAATAGGCGGTGTCGCCGATGCCGGTGGATTTGAGGTAGTTTTCGGCGCGGCGGGCGATGGAGCGCGGGTCGCGGCCGTAGCCCTGGCCGTCGGCCGGGTCGATCACATCGCAAGTAAGGACGACGGTTATATCGTCGAAAAACGGGTCGATAAAGGCGGTGGCGGGGTCGGGGCGCAGCTGCATATCGGAAGCCTGAATGCCTTTCCAGCCGCCGATCGACGAGCCGTCAAACGGCTGGCCGTTTTCAAACCATTCTTCGGGGTCGTCGAGCACCACGCGGGCGGGTACGGTAAAGTGGTGCTGCTTGCCTTTGGTGTCGGTAAAGCGCAAATCGACAAAGCGCGCTTCGTTTTCTTCAATCAGTTTGACAACGTTTTTGACGGACATAATCTGCTCCTGGGCGGCGGGTTGTGGACGGGCGGGAATATAAACAGGCAGCGTTAAATTATCAACAATTTTACGCAGGAGCGGATGCAGGCCGTCTGAAAGAAACCCGGCAGGCGGCTCAAAGGCCGTCTGAAACCGCTGCCGCAGAATGCAGGAAGGCCGTCTGAAACGGGTTTCAGACGGCCTCAAAGACGGCAAACGGGTTTGGGCTGCGCCGAAGCCGCGTGTTCAGACGGCCTCCGCGTCCGATAACAAAACGTGCACAAAGGCCGTCTGAAAAACGTTTCAGACGGCCTCTCCGCGCTCGATGCTCTGCCAGCGGCTGCTTTCGGCACGCAGCTCCCTCTCGATAACGAGGCGGGCGGCTTCGGCGGGCATGGCGCCGCAGAGGAAGATGTCGGCGGCGGCGTAGCGGCGTTCGGGCCAGGTGTGGACGGTGAGGTGCGATTCGGCCAAGAGCAGCACGCCGGTGACGCCGCCTTCGCCGCCGAAGGTGTGGAAGCGGCTGTATAACACGGTGGCCTGCGCGGCTTCGGCGGCTTGGTGCAGGACGGTTTTCAGACGGCCTTCGTCGCGCAAAACGTTGGCATCGCAGCCGTAGAGGTCGAGCAGGCCGTGGCGGCCGGGGAGGTGGCTCATTTGTGGCCTCCCGAAAAGCCGCCGCCGATGTAGCCCGTGCCGCCGCCGTAGCCGGATGTGCCGCTGCTGCTGCTGCTTGCGGCGTAGTGGAAGGCGGTGGCAAACATGATGAGGAAGGAGCCGATAATGACGTAGGCGGTGGTGCTGCCGATCATGGAGGTGCCGTCTTCTTCGGAGGGGCTGCCGAGTTTGTGCAGGCCGTAGCCCGCCAGAATGGGCAGAAAGAGGCCGCCGTCGGAGTCGCCGATAAAGAAGGCGGGCAGGTTGAGGATGGCGAGCAGGCCGATCATCAGCCAAACGACGTAGGCCGGGATGTGTCCGCCGCTGTCGGGTTCGGCGGCTTTTTCGTCGAGACCGAAGGCGCGGGCGATTTCGCGGTGGTCGACGGGTTCGGTGATGCTCCACGACATTTCGGCGGCGGAGAGGTCGGAGGAGATTTTGCCGCGCCCGCGTTTGTAGTCGCTGTAATAGTTGAGATCGCCGGAGCGGACGTGCCAGTAGAACGCGCCTGCGGCGTAGCCGACGCGGCTGCCGTAGTCGTAGAGTTTTTCGCAGCCCTGCGGGTGGCCGTTGCGGTCGAGGCGCGGCCAGTCGTGCAGGGTGTAGGAGGCTTCCCAGCCGCTTTCGCTTTCGATAAGCCAGAGAAAGCCGTTTTCGGGGTGGTAGAGCAGGTATTCGCGCCAGCGGCCGACGGGCACGGGAGCGAAGGGTTTTTTGAAGGCGTACATCAAATCGAAGGCGGTTTGCGCTTCGTATTCGTCTTTGTGCAGCGCGCCGATAACGGTGTAGGTTTTGCCTTTGAGCGTGCCGCTGCTGCCGACGGGCAGGGTGAGGGCTTCCTGCTGCGCTTCGCGCATGGCGTTGGCTTCGATGAGTTCGATTTTGCCGTCCACCGCTTCGAGGTCGCTGCCGCAGGAGGGGCAGAGGATGTTGTCGGCCAGGCCGCTCACCCAGTGGACGGGCGAGCCGCAGTTGGGGCAGTTTTCGGATTGGCGGCTGCCTTTCAGACGGCCTGTGCTTTCTTTGATTTGGTCGGCGGTGCGGGTGTATTGCAGTTGCAGATCGTCGAGTTTGACGGCGCTGCCGGTGTAGAAGGCGGGCGGGCTGTCGGAGTAGTCGGTGGTGATGAAGACGTTTTCGCAACGCCAGTCGGCCACTTGGCTGACGCTGTCTGCGGAAAATTCAAACGGCAATTCTCCCTGGGCGGCGGCGTGTTTGAGGGTGACGCGGCGCACGTCGGAGGCGATGAAGCGTTTGTTTTCAAAGTCGAAGGTGGTAAAACCGGCGCGGATGTCGTCGAAGGCGGGCAGGCCGTTCGGTGTGGCGTGTGGGCGGGTGAAGGTGTAGATGTCGCCCGCTTCGGCGAGCCAGCCGGTGCCGCCGTCGTCGAAGAGGACGTACCATTCGTTCCATACGCCCGCGTCGTAGTGCATCTGCACGCGGCCGACGAGGGAGAAGGGATGCGTGCCCCAGCGCCCCTGCGTGCCGATTTGCAGCGGGCTGTAGTCTTCCAGAAGGGCGGAGTCGCGGCCTTTGTCTGCCACGCCCGCCGCTTCGCGCACGAGCATGCTGTTGCAGTAGCCGCAGACGAGGGTGACGGAGGTGGCCGAATGCGCTTCGACGCGCGCTCCGCAGCTAGGGCAGTCGGTGTGGAAGATGGGTTCGCGGGTCATGGCTCGGGTATGGGCTGGTTGGTCGGGAGTCTCTGTTTTCAGACGGCCTTTTATACAGAGGCCGTCTGAAAAGAAAGTCGGAGAAAAGCCGTTGTTGCTTGGAGGCCGTCTGAAAGCGGAATTTTACGTTTTCCGTTTTTCAGAAACGTCATTCCCGCACGGTGTAGGCGGGAACGGCCTCTTTGCGCCGTCAGCCGATAAGCTGTTTCAGCACTTCGGACTTGGCTTTTTCAAAGTCTTCGGCGGAAATCAGGCCGTTATCGAGCAGGGATTTGAGTTTCTGCAACTTGGCCTGCGGGTCTTCTGCGGCCGTCTGAACGGGCGCGGCGGGCTGTTCGGCGGCGGGTGTCTGCGCGGCGGGCTGCATCATGCCGCCCATCGCGCCTGCCATTGCCTGGCCGATGCCCGCGCCCACGCCCAGTCCCGCGCCGATGCCGGCAACGCCGCCTTCGTTCTGCGCCGCAAGCGGGATGGCTTCGGCGGTTTGGAATTTGGTGTAGGTGTCGAGGTTGCCGACGATGCCCATGGAGATTTTTTTGTCGAGCGCCTGTTGGATGTTGTCGGGCAGGCTGATGCTTTCGACGGTGGTGTTTTCCAGGGTGAGGCCGAGGCGGGCAAACTCGGGGGCGAGGGCTTCGCCGAGTTTTTGCGACAGCAGCACCTGGTTGGCGGCCATGTCGAGGAAGGGGGTGGCGGCGTTGCCGAAAATGGCGGCAAGCTGGGTTACGGCGATGTTGCGCAGCTGCTGTTCGAGCTGGTGGCCGGTGTAGCTTTCCACCACGCCGCTGACTTGCTTGAAGAAGGCTTCGGGGTTGCTGATGCGGTAGCTGTACATGCCGAAGGAGCGGATCTGCACCGCGCCGAATTCGGGGTCGCGCACGGTTACGGGCTGGGCGGTGCCCCATTTGCGGGCGAGCTGCTGTTTGGTGTTGAAGAAGTAAACGTCGGATTTGAAGGGGGATTCAAACAGTTTGTCCCAGTTTTTCAGGTAGGTGAGGATGGGCAGGGTGCTTGTGTTGAGCTTGTAGGTGCCGGCGGAGAAAACGTCGGCGGTTTTGCCCTCGTCGACAAACAGCGCCATTTGCGATTCGCGCACGGTGAGGCTGGCACCGTTTTGGATTTCCTGGTCGGCAATGGGAAAACGCCACACCAGCGTTTCGTCGTCGGGGTTTTCCCATTGGATGATGTCGATAAACTGCTTTTTAATGAAGTTGAACATGGCGTTTTTCCTTTGCGGTTGAAGATTTTTTTACGACAGACAGGCGGCGTTGAGCAGGCCGACGGCGAGGGAGAAGCTGCCGAACAGCGCGCCGACAGCGACATTGTTGGCGGCCAATTCGTCCGACGCCTGCGGAATCAGGCGCGCGGCGGCGAAATAAACGGCGGTTTGCAGCACGCCCGCCGCACACGCCCACAAGAGAAAGTCGGTAAAACCGACGCTGTGGGAAATGCTGGATGCCAGCGGCAAGCAGAAGCCGACGGTGGTGCCGCCGAAGGAGAGGGCGCAGGCGAGGTTGCCGTTTTTAATCAGATGCAGCTCGCGCACGGGGGTGATTTTGACGTAGAGGGTGCAAAACAAAGCCAGCAGCGCGAGGGCGGCCAGCATGTATTGCAGGTAGAGAAAGTATTGGGCGGGGGAGATGGACATTGTTCGTTCCTAAGTAAACCATGCGGCCGATTATGCCACAACCGTGCCGCCCGTCCGCCTTGCCAAACCGCTTTCAGACGGCCTTTTGCGTTTTTTTTACATCTTCAAAAACGCCCCCGACCCGCCTATAATCCGCAGGCCGTCTGAAAGCCCGTTTCCCGTGCACACGGGCTTTCAGACGGCCTCCCGTTTCCCGTTCCCGCCCACACCGAAGGACAACCGCCATGAGACCTCTGCGCGCCGAAATCCGCCTCGACCGCCTGCGCGAAAACTACCAAACCCTCAAACAAATCCACGGCGGCCGCATGCTGGCGGTGCTCAAAGCCGACGCCTACGGCCACGGCGCGCTGCGCTGCGCCCACGCCCTTGCCGACATCGCCGACGGATTCGCCGTCGCCTTTCTCGAAGAAGCCCGCCTGCTGCGCGAAAACGGCATCGCCAACCCCATCGTCCTGCTCGAAGGCGTGTTCGAACCCGAAGAATACGCCGAAGTGGAACGGCTCAATCTGTGGCCGGTGGTCGGCAGCCAGTGGCAGCTCGAAAGCCTGCTGCGCCGCGACTGGCAGACGCCCGTTACCGTCTGGCTGAAAATGGATACGGGCATGCACCGCGCCGGTTTCTTCCCGCACAACTTCGCCGCCGCCCACACCGCGCTGATGCAGAGCGGCAAAGTAGCCGCCGTTGTCAAAACCAGCCATTTCGCCTGCGCCGACGAAGAAGAACGCGGCATGACCGATATGCAGATCGAAGTCTTCGACCTCGCCTGCGCCGCTTTGGCGGGCGAAGAGAGCCTCGCCAACTCCGCCGCCGCCATCGCCTACCCGCAGGCGCGGCGCGACTGGGGCAGGGCGGGGCTGGCGCTTTACGGCGTCGATCCCTTTCTGGAAAAAGACCCGCGCTTCAAACCCGTGATGCGCCTCGTAACCGAAATCTTCGGCGAACGCGTGTTGCAGCCGCACGAACCGATAGGCTACGGCGCAAGTTTTTATACCAAACGCTCCACCCGCGTCGGCCTCGCCGCCGCAGGCTATGCCGACGGCTACCCGCGCCGCGCCGCCACCGGCACGCCTGTTGCCGTCGACGGCCGCCGCAGCCGAATCCTCGGCCGCGTTTCTATGGACATGCTTACTGTCGAGCTGGCCGACAACGAAGGATTCGGCAGCGAAGTCGAACTGTGGGGCGACGCGGTGGACATCAACGAAGTCGCCGCCGCCGCAGGCACTATTGCCTACGAGCTGTTGTGCAACGTCAAACGCGCCCGCTTCGTTTACATCCAATAGCACAGAGGCCGTCTGAAAGGCTTTCAGACGGCCTCTGCCCCTTAAAACCTTTTCAGACGGCCTACTGCCGAACCAACATCATGACCCATCCCGCCCTTGCCCTTGCCCTTGCCAAAGAACTTATCGCCCGCCCCTCCGTTACGCCCGACGACCAAGGCTGCCAGCGGCTCATCGCCGAACGCCTCGCCCCCCTCGGTTTCACCGCCGAAGAAATGAACTTCGGCGACACCAAAAACCTCTGGCTGCGGCGCGGCACATCTGCCCCACTGGTGTGCTTTGCCGGACACACCGACGTTGTTCCCACAGGCCCGCTGGAAAAATGGACGTCGCCCCCCTTCGAGCCGACCGAGCGCGACGGCAAACTCTACGGGCGCGGCGCGGCCGACATGAAAAGCAGCATCGCCGCCTTTGCCGCCGCCTGCGAAGCCTTTGTCGCCGACAATCCGCAACATAACGGCAGCATCGCCCTGCTGATTACCTCCGACGAAGAAGGCGACGCGCACGACGGCACGGTGCGCGTCGTCGACGCCCTCAAAGCGCGCGGCGAAACCATAGACTACTGCATCGTCGGCGAACCCACTGCCGTTGCCGAGCTCGGCGACACCATCAAAAACGGCCGCCGCGGCTCGCTCTCGGGCACGCTCGCCGTCAAAGGCAGACAAGGCCACATCGCCTACCCGCACCTGGCCGACAACCCCGTCCACCGCGCCGCCGCCGCCCTCGCCGAGCTGGCCGCCGAACAATGGGACGAAGGCAACGCCTACTTCCCGCCCACCGGCTTCCAAATCTCCAACATCACCGCAGGCACGGGCGCGACCAACGTCATTCCGGGCGAGCTCACCGTCAAATTCAACTTCCGCTTCTCCACCGCCTCGAATTCAGACGGCCTCAAACGCCGCGTGCACGCCATACTCGACCGCCACGGCCTGCAATACGATTTGCAATGGAGCCTGTCCGGCCAACCCTTCCTCACCGAAGCCGGACGCCTCACCGAATGCGCGCAAAACGCCGCCGAAAAAATCTGCGGCATCCGCCCCGAGCTTTCCACCACCGGCGGCACGTCCGACGGCCGCTTTATCAAAGACATCGCCCGCGAACTCATCGAACTGGGCCCCGTCAACGCCACCATCCACCAAATCGACGAACACATAGACACCGCCGCCGTCGGACAACTCGCCGAAATCTACCGCACCATGCTCGCCGACCTGCTCGGTTAACGCAAAGAGGCCGTCTGAAAACAATAAACTCCGTCATTCCCGCGTAGGCGGGAATCTTGCCTGATCCAAAATAATCTCTGATACGACCATATTTTGCTTGGATTCCGAAAAGATTCCCGCCTACGCGGGAATGACGCCGTTTAGATGAACATTGGCGTTGTACAAAGGTTTCAGGCCGTCTGAAAGCGCGTTTTCAGACGGCCTCCCACCTTAAAAACCGCCGACAAAGGAACAAGCCATGACCGAACACGTTTTGCTGCTGCACGGCATCCATATGCACGCTTGGACGATGTTTCCCTTTGCCCGCCTGCTCAAACAACAGGGGTTGGATGTGGAAACCTTCGGCTATTACAGCGTCTGGCAGACACACGAAGCGCACTGCGCCGCGCTGGCCAAAGCCGTCGAAGACTTTTTCAGACGGCATCCGCAACAGCCGCTGCATTTTGTCGGCCACAGCCTCGGCGGGCTGGTGCTGCGCCGCTTCGCCGCCGCGCGTCCCGACCTCGTGCGCGGCCGCATCGTTACCCTCGGCACGCCGCATCAGGGCAGTCATACCGCCAAAACCATCCGTAACAAAGGCCTGTCCGCGCCCCTGCTGGGCGGCGCATACCGGCAGCTGCTCGACGGCAACCTGCCGCCCCTGCCCGAAGGCGTAATGCTCGGCAGCATCGCGGGCAACGCGCCGATGGGTGTCGGCCGCCTCTTCGGCCTGCACGGCGAAAACGACGGCACGGTTTTGGTGGCGGAAACCCGCTGCGGCGGCATGGCCGACCACATCGTTTTGCCCGTTACCCACACGGGTATGCTGAACGACGGCGAAACGGCGCATCAGGCAGCGGTTTTCCTGCGGCAGGGCAGCTTCGAGCGCGGGCAGAAGGCCGCCTGAAAAAAACACGGCAGATACAGCAAAAAGGCCGTCTGAATCTTTCAGACGGCCTTTTTGCCAAGGCAGCGGTTTACAAACCCAATTCGCGCAAAAAGCGCACGTCGTCCGCCCAGCCGGATTTCACTTTCACCCACACTTTCAAAAACACTTTGCAGCCGAAGAGTTTTTCCATATCGAGCCGCGCTTCGGTGGAGATTTTTTTCAGTTTTTCGCCGCCTTTGCCGATGACGATGGGCTTTTGGTTTTCTTTATCCACCAACACGGCGATATAGATATGGTAAATATCGTCGCCCTCTTCAAACTGTTCTACCTCGACATTCATCGCATAAGGAAGCTCCTCGCCCAGATAGCGGAACAGTTTTTCGCGCACGATTTCGCCGGCGAGAAATCGGCTGGAGCGGTCGGTAACCATTTCTTCGGGGTACATCGGCACGCTTTCGGGCAGGTAGGGCTTGACCTGCGCCATCAGCGCGGCCAACCCCAGCCCGTGTTTCGCGCTGACGGTTTCGCAGCCGGCAAAATCAAATTCGGCACGCACGCCTTCGATAAACGCGTTCAGCGCGGCGGCATCGGCGTTGCCTTTATCGACTTTGTTGACGACAAGAATCACGGGCATGTGCGTAGGCAGCAGCTTCATCACGGCGCGGTCGGCATCGGTAAAGCGCATCGATTCGATGACAAACAGCACCACATCCACGCCGCCGATGGCTTCGGTAACGTTTTGGTTGAGGCGGTCGTTGAGCGCGTTGCGGTGGTAGGTTTGGAAACCCGGGGTATCGACAAACACAAATTGCGCGGTGTCGTCGGTATAAATGCCGGTAACGCGGTTGCGCGTGGTTTGCGCTTTTTTGCTGGTGATGCTCACTTTTTGGCCGATGAGGTGGTTCATCAGCGTGGATTTGCCCACGTTGGGGCGGCCGACGATGGCGACAAAGCCGCAGCGGTATCCGGCGGCGCGCGCGGATTCTTGGTTTAAAAAGGTTTCGATGTCCATAAGGGCTTTCTTCACAATAAAGAGGCCGTCTGAAACAGGGTTTCAGACGGCCTGTGGGGTTTACAGGCCGGATTCCGTCTGCCACACGGCGGCAATGCATTCTTTGAGCATGTGTAGCGTGGGATTTTGCGCGTATTCGTCGGCATAGATAAAGTGCAGCGGCAGCGTCTGCCGGTATTCCTCCACCAGCGCCACCGGCCTGCCCGCTGCCACGGCGGCGCGGGCTTTGCTTTCGGGCACCATCGCCACGCCCTGCCCGTCGGCCACCAGATCGATGATGGTTTGCGGATAGTCGCACAGAATCTGCCGCTTGGGCGCGAGGCGGTTGGCACGCCAAAACTGCTTCAAATGCTTGTTGCTGCCCGACACGCCCGACATTTCGATCCAAACGTAATCTTCAAGCGCGGCAGGCAGATTGCTGCGGATGGCCGCCAGCTCGTCCTGCGGGCAGATAAGCGCGTAGCGGATGTTTTCGAGAAAACGGCTGTGGATGCCCGGCTGGCGCGTCATGCCGAGGAAAAAACCGCCGTGCAGCCGCTTGTCGCGGATGCGCTCGAGAACCTCGCCGCTCATGCCGTATTGGATGTGCAGGCGGGTGTGCGGCGCCGACTCGCCGATCAGCGCGGTCAGCTGCGAGACTTTGGCCGAGTCCACCGGATGAATCAAGCCGAGGTCGGCCTCCTCGGTGTAGTTGGCGGCGAGTGTTTTGGCAAACTGGTCGAGACGGTGTTTGTGCTGCAACAGCGCCTCGGCCTCGGGCAGAAAGATTTCGCCCGCGCGGGTGAGCGTCATGCCGCTGCTGGCGCGGGTAAACAGCGGCGTGCCCAATTCGGCCTCCACCGCCTTAATCTGCGCCGAAACGGCAGGCTGCGACAAAAACAGCCGCTCGGCGGCCTGGGTGAGATTGCCGTGATGCGCCACGGCAACAAAGGATTTCAGTTGGTTCAGCTCCATTTTTACTTTTTTGCGTGTCGGGAAAGATTGTTTTTCTGCGCGCCGTTTTAACACAAGCCGCACGCAAAGAGAAGCACAGAGGGCAAAGAGGCCGTCTGAAAAGCGCCCTGCCCCGCGCACTGTTGCGGCTCTGTTTTCAGACGGCCTCCCGCGGCTTGCCGCAAAACGGCGCTTTCGGTATTATGCCGCGCTTGTAAAAAATCTTTAAGGACACACCATGTCATACCAGAAAACGCTGTCCGCAGCGCTGGCGGCCGCCCTGCTGCTGGCAGGCTGCTCGCACGAAAACGCGCAGCAAAACGCCGCGTCCGCGCAAACGGGCGCAGCGCAGGAATACATCGTCGCCACCGACGCCGCCTACGCGCCGCTGGAATATATGGAAGGCGAACAGGTCGTCGGCTTCTCGCGCGACATCCTCGCCGCAGCGGGCGAAAAAGAAGGCATCAAATTCAACTTCGTCAACACACCTTTTGAAGGCATCTTCGCCAACGTGCAAAAAGGTGACAGCGACGTCGCCCTCGCCAGCATCACCATCACCGACGAGCGCAAACAAATCGTCGATTTTACCGACCCCTATTTCGAAGCCACACAGATGATCGTCACCGCCGACAAAGGCAGCGACATCAAATCCTTCGCCGACTTGAAAACCCGCAGCGTTTCCGTACAAAACGGCACCACCGCCGATTTGATTCTGCAAGATTTGCAGGGCAAAGACAGCAAACTCATCCGCCGCTTCGAAAACATGCCGCTGGCCTTTAAAGAACTGGCCGCAGGCGGCGTGGACGCCACCGTCGGCGACAACGGCGTCGTCCAGTATTTCGTCGCCAACAACCCCGGCATGAAATACAACATGTTCGTCGATCCCTCCTTCCCGAAAGAGCAATACGGCTTTGCCCTGAAAAAAGGCCGCAACGACGGCCTGCGCGAAAAAATCAACAAAGGCCTCGCCGCTATCAAGGCCGACGGCACCTACGCCAAAATCGAACAGAAATGGTTCGACAAAGGCGCAGCGCAACAGGAAGCGTCCGCCGCCAAATAAAGCCGCCGCAAAAAAGAGGCCGTCTGAAATTTTCAGACGGCCTCTTTGCCACAGAGCAGCCTATTTGCAGCTTACACCGGCGATTTTGCCGTCGTTCAGCTTGATGTTGCAGCGTGTCGCCCCCGCGCCGGAAATCACCACCCCGTCGCCCGATTTCTTAATCACCAAAGGCTCTTTCACACCCATGGACACAGCCGTTCCGGCCAGATTTTCAGTCAGCGCGGCAGAAAGCCCGGCAGAGTTTTCCTGAATCTTGATTTCTTTGGCTGCCGCCTGTTGGCCGAAGGCGGCAACAGCAAACGCAAGCAGCAAAGCGGTTTTCTTGTTCATATCAATGTTTCCTTAAAAGCGCCTGAAAAACACAGGCCGGCGCAGGGTAAAGCAATTCTCCCGCAGGCGCAAGCACCGCCAATCACACTTACCCGTCAGCCCAACCCTGCCGCCGCCACATGCACCGCATGAAAAAAAGGCCGTCTGAACAGGGATTTCCCCTTTCAGACGGCCTCTGCTGCCGTAGTAGGGTGTGTTGCGCAGCAACGCACGCGGTTTGATGTCTTTCGGAAAAGCGTGCGGGTAAACAAAGGCCGTCTGAAACTTTCAGACGGCCTCCTTCCCGCAAAGCGGACATTCAAAACCCGTATTGCAGCTTGAAGGTGATTTCGTTGCGTTTGTAGCGGTTGACCCACGAGGTGCTGCGGTTGTTGGTGCGTTTCAGGCTGAGGACGGGGACGAAGCCGCGCAGGGCGGGGCGGTCGTATTTGAGGTCGAGCTGGTAGGTGTGCTCCTTGTCTTTGCGCCGCGTGTCGAGCCAGGCATGGAAGTCCTGATAGGCGGTTTTGCGCCAAATGGTTTGGAATGTGGCTTCGATGCCCGAATCAAAGCGTTTGCTGATGCCGCCGCGCAGGCCGTGGCGGCGGTAGGAATCGACTTTTTCGCGGCTGTTTTTGCGCAGGAAATCGTAGCCGCCAAAGATCACCCAATTTTTCGGCAAAACGTACACGCCGGTGGCAAACAGCAGCGATTGCGGGCCGTTGAAATGTTCGTAGCCGCTGCGGTAGCGGTCGTATTTGTGCTCTATCTGCACGCCCAGCGAGGCTTTGTCGGCAAAGGTGCGGTTGTAGGACGCGCTGACGCCCGCATTGCTGTCCTGCATTTTTCCGCCGACCCAGTCGTATTGGATTTGCGGGCCGATTTCAAACGATGTGTCTTTGTTTTGGAAGCTGTATGCCGAACCGAGGCTGACGCTGTGTTCGGTGTATTCGCGGTTTTCGGGATAGATTTTGCCCAGCGCATAGCCGGAAAACCGGATGCCGTGGTGGCCTTTGAGCGAGAGGCGGCGGCCGGCGGCGGCTTCGTATGCCCACATGCGGCCGCTTAGCGCATCGGGGGTTTTCATCGGCAGCCATTCGCTGCGGCAGGTGAAATTGCCGTTGGCGTCCAAAATCGGCTGCCCGTTGGAATCGAAGCCGCAGCTTTGCTGTTCGCGCAGCATGGTGGCGGCGGAGGAGCGGTTCAGATTGCTGTCGTGTCCCAAGCCGACGGAGAGCGAGCCGCTCCATGCGTCGCGTTTGGAGAGCGCGTCGGAGAAGCCTTTGATTTTTTCGTTGACGGCGGGGCGTTCGGGAATATCGATGCTGCCGAACAGCGCCGCCGATTCCCTGTTCTGCTTGTCGACAAACAGCAGCCGCGCCAAATCGAGCTTGGCGCGGACAAACTGCGGATTGCGCGCATACAGCTCCCGATAGCGTGCCAGCGCGCCCGGCAAATCGTCGCGGAACACGGCCAGATTGGCTTCGGCAAACAGCACCATATCGGGATCGGCATCGGGCTGCGCCTTGTAGATTTCGAGCAGACGCAGCGTTTCGGCTTCATTTTGCGCGTTCACCGCCTTCATCAGCGCGGTCGGCAGATTGTCGTCTTCCTGCGGCGCGGCTGCGCCGAAAGACAAATCGCCCACCGTTTCCCCTTCCTGCCGCTGCTGCCGCTCTTCAATGCCGTATCTCAGTTGCAGGCGCATGTCTTCGTTGTCGGCGCGGACGGGCAGGGACAAAAGCAGCAGCGGAAGGAGAAACAGACGGTATTTCATGGGCTTTCCTGTGACGGGTTCGGTAGGGTTTCAGACGGTCTTTGGAGCAGCGGCAGTAACTGTGTTCCCTCCCCTGCTTGCGGGGGAGGGTTAGGGTGGGGGCTCGCGCCGCTGCGGCAACTTTTGCAGGGCATCGGCGAAATGCAGTTCTGCGAACTGCCACCCCGCCCGCCCCTCCCCCGCGCTTCGGCGCAGGAGATGGGGTAAATGCGCGAGGGATTTTTGGTTTCAGACGGCCTCAAAGTGCAGCGGGCAGGAAAAACGCATTCCTGCCCGCTTATAATAATCTTTCATGTTAACTTTCAGCAGCACTCAAATTATTTCTTCGCACCACCGAAAGCGGCATTGAGGTTTTTGTTGTTGTCAAACTGGGCGATACCGGCCAAGCCTACGGCGTTATTGCCGAAGAAGTTGCCTTTGGTTGTGCCGTTTACCGAACCGTTGGCAACGGCTTTGCCGGAGAATGAAGCATCGGAAGTTACGATTTTCGCGTCAATTCCCAATTTTTTCAGATCACCGGTTGTCCTAGTCAGCGTCCCTGCCAGCGTTTTCTTGCCAAAATCAGCCTTCAAATCGCCGCTCAATACAGCAGTACCCTGCTCGTAATGACCATTGATGCCTTTAACTGCGTAAGTAGCCGTGCCGCTGGTGGGCATATTGGTGGTTTTACCTGTGCCGCTGTAGAACACAGTGTAGTTGTTTTTGCTGGTATCTTTATTCACGCTACCCGCACCGGACGGTGTGTTGTCCCAGTCGCCGTAGTAGACATCCAAATTACCGACCTTGCCGTAAGACATACGGCCTAAGTGTGAGTGGTCGGGCATTTTGGGGATAATGTTCCACGGGAAGCCTGTCATTTTGTACATATGGGCAACAGTTACGCCATTTTTGTCTTTGCCTAAAATACCACTGGCAAAGGTTTTAACAAAGAACTGGCTGGCGGTTCTGTCGATTTTCTCGAAAGAAACACTTTTATTATTAGCCAAACCTTTGCTGCTGTTGGTTTGAGCATTTTTGTCATAAACATAAAGAGAAGCCTTCCCTTTATGCTCACCCTCAGTGCCGACTGTGGCATATATCTGTTTTGCATTTGCGTTTCTATTGGATACAGAAGTGTACCCATCATCATTTGCAACAGGGTTATTCGGCAAACCTTTGGGAATAGCAACTTCAGCAAAAGCAGAAGAAGCAGCCAACACGGAAACAGCGGCGACAATCAGTTTAATATTCAGGTTTTTCATATTTCAAACTCCATAAGTTAAAAAATTATAAAGAAACCATCTTGTTGCGCACCACCGCATAACATACAAAACAAACAAAACCTAACCTGCACTGCAGTGTCGTTAACAAGATAAAACCATTATACAAGAGTAATCTGAAATTGCTAGTGATAATTCCTATTTTTTATAAAAATTTCAGGTTTATTTTATAATTATATGTTTTTAATGATTAAAATTTTGCCGTTAGCCCGAAGCGCACGGTTCTGCCAGGAGCAGGCATATATGAGGGACTGAGCGGATCAAGGTAGTAGCGGTCGGTTAAGTTTGTTCCTACCAGCTCGGCGGTGATGTTTTTGCGGATTTTGTAGCGCAAGTACATATCCCATGTAGCGACCGGCTGCCATTCCTGCCCTGCCACCTTGCCTGCCCAAAAATGGTTCGGATGCTTGCGGTAACTGTTCCAAGCTTCGTCGCGGTCTTTCTTAATCCGGCTGTGATAATGGAAACGCAGCCCCGTTTCCAATTTTTCGCCAAACAGGCGCATGCCCAAATCGGCATCGATTGACCAGCGCGGTTGCAATGCGGAAGCAAGATAGCCGCTGTCGCTGACTCCGCCGTGGTTGCAGGAGGGAGATCTCGGATATTTATCGGGCTCTAAAAAGTGACTTTCCAATTCTTCAGGATAAGGAGAAAACATGCTGTCGCACATTTCGTTTTTGATGTTGCGCAATACGCCCAAGCTGCCGAAAACTCGGCCGCTGTCAAAGCGGGCGGAGAGTTCGACGCCGGTACGCACCTGTTTGTCGAACTGCTCAAATTCTAAGTTTTCGTCGCGATCGATAACGTTTTTGGTTTTGTTGTGGAAATAGTTGATGCGGAAATCGGCGCGGCGCATTTTCGGCAGCAGCCCCGTCAAATCGTGGATATAGCCGACTTCCCAATTTTTGGCGTGTTCGGGCTTCCAACCGTAGCCTGCACGATTAAAACCGCCTGCAAAATTGGAAAAGCCATAAGTGCCTTCAAAGATGCTGGGGTAGCGCAGGGTTTCGGTGTAGCGCAGATAGGCGCGGGCGTGGTCGGTGAAGTTGACGGTGGCGGAAAAGGCGGGTGCCCAACCGCCGTTACTTTGATGCCGGATGCGGCTCAGTTCGGTCGGGCTGATATTGCCCTCTTGATGAAATCTGTCAGCCAAAACATATTTTTTAACTGTTTTCGGGCTGTTCGGATTATTGGGATCATAAGCAGGATTGGCGGTTTCTTCGCTAAGGATCGCGCTGTTACTGCCGTTTAAAATCGGATGATCGGCAAGATTCAGACGGCCTGAGGCATCCTTGTTCCAAAACACGGTAGGTGGAAGAGGTTTGTTGTAAGGCTCTTTGTAATAATAGGCAAAAGGTCTTTCAAAGTTAGGACGGAGCGGCTGGTAACGTCTGCCGTCATAAACAAGATAAGGTACACCTTGATCATTGAGTTGAAGAAATTTCTGCTGTTCTTGGATTGTGAGAGCACGGTTAAATTCCTGTCTTGCCCACATATCATCAAGAGTATCTTGGGATATGGCTTTCGCCGCTTTGTAAACTGCATATTCCTCAGGTGTGGCAACGCGGGTAAAAGTAAAGCCGCGACCACGATCCATCCCTATAGGAAATCCATATGGTGTCAATCCTTCCTTTGCTACCCTGCCGTCATCATTAATACTGAAACGGGTGTAGCGTGCACCTGCGGTAAGGTTCAGCCATTCGGTCGGCCTGAAATGGAAATTGAAGCCCAGATTGGCTTCGTGTCGTCTACCGTTGCGCGGATAACCGAGGCGGCTGAGTTCGTAGTTAGCGCGGATAATAGGAGGCTTGGCTTCTATTTCATCTTTGTATTTGTCCATGCCCATCCAGCGCAATTCGTCGGAAAATTCGTCGCTTGAGCGTAGTTTTTCATACTGGTAGTCGCCCATCACAGTCAAATCCAGCTTGGGCGTCAGCTTCATGCGGTTGGCGAAGGTGAAACCGTCGCGCTCGTTTTTGGCGTAGTAAGCCTGACCCTGTACGGTGTTGAAGCGGCCGTTGGTGTTGGGGGCGTTTGGGGAAACAGTCGGCTTTTTATTAGGATTAAAGTCGTAATCGTCAATCATCAGTTGCCGTTCTTCTTGGCTCATGTTTGGCCATTGTTTCATGATTTCCTGCCACTGCCCGATTTCACTGTCGTAGCGGGATTGGAATTCCAAGTCTTCATATAGGGTGTCGCCGGGCGAGCCGCCTGCGGTGTTGGTTTTGGATTTGGTGCGCGTTGTCCACAGGGTGGCATCAAAGTTTATCCAGCGGCTGTTTTCGGGCTTAAAGGCGTAGTCAATATTGACGGAATTCTGCTTCACCCACGAACGCGGCCATTCGGCGATTTTGTTGAGGTTTTCATTATTGGAAATCGGGCCGATGATGCGCGAGGGCATCACGTCGCCAAACTGTGTGTCGGTGTGGCGCAGGCCGAATTTGAGAGTTTGGTTGTGCGGCAGGCGGAAGGTGGTTTTGCCTATCCATGATTTGGTTTCCAGCGAGGTATTGGATACTTCGCCGCCAGGATGGAAGAAAAGGCCGACGCGGGCAACATTAGGAGAGCCAAGCGCATTGCTGCTGCCCCAAAAATTCTCACCACGTTGTCGGGCTTCTTCTTCCAATCTTTTGATTTCTTCCAGTTTCTCCGGTGTCAGCGGGCCGATATAGCCGTAGCGTTCCGCGCCTTTTTTGCCGGAGAAATAGTTGCCCTTGCTGCGGTAGGCGTAGGCAATCATGGCATCAAAGTTGTCTTGTTTGGTGGCGGCGGCGATGCGGAATGCTTTGTCTTTGAAGAATTTGTTACGCCCTTCAAAGCGTTGGTCGACGCGGTCGGTATCGTCGAGCATGGCGCGCCAAATGCCGCCGGTGGCGACGGAAGGTTCGGGCAGGGTGCGGTAGTCGACAGAATCTTCGTAGACGTTTTTGCGCTGTTTGATGGAGTTGCTGGAGGTTTCGACTTTGACTTCGAGGCCGTATTTTTGGCCTTCGGGCACGATGTCGTCGGCGTCGATGGTTTTCATCGCCACCAAGCCGCCGATGCCGCTCTTGATGCCGCGGTTAAACGACGGGCCTTTTTCGACATAGACGCTGCTGATGATGTTGGGGTCGACATAGTTGCGGTTGTTCGCGCCCGCGTAGCCGCGCCATACGGTGATGGCCTGCTCTGTGCCGTCGATGGTAACGGGAATGCGCCCCTGCCCCTGCACGCCGCGTATGTTGGGGTCGACCGCGCCGCTGTTGCGGGCGTCGCCGCTGTATACGCCGACCATGCCGCTGAAGAGGTCGGATACGGTGTTGCCTTTGAAGGTTTCGACTTCTTCCTTGCCTTTGTAGAGGTTTACCACTTCGCGGGTGTAGACGCGGTCGCGGCCGGTTTGGTGTTTGTTTTTGTTGCCTTTGACGATAACGGTTTCGAGAGCGGAGGATTCTGCAGCGTCGGCGGCGGTGTTGTCGGCGAAGGCGGCAGGCGTGCCGAGTATGGCGATGCAGGCGGCGAGGGTTTTGAGACGGGTTTTATTCATGGCGGAAGTCCTTGCAGAATGATTCTAAAATTATGCAAATCAGTTTGATTTTTGTTTGAAGATTAGGATTATACATAATTTAACTCAGTGCAACAGAACAAAACGGTTTCGATAAAGCACGCGCGACTGTTTGGCACTTTTTGATGCGGGGAGGCCGTCTGAAATATTGGTTTTCAGACGGCCTCTCTACGCCTTGCGCACCGCATGCAGGGAAACCTGTTCGGCAGAACGGAAAGCGGGACGGGTTTGCCCGTCTCTCCGTCAAATCAGGTAAAGGAGGGAAGCGCGAAGGCCGTCTGAAAAGTCGGCGCGGGCGGTTTCCGTTACAATGCGGCCTTTTATTTTGCGGAGTTTGGCGATGGAACAATGCCCTATCTGCACGGCCGAAAACGAAGACGTGCTGTGGCAAAACGACAGGCTGCGGGTGATTGCGGTGCACGGCGAGGCCAATGCGCCGGCGTTCTGCCGCGTGATTTGGCACGATCATGTGGCGGAGATGACCGATCTTACGCCTGCCGACCGCGACGAGCTGATGGCGGCCGTGTACCGCGTGGAAGCGGCGATGCGCGAGGTGTTCCGCCCGGCGAAAATCAATTTGGCGAGCCTGGGCAATGTCGTGCCGCACCTGCATTGGCATGTGATTGCGCGTTTTGCCGGCGATGCGAATTTTCCCGCGCCGGTGTGGGCGGCGGCACAGCGCGAAAGCGCCGTTGTGCTGCCCGAAGACTGGCCGCGGCAGGTGCGCGAACAGCTGGCACGCATTGAGGCCGTCTGAAAGCAAAGTTGCAACGCAGCCAAAACGCCGCGCTTTGATTTTGCAAATCTGTTTTTTTGATGCCGTCTGAAAGGATAGAAAAATGACTTGGCAGATTTCACGCCGCAGCCTGCTGCGCGGTTCGGCCGCCGTGGCGGGCGCGGGCTTGTTGCAGGCCTGCGCGGGCACGCCTGCGGGGCAGAATGCCGCGCAAGTGCGGCCGCAGCCGCAAAGCAAACAACCGAAAACATCAGGAAACAACGTGTTACGTATTATCGCTTCTTCGGGCTTCGCGCCCGAACCCGCCCGCGCGCAGGCGGGTATCAATCTGCTGCAATACGCGGGTTTTGCCGTTACCAACCAAGAAGCGGCCTTCCGCCGCTTCCAGCGCTTTGCGGGCAGCGACGCCGAACGCATTGCCGACGTGCAGGACGTGGCGGCAGGCCGCGCGGCCACACCCAAGGTGCTGATGGGCATGCGCGGCGGCTACGGCGCGCACCGCCTGCTGCCGCATATCGACTTTGCCTCGCTGGGCGCGAGAATGCGCGAACACGGCACGCTGTTTTTCGGTTTCAGCGACGTTTGCGCCCTGCAATTGGCGCTGCTGGCGCAGGGCGGATGGCTGAGCTTCGCCGGCCCGATGGTGTACAGCGAGTTCGGCAAACCCGTGCCGAGCAGCTACACGATGGATTCGTTTATCCGCTGCACCACCAACCCCGATTACACCGTATCCGTGCCCGCCGTGCAGCGGCGCGACCTGCACATCGAAGGCATGTTTTGGGGCGGCAACCTCAGCGTCCTGTCCGCACTGGCCGGCAGCCCCTATATGCCCGACATCAAAGGCGGCATCCTGTTTATCGAAGACGTGGGCGAGCAGCCCTACCGCATCGAACGGATGCTGCAAACCCTGCTTCTGGCGGGCGTTTTGCAGAAACAGCAGGCCGTTGTATTGGGCGATTTCCGCATGGGCTCCATCCGCGACGTGTACGATGGCAGCTACGATTTGAGCGCCGTCACCGCCGCCGTTTCCCGTGCTGCGAAAATCCCCGTGCTGACCGGCTTCCCCTTCGGCCACATCGCCGACAAAACCACCTTCCCGCTCGGCGCGCACGCCAAAATCCGCAGCGACGGCAACGGCGGTTACACCGTCGCCTTCTCCGGCTACCCCACACTGGACAAAAACAGCCTCAGCCTTGACAACCTGATGCCGCAAACCGCCTTTGACACGGGTATCACACAAAGCGTTATCGAAGAAAAAACCGATTCGGAATAGCCTGCGGGCATTGTCCGAACGCCAAAGCGGCAGGGAAACATCCTGCCGCTTTTTTTGAGGCCGTTCGCGCCTATACCCCTTCGGGGCATAAACGCGGGAATAACGTTTCTGAAAACAGTCGGCACCGTTTTTCCTCTGCCCGAACAAACCGCCGCAGCGGCGCGGAGTTTCCGCTATACTGCCGCCGTTTCCAACCCAACGGGAGAACTCCATGAAACAACTTGCCTTTTTACTCGCCACCGCCGCCGCACTCTCCGCCTGCTCGGACACAAACGGCACATCCCTCAGCCTAGGCATCGGCGGCTTCGGCCGCCACCTCGGCCTCGGCACATCGGTCAACATCCCCATCGGCGGCAAAACCGCCCTGCCCGACGCGGCCGATGCGGGAGAAAAAACCGTCGCCCACTTCTCCGCCGACGGCAAAACCGCCGACAGCCCGGTCAAAGGCGGCTACTACCGCCGGCTGATCGGCAAACGCGGCAGCGTCTATCTGGTGCAGGATTTTTACACCGAAGACCAAAAACGCACCGACCCGATGGAACTCCCCCGCAGCGCCCTGTTTGACGCCGACGCCCATCCCGACAACGGCAGCCGCGCCGTCTATGCCCGCAGCGGCGAACTGCTGAACCAACAGGTTTACCGCAACGGCAAAGCCGTCGAAACAAAATAAGCCGCCACATCTGCGGCAGACGCAAAACAGCCCGACTGAAAAGTCGGGCTGTTTTAATTTGGTGCCGGCGGCAGGATTCGAACTCGCGACCCCCTGATTACAAGTCAGGTGCTCTACCAACTGAGCTACACCGGCTGAAAGAAGCGCGCATTATCCGGCATCGGCCGCCCGCAGGCAAGCGTTTTCACGCAGGAAAAACGGGGTTTCATATCATCGCAATGTTTTTTCTATTAAAAAACCCGCTCCCGAAGCGCAGCGGCCGCAGGGCGGCGCGGCATCCGTCCGACAGGCACAAAGGCCGTCTGAAAAAGCGGCGGCGGGCTGAGGAAATGCCGCCGCACGCTGTTTCAGACGGCCTTAGGGTCTGCCTCATCCGCCTCTTCGCCTAGAGGCAGAATGCCGACAGTCTCTAGCAAATCCGCGATAAAACAAGGCTTCGCCGAGTTGCCCACAAAAGCTGTGGATAACTTTGTGGGTATTTTGTGGGCGGAAGCGGTTTTTGCCGTCGAATCGGGATTTTCCCTTAAACTGCATAAAAAATAGTCAATTATAAAATTTGTTTTAAATCATCAAATTAAATGATTTTAAGGCTTGTCAAGAGCGAAATTTAAAATTTCTTTACAGCCCGTCGTTTTTCAGACGGCCGTGTGGATAAACGGCATTTTGTACGCCTTTTCGGGCTTGACAAAACGGCGGATCGGCGTAAAACCCGCATCCGATTGGATTTTACGGATACCGCCATGCCCTACCCCGCCGCCGACTGCCATATTTTCTGCACCGTTATCGACAATTTCGGCGACATCGGCGTCAGCCTGCGGCTGGCGCGCATTCTGCAAAACGAACCGGGCTGGCGCGTGACGCTGTGGACGGACGACGAAGCCGCGCTGCGCGCCCTGTGTCCCGACCTGCCCGCGCTGCCCTGCGTTTACCGGGGAATGGAAATGCGTTTGTGGCGCGAAGGCGGGGATTTGCCGCAATGGCAGGGCGCGGACGTGGTGATCGAAACCTTCGGCTGCGAGCTGCCCGGGCGCGTCAGACAGGGCATACGGGCGCGTAAATCGTTGTGGCTGAACTGGGAATACCTCAGCGCGGAGGAATGGGCGGCGGCGATGCACGGCAAACCCTCGCCGCAGGCCGACGGCACGGAAAAATTCTTCTGGCTGATGGGTTTTGACGGGCGCGGCGGCGGCCTGCTGCGGGAAAAAGACTATGCCGCGCCCGATACGGCCGCTCTCGCCGCGTTCAGACGCTCTCTCGGTCTGACACCGAAAACCGCGCCCGAGTGGCTTCTGTTCGGCTACCGCAGCCCCGTTTGGGCGCACTGGCTGCGTATGTGGCAGGCGGCGGGCGAGCCGCTCACCCTGCTGCTGGCGGGCACGCAGATTACCGACAGCCTGAAAGAAGCGGGCGTCCTGCCGCGCGACAGCCTGAAAGAAGCGGGCAGCGTTTTTCAGACGGCCTGCGTCACGCTGGTGCGCCTGCCCTTCGTGCCGCAGGACGATTTCGACACGCTGCTGTATCTTGCAGACGGCCTGATTGTGCGCGGCGAAGACAGCTTCGTGCGCGCGCAGCTGTCGGGCAAACCGTTTTTCTGGCACATCTACCCGCAGGACGAAATGGCGCATTTGGACAAACTCGACGCCTTCTGGCGCCTGCCCTACCCGCTGTTCCCCGCAGACACCGCCGCCGCCCACCGCGCCCTGTCGGACGAGCTGAACGGCAGAGGCCGTCTGAACGACGCCGAACGGCTGGCGCGCTGGCGGCTTTTGGCCGGGCGCGACAACGGCTGGACGCAGGCCGCCGAAGCCTGGCGGCAGTACCTGTTTGCCCAAGAAACGGCGGCGGAAAAACTGGCAAACTTCGTCAAACACCGCTAAAATGCGCCGCTTTGATTTTTAAACCTTTACAGAATTGGAAACAGCATGAAAACCGCACAAGAACTGCGCGCCGGCAACGTATTCATGGTCGGCAACGACCCGATGGTGGTACAGAAAACCGAATACATCAAAGGCGGCCGCTCCTCCGCCAAAGTGAGCATGAAGCTGAAAAACCTGCTCACCGGCGCGGCTTCCGAAACCATTTACAAAGCCGACGACAAATTCGACGTCGTGATTCTGGCGCGCAAAAACTGCACATACAGCTACTTCGCCGACCCGATGTATGTGTTTATGGACGACGAGTTCAACCAATACGAAATCGAAGCCGACAACATCGGCGACGCGCTGAAATTCATCGTCGACGGCATGGAAGACGTGTGCGAAGTGACCTTCTACGAAGGCAACCCCATTTCCGTCGAGCTGCCCACCATCATCGTGCGCGAAGTGGAATACACCGAGCCCGCCGTCAAAGGCGACACTTCGGGCAAAGTGATGAAAACCGCACGTCTCGTCGGCGGCACCGAAATCCAGGTGATGTCCTACATCGAAAACGGCGACAAAGTGGAAATCGACACCCGCACCGGCGAATTCCGCAAACGCGCCTAAGCCGCCTCGCCTCGCCAAAGCCGTTCAGTTCAAAAGGCCGTCTGAAAGCGTTTCAGACGGCCTCTCTCTTTTTCAGACGGCCTCAACGACACGCCTGCGAATGCCCGCCGCGTCTTCCGAATACCGTCCGATGCTGCCGCCGCGGGCGGATATTTTGCTTCACTATCAAGCTGCTAAAGGCCGTCTGAAAACCGTCTTAACTATTGTCAAGCTGCGTTTTCAGACGGCCTTATTCCTCCCCGTCCGCTTCGCCGCTGTCGGGCACGGGTTTGAACAGGCGGGCGGCCAGCAGGCCGAGTTCGTAGAGCAGCACCATGGGTACGGCCATCAGCACCTGCGACAGGACATCGGGCGGGGTGATGACGGCGGCGACGGCAAACGCGCCGACGATAACGTAAGGCCGTGCGCCGCGCATTTGTTCCAGCGACACCACACCCATGCGGTGCAGCAGGACGACGACGATGGGCACTTCAAAGGTTGCGCCGAAGGCAACGAACATGCCGAGCACGAAAGACAGGTATTTGTCGATGTCGGTGGCCATGCTCACGCCCTGCGGCGTGACGCCGGCGAGGAATTTGAACACGATGGGGAAAACGGCGAAATAGGCGAAGGCCATGCCGCAGGCGAAGAGGATGAGGCTGGAGAGCACCAGCGGCAGAATCAGGCGTTTTTCGCTGCGGTAGAGGGCGGGGGCGACGAAAGCCCAGATTTGGTAGAGCGTGTGCGGCAGGGTGGCAAGGAAGGCGGTCATCAGCGCCACTTTCACCGGCACGAAAAACGGCGCGATCACGTCGGTGGCAATCATCTGCGAGCCCTGCGGCAGGGTGGCCATCAACGGTTGGGCGACGAAGGTGTAAAGCTGCTGGGCGAAGGGAACGGTGGCGAAGAAGGCGGCCAAAAGCGCCAGCATGATCCACATCAGGCGGCGGCGCAGCTCGATCAGGTGTTCCATCAGGGTTTGCGTCTGCGCGCTCATTGCCCTGCTCCTTTCAGACGGCCTCTTTGGCGGCGCACGCGCAACTGCGGCTGCGGGCGGTGGCGCGGGCGCAGGTCGCGGCGGCGGTTCATCGCCTGGCGGCGCAGGGTCACCATGTGCACGGGCACGGCGCAGTCGTAAAAAGCGCCTCCCGCATCAAGCGGACGGCCGTTGCCGTCGAGACCGAAATCGGCGGGGGTACGCTGCGGCGGCAGGCGCTCCCAAGCGGGCAGGCCATCGTCCGCTTCGGGGTTTTCAGACGGCCTTTCGCCGTATTGCGGGCTTTGCAGGCCGTCACGTACTTCGCGCACGGCGGAGACGAAGTTGTCTTTGACTTCCGCCAGCTCGGCCTGTTCGATTTGGCGGTTGAGTTCGCCTTTCATGTCGGCGACGAAGCCTTGCAGTTTGCCCAGCCATTTTCCGGCGGTGCGCGCCGCTTTCGGCAGACGTTCGGGCCCGAGGACGACGAGGGCGACGATGCCGGTGAGCAGCAGTTCGCTGAAACCGAGATCGAACATGGTTTAGGCGGATTTGTCGTTGTCGGCGGCGGACTTGGCAGCGGCTTCGTCCTTGCCTTCGCCGTCGGTGCCTTCGTTCAGTCCTTTTTTGAAGTCGTGCACCGCGCCGCCGAGGTCTTTGCCGACGTTGCGCAGTTTTTTCGTGCCGAACACCAGCACGACGATGAGTAACAATAAGAGCCAGTGGCTGAGGCTGCTGAAACCGGGCATGAGTTTTTCCTTTATATATAACGTTTGGTTGGGGCTGTTCAGACGGCCTGTGCGGGCGTGCCCATGATATGGATGTGCAGGTGGAACACTTCCTGACCGCCGCCGCGTCCGGTGTTGATCTGCGTTTTGAAGCCGTTGGAGAGGCCGTGTTCGGCGGCGATTTGCGGCACTTTCAGCATCATTCTGCCCAGCAGGGCTTCGTGGCGGCTTTCGGCGTGCGCGAGCGAGTCGAAATGCTCTTTGGGAATCAGCAGCAGGTGCACGGGCGCGGCGGGGCGGATGTCTTTGAAACACAGGGTTTCTTCGTCTTCGTACACCACAGCGGCGGGGATTTGCTTGTCGGCGATTTTGCAGAAAATGCAGTCGGTCATATCGTTCTCCTGTCGGCAGGCGTTTTCAGACGGCCTGATGCCTGCGGCAAAGCGCGGATTGTAATACAAACGACAAAGGCCGTTGCGTATAAATTAAGAATGAGGCCGTCTGAAACGGCTTTCAGACGGCCTCATACGTTAGCTCGAACAGGACAGGGCGGGCGGCGGCGTGCCTGCGGGCGGGGCTTCGGCGAAGTCGGCAAATTCGGGCTGTTCGTCGTAAGGATTGGCCAGACAGCGACGCAGGCGTTCGATGGGGGCGAAGTCGCCCGCTTCCGCCGCCTCGACGGCCTGTTGCGCCAAATGGTTGCGCAGGATGTAGAGCGGGTTGGCGCGGTTCATGCGCGTGGCGCGTTCGTCGCGGCGGCTGTTTTCCGCGCGCAGGCGTTGACGGTAGCGGCCGATCCACAGGGCAAGGTCGGGCGGCAGGCTGCCGCCGCACAGGTTGAGCAGCGGCGCGGGGAAGGCGTCGGCGTGCGCTTCGGTCAGCAGGGACAGGCGGCGGAAGAAAAGTGTGAAATCTATGTCTTTGCCGTGCAGGGCGGCGAAGAGGTCTTCTGCCAAAGCGGCATCGCCCGCGTGCCCGTTTTGTAGGCCGAGTTTGCGCCGCATTACGGCGAGATAGGCCGTCTGAAAATGCTGCGGCCACTGCTGCACCAGCGCGTCGGCTTCGTTTTCGCCGCCTGCGAGCAGCGGGGCGAAGCAGGCAGCTAGGGCGGCGGCGTTCCAGTGGGCGGCGTAGGGCTGGGCGTGGTAGGCGTAGCGTCCGGCTTTGTCGGAGCGGTTGGCGACATGGCGGCGGTCGTAAGCGTCGAGGAAGGCGAAGGGGCCGTAGTCGATGGTGAGGCCGAGGACGGACATATTGTCGGTGTTCATCACGCCGTGGCAGAAGCCGACGCCCTGCCAGGCGGCGACAAGGTCGGCGGTGCGGCGGATGATGGTTTGCAACAGGGCGGAGTAGGGGCTTGCGGCGTCGGTGCAGTCGGGGTAGTGGCGGCGGATGAGGTAGTCGGCAAGCTGTTGCAGTCCTCCGCTGCGGCCGGTGTAAAACAGGTATTCGAAATGGCCGAAGCGCAGAAAGTCGGGGGCGAGGCGGGTGAGGACGGCGGCGTTTTCCTGCCGTTCGCGGTAGACGGGGTCGGCGCTGCCGCACAGGGCGAGGGCGCGGGTGGTGGGGATGCCGAGGCCGTGCATGGCTTCGGAACACAGGTATTCGCGCACGCTCGAACGCAACACGGCGCGGCCGTCGGCAAAGCGGGAATACGGGGTTTTGCCCGCACCTTTGAGCTGCCACTGCCAGAGGCGGCCGTGGCGGTCGTTGGCTTCGCCGATCAGCAGGGCGCGGCCGTCGCCGAGTTTGGGGGTGTAGACGCCGAACTGGTGGCCTGCGTAGGCAGTGGCGACGGGCGGCGGGGAATAGCCGTCGGCGCTGCCCGACAGGTAGGCAAGGTTGGCGGCCGTCTGAAAATCCTGCGCCGCCAGGCCGAAATCGGCCAGCAGGTCGGGATTGGTCGCCACCCAATAGGGCTCGTTCAACGGCTCGGGACGCACGGCGGCATACATCACGTCGGGCAGTTCGGCCAGCGGCAGGGGACGCAGCGGCAGGGTGTGGGACATGGGTTTTCCTTTGGGCGGGGATGTTGAGGCCGTCTGAAAAGGCTGCGGTGGTGCTTTCAGACGGCCTCCATTCAGGCAAACAACACAGCAATACCGCCCGCTATCAGCACAAGCTGCACCGCGCCTTTGAGCAGAGCCGTGCGGCTGACGAAGTATAGTGAAACAAAATAGGAAAGATACAAGGCAGCAAGCCGAAGACAGTATGAGTAATACGGCAAGGCGCAGCAACGCCGTAGATTTTCTATTTTGTTTCACTTATAGATAAACAGCGTGCCCGTCAGCGCAAACATCAGAATAACCTGCCAACCCTGCCAGCGGTTCAGATGTTGCGCTTCGCTGAAACAGGTATGCAGGTGCAGCACGAAAACGGCGCAGACCAGCGAAATGAGAACTAGGGACTGTTTACATTTGGTATTGCGGCGAATTTCACGCCATAAAACAGCACCTGCCGCGTCGCAAATCCTCACAAGGTGTCCAACCTTGCTGCTGTTTGCGCCTTGCATCTGCCGTTTTCTGGCGCAAAATCCGCTTCGCAAACCAATTGTAAACAGCCCCCGGCATTTCCATTTTGTTTTTCTTTCTGTTATTTAAAGGATTCCGTGGGCAGCCTTTGAGGCCGTCTGAAAGCAAAAAAAGAGGGTTTCAGACGGTCTCAAAGTCTCTGCGGCTTTTAAAACAAATGCCCCAGCTTCTCGGCCTTGGTTTGCAGATAACGCTCGTTTTCCGTATTTTCGCCCACATGCAGCGGCACGCGTTCGGCAACGTTGATGCCCGCTTCGCGCAGCGTCCGAACCTTGTCGGGATTATTGGTTAAGAGGCGCACGCCCTTGATGCCCAGATGGGCGAAAATCTGTTGGGCGAGGCGGAAATCGCGGGCGTCGACGGGCAGGCCGAGGGCAAGGTTGGCCTCCACCGTGTCCATGCCCTCATCCTGCAAACGGTAGGCACGGATTTTGTTAATCAGGCCGATGCCGCGCCCTTCCTGCCGCAGATAGGCGATGCAGCCGCGCCCTTCGCGCTGCACGGCCTGCATGGCCGCCTGCAACTGCGGCCCGCAGTCGCATTTGCGCGAAAACAGCGCGTCGCCGGTCAGGCATTCGGAGTGCACGCGCGCCAGAACGGGCAGGCCGTCTGAAACGTCGCCCATCGTCAGTGCCACGTGTTCCTGACCGTTTTCGTCTTCAAAACCGTGCATGACGAACACGCCCCACTCGGTCGGCAGGCGGCAGGAGGCGACAAATGCCAGCTTAGCCATGGCCGTCCTCCTGCGCTTCGTCTTCGCCTGCGAGCTGCCGCAAAGGCTCGGCCAGCGCCAGCGCCAGGCCGACCCATACCGTTTGCGCCGCCGCGTCGAAAGCGTTTTTCTTCGCCGCTTCGACATAAACCACGCCCAAAACCGTGCCGTTTTCCAGCGTGACGGGCAACGCCATCTGGCTGCCCGAACCGGCATGCGCCGCGCCGCGCAGCTCGTCAAATTCCAACCATCGCGCCACGTCGTCGGCCAGATTCAGCCAGCCGCTCTGCGCCGAACGGCTCGCCAAATGCCGCCAGCCGGTTTCCTCGTCCAGCGGCAGCAGCCCTTCCGCCACCTCGCCGCATTGCGCCAAACCCAGCAGCACGCCCGCTTCCCGCAGCCGCAGATACACCGCCGCCGAACGCGCGCCCGAACGATCCCAAGCGGAATCGAGCGCCATAAATACCTGTTTCAACAAATTTTCCGTGGTTTCATCCTGCGGCAGATAGTCCGACGGCACCACGCCGCCCCACAGCACGGAGCGGTCGATCTCCGCCTGCCCCATTCCTACCACCGCCTGCGCCGCCAGATGCGCCATGCGCACCTCGTCGGCAGAAAGCCGCAAACCCTGCGTTTGCAGGTAATCCCGAACCAATGTGTCCGACATCGTCCGACCTTTCTCGTCAAGCAAATATAAATAGAAAGGCCGTCTGAAACCGTTCAGACGGCCTGTATCGAATGTCGGCCAATATAATCCGTTTTGCCGGATTTTCAAGCCGACACCCGCTATGGCCGCGATTGCCGTCCGCGCCGCCCTTGCAAAAACCCGTTGTTTCCGTATAATCCGCCGCTTCGTTTCATGCGGATGTGGCGAAATTGGTAGACGCACCAGATTTAGGTTCTGGCGTTGAGAAACGTGAGAGTTCGAGTCTCTCCATCCGCACCAACATACAAAAACAGCCCAATCCTTCGGGCTGTTTTTTTACGTCTAACGCCGTCTAACGCCATCAACCAAACGCCCGACCCATAAGGCTTTGCGCCTATTTCCCCTTCCTATTTTCCCGCTTTAATTGTCTAACGCCGTCCAATCCCGCCCGATTGAATCAACCAAATTTAGGGGGTATATTTGGGGGTATCTCAAAATACCCCCCAAATGCCCTTAAACGACCGCCAAATCAGGAACACCAAGCCCGCCGCCAAACCCTACAAACTGGCAGACGGCGGCGGTCTGCATTTGGCCGTTACCCCTGCGGGCGGCAAGCTATGGCGGCTGAAGTACCGTATCGACGGGAAAGAGAAGACTCACCATCGGCAAATATCCCGCTGTTTCCCTGCTGGAAGCCCGCCAAGCCGCCGAACAGGCGCGGACGGACTTGGCTAAGGGCATTGACCCCGCCGCCGCCAAACAACAGGACAAAGCAGAGCGGCGGGCGGCGCTGCAAAACACGTTTGAAGCCCTTGCCCGCCGCTGGCATGCCGACAATCTGCACCGCTGGAAGCCAAACCACGCCGCCCGCCTGCTGGCCTATTTTGAAAAAGACGTTTTCCCGCACATCGGAAACGAGCCGATAGACGGCCTGAAAGTGGCCGACATCAAAGACCTGCTAGGCCGCATCTTGGCACGCGGGGCAATCAACACGGCAGAAAAAATCAGGGATTGGATCGGCGCGGTTTACGACTATGCGGCCATGCTGGAAATCACAGACCGCAACCCCGCCCGCGCCCTGAAAGGCTTTCTGCATGACGCTAACCCGCATCATGGAACGGCTTGGCTACAAGGGCATCGCCACGCCCCACGGCTTCCGCAGCCTTGCAAGCAGCGTGTTGAACGAGCAGGGTTACAACCTCGACGCCATCGAACGGCAGCTTTCCCACATAGACGAAAACCGAATCAGGGCAGCCTACAACCGCTCCGACTACATGGACGAGCGGCGGGAGATGATGCAGTGGTATGCGGATTTTCTGCGCCGGCACTATGAAGAGGCCAAAAAGCCTACATGAATCAAGGCTGTATCCATATGAAAACTTGGTAAAACTTAAGCGCCGGCGCCCGCAATACCGGCGTTTTTTTTCTGCCAGCCTGAAAAAACGCTATACGCGCGAGAAAATGCGATTTTGGTGGGTATGTGGGTATGATTGGTTTAAGTTATTTATTTAAAAGATAAAAACCATACCCACTAACTGATTTTTTGGTGGGTATGCGGTGGGTATGGTGGGTATGGTGGGTATGAATCTTCAGGCTGCCTGAAAACCACACTTTCACAAATGCGCCTGTATTGCGAAATGCTGGCGTTTTACCCTTGATGGCTACCCATTCCCAAGCGCTTTAACCCGCCTAGAAACGCAGCACAGCGCCAGCAAACGGAACCGCCTTTGCAAGTTGTGCTATTCGCTATCACTGGACTGCGGATAAATCCGTATTTTCACCGGTATTTTTCATTCCATGCCGTGCAATCCGACCCAATGCGTTATAATCCCGTATAAACATCAATACAGAAAGGCTGCATCATGAAGATTTACAGCAGTAGGGAATTTAACCAGCGCACCAACCAAGCGCAAAAAGCCGCCCATGCCGCCCCCGTGCTGATAACCAACAGGGGCAGGCCTGATTTGGTTTTGTTGAGCCATGCGGAATATCTGCGACTGACGGGGCGAGCGCAAAGCATGCTGGACGTCCTTGCCGCCCTGCCCGATACCGCAGATATAGAGCTGGAAATTCCACCGCGCAGCACCGCGCAGCGCCGCCCTGTGGAGCTGGATTAATGTATTTGCTGGACACCAACATCATTAGCGAAATGCGGAAAATCCCGCGCGGCACGGCAAACGCGGGCTTAGCTGCATGGCTGGCAGGGCAGAGGCAAGACAACCTGTACACTAGCGCCGTTGTTTTGATGGAGCTGGAGCGGGGCGTTTTGGGCATGGAGCGCAAAGACAAGGCGCAGGGCGCAAGGCTGCGGGCATGGTTTGATGGGATAAAGGAGATTTTCGGGGGGCGCATCCTGCCCGCAGACGCCGATACCGCTGCCGTTTGCGCCACCCTGCACATCCCCGACAAGGCGCCGGAGAACGACGCATGGATAGCGGCAACAGCCAAGCAGCACCGTTTGATACTGGTTACCCGCAACATTGCGGATTTTGAACGCACGGGCGTGCGGCTGATCAACCCTTTGGGGTAAAGCATGAAAACACCCGAGCCGTTAGCCACAATTAGCCATCCCGTGGCTAATTGCGAATAGCGCCGGCAGGGCGCATGAAGCGCAAGGAATGGTTAAGCACAGACGCGCAAGGCCGCCTGATTGTCGGCAGCCCGCTGTTGCAGACTTGGATTGTTGAGAATATTGAGTAAAGGCAGCCTGAAAAATGTTGAGACCGCTTGCGGAAATCGAAAAAGACCCATTTAACGTAAGTTCGGATATTCCTGAAATTTTTGTGTTGATTTCAGGAATTAGACACATTTGGAAAAATAGAAGCCAAGCAGAAATCGACTACATTGCAAGAGCTGTTGATGACTGTATAGCAGCCTATGAAGCTGAAAATTCCGATGATAGTTATGAGGGAAGATTTGACCGCTTAGATGCGCTTGATTGTTACGTTGCAAAACACGACTTCGACTGGATTGATGCAGAAAAATTTGAGGACCCTAGCTTTTACGAGCTTTGCGCCGTGTTGGTGTATGAAAAAATCAACGAAGTTATCGACTGCTTCGACGACGAAATTATAGACGATACCTGCGGAGAAAATTTTCCTTTGTCGCGTCGCGAATGGACGCTTTTTTTAAAAGGGTACGCAAAAGAGATTGCATTAAATGCCTTTTGGCTGCTGATTTACACGAAAGACGATTATTTTCAAACAGTCCTTAGACGGAAAGAGATTATCGACATGGCGGCAATGCAAGAGATAGAGAAGCAAGCCGTTCGTGAGCAAGCCCGCCGCGCCGCCAAAGCTAAACAAAGCCCCTACGAAAAGGCCGGCACAATTGCCGCTGTTTTCGCATGGCTGGATAAAAATCCCCGTATTTTGGAGCCGCGCGGCGGCAAGGCCGACGCTATCCGCAAGATTCAAAGCATGGCGGCAAATCAGGAAATCCCCGCCCCCGATATACCTACGGAAAAAACCGCCGCTTCATGGATAACGCAATGGGAAAAACAGAAATCAGCATGCTGATTTACCGAAATCAGCGCGGTATTTCCTGAAATCAGCGCGCTACTGCATAGACCGCCCCTAGTGGGCGGTTTTTAATTTGCCCATCATCCAACCACTCCCAACACGGCGGAAAGGCAGATTATGCAAACCATACCAAGCTTTATCGACGCCAACGGCCTTGCGCAGGCTTTCAGCGTTTCCACTTCGACGATTTGGAACTGGAATAACCCGAAAAGCCGCCACTACCGCCCGAACTTCCCCAAACCCGTCAAGGTATCGGCCAACGCCACCCGCTGGCCTGCCGACGAAGTGGCCGCCTACATGGCCGAGCTGGCCGCAACACGGGAGGCCGCCCAATGAAAAACGCCCGAAACACACAAGGCATTTCAGGCGCGGCAGAGAAAGCGAGCCGCCATTGTAACCCGTTCAAACCCAACAGCCAATGCGCCGAGCTGCTGGCCATCCTGCAAAGCGGGCAGAGCTTTACCCACTATCAGGCCGCCCAGATGGGCATCATGGCCTTTACCGCCCGCATCAACGAAATCAGAGCGGCAGGCTTTCCCGTTGTCTGCCGCATGGAGCCAACCAAGAACAAGCACGGCAAGACCATCAAACGCGGCATCTACACGCTGGCCGTTTGAAACTTCAATCCCATGCAGACCCGTTTTTGAAAAATAACCCCATGCAATCGAAAGTCAAGCCCATGCAAACCGAAAAACGCACCCCGCCCGCCCCGAAACCCTGCCTTGCCGCCTACGCCCTGCCAAGCGGCGCCGGCAGCCTGAATTACACCTTTACACCATTAGGCTACTTCCCCAGCAAGCACGCGGCAAAGGCCGCTGTTGCCCAAGTGCTGGCGCAGCATCCTGAAGCCGTTTATCTGATACTGGAAGCCAAGCGCAAAACGCCCAGCGCGATTTTCAACCTGCTGGCCTCCGAAGCGCAGAAACGCGGTATCGGCCCCACCCCCGAAAACACGGAGAAGCAGCCATGAAGACCGATAGAGCCAACATTATCGGGCGCATCTGCGAAATGCTGGCCGCAGGGCAGAGCATGGCGCAAATCTGCCGCAGCAAAGCCATGCCGGCGCAGTCCACCGTTTACCGCTGGATAGCCGAAAGCGCGGAATTTTCGGAGAGATACGCGCACGCGCGCGAGATACAGGCCGACATGCTGGCAGATGAAATCATCGAGATTGCCGACGCCTGCGAGCCGGAAGCCGCCGCAGTCGCCAAAGCCAAAGCGCGGATAGACGCCCGCAAATGGCTGGCCGCCCGCCTTGCGCCCAAGAAATACGGCGACCGCGTGGACTTGTCCGCAAACATGGCCGTCAAAGTGGAAACGCGCGGCCTTGCTGATATTTTCAGCGAGCCGGCAGCAACGGAGAAAAGCGCATGAATACCCTGACACTCGATTACAACGGCCTTGCCCTGCACGCCAGCCGCGAAGCGTGGTTTAACGCTACCGAAATCGCCGCCCTGTTTGGCAAGCGCCCCATTGACTGGTTAAGGCTGCCTGAAACAGATCGCTACATCGCCGCATTGTGCAAGCGCGAAGCCGAGAAAAGGCAAATAGCCGAAGTGAGAAAATCTCACTTCATAAAAACCCGAAAAGGCGGCAACGACCTAACGCAGCAAGGCACGTGGCTGCATCCGAAGCTGGCCGTTGCTTTCGCCCGCTGGTGCGACGTTGATTTTGCCATCTGGTGCGACGAGCAGATAGAAACCCTGATACGCGACGACAAAGACTGGCAGGGCGCGCGCCAAGCAAGCAGCATCGGGCAGCAGGTAATGGCCGAAATCCTGCAGGCAACACGCAAGGCCGAAGGCAAGGACACTAAGCCGCACCACTACAGCAATGAAGCCATGCTGTGCAATGCCGCCCTGACGGGGCAGTTTGCCCCCTTGCAGCGCGACACCTTGGATAAACCCGCCCTTGCCCTGCTTGCCCGCTTGGTAGGCCGCAACGCCGCCCTAAATCGGGCAGGGCATGCCCTACCAAGAGCGCAAAGCCGTGCTGTTTGCCATGGCCGCCCCGCAAAGAAGCGCCATTCAGGCAGCCTGAAAGGCTGCCCACAGCATTGACAAAACCGATACAGAGAAGCAGAATTACGGCCTCTCTCCTAATGTACACCGCAATCAGCGCAGTAAAGCTGATTTTTTTACGCCCGTTCGCGGCGTAAAAAATTCCTGCATCCAGTCAAAAGGCAGCCTGAAACCATCGGGCGAGCCGTCAAGCTGTGCGGGTGTCTGCCAACCGTAAGGCGCAGGCCGGTTTGTACGCCGGAGAGAGCACCCGCCCCCTAACGGGCATTCTCAAATCTCGAAAAGGTACAACATCATGAAATCATCTACCCAAACATCCCCCGAAAAAACCATCACCATCCCGCACGCCCATACCGCCGCCCCTGTCTGCATCGGGCAGTATCCCGCCCTGCTGGCCGCAGTAAAAACGCCATGCGGCACATTGCAAGGGCTGCACAAAACCTACTTACAGGCCGACAGGCGCGGCGGATTCTGCAAGTTCGCGGGCATCCATCCCGATACGGGCGAGCCGTTGCCCGCCAAGAAAATGACCGCCCGATACGCGGGCGCATTCACAGCCGCAGCCGTGCATTTGGGCAGCCCCGATACGCAAGGCCGCATCATCGCCGCCGAAGGCATAGAAACCGCCCTTGCCGCTTGGCAGCTTTTCGGCATCCCCGCCCTTGCCGCCCTGTCCGCCCACGGCCTGCACGCCCTGCAATGGTCGTCTGAAACGCAAACCCTGCTGATAGCCGCCGACAACGACCACAGCCGAACAGGCCGCAAAGCCGCCGAAGCCCTGACCCGCCGCGCCGCCCGCGCAGGCATCGGCGGCGGCATCTGGCAGAGTGAAACCGCAGGATTCGACGCACTGAACGATCTGAACGCCAAACAGGCCGCAAAGGCCGTCTGAAAGGAGAACACCATGACCGCACAACACCAGCCCCAAACCGCAGCAAACGATCCCGCCGCCGACTTTGAACCCGTAGCCGCCCGCCCGCACTTCGAATACAAAAACAGCGGCGTGTATTACATCCACACCGAAACCGACAAAGACGGCCGCATTATCGAAAAGCCGCCCCTGCGCCTGTCCGACCAAATCGACATCATCGGGCGGGGCATAGACGCCAACGGCGGCCACTACCGCATCATCCGCTGGCGCGACGCCCACACACGGCGCACCGCCGCCCTTGCCTGCGCCGACATCGGCACCCCGCAAAGCTGGCAGCGCCTGCAAGGCTGCGGCATCATCATCCTAAGCGGCAGACGCAAGCGCGAACTGCTGGCCGACTACCTGCAGACAGACGGCGCCACCACGCCCTACACCGTGGCCGACAAAGCAGGCTGGCAGGGCAGCGCCTACATTCTGCCAAGCGGCGAAATCGTAAACCAGACAAGCGAAAAAGTGATTTACAACGGCACCGGCGGCCAAGCCTACACCGAAGCAGGCAGCCTGAAAGACTGGCAGGACAACATCGCCCGCTATGCCGCAGGCAATAGCCGCCTGCTGCTGGCGCTGGGCACATCGCTGGCCGCCCCGCTGCTGCACATCCTGCACGAAGCAGGCGGCGGTTTCCACATCTGCGGCGACTCATCCGACGGCAAAACCACCGTCGGCCTTTCGGTATGGGGCCAGCCGCAGACGCTGAAAAAAACATGGCGCGGTACAGATTTGGGATTTTCCAATTTTGCCCTTGAGCGCAACGACGGTTTCCTTGTTCTCGACGAAATCGGCGAAGCCGGCCCCAAAACCGTCAGCAAAACCGCCTACAGCGTAATCAACGGCACCAGCAAAGCATAGGGCGCCAAAGACGGCGGCAACCGCCCCGATCAGGAATGGCGCATCCTGCTGTTTTCCACCGGCGAATATTCCATGCAGGCATACATGGAACGCGCAGGCGAGCCGTGGGAAGCAGGGCAGGCCGTCCGCCTGCCGAGCGTCCCCGCTGCCGCCCGCTACGGCATCTACGACACCCTGCACGGCTTTGCCAACGGCGCCACCCTGTCCGACCACCTGCAACAGGCCGCAGCGCAATACCACGGCACCGCCGCCCGCGCATGGCTGTCCAAGCTGCAAACCATCCCCGCCGACACCGTCCGCGCCGCACATGCCGCCTTTCTTTCCACCCTGCCCGATTTGGACGGCCAAGCCGCCCGCGTTGCCCGCCGCTTCGCACTGGCCGCCGCCGCGCTGGAACTGTCCGCCGAAATCACCGGCCTTGCCGCAGGCATCGGCACCGCAGGCATCAAGCAGTGTTTTGAAGACTGGTTTGCCGCCAACGGCACCGGCAAGCATGAAGACCGCCAAATCATCCGCAGCATGGCCGCCTTTATGCAGCAGCACTCCCACGGCATGCGCTTTGTCGACTGGCACAGCGAATACACCAACCGCGATCACGCCGGTTACAGACGCGAGGGCGACCAGGGCGAAAAAGCGGAATATTGGATTATTCCTGCCGTGTTTGAAGGCGAAATCCTACAGGGCAAAGACACCAAAAAAGCCTGCACCGTACTGCACGGCATCGGGTGGCTGTCCAAGCCGTCCGACGGCAAACGCTGGCAATTCAAAAAATTCAGCAAAGGCCGCTTCTACGTCCTACTTGGCGCAGAGCCGCCCGTTTCCGACAGCCAAGAGTAAAGGCCGTCTGAAAAACCGCAACAGCCGCCGCATGGCGGCTTTTTTGCGACAATAACAAAAACTAACAGCCGCCCCATTCCCGCCCCTGTGTTTTTTACCGCCCGAATACACGGCAATGCATCGGATTAGACGGAAACAGACAACGCCGATATAATGCCCAGCATTACAGAAAGAACAGCATGCGGATATTCAAAAACAGATACATAACCCGATTTGCCGCCAAACAAGGAATTACAGACGCAGACTTGCGCGAAGCCGCCGAAAGGGCAGATAACGGCCTGATAGACGCCGATTTGGGCGGCGGCGTAATCAAGCAGCGCATAGCCCGAAAAGGACAGGGTAGAAGCGGCGGTTATCGGAGTCTGATTATTTTCAGAAAGGGCGACAAAGCCTTCTTCATGCTGGCATTTGCCAAGAACAACCGCGCAAACATCAGCCGCGAAGAACTGGCCGAATTAAAAGCCGCCGCCGAAATCATGCTTGCAATGACCGATACGCAGATAGCGGCAGCCATTGAAAACAGCACACTAACGGAGATAGAACCATGAAATACAAAAGCGAAGTTTTCGCAGCCATACACGACACCGCGCAAGGCCTGCACCAAGCGGGCGTAATCGGCGATACGCAAATGAGGCGTTTTGACAAATCGTGCCTGACCAAAGCCGAACCGCTGACAGGCGAACAAATCCGCGCCATCCGCGAACATGAAGACCTGACACAGGCCGCCTTTGCCATTCATCTGAACGTAGGGAAAAACCAAGTTTCCGACTGGGAGCGGGGCATCAAGAAACCCAGCGGCGCGGCCTTAAAGCTGCTGACACTGGTAAAAAACAAAGGCATTGAAGCCATCATGTAGGCAGCCCGCCCGGGCAGCCGCCGATTTGCCCCAAACACCAAGCCGCCGCAAAGGCGGCTTTTTTCCGCCATTCAAGAAAACCGCCCCGCCAAATTCAAGATACCGCCCAAAGAAAAGCAGCCAAAAAAACACCAGCCGCCAAGCAAAGCGGCTTTTTTTTTGCAACCTACAAAAACCTACTTTATTCAGACGGCCAAACCCGCCGATCGCCCCCAAACGGCCAAATCTGCACCTTTCCCCTTTCAGACGGCCTACCCCTTACCCGCACCCCAAACAGGCGGAATTTGCCGCCCTGCACGGCCATAAAGCGGGGCATCTGTGCGTCAGGAAACCGCCGCCGACCGATTCGGACGGCCAAACTCGCCTGCCCAATCATCAACAAACAGGAAACAATCAGGCGAAAAACGCGCCGATTGTTGAATTTCAAAAACGCTATACGCGCGAGAAAAACGCGTTTTTAGTGGGTATGGTGGGTATGAATGGTTTAAGTTATTTATTTAAAAGATAAAAACCATACCCACTGGCCTATCTTAACGTGGGTATGCGGTGGGTATGGTGGGTATGAATTTAAAAACAACAGTTTAAAGCACCCGCATACCCACCTACCCATTGCATACCCCGTAAATTTATGTAAGTGTGTATGCACTTTTCACAGTAGAAACATTAACTAACAATGTTAATACCCACATACCCACTAAATTTTGCATTTTGCGTTTATATATATGTTTTTTTCAGGCTGCCTTGCCAAAACCTGCCCAGTAGTCAAAAATCCGGCAAGCGGGCAAACCGCCAAAAGCGGGGGCAGCAAATCCCCCTAAAAATGTCTGACCTTTGCAAAATGGGGGTATTTTTGGGGGTATTTTGGTTACAGATGATTTTTTGACTTTTAAAAATCAATTAATTATGAACATAATTCTAGTCTCTCCATCAACCCGTTTTTTTACGTCTAACGCCATCTAATGCCGTAAACCAAACGCCTGATACATAAAACCTTGGTTGGCCTAACTACTTGCCGCGCCGCGGCGGTTTTGGAAACCGGGCAGCTGCCAGTGGAAACGGTAGGCCGTCAGCCGCAGCAGGCAGCCGCCGATAAAGAGCGCGTTAAGGGTCAGCACATTAATCCAGCCTGCCTGGGCGAGCAGGTAAACCAGTATGCCGATTAGGATGGCGACACTACCATAAAGGTCGGAGCGAAGAACCATCGGCACTTTATTCACCAGAATATCGCGGGCGATACCGCCGCCGACGGCGGTAACGAAAGCGAGCACCACCACGCCGAACATGTTCAGATGCAAAGCCACGCCGGCTTGTGCGCCGGTGATGCTGAACGCGGCCAGGCCGATGGAGTCGGCGACGATAAAGGCGGCGTTCAGCGCGGCACGGCGGCGGCGTTCGAGGCGGAACAGCCAGGCGGCGGCCAGCGCGGCAAACACCACAATCAGCGCGTCGGTACGCAAAAACACCTGCGGAATATGGCCGACCAGCGCGTCGCGCATCATGCCGCCGCCCACAGCGGTCAAAAGCGCGGTAATCACAACGCCAAGTACGTCCAGCCGCTTGCCGTAGCCGACGAGGTAGCCCGAGATGGCGAAGGCGGCGGTACCGGTGATATTGATAAGATCGGTGGGAGTCATGGTTTTGATGTGTGGTAAGACGGGTTATGGGATTGACGGGAGGCCGTCTGAAAGGTTTGGTATCTTTCAGACGGCCTTTGGTTTGTTGTATTTGTGTTCAGGCTGCCAAGAAAAAATCTTCCTCATTTTGCGCCGCTGACTCAGCTTGGCGAAGCTGCTGAACGGTTAATGCGGCGCGGCCGTTGCCGTAAAAGCGGCGCGGGTTGCCGCACATCCAACAGGAGCAGCGGGCAGGCGTGGCAACGTGTGCGCCAAGCGGTATGCCTGCAAAGTGAAAGTTGCGGCGGCGTTTGTTTTTTAACCGTTCGATATGATGCGGCGCAGGGCGCGGGTCATGTTTTCTTCCTTTTTTGAATGGCTTGACGGGTTTTTTTCAGACGGCCTTTCCGTCTGCCTGATTGTTTTGAGGCCGTCTGAAAAACGCCTGTATTTCGGCTTCGGTCTGATCGAGCATTTGGTAACGTTTGCGGTACATCGAGCGTTTTTTGCTTTCGATTTCGTCCATTTGTTTGCGCTGCGGCGCGGCGGGCAGGTGCCAGTAGCCGTCGTCGCCCAATATTGCGCCGCTTTCCTGCCAGAAGTGGTCGTAGTTCATTTTCACGCGTTTTTTCAGTTTCCAGCGCAATTTGACTTGGTGGTCGTGAGCGATGCCCAACGCAGGCAGGCCGAGCGCGGCGGCGAGGTATTGCAGGGCGGAGCTTATGAGCCCCTGCGGGCGCAGGCCGTGAAGCTGCTTGGTGAGGCGGCGCACGGTGTCTTTGGCTTCGTCGCCCGCCGGCCCCTGCACCGAAGCGGCCACCAGACCTTCTGGCAGCAGGGCAAAGGTGGCGTTATAGAGGCGGCTGCCTGCGCCGTCGGTGAGCGTTACCGCCCAAAGGCCCTCATCGGCGCAGATGCCGTTGCGGTTGAGCACCAGCAAGAGGCCGTCTGAAATGCGGACGAGGGGAATGTCGGTACCGATATTGTCGAGCTTGGCCAGCATAGGTTCGGGAAACAGGCGGCAGGCGGCGGCGATGTCGTGCCGCATGGCCGCCAGCCGACCGTCGGCATTAAAACGCTTGTCGATAAAGGCGTGCACCAGCGGGTAAGCATCCTGCGGCCGCTTGGCAAACAATGCCTGATAATCGGGACGGCTGTTGACAAAGGCTTCCAGCGCGCGGATTTGGCGGCGGTGCAGCAGCATGCGCAGGGCGTATTTGAAATGCTGCGTGCGGTATTTGGGCGCGAAGTTGTACACGGCGCGGTAGTCGGGGAAAGTGAACACTTTGGACATGATCGGGTTGGGTTTGGATTAATGAGGCCGTCTGAAAGCCTGTTTTGGGTTTTCAGACGGCCTTTTGCCTGCGCTTTTACAGCTTCGGCACTTTGCTGTGCCAGTCGCTTACCAATTGGATTTGGTGGGCGGCGTTGAGCAGGCGGGCTTCGGAGAAGTGGTTGCCGATAAGCTGTACGCCGATGGGCAGGCCGTTGCGGCAGAAACCGGCGGGCAGGCTGAGGGCGGGCAGGCCGGCGAGGTTGACGGCGATGGTGTAGATGTCGGAAAGGTAGGCTTGTACGGGGTCGCCGCCGTGGCTGCCGATTTGTGGGGCGGAGCTGGGGGCGGTGGGGCCTAAGATAAGGTCGCAGCCGGCAAAGGCCGTCTGAAAGTCGTTGGCGACGAGGCGGCGCAGTTTTTGCGCTTTGATGTAGTAGGCATCGTAGTAGCCGTGGCTCAGTACATAAGTGCCGATCATGATGCGGCGTTTGACTTCGCTGCCGAAGCCTTCGGCGCGGGTGTTGGCGTACATTTCTTCGAGATTGGCAAACTCGGCGGCGCGGTGGCCGTAGCGCACGCCGTCGTAGCGCGAGAGATTGGTGCTGGCTTCGGCGGAGGCGAGCACGTAATAGGCGGGGATGGACAGGGCGGTTTGCGGCAGGGACACTTCTACTGTTTCCGCGCCCATGCCGCGCAGCAGGTCGATGGTGTTTTGCAGCGCGGTTTTGACATCTTCTTCGCAGCCGTCGCCGAAGTATTCTTTGGGCAGGCCGATTTTCAGGCCTTTGAGCGGGCGGTTCAAATCGCGGGTGTAGTCTTCTTTTTCGCGCTCGAGGCTGGTGGAATCGCGTTCGTCAAAGCCTGCCATGGCGTTGAGCAGGATGGCGCAGTCTTCGGCGGTTTGCGCCATCGGGCCGGCCTGGTCGAGGCTGGAGGCGTAGGCAATCATGCCGAAGCGGGAAACGGTGCCGTAGGTGGGTTTCAAGCCGGTAATGCCGCAATGGGAGGCGGGCTGGCGGATGGAGCCGCCGGTGTCGGAGCCTAAGCTGGCGGGGGCAAGGCGGGCGGCAATCACGGCTGCCGAGCCGCCGGACGAGCCGCCGGGCACATGGGCGGTGTTCCACGGGTTGCGGGTTGCGCCGTAGTAGGAGTTTTCGTTGGCCGAACCCATGGCAAATTCATCCATATTGGTGCGGCCGAGCGTTACCATGCCTTGGTCGAGCAGGTTTTGCACCACGGTGGCGGTGTAGGGGGAAACGAAGTTGTCGAGCATTTTGCTGGCACAGGCGCTGCGCCAGCCGGTTTGGCAGAAGATGTCTTTGTAGGCGACGGGTACGCCGGTAAGCGCGGTGGCATTGCCTGCGGCAATGCGCGCATCGGCGGCGCGGGCTTCGGCGAGAGTTTTTTCTTCGTCAAGCGTGATGTAGCCGTTGATGGCGGTGTTGTGCGCGGCGATGGCTTTCAGGTATTCGCCCGCCAGTTCGACGGCGGAAATTTGTTTGGACTGTAATAATTCGGAGGCTTGTTTGAGGGTGTAGGGGGTCATGTTTTTTCCGGGAAATGCGGTTCAGACGGCCTGCAATCTGTGTTGCTGAAAAATAATGGAAACAGGGCGCGCCAAGCTGATGTGATATTTTCAGACGGCCTTCAAGTCAGGCATGAGGCCGTCTGAACGCTTATTCTTCGATAACCTGCGGCACGATGTAGAGACGGTTTCGCACCTCGGGCGCACAGGTTTGGTATTCGGCGGCGCGGTCGGTTTCGGTAACTTTATCGTCGCGCAGGCGCAGGGCGAGGTCGTGCGGGTGGGTCATGGGTTCGACGCCTTCGGTATCGACGGCCTGCATTTTTCCGACCAGATCGAAGATGCCGTTCAGATCGCCGAGCATCTGCTGTTTTTCGTTTTCGTCCAGACTCAGCCGCGACAGGCGGGCGATTTTCTCTACATCGGACAGGCTCAGGGACATGAAAATTTCCTTAAAGATAATTAGCAATATTGACAATTTAGGGTATCATAGCGCGCTTTCCGCCAAGCGGCGCGGATTATAACCGAAACGCGCTGCCGGAATAACTAATTTCCCCCGTTCAGACGGCCTCACCGCAAGATGCTGTTTACAACCCGCTTCACAAACCAAATGTAAACAACAGCCGCCGGATTCAGGCCGTCTGAAAACGTATCGACACCCTCCGTTTACCATTGCAGGAACCCCTATGTTTCCCCGTTTCATCACCCGTTATTTCTCCAACGATCTGGCCATCGACCTGGGCACGGCCAACACGCTGATCTACACCAAAGGCAAAGGCATTGTTCTGGATGAGCCTTCCGTGGTGGCGATGCAGATCGACCCGAACACCGGCCGCAGCGCGGTGCTGGCAGTCGGCACGGACGCGAAAAAAATGCTCGGCCGCACACCCGGCAGCATCCAAGCTATCCGTCCGATGAAAGACGGCGTGATCGCCGACTTTACCGTCACCGAAAAAATGCTCAAACACTTCATCAAAAAAGTGACGCACAGCCGCTTTGCCGCCACGCCGCGCATCGTTATCTGCGTACCCTGCGGCTCGACGCAGGTAGAGCGCAAAGCCATCCGCGACTCGGCCGAAGCGGCGGGCGCATCGGCGGTTTATCTGATTGAAGAACCGATGGCCGCAGCCATCGGCGCGGGTCTGCCCATCGAAGAGCCGACCGGCTCAATGGTGGTGGACATCGGCGGCGGCACCACCGAAGTGGGTGTAATGTCGCTCTCCGGTGTGGTGTACTCACACTCTGTGCGCGTCGGCGGCGACGCTTTCGACGAAGCCATCATCAATTATGTGCGCCGCAACTACGGCATGTTAATCGGCGAGGCCACCGCCGAAAGCATCAAAAAAGACATCGGCACGGCCTTCCCCGGCATGGAGGTGAAGGAGATCGAAGTCAAAGGCCACAACGTCGCCGAGGGCATCCCGCGCTCCTTTACTATCTCTTCCAACGAAGTGCTCGAAGCGATTACCGAGCCGGTCAACCAAATCGTCCAATCGGTAAAAACCGCACTGGAACAAACCCCGCCCGAGCTGGGCGCCGACATCGCCGAACGCGGCCTGGTGCTCACCGGCGGCGGCGCGCTGCTCAAAGGTTTGGACAGACTGCTGGCCGAAGAAACCGGCCTGCCGGTGATGATTGCCGAAGACCCGCTCACCTGCGTCGCCCGCGGCACCGGCCGCGCCCTTGATCTGGTAGGCCGTCTGAATTCCATCTTCGTCGCCAACCCCTAAACCCGAAACTGCGCCGGCGCCATGTCCAAATCCCTGAGCTTCACACGCAACCGCAACCGCCCCGTCAACCGGCTGGTTATCTTGTCGATTGCCAGCATTGCGCTGATGGTTTTGGACGGCCGCTACGCCGCCGTGCAGCAGCTCAAATCCTATCTTTCCACCGCGCTCAAACCCTTGCAGTGGCTGGCCGACAAACCGGTCGAACTGTACGAATACGGCAGCACTTTCCTGCACTCGCAGCAGTCGCTGATTGCCGCCAACAGCCGCCTGCAAACGGAAAACATGCGCCTGTCCGCCATGCTGCGGCAAAGCGGCGCCGAACGGCGCGAGCTGGAGGAGCTGCGACGGATCAACGGCCTGAAAAACACCGCATTGGGAAACGGCACGGCGGCGGAAGTGGTGTCCAACGGCAAAAATCCGCTTGCCGACAAGCTGGTTATCAACAAAGGCAGCAGCGACGGTTTGCAGGCGGGCGATGCGGTGGTCGACCAAAACGGCCTGATCGGCCAGCTCACCGCCGTGCACCCGTTCGGCGCCGAACTGACCCTGCTCACCCACGCCCAATCGGTCGTTCCCGTCACAGTCGAGCGTACCGGCGTACGCAGCCTGGTCTACGGCGACGGCAACCGTGTTTCCCTGCGCTATTTTCCCGTTGACGCCGATTTGCAGGCGGGCGACCTTCTGGTCACCTCCGGCCTTGATTCCGTTTATCCGGCCGGCATTCCCGTAGCCAAAGTGGAAAGCGCCGAGCGCTCCTCAGGCACACCCTATTACCGCGCCGCGCTGTCCGTTCCCGCCGCCGTGCGCAGCAGCAAATACGTACTGGTTCTGCCGCAAACCGAGCCCCTGAGTGTTCAGACGGCCTCCGAAGCGGCGGCACCCCCCCCCCGCCCATGACCGATTTCGACGATTTCTACAACCGGATTCCCAAACGCCTGATCGGCGCGACCTTTGCCGTCTCGATCTTGTTTGACCTGATTCCCTTTCCCGCACACCTCTCCTTCTGGCTGCCGGAAGCCACCGCCCTCACCCTGCTCTACTGGGCGCTCAACCGCCCGCAGTCCGTCGGCATCGTCACCGCCTTTGTCTGCGGCCTGCTGATCGACATCGGCATCGCCGCGCCGCTCGGCCGCCACGCGCTGGCCTACATCCTGATGGTATTCTTCATCCAGAAATACCAGCGCTTCATCGTCCTGCAAAGCTATGCCTTCCAGTCCGTCGCCGTGCTGCTGGCACTGGCAGGCAGCCACATCGTCCTCATCCTCCTGCATCTGATTGCCGACCACCGCCTCACCGGCCTGCCCGGCCTGCTCGCCCCCGTCGTCGGCGCACTGGCCTGGCCGATGCTCAACAAACTGATGCTGGCACTTCTGCATTTCTCCCGCCGCCGATGAAGACCTTCCGCCCCTATCCCGCCGCCCGCAACGATGCCGCCGCCGTACAGCGCGACTTCCGCATCCGCCTGTTCGCCGCATTCGCCTTCATCGTGCTGCTTTTCGGCGCGCTGGCGGCGCGTTTTGCCTACCTGCAGGTGCAAAAGCACGGCGAATTCACCGCCCAGGCCGCCTCCAACCGCATCTCCCTGATTCCCACGCCGCCGATACGCGGCGAAATCGTCGATGCCAACGGCGTGGTTTTGGCACACAACTACCCCGCCTACTCGCTGGAAATCGTCCCCAACCGCATCGAAGGCAAACTCGACGACACCGTGGCCGTCTTAAAAACCATGGCCGACATCAGCGAAACCGATCTCAAGCGCTTCAAAAAATTCCGCAGCGAATTCCGCTCCTACGAAAAAATCCCGCTGAAACTCAAACTCACGCCCGACGAAGCCTCGCGCATCGCCGCCCGCCTCTACACCCTGCCCGGAGTCGAAATCAACGCCCGCACCTTCCGCGAATACCCCTACGGCGAACAAACCGCCCACTTTCTCGGCTACATCGGCCGCATCAGCGACAAAGACCAGGCGCGGCTGGCCGAAGAAAAGCTCACCCCGCTCTACCGCGGCAGCACCCACATCGGCAAATCCGGCCTCGAAAGCTATTACGAGCGCCAGCTGCTGGGCATCCCCGGCTACCGCGAAGTGGAAAAAGACGCATACGGCAACATCATCCGCACCATCAAAACCGTGCCGCCGCAAAACGGCCAGACGCTGAAACTGGCGATGGACATCCGTTTGCAGCAGTACGCCATGCGCTTGATGAAAGGCAAACGCGGCGCGATGGTCGCCATCGACCCGCAAACCGGCGGCGTCATCGCCTTCGTCTCCAACCCCTCCTTCGACCCCAACCTCTTTATCGACGGCATCGACAGCGAAAGCTGGAAAGCCCTCAACGAAGACTGGCAAAAGCCGATGATCAACCGCGTCACCCAAGGCCTCTACCCGCCCGGCTCCACCTTCAAACCCTTTATGGGCATGGCGCTTTTGGAAAGCGGCAAAATCGGCCAAAACACCGTCGTCCCCGCCCCCGGCTCGTGGAGCATACCCGGCACCAAACACATGTTCCGCGACTCCGTACGCAGCGGCCACGGCTCGGCCAACCTGATGAAAGCGATACAGGTCTCCTCCGACACCTTCTTCTACCGCCTCGGCTTCGAGCTGGGCATCGAAAAAGCCCACCCCTACCTGTCCCAGTTCGGCCTCGGCCAACAAACCGGCATCGACCTGCCGCACGAATACAGAGGCGTACTGCCCTCGCCCGAATGGAAGGAAAAACGCTTCGCCAAACTCCCCCCCGCGCGGCGCAAATGGAACGTCGCCGAAATGGTGCCCATCAGCATCGGCCAGGGCTACAACGCCTACACCCCCCTGCAAATGGCGCACGCCACCGCCACCCTTGCCAACAACGGCACGGTATACCGCCCCCACCTCGTCAAAGAACTGCTCGACCACAACAAACAGCAAATCACCCTCATCGACCCCAAACCCGTCCGCACCCTGCCCTTCAAACAGGCACACTTCAACTACATCAAAGCCGCCATGGCCAAAGTGCTGCAACCGGGCGGCACCGCCCGCAAAGTCGGCGCGGGGCTCAAATACGGCATGGGCGGCAAAACCGGCACCGCCCAAGTCGTGCAGATCGCCCAAGGCAAATCCTACAACGCCGCCGCCCTCGCCGTGCAGCACCGCGACCACGCCTGGTTCATCGCCTTCGCCCCGCTGGACAAACCCAAAATCGCCATCGCCGTCATCCTCGAAAACGGCGGCTGGGGCGCGAACGCCGCCCCTCTCGCCCGCGCCCTGTCCGACTACTACCTGCTCACCCTCAAAGCCGGCGGCGACCGCGAAATCCCCGTCGACAACAGCGGCAAAACCACCGTTGCCAACCCCCTGCTGGCCGGCGGCGCAGTACAGAGGCCGTCTGAAAACCCCGTTACCCGCGCCTTCCGCGCCGCACAGCCCGAAGCCGCGCAGACACCCGCCTCCGCACCCGTTTCAGACGGCCTCCCCGCCCCCGCCGCCTCCGAGCCCAAGCCATGAACCCGAACGAAAACATCATCGCCAAGGCCAAACGCCTCATCTGGCAGCCCATCGACCCCTGGCTGTTTTACGCCATGCTCATCATCTACGTCATGAGCCTCTTTTTGCTCTACTCCGCCGACGGGCAGGACATCGGCCGCCTAGAAAGCAAAACCATGCACACCGTCATCGGTTTCGCCCTCATCTGGCTCATCGCCCGCACCAAACCGCAAACCCTCGCCAAATTCGCCCTGCCCGCCTACCTGCTCGGCGTGCTCATGCTCGTCGGTGTCCACTTCTTCGGCGTCACCGTCAACGGCTCAACCCGCTGGCTCAACCTCGGCGTCCGCATCCAGCCCTCCGAAATCATGAAAATCGCCCTGCCCATGATGGTTGCCTGGTATCTGCAACGCAACGCCGGCAACCTGCGCTGGCACCACTACCTTACCGCCCTGATCATCGTCATCGTCCCCGTTTTCCTGATTTTGAAACAACCCGACCTGGGCACTGCCACCCTCATCATGGCTTCCGGCCTCTTCGTCGTCTTCTTCGCCGGCCTGCCCTGGAAAGTCATCCTTGCCGCCCTCGTTGCCGCCGTCGCCGCCCTGCCCCTGATGTGGAACTACGTCATGCACGACTACCAGAAAACCCGTGTCCTCACCCTGCTCGACCCCACCAAAGACCCGCTGGGCGACGGCTACCACATCATCCAATCCATGATCGCCATCGGCTCGGGAGGCGTGTGGGGCAAAGGTTGGCTCAACGGCACGCAAACCCACCTCGACTACATCCCCGAATCCACCACCGACTTCATCTTCGCCGTATACGGCGAAGAATTCGGTCTCATCGGCAACCTCCTGCTCCTGGCCGTCTACCTCATCATCCTCGCGCGCGGCCTCTACATCGCCGCACAAGCCCCCAACCTGTACAGCCGCACCCTCGCCGGCGCCCTCACCATGACCTTCTTTTGCTACGCCTTCGTCAACATGGGCATGGTCAGCGGCATCCTCCCCGTCGTCGGCGTCCCCCTCCCCCTCGTCAGCTACGGAGGCACCGCCACCCTCTCCATCATGACCATACTCGCCCTCCTGATGGGCATCGCCAACCAGAAAAAAGACAAAAAGGCCGTCTGAAACCCTTTCAGACGGCCTCCGAAACGGAAAGCACAACCATGGACAGACAACGGCAGCAAGACGAAGAACACCAAGCCTACCTGCTGTGCCGCGGGCAAAACGCCGCGCAGCTGGCCGGTCTGATTGCCGACCCCGCCACCGGCCTTACCCTCCGCTACGCCGCCGCCCGCGCCCTGCAACACCTCCCCTACGCGCAAATCGAAGATACCGTATACCGGCTGCTGGACGGCCAATACGCCAAAACCAGAGCCGCTGCCGTTTTCGTCACTGGCCAAATGCAAACCGCCCTGACACCGGCGCAAACCGGCAAAATCGGCGGCACCCTCGCCGCCATCCTGCAAAGCGGCGAAAAAACCACCGTCAAAGCCGAAAGCCTGATTGCTCTAGGGCGCGTTGACAATCAGCCTTGCGGCGGTATTTTTGGTAAAAATCCACGCCTGCCGCGTCAAAAATGCTCGCAAGATATTCAATCTTGCTGCGCTTTTTTCCTTGCAGGCGCGAATTTTTCCTCAAAAAACCGCTTCGCAAGCTGAATGTCAACGCGCCCTAACCCATCTGTTCAGAAGGCAAATCTTCAGCCCGTCCGACTACGCCCGCTTTGAAAACGCCGTCCGCCCATACTTTGCCGCCCCCGCCGCCGCCCTTATTTTTCCCCTGATTTTTGCCGCCGCCTACCTGCCGCAGCGGCCGTACATCGAAAGCTTCCTGCTCAAACAACTGGCTGCAGGCACGCGCGGCAACGCATCATGGGCATTGTTCGCCATTGCCGAACGCGGCTACCGCTCCGACACAATCCGCGCCCTCCTGCACGAAAAACTGTCCGGCCTCGGCAAAAAATCCGCTTTCCGCCGCGACATCCTCGACTATCTGGCGCAAAGCGATTAACAAAACAAGCACTAACCGCGTTTTCAGACGGCCTCCGCCGACAGGCCGTCTGAAAACCCGTTTGGCGTTTTCGACACGGCTGCCGCCAAAACGCCGATTACCGACACAGCCGAAACCGTCCCTCCGAAAAAGGAAAAACCATCGTGAAACCCGCCCTTTCCGTCCTACTGTCCGCCCTCCTCTGCGCCGCCTGCGCCACAAGCGGCAGGCCGTCTGAAAACGGCACCATAGAAGTCTACCGCTCCGACGAATCCCGCCAATGCCAAGGCGGCGGTATAGACACACGGCAAATGCGCCGCCTGCTCGATGGCATCCCCGTATACGCCGAGCGCAAAGACCAAATGCGGGGCGTCGCCTTCCCCGCCGTCTGCGGCGGCGCAACCGGCAGCATCAACGTCTACACCATCCCCGCCGCCGACCGCGGCCGCGCCGAACAACTCGGCTTCACCGCCCTGCCCCCGCAGCAGGCAGATTGAAACAGGCAGACGGAACGCCCGCCGCAAAATGCGTACAGACCGTCTGAAAGCTCAGCCTCAACGCAGTTAAAGGCCGTCTGAACTTTTTTCAGACGGCCTCTTTTCAGAAGGCCTCTTGTCCTCCGCCTCCGCTATAATGCCGCCCGTTTTTTTCACTGACCGAAGGCCGTCTGAAATGACCCGAAACGCAAACAACCTCTGCTGGCTCGACATGGAAATGACCGGGCTCGACCCCGAAAAAGAGCGCATCATCGAAGTCGCCGTCATCATCACCGACAGCGATTTGAACGTATTGGCGCAATCCGAAGTGTACGTCATCCACCAAAGCGACGAGATTCTCAACGCCATGGACGAATGGAACACCGCCACCCACGGCCGCACCGGCCTCACCGAGCGCGTGCGCCAATCGCAGCTCACCGAAGCCGAAGTCGAACAAAAACTGCTCGACTTCATCGCCGCCTGGATACCCGAAAAAGCCTCGCCGATGTGCGGCAACTCGGTGCACCAAGACCGCCGGTTCATGCAGAAATACATGCCGCGCCTCGAAGCCTATTTCCACTACCGCAATCTCGACGTCTCTACCCTCAAAGAACTGGCCAAACGCTGGCACCCTGCCGTCGCCAAAGGCGTGGTCAAACGCGGCTCGCACAAAGCGCTGGACGACATTCTCGAGAGCATCGAAGAAATGCGCTACTACCGCGACCATTTTTTAGCGCTGCCGACGCGGGATTGAGGCCGTCTGAAAAGGCCGTCTGAAAAACCTGCGAAGCAGGTTTTTCAGACGGCCTTTGTGCGGTTCGCGCCGCAGGCTCAGCCGAGGAACAGGCGGTAGGCGGCGTTGCCGGTCTGGTCTTCGTAGGGGTAGCCGACGCTGTTCAAGAAGGCGGCGAAGGCGGCGTTGTCCTCGGGCGGCACGTCGATGGCGACGAGGATGCGGCCGTAGTCGGCGCCGTGGTTGCGGTAGTGGAAAAGGGTGATGTTCCAGCCGCTTTTGATGTGGCTGAGGAAGTGGCGCAGGGCGCCGGGGCGTTCGGGAAATTCGAAGCTGACGAGGTGTTCGTGGCGCACGTTCGGGCTGCGGCCGCCGACCATGTAGCGGATGTGGATTTTGGCGGTTTCGTCGTCGGTGAGGTCGGTAGCGGGGAAGCCTGCGGCGGCCAGTTCTGCGGCGATGGCGGCGCGGTCGGCGGCGCCGGTGGTTTGGATGCCGACGAAGATGTGGGCGGTGGCAGCGTCGCCGTAGCGGTAGTTGAATTCGGTGACGCTGCGGTTGCCCAGCAGGTCGACGAATTTGAGGAAGCTGCCGGGCTCTTCGGGGATGGACACGGCAAAGATGCCTTCGTTGCCTTCGCCCAGTTCGCTGCGCTCGGAGACGTGGCGCAGGCGGTGGAAGTTCATATTGGCGCCGCTGTTGACGGCAATCAGGGTCTGTCCTGTGCAGCCTTCGCGGGCGGTGTAGGCTTTGAGGCCGGCCAGGGCGAGGGCGCCTGAGGGTTCGGTGATGCTGCGGGTGTCGTCGTAGATGTCTTTGACGGCGGCGCAGATGTCGTCGGTGTCGACGAGGATGATTTCGTCGAGCAGGTCGCGGCAGAGGGCGAAGGTTTGTTCGCCGACGAGTTTCACCGCCGTGCCGTCGGCGAAGAGGCCGACGTCTTTGAGCTCGACGCGGCGGCCGGCATCAAGCGACTGTTTCATGGCGCAGGCGTCGTAGGTTTCGACGCCGATCACTTTGATTTCGGGGCGGACGTGTTTGACAAAGGCGGCGATGCCCGCCGCCAGCCCGCCGCCGCCGACGGGAACGAACACGGCATGGACGGGCTTGGGGTGCTGGCGGACGATTTCCATGCCGATGGTACCCTGCCCCGCGATCACGTCGGGGTCGTCGAAGGGCGGGATGTAGGTGAGGCCGCTTTGTGCGACAAGCTCTGTTGCGTGGTCATAGGCGTCGTTGTAGGACGTGCCTTTGAGGACGACTTTTCCGCCGAGGGCGCGCACGGCGTCGACTTTGATTTGCGGCGTGGTTTCGGGCATGACGATGGTGGCCTCGCAGCCGAGTTTCCGCGCGGAGAGGGCGACGCCCTGGGCGTGGTTGCCCGCGCTGGCGGTAATGACGCCGCGGGCGCGTTCTTCTTCGCCGAGCGCGGCCATTTTGTTATAGGCGCCGCGGATTTTGAAGGAAAACACGGGCTGCAAATCTTCGCGTTTGAGCAGGACGGTGTTGTTCAGACGGCCCGACAGGCTGCGGGCGGGTTCGAGCGGGGTTTCGGCGGCGACGTCGTAAACGGAGGAAGTGAGGATGCGGGTGAGGTAGTCGGAATGCGGCAGGGTGCTCATGATGTTAAGTTATTTTACGAAAGGTAAAACCATACCCGCGCGTCAGGGCGAAGGCAAGAAAAAGTTAGCAAATGCGGGGCTCGTGGGTATAATGCGCCTTTTTTTTACGCACATTCCGCGCGGCGCGCCGCCCCCTCTTTTCAGACGGCCTGCCGCAGCCTTCCAATCCCTCCGCCCTTCCTGCCGCATCATTATGAAAAAAACCGTATCCCTCACCGTGCTGGCACTCTGTGCCTCGCTCTCTTTTCAGACGGCCTATGCCGCCAAACACCGCCACAAATCGAGCAAACCCGCGGCCGCCGCGCCCGTCGAACAGGCCGCATCCGAACCCGACATTCTGCCGCCCGAGCCCAAGCCGCAGCCCTCGTCCGCACCCGAAATTGCCGCCGCCGCCTACCTCGTGCAAGATTTGCAGAGCGGCCAGATTCTCACCGGCAAAGACTTGGACAAACCCGTCGAGCCCGCCTCGCTCACCAAGCTTATGACCGCCTATCTCGCCTTCCAAGCCCTCGAAAGCGGCAAACTCAAAGCGCAGGACATGCTCACGCCGTCTGAAACCGCCTGGCGCGCCGAAGGCTCGCGCATGTTCCTCAACATGGGCAAACCCGTGTCGGTGGGCGACCTGCTCAAAGGCCTGATCGTCCAGTCGGGCAACGACGCCGCCATCACGCTGGCCGAAGCGCTCGGCGGCAGCGAAGCGGGTTTTGCCGAACAGATGAACGCCGAAGCCAAGCGCCTGGGCATGAACAACACCCATTTCATGAACGCCACCGGCCTGCCGGGCGACGGCCACATCACCACCGTGCGCGACCTTGCCATTCTCTCCGCCGCCATCATCAAAGATTATCCCAAGTACTATCCCATCTACTCGATGCAGTCCTTCAAATACAACAACATCGAGCAGCCCAACCGCAACCTCCTGCTCTACCGCGACCCGAACGTCGACGGTTTGAAAACCGGCCACACCAACACCGCAGGCTACAACCTCATCGCATCGAGCAAACGCAACGGCCGCCGCGTCGTTTCCGTCGTTGTCGGCGCCGACAGCATAGAATCGCGCGCGGGCGAGAGCAGCAAACTGCTCAACTGGGCCCTGCAGGCCTTCGACACGCCCAAAGCCTACGACGCCGGAAAAGCCGTCGCCCCCGTGCAGATTTACAAAGGGCAGAAAGACACCGTCGACACCGGCTTTGCCGAACCCGTTTACGTCACCATCCCGCACGGCGAAGGTGCAAAAGTGAAAACCGTGCTGGAAACCGTCCAACCCGTCATCGCGCCCGTGGAAAAAGGCCAGGTGCTGGGCAAGCTGAAAATCACCTACGAGGGCAAAGTGCTGGCTGAAAAACCCGTCGTCGCCCTCGAAGCCGTGGAAGAAGCCGGCTTCTTCGGCCGCCTGTGGGACGGCATCAAACTGTGGTTTAAAAACATGTTTGCCGACGAATAAGCCGCACACAGACACTGCGGCGGTATCCGCATACCGCCGCAGCCCCGTATCCGCCCGAGGCCGTCTGAAAGCCCGGGCGTTGCGTCATTTCCGAACCCGCTTAAAGCCCCGCAAAACAAACAAACCAAACCCAAACTACCGCAGCGCCGATTGGCCGGCAGCCCCAAGGATTTCCCATGAAACGATTCGTCATCTCCGTCATCCTCCTCTTCTGCCTCACCGTCGCCACCCTGGCCGTCGGTCTCTACATCCTCGAATAATATGCGCGCTCCCTCCATCCCCGGCTCCCTCAAAGCCCTCATCATCTGGATCGCCCTGCTGGCCGCCCTCATGTATGCTGCCGCAATCCTCACCAAACGTCCGCCGCCGCCCACCCTGTCCGCCCAAAGCGGACACGACGGCAAACCCCACGCCCGCCTCGACGCCCTCGGCTACCTCAACCTGCTGCGCCGCGAAGCCGGGCTTGACCCCTTCTCCCGCTCCGACGCACTCACCCGCTCCGCCGCCAAACACGCCCGCTACCTCAACGACTACCCCGAAGACATGCACGACGAAAACCACGCCGACAGCCCCCTCTACACCGGCAAAGAACTCGACGAACGCGTGGAAAAAACCGGCTACCTCTACCTCGGCGTACAAGAAAACCTCAGCACCGGCGCACACGCCGCCCCCATAGGCGAACAAACCCTGCAACACCAATACATCGACGGCCTCATGACCGCCATCTACCACCGCTTCTCCCTGCTCGACCCCGTAGCCGACGAAGCCGGCATCGCCTACTCGACACACAACAACCGCCACGCCCTCGTCATCAACCAAGGGCGGCGCGACGCCGAACGCCTGTGCCGCCTCAACCGCAGCGAAGAAGAGGCCGACGAAAGCCGCTTCTACTACTCCGGCCTCTGCCGCAACGGCGCCGTCTTCTACCAAGACGAACTCAAACTCAACATCCCCGACTACACCGTCTACCCCGTCGGCAAACTCGCCGCCCCCGTCTTCTCCAACGAAACCCCCAACCCCCTGCCCGACCGCGAATACAGCGGCAACCCCGTCAGCATCGCCTTCGCCGAAGGCGGCGAAGAACCCCAAATGATCTCCTTCGAACTCTTCAAAGGCAAAGAAAAAATCGGCAACACCCGCCTGCTCACCGCCGAAACCGACCCCAACAAACGCCTGACCCCCTACCAGTTCGCCCTCTTCCCCCTCGACCCCCTCGCCTACGACACCGCCTACCGCGCCGTCTTCCGCTACCGCCTGTTCGACTGGGAAAACGACGGCGACATCAAAGAACACACGGCCGAATGGAGCTTCCGCACCCGCAAACCCGACTACCCCTACTTCAACCTCAAAGGCGGCGAAAACCTCGCCGTCGAATCCGGCCGCAGCTACTACCTGCGCTGGCCCGCCCAAACCTGCCGCCCCGATTGCAGCCGCATCAGCTTCCGCGAATACGGCGACGCCGAAATCACCACCTACACCGGCGAATACGACGGCCTCATCGTCTCCGTCAGCGGCAAACGCGGCAGCGGCGTCCGCGTCAAACCCCTCTACGGCAACACCGGCGAAACCGCCCTGCTCGTACAATAAACCGCCGGAAACAACAGGCCGTCTGAAAACAAAAAATCCGGTTTTCAGACGGCCTTTTCCCTTGCAAATAACGGCAGCGCATACAGCACCGCAGCATACACGGCGTCGGAATCCGTCATCCGCGCCAAACAACGGACACGGTTTTAATGAACGGCAAAAACGCGTGTATCGCCTTGGAGCGGTACACGCGGCTTGGCCGGTTGCGGAAAACCGTGCAGGCCGTCTGAAAAGCGGATTGGCGCTTTCAGACGGCCTATTTGGTTTCTATCCAATAGCGCTCGATTCCGTCGCGGATGTCTTCCAGCGTGCCGCCGTTGGCAAGGATAACGCGGCGGCTGGCGGGGTTGCTGCTGCGGCAGGTAACCAGCAGGCGCCCGATGCTGTGGCGGCGGGCTTCGCTTACGGCTTGGTGCAGGGCTTGTTTGGCAATGCCTTTGCCGCGCTGCGCGGGGTGGACGCAGTAGCCGATATGGCCGCCGATCTGGCGCAGAAAATCGTTCAGCCGCAGGCGCAGGTTTAAAAAGCCGACGGCCTGCCCGTTATCGGCGAACATAACATATTGGACATACGGCACAAAACCTTCGGGCAGACCGCGCCCGTGTGCGGCTTCGCGGCAGGCGGCGAGCCAGTCGGCATAGACGAAGGTGTCGGCGCCGTGCCAAAAGCCGTCGGTGTCGCTGCCTGCGGCGGTGAGTTCGTCCAACAGGGCGGTAACGGCGGCCGCGTCGTGTTCGGCGGGGATACGCAGGGTGATGTTCATGGGTTTGCTTTCGTACAGGTGGCTTTGAAGCCGTCCCCGCCTGCGCGGGGATGGCGTTTCTGAAAGGATTGCTGTGCAGGCCGGATGCTCGAATCCGTCCCATACCTTGCCTAATTGGTAAACCTCAACAAATACCCGTTTGGGTCTTGAATCAGAAACTCGATTTGCTCTTCTGCGATGCCGTTGACTAAATAGGTTCTTTTGGTCAGCGGCCGGTAGGTTTCGATGCCGGCTTGTTTCACCGTTTCGTAGAGCGCTTCGACATCGTCGGCGGCGATGGAAAAATTGATGCCGCGCCCCAGCGGATAGGCCAATTCGCCCGTGTTCCAGCCTTTTTCGTGGATTTGCTCAAACATAAACTGGCTTTCTTGAAACGACATGAACACAAAGTTTTCGTCTGTTCGTTCGTATTCGGTTTGGAAACCGAGTTTTTCGTAGAAATCTTTGGTTTGCGCGATGTCGAAAACGGACAGTTCGGGGATTAGTTTGTTGAAATTCATAGCGGATTCCTTTGTTTACACAAAAGGCCGTCTGAACCTTTCAGACGGCCTTTGGAGCGGGTGGCGGATGTTGCATAGAACGCGTGCGTCGCAGGGGCGACACACCCTACGCATGACCCACGCTATGCTTGCTTATTTCTGCCACGCTCGCCACAATCGCCACACCGTCGCCAGCCCAATCACTAAGCCCAGCAACGCAGGCGCAATCAACGCGCGGGCAGATGCGCCGCTTCCCATTAAGCTAAACGCCACCTTGCTCAACGCCGCTGCGGCTAACACCGCCGCCAAGCCTTTGCCGCTGCGCTGCCAAGCCGCGCTAATCAGCAGCGTGAAATACGCCAGCACGGCAAGCGTGTATAGCCCTCTGTTTGCAGCGTCCAACCGCCGCGCAAAAAGGCGATTTCATCGGCAAGAAAACGGGCGACGTTGGCATCGGCAACCGCGGGCGCGGGAAACCATGCCATGCTGGTGAGCAGCGCGAAAATGCCCGCCGCCAGCCCCGCCCAACTGCGCCACCACGCCGCCAGCATAATGGGAACCAGCAGCAGCGGGCGGATATACCAGCTTAGGATATTATGATGGCGGGCAAACAGCCAATCTTGAAAGGCATGGTTGGTCAAGGCTTGTTCTACAAACACAATGGAAAGGGCGAGGAAAATAAGCGCGATGATGCGGCGAGGCATGGGGATTCCTTTTGGTTGGCGGGGTTGGGCAGCCTGAAATCTTTGCTCAATCTTAAATCTATACAACTGTTGTCATTCCCGTGTAGGCGGAAATCTTGGCTAAATTTTGGCAACTGATTACTTATAAGGGGCTTAGGAAGCAAAAATCATTTTAAAGGATCATTCCGCAACATTTTCAGCAGTACTTTGTACAAATCATCATGCCTGTGATTGAAGCGAAATTCAGTTTCTTTCAGATGCAAGTAAAACGTATGTTTTGCTACACCATGTTGTGTATCAGACGGTGTTTTGCATAACTCCAAAACGACTCAATACCGTTAATATGTTGCGCTCCACGAGCAAACTCATTTTGCCCGTGATACACCCTAAAATGCTTTGCAAATCCCATATCAATCAAACCATGATAACCGCGCCATCCGTCAGTATTGATGACGCTCTCAATGGAGATATGGCCGCGTATAACCTTTTGTAGCGTGGCTTTGGAGGCATCGGGTACGATTTCCGTATAAACCTTATCGCCCCGTTTGAGTACCCCAAAGACAATGGTTTTACCACCAGCACCGCGTCCGCGTTTGCCACGAATACGCTTCGCACCAAAGTAGGATTCGTCAAGTTCAACAACGCCATCAAAAGGAGTTTGCTGCTCGCATTCGGCAGCTAACCGTTGCGTAATTTTAAGAATAGCGTGTTGATACTTCTGACACTGATGCCAGTTAGTCTGGCAGTATCATAAGCAGTCAAATCCAAGGCAAATAGCCGTAGAATTTGACGAAATTGTGGTTCAGAAATTTTGCTGAACTTTTGGTATTTGTTTTTTAATTTCATTTCAGAAGCCTATCACTTATTTGGGTGATTTTGCTTCCTAAGCCCCTAATTTTTATCAGCAAGGTAAGTTGGGTTGTACTCCCAACTTTTTGATTGCCGGTCATGTTGAGTCTCGATCCAAGCTACACTGATGAAATATATGCAAAAAACCTTTCAGGCTGCCTTCTTTCCAATCAAACCCCTTTCTTCTCCAAATAGCTCTCATAATCCCCCAGATAATGCTCATACCCGCCGTTGCCGTCCAATTCGATGATTTGGGTGGCGAGCGAGGAGACGAACTGGCGGTCGTGCGAGACGAAAATCAGTGTGCCGTTGTATTTTTCCAGTGCCATGTTGAGCGATTCGATGCTTTCCATGTCCATGTGGTTGGTGGGTTCGTCCATCACCAGCACATTGGGTTTGAGCAGCAGCAGTTTGCCGTAGAGCATGCGCCCTTTTTCGCCGCCGGAGAGCACTTTCACTTGTTTGACCACGTCGTTGCTGCCGAACAGCAAACGTCCGAGCGTGCCGCGGATGACTTGTTCGTCGTCGCCTTCCTGACCCCATTGGCGCATCCATTCGGTGAGGTTCATTTCCACGTCGAAGTCGTTTTCGTGGTCTTGCGGGTAGTAGCCGACGTGGGCTTTTTCCGCCCATTTGATGCTGCCTGCATCGGGCGTGAGTCCGTCTGAATACTCGGCGTTGTACGCGCCTGCCAAGAGTTTCAGCAGCGTGGATTTGCCCGCGCCGTTGGGGCCGATGATGGCGAGACGCTGGCCGGCTTCCAAAATAAAGCCCAGTTTTTCAAACAGTTTTTTGTCAAACGATTTGGCAAGGTTTTCCACTTCAACCGCCTGACGGTGCAGCTTGGCTTTTTCGTCGGCTTCAAAGCGGATGTAGGGGTTTTGGCGGGTGGAGGGTTTGACTTCCACCATTTCGGCTTTGATTTTGTCCGCCTGTTTCAAGCGGCTGGTGGCCTGGCGGGCTTTGGATTTGTTGGCGGAGAAGCGGGCGACAAATTCTTGCAGCTCTTGCAGTTTTTCTTTGGCTTTGGCGTTGTCTTTCAGGGCGCGCTCGCGCGATTGGGCGCTGGCGAGCATGTAGTCGTCGTAGTTGCCCGGGTAGATGGTGATGGTGTTGTAGTCCAAATCCGCCATGTGGGTGCAGACTTCGTTGAGAAAGTGGCGGTCGTGGCTGATGATGATCATGGTGCTGTCGTATTGGTTGAGCACGCCTTCGAGCCAGCGGATGGTGTTGATGTCCAAGTTGTTGGTCGGCTCGTCAAGCAGCAAGACGTCGGGCTTGGAAAACAGGGCTTGGGCGAGCAGTACGCGCAGTTTGAAGCCGGGGGCGACTTCGCTCATCGTGGCGTTGTGCAGGCTCTCGTCGATGCCCACGCCGCTCAATAATTCGGCGGCGCGCGCTTCGGCGGTGTAGCCGTCGTATTCGGCAAACTTGGCTTCCAAATCGGCGGCTTTCATGTAGTCGTCTTCGGTGGCTTCGGGGTTGGCGTAAATCGCGTCGCGCTCGGTCATCGCCGCCCACATTTCGGTGTGCCCCATCAGCACGACATCCAACACGCGCATATCTTCATAGGCAAACTGGTCTTGGCGCAGCTTGCCCAGGCGCACGCCGTGTTCGATGGCGACTTCGCCTGCGGTCTGCTCCAAATCGCCGCCGAGGATTTTCATAAAGGTGGACTTGCCCGAGCCGTTGGCGCCGATCAGGCCGTAGCGGTTGCCTTCGCCGAATTTGACGGATACGTTTTCAAACAGCGGCTTGGCGCCAAACTGCATGGTGATGCCGTTGGTGGAAATCATGTTTTGAATCCTTTTGTTTCTGTTAATTTGCGTTATGAAAAATGGGCGGATTGTAGCATAACGGGGAAGGCCGTCTGAAAAAGGCCGTCTGAAAGCCGCGCGGCGTTTTCAGACGGCCTTTTGCCGTTTTTTTGTTTTCAGACGGCCTCAGCATGGCAACCCTTGCGCCAGACGCGCCACAATCTCCGCCGCGCTGCCTTCTTGCGAACGGGCGGCGTTTTGCCCCGCCCAAAACGGCGTGAAGTCAAACGAGCCTTGCGCTTCGGCCGCCGCACGCAATGCGCCCGCCGCCGCTCCTGCCAGCGGAAACGGCAGCGCGGCGGGGTTGGCCGGCCCCGCTTCGCGCATAAAACGGTTGACGATACCGCGTGCCGCGCCGCCGCTGAACAGATTGCTGACGGCGGTATCCTCCGGCTGCGCGGCCTGTATCGCCGCGCGGTGGGCGGGTTTCGTCCACGCTTCGTCCGCCAGCAGAAACGCCGTGCCCGCCTGCACCGCCGCCGCGCCCAAATCCACGGCCGCGCGCACCGCCGCCGCATCGGCAATACCGCCCGCAGCGACAACGGGCAGCTTCACCGCGCGGACGACGGAGGGAAGCAGGGCAAACAGGCCGCTTTGGCCGTTTGGGTCTTTGTCGAGAAACCAGCCGCGGTGGCCGCCCGCTTCCCAGCCCTGTGCGATCACCGCGTCCGCGCCCTGCCCTTCCAGCCAGCGCGCCTCGGCCACAGTGGTAGCGCTCGCCCAAACCTCAGCGCCCGTTTTTTTCACGCGTTCGAGCATAGGCTGCGGCGGCAGGCCGAAATGGAAGCTGACGACGGGCGGGCGGTATTGTTCGACCAGCGCCAGCGCGGCTTCGTCAAACGGCTGCCGCCCGCCGCTTGCGGGAATGTCGGCCTGCGTCAGGCCGTATTCCGCAAAAAACGGCTGCAATACCGCCAGCCAGGCCGCATGCTGCGCTTCGTCGGCAAACGGCGTGCGGTGGGCAAAAAAATTCACGTTGTACGGCATCGCGCCCGCTTCGTCGCGCATGGTTTGCAGCGCCGCCGCCAGCGCGTCGGGCGCATACATCGCAGCTGCCAGCGAGCCCAAACCGCCTGCACGGCACACGGTCAGAGGCAGCGCGGTATCGTGGGCAAAGGCCATCGGCGCCTGGATAATCGGGTATTTCAGCGAAGAGAGGATTTTCGACATGGTTTCTCCTTTGTTTACGGTTTTGGAGTAGAGGCCGTCTGAAAACCGAAAACGGGCTTTCAGACGGCCTTTATTCGGGGTCGTCGGTAAAGGCGTTTGCCCGAAATATCGGGATAAAGCAATACAGATAGAGCGCAAACGCGGCGGCAACGAGCGCGGCGGGTACAGTTATTAAAAACAGCGGATGCCAAGCCGACAGCACGGCGCGGCAGAGGGCGGCGGCAATCAGGCAGGCGAAGGCGGCACGGGCGGGTGCGGGGTAGTTCAGCCCGGCAAAGCCGCTGTGGCGCAGGCCGGCGGTGAGAAAAACCAGCATGATGGCGCCGAGCATCGCGCCGAGGGTAATCAGGTGCAGCGGCGCGCCCTGCAGCCTGCCTGCGAGCGTGTTAACACCCAGCCACAGATAGCCTGCGGCGGCGGAAAGCTGGATAAGGTAGTAAAACACGATGTAGTGGCGGCGCAGCAGCTCCCAATGGTGCAGCTCGCGCAGCTTGGCGAGAATCACAAAGCCGACGGCGAGTGCGCCGAATCCCGCCGCTTCGGCAGGCAGGCGCAGCTCGGCGGCGGCGTAGAGCAGCAGAAACAGGATGGCCATGTTTTTGTAAACGAAATTGGGGATGAACACCGGATCTTTCAGACGGCATGATTTGAGTGCCTCCGCGCCCAAAACCACGCTGACGCGGAAGGAAACCAGCATCACGGCGGCGATGTTGAGATGAATCAGGCTGCGTAAAAGCGCGGGATTGCCGCCTGATGCATAGGCCGTCTGAACGAGGGCAAACAGCAGAAGCAGCAGCAGGATGGCGAAATTGTCGGTATTGCGGCCGCGCCATACGCAATATGTGCAAAACGCAAGCAGCAGCCACCAGCACGCGGCCACGGCAAACGCGGCGGCCTGCGGCCAAAACGGCAGCGCAAGGGCGGCGAAAAGCAGCGGCGCAAAAAGCGCGAAGCCGATGTTTTTCAGACGGCTTGTGTAGCCCGTCCAGTCCGGCACGGCGGTTAATAAAAATCCGCTATACGCCGCCGCAGGCAGCAGCTGCAAAAACACCAGGCGGTGAAACAATACCGCGTCGGCACGCAGAAAAAACGAAGCCGCGCCGAACACGGCCGCCGCTGCCGCCGCTGTGAAAAACGGGCGCATCGGGTGGGTGAAAAACAAGTTGCGGGTGTTCAAGTTAAAACCTTTGTAATGCGTTGCCTGTCCTGAACCCTCCCCCGCAAAGGCGCGGAGGAGAGAATTGTAGCGTGGCGGTCGATAGTAGCAGGCAACTGTTTCAAATCATTCATAATATTTTACGCCGCCAAATTCCCTTGCCACGGCGGCTTCTTCGTAGGCCGAATCGCGCGAAGACAGCGGCTCGGGCAGGAAAATGGTTTTTTCCACGCCCATGCCTTTGGGCGCGAGCAGCATGATTTCGCGGCTCAGGCGGGCGGCCTCGAAGCGGTCGTGCGTAACCAGTAAACACGCCCAGCCTTCGCGCTCGATTTTTTCCACCAGCATCGCCGCCAACACCTCGCGCAAATCGCGGTCGAGGCCGACAAAAGGCTCGTCCAGCAAGGCCAAATCGCAGCCGCACAGCATCAGCCGCAAAAACGCCACCCGCTTGGCCATTCCGCCCGACAATTCGGACGGATATTTGTTCAAATCGCCTGCCGTGAGGCCGACTTTTTCCGCCAGCACAAGCACGGCTGCTTCGTCGGCGCGCTCCATAAACACGGCGATATTCTGCATCGCGGTGAGGTTGTCGAGCAGGCGGTTTTCCTGAAACAGAAAGCCCGTTTTGCGGAAAGTGTTGTTCAGACGGCCTGATTTGGGCGTTTCCAAACCCGCCGCCAGCCGCAACACCGTCGTCTTGCCGCAGCCGCTGGGGCCGAACAGCGTTTTCACTTCGCCCGCGTCCAGCGTCAGCGAAAAATCGCGCACCACTACATCGCGCAGGATTTCAAAACGCAGGTTTTCCAACACCAGCATCATCGTCTCCACGGCATAAACAAAATTTCCAAAGGCTTGACAAACAGGTACTCAAACAGCGACACAAAGGCAATCACCAAGACCACATAAGCCATCACGCTTGAGGTTTCCAGCATTGCCCGCGCATCGGCAATCCGCGCCCCGATGCCCTCGCTTGCGCCCAACAGCTCGGCCATAATCACCACTTTCACGCCCATCGCCACCGCCACGCTGATGCTGGAGAGCAGATAGCCCGTAAGGTGCGGCACATACAAATAGCGGATTTTTTTCAGACGGCCTAAGCGGTAAGCGTCGAACAGTTCTTCGTTTTTCTTATCCACGCTGGCCATGCCCGCTGCCGCGCTCGCAAAAGTGAGCGGCGCCACCAAAACAATCACGGTAAACAGCACGCTCGGATTGCCAAAACCGAACCAAAACAACGCCATCACCACCCAGATAATCGGCGGCATCGCCAGCAACACCGTAATCAGCGGTTTGAGCAGCGCCATCGCCGTTTTAAACCGCCCCGCCAGCAAACCGGCCGACACGCCCGCCACTAGCGCGATGCCAATGCCCGCCGACGCGCGCCACAGCGACACGCCCAATTCCGCCGCCTGAAATTGTTTTAACAATTCAAATGATTGTGCAAACACGGCCGAAGGCGCGGGCAGCATAAATTCGCCAAACACCGCGCTGCCCCACGCCCACAAGGCCACCGCCGCCATTGCCACGCCCAAGCCGGCAAAGCCGCTCCAAAGATAGTCGGCAATGTAAAACAACACGGGCTGGGGCTTGCGGATTTTGTCGGTTTTAATCATGGCTTTTGCGGTTTGCGGCTTTCAGACGGCCTCGAAGGCGGAAGGCCGTCTGAAAAGATGGGTTTGGGATTGTGTCAGGCGGGTATTGTAAATACCACTTTACACTACCGCCCGCAAGGGTTTCAGACGGCCTTTTGGTTTCAGACGGCCTGAAAAAATGCGTGGGAAGTGTTGCTTCCCACGCATTTTTTCATTGTCTGCTACCCTCCAAAATCGTCGAGCAGGATGTTTTCGTCTTCCACGCCCAAATCTTTGAGCATTTTGATGACGGCCTGGTTCATTACGGGCGGGCCGCACATGTAGAACTCGCAGTCTTCGGGGGCTTCGTGGTTTTTGAGGTAGTTTTCGTATAACACGTTGTGGATGAAGCCGGTGTAGCCGTCCCAGTTGTCTTCGGGCAGGGGGTCGGACAGGGCGACGTGCCATTGGAAGTTGTCGTTTTCGGCTTGCAGGCCGTCGAAGTCTTCGACATAGAACATTTCGCGTTTGGAGCGCGCGCCGTACCAGAACGAGATTTTGCGTTTGGATTTAAGACGTTTGAGCTGGTCGAAGATGTGGGAGCGCATGGGTGCCATGCCTGCGCCGCCGCCGATGAAGACCATTTCGACATCGGTATCTTTGGCGAAAAATTCGCCGAAGGGGCCGGAGATGGTTACTTTGTCGCCGGGTTTGAGCGACCAGATGTAGGACGACATTTGGCCGGGAGGGACATCAGGCATACGCGGCGGCGGAGTGGCGATACGCACGTTGAGCATGATGATGCCTTTTTCTTCGGGGTAGGAGGCCATGGAATAGGCGCGCAGGATGGGTTCGTCAACTTTGGAGACGTAACGCCAGAGGTCGTGTTTGTCCCAGTCTTCGTGGTATTCCTCGGGGATGTCGAAGTCTTTGTAGTACACGGTGTGCGGCGGGGCGTCGATTTGGATGTAGCCGCCGGCACGGAAGGGGACTTCTTCGCCTTCGGGAATGGCGAGTTTGAGTTCTTTGATGAAGGTGGCTTTGTTGTCGTTGGAGATGACGGTGCATTCCCATTTTTTGACGCCGAACACTTCTTCGGGTACTTCGATGTCCATGTCGTTTTTGACGTTGACCTGGCAGGAAAGGCGGCAGCCTTCTTTGGCTTCGCGTTTGCTGATGTGGGAAAGCTCGGTGGGCAGGATGTCGCCGCCGCCGCTTTTGACGATGACGCGGCATTGTCCGCACGAGCCGCCGCCGCCGCAGGCGGAGGGAACGAAGATGCCTTTGCCTGCAAGCGCGCCCAAAAGTTTGCCGCCTGCGGGCACATGAATGGCTTTGTCTGCGTCGTCGTTGATTTTGATGGTTACGTCGCCTTCGCTGACGAGCTTGGATTTGGCAAACAGAATCATCAGTGCCAAGGCCAAGACGATTACGGTAAACATCACGATGCCTAAGATAATTTCCATGTCCGCTCCTTCCTTATAGTTGGATGCCGGAGAACGACATAAACGCCATCGCCATCAGGCCGGCGGAGATGAAGGTGATGCCCAAGCCTTTGAGGCCTTTGGGGGCGTCGGAATATTTCATTTTTTCGGTGATGCCCGCCAGCGCGACGATGGCCAGCATCCAGCCGAGACCGGCGCCGAAGCCGTAAACAACGGATTCGCCGAAGTTGTATTCGCGCTGCGCCATAAAGGATACCGCGCCGAAAATCGCGCAGTTTACGGTAATCAGGGGCAGGTAGATGCCCAAGGCGTTGTAGAGCGCGGGGACGAATTTGTCGAGAAACATTTCGAGAATCTGCACCAAGGCGGCAATCACTCCGATGAAGGTGATGAATTTCAAAAAGGTCAGATCCACGCCTTCGACAATCGCGCCGTCTTTAAGCAGCGAGTAAACGAGCTGGTTGGCGGGTACGGACAGGCCGAGTACGAAGGTTACTGCCACGCCGAGGCCGAATGCGGTGGAGACTTTTTTCGATACCGCCAAAAAGGTGCACATGCCCAAGAAGAAAGACAGTGCCATGTTTTCCAAGAAGACGGATTTAACAAAGAGGCTTAAGTAGTGTTCCATGATTTATTTCTCCGCCTGTTCGGGTTTCCAGGTACGCAGCCCCCAAACGAGGAAGCCGATGAGGAAGAACGCGCTGGGCGCGAGCAGAAACAGGCCGTTGGGCTGGTACCAGCCGCCGTCTTGAATGGTTTGGAAGACGGTATAGCCGAACAGTTTGCCCGAGCCGACCAGCTCGCGGATGGTGGCGATGATGATGAGCATCATGCCGTAGCCTGCGCCGTTGCCGATGCCGTCAACCAGGCTTTCGAGCGGCGGCTCTTTCATGGCAAACGCTTCGGCGCGACCCATCACGATACAGTTGGTGATGATGAGGCCGACGAACACGGAAAGCTGTTTGGACAATTCATAGGCGTAAGCCTGCAAAAGCTGGTCGACCAGCGTTACCAGCGAGGCGACAATCGCCATCTGTACGATGATGCGGATGCTGTTGGGGATATAGTTCCGCACCATCGAGATGAAGAAGCTGGAAAAGCCGGTTACGAGGCTTACCGAAATGCCCATCACAACGGCCGTCTGAAGTTTGGTGGTTACCGCCAAGGCCGAACAGATGCCCAATACTTGCAGAGCAATCGGGTTGTTGTCGATAAAGGGGGAAAACATCAAATGTTTCAATCGTTTCATATCAGCCATTATTGCGCTCCTGCTGATTTTAATTTGTTCAGATACGGAATGTAGCCGTTTTCGCCGAACCAGTAGGCAAACGAACCCTGCACGCCTTTGGTGGTGAGCGACGCGCCGGAGAGGCCGTCTACGCCGTGCTCTTTGTCCGCGCCCGCGCCTTTGCCCACATGGATGGCCAGTTTGCCTTGTTCGTCAAACAGTTTTTTGCCGACGAATTTCTGCTGCCACAGGGGGTTGCCGATTTCGCCGCCCAAGCCCGGGGTTTCGCCCTGGTCGTAGTAGGTGATGCCGTTGATGGTGTTGCCGTCGGGTTGGATGGACACAAAGCCGTACATGACCGACCACAGGCCGTTGCCGTGCATGGGTAATACGATTTGGCTGACTTTGCCCGCATCGTCTTTCACCAGATAGATTTCGGTGTATTTGGCGCGGCTTTTGATGTTGGCCAAATCGTCTTCCGGCTTGATTTGGATGCTTTGCGCGGGGTCTTTGGCAGCGACGCGCGCGCTAAAATCGGCAGGCGCGTCTTTGACGTATTCGCCGGTAGCCAAATCGACCACGCGCTGCTCGATACGTTCGGCAAACACTTTGCTGATGTCGGTGTTTTTGTCCAGCAGTCCGGCCACGCTCAAAATGTAGCCCTGCTTGTCCTGTACCTTTTTGGCCGTCTGAACCGGTTTCAGGCCAACAACCGCACCGGCCACAATCACCGAACAAATCAGGCTCACTACCAATACGACAATCAGCGTGCCGCTGAAGCTGTCTTTATCGAATTTCTTAGCCATTGCTGCGCGCCTTTCTGCGTTTGATGTTCGCCTGTGCGACGAAATAGTCGAAAATCGGGGCAAACAGGTTGGCAAACAGAATCGCCAACATCATGCCTTCGGGGTAGGCGGGGTTGACCACGCGGATTAACACGCACATCACACCGATAAGCGCGCCGTACCACCACTTGCCGGTGTTGGTAAAGGATGCGGACACGGGGTCGGTAGCCATAAACAGCATACCGATGGCAAAGCCGCCCACTACCAAATGCCAATACCAGGGCATGGAAAACATCGGGTTGGTATCCGAGCCGATGGCATTAAACAGCGTCGACATGGCCACCATGCCGATCATCACTCCTGCAATGATGCGCCATGAGGCGATGCGCGCAAACACGATGAACGCGCCGCCGATTAAGAGTGCCAACGTGGACACTTCGCCGACGGAGCCGGGCATATGGCCGATAAAGGCATCCATCCAAGTGAGCGGCTGGCCGGTAACGGCGTTTTGCAAACCCGCTGCGCCGCCGGTTGACCACTGCGCCAGCGCGGTTGCGCCGGAAAAGCCGTCCACGGCCGTCCAAATCGTGTCGCCGGTCATTGCGGCCGGATAGGAGAAAAACAGAAAAGCGCGGCCTGCCAGCGCGGGGTTCATAAAGTTTTTGCCCGTACCGCCAAACACTTCTTTGGCCACAACCACGCCGAAGGAAATGCCCAACGCGGCCTGCCACAGCGGAATGGTCGGCGGCAGAATCAGCGCGAACAGAATCGAGGTAACGAAAAAGCCCTCGTTGATTTCATGTTTGCGGATTGTGGCAAACAACACTTCCCAAAAGCCGCCCACCACAAACACGGTAGCGTAAACCGGCAGGAAGTAAACCGCGCCGAAGAGCATTTTCGACAACACGCCCGCACCGGCCGACATATTGATGCCCAAGGCGTTGGCCAGCGCGTAATGCCAGTTGCCCGCGATGTTTTGCGCCAGCATTTCGGCAGAGGCCGTCTGAAACGCCTGGTCGCCCACGTTGTACATACCGAAGAACATGGCGGGGAACAAAGCCAGCCACACCATAATCATCATGCGCTTCGAGTCCATCGCGTCGCGGACGTGCGCTGCTTTGCGCGTTACCGCGCCCGATGTGTAGAAAATCGTGGCAACGGCTTCATAAAGCGCGTACCAGCGTTCGTGTTTGCCCCCGGGAAGAAACTGGGGTTCGATTTTTTCCAAAAAATGTTTCAAGCCCATGTTCAGCCTTCCTTCTCGATGGTTTCCAGCACCTTACGCAGCAACGCGCCGTATTCGTATTTGCCCGGGCACACGAAGCTGCACAAAGCCAAATCTTCTTCGTCAAGCTCCAGGCAGCCCAAAGCCTGCGCGCTGTCGCTGTCGCCGACAATCAAATCGCGCAGCAGCAGCGTGGGCAGAATGTCGAGCGGCATCACGCGCTCGTAAGTGCCGATGGGCACCATCGCGCGGTCGCCGCCGTTTTGCGCGGTGTCGAATTTGAACAGCTTGCTTTTCAGGAAATGGCCGAGCGTGGTGCGCGTGATGGAATATTTGTCGGGTTGCGGCGCAATCCAGCCCATAAATTCCTTGTTGCGCCCCTCTTCGATAACCGAAATCTGGTTGTGGTAGCGGCCGAGATAATCGTGTGCGCCGGCCGCAACCGCGCCGTTTAACACCGAGCCGGAAATCACACGGTTGTCGCCCTCTTCCAGCTCGCCCGCGCACAATTCGGACACTTTCGCGCCCAAGAGCGTGCGGAGCAAACGCGGTTTCTTCACCTGCGAGCCGCCCAAAGCCACCACACGGCTGTTGTTCAGACGGCCCGTGGCAAACAGCTGACCAATGGCAATCACGTCTTGATAACCGATGGTCCACACGGTTTTATTCAGGCCGACCGGGTCGATAAAGTGAATGTGCGTACCGCTCAAGCCCGCCGGATGGGGGCCGGAAAATTCGTGCACGGCGATATTGGCCGCGTTTTCAGACGGCACATCCGCGCCTGCCGCCTTGCACACATTCACCGTGCGCTCGGTAAGGCGGCTCAACACCAGCAGGCCGCGTTTGAAATCTTCGGCGTGCTCTTTGATGATAACGACGGGATCGGCCGCGAGCGGATTGGTATCCATCGCGTTGACGAAAATCGAAGCCGGAGCGGCATCGACAGCGGGAATTTTGCTGAACGGGCGGGTACGGAAAGCCGTCCACAAGCCCGACTGAATCAGATTGCGGCGCACCGCGTCGCCATCGAGCTTGGCCAGCTCTTCGGGCGCATAGCGGTCGAACTCGATTTCGCCGTCGCCCTCAAGCCGGATAACCACCGACTGCAACACGCGCTTTTCGCCACGGTTGATGGCGGACACCACGCCCGCCGCCGGCGCGGTGAACACCACACCCGGATTTTTCTTGTCTTCAAACAATACTTGGCCTTTTTTGACGGCATCGCCCTCTTTGACTTTCATCGAGGGGCGCATACCGGCATATTCTTCGCCAAGCAACGCGATTTCGGTAATGGCAGCACCGTCAAAGACGGTTTGTTCCGGCCTGCCCGCAATGGGCAGATCCAAGCCTTTTTTGATTCTGATCATAGGTCTGCATTACTTTTGGTAGGTTTAAAAAATACAGCAGCCGCCGACTATTCGGGTTGGCGGCATTCTTATGGCTTTGTTTTTCCGCCTGAAAACAGACGTAATGTAAAGATTGTTTACAATATAAGCCCGCCGATTTTACAGGAAGCGCCTTTTTTTTGCCATAGCGCTGCTGCTTTTTACAGCAGATTCCATGAAGAGGCCGTCTGAAAACGGCTGCGCGGCGGCGGCGGGTTTTCAGACGGCCTCTTGGCTCGGAAGCGTTCAGCGCCCGTCGAAAAACTTCTTGTAATACCGATCGATACGGCCGATGGTAACGGCGTCGGTCGGGGTCAGGATGCGCTGCTGCAAAGTCAGGCGTATCAGTTCTTCGTCTTCTTTTTCGGCTTCGGCGCAGTCGGCCGACTGGTTTTTGCGCAGATAATCGATCATCTCGGCAAGCTGGCGTTTCGCCTGTTCGAAATCGGACATGGTTTTCCCTTTTTTCTTTTCTTACGGATAAACAAATCTTACAGATAAACAAACGGCGGGTATGAAACCCGCCATAGCGTTTGAAACCGGACAAACCGGCCAATCGGATACTGATGCTCAGGCTGCCTGGATATTGGCGGCTTGCAGGCCTTTGGGACCGCTGGTTACATCAAAGGAAACTTTCTGACCCTCTTTCAGGGTTTTGAAGCCTTCCATATTGATGGCGGAGAAATGTGCGAACAGATCGTCGCCGCCTTCGTCGGGGGTGATGAAACCAAAACCTTTTGCATCGTTAAACCATTTAACAGTACCGGTTGCCATAAATTACTACTTTCTATATTGAAAAATTGATAAAACCAAGCCGGACGGGGTATTACCGTAAGACGCATTTTCCGTTTTAGAGTAATTGTCCGAGTCGGGCTTAACCGTCTTTTTACCTATGTTAAGCAATGTAGTCAAGCAATAAACGGGGAAAATCGTTTTTCCCCGGCAAAAAACGCAAAAAACAACAGTTATCGAATAAAACTGCCTGAAATTCAGGCAGTTTCCCGTATCGCTGCGTAAAGAGGCCGTCTGAAACGGGCATTGCCGCCCGTGCAGACGGCCTTGCGTTTTTCAGACGGCCTTTTCCCGCTCGATTTCCACGCCGACTTCGTGCACGTCGGGCAGGATGCCAGGCTTGACCAGCCGCACCCTCACCCACACGGCGGGAAAGTCGGAGAGCACCAGATCGGTGATGTGTTCCGCCAGCGTTTCGATCAGGAAAAACTGCTGCCCGTGCAGGCTTTCGCGCACCGCTTCGCACACTTCGCCGTAGTGCACCGTGTCGACGATGTCGTCGCTACCGCCGCGCGGGGGCAGGCCGATGTCGAGATCGATAACGAGCGTTTGCGGCTGCCTGCGCTCCCAGTCGTACACGCCGATCAGGGTATCGGCCTTCATGCCGCGGAGGAAGATTTTGTCCATTTTGCCGCACTCCGTTTTCGGATAGAATGCCGCGGATTTTAAAACAATACGGACAAACCATGTTTGATTTCTTGGTTGTGGCGGCGGCTTATCTGATCGGCTCGCTGTCGTTTGCGGTGATTGTATCGAAGCTCTCGGGCATGGACGATCCGCGCACCTACGGCTCGGGCAATCCGGGCGCGACCAACGTTTTGCGCAGCGGCAGGAAAAAGGCCGCCGCGCTCACTTTATTGGGCGACGCGCTCAAAGGCACGGCGGCGGTGCTGCTGGCCAAGGCGCTGTGGGTGCCGCTCGCGCTGTCCACGCCAACCATCGCGCTCTCGGCTCTGGCAGCGCTGATCGGCCATATGTGGCCGCTGTTTTTCGGCTTTAAGGGCGGCAAAGGCGTGGCAACGGCGCTGGGCGTGCTGCTGGCGCTGTCGTGGCCGACGGCTTTGGTGTGCGCGGCGGTGTGGCTGGTTGTGGCCTTCGGCTTCCGCGTCTCCTCGCTGGCGGCGCTGGCGGCCACGCTGTTCAGCCCGGTGGCGGCCTTGCTGTTCATGCCTTATCCGTCGTGGACGGCGGCAACCGCCGCCATTGCCGTTTTGGTGCTCTGGCGCCACAAAAGCAATATCCGAAACCTGCTGGCGGGCAGGGAAGGGAAAATCGGCGAAAAGGCGCAATAAAAAGCCCCGCCGCTTTCAGACGGCCCTTTGCAGCACAGGCCGTCTGAAAGCTTTTCATATATTAGGAATCCGCCTGCCCGCAAACGTGCGGCGGAACGGGTTTTAGGGAAACCAAAATGAACAGACGTTTTTCAGACGGCCTCAAAGCCCCGCTGCTGCTGGCCGCGCTGCTCGCCCTTTCGGCCTGCGCCAAATTCCAATACCGCCCAGTCGAAACCATCGGCCGTATCGACCGCAACAGCGGCTACCGGCTGGAAACCGCCTATCAGAAAACCATTGCCGGCGACGACATGTTGGTGGTGCTGATGTTTTCCGGCGGCGGCACGCGCGCGGCGGCGCTGGGCTACGGCGTGCTCGAAGAGCTGGACAAACAGGAAATCTACGGCAGCGGCAAACGGCAGACCATGCTCGAAGCCGTCGACGTCGTTTACGGCGTCTCCGGCGGCTCGGTATTGGCGGCCTATTTCTCGCTGCACGGCAAGGACACCGTGCCCGCCTTCGAGCGCCGCTTCCTGAAACAGAACTTCCAGCGCCAGGTTTCCAAACAATTTTTCTCCTTCGCCAACCTGCCGCGCCTCACCTCGCCGGAATTCGGGCGCGGCGACCTGTTGCAGGAACAGTTTGAAAGCACCCTGTTCAAAAACACCACCTTCGGCGATTTGGCCGCGCGGCGCAAAGGCCCGTTCGCCGTCATCACCGCCACCGACATGTCGGTGGGCAACCGCTTCGAATTCACACAGGAATATTTCGACGCGATGTGCCTCAACCTCTCCGACCTGCCGGTCGCCCGCGCCGTTGCCGCATCCAGCGCCGTGCCCCTCGTCTTCTCCCCGCTCACCCTCAACAACAACGGCGGCAACTGCGGCTACCGCCTGCCCGAACGCGTTATCGAAGCCGTCAGCGGCGAAGGCGGTGAAGACAAACTGCAACAGAAAACCCGCCTCGAAATGCTGGTGCAGAACGTCGTCACCTACCAAGACAGCAAAAAACGCCCCTACATCCACCTGCTCGACGGCGGCCTCACCGACAACCTCGGCCTGCGCAGCCTTTTAGACATCAACGAACTCTACGGCAACACCCTCTATTCCCTCATCGGCAGCCGCCGCCTGAACAAAATCGTCATCATCAACGTCAACGCGCAAAACGACCCCGCCAACGAAATCGACGCCTCCGCCAACGTGCCCGGCCTGCGCGCCGTCACCCAGGCCATCGTCGACATCCCCATCGACCGCTACTCGCAGGAAACCCTGCGCCGCTTCCGCGCCTTCGTCGACCAATGGAACGCCGACGTCAAAAGCGGCAAAAACACCGGCAAATCGGTGGACATGTATTTCGTCAGCCTCAACCTGCGCGACCTGCCCGACTCCGCGCTGCGCCGCAACGTCCTCAACATTCCCACCAGCTTCTACCTGCCCGCCCACGACGTGAACAACCTCAAAGAAGCCGGCCGCGCCCTGCTCGCCCACTCGCAGGAATACCGCCACCTGCTGCAAGACCTCGCCCTGCCCGCCCCCGCCGCCGAACCGATTCCCGAACCGCAGGTTCAAAGCAAAGACAAAACGAAAGAAGCGGCCGCAAACGCCGCCCCGCCCGAACAAAGCGCCTCAGCCGCACAGGCGCAGTGAGGTCGCACCATCATATGAAGGACAGGCCGTCTGAAAGCAAATCCGCCCCGCCGACGCCATATCCGCGTTTATGCCCCACAGGAGCGCAGACAAAAACGGTATCTCCCGTTATCAGGCCGTCTGAAAACGAAGCCCAACGAAGTTACCCCCGCAGCACAAACCGAAACCGCCCATGAACCACCCAGAAATCTTCGTCCTCGTCGTCATCGTCCTCCAGCTCTTCACCTTCGGGCTAGGGCGTTCGCTGCAATGGCTGCTCGCCCCGTTTCTAGCGCGGCGCGGCCGCATTTGGCTGATGGTGCTGGCCTTTTTCGTTTCAGACGGCCTCCTTGCCGGCCTTCTGCTGCAACTGGGTCATTTCATCTTCCGAGCCATGGCATTCTGGATGGTGCTGCTGCTTTTCGTGATGTATGCCGCCCTCGCCACCTTCCTGCTCCATTTGCTGCTGCGCCGCCTGCTGCCCGAAGCCCGCCTTGCCCGCGCCCTGCGCCTGTTCGCACCGCTGGCCGTCCTCGCCCTGTTCGCCTTCGGCCTCTACAACGCCTACACCCCCGTCGTCCGCCATCAAAAAATCGTTATCAACAAAAAACTCGCCAAGCCGCTGCGTATCGGCATGGCCAGCGACACCCACCTGGGCATCCTCTTCGGCGGCCGCCAGCTCGACCGCCTCGCCGACATCATGAACAAGGAAAAGCCCGACCTCATCCTGCTGCCGGGCGATCTGATGGACGACAACGTACAAGCCTACCGCCGCGAAAATATGCGCCCGCACCTGGCCAAACTCGCTGCCCCGCTCGGCGTCTACGCCACCCTCGGCAACCACGACTTCCTCGGCGACGAGCGCGAAGTGTACGAAGAACTGGAAAAAGCGGGCATCCAAGTATTGGCCAACCGCGCCGTCGAGAAAAACAGCCTCTTAATCGTCGGCCGCAACGACGACCTCGACAAACGCCGCCCAAGCACCCGCAAACTGTTGTCCGGCCAAAATACCGCCCTGCCCGTCATCCTCCTCGACCACCGCCCGACGCAAATCGAAGAACACAGCCGCCTGCCGGTAGACATCCAAGTGTCCGGCCACGTCCACAACGGCCAAATCGCCCCCGCCAACCTCATCGTCCGCACCCTCTACCGCCTGCACTACGGCTACGAAAAAATCGGCAACGGCCACTTTTTCGTCACATCGGGTTACGGCTTCTGGGGCATCCCCCTGCGGCTGGGTTCGCAGTCGGAAGTATGGATTATCGACGTGGAAGGGCGGCAATAGGGCGTGTTAACAATCAACATTTTGGCGGCTTTTCCGTCCTAAAACGGCATCTGCCGCGTTGAAAATACTCTCCTATGGACGCATAGGCTCACATTTTCTCCTTGCATCTGCCGTTTTATGCCGCAAAATCCGCTGCAAAAGTTAAATGTCAACACGCCCTGCCGTCCAAACATACTTTCAGACGGCCTCCCCGCAAACCGCCATGAACATCCGCAAAGCCCTGTCCAAAACCACCGCCGTCCTTGCCGCCTATTTCGCCGCCGCCTGGATACTCTCCTCCCTTGTCTGCCGCGAAAACGAAAGCGGCGGCGAAGTCACCCTCTACCTGCACAGCAACGGCGCGCACGCCGACATCGTCATGCCGCTCACCGACCCCGCCTTCGACTGGCGCACCGCCGCACCGCCCGAACACACCACGGGCGGCAAAAACGGCGCCGCCTACCGCCACATCGCCCTCGGCTGGGGCGAGCGCAATTTCTACCTCAACACCCCGCGCTGGCGCGACCTCACCGCCGCCACCGCCCTCCGCGCCCTCAGCGGCGCCAACCAAACCCTGATCCACACCGTCTACTACACCGCGCCGCCCGCCGAAGGAGAACACACCGTCCGCTTCACCGTCTCCCGCCGCCAATACCGCCGCCTCGCCGAAAACCTCGCCGCACACTTCAAACGGCAAAACGGCCGAACCCTGCCCGTCGCCGCCGCACACTACACCGCCGACGACGCCTTCTACGAAGCCGAAGGCCGCTACCACCTCTTCAATACCTGCAACAGCTGGCTCAACCGCCGCCTCGCCGAAAGCGGCCTGCGCTCCGTCGTCTGGACACCCTTCGCCGCCCCGCTGCTGGACGCGTACCGAAAACCGTAAGGCAGCCTGAAAACCGCGTCTGCCTGTTTTCAGACGGCCTCTGCCATTGAAGTAGGGCATGTGGCGCAAGCCATGCACGCGATTTCGGCTCGGCAGCCGTTTGCGTGTTGGAAAAACGAAAGGCCGTCTGAAAACCGTATTGCGGGTTTTTCAGACGGCCTCCGATGCGGCCGCAGACTGCGCATGACTCAACGCAAGACGGTTAATGAGCACGTATTACTGCAAAAGACATCTCTACCGTGGCACGTTCTTTGAATTGAGCCTTTTTTGGAGTATCAGGGGCTTACGTAGTACTGCAAAAGCCATCTGTGCCGTAGCACTGTCTTTGGCTTGGGCATTTTGGGGCATATCAGGCTGCGCCAGTACTTTGTTAAACCATTCTATGGATTGCTGATCATTTTTCGCCACGCCCTCTCCTGCTGCATACATTATCCCCAACTTATTTTGCGCGTCGGCCTGTCCTTGATCAGCCGCTTTCCGATACCACGCTAAGGCTTGCTGATAATTCCGCTTTACGCCGTCGCCTGTGCGATACATCGAACCCAAATAGACTTGCGCTTTGGCATGCCCTTGTTCAGCTGCTTTTTGAAACCACGCTGCGGCCTGATGATGGTTTTGCAGCACGCCCAGTCCCCAAGCATACAGTTTGGCCAAACGGAATTGCGCATCGGCATGTCCTTGACCGGCGGCTTTTTGAAACCACGTTGCGGCCTGCTGATGGTTCTGCATCATGCCCAGTCCCTCGGCAGACATGATGCCCAAGTTGAATTGCGAGTCGGCATATCCTTGATCGGCCGCTTTTTGAAACCACGCTGCGGCCTGCTGATAATTTTGCGCCACGCCTCTGCCGTGGAAATACAGCAGACCCAAATTATGTTGTGCGCTAACAATAATGCCTTGCTGGGCAAGCGGCTGCATTAAGTGAAATGCCTGTTGGTAATTGCCTGCCTGATAAGCAGCATTGGCTTGTCGGAATTGCGCTTCGATGTCCTCTGCCTAAGCAGGGGCGGCGCAAGCCAGCAGCAGGGCGGCCAAAGCGGCATTAAACGGTTTGAAAAATTTTCGGGTAGGGATAAACATCATTTTGCCTGTCTCATTTGATAAAAATTGATAAGAAACAGAAATGCGGAGCGGCATTTATTGCCTGCCTTGTTTTATCCCGAATTGTTCGGGGATTGGCAGGCAATAAGCTGCCCGCTCCGCAAGGGCGTTATTTGTTTCGGGATATATTTATCGAATAGTTTGCCATGCCGGCTGCGTAATTGGCAGCGACGGTTGCCGCATTGGCTGAAGATATTGCGTTTCTTGCCGCATTTTCGGCATTTTGGGAGGCAGATATTGCAGACTGTATGTTTTTATTTGCCCGCTTGGACTCGGCTAAAACACTGTTCATGCTGTCGGACAGTTGCGATATGTTTTCTTGGAAATACATCGCCTGGTTATTAAGCCGCTGCATCATTTTTTGCTGCATCATCTTATTTTGACGCTTGTAAACAAAATCTTTCACCAAAGCAAAGGCTTCTTTCAATGTGTCGGCCTGACGGGTATTGAGAAATTCAATAGTCAGGTCAAAATAAATGCTGTTTCCCTCTTTGATTGCCATCACATATTCTGTTGGGTAGTGGGCAAGTTTTTGAAATTCCTGAGATGAAGAGAAGTTCTCTTGTTCCGTGTCTAAATCATTTAATTCAGATTTAAGTAACGATATTTCATTTTCATAATCTTTATACATATTTTCAAAACGTTCACATTCTGATTTATAAAATTCCATGGTATTTTCATAACGTTTAATTGTTTTTTCAATTTCTTGAATTATTTTTTCATCGTATTCTTTTTCGCGTCCTAAGTAACTTTCTATTGAAAGTGTATATAACTCGCGCACATCTTCTATTAGGTTGTATGAATCAGATGGGGGGAAGCGGAGCTCATTATCACAGTATTCTAACGTTAATCCCATTGCCATTCTATATTTTTTAATATGATATTTATTTTTATTTTTTAAATTATTACTAATGTTATATAGAAAACATAATTGAAAAAGTACTGCTATGATCATTATTGAAGCCCAAAGCCAAGTTTCAATGTTGATAGGTAAATTGAAAAACACCACCTCAAAAATAACAATAAGGAAGAAGAATTTTGTATTTTTTTGATTGCCATCAGCTAATTTATTCAACTTATCCTGAATCCCAGTAAAATTATTTATAAAATTACTACACTTATAAATATTATTTTCTGCTATTTTAATATTTTTAGTATAGGATTTTATTGCTTCGCGAGCATTGGTTTTTCGTTCTAATTCTAAATAGTTAATTTGTTCTATTATTTTATGTTTTTTATTTAGAATAAAGTTTATCTTTTTGGAAATATCCAAATAGCCAGTTTGTAGTATTTCATATATGGCTTCCTTCGCTTCCTGGCTGCATTGCGAGAAGATTTGTTTGGTTTGGGGCATATTTTCAGGCATGATTTTTCTCCGAAAAAAATTTAATCAAAATCAGACTGCTGTTTTAACCCAGCGGTTGGGTTGGGGGTAATTTGGAAAAGACTGCGTTGTTTGCACTTTTCAGGCTGCTTATTCCCGACAAGCGGCGAAACCTGCCGGTTTGGCCTGCATCCGAAAAGCGCAGGCAACGCTGTGATTTCCATATATCAGAAACGGTATTTCAAACCGGCATTGACCACCGTGTTGTGCCAGTGCGATGCGCGGTCGTGGCGCACGCCTGCGCTGAAACTCCAATTGTCATCGGTTTGATAAAGCGCACCGATTTCGATACCGGCGCGGGTGCGGCGTTTGCTTTCGCTGTCGGACACGGTAACGCCTGTTCCTTTAACGGTGGCGCGCTCTGCGGTTTTGTTGTGCAGGTCGCGCACCACATTGGCTTTGCCGAACAAGGCAAAGTGCCTGCCGACCGAATAAGCGGCATGCACGCCCATTGCGGCGGCTGCGGCATTGCTGTCCAAACGGTCGAGGTATTGGGTGGCCGACACATCCGTATTTTTGGTACGGGCGCGGACATATTGCAGACCGATTTCGGGACGCAGAAACCATTTGTCCCAAGAGAATGCTTTGCCTGCGCCGAGGCCGAAGCCGTACAACCTGCCGTTGTCGATGTGGTTCCAAGCGGCGGTGGCAAACAGGTCGAAACCGTTGCCGAGCAGGTAGCCGTAGCCGAAATCCACGCCGTAACCGTCGTTTTCCAGTGTTTTTTCAACACCGGCGAAGCGTTCGCTCCAACGGCTTTCAAAACGGTTGGCCGCAGCGGCGAACAAATGTCTGCCAAAGCGTTTGCTCGCGCCGATGCCGAAGTTGTTTTCATGGCTTTTGCCGCTGATGCCGTCTGTATCCAGTTTGGCTGCGGAGCCGGTGTAGTCAACCCATGCATTGCCGCCGTAGCGGACATCCTGCAAACGGCCGGCAAAGCGGCTGTTCTGCATTAGTTCTTGGTCGATACGGTTTTGCAGGCTGTGGCGGCGGGTGGCCGTGCCTTGTTCAAACAGCGTGGCGGTCATATTGGTGCTGTTGGTGTACACCGCAGCGGAATTTTCTTGGGCTTTGGTCAAAGTGCCGTTGTCTTTGGCTGTATCAAAGCGGCGGAATACCTCTTCGAGCTTTGTTGCATCGGCTTTCGCGCCGCTGTATGCGGATTGGGGGACAACCGTGCCCACATCATTGCGTTTCAGCGTAACCGTAATGTCGCTTGCGCTCTGATGCACACTGCTGTCAATCAAACCGTTGGTTTTGTCCGCCACATTGGCGAACCTGCCGTTGATGGCGTCGGCACTCAACAGGGTTGCCTGCTGCCCCGCCTTGCTGACATAGCCTTTGTATGCGCCGGTTACATTTAAAGTGCTGTTGCCGGAAATGTCAGCCTTGCCGCTGACTTTTATCGCCGAGCCGACGGCTTTGTCCACCGTGCCGCCTTTTACCGCGAGATTGCCGTTTACAATGAAATCGTTGGCGGTTTCGGCAGACAGCCTGCCTCCGTTCAGCGTAACCGAGCCGCTGGTAATGTCGTCGGAAGGGTTCGCGCCCACCACCAAACGCCCGTTGCTGTTCACACGGTTTGCGGCGGTGTTGGCGGAGGCCAGCACCAGCGAACCGTTGTTGACCACGTTTTCCCCGTTATTAAGTATTCCTGCCCATCAGAATCAGGGAAGCCGAGCCGTTTTTGGTGATGCCGCCCGTGCCGGTGATGTCGTTGTCGAAGAAGTATTCGCGTTTTTTTCCGGCAACATTCAAAACTTCCTGCCCGTTGACTTTGCCGTATCCGCCCAACGCGCGGGGTTCGTTCAGTATGCCGACGCCGAATATGGAATCTACGCCTTTATTGCCGGCATCGTCGGCAGTGGAAATAATACTGCGTTTGAGCTCGGCCCCGCCCATCCAGTCGAAACGCGATTTGATGCGGGCGGCGGTGGCGGATACCACGGCAGCGGCATTGGAAGAACCGCCGGTCAGGACGCTTTTGCCGTTTTGCTCGACACGATGGGTTTCGTTTACGGCAATGCAGTTGTCTTTGGCAAGGCCGCATCTGTTGCGGTTGACATCGCCGTCTTTCATTCCGGTGGCAATCAGCCAGTTGCGTTCGACAATTTTGGCGTTTTCCGTGCCGTTCATATAAAGCACGGAGTCAACACCCGGATTGGCTTGCCCGCTGTTGCCCGCAGCCTTAACGATTAAAGGGTTTTTCGTGCGGACAATTTCGGCATAGCGGGCAACAATGCTGGGGTATTTGTCGATTTTGCTGTAATCCTGGTCTTCCAGGCCGAAAGACTGGTTAATCACCGCCACATCATTGCGGTTTTTCAATGCTTCCAGTTCGGCTTGGGCAATGTCTCGGGTGGTTGCCACGCCTGTTATATGCCCTACAACCGCCACTTTTGCACCATTCGCCCCGTGTTGCGACATGATTTGCACCATAGAAGTGCCGTGCGGCGAATTGGTTTGACGGGTAGCGGTGCGGAAAATGTTTTTATCATCATCGATATGCACCATTTCCTTTTCGACATGAATGGACAATTTATCCGCCACACCCATGTCCACGCCGGTATCCGACAACAGAATGGTTGCCCCGTTGCCGTTGGCGGCGGCACGGTCTGCATTGGAATCTTGGGCAAAATTGCGCTGCCCTTTGAATTTGCCGTTCATTTGCGGAACGGCGCGCCCGCCCGCATTGGGGTCTGTGTTGACATTGGGCATTGATGTCGTGCCCGAACCGCTGCCGCCCGAGCCGCAGGCGGAAAGCAGGGCGCAAGACACACATAATGCGATCAGGGATTTTCGGAATTTCATTTTATTTTTCCCGTAATATTCATAAATTCAACGGCGTTACGCCTGATTTGCGGATAGGCCGTCTGAAAGCGCGGCCTCGGCGCAGCCGAAACCGCAAAAGCAGCCTGAAAACAAAGCACCTGTGTTCAGGCTGCTTTTTGCGTTTGATTAGCGGAAATTGCCGAAAAAGTTTTTCCAAAGCCTTCTATCGGTTCTGTTTAAACTGTTTAAAAAGGGCTTCTCCTATTTCTTTATTGGTTTCAGGTTTTCTAAAAGCCTTCTCGCCACCGGGCAATTTGCCTTTGCCATATTCTTTTTCGGAAACGCAGCCTTTGCCTTTGGTGCAGTACATTCATTTGCCGTTTTGTTTTTCCACATAATTCTCGGGAGATATAAAGAGGTGGTACGATCTGTAAATTGCTTCAGACGAAGCTTTATGTTTGGCCTTGCCTGCAAATGCCGGAGACACGGCAGCAGACATCAGTGCAACGATTAAGATATTTTTCAACATGGTTTTTACTCCTATAGGTGGTTAAAGTGATTGCTGCATTTCCGGAGCCGCCTTGCGGCGGCTGCCAAATTCGGGAACGAAGCCGAGGGGCTTCAGACTCTCAATCGTTTGCCTTCTTTTCTCCTTTTTATTCTTTCTATTGTGTATTTAACCGATTCCTTTGTAGGCAGGGGCGCATGGAGGAGTTTAAGAATCTTTGCCACTTCATCAAGAATTCTTTGGTATTTGCGTATGATTGCGTCAAAATCGATTTTCAAAGCATCATTGGGATTTAGTGAATTGCCCACAGAGTCAATTTCCCGTATCAGATTATCAATCCATTCGTTTACAGGTTCGCATGACACGATAACGTTCCAATATGTCTCGTCCTCATAATAACGCTCCATTTCCTCTCTTTCTTCAGGAGAAAGCAATTCTTTGATTTTCTCTAGTTCCGCTTGTTCCACTGCGCTTCTTGCAATTAAAAGCGGTTCTATCAAAAGCAGCATTTCCTTGATTGAGCGGAGCGATTGGGCAAGCTGGCGCAGTTGTGCCTGTTGGATTTCTTTCATAAGTCGTGAACTCATTTGTTTGATTCCTTGTGTTTGATTGCAGAAACCGTTTCCGCCCCAAGCCGCCCTCCGCACGGGTTTTCCCCTTGCGGGCGGAACGGCTGCGGCAGTTTTCGGGCTTTGTTGGGAAAATCAGTTTTTCCGGCGGGGCGTATACACTTGCCGGCAAGATTCCATGGCTTTATGCGTTCCTTGTTGAGGGACTGCTTTGCTCATGCATTTATGGTATTTGTCTTTTGTTTTTTCATAATATTCCAAAGCTTCACGCCTCTCTTGTTCGACTCTGTCCCAATACTTTCTCCTCTCTTCATCCATATCACAGCCATATGCGGAGCCATAAGTCGGATGGAAGCCGTATTGCGACATAACCTCCAAACAGTACTGCTCATGGGAAATGCGCCCTTCCTCATAAGCCTTGCGCAATTGCCCTTCGGGCGAATTTTCCCGTTTCAACCATTTTGCACACAGCCAGTCCCCGTTATATAGATCATATATTGAATTCGACTCAATATGAGGGCAGCCCGGATACTTGGCATTCAACTCGGCAATAATCTGCTGCCGGCTTTTTGGCGGGGCTTTGGGTTTGCCGAAGCTGCCGTCCAAAACGGCACAGCCTGACAAACCGGCCAATACGCATACCATCAATAATTTTTTCATATTTAAAACTCCTGTTTAACAAATCGGTGCAGCCAATACTAGCACGGCGGTTGCGCAGTGCACGATTTTTAAAAAAAAGAATTTCAATATTATACAACAAGTTATATTGCACGCTTTACGGTTTGTAACTTTTGCAAACGCCAAAAGGCAGCCTGAAAAACAGGTTTCCCGTTTTCAGGCTGCCTTTTTCAGACGGCCTCTGCCATTGAAGTAGGGTGTGTGCCGCAGGCACGCACGCGGTTTCGGATTTTGGGGAAACGTGCGGATCGGTTGCGCAGCAGAGAACGCGTGCGCCGCCTCGGGGCAGCACACCCTACGCAAGGGCGGAAACATTAAAAGAGGCCGTCTGAAAACTGCATTTGCCTGTTTTCAGACGGCCTCTGCCATTGGGGTAGGGTGTGTGGCTCTGCCACGCACGCGGTTTCGGTTTCTTGGGGAAATGCGCGGATTTGTTACGCGGCACAAACCGCGTGCGTCGCCTCGGAGCCACACACCCTACGCAAGGGCGGAAAAATTAAAGAAGCCGTCTAAAAACCCGCCCTGCCGCCGTTTCGGCTACAATGCCGCCTTTTCCCGCCACGATTGCCATGCACTACATCCTGCTTGCCCTGTTCGCCGCCGCCGCGCTGGCCGTCGGCAGCAAAGCCCATTACCGCTGGACGCGCTTTTTCGCCGCCTGCCAGTTCGTCCTCTTCTTCTCGCTGATGTTCGCCGCCAGCGGCCAGTGGCAGCGCGGCCTCAACTTCGCCGCCGTGCTGTTTGTCGTCCTCATCCTGTTCCACCGCCTGAAAATCCACTACTACAAACAGCCGCTCTTGGTTTCCGACTTCCTGCTCGCCTTCGACTGGCGCAACTGGGAAACCCTCACCCACTACAAAGGCGCAATCGTTGCCGTGGCCGGCCTTGTCGGCGTGCTCGCCTACGCCCTGTTCGGCTGGTCGGACGCCGCCGTGGCAGGCGGCATCTGGCGCATCGCCGCCGCCTTCGCCGCCGCCGCCAGCCTGCTGCTGATGGCACGCTACACCCGCGACAAACGCGCCGTGCAGGTGTGGCTCGACTCCCTGCCCGACGACGGCCGCGACGTGTTTCTCAACCTGCCGATGTCCTGTCGCGGCGTGTTTTTCAAAACGCCCGAGTTTGACGGCGACGGCAATCGTTTCAAGCAGCTTTTGGAAGCGCAAAGGCCGTCTGAACAACCCGAAAAGCAGCCTGAAAACGCCAAGCCCGACATCGTTATCTGCTTGCAGGAATCCACGCTCAATCCACACCGGTTTGATTTCCAAAGCGAAAACCTGCCGCCGTTGGCGATGTTCGAGCCGCAGGCGGACACCCGCTTTGCCGCGCCGCTGCGCGTGCACACCTTTGGCGGCGGCACATGGAAATCCGAGTTTGCCCTGCTCGCCGGCCTGCCCTCCACCGATTTCGGCGCGCTCGCCAGCGGCGTGTTTTACTCCGTCGTGCCCCACATCCAAAGCGGCCTGATCCGCAACCTCAAAGCCGCAGGCTATTACTGCGTCGCCCTCTCGCCCTTTACCAAAGGCAATTACAACGCCAAAGCCGCCTACGACCATTTCGGTTTCGACCTGATGCTCCAGCCGCAAGAGCTGGGCTACCCCGCGCCTTTGAGCAAAAACCTGTGGCACATCGGCAGCGACGAAATGCTGCAATACGCGCAAATGATTTTGGACAAACGCCATCCCGCGTTGAAAAACATCACCCAGCCGATGCTGGTGTACGTGCTCACCATGAAAGAACACGGCCCCTACCGCGCTGACACGCCCAACCGTTACGAACTGGTTTCAGACGGCCTTTCCGACAAATCCATCGCCTGCCTAAACGACTACGCCGAGCGCATCGCCGCGCTCAACGATGCCACCGAAGCCTTCAACTCATGGCTGCAAACGCGCGGGCGCGATTATGTGTTTGCCTACTTTGGCGATCATCAGGCCAACTTTGAAACCGCCACCCCACCCAAAAAAGGCCGCTTCGCCAACCCCGATTACGTAACCCAAGCCGCCATCCGCAGCAGCCTGAACTGTGCGCCGCAAGAGCAGCCTGAACTGCTTGATCTCGCCTTTTTCGGCGGCCTGATACTCGAAGCCGCCGGCCTAAGCCCGCAAGACAACTTCATGCGCGCCAACACCGCCATGCGCCGCTTATCCGGCGGCGGCTTGGAAGACTGCGCCAACAAAGGCCTGCTGAACGACTACCGCGATTATCTTTACCGGCATATCAAAATCAGCGGTTAGGCCGTCTGAACAGCAGCAAAAGGCCGTCTGAAAACCTGATTGGGCTTTCAGACGGCCTTTTGGTTCTCTCTAAGGTCTGTTTCATGCAAGCGCCATAGACAAGCCCCTGCCGCCTGTGTACCATCGCCCGCTCTTTTTCAGACGGCCTCAGACAGGACAACCATGCAGACCACCACCGATTTCGACTTGGTTTTATTCGGCGCCACCGGCGATCTGGCGATGCGCAAACTGCTGCCCGCCCTTTTCAGCGCCCACGCCGCCGTAGCGCTGCACCCGCAAGGACGCATCATCGGCGTCAGCCGCAGCCGCCTCAGCCGCGACGCATACCTGGACAGAATCCGCGAAGAAAGCAAAATCCCCTTCGGCCAAATCACGCCCGAACAATGGGCATCGTTTGCCGCACGCATCAGCTACCTGCCGCTGGACATCGCCGAGGCACACGACTTTGCCGCACTCTCCGCGCAAACCGCGCAGAAACCGCACGCGGCCGTCGTCATTTATCTGGCGACCGCGCCCAAATTCTTCGCCCAAGCCTGCCGCCATCTGGCACAGGCGGGGCTGAACGGAGAAAACGTCCGCATCGTGCTGGAAAAACCGCTGGGCACCGACCTTGCCTCCTGCCGCCGCATCAATGACGACGTTGCGCAATACTTCTCCGAACGGCAGATCTACCGCATCGACCACTACCTGGGCAAAGAAAGCCTGCAAAACCTCACCGCCCTGCGCTTTGGCAACGCCCTGCTCGAACCGTTGTGGAACGGCGAGCATATCGCATCCGTAGAAATCACCGCCGCCGAGCGCCTCGGCGTCGAAGAGCGCGGCGAATCCTACGACACCGTCGGCGCCCTGCGCGACATGGTGCAGAACCACATCATGCAGATGCTCTGCCTCACCGCCATGGAGCGCCCGAAAACCCTGTCCGCCGACGACGTGCGCGACGCCAAGCTGCAACTCATCCGCAGCCTCAAACCCCTCAACCCCGAACGCGACGCCGTGCGCGGCCAATACACCGCCGCCGACGGCTGCAAAGGCTACACCGAAGAACACAAAGTCGCGCCCGACAGCCACACCGAAACCTACGCCGCCCTGCGCTGCCAAATCGACACCCCCCGCTGGGCGGGCGTCCCTTTCTACCTGCGCACCGGCAAACGCCTCGACACCCACACCGCCGAAATCGCCCTCACCTTCAAGCCACTTTCAGACGGTCTCTTCCCCCCGTTTGCCAACCGCATCGTTATCCAACTGCACCCCTACGAAACCGTCCACCTGCACTTCGCCGTCAAAACCCCCGGCCGCAGCGACAGCCTCTCCCCCGCCGAAGCTGTCCTCCCGCCCGCCGCAAGTGCCGCTCCCCACCCCGGCGCCTACGAAACCCTGCTGCTGGAAGCCATTGCCGGACGGCAAAACTTCTTCAACCGCCGCGACGAACTCGAAGCCGCCTGGGCATGGCTCGACCCCGTTCTCAAACACTGGGCGCAAGACCCCGCCCCGCCGCACCCCTACCCCGCCGGCAGCCGCGGCCCCGCCGCAGCCGACAGACTCATTGCCGCCGACGGCAGGCAGACGGGAGACTGACGCACTTTCAGACGGCCTCCGCGAAAAGGCCATCCCCGCCTGCATCGTGCGAGGATGACGTTCCTGAAAACGCAGAAAGCCGATACGGCAGGCCGGCAATCTTCTTTTGCGCCGCACCGGTTCGCCACAAAAGGCCGTCTGAAAAGCCTGCAAACTTTTCAGACGGCCTGAAAGTTGATATGGGTAAAAACACAAACCTAAAAACACTACCCTATATAGTTAACCAAAACAAAAAGTATATAATTCTCTCCCTTAACTCCACACCTTACCCGTTCCCGTTTTATGGCTTACTCCATCGATTTCCGTCAAAAAGCATTAGACCACTACGAACAGCACGGCAACATCAGCCAAACCGCACGCACCTTCCGCATTACCAACCGAACCCTTTACCAATGGATTGCCCTCAAAAAGGAAACAGGTTCGCTGCAACACCGCACCAAAGGCGGCAATTCGGAACGTATCGACAAAGAAGAACTGCGCCGCTATGTGGCAGAACATCCCGATGCCTATCAATACGAAACAGCACAGCACTTGGGCTGCACCGCATCCAATGTCGGCTACCTGCTCAAAACACTCAAGATCACGCGTAAAAAAAGACAACCGTCTACAAAGAACAAGACCTCCAAAAAGTAACCGCCTACCAAAAACAGCTGGAACAATATTCAGAAATGCCAAAGGTTTACTTGGATGAAACGGGTTTTGATACTTTCTATTACCGCCCGTATGCCTATGCCTTGAGGGGACAGATTGTCAAAGCGCGGATTTCCGGCAAGCGCTATGAAAGAATGTCATTGGTTGCCGCCCGTGCGGATGGGAAACTGATTGCGCCGATGGTTTACAAAGGCACAATGGACAGCAGCTTGTTTGAAGCGTGGTTTGGGCAGTTTCTGTTGAAGGAACTTAAAGAGCCTTCGGTCATTATTATGGATAACGCCCGTTTTCACAGGATGGCGGTACTGCGTGAAATGGCGCAGAGGGCAGGACATATCATTCTGCCGCTGCCGCCATATTCGCCTGAGTTGAACCCGATAGAAAAGGTGTGGGCGAATATCAAACGGCATCTGGGGAAAGTGATGTCCGGCTGTTTGTCTTTTGAGCAGGCTTTGTTGGATATTTTTTGTTTTGTTTGACTATATATTTTCGGATAGCAAAAAACTGCCGATGATTTTTATATATTAAAGAAAACAACCACAAGACAAACACTCAGCCCCTGTATAAAAAACCGCCTGAAAAGTTTACAAACTTTTCAGGCGGTTTCACTTACTCACATATCACCTATTAAAAGATTTCACGCCAGCTAACTCGACGGATAGGCGGCCGCGGCAAGTTTACTTTGAGTACATTAGTTTTACCGTCTGGCGTTTTATAAACCATTACATTATGTACAACACCACTAGAATCCGTTACTTTCAAAAGGCTGACAGTACCATTAGCACCCAACAGCGCTGCGATCGGTCCTGTTCCTTGTTTATAGTAATCAACAATACCCGAACCTGTACTACTCAATAACGGATAAGTAACGCCTGATGAGCTAACGGTATCGCAAGAAAGGAGAGGAGAGCTTCCATCGATGTAGCTATTCACAATCAGATATTTACCATTGCTCAAATATGGGCTGTAAATAATCTGTTCATATTGAGTAACTAGTTGTCCACCTTCCCTGTACGTCTTAGTACCCAAATCCATATACCAGCCATGCTGTTTAGTCCAATCCACCTTATTGGTGCTCAGTGTTTTGGAATCGTGAGTCTCACCATTGGCATCGGTAAATGCTTTTGTTGTAGTGCTAACTGTTTGCTGCTGAAGCTGGTTATGACCAATGATATTAACCGGAGCAAACTTCACAGCAGTCCTGTCGCGTAAACCATATAAACTTTGCGTTCCTTTCGCATAAGAAGCTTTTTTCTCCAAATAACCTTCTTGGCGATGACCTGTACCGAAATTTAAAACTGGATCACCACCTGTACCATTATCAGTACTTACAACAATTTTCGTAGTAATCGGCTGTCCGGTACGTGTCGTAAAGATTTTTTCTGCTTTACCTACACTATCGGTTAAGTCGAACCTCCATACATTGCCTTTTAAGTCACCGGCATAAGCATAGTCATAAATCAAATCGCCATCGACATCTGTCGGCGTCACATAAGCAATACCATTAGGAGCATCGGCTGTTCCACCAACATTGGTACTGATGAAACGGAAGCTTGGCACACCCGTTTGCTTGTTAATCGACATTACATAGATACCGGCAGGTCCTGCAGAAGGAGTACAGTTACCATTTGTTGCATCCTCTTTCGAACACCAGCCATTACCGAACACCGCTCCCCAAGTACCATCATGGAAGCGTCCGAATACCGGCGTACCATAAGTATTACCCAAGTTCGACCAAACCCCACCGCTAGTATTGGACCATTCTCCGATAACATTTGCAGCAGAGAATTTATCAGGTTCAGTAATGTCTAATGCATATACGGAACTGCCACCGGCACCCAAACCGCTTAACAACCATGTGTGCCATTTGCCGTTGTAATACACATCTCCCGTTGCAGGAGAGGCATCATTGTAGAAATTATGGCCATAATGAGAATGTGAAAAATCAAGTGAATCATTCCCTTTATTATGCATTCTCTGCAAAACAGAAGACGGCATAAAGGCAAATAACTCCTGACCATCATTATTTCGGGTATCAAATTGTCTGCTCGAATTATAATTACCGCTGCGGAAAGCATGTAAGAAGCCGTCATTCGATCCGGCATACACGGCATTTACTCTACCATAATTCTGATCAGCAAAATCGCGATAGTCTTTTTCATCTCCAACAGCATTTCCACGGCGATCATTCCATATGCGGTGATAATTCATATTGGAAGGATAACCAACCCATACCGGGCTGGAATTAATAATATCGCCTAAAACGCTATTTCTAACGCGGAATTGACCAACGCCTACCCGAACCTGTTCTTGGCTGCGGTCACCTTTTATATAGTCCAGACGTTGTTGGCCAGTTGTTTCGGTTTCGCCAGTAGAATACAAACTTGCTTTTTGAGCTTGAGTAAGATTTCCCCACTCCAATGATGTTCCTGCCACACCATTCCAAGTAAAGAATTTCCTAGAAGTCTGTTTAGGCGTATTGGCCACATTGGTTTCTTTACAAGCACCTCCATTCAGATTGCAAGCAGCATCCCAGTTGGCTTTTCCATTCACGCCGAATTTAGCATTGTCCCCCGTTCCACTATGAACAAAGGTTCTCGCCAACAACTGACCTGACCAATCATACGGGTTGTAAAGCGAAAGATAAACCTGCGTGTCACTCACTACTTTTGCATTTGGCAAGTTTACACTAGCACTACCTTCCGATTGCGTACTGGGCGCAGCCTTAAAGCAGGTGACTTCATGGTTATTATGTGATCCACCTGTTGAGCCTACGAAGGCAAAACGGAATGCCCGAGGCAAAGCACCATTGGTAGACGCCAAGTCCCTATCTTTAATAACTGTCTGGTATTCACCGCCATTCCAGCTATATTGGACAGTACCCTTGTTATCAGGAGTAATTTTGATTCTATATTGAATAGGCACAGCAGTAGACCGACTTTTCGTATTAGTCCACATATAGACGGGCAAACGTTTGCTATCAATATATTCGTAATTGTATAACTTACGTTTAGGATCTTTAGAGTCTGCGGAAAGGGTAATATTGCTCTTTATATGACCTGGTAGAAACGTTGGGGTAATTGTCAGCGTCCCCGTACGACACATACTTTTCAACCAGTTTTTATTATTATCATTGTTTGGCAGATTATGGCAGCCAGAAGCATCACACCAACCACGCTGATTAGCACTCAATGCTGGCTCCGTCAGATTCGGAGTTGGATTACGAGTCCAAAAATATTTAAACTTGTTTCCTTCCCAAGCACGCTTCCAGTCATTCAGTTTACTTGTTGGCACAGTACCCCAACCGTTCACCCTATAAAGATCCCGTAAAAAATCGCCGGACAGCATATAGTTGATATTGGTTTTACCTGCGCCACGAATACCGATAGCATTAAATGATCCATTGGGATATTTGAATTCCGGATATCTTCCTTCATCCCTAGCATCTACCCAACTTCCATCTTTCCGCTTACCCACGCCTGTACTGGTACTATCTTGAGGGCCATTGACGAAGTTACCGAATTCATCCATACCGATGGCCAAATATCCGCCATCCACACCACTATAAATCGGGTTATCGTTGGCACAGGTATAGCCCAACGATCCGCCATTCGCACCAATGCTGACAGGACGGTCTGCATCTAACAAATAAAAAGACATACCGTCAGCACCGTTACCACCCCATACATAAGTGGTAAAAGTAATTTCAACACCCTCATTAGTAGGGAACGGCTGTTCAGAAACGATACCACCCACACGGTGGTTGGTCGCAGGTGTCAGGCGCAAAGCACCGCTACCCACATCATCTTTCTTACCGGTTGCGCACGCACCCGGAGTGCCTGAAACGGTCGCTGATGCGGTTTGGCTGCCTGTTCCGGCAGTCAAACAAGCCTCGTTTACGGCAGTTGAGTCAGTCCTACTGGTAATGCCGCTACCCGGCTGCGGCATATACCATCTGTTTTTGGTTACACCCTTTGTGAAATCCTCTTCGATAACCAGTGCACCAACCCCGCTTGTCGAAAACAGCGTGATAGCGGCCAGCACCGCCGAACAGCATGGTTTTAATCTTAATTTATTCATTTTGTTTTCCTTGTGTTTACTGCGAAATGACAACATTCCAAATCAACCGTCTTGCCGCCGGATGTTTTCCCCGCATAAATTTAAAACATAGTTCTACTAGCTCCCGTATTATATCGTAATATTTTCAATTCAAACAAACATTTTTACTTTTATCAGACAAGCGGCTATGCAACAAAATTTGCCAGCCGTTGCACAACGAGCCGCTAACTTCCTGCATCCTAAAAACAGCAGCGAAAAGGCCGTCTGAAAAGCCTGCAACCTTTTCAGACGGCCTTTCCCCGCCGCTTGCGGCGGGGCATCGCGTTTGGCGGCGTCAGTCGCCGATGATGTCCATGTTTTTGTCTTTAAACTGCGTGTTCGGCACTTTGACAATCAGCGGGTCGATTCTGCCGATGGCTTTTTCGTCTTTTCCCGGGTAGCCGAGCTGATGGAGGAAGTAGCGGATGCAGTTGAGACGGGCACGTTTTTTGTCGTCGGAGCGGATAATCGTCCAAGGCGCGTCGCCGGTGTGGGTGTGGAAGAACATGGCGTTTTTCGCTTCGGTGTAGTCGTCCCAGCGGTCGAGCGACTGGATGTCGACAGGCGAGAGTTTCCAGTGTTTCAGCGGATCGTCGCGGCGGGAGATGAAGCGGCGCAGCTGTTCTTCGCGCGATACGGAAAACCAGAATTTAAAAAGATGCAGGCCGCTGTTGACCAGCATGCGCTCGACTTCGGGCGCCTGGCGCATAAAGAGCAGGTATTCCTGCGGCGTGCAGAAGCCCATCACGCGCTCGACGCCGGCGCGGTTGTACCAGGAGCGGTCGAAAAACACCATTTCGCCCGCAGTGGGCAGGTTTTGGATGTAGCGCTGGAAATACCATTGGCCGCGCTCGGTTTCGGTGGGTTTTTCCAGCGCAACCACGCGGGCGCCGCGCGGATTGAGGTGTTCCATAAAGCGTTTGATGGTGCCGCCTTTGCCCGCGGCATCGCGGCCTTCAAACAGGCTGACGATGCGCTGGCCGCTTTCCTTCACCCAGCTTTGCACCTTTAAAAGCTCGATTTGCAGCTTGGCTTTTTCCTTTTCGTAGACGCGGCGGCTCATGCGCAGGCGGTAGGGATAGCTTTCGGGCAGCGGCGCGGTGCTGGAATCCTCGCCCGTTACCTTGCCGCGGTGCTGCAACACTTCTTCTTCAAACACTTGCAGGCGGTCTTTGCTTGCGTCCACGTTCACTTCTTCAAAGGGTTTCAGTTGGTGGTCTGTCATGTTTTAAAGCTCCTTTCGTTAAAACTGCCGTCGTTTGACAACAGCGCAATTTTACGCTCATTGACACAAACAAACAAATTGTCGGCCGCGCCGGTGCGGCTATAATCCGCCCTTTTTTCCGCTCGAGAGCCATGTCCGGATTTGTTCTTCTCGACGACGCTGTTTCCCGCCGCGCCGTTCTCTACCGTGATCTTCAACACAGCGATTTCCTGCTTTCAGACGGCCTCTCCCGCCTCGACGATCTGCTGCGCGAAGGTTGGCGGCGCGGCCTGCACGCCTTTATTGCCGCCGACTATTCTTTCGGCCTGCCGCTGCAAAAACTGCCGTCTGAAAAGCCGGGCACGCTCGCGCTGCACTGGTTTGAATCGTGCGCCGACACCGATACCGAATCCGCATTGGCTGCGCTTTCAGACGGCCTTTCCGATTCCCCCTGCGGCATCTCTGTGCCGCGCCCGTCTGTTTCCGAAACCGAATACCTCACCCACATCCGCGCCATACAGCAAGCGATTGCACGCGGCGACTGCTACCAAATCAACTACACATTCCGCCTTGCACTCACGGCCTACGGCAGCCCCGTCGCACTTTACCGCCGCCTGCGCCAGCCCGTGCCCTACGCCGCACTGGCCTGCCTGCCCGACGCAAGCGGCCGCGAAACGTGGACGCTCTGTTTTTCGCCCGAACTATTTTTAAATATCCGTTCAGACGGCCTCATCAGCACCGAGCCGATGAAAGGCACCGCGCCGTTTGTGGGCGACGGCCTCGACGACACCCGCGCCCGCGCCTTGCAGGCCGATCCGAAAAACCGCGCCGAAAACGTGATGATTGTCGATTTGCTGCGCAACGACTTGGGCAAAACCGCCGAAACCGGCAGCGTGCGCGTACCCGAGCCGTTTAAAGTATCGCGCTTCGGCAGCGTGTGGCAGATGACCAGCCGCATCGAAGCGCAGGCGCGGCGCGGCACAAGTGCGGCAGACATTTTCCGCGCCGCCTTCCCCTGCGGCAGCATCACCGGCGCTCCCAAACGCAAAAGCATGGAAATCATCAAAAGCCTCGAAACCGCGCCGCGCAGCCTTTACACCGGCAGCATCGGCTTTCTCAACCCGTGCAGCGGCGGAATCGGTTTTGAAGGCACGCTCAACGTGGTTATCCGCACGCTGACCCTCTCGCCGCGTTCAGACGGCCTTTGGCAGGGCGAATACGGTGTCGGCTCCGGCATCGTTGCCGACAGCGACCCGCAGGCCGAATGGCGCGAATGTGGCTGGAAAGCGCGTTTCCTTACCGAGCTGCGCCCCGACTTCGCCGTGTTTGAAACCCTGCGCGTGGAAAACGGGCAATGTGCTTTGTTAAACAGGCATTTAGGCCGTCTGAAAACCGCCGCCGCCGCGCTCAACCTGCCGCTGCCGCCCAATTACGAAACGCAAATCCGCAACCGTATCGCCGCGCTGCCCGACACGCCCGCACGCCTGAAAATTATGCTTTCTTCAGACGGCCTCGCGTTTGCAAGTGCCGCGATTGCCGACTTGGACACGCCGCAGCGCGTAACCGTATCGCCCGAGACCCTGCCGCGCCGCGACTATCTGCGCCGCTTCAAAACCACGCGCCGCGCAATCTTCGACGCGGGTTGGCAGGCTGCGGAGAAGCAAGGCGCGTTTGACAGCCTGTTTTTCAATTCAGACGGCCTCCTGCTCGAAGGCGGCCGCAGTAATGTGTTTGTCAAACATCACGGCCGCTGGCTTACGCCCGCTGCGGATTTGGATATTTTGTGCGGCGTGATGCGGCAGGAAGTGCTGGACAATCCGCAGCTTTACCTCGGCGCAGACAGCGTCACCGAAGCGCACATCACGCGCGAAATGCTGCTCGAAGCCGAAGCCATCCGCCTCACCAACGCCCTGCGCGGCGTGCTGGCGGCAAAGCTGTTTGAGGCCGTCTGAAACGCCTGTCCGGTTTTCAGATGGCCTCCGAACACAACCAATATTTGCCAAACGGCAAAAGGCCGCCTGAAAACCCTTTTTGGTTTTCAGACGGCCTTTTTTACGCAGCGCATCAGTCGATCAGCGCGTCTTTCCTATGGCGGTAGTGTTTGATTTTCAAAGCATAGCCCGCCACGGTCGGAATCAGCGCAAGTATGGTTTTGAACGTCCACGAGGCATACCACGGCTTGTTGATCACGATGGTATCCGCCGATGTGGCCGGGATAACGATGCTCTGCGCCGCATACCAGTCGAGAAACGGCCACCAGCAGGCAACCAGCAGGCCGAGAAACAGCGGCCAAAGCAGGCGTGCACGGTCGCGCTGCCACAGCAGAAACAGCAGCACAGCCCACACCAGCGTCAGCACGGCAATCAGCAGCGCCGTCTGCCCCGGCGCGCCGAAATAGGCAGCGGCGAAATAGGTCAGCACCACCCACAGGCCGGCCAGCACCGCCATAATCAATTCTTCCGGACGTTTGAACATCATCTGCTCCTGAGCGAAAAACCGCGCGAATATACCGCAAAACCGCCGCTTTGGATATGGTGTAGAATGCCGCCTTTTCCCCGACGGGAGGGCAACCGTGAAACTGAAATCATTTCTGCGCCAAGCCTCTTCGGTGTTAAACCGCCTCGACACTTGGCTGCCGCCGGAAAACCGCGAACCCGACTGGCGCGCCACGGCCTACCGCTGGCAGAAGGCGGGCAGCGGCGGCGTGCTCGAAAGCCTGCCCGCACCGCACACTTTCCCGCTGTCGCGGCTGGCGGCGGTGGACGCGCAAACAGCGCGGCTGGTGCGCAACACCGAGCAGTTCGTCTGCGGCCGCCCCGCCAACAACGTGCTGCTCACCGGTTCGCGCGGCACGGGCAAATCGTCGCTGGTTAAGGCGCTGCTGCACGAATACGCCGCGCGCGGCCTGCGGCTCATCGAAGTGGACAAAAGCGATTTGGCCACCCTGCCCGCTCTGCTGGACGTGCTGGCGGCGCGGCCGGAGAAATTTATCGTGTTCTGCGACGATTTGTCGTTTGAAGAGGGCGAGAGCGGCTACAAGGCGCTGAAAACCGCGCTCGACGGCGGCCTGTCGCAGCGCTGCGCCAATGTGCTGGTTTACGCCACGTCCAACCGCCGCCACCTGATGCCCGAATACATGGCCGACAATGTCGGGCGCACCGGAGTGCGCGGCGAAGTGCACCAGAACGAGGCGGTGGAAGAAAAAGTTTCGCTGTCCGACCGCTTCGGCCTATGGCTGAGTTTTTATCCTTTCGATCAGGAAGACTATCTGCGTGCCGCCGCCAACTGGCTGGATCACTACGGCCTGCCTTTCGACGACACCGCGCGTCAGGCGGCGCTCAACTGGGCGCAGATGCGCGGCAGCCGCTCCGGCCGCACAGCCTGGCAGTTTGCCTGCGACTGGGCGGGCAGGCTGCCGCAGGAGCGGGTGGCGGATTAGGGTCTGTTGACATACAGCATCGCGGCGATGTTTTTGATAAAGGCAGACCGAATACCCGCACAGCGAAACCAATATATTGAAGGCCGTCTGAAACTTTCAGACGGCCTTTTTGTTTGCACGGACGTATTAAGGGCTGTTGACAATCAGCCTTGCGGCGGTGTTTTTGGTAAAAATCCGCGCCTGCCGCGTCAAAAATGCTCGCAAGATGTCCATCTTGCTGTGCTTTTTTCCTTGCAGACACGGATTTTTCCTCAAAAAACCGCTTCGCAAGCTGAATATCAATAGCCCCTAGGGTGTGTTGACATTCAACATTTTGGCAGCTTTTGCGTCCTAAAACGGCATCTGCTGCGTTAAAAACACTCGCCAATGGACGGCATTGGCTCGCGTTTTCGCCTTGCATCTGCCATTTTATGCCGCAAAATCCGCTTCAAAAGTTGAATGTCAACACACCCTAGAACGCGACGTAGTTGACGGGATTGACGGGTTTGCCGTCCTGCCGCACTTCGAAATGCAGTTTCACGCGGTCGGCATCGGTGTTGCCCATGCGGGCGATGGTTTGGCCGCGTTTGACGAAATCGCCTTCTTTCACTAGCAGCGCCTGGTTGTGGCCGTAGGCGCTCAGATAGGTGGAGTTGTGTTGGACGATAACGAGGTTGCCGTAGCCACGCAGGCCGTTGCCCGCGTAAACCACTTTGCCGTCGGCAGCGGCAACAACCACTTGTCCGGCTGTGCCCGCAATGTCCACACCTTTGTTGCTGCCGCTGAAATTGGCGACGACGTTGCCCGCAGTCGGGCGCTGCCAAGTGATGCCGGCAACGGTGCGGCTGCCGCCCGAAGGTGCGGGTGTGTGCGTAACGGCGGGGGCGGGCGTTGCCGCAGGCTGGCTGACGCTTGTCTGAGCGGCGGGAGGCGTGTAAGTCGGCGCGGGGGTGTGCGCGGCGGCGGGAGCGGAATAGCCCGACGGTTTGACGCGCAGGGTCTGGCCGACGCTGATGTTATTGTCGATCAGGTTGTTCCAGGCGCGCAGGTTGTCTTGGCTGATGTTGTAGCGTTTGGAAATGTTGTACACGGTGTCACCGCGGACGACTTTGTGGGTGGCAGCGTTGATGTCTACGGGGGCGTAAGAGGGAACGTAGGTGCCGGAAGCGGCGGGAGGCGGCGTGTAGGCAGGCGGAGGAGTGTAAACGGCGGCGCCGGTTTCGTTTTGCGGATGGTAGGGCTCGGCGCCGTAGGGATTGCCGTCGGTAACCGCGCCGCTTTGAACGCCGGTGCCGGTGCTGCCGCCTTCGACAACGGGCGCGGCGGGCTGTTGCAGCCACGAGCAGGCGCCCAGCATCAGGACGGCGGCCAGGGAGCCGGTTTTCAATACTGTCTTGTTCAACATATTCTTCTTGCCTTCTTGGATTGGTGGGGGATTCGAGCGGGCGCTATCATAATCAAAGCGTGCGCCCTTCTCAACCCCGAAGGGCGCGGCGCGGCGGCTTATCGGGCGCTCGGACTGTAAAATCGCGTTATCGCACCGCTTTCTGCCAATACCTTGCGGTTTCGCTTTGCCGGTTGTAGGCGGTGAGGTCGATTTGCAGCGGGGTAATGGTGACGAACCCTGCGGCGCATTCGGCAAAATCGGTACCCTCCTCGCTGTCGGCCGCCTCTCCCGCCGCGCCTATCCAGTAAACCTGCTCGCCGCGCGGGTTGCGGGCGGGAACGATGCTCTGCTCGTGGTGGCGGCGGCCGAGGCGGGTGATTTTGCAGCCGCGCAGGTCTTCCGCAGCAACGGCAGGGATGTTGATGTTCCACAAAACGGGTTCGGCGGGCGGCTCGGCGGTGAGGCGCTCCAAAAGTTGCCAGGCGGCTTTTTCGGCGGTCGGCCAGTAGCGGTCGCTGTGGTCGTTGAGCGAGAAGGCAACGGCGGGGATGCCGAGCAGATAGGCTTCGGTAGCGGCGGCGACGGTGCCGGAATAGAGGGTGTCGTCACCCATATTGGCGCCGTGGTTGATGCCCGAAAGCACCAAATCGGGCTTGAAATCCGGCAGGGCGTGCAGGGCGAGATGGATGCAGTCGGTAGGCGTGCCGCTGACATAATAAAAGCCGTTTTCGGCTTGGCGCAGATGCAGCGGGCGGTCGAGGGTGAGCGAGTTGCTGACGCCGCTACGGTTGCGCTCGGGAGCAACGACGCGCACGTTGGCAAATTCGGCGGCGACGCGGGCGAGCACGGCAATGCCCTGGGCCAGATAGCCGTCGTCGTTGCAGATGAGGATGTTCATTCGGGATGTCCTTTCGGTTGCGGCTGGGTTTGCCGTTTTTATGCGGATGCCCGCTGCTCGGCAAACAGGCGTTGAAACCGTCTGAAAATGGCCGCGCTTGGTTTTCAGACGGCTTCAACGCCGTTTTTGCATGATGCGGCAGGCGTTTGCAAGACGAAGGGCAAACAGGCCGGATGTTTTACACGCGGTTTAAAATCAGCTCCGCCGCCGTCTGCCCGCTTTGCACGGCGGCTTCGAGGGTGGCGGGATAACGCGGGTGGAGATAGTCGCCCGCCGGGTAGATGCGGTTTTGTTGCAGCCAGCGACAGTCGGGAATCTGCCGCCCGGCCACACAGGCGGCGGTGGCGCGTTTTTCAGTCAGGACTTTGGCGGCCAGCGGCGCACCGAGATTGGGGCAGATGCGGCGCAAATCGGCATCGGCGCAGCTTATCCATTCGTCGGCACTAGTGATGCCCGCGAGATCGGAAGCGCTGATTACCGCCGCCACTTCTCGCCCGCTGCCGCCCAAACTGCCGCGTCGGAAAAACCAATGAACCGTTGCATCGGAGAGTCCGCACATCGGCGCGGGCAGCCCGACGTCTTCCGGGTAACGCAGATAAACGGTGGTAATGGCATGACAGCGGATGCTGTTGAAGGCCGTCTGAATTTCGGGCGGCGTTTCAGACGGCATCAGTGCGGCGGCATGATAGGGAGCCACGGCCAAAACCACGGCATCGAAATCCTCCCCGTCCGCCCGCACGCGTCCGTCGGGCAGAATTTCCAAACGCCCTACCCTGCGGCCGAAACGCACTTCCGCGCCGCGACGGCGCAAAAACGCCACGGCAGGTTCGGCAAGCAGGCTGCTCAAACCGGTTTTCGGCAACAGGTAATCGGCTGCGTCCTTTTCCGCCCACACGCCGTCCTGTAAAACCGCCTGTAAAGCGTTGAGGCCGGCCGTTTCCAAAGGTGTGTTCAATGCGCCCAGCACCAGCGGCCGCCAAAACTGCGCCGCCAAACGGGGCGGACATTGCTGTTCCGCCAACCAGCGGCCGACGGGCATATCTCCACCCGTTCTGTTTTTCAACCGCCGCATCTGGCCGAGTAAAGCCGTTTTTTCCGTTAGCCCGATATTCTTCGCCCGCAATACGCCCCACACGATATGCAGCGGCGCGGGAAGGGATGAGGCCGTCTGAAACTGCAAGCCGTCGGCCAGATGCCATTGCAGCGGCAGACGTTCGCAACTTTGTCGCCAGTCCGCACCGATTTTGTCCAGCAGATGGCGTACGCTGCGGTAGGCGTGGAGCATGATGTGCTGGCCGTTGTCCAAAAAAGTGAAGCCCTCATTTCCCGACGCCGGCGATTTCGCCCTGCCACCCGCCGTTTTTCCGGCTTCAAATACGGTGACATCGGCAGCGTCTGACAGCCTGACAGCGGCAGACAAACCGCTCCACCCCGCGCCGATTACGGCGATTTTTTGTTTCGCTTTGTTTTCCATGGGTTAAATCCGAACAGCCAGGTTTTCAGGGCAATCCGCTTTTTGCGCGGCGAGGGAATGGCGGTTTTGTAACGCAGCACGTTGGCCGCACCGTCGCGGCGGATTTCCTGCAACAGCGCGTAATACACCGCCGCCATCACCAATCCCGCCTTTTGTTTTTTATAGTCTTCAGACGGCAGCAGGGCACGCGCCTCCCGATACGTCTGCTGCGTCCTCTTGATTTGGAAATCCATCAGCGCGGCAAATTCGGGGGTTGGCCGAGCCTGCAAAATCATATCCTCCGTCACATTGAAGTGGGAACACTCGTCCTGCGGCAGATAAATCCGCCCCATACGCGCATCCTCGCCGACATCGCGGATGATATTGGTCAGCTGCAAAGCCAAACCCTGTTTTTCCGCATACAGCAGGGTTTGGACATTGGAAAACCCCAGAATCCGCGCAATCAGGCACCCCACTACGCCGGCAACGCGGTGGCAGTACAGCGACAGCGCGGCAAAATCGGCATAGCGCACCTGCTGCAAATCCATCTGCATGCCTTCAATAATTTCCGACAGTTCTTCGTGAGGTAGTGAAAAATCCGCCGCCACCTGCTGCAAAGCACGGTTTACGGGATGTTCGGGGAGGCCGTCTGAAAAAACTTTAGCCAAATCACCACGCCACCATTGCAAAGAAATATTGGCAACCGCAGCATCCGAACAATCGTCGGCCACATCGTCCAACTCGCGGCAAAATGCATACAAAACAAGCAAAGCGTCACGCTTCTCCCGTTCGAGAAAACGAAACCCCGCTAAAAAATTGGAGCGGCTGGACAATACTTTTTCACGGCAATATTCCAAGGGCTGCATTTGTATGTATGCGACAAGCATTTAAAAAAGGAAGCGATTGTAATGTGATTCGGCGGGACAAACAAACAGCCCGCGAACTGAAAACAGATTCGCGGGCTGTTTGTTTGAGGAAGCTATTAGACAATTCAAATTATTTCACGACACAGGGAGAAGTCGTCTGAAACGCTTTTGCTGCCGCTATATTTGCTGCCCTATTGTTTCCGATACAGGCATAATTAGCACCTCTGCTGTCCGCCCAAGCCGCATAACGGTAACCTGAATTCTTAGGTACGGCATAGGCGCGGAAGCCGACCTTGTAGGCATCAGCCGGAGATCTTGTAATAAATGAAACATTAAAGTCGTATTTTCCCCTTATTTCGGAATCAATTATTTTGTCAGCTTCAGTCTTAAGCTTTCCTTCTGTTTTGATGTCGTTCTCAAAATAACCGGGTTTTTTAACCATTTCCGATTTGAAAAAAATAGCAGCCTCAGACATTTCCGATTGGGCATAAGCCAAATTGGTTTTTTCTACATGTTCCTGATAAGACGGAATTGCAATTGCGGCAAGGATACCGATAATGGCAACTGTAACCATCATCTCGACTAAGGTAAAACCAACGTAAGACATTTTTTTGTTTTGCATTCGGATTCCTTAATCAATCAAGAGTGGCAGCAACATATGATTGAAGGGTCACCACTGTATTTTTATTTTCTCCCCAAGCTCTTACTGTAACACGTAAAATATCTTCATCATCTTCTTTTCCGATAAGTTCAATTAAATATTTAGGATTTCGAGAAACCGGGCTTTTAGGTTTTACAATATAATCAACAGCTCTTGATTCCCAGCAACTAACTTGAGAACCATCACACGAGCCTTCCCAAACAGGATTTTTATCACCAGGCATACATAATCCCTCTTTACTGCAGCCTGGAACTGTCGGAAATTGACTTAATTTAAGACTGCTGATCTTAGCCTCACCCCCTCGTAATGCAGACTCAGCCACTTGCATCGCCATCTTCCTATCTGCATCATTGCTGCTGATTCTACTCTCTGTATTAAATGACTGTGCTGCTGCCAATACCATAACTGCCAGCACAAGCATCATCACCATAACCACAGGTAATGAAAACCCTCTTTGCTTTATTCTCATTGTAAAATTTTCCTATCTTATAAATTTCACTTCTTGCTGGAAACCACGATCAGCACAAAAAGCACCTGCATGTACTGTAGCATCAATATGATACGTTTGAATATCAGATGCAGAACCATTAGAACTTTTTCCTGCAACTAAATTCCCATCCCCTCCCCTACCTTGCAACTTAAGACGCAATAAAGTTGGGGGAGGAGCCTTAGCTCCTGTCAATATTGTTTTTTGAAATTTAATTTTTGCATCATTATTTTTTTCAGTACACGCAGGAGAAGAGGCATAATAACCAAACTGTATATCCCAACTATCCACTCCCGTTAATAAAAGTTGCGGTTCACCAAATGTACCATCTGCATTCATCTGGAACAAATACAAACCTTTATCTCCCCCATTAGGTTGGCCAATAGCATATACATTAACGGATTGCCTAAAAATGGTCGCATTATTCACATCCACAAGAGGAACGGGAACCTGAGCAACTCGTAGTTGTTGCCTAGCATAAACTTTTTTTGCTCCAGAAAACCTCTCCAAAGTAGAACAGCTACTAACTACAACAGGAGCAGCATCATGACCACTTAATTCTGCTAACTCATCCGTCTGAGGAATATTAATATTAAAAAAATTACCGCTTACTTTAGCGTTACCAGATCCAATACCATAAGTAAATAATAAAACATTATTTCCTAGAAAGGAAAAATTAGAATTCAACCACCCACGAGCATCCGCTACAGGTATCAATTTTATACCCTGATTCTGTTCATTTTTATAAAGCAAGTCATCCAGTCTATTGTGATTAGTATAATTATTATTTTTATACACCCCGTAGTCATTAAGAACAATTCCACCATCAACACTTTGTTTAGATAGATTGAAACATCCAAAGAAACCAGCCATCCGTGCATCACGCACAATCATATTAGTTGCATTTCTTAAATCTTGCTGTACCTGAAGCCGTGCATTAGCCGCAGTACTTAATTTTTGAGTTGCAATAAAACCAGAACCAGCAGCAACAAGAACAATCATACTTAAAGCAGCAGCTACTAAGAGTTCAATCAAAGTAAAGCCAGATACGGATAATTGTCGTCTATAATTATTAGACAACATACTAATTTTTATATTTTTATTGCTCATCATTGTCCATCTTTCAAATATGTTTGATAACTTACTGACTGGTTTTTCGCCCCCTGCACTCCAGAAGAATTTGGATCTACTAACCACGCTATCTTGATAGCAATATTACCACTACCACTACATTTAGCATCAAAAGTACCATCAGCCATAATCTCTGGCTTATCATTTAAATTATCATCTTCACAAATTCGCCATTTAACCCCCATATCCCCCAGCTTACCCGATTCCAATTCTTTAGAAAAATTAAATAGTTGCCACAAAGCTAGTTGATTTAATGTATATTCATTATATTTTGGTTCGTTTTTAGGCATTTTTGTATCATCTGATTTATAATGCCCATAATTTTTTTTAGTCCAAGTTCCAGCATTATCCAACTCCAATTCAGGGTTAGAAAGTATCCCCTCAATCAGATTTTGAGCTGCTTGAGCTGCAATGGTTTGTGTTTCGGCCTCTCTAACACTACTCACAGAGCGCAACTGTGTCGCCAACAACGCCAAAATTCCCAAAGCCAAAACAACAACAGAGACCAACACCTCTACAAGAGCAAAACCTTGAACTCGTAATTTATCTTGAGAAACATTTACAGACTTCATGCTACATATCCCTTTATTTATATTCGCATGCTTTCAAATCACCTGCTCTATCGCAGAATTTTACTTGATTTCCTGATACTAATAATACAACAGAACGAGAAGACTTACTATTTTCATCCTTAGCCTGAGCATCGGTTAGAGTAAATTTAACATAGCCACTAATAGGATCTATCGTACGAAAATCTGCAGTAGCATTTCCTGTCGTAATTCGCCGAACAGATCCGTCTGGTAAAAATGCTAATACGGAAGTATTCGGATTTTTAGCCGCATCGCTCCCATCATACTTCACACTACGTACACTATATTGAACCCGATCGCCGCTATTATCGTTCCCTTGACTTCTTTGGTTGATGATTGCCACACGCAAAGATTCATCAACACCTCGAACATATTGCTTATCTAAATTTCTATCTGCCCACAACATCAATCCAGAACCTGAGTATTGCTCTTGGCACTGTCCATTAGGATTTCCATCTTTCCTGATCTGAGCAGGGCAAAGGTAAACGGGCAGATTCAATCGAGCAGCTTCAGATCTACCCAAACGAATCATGTTAGCTACCTTTTCTGCTGCTGCGGCAACACGGCGTTTTGCCAACCACTCAGAGAAGTTTGGTATGGCTACAGCTGCCATGATAGCCATAATGGCAATCGTCACCATCAACTCAACTAATGTAAAACCCTTTTCCAATATTTTCATGAAGCTTTCCCTATTCGCGTCTTTTCACAGAGCGTATGTCCCATATCAAATAATTATTCCGTTATTCTAAACGATAAAGGCATACATATTCCAGCACAATTTGATTTAAAACCCATGTATCTCACTCTTCAACCGTAGCCGCATCCGGCACATAAGCAGCATTATCAAACTTGGTAAACTGCCCCATCCAGGTAAGGAAGATTTTACCGACCGGCCCGTTACGGTGTTTGCCGATAATACATTCGGCCAACCCCTTCATCGGCGACTCGGGGTTGTAGTATTCGTCGCGGTACATAAACATAATCAAATCCGCATCCTGCTCAATAGCGCCCGATTCGCGCAAATCGGACATAATCGGACGTTTGTCGGTGCGCTGCTCGACGGAGCGGCTCAACTGGGACAGGGCAATAATCGGCACTTGCAGCTCTTTTGCCAGCGATTTGAGCGACCGGGATATTTCACCCAGTGCGGCGGCACGGTTGTCGGTGCGGCCGGAGCTTTCCATCAATTGCAGGTAATCGATAACAATCAGACCGAGTTTGCCGCCAAACTGCCTGGCAAGACGGCGGGCGCGGGCGCGCAGTTCCAAAGCGGTCAGACCGGCGGTTTCGTCGATAAACATCGGTGCATCGGCCAAACGGTTTACCGCCTCGTTCAGACGCCCCCAGTGCTCGTCCTGCAACTTGCCGGTTTTCAAAACATGCTGGTCGAGCCTCCCCACCGAACCGAGCATACGCATCACCAGTTGGGAGCCGCCCATTTCCATCGAAAACACGGCCACCGGCAGCTTGGCTTCCAACGCCACGTGTTCGGCGATATTGATGGAAAACGCGGTTTTACCCATCGAAGGACGCCCGGCCACGATAATCAAATCGCCCGGCTGCAGGCCGGATGTTTTTTTGTCCAAATCGATAAAACCGGTGGAAACACCGGTTACTTCGTCGGGATTGTCGCGGGCATAAAGCATGTCGATACGTTCGACCACTTCGCGCAGCAAGTCGGGCAGCTGCAAAAAGCCCTGTTTGGATTTGGCCGTACTTTCGGCGATTTGGAAAACTTTGTTTTCGGCTTCGTCGAGCAGCTGGGCGGCATCGCGGCCTTGCGGATTATAGGCATTCCTAGCAATTTCCGTGCCGACTTCGGCGAGCTGGCGCATCACCGATTTCTCCCGCACGATTTCGGCATAGCGGCGGATATTGGCGGCCGACGGCGTGTTTTGTGCCAGCGAAATCAGATAGTTGAAACCGCCGACTGTTTCCAGCTCGTCGTTGCGTTCCAAGTATTCCTGCACGGTAATCACGTCGGCAGGCTTGCTTTCGTTGATTAGTGACGCGATTGTGCGGAAGATTACGCGGTGCTCGTGGCGGTAAAAATCCTCGCCCCCCACCACGTCGGCGATTCTGTCCCACGCGCTGTTTTCCAGCAGCAGGCCGCCGAGCACCGACTGTTCGGCCTCAACCGAATTGGGCGGCAGCGACAGGGCGGCGGTTTCTTCGGAAGAATGTTCGTCGTAATCGGCGTAGTCGTTCATGTCTTTACCACAATATTTTTCAGACGGCATTATAGCCGAAACGAAAGGGAGCCAGCCCTGCGGCCGCTCCCTTTTTTCTGTCTGCGCACTTTATTCCGCGCCAAATTCCAGCAGTTGAAATTCCTCTTTGCCTGCGAAGCATTCGGGGCATTCCCAATCGTCGGGCAGGTCTTCAAATTTCGTCCCCGGGGCGATGCCGCGTTTGGGATCGCCCTCTTCTTCGTCGTAAATCCATTCGCACAATACGCATACATACTGAGCCATATTCCGTTTTCCTTTTTATTTGCCGTTTTTACACAAAACGAAACAGGCCGTCTGAAAACGGCCTGTCCGTCCCGCGCATATTGTAGCGGCTCTTGCTGCGGCGTTAAATCGAAAACTCGCCTTCGCCCATAAATTCCAGCTCGCTGATTTCCTTGCGCAGGTGTTTGATGGCGGGGGTGACGATGGCGACAAACATCGCTTCGCGCACGCGCCGCTGCACGGGGCTTTGCATCAAATAGCCCGCCGCACCGGTGTGCAGGGCGGCCGATTGCGCGGCGTCGAGGCAGAGCACGGCGGCGGCTTCGCGCAGGCGCAGGGTTTCCAAGAGTTCGGGTTCGTTGCGGTAGGCAGCGTCGGCCAGCTCGGCGGTTTTGTTTAAGGCCGTCTGAAAACGCCCGTTCAGTTCTTCATAGCCGTTGTCGAGGAAATCGTTGGTTTCGCTGCCCGTGTTGGCAGCGGCGATTTCGGCAAGACAGCCGTCGACAATGCCCGCGCCGATGCCGATTTGCAGCAGGATGAAGCCCGCTTTGATGCTCTGGATATAGTCGGCAAACTGCTCAGGCTCAGCAATCACGTCTTCGTGAGGCACAAACACGTTTTCAAATTTGATGGCGAAGGTGCGCGTGCCTTCCAAGCCGCAGAATTCCGGGCAGGGAATCAGCGACACGCCCGTTCGTTGTCCGCCGGTGACAAACATCACGTAGCTGCCGCCGATTTGCGCCGTGTTCGCCCAAATGTGGTTTTCGCCGAGGTTGGACACCCACGGCAGGATGCCGTTGACAATATAGCCGCCGTCGGTTTTTTCCGCCTGCAACTGGTGCTTCTCGATGCCTGCCAAGTGTTTGACAGTATTGGACATACCCGTTCCCGCCAGCACTTTGCCGTTTAACACGTCGGCCAGATAGCGGCGTTTCACTTCCGCATTGGGCGTTTGGTGCAGATACCAGGCGCAGGCGGCCTGACACCAGGCGGAAAAGGCCGTTGCGCCGCACACTTTCCCCACCTCGCGCAGCACTTCTATCTGCGCCGTCAAACCCAGCCCGCTGCCGCCCTCCTCCGGCGTGCCGACGGCGGCAAAACCGCCGATCGCGCCCAGGCCGCGCAAAAATTCTTCGGGATACAGCCCTTTGCGGTCGATGTCTTCGACTAAGGGCTTCAATTCGGTTTGCACCAGTTCGGCGGTTTGCCGCAACAGGGTTTCGCGTGACATATTTCGGTTCTCCTGATTGGTGTATTAGGGTCTGTTGACAATCAGCATTGCGGCGGTATTTTTGGTAAAAATCCGCGCCTGCCGCGTCAAAAATGCTCGCAAGGTGTCCAACCTTGCTGCGCTTTTTTCCTTGCAAACACGGATTTTTCCTCAAAAAACCGCTTCGCAAGCTGAATGTCAACAGCCCCTACGGTACGGATACGGAAAAGGCCGTCTGAAAAGCGGATTTCGGTGTTTCAGACGGCCTTTGAAGCAATGAATCTTTAAGCGTAGGCCTGTAATTCGGGATTGATTTCGGTGCGCGCCAGATTGTTGGTGTAGTTGCACAGCGTTGCCAGCGCCACGCCGAGCACCACTTCTACCGCCTGCTGCTGGTTGTAGCCCGCAGCAAAGAAGGCCTGCAATTCGTCGTCGGATACATTGCCTTTTTTCGCAATCACCTGCTGCGTGAAATCCGACAGCGCATTCAGCTTGGCATCATCAATCGGGGACACGGCGCGCACGGCGGCGATTTGGTCGGCGGTCAGCAGTTTTTTCAACGTGGCGAGTTTGGTGTGGCCGGCCACGCAGAAACCGCACTCGTTGATTTTGGCGGCGAGAATCTGCACCACCTCGCGCTCGCCCGGCGTGAGCGAAGTTTCGCCGTTGAGCTTGCCCACTTCCTGATAAAAGGCCAGCGCCTCGGGCGAATTGGCGAGCACGCCGATAAGATTGGGCAGGAAACCGTTGGCTTTGAGCGCGGCTTCGACGCGGGGTGTGGCTTTTTCGGGAGCGGTTTCGACGGTATGGATGGTTAAGCGTGCCATGTTTTTTCCTTTTTTCGGTGTGTATTCGGGAGGCGGCGATAATAGCGGAGGCGGCCTGACGGGGGAAAGAACGCTTTTTCCGTTGCGGCAAACTAAAAGTTATAAGGCCGTCTGAAATGTGGGAGGCCGTCTGAAAAAACCGGCTGCGCGGTTTTTTCAGACGGCCTCTTGCCGACGGTACGGACGGGTTCAGTCCAGCATGCGCCAGGCGGTTTGTCCGCCTGCGCGCATGGGGACGAGGGTTTCGCTGCCGTAGGGTACGGACGCTGGGATGTTTTGCGGCTCTTTGACCAGCGTAACGGTGTCGCTGTTTTCGGGCAGGCCGTAGAAGCGTGCGCCGTTTTGCGAGGCGAAGGCTTGGAGTTTGTCCAACGCGCCGGCGGCTTCAAATACTTCGGCGTACAGCTCGATGGCGGTCATCGCGCTGAACATGCCCGCGCAGCCGCAGGCGTTTTCTTTGGCGGTTCGGGCGTGCGGGGCGGAGTCGGTGCCCAAGAAGAATTTGTGGGATTTTTCGCCGGTTACGGCGGCGACGAGGGCTAGTCGGTGGCTTTCGCGTTTGAGCACGGGCAGGCAGAAATGGTGCGGGCGCACGCCGCCGACGAGGAGGTCGTTGCGGTTGAGCAGCAGGTGTTGCGGAGTTACGGTGGCGGCCACGTTGTCGCCCGCTGCCAATACCAGCCGCGCGGCTTCGGCGGTGGTGATGTGCTCGAACACGACTTTCAAATCGGGCACTTGCGCGAGCACGGGCTTCATCACGCGTTCGATAAAGGCGGCTTCGCGGTCGAAGATGTCGATGTCGGGGTCGGTAACTTCGCCGTGTACGAGAAACAGGATGCCCTGACGCGCCATTTCCTGCAATACGGGGATGAGTTTGAACAGGTCGGTTACGCCCGAGTCGGAATTGGTGGTCGCGCCGGCGGGGTAGAGTTTGAAAGCGACGATGCCGGCGGCTTTGGCTTCGCGCACCAGTTCGGGCGTGGCCTGGTCGGTGAGATACAGCGTCATCAGCGGCTCGAAGCGGCTGCCTGCGGGCAGGGCGGCGAGAATGCGTTGTTTGTAGGCAAGCGCGTCGGCAACGGCGGTTACGGGCGGCTTGAGGTTGGGCATAATCACGGCACGCCCCATCTGGCGGGCGGTATAGGGCGCAACGGCTTTGAGTGCGTCGCCGTCGCGAAGGTGTAGGTGCATATCGTCGGGGCGGATGATGGTGAGGGTTTGCATGGATGTTCCTTGGAATCTGTATTTGTGATTGAGGCCGTCTGAAAGGATTTTCAGACGGCCTTTTGTTTCAAACTGCTCAGGCTTCTTTATTTTCCGCCGCTTTCACGCGCAAACGCAGGCCGAGTTCGCGCAGTTGTTTGTCGTCCACCGCGCCGGGGGCGTTGGTGAGCAGGCATTGGGCGCGTTGGGTTTTGGGGAAGGCGATCACGTCGCGGATGGACTCGGCGCCGGTCATCAGGGTTACCAGCCTGTCCAAACCGAAGGCGAGGCCGCCGTGCGGGGGTGCGCCGAATTTCAGGTTGTCGAGCAAGAAGCCGAATTTTTCCTGTTGCTCTTCGGGGGTGATTTTCAGCGCGGCGAACACTTTTTCCTGCACTTCGGCGCGGTGGATACGGATGGAGCCGCCGCCGATTTCCCAGCCGTTGAGCACCATGTCGTAGGCACGGGCAAGGCAGTTGGCGGGGTCGCTGTCCATCAAATCTTCATGGCCAGGTTTGGGCGAAGTAAACGGGTGGTGCATGGCCGCCCAACGCTCGTTTTCTTCGTCGTATTCAAACATCGGGAAATCGACTACCCACAAGGGTTTCCACTCATCGACAAAATAGCCGTCGGCCGCGCCGTGTTCCAGGCCGACTTTGATGCGCAATGCGCCCAAGGCTTCGTTGACGATTTTGGCTTTGTCTGCGCCGAAGAAAATCAAATCGCCGTTTTGTGCGCCGGTGCGCGCGATGATTTCTTTCAGGCTGCTTTCGGACAGGAATTTGACGATGGACGACTGCAAGCCGCTGTCTTCGCCGTTGGAGAGGTTGGTGACGTCGTTGACTTTGATGTAGGCCAGGCCTTTGGCGCCGTAGATGCCGACAAATTTGGTGTATTCGTCGATTTCTTTACGCGAGAATTTGGCGCCGTTCGGCACGCGCAGGGCGGCGACGCGGCCGCCTTTCATGTCGGCGGCGGCGCGGAAGACTTTGAATTCTTCCGTTTTCATCAGGTCGGTGAGCTCGGTGAATTTCAGGCTGATGCGCATATCGGGTTTGTCCGAGCCGTAGTTGAACATGGCTTCGGAATAGGGCATGCGCGGGAAGTCACCCAAGTCCACGCCCAGCGCGTCTTTGAACACTTTTTTCGCCATACCTTCGGTAATGTCCATGATTTCATCTTCGTTCAGGAACGAAGTTTCCAAGTCGATCTGGGTGAATTCGGGCTGGCGGTCGGCGCGCAGGTCTTCGTCGCGGAAGCATTTGGTGATTTGGTAGTAGCGGTCGAAACCGGCCACCATCAGGAGTTGTTTGAACAGCTGGGGCGACTGCGGCAGGGCGAAAAATTCGCCCGGGTGCACGCGGCTGGGTACGAGATAATCGCGCGCGCCTTCGGGGGTGGAGCGGGTGAGCATCGGGGTTTCGATGTCGATAAAGCCCTGTTCATCGAGATAGCGGCGCACGCCCATCGCCACTTGGTAGCGCAGGCGCAGGTTGCGCTGCATCACGGGGCGGCGCAGGTCGATGACGCGGTTGCTCAGGCGCACGTTTTCACTGATGTTTTCGTCGTCGATTTGGAAAGGCGGCGTGGCGGCGGCGTTCAACACTTCGATTTCTTTGGCGAGGATTTCGATTTTGCCGGACACCATTTTGTCGTTGGTGGTGCCTTCGGGGCGGTTGCGCACGCGGCCGGTAATGCTCAAAACGTATTCGTTGCGGGCGGAATCGGCCGTCTGAAAGGCTTCGGGCGTGTCGGGGTCGATCACGACTTGGACGATGCCTTCGCGGTCGCGCAGGTCGATGAAAATCACCCCGCCGTGGTCGCGGCGGCGGTGCACCCAGCCTTTGACGGTTACGGTTTGGTCGAGATATTGTTCGCTGATAAGGCCGCAATAGTTGGTACGCATGGTTTTTCTTTCTGGTTTCAATAATAAAGTAGGGGAAAAGGGGTTTTAGAAACTGTTTTCAGGCTGCCTCAATTAAATCGTATTCTGCAAGGGCATCTTCCCACAGCAAATGACGGTTGGCGGTAAGCGTTCTTTTAACAATTTGTTTGAACAGCTCGGGTTCGGATACGGTTTCTCCAAACGCATAATGTTGCCAAATGCGTTTAATGGCGGTGCTGTCGTGGACATCAAGCGCGATGGCTTGGGCGGTTTCTACATCGCAGCAGCCGTAGCCGTCAAACGAGATGCGCCGTAAACAAACGGCTTCGCCGTGGTTGATGAAGTCAATAAACGCGCAATCGCCCACGCAGAAATAATAATCGGCAGGGCGCGATAGGTTGTAATAACTGGGTTCTACTTGCATGGTGGCTCTTTTTAGGCAGCCTGAAAAGGTTTATTCGTTTTTGGTATCCGGTTTTTGCCGGGCATTTTCTTCGGCTTCCGCCTTCCATTACTGAAATATCAGTTCTCTCAGGGCTTCTTTTTCGGCTTGGTCGGGCCGGCCGTAGTGGCGGAGCGTGAAGGCTTCGGTGCGTTGGTAAGGTTCGCTGTGTGCCGGCATCCGGTGCGGTTCGTGAAACTGCGCGTGTGCCGCCACGGCGCGTTGTTCGTTGATCAGGATATAGAGCTTGTTGTCGTCGTGCGGATGGCGCAGGGTGGAAGCGAGATAGCGTTTGCCGTTTACCCTTACTTCGCCGTGGGGGCCGCTCGAACTCAGGGCGTCTTGAATCCAAGCTTGGTCTTCTGCGGGGACTTCGGACAGGATTTGGCTGCGCCAGACTTGGCGGTAGGCGGGTTTTTTGAGCAGCTCGGACAGATGGCGATCGGCCATCCATTCGATTTCTACGGATTTGGCGGCGGCGGGAGCGGTAACGGCCAGCATCAGGGCAAGGGCGGCGGCAATTCGGGCAAGGCGGGGCATGGCGGGCTTTTGATAAAACGGGTTAAAGCCTTTTCAGGCTGCCTGAAAAGGGCAAACGGGCGGATTGCAAAACTTTGTGCGGTTTTAATCGGGCTTTCAGACGGCCTCTGAGGCCGTCTGAAAAGGTTTATTTTTCTTCTTCGTCGGCGGCGAGTTTCTGCAGGGCTGCTTGTTCGGCTTCGGTGGGTTTGCCGTAGTAGCGGTCGGTGTAGCGGAACTCGTAGGTGCCTTCAACGGTGTGCCTTTCGCGGTGCAGCACCACGGCGCGCTGTTTGTTCAGCAGGATGTAGATGCTGTTGCTGATGCAGTTGTGCGGCTGGCACATGGTGGTGGCGATGTAGCGTTTGCCGTCCACCGTTACCGCGCCTTCGGGAGCGGTGGGGCCGTCGGCGTCTTTAATCCAATATCTGTCGCTTTTGGGCGTGTGCGGCACGATTTGGCTGCGCCACACTTTGCGGTAGGCGGGTTTTTTCAGCAGGTCAAAGAGATAGGTGTCGGCGTCTTTTTGGCTGACCTGTTCGGATTTTTGGCCGGTCTGCGCAGGCTTGGCGGCGGCGGGGGCGGCAACGGCCAGCGCGAGGGTGAGGGCGGTGAGGATTTTTACGGTGCGGAGCATATCGGTTTCTTTCGCTGTCGGTTGTTTGTTTAGAGGGGAGGCCGTCTGAAACGGCCCGGCCTTAACAGAGCTTAAAACAAAACAGGCGGATTTTAATGCTTTGCGGTCATTTCAGGTAGAGTTGCGTCGGTTTTAATACCAATCAAACATTGCTTTCAGGTGTGTTTTCAGACGGCCTTTGCGCGTCGCTCTGCGCTTTGGCGGCGGCTTCGTCGGGCAGTACCATGCCCAGCGAGATGACGTATTTTAGGGCTTCGTCCACGCTCATATCGAGTTCGCGGATGTCGCTTTGTTTAACCAGAATATAGTAGCCGCCGGTGGGGTTGGGGGTGGTGGGGACGTACACGGGGATGCGCGGCGCGGCGTCGGGCAGGGCGGCGGCGATGTTGTCGGGCAGGCTGCCGGAAACGAAGCCGATGGTCCAGATGTCGCGCTGGGGGAAGGGGACGAGCACGGGGGTTTTGAAGGAGCGGCTGTTGTCGGAGAGCAGCGATTCGGACACTTTTTTGACGCTGGAATAGATGGATTTGACCACGGGGATGCGGCCGAGCAGGCTGTCCCAGCCTTCGAGGATTTTGCGGCCGAGCATGTTGGCGGCAAACACGCCGGTGAGGAAGAGAACGGCGAGGGCGACGATGAAGCCTGTGCCGGGAACGCGGAAGCCGAGATAGCGTTCGGGCTGCCATTGGGCGGGAATCAGGGCGGTGAGCTGGTCGGTGGCGTTGATGATGTAGCCGATGACCCACACGGTAACGGCGATGGGCATCCACACGAGGACGCCGGTGAGCATGTATTTTTTCAATGCTTTGCCGATGGTGTTTTTTTCTTTTTCCGGAGTTTGTTCTGCCATTGCGTTTTTTCTGACGGGGTGGTTTCAGACGGCCTCTGTACCGCATAAAAGGCATGAGGCCGTCTGAAATAAAGGGCGGCAAAGGGGATGAGGTCGTCTGAAAACGGTTCAGGAGCTGTTGCCAATCGGTTTGTGAAGCGGACTTTGCGTCAGAAAGCAGCAAATGCCGTTTGATGGCGCAAAAGCCGCCACAATACCAATTGTCGACAGTCCCTAGAAGCCATCCCAGCCGTTGAACATCAGACCGATGCCGATGCCGTTTTGTTTGTGGTTGTAGTCGATCAGGCTTTCGCCGTAGCCGTGGAAGCCGCGCACGATACCCTGCAATTTTCCTTTGATGGGGAAGGTGTAGGCGGCTTCGGCCGCGCCGCGTCCGCTGCGCGGGTTGTAGCGCAGGGTGGCGGAGAGGTTTTGTTTGTCGGCAAGACGGTATTGCAGTTTCAAATCGCCGTAGCCCATGTATTTGGCGAGATCGGGGTTGTCGTTGTCGTCGTTGTTTTTCTCGAACACACGCGTCCAGACGCGCGGAATGACGGTGAGCCTGCCCCACTCCATGCCTGCCATGGCGTAAACCCTGTTCCACGAACGCGATTCGGGGCGGCTCTGGCCGTTGGACTGGTGGGCGAAACCCAGGCCGAGCATGCGCAGCCTGCCGCCGAAGGGCAGCTTGGATTTGACAGGCTGGGTGATGAAGATTTCCGGCTCGTAGTCGGTGTTGCGGAAGGGAGCGGAGCGGTTGCCCTGGTTGTAAATCTGCCAGTCTGATTTCTGGGTGTAGCCGAACCACAAATCGGCGCGGCTTTTGAACAGGTCTTCGGCGATTTTGCTTTTGAAGGAAACCTGCATTTTGGTTTCCGTCCGTTTTTGGTCGGTGAAACGCTCGGCCGTGGTGACGCCGAGCGTCGGCGACGAGGGTTTGCGGTTGGGGCTGCTGTTGTACCACGCGGGCATCAGATACATCGGGTTGTGTTCGCGCACGGTGAGCAGGCCGCCGGAGGAGTTGGCATCCAAATCGTACATCCGGCTCAGCGGCGTGTAGGCTTCGGCAGCTTCCGCCAGCTCAGCCGAAGGCTCGAATTGGCCTTCTTTTTCAAACACCAGCGCAGGCTCTTTGCGCTCAACGCTGTCCTGTATGCTGCGCACCACATCCGGCTGCGGCTTGACTTCGGCTGCGGGCGCTTCGATTGCCTTCACAGGCGGCAGTTGGGCGGCAAAAATTTTGTCGTAACAGGCCAGACGCAGGGCATTGTCCTGCAACAGAGTGCATTGCAGGGCGGCATCTTCGGCGGCATAAGCGGCGAAAGGCAGCGCAACGGCCAAAGCCGCCGGCAAATAACGGTTTGTTTTCATAAGACATCCTTCAAACAATTCATCTGTATCCGTTTTCCCCGCAATCCGCCGCCCGCAGCCGGGCGGCCGTTTTGCAATAACCGTAAAAAACCCCCGCCAACCGCATGGCGGCCGTCTCGGGGGCATGGTGCAGCAGCTTCAAACCAATCAGGCCATTGCCTTCACTTTGGCAGACAGACGGCTTTTGTGGCGGGCGGCTTTGTTTTTATGGAACACACCTTTGTCGGCGATGCGGTCGAGCACTTTGACGGACTCAACATAAACAGCCTGAGCGGCGGCTTTGTCGCCTGCGGCAACGGCTTTCAGAACTTTTTTCACGGCAGTGCGGAATGCGGTACGCAGACCGGCGTTGTGGGCGCGGTTTTTCACCGCCTGACGGGCGCGCTTGCGGGCTTGTGCGCTATTGGCCATATCGGATATCTCCTGAATAAATCAAATTTCGTAAACGCGGCATTCTAATAGCCAAACCCGTGCGATGCAAGATTTTTGTTGGACTACTCCTTTTCAGACGGCCTTTTGCGCGCGCATCGTGCGCAAAAACGACAAAACACCAGTCCCGACCACACGGCAGGCAGGCGGGAGAAATGTTTAATATTTTGATTTTCTGTAAAAAGACCATTACAATCTGCTATCTGCCGACAGCATTACCGTCGGCTGTTTTCCCTTATTTATCAACAGCAAGGAATGATAGCCATCATGAAAAAAACATTATTGACCGCAATGATTGCACTGGCACTGGCCGCCTGCGGCGGAAACAAAGAACAAGCCGCTTCGGAAACCAACGGCCAAACGCCTGCAACTGCTGCCAATAGCGGCGCCACCGACGCGCTGAACATCTACAACTGGTCGAACTATGTCGACGAAGATACCGTCGACGAATTCAAAAAAGCCAACAAGCTCAAACTGGTTTACGACCTTTACGAAAACAACGAAACACTGGAAGCCAAAGTGCTGACCGGCAAATCCGGCTACGACCTCGTCGTGCCCGGCATCGCCTTCCTGCCGCGCCAGATTCAGGCCGGCGCCTATCAGAAAATCAACAAAGACCTGATTCCCAACTACAAAAACATCAACCCCAAACTCCTCGAAATGCTGGCCACGGCCGACCCGGGCAACGAATATGCCGTGCCCTACTTCTCGGGCGTGAACACCGTCGCCATCACCGCAAAAGGCAAGGCCGCGCTCGGCGGCCAACTGCCGGAAAACGGCTGGGATCTGCTGTTCAAACCCGAATACACGTCCAAACTCAAAAGCTGCGGCATCGCCATGTGGGACAGCCCCAGCGAAGTCTTCCCCATCCTGCTCAAATACCTGGGCAAAGACCCGGCCGGCACCAACCCCGCCGACATTGCCGAAGCGGCGGAAGTGCTGAAAAAAGTGCGCCCCGACATCAAACGCTTCAGCCCCTCGCTGATTGACGAGCTGGCGCGCGGCGACGTCTGCCTGGCGGTCGGCAACGGCGGCGATCTGAACATGGCGAAAAAACGCTCGGAAGAAATCGGCCGCAAAGAAGGCATCGAAGTGCTGACACCGAAAGGCATGGGCTTCTGGATCGAATCCTGGCTGATTCCCGCCGATGCGAAAAACGTCGCCAACGCGCACAAATACATCGACTACACGCTGAACCCCGAAATCGCCGCGCGCAACGGCAACTTCGTCACCTTCGCCCCGGCCAGCCTGCCCGCGAAGAAACTGATGGATCCGAAGCTGGTAGACGTGCGCTCGATTTTCCCAAACGATCAGGACATGGCCGACGGCTTCGTCATGCCGCAGATGGGCAACGAAGCGAAGAAACAGACCGTGGATCTGTGGCAGAAAATCAAAGCGGGCAACTGATTCCTTCTTCCGCGCCGTATTGACAACCGATGAAAGAGGCCGTCTGAAACCCGTTTTCAGACGGCCTTTCTGCTATCAAAAGACAAGAAACGGGCTGCAACGTTTCTCTGTTGCCATCCGTGTCTGCCTGTCGGAAACAGAGGCCGTCTGAAAGCCGTTTTGCGTTTTAACTTCGTTGAAGCTTCGCTTTCAGACGGCCTATTATCTGTCCGCACGCTTTCCTGCACCCTAAGGCCGCGCGCCCCGCCATACAGCACACCCTGACACAGCGAAAAGGCCGTCTGAAAAACCTGTGTTGCGGGTTTTCAGACGGCCTCCTGCGGCGGGATACGCCGCTGCGCTTATTCCTTAGGCAGGCGGATGATGGCGACGATGAAACCGCCCCAAATAATCACCAGCGCCGCCAGCATCATAATTATTGCGGAAGTGCCCATTATTCGTCTCCTTTCTCTTCTTCGGCATCGGCGTCAAACGGCTCTTCCTTATGCCAGGGCAGGAAGGAGAGCAGCACGGACGCGCCCACCAGCGCCAGCGACATGCCCCAGCCGAATATGTTCAAAAACCAGTCGGGATAGCCGCTGTAATTCTCGGACAAGAGTTTTTGGCTGTCGCTGAACAGCATGTAACCCAGCACGCAGAACGTGCCCAGCACGCAGACATACCAAACCATGCCGACTTTGAACGAGGAAATGGCGTTGATGTGCTTGGCCAGCTTGGGCAGGTTGCCGGAGAGGGCAATCAGCAGGACGTAAACAAAACCGGCGGCGACAATGCCGTAGATATTGACGAATTTGTCGAGCACGTCGAGCACGGGCAGGCCGGTGGTTGTACCGAACAGCAGCGAGGAGATAACCATCATCGGCAGGCTCACGGTCAGCGTGGCGGCCACGCGGTTGATGCGCCATTTGTCCTGAACCGCCGCCACAATCACCTCGACAATGGAAATCAGCGAGGTGATGCCCGCAAACACCAGCGAACCGAAAAACAGCAGGCCGAGAAGCTGGCCGAAGGGCGCTTGGTTGATGATAGTCGGGAAGGCGACAAAGGCCAGGCCGATGCCCGAAGCGGCCACTTCGCCCACTTCCTTGCCCGAAGCCTGCGCCATAAAGCCCAGCGCGGCAAACACGCCGATACCGGCCAGAAGCTCGAAGCTGCTGTTGGCAAAGCCGACGACCAAACCCGTGCCCGCCAAATCCGATTTTTTCTTCAGATAGGAGGAGTAGGTAATCATGATGCCGAAGCAGATGGAGAGGGAGAAGAAAATCTGCCCGTAGGCCGCCACCCACACGCTGGGGTTTTTCAGCTTGGACCAGTCGGGCGTAAACAGCGCGTCCAAGCCTTTGGCTGCGCCCGGCAGCGTCAGGGAGATAGCCACCATCACGACAAACATCACCACCAAAAGCGGCATGAAAAACGACGAGGCGCGCGCCACGCCCTTCTGCACGCCGAAGGCCATAATGGCAACGGTAAACAGCCACACGGCCACCAGCGGGCCGAACACGCCGCCGACGAAATCGAAGCTCACGCCTGCGTCTTTCGCCATTTTCAGATAATCGTTGAAAAAGAAAGCCTGCGGGTCGGCGCCCCATGCGCCGGTGAACGAAAACCAAGTATAGCTGGCCGCCCAGCCGAGAATCACGGCGTAATAAACGCAGATAACCACGTTGGCCATCACGTTCCACCAGCCCATCGGTTCAAACAGGCGGCTGATGCGGCGGAAAGCCAGAGGCGGCGAGCCGCGATAGCGGTGGCCGACGGCATAATCCAGCAGCAGCAGCGGGATGCCCGCCGTCAGCAGCGCCACGAGATACGGCAGAACAAACGCGCCGCCGCCGTTGTCGTAAGCCACATAGGGGAAACGCCAAATATTGCCCAGCCCCACGGCCGAGCCGATGGCGGCAAAAATAAACGCCTTGCGGCTGGAAAAAGTTTCGCGTTTTGATTGTTTTTCGGACACGGAAACACTCCTTGCTCTATCGGCAGGCACCCTCGTCGGGCGGCTGCCGATTGGTTGGAAAACAAAGGCTGCTTTTTCGGCAGCCCCCTCTTGATGTAAAGCCGCCATCATACTGGCTTGTGTAAAGTTTTGCGAGTAAAAAAGAAAACCGGCCGCAACATGGAGAGGCCGTCTGAAAAAAGGCCGTCTGAAAGCGAAGCTTCAACGAAGTTAAAACGCAGCCGCAAAACAGTTGGAAAACACAGAAAACCACGCCACACCGCCCTTTCAGACGGCCTTATGGCAAAGACGCAACAGGAATACCGGCCGCAGCCGCCGTTTTCCCGCATACCGCAGCGCATTACATTTGTTTACGTTGCAATAACGCCTATCAATATGCTCGGCATTTTACCTGCCGTACACGAAAGACAGCGACGATATTTTCTTAGAATCAAAGCACCGCAACCGTTTTTCAGACGGCCTCTTTAGATATGCAAACCACACATCTGCCTTAAATCCCAAAAAACAACCGAATATCTTGACCCAAACACACATATTTGTTAAATTGCGTAAGGATTTTTTTCCAAACACCGAAAAAGGATACGTCTTATGTTAAAACAAACAGCCCTGATTCTCGCCGCTGCCCTGTCGCTGGGCGCCTGCGTCGGCAGCCAGCCCTACGTCAGCAGACTCTCCCCCGAAGAGCTGCGCCACAACGCCGAATCGGTAGACCGCGCAGAACGCGCAGAACGCGCAGAGCGCCGCCGCGAAAACCGCGAAGAAATGATGGATGCCGCCGATGCCATCAACCGCGCCAACCGCGGCCGCAAGGTTTACATCATCCGCTAATCCGACCGACAAACAAATCTTCCACATAGGGGTTTTATTATGAAAGCACTCGTTCTGCCTTTAATCATTGCCATGACACTGGGCGCCTGCGCCGCGCCCGGCCAATCCGTCGGCGACTACGCCATCGGCGACGACAACGCCGCCATCAATGCCGGCCGCAACCGCAAAGAAGCCCAACTCAGCCGCGCCCAGCTCGAACAGCACCGCCGCCAGCGTGCCAACGTATCCGAAGAGCTGGCTCTGGAGCGCGAAAAACGTGCCAACAAACACGACAGCATCCGTCAAACCATGGGTACTGCCGCCGCAGGCGCGGGCTTGATTGGCGGCGTCGCCGGCATCGTCCGCATCTTCCGCTAAGGTTTTCCCATACCGCAAACCGCCGTCAGCAAAGTTTCTGGCGGCGGTTTTTCATTGCCTGCACTGACGAAAGAGGCCGTCTGAAAGCCTGTTTCCGCATTTTCAGACGGCCTCTTGCCAATCCTACGGGAGCTCGTCACAATCGAAACCACTAAAAAGACAAGCGATTGTCAAAAAAAACCGTGCAGGCGGATAAAACCGTCTGCAAAACAAAATCCAACCTTCTTGGAAAACTACCCATGAAATACAAAGACCTGCGCGAATTTATCGCCCAATTGGAACAAACAGGCCGTCTGAAACGCATCGCCGCGCCCGTTTCGCCGCATTTGGAAATGACCGAAATCGCCGACCGTGTGCTGCGTGCCGAAGGACCGGCGTTGTTGTTTGAAAACCCGATTAAGCCCGACGGTACGCGCTACGATTATCCCGTGTTGGCGAACCTGTTCGGCACGCCCGAGCGAGTGGCGATGGGCATGGGCGCGGACAGCGTCGCCAAGCTGCGCGAAATCGGGCAGACGCTGGCGTATTTGAAAGAACCCGAACCGCCCAAAGGCATCAAAGACGCGTTTTCCAAGCTGCCGCTGCTGAAAGACATTTGGAGCATGGCGCCGAACGTGGTGAAAAACGCGCCGTGTCAGGAAATCGTGTTGGAAGGCGAAGACGTTGATTTGTATAAACTTCCGATTCAACATTGCTGGCCGGAAGACGTTGCGCCGCTGGTAACCTGGGGCTTGACCGTAACGCGCGGGCCGCACAAAAAACGCCAGAATTTAGGCATTTACCGTCAGCAATTAATCGGCAAAAATAAGCTGATTATGCGTTGGCTGTCGCATCGCGGCGGCGCGCTGGATTATCAGGAATTCCGCAAACTCAATCCCGATACGCCGTATCCCGTCGCCGTCGTGCTCGGCTGCGACCCCGCCACCATTTTGGGCGCGGTAACGCCCGTTCCCGATACCTTGAGCGAATACCAGTTTGCCGGACTGCTGCGCGGTTCGCGGACGGAACTGGTGAAATGTATCGGCAACGATTTGCAAGTGCCTGCTCGCGCCGAAATCGTGCTGGAAGGCGTCATTCATCCGAACGAAACCGCGTTGGAAGGCCCATACGGCGACCACACGGGCTATTACAACGAGCAGGACCATTTCCCAGTATTCACGGTCGAACGCATCACCATGCGCGAAAACCCGATTTACCACTCCACCTACACAGGCAAACCGCCCGACGAACCGGCCGTGCTGGGCGTGGCGCTGAACGAAGTGTTCGTTCCGCTGTTGCAAAAGCAGTTCCCCGAAATTACCGATTTCTACCTGCCGCCCGAAGGCTGCTCCTACCGCATGGCAGTCGTGAGCATGAAAAAACAATACGCCGGCCACGCCAAGCGCGTGATGATGGGCTGCTGGTCGTTCCTGCGCCAGTTTATGTACACCAAATTCATCATTGTGGTAGATGATGATGTGAACGTGCGCGACTGGAAAGAAGTCATCTGGGCGATTACCACGCGCATGGACCCCGTGCGCGATACCGTGTTGGTGGAAAATACGCCGATTGATTATCTCGATTTCGCCAGCCCCGTGAGCGGACTCGGCGGCAAAATGGGCTTGGACGCCACCAACAAATGGCTGGGCGAAACCCAGCGCGAATGGGGGCGCGTGATTGAACGCGATGCCGATGTAGCGGCGAAGGTGGATGCGATGTGGGGGGAGTTGGGCTTGTAGGCAGCCTGAAAGCCAAAAGGCCGTCTGAAAACATTTTTAGATGCCGTTTTAGCTTTGCTGAAACCCGCTTCGCCTGTTTTCAGGCTGCCTAAACCATCCCACAACCAAAGAAACGCCGAACCGCAGCTTCCATTTTTCGGGTAGCCTAGACACTAGGGGCTGTTGACAATCAGCTTTGCGGCGGTGTTTTTAGCAAAAAATACCCGCCCAAATCCCTGATGTTCCACGCTTTCGCCCTTGCCGCCGCGCTGTATGCCGCACCTGCCGCCGCAGGCTGCTCCTGCCCCTATGGCGGCACACTGCACGGAGGCGCACTAATCTGTGTAGTTCCCGACGGCAGGGGTGGAAGACTCCCGTCGGGCAAGCAGTCTGCACTTCAAACAACGCACAGCCTTACAGCGAGCAGCCTAATCAGCATTGGTGGTCTAGGGGATTAAACAACAAAGCAATCAAGGCCGATCCCATCCAGCCCGGCCATGTAGTCGGCATCCTCGAACCCGGCGGCCTGCACGGCTCGCTCGGCGGCGGCAGCGGCGCATCCGGCAAGCCGCCCGCCACATTCTCTTCCGCCCGCAGCCAAGCCTTGCGCCTGTGCAACGAAACTGCCCGCAACGGCGGTCGCGCTGCATGCAGCCCCGAAGCCGTTTTCCTGCGCGAAACCAGTCCCGTGTGCATCGCCGCCGCCCGCAGCAGAGGCAGCCGAGGCAAAGCGCAGCTTGCCGTTGTGCGTTATCTCGACATTGAATCCTTCAACAGCGACCGCGGCGCAGGCAACCAACTCCCCGTGATGACCGAAACCGACGCCCAATCGCAGGCCATACAGCAATGCAACGCTCGATACGGCAACTGCCTGCCCATAGAAACCTGGCCCGAATGCAAACACTAAACCAGCAGCCGGCGCTGGGGGTCTGCAGCAGGCACGCACGCGGGCTTGGGCGGAAAACCTGCCAACCGCGTGTGTGGCAAAGCTACACACCCTACGCCATACACGGCTACGCTTGCTCTGATGCCGGCTGCGCAGCGCAGTGCAGCAAAGTAGCGAAGCTAAAAACCAAACGCAGCCTGAAAGTCAGCTTTGCACTTTCAGGCTGCCAAACCAAGAGCAAGGAAAAACCATGTGCAACACCCCCAACATCAACGCCTTTCGCGGCCAAATGCTGCAAAACCGCACCTGCACCACATCGGCAACCACGGTTGCAGGCGGCGTTTTTGGCGTGTTGGATGCCATGTGTTTGGCAGACGGTCGAGCCATGCGCGGCAGCCTGAAACCGTGGCTCTACGTCCTGCTGTTGCCGCATATTGCAACGCTGTTGCTGCTTATGCTGTTTACGCTGCCTGCCGCGATGCAGCATTCCGGTTTCGCACTGGAAATACTGCTCTCGCCCGTGCTGCTGTGGCTGATGGCCGGCACAATCGGCTGGTTTGCCTACCTGCCCCATGTTGCAGAGTGGCCAAGCCTGATTGCGCCCACCGCGATGGTGCTGCTGATAATCGCCGTTTGCCTGCTTTCAGGCTGTCACAAACGACATCACCATAGCGGCAAACGGATGATTTCGCTGGCAGTTTGGCTGTGGTTTGCCTACGGCTTTGTATTACTGGCATGCAGTATTAGTTCGTCTCATCAGGCCGTCTGAAAACCCCTTATCCGGCTTTTCAGACGGCCTCTCCAACAAAGAAACCCGCGCCATGAAAGAATTTGCCTACCCGCCCTTATCGCCCCCAAATCCGCCGAAAAAATCGTCCGACGCTTAATCGGGCGTTTCTTTAACGGCAACATCGGTGTGAAAAAGATACGGGTAAACGGACAATTAAAGGATAAAACCGTCTTCTCATTTAAAAGACCGTTCTACGCCGCAGACGGAGAAATCTGCACGCCCGCCGCATTGGCAGAGTGGTTTCCCGCGCAAGAGCTGTATGTGTTGCGGCACTACGTTTTTCAGGGCAACGCCCTGCCGCTGTTTGCCGCCCCATCGCAAGCAATAGCAGCGGACTTGACGAATTTGGACGCACTTTGCGGCTACGAATATGCCTATGTTTTTGACAAGGATTACTCGTCTTGCTTTTAGGTGAGCGATTCGTCCGCGCCGCAAGCGTTGGGCGGTACGGAAAAACAGGCCGCCGTGCTGATTCGATATGCGCCAGTAAGTAAAGCAGGGCTGAAAGAAGCCTGAAAGCCGCAGGCTTCAACGAAGTTAAACCATCGCCTGCCATCTTTCCCCACACAAAAAGCTGTCTTTCAGACGGCCTCATTCAAGCCCGCTCCGTCTTTCGGTACAATCGCCCCTTTTTTAACCACAACAAAAAGGAACACCACCATGCCCTTACACCTCACACGCCGCCGCTTTCTCAAAAGCACCGCCGCCGTCGGCGCATTCGCCTTCGCTGGCCCCGTTTACCGCGTGCTCGCCGCAGAAGAAGCCGCCGCGTATTACCCGCCCGCGCTGATCCGCACACTGATGGGCGACAACGACGGCAGCCAGGCCGCCGCCCACGGCCTTGCCCTGCGCGGACAAAGCGTTACCCTGCCCGAAAAAGCCGGCGAGCAATACGATTTAATCGTGATCGGCGCAGGATTAAGCGGTTTGACCGCCGCCTATCTCTATCGAAAATCCCGCCCCAAAGCCAAAATCCTGATTTTGGACGCGCATCAGGACTTCGGCGGACACGCCATCCGCAACGAATTCAATGCAAACGGCAAACTCATCTTGGGCTACGGCGGCAGCGAATCCATCGACTCCCCAAAAACAGGCTATTCGCGCCAAGCCAAGCAGCTCTTGCACGACCTCGGCATCGACTACACCAAATTCAACCGCTATTTCGACCAAACCCTGTATGAAAAATGGGGCTTGAAAGAAGGCGTATTCTTCGACGAAGCCACCTTCGGCAAAAACGCCGTCGTCGCAGGACAGCCTGAAAACGGCAACGCCCAATCCGCCGACCTTATCGCCCAATTCCCCATGCCCGAAGACGCCCGCGCCGCGCTCACCGCGCTGTACACCAAGCCCGCCGACTACTGGCAGGGCAAAAGCAAACGCGAGCGCACCGAGCTTGCCCACAGCACGAGCTACTACGATTTCCTGAAAAACACTGCCAAGCTGCCCGAAAGCGCCCTCAACTACCTCACCCAAATCAGCAGCGAATACTGGGGCATTTCCATCCACGCCATTTCCGTTTATTCCGCGCTGGAAGACGGCTACCCCGGCGTGCAAAACCTGCAAATCAGCCACACAGCCCACACCGAAGAGCCCTATATCTACCACTTCCCCGACGGCAACGCTTCCATCGCCCGCCTTTTGGTGCGCAAACTCATCCCCGGCATCGCCGCAGGCAATACCATGGAAGACATCGTTACCGCGCAGTTTGACTATGGCAAACTCGACTTGCCCTCCAACAACGTCCGCATCCGCCTCAACAGCACCGCGCTGATTGTGCAAAACACGGCAAACGGCGTGGCGGTGGCATACAAAACCCCAAGCGGCCAAGACTTGGCGCGCGCCGACGCGGCGAAATGCATTTTCGCGGGACACAGCGCGCTGGCGGCGAAAATCATGCCCGAAATGCCCGAAGCACAAAAAACGGCCGAGCTGAGCAACTCGCGCACGCCCATGGTTTACGCCAATGCCCTGGTAAAAAACGCCCGCGCCTTCAAAAAACTCGGCGTACACCGCCTGTATTCGCCCGCCGCCTTCTTCTGCGACGTGAAACTGGACGACCCCGTCAGCATCGGCGACTACCAATTCGCCAAAACGCCCGACGAGCCGATCGTAATCCACATGGCGCACATCGCCACCGCCACCGAAGGCAAAACGCCGCAGGAAATGTATAAAAAAGGGCGCGGCAAACTGGCGGGCATGACCTTTGACGCGATTAAAGAAGAAATGCTCAAACAGCTCCGCGCCATCTACGCGCTCGCGGGCGAAAATCTCGACAACGACTTGCTCGACGTTTCCATCAACCGCTGGTCGCACGGCTACAGCTACGAACGGTTGGATTTGTTCAACACCGAGCGAAACGCGGCGGACACTACCGCGAAAATGCAAAAACACCTGGGCAACATCCTGATGGCCGGCAGCGACGTGGCATGGAAGCCCTATGTGCAGGACGCCATCGACCAAGCATACCGCGCGGTGAAAGAGGCGTTGACTTAGGGTCTGTTGACAATCAGCCTTGCGGCGGTGTTTTTGGCAAAAAATACCCGCCTGCCGCGTCAAAAATGCTCGCAAGGTGTCCAACATTGCTGCGCTTTTTCCTTGCATTCGGGCATTTTTTACTCAAAAAACCGTCTCGCAAGCTGAATGTCAACAGCCCCTAAGGCTTTACCCTTAAAAAGGCCGTCTGAAAGCGGATTCTCCCGTTTTCAGACGGCCTTAAGATTCGTTGGCAATCAGTCTCCGTAGTCCTGCGAACAGCTGCCTTGTCTGCCGTATTGCACCATTAATTGCGTCATGGCTTCGTTGGTGCGGGTTTGACGGGCGGGGGGGAATCTTAAAAAAGCGGGAGGCCGTCTGAAAACCTGTATTACAGGTTTTCAGACGGCCTTTTTGCTGCGCATGCATGATTTATGCCATGGCGCAAAACCGCCTAAAAACAATCATCCGGCACGCGTACGCTGCCTTCCATAATCACGCGGGCGCTGCGGCTCATCACGGCTTTGGCGACGCGCCAGCGGCCTTGTTCGCAGCGGGCGGCGGCGCCGACACGCAGGGTGCCGGACGGGTGGCCGAAGCGTACGGCGTCGCGCGCGATACCGCCGGCGGCGAGATTGACCAGGGTGCCGGGAACGGCGGCGGCGGCGGCGATGGCAACGGAAGCGGTACCCATCATGGCGTGGTGCAGTTTGCCCATGCTCATGGCGCGTACCAGCAGGTCGGTGTCTTCGGCGGCAATGATTTTGCCGCCCGCTGCGGTGTAGGCGGCGCTGGGGGCGACCCAGGCGATTTTCGGGGTGTGGGCGCGGGTTTGCGCTTCGGACAGCGTTTGGATCAGTCCCATTTTCAGGGCGGCGTGGGCGCGGATGGTTTCGAGTTTTTCCAGTTCGGCGGGGTTGGCGTTGATGTCGTCCTGGCTTTCGCGGCCGCTGTAGCCCAAGTCGGCGGCGTTGAGAAAGACGGTGGGGATGCCGGCGTTGATCAGGGTGGCTTTCAGGCTGCCGATGCCGGGGACGGTGAGCTCGTCTGTCAGGTTGCCGGTGGGGAACATCTCGCCTGCGCCGTCGGCGGGGTCGAGAAATTCGATGACGGTTTCGGCGGCGGGAAAGGCGACGCCGTCGAGCTCGAAGCTGCCGGTTTCGGCCACTTGGCCGTTTTCAATGGGAACGTGGGCGACGATGGTTTTGCCGATATTGGCCTGCCAGATGCGGACGGTGCAGGTGCCGTTTTCGGGGATTTTGGCGGCGTCCACCAGCCCCTGCGAGACGGCGAATGCGCCGACGGCGGCAGTCAGGTTGCCACAGTTGCCGCTCCAATCGACGAAGGGGCGGTCGATGGCGACTTGGCCGAAGAGATAGTCGATGTCGTGATCGGGGCGCTCGGATGTGTCGAGAATCACGGCTTTGCTGGTAGACGAGCTGGCGTTGCCCAGTCCGTCTATCTGTTTGCCGTAGGGGTCGGGGCTGCCGAGCACGCGCAGCAGGATGCTGTCGCGGGCGGCGCCGGGCTGCTGCGCGGCGGCGGGCAGGTCGCTGCGTTTGAAGAAGATGCCTTTGGACGTGCCGCCGCGGTAATAGACGGCGGGAATTTTGATTTGCGGCATGGGGTGTCCTTTGTGGTGGGTTTTCAGACGGCCTGTACGGGATTTTCAGGCTGCCTTTGGGGTTTTCAGACGGCCTTTCGCGTTTTTCAGGCTGCCTTGGTTTCAGACGGCCTGTGCCGCCATAGGGTGTGTTGACAATCAACTTTTGAAGCGGATTTTGCGGCATAAAATGGCAGATGCAAGGCGAAAATGCGAGCCAATGCCGTCCATTGGCGAGTGTTTTCAACGCGGCAGATGCCGTTTTAGGACGGAAAAGCCGCCAAAATGTTGAATGTCAGCACACCCCAGGCAGCCTGAAAAGGGAAAAACGGCTTTTCAGGCTGCCTGTGTGCGTCAGGCGGCGTGTTCTTCGAGAAAGTCTTGGGCGAAGCGTTGCAGCACGCCGCCGGCCTGGTAGATCAGGACTTCTTCGGCGGTGTCGAGACGGCTGCTGACGGGGACTTCCAAGGTTTCGCCGTTGCGGCGGCGGATGGTGAGCGTCATGTCGCCGCGCGGGACGAAACTGCCGGAAACGTCGTAGGTTTCCGTGCCGTCGAGCGCAAGGGTGTGGCGGTTGGTGCCGCTTTTGAACTGCAGGGGCAGCACGCCCATGCCGATCAGGTTGGTGCGGTGGATGCGCTCGAAACCTTCGGCAACGATGGCTTCGACACCTGCCAGCCGCACGCCTTTGGCGGCCCAGTCGCGGCTGGAACCTTGTCCGTAGTCGGCGCCGGCGATGATGATGAGCGGCTGTTTGCGTGCCATATAGGTTTCGATGGCTTCCCACATGCGGGTTACGCGGCCTTCGGGTTCGATGCGGGCGAGCGAGCCTTGGCGAACGCTGCCGTCGGCGTTTTTCACCATTTCGTTGAACAGTTTGGGGTTGGCGAAGGTGGCGCGCTGGGCGGTGAGATGGTCGCCGCGGTGGGTGGCGTAGCTGTTAAAGTCTTCTTCGGGCAGCCCCATTTTGGCCAGGTATTCGCCTGCGGCGCTGGTGGGCAGGATGGCGTTGGACGGGGACAGGTGGTCGGTGGTGATGTTGTCGGGCAGGATGGCCAGCGGGCGCATGTTTTTCAGGCTGCGTTCGCCCGCCAGCGCGCCTTCCCAGTAGGGCGGGCGGCGGATGTAGGTGGACATGGGGCGCCAGTCGTAGAGCGGGCTGGCGGCTTTTTGCGCGGTGCCGGTGTCGAACATGGGCACGTACACGTCGCGAAACTGCTGCGGGCGGACGTATTCGGCAACGACGGCGTCGATTTCTTCGTCGGCCGGCCAGATGTCTTTTAAGCGGATGTCGCGGCCGTCGGCACGACCGAGTATGCCGTTTTCGATGTCGAAACGGATGCTGCCGGCGATGGCGTAGGCGACAACCAGCGGCGGGCTGGCGAGAAAGGCTTGTTTGGCGTAGGGGTGGATGCGGCCGTCGAAATTGCGGTTGCCGGACAGGACGGCGGTGGCGTACAGGTCGCGTTCGATGATTTCCTGTTGGATTTCGGGACGCAGGGCGCCGCTCATGCCGTTGCAGGTAGTGCAGGCGAAGGCGACGATGCCGAAGCCCAGTTGTTCCATTTCATGCAGCAGGCCGGCTTCTTTCAGGTAGATTTCGGCCACTTTCGAGCCGGGGGCGAAGGACGTTTTCACCCACGGTTTGCGTTTGAGCCCCAAGCGGTTGGCGTTGCGGGCGAGCAGCGCGGCGGCAACGACGTTGCGCGGGTTGCTGGTGTTGGTGCAGCTGGTGATGGCGGCGATAACCACGGCGCCGTCGGGCATGCGGCCGTCTGCCGGTTCTTCGTAGGGCGCGGCCAGGCCTTTGGCGGCCAGATCGGTGGTGGAAAAACGCGCGTGCGGGTTGGACGGCCCGGCCATGTTGCGCCCCACTTGCGAAAGGTCGAATTCCAGCACGCGCGGGTAGCGGGCACCGCGTAAATCGTCTGCCCACAGTCCGGCGGTTTTGGCGTAGGTTTCCACCAACCGAACCTGATTCTCGTCGCGGCCGGTGAGTTTCAAATAGTCGATGGTTTGGCGGTCGATGGAAAACATGGCGGCGGTGGCGCCGTATTCGGGGGTCATGTTGGAAATGGTGGCGCGGTCGCCCACGGTCAGGCTTTCGGCGCCTTCGCCGAAAAATTCGACAAACGCGCCGACCACGCGCTCTTTGCGCAGAAATTCGGTAAGCGCCAGCACGATGTCGGTGGCGGTAATTCCCGCCCGGCGGCGGCCGCTGAGTTTCACGCCGACGATATCGGGCAGGCGCATCATCGACGCTCGCCCGAGCATCACGGCTTCGGCTTCCAAGCCACCCACGCCGACGGAAATCACGCCCAGTGCGTCCACGTGCGGCGTGTGCGAATCGGTGCCGACGCAGGTGTCGGGAAAGGCGATGCCGTTTTGCACCTGCACCACGGGCGACATTTTTTCCAGATTGATCTGGTGCATGATGCCGTTGCCTGCCGGAATCACGTCGACGTTTTCAAAGGCGGTTTTCGTCCAGTTGATAAAGTGGAAGCGGTCTTCGTTGCGCCGCTCTTCGATTTCGCGGTTCTTGGCGAAGGCGTCGGGGTCGTTGCCGTCGCATTCCACCGCCAGCGAGTGATCGACAATCAGCTGGGTCTGCACCACCGGATTGACTTTGGCCGGATCGCCGCCGCGCTCGGCAATCGCGTCGCGCAGCCCGGCCAGATCCACCAGCGCGGTTTGGCCGAGAATGTCGTGGCACACCACGCGGGCGGGATACCAGGGAAAATCCAATTCCTGCTTGTTGCCGATCAGCTGTTCCAACCAGGATTGCAGCGTGGGCAAATCGGTTTTGTCGGCGCGGCGCACCAAGTTTTCGGCCAAGATGCGGCTGGTGTAGGGCAGTGTGTCGTACGAGCCAGCCTGAATCTCGTCGCAGGCGGCGCGGGCGTCGTAGTAGTCGAGACCGGTATCGGCCAAGGGTTTGCGGTATTTTTCGTTGGCGCTCATGGTTTTTTCCTTTGTTTCGGTATTGTTCTTGTGTTCGGGCTAAGCCGAGTGGTGTTTCAGGCTGCCTTGTGATGCGGTGCAGGCAGCCTGAAAGGGGAGTGAAGCAGTTTCAGACGGCCTTGGGGCTTTTCAGGCTGCCTGCGTTTGGGCGGCAAAGGCCGTCTGAAAAGGCTTTCAGGCTGCCTAATTGACCGCACCTGCCGCTACGCGCTGCAAGCCCATGTGTTCGGCAAACGGCAAAAAGTCTTTGTCGCGGAACAGCAGCGGGATGTTTTCCGCGATGCAGAAGCCCGCGATGATGACGTCGTTGGTTTTGCGTATGGTGATGCCGCGTTTGCGTAAGGCGCGGTACAGGGCGGCGCAGCGGATGGCGCGTTCGCGGCCGAGCGTGTCGAAGCAGTGCAGCGCGCCAAGCAGCGACAGGGCTTGGCTGTGGGCGGCATCGTCGCGAAAGCCTTGCAGGATTTCCATCAGAATCAGGTCGGTCAGCGCAACCTGTTCGTGTTGCAGGGCGAAATCCAAACGGTCGCTTTCGGCATTGCCGGTGCCGTTGAAATAGTCTATCCACACGCCGGTATCAGCAATGATCATCGCCTACTCCGCGCATCTGTGCCAAATCGCCTTCCCATATGAGTTTGCCGCGCAGGCTGCGTATTTGCCGCTGGCGCTGCTGCTGCACCAACAGGCGCAGGGCGGTTTCGACGACTTCGCGTTTGCTTGACAGGCCGGAAAGCTGCAGGGCTTCGGCCATCAGTTGATCGTTGATGACGATATTGGTACGCATGGTCTGCTCCTGTGTGTATAAGAGCTGAAAATTATACACCTTGCGCGGCATCAGGCCGTCTGAAAAGGTTTTCAGGCTGCCTGAAAAGGGAAACCCGCAGGCAGCCTGAAAGCGCCTAGCGCTCGTTCAGCGGTACGAAGGCCAGATCTTCGGGGCCGGTGTAGTGGGCGCCGGGGCGGATGATTTTGCCGTCGGCGCGCTGTTCGATCACGTGCGCCGACCAGCCGGTGGTGCGCGAAATGACAAACAGCGGGGTGAACATGGCGGTGGGCACGCCGAGTTTCTGGTAGGAAACGGCGGAAAACCAGTCGAGATTGGGGAACATTTTTTTCTCGTTCCACATCAGGGTTTCCAGCCGCTCGGCGATGTCAAAGAGCAGCATGTCGCCGCTTTCGGCGGAAAGTTGGCGCGCCACTTCTTTGATCACGACGTTGCGCGGGTCGGAAATGGTGTACACGGGATGGCCGAAACCGATGACGATTTCTTTGCGGCCGATGCGTTCGCGGATGTCGGCTTCGGCTTCATCGGCGCTGCGGTAGCGTTTTTGGATGTCGTAGGCCACTTCGTTGGCGCCGCCGTGCTTGGGGCCTTTGAGCGCGCCGATGGCGCCGGCGATACAGGAATACAAATCGGAACCGGTGCCGGCAATCACGCGGGCGGTGAAGGTGGATGCGTTGAACTCGTGTTCGGCATACAGAATCAGCGAGATGTGCATGGCTTTGACTTGTTCGGCGGTGGGGCGTTTGCCGTGCAGCAGGTGCAGGAAGTGGCCGCCGATGCTGTCTTCTTCGCTTTCCAAATCGATGACTTTGCCGTGCTGGGTGTATTGGTACCAGTAAAGCATGATGCTGCCGAGAGAAGCGATCAGGCGGTCGGCGATGTCGCGGGCTTCGCTGGTCGGCTGGCTTTCGCGCTCGGGCAGGGTGCAGCCGAGTGCGGAAACGCCGGTACGCATTACGTCCATCGGATGGGTGTTGGCGGGCAGGTTTTCCAACACATGGCGCACGCGCATGGGCAGGGTGCGCAGGGCGATGAGTTTTTTCTTGTAGTTGGCCAGCTCGTGTTTGTCGGGCAGGTGGCCGTGGATCAGCAGGTGGGCGACTTCTTCAAACTCGCAGTGTTTGGCCAGATCGAGAATGTCGTAGCCGCGGTAGCTCAAATCGTTGCCGCTGCGGCCGACGGTGCACAGCGCGGTATTGCCTGCGGCCACGCCGGACAGGGCGACGGATTTTTTGGGTTTGAAGGCGGGGGTGGCGGTTTGTGCTGTCATGGCAAGCTCCTTAAGTAGAGTGGGCGGGAAAAGCGGGGGAGACTTTCAATTCCTTGGTTTTATTATTTTTTACTGAACAGTTCGTCCAATTTCTGTTCGAAATCGTGGTAGTTCAGATGATCGTAGAGTTCGGCGCGGGTCTGCATGGTGTCGAGCACATTGGCCTGCGTGCCCTCGTGCATAATCGCTTCATAGACATTCAGCGCGGCTTTGCTGGCGGCGCGGAAGGCGGAAAGCGGATAGAGCACCAGTTTCACGCCGTTGTCGGCCAGCTCCTGCTGCGTGTAGAGCGGCGTGGCGCCGAACTCGGTGATGTTGGCCAGCACCGGCACGCCGACCGCATCGGCAAATTGGCGGTACATGCCCAGCTCGGTCATGGCTTCGGGAAAAATCATGTCCGCACCCGCTTCGACGCAGGCTTGCGCCCGCTCGATGGCAGCCTGAAGACCTTCCACCGCCAGCGCGTCGGTACGCGCCATCACGACGAAGTTTTCGTCGCGGCGGGCATCTACCGCCGCTTTGACGCGGTCAACCATTTCCGACAGCGGCACAATGGCTTTGTTCGGGCGGTGGCCGCAGCGCTTTTGCGCCACCTGGTCTTCGATGTGCACCGCCGCCACGCCCGCGCGCTCGAAAGCGCGGATGGTGCGGGCAATGTTGAACGCGCCGCCCCAGCCCACGTCGATATCCACCAGCAGCGGGGTATCGACGTTGTCGGTAATGCGCTGCGCGTCGGTGAGCACGTCTTCCATGGTGGTGATGCCCAAATCGGGAATGCCGCGCGAACAGGCCGCTACGCCGCCGCCGGAAAGGTAAACCGCCTTAAAGCCGCTGTGCGTGGCCAAACGGGCAAAATAAGCATTGATGCAGCCGACAACGGCCAGGGGACGGGATTCTTGAACTGCCTGACGGAAACGCAGGCCGGCAGAATGGATGGTCATACTGTGTTCTCCTGTGGTGTTGTTCTTGTGTAAGGGAATGTAGTGCTGTGTAGTCTGGCCGTAAAATCACTTATTCTGATACTAATAATAAAATCGGGTGATACCCCCATAACAAAAAACTGACGAAATTCAAGTTAAACCCATAAGAAACAATCAGAAAAAATCCAATCGAAAAACCCGTTTTTCACAGCCGTATCTGTCTCCGAATGAAAGATAGGCATCATTCCTATATTATTTCGAATTTTTTAATACAAGCTGCCGCATCGCTCCCCTACTTTGCAACAAACCTTCTCCGATGCCGCCGCGCGCGGTACAGGGAAACAAAAAAGGCCGTCTGAAAACATTTCAGACGGCCTCTTGTCTGCCAATCGGGCTTACTGGCGCTGTGCGTCCACGGCGGCGAGGGCGATCATGTTGACGATGCGGCGCACGGTGGAAATCGGCGTCACAATCTGCACGGGTTTGTTCAAGCCCATCAGGATGGGGCCGACGGTGATGCCGTTGGTGGCGTTGACGCGCAGCAGGTTGTAGCTGATGTTGGCGGCTTCGACGTTGGGCATCACCAGCAGGTTGGCCGCGCCGGTGAGGGTGGTTTCGGGGAAGATGCTGCGGCGCATTTCGTCGTCCAGCGCCACGTCGGCCTGCATTTCGCCGTCGATTTCCAACTCGGGATCAAGCTCGCGGATCATTTCCAAAGCCTGCTGCATTTTGGTGGCATCCGCATCGCGGCGCGAACCGAAGTTGGAGTTGGACACCAGCGCGGCTTTGGGCTTGATACCGAAGCGTTTCATTTCGGCGGCGCACATCAGCGTGCCTTTGGCCAGCTGCTCGGCGGTGGGGTTTTCATTGATGTAGGTGTCGGCGATGAAGAAATTGCCTTTGTTGGAAATCAGGGCGTTCATGGCAAAGGCTTCTTTTTCGGGGTTGTTGTAGCCGATCACTTCTTCCATCACGGCGAAGTGGTCGTGGAAACGCCCCATCGTGCCGCAGACGAGGCCGTCGGCACGGCCGAGTTTGACCATCAGCGCGCCGACGAGGGTGCTGTTGGCTTTCAGACGGCGTCTGGCCATTTCTTCGGTCACGCCCAGGCGTTTGCGCAGGTTGTAATACTCTTTCCAGCTTTCTTCGTAGTAGGGGCTGTTTTTGATGTCGACCAGCTCGAAATCTTTGCCCGCCTGAATGGTAAGACCCTGCGCGACGAGGCGCTCTTCGATGAGTTTGGCGTCGCCCACCAGAATCGGGAAGGCGAGTTTCTGCGACACAACCTGTTGGGCGGCGTGCAGCACGCGCTCGTCTTCGCCCTCGGTGAGGACGATGCGTTTGATGTCTTTGCGCGCCTGGTTGAAGACGGGGCGCATAAAGAGGCTGGTTTTGTAAACGAACTCGGTGAGTTTTTCGGCGTAGGCGTCCAAATCGTCAATCGGACGGGTGGCAACGCCGGAATCCATCGCGGCTTTGGCGACGGCGGGGGCGATGCGGGCGATCAGGCGCGGGTCGAAGGGCTTGGGAATGAGGTATTCCGGGCCGAAGGTGAGTTCGGCGTCGCCGTATGCGCCGGCCACTTCCGCGCTGGATTCGGCCATGGCCAAATCGGCGATGGCGCGCACGCAGGCGAGTTTCATTTCTTCGTTGATGGTGGTGGCGCCCACGTCGAGCGCGCCGCGGAAGATGAAGGGGAAACAGAGGACGTTGTTGACCTGGTTGGGGAAGTCGGAACGGCCGGTGCCGATAACCACGTCGGGGCGGGCTTCTTTCGCTTCGGGCGGCCAGATTTCGGGCTGCGGGTTGGCGAGGGCGAGGACGATGGGGCTGACGTTCATGGTTTTCAGCATGTCGGTGCTGAGCACGTTCGGGCCGGAGAGGCCGAGGAAGATGTCTTTGCCGGACACGGCATCGGCGAGGACGCGTTGGCCGTTGTCGGCAACGGCGTAGCGCACTTTGCTCTCGTCCATACGCTCGCGGTCTTCGCGGGTTTGGTAGATCACGCCTTTGGAGTCGCAGACGGTGATGTTTTCGCGTTTCATGCCCAGGGCGACAAGCAAATCGAGGCAGGCGATGGCGGCCGCGCCCGCACCGGAGCAGACGAGCGACACTTGGCCGATGTCTTTTTTCACCACGCGCAGGGCGTTGAGGACGGCGGCGGCGGTGATGATGGCGGTGCCGTGCTGGTCGTCGTGGAAGACGGGGATGTTGCAGCGCTCGCGCAGTTTTTTCTCGATGTAGAAGCACTCGGGCGCTTTGATGTCTTCGAGGTTGATGCCGCCGAAGGTGGGTTCGAGCGAGGCGATGATTTCCACCAGCTTGTCGGGATCGGTTTCGTTCACTTCGATGTCGAACACGTCGATATTGGCGAATTTTTTAAACAGCACACCCTTGCCTTCCATCACGGGTTTGCCCGCCAGTGCGCCGATGTTGCCCAAGCCGAGCACGGCCGTGCCGTTGGAAATCACGGCGACGAGGTTGCCTTTGGCGGTGTATTTGTAGGCGTTCAGCGGATTGTCGTAAATCTCCATGCAGGGCGCGGCGACGCCGGGCGAATAGGCCAGCGACAAATCATACTGCGTGCCCAAGGGCTTGGTGGGGGCGACTTGGATTTTGCCCGGATTGGGATATTCGTGAAAGCGCAGCGCCGCTTCTTTAATCATATCGTCCATGCTGTTTTCTCCTGAAAGGTTGGGGGAGGCCGTCTGAAAAGACGGTCTGTTTTTCAGACGGCCTGTGAAGATTTGCAAATGTGCGATTCTAACACGCGGTAGGCGGCGGCGGGTATGGAAAGGCCGTCTGAAAGCCTGCAAACGGTGCTTTCAGACGGCCTTTACGCGCTATGGCGGACGGGGAATCAGAACTTGCCGCCCGATTCGTTCACCATATACACCACGGCGGCTTTCACTTCGTCGTCCGACAGCGCGGAATTGCCGCCGCGCGCGGGCATCATGCCTTTGTCGGTAAAGCCTTCGAGGGCGTGTTTGAACAGCGTGTCCTTGCCTTTTTTGATGCGCGGCGCCCAGTCGGCCTTATTGGTGATGCGCGGCGAATCGGGAATGGCGGAATTGGCGGCGTGGCAGCCGAAACACAGGCCGTCGAACACTTTTTTGCCGTCGGCGGCGGTTTCGGCGGGCTTGTCCTCCGCTGCGGGCTTGGCTTCTTCTGTCGGTTTGTCTTCGGCAGACGCTTGCAGCGCAGGTGTTTCGGCAGACGCGGCAGGCTGCTGCGTCTGCTCTTGGGCGGCCGGGGCGGCCTCGGATGCGGCCTGAACCGGCGCGGAAACGGCAGCCTCGGACGCGGGCGCGGGTTCGGCAGGTTTCGCCGCCTCCTGCGAACAGGCGGCAAGCGCCAGCGCGGCGGTGGAAATCATCGCTAAGTAGATTTTCATGGTTTGTGTCCTTTTCGGTTTCGTTATCGTTGGTCGCCATACCGCTGAAAATGAAACGGTATAACACGGTCGAAATTAACACAAAGGCAGGCGCAGGAATTTGAGCTGCGTTAAGTTTTGTCAGGATGCAAGAGGACAAAAGGCCGTCTGAAACCCATTTTCAGACGGCCTCTTTTGATGTGCACGCTGCGCTTTCAGACGGCCTCAGGCGCGCATTCGTCTACGCGGCGATACCACATTTCTTTTTTGTCTTCGCACAGAAACGAAGCCTTGAAGGAATTTTTGCACAGGGCGCGGATGTCGTTTTCGCTCAAATCCAGCGCATCGGCAACGTCGGCGAAATTTTGGTTCATATAGCCGCCGAAGTAGGCCGGGTCGTCTGAATTGACGGTAACGAGTACGCCGCGCCCGAGCATACGGTGCAGGTTGTGCCTGGCTAACTCGCTGACGACTTTGAGTTTCAGATTGCTCAAAGGGCAGACGGTGAGCGGCATTTGTTCGGCAATCAGACGGCGCATCAGTACGTCGTCTTCTTCGGCGCGTACGCCGTGGTCGATACGCTCGACTTTGAGCAGGTCGAGGGCTTCGTAAACGTATTGCGGCGGCCCTTCTTCGCCCGCGTGGGCAACGGCGAGAAAACCTTCGGCGCGGGCGCGTTCGAACACGCGGGTGAATTTTGATGGCGGGTGGCCGACTTCGCTGGAATCGAGACCGACGCCGATGATGTGCTGCTTATAGGGCAGGGCTTGTTCGAGCGTGGCGAATGCGTCTGCTTCGGAGAGGTGGCGCAGGAAACACATAATCAGGCTGCTGGTGATGCCCCATTTTGCTTCGGCATCACGGCAGGCGCGTAAGATGCCGTTTAACACGGTGTCAAACGCTACGCCGCGAGCGGTATGGGTTTGCGGGTCGAAAAAAATTTCGGTGTGCACCACGTTGTCTTCGCGGCAGCGCACCAGATAGGCGGCGGCGAGGTCGTAGAAATCCTGTTCGTGCAGCAATACCGACGCGCCGGCGTAATAAATGTCGAGAAAGGATTGCAGGTTGTGGAAATCGTAGGCGCGGCGCAGGGTTTCGACATCTGGATAGGGAATGGCCACGCCGTTGCGGCGGGCGATTTCAAACATGAGCTCCGGCTCGAACGTGCCTTCGATGTGAACGTGCAGCTCGGCTTTGGGCAGGGCGCGGATAAGGGCTTGGCGGGTCATGCGTATCTTTCGTGGGGAGGGTTGAGGCCGTCTGAATTGGAATTTTTTGAGGCTGCAAATGCGGCAGTTGCGAACCGGTGTAAAGTTCAGGCCGTCTGAATCCCGTTTGGGCGTTTCAGACGGCCTTTGCCTTGCTTTGGCTTTAAGCGACTTGGGTTTGGTGTTCGCCGCCTACGCGCTCGCGGATTGTGCCGAGCCGGTAAACGGTTTCGCCTTCTCCTGCAAGGAACGCGGCCACTGCGTCGGCATCTTCGGCGGCGACCACCAGCACCATGCCGATGCCGCAGTTAAACGTGCGGTACATTTCCTGCGTTTCGACATTGCCCGCTTGTTGCAGCCATTGGAACAGCTTGGGCATTTGCCACGCGCCGGCGTCGATTTGGGCGACGGTGTTGTCCGGCAGGATGCGCGGTACGTTTTCGGTGATGCCGCCGCCGGTGATGTGCGCCATACCTTTGATTTCAAACTGTTTTAGTGCAGCCAGAATCGGTTTTACATACAGGCGGGTCGGCGCAATGACGGCTTCGCGCAGGGTTTTGCCCTTGTCAAATTCCGCGTCCAAATCGGGCGCGTCACGCTCGATGATTTTGCGGATGAGCGAGTAGCCGTTGGAGTGTGCGCCGTTGGAGGCCAAACCGAGCACTGCGTCGCCCGCTTTGATGCTGCGGCCGTTGATGACGCGGTCTTTTTCGACCACGCCCACGGCAAAGCCCGCCAAATCGTATTCGCCTTCGGGATACATGCCGGGCATTTCGGCGGTTTCGCCGCCGATGAGGGCGCAGCCGGATTCTTCGCAGCCTTGCGCGATGCCTTTAATCACGTCGGTGGCGCGTTCGACATCGAGTTTGCCGCAGGCGAAATAATCGAGGAAAAACAAAGGCTCTGCGCCCTGTACCAAAATATCGTTTACGCTCATGGCGACCAAATCGATGCCGACGGTGTCGTGCTTGTCCCAATCGAAGGCGAGTTTGAGTTTGGTGCCCACGCCGTCGGTACCGCTGACGAGCACGGGGTTTTGGTATTTTTTGCCGATTTCGACCAGCGCGCCGAAACCGCCCAAATCCCCCAATACTTCGGGGCGCATGGTGCGTTTGGCAAAGGGTTTGATGTTTTCGACCAGGCGGTCGCCTGCGTCTATGTCCACGCCCGCGTCGCGGTAGCTTAAAGATTCGCTCATGTCTGCTCTGCTTTCAAAACGGTAGGGAAAAAACGGGGCGCATTTTACCCGAACTTGCCCCTGCTGTGGCTGCCTGCGGCCGTCTGAAAACCGTTTTTCAGACGGCTTCAAAATCCGTTTCAAGCCCTTGCCCGTGCGGCGCCTCTCCCGCCGTGTTATCCTTCGCGCCTTTACAGCCCCGCCTTTGGCACACTTTATATGTACACCAAGAAAAAACGCGGCCTCTCGCCCTGGATCATCGGCACGGCCTTTTTCCTCGCCTGCGGCGCGCTGGTGCTCGCCCTGCGCGACATTCTGATGCCGTTTATCGTGGCCGCCGTGCTGGCCTACATCCTCAACCCGCTGGTGGAAAAACTGCGCGACAAAGGCGTGCCGCGCGGCGCGGCCTCCATGCTGGTGATGATGTTCGCCCTGCTGCTGCTGCTCGCCCTGCTGCTGATCCTCGTGCCCATGCTGATCACCCAGTTTGAAAACCTCACCAACCGCCTGCCGCAGCTTATCGACTTCGCCCAAAACAAAGCCCTGCCCTGGCTGCACGCCCATTTCGGCGGCAGCCTGCCGCTGAACAAAGAAGCCGCCGCCAACTGGCTGAAAAACCACAGCGGCACGGTGCAGCAGGCCGCCTCGCAAATCGCCCCCGCCCTCATGGCGCAGGGCGGCGCGCTGGCCGTGGGCGTGAGCAACTTCGTCCTGCTGCCGCTGCTGCTTTACTATTTTCTGTTCGACTGGCAACGCTGGTCGCACGGCATCCGCGCCCTGATTCCGCGCCGCTTCATCGACACCTACACCCGCATCAGCCGCGAAATGGACGACGTACTGGGCGAATTCCTGCGCGGGCAGCTTATGGTGATGCTGATTATGGGGCTGGTCTACGGCACCGGCCTCATGCTTACCGGCCTCGATTCCGGTTTCGCCATCGGCATGATTGCCGGCATCCTCGTATTCGTCCCCTATCTGGGCGCGTTCACCGGCCTGCTGCTCGCCACCGTCGCCGCCCTGCTGCAATTCAACTCCTGGCACGGCATGGTTGCCGTCTGGTCGGTGTTTGCCGTGGGACAGTTTCTCGAAAGCTTCTTCATCACCCCCAAAATCGTCGGCGACCGCATCGGCCTCTCCCCCTTCTGGGTGATTTTCTCCCTGATGGCCTTCGGGCAGCTCATGGGCTTTGTCGGCATGCTCGTCGGCCTGCCGCTGGCCGCCGTCTGCCTCGTCCTCCTGCGCGAAGGCTCGCAGGTTTATTTCGCCAGCCATTTCTACAAGCACAAATGAACACCGCCCCACTCTGGAACGACGCGCCCGCCGCACAGAGGCCGTCTGAAAACGGCTGCGCGCCACTCGTACGCATCATCACCGCCCCCTCGCTCACCGCCGCCCTGCGCACCCTGCCGTACGCCTTTTCCGTACGCCTGCTGCATTTGGGCGAAAACAGCGCCTCCCCCCTGCTCGACAAGGGCGCGGCGCAGCAAACCGCCCTGCCCTTCTGCCGCGACGTCTTCCTCTGCCTCGACGGCTCGCCCGTCGTCTGGGCGCGCAGCCAATGCCCGCCCGACTCCGCCTTCTGGCGCGGCATCCTCAACTGCGGCACGCGCCCGCTCGGCGAAATGCTCTTCGGCGGCGGCATCGCCGGCCTGCACCGCAGCACCCTGCAATACGCCTGCCCCGTGCCCGCCGCCGTCCCCCAAGCCCCGTCCGCTTTCCTCGCCCGCCGCTCCTTCTTCACCCACCAAGGCGAAACCCTCGCCCTTGCCGAATGCTTTTTGCCCGCGCTGGCGGATTTGGTGTCTGAGGCCGTCTGAAAGCGAAATTTCGACAAAGTCAAAACGGCACACAGCGTTAAAAGCAGGCAGTAAAGAGGCCGTCTGAAACGTTCAGACGGCCTTTTGCATTTGTCCGCCGCCCAAGCGCAGCGCGGCAGAAAGGCCGTCTGAAACGCCGCTTCGGCGCAGCCAAACCCGCCTGCGTCCGTGCCAAACGCCACGCTTCTCTGCAGTTTTCCCTCATGCGCTTTCTTCACACAAATCGTGCAAAAATGTAGACAATGTTAAAAATCAGGGAAATAGCCGTTACATACTATTACATTTCCCCCGAATTTTATATATAGTTCCGCCTTTGTCCGTGCCGAGCACATTCCCGAAAACCAAACAAAGGAAAAACCATGTCCGCTTCTACAAAAGAAACCCTCAACCCCTTTGAAATCGCCCGCAAACAGGTCAAAACCGCCTGCGACCGCCTCAACGCCGAGCCTGCCGTTTACGAAATCCTGAAAAACCCCATGCGTGCGCTGGAAGTAACCTTCCCCGTCAAACTCGACGACGGCAGCATCAAAACCTTTACCGGCTACCGCGCCCAGCACAACAACGCCGTCGGCCCCTACAAAGGCGGCGTGCGCTTTCATCCCAATGTCAGCTTCGACGAAGTCAAAGCCCTTTCCATCTGGATGACCATCAAATGCTGCGTTGCCGGCGTGCCCTACGGCGGCGGCAAAGGCGGTGTGATTATCGACCCCAAACAATATTCTGAAGCCGAGCTTGAGCGTGTGGCACGCGGCTACGCCAACGCCATCGAACCCCTAATCGGCGAAAAAATCGACATCCCCGCCCCCGACGTCAACACCAACGGCAAAATCATGTCGTGGATGGTGGACGAATACGAAAGCATCGTCAAAAAATCCGCCCCCGGTGTGTTCACCGGCAAGCCCGTAGAGTTCGGCGGCTCGCTCGCCCGCAACGAAGCCACAGGCTATGGCGTAAACTTCGCCGCCGTGCAAGCCCTTGCCAAGCTCGGCAAAGACGTAAAAGGCGCGACCTACGCCATCCAAGGCTTCGGCAACGTCGGTTTCCACACCGGTCTTTACGCCCATCAGGCAGGCGCGAAAGTCGTCGCCGTCTCCACCGTCGATGTCGCCATCTACAACGAAAACGGGCTGGACATGGACGCGCTGTTCAAAGAATACCGCGCCAACGGCTTCATCACCAACCAAGCGGGCTACGGCAAAGAAATCAGCAACGCCGAATTGCTCGCGCTGGATGTGGACGTACTTGCCCCCTGCGCGCTGGAAAACCAGCTCACCTCCGAAAACGCGGGCAAGGTGCGCGCCAAAATCGTGGTGGAAGGCGCAAACGGCCCGACCACGCCCGAAGCCGACGCCATCATGCGCCAAAACGGCGTGCTGGTTGTACCCGACATCCTCGCCAACTGCGGCGGCGTGGTCGTTTCCTACTTTGAATGGGTGCAAAACCTGCAAGGCTATTATTGGGAATTTGACGAAGTGCAGGAAAAACAAACCGTCGTCCTGCGCCGCGCGTTTAACGACATCTGGGACTTGGCGCAGGAATTTGACATTGATCTGCGCACCGCGTCCTATATGATGAGTATTCGCCGCTTGGAAAAAGCGATGAAATTTCGTGGCTGGTATTGATTGCGCCTGATTGAACAGCAGTTGGAAAGGCAGCCTGAAAGCGGGAAATCAGCTTTCAGGCTGCCTTCGCACAGAAAGTTACGCTATGGAAAACATCCTTAAAATCCACCGCACCGTTTTTCCCGTTGAACGCGCCGTGTTTCGCTATTGCCCCCAAAGCGGGCATCAGCCCTACAACGGCTGGGATTTTAATATTGAATGCGGCGAAAACCCCGATCTCACGGCCCGCCACAATCTCTATGGGCGCACCCCCCGCCTGTATGCCGAGCGCGACCCAATCCCCCTTGCAAACAAAGATGATTTGACAGGCACAACCCTGATCCTGCCCGATGCTTGGAACAGCGAGTACAACGAACCCTATTTCACCCTTTACGTTTTTGAACACGGCGACCTGTTCAACACCAAGCTGCAATTTCTTGAAAAACAAGGCAATGCCTACCGCATCCGCCTGAGCGCCCGCATTCCCGCAGGCAGCGTGTATGGCGGCGAAACCCGTCTTGACTTGCAAACATGGATGGAGCGTTTGCCCGATGGGGCGTGATGTTGCAAATGGGTTTCAGGCTGCTCCTAATGCCGTCTGAAAGGCAACAGACAGCCTGAAAAACAAAAAAACGTCATTCCCGCGCAGGCGGGAATCTTGCATGGTTTGGGCAATATTGTTTTTCCAAGCATTGCCGCATACCAAACAAGATTCCCGCCTGCGCGGGAATGACGGCGGGACGGGTTGGGGCATTGGGGCTTCTTTGCTGAAACCCGCTGCGCCCGTTTCCAGGCTGCCTTTCACTCCCGCCGATTGCGGATAAGCACTGCCCATCGTAAACCATTTTTCAGACTGCCTAATGCCGTCTGAAAACCAAAAAAAGCAGCCTAAAAACCCCGTCACAAGGTTTTCAGGCTGCCTTTTTACTGCATCCAATCAAAATCAAGCGGAAACTGGCTTAACGCGGTGCCACCATATCCGCAGGCACAACCAGTTCGTCAAACTCTTCGCCGGTGAGCAAACCCAGCTCGATGGCGGTTTCGCGCAGGGATTTGTCGTTTTTGTAGGCGGTTTTGGCGACTTTGGCGGCGTTTTCGTAGCCGATTTTGCGGTTGAGCGCGGTAACCAGCATCAGCGAGTGGTGCAGGAAGTAGTCAATCTTTTCGGGCACGGGCTCAATGCCGACGGCGCAGTTTTCGTTGAAGCTGTTGCAGGCGTCGCCAAGCAAACGCACGGATTGCAGCAGGTTGTACACGATAACGGGCATGTACACGTTCAGCTCAAAGTTGCCCGACGCGCCCGCCATGCTGATGGCGGTGTCGTTGCCGAACACTTGGCAGCACACCATGGTCATGGCTTCGCACTGGGTGGGGTTCACTTTGCCGGGCATGATGGACGAGCCGGGTTCGTTTTCGGGGATTTTGATTTCGCCCAGGCCGCAGCGCGGGCCGGAGGCGAGCCAGCGGATGTCGTTGGCGATTTTGTTGAGGCTGGCGGCGAGGGTTTTGAGCGCGCCCGAGGCATATACGGCGGCATCGCGACCTGCGAGGGCTTCAAATTTGTTCGGCGCGGTAACAAACGGCAAGCCTGAAAGTTCGGCGAGTTTGGCGGCGGCTTTTTCGGCGTATTCGGGGTGGCTGTTCAAACCTGTGCCGACGGCGGTGCCGCCCAAGGGCAGTTCGTACAGACCTTTGAGCGCGTCTTGCAGGCGGTCGAGGCCGTGGTCGAGCTGGGAAACGTAGCCGGAAAATTCCTGACCCAAAGTCAGCGGCGTAGCATCTTGAAGGTGCGTACGGCCGATTTTGACGATGGGGGCGAACGCTTGGGCTTTTTTGTCGAGCGTGTCGCGCAGGGCTTTCACGGCGGGAATCAGCAGGCGGTTGATTTCAATCGCGGCGGCCACGTGGATGGCGGTGGGGAAGCTGTCGTTGGTGGACTGCGCGTGGTTGACATGGTCGTTGGGGTGGACGGGCTGATAAGCCGCCAAGCCTGTACCGGCGATTTCGTTGGCGCGGTTGGCCAGCACTTCGTTCATGTTCATGTTTGACTGCGTGCCCGAACCGGTCTGCCACACCACCAGCGGGAACTGGCCGTCGAGCTTGCCCGCGAGTACGTCGTCGGCAGCCTGAACAATCAAGTCTGCCTGCTCTTGTTTGATGCGGCCGAGCGCGGCATTGGTGTGCGCGGCGGCTTTTTTCACCAGCGCCATCGCGTGAATCATCGGCTGCGGCAGGGTTTCGCCGCCGATTTTGAAATTCTGGCGGCTGCGCTGCGTTTGCGCGCCCCAATAGGCTTCGGAAGGGACTTCTACATTGCCCATGGTGTCGTGTTCGGTACGGGTGCTCATAGGGTTTCTCCTGTTTGACAAGGTGGAAAGAAAACGGCGTTTTCCGCGCCGTCTCTGCAAATTGATTATAGCTATTGTTTGCATAACTTTGCAAACCGCCTTTTCAGACGGCCTGTTTGCCGCCTTTTTGTAAACGTGTTCTAATGCGTTTTCCCTTCCAACGCAAAGGCAAAAGCCATGTCCCGCGCCCCCATCATCCACTCCCTGCTCGACACTGACCTTTACAAATTCACCATGCTGCAAGTCGTGCTGCACCAGTTTCCGCAGGCGCACGGCGTGTACGAATTCCGCTGCCGCAACCATGAAGACACGGTTTACCCGCTGGCCGAAATCCGCGCGGAACTCGAAGCCGAGCTTGACGCGCTGTGCACCCTCAAACTCACGCAGGACGAACTGGCCTACCTGCGCGGCCTGCGCTTCATCAAAAGCGATTTTGTCGACTATCTCGAACTGTTCCAGCTCAAACGCCGCTTCGTAACGGTAACGACCGACGAGGTCGGCCGACTGCACATCCGTGTTGAAGGGCCGATGATACAGGCCATGTTCTTTGAAATTTACATCTTGGCCATCGTCAACGAACTCTACTTCCGCCGTTTGGAAACGTCCGAAGTGCTGGCCGAAGGCGAACGCCGCCTGCAAGAAAAGGCAGCCCGCCTGAAAACCTTTGCCGGCAGCCAAAATCCCGAAGACCCGCCGTTTCTCGTTTCCGACTTCGGTACCCGCCGCCGCTACAACCTTAAATGGCAGGAACACGTCGTCCGCACCTTCCGCCAGGCCGCACCCGAAGTCTTCCGCGGCACCAGCAACGTTTATCTGGCAAAAAAACTCGGCCTGACCCCCATCGGCACCATGGCGCACGAATTTCTCCAAGCCTTCCAAGCCCTGCACGTGCGCCTGCGCGACTTTCAGACGGCCGCCCTCGAAGCCTGGGTGCACGAATACCGCGGCGACTTGGGCATCGCACTCACCGACGTCGTCGGCATGGACGCCTTTTTGCGCGACTTCGACCTCTATTTCGCCAAACTCTTCGACGGCCTGCGCCATGACAGCGGCGACCCCTACGAATGGGGCGACAAAGCCTATGCCCACTACAAAAATCTCAAAATCGACAGCCGCACCAAAATGCTCACCTTTTCAGACGGCCTCGACATCGAACGTTCATGGGCGTTGCACCAATATTTCAAAGACCGCTTCAAAACCAGCTTCGGCATCGGCACCAACCTCACCAACGACCTCGGCCACATCCCGCTGAACATCGTCTTGAAACTCGTCGAATGCAACGGCCAGTCCGTCGCCAAACTCTCCGACAGCCCCGGCAAAACCATGACCGACAACGACACCTTCCTCGCCTACCTGCGCCAGATTTTCCAAATCCCGCAAGAGCGCGCCGACTAGGAAAAGGCCGTCTGAAAGCCTGTTTTAAAGGTTTCAGACGGCCTCAACCGTTTGTTTTCCCCTTATTTCCATTATCCGTTATCTATTATTAAGGAATCCGCAAATGACCGTCCGCACCCTGCTCTTGAAAACCACAACCCTTGCCACGCTGGCCGCTTTGGCCGCCTGCGACACACCCCAACCGCCCGCCTCTCCGTCCCCCCGCGCCGAAGCGGCAGGCAACGCGGAAGTTATGTATGAAGCCGAATCCCGCCCCCTGCGCACCGACACCGAACGCTACCAAAAGCAGCCTGAAAACCCCGTCAAAGCCGTTGCCCAAGAGCCCGTTTCCACTTTCAGCATCGACGTCGACACCGGCAGCTACGCCAACGTGCGCCGCTTCCTCAACAACGGCCGCCTGCCGCCCAAAGACGCCGTGCGCATCGAAGAAATCGTCAACTACTTCCCCTATTCCTACCCCCTGCCCAAAGACGGCCGCCCCTTCGCCGTCCACACCCAAACCGTCGATTCGCCGTGGCAGCCCGAGGCCAAACTCATCAAAATCGGCATACAGGCGCAAGACCTGGCGAAAAAGGAACTGCCGCCGGCCAACCTGGTCTTCCTGGTGGACGTATCGGGCAGCATGGATGAACCGGACAAACTGCCCTTAGTGAAAAAAACCCTGCGCATCCTAACCGAACAGTTGCGCCCTCAAGACAAAGTTACCCTGATTACCTACGCATCAGGCGAAGAACTCGTCCTGCCGCCGACTTCCGGCGACAACAAGGATGAAATCCTGCGCACCATCAACAAGCTGCAGGCCGGCGGCTCCACGGCGGGAGAATCCGCATTGAAAATGGCTTATGAGCAGGCGCAAAAAGCCTACGTCAAAAACGGCATCAACCGCATCATCCTGGCAACAGACGGCGACTTCAACGTCGGCGTTGCCGATACCGAAACCCTCAAATCCATGGTGGCCGAAAAACGAAAAAGCGGCATCTCGCTCAGCACCCTCGGTTTCGGTACCGACAACTACAACGAAGAGATGATGGAACAAATCGCCGATGCCGGCGACGGCAACTACAGCTACATCGACAGTGAAAAAGAAGCGAAAAAAGTCCTGCAACACCAGCTCACCTCCACCCTCGCCACCATCGCCCAAGACGTCAAAATCCAAGTCGAATTCAACCCCGCCACGGTTAAAGAATACCGCCTGGTCGGCTACACCAACCGCACCCTGCGCAACGAAGACTTCAACAACGACAAAGTCGATGCCGGCGACATCGGCTCCGGCCACAGCGTAACCGCCCTGTATGAAATCATCCCGCAGGGCAAAACCGGCTGGCTCGCCGACTCCCGCTACCAAAAAGCCCCCGCCGCAGACGGCAGCAAAAACGAATACGCCTACGTCAAAGTGCGCTACAAACTGCTCGGCCAAAGCGCAAGCAAACTGATCGAACAGCCCGTACCCGCCCGCAGCATTCCGCTGGCGCAGGCCGACGCCGACACCCGCCTCGCGCTGGCCGCCGCCTCCTACGCCCAACAACTGCGCGGCGGCGAATATAACGGCAAACTTGATTGGAATGCCATCGAAAAAATGGCCGCCGCCACCCGCGCCCGCGACCCCTTCGGCCTGATTGCCGAGTTCCGAGAACTCGTCGGCATCGCCAAAAGCCTGAGCAGCAAGCAGCCTGAAAAACAGGGCGAGTAACGCGGCAAAAGGCAGCCTGAAAACCGGATAAACGGGTTTTCAGACGGCCGCAACCGTCAGTTATCCTTTACGAGTATTTTTAACTTTATATCTTGGAGAAGTCATGAAAACGATTGTATTGATATCTTGTTCGAAGAAAAAAGCCGAGACCAAACAACCGGCAGAATTGTTATACCAAAAAAGCCCTCTTTTTAGTAAATCACTGCGCTATGCGAAAGAAGTTGTTCGAGCAGATGAAATTTTTATTCTTTCTGCTTTGCATGGTTTGGTTGAATTGGATCAGGAGTTAGCGCCTTACAATGTTACGTTGCAGAGAGCTAAAAAATCGGTGAAACAAGAATGGGCAGCCCCTGTGCTCGAATCCATTAAAGAAAAGGCAGATATAGAAAAAGACAAATTTGTTCTGCTGGCCGGAGAGGACTATATCGAATTTCTTGAACCTCATTTTAAAAATTGCGAAGTTCCCATGAGGGGCTTGCGTCCCGGGGAAAGAATGCAGTGGCTGAATAGGAAACTGGAAAACTAAAATGAAAGATAACAGCCTAATCCTCCAACAATATTTCAACACCCTGCCGCGCTACCGATTTGATGCGCTTGAAGCCAATTTGTGTGAAAACGGTGTTTATGTCTTGTTTGAGCAGGGCGAGAAAATTACCGGTTTGGACAGAGTTGTCCGTGTGGGTACGCATACCGGACAAGACCGCCTGCAAAAGCGTCTGAAAGAACACTTTCTCACACCCAACAAAGACCGCAGCATTTTTCGCAAGCACATCGGCCGCGCCATGCTCAACCGCGATAAAAATGCTGAGCTGCTGAGACAGTGGAATTTGGATTTAACAAGCAAAAAGGCTCGCGACGAATGGCAAAGCAAAATTGACACTACTGCCCTGCAAGCCGTGGAAGAGCAGGTTTCCGAATATATTCAAAAAAGTTTCAGCTTTGCCATTATTCCTGTAGAAACAGAGCAGGAAAGGCTGTATTGGAAAAGTCGCATCATTCCCACGCTGGCGTGTTCGCCCCATTTCAGACCGTCTGAAAACTGGCTCGGCAGGTTTGCCACCCGCTCCGAGATTAGAGAAAGCGGTATGTGGCTGGTGCAAAATCTGAACGGGCAAGTGTTAAGCAATGATGAAGTGGAAAGTCTGATTGGCTGATTCCATCCACATATCAATAAAAGACAGCCTATAAAGTGCTATCTTTCATTTTCAGGCTGTTTTAACTCGACCAACCGCAAGGAGCAAAAAATACACCGCCTTCCGTTCCGAAATTTCCGAAATCAAATTTGAGTGGAACGACGATAACCCCGAAAGCATGAAACGCATCTGCCCGAAACTGTTTGCAAAATTTGCAGACCAGTGTTTTTAAGCGGATATCCGAATCCGGTATTTTCCGCAGAAAACCCCTTTCAGACAGCCTCCCCCTCCAACCGAACAAGGACCAACCCGATATGGACTTAACCGAAACCCGAATCGGCAGCGAGCCGGTTTACGAAAGCTCGTTTGTCACCATCTCCCGCGACACCGTGCGCCTGCCCAACGGCAACGAGGGGCAGCGCGTCGTTATCCGCCACCCCGGCGCGGCCTGCGTGCTGGCGGAAACGGCCGACGGCGAAATCGTCTTCGTGCGCCAGTGGCGCTATGCGCTGGGCGCGCCGCTGCTCGAACTGCCCGCAGGCAAACTCGATGCGGGCGAAGATCCCGCCGCCTGCGCCCTGCGCGAGCTGGCCGAAGAAACGCCCTACGCCGCCGAGCGCGCCGAGTTAATCGCCACTTTCTACACCGCCCCCGGCTTCTGCGACGAAAAAATGTATCTCTACCGCGCCGTCAACGTCAGCAAAACCAGCCGCCTGCAACCGGATCAGGACGAATTTGTCGAAACCGTCCTGCTCACGCGCGACGAAGTGCGCCGCGCCCTTAAAAACAACGAAATCCAAGACGGCAAAACCCTGATCGCCCTGCAACACTGGCTGCTGCAGGAGGCCGTCTGAAAAACGGTTTTTCAGACGGCCTCTTGCTGTCAAAAGCGCGGCAAAGCCTTTATAATCGCGGCCTTTCCCGCCAGATAAAACACAACGGAGCACAATCATGGACTTTGCAAAAGCACGTTTCAATATGGTCGAACAACAAATCCGCCCGTGGGACGTGTTGGACTTCGATATTCTCGACGCGCTGGACGCCATCCCGCGCGAAGCCTTCGTCAGCCGGAAGCAGCAGGGCTATGCCTATGCCGATCTGACGCTCGCCCTGCCCAACGGCAGCGCCATGCTCGAACCGAAAGTCGTCGCCCGCCTGATACAGGGGCTTGCCCTGAAAAAAACCGACAAAGTGCTGGAAATCGGCACCGGCTCGGGCTACGCCTCTGCCGTACTCGCCAAGCTCGCGGGCGAAGTCGTCACCGTAGACATCGACCCCGAACAACAGCAGCGCGCCAAAACCGTGCTCGAGAGCCTGGGTTTCGACAACATCATCTACGCCGAAGGCGACGGCCTCGCCACGCAGAACGCCGCCGCCCCGTTTGACGCCATTTATGTCGGCGGCGCGGCCGAGGGCGTGCCCGAAGTACTGAAAAACCAGCTCAAAGACGGTGGCAGGCTGGTGATCGTTACCGGCCGCGACCCCGTGCAGCGCGCCCGCCTGATTACCCGCGAGGGCGAGAAATTCGGCGAAAAAGTCCTCTTCGACACCATGATTCCCTATCTGAGCGACAAAACCGCCAAGCCTTTCGGCGACTTCGATTTTTAAAACCTGTTCAACACGCCGCGCAGGAGCGATGTTTGGCGCAGGCCGTCTGAATTTCAGACGGCCTGCGCTCTTTCGCCCCTGCTTCAAGGAATGTAATCCATGACCGACATCACCCAACTCACCCCGCACGAACTGCAAGCGCTCCTGGCCGAACAGCCCGACACACTGCTGCTCGACGTGCGCGAGCCGGAAGAAACCGCCCTCTGCGCCCTGCCCGGCAGCGTGCCCATCCCGATGGCCGAACTGGCGATGCGCCACAACGAACTGCCCGACGACACGCCCATCGCCGTCTACTGCCACCACGGCATCCGCAGCCAATATTGCGCCCTTTATCTGGCCGACGCGGGCTTTGCGCCGCTCTACAACCTCAAAGGCGGCATCGACGCCTGGGCGCGGGATCTCGAGCCCGATATGCCGCGCTACTGAGCGCAAAGCGGCCGCCCGCTACGCTGAGGCCGTCTGAAAAAAGGCCGTCTGAAAGCGCAAACCCGCGTTCAGACGGCCTTATTCCTTATCGGCAGATACCCTAAATCCAGCCCAGCGTATTGGCGAACACCAGCACAATCGCCACCGGCGCGATAAAGCGCAGCGTATTGAGCCACAACACAATCACCGCCTGCGGCACGGTGCTGCCCTCGCGCATATGTTGCAGCACCGCCGCGCGGTTTTGCAGCCAGCCAACGAACACCGACACGCTCAATGCGCTCAGCGGCATAATCAGCGCGGTAATCATATAGTCCCACAAATCAAACAGTGTCTTGCCGAAAAACTTCACCTCCGCCATCACGCCGAAGGACAGCGCCGACGGAATGCCAACGATAAAAATCGCCGTGCCAATCAGCCAGGTGCGGCTGCTGCGTTTGGCCTCGTCTTCGCGGATCACCGCCGCAATCACCGTTTCCAGCATCGAAAACGCCGAAGTCAGCGTGGCGAACACCACCAGCAGCATAAACACCGCAAACAGCACGCTGCCGAAGGGAATCTTCATAAACACCGCAGGCAGCACCATAAAAATCAGCCCCGGCCCGGAACTGGGCTCGAAACCGAAGGCGAACACGGCGGGGAAAATCACCAGCCCGGCCAGCAGCGACACAAACAGGTTCATCCACATAATGCTGTGTCCCGAGCGAAACAAATCCTGCTTGTTGTTCAGATAGGACGCATAGGTAATCATCGTCGACACGCCGATGCTCAGCGCGAAAAACGCCTGCCCCAGCGCCGTGAGCATCGACTGCGGCGTGAAATACGACCAGTCTGGTTTCAGCAGGAAAGACACCCCCGCCATCGCGTCAGGCAGCGTCAGCGAGCGCACCGCCAGCACGACAAACAGCACAAACAGTGCGGGCATCATATAGCGGTTGGCCTTCTCGATGCCGTCTGAAATCCCGCTTTTCACCACCCACACCGTCATCAGCATAAACAGCCCCTGATAGGCGATCGAGCCGACGGGATCAGCAATCGTCGCGCCGAACAACGCCTCAAAATCCGCGCCCGTGTGGATTTCGCCCGTAAAGGCGTGCACCACATAATTGAGCACCCAGCCGCCGACCACGCTGTAAAACGACAGCAGCACAAAGCAGGCGAACACGCCCAAACGCCCCACCCACGGCCAGATTCTGCTCGACGAGAGCGCTTTGAACGAATCGACTGCATTCTTGCCGCTCTTGCGGCCGATATAAAACTCGGCAAGCTGCACCGGCAGCGCCACCAAAACGGTAAACAGCAGAAACAGCAGGAAAAAAACCGCACCGCCGTTGGTACCGGCGGTGTAGGGAAATTTCCAGATTGCGCCCAGGCCGATGGCCGAGCCTGCAGCGGACAAAATAAAACCGATCTTGGAAGACCAGCTCGAAGGGGTTTTCATCAACACATACCCGAATGTAAACAAGAAGCGCGCGATTTTAACAAAAAGGCCGTCTGAAAAAAGCGCCCGCCGCAATAAGGCAGGCTTTGTGCCGAAGAGCCCCGCAACGCGCATTTATCTTTCCAAAAAACATATTTTTAAAACACGATATTCCAAAATTATCTCTTAAAAGACGTTTTATATCGTTTTAAAGCGTTAAGGCCGTCTGAAATATCACGCCATCGTGTAATCGCGCTTTTTTTCAGACGGCCTCTTCTTTACACTCCGTAACAAACCCCTACCGGCCGCGCCACCAAAACATAACATGAAAAAAAGCCTGTCCGTTATCCCAGGGCGTGTTGACATTCAGCTTGCGAGACGGTTTTTTGAGTAAAAAATGCCCGAATGCAAGGAAAAAAGCGCAGCAAGGTTGGATACCTTGCGAGCATTTTTGACGCGGCAGGCGGGTATTTTTTGCCAAAAACACCGCCGCAAGGCTGATTGTCAACACACCCTAGATAGCCGAAGCCTACTCCGCCGGACTGATGACCCGCGTCGCCCTGCCCATGCTGTTTAACGCCGTGCCCCGCCCCAACGGCTTCATGCAGATATCGCGCGGCGACACCTCCCTGATGCGCCTGGCCAAAGAACAGGGCTACACCAACCACTTCCACAGCGCCCAGGCCGAAGGCGAAATGCGGATAATGAACCTGCTGGGCATGAAGTGGATCGACCGCCTCACCTACTCCGGCAGCTTCGGATTCGGCGCGGAAGAAAGCATGCCCGACAAAAACCTCGTCAAACAGCTCAAAGAAACCGACCTGTCGCAGGGCAGGCATTTCATCGTCCTCCACCAGCGGGGCTCGCATATGCCCTACGGCAAGCTGCTCGAACCGCAGGAGCAGGTATTCGGCACGGCCTCGCAAACCGACAAATACGACAACACCGTCCGCCAAACCGACACCGTCCGCGACGAAATCCTCCCACACCTGCAAAGCACGGGCGGCAGCGACTGGATTTTCATCTACACCTCCGACCACGGCCAGCTCGTCAACGACAAAGACGCCGCAGCGGGCGTCTGGTACGAAGACGTCTACACCGTGCCCCTGATGGTTTACACCCCCGACAGCACCTTACAGGAGCAGGTCAGACAAACCTTCTCCGCCTGCCGCCGCAACCACCACTACCAACTGTCCGCCTGGATGATCGGCCTGCTCGGCTACAGCTACCCCGCCGCCCCCTGCCTACCCGCCTATGTAACGGGCAATATCCTCAGCGGCGATGCCGGATATATGGAAATCGACGCAAACGGCAACCGGAAGATGATCGGCAACTGAACACCGCCTTGCGGCTTGCAAAACGCAGACAGAGGCCGTCTGAAAAAACCACATCCGCGTTTTTTTAGACGGCCTCAACCTTTCAGACGGCCTTTCAGATTTGAAAACCACGTTTTCACTCCGTTTAAGCTTTCCTTTCAGACGGCCTTTCGGGTTTCAGGCCGATTTGAGGCCGTTTCCGCCTTCGCGGGAATGACGTTTCTGAAACCTATCGGACAACGGCGTCCCCTCTCCCGCCTGTACCCCTTCGGAGCATAAACGGGTTAGGGCTAGAGTGAGATGTGCACCGCTGCGGAAATTTTTCGGGAGCGGCTGCGGCGGGAAATGCAGTTCTGCGAACTGCCACCCCCACCCCGACCCTCCCCCGCGCTTGGGGCGCAGGGGAGGGAGTCAGGTGCGCGGCGGGATTTTTGATTTCAGACGGCCTTTCGGGTTTGAAAACCACGTTTTCATTCCGTTTAAACTTCGCTTTCAGACGGCCTTTCGGATTTCAGGCCGATTTGAGGCCGTCTGAAAACCCTGTTTTGCAGGCTTTCAGACGGCCCCCCCCTTTCACTCCCGCCCTGCGGCCGGTACTCATACAAAGCCGCGCCGAGGGCTTCGACTGCGGCGCGTACGCGGGCGGGTTGTTCGCGGTTGAGGGTAACGAGGTAAATCGGGATTTTCGGCAGCGTCCATTGCGGCAGGATTTCGATTAGGCGGCCTTGGGCGAATTCGCCGTCAAACTCGGCGCGGGCGCGCACGGCGATGCCGAAGCCTTTGAGCAAAAGTTCTTTGGATAACAATCCGTTGTTGCACAGCATTCGGGCTTTGGGGGCGATGCGGACGCTGCCTTGTGCGGCATGGGTAAACACGTATTCGGCGGGCGCGGCATCTATCCATTGCTGGGCGGGCAGGTCTTGCGGCGTACGGATGGCGGGTGCGGCGGCGAGATAGTCGGGGCTGGCGCAGAGTACGCTTTCGGTTTCCAAGAGTTTGCGGGCGATGAGCTGCGGGTCGTTGAGGGCGTGTGCGCCGCCGCGTATGGCGATGTCGATTTGTTGGCGGTAGAGGTTGCTGAAGCTGTCGTCCACGTGCCATTCGACGGTGAGCGCGGGGTGTTGCGCGAGCAGGTTTTTCAGGCTGTCGGCAATCGGCAGCGCGCTTACGGAAGTGAAGCTGGCGATACGCAGTGTGCCTTCGATTTCGGTTTTCTGCTGCTCCAAAATCCGATGGGCGCGCTCTGCGCCGTGCAGCATTTGCAGGCAGGCTTGGTAAAAGGCTTCGCCGGCGTTGGTGGACGAGAGGCTGCGCGTGGTGCGGTTGAGCAGCTTGATGCCGTGCTGCTGTTCGAGCTTGGACACGGCAAGGCTGACGGTGGACACGGTCAGACCCAAGGCTTTTGCCGCCTGCTGCATGGACTGGTGTTTGATGACTTCGGCGAATATCGCCATGGCGCGGAAATCGTGCATATCGGTTTTCTCTAATGTTTTTTAAATGCCGCTATTCCTGAGCAGGCGGGAATCTTGGTTGGCATTCGGCTATTTCTGATAGAACAATCGGCCGGTTAAAGGGTAGAAAAGATTCCCGCCTGCGCGGGAATGACGGCATTTAGGAAGTTGGCTTGCTAAGCATTCAGGCCACCTGAAACCCCGATTATTTGAAACAATCAAAAAGTTTTTTCATCATTATGCGGTTTTTCTCTGCCAATAGCCAGCCTACAATGCAGCCATTCCCTTTCGGGCAACTGATTTTAAGGAGCAGCAAATGGAAAAAACCGTGCCGCAACATCTGCAAAACCATCGCGGTTTCGCCCGCGCCTTCCGCCCGGGCAGGCTCACGCTGGGCATTATTTCGCCGTTTATGGGCTACGCCGATTCGCCCTTTCCCGACATGAGCGACTTCACCGCGCTGGTGAAACAGGCCGACAACAGCGGGCTGGGTGCGCTGTGGGTGCGCGACGTGCCGTTTTACGACCCCAATTTCGGCGACGCGGGGCAAATGTACGACATCACCGCCACGCTGGGTTATCTCGCCGCGCTCACCGAACACATCACTATCGGCTCGGCGGGCTACGTTTCGCCGCTGCGCGAGCCGATACTCACCGCCAAAGAAGCCGCCTCCGTCGACCAGATGAGCGGCGGGCGTTTTGTGTTGGGTCTGGCAGGCGGCGACCGCCCCAGCGAATACCCCGCCTTTGCCAAAGAGTTTGACAACCGCGCCGAGCGTTTCCAAGAAAACTGGCAAACCATCCGCCGCCTCACCGAGCAGAGCTTCCCGCGCTTCGACACCGCACACGGCGGCCGCTTTTACGGCAATTTGGATTTAACCCCCAAGCCGACCCAATCGCGCCTGCCGATGATGACCGTCGGCCGCGCGCGGCAGGATTTGCGCTGGATTGCCAACGAATCCGACGGCTGGCTGTGGTATTCCGCCGACCTGCTGCACCTGAAAAAACTCTTGGCGGAACTCGATGCGTTGAACGAAAGCGGCATCTGGCGGCCGTTTGGCACGTGCAACTTCGTCGAGCTTTTGGAAGACGCAGACGCGCCGCTGCAAGTGTTCAACGGCATCTACCTGCGCGGTGGTCATAAAGCCATTGCCGACTTTTACGCGCAGCAGCAGGAAATCGGCGTCTCGCACATCGTCGCCAATCTCAAACCCACCCGCCGCCCGCCGCTGGAAACCATGCAGGACTTTTTGGAAAACATCGTGTCGCAGTTTGATGCGGGCAAATAAAACTGAAGGCCGTCTGAAAACCCCAAACAGGGTTTTCAGACGGCCTTTTTGATTTTTCAGACGGCCTCCCGCCCTTCCCGCGTTGATGCCTGTGCAGACACGGATAACGCCGCTTCGGCAGATTGGCGGAGCAACGCTTTCAGGCTGCCTGTACGCGGTGATGCCAGTCGCGGATGATTTGGCTCGTGGCGGTTTGCATATCGGCGCAGCGCACCAGCGTGCCGCGGTTGTGCGGGATGCGCGCGCTGCCGTCTGCCCAATCGAGAACGCGTACGGGGCGGCGGTGCGCCATCCAGCGGCTGTGCGGGTCGGGATCGTCGGCGGGGGCGGCGGTGTAGGCGTCGCCCGCCACTTCCACCAGCGCCACCAGTTGCCCGCCGCGTTTGACGGCAACAATATCGCCTGCCTGCATGGTTTCGCGAAACGCGCGGATTGCCGCCGCGCCCTGCGGCCACTCGCCCAGGCCGATAATGCCGCGCTGCAGAATGCCCGCCAGATGCGGCGCAAACTCAGCGGCTTGGCCGCTTGGGTGGATTTGCATATGCCAGTAGTTCATGGTTTTCCTTTCGCTTGGAGCAGCCTGAAAAGGGGTTTCAGACGGCCTCTGTTTCAAACCGCCTGCACTGCGCCGCGTTTCAGACGGCTGCCGAACTGTTCGAGAAAATGCAGCATCAGCTGGCGGTCGGCTTCGGCCAGATCAGAAATCAGCAGGTGGATTTTATGGGTTTTGTCAAACAGGCGCGGGCTGCCTTCGGCCAGCAGGTCGGCTGCGGTGCATTGGAAGATTTCGGCCAGTTCGAGCAGACGCATGACGTTGGGCATAATCAGGCCGCGTTCCATACGCGAGACGGCTTCATTGCCGATTTGCAGGATTTCGGCCACCTGCTCCTGAGTGAGGCCGCTTTCCTGACGGTATTTGGCAATGGCTTTGCCGATGCGTTTGTTGATTTCGCTGTGGTTCAGGTTCATTTTTGCATCCGATTGATCTTTAAAAGTTGGATATTCGCCTTTTCAAAACGAATATTTAAGGACTTTTAAATATGGTAAAACAACCTTTAGATACGGATAACCTGTGTACAATCCGCCGCGCGGCCAAAGAAGCGTTTCCGAAAGCCGTTGAAGCGGCAGCGGCTTTCAGGCTGCCTTTGTTCCCATCCTGTTCAGGAGACACGCTATGAGCAACACCCCCGCAATCATGCAGAACCCCTTAACCAACAAGGGTACCGCCTTTACACTGGAAGAGCGCGAACGCTACGGCCTCACCGGCCGCCTGCCCGCCGCCGTGGAAACCCTCGACCAGCAGGCTGCGCGCGCCTACCGCCAGTTTTCGTCTTACGAAAAAGACATGGAAAAATATATCTTTCTCGACCAGCTTCACAACCGCAACGAAATCCTCTACTACCGCCTGCTCACCGACCATCTGGCCGAAATGCTGCCGATTGTGTACGACCCCACCGTCGGCGAAGCCATCAAAAAATGGAGCCGCGACTACCGCCGTTCGCGCGCCGTCTATCTCAACATCAACCGCCCCGAAGCCGTCCGCGCCTCGTTTGAAACTTTGGGGCTGGGCGCAGACGACGTTGATCTGATTGTGGTTTCCGATGCGGAAGAAATCCTCGGCATCGGCGACTGGGGCGTGAACGGCACCGACATTTCCATCGGCAAACTCGCCGTTTACACCGCCGCCGCGGGCATCGACCCCGCCCGCGCCATCGCCGTCAACCTCGACGTCGGCACCGACAACGAAATCCTGCTGAACGACCCTGCCTATCTCGGCAACCGCCACGCCCGCGTGCGCGGCGAACGCTACGACGCACTCATCAAAACCTATCTGCAAACCGCATCCGAACTCTTCCCCAACGCGCTTTTGCACTTTGAAGACTTCGGCCCGTCCAACGCCCGCCGCATCCTCGTGGAAAACCGCGACCGCTACCGTATCTTCAACGACGACATGCAGGGCACCGGCGCGATTGTGATGGCCGCCGTATTCTCCGGCCTGAAAGTTACCAAGCAAACCTTTGCCGAACAACGACTTGTCGTGTACGGCGCAGGCACGGCCGGTACCGGCATGGCCGACCAGATCAGCGCGGCGATGGAGCGCGACGGCCTCTCGCGAGAAGAAGCCAAAAAACGCGTCTGGCTCATCGACATCAACGGCCTGGTTACCGACGACATGCCCGATCTGCCCGACTACCAGCGGGAATACGCCCGCTCCGCTGCCGAAGCGGCGGACTGGGCGCGCAAAGACGGCAAAATCGGCCTGCTCGAAGTGGTGAAACAGGTCAAGCCCACCATCCTTATCGGCACCTCCACCGACCACGGCGCGTTTACCGAAGAAGTGGTCAAAGCCCTCGCCGCAGGCGTGGAACGCCCGATTTTGCTCCCCCTGTCCAACCCCACCGAAAAAATCGAAGTCATGCCCGCCGACGCGGTTGAATGGACGGACGGCAAGGCTTTGATTTCCGTCGGCATCCCCGTGCCGCCCGTACCCTATAAAGGCACGGACTACCACATCGGCCAGGCCAACAACGCCATGCTCTACCCCGGCCTCGGACTGGGCGTGATCGTTTCCGGCGCGAAACAGGTAACCGACGGCATGCTGCTGGCCGCCGCCGAAGCCGTCGCCTCGCAGGTCAATCCGCAGGATTTGGGCGCGTCGCTGCTGCCCCCTGTGGACAACCTGCGCGCCTCCTCCGCCACCGTCGCAGTCGCCGTCGCCAAACAGGCCGCCAAAGACGGCGTAGCGGCGAAGCAGCCTGAAAACTGGGTGCAGGCCGTGCAGGATGCGATGTGGCAGCCGGTTTACAGATAAGGTTTCAGGCTGCCGTTTGACAACATAGCAAGATTGGCAAGGCAGCCCGAAAATACAAAAAGGCCGTCTGAAAACCCAAAACACGGGTTTTCAGACGGCCTTTCGTTTGCCGCGCGGTTTTTCAGGCTGCCTTTACCTTTCAGACGGCCCTACTTCCCTTTGGCAATCCCGTCTATCCAGTCAAACAGCTCGTCCAAATCGTAATCGCCGCTGTGCGGCACGTCCCACGGCAGGGCGTAATCGACGGATTTGCCGCTGTTTTGCAGTTTGGCGGCGAGTATCGCGCTGACGGCGAGCGAGGTGTCGCGATCGTTGGTGCCGACGCGGATGCGCCAGTGCTGCGTGGGCGTGTGGGCGATGTAGGGCATGGGGCTCATCATTTTGACGGTTTGCGCGTCGGCCTTGCCCGCGCCTTTGACGGTGCTGTGTTGCGCGGCAAAGGCGGTGAAGTGGCGCTTGTCTTGGGTTTGGCTGCCGAAGAGCTGGTTTTCGCCGGTGGACAAATCCACGCCGTCAAAGGCGGGCGGGGTTTTCTGGTGGCCGGCTGCGGCGGCGTATTTATCGAAATCGACGGCGGTAACTTTGCCGCCGGACACGGTGAGCCAGTTGCGATCGGACAGGTCTTTGCCTGCGTCCAGCGCGCTTTGCGCGGACTGGGCGAGCAGCGCGGCGATGTGGTCTTTGAAACTGCCGTTGCCGTTTTTGTCCAGCGTGAGCGGCTTGCCCTGCGCGTTTTTGAGTTTCAGGCTGTTGAGATAGGGGGCGAACTGGGGTTTCAGGCTGTCTGAAAGCTGTTTTTCGGCTTCGGTGAGCGTGCCTTTGACCAATTTGCGCTCGACGTTGTAATCGAGCATGGTGATGTTCATTTTCTGGTAGTCGTTCACGCCGTGAAACTGCCATTCGTAGGCGGCATCGGCATGATCGAGTATGGAAATCGGGCAGTAGGCGGACACGGCGAAGATGCTGTCGTCGGCTTCGGCGGCGCCGAGTTTTTTCAGACGGCCTGCGTAGTCGCGCTGGTTGGCGGACGCGCCGAGCAATACCGACAAGGCGCCGCCGGCGCTGGTGCCGTTGGAAATGATTTTGCGCGCGTCGCCCGCCATGATTTTGTCGTTGGCTTTCAGGTAGCGCACGGCGGCTTTCAAATCGACGATGGCGGCGGGCGCTTTGCCGGTGGGCGAAGTGCGGCCGCGTGCGCCGGGGCTGGCGACAACGAGTCCGCGCGACAGGGCAACTTGCATCGCGTCTGCGCCTTTGTCTTCGCCGCCGCGCCCTTTCTGGCCGGGAGTGCCTGCTTTGGCGGGCATATAGCCGCCGATTTTGTTGGGCAGGAAAATCGGCGCGGTGTCGGCGGTGTAGCCGTTGATGCTGCCGCCGTGGAAATAGGCTTCGGGGATGTAGATGTTGATGGTCTGGTAGTCGGCTTCGACGGGGTTTTTCACGTAGGGGATGTTTTCAAAGGCGCGGTATTGCACGGTTTGGCCGTTGATTTCGGCGCTGCGGCTGGTGTGCGGCTGCTTGGCAAAATCCAAATCGGCGGCGTTTGCGCCTGCGGCGGCTAGGGCGGCGGCAAGGGCGAGGGTTTTCAATGACATGGGCAGCTCTCCGGTTGGAAGGTTGGGCGGGCAGCTTAGGCGCGGCGGGCGGGATTGTCAAAGGCTTCTTTTCAGACGGCCTCTGTCTGATTGGGCTGCCTTTGCGGTAAGATTGGCCGTCTGAAACTTCTGTTTACCCGCAAGGAATCCTTATGCATACCCTCACCCTCAACAACGGCGTAAAAATCCCGCTGCTCGGCTTCGGCGTGTACCAAATCCCGCCGCAAGACACGGAACAGGCCGTTATCCATGCCGTCGAAGCGGGCTACCGCCATATCGACACCGCGCAGGCCTATCTGAACGAAAGCGAAGTCGGCCGCGGCATCGCGCATTGCGGCGTGGCGCGGGAAGACTTGTTCGTCACCACCAAAATCTGGGTGGAAAACGCGGGCGAAGCCGCCGCCGAAGCCTCGCTGCACCGCTCCTTAGGCCGTCTGAACCTCGACTACATCGACATGGTGCTGGTGCACCAGCCCTACGGAGACTACTACGGCACCTGGCGCACGCTGGAAAAATGGCAGGCCGAAGGGAAAATCCGCGCCATCGGCGTGAGCAACTTCGCGCCCGAACGCGCCGTGGATTTGGGCGTATTCAACCGCGTGATGCCGCAGGCAGACCAAATCGAAGTCAACCCCTTCCACCAGCGGCTGCGCGAAGCCGCCGAATTGCAGGCCGAAGGCATCGCCGTGCAGGCGTGGGCGCCGTTTGCCGAAGGACAACACGGCATTTTCCAAAACCCAGCGCTCTGTGCCATCGGCGCGAAACACGGCAAATCGGCGGCGCAGGTCATCATCCGCTGGCTGGTGGAACGCAATATCGTGGTGCTGGCCAAATCCGCCCGCCGCGAGCGCATGGCGGAAAACCTCGACGTGTTCGACTTCGCGCTCGACGATGAAGACAAAGCCGCCATCGCCGCGCTCGAATCCGGCCGCAGCCTCTTTACCCGCGAGCCGGTAGAACGCGTGAAATGGGCGCACGGACTGGCTTTTAACATATAACGAACAGGAAAAAGGCCGTCTGAAACCGCCCTTCCACCCGCCATGATTATCCGCAACAAAACCCCTTTTTCACTGCTTTTCTCGTGGCACGGCACCATCCTGCCGCGCGTGCTGATGCCGATACTGTTTCTGAGCGCCGCCTCGGTGCTGCTGGGCATGGTCGCGCACTACAAATGGTTCGACATTCCCACGCCGCCCCTGGTAGGCTTTACCGTATTCGGCGTGATTCTTTCCATCTCGCTGGGCTTTCGCAACAACGCAAGCTACGAACGCTGGTGGGAAGGGCGCAAACTGTGGGGCGTGCTGATTGCGGCGCAGCGCCACCTGGTACGCGAAAGCGGCGTGCTCGACGACGACACCCGCAGCCGCCTGCTCCGCCGCGTCATCCTGTTCGCCCGCCTGCTGCGCGACCGGCTGCGGCAGGAAACCGCCGCCCACGAAGACCTGAGCCAATACGGAACGCTCGACGCACAAAGCCTGATCCGCCACATCAATCCGCCACAATTCGTCTTGGAAACCATGCAGCGCGATTTGATACGGGCGCTGCGCGAAGGACAAATCGACAGCATCGTCTACACCTCGCTATCCGCCCACCTCGCCGAGCTGGGCAACGTGCAGGCCGGATGCGACCGCATCGCCGGCACACCGCTGCCGTTTTCCTATTCCGTGCTGCTGCACCGCGCGATTTACGGCTTCTGCTTCATGCTGCCCTTCGGCATCGAAAACATCTTGGGCGTATGGACGCCCGTGATGGTAGCCTGGCTGGCCTACCTGTTTCTCGGCCTCGACGCACTGGGCGGCGAACTGGAAGAACCCTTCGGCACACAGGCCAACGACCTGCCGCTGGACGCCATCGTGCTGCTGGTCGAACGCGAAATCCTGGCCGCGCTCGGACAACCGATGCCCGACGCGCCCCGCGCCGACAAATTCAAACTGCAATAAACCCGAAGAGGCCGTCTGAAACCCTTTCAAACGGCCTCCCACCCAAAAAGGAATACCGACATGAACCTGCGTATCGGCCAAGGCTACGACGTACACCAGCTCGTCCCCGGCCGCCCCCTCATTCTCGGCGGCGTCGCCATCCCCTTCGACAAAGGCCTGCTCGGCCACTCCGACGCCGACGCCCTCCTGCACGCCCTCACCGACGCCCTGCTCGGCGCGGCGGGGCTGGGCGACATCGGCAGCCACTTCCCCGACACCGCTGCCGAATTCAAAAACGCCGACAGCCGCGTCCTCCTGCGTGCCGCCTACCAAAGCGTGCGGGAAGCGGGCTGGCGCGTCGTCAACGCCGACACCACCGTCATCGCCCAGCAGCCCAAACTCGCCCCCCACATCCCTGCCATGCGCGCCAACATCGCCGCCGACCTCGGCCTGCCCGAAAGCTGCGTCAACATCAAAGGCAAAACCAACGAAAAACTCGGCTACCTCGGCCGCACCGAAGCCATCGAAGCCCAAGCCGCCGTCCTCCTCGCCCCGCGCGACAACGCCTTCACACCCCCTCCCGCCGTTCAGACGGCCTGAACCGCCCGAAAGTCCAAAGGCCGTCTGAAAACCGCAAACACGCTTTCAGACGGCCTCCCGCCCTTCCCGACATGACCTCGAACCAAAACAAACTTCCCGACCTGCCGCCTTTTTGCAGCCCCCGCTGGCTCGTCGGCGGCCACCTGCAAAGCATCTACGCCAAGCTGCGGCAAAGCCCGCCGCCCGCCTACCGCCGCGAACTCCTGCCCGACAGCTACGGCGAAGACCTGACCGCCTACGATTTCGTCGACGCGGCCAACCCCGACGCGCCGCTGGTCGTCCTTTTCCACGGCCTCGAAGGCAGCAGCCGCAGCCACTACGCCGTCGAACTCATGCACGCCGTGCAATCGCGCGGCTGGCACGGCGTCGTCGCCCATTTCAGAAGCTGCGGCGGCCATCCCGCCCAACGCAAATACCACAGCGGCGACACCCGCGAAATTGCCCACATGCTCGGCCTGCTCGCCGAGCGCTACCGCGAAATCTACGCCGCAGGCGTGTCCCTCGGCGGCAACGCGCTGGCCAAATACCTCGGCGAACAAGGCCGTCTGAACGCGCCCGCCGTGCCGCGTGCCGCCGCCGTCCTCTCCGCCCCCGTCAACCTCGCCGCCTCGGGCGCCGCCCTCGAGAGCGGCCTGCCGCGCCTCATCTACACCCGCTATTTCCTTAGCAGCCTGCTGGCGAAAATGCCGCCCGTGCCGCAGAAAATCCGCACCCTCGGCGATTTCGACAACGCCTACACCGCGCCCATACACGGCTTCGCCGACAAAGACGACTACTACCGCCAAGCCGCCGCCCTGCCCTACCTGCGCGACATCGCCGTGCCCACCCTGCTCGTCAACGCCAAAAACGACCCCTTCCTGCCCGCGCGTTTTTTGCCCGCCGAACACGACGTTTCCCCGCAGGTGCGCCTGCTGCAACCCGAACACGGCGGCCATGCGGGCTTTGTCTCCGGCGGCGGCCTCGGCCATCTGCGCTGGCTGCCCGAAACCGTGCTGCGCTTTTTCGGCCAAGTCCGCCGCACCAACGGCAAAGAGGCCGTCTGAACACGCGCCGACCGCCGCAACCCGCCCCTGCAACCTTTTCCTTTTTTCAGACGGCCTCCCATGCCCGCACCCACCCTTATCCTGCTCCACTTCACCCGCAACCTGCGCCTTGCCGCCAACCCCGCCCTGAACGCGGCGCTGCGCTTTGGCCTGCCCGTGGCGGGCGTGTTCGTCTGGCCGCAGCACGCCAACCCGCGCCAGCAGACCTTTCTGCGGCAAACGCTGGCCGAACTTTCAGACGGCCTCACCGCACACGGCATCCCGCTGCACGTTTTGCACGGCAGCGCCGCAGACGCCCTAAACGGCCTGATGGCGCGGCATCCTTCCGCCCGCCTCGTCACAGCGCAGGCCGTGCGCCTCGCGGGCAGCGAAGCCGCAAACCGCGTGCTGCGCGTGCAGGAAGAAATCCTCGCCGTGCCCGTCATGCGCCACGGCGCCGATGCCGCGCCGCCGCCCGATTTTTCCGTGTTCCGTCAGGCATGGCTGCGGCAGGCGCAGGCCGACGACGGCGCAGACGGCGAACCCGATTGGGCGGCGGCAGAGCGCATACAGCGCGGCCTGCCCGAAGAGCTGCGCGACGTGCCGCCGCTGCCCGACGCCCCCGACACGCCGCTGTTGCAGCAGGGCGGCGAAGCGGCGGCGCAGGCGGCCTGGCACGCGTTCGTTCCCAAACTGGCGCTCTACCCCCTGCTCAAAGACCTGCCCGCGCAAAAAGGCACGTCGCAGCTCTCCGCCGCCCTGCGCTTCGGCCTCCTACCCGTGCGCGCCCTCGCCCGCGAAGCCTTGCGCCAAGACGCGCCGCAATGGCTCGAAGGTCTGGTCTACGCCGACTACTGCCGCCGCAAAATGCCGTTTTCAGACGGCCTGTGGACTTGGGAAAACGGCAGCCTGCGCGAAATCCTGCCGAGTGCGCCGCCGCCCGAAACACCCGCCGCCGACACCGCCCGCAGCGAAGCCCTGAGCCGCTGGCAGCGCGGCGAAACGGGCGTGCCGCTTGTCGACGCCGCCATGCGCTCGCTCGTGCGCAGCGGCTGGCTGCACCCGCGCCTGCGCCTGCTGTGCGCCGCCTTCCCCGCCGCCCTGCCCGATATGCCCGCTGCGGCGGCAGAACGCTTTTTCGCCGACACCCTCGCCGACTACGACCCCGCCCTCTGCCGCGCCGGCTGTCAGGAAGCGGCGGGAGGCCGTCTGAAAAACCCCTTCGTCCAATCGCAGCACCTCGACCCCGACGGCCGCTTCATCCGCAGCCACCTGCCCGAACTGGCGCACCTGGACAACAGCCTGATCCACGCGCCGCACCGCGCAGGCAGCGGCATCGAGCGCAACGGCTACCCCGCGCCGATGGCGGATTTCTGAGCACGCGGCGTCGAAAAAAAAGGCCGTCTGAAAACCCGTAAAAGCGGGTTTCAGACGGCCTTTTGCCGTTTGCGTGACGGGTGCGGCTAATGATGGCGGCCGTGTCCGTCGTCGGCGTCTTCGGTTTGGCAGTAGAGATGGTCGCCGTGGGTGTGGTCTTGCGCGTCGGTTTGCAGGGTGATGTGGCCGATGCCTTTGCCGCGCGCCAGTTCTTCCACGGTGCGGACGACGGCTTGGGCTTCGCGCACGGTGAGCGCGCCGTCGAGTACGAGGTGGGCGGAGAGCAGGTGGCGGCTGCTGGTGAGTGTCCAGATGTGCAGGTCGTGCACGCCCAGCACCTGCGGCACGGTGCGGATTTCGGCAACCAGCGCGGCCTGGTCGATATGCGGCGGCGCGCCCTGCATCAGGATGTGCAGGGTGTGGCGCAGCACGGAAGCGCCGCTGTTGGCGATAAGCAGGGCGATGAGCACGCTGATAACGGGGTCGGCCCAGCGCCAGTCGAAAAACATCAGCAGCAGGGCGGCGGCCACGGCGCCCAGCGAGCCGAGCAGGTCGCCCAAAACGTGCAGGTAGGCGCTTTTCATGTTGATGTTTTCGTGCACGTCGCCGCGGCTGTGCATATAGCGGGCGACGAAGAGGTTGACGGCCAGTCCGACGGCGCCCACCGCCAGCATGCCCGCGCCGGCGACGGCGGGCGGGTTGTCCAGCCGTTCGACGGCTTCGATAACGACGAACACGGCAATCGCCAGCAGGGTGAGGCAGTTGAACAGGGCAAAGAGGATTTCGGCGCGTTTGTAGCCGAAGGTCTGGCTGCTGTTCACTGCTTTTTCGCCGAGTTTGAAGGCCAGAAGCGACAGGCCGACGGAGAGGGCGTCGGAGAGCATATGTCCCGCGTCGGAGAGCAGCGCCAGCGAGCCGGTGGCGAGGCCGCCGGCGATTTCCACCAGCATATAGCCCGCGATGATGAAGAAGGACACGGCCAGCACTTTTTTGTTGGCGGTGTGGGCATGGTCGTGATGATGGCCGGCGCTCATGTTCTGCTCCTTATTCCTTATGTGGGAAACGGGGCGGATTGTAGCCGAAAGGAGGCGGGACGGGGTTTTCAGACGGCCTAGAACGGGATGAGGCCGCTCCCGCCTTCGCGCAAATGACGTTTCTGAAACACGGGAAAGGCCGTCTGAAAATGATTCAGACGGCCTGATTATCAGCAGACCCTAGGGGCAAACGGAATGCCTTAGAAATCCAGATGCGAGGAGAGAACCTGTCCGTCGGCGGCGTTCACGCGCACTTCGTATTTGCGCATGTCTTTGACGGTTTCCACTTTGTAAACGGGCAGATCGCGTTTGTATTTCAGCTCCGCGTCTTTGGCGCGGCCGCCGGTTTTCGCTTCGGCGGCGGCAATCGCCTGTTTCAGCGAAATGCCGGTCTGCGGCACGGGGCGGCGCGGCTTGCTGTCGTAGTCGGGGCGGCTGTCGAGGATGCTGCCGTTGTTGGCGTCGACGAACACTTCGGTTTGCTCGCTGCCGTCCATGATTTCCACTTTGTAATAGCTTTGGCCGTGTTTGTGGCGGAAGTCGACGTCGACAGCCTGTCCTTTGGCTTTGGCCAGCGCGTAATCAATGGCTTGGGCGGCGCTGATTTTGCTTTGGACGAGGGCGGCGTGTTTGCTGCCGGGAACCATGCCTGCGGCGTAGGCGCCCGCACCTGCGGTGCTCAGGACGGCGGCGGTGACGAGGGCGGCGATGATGCTTTTTTTGTTGGCTTTCATAAGGTTTCTTTCTTTGGTATCTGAATGATGGTTAACAGGATAATCGGAAAACGGAAAATCAATAGTCGATGCGCTCTTTGATGATTCTCAGGTCGGGATAGGAGAGCACGATGTCGTATTTGCGGCCGTTTTTATAGGCGTCGATGTCCAAAACGGGTTTGCCGCGGCGGTCGTCGGCTTCGACTTCTTGAACCTGATAGCCGCGTTTTTCCAGCATTTTCACTGCTTTGGCGCGGTTTTGCTCAAAATTCCTGTCGCTGTAAATCTGACGCTCGATGTGGTCGTCGGCAAAAGAAGCGGCGGCGGTGAGGGCGATCAGGGCGGTGAAGAGGGATTTTTTCATGTCGGATTCCTTTTTTCGGTTTGAGGTAAATGGGGCGGGATGTTTTTCTGCTACCATCCCTTTCGATGGAGCGCATTAAACCAAAGCAAGATTAAGCGAATCTTAAGAAGGCATTTTGACGCAGATTTTTATTCAATCCATTGTTTTTACAGAAAACAAATTTGACCCCCGTTTGGCCTTCGTGTTTTGTTTATAGTGAGTCAAAATAAAAAAGATACAAGGCAGCAAGCCGCAGACGGTACAAGTAGTACGGGACAGGTTTTCTTGGCATTTTTAATGCCGTAGAAAACCGCCCTCTTTGAGCTAAGGCGCAGCAACGCCGTAGATTTTTTATTTTGGCTCACTATTAAGCTTCCCTTAATCAAACCGTGCTTTAATACCGGCCGTCTGAACGCCTTTCAGACGGCCTCTCACTCATACGGAATCTCCCATGCGCATACTGTTGATAGAAGACGACCCCCACATCGGCGACGGCATCGCCGCCGGTTTGAAAAAGCTCGGCATGGCCGCCGACTGGTTTTCAGACGGCCTCCAAGGGCGCGATGCCGCCGCCCTCGCGCCTTACGATGCCGCCGTGCTCGACCTCGGCCTGCCGGGTATGGACGGCATGGAAGTCTTGCGTGCGTGGCGGCAAAGCGGCCTGAGCTTTCCCGTGTTAATCCTCACCGCCCGCGACGCGCTGCCCGACCGCCTCGCCGGTTTGGACGGCGGCGCGGACGATTATTTGTGCAAACCCTTCGCCCTCGAAGAACTCGCCGCGCGGCTCAACGCCCTCGTGCGCCGCAGCCGGGGACGCAGCGACAGCGGCCTGACCTTCGGCCGTCTGAAACTCGACACCGCCGCGCAAACGGCCACGCTCGGTGGAGAGCCGCTTGATCTGACCGCCCGCGAATGGCGTCTGCTCGAAATGCTGGTGTCCAAGCCCAAACACATCGTCAGCCGCGCCCAAATCGAAGACCGCCTCTACGGCTGGGAGCAGGAAGTCGAAAGCAACGCCGTGGAAGTGCACATCCACCACCTGCGCAAAAAAATCGGCGCCTCCGTTATCCAAACCAAACGCGGACTGGGCTACTGCCTCGGCGAAGCGCCTTAGGCCGTCTGAAAAGGCCGTCTGAAAGCCTCCGCACATCCGCCAACCCAAACCGCCCGAACAGCCATGCCCCTTTTCAAAACCCTGCCGCCCGAAACCGCCATCCGCACCCGCCTGTTCTACTATCTGGCGGGCGGCCTGTTTGCCGTCTGGCTCGTCACCAACGCCGTTTCCCTCACCCTCGCCCTGAACGAGCTCAACGAATCGGCCGACAGCCAGATGAGCGAACTCGCCCGCGCCCTGCCCTATATCGACATCGAAGACGACGAACACGACGACGATGCCGACGATGAAGACGAAGACGACGCCGAAGGCCAAGCCGACTGGGAAACCATCCTCCTGCCCAAAATCAAACACAGCTTTGAAGAAGCTCGGCGCGGCAGTGCCAAAGACAAACACAACGGCATCGCCATCTGGGACAAACGCGGCCGCCTGCTTTTGGCCGACGAAAAAGGCCGCCGCATCCCCTTCAGCGACACCCCCGGCTTCACCGACACCGCCCCCGTCTGGCGCGACGACAGCTGGCGCGTCGTCTACTACCGCAACGACGCCACCGGCCTCACCGCCGCCGTCGCCCAACGCTGGCACGAACGCCTCGAAATGCTCTGGCACATCGTCTGGGTGCAGCTTGCCGCCTCCCTGTTCGTCCTGCCCCTGCTCGCCATCCTCCTGCATCTGGCCGTCAAACGCAGCATCCGCCCGCTCGATCTGCTGGCGCGCGAACTCTCCGAACGCCGCGCCGACAACCTCACCCCCGTTACCCGCGCCGTACCCAAAGAAACCCAAGCTGTCGTCAACGCCCTCAACCGCCTGCTCGAGCGCGTTCAGACGGCCTCCGAGCGCGAAAAACGCTTCACCGCCGACGCCGCACACGAACTGCGCAGCCCCCTGTCCGCCCTCAAAGTGCAAACCGACGTCCTCGCCCTCAGCAGCCCCGACGAACAGCCGCACCACCTGCACCAAATCCGCCAAAGCCTCGAACGCGCCGAACACCTCATCAACCAGCTCCTCACCCTCGCCCGCCTCGATCCCGAAAGCGGCCTCACCCGGCGCGAAAACATCGACTGGGAAACCCTCAGCGGCCAAGTGTTGCAACAGGCCAACCCCGCCGCCCGCGAAAAACGCATCCGCCTCAAACGCGACTTTGCCGGCCGCCCCCTGCCGATACAGGGCGACCCCGTTTTACTGCAACTCATGTTACGCAACCTCATCGACAACGCCGTGCGCCACTCGCCCGAAGAGAGCGAAGTCGGCCTGTACTTCTACCCCGACCGCATCGAAATCCGCGACCACGGAGCAGGCATCGCCGCCGAACACCTGCCGCGCATCAAAGAACGCTTCTACCGCCCCGCCGGACAAAACGAGCAAGGCAGCGGCCTCGGCCTCTCCATCGTCGAACAAATCGCCGCCCTGCACGGCCTGACCCTGCGTTTGGAAAACCGCCGCGAAGGCGGCCTGAGCGCGTGGATAGAACAGGCCGTCTGAACGCCCTGTTTCAGACAGCCTCAAAGAAACAGCCGCAGGTCGGATACTTGTATCCGACATTTTCAGGCCATCCGCCTGCGTAGGGATAACGTTTCTAAAACCGTCATTTCCTCCGCGCACCTTACCCCCTCTCCTGCGCCTAAGCGCGGGGGAGGGTCGGGGTGGGGTGGCAGTTCGCAGAACTGTATTTTTCACCGCCCGCAAAGATTTCCGCAGCAGCGCAAGCCCCACCCTAGCCCTCCCCCGTTTATGCCCCGAAGGGGTACTAGCGGGAGAGGGGACGCTGTTGTCCGATAGGTTTCAGACGGCCTCAAATCAGCCTGAAACCCGAAAGGCCGTTCCTGCCTGCGCGGACATGACGTTTCTGAAAGCGAAGATTCAACGAACGAAGTGAAAACACTGTCGGGGGCTGACAGAAAGGCCGTCTGAAACCTGTTTCCGGGTTTTCAGACGGCCTTTTGCCGTGCGGGCGGGGGCTGATTGCCAACAGCCCCTAATAATCCACGCGGATTTTGCCCGCTTCGGACACGTCGGCGATTTCGATGTCGAAATGCAGGGTCATGCCTGCGAGCGGGTGGTTGGCGTCGAGGGTGACGCGTTCGCTGTCGATTTCGCGGACGTAGAACACGCGCGCGCCGTCGCCGGTGTCGGCCTCTATCGCCATGCCTTCTTCCATCTGCGGCAATACCGAGGCGAGATAGGCTTTGTCTACTTCGCGTACCAGATTTTCGTCGCGCTCGCCGTAACCTTCGGCGGGGGCAACGGTAACGGTCAGTTTGTCGCCCGCCGCGCGGCCGATCAGGGCTTGGTCGAGGCCGGGGATGATTTCGCCCGCGCCGGCGGTGTAGCGCAGCGCCCGGCCGTTTTCGCTTTGGTCGAGCAGGCGGCCGCTGCCGTCGGTGAGGGTGTAGAATATGCCGACGCGGCGGCCTTTTTCGATATTCACGGGTTGTCCTTTCGGTGGGGTTTTAAACGGTTTTCAAACGGTTTTCAGACGGCCTGCGCTTTACTTGGGCGTTTGGCCGTCTGAAAGCGGGGCGGGCGGGAAAATCAGGCGTTCGATGAGCCTGTCCAATTCGCCCAGCAGTTTTTCGGCGCGCGGGCTGTTGACGATCACGACAACGGCCAGGGGCGGCGTGCCGTTGCCGCCATCGTAATAGCCTGCCAGCGCGCGCACGTCTTTGAGCGTGCCCGTTTTCAGACGCAGCGGCGCGCCGATGTGGCGGAAGCGGTTTTTCAGCGTGCCCTCGCCGCCTGCGGCGGGCAGGGTGGCGGCGAAGGTGCGGCCGAAGGGGCTTTTGTAGGCGGCGGCGAGCATTTCGCCCATCATGCGGGCGGACACGCGCTCGCGCCGCGACAGGCCGGAGCCGTTTTCCAAAACCAGGGGCGCGGTGTCGATGCCTGCGAGCATGAATTGGACGCGCACGGCGGCATCGGGGTCTTGCGTGTCCCTGCCGCCGAAACGTTCGCCCAGCGTGAGGAAAACGGTGCGGGCGATGATGTTGTTGGAGTGTTTGTTCATGTCGGCAAGCACTTCGCCCAGCGGTTTGGATATGCTGCGGGCGAGGGTGCGGGCGGCGGGCGGGGTTTTGCCCTGCATCAGGCCGTCGGCGAGGCTGCCGCCGTTCTGCCGCCAGTGTGCGGCGAAGCTGCGTCCGGCAAATTCGGCCGCGCCGAGCATGTTGACGTAGATTTCGCGTCCGGCGCAGGCGGCGGGGGCGCGGCCTTCCACGGTAATCACGCCTTCGGCGTAGCGGCCGCGCAGAAAGCGCGAGGGGTCGGGACAGGGAGCGGGTGAGGGCGTAAAGACGGCGCGGCTGTCTACCAACACGTCGGGCAGGGGCGGATTGAGCGCGGGCGGGGCGGAGGCGTTACCGAGGGCGTAGCCGGGCGTGACGGCGGCCACTTTGTAGGCGAGCATCTGCGGGTCGGGCGCGGTGGCGAAGGCGCGGTGGGCGTCGTCGTCGAAACCGTCGGCGCTGCCGGTGTGCGGCCAGACGCTGCGGTCGAGCACCAGATGTCCGCCGATGCGGCGCACGCCCTTGTCGCGCAACTGCGCCTGCATTTCCAGCAGGCCGTTTTGGTCGAATACGGGATCGCCGCTGCCGACCCAGTAGAGATCGCCGTCGAGCAGGCCGTCGGGGCGCAGCGGCGCGGCGGATTTGAATGCCGTCTGCCAGCGGAAATCCGCCCCCAGCGCGCGCAGGGCGGCGAAGGCGGTAACCAGCTTCATCGTCGAGGCGGGGTTGACCGGCACGTCGGCGCGGTGTTCGGCAATCACTTCGCCCGTTTGCAGATTGCGAACGTACACGGCGGCTTCGTCGGGACGCAGGCCGCCCAAATCGAGTGCGGCGGCAGGCAGGGAAAGGAAAAGAAGGAGAAGGGCAAAACGTTTTCGCATGGTTTTTTTATCGCTTCGGGAAACGGGAGAGGCCGTCTGAAACCTTTTCAGACGGCCTTGATGCGGCGGTTTAACGCCCGCGCAGGCGCAGAAGCATGCCCCACGCCAAAAGCAGCACCGCAGCGAAAAACAGCAGGCTCCACACGGGCAGCGGCACGCCTAGCACATACTCGCGCACGCCGCAGTTGCCGAAGCCCTCGACGACGAAGCGCCAGTAATCGAACAGCGGCCACTCTTTCAGACGGAACGTCCACGGCGCGCCGCAGCTGGGCTGCTCTTCGGCGGGCAGGCTTTGCAGCCAGAGCTGGTAGCACGCGACATACAGCCCCCACACCGCAGGCGTGCCGACCAAAAGCGCGGCAGCGGCGCGTCCGGCGGCCTTGGCCGTCGGCAGCAGCAGCGCGAGCGCCGAGGCGGCCAGCACCGCGAGCACCGCCACGCGCTGCAAAATGCACAGCGGACAAGGGTTCAGCCCCATCACATATTGGGCAAAAAACGAACCCGCCGCGGCAGCGGCGGACAGCAGGAACACAACAAACAGAACGGTTCGGTAGGATTTCATGACAGGACAGACGGAAACGGACAAAACGGGCGGATTATACGCGATTCGGATAAAGAGGCCGCCTGAAAACGAAACTTCGACGAAGTGAAAATACGGTTTCCGGCAAACCGAAACTCGGAAAGGCCGTCTGAAACCTTGGTTTGATGAAACGGAAAAGGCCGCTCCCGCCTGCGCGGGAACGGCCTTGTTCAGATTTTCAAACGGCCTAAATATCCACCTGCGCAGTATCGCCCTCGCGTTCCATCCAGGCGCGGCGGGCGGCGGCTTCGCCTTTGCCCATGAGCCTGACGAAGATGTCGTAGGTTTCTTCGTCCGCGCCCTCGGGGATTTCGACGCGCAGCAGGCGACGGGTGTCGGGGTGCATGGTGGTGTCTTTGAGCTGGTCGGGGTTCATTTCACCCAAGCCTTTAAAGCGGCTGATGGAATATTTGGACTCGGCCACGCCCTCTTTTTGCAGCCGCTCCAAGATGCCGTCGAGTTCGTTCTGGTCGAGCGCGTAGAATTTGCGCGCGGGTTTGCTTTTGCCCTGCGCGTTCACGTCCACGCGGAACAGCGGCGGCTGGGCGACGTAAATATGGCCGTCGGCAACGAGTTTGGGGAAATGGCGGTAAAACAGGGTGAGCAGCAAAACCTGGATATGCGAGCCGTCCACGTCGGCATCGGAGAGGATGGCGATTTTGCCGTAGCGCAGGCCGCTTAAATCGGGATTGTCGTTGATGCCGTGAGGATCGACGCCGATGGCGACGGAAATGTCGTGGATTTCGGCGTTGGCAAAAAGCTGGTCGGGGTGGATTTCAAAGCTGTTGAGCACTTTGCCGCGCAGGGGCAGGATGGCTTGGGTGGCTTTGTCGCGGGCGAGTTTGGCCGAGCCGCCGGCGGAGTCGCCCTCAACGAGAAACAGCTCGTTTTCACGGATGTCTTCGCTTTCGCAGTCGGTGAGTTTGCCGGGCAATACGGCCACGCCGCTGCCTTTTTTCTTTTCGATTTTTTTCACCGAACGCATCCGCGCCTGCGCCTGGCGGATGGCCAGTTCGGCGATTTTTTTGCCGTATTCGACGTTTTGGTTGAGCCACAATTCGAGCGGGTCGCCCGACACGGCGGCGACGAGTTTGAGCGCGTCGCGGTTGGTGAGTTTGTCTTTGGTTTGGCCTTGGAATTGCGGATCGAGCACACGGGCGGAAAGCACAAACGCCACTTTGCCGAACACGTCGTCGCTCTGTACTTTCACGCCGCGCGGCAGCAGATTGTGCAGGTTGATGAAATTGTTCACGGCTTGGAACACGGCCTGTTTCAGCCCTGCTTCGTGCGTGCCGCCCAGCGGGGTGGGAATCAGGTTGACATAGCTTTCATTGGCGCACGAACCTTCTTCCAGCCATGTGAGCGCGAAGGCCGCGCCCTCGCCTGCGCTGAAATCGCCGCTTTGACCGTCTGAAAGATAGTTGGCGCAGGAAAACAGCGGCACGGCTTCCTGCGCGTCGCTGATGAGGTCGGTGAGATAGCTTTTGAGGCCGTCGGGGTAGTGCCAAGTCTGCGTTTGCGGCGCGTCTTCTCCTTTTACGGGGCGCGTGAGCGATACGGTTACACCCGGCAGCAACACGGCTTTGGCGCGCAGCAGGCGTTCGAGTTCGGCGATGCTGTAATTGGGGCTTTCAAAGTATTTGCCGTCCGGCCACACGCGCACTTCCGTACCGCTGTCTTTCACGGCGCATTTGCCCGTTTCGTGCAGCGGCTCGACAACATCGCCGCCGGAGAACACGATGCGGTGGATTTGGCCCTCGCGTTTGACCGTTACTTCCAAGCGGGTGGACAGCGCGTTGGTTACGGACACGCCCACGCCGTGCAGGCCGCCGGAGAAGGAATACGCGCCCATGCCGTCTTTTTTGTTGAACTTGCCGCCCGCGTGCAGCTGCGTGAACACGAGTTCGACCACGGGCAAGCCTTCGGTGGGGTGGATACCGGTGGGAATGCCGCGCCCGTTGTCGCGCACCGACAGCGAGCCGTCGGCGTGGATTTGTACGTCGATGCGGTCGGCAAAGCCGCCCAAGGCTTCGTCGGCGGCATTGTCGATGACTTCCTGGCAGATATGCGTGGGGCTGTCGGTGCGGGTGTACATGCCCGGGCGTTCTTTAACCGGCTCCAAGCCTTTGAGTACGGTGATGCTGGATTCGCTGTATTGGCTGCGTTGGTTCATGGCGGCGTGCGTGTGGAAAAAACGGCGCGCATTTTAACAGAAAGGCCGTCTGAAAAAGCTTTCAGACGGCCTTTGTGCCGCTGAGGCAGGATGTACCGCCCCGCAATGCACGCGGTTTCGCTTTGCTGCAAACCGCAGGCAGACCGTGCGGACATCCAAAGCAAAAGGCCGTCTAAAAGCGGAGTTGCAACAAAGTGCAAACCGGTTGCCCGTTGTTTCAGACGGCCTCCGTTTATTCCTAAGACCAATACACTTATTGATTCTAATTATTGAAATCATGGTTGATTGAATGTAAACTCCTGTAAATTTCTTTTTTCGTCAAATTGTAAGGAGATCCAGATGAGCGTCAAACCCCTTTCCCTGTTTGTTGCCGCCGCACTCTTGTCCGCCTATGCCCGTGCGGCAGACGAAACCCCGGCCGCCAATCCGCAACCTTCCGCCGAAACAGTTGATGCGCGCGACAGCATCAGCGCCGTCGTCGTCCGCGCCAACCGCAACACCCCGCGCCAGAGCGGCGACAATTACACCGTCAAAGGCAGCACCTCCGCCGCCAAGCTCGATTTGAAACTCAAAGAAACGCCGCAGAGCATCAGCGTGTTCACCCAGCAGCAGATGCAGGATCAGAACCTGCAAAACCTCAACGATATTCTCGAAGAAACCCCAGGCATTACGGTAATTAACGATTCCATACCCGGCGTGAGCGATGCGGAATACTATTCGCGTGGCTTCCCCGTCGATAATTACCAGCTTGACGGCGTGATGGTCAGCCGCTCCATGCTCGGCGGGCGCACCGCGCAGGACAGCTTTTTATACAACCGCGTGGAAGTGGTACGCGGCTCGACCGGACTGACAACGGGCGCGGGCGATCCGTCCGCCAGCATCAATTTTGTGCGCAAACGCCCCACCGCCGAAAAAGCCGGTACGCTCAATCTGAAATATGGCTCATGGAACGACAAGCGCATCGAATTCGACTACGGCGGCGCGTTAAACGAATCGAAAACCCTCAAAGGCCGCTTTGTCGCCACGCTCGGGCACAGCAACAGCTTTCTAGACAGAGTAAGGCAGCGTTCGCACGCGCTCTACGGCGTAGTCGAATGGTCGCCCGACAATAAAAACTTTCTCACCTTCGGCCACCGCCACCAGCACCGTGTTGTGCGCGGCGCACCACGTAGAGGAGTTTCCCGCTACTCCCGCGTCAATTTGGGGCTAGACCCCAATACATATGAAGAGAAACTGGAATGGATAGATGCCCGCGACACCCCGCCGAATTTCAATAACGGCGCAGACTGGGCGTTTGACAAGCAAATAAATGACAATTTTTTTATTGAATACAAGCACTTTTTTAATTCTAATCTCTCTCTTCAAACTACCTATAATCAAACCCGTAACAAACAGCATTTTCTTTATGGCGACATCGGCACAACAGGTTATGCACCAAAATTAAATGCCGCCAGCTACGAATGGGGGAGGGAAAAAGCCAGTTTTATCGGTCATGCTCTTGATATTTTTCTTGATGGACGTTTCAAACTATTTAAGCAGGAACAGCAATTTATTATTGGAATTAGTGGTGATCACAGAACTTCGCGCGGTGGATTTTATTTAGGTGAAACTCCAACGGGAGACTTGCTTATTGCTAATACCAAACCTGACGGTATTGCTTTTAACGGTTCGTATTATGAAACCACCGCATATTTGTCAGAGGCAATGCCTTTGGATTACTGGAATAACGGTAATTTCCCGATGATGAATGAAAATCTTGTTTATAAAGGAAAATTCGGACCAGCAGACGATCCGACAGGAGGCCTGAAAATTAAAAGCTATCAGTTTGGACCTTATTTTTCTTTAAAACTCAAACCAACAGCAAAAATCACCACTGTTTTAGGAGGACGCTGGCTTCATTGGAAACGCAAAGGCGGACATGGATGGTCTGATCTCAATAAACAGCTCGGCGTGAGAAGAAAAGACGCTAATTGGCAGAAAGCACCGATATATGAATATGAAATAAGTGGTGGAGCCGGCAGTAGCACAGGCGATTTCAAAAAATTTATTCCGTATGGCGGCCTGATTGTCGAACTAACCCCATCCGTTAATGCTTATGCCAGCTATACGGGTATTGCCAAAGACAACGATACATTCGGCGTAACCCAGTTTGACCGCCAGCCCAAAGGCGGCGGCAAATTTCCGCCGATTACAGGCAACTCGAAAGAATTCGGTATCAAAGGCGGCCTGTTCGACGACAAACTCAATTTCTCCCTTGCCTATTTCACCATGACGCAGAACGGCTACCCCTCCTTCGAGCCGACAGGCGTAGGCGAATGCAACGGCTGGGACAGTTCGGGTCAGTGTATCAGCCGCCCGCTGGAATACGATATTACCAACGGCTACAAAAGCAGCGGTTTCGACATCAATATCGCAGGGAAAATCACGCCGAAATGGCTGGTTCAGGCAGGCTTTACCAAGCTGAAAATCGGCAAACCCTACGCTTCCCCCAATTCCGACAGCGAATTGGGCGACGAGCTGAATATGGATTACGGCGAAACCTATACCGCTCCCGCCAAAACCTTCAAATTCTTTACCCGCTATGATTTCACACCGAAATTTGCCGCAGGTATCGGCATGAGATGGAACAGTGGCGTGAAGCCGAAACCTTGGGGACACGGAATGTCCAACGGCCAATATTATGTTTCAGACAAACCGAAGGAACTGTGGCAGCCTTCTTACGCTGTATGGAATGCGATGGCTTCTTACAAAATCAACAAACATGCTGCCGTTGCAGTCAATGTCGGCAATCTGTTCAACAAACGCTACTACACCAATGCACGGGGTAATTTTTACGGCAAACACAGAAGTGTGAACGCAGCGATAAAAATAAGGTGGTAATATAAAAATTTATTCACATAAAGCAACAGTATTAAAATAAATATGGTTATTTTATCTGTTTTTGCTTGCGCTCTGTTAATTTGTAGGATTAATATTCATTCGTTACATTAAATCCAAACGCCGCCGTAAGCCGCCGTAATTTCCGGCAGGCAACAAAAAAGCGGCATCAGCCGCCATTTCAGAACCCAAGCCATAAAACAGAATTCCCGCAGCAATGCGGAAAAAAAACTTGACCCGCTGCTGTCTCTTAAAATTTCAGTTTCGGGGAGCAGCGGATCAAGAAACGGGAATGCGCTACGCGCTTTTTCTTTCATTTTTTGCCTTTTATAGGAGTATTCTAACATGGCAGCAAATTCTCTTAAATCCCTCGCCCTCATTGCAGCCCTCTTCGCCACCCAATCGGCTTCCGCCGTAGATTGGAACGGCTGGCGCGTAAACCTGAACGAGCATTCGCCCTACGACAAATCTGTTGACGGCGTATATGCCGGTTCATTCACCTATGGCCGCCAAACCTACGGCCCATCCACCGCCGTTGCCGGACAGAACGGCCGCAAGGTAACGCAGACCACCATCGCGCTGAACACTTTCGCACCCGACAAACTGCACAACGCGCAGGCGAAAGACCCGGCCTACAACGACAAAACCAAGCTCGGCAACAACGGCTCGGCAGGTACGGATTCAAACGTGGTATACAGAATCTACCGGCAGAAATATTCCGGTGTTCTGGCCAACGTTACCAAGCTGAAATCGGACGGCACCAAATACAAAAACCGTAATTTTGTCAAACACATCGTCGGCGACAACACCAAACTCGCCAACCTGCCGAAATCGGGTACTTTCCGCTATCACGGTGTGGCCTTTACCAACTTCCCGCAGGGCGATTTCAACTATCAGATCGATCTGGCAAGCAAACGCGGCAAGGGTGATTTTACGCTGAACAAGCTGCTGGTGCCCGCTGCATGGATTGAAGGTTCTAAGAACCCGAACCTAGCATCAGAAAAAGGTAAAAATATCAATCGTTTTATTAATGTAGCCGGCACATTGAAAGAAGCTCCGATTGTCGCCAATGCCAACGGCACATTGGGCGTAACCAATGGCAAAGCGGAAGTGCGCGGTGCAGCCGCTACTGAAAAAGGCAAGCAGTATATTACCAACACTGCTGCCGCCCAAGCTGCTTATCAAGAAGTTGTAAGCAAGCATAAGGAAAGTATCTACGGCAAAGTTGACCCGCACTACACCCTGAACGTGTACGGCCCGAACGGCGAAGAAGTTGCCGGCTTCGTCAACGGACTGCCCGACCGCGTCGGCGGCGTGGCCATCATCGGCAAACGCTGATACGCCCTTGCAAAAGCGGGTTGCGGCGCGCAATCCGCTTTTTTCACGCCCGTATTTCAGACGGCCTTTTCCGTCAGGCCGTCTGAAACATTCCGGCACTCTGTGCAAACCATTCCTCTGCAAACATTCTCGGGGATTCCCATGTATCGGACACACATCCGCCCGCTCAGCCTTTCCCTCCTCCTGCTGCTGACACAGCAAACCGCCTTGGCCGACGATCCGTCAGCCAAAACAAGCATCCGCGACGATTTCGGTATTTTCCGCGACGTGGGCGGCGATATCGGCGATCGGCAGCAGCAGATCGAGCGCAACGACAGCCTGCGCAGAAAAAATACCGACGGCGCACAGGAAGACGACACGCCTGATTTAAGCGACGAAGATTTGAAAAAAAATCCCGAAATCGCCAACCACATCCTGAACACCGCCATGCTGCGCGAAGACTGGGATACGCTGGAACACATCATGGGTTTCTACCGCGACATTCCCGGCCACGATCCCGTTATGTACGATTTTGTTCAAGGCGCGCTTTGGCGCGCTCAGGGCAAGCACGGCAAAGCCATCAAAACCTATCGCAAAATCTTGGACAAACAGCCCGATTTGAGCTATGTCCGCCTCGATTTGGCAGGCATGCTGTTTGAAAACCGCGCCTATCGGGATGCGGCAAAAGAATTCGGGCAGGTAAAAAAGGAAGACATCGAACCGGAAGCCGCCGCACAAGCCGACGCCTATTTGCAGGCCGTGAAACAGGCCAATCCGTGGCAGTTCAAGCTGCGCGGCGGCCTGCAATACAGCAGCAACACCAACAACGCCACCTCCAACGACTACTTCCTGTGGCCGTTTGCCGTTATCGACGGCGTAACCTACTACTACAAACTGCCGCGCGATCCCGAAAGCCTGCCCCGTTCCGGCCACGGCTACAGCTACGGTGCACAACTGCAAAAAGACTTTAACCTCTCGGGCAACCACAACATCGGCTTCAACATCGAAGCCGACGGCGTGCATTATCCGGGCCGGCACGAAGACAACGAATTTTCCCTCTCGGCAGACGCGGGCTACAAATACCAAAACCTGAACAACACCTTCACCCTCACCCCGCTTGTCTCCGCCTCATGGCTCGGCGGCAGACCGTACAGCCGCAGCATCGGCGCGGCGGCATCCGTCAGCCGCTGGGTCACGCCCCGCCTGCAACTCTCGGGCTCGTATTCCGCGCTGCGCAGAAAATACCGCGACGAGCGTTACGAAGGCTACGACAGCACCGCCAACAGCCTCTCCCTGTCTTCCGTCTACGCACTGACGGGCAACTGGTTTGTTTTCGGCGGCGCAGCCGTACAGCGCGAAAACACCCGCGACAAAGAAGAAACCTCCACCCGCCGCTCGCTCAGCCTCGGCACACTCTACCGCTTCGACAACGGTATCAACTTCCGCATCGGCGGCCGCCACGTCTCCCGCCGCTTCGCCAACCCCGCCACCCTCTACGGCGGCGACATCCGCCGCGACAAAGAAATTTATGCCGATGCCTCGGTTTGGAAAGAAAAATGGCTGCCCGGCGGCATCACACCCAAGCTGGAATTTTCCTATCTCAAAGTCAAAAGCAATATCTACGCCTTCCCCCGCAACAAAAAACAGGTATTGCTGACTCTGGAAAAAGAATTCTGATTCGGCACCCGCCCGCCGCAAAGGCCGTCTGAAAAGCAGTTTGAGGCTTTCAGACGGCCTTTACGGTACCGGTAGGGTGTGTTGCGCAGCAACGCACGCGGTTTGCGGCTTTGCGGGAAGCACAGGTACACAGAAGCCGTCTGAAAAAGCAGATTCGCTGTTTCAGACGGCCTTTGCCGCACCGGTAGGGTGTGTTGCGCAGCAACGCACGCGGTTTGCGGCTTTGCGGGGAAGCGTAGGGAAACGTACAGGTACACAGAGGCCGTCTGAAACTCCAATCCGAGGTTTCAGACGGCCTTTTTCAGACGGCCTCCTGCCGCGCAGACACGTTTACACCGCCGAATCCGCCCGCTCGCCGGTGCGGATGCGCACGGCTTCTTCGACGGGGATGATGAAGATTTTGCCGTCGCCGATTTTGCCGGAGCGGGCGGTTTCGATAATCACGTCCACCACCTGGTCGACCTGTTCGTCGCGCAACACCAGCTCGATTTTGACTTTGGGCAGGAAGTCGACGGCGTATTCCGCGCCGCGGTAGACCTCGGTGTGGCCTTTCTGGCGGCCGAAGCCTTTGACTTCGGTAACGGTCATGCCGGTGATGCCGATGTCGGTGAGCGCCTCGCGCACGTCGTCGAGTTTGAAGGGTTTGATGATGGCTTCGATTTTTTTCATGAGAACACCTGTCGGGTCGGGGCTTTCAGACGGCCTCATCTCCTGCAAAGGCCGTCTGAAAGCGGGGTTTGAAAGGCGGCGAAAGTAACACAAAGGCACATGCGCTTCAATCGGCGGCGCGATCGGAAAAGCTGCCGACAAAACCGTGCGGCGGCATCCGGCCGATTGTCTGCATTTTTACCGTCCGCACCGCCCACGCCGCGCCCGCCCGTCGTATAATGCGCGCCTTTTCCAACTCCGTTTTGAAGAGCCCAGCCATGTCCGTCGTTCTCCCCCTGCGCGGCTCCCGCGCCCTTTCCGATTTCCGTGTTGAAAAACTGCTGCAAAAGGCCGCTGCGCTGGGTTTGCCGGCGGCTCAGTTGTCCAGCGAATTTTGGTATTTTGCCGCGTCCGACGCGCCTTTGGCAGCGGATGATGCGGCGAAACTCGAAGCCTTGATCGACGCGCAGAGCGTGGCCGCGCCGCAGGTTTCAGACGGCCTCAATCTGTTTTTGATTACGCCGCGCTTGGGTACGGTGTCGCCGTGGGCATCGAAGGCGACGGACATCGCGCACAACTGCGGCCTGTCGCAGATTACCCGCATCGAGCGCGGCATGGCGGTGTGGGTGTCGGGCCGTCTGAACGAAGACGAAAAACGCGCGTGGGCGGCGCTGCTGCACGACCGCATGACCGAGTCGGTTTTGCCCGATTTTCAGGCTGCCGAAAAGCTGTTTGCCCACCCCGAAGCGCAAACCTTTGCCACGGTAAACGTGTTAAACGGCGGCCGCGACGCGCTGGTGCAGGCCAATGCCGAGTTGGGTTTGGCACTTTCGGCCGACGAAATCGATTATCTGGTGGAAAACTATCGCGCGTTGAACCGCAATCCGTCAGATGTCGAGCTGATGATGTTCGCGCAGGCCAACTCGGAGCATTGCCGCCACAAGATTTTCAACGCCGATTTTGTGTTAAACGGGCAGGCGCAGGAGAAATCCTTGTTCCGCATGATCCGCGACACCCACGAGGCACACCCTGAGGGCACGGTGGTGGCCTATAAGGACAACGCGTCGATTATCGAAGGCGCGAAAATCCGGCGTTTTTATCCGCATGCGGCGGAAAATCAGGGCTACCGTTTCGCCGAGGAAGACACGCACATCCTGATGAAAGTGGAAACCCACAACCATCCCACCGCCATCGCGCCTTTTGCGGGCGCGGCCACCGGCGCGGGCGGCGAAATCCGCGACGAGGGCGCAACCGGTCGCGGCGCGCGGCCGAAAGCGGGTTTGACCGGCTTTACCGTGTCCAATCTCAATATTCCCGGTTTCGCCCAGCCGTGGGAGCAGCCCTACGGCAAGCCCGGCCATCTGGCTTCTGCGCTGGATATTATGATCGACGGCCCCATCGGCGGCGCGGCGTTTAACAACGAATTCGGCCGCCCGAATTTGCTGGGCTATTTCCGCACCTTCGAGCAGGAGTTTGACGGCCAAATGCGCGGCTACCACAAGCCGATTATGATTGCCGGCGGCTTGGGCAATATCCAAGCGCAGCAGACGCATAAAAACGAAATCCCCGAAGGCGCGTTGTTAATCCAACTCGGCGGGCCGGGGATGCTGATTGGTTTGGGCGGCGGCGCGGCTTCTTCGATGGACACCGGCAGCAACGATTCCAGCTTGGATTTCAACTCGGTACAGCGCGGCAACCCCGAAATCGAACGCCGCGCGCAGGAAGTGATCGACCGCTGCTGGCAGCTTGGTGCGGCCAACCCGATTATCGCCATCCATGATGTAGGCGCGGGCGGCTTGTCCAACGCCTTCCCCGAATTGGTGAACGACGCGGGTCGCGGCGCGGTGTTCAAGCTGCGCGACGTGCCGCTGGAAGAACACGGCTTAACCCCGCTGCAAATCTGGTGCAACGAAGCGCAGGAGCGTTATGTGTTGTCGGTGTTGCCGGAAAATCTCGACACCTTCCGCGCCCTGTGCGAGCGCGAACGCTGCCCGTTTGCCGTGGTCGGCACGGCCACCGACGACGGCCATTTGCAGGTGCGCGACGATTTGTACGGCGACAATCCCGTTGATCTGCCGCTCAACGTATTGCTCGGCAAACCGCCCAAAACCACCCGCCGCGATGAGACCGTAAGGCCGTCTGAAAAAGCATTTTCAGGCAGCCAAATCGACCTGAAAGAAGCCGCCTACCGCGTGTTGCGCCTGCCTGCCGTGGCCGCCAAAAACTTCCTGATTACCATTGGCGACCGCAGCGTCGGCGGCCTGACCGCCCGCGACCAAATGGTCGGCCGATACCAAACGCCGGTGGCCGACTGCGCCGTAACCATGATGGGCTTCGACACCTATCGCGGCGAAGCGATGGCGATGGGCGAAAAACCCGCCGTCGCCCTGTTTGACGCGCCCGCCTCGGGCAGAATGTGTATCGGCGAAGCCATTACCAACCTGGCGGCGGTGAACATCGGCCCAATCGGCAACATCAAATTGTCCGCCAACTGGATGGCCGCCTGCGGCAACGCGGGCGAAGACGAAAAACTCTACCGCACCGTCGCCGCCGTGTCCGAAACCTGCCAAGATTTGGGCATCAGCATTCCCGTGGGCAAAGACTCGCTGTCGATGAAAACCGTGTGGCAGGAAAACGGCGAACAAAAATCCGTAACTTCGCCGCTATCGCTGGTGATTACCGGCTTCGCGCCGGTGGCGGACGTGCGCAAAACCGTTACCCCCGAATTGAAAAACGTCGCCGACAGCGTATTGCTGTTGGTCGATTTGGGCTTTGGCAAAGCACGCATGGGCGGCTCGGCGCTGGCGCAGGTGTACAACGAAACCGGCGGCGAAGCGCCCGACATCGACGCAGGCAGCCTGAAAGCGTTTTACGATGTGATGCAGAAGCTGGTGGCCGAAGACAAGCTCTTGGCCTACCACGACCGCAGCGACGGTGGTTTGTTTGCTACGCTGGCAGAAATGGCGTTTGCGGCGCGGGTGGGCTTGGACATCAATCTTTCCACGCCGTACCGCGCCCGCGAATGGAGCAATGAAGAAGCCTTATCCCAGCTGTTTAACGAAGAATTGGGCGCGGTGATTCAGATCAGAAAATCGGATTACGATGCGGTGAAAGCGGCATTTGATGCCTGCGGTTTCTCTAATGCGGCGGGCATGCCGGTTAAAACAATCGGCCGAACCAATGCCGACAAGCGTTTGCGGATTGTCAACGCCTGCGACGTGGAAACCGACAGCGATACCATATTCGGCGCAACGGAATACCGCGCTATCCGCCAAGTCCTGCTCGATGAATCCATCGTTGAGCTGCAAAAAGCCTGGCAGGAAACCAGCCACCAAATCCAGCGCCTGCGCGACAACCCCGAATGCGCCGACAGCGAGTTTGCCCTACTTTCGGACGACCAGCGCTCCGCCCTGTTTGCCGATTTGACTTTCAACCCGCAAGACGACATCGCCGCGCCCTACATCAACAGCGGCGCGAAACCGAAAATCGCCGTGTTGCGCGAACAGGGCGTCAACGGCCAGGTAGAAATGGCCGCCGCCTTTACCCGCGCGGGCTTCGATGCCTACGACGTGCACATGAGCGACTTGATGGCAGGCCGCGCCAAGCTCGCCGACTTCCAAATGCTCGCCGCCTGCGGCGGTTTCAGCTACGGCGACGTACTCGGCGCAGGCGAAGGCTGGGCGAAATCGATTCTGTTCAACCCCGCGCTGCGCGAGCAGTTTGCCGCCTTCTTTGCGCGCCAAGACACCCTCGCGCTGGGCGTGTGCAACGGCTGCCAAATGATGAGCAACCTTGCCGAAATCATCCCCGGCAGCGCAGGCTGGCCGAAGTTCAAACGCAACCGCAGCGAGCAGTTTGAAGCCCGTTTGAGCATGGTCGAAGTCGCCAAATCGCCCTCGCTGATTCTGGCCGAAATGCAGGGCAGCCGCCTGCCCGTGGTCGTCAGCCACGGCGAAGGCCGCGCCGATTTCGCCCACTTGGGACGCGACGGCAATGCAGTGTCAGACGGCCTTAACATCGCCCTGCAATACATCGACGGCGTGGGCGCGGTAACGCAAACCTACCCGCTCAACCCCAACGGCTCGCCGCAGGGCATCGCCGGCATCACCAACGCCGACGGCCGCATCACCATCATGATGCCCCACCCCGAACGCGTGTACCAAACCGCGCAAATGAGCTGGCAGCCTGAAAACTGGGGCGAATTGGGCGGCTGGTATCGGATGTTCGCCGCCGCGCGCAAGGTGTTGGGCTGATAAGGAGAAAGGCCGTCTGAAAACGCTTAGGCCGTCTGAAAGGGGGCTTTCAGACGGCCTTTTTGCAAACCCGCGAATTGTGTCGCAACCGTTTTGTCGCAGGCTGCGGCAAAAGGCCGTCTGCGGCCAAAGGAAGTCCCTGTGGGAAAACTGCAAGCCCGTTTCAGACGGCAGATTGAGACGCAACGAGCCTTCCAAACATTCCGGCTATCGGGTTTGCAGCCAAGGGCTTTTATAGTGAGCCAAAATAAAAAATCTACGGCGTTGCTGCGCCTTGCCGTACTACCTGTACTGTCTTCGGCTTGCTGCCTTGTATCTTTTTTATTTTGACTCACTATAAAAATACGGCAAGAGGCCGTCTGAAACCTTGTCCGACAGGGTTTCAGACGGCCTTTTTCATATGCACCTCCGTTTTTCAGACGGCCTGTTGCTTGAAACGGGCGATCAGGGCGGCGGTGGAGGCATCGTGTGCGGCCGGGACGCCGTTTTCCAGTTCGGCGAGAATGGTTTTGGCCAGCACTTTGCCGTATTCCACGCCCCATTGGTCGAAGGGGTTGATGTCCCACACGGCGGCTTGGACGAAGACGCGGTGTTCGTAGAGGGCGATGAGCATGCCGAGGGTGAAGGGGTCGAGGCGTTCGGCCAGCAGGGTGTTGCTGGGTCGGTTGCCCTCGAAGCTGCGGTGCGGCTCACCGCTGCTTTTACCCGCCATCAGGGCTTCGGCCTGGGCGAAGGCGTTGGCGGCGGCGAAGGCGCGGTTTTCCTGCGGATAGGGGGTGTCGGCGGGGACGATGAAGTCGACGGGAATCAGGCGCGTGCCCTGGTGCAGCAGTTGGAAATAGGCATGCTGGCAGTTGACGCCTTCGCTGCCCCAAATAATGCTGCCGGTGTCGCAGCGGGCGGGGCGGCCGTCTGAAAGGGTGTGTTTGCCGTTGCTTTCCATATCAAGCTGCTGCAAATGGGCGGGCAGGCTGCGCAAGAGGTGGGTGTAGGGGATGACGGCGTGGGTTTGCGCGCCGTGGAAGTTGTTGTACCACAGGGAAATCAGGCCGAGGAGGACAGGGATGTTGCGGCGCAGCGGGGTGTTGAAGAAGTGTTCGTCCACGGCGTGCGCGCCGGCGAGGAAGTCGCGGAAGTTCTGCGCGCCGACGGCGGCCATCAGCGGCAGGCCGACGGGCGACCAGACGGAGTAGCGGCCTCCCACCCAGTCGGACATGGCGAAGCGGTTTTCTTCGGCGACGCCGAAGGCGCGCACGGCTTCGGCATTGGCGGACACGGCGGCGAAGTGGCGGGGAATCTGCTTTTCGGCAAGGCCGTTGTCCAGCAGCCAGGCACGGGCGGCGCGGGCGTTGAGCAGGGTTTCGGGGGTGGTGAAGCTTTTGCTGGCGACGACGAACAGGGTTTGCGCGGGCGTGCAGCGTTCGAGGACTGAGGCCAGTTCGGCGCCGTCGATATTGGCGGCAAAGTGCACGCGCAGCCTGCCGTGATAGGGGGCGAGGGCTTCGACGGCGGTGCGCGCGCCGAGGTCGGAGCCGCCGATGCCGATGTTGACGAGGTCGGTGAAGGGGAGGCCGTCTGAATTGGCGTAGGAGCCGTCGTTCAGGCTGTCGGCAAAGGCAAGGGCGCGCGCCAGTTCGCCGTGCATGGCGGGCAGGACGTTTTCGCCGTGCACATACACAGGGGCGGCATCGGCGGGCAGGCGCAGGGCGGTGTGCAGGGCGGCGCGGTTTTCGCTGGCATTGACGGCGTCGCCGCGGCGCATGGCCTGCATTTTTTCGGGCAGGCGGGCGGTTTCGGCGAGGGCGCACAATAATTGCAGGGTGTCTTCGCCGATGCGGTTTTTGCTGTAATCGACCAGCAGGCCGTGCAGCTGCCCGTGCATGCGTTCGAAGCGGTCGGGCTCGGCGGCGAAGCGTTGGCTGATGGTGAGGGACGCGGTGTCGCGGCGGTGTTGTTCGAGTGCCTGCCAGGCAGCGGTTTGGGTGATGGGCATGGTGGAGAAACGGCGGATAAAAAAGGGGGTGATTATAAGCCATGCGGCATAAAAAGGCCGTCTGAAAACACAGCTTCGGCGGAGCCGAACCCCATCCGCCCTTTTTTCAGACGGCCTTTTGCCTTTTCAGACGGCCTGCACTCACGGCTGCGGGCAGCTTTCGGTGCGCGGTTTGAGCTTTTGGTATTCGTTGCACGCGCGGTAGAGGTCGGGATAGAGCGCGGCAAAGTGGGGCGAGCGGTGGATTTGCGCGGCATACTGTTTCATCGAAGTCGGATAGTAGCGGTAGAGCCGGTTGAGCCACTGTTCGGCGGTGTAGCGGTTGCCCGCGCGGTATTGGTAGAGGCCGTATTGGACGGCGGTGGCGTAGGGGCGGTGGCGCAGGGCGCGGTTGGCGGCGGCTTCCGCCCACGGTTTGACCACGTTGTCCGACGGCGAGGCGCGGCGGGTGAGCGAGAGTTCGGCGTAATAGGCCAAGAGCGGCTCTTTCGCGGCGATGGCGCGCAGGCCGTCGATTTTGCGGTAGGTTTCCATCGGGCTGTCGTCTTTGCCGCGTTTGTCGAAATACACAAGGTCGGCATAGGTGAAACCGAGTTTGACGATGCCGGCAGCAATCACGACGGCAGCAGCGGCAGGCAGCATGGCAACCAGACCGAAGGCCGTCTGAAAAGGCGGCCGCCGGGTCGGCGCGAGCGACATCATCAGGGCAAACGGCGTCAGAAAATAGACATACCACAGCGGATATTCCAGCATGCTGTGGCACAGGCTCACCGCCATCAGCGCCAAAGGCAGCAGCGCGGCATCGGCGGCAGGCCGTTTGAAATACGGCCACACCGTCCACAACGCGCCGCCGAACACCAAAAGCGTGCCCGCCAGCCCCATCTCGGCCAGAAGTTGCAAGACGATATTGTGCGAATGGGTAAACAGCACGCTGATGCCGTTGGGGCTGTAGCCGTCGGGAAACTCGGCGGCCAGAAAGCCCTGCAATGAAAAGCTGTCCCAACCGTGCCCCCACACGGGCGCGGAAAGGAACACGCGCCAGGCATCGCGCCATTCCAAATCGCGCGCCGACATGGCAAACGAGCTGCTTTCCACGCGCTGCAAGGCCGTTTCCACCTGCCCCGCGCCCAGCCAACCCAGCACCGTATTGAGCGACAGCTGCACGGCCACCAGCATCGCCAGCGAAAACAGCATCGTCAGAAACAGACGGTTGCCCGCCCTGCCCTGCCGCAGCCGCCACAGCGCCGCCAGCGCCCCCGCCGCCAGCACATAAAGCAGCATGGTGCGCGAATTCACCAAGCCCATCGTCCCCGTGAGAAACAACACCGCCGGCAACGCCACAACCGCCGCAAGACGCCGCTGCGCCCACAGGTACGACACCGACAGCAGCCCCCACATCAGATAATGTCCCAAATGGTTGCGCTGGCCGAGCTGCCCCGTGATATTCGACGCCGAACCCCGCGCCAGATAACCCGTGAAATGCGCCGTCCAGCCCAAATACTGCATCAGCGCCACCGCCGCCTGCAAACAGCCGCCGACGGCCAGCGCCCAAGCCAGCGCCGCCACCGCCTTCTCCTGCCCCAGCGACAGCACCCAGCCGCGGCACGCCCACGAGGCCGCCGCCAGCACGACAAACGTCCATACCGCCATGTCCGACAGCCCGAAATAATCCGCGCCCACCACCCGCGCGTGCACATGCCAAAACAGCGCCAGCATCAGAAAAAACACCGTGCCGCGCGGCGGCAGCACGTTCAGACGGCCGAGAGCAAAGGTCAGCAGCACCAACAGCAGCGCAAACAGCAGCGAGCCGCTTTCCAAATAAAAACCCGGCTGCGGCCCCACCCGCCAAATCGACAGGAAAGGCACAACCGCAATCAGGGAAAACGCCGCCAAAAGCAGCGCGAAGCCCCACGGATCGTTTTGCCGTTCAACGCGCATCGCCGCCTCCCCGCACCTGCCGCACAAACCACAGGCAGGACACAAAATACAACGAGCTCAGCAACACCGCCGCCGCCGCGCACCAGCGGCTGGCCGCCGACACGTCAAACAGCCGCATCACCGCCTCGGCGAAATACAGCAGAATCATCATGCACGACCACTGAAAAGTATACACCCGCCCCTTCAACACCCCCGCCAGCGGCAGGCACAGCGGCAGCGCCTTCAAAGCCAGCCACGAACCGCCCGGCCGCAGCGGCGCAAACCACAGCTCCCAGGCCAGACACAGCGCAATCAGCGCCAAAAGGGAAAACGCCGCCAGCCTCTGCGGCAGCGCGCCTTTACCGACATCCATGCAAAACACCTCGCAAAAGGCCGCTCCCGCCTACGCGGGAATGACGTTTCCGAAAGCGGAGCTTCAACAAAATTAAAACCCGTTTACAGCGCAACACGCTTCTTTTCAGACGGCCTCAAAACAAAAATACAGGCCGCAACAGCGGCCTAAAACGGCGCGGATTATAACGCAAAGGCCGTCTGAAAGCGCCCCCGCCGCAGATCCTGCCGTTGAAAAAGCGTCCGCGAAACCGTAGCATCCGTACCTTTACCCGCCCGCCGCCATGACCCCCGCCAACCTCCCCGCCTTTCTCTCCACCCTCCACCGCCGCGCCCCCTGCGCCACCTTAAACGCCCGCAATTTCAGCATGGCGCGGCACTGCGCCCCGTTTAAAGAAGCCGCCGTACTCGTCGGCATCGTTCCCGACGCGGCGGGCGCACAGCTTTTGCTCACCCGCCGCACCGACAGCCTGCGCCACCACGGCGGCCAGATTGCCTTTCCCGGCGGCCGCCAAGACCCGCAGGACGGCGGCAGCCACACCGCCACCGCCCTGCGCGAAGCCGCCGAAGAAATCCACACCCCGCCCGAGAGCTGGCAAACCTTCCCGCCGCTCGCCCCCTTCTACACCCCCGCAGGCTACGCCGTCCGCCCCGTTCCCGCCCTGCACACCGGCGGCACATGGCGCGCCAGTCCCGACGAAGTGGCGGAAATCTTCCTGCTGCCGCTCGCCACCGCCCTCAACCCCGCCAACTACCGCTTCCGCCCCCTGCCGCAAGACCCCGCCGTCTCCGTTCCCGCCCTGCCCTATCTTCACTACGACATCTGGGGGCTGACCGCCGCCGTTCTCTACCACATCGCCCAAGCGGCAGAGGCCGTCTGAAAACACCGGCGGGCTTTCAGGCTGATGCCGTCATTTCCGTTTGTGACAAAAAGGCCGTCTGAAAACAAAAATTCTGTTTTCAGACGGCCTTGTTTTACAATACGCGCCTTTTCTTCACAAACATTTAACCAAACCGCCATGACACCGCAAATCGGCATCGACCTGGGCACCACCAACAGCCTGGTTGCCCAATTTCTCGACGGCGAAACCCGCCTGATTCCCAACCGCCTCGGCCACTTTCTCACACCCTCCGTCGTCAGCGCCGACGACGCGGGCAATATTCTGGTCGGCCTCGCCGCCCGCGAGCGGCTGCGTACCGCGCCGCAGTCCACCGCCTCGGCCTTCAAACGCTTTATGGGCACGGACAAAACCTTCCGTATCGGCGGCAAAAACTTCCGCGCCGAAGAGCTGTCGGCGCTGGTGCTGAAGCAGCTTAAAGAAGACGCCGAAGCCTTTTTGGGTGAGGCCGTTACCGACGTTGTGATTACCGTGCCCGCCTATTTCAACGCCATCCAGCGCCAGGCCACGCGCAACGCGGCGCAAATGGCGGGGCTGAACGCGCTGCGCCTGTTAAACGAACCCACCGCCGCCGGCCTGGCCTACGGCCTGCAGGAGCGGCCGGACGACACCCGTTTTCTGATTTACGACTTGGGCGGCGGCACGTTTGACGTATCCGTGCTCGATTATTTCGACGGCGTGGTGCAGGTGTCCGCCAGCGCGGGCGACAACCATCTGGGCGGCGAAGATTTCGTGCAGGTGCTGCGCCACTGTTTTTTGCGCCAGTGCAAAGACTTGAGCGACGGCGAACGCGCCAAACTTACTGACAGCAGCGAATTGTGGCAGGCGTTGGAAACCGCCAAGCGCAAACTCGGCGACGAGATGCAGGCCGAAATCGCCGTGAATATCAACGGCCGCATGGTGTCGGCAACCATCACGCGTAACGAGTTCCACGAAGCCGCCAAGCCGCTGATGGCGCGATTGCGCCGCCCGCTCGAACGCGCCCTGCGCGATGCCAAGCTGCGCCCCGATCAAATCGACAGCATTATTCTGGTCGGCGGCGCCACCCGTATGCCGCTGATCCGCCAGAGCATTGCCCAACTGTTCCGCCGCATTGCCAACGTATCGGTCAATCCCGACGAAGCCATCGCCCGCGGCGCGGCGGTTCAGGCTGCCCTGATTGCCCGCGACGAGAGCGTGGAAGAAGTGGTGCTCACCGATGTGATGCCCTTCTCGCTGGGCGTGGAAACCGGCATTCCGCTGGAAAACGGCGGCCGCATCGAAGGCCGCTTTTCGCCGATTATCGAGCGCAATATGCCGGTGCCGGTATCGCGCGTCGAACGCTACGTGACCGCCTTTGACCAACAAACCGCGCTGGCATTTGAAGTGTTCCAGGGCGAATCGGCCGTTGCCCGCGAAAACCTGCATCTGGGCACGATGGAAATCAAAGTCCCGCCGCGCCCCGCCGGCGAAGTGTATGCCGACGTGCGTTTCAGCTACGACATCAACGGCCTGCTCGACGTGGACATCAGCAACGACGAGTTCGACATCCGCGCCAACCAAACTTTCCGCCACAACAGCGCCAACCTCAGCGAAACCGAAATCCAAGCCTCGCTGGCCAAACTCGCCGCGCTCAAAGTGCATCCGCGCGAGCAGCAGGAAAACGTCTATCTCTTGGAAAAAGCCAAACGCCTCTACGAAGAATACCTCGGCGACCAGCGCCAAACCATCGGCCACGCCCTCGCCCAATTCGAGCGCGTATTAGAGAGCCAAGACCCCGCCGCCATCCGCCGCGCGCAAAAAGAGTTCGGCGATTTCCTTACCCACTACGACGGCGGCTGGCTGCTGTAAGGCCGTCTGAAAGCAATCTCTGTCTGCACCAAAAGGCCGTCTGAAACCAAAAATGCTGTTTTCAGACGGCCTCCCACCGAAAGCCTGTTATGTCCTGCTGGCAAATCCTCCACATCGAGCCGACCAACGATACGCGCGCCATCCGCCGCGCCTACGCCAAACTTTTAAAAACCACCCGTCCCGACGACGACGCGGCCGCCTATCAAACCCTACGCGAAGCCTTCGACGAAGCGCTGGCCATCGCGCCCTATCTGGCAACCGATGATGAAGACGACGACTGGTCGTTTGACAACGAAGACAGCGAAGCCGAAACAGGCCGCGCAGACGGACAAGCGTTTTCAGACGGCCTTGGCGAAGCCGACGACACGGCGATGCCGTCTGAAAACGCCGACCGCATCATCCGCCACATCCAAAACATTCACCACCAAGCGGGCGGACGCGGCCTGCTCAAACTGTGGCCGCCGATTGCCCGCCGTATCACCGCGCTTGACGAATACGAGCGCGGCGAAGTGCTCGGCTACTTGGCCGGATGGCTGCAACAGCCCAGCGGCCTGCCGAAAAAACTGCGGCAACGCTGGCAGAAAGACTACGGCCTGTCCGCCGGTCAGGAATATCAGGAGAGGCCGTCTGAAAACCAAGAAGACGACTTTTTTGCCGGACTGTTTATTGTCGAAGCCGAGCCCGAAGCGGGCGTGGACGCACAGGAAAGCGTGCGCGCCCTGTTCAGCCAGATAGACCGCTGGTACGACAGCGACGGCATCCGCCCCGTACTCGAACATCTGGACGAAATCGAAACGGCATTCGCCGCCTTCCCCCTCGAAGACACGGGCTACCTTGCCTACCACTGCCTGCAATGGCTGCGGCGGCGGCAAATCCGCAACCCGCACCTTTGGCTCTCGTGGGCGGAATATTTCGGCTGGGGCGACTACAACCGCTCCTTCCTGTCGGGCAACAGTCTCAGCGAAGAAGAGCTGGAAAACCTCGCCGCCTACCGCCAAGACACCCTGCAAACCCCCGCCCCACCGCCGCGCAGCCGCGAAAGCGAAGCGGAACTTTCGGCACAGCTGGCCGTGCAGTTGGAAAATTGGTTTGCAGAAGGCGGCGACAAAAAACTGACGGAATGCTGGCCGAAAACGCGCGACCTGTTCAACCGCTTCCCGCTCGGCTCGGCCGACAGGCTCTCCCGCCAATGCGCCGCCTTCCTGCACGACCGCGTCACCGCGCCGCTGGTCTGGCAGCGTTGGGCAAAATATTTCGGCTGGACGGCCAACAGCTTCCCCAACCTGTTTTCCACGGAAGAAACGCGCCTGCTGGCCGCCAGTACCGATGCCGAAACCGTTCCCGCCGATCCGTCCGAACGCCTCTTCGCCCTGCTCGACAAGTTCGCGGCAGAAGGCGGCAGCGCCGCCCTACTGCAACAGCGCACGCGCATCGAAACCCTGCTGCACGAGATACCGCCCGAGGCAATCGACGCCGTTTCAGACGGCCTTGCCGCCTTTTTGCGCGAACGCGGCCTCGACAGCCCGCAGCTGTGGCTGCTTTTCGCCGACAGCTTCAACTGGTTCGCCCCGTTCTACCGCCATCTTTTGGACGCAGGCGAAGCGGCGGAACTCGAACACTGGCGGCGGCTCGAAGCGCAGGACTTCCCCGCCGCCGCCTTCCTCTCCCCATCGTGGCCGGAAGCCGTGTCCGTGCACGCCGCCGGCCTGATCCGCCGCATCTGCCGCACCTATTGGCAGGAAGGCAGCGGCGGCCTGCTGGCAGCGTGGCCGCAGCTTGCCCGCGAACTCGAAAAAAACCATTACGAAGACTACGACACCGTCACCGCCTTCCTCTCCTGCTGGCCACACCCGCAGCGCCTGTCGCGCCGCCTGCTGCTGCTTTGGCAGGAACACTACGGCACACCCATACCCGATGCCGACGTGCCGCGCCGCTTCGCCGAAACGGAAGAAGACGGCGCAGACACAGAATACGGCGCAGACGGTTTTTCAGACGGTCTCGGCTTTTCAGACAGCCTCGAAGCCGATCACATCTTCGCTTTCCTGCAAGAATGCAACGACAAGGACGGCAGCGCCGCGCTGGTGCAGGCGTGGCCGCAAATCCGCGCCATGCTCGACGAGCTGCCTTTGGGCGGCGCCGACGAAGTTTCGCCGCATTTCGCCGACTTCCTGCGCCGCAGGCGCATCACCCATCCGCTGCTGTGGACGCAGTGGGCGGACTATTTCCGCTGGCACGAAGACTTCCGCAACCAAATCCTCTCGCCCACGGAATCCGAACGGCTCGCCGCCTACCGCCGCACCGCCGCCCTTTTGGCAGGCATAGGCATAACAAGTGCGGACGATCCGTCTGCCCAAGAAACCCTTTCAGACGGCCTCGGCAACCCGCCCCGCATCATGCCCTACACCCGCGCCTTCGCCCGCTTCCTCGGCCGCAGCCCCGGTTTTTGGCGCAGCCTGGCCGCTGCCTGCGCCGTGATGGCAGTCTGGCCGGAAGTCAGCCGCGAAACCGATCCTGCCGAACGCGACGAAACCGCCGCCTTCCATCCCTCCCTCTACCGGCTGTTTGAATGGGGCAGCGAATGGCGCGGCGCCTGGCTCATCATCATCCTTTCCGCCTGCATCACCGCGGGCGTTTGGTTTTCGCCGAGCGAAGGCGGCCAATCCTTGCCGTGGGGCATCCTTGTCGGGCTGTTCGCCGGCGCTTTCTTCACCGCGCTTTCCATTGTCGGCTACAGCCTCTTAGTCGGCCTGCCCGCCAATATTCCTTGGCTGGCAAACTGGCTGCAAACCACATGGCCGCGCATCAAATACCACCCCAAAGCCGTGCCCCTGTTCCTCATCACCCTGCCCGCCCTGCCGTCCGTAGTGGCGCACATCGCGCCCGACGGCGAATACAACGGCCTGATTACCTTCTGCTGCTTCGCCGCGAGTGCCTTCTACTACTTTCCCCACTGCTTCGGCGACAAACAGACCGACAGCACATGGAACTGGAACTGGACGGCCGCCCTGCTCAGCCTCGCCCCCACCGTCGAATGGATAGCGCAGGCTCTGCCCGAAAATATGCGGCTCGACGCTTTGGCCGCCGTTTTGCTGTGGTTCAACGCCAACCTGTTTCTGTTTTTCGACCGCAGGGCGCGTTTCGAGCGCATCGCCGCCTTTATCGGCCGCGCTGCCCGTTTTCAGACGGCCTCCATACCGCTGCGCCCCTTTGCCGCCATAGCGGCGGGCGTGTTGTGGCTGCTGCTGATACCCGCCTACACCCTGCGCACCGCCATGAACAGGCAATACGGTCTGATTCTCGAAACCGCCGTGATTGCCGCCGTGCTGATGATTCCCCTACCCGAAACCCTCCACCCGCACGGCCTGCTGCTCTTTTACCCCGCCCTGATGCTGGCCGCCTGGCTGCACCTGCTGCTCACCCGCACCGTACTGCGCCTGCTCGAACGCTTCCCCGCCGCGTAAACGGTAAGGCAGAAAGGCCGTCTGAAAGCCGAATCTCGGTTCGGCCGTAGGTCGGATACTTGTATCCGACATTTTCAGACCATCTCCGCATGAATCGCGCGGGGATAACATTTCTGAAACCGAAAATCCCACCACGCACCTTACCCCCTCTCCTGCGCCCGCGCGGGGGAGGGTTGGGGAGGGGGTGGCAGTTCGCAGAACTGCATTTTCCGCCGCCCGCAAAATTTTCCGCAGCGGCGCAGCCCCCACCCTAACCCTCCCCCGTTTATGCCCCGAAGGGGTACGAGCGGGAGAGGGAACTCTGTTGCTTGATAAGTTTCAGAAACGTCATTCCCGCGCAGGCGGAAACGGCCTTCAATCAGTCTGAAACCCAAAAGGCCGTCTGAAACCAAATTTCGGTTTCAGACGGCCTTTTGCTGTCAACACACATATGCGAAACGCCGGCACGCGGCGCGTTCAGACGGCCTATTTGATGCCGTAGGATTTCAAGAGTGCGGCGGTGTCGGGGTTGCGGCCGCGGAAGGCGCGGTACATATCGGCGACTTTGCGCGAGCCGCCCCGGCCGAGGAAGGTGTCGAGGAAATGCTGACCCGCTTTGCGGCTGAGTACGCCGTGTTCTTCAAAATAGGCGTAGCCGTCGGCGGCCAATACTTCCGCCCACAGGTAGCTGTAGTAGCCTGCCGCGTAGCCGCCGCTGAAGATGTGGCCGAACGATTGGGCGCGGTGTACCCAGTCGGGTTCGGGCAGCGGCGAGCCTTGTTGCAGCTCGCGGCGGATTTTGTCCGCCAAGCCCGCTTGGCCGCGATATTCGTGGTACAGGCGGAAATCGCTGAGGGCAAATTCGATCTGGCGGTTGAGCTGGCGGGCGGCAAGGTAGCGTTTGGCGGCAATCAGGCCGTCGATGAGCTTGGGCGGCAGCGGCTCGCCGGTTTGGTAGTGCGGAAGCCAGCGGCAATACTTCTTTGTTCCATACCCAGTTTTCCAGCATCTGGCTGGGAAATTCCACCGCGTCCCACGGTACGCCGTTGATGCCGGATACGGCGGCGACGTTGATTTGGGTGAGCATTTGGTGCAGGCCGTGGCCGAATTCGTGAAACAGGGTTACGGCTTCGTCGTGCAAAAGCAGGTTGTTGCCGTCGGCCGATTTGCCGAAGTTGCACACGATAAACGACACAGGTTTTTGCTCGGTGCCGTCGGAAAGGCGGCAGCGGCTGAGCCAGCCTTTTTGCCACGCGCCGCCGCGTTTGCCTTCGCGGGCGAAAATGTCGGTGTAAAACGATGCGGCGTGGCGGCCGGCCTCGTCGTAAATTTCAAAAAAGCGCACGTCGGGATGCCACACCGACACATCTTTTTTCTCGCGCACGCTGATGCCGTAAAGGCGGTTGGCCACGGCAAACAGGCCGGACAAGACTTTTTCCAGCGGGAAATACGGCCGCAGGCTTTCTTTATCCACGGCATAGCGTTCGGTTTTTTGTTTTTCGGCGTAATAGGCGGTGTCCCACACTTCGAGCTTGTCGAGGCCGTCTGAAGCGCGGGCGTATTCCTGCAGCTCTTCGGTTTCTTTAAACCATTGCGCCCTGCTGCGCGTTTTCAAATCGTTGAGAAAACCCAAAACCTGCTGCGGGCTTTCGGCCATGCGCGTTTGCAGCGCGTATTCGGCGTAATTGCGGTAGCCCAAGAGCTTGGCCTGTTGCAGGCGTAGCTTCAAAATTTCTTCGATAACGGGCGTGTTGTCCCATTTGCCGCGCAGCGCGGCGCGGTTGGCATAGGCGCGGTAGAGTTCGGCGCGCAGCTGGCGGTTGCGGCAGTAGGTCATGATGGCGGAGTACGAAGGGTAATCCAGCGTAAAACGGTAGCCCTTTTTGCCCTTGCTTTTGGCCGATTCGGCGGCGGCGGCCAGCGCGTTTTCGGTAAGGCCGTCCAAATCGGCCTTGTCGGCAACGAGTTTTTCCCAATGCTTCACCGCATCAACCACATTGTTGTCAAATTTGGTACGCAATTCGACCAAGCGGCGGCTGATGGCGGCAAACTGCTTTTTCTTCGCCGCAGGCAGAGCCACGCCCGAGAGCTTGAAATCGCGCAAAGCCAGTTCCACCGCCGCTTTTTGCGCCTGCGTATAACCGGCAAAGGCCGCGCCGTTTTTCAGCTTTTCAAACGCGCGGTAAAGCTGCGTGTTTTGGCCGTACCACGCCCAATATTCGCTGTTTTTCGCCTCGGCCGTTTCAAACGCGCGGCGCAGGCCGTCTGAACCGTCCATGCTCACCAGATGCTCGGCGATGCCCCAGGCGTATTCCAGCTTGGCGGTAATGTCTTCCAGCGGCAGATAAAAGTTTTCCCAAGTGATGTCGGGCTGGCGGCTCAACGTTTCCACCGCCTCGCGGTGTTTTTTCAGCAGAAAATCCGCCGCAGGATTAATGTGTTCGGGCTTGACGGCGGCAAAGTCGGGCAGGCGGCCGAATGTTAAGAGCGGATTGTTTTTCAGATGCTCCGGCAAGGGCAGCGGCAAAGGCTGCGCGGCGGCAGATAAGGGCAGCGGCAGGGCAAACGCAGCGGCAAGGGCTGCGCCCGTTTGCAGGAATCGGCGGCGGTGAAGTTGCATGGTTTCTCCTTCGGGTTTGCGGAATACGGCATAATTTAACGTGTCTTTACGAAATCGGCAAGGCAGCCGCGCATCTTGCATTCCGAAGCGAAAACCGCATAATGCCCGCGCCCGTTTGCAGGCGCCCGGGCAGCTTCGGGAGATTCAGGCCGTCTGAAAAAACGTTTCTCCTTTCAGACGGCCTTTTCAGACGGCCTCGAACGGGAAGGCCGTCTGAAACCATCCCAATCCCGCTTTCGGGCTGCCTATCCGCCCGCCCCAAAAGCAGCCTGAACCCCCACCCCACACGCAAGGAATTCCCCATGGCAAAAGCCCCCAAAACCATCTACCAATGCTCCGAATGCGGCGGCACCGCCGTCAAATGGCAGGGCAAATGCCCGCATTGCGGCGAGTGGAACACCTTGCAGGAAAGCGTCGCCGCGCCCGAGCCGAAAAACGCGCGTTTCCAATCGTGGGCGGCAGACAGTGCGCAAGTGGTGGATTTGTCGCAAGTGAGCGCGGTGGAAGTGCCGCGCCAGCCCACAGGCATGGGCGAGCTAGACCGCGTGCTCGGCGGCGGCTTGGTGGACGGCGCGGTGATTTTGCTCGGCGGCGACCCGGGCATCGGCAAATCCACGCTGCTGCTGCAAACCGTCGCCAAAATGGCGCAGAGCCGCAAGGTGCTGTATGTGTCGGGCGAGGAATCGGCGCAGCAAGTCGCCCTGCGCGCGCAGCGGTTGGGCGTGCAAAGCGAGGGCATCCATCTGCTGGCAGAAATCCGCTTAGAGGCGGTTCAGGCTGCCTTAAAGCAGCATCAGCCCAAGCTGGTGGTCATCGATTCTATTCAAACCATGTATTCCGACCAAATCACATCCGCCCCCGGCAGCGTGTCGCAAGTGCGCGAATGCGCGGCGCAGTTCACCCGCATCGCCAAGCAAATGGGCATCGCCATGATATTCGTGGGACACGTTACCAAAGACGGCGCAATCGCCGGCCCGCGCGTGCTGGAACACATGGTGGACACGGTTTTGTATTTTGAAGGCGACCAGCATTCCAACTACCGCATGATCCGCGCGATTAAAAACCGCTTCGGCGCGGCGAACGAATTGGGCGTGTTCGCCATGACCGAGCAGGGCTTGAAAGGCGTGTCCAACCCGTCGGCGATTTTTCTGGCAAGCTGGCGCGACGACGTGGCAGGCTCGTGCGTGCTGGTAACACAAGAAGGCAGCCGCCCGCTGTTGGTGGAAATCCAAGCGCTGGTGGACGACGCGCACGGCTTCACGCCCAAACGTTTAACAGTAGGGCTGGAACAAAACCGCCTGTCCATGCTCTTGGCGGTGCTCAACCGCCACGCCGGCATCGCCTGCTTCGACCAAGACGTGTTTCTCAACGCCGTCGGCGGCGTGAAAATCGGCGAACCGGCTTCCGACTTGGCGGTGATACTGGCGATGGTATCGAGCTTCCGCAACAAAGCCCTGCCCGAGAAAATGGTCGCCTTCGGCGAGATTGGTCTCAGCGGCGAAGTGCGCCCCGTCGCCCGCGGGCAGGAGCGGCTCAAAGAAGCGGAAAAACTCGGCTTCAAACGCGCCATCGTCCCCAAAGCCAACCTGCCGCGCAACGCCAAAGAGTTTCCGAATCTGCAGATTTACGGCGTGGAGCGGCTGGATGAAGCGGTGCGGCTGTGTCGGGATTTGGCAGACGGGTGAAACGGGCGCGAAAGGCCGTCTGAAAGCCTGCCAAACGCCTTGTCGGCACGGCGAAAAATGGCAATAATACCGCCTTTTTCGATTCTCCACACAAGAAAGCACGAAAATGGCACTTATCGTACAAAAATACGGCGGCACCTCGGTCGGTTCGCCCGAACGTATCAAAAACGTTGCCAAACGTGTCGCCAAAGCCCGCGCCGAAGGTCATGACGTGGTCGTGGTGGTGTCCGCGATGAGCGGCGAAACCAACCGCTTGGTGGCACTGGCGCACGAAATGCAGGAATTCCCCGACCCGCGCGAGCTGGACGTCGTCCTCGCCACCGGCGAGCAGGTCACCATCGGCCTGCTGGCTATGGCCTTGAAAGATATCGGCGTGCCCGCCAAAAGCTACACCGGCTGGCAGGTCGCCGTGCAAACCGACGACGCGCACACCAAAGCCCGCATCGACCATATCGACGACGGCAAAATGCGCGCCGACCTGAAAGAAGGCCGCGTCGTTATCGTTGCCGGTTTCCAAGGCGTGACCGCAGGCGGCGACATTTCCACCCTCGGCCGCGGCGGCTCGGACACCTCCGCCGTCGCCCTGGCCGCCGCGCTGGAAGCCGACGAGTGCCAGATTTACACCGACGTCGACGGCGTCTACACCACCGACCCGCGCGTCGTGCCCGAAGCCCGCCGCATGAGCACCATCTCCTTTGAAGAAATGCTCGAGTTGGCCAGCCTCGGCTCGAAAGTTCTGCAAATCCGCTCGGTGGAATTTGCCGGCAAATACAAAGTGCGCCTGCGCGTATTGAGCAGCCTGGAAGACGGCGGCGAAGGCACCCTGATTACCTTTGAAGAGGACGAAAACATGGAAAAAGCGGTTGTAAAAGGCATCGCATTCGACAAAAACCAAGCCCGCATCAACGTGCGCGGCGTCTCCGACAAACCCGGCATCGCCTACCAGATACTCGGCAGCATCGCCGACGCCAACATAGAAGTGGACATGATCATCCAAAACGTCGGCGCTCAGGGCACCACCGACTTCTCCTTCACCGTGCCGCGCGGCGACTACAAACCGACGCTCGACCTGATGAACGGCCTCAAATCCGATCTCGGCGCAGCCGAAGTAAACGGAGACGACACCGTGTGCAAAGTCTCCATCGTCGGCGTCGGCATGCGCTCGCACGCGGGTGTGGCGGCGCAGATGTTCCGCGCCCTGGCCGAAGAAGGCATCAACATCCAGATGATTTCCACCTCCGAAATCAAAGTTTCCGTGCTGATCGACGAGAAATACATGGAACTGGCTACCCGCGTGCTGCACAAAACCTTTGGCTTGGAACAGGCCTAATCCCGCTGCAACGATGTCAAAAGGCCGTCTGAAAACCCCGAATCGGGTTTTCAGACGGCCTTTTTATATTTCAGACGGCCTATCTCTTCAAAACCAGCGTCAGCACGCCGCCCGCAATCATGGCGATGCCCAGCCATTCCTGCGACGACGGCCGCTCTTTCAGGAACACGACGGCAAAGAGCGCGACCAAAACAATGCTGAATTTGTCGACCGGTGCCACTTTCGACGCCTCGCCCATCTGCAAAGCCTTGAAATAGGCCAGCCATGACGCGCCCGTTGCCAAGCCCGACAACACGAGAAACGTCCAGTTTTTCGCTGTGAACGCACCCACGCCCTGCCATTTTCCCGCGTAGCTGAGAAAGGCCGCCAGCGCGGCGATAATCACCAGCGTGCGGATAAAGGTGGCGAAATCGGAATCGATGCCCTGCAAGCCCGCTTTGGCGAAAATTGCCGTCAGCGCGGCGAAAAAGGCCGAAGCCAAAGCCCAGTAAAACCATGAATGTGCCATGTTGCTATTGCTCCTTTCCTGCCAAACAGCGGTAAAACATTTTCAGACGGCCTTTGGCAAAAATAAAGAGGCCGTCTGAAAAGCCCGTTTACAGCCCGTTGGCATCCAGCCAACGCTCCAAATCCTTGGCGCGGATGCCGCCGTTGTCCTCAAAATCCAGCTTGTTCTGCTGCCTGCCGCCGGCGTATTTCGCCAGCACGGGCGTGCCCGACAGGCCGTAGCGCTGTTTGAACGCCTGCCATTTTTCCTTGTCCTGATGCAGGCGGTGGACGTTGACAAACCAGATTTTGCCGTCGAGTCTGCGTTGCGCAATGTAGCGTTTGAACAGCGGCTCGAAGGCGTTGCAGTCGCCGCAGCTCGGGCGGCCGATGTAGGCGTATACCGTGTCACCCGCCGCCACGCGCCGCTCGAATTCGGCCGCAGTCAGGCTGCCCAAGTCGAAATAAATGTCGCTGTAAGTATCCTGATAACGCTTGGTGTTTTCCGCCGACAGGCGTACTGCCGTCTCCATCTGCTTCCACTCGGTCTCTGTTCTGCCGCCGGCATGGGCGGTCAGCGCGGCCGCCGCCAACACCAGCGCCGCCGTTTGTTTCATATTCATGCTGCTCTCCTTTTTCGGGTTGGGATGCTTTATTTTACGCCGCGTAAAGGCCGTCTGAAAGCAAAGTTAAAACCGTGTTTCAGACGGCCTTTTGTTCCACTTCCCGCGCCGCGGCGGGTATAATGCGCGCCATTTTTTGACACAGTTAAACCGAGGCCGTCTGAAACCTTTGCCGAGCATTGTGGCGCACACAAGATTGGGCAAAGGTTTTTCACGAAACCGCGTTTCGGACGGCGCGATTTTGGAAACACGCATGCTGAAAAAACTCTGGCGCAAAATGGCGGGCAAACCTGCCGCCGCAAGCGCCAAACAAACCATTTCCCATTCCGAACACGGCCTGAGCGCGGGCGACATCAGCCTGGCCGCCGAAAAAACCGTTTCCCGCCTGCAACAGGCAGGCTACGAAGCCTATATCGTCGGCGGCGCGGTGCGCGACCTGCTGATCGGCGCCGAACCGAAAGACTTCGACGTCGCCACCAACGCCACGCCCGAAGAAGTGCGCGCCCTCTTCCGCCGCAGCCGCATCATCGGCCGCCGCTTCCGCATCGTCCACGTCCAAATCGGCCCGGAAACCATCGAAGTCACCACCTTCCGCGGCAGCGGCGGCGCGGTGCAGAACGAACACGGCCGCATCATGAAGGACAACACCTACGGCACGCTGGCCGAAGACGCCGGCCGGCGCGATTTCACCTGCAACGCCCTCTACTTCGACCCGGTCAAACGCGAAATCCACGATTTCCACAACGGCGTGTCCGACGTCAAAGCCCGCCGCCTCGTGATGATAGGCGATCCGGCCGAACGCTATCAGGAAGACCCCGTGCGCGTGCTGCGTGCCGTGCGGCTGGCGGGCAAACTCGGTTTCACCGTCGAAGAGCGCACCGCCGCGCCGATTCCCAAATACGCAGGCCGTCTGAAAGAAGAACCCGTCGCCCGCCTGTTCGACGAAATCATGAAGCTGCTCTTCTCCGGCCACGCCCGCCGCTGCCTCGCCCAATTCCATACCCTCGGCATCGATACCGCCGTCCATCCGCTGCTCGACGCATTGCAGGAAGCCGCCCGCGACAACCGTCCCAACATGGTCGCCGCCTCGCTAAAAAACACCGACGAGCGCGTCCGCGCCGACAAATCCGTTTCCGTCGGCTTCGTCCTCGCCGCCCTGATGTGGGACAGGCTCAACAGCCTCTGGCAAAAACGCATGGAATTGGGCGAAAAAGCCGCCCCCGCCCTCACCGGCGCCGTGTCCGACCTGCGCGAAACCATGGAAAAAGGCTGGGGCGTGCCGCAGAAATTCTCCGCCACCATGCGCGAAATCTGGATACTCCAACCCCAGTTCGACCACCGCCGCGGCACCCGTCCGCACCGCCTGCTCGCCCAGCCGCGTTTCCGCGCCGCCTACGATTTCCTCGTTTTGCGCACCAAACTCGGCTATGCGCCGCAGGAAACGGCCGACTGGTGGACAAGCTTCCAGCACGCAGACGAAGAAGAGCGCGCCGCCATGACTGCCGCCCCCGCCCAAGAGGGCGAGCCGCGCAAAAAACGCCGCCGCCGTCCGCGCAAACGCAAAACGTCTTCCGGCACGGCCGAATCTTAAAGATCAGGCCGTCTGAAAGCAGAGCTTCAACAAAATTACCCTTTTCAGACGGCCTCCGACCCTTTTACCCATACGACACAGGAAACCCCAATGGCAGCATTCAACACAGAAAAAGTCCTCTCCGTCCACCACTGGACAGACGCCTACTTCACCTTCACCTGCACCCGCGACGAAAGCCTGCGTTTTGAAAACGGCCAGTTCGTCATGGTCGGCCTGATGGTCGACGGCAAACCCCTGATGCGCGCCTACAGCGTCGCTTCCGCCAACTACGAAGAACACCTCGAATTTTTCAGCATCAAAGTACAGGACGGCCCGCTCACCAGCCGCCTGCAACACCTCAAAGTCGGCGACGACGTGCTCATCAGCAAAAAGCCCACCGGCACGCTGGTGGCGGGCGACCTCAATCCCGGCAAACACCTGTATCTTTTGTCCACCGGTACCGGCATCGCGCCGTTTTTGGCCGTCACCAAAGACCCCGACATCTACGAAATGTTTGAAAAAGTCATCCTCGTCCACGGCGTGCGCTACCAAAAAGACCTGGCCTATTACGAGCGCTTCACCCAAGAGCTGCCTAACGACGAATACCTGGGCGAACTCGTGCGCGACAAACTGATTTACTACCCCATCGTCTCGCGCGAAGACTACAAACACCACGGCCGCCTCACCGACCTGATGCGCTCGGGCAAACTCTTTGCAGACATCGGCCTGCCCCCCATCAACAAAGAAGACGACCGCGCCATGCTCTGCGGCAGCCCCGCCATGCTCAAAGACACGCGCCAGGTGCTCAACGATTTCGGTCTTGTCGAATCGCCCAAAGTCGGCGTGCGCGGCGACTTCCTGATTGAGCGTGCGTTTGTCGACCAGTAAGCGCCGCACGTTTTTCCGCATAAAAAGGCCGTCTGAAAACCGAAAAACAGGTTTTCAGACGGCCTTTTATAGTGTTGCTCAGGCGAGGAAGAAGCCGCTGTCGGGCATTTTTCCGCCCAAGAGCTTCGGATTGAACTGCATCAGGATTTCGTAAAAATGCAGGATTTCGGTTTTGATTTCAGAGGGTTTGGTTACGGTGAGCCTTGCGCCGTCTATGCCCGACACTAAGGCCGGTTCGGGCGCGGGCAGGTAGTTTTTGCCGATTTTGGCGGCTTCGGCGCGGTGGCCGTTTATCCACGCGAGCGCGTTTTTCAGGTCTTGGTGGAAGGTGTCGAATTGCGCTTTGTGCGCGTGGAAATAAGCTTCATCGGCGATGATGCCCGCCATCGGAATCAGGGCTTTGGTGTCAAACGCCTGCCCCCAGGCTTTCACCAAATCAAAGCCGCGCACGATGTTTGCGCCCATGGTTTTGCCGCGCAGGATACACGCGGATGCCATCGGCTCGGGCAGGATGGCGGCGTGGAAATCTTTGCCTAAAAACAGGCCGACGGCTTCGGCGGGCGTGGCGGCGTAGGTAATGCCGACTTTGGCCGCGTCGATTTTGAGTTTTTTCAACAGGGCTTGTAACACGATGTCGGGCATATCGTTTTTAAACGGCACGAGGATTTTTTTGCCCACCAACTCCTGCGGCGAGGCAACGGCCTTGTTTTTGCAGACAAGCTGCGTGATGCCGTTGGTGAGGATGTTGACCATGCCGACTTTGCGGCCTTGGTTGCGCAGGTTTACGCCCACGTTGCTCGGACTCATCATCACTTTAAACTGGCCGCTTGCCACACCCGCGCGAAGCTGGTCGGGCGAGCGCCAGATTTTCAGCGACACATCAGCCTGTTTGGCCAGCTGCCCCTGCAAGGCAGCCACGGCGATAATCATGCTCGGCAGCGCGGGTGCGCCGTAAACGGTAAACTGCTCTTTGGCTGCGGCCAAGAGCGCGGGCGATGCGCCGGCGGCCGCCAGCGCGGCGGTGATTTTCAAAAATTCGCGTCGGTTGAACTGCATGGGTTTTCTCCTTTTGGTTGACGGCCTTAATTAATGAACATTCGCGTTTATTCTGCGCCCAAACTGCAATCAGGTAAAGGCAGATCGTCTGAAAGCGCCTTTCTGTGCTTTCAGACGGCCTTTATGCTATCCTGCGGCGCCTGCCGCAAGCCTGTTTCAGGCCGTCTGAAAAGGCCGCGGCAGGCAATAACAAAAACATCTTTCAAATATAAAGGAACACCCATGACCGTAATCAAACAGGAAGACTTCATCCGCAGTATTGCCGACGCCTTCCAATTCATTAGCTACTACCACCCCGTCGACTACATCAAAGCCCTAGGCAAAGCGTGGGAGAAGGAAGAAAACCCCGCCGCCAAAGACGCCATGACGCAAATCCTCGTCAACAGCCGTATGTGCGCCGAAGGCCACCGCCCCATCTGCCAGGACACGGGCATCGCCACCGTCTTTCTCAAAGTCGGCATGAACGTGCGCTGGGAGGCCGACATGAGCGTGCAGGAGATGGTGAACGAAGGCGTGCGCCGCGCCTACACCAACCCCGACAACAAGCTGCGCGCCTCCGTGCTGGCCGACCCCGCCGGCAAACGCAGCAACACCAAAGACAACACCCCCGCCGTCGTCCACATGGAAATCGTCGCCGGCGACAAAGTTGAAATCACCTGCGCGGCCAAAGGCGGCGGCTCGGAAAACAAAGCCAAAACCGTCATGCTCAACCCCTCCGACTCCATTGTCGACTGGGTGCTGAAAACCGTGCCCGAAATGGGTGCCGGCTGGTGTCCGCCCGGCATCCTCGGCATCGGCATCGGCGGCACGCCGGAAAAAGCCGCCCTGATGGCCAAAGAATCGCTGATGAGCCACATCGACATCCACGAATTGCAGGAAAAAGCCGCCGCGGGCGCCGAACTCTCCACCGTCGAAGCCCTGCGTTTGGAACTTTTTGAAAAGGTGAACGCGCTGGGCATCGGCGCACAGGGCTTGGGCGGCCTCACCACCGTGCTCGACGTCAAAATTCTCGACTACCCCACCCACGCCGCTTCCAAACCCGTCGCCATGATTCCCAACTGCGCCGCCACCCGCCACATTGAGTTCGAACTCGACGGCAGCGGCCCCGCCGTCCTCACCCCGCCCACCATCGAAGACTGGCCCGACATCACCTACAACCCGAAAAACGGCCGCCGCGTCAATGTAAACGAATTGACCAAAGAAGAAGTCGCCACCTGGAAAATGGGCGACGTGCTGCTGCTGAACGGCAAAATCTACACAGGCCGCGACGCCGCCCACAAACGCATGACCGAAATGCTCGACCGCGGCGAAACCCTGCCCGTAGACTTGAACGGCAAACTCATCTACTACGTCGGCCCCGTCGACCCCGTGCGCGACGAAGTCGTCGGCCCCGCCGGCCCCACCACCGCCACCCGCATGGACAAATTCACCCGCCAGATGCTCGAACAAACCGGCCTCTTGGGCATGATCGGCAAATCCGAACGCGGCGCGGCCGCCTGTCAGGCCATCGCCGACAACCGTGCGGTGTACCTGATGGCCGTCGGCGGCTCGGCCTACCTCGTTGCCAAAGCCATCAAAGAAGCCAAAGTCGTCGCCTTTGCCGATTTGGGCATGGAAGCGATTTACGAATTTGAAGTGAAAGACATGCCCGTCACCGTCGCCGTCGACTCGCAGGGACAATCCGTCCACGCCGTCGCCCCGAAACAGTGGCAGGCCAAAATCGGCATCATCCCCGTCGAAGCCTGACCCGTCCGGCCGCAATCAGGCCAAAGGCCGTCTGAAAGCCCAAAAAAGGTTTTCAGACGGCCTTTGCCTTTCAGACGGCCTCCAAACACCGCTGTATGTAAAGATACGGAAACAGAGTAAAATTATGTTAGTATCCGTCTGTATCTGTTTGACCGGACAGAAAAATGCCAACGGCCGACAATAAGGAGAAAACCATGCAGGACGTTTTTACAGACAACGGAGACACCGCCGGCGAAGAAGACGAACGCCTGCTCGACCAACCCGCCGCACGCAGCATCGGGCGCGGCATCGGCTGGATACACGAAGCGTTTTTGCTGTTTCGCGAATATTGGGCGGCATGGATGCTGATTGCCCTCGTGCTGTTCGTCGCAGAAGAAATCTGCAAAGGCATCATGACCTACTCGGGCATGATAGGGGCGGCAGTGTACGGCATGTTCGTACTTTTTAAGGCGGGCGGCATCATGTCTGCCGCTTCGTTTCAGGAATACGAAGAAACGCCGCCGCGCATCGGCCATCTGTTTGCCATCTTCGATAGCAAGATATTCGAGTTCGTGCTGCTGTTTGTTCTGATGTTCCTGTCTGCCGTCGCTTGGGCTCTGCTGCTGTACGGCGCGGCCAACGCACTGGGCTGGCTCGGCAATACGGAGGGCATCGCCACCCTGCCGGTTTCCCTCGTCCTGCTGCTGGTTTTCTGGTATCTGTCGTGGCAGCTGCTGCTCGGTTTCGCCCCCGTTTTGGTGTTCCTGCAAAGCGAAACCCCGTTTGCCGCCATCCTGCTGAGCGCCAAGGCCGCCGTGAAAAACATCCTGCCGCTGGCCTTGTGCGGCGTCTGTTTCGCGTTCTTCTATATCGTAATACTCACCCTTCCCGGCCTGCGCGAAGGTGTTGCTTCCTATGTATTGAGCGCCCTGCTGCTCGCCCTCAACATCCTCGGCTATCTCACCGTCTACGCCGCCTACCGCGACATTTGGTTCGAACCTGCCGAACGCGACCCCGTCACGGTCGGCTACCGCTGAATGTCGCACTTTGTTGCGAAAGAAACAAAAACGAAACGCAACGCGGCTGTTGCGCGAATGCAGCAAAGCGCTGCCGGAAACAACGGCAGACGCTTGACCGGGCGCAACGCGGCCGCGATAATGCGCGCCGTCAAGCCGTTGCTAATGACAGTTTGATAGTTTCTCCTCTATTTCTCCTTTGTAGACTTGGCACACATTCCCGCGAATGTGTGCATTTTTTTGTCCGCAGCTTCCGCATCCGTCTTTCCAATACAAAAACGAAAACAACAACAGAAAATAACGTTCCAAAACCTTCCTTATTTTTCGTTTTTGTGTGTTTTTATCAAGAATGTTCCATTTTATGCAAAACAGAGGCGCGAAAACTTGACGCTGCCGCAGCGCTTGCCGATAATGCGCGGCGTTGGGCGGCTGACAGCAGCCGTTTGACAGTTTCTCCTCTATTTCTCCTTTGTAGACTTGGCACACATTTGAAAAAATGTGTGCATTTTTTTGTCCGCCTGCCGCGCAAATCAAAGAGGCCGTCTGAAAGCGGAAATTTTGGCGGAGGCGAACCGGATTTCTGCTTATGCAATTATTTCCGTGCAGCCAAAAAGATTTCCGCCTCTGCGGAAATGGCGGCACGCGCTATTTTTAATTTCGTTGAGATCCCGCTTTCAGACGGCCTCCAAGATTTGGCGAAGGCTTGCGGACAACGGGAAACCACCTTGCCATGCGCCAAACCAATGCGCCAAACCAAAAAGAAACGCCGGAACGGAAAACGTTCCGGCGTTTTGTTTTGCGTCGTCGCGAACGCAGTCAAAATACGGGCAGTTCCAACCCCGCAGCAAGCGCATTTTGACTTCGTCGGATTTCGTTTTCAGACAGCCTTTTTCCTACGCCCCACCGCCAACAAGGCAATCGCAACGGCAGACAGCAGGCCGATCGGAGGCAGCGAGCCGCCCAGTTTCATATAAGGCGTTTCGCCCGTGTAACCTTCCACCCTTGCCGTCAGCACCGTGTCGGTATCGGCGGCAGCCAGCGCCGTGACGCGGCCTTTCCTGTCGATAACGGCGGTGGCGCCCGTGTTGGTGGCGCGCACCATCTGGCGGCCGAGTTCGAGGGCGCGTGCCTGCGACTGCTGCAAGTGCTGGTACATGGCGTTGGAGTTGCCATACCAGGCCAGGTTGCTGGCGTTGGCCAGCAGCGTGGAACGGGCGGCGGCGGAAATCAGTTCGTCGCCGAAGCCGTCTTCGTAGCAGATGTTGAAGGCGATGCGCTGGTTTTTCATCGCCAAAGGCTCCTGGCTGCCGCCGCCCGCGCGAAAGTCGGACAGGGGCATGTCCATCATGGCGTAAAGCGGTTCGGTCAGCGCGGGCAGGGGTTTGTATTCGCCGAAGGGGACGAGGTGGTTTTTGGCGTAATACGGCAGCGTTTGCGCGTTGTTTTGAAAGCCGGTGAGGTCGACGACGGCGTTTTGGTAGTTGAGGCCGTCTGAAGTGAGACGGATAACGCCTGCGGCCAGCGCACTGCCGTTCTGCCGCGCGGCTTCGGCAAATTCGGCCAACACGCTGTCAGGCAAATCCTGCAACATGGCGGGGATGGCGGTTTCGGGCAGGATAACGATGTCGGCCTGCGTTTGGGCGATTTGGCCGTAGTAGCGCCGCAGGGTCGGCAGTACCTGGTCTTCACGGAATTTCAGCGTTTGCGGGATGTTGCCCTGCGCGAGGGCGACGGTGCTGCTTTGGCCGGTCGGCTGCGTGAAATCCGCCTCTTTGGCGAAATGTCCCGCCGCCAGCAGGGCAAGCACGCCGCAGGCAAAGGCCGCACGGATTTTCAGACGGCCTTCTCCGTCGACAAGCAACACCAGCCATGCGCCGGCCAGCGCGGTAGCAAACGTCACCAGATGGATGCCGCCCAAAGGCGCGAATCCGGCCAGCGGCGAGGCGTCGGCGATTTGCGAATAACCGAGCGCGCCCCAGCCGAAGCCGGTTATCAGCCGTTCGCGGGCGAATTCGGCCAGCGTCCAAAACACGGGCAGCGCCAGCCCTACTGACAGGCTGCGGTTCAAACGGGTTTTGCCCCACAGCCACACGGCGGCGGCGGGAAACAGGGCGAGATAGGCGGGCAGCAGCACGGTGAGCGGCAGGGCGTAGAGATTGGGCAGGCCGGAGATGTCGTGCAGCGCGGTGTGTATCCAGTAAAACTGGCAGCAATAGGCGGCAAAGCCGAACAAATAAGCGCTGCGCACGCGTACCTGCGGGCGCAGTTCGAGCAGGCGGATAAAGGCGGCAAACAGCAGCGGCATCAGCCAGAAGCGGTAATACGGCGCGAAGCACAGCGGCGTGGCGGCGGCCAGCAGAAGCAGCAGCGGCCAATACACGGCGCGGCGGCGCCAGAAGGTGTCGAGTTTGGCAAACATATCGCTCGCAAAAAGGCTCTCGTGGACAAGGCGCGGCATTCTACCGAAAAACCCGCCGCCGCGCCGCGCCGCGCCCGTTCAGACGGCCTTTCAACGACTTGTCAAAATGCCGCAACCATAAACGACATCAGAATAAATGATAGACAAGCCGGGCGATTAGGTAGACAATCGCCCCGTTTTCCCCGCAACTATGCGTTCGGCCAAAGCCGGATGTGCGACAAAACAAAGCGGGGAGAGACAATGGATTACTCATTCTTATTTATTGGATACTTTAACGAGAGGTAAAGAAATATGCCGCAAATGAAACTGAATGTGACCGGAATGGCCAGCAAAGAAGATTCCCGCAAACTGATCGCCAAAGCCGAGGAAGTGGCAAACGTGCGCATGGTGAACGCTAACTTTGAAACCGGCGTCGTCGTCGTTACCCACGCCGAGGGCATGGACGTCGAAGCCGTGAAAAAAGCCATCGCCGACGCAGGTTTCGCCGTCGCCTGATGCCGCCGCACAAACAGGCCGTCTGAAAACGTTTTTTCAGACGGCCTTTCTTTATTCCGCCGCCCGTTCTGCTAGAATCGCCGCTTCTTTTTTCCGTTTTTTCCGCCATGAATTCCCTCTTAGACAAACTCCAAGCCTACCCCTTCGCCCGCCTGCGCGAAGCCATGCAGGGTATCACCCCGCCCGCGCACCTCAAACCCGTCATGCTGCAAATCGGCGAACCCAAGCACCCCACGCCCGCCCTGATTACCGACGCACTCGCCGCCTCTGCCGCAGAATTTTCCCAATACCCGCTCACCGCAGGCCTGCCCGAGCTGCGCCAAGCCTGCGCCCGCTGGCTGGAACGCCGCTACGACGGCCTGCGTCTCGACCCCGAAAGCGAAATCCTGCCCGTGCTCGGCAGCCGCGAAGCCCTCTTTTCCTTCGTCCAAACCGTGCTCGACCCCGCCGCACACGATCGGCAGATTGTCGTCTGCCCCAACCCGTTTTACCAGATTTACGAAGGCGCCACCTTCCTCGGCGGCGGCGAAATCTATTTTGCCAACAGCACCCCGCCGCGCTTTCTGCCCGACTGGGATTCCGTTCCCGCCGACATCTGGCCGCACGTCAAAATCCTCTTCGCCTGCTCGCCCGACAACCCCAGCGGCAGCGTGATGAGCCTTGCCGACTGGCAGAAACTGTTTGCCTTGCAGGACAAATACGGCTTCGTGATCGCCGCCGACGAATGCTATTCCGAAATCTATTCCGACCAAAAACCGACAGGCGCCTTGCAGGCCGCCGCGCAACTTGGACGAAGCCGCAAAGGCATCGTCATGTTCACCAGCCTCTCCAAACGCTCCAACGCCCCCGGCCTGCGCTCGGGTTTCGTGGCGGGCGACGCCGATCTGCTGCGCCCCTTCCTGCTCTACCGCACCTACCACGGCAGCGCCATGAGCCTGCCCGTCCAGCGCGCCAGCATCGCCGCCTGGGACGACGAAGCGCACGTCGCCGAAAACCGCCGCCTCTACCGCGAAAAATTCGAGCGCGTCGTGCCCGTATTGCGGCAGGCGTTTGACCTTGCCGTGCCCGAAGCCTCGTTTTACATCTGGCTCAAAGTGCCCGACGGCGACGATTTGGCCTTCACGCAAAAACTGTGGCGCGAAGCCGCCGTGCAGGTGCTGCCCGGCCGCTTCTTCGCCCGCGACACGGCCGACGGCAACCCCGGCCGCGGCTATGTGCGCATCGCCCTCGTCGCCCCGCTCGAAGACTGCCTCGAAGGCGCGCGCCGCATGGTGGAACTCTTCCGACGCCGCGGCGCATGAGGCCGTCTGAAAAAATTCGCCGCAACCCGCCTGCCGCGCCTGTCTGCGAAACGGCGTGCGGCATAAAAAACGGCAAAGGCCGTCTGAAAAAGCCCCATGCTTTTCAGACGGCCTTTACACATCCCGCCCTTTTCCGCTATTTTCCACTCCCACACTACCTACCCTGCCCTGCGGACAACATGAAAAAAATCACAGCCGACAACCTTCCCGCCCTTCTGGCCGCCGCCCTGTCCGAAAAAGACATGTCCTACATCCTCAACGCCATCGTCCAATTCCTGCGCGACGGCGGCGTCAAACGCGCCTCACAGCGTTTCGACATACTGCTGGATGCCCTGCGGCAGAACCCCGAACTGGCCGAAACCTTCGGCACGCAGTTCCACCGCTGGCTCGCCAGTATCCACATCTACCCCGCCCTCGTCGGCCTGGGCATCTTCTCGCGCAGCGGCTTCGCCCGCGAAATGGGCATCCGCATCTACGAGCGCTTCATGCCTTCTTTCAAAGATTTGAACAACCTGCGCGACGTCTTCCTCTACCTTTTCCACTCGCAAAACGACGAAAAATGGCTGCAAACCGTCAGCCTGCACCAATGGCTGTCGCTCTACGACATCCTCGGCCGCCACAGCGAAGCCGCCGCCGTTCAGACGGCCTCCCGCCACCTCGAACAAGCGCGGCTGCACGCCCTCGAAATGCTCTCCATCTGGGTGGCCGCCGAAGAACTCGAGCCCGAATTCACCCGCCTCGAACCCAAACTGATGGAAGTCGATTCCGCCTTCGTCGCCCTGCATCAGGAAATCAGCCGCCTCGTCGCCCACTACCGCAGCGGCCAAACCGAACACTACGACACCGCCCACATCGCCGTGATGATGGAACAATGCCGCGCCCAAGTCGAACGCCTGCGCCGCAAAGGCACGGGCGCGGGCGCGGGTTCGTCGGTCAAAGTCGCCCACCTGCTCGAGCGCCTGTCGCAAACGCTAGACCGCCTCACCGTCCTGCTCGACATCCAAACCGCGCCCGACGAAAAAGAATGCCGCCGCCACTGCGTGCGCCTGCTCGAATCGCTCACCACCGCCGCCGTCGAACAGCACAGCACCACCCTCCTGCGCCGCCGCAGCATCAATATGCTCGCCAAAAGCATCAGCGAAAACACCAGCGGCCACGGCGAACACTACATCACCCGCAACAAACGCGAATACTTCGCCATGCTCGCCTCCGCCGCAGGCGGCGGCGTCATCATCGCCCTGATGGCCGGCAACAAAATCCGCATTACCGGCCTCGGCCTCGGCGACTTCACCACCGCCTTTCTCGCCGGACTGAACTACGGCATCGGCTTCATGTTCATCCACATCGTCGGCTGCACCGTCGCCACCAAACAGCCCGCCATGACCGCCGCCCGCATCGCCGAACACGTCGAACACAAAGCAGGCGCCCGCGCCGTCGAAGGCAAACTGGCCAAACTCCTCATCGACGTCGCCCGCTCGCAGGCCGTGGCCGTGTTCGGCAACGTCGTCGTCGCCGTTATCGTCGCTTCCCTCGTCGCCGCCGCCGTTTCCGCCCGCACCGGCGCACCCATGCTCGACGCCCACGGCGCCGCCTACCAGTTCAAATCCCTGCAACCCTTCACCCAGCCCACCCTCTGGTATGCCGCCATCGCAGGCGTGTGGCTCTTCTGCTCCGGCATCATCTCGGGCTTCTACGACAACCGCGCCGACTACCTCAACCTGCGCCGCCGCCTCACCGTCCAGCCCCTGCTCAAACGCCTGCTGCCCCTGCGCCTGCGCGAATGGCTGGCCGACTACCTCCACCGCCACTACGGCTCGCTGGCGGGCAACTTCATCTTCGGTATGCTGCTGGGCATGACCGGCTGGTTCGGCCACCTGCTCGGCCTGCCGCTCGACATCCGCCATGTTGCCTTTTCCTCCGCCAACCTCGGCTACGCCGCCGTCAGCGACCACAGCGGCTTCCTCTACTTCCTGCTCAACCTCGCCTTCGTCCTGATGATAGGCGCGGTAAACCTCGTCGTCAGCTTCTCCCTCGCCCTCACCGTCGCCCTGCGCTCGCGCGGCACCCGCATCGAAAGCCTGTCCAAACTCATCGACACCCTGTGGCTGCAAATCAAAGCCAACCCCCTCAACCTCCTCTTCCCCGTGCAGCCCCCCGCCGCCGCAGGCGGAAACGGAAACGGCGGCGGCACAAACGGCAAAGCCAAAGAATAGACAGAAAAGGCCGTCTGAAAGCCCCGAAACCCGTTTTCAGACGGCCTCCCGCCAAACACACAAAGGAAAACCCCATGAAACCCAGCTTCATCACCCTCGACGGCATCGACGGCACCGGCAAATCCACCCACCTGGCCACCATCGAAAACTGGTTTGCCGAACGAAACCTGCCCGTCCTCTTCACCCGCGAACCCGGCGGCACGCCGCTGGGCGAAGAGCTGCGCCGCATCCTGCTCGACCCCGCAACAAAAGTCGGCCTGCACACCGAAACCCTGCTGATGTTCGCCGCCCGCCGCCAGCACCTCGACGACGTTATCCTGCCCGCCCTCGCCCAAGGCATCCACGTCGTTTCCGACCGCTTCACCGACGCCACCTTCGCCTATCAGGGCGGCGGGCGCGGCATCCCCGCAGCCGACATCGCCGTTCTTGAAAACTGGGTACAGGGCAGCCTGCGCCCCGACCTCACCTTCATCCTCGACGTCCCCCTCGAAACCTCCTTCGCCCGCGTTTCGCAGGCACGCGAAAAAGACCGCTTCGAGCAGGAAGAAGCCGCCTTCTTCGCGCGCGTGCGCCAAAGCTATCTCGAGCGTGCCGCCGCCGACCCGCAACGCTACCGCGTTATCGACAGCAACCGCGACAAAAACCAAGTCCGCGCCGAAATCGAAAACATCCTGCAACAGCACTTTAAGGCCGTCTGAAAGCGCAGACTTGACCGCCGTCAGACCCGCCCCCGCGCATTTGGTTTATAGTGCCGCGTCCCCCACCCTTACCCGCAAACGCAAAGGAGCAAACCATGGAAACCGTAACCCTCGCCATCGGCGGCATGAACTGTGGCGGCTGCGTGAAAAACGTCACCCGCATCCTGCAAGGCGCGCCCGGCGTAGAAAGCGCCGAAGTCAGCCTGGAAGCAGGCAGCGCAACCGTGCGTTTCGACCCCGCCATAACGCAGCCGGCCGCCCTCGCAGCCGCCGTGGAAGACGGCGGCTTCGACGCTTCGCTGTAAACGTCTGCCCCCGCCGTTTGCCTATATCATCGCCGCACAGCCCGCCACCGCGCTTTTTTAACCATGAAAACAACCGCCTTCGCCGCTTTTCTGCTGTCCGCCCCGCTCTTGGCCCAAGCCGCGCCGCTGCCCGAAGCGGTGGCGCACGAACTCGACGTGCTGGCCTCCGTCTGCCGCCTCTCGGGCGGGCGTCCCTACGGCTTCCGCCACGCCGTGGAAAAAGCCGATCTGAACGGCGACGGCATCGACGACTACGTGCTGGACGACGGCGAATTCCAATGCTACGGCGGCAGCGGCATCTTCGGCAGCCGCAAAGGCGGCGGTGTCACCGTTTTCATCGGCTTGCCCGAAGGCGGCGCGGAAAAATCCTTTTTCCACGGCGCGTTCGGCTCCAAGCTCGACTATGCGGGCAGGCAGGCCAAAGCCTATATCGGCGTGGCCGGAACGCTGTGCGGCCAAACGCGCGAAGAAGAAAAGCGCAACGGCTACGAAAAATGCAGCCGCCCGCTCAAATGGAACGCGCAGGCGCGGCGCTTTGAAATCGACATGACGGTGAAACGCGCGCCGTGGTACTGACCTTGTTTGAGGCCGTCTGAAACCCTTTTCAGACGGCCTCAAATGCGTTTTATGCTACAATCGCGCGTTAAATTTTCTTTACGGAATCCCAGCCATGAGCTTGAAATGCGGCATCGTCGGCCTGCCCAACGTCGGCAAATCCACCCTCTTTAACGCGCTGACCCAATCGGGCATCGAAGCGGCCAACTATCCTTTCTGCACCATCGAGCCGAACGTCGGCATCGTCGAAGTGCCCGACCCGCGCATGGACGCGCTGGCGAAAATCGTCAATCCGCAAAAAATGCAGCCCGCCATCGTCGAATTTGTCGACATTGCCGGCTTGGTTGCAGGCGCGAGCAAAGGCGAAGGCTTGGGCAACCAGTTCCTCGCCAACATCCGCGAAACCGACGCCATCGTGAACGTCGTGCGCTGCTTTGACGACGACAACATTGTCCACGTCGCAGGCAAAGTCGATCCGATTGCCGACATCGAAACCATCGGCACCGAATTGGCGCTTGCCGACCTCGCCAGCGTCGAAAAAGCCATCGCCCGCGAAGAAAAACGCGCCCGCTCAGGCGACAAAGACGCGCAAAAACTGGTCGAACTGTGCAAAAAACTGCTGCCGCATTTGGACGAAGGCAAACCCGTCCGCTCTTTCGGCTTAGACGCGGAAGAACTCGCAATGCTCAAACCGCTGTTTCTGCTGACTGCCAAGCCTGCCATGTATGTGGGCAACGTTGCCGAAGACGGTTTTGAAAACAATCCGCACCTCGACCGCCTAAAAGAATTGGCTGAAAAAGAAAACGCCCCCGTCGTCGCCGTTTGCGCCGCGATGGAGAGCGAAATCGCTGAGTTGGAAGACGACGAAAAAGCCGAGTTCCTCGCCGAAATGGGCTTGGAAGAACCCGGCCTGAACCGCCTGATCCGCGCCGGTTACGACCTCTTGGGCCTGCAAACCTACTTCACCGCCGGCGTCAAAGAAGTCCGCGCCTGGACCATCCACAAAGGCGACACCGCCCCGCAAGCCGCCGGCGTCATCCACACCGACTTCGAACGCGGCTTTATCCGCGCCCAAGTCATCGCCTACGAAGATTTCGTCGCGCTCGGCGGCGAAGCCAAAGCCAAAGAAGCGGGCAAAATGCGCGTGGAAGGCAAGGAATATGTGGTGCAGGACGGCGATGTGATGCACTTTTTGTTTAACGTGTAAACAGCAAGGCAGAGGCCGTCTGAAAACCTTTTCAGACGGCCTCAAAACGAGTTCCAAAAAGGATATACGCCATGAAAATCAGCAGTTTCGGCGAAGTATTGTGGGACGATTTTCCCGAAGGAAAAGTGCTGGGCGGCGCGCCGCTCAATGTTTTGGTGCGCCTGAGCGCGCTGGGCGCGGACTGCGCCATCGTCAGCAGGCGCGGCGACGACGCAGACGGCGAAGAACTGCTGCGCCGCATCGCCGCGAAAAACGTCGCCACCCATCTGATCCAAACCGACCCCGAACACGCCACCGGCCTGGTCAAAGTGTCCATCAACCACGACGGCAGCGGCTCCTACGACATCGTCTATCCCTGCGCCTGGGACAAAATCGCCGTCCCCGCCGAAGCCCTCGCCTACGTCGCCGACTCCGACGCACTGGTGTTCGGCAGCCTCTCCTCGCGCGACGACACCGCCCGCGCCGCCCTGGACACGCTGCTGGATGCCGCCCGCTTCAAAGTGTTCGATGTCAACCTGCGCAAACCGCACTACCGCCCCGAGCGCGTGTGCGAACTGATGCGCCGCTCCGACCTGGTCAAACTCAACGACGACGAACTCTACGAGCTGGCCGCCGAACTCGGATCGCCCTACCACGGCCTCGAACAAAATCTGCACTACCTCGCCCAAGCCGTCGGCGCGCCGCACATCTGCGTCACCCTCGGCGCACACGGCGCAATTTACTACTGCAACGGCCAAACCCACGCCCACCACGGCTACCGCGTGCAAGTGGCCGACACCGTGGGCGCGGGCGACAACTTCCTCGCCGGCTTCGTCTATAAATTGCTGCAAGGCGCAAGCCCCGCCGACACCCTCGCCTGCGCCTGCGCCTGGGGCGCGCTCGCCGCCTCCCACCACGGCGCAACCCCCGAACTCTCGCTGGCCGACGTGGAAGAACTGATGCACCCCTCGGGCGCGCAACAGGCCGTCTGAAAAGCAAAGGCTACCTGAAAAAAGGCCGTCTGAAAGTTTGAAAGCTGGGTATTTCATTTAATGTATAAGGACTGAATTTTATGGAAAATAAATTTATACCGAGTTTTTGGAAAATGTCGCATGGATCAGAAGATTTTTCTTTTGAAGATTTGATTTACTATATTTCTAAAAATATCGTGATGATTAGCAAAAACACCAAATCAAAAGGTGGTTCTGCTGTTACTCAAGCTGACAAATTTGTTAAAGCCCCCATTGGCGATTATTTCTATCTTACTCATGGCAACAAAGGTATCTATCTTTTAGGCCAGTTTACAGGCCCGGCCAATTTTTTTGGCGACTCGGAAGGATGGATAGAGCGGCCTTATACTTTAATTAGGGCTTCAAAAAAATCTGGCAGCTATCAAGGCGAGCAAAAATGGTGGACTCCAAACCATAATTCCACATTCACAGAAGTACCAGAGAACGAACTTGAATTATTTGAGTATCTGATACTTGAACCCTATTTCGGCTTGAAATTAAAACCAAATTTAGGCTGAGCCGGCATCAGATAAATTTGGTTTTCAGACGGCCTTTTGCCGTCAGCCAAAAGGCTACCTGAAAACCCATTCAAGGAAACCCCATGACCTCCATCATCCAAGACCTCCAATCGCGCGGTCTGATCGCGCAAACCACCGACATCGCCGCGCTCGACGCGTTTCTCACCGAAAACAAAATCTCGCTTTACTGCGGTTTCGACCCCACCGCCGACAGCCTGCACATCGGCCATCTTTTGCCTGTGTTGGCCTTGCGCCGTTTCCAACAGGCGGGGCATACGCCCGTGGCTTTGGTGGGCGGGGCCACCGGCATGATCGGCGACCCGAGTTTCAAAGCGGCCGAGCGCAGCCTCAATTCCGCCGAAACGGTGAAAGGCTGGGTGGCCAGCATCCGCGCACAGCTTGAGCCGTTTTTGAGCTTCGAGGGCGGCAACGCTGCGATTATGGCCAACAACGCCGACTGGTTCGGCGGCATGAACTGCCTCGATTTTTTGCGCGACATCGGCAAGCATTTTTCCGTTAACGCCATGCTCAACAAAGAATCGGTGAAGCAGCGCATCGACCGCGACGATGCGGGCATTTCGTTTACCGAGTTTGCCTACGCGCTCTTGCAGGGCTACGATTTTGCCGAGCTGAACAAACGCCACGGCGTGCGCCTGCAAATCGGCGGCTCCGACCAATGGGGCAACATCACAGGCGGCATCGACTTGGCACGCCGCCTGAACAAAGCCACCGTTTACGGCCTGACCCTGCCGCTGGTTACCAAATCCGACGGTACCAAGTTTGGCAAAACCGAAGGCGGCGCGGTGTGGCTGAACGCGAAAAAAACCTCGCCCTACCAGTTTTACCAATTCTGGCTCAAAGTGGCCGATGCCGACGTATATAAATTCCTGAAATACTTTACTTTCCTGAGCGTGGAAGACATCGATGCCATCGAAGCGAAAGACAAAGAGAGCGGCACCAAACCCGAAGCACAACGCATCTTGGCCGAAGAAATGACCCGCCTGATTCACGGCGAAGAAGCCCTAAAAGCCGCACAGCGCATTTCCGAAAGCCTGTTTGCCGAAGACCAAAGCAGCCTCACAGAAAGCGATTTCGAGCAGCTTGCGCTTGACGGTTTGCCCGCGTTTGAAGTTTCAGACGGCCTCAACGTTGTCGAAGCGCTGGTTAAAACCGGCTTGGCGCAGTCCAACAAAGAAGCACGCGGTTTTGTGAACAGCAAAGCCGTGATGCTCAACGGCGCGGCCGTCGAAGCCAACAACCCCAACCCGCCCGCCGACAAGCCCGACGATGCCTATTTGATTACCGACGCGCACAAACGCTTCGGCAAATACACCATCGTACGGCGTGGCAAACGAAATCACGCGCTCTTGGTGTGGAAATAAAAGCCTGATGCGTTAAAAGGCCGTCTGAAAAACATATTGCGCGTGTTTGCACGGACACAAAAAAGGCCGTCTGAAACCTCCAAATTGGGTTTTCAGACGGCCTTTTGCCTTATCTCAATCAAAGCAGCTTACGGTTTGCGGTTTTCCAGCGCAGCTTTGACAAACGCGCTGAACAGCGGGTGGCCTTTGCGCGGGTTGGAGGTGAACTCGGGGTGGAACTGGCAGGCGAAGAACCACGGGTGTTCTCCCTGCGGCAATTCGATGGTTTCGACCAAACGCTCGCGGCCGACGGATACGCCGCCGATAACCAGACCGGCTTTTTCCAAAGCCGGAACGTAATTGTTGTTGACTTCGTAGCGGTGGCGGTGGCGTTCGCGGATGTGTTCCGAGCCGTAGATGCGGGCGGCGAGGCTGCCGGGTTTGAGTTCGACATCTTGTGCACCCAAGCGCATGGTGCCGCCCAAGTCGGCGGATTCGTCGCGCGTTTCGACGCTGCCGTCGGCGGTTTGCCATTCGTCAATCAGGGCGACAACGGGCGCGGCGGCTTTGAGGTCGAACTCAGTGGAGTTTGCGCCTGCCAAACCGGCTACGTCGCGGGCGTATTCGATGAGCGCAATCTGCATACCGAGGCAGATGCCCAGATAGGGAACGTTGTTTTCACGCGCATAACGCACGGCGGCGATTTTGCCTTCCACGCCGCGCGAGCCGAAGCCGCCGGGCACGAGAATCGCGTCTATGTCTTTGAGCGCGGATACGTCGCCGTTGTTTTTTTCGATGCTTTCGCTGTCAATAAAGGTAATCTGCACGTCGGTTTCGGTGTGGATACCGGCGTGTCTGAGTGCTTCAATCAGCGATTTGTAGGACTCGGTCAAGTCTACATATTTGCCGACCATGGCGATTTTGACGGTGTGTTTGGGGTTTTTGATGGCGTGGACGATTTTTTTCCACGCGGTCAGATCGGCCTGCTGTACGTTGAGCTGAAGCTGCTCGGTGATAATTGCGTCGATGCCTTGGTTGTGCAGCATTTCGGGGATTTCGTAAATGCTTTCGGCGTCGTAGCTGCCGACCACGGCGCGCTCTTCCACGTTGCAGAACAGGGCGATTTTGCGACGTTCGTCTTCGGGCAGGATTCTGTCCATGCGGCAGATGAGTACGTCGGGCTGGATGCCGATTTCGCGCAATTCTTTGACAGAGTGCTGCGTCGGCTTGGTTTTGATTTCGCCTGCGGCGGCGATGTAGGGAACGTAGCTCAAATGCACAAACAGCGTGTTGCTGCGGCCGAGTTGGCTACGCATCTGGCGGATAGCTTCGAGGAAGGGCAGCGATTCGATGTCGCCCACAGTACCGCCGATTTCGACAATGGCCACGTCGTAGCCTGCCGCGCCTTCGTGGATGCGGCGTTTGATTTCGTCGGTAATGTGCGGAATCACTTGAACCGTGCCGCCCAGATAGTCGCCGCGCCGCTCTTTCATGATGACGTTTTCGTACACCTGGCCGGTGGAGAAGCTGTTGCGGCGGGTGAGTGTGGCGTTGATGAAACGCTCGTAGTGGCCTAGGTCGAGGTCGGTTTCCGCGCCGTCGTCGGTTACGAACACTTCGCCGTGTTGGAACGGGCTCATGGTGCCGGGATCGACGTTGATATACGGATCGAGCTTGAGCATGGTCACGTTCAGGCCGCGCGATTCGAGGATGGTGGCAATAGAAGCGGCGGCGATACCTTTACCAAGTGAAGATACGACGCCGCCGGTTACGAAGATGAATTTAGTCATGATGATACCGCTTTGTTGGAATGCGCGATTTTAGCGTTTCCCGCCTGATGCCGCAATAACGCCGGGGCTGTTGACATTTGGAGTGAGGCCGTCTGAAAAGGGTTTCAGACGGCCTCTGCCTTCCTATTCGCTGTCGCTGTATCCGCGCAGGTAGCGGATGCGTTCGCGGGTTTGGCGGGTGTCGCATTGCAGGCGCAGGTATTCGGCCTGTTCGGGGCTGTCGGCCTGCGCGGCGGCGCGGCGGCAGTTGGCGGTTTTGCGGTTGATCCATTCGCGCTGCTCGTCTTGCAAGCCTTGTTGGACGGTGGGATCGAGGTTGCGCCAGAGGGCGTTGATTTCGCTGTCGGCCGCGCGGTGGTCGCCTTTGGCGCGGTCGATTTCGTCGTCGGACACGGCGGGCTTGGCGGCTTCTTCGTTACGCAGCGGCGGGGTCAGTACTTCGGGCGCGGGGGCGGCGTTGTCGGCAGCGGCAGACGCGGCCTGCGGCTCTGACGCGGGTTCTTCGACGATTTCGATTTTGCCGCCGCTTTTTGCCATTTTCAGCGCGTCTTCGAGCGAAACGGCTTTGCCGTCTACCAGCAGTAGGCTTTTGATGCCGTAGGGCAGGAGTGCGCCCGAGAGGGCATTGGCGGCAGCGGCCAGGCCGTTGTCGGCGTAGGTGACGGAGAGGGTTCCGTCTTCGGCGCGGGCGGGGGTGTATTTGAGGGTTTGTGTGAACGTGCCGCTGCCGTTGTAATTCAGGCCGCTGCCGAGGATGCGTTCGGCGATGACTTTGTCGAGCGGCTTGTCGCCGTAAATCAGCGGGGCGTTGGTATGCGCGGTTTTCAGGCTGTCGGCGGGCAGGGTGACGTTCAGCGCGGCTTGGCAGAAGGGGCGCGTGCTGCTGTTGTCCTGCTGCGGGTTATCGAGGGAGAAGGTCATTTGCGCGGCGGCGGCGATGACTTTGTCGGCATCGACAAACTGGCGCACGTCGTTGCGCGCGAAGGTCTGCGCCTGCTCGCGCACGCTCTGCTGCAAGGTGTTTTGGATGTTTTGCAGCACTGCCGGGTCGGCGCAGGCCAAATCGGCAGGTTGGGGCTCTTCTTTTTTGCCGCAGGCGGCCAAGAGGCAGACGAGCGCGGCGGTGGAGAGAAGGGGGCGGACGGATGCGGTCATTCGGATTCCTTTCTTTGGGAACGGAGGTTTTTCAGACGGCCTAAGCGTTTGGCTGCGGGAGGCCGTCTGAAAAAGACGGGGCATCATAGCAAAAGCACCCGTGCAGGTTAAGCTGCGGCGGGTGCTTTTTCGTGCGCTTTACAGATTATTTCTTCAGGAATTCGACGAAGCCGGTCAGGATGGCGGCGTTGATGAGGTCGACGAAGAAGGCGCCCACCATCGGCACAATCAGGAAGGCTTTGTGCGAGGGGCCGAAGCTTTGGGTGATGGACTGCATATTGGCGACGGCAGTCGGCGTTGCCCCGAGACCGAAGCCGCAGTGGCCGGCGGAGAGGACGGCGGCGTCATAATCGCGTCCCATCACGACGTAGGTGACGAAGGTGGCGTAGAGAATCATCACTACGGTCTGCACGGCCAGGATGATAGCCATCGGTCCGGCCATGCCTGCCAGCTGCCACAGTTTCAAATCCAACAGGGCGATGGCGAGGAACAGCGACAGTGAAGCGTTGCCAAACACGTCTACGGCGCGGTCGAACATATTCATTTTGAAGCCGATGGTCAGGATGTTGCGCAGCACGACGCCGGCAAACAGACACCAGACGAATTTCGGCAGGTCGTAGAAATATTCTTTGTCGTAGCCGTCGACGATTTCGGCAAAGGCCAGACAGGCGGCGAACATCGCCAGCGTTTCCACGGCGGAGTCGGCGGTAATCAGGCGCACTTTGTCGTGGTTTTCAAACACGTCGTCGGCACGGTTGTCTTCCTGCACGGTATCGCGGTCGATCTGCGCCCTGCCCTGTTTGTTAATCAGGCGGCGGGCAACGGGGCCGCCGATCAGGCCGCCGAAAACGAGGCCGAAGGTGGCGGCGGCGATGCCCAGGCCGGTTGCGCCGACAAAGCCGAATTTCTGCTCAAAAGTCGGCCCCCACGCGCCCGCCGTGCCGTGGCCGCCGGTAAGCGTAATCGAACCGGCAATCAGGCCGAGCAGCGGGTCTTGTCCCAAAGCGGAAGCCAGGCCGACGCCGACGGCGTTCTGCACAAGGATGAACGCGCCCACGACAAGGGTAAACACCACCAGCGGCACCCCGCCCGCTTTCAGGCGCGAGAAGTCGGCGCTCAGGCCGATGGAGGTGAAGAAAATCAGCATGAAGGCGGTTTGCAGCGATTTGTCGAACTGGAAGCTGACGCCGTAAACCGAGTGGAGCACGGTCAGCACCAGCGCGGCCAACAGGCCGCCCGACACCGGTTCGGGGATGTTGAAGTCTTGCAGAAATTTGATTTTTTTCACCATCAGTCTGCCGATCAGCAGCACGATAGTGGCGGCAATCAGGGTGTAATAGCCGTTGAAAACCCATGCGTTGTCTTGCATAAATGCTCCTCTTCGTTTGCGTAAAGCTAAAATATGTTAAGGCGGGCAATATTAAGGGCAAGCGCGGTGCTTTGTCAAAACCGCTGCCTCGGGCGGCAGGCTCGGGATGCGGAAAGGCCGTCTGAAAACGGCGCCGGCTGCGGGGCAGACGGTTTTCAGACGGCCTTTTCGGTTTGGCGGCCTTAGTGTGTTGGCAATCAGCCTTGCGGCGCGGGCAGGGAAAGTTCGGGTTCGCCCAGCGTCAGGGCGCGCAGGCGCTGTTCCTGCGCGGCGGCTTCGTCGCCCGTTTTGTCGAAAACTTTGGCCAGCGCCAAACGCGCCTGCGGACTGTCGTGTTCGGCGATGGCGGCTTCCAGATAACCCTGCGCCTTGCCCCAAAGCTGCCTGTTTTCGGCAAGTTGGCCGAGGGCGAGCAGGAGGGCGGCGTCTTTTTGGCGCGTTTTCAGCCAGCCTTCAGCGGCATCGAGCGCTTTGAGACGGTCTTTGTCGGCGAGGAATGAAGCGCTGCGCACGAAAGGCGGCAGCAGGTCGGCGCGGCCGTTTTGCGGATAGTGTTTTTCCACCCATGCGGCGGCGGCGGCATACAGGCCGAGGTTTTCGTATTTTTCGGCTACGGCGGCACACAGCGCGCCGTTTTTCATTTCGTCGGGAATCCGCTTCAAAACGCGTTTGAGGCCGTCTGAATCCGAGGCTTCGGCCAGCAGGCGGCGGTATGCCCAGTCGCGGTACTGCGCCGCTTCGTGCGGATTGGCGGCGTTTTGCTTTTGCAGATCGCCGACCTTGTCGAGCACTTCGGCGGCGTCGCCGTGGTCGAAGGCATAACGCAGCTGCAAACGCAGCAGGCGGGTGAGGCGCGGGCTGATTTTGGCGGCGGCGGCCAGGTTTTCTTCGGCGGCGGGGTAGTCGCGGCGGTTGAGCGCGTCTTCGGCCAGCATCAGGTAGCGCGAAAGCTGGGCGGCAGCGGGCAGCGCGGCGATTTCGTGGAGGTAGCGGTCGCGCAGCGCGGCGTCGTTCATGCGGTCGGCGGCATGGGCGGCAATCATCAGCGCCAGCGAGCGGCTTTCGCCCGCTTCTTTGTTGGCGAGGACTTTGGCGGCTTCCTGTTCGGCTTTCTGGTATTTGCCCTCGAAATAGGCCAAACCGGCGGCGTTCAGGTTGCTGCCCGCTTTGCGGCCTTTGCGCGCGGTGCCGAAGCGTTGCAGGCGGGCGGGCACGTTAAACAGGCCGCCCAAAAGCTGGATAACAATGTAAAGCAGCACCACGGCCACAATCAGCGCGGGCACGAAGAGTTTCAAATCAACGCGTGCCAGCGTGTTGCCGACGGCGAAATAGACGTTGCCGCCGAACATGGTGGAGGCTACCGACAGGGCGACGCCTGCGGCGAAGAGGACGATTAACCACAGCAGCGCTTTCATGCCGCACCGCCTTTCGCTTTGGCCGGCTCGGCAGCTTTGGGCGCGGCGGGCTTGGCGTCTTTATTGCCGCCCTCGGCCGGTTTGGCGGTTTTTTCAGACGACTTCTCGGCCGCTTTGTCTCCCGCCTTGTCGGCTTTCGGCGCTTCCTGCGTTTTGGCTTCCTGCGCTTTTTCAGACGGCGCGGCAGGAGCGGAGGCGGGCTGCGCGGCTGCTTCGGAAGCGGCGGTTTCGGCTTTTTCAGACGGCGTTACGGCGGAGGCGGGTGCTTCCTGCGGCGCGGTTTTGACATCGTCCAAGCGCACGGCAACCGTGCCGCGCACGGTGTCCTGATAGGTACGCACGGCGGCCAAGCTGGCTTTGAGCGACTCGTTCGACACTTGGCGCATATCGAGCGATTTGAGGTCGGACAATTCTTTCAGCCAGGCCTGCGTGGCGGGCGAGCGGCTGTCGAAATACTGCTTCACCGCCGCTTCGGCCGCGTTCAAATCGCTCAGGAACACTTCGCCGTTGTGCTGCATCAGGGCGATGCGGGCATCGAGTAGGCGCAGGCGCAGGTTTTCGCGCACGAAATAGGCCTGGTCGGGCGCGAGCAGCATGGCGTCGCTGCTGTCGAGCCTGCGCACTTCCACCAGCCTGCCCAGCTCGGTCAGGGTTTTGCCCCATGTGCGCCGCCACCATGAAGCGTTCGGGTCGTCCTGCGGTTCGGGTTCGGCGCGTCCCGGCTGCAAGGTGCTTTCCAACACCAGCGGCATGCCCGACACGGCGGCTTCGAGGCGGTCGAGGCGCAGCGCGGTGCCCGAAACGTCGAGGTACGGGCGGTTTTTCAGCGCCGCCAAATCGCTGCTGACGGCCTGTTTGATCGGCAGCAGGTCGGCCTGGTCGAAGCGGCTCAGGCGGCTTTCGATGTTTTCCAACACGGCCACCGCCACCGGCACGTTGCCCGAGAGCAGAAGCTGCTGCGAAGCCATGTTCAGCGTGGCTTCGGTTTCGTCCACCAGCCAGTCGGCGCGGCTGCGCAGCAGCTCCTGATAGGCGCGGGAGGTGTTGTCGATGCGCTCGCGGTCGGCTCTCTGGCCGTCTGAAAGCTGCATCAGCGCGGCGGCCAGCTCGGCCTGGCGGCGGTTGTTTTCCTGCAAAATCTTGGCGTTTTCGCTCTCGCCGACGGCGGCTTGGTCGATTTTCTGCGCGAAGGCCATTTCCTGCATTTTCAGCACGTTTTGTCCCTGCACGAACAAAAAGCCGCTGGCGCCGACGGCCAGCAGCGCCAGCACCAGCGCGCCTGCGGCCAAGCCGCGGCCGCCGCTTTGGCGGATAACGACGGGGGCGGGGGCGTTTTGCGTGCCCGCAGCGGCAGAAGCGCTTTCAGACGGCCTGTTCTCGTTTAGGCCGCCTGAAAGCGCTGTGTTCGGGGTTTCGGGCTGAGCGCCGTTGCCGGCGGGGGTTTTATCGGTTTCTTGTCCGCTCATCGGTTTGCTCCGTGTATCGGTTTAAAGTGTCGGCATCGAGCGATTCGATCACTGCGATGTGCTGTGCGTCCGCCGAGTAAAGGGCTTCGGCGACGCGTTTGTGGTGGGTGAAGTATAGCAAGGATTGCAGCATTTGCCTAAACGGCGGCGGCGCGCCTGCGAAGAGGCCGCACACCGCTTCGCCCGAGGCAACCCATGCCGCATCGGGCTTGGCGGCGGCCACGGCAGGCCAATCTATCGCGGCAGGCCGTCTGAAATACACTTCGGCGGCGCTCACGGAAAACCCGCGCCGCCGCAGCGCGTCGGCGAGCCATTCGCGCCCGCCATTTCCGCGCACAATCAGGATTTCTGCGCCGCGCGGCAGGGTGTCCCACACGCCCATCCGCAGCACGGCTTCGCTGTCCCTGCCGTCGGCGGGGGCGAGCACGGGGTGCGGACAATAAGTTTGCAGGGCTTTGCGGCTGGCCTCGCCGACGGCAATCTGCACGATGCGGCCGTCTGAAAAATCCACATGCGGCGCGGCGGCGGCCACGGCGGAGGGGCTGACCCAGAACACGGCGGCGGCCGTCTGAAAACGCGCGGGCAACGCGGCGAGGGCGGCGGCATCGGGTTCAATCAGAAAGGGGGCGGCAACGATGCCGCGCCAGCCCGCGGCGGCGCAGGTTTGCAGGTCGGCGGCTGCCTGTTCGGGCGGGCGGACGATCAGAAGGGTTTTCATGGCGGATGGAGGTTGGATGGGAGAGGGCATCAGGCCGTCTGAAACACGGGAACCTGTTTCTGAAACCTGTTTCTGCGGGGCGGCGGCGCTGGGTTTGGCGGGCGTTTAATCCTGTTTTTGCGCCTGTTCGGCCAGCACGACGTCGATCAGGGCTTCGGCGTCCTGTTCGGCCAGGCGTTTGGCGACGGCGCGGCCGAGGGCGTCGGCGTAAGCGGCGGGGGCTTGGGCGGCAGCTCGGATGATAACCGAGCCGTCGGGGTGGCCGACAAGGCCGCGCAGGGTGAGCGTGCCGTCGTCTTCGGTGCAGTAGGCGGCCAGCGGGATTTGGCAGCTGCCGCCGAGGGCGCGGGCAAGGGCGCGTTCGGCGGTGACGCAGGCGGCGGTGGCAGGGTGGTTGAGGGGGGCGAGGACGCTGAGGAGGTCGGTGCGGTGCGCGGCGGTTTCGATGCCGAGCGCGCCTTGTCCTGCGGCGGGCAGACTGTCGGCGAGGCTGAGGATTTCGCGGATGCGGCCGTCGAGGCCGAGGCGCTGCAATCCTGCGGCGGCGAGGATGATGGCGTCGTAGTCGCCGTTGTCGAGTTTGGCAAGGCGGGTTTGCACGTTGCCGCGCAGGGGTTTGATAAGAAGGTGGGGATATTTGGCGCGTAGCTGGGACTCGCGGCGCAGGCTGGATGTGCCGACAATGGCGCCGTCGGGCAGCTCGGCGAGGCTGTCGTAGCGGTTGGAGACGAGTGCGTCGAAGGGGCTGGCACGTTCGCCGATGGCGGCGAGGGTGAAGCCGTCGGGCAGATCCATGGGCACGTCTTTTACCGAGTGGACGGCCAAGTCGGCGCGGCCGTCGGCCAGGGCTTGTTCGAGTTCTTTGACGAAAAGTCCTTTGCCGCCGACTTTGGACAGGGTGCGGTCAAGGATTTGGTCGCCGCGCGTGGTCATGCCGAGGATGGTGATGTCGCAGGCGGGATAGAGGGCTTTCAGACGGCCTTTGATGTGTTCGGCCTGCCACATGGCCAGGGCGCTTTCGCGGCTGGCGATAACGAGTTTTGCGGGTGCGTTCACGAGTTGTCCTTGCTGTGGGAAATGCGGCGCAGTTTAACAGAATCAGGCCGTCTGAAAAAAAGCGGCGGGGCGTTTTCAGACGGCCTTGGGGCGGCGGCGCTGCGCTCAGGCGCTTGCGGCGGCGAGGGTGATTTTGGGCGTGTAGAGCATGTCGAAGGTGGGCTTGTTGATGAGGTCGGCGAGGGTGAATTTGTCGAGATGATCGAGAAAGGCTTTGCCCGCGTCGTTGAGCACGGCAGTGAGCAGGCAGCAGGAGGTGAGCAGACACTGGTTGCCCGCGCCCATGCATTCGACCAGTTTCATCGGCTCCATATGGCGGACAACGTCGCCGATGCGGATGAGCTCGGAGCGCCGCCGCAACCGCAGGCCGCCGCCTTTGCCGCGCACGCTTTCAAGAAAACCGCCTTTTACGAGGGCGGTAACGACTTTCATCAGATGGCTTTTGGAGATGCCGTAGACTTCGGCGATGGAGGAGATGTTGACCAGGTCTTCGTTGTTCACTGCGGCGTAGGCCAAAACGCGCAGCGCGTAGTCGGTTTGTTGGGTCAGGTACATGTTGCCAGCGCAATGTTAAAGTTTCATAATATGTGCAACATTATACACAAACCGCCCGCAGCCGTAGGACAAAAACAATGAAACGCCATCCTGCCCTCATCCCCCTGTCGCACGAGCACCACCACACACTCGCCCTGTGCACGCGCATCCTGCGCCATCCCGAAACCGACCATTCCGCCGACATCAACGAACACTACATCGACTTGGAAAAACACTTCGTCCACGAAGAAACCATGTTCGCCCCGCTGTGGGACAAACTCGGCCGCGACGACCTGCGCGGCCGCTTCGAAGCCGAACACACCGAATTGCGCGAAATGCACGTTTCCCCCGACTACACCAACCCCGCCTGGAACGTAAAATTCGCCACCCTGCTGCGCGATCATGCCCGTTTTGAAGAGCGCGAACTCTTCCCCGCCATCGAAACCCTGCTGCCGCCCGCAGAATGACAAAAAGGCCGTCTGAAAAAACGGTTTGAACCCGTTTCAGGCGGCCTCAAACACGAAAAACCAAACCACAAGAAAACACACCGCCATGACCTTCTCCAAACACCCCGTCTGGGCGATGGCCTTCCGCCCGCTCTACTCCCTCACCGCCATCTACGGCGCCATCTCCGTCCTCCTCTGGGGCTTCGGCTACCAAGGCACTTCCGCCCTGCCCGGCTTCTTCTGGCACGCCCACGAAATGATTTGGGGCTACGCCGGCGGCGTGGTCGTCGCATTCCTGCTCACCGCCGTCGCCACCTGGACAAAACAGCCGCCCGTCGGCGGCGGCAGGCTGATTCTGCTTGTCTCCTGCTGGCTGCTGGCACGCCTCTTCTCCTTCATCCCGCAAACCGCCCTCCTCTCCGGCCTCTGCGGCACCGCCTTCTACTGGCTCGCCGCCTACTACATGGGACAATCCGTCTTCGCGGCAAAAAGCAGCCGCAACTACATTGCCGTTGCCGCCCTCGTTCTGATGGGCATCACCGTCGCCGCCTTCCACACCGCCCTATACATGGGCAACAGTGCCAACCTGCAGCAAAACCTGTTTGCCGGACTCGTCATGGTCGCCGGCTTTATCGGCCTGATCGGCTCGCGCATCATCGCCTTCTTCACCTCGCGCCGCCTCAACACCCCGCAGCCCGCCTCGCCGCAATGGGCACTGGTCGCCCCCCTCGCCCTGCCCATGCTGATGGCCGCACTGATGACCGCCCGCGCCGCCCTGCCCGTCGCCGCCCTCTGCGGCATCGCCTGCGGCATCCTCGGCCTCGTGCAGACCGTGCGTTGGTGGGCGAAAGGCACGGCCAAAGAGCCCCTGTTGTGGACGCTGCACGCAGGCTACGCCGCCACCGCCCTCGGACTGATTGTGATGGGCATCGGCCAATGGCAGCCGCAGCTGATGAGCGCGGGCGTGCACTTCGTTGCCGTCGGCGGCATCGGCATGCTCACCGTCAGCATGATGACCCGCACCGCCCTCGGCCACACCGGCCGCAACCTCTACCCCGCGCCCAAACCCATGCCCACGGCCTTCTTGCTGATGCTCGCCGCCCTGCTTGTCCGCGTCCTCGCCGCCGTCATGCTCTACGTCAACCAAACCGGCTACCAACACAGCCTGCGCCTCTCCGCCGTCCTCTTTGCCGCATCCCTGCTCATCTACGCCTGGCGCTACACCCCCTGGCTGCTGCGCCCCCGCCTCGACGGCAAACCCGGCTGACCCGCCGCACTGCCGAAACAAAAGGCCGTCTGAAAGATTCAGACGGCCTTTTGCCGTTGCGGCACGGAAGATTGGCGGAACGGGACAAACGGGAGGCCGTCTGAAACCAAAAATCCCGCAGCACACCAAGCTCCCTCCCCTGCGCCCGCGCGGGGGAGGGTTGGGGAGAGGTGGCGATTCGTAGAACTGCATTTTCCGCCGCTACCCGCAAAAGTTGCCGCAGCGGCGCAAGCCCCCACCCTAGCCCTTCCCCGCGCGGGCGCAGTGGAGGGAATGCTGTTGTCCCGACAGATTTCAGAAACGTCATTCCTGCTCAAGCGGGAACGGCCTCAAAATCATCCTGAAAAGCCGAAAGGCCGTCTGAAAACGGGGATTCAGACGGCCTCTTGTCTTTTCAAACGGCCTATAAAACAGGTTCTCAAAACAGGCCGTAGAGCCACACGCCCAGCAGTGTCAGCACGATGGCGGCGGCGCAGCCGATTTTGGCGGCCGTGCCGACAATAAAGCCGACGAAGGCGCCGAGGCCGACTTTTCCCGCGCGCAAAGCTTCGCGGCGGGCGGCGAATTCGCCTGCGGCCGCGCCGAGCAGCGGGCCGAGCAGCAGGCCGGGGATGCCGAAGAAAGCTCCGGCGATACCGCCGAAAAACGAGCCCCACAGCGCTTCGCGGCTCGCGCCGGTGAATTTGGCGCCGAGCACGCCCGCGACGTAGTCGGTGGCCGTGCCGATGGCGGCGAGGATGCCGACGGCGGTAATCGTGCCGCCGCCTATCGTTTGGTAGCCGTCGGCATAACCGAGCAGCCACGCGCCCGCAAACATCAGTATCAGGCCGGGCAGCGCGGGATAAACCGTGCCGAACAGGCCGGCAATCAGGGCGGCGATGCCGAGGATAATCAGAAAAACGGTCATGGGTGTCCTTTCGGGCGGGAGGCCGTCTGAAACGGTTTCAGACGGCCTCAAACAAGGGTTTCAGACGGCCTCTTCGCGGCAGATTTGCAGGATTTCGCTGCCGTAGCGGGCGGTTTTTTCTGCGCCCATGCCGTGGATGGCGGCCAGGTCGTCTAGGGTTTGCGGCTGTTTGGCGGCGATGGCGCGCAGGGCGATTTTGCTGAGGATGCGGAAGTCTTCCTCGCCTTCGGCGGCGGCAGTGGCGGCACACCATTGTGTCAGGCGGCGGGCGAGATTGCGGCGGCGTTCGGCCTCGGGCGGGAGGCCGTCTGAAAAGGGGCGGCAGAGGGCGAGGATGTCGGCGCCGTAGCGTTCGGTGCGCACTTTGCCGAGGCCGTAAACGGCGGCGAGGTCGATGGTTTCGGCGGGCGGGTTGCGCGCGAGGTCGTCTATGCTGTCGTCGGGGAAGACGGTGTGCAGGGCGGTGTTTTCGCTTTCGGCCTGACGCCGGCGCCATTGGCGCAGGGCGGCGGCCAGTTCGGCGGCGCGGGGGTTGCCGTCTGTGTCGTTAAGGCCGTCTGAAAGGGCGGGCGGCTCGGCGGCAAAGTCTGTTTCAGACGGCCTGTTATGTTCCTGCGCGGCGGCGGTGACGGCGAGGATTTCGTCGCCGTATTTGTCGATTTTGGCCGCGCCCAGGCCGTAGATGTCGTGCAGGGCGGCGCGGCTTTGCGGTTGTTTTTCCACCAAATCGCGCAGGGTTTTGTCGCCGCAGACGACGTAGGCGGGCACTTCTTCGGCGCGGGCGCGTTCGAGCCGCCAGTGGCGCAGCGCCTGCCACAGGCGTTCTTCGCGTTCGGTGCGCAGCCAGGTGTCCTGCGGGCTGCGGGTGGCGGCTTTGTCGCGTTTGAGCGGGCGCAGCATGACGGTTTCGCTGCCTTTGAGCACGGGCACGGCGGCTTCGGTGAGGCGCAGGGCGTGGTAGTTTTGCGCGTCGGTTTCGAGGTAGCCCAGGCCGATGCACTGGCGGATGATGCCGCGCCATTCTTTGTCGGACAAATCGGCGCCGATGCCGTAGGTGGAGAGGGTGTCGTGGCGGTTGTCGCGTATCCATTGGTCGGCTTTGCCGCGCAGGATGTTGATGATGTAGCCGGAGGAGAAGCGTTGTCCGGCGCGGTAGACGCAGCTGAGGAGTTTGCGCACGTTTTCGGTGGCGTCGAAGCGCACGGGCGGGTGCAGGCAGTTGTCGCAGTGGCCGCATGGTTCAATGGTTTCGCCGAAGTGGCGCAGGAGGGCGGCGCGGCGGCAGGCGGCGGTTTCGCACACGGCAAACATGGCGTCGAGTTTTTGCAGCTCGATTTGTTTTTGGAAGTCGTCGCCCGTGCCGGTTTGGATGCGCTCGCGCAGCAGGGCGTAGTCGTTGAGGCCGTAGCACAGCCAGCTTTGCGCGGGCAGGCCGTCGCGTCCGGCGCGGCCGCTTTCCTGATAGAAGTGTTCGATGCTCTGCGGCATGTCGAGGTGGGCGACGAAGCGTACGTCGGGTTTGTCGATGCCCATGCCGAAGGCGACGGTGGCGACGATGGTGAGGCCGTCTTCGTGGGTGAAGCGGTGTTGGGCGGCTTCGCGCTGCGCCATGCCCATGCCCGCGTGGTAGGCGGCGGCGGGGATGCCGTTTTCGTTGAGGAAGGCGGCGGTGTCGTCGACTTTTTTGCGGCTCAGGCAGTAGACGATGCCGCTTTGCCCGGGCGGCTGCTGTTTGATGAATTGCAGGAGCTGTTTTTTGCCGCCGTTTTTTTCGACGACTTGGTAGTAGATGTTCGGGCGGTCGAAACCGGCGACGAATTCGCGGGCGTTTTCGAGTTTGAGATAGTGTTTGATGTCGGCGCGGGTTTCGGCGTCGGCGGTGGCGGTGAGGGCGATACGGGGAATATTGGGGAAGCGTTCGGCCAGAAGGCCGAGGCGGCGGTATTCGGGGCGGAAGTCGTGTCCCCACTGGCTGACGCAGTGGGCTTCGTCGATGGCAAAGAGGCTGACGGGTGTGTGGTCGAGAAAACGCAGGAAACGCTCGGTAACAAGGCGTTCGGGCGACACATAAAGCAGTTTCAGACGGCCTTGGGCGATGTCTTCGGCAATCTGCCGCACGTCGTCGGGCGGCGTGCCGCTGTGTACCGCCGCGCAGTGCACGCCCGCCGCGCGCAGGTTGGCGACCTGGTCGTTCATCAGCGCAATCAGCGGCGACACAACAATGGCGACACCCTCGCGCATCAGCGCGGGAATCTGGTAGCACAGCGATTTGCCGCCGCCCGTGGGCATCAGCACCAGCAGGCTCTGCCCGCCCGCGAGCGTGTCGACGATTTCGGCCTGGCTGCCGCGAAAGGCCGGATAGCCGAACACACCGTTCAGAATCTCGAGCGCGCGCGGGTTGGACATAAAGCGTTTTCCGTTATAATGGGCGCGTTATTGTAAAGGCCGTCTGAAAGGATAGCAAATGAACGCAAAACGCACCCTCCGCCTTGCCGCACTGCCCGCGCTGGCGGCTTTTTTTCTGGCAGGCTGCCCGATGAACAACGTGCCGCAGGCCGGCGGCGACTGGCACAATATGGGCGAGGCGGGCAACGGCAACCTGATGCTGGCCGTCGATAAAAACAGCATCAAACGCAACGGCGCACTCGTCACCTTCCGCGACCGCAAAATCGTCGTCGACATGAAAAACGAGCGCTTTGTCAACGTTCCCGCCTACAAAACCGCCATCAGCACTTGGGAAATGCACTGCACCAACAAAACCTTCCGCCTCACCGCGTCCACGCTTTACGACGAAAAAGGCAAAATCATCTCCGACGAAAGCTACAGCGCCATCGACATCCGCCCGATGGCCGTGCCGCCCAATTCGCTTACCGACGAACAGCGCAAAATCGTCTGCGCGCCGTAAACCGCATTTTATGTGAGTTGGGCTAGATACTCGCCCTCAAGGAATAGATTTGAAGAATTTGAGAATACCGCAACAAGAAAATTCACGGCAGGCAGAGATTAACTCAAATTATCACTTGACGCAAGGATATTACAGATATTTTTTCAAAAACTTCGCTTGTAGGTAAATCATGGCTTCTAGTACGCCGACAGGCAGCATCAGCCATAAGGGAGAAGTCGCGATCGGCCATGACAGATAGGCTAGGAGACCGGCGGACAAGATGCCGGTTCGCCAGTATTTTGCCCGATGGTAGATGCCCGCGCTTTCGCGCGAGGCGTTTTCCTGGCGGATACGCCGTTGGATAAAGCCGTCGGTCAGCGCGGGAACGGCCAGATAGAGGGCGAACATGGCGAAAAATACGGCGTTGCCCAATCTCAGCGAGATGATACGCAAGGCTTGGTCAAAGCGCTCGAGATGGCGACGGTTGGGTTCGAGAAGGCGTTCTTTGGCGGTATAGCCGGGATCGTCCGCTTCTGCCGACAGCAGGTAGTTGATCGGAATCCAGTCGTAAAGAACGGTAGAAAGTGCCTGATAGACAGTGCGGCTGACAGTCAGGTTAAAGCCGGTTCCGCTGCTTTCGGTGTTTCTGCCGTCCGGCTGCGCCCACTGCTGCCACAGGCTGCGGCTGCCCATACGGACGGTAGCCGTCAGCTCCTGTTCCAACAGGTCGTTTTGGTGGAAGTAGCTTTGCAGCAGGATTGAACTGCCGAACAAGATCAGTACCGCCAGGCAGAGGATTTTCAGCCATCTGACCGGGGCGCTCAGAAAGCGCAGCAGTAAGGATTCGGCCATGAAGTCCTGTTGGGGTTTCTTAGCCATATCGCCGTCCTTCGACAAATAATTCTTCTTCGTCGTTTTCCGGTTTGCGGCTCAGGCGGACGGTTTCCCGCATCCGTTCCGCCATTTTGACGAGATCGTCGGGTGCGTCACTGTCCGGATCAGGCAAGGGCAGCGGCAGGCGTAACTTATACAGGTTGCCGCCTTCCAAAAGGGCGAAAGCCTGGCCTTTGGGCAGCGAGGTCAGGTCGGCTGGCATCAGTGTCGGCACGGTTTCACTGCTCAGACGGTCTTCATTGCTGCTGGTAAAATCTTCGTAGCCTTCGGGGCTGGCGATGTCGCCCGCGCCGGAAACCAGCGTGCCGGTTACCACACGCACGTCGGGAAGTTGGGAGGTTAGCATTTGGGCGGTGGATTCAAGTTTAACGCGCAGCATGATCATGGTGTTGAAGTTGCCGCCCATCTGTTCGGCCTTGGCTTTGGAGCCGATTTTGGCTTCCACGTCCGACCAGGTCTGGGTGTAGGCGGTAACTTGGTAGCCCGCGCCGCCGGCTTTGTTGAGCATGGGGATGAATTCGTTGCCGATCAGTTCGTTGAACTCGTCGGCATGGATGGCGACTTTGCGTTTGCCGGTGGTGCCGGACTGGCCGTAGCCGTGGCCGTGTTTGTAAATCTGTCCGGCCAGCGACGTGAGATCGGCAAACATGGCGTTGCCGACGGCAGCCGCCACTTCGGCGTCGGTCAGCGCATCGAGACCGACATACACCACTGCGTTTTGCTCCATCACTTTGCGCCAGTCCATAATCGGGCGGGTGTCGTCCAGATTTTCAAAATCGGGGCTGATCAGTTCCACCACTTTGCCGCTGGTTAGTTTTTCCAACAGCGGATACAGCGAGCTGACCAGCTTTTCAAAATAGCTGCGTTCGTTGCCCAAAATACCGGCTACCGCATCACTCAGGGCGTTGTTCAGTTTTTTGCGTTTGAGAAACTGAGACAGTTTGACCGCTTCCATACTGCGCCCGGTCTTGCTGACCTGTTGCGCTTCTGCTTTCGACAGTTCGAAATCTTCAAACTCTTCCGCCCATCCCGGGCATTCCTTATCCAGCACCGACACGAAATACTGTGCCGCCAAATCGTCGACATTGACCGCACAGCGGTAAATCAGGATGTAGCTCGGTTTGATCGACAGGGCTTCCATCATCTTGCCCAGCACATTGACAAATCGCCAAACAAAATCGCGGAAAGCCGCCGACTGCCCCTCGTCGGGCAGGTTGTTGGCGATACGGGTGGCCACTTCCGTGATGCGGGTAAAGTCGCCGATCGGGTTGTAGCGGCAGGACTGTTCGGGGAACCCGAGATGGAACATGTAAAACGGCCGTCCGGCTTTGCGGGCGGCGGCATACATGGCCAGCATCAGATCGGCATCGCCTTTCGGGTCGAAGGTAATGACCGTATCACCGCGCATAATGTCTTGGTTAATCAGAATCTCAGCCAAGCGGGTTTTGCCGACACGGGTCGTGCCCAGCACGATGGTATGGCCGACCCGCTCGCCCAACGGAAACCAGATATCCGATTCGTAAGGCTCCACGCCGTGCAGCTCGGGTTTTCCGCCTACCGGCGGCAGCGGTGCGACAGGGTTCCACCATGCCTGTGCCGCAGTGCGGCGGGTCAGCCACGATTGGCCTTCGGTATTGATTTCTTTCTGCCTTGCCCAACGGTACAGCCGCCCCGGTTCGAGCAGTTTTTCGTTTTCAGGCAGTCTTGCCATCAGCAGGCGCTGGGTGTGGGTCTGCGTCCATTTGAAGCCTTTGCCGAGAAACAGCGCCTTGTCCGATACCGGTATCTGTGCCGGCGTCATGGCGTAGAACGACAGCCGGCTCAGGTTGCGGCGGTAGCGGCGGATACGTAAACCCTGTTTGGTGCGCAGGGCGGACAGTGCCAGCAGTACCGGCGCGCTTAATGCGACGGCGGCGGGCGGTACGGGCAGGAATACCGTGCCCAGTGCCGCCGTCAGGTAGGAAACCGACGAAACCAGTTCGTGCGGTTTACGGTAGACGTTTTCCGGCGGACGGATGGTAATGCCCATATCAGGCCTCCTTTGCAGTGTCCGAAGCCAGACCCGCGTCGAGCAGGTCGCCTTCGGCGATGGTGATGTCGGGATTGTTCGGCGGGCGGCTGTCGGCGCGGATGATGTGGTGCAGGTTTTCTTCGGGAATCAGATAGCAGTAGAACAGCCGCTTTCTGCTGCCCTTGGCGGTTTCAACGTTAAACAACGCGGTGCGCTTGCTGCGTTTGTGCAGTTTCAGACCGACAAAACCGCGCTGCGCCCGTACGCCCGGGCAGTTTTCGTCGTTTTTATTGAACACGCCGCCTGCGTAGTCGCGAAAGATGGCGGGAGAGACCAACAGCATACCCTGCGATACGAAATGTACCGGTGCACCGCTTTGATTGACGGTAATGCTGCCGTCGGCCAGACCGGCAGCCAGCCACATCCAGAAATGGCGGCCGTCCTGCTGTTGGCGCAGGCGGACATCTTCAAATGCATCGGCGACAGCCGTACCGTCCGTGCTGTTTTCAGACAGTCTTTGTGCGTTTTCAGGCTGCTTGTCGGGTGGTGTTTCAGACAGTACCTGCGCCGTTTCAAGCTGCCTTGCAGCGTGTTCAGACGGTCTTTCAGGCTGCCCGTCCACTTCTTCCGCAACAAATGGCGGCGGTGCGGCGGCATCGGGGTTCTGTACCTTGACCGGACGCGGCGAGCGCGGTGCTTTGGCGGTGCGTTCCGCCTGTATTTCGGCCAGTCCGGCGGCGGCATCCTGCTGCGGCGGCAGGCTGTCCGCACCGTCTTCAAACAGCTTTTGCAGCACTTTCAGACCGGCCGCGCTGTTAGCTTGTGATTTTTTCGGTTTGGGAGAAGAGCGGTTTGCTGCCCCAGTTTCCTGCTTTTCAGGCTGCCTTTTGGGTGTGTTTTCAGACGGTTTTTGTGTATTTTCAGACGGCCTTTCAGACTGCGCTGCCGCTGCCTGCTGCGCAGCGGCGATTTCGTTTTCTGCCCCAGTTTCTTCATCGTCGTCAAGCAGCCCGTGTTTGGCCAGCAGTGCGTCAATGCCGCCGGAAGTATCGGCGGGACTGCTTGCATTTTCAGGCTGCCCTGCGGGCGGTTTTTCAGACAGTCTTTGTGCGTTTTCAGGCTGCCTTGGCGTTTCGCGGTATTCAGACAAGTCGGCAGCGGTAGCCATAAATCGTGTTTGAAGTTCCGACGTTGCCTCAGTTTCGTTTCCGATATGGTTTTCTGTCTCAGTGTCCCGACGCTTGCGCGGCGGGGGCGGGATGTCGGCGGGAATAACGGATTCCGCCGACTGCAAGGTATTTTCTGCCCCAGTTTCCTGTTTTTCGGTGTCGCTGCTGCCCTGATGTTGGGCGGGACTTTGGTCGCTGCTGACGTTCAGGCTGCCTGCAAACTCAGCAGGATAGTTTCCGTCGGGGTACAGGGTTTCCAGTTTGAAGGCCAGCATGGTGAAACGCTGGGCGCGCGTTTCGCCGTCGCTGCGCGTAAAAGCGATATCGACGGCGGTAACGGCACGGCGTTCGTCTGCGGGATTGGGAAGCACCGCGCCGTATTCCAGCAGGGTGTCGAATACGCGCTGGTTGTCGGACGGAAAAGAGGGGGCGGCCGGATGCTTGGTCTGTTTCAGAAACTCGCGGATGCGGTCGGGGACGTGTTTGGACACCATGTACACCGTGCCGCCCTGCCGGAACAGGTCGCCGCCGGCAGAGGATGCGACGCTGAACCAGCGGCCGCGCTCGGCGAGCATTTCGACCAGGGTTTCCATCACGGTTTCAATCAGCGGCGTGCGTCTGGCGGTAGCGAAACGCTGGCGGGAGCCGCTTTTCAGGTCGCGGGCGGTGGAAGCCATGTCCGCCTTGCGGACAATGTCGGCAAACGGACTGCCTTCGTGCTGCCCGCTCAGATACTGCCTCAGCGCGGGCAGCAGCTTCGGGTCGCCGGAAGCCAGCCAGCGGCGCACGGTGGCGGGAACAATAGCGGCAAAAAACGTCCAGGCCAGTTCGGCATGCAGGGTGTAGGGGGCTTTGTGTTCGGGAAAGGATACGCGGTACCAGCGGCCGCCGTTCTGCGCCATATTGCCTGCATCGGGCAGCCACGGACTGCCCTGCGCATCTTCGGCATGCTCGAAGAGTTCTACGGTTACGCCGGTCAGGGTTTTGCCGATGTCGTGCAAAAGCGCGGCGGTCAGGATGCCGAAACGCCACGGTGCGCCCAAGCGGGCAATGTCTTCGGTTTGCGCGCCGGGCGGCCAACTGCGGGCTGCTGCGGCAGTCAGTGCGAGCACCGCCACATCGAGCGTGTGGCGCACCAGCCCGCCGTCGCCCGCATGGTGGTGCGATTCGGAAGCGGGCAGCCGCTGGACGAAGACGATGTAGGCATACAGCGTCGGCAGCGCGTCGCGTCGCCAGTTTTCGTCTGACAGCCCGAGATTGGCCTTGATATTGGCCAGTACCGGATCGAGATCGAGCAGACGGACAAGCTCCTCCGCATCCAGTACGCGGAATCTGCCGTTTGCCGTATCGGGCAGGTGTTCGCGGGTTTGAACGGTTGCGGCGGGCAAATGTTTTTCGGGATGGTAAAAGAGATAGAGCAGAATCAGGATGACGGCGGCGGCGATGACCGCATACCATGTCAGCGACATAAGGCGCCCCCTGTTGCAGCGGCCAAGAGCCAGGATGCTGCCTCAGCTTCAGAAGTATGCGGGACAGACAGCTGTACCAGTTCGGATACGGCGGTGCGCGCACAGAAGGCGTGAAAAGACTCATGCAGGCTGTTCCAGTGCGCGGTGCGTCCGACGGCTGTACCGCAGGCATGCCAGTAGAAGCCGTCGAAACCGGAGGCCAGCGCCTGAGCCAGTGTCCGGTCGCTGCTGTCGGCGGGCAATGTGTCCAGCAGGGCGGCAGTATGTGCGGCCAGTACGCTGCTGCTATCCGCTTCGCCGAGCGTCAGTTGCTCCATAAAACCGCCGCACCGGGCGATGCGGTAAGCCAATACCGCCGGCCACAGCGGCGAAACACCGTGCAGACGCTCAAGGCTGCGGTGCAGATGCATGAAATGTTCGGGCTGCATGGCGTTTCGGCTCCGTCGGACAAATGCCCCAAGTATTTCGGACAAAAACGCGCAGAAGCAAGCAACAAAGTGAAAAACAGGTTTCTTGCGTTGTTGCTTGCTTTTTCAGGCTGTTTGTGCTGCGGCTTTATGGCGTTTTAACGGATTGTTATTCAAAGAATAACAATCCGTTTGCCTTTAAAGTCTTTTGGGATTTTCCCTTAAAACCTTTTCCTCTTAGCCTTAAATCTTTTCCCTTTGCCTTTGGGGCTGTTGCAAAAAAAAGCGGGGTGCGTGCTTTAAGCACCCCGCTTTTTGGCTTTTGGATAATCGCCCTTACCTTTGCTTTATTTATTTGAAACAATGAATTGCCAGATTTGGAAAACCATGCTGCCTGATAGGCCAACCGCGTACTATGCAAAAAACAGATGCGCCTTGTCAAGCAACAAAAGAAATCGGACTTTTTTCCTTTGTTGCATGACTTTTCAGGATTTTTTGTCAAAAATGCCGGGCAGGTGCGGCAGGATTTTATGCCGCAAATCGCCAACCGAGGCAGCCGGGTAAGGATGGGGGCATCTCGAACCGAAAGCCTGTCAGACAATACGTCCGGCCGCGTATTTTCCGGTTCGGACAGTCCGCACACCCGTGTGCCGCAATATCCTGAGAAGTATTGCGTCAGCAGTGCCATCGCACCGCACTGCCGACTGTCCGAACCCGAAAGTATGCCAGCCGGCATTTTTGGGAAAACCATGTACGACACCGCCGATACCGACGAACCCGCCTCCCTCGGCCTGCTGCTGCAGGACGAGGGCAAAGCCTTCGATTTGGGTGTGGCGGCCCGTTTCATATCCACCTCGAACGGCGACAAACCGGTGGTGGATTTTTTGAATTGGGTATTTCCCTATGCCGCATCGGTCAAAGCGTCCGACATCCATTTCCGCGACCAGGAAAACGGCTGTATGGTCAGGCTGCGCGGCCGCGATATGGCCTTGTCCGACCGCTGGCTGTTCAGCCGTGCCGCCTCGCAGGCGGTAGACGAAAAAATCCGCGCCAAATGCCGCATCGGCAGCAGCGACCGCGAGTCGCCGCAGGATGGATCGTTCTGGCTGCTGGATCAGGCCAGCCAAACAATGGTGGACGTGCGGGTCAGTATTCTGCCCAACCGTTACGGCCAAAGCACGGTGTGCCGCATTCTGAATCAGGAAAACGCACATTTCGGACTGGATGCCGTGCATATGCCCGATACCGTGCGTCGCGCCCTGGAAAAAGTGCTGGCCGTAAACGAAGGGCTGATTCTGTGCTGCGGCCCGACCGGATCGGGAAAGTCGCACACGCTCAATGCCTGTCTCAACCACGTCAACCGCCCCGACATCCATGTCTGCACCGCCGAAGATCCGGTCGAATACCCGGTTAAAGGCGCAAACCAGGTCAGCATCCACCCGGTTTACCGGCCGTTTTCCAAAGTCATCCGCAGCTTTATGCGCCACGACCCCGACGTGATTCTGGTCGGCGAGGTGCGCGACGGCGAAACCGCTTCGATGGCGGTCAACGCTGCCAATACCGGCCATCTGGTGCTGACCACCATCCATGCCAACGATGCGCCGCTGTCGCTGTACCGGCTGATGGGGTTGGGTGTGGAGGGCTATATGCTGGCCGATGTGCTGCTGGCTTTTTTCTCGCAGCGCCTGCTCAACCGGCTGTGTCCGCACTGCCGTGAAGCAATCACGCTTTGCGAGACGGAACAACCGCCGTCCCGTTTTTTTCAGGCAGCCTGCTACCGCCGCAATCCGAACGGGTGTGACAACTGCCGCTCGGGCTATACCGGACGGATTCCGGTTATCGAGTTCGCCCTCAATTCGCCGCAGGTGCGCCAAGCCCTGCTGGCACGTGATATGGCGGCAGTACGCGAAGCCCTGTATGCGCAACCGCAGTACCGCACGCTGACCGAGGCCGCACTGGAATTGTCGGCCCAGGGTTTGGTCGATTTTGACGATGCCTGCGCCATCGGCAGCATGGCGGTGGATGCCCTGTCTTCGAAGGAGAATGCATGAACCGCCGCCGTTTTCTGACAGGAATGGCCGCACTGGCCGCAGGCGTATCCGCACGTGCAGACAACCCTTTCGGACTACCGGAGAACACCGGCGGTGCTCTCGGACAATCCACCCAACCGGATATCGTCAAACCCTATCTGGCGGTCGGCCCCTATGCCGACGACCAAGCCCGCGTGTTCATGTTTATGAGCTACGAGTGTCCCTACTGCGAACAGACGTGGTACGGCATGGGTGAATGGGGGCGCACGCTGCCCGAACCGTTCCGCTTTGTGTATGTGCCGATCTATACCGGCAACAGACGGCTCGATGCAGCCGCCACCGGTTTTTACATCGTGCGCAGCCTGGCACCGGAACGGATTACCGAATACCAGCGGCTGGCTTTTGAAGCGGCCAAAACGGCACGCAGCAGTGCCGGTTTCGCTGCCGTGCTGCACCGCATGGGATTTTCCCACAGCCAAATTGCCGCAGCCGCAGCCGACAGGCGGACACAGCAGCGGATGGCGCGGGCGATGCTGCTGGTGCGCCGCTACCGGGTTACCGCTACCCCGTTTTTCGCCGTCGGCGGCCGCTACACCACCCATGCCGGTTTTACCGGCGGCGACTACCGCGTGCTGGTACAACTGATGAACGGACTGGTATCCGATGTCTTACAGAGCACGCGCCGCTAGGTGTCTGGTCGTACTGCCTGCGCTGTGGGCATTGTGGCTGTGGACGGCACCGCTGCCGCCCCTGTGTCCGCTGCCTTCGGACGAAACCCTGCGCTACGACAGCGCGGAGATCCGCCATCCGGCAGCGGCCGCCCGCGCTTTCGCCCTCGGCGCAAAACGGCAAACACAATGCTTCGGCAGCCTGAAATCTGCCGCACAAAGTGGCTGGACGGTATATGCGGCACAGATGCTGCGCCCCCATGCCTACCGCGCGTTCGATTCGTGGCGCAAGACCTATGCGGTTTTACTGCTGCTGTTTTCAGGCTGCCTTATCCGGCGGCTGATGCCAAGGAGCAAGAAAGGAAAATATGGCCAAAACGATTCTGACAGCGGCGCTTTCAGGCTGCCTGATGGCAGCATGCGCGACCAAACCACCGCCCGAGACGCCGGTGGCACGGCGCACCGAGATTGTGGTGCTTAAACGCACCGGATACAGCGATGCCGCCCTACTTGGCGAAGAAGAAGGCAGCTATTTCTGGCTGCCGCAGACGGTCAGTCAGACAGGTATTTCCCTGTCGTTTCAGACGGCAGCCGGAGAGCACAAAGTACTGCACACCGTGTATTTCCGCACCGATTCGGCCGCATTGTCCGCACATGAAAAACAGGCGCTGCGGCGTGCCGCCCCGATACTGCGGCAGCAGGGGGTTACCCTTTCAGGCTATGCCGACCCGCGTGCGTCTGTAGCGTACAACAACCGCCTGGCCGCACGCCGTGCCGAGAGCGTGGCGCGTTATTTGGACGGATTAGGCGTAAAGGTCAACCGCCGCTGCATTTTCGGCGAAACCCGTCTGCCCGACAGCGATTTATGCGAATGGAGAACGCAATGAGCGACAACAACCGCGCCGTGGTCTTTCCCGAATACGTCGATACCCTGCCCCAGTTTCTGTTTTTGGAATCGGACGACATTTCGGTGTTTATCGTCGGCATGATGGTCGGGGTGGTGCTGAACTACGCATTACGCACGGCCTTTGGCATGCTGGCAGGTATCGCGCTGGGGATATGGATGTCCTACCAGTACGTCAAATTCAAGCGCAACACCCTGCCGGGCACCATGATGCACATGCTGTACGCGCTAACCGGTTTGTTTGCGCTGAGCGAACGTTTTTCCAACGGGCTCATCAAAAGGGTGGACAACTGATGCAGTGGCCGACATTCAAAACCACGTTCCGCAAGGCACTGGAAAACAACACGATACTCGGCATGATTGCCATCGGCCTACTGATTCTGAACATCGTGCAGGGGGTCAGCCTGGCGCGGATGCGCGAACGGGTGGTACTCAAACCGCCCAGCGAGCTGCCCGAGCAGGCGGTTATCGGCTGGGACAGCGCTTCGCAGAATTATCTCAACTCGTTTGCCGCCTACATTGTCGGCACTATGTCTTCGGCCACGCCAGGAACAGTGGACTTTATCGACCGCAATATGGAACCGCTGTTCGATCCGAAAGTGTGGCAGCTGGTCAAGCCGCAACTCTTGGCCATCAAAAGCAACCCGAACTATATCGGCGTCAATCCGGTAAGCAATTTCACACCGGAAGGCGGCATTATTTTCGAGGCCAAAAGCCGAAAAATCTTCATTTCCGGCAAGCTGGTTTCATCCGCATACAGCAAGGGCGGCATGACCCAGTTAGGGCAGGTGGCGGTTACCTACGAGTTGCAGATGGAAGTGGTCGGCGGCCTGCCGCGTGTTACTTCCTGGTACGTCTACCCGGGCGAACCGCATACCTTTGCCTGGGCCGACCGCTACCCCGACAAGGCGGAAAAAGAAGCAGCCGACCGCAAAGCACAGATTCAGGTAGTACCGCAAGTGCCGGAAAGCGAAATTACTTTCCCACAGGCGCCGTCGGTAACACCGGCAGCATCTGCACCGGCCACACCGCAGGGGCAGCCTGAAAATCCGCAAACGCCTTTCGGGACAAGTCCTTTTGCCGGACAGGCAGCGCCTGCCGCATCCGCACCTTCTCCCGCCGTGCTGCCGCCTCCTGCTTCCGGCGTGCAGCCCACCGCCCCCGACGACAACCCCGATGTTTTGTAGGAGCCGTTTTATGAACCAACGTTTACCCCGTCTCGGCATTGCGTGCCTCCTGCTGTGTGCGGCGGCTGCCCATGCGGACGAAGCCATACGTGCTTCGGACTATGCCCGCCGCCGCGCCGTGCAGGTAACCGCCCCTGTCGGCAGCATGTCTTCCGCTGCGGCCGGCAGCATTCAGGAAGGACGGATACACGGCGTGCACGCCATTGTCTCTTCCTACGGCGAAAACCACCGCGTGCCGGTGTCGCGCCGCCATCCGAACATCATTAATACGCCTTTTGCCCGCGCCCATGCCGTCGGATTGAAAACCCATTACGACCTCGGCTCTAACGGCTCGGCGATTCTGGTTACCCCGAAAACCGACAAACCGTTTTTCGTGTCGATTACCGATGCCGACAATCCGACCGGCATGCCCATTTCACTGACGCTGGTTCCCAGCACCAAGCTGGATTCGCAAACCATTACCGTGTCGCTCGGCGGCAGGCAGGGCGCGGGAGCGGCGGCACCGTCGGGCGGTTTTCCGCAGCAGCTGGCCGCCGTTATCCGCGACATCGTGATGCTGAAAACACCCGCCGGTTACAGCGTGCGTCCGCTGCGCCGCAGTTTTTCGATGGCTTCGGGCATGAGCGTGTCGCCTGTCGAGCGTTACAGCGGCAACGAGTTCGATATTTTCCGCTACCGCCTGAAAAACACCACCAACCGCACCCAGACGCTGGCCGAAGAAATGTTCGGTGCAGACGCACGGGTGGTGGCGGTGGCGTTCTACCCGAAAATCCAAGTACACCCGGGCGAAAGCACCGATGTGCTGATTATGGTCGGCAGGGGGCGTTAGCATGGGACTGAAAGAAACCTGGCGTAATGCCGGCGGCAAACAGAAGCGCAATATGGTCTTGGGCGGCGTGGCGGCGTTTCTGACGCTGGCCACCATTGCCGCGATGATTACCGACAGCGTGCGCGGCACGCGCTCCGGCCGCCGCAAGACCGAAGTCGAGCAGGTGGTCACGCCCAACCAGCGCAATCTGACTCAGGAAGGACTGGCGGCGGAAATCTATGCACTGCGCAACCAAATCCAGCAGATGCAGCAGCAACAGGCGCAAAGGCAGTCTGAAAACGGCGGCGGCCTGACCGAAGAGCAGGTGCGGCAGATCATTGCCGAAAGCCGCAACACCGGTTTGGAAAACCAGGCTGCTTCCGGCATCGGCAACGGCTTTGTTCCACCCGGCACGCTGCCCGGCGATACCGGCGGCGCACCGCTTGCGCCGGGTGTTGACGGTAGTGCGCAAAACACGCCTGCGGCAGCGGAAGGGGAAGACGACAACCCTTACCAAAACCATACCAGCAACAGCGGCAAAAGCGGCAGTAAGGACAAGGGCGGCAGCCAATCCGCTTCAGGCGGGGAAAGCGGCGGGGCAAACGACACCCGCAGCTATCTACCCGCCGGTTCGCAGCTCTCGGTTATCGCCGTCTCCGGCATCAATGCCCCCACTGGCGATGGCAACGGCGAAGCCGGAAGTTCGGGCGAAAACGCCATGCCCATCCTGTTGCGTGTGAAAGGCTTGGGACGGATGGCCAACGGCTTCAAAAGCGATTTGTCCGACTGCGTGATTATCGCCAATGCCTACGGCCAGCTGGCTGACGAGCGCGCCTATGTACGCACCAAATCGATTACCTGCATCCGCTCCGACGGTAAGGCGGTCGAAGCAACGCTAAAAGGCACGCTGATCGGCGAAGACGGCAAACCCGGCTGGCACGGGCGGCTGGTTTCCCGCGACGGCAAAGCCATCGCCCAGATGGTCAAAATCGGCATGATCAATACCGCCGGACAAGCTACTGTGGCAGTAGCGGGCAGCGGTCGTATCGGCCGCCGCGACGGTGGCGGCAACAGCATCAATATCGGTACCGGCAGTACCGCCCCCGGACAGGCGGCCGCTACGGTGGCGGCCAACGGGCTGAATGATATTTTTGGCCGTGTGGCGTCGATTTACGAAAAATACGCGCAGCAGTCTTTTCCGGTAATCGAAATCCAGCCGCTGCGTACCGGTGACATTCTGATTCAGTCCGGTATCTCATTGGAATATGCAAAGGACAAACGATGATTAAAGAGACCGTTTCAAGCGTATTGGTTGCCCTGCTGCTGGCCGGTTGCGCCGCTTCGATGAATACCGGTTCGGGGCAGCTGGGGTGTGGCAAAACCAAGCAGGGTGCCTGCATGGGTATGGCACAGGCGTGGGACGCATCAGACGACTACCAGCCGGGTGAATATCCGGCGCGGGGTAACTCGGACGGAGGCAGAATTACCCCCTTTTTGCCCGAGCCGGTTCCCAATGCCGCCGCCATATACGAACCCAAACCGCTACTGATGCCTGCACAGGTATTACGGGTGTGGGTCAATGCCTATGAAGACAGCAGTGGCAGCCTGGTCTATCCGACCCGCGTTTTCTCCGAAGTGACACCGCGCCGCTGGAACGTCGGCTATTCGGCGATGCAGGCGATCGAATCGTCGCGCACCGTTACCCCGCTGGTGGCTCCTGCTGTCAGCAAAGCCGATCAAGATGATGCCGGCGGACAAAGTGCGGCGGTTTCCGAAGGTAGTGCCGTTGCAGATACCGGAGAAAGCGACAGCGTCGAAACCGCGCCGCAGGCACAGCCGGACAATACGCAAAAACCGTCTGAAAACACCAATCCGCAGGACTCGGGCAGCAGCCCGGCACAAAGGCAGCCTGAAAGCCTGCCTGCTGGCGAACTGACTGCGCCTCTGCAGTAAACCGCTTTCCCATACTCCGTTACGAGGAATACATTGTGAAAACACTTCAAACTCTTCGATCCCGACTGTCCCGCTTAAATACACGCTATCTGCTGCTGCCGCTGTTCGGCCTGCTTTCCGCCCCCGCCTTTGCCGGATCGGACACCACCTTCCAAAGCATGGTGGACTGGATACAGGACAAGCTGACCGGCTCGATGGGGATGCTGCTTGCCCTAGTCGCACTGGTGATTGCCATCATAAGTGCGTCGATGGGCAAGTTCACAGCCTTTATGGCGGTACTGGTTGTTGTCGCTGCCGCCACGCTGGGCACCGCCATCATCATCGGCATGTTTACCGCCACAATCTGAAGCAGGATATTGTTCAGGCTGCCTGATGAAACTCTTTCTCTGCGAAAAACCCTCGCAAGCCAAAGACATCGGCAAGGTGCTGGGCGTGCTTGGCGGACGGAACGACGGTTATTTCCGCAAGGGCAATACCGCCGTTACCTGGGCCTTCGGCCATATCCTGAGCCAGATGCCGCCTGCCGCATACGGGGAGCAATATGCCGATTTCGGCAATATTGCCGTACTGCCAGTGATTCCCGAAACCTGGCGGATGGAAGTGTCCAAAGGTGCGGCCAAGCAGTTTAAGGTCATCCAAAAACTACTGGCCGAGGCGGACGAGGTGGTCATCGCCACCGATGCCGACCGCGAGGGCGAAGTCATCGCACGGGAGATACTGGACTACTGCGGCTACCGCAAAAAGGTTTCCCGCTTCTGGACCAGCGGACTGGATGCGACTTCGGTCAAAAAAGCCCTGGCCAACATACTGCCCGGCAGCAAAACCGAAGGACTGTATCTGGCCGGACTGGCACGCGGCCGCGCCGACTGGCTGGTCGGCATGAACCTGTCCCGTGCCTACACCGCCGCCTATGCCGAAGGCTACGGCAAGGAGCACACACTGTCGGTCGGCCGCATCCAAACGCCGACGCTGGCACTGGTGGTGCGGCGCGACGAAACCATCGACAACTTCAAGCCCTATGCCTATTACACGCTCTCTGCGGTTTTTCAGGCTGCCTCCGGCAGCTTTACCGCCCTATGGCAGATACCGGAGCACCTGAAAAATCCAGACGGCCTGTGTACCGATAAAGCTGCCGCCGAGATGCTGGCGGCGCAACTGGACGGCAGCAGCGGCACCGTCCGCACCGCCGCCACCGAGCGCAAACACACACCCGCACCGCTGCCGTACAGTTTGTCGGCCTTGCAGAAAGAAGCGGGCAACCGCTTCGGCATGAGTCCCGACGACGTGCTGAAAACCGCCCAATCGCTCTACGAGAAACACAAAATCACTTCCTACCCGCGCACACCGTGCCGCTATCTGCCCAAATCGCAGCAGGCCGAAGTACCGCAGGTGTTTGCCGCGTTGTTGGCACTCGATCCGTCGCTGGACGGCGTGCTGCAGGGAGCCGATACGCAACGGCCGTCGCGGGTGTGGAATGACACGCAGGTCAACAAACACTCGCACCACGCCATCATACCGACCACCGTCGCCAATGCCGATTTGTCGGCACTTTCCAAAGCCGAACGCGATCTCTACCTGATGATACGCAGCCGCTATATCGCCCAGTTTTATCCCGACTGCGAATACGATTCCACCGTTATCGAAGTCGAATGCTGCAGTCAGCTGTTCCGTACCGTCGGCCGCCGCCCCGCCAAACCCGGCTGGAAAGCCCTGCTGGGCGATGCGGACGAAGAAACCGAAGGCAGCCTGAAAGACGGAGACGAAGAACAGGACAGCGGCCAAACCCTGCCGCCGGTCAAAGCCGGAGATGCCGTGCAAGGCAGCCGCAGTAAGGCACAGCAAAAGCAGACTGCCCCGCCGCCGCGCTTTACCGAATCGAGCCTGCTGGACGAAATGCAGACCCTGTCGGATTTTTTGAAAACCGTAGACGACGAGCAAGTCAAAAAAGTGCTGCGGCGCACCGAAGGACTGGGCACCGAAGCCACCCGTGCCGGAATTATCAAACGGCTGTTTGAGATGGGTTATCTGGAAAAGAAAAAGCGCAAAGTCTATGCCACCGAAAAAGGCCGTCGGCTAATTGCCCGCATTCCCAAAACCATCGCCGATCCGGTTACCACCGCCAAATGGGAGATGGCTCTGAGCGCCATTGAAACAGGCAAAATCAGCCTGGAAGAATTTACCGCCTACCAGGAAGGCATGATCCGCAAACTGGTGGCCGAAGCGCAGGCCGATGCCCGAAACAGGCAGCCTGAAAGAAAACATAAGGCCGTCTGAAAAGATTTCAGACGGCCTGTTATCGGACAACACACGATGAACCGCAGACAGTTTTTATCCGCCGCCGCCGTATCGGCTGCCGGCATCCTGTTTCCCGACGAAGCGTTTGCGCTGGCCGACAACAGCGGTTTCTGGCGGCGCGACCGTCTGTTGGAAATGCGCCGGGCCGACACGGGCGAGCGGCGCAGCATCCGCTTCTATGCCGCCGACAGGGGTTATCTGAAAGACGGCTATCTGGCCGCCCGCTGGTTTCTGCGCGACGCCAAAGACGGCAACGCGGTTACCAATATTGATGCGGGACTGCTCAACCTGTTGTACGGCCTGCAGGAATGGGCAAGAATTGCCGGGAAGCGCGATCCGCTGATTACCGTTAACAGCGCCTACCGCACCGCACGGCGTAACGCAACGATTGAAGGCGCGGCGCGCAACTCGATGCACATTCACGGCCGGGCCGTCGATTTGACTATGCGCGGTATCGGCCTGCGGCAGCTGGCAGACATGGCGGCGCATTTCAAAGCGGGCGGCATCGGCATCTATGACAGTTTTATCCATCTGGATACCGGCAGGGTCAGGAACTGGCGGGGGTAGCCTGCGTTTAAAAATCTTCCCTTTTTTGCGGATCGGGTTGTTCGCGGTTTTTTAAAAAGTCATCGGGAACATCCGTATCGTCAAACCATTCGTCCCATTCGCCGCCATTGTGGTAATCAAGCTCTGCCTGACTTTTCATTTTCAGCACCTCGACACACCCACGTTCGGTATCGGCATAATAGAGAACAACATAGCCGCTTTTGCCGAAAGTAATCAACCATTCTCTCAGGTCTGTTTCATCAACAGGTCTGCCGGACAGGGGCATGGCAGTGAGACTGTTCAGACTGTTCCGGATTGTCACAAGCGCACGTCTGCCTACATCAGGCAGGTTTTGATTCGCATAAAAACGGTAAAAGCGCAGAAGATCGTTCTGCGCCTGTCTGGAAATCTCAATATCAAACGGTTTTACAGGTGGCATGGCTCGGGTTGCGCCTCAGGGTTGGTTTCCAATGCCTCAATCCACGCCGAAAAATCCCGCATGGTCATGTACAGACGGGTTTCGTCCAAATCGCGTTTCGCTTCCAAAGCCTCACGGATCATCTGCGCGTCTGTCATCAGATAAGGTTTCGGTACGGCATTCATCACTCTCTCCTTGCAGCAGGTGCTGCACTTTCACATACCGGAACATTGTAACGGTATTTTGCTTCGACATAAACCCTTGTCTTGACAAGGACACAAACGCAGGCTAGTATTGCCACACCCCCATTCTTACAAGCTGGAAATTTTTCCGGTTTTCTTATCCGGTTGTCTCCCGAAACGGAGACGGCTTTATGTCTATCTTCTCAACTATCCGGGGCAACCTGGGACAAAATTTCTCTCTCAGAACCATCAACCGTGACGGCGAGCCGAGCACGGTATTGAACTTTTCCGTCGCTTCCACACGCTACAAACGTCAAAAAACCGCCGACGGCGGCAGCCGTTACGAACCGGCCGGCCCTGCCGAATGGGTCGAATGCGAATACTGGAACCGTCAGGCACCGCATCTGGAAAAAGTACTGTCTAAAGGTATGCCGGTGGTGGTGGATGGCGAAGAGCTGATCGAATTCTACGAAAAAGACGGCCAAAAAATCAAAGTACGCAAGCTGCGCGTCGAGAACATCTATCTGAATCTGGCATCTGAACGCATCGACAACATCGTGCTCAAACCGCCGCGCACCGCCGAGAATGCGGATGACGACGGGATCCCGTTCTGACCGGCGGCGTTATGGGTATTTTTGAGCGAAACACCGCCCGCGATTTGGGCTGGGAATACATCAGCCTGAGTACCGGCAATGATGAAGATGGCATTTTCTACTGCGAAAAAGACAATGCCATCGGCTCGGTGTATATGTTTGCGCCGCTGGCCGGTTGGGACGACAAAACCCCGGGTGCGGCAGCCACGCTGCTGAACGAAGCCTACCCCGGCGGGACAATGATGCAGTTCGTACAGTTTGCTTCTCCCTATCTCGATCCGGTACTGGGCAGCTACCTTACGCCGCGAGACGGGATCTCCGGCGATTCGGCAGTGCAGACGGCGCAACACGGTGTCGCGCGGCGGGCAGAATTTCTCGCTCTGGGTGCGCGGCACAAGCTGACCGCATCATCCAATACCCGCCTGCTCGACAGCTACTGCCTGTGGACGGTCAAAGTACCGCTGAAAGTGCAAAATCCGTTTACCGGCAGCGAAAAGGAAATGTCGGCGTTCCGGCGCGAATGTGATGCCTTTGTCAAATTGCGTGACACTGCCGTCTCGCAACTGGAAGTGATGGGTATTCAGGCCAGATCCTTGTCCACGTCCGAACTGATGGGAGTGTTGCGCCGGTATTTTGCGGTATACGAACCGTGGGATTTAGGCGTGGAAGAAACCCGTCCGCTGAACGAGCAGCTTTTCCCTGCCGGTTCGCGGATGAACTGGGACAACCGCCGCCACGACCTGATCCATTTCTCCGGATTTTCCAATTCGGGGGAGCGGCAGTATGTAGGGATGCTGGTGACCGACCGCTATCCCGGCCAGGAGCAGCCTTTCCATTTCGGCCGCATGGTCGAACTCTTGGGTAACCCGCCCGGCAACGGGCCGCAGATTCCCATGCCTTATGCGCTGTGCACCACCATCCACTTCCCCGACCAGGGTGTCAAGGCAGCCAAAGTGCGTGCTTCGCAGGCGCAGGTGGAAAAATCGTCCAATGCGCTGATGCTCAAATGGTCGCCGCGCCTGCGTAAAAAACGCGAAGGCTTCGAGCAGCTGGCACAGCTGGCAGTAGAGGGAGGCAACTTCGTTGAAGCCACCACTACGCTGTGCCTGTTCAACCGTTCGGCAGCAGAAATCCGCAGCGCCCAGGCTTCAATTGCCTCGTATTACAAACGTTTCGGCTTTGTGATGCGGCCGGAAAAATACATCCCCGAGGTTTCCTTCTTCAACCAGCTTCCGCTCAATGCTTCTGCAGAAAGCATCCGCAACACCCACCGTTTCAAAACGATGGGCGGCAAACATGCCGCACACCTGCTGCCGGTAACCGGCGAATGGCAGGGTTTCGGCAGCGAAATGCTGCTGACCACCCGTTTGGGGCGGCCTTTTCATTACGCGCTGATGGACCGCCGCAACCTCAACTACAACTGGATTTGGACCGGCGCGTCCGGCACGGGTAAGTCGTTTGCCGTACAGCGTCTGACCCAGGACGAACTGTCGCTGGGCACCAAAATCTGGACCATCGACACCGGCGCATCCTACCTGGCCGCCGCACAGGTATCCGGGGCGCAGATTCTCGACTTCCATTTCGACTCCCAAGTCTGTCTCAATCCGTTTACCCGCATTGACAACATCGATGAAGAAATCGAGCTCATCATTCCGATTATCGGCAAGATGGCGCGACCGAACGAGGGGCTGAACGATACCCAGCGCGCGCTGGTAGAGGAAGCGGTCAAATCCGTCTATTCCGACAAAGGTAACCAGGCCGAAATCACCGACATCATCCGTTTTTTCAACAACCAGACCGGTTCGATGATGCGCGAGCAGCACGAACTGGCGGTACTGCTTTCGCCCTTCGGTTCCACCGGCTCGATGGGCCGCTGGTTCAGGGGCGAAAACAATTTCCGCACTGAGGCAGATTGGACGGTGCTGGAACTTTCCGGTCTGACCGGCAACAAGCACCTGTGCGACGTGGTGCTGATGACCATCTCCACCACCATCGCCCAAGAGATGTTCGTTACCGCCGGCGGCCGCCGCAAGATGCTGGTTATCGAAGAAGGAGGAGACCGGATTACCGATGCTTCGTTTGCCGACTTTACCGCCAAACTGGCTTCGAAAGTCCGCAAGGAGACCGGCTCGGTCGGCGTGGTGGTGCAGACGTTCGCCCAGGTATACAGCACGCCGCACGGCTCGGCGATTATGGCCTCCTGCCACACCAAGTTCCATATGCAGCAGACACCGGAAGCCATTGAAGAGGGCATTGAGAAGGGCTGGATCAAAACCGATGCCTATACCGAAAAACTGATGCGCGAAGTACAGACCGCCAAAGGGCAGTACAGCGAAATCCTAATCCGCAGCGGCGGCAGTGCAGGCATTGCCCGCCTGGTGGAGACACCGTTCAACCGCGTGCTGTTCGGCACCGAGGGCGAATTTTTCAAAGATTTGCAGCGGCGTGTGCGTGCCGGCGAGCAGATCACCCATCTGGTCGAAGCCGAAGCCCTGCGGCTGTACGGCGACGGCACGCTGTAAGGCAGCCTGAAAACACAGAGGCCGCCTGAAAAACCAACCAGACAAGGAATCCGTCATGAGCGAATCCGAACAACACTCCGCAACCGTAAAACCTGCCGCGCCCACCGCCAATCCCCCGTCTGCTTCCGGCACAGGCAGCGGTTTTCTGACCGGCACCCTGTTGCTGCTGTCGCTGCTGATGGGCGGCTACAGCTTCTACCGCAGCCTGTATCCCACCCATGCAAACCGGATTACGGTGGTCGATTCCGACCGACTGGCCGCCGCCTATCTCCAAGAAGCGCTGGCCGACACCCGTGCAGGCGGCGATCCGGCAGCAGTACAGCAGCGTCTGCAAAGCCGCTTGGGCGGGTTGCAGGCCAAACTCGATGCGATGGCGGGCGAAGGACGGCTGATTGTACGCAAATCGGCAGTACTGACTTATCCTGAAAGCGCCGATGCCACGGTACAGGTGGCCGAAGAGCTGGGCATCCGCCTGACGCCGGACATTACAGCGGCGCAGCCGCTGCCGGCAGCCGGCGGCACCACATCCCTACTGCCTGCCGCAACGCAGCCTGAAAACCTTCCCGGCGCACTTCCGGCCGAACCGGCCGCATCCGCACTGGGCAGTTCGCTGGACTGATGAGCAGCAAAAAACCGTTACCGCCGCTGCGCACCCGCCTGCTGGTCATGCTCTCGGGCGCAGCTGTTACTGCAATGGCCTGGCAGGCACGCCCGCTGTTGCAGGAACGGTGGGCGCTGATGTACGAGAAAAAGCAGGCGGGCTGCCTGCCGTGGCAGTTTTACTGGTTTGACAAAAAACAGCCCAAGCCGCTACTGCAGCGCGGCGACCTGATTCTGTTTCCGGCACGCGGTATGGAGCCAGTGATCGCCGACAACCGCCCCATCGGCAAAACGGTGGCGGGGCTGCCCGGCGACGAAGTGCGCATTGAGCGGGGGCAGGTCTATATCAACGGCCATCTGCTGACCGATGTTTCCTACGGAGCAGCCAAATTGGACAAACCGATCGACTACTGGGACAAGACATACAGGTTGGGTAAGGATGAGATTTTTGTATTCGGCAGCGAAGTGCATTCCTGGGATTCCCGCTACTGGGGGCCGTATCCGGCTTCACTGGTTCGCGGCCGCTTGCGTCTGCTGTTTTAGCGCAACCGCAACAGCCGATGATTTTGACCTGCAACGCAGACTGGCCGGACAGCAGGCACGCGCCCGGGAACTGGCCGGAGAGATGGGGCTGGTTGCGGGCAGGCAGCCTGAAAATGCAGCCGGCATGTTTGGGGCAAACCGCCAAATGCTGCTGCCGCAGGGTCAGAATCCGATGGCTGCACAGCTGGCACAGGCCGACACCGTGGTGTTCGTTTCCCGCGCCATACCCGAGGCAGAACTGCTGAAACTGCTCGCACAAGGTGCAGGACGAAAAGGCACGGTGTTCCTGTATCGCGGTTGGGGCAGCGGCGGTGCGGACAGCGCGTTTGCCTATGCCGAAGCGCTGATGCGCAAGCTGCCGCCGGCTGCACGCCGTAATCCGCCGCAGATTATGGTGCTGCCCGCCGCTTTCCGCCGCTACCGGATTGCCTATGCTCCGGCGGTACTGCACCGCGACGGCGGCAAATGGTATCTGGTGCAGGGCGCAGGCACATTGGACGGGGCTGTCGCAGCGGTAAAAAGGCGTGAATTTAACCGCCGTCTGAGCCGCCAGTGGCGGGTATCCGAACCCGATCAGACCGAAATCATCAAAGCGGCGGCCGCGCGTTTCGACTGGAAAGGCGCAGCCAAACAGGCGGCGCAATCCGCCGCGCAGCAGCTCGAAGGCAGCACGGATCTGACTGCCGTACGGGAAGTTTCCAACCGCCTTTACACCCCTTATTCGCTGACCGGTTTCGACATCCGCGATCCGCAGAGCGGACGGGTGCTGTATCCGCGCGGCAGCCGCTTCAATGTACTGACACTTGACCCGCAGGGCAACCGCTCGCTGGTAGTGGTGGACGGGCGCGATGAACGGCAAGTGCGTTACGCACAGCGCATCGTACGCGAGCGGCCGCAGACAGTGGTGCTCTACACCCGTTTGGGCAGGCTGGCCGGAGCCGTACCGTCCGCTTTTCCGCTTAACCCGACCCTGGTCAAGCGGCTCGGGCTGCGCACCGTGCCCAGTTATCTGCAACAACAGGGAACAGCTTGGCGCATCGTTTCCGCCCCGCCTGCCGATTGAGGACAAAACATGAATGCTTCCCGCCATACCGTCGCAGCCCTGGCTGCCGCCCTGCTATTTTCAGGCAGCCTGAAAGCCGCCCCGTCCGTATCTTCACCATCCGGCGGATCGGGCGGCGCATCCGGCAGCAGTAAAGACAGCGGCCGCACCTGCTCCAATGCCGGCTACGACGCGCTGATGAATTTTAACTACGACTCGGCATTTCCGCTGCGCATTATGGGTAACGATACCGTGCAGGGCAGCGATGTGCCCGCCCCGCCAATGGCAACCACCCAGTCGACCTGCAAATGCGGCCAAGACCCGTATGCCCTATACGGCTATACGCGCGGCATGTGGCTGCCGACCCGCTTTGTCGAGGTGGTACGAGAAGCCTCCTGCTCGCCGGTGTACGGCGAATCGGTCAAACCGATGCTGCAACAGATGGCACAGATGTCGGGTCTGATGCAGGGGAAAACCACCCTGCAGCCGGCCGGAGAATCGTATAAACCACATGGGACTTCGTTCCGCCATTTTCACAGTTGGTCGTTTCCATTCAATCCCTACAACTGGGATCCGCGCTGCTTTTACAAAGGAAATAATCTGGAGACATCCGTATCCCAACCGGTATGGTCTGCCAAAGATCCCGTATATATGAACCTGCTGTATCCCGAGTGGGCCGGACTGAGCCGGATGATGAATCAACCTCTGGCTGATTTGACTGCACACAGTGCTTCCTGCATTGCCAACACCACCGGAATCGGCTGGGGACCGGTTGACGATACCGCCTACTGGCTGGGCGGCTGTATGGATAACAACCTGCCTGCCGCAGGTTCGATGTCGGCCGCCAAAAACAGCATTATCGGCACTTCCACCATTCTCAACCGCTCGCTGATGGTATCCAACCGCACCGGTGGCTACGCCTCCGTTTCGACGGTTGGAGACAAAGCATTGTGCATGCCGGTTCCGGTACCGTATCCGAGCAAATCCGAATTCAAGGCATCAATGCTGTTTCCCTATCCGGAATCGGATCAGGGGGCGCAGAATCAAGGAGATGCAGGTATCGATCAAGGTAGCCTATTCGGCCAGTTGAGCGGAGAGGTAGCCGATTTTGCCAATGTCGGCGGCAAAGGCGCACACCGGCTGGGTGCGAGCAATTTCGCCTGGGCAAACGGCAGAAGCGACCAGATTGCCAACGAAAACGATTCGGACGCGGTTTACCTGCTGTGGCGCTGGGTGGACTGCTGCGAATTCAACTGAGAAGCCAAAATGACGACGATGAAGAAATTGCTGCCGTTTTTCCTGCTGTTGGCTGTCGGCATGCCGGCAGCGGCAAACGACCAGGAGCGTGCCTTCGGCAAAGGCGGCCTGCACGGCGCACGCAGCGGCGGCACGCAGAACAGACAGCCCTCAAAACAACAGCTCTGGCAGAACGACCAAAACTATGCGCTGGCTTTGGCCAAGCGTGCGGAAAACGGCGATACCGCCGCCGTACTCGAACTGAAAAACGCTGCCAACGGCGGCAACCGCTGGGCGGCGGTGCAGTACGGCTATCTTGCCCATACCGGACGCCTACCCGGACTTGCCGGCAGAACGGATACCGTTACTGCCGCCAAAGCCTACCGTATTGCCCTGAAAGACGGCAGCGGCAATTATCTGGCCGCCTACAATCTCGGGCTGATGTACTACTACGGCAGCGGCATGAAAGCCAACGGCGCGGAAGCACTGCGCCTGTTTAAGACGGCTGCCGAGAATTACCGCAGCAAGGTGTCTTCACGCGTATTTTGGCCGGCGGAAGTCTATGCCGCGCAGATACTGGAGCGCGGTTACGGTGTGGCGAAAAATGAAGCGGCGGCAGCCGAATACTGGGAGCGCGCCGCCAAAGCCAACGTGCCGGAAGGGCTGTACGGTTACGGGATGTTCATTCTCAACGGGCGCGGAGGCCTGCAAAACCCCTACCGTGCCTATCCGCTGCTGCTGCAGGCAGCCAACCGCTGGCATACCGGTGCGATGGTGGCACTGGCACAGTATCAGGGAAGGGGCGACAGACTGCGCGATGCCGATCCGGCCGATGCGGCCAAATGGTGGATGCTGGCGGCCACTGCCGACAAACGCTACACCCGCCAGGCCGAAAAAGCGGTAGCTGCGCTGCCGGCCGCCAAGCAGCAGCAGGTGCGATCGCAGGTGCGATCGTGGCTAACCACCCACACCACCATTCCCAAAAGTTTCGACTGGAAAAAACCGGTCAACGACACCCTACCGCAGCGCTGAAAAGGAAAAACAAGTATGAAACGGATACCGTATCTGCGCACTGCACTCTGCCTGTCGGCCGCCTGTCTGCTGCTGGCCGGCGGCCAGGCATCGGCCGATGCCTACCGCAAGGCCAAACCGCAGGGCTGGCTGTGGTATGAGGATGATGCGCCCAAACCCGTAGCGAAACCCAAACCGCCGCCGCCGCCCCAAGCGCAAAGCATGCCTGCCGCACCCGCATCGGCTCCATCCGTTCAGGCTGCCCCCGAACCGTTTTCGGCGGCCTGGGTACGCGCCCAACTGCCGGTACTGCTTGATCGTGCGATTACCAATCCCACCGACGAGAACGTGCGGGCCTACAAATACATGTCACGGCTGATGGTGGACATGTCGATGAATTTCGCCGACGCCTCAGAGCGCGTGGTACGCAACGATCCGATGTTGGACGAATCGGTACGCTTCCCGCTTGCCTCGATGGCGCGGGCACAGGCCCTGTCGCAAATCTCCCAAGCGAAGGAAGGCATTATTCGCGACCTGTCCGGCAAGGCCGGGCTGTGGCTGTTTTTCGATTCCAAATGCCGCTTCTGCCACAGCCAGTATGCCGTGGTACAGATGCTGGCGAAAAAATACGGCTTGCAGGTGCGTTATATCAGCACCGACGGCGGCATTATCGGCGGTATGACTGCCGGTAATCTGCGCTTCGACCTGGGTGGCAGCCGTGCCCGCGCGCTAGGCATCAAGCTGACGCCGGCAGTAGTGCTGGCTGCCCCACCCGAGCAGATGGCGATTGTCGCCCACGGTGCGATGTCGCAATCGGAGCTGGAAGACAAAATCGTGCTGGCTGCTATCGATATGAAGTTGGCTTCCCCCGAACTGACTGATCTGGCCAAACTGCAAGATCGCGGCGTGCTGACTCCACAGGATATTGCCAAAGCCCGCCGCCAAATCCGCAACCCCGAAAACCCCGACGAGCTGGTCAAAATGCTCAACGGACTGATCCGCAACCGGATGTAAAGGAAAACGTATGAATACCCGACGCCAAACATTTTCAGGCAGCCTGAAAGCCCGCGTACTGCCCTGCGTGCTGGCTGCTTCTTTGTGGGCGGTACCTGCTGCCGCTTCTGCCGCCGGATCCGACATCGGCAAAGGCATGGATGCGATGTGGAACAGTACCGCACCCGCATCCGGCGGCGTAAACGGCAACTACGGCGGCACGCTCGGCGGGATGTCGCTGCGTACGCCGGTCCGCAGTTTCCATGTAATGGCATTCGATCCGCCGCGCTTTTCGGCCGGATGCGGCGGCATTGATGCCTATTTCGGCAGCTTCTCGATGATTTCCGAGAAGAATATGAAAGACCTGATCCGTGCCATTATTGCCAACGGCACCGGGTACGCGGCCAAGATTGCCCTAGACAACCTGTGCCCTCCCTGCCAAAACATTATGTCTGAATTGCAGGACTGGACAACTAAAATCAATAGTCAGGCAAAAAATACTTGTCAGTTGAGTGCGACAGCCATTGATTACGTTCGTGGACTTCGCAATCCCTCGGCGGCAGCCGACGACGGCAAAGCAACCGAAGAAGCGGTTTCCGCCGCCGCATCCGGTGCGGCCAAAGACTTTGCCGAAGCCAACGACAGCCGTAGCTACAAGGGCAAAAACGCCAACCGAGCAGACGATGCTGCCGACAAATCCACCGACTACGGCAACAACATGATGAACACCCTAGTTTCAACCGGCGTATTCGGCGGTAACGGCGCCCAACCGGCCGTCGATACCCGCCCCTACGGCGGTGACCAGGCATTTTTGGAAATGGCGATGAGTCTGTACGGCACACAGATTCTGCTGACCGGAGCCGATGCCTCTTCTTCCGCATCCGGCGGACAGTTTGTCAAAGGTTCCGAACAGAAAACCGACAAAGATCTGGCACCGATTTGGACCTTCCAAAACGTGGTCTACGGTGCCAAAACCGATACGCCGCTGACGCAGTACCGCTGCAAAGACTTCAATCCTGCCAAGGCCGACAGTTGCCAGCAGGTATCAACTGCCGATTCGACCTTTCCCGGAACCTACCGCTACATCCTGACCATGCTGATCGGCAAACAAACCGCCTACGGTGACAGTAACGAGATGGGCGATTCGGCTGCGGTGCAGGTTCAAGCCGGTTCGCTGATGTCCTATCTGGCCGACAACACCCAGGCGCTGACTGCCGAACAGAAAGCCTTTTTGGACCGTCTGCCCAGGGAAACCACCGAAGCACTGAGCCGTGCGGCCAAGGCCGGTCCGAAAACTGCCGTTCAGGCTGCCGATGCCGCTGCCCGGCTGTACGGCGAACAGATGGCGGCCGAACTGGTCATTGCAATGAACCGTACCGTTTCCATCGCTTATTCGGCCAATATCACCGGCAGCGGCAAGAAAATCGTCGCCATGTCGCCCGCGCAGAAACAGCAGCTGGCCAAACTGGAAGCCGAAGCCGCGCGCTATGGCGAAAGCAGCTACCGCGCGGCCGCCCAGCAGAATTTTGCCGCCGCCGTCGCCGGTGCGGTGGCACTGACCGGCAACAGCGGCGGCAACGAACGGCAGTAAGACAAAACGCACCGCCTAAAAAGAAGCCCCGCTTTGACATGCAGACAGCCTGAAAACAGTTTTCAGGCTGCCCGAACAGGAGAAGAAACCATGTCCGCCCCGCTCCGATTTTCCGATCTTTTCCGGCTGCCTGCAGCCCCCAAAAAACACCTGATGCGCCTGTGGCTGCCGTTACTGATGCTGGCCGCCGCCGCTGCCGCACACGCCGATGCACTGCCAGACAGCGTCGATACCGATGCCCCTTCGGAAATTATGACGCTGTGGGTGGTGGGCGATGTCGATGTGATTGCCAAAGGGCTGAATGCGGTGGCCATGTTCTTCAACGGCATGGGCAGCGGTTCGCCGCTGATCAGCCTGCTGGTACTGGGTTCGGTACTCGCCCTGTGCGCGATGCTGGGACAGTTTATTACCCGCCGCACCATGCAGCCGGGCAATAACTTCCTGATGATTGTGCTGGTGGCGGCTATGTTTATCCCGAAAACTCCCGTTTGGATCGCTTCCTACTACGATGCGGGCGGCGGCAGTAGCGGCGGTGCGGTCGGTGTGCGCAAAATCGACCATGTGCCGGTTGGTGTGGCCTATCCACTGGCACTGTTTTCCTATGTGTCCAAGAAATTAACCGGCATCTACGACACCGGTATGCAGGTGCTGCCCGATTCTTCGCTGTCCGGCCCGTCCACCGCAGCACCGCAGGGCGGCATCCTGACCCACGGTGCAGAAGGCTATTTCAGTCCGCTTAAAACCGTGCTGCGCCTGCGCAACCAGTTTTCCGGCCCGGACAATGTCCTGCTGCTGGCCAACCTGGCCAATGCTTCACGGGTGTGCAACTGGTCGGACCGTTGGGGCGACGCTGAAAAAGGCGGCATCTTCAACGTACTGGCACGCGGCCACCAGAGCGGTGTAACCAATATTGCGCTGCCCGGCGAAAAAGAAGGCGCACCGCCGGTTATCGGCAGGGTCGGCTGCGACCAAGCGGGCAAAATCATCTCGCTGATGATGCTCAAACAGGTGGCCAACTTGCCGGGCAAGGATTACTCGCCCACTGCGGTGGCCGCATCCAACAGCCGCAACCTTTCCGGCGTTAAAGGCAGTACCACCGATTTGGCGCAGCGCTATAAGTCAGTCCAAGAGGAATTGGACCAACTGCCCTCGGCGATGGCACTGGCAGCGGGCGGCAACGCTTCGCGCAGCACAGCGGCAATGGGTGTGAACGATCCCGACATCCTGCTGAAAATGGTACGCAGCGAAATCGAAAGGGGCGAGATGCAGCCGACGGCACTGGCACAGGCATTTACGGCGTACAACGCGGTCAATGCCGCCGAAATCGAAGCCAATATGGTGTTCTCGCACATCGTGCAGCAGTGCCTGGGCGGCAGCGACACCACCTGTGCGCGGCAGGCGTATATGATGACCGAAGCCCGCAACCGGGCGGCGGTGGATGCCGCCGGCGAAGCCTCGCTCTACCAAAACTTTATGGGACACAGCATGAACATCCTGATGTTCATCTACATCGTGATGTCGCCGATCATCATCTTTGTGGTGCTGGTTATGGGTTGGGGCGGTATCCGGGTTCTGAGCAGCTATCTGCTGTTTGCCGCCTGGGTCAATTCCTGGTTACCACTCAACAGTGCGATTGCTTACTACATGCTGCAAAGCTACAACAACCGGATGCGCGAGCTGATTATGACTATCTCTGCATCGGACAACCCTTTGCAGGTGTATTCACCCTCCGTCATCCAAGGCATCTTTGACGGTACACAAGATATGCTTGCCTCGGCCTCCACCATGATGGCTTCGACGCCGTTGATCATGCTGTCACTGCTATCCGGTTCGGTTTACGGGCTGGTACAACTGGCACAGCGGGCGAATATGGTGGGCAAAGACTATGTAGACGAAACCAAAGCCACCCCACCGCTCGATCAGTCGGAAGTTATCGGCATGAGCCGCATGATTGCCAACAGTTCGGCTGCCGGACCGCTGACTACGGCCGGATTTGAGATGCATCGTGTTTCCGATGCCAACGCAAACCACCATGCCGAAATTAACCTGCAGGCCGACCGCAGCTATGTCGATACCGCGATGCAGGCAGAGGCAGCAAAAATACAGATGCTGCAAGGGGCGGCCGATGGAACGACATTGGCGAAAATCGGTCAAGACGGCATTGTTACCCAAAGCGGGATACTGTATGTCAAGAATAACAATGGGGAAAGTAGTGTCCGCTTTGCCAATGCAGGAGAGCTCGTGGTTCGGACAGGAGAAAACTTTGTTGTGGGTGCAAAAGGTGGCGCAGGCGGTTCGGCAGGCGTTGCCAATGGTGCGGTAAGCGTAGGGGCCAACGGAACCGTCAGTAGTGATGTCTCCTATACAGACAGTAATGGTGAGACCCACGCATACAGTCAAGGAAAAAATGTTGGCAGTACCAAAGGTATTCAAACGGCTTACGGCACAATGGACAGCCAACAATTGAGCCACTCCATTACGCAACAGTTGAGTGATGCTCGCGAACGTTCATACAGCTTAAGCCAGGCCAGCAGTGAATCCCTCAGTAACGGATTCAGTACCAGGCTGGATCAGAGAGCATTCTCCGCACTGCTGTCCGCGAATCCTTACGACGCGCACCACCAGTTGGAAAGCGGTGCCAATGCCGCTGCCCAATATGACCAAGGTGCGGCCGCCAAATTGCATGACGCGTCGGGCAATGCGGCATCTTATTTCTCTACTTTGGCGAACCTTGCTTCTTCGCCCAACGCTGGAGAGCGTTCCGCCGCTTATGCCGCCATCCATGGTTTAGCCAAAGAAAATCCGGCCGGCCATGCCCAAGCCTATGCGCAAATGGCGGATGGTGCTTTGGCTGTCGAACAGCACAGGCACGATATGCCGCATGCCAACCGCTCGGCCATCGACCAAGCCATATCAACCGATAATCTTTCCAAGAGTGCCTTTGCCAATCCGATCGATCACAGCAATCTGCGCAACGATTTGTTCGGGCTTAACCAATCCGCTTACGGTGACCCTGGTCATGCGGCCAGCAGTTTGAAAGACATGTCACCGGAAGACGAGCGGAAACTTATGACGCACAACTATAACGAATTTAAAAAGATGGTGGATTTCAATAACCAGGTTATCGAGAAATACAACCTGCGCAGCGTGGCCGAAAAAGCAGGCGATTATGCTTTAGTCGATGCGTTCAAGACTTGGGATATGGCAGGCGAACAATGGGAAGAGGGGAAGTATGGAGAAGCAGTATTGGGCTACACCCTTGGTGCGACCGATATTGCCACACTCGGCGGCGGTAAAACCCTGCGCAGGGCATTGGGCAAAGAGGAAAGGAGCAGTACCGGTTTGTCCGAAGGGCTTGATCCACAGATGAACGACGACATTAAGCAGATGGAAAAAAACCTGCAGCGGATGAAAACATTCAACCCGAATGATATGAGCCGTACTATTGACGGTACGCCGATTGAGAAAGTGATCGGACACAAACTGCAAAGCGAATCACATCCCGCATCGAATAATGGCCAGCCCAGTGCACCTAAGGCATCTGCTGCTGCAAATTATGCGCTGACGCATGCCCATGCTACAAGTCATGGGCAGTGTGCCGAATATGTGAATAACGGCTTACAAGCACAAGGCATACCGATATACGGACATGGTAAAGATGTTGCAAATAATTTATTACGGTTTGGCTGGAAAAAAGTTCCCTATGATCAGAACTATGTACCCCGTGACGGAGATGTACTGTCATTTGCTGCACATGGTAAAACAAAAGACGGAGGTGGAATTCATGGTCATGCTGCCATTTGGTCGCAAAAAGCCAATGGTGGAAAGGGGGCATGGGTATCCGACTTTGTGCAAAACAGTATCTATCCGGGCAGACACTATCACGGCATGACACCGACAATTGTGCGTATGCCAAACAATCCTAAAAAATAATTGCAACAAAGGCTGTGCCTGACAGCACAGCCTTTTTAAGCATAAACAAGCTAACGGCATTGCTTTAAACTGTTCTTATAACTCACTCCTCGATAAAACACGTCATCAACCTGACAAAATTTTTTCGAGCAGCTGACAGCCAGATCCACTTGTTCTTTTTCCCCTGCGTTAAAGAATTCAGCCCTAATCCGGCCATTGTGAAGTGCGGTAACTTTTACTGGGTGCTTAAAAAAGTCAGGCTCAATACCAGCATTCCCAGGAATAATTTCAGAAAATGCTTCGCAATCCAAACCAAGACTGCCCGGGCGCGAATTAATCCAATCGCGCCGCTTTTCCAGAAACTGAATTTCTTTGCTGAAACGCACATTTCCAAGCTCCCTACTGCCAATCGGAACACTGTAGATTTGGGTCACAAAGTCCACTTTGTCCTTTACGGAATCCGCAGCAGCAGGAACAGCCAGGCAGAGTAATGCGCCAATCAGCAGAATGCGGTGGGTTTTCACGATCATCTCCTAATTAAGGATATGGATTAACAATGTCAATGACAGCACGAAAATAACAAACCGCCTTAATCCTTTATTCCGTTTCAGCACCTGAATAACATCTTCGCCATTGTTGGCAGCATAGTCAAAACTATGCCAAAGATTAGTGACTTCATGCTGAAACATAGGATTGGTATCGCGGTTCATTTGTTCGATAAATTCACTGGTATGCCTATCCATTTGCCCACTCCTTTATCCATACACTCTTCGGAAAAAACCAAGATGGCCAAACTTCCATCCTGCATCTGTTTGCTGTTGCTGGCAGCCTTCCCTTTTCAGGCTGCTTCGGCCGACCATGTCAGCGACTGTCTGAAAGGCCGCTCCCAATCGGCTGCCTGCCGGACAATGGTGGCAAACTACTGGACGCACCATCAAACCATCGAACGGATCGCACGACAGGAAGGGGTAGAGCCGGCCTTGCTTAAAGCACTGATCGCCTATGAAAGCCATTACAACCACAGGGCAGTTTCGCCCAAACAGGCTGCCGGACTGACCCAGGTTATGCCGGGGACGGCACGGGGACTGAATATCAACCCGTCCAATCTGTTTGTCCCCGAAATATCTATCCGTACGGGTGCGCGCTATCTGCGCAAAATGTACGGGCAGTTTGGCCGAACGGATTTGGCTTTGGCCGCCTACAATGCCGGTCCCGGCCGTGTGGTTAAAGCGGGTTACCGTGTGCCGCAGATTGCTGAAACCCGGAACTATGTAAATAAGGTTTCAGCGCTGTTTCGGGAATTTAAGAGCCGGGAAAAAGAACCCCACGCGGTATCTTCGGGTAAAACTGTTGCGGTTTCGGCCACGCCCAAATCCCGTATTAAGGCATCCGTTCCAAACCGTTCCGACCCTTACCAGTCCTACACTTCCAATCTGAACTGATTCCGTAGCCGCTGACAGCAAAAACGGCTGCTTTTAGACTGCATAGCGGCGGTGTCGCCGCCTTTCTTTAATTTTTCATAAGGAAAGCATTATGTTAAAGTCTAACATCTCAGAACAGCTGCATCAACATATCAACGGTTTTTTAGACAACTGCCGTTCCCGTTGCTTTTCGGAGGGAACCATTGAGGGCTACCGCAGCAATCTTCGCCAGTTTGCGTCGCTGCTTGATGGTTATGCGGCCAAACATAAAATTGCGGATTTTCAGGCTGCCTGTACTGAAATCGTGATGATGGAAACGATCACTATGAAACAGGCGGACAATCCTGAATTGAAAGCGACCACTATCCGCCGTTATATTTGTGCCTGGCGCAGCTTTATCGGTTACCTAGTCAACATCGGCATACTGGATTTGTCTTACGACCGTTTCCGCTTCGGGCTGCCACGACTGCCGGAGACGCTGCCCAAATCAGTAGATATGTCGCTGCTGGACAAACTGCTCGACAATCCGCCACCCTTACCGAAGCAGCCGCATTGGATGTATCTGCGCAACCTGTGCATTTTCGAACTGATGGCCTATTCGGGATTACGTATTTCCGAAACCAGCAATCTGCTGATGACCGATATTTATTTTTCCAACCGCCAGATACGGGTAACGGGCAAAGGACAGCGCACCCGCCTGGTACCGATAACCGATGTGGTATCCAAGCGCATCCGCAGCTATTTGAAAGAGCGTTCGGCATCGGCGGTCAATGTCCAGACCAACCATTTGTTCATCGGACGGGGCGGGAAGAAGTTACGCCCGTGCAGCATTCGGCTGTCTCTGCGCAAAACGGTGAAAGCCTGCTTCGGCGAAGACGTATACATTACACCGCACAGGCTCAGGCATTCATGTGCCACCCACTTTGTTCTGAAAACCCACAACCTACGCTTTGTGCAGATTCTGCTCGGCCATAAAAGTATCGCCACCACGCAGATCTACACCCATTTGGACAACGGTTTTGTCCAGGAAATGTTTCACCAACACCACGGCCGTCAGGCCGGATAAGGAGATCCATGATGAAACGACTGCTTTTTGTTCTTTTGCCTGCGGTTCTTTTGGCAGCCTGTTCGACCAATCCCGACGGCAGCGTCAATTGGTCGGACAACCCGCTGAACAAGGTGGCCACCAAGGTCGATAAGGGTGTTCAGAAACTGAACCGCAATACCGACAAAGTTATCGCAAAAACCGGCGGTGGAGACCGTTTCGGCAACCATTGCGTTACCTGCTATGACAAAGGTACATCGATTCAGCAGATGCTGGAATGGGGTTATATCCGTCGCAACCCGGATTATCCGAAGTACTCTTCCCAGCGGTATGTCTTTACTTCGCGCAACTGCGACAAGACACGCCAGTCTCTGTGTTTCCGCCCCAATAAGGATATTGCCGAACGGCCGTAGGCAGTAAACATCCGCATATTTTGTTTTCAGGCTGCCTGAATGATTGGGCAGCCTGAAATTTATGGCCTACTACTGCGACAGTTTTAGCAAAAGCACTATGCCTTTGATACGGTGTATTTTCCGTCTGCAACCAGTTTGCAGATGCGTTTGACCGTCGCTTCGCTGCATCCCAGAATTTTAGCTGTACGGCTGATCGACAGGCCTTGTCTGCGACAGCTGACGATATCGTCAACCCGTTTCTGGCTGACCCTGCGGCCAAACTGTTTTCCTTCGGATTTTGCCCGGCTGATGCCTGCTGCCTGACGGCTTCGCCGCATCTCGTAATCATCGCTGGCCGATTTCAAAAGGATTTTCAGCAGCAGGTCTTGGATGGATTTGAATACAATCGATTCCATACTATCCTCTGCTGCCCTGATGGCCGGCAAATCCAATACTTCCGGCAGCAGCAGGCGCGCGCCCCGGCTGTTGATTTGGGCAATCAGCGCCTCGGCTTCGGCCAGCGGCAGTCTGCTCAACCTGTCCATGCTCTCGGCAATCACGATTTCGCCGGGCTGCAGGTCTCTGATCATTTCCAAAAGCTGCGGCCGGTCGGCATGGCGGCCGCTGGCTTTCTCGGCATAAATCTTGGCCACATAGAAGCCGCGCGATTCGGCCCACTTTTTCAATCCGAGCTGGCGGGACAGATCCTGCTCTTCCGTCGAGACCCGGCAGTAGATACGGGCGATTTTGTTTATTTCGGACATTTCGGATTTTGTCCCCAAGTAATATCGGCATACCGCTTATAGAGTTTGGCACGCTCGGAGCAATGGAAAGAAATCATTTCGGCATCATCCGAGCTATTAATCAATCCATCCACACCTAAGAGCAAATACCGTATTTCCCAAAAATCCCGTGGCGGATTTATTTTCCCGGCGAACCAAACCCCGAAGACAAAAGCAATCACAATAGCGTTAGCGATAAGCAGATTTTTAAATGATTTGCGCATTCGGAAATTTTCTCCAACGTCTAGTTTTTACTACCTGTTGAAAAGTCTTTCACTAGAAGCACTGCTGCATTACAAGTAATAAGTGTACTCCACACTACAAAAGCATATCCCATAAGTCTTTGGAAAAGTAATTCCTTTTGGGAGTACAGGTAAGTCAGAGTAGGTATCTGCACTGTCCCAATAGCAATTACCAAAATTAGGTAATAGGTACTGCTTCTGTTTTTTTCATCAAGTTGTCTTTTTGCGTTTAACAGCAAGAAGAAGTGAGCCAGTAATATGACCAACAGGGCAAAAAATTCTGCAAATGGCCGGAATAACTCTAGGATTATATCCATTGTAAATGTGTCTTAAAAAAGTATGCTTTATAAGCCAGTATGGAAAGCAGGATTACAAAAGTTGCTAAATTGGCTTAAATGAGCCTAGCTTAACAGGTTGACATAAATAAGCTGATTTATTATTTCTCATCATTATGGTGCTGCTCATAAAACTCGATCAGATGAATCAGTGCCGCTTTTTTAGTCATGCCTCTTGTTTCAAGCCGTCTAAAAACGTCCGCATGCTTTTTTTCCAACAGGGCAAAAAGTCTCAACCCGCCTTCATCCAAAACACGCTGAACCCGTTTTTCTGAACTTTGCCGTCTCAGTTTTTTACTGTGTTCGGTATTTGAGTTACCCATAATGCCTTTTCCGTGTTTGTGATAAACACGCGATTCTACACTGCAAAAGCAAAAATAAAACGTCAGCGGTTATGGGTAACCATATCAGTTTTCCATGCGATCCAGTTCGGCAGCAATTAGGGCTCCGGCGCGAATCAGATTATTGCGCCGATCTTCCGGCCTCCATGATTTCGGATCAAACGGCCAGTCAAACGGCAGAGGCGGGTTGTCACCGAAATCAGCAGCGGCCAAGTAGGGGGCACCTCAGAAAACGGAAAATAAAGCACGCTAAGGCATAGCTGACCTTGCCAGGCCTGCTTCGCCCTGTAGTGACGCGATCAACGGGCAGGAAACATTCCCCTTTCGTGCATGGCAGGCGCACACGAGTTCAGACAGCACGGTTTCCATGCGCGCCAAGTCGGCCATCTTCTCGCGCACGTCCTTGAGCTTGTGTTCGGCCAGGCTGCTGGCCTCCTCGCAGTGGGTGCCATCGTCGAGCCGCAACAGCTCGGCAATCTCGTCCAGACTGAACCCCAGCCGCTGTGCCGATTTCACGAATTTCACCCGAACCACGTCCGCCTCCCCATAGCGGCGGATGCTGCCGTAAGGCTTGTCCGGTTCCCGCAACAGGCCCTTGCGCTGATAGAAGCGGATTGTCTCCACGTTGACCCCGGCCGCCTTGGCAAAAACGCCAATGGTCAGGTTTTCCAAATTATTTTCCATATCGCTTGACTCCGTACATGAGTACGGAAGTAAGGTTACGCTATCCAATCCAAATTCAAAAGGGCCAACGTATGTCTGAACCACAAAACGGGCGCGGTGCGCTCTTCGCCGGCGGGCTGGCCGCCATTCTTGCATCGACCTGCTGCCTGGGGCCGCTAGTACTGGTCGCCCTGGGCTTCTCCGGTGCTTGGATCGGCAACCTGACGGTGCTGGAACCCTATCGACCGTTGTTCATCGGCGCGGCGCTAGTGGCGCTGTTCTTCGCCTGGAAGCGGATTTACCGGCCCGTGCAGGCATGCAAGCCAGGTGAGGTCTGCGCGATTCCGCAGGTGCGCGCCACCTACAAGCTGATTTTCTGGATCGTGGCCGTGCTGGTCCTGGTCGCGCTTGGATTTCCCTATGTCGTTCCATTTTTCTATTAACCAGGAGTTCATCATGAAGAAACTGTTTGCCTCCCTTGCCCTCGCCGCCGCTGTTGCCCCGGTGTGGGCCGCTACCCAGACCGTCACGCTAGCGGTTCCCGGCATGACTTGCGCCGCCTGCCCGATCACAGTCAAGAAAGCGCTCTCCAAGGTCGAAGGCGTGAGCAAGGTCGATGTGGGCTTCGAGAAGCGCGAGGCCGTCGTCACTTTTGACGACACCAAGGCCAGCGTACAGAAGCTGACCAAGGCCACCGCAGACGCCGGCTATCCGTCCAGCGTCAAGCAGTGAGCCAGCAAGCCAACGACAACAGCGAGAGCCGCTTCATGGGACTGATGACACGCATTGCCGATAAAACCGGCGCGCTCGGCAGCGTCGTTTCCGCGATGGGCTGCGCCGCCTGCTTTCCAGCCCTCGCCAGCTTCGGCGCGGCCATCGGGCTGGGCTTCTTGAGCCAGTACGAGGGACTGTTCATCAGCCGCCTGCTGCCGCTGTTTGCCGCGCTGGCCTTCCTGGCGAACGCGCTGGGTTGGTTCAGTCATCGGCAATGGCTGCGCAGTCTGCTCGGCATGATCGGCCCGGCCATCGTGTTTGCGGCCACGGTCTGGCTGCTCGGCAACTGGTGGACGGCGAACCTGATGTACGTCGGCCTGGCCTTGATGATTGGGGTGTCGATCTGGGACTTCGTGTCGCCGGCGCATCGCCGTTGCGGACCGGACGGCTGCGAACTCCCCGCCAAGCGCTTGTGAAAGACGGCTGACCGTGCGACACGGCGGCCCACACGAATAAGGAACGATGGTATGAGCACTCTCAAAATCACCGGCATGACTTGCGACTCGTGCGCAGTGCATGTCAAGGACGCCCTGGAGAAAGTGCCCGGCGTGCAATCAGCGGATGTCTCCTACGCCAAGGGCAGCGCCAAGCTCGCCATTGAGGTCGGCACGTCACCCGACGCGCTGACGGCCGCTGTAGCTGGACTCGGTTATCGGGCCACGCTGGCCGATGCCCCCTCAGTTTCGACGCCGGGCGGATTGCTCGACAAGATGCGCGATCTGCTGGGCAGAAACGACAAGACGGGTAGCAGCGGCGCATTGCATATCGCCGTCATCGGCAGCGGCGGGGCCGCGATGGCAGCGGCGCTGAAGGCCGTCGAGCAAGGCGCACGTGTCACGCTGATCGAGCGCGGCACCATCGGCGGCACCTGCGTCAATGTCGGTTGTGTGCCGTCCAAGATCATGATCCGCGCCGCCCATATCGCCCATCTGCGCCGGGAAAGCCCGTTCGATGGCGGCATCGCCGCTACCACGCCGACCATCCAGCGCACGGCGCTGCTGGCCCAGCAGCAGGCCCGCGTCGATGAACTGCGCCACGCCAAGTACGAAGGCATCTTGGAGGGCAATCCGGCGATCACTGTGCTGCACGGCTCCGCCCGCTTTAAGGACAATCGCAACCTGATCGTGCAACTCAACGACGGCGGCGAGCGCGTGGTGGCATTCGACCGCTGCCTGATCGCCACCGGCGCGAGCCCGGCCGTGCCGCCGATTCCCGGCCTGAAAGACACTCCGTACTGGACTTCCACTGAAGCGCTGGTCAGCGAGACGATTCCTAAGCGCCTGGCCGTGATTGGCTCATCAGTGGTGGCGCTGGAGCTGGCGCAGGCGTTCGCCCGACTCGGAGCGAAGGTGACGATCCTGGCTCGCAGCACGCTGTTCTTCCGCGAAGACCCAGCTATAGGCGAAGCCGTCACGGCCGCATTCCGCATGGAGGGCATCGAGGTGAGGGAACACACCCAGGCCAGCCAGGTCGCGTATATCAATGGTGAAGGGGACGGCGAATTCGTGCTCACCACGGCGCACGGCGAACTGCGCGCCGACAAGCTGCTGGTCGCCACCGGCCGCGCGCCCAACACACGCAAGCTGGCACTGGATGCGACGGGCGTCACGCTCACCCCGCAAGGCGCTATCGTCATCGACCCCGGCATGCGTACAAGCGTGGAACACATCTACGCCGCAGGCGACTGCACCGACCAGCCGCAGTTCGTCTATGTGGCGGCAGCGGCCGGCACTCGCGCCGCGATCAACATGACCGGCGGTGACGCGGCCCTGAACCTGACCGCGATGCCGGCCGTGGTGTTCACCGACCCGCAAGTGGCGACCGTAGGCTACAGCGAGGCGGAAGCGCACCATGACAGCATCAAAACTGATAGTCGCACGCTAACGCTGGACAACGTGCCGCGCGCGCTCGCCAACTTCGACACGCGCGGCTTCATCAAACTGGTGGTTGAAGAAGGCAGCGGACGACTGATCGGCGTGCAGGCAGTGGCCCCGGAAGCGGGCGAACTGATCCAGACGGCCGCACTGGCGATTCGCAACCGGATGACGGTGCAGGAACTGGCCGACCAGTTGTTCCCCTACCTGACGATGGTCGAAGGGTTGAAGCTCGCGGCGCAGACCTTCAACAAGGATGTGAAGCAGCTTTCCTGCTGCGCCGGGTGAGGACAAGGAGGTGTGCGATGAGCGCCTACACGGTATCGCAACTGGCCCATAACGCTGGGGTGAGCGTACATATCGTGCGCGACTACCTGGTGCGCGGCTTGTTACGGCCGGTGGCCTGCACCACGGGCGGCTACGGCGTGTTCGACGATGCGGCCTTGCAACGGCTGTGCTTCGTGCGCGCGGCCTTCGAGGCGGGTATCGGCCTGGATGCCCTGGCGCGGCTGTGCCGTGCGCTCGACGCAGCGGACGGCGCACAAGCCGCAGCGCAGCTTGCCGTGCTGCGCCAGTTGGTCGAGCGGCGGCGCGCGGCGTTGGCCCATCTGGACGCGCAACTGGCCTCCATGCCAGCCGAGCGGGCGCACGAGGAGGCATTGCCGTGAACGCCCCTGACAAACTGCCGCCCGAGACGCGCCAACCCGTTTCCGGCTACCTGTGGGGTGCGCTGGCCGTGTTGACCTGCCCCTGCCATCTGCCGATTCTCGCCGCCGTGCTGGCCGGGACGACCGCCGGTGCCTTCCTTGGCGAGCATTGGGGTGTTGCCGCGCTCGCGCTGACCGGCTTGTTCGTTCTGGCCGTAACGCGGCTGCTGCGCGCCTTCCGGGGCGGATCATGACGAGTTCGCAGCCCGCCGGATGGACGGCGGCCGAGTTGGCGCAGGCGGCGGCGCGCGGACAGCTTGACCTGCATTACCAGCCGCTGGTCGATCTGCGCGATCACCGGATCGCTGGCGCGGAAGCGTTGATGCGCTGGCGGCATCCGAGGCTTGGCCTGTTGCCGCCCGGCCAGTTCCTGCCGCTGGCCGAGTCGTTCGGCCTGATGCCGGAAATAGGCGCGTGGGTGCTGGGCGAGGCCTGTCGCCAGATGCACAAGTGGCAAGGACCGGCATGGCAACCGTTCCGTCTTGCCATCAATGTGTCCGCCAGCCAGGTTGGGCCAACGTTCGACGACGAGGTAAAGCGGGTGCTGGCCGATATGGCCCTGCCCGCCGAGCTTCTGGAGATCGAACTGACCGAATCGGTCGCATTCGGCAATCCAGCCCTGTTCGCCAGTTTCGACGCCTTGCGCGCCATCGGCGTGCGCTTCGCCGCCGACGACTTCGGCACCGGCTATTCCTGCCTGCAACATCTGAAATGCTGCCCCATCACCACATTGAAAATCGACCAATCCTTTGTCGCCAGGCTCCCGGATGATGCCCGTGACCAAACTATCGTGCGGGCGGTGATCCAGCTCGCGCACGGGCTGGGCATGGATGTCATTTTCAGAAGACGACTGCACCAGTTGATTGGGCGTAATGGCTGTTGTGCAGCCAGCTCCTGACAGTTCAATATCAGAAGTGATCTGCACCAATCTCGACTATGCTCAATACTCGTGTGCACCAAAGCGAGGTGAGCATGGCGACGGACACCCCACGGATTCCAGAACAAGGCGTGGCCACTCTGCCTGATGAGGCTTGGGAGCGTGCGCGCCGTCGTGCGGAGATCATCAGTCCGTTGGCGCAGTCGGAGACGGTCGGGCACGAAGCGGCCGATATGGCGGCTCAGGCGCTGGGCTTGTCTCGGCGCCAGGTATACGTTCTGATCCGGCGTGCCCGGCAAGGCAGCGGCCTCGTGACGGATCTGGTGCCCGGCCAGTCCGGTGGAGGTAAAGGTAAGGGGCGCTTGCCGGAACCGGTCGAGCGCGTCATCCACGAGCTACTGCAAAAGCGGTTCCTGACCAAGCAGAAGCGCAGCCTAGCGGCCTTTCACCGCGAAGTCACTCAGGTGTGCAAGGCTCAAAAACTGCGAGTGCCGGCGCGCAATACCGTGGCCTTACGGATCGCTAGCCTTGACCCGCGCAAGGTCATCCGCCGGCGGGAAGGCCAGGATGCCGCTCGTGACCTACAAGGTGTGGGCGGCGAGCCTCCTGCCGTGACCGCGCCGCTGGAGCAGGTGCAGATAGACCATACGGTCATCGACCTGATCGTGGTCGATGACCGCGACCGGCAACCTATTGGCCGCCCGTACCTGACCCTCGCCATCGACGTGTTCACCCGCTGCGTGCTCGGCATGGTCGTCACGCTGGAAGCGCCGTCTGCCCCGATTTATTGTTCACAGCGATAGCACCTGCCATTTGGGGCAGCACCTACATTGTCACCACCCAATACCTGCCGAACTTCTCACCGATGACGGTCGCGATGCTGCGGGCGTTGCCGGCGGGTTTATTGCTCGTGATGATCGTCCGACAGATTCCAACGGGAATCTGGTGGATGCGCATCTTCATCCTCGGCGCACTTAATATTTCGCTATTCTGGAGCTTGTTGTTTATTTCGGTCTACCGCCTGCCGGGCGGGGTCGCGGCGACGGTAGGCGCTGTGCAGCCGCTGATGGTCGTGTTCATCTCTGCCGCTCTGCTAGGTAGCCCGATACGATTGATGGCGGTCCTGGGGGCTATTTGCGGAACTGCGGGCGTGGCGCTGTTGGTGTTGACACCAAACGCAGCGCTAGATCCTGTCGGCGTCGCAGCGGGCCTGGCGGGGGCGGTTTCCATGGCGTTCGGAACCGTGCTGACCCGCAAGTGGCAACCTCCCGTGCCTCTGCTCACCTTTACCGCCTGGCAACTGGCGGCCGGAGGACTTCTGCTCGTTCCAGTAGCTTTAGTGTTTGATCCGCCAATCCCGATGCCTACAGGAACCAATGTTCTCGGCCTGGCGTGGCTCGGCCTGATCGGAGCGGGTTTAACCTACTTCCTTTGGTTCCGGGGGATCTCGCGACTCGAACCTACAGTTGTTTCCTTACTGGGCTTTCTCAGCCCGGGGACCGCCGTGTTGCTAGGATGGTTGTTCTTGGATCAGACGCTGAGTGCGCTTCAAATCATCGGCGTCCTGCTCGTGATCGGGAGTATCTGGCTGGGCCAACGTTCCAACCGCACTCCTAGGGCGCGTATAGCTTGCCGGAAGTCGCCTTGACCCGCATGGCATAGGCCTATCGTTTCCACGATCAGCGATCGGCTCGTTGCCCTGCGCCGCTCCAAAGCCCGCGACGCAGCGCCGGCAGGCAGAGCAAGTAGAGGGCAGCGCCTGCAATCCATGCCCACCCGTTCCACGTTGTTATAGAAGCCGCATAGATCGCCGTGAAGAGGAGGGGTCCGACGATCGAGGTCAGGCTGGTGAGCGCCGCCAGTGAGCCTTGCAGCTGCCCCTGACGTTCCTCATCCACCTGCCTGGACAACATTGCTTGCAGCGCCGGCATTCCGATGCCACCCGAAGCAAGCAGGACCATGATCGGGAACGCCATCCATCCCCGTGTCGCGAAGGCAAGCAGGATGTAGCCTGTGCCGTCGGCAATCATTCCGAGCATGAGTGCCCGCCTTTCGCCGAGCCGGGCGGCTACAGGGCCGGTGATCATTGCCTGGGCGAGTGAATGCAGAATGCCAAATGCGGCAAGCGAAATGCCGATCGTGGTCGCGTCCCAGTGAAAGCGATCCTCGCCGAAAATGACCCAAAGCGCGGCCGGCACCTGTCCGACAAGTTGCATGATGAAGAAGACCGCCATCAGGGCGGCGACGACGGTCATGCCCCGGGCCCACCGGAACGAAGCGAGCGGGTTGAGAGCCTCCCGGCGTAACGGCCGGCGTTCGCCTTTGTGCGACTCCGGCAAAAGGAAACAGCCCGTCAGGAAATTGAGGCCGTTCAAGGCTGCCGCGGCGAAGAACGGAGCGTGGGGGGAGAAACCGCCCATCAGCCCACCGAGCACAGGTCCCGCGACCATCCCGAACCCGAAACAGGCGCTCATGAAGCCGAAGTGCCGCGCGCGCTCATCGCCATCAGTGATATCGGCAATATAAGCGCCGGCTACCGCCCCAGTCGCCCCGGTGATGCCGGCCACGATCCGCCCGATATAGAGAACCCAAAGGAAAGGCGCCGTCGCCATGATGGCGTAGTCGACAGCAGCGCCGGCCAGCGAGACGAGCAAGACCGGCCGCCGCCCGAAACGATCCGACAGCGCGCCCAGCACAGGTGCGCAGGCAAATTGCATCAACGCATACAGCGCCAGCAGAATGCCATAGTGGGCGGTGACGTCGTTCGAGTGAACCAGATCGCGCAGGAGGCCCGGCAGCACCGGCATAATCAGGCCGATGCCGACAGCGTCGAGCGCGACAGTGCTCAGAATTACGATCAGGGGTCTGTTGGGTTTCACGTCTGGCCTCCGGACCAGCCTCCGCTGGTCCGATTGAACGCGCGGATTCTTTATCACTGATAAGTTGGTGGACATATTATGTTTATCAGTGATAAAGTGTCAAGCATGACAAAGTTGCAGCCGAATACAGTGATCCGTGCCGCCCTGGACCTGTTGAACGAGGTCGGCGTAGACGGTCTGACGACACGCAAACTGGCGGAACGGTTGGGGGTTCAGCAGCCGGCGCTTTACTGGCACTTCAGGAACAAGCGGGCGCTGCTCGACGCACTGGCCGAAGCCATGCTGGCGGAGAATCATACGCATTCGGTGCCGAGAGCCGACGACGACTGGCGCTCATTTCTGATCGGGAATGCCCGCAGCTTCAGGCAGGCGCTGCTCGCCTACCGCGATGGCGCGCGCATCCATGCCGGCACGCGACCGGGCGCACCGCAGATGGAAACGGCCGACGCGCAGCTTCGCTTCCTCTGCGAGGCGGGTTTTTCGGCCGGGGACGCCGTCAATGCGCTGATGACAATCAGCTACTTCACTGTTGGGGCCGTGCTTGAGGAGCAGGCCGGCGACAGCGATGCCGGCGAGCGCGGCGGCACCGTTGAACAGGCTCCGCTCTCGCCGCTGTTGCGGGCCGCGATAGACGCCTTCGACGAAGCCGGTCCGGACGCAGCGTTCGAGCAGGGACTCGCGGTGATTGTCGATGGATTGGCGAAAAGGAGGCTCGTTGTCAGGAACGTTGAAGTACCGAGAAAGGGTGACGATTGATCAGGACCGCTGCCGGAGCGCAACCCACTCACTACAGCAGAGCCATGTAGACAACATCCCCTCCCCCTTTCCACCGCGTCAGACGCCCGTAGCAGCCCGCTACGGGCTTTTTCATGCCCTGCCCTAGCGTCCAAGCCTCACGGCCGCGCTCGGCCTCTCTGGCGGCCTTCTGGCGCTCCTGCTGCGGCGTCCGCTCGTGGGCCGTGGCGCGGGTCCGCGCGCCGGCCTCGTGCGCCTGGCGCTCGCGGGCGAGGTCCAGGGCGGCCGTCTTCACGTTCTGCCTTGCGCAGATGAGATAGATCTAGCGTGGACTCAAGGCTCTCGCGAATGGCTCGCGTTGGAAACTTTCATTGACACTTGAGGGGCACCGCAGGGAAATTCTCGTCCTTGCGAGAACCGGCTATGTCGTGCTGCGCATCGAGCCTGCGCCCTTGGCTTGTCTCGCCCCTCTCCGCGTCGCTACGGGGCTTCCAGCGCCTTTCCGACGCTAGGCATGATCTAACCCTCGGTCTCTGGCGTCGCGACTGCGAAATTTCGCGAGGGTTTCCGAGAAGGTGATTGCGCTTCGCAGATCTCCAGGCGCGTGGGTGCGGACGTAGTCAGCGCCATTGCCGATCGCGTGAAGTTCCGCCGCAAGGCTCGCTGGACCCAGATCCTTTACAGGAAGGCCAACGGTGGCGCCCAAGAAGGATTTCCGCGACACCGAGACCAATAGCGGAAGCCCCAACGCCGACTTCAGCTTTTGAAGGTTCGACAGCACGTGCAGCGATGTTTCCGGTGCGGGGCTCAAGAAAAATCCCATCCCCGGATCGAGGATGAGCCGGTCGGCAGCGACCCCGCTCCGTCGCAAGGCGGAAACCCGCGCCTCGAAGAACCGCACAATCTCGTCGAGCGCGTCTTCGGGTCGAAGGTGACCGGTGCGGGTGGCGATGCCATCCCGCTGCGCTGAGTGCATAACCACCAGCCTGCAGTCCGCCTCAGCAATATCGGGATAGAGCGCAGGGTCAGGAAATCCTTGGATATCGTTCAGGTAGCCCACGCCGCGCTTGAGCGCATAGCGCTGGGTTTCCGGTTGGAAGCTGTCGATTGAAACACGGTGCATCTGATCGGACAGGGCGTCTAAGAGCGGCGCAATACGTCTGATCTCATCGGCCGGCGATACAGGCCTCGCGTCCGGATGGCTGGCGGCCGGTCCGACATCCACGACGTCTGATCCGACTCGCAGCATTTCGATCGCCGCGGTGACAGCGCCGGCGGGGTCTAGCCGCCGGCTCTCATCGAAGAAGGAGTCCTCGGTGAGATTCAGAATGCCGAACACCGTCACCATGGCGTCGGCCTCCGCAGCGACTTCCACGATGGGGATCGGGCGAGCAAAAAGGCAGCAATTATGAGCCCCATACCTACAAAGCCCCACGCATCAAGCTTTTGCCCATGAAGCAACCAGGCAATGGCTGTAATTATGACGACGCCGAGTCCCGACCAGACTGCATAAGCAACACCGACAGGGATGGATTTCAGAACCAGAGAAAGAAAATAAAATGCGATGCCATAACCGATTATGACAACGGCGGAAGGGGCAAGCTTAGTAAAGCCCTCGCTAGATTTTAATGCGGATGTTGCGATTACTTCGCCAACTATTGCGATAACAAGAAAAAGCCAGCCTTTCATGATATATCTCCCAATTTGTGTAGGGCTTATTATGCACGCTTAAAAATAATAAAAGCAGACTTGACCTGATAGTTTGGCTGTGAGCAATTATGTGCTTAGTGCATCTAACGCTTGAGTTAAGCCGCGCCGCGAAGCGGCGTCGGCTTGAACGAATTGTTAGACATTATTTGCCGACTACCTTGGTGATCTCGCCTTTCACGTAGTGGACAAATTCTTCCAACTGATCTGCGCGCGAGGCCAAGCGATCTTCTTCTTGTCCAAGATAAGCCTGTCTAGCTTCAAGTATGACGGGCTGATACTGGGCCGGCAGGCGCTCCATTGCCCAGTCGGCAGCGACATCCTTCGGCGCGATTTTGCCGGTTACTGCGCTGTACCAAATGCGGGACAACGTAAGCACTACATTTCGCTCATCGCCAGCCCAGTCGGGCGGCGAGTTCCATAGCGTTAAGGTTTCATTTAGCGCCTCAAATAGATCCTGTTCAGGAACCGGATCAAAGAGTTCCTCCGCCGCTGGACCTACCAAGGCAACGCTATGTTCTCTTGCTTTTGTCAGCAAGATAGCCAGATCAATGTCGATCGTGGCTGGCTCGAAGATACCTGCAAGAATGTCATTGCGCTGCCATTCTCCAAATTGCAGTTCGCGCTTAGCTGGATAACGCCACGGAATGATGTCGTCGTGCACAACAATGGTGACTTCTACAGCGCGGAGAATCTCGCTCTCTCCAGGGGAAGCCGAAGTTTCCAAAAGGTCGTTGATCAAAGCTCGCCGCGTTGTTTCATCAAGCCTTACGGTCACCGTAACCAGCAAATCAATATCACTGTGTGGCTTCAGGCCGCCATCCACTGCGGAGCCGTACAAATGTACGGCCAGCAACGTCGGTTCGAGATGGCGCTCGATGACGCCAACTACCTCTGATAGTTGAGTCGATACTTCGGCGATCACCGCTTCCCTCATGATGTTTAACTTTGTTTTAGGGCGACTGCCCTGCTGCGTAACATCGTTGCTGCTCCATAACATCAAACATCGACCCACGGCGTAACGCGCTTGCTGCTTGGATGCCCGAGGCATAGACTGTACCCCAAAAAAACAGTCATAACAAGCCATGAAAACCGCCACTGCGCCGTTACCACCGCTGCGTTCGGTCAAGGTTCTGGACCAGTTGCGTGAGCGCATACGCTACTTGCATTACAGCTTACGAACCGAACAGGCTTATGTCCACTGGGTTCGTGCCTTCATCCGTTTCCACGGTGTGCGTCACCCGGCAACCTTGGGCAGCAGCGAAGTCGAGGCATTTCTGTCCTGGCTGGCGAACGAGCGCAAGGTTTCGGTCTCCACGCATCGTCAGGCATTGGCGGCCTTGCTGTTCTTCTACGGCAAGGTGCTGTGCACGGATCTGCCCTGGCTTCAGGAGATCGGAAGACCTCGGCCGTCGCGGCGCTTGCCGGTGGTGCTGACCCCGGATGAAGTGGTTCGCATCCTCGGTTTTCTGGAAGGCGAGCATCGTTTGTTCGCCCAGCTTCTGTATGGAACGGGCATGCGGATCAGTGAGGGTTTGCAACTGCGGGTCAAGGATCTGGATTTCGATCACGGCACGATCATCGTGCGGGAGGGCAAGGGCTCCAAGGATCGGGCCTTGATGTTACCCGAGAGCTTGGCACCCAGCCTGCGCGAGCAGCTGTCGCGTGCACGGGCATGGTGGCTGAAGGACCAGGCCGAGGGCCGCAGCGGCGTTGCGCTTCCCGACGCCCTTGAGCGGAAGTATCCGCGCGCCGGGCATTCCTGGCCGTGGTTCTGGGTTTTTGCGCAGCACACGCATTCGACCGATCCACGGAGCGGTGTCGTGCGTCGCCATCACATGTATGACCAGACCTTTCAGCGCGCCTTCAAACGTGCCGTAGAACAAGCAGGCATCACGAAGCCCGCCACACCGCACACCCTCCGCCACTCGTTCGCGACGGCCTTGCTCCGCAGCGGTTACGACATTCGAACCGTGCAGGATCTGCTCGGCCATTCCGACGTCTCTACGACGATGATTTACACGCATGTGCTGAAAGTTGGCGGTGCCGGAGTGCGCTCACCGCTTGATGCGCTGCCGCCCCTCACTAGTGAGAGGTAGGGCAGCGCAAGTCAATCCTGGCGGATTCACTACCCCTGCGCGAAGGCCATCGGTGCCGCATCGAACGGCCGGTTGCGGAAAGTCCTCCCTGCGTCCGCTGATGGCCGGCAGCAGCCCGTCGTTGCCTGATGGATCCAACCCCTCCGCTGCTATAGTGCAGTCGGCTTCTGACGTTCAGTGCAGCCGTCTTCTGAAAACGACAATGGAGGTGGTAGCCGAGGGTGTGGAAACACCCGACTGCCTTGCGTGGTTGCGGCAGGCGGGTTGCGACACGGTGCAGGGTTTCCTGTTCGCCAGGCCGATGCCGGCGGCGGCCTTCGTCGGCTTCGTCAACCAATGGAGGAACACCACCATGAACGCCAATGAACCGAGCACCAGTTGCTGCGTGTGCTGCAAGGAAATCCCGCTCGATGCCGCCTTCACGCCGGAAGGGGCCGAGTACGTGGAGCATTTCTGCGGGCTGGAGTGCTATCAGCGCTTCCAGGCGCGGGCCAGCACTGCGACCGAAACCAGCGTCAAACCGGACGCTTGTGATTCGCCGCCGTCAGGTTGAGGCATACCCTAACCTGATGTCAGATGCCATGTGTAAATTGCGTCAGGATAGGATTGAATTTTGAATTTATTGACATATCTCGTTGAAGGTCATAGAGTCTTCCCTGACATTTTGCAGGGAATTCCATGACTGGACAGCGCATTGGGTATATCAGGGTCAGCACCTTCGACCAGAACCCGGAACGGCAACTGGAAGGCGTCAAGGTTGATCGCGCTTTTAGCGACAAGGCATCCGGCAAGGATGTCAAGCGTCCGCAACTGGAAGCGCTGATAAGCTTCGCCCGCACCGGCGACACCGTGGTGGTGCATAGCATGGATCGCCTGGCGCGCAATCTCGATGATTTGCGCCGGATCGTGCAAACGCTGACACAACGCGGCGTGCATATCGAATTCGTCAAGGAACACCTCAGTTTTACTGGCGAAGACTCTCCGATGGCGAACCTGATGCTCTCGGTGATGGGCGCGTTCGCCGAGTTCGAGCGCGCCCTGATCCGCGAGCGTCAGCGCGAGGGTATTGCGCTCGCCAAGCAACGCGGGGCTTACCGTGGCAGGAAGAAATCCCTGTCGTCTGAGCGTATTGCCGAACTGCGCCAACGTGTCGAGGCTGGCGAGCAAAAGACCAAGCTTGCTCGTGAATTCGGAATCAGTCGCGAAACCCTGTATCAATACTTGAGAACGGATCAGTAAATATGCCACGTCGTTCCATCCTGTCCGCCGCCGAGCGGGAAAGCCTGCTGGCGTTGCCGGACTCCAAGGACGACCTGATCCGACATTACACATTCAACGATACCGACCTCTCGATCATCCGACAGCGGCGCGGGCCAGCCAATCGGCTGGGCTTCGCGGTGCAGCTCTGTTACCTGCGCTTTCCCGGCGTCATCCTGGGCGTCGATGAACTACCGTTCCCGCCCTTGTTGAAGCTGGTCGCCGACCAGCTCAAGGTCGGCGTCGAAAGCTGGAACGAGTACGGCCAGCGGGAGCAGACCCGGCGCGAGCACCTGAGCGAGCTGCAAACCGTGTTCGGTTTCCGGCCCTTCACCATGAGCCATTACCGGCAGGCCGTCCAGATGCTGACCGAGCTGGCGATGCAAACCGACAAAGGCATCGTGCTGGCCAGCGCCTTGATCGGGCACCTGCGGCGGCAGTCGGTCATTCTGCCCGCCCTCAACGCCGTCGAGCGGGCGAGTGCCGAGGCGATCACCCGTGCTAACCGGCGCATCTACGACGCCTTGGCCGAACCACTGGCGGACGCGCATCGCCGCCGCCTCGACGATCTGCTCAAGCGCCGGGACAACGGCAAGACGACCTGGTTGGCTTGGTTGCGCCAGTCTCCGGCCAAGCCAAATTCGCGGCATATGCTGGAACACATCGAACGCCTCAAGGCATGGCAGGCACTCGATCTGCCTACCGGCATCGAGCGGCTGGTTCACCAGAACCGCCTGCTCAAGATTGCCCGCGAGGGCGGCCAGATGACACCCGCCGACCTGGCCAAATTCGAGCCGCAACGGCGCTACGCCACTCTCGTGGCGCTGGCCACCGAGGGCATGGCCACCGTCACCGACGAAATCATCGACCTGCACGACCGCATCCTGGGTAAGCTGTTTAACGCTGCCAAGAATAAGCATCAGCAGCAGTTCCAGGCGTCAGGCAAGGCCATCAACGCCAAGGTACGTCTGTACGGGCGCATCGGTCAGGCGCTGATCGACGCCAAGCAATCAGGCCGCGATGCGTTTGCCGCCATCGAGGCCGTCATGTCCTGGGATTCCTTTGCCGAGAGCGTCACCGAGGCGCAGAAGCTCGCGCAACCCGATGACTTCGATTTCCTGCATCGCATCGGCGAGAGCTACGCCACCCTGCGCCGCTATGCACCGGAATTCCTTGCCGTGCTCAAGCTGCGGGCCGCGCCCGCCGCCAAAAACGTGCTTGATGCCATTGAGGTGCTGCGCGGCATGAACACCGACAACGCCCGCAAGCTGCCAGCCGATGCACCGACCGGCTTCATCAAGCCGCGCTGGCAGAAACTGGTGATGACCGACGCCGGCATCGACCGGCGCTACTACGAACTGTGCGCGCTGTCCGAGTTGAAGAACTCCCTGCGCTCGGGCGACATCTGGGTGCAGGGTTCACGCCAGTTCAAGGACTTCGAGGACTACCTGGTACCGCCCGAGAAGTTCACCAGCCTCAAGCAGTCCAGCGAATTGCCGCTGGCCGTGGCCACCGACTGCGAACAATATCTGCATGAGCGGCTGACGCTGCTGGAAGCACAACTTGCCACCGTCAACCGCATGGCGGCAGCCAACGACCTGCCGGATGCCATCATCACCGAGTCGGGCTTGAAGATCACGCCGCTGGATGCGGCGGTGCCCGACACCGCGCAGGCGCTGATAGACCAGACAGCCATGGTCCTGCCGCACGTCAAGATCACCGAACTGCTGCTCGAAGTCGATGAGTGGACGGGCTTCACCCGGCACTTCACGCACTTGAAATCGGGCGATCTGGCCAAGGACAAGAACCTGTTGTTGACCACGATCCTGGCCGACGCGATCAACCTGGGCCTGACCAAGATGGCCGAGTCCTGCCCCGGCACGACCTACGCGAAGCTCGCTTGGCTGCAAGCCTGGCATACCCGCGACGAAACGTACTCGACAGCGTTGGCTGAACTGGTCAACGCTCAGTTTCGGCATCCCTTTGCCGGGCACTGGGGCGATGGCACCACATCATCATCGGACGGACAGAATTTCCGAACCGCTAGCAAGGCAAAGAGCACGGGGCACATCAACCCAAAATATGGCAGCAGCCCAGGACGGACTTTCTACACCCACATCTCCGACCAATACGCGCCATTCCACACCAAGGTGGTCAATGTCGGCCTGCGCGACTCAACCTACGTGCTCGACGGCCTGCTGTACCACGAATCCGACCTGCGGATCGAGGAGCACTACACCGACACGGCGGGCTTCACCGATCACGTCTTCGCCCTGATGCACCTCTTGGGCTTCCGCTTCGCGCCGCGCATCCGCGACCTGGGCGACACCAAGCTCTACATCCCGAAGGGCGATGCCGCCTATGACGCGCTCAAGCCGATGATCGGCGGCACGCTCAACATCAAGCACGTCCGCGCCCATTGGGACGAAATCCTGCGGCTGGCCACCTCGATCAAGCAGGGCACGGTGACGGCCTCGCTGATGCTCAGGAAACTCGGCAGCTACCCGCGCCAGAACGGCTTGGCCGTCGCGCTGCGCGAGTTGGGCCGCATCGAGCGCACGCTGTTCATCCTCGACTGGCTGCAAAGCGTCGAGCTACGCCGCCGCGTGCATGCCGGGCTGAACAAGGGCGAGGCGCGCAATGCGCTGGCCCGTGCCGTGTTCTTCAACCGCCTTGGTGAAATCCGTGACCGCAGTTTCGAGCAGCAGCGCTACCGGGCCAGCGGCCTCAACCTGGTGACGGCGGCCATCGTGCTGTGGAACACGGTCTACCTGGAGCGTGCGGCGCATGCGTTGCGCGGCAATGGTCATGCCGTCGATGACTCGCTATTGCAGTACCTGTCGCCACTCGGCTGGGAGCACATCAACCTGACCGGTGATTACCTATGGCGCAGCAGCGCCAAGATCGGCGCGGGGAAGTTCAGGCCGCTACGGCCTCTGCAACCGGCTTAGCGTGCTTTATTTTCCGTTTTCTGAGACGACCCCAAGTAGCTGAGTGCCGCCCGTATCAGTTCCGCCCCCTGATGGTTGCGGTCATGTTCGCGGGTATAGCCCAAATCTTCAATCTGCCGACGACGCTCCTCAGCAATTTCTTTGACTCCTTTGGTAAGGCCAAATTCTCCGCCTGAACCAACAGCTATACTGTTTGTCTGTTGGGCATTACTACTTTTTACTGCTCCAATCATGGTGTTGCTCCTTATGTCGGTAGTAAATGGAAATTAAGCTGCCAGTATTTCCGGTACTGCTTCGGGGCGGTAGTTTGCCCGTATCAGCGCGGCCATCGGCGGCGGCGATACGGAATTGCCGCACATTCTTACTTGGGCGGTTTTGGTCAGCGGCCGGCCTCCGCCGTCGCTCATGACCGTGCCGACGGGTTCGGCAATGTTGCTGCCGGTGCTTGCGCCGAACTGCCGGATCAGGCAGGCGGAAACAAGCTGCTGTCAGCTGCTACTGCTGGTAATGGTGGTTGGGTCGAATATTGGCAGTGGCAAGCGCCGGTATGACGGCCAGTGCGGTTATTGAATATCATAGAAATTCCTTTATTGAATTACTTGGTATTTTTTCCTATTTTTACCAGCGCCTTATAAACTTCTATTAAAAATAAGATAGCTAAAATCAAAAAAACAGAGCTAAAAAACAAAATAAAAAAACCAAATCCAAAAAAATCTCCACTCATTTCACTTGCATGAAAACAACTTCCTGATTTATAATAAAATTCCATAGGATTTATACAATTAGCTTTATAAAATAAAGGCCATGCCATCCGGCCAATCCAATAGGATGCTGTATAAACAATTAATGTAAATAAAGAAAAAATAACCGTATACTTCAATGTGAAAGCCAAAGCAATTCTAAATCCTCTACTCGCATACTTAAAGTCTTTCATTGTAACCACCTGATTATCAAATTAAATCATAAACTTATCCAGCTGCTACTGCACTCCATGTTGGCTATGCCAGATTCTTCGGGATGGGTTTTGCCATCCTCTCTCCAGTAGTTTTTACGGGAATCATTAAAATCGCGCCGTGCGTGAGTAAATATTACTGAATTTTAGTAATATGCGCAAGCTGTTTTTACAAGGACTGAATACAGAAAAGACCGCCTGAAATTTCAGACGGTCTTTTCACTTAAAAAGGCTTACAACGAACGCAGCCAGAAATATAGGCTTTCATGCCCGACAATCACATCGGGCAGGTACTGCGACCACTCGAAACCGTAGAACCGGTTACCGCGTTCATCGATAAAAACAACGGACATTCCGGACTCCCAATCTGAATCAGATGGAATTTCAAGGCAGGCGGCTGTTTGCCCTTTGCCGATATCGGAAATATCAAGAAGCATATCGACGGCTGCATACCGGATTCGGCCGGTGGAAGTTTGCATAGCCATCAGGGCACACAGCAGGTCTTCCACTTTGACATAAAACACAGCGGTGTTTTCGAAAGAACGGCAACTGGCAGTATGCCGGTAAAACCCGTCAAGTACTTCGCTGCTACAAGGCAGCGTCAGTTCCAGACAGCGGTTGCTTTGGTACAGTGTCGGTTGCACAAGGGGGACAACAGGGTGGTACTGCATCAGAAATCCTTTGCATAAAAAGGGAGCGTTTCCGCAGAAACGCCCCATAGTTTGAAAAGTCAGCAATCATGCTTCAACAGATCTGCCAGATAGGCTGGTATTTCTTCATTGGGTACCGGCCAGTGGTTGTCGGCATCCAGCCAGTAGGTGCTGCCGCTCCAGTCATTAGTAAACTCAATGCCGGAACAAAATGAGCCGATGTATCTTGCCATAGAGATTTTCAACTCTTCATGGCGCAGCTTACCTTCGTAACCGTCTGAATCAATGTCGATACGGATGGAAACACTGCGGAAGGTTTCGGAATATTGCGAATAGACAGCCAGCGCATCGGCCAATACTTGCGCATTGATGACAATACGGGCATCCGGTACCGGCAGGTCGTATTCGTCGTTGCAGTAAAACGCCCATTCGTCTTTGCGTTCTGCCGGCAAGTCCAGCAACAGGCAGGTTTCCCGTGTCTGCAGTTTGCAAAAGGGAGCAAAGACTAAAGGGGTTTCGGAGATATTGCAATCGTTCATGGATGTTCTCCAAAAAATGCAGGAGCCGCCGCCCCATAAGGGGCAGACGCCCCCGCAGGGTTGGCAAAAAGGGACAAAGGTCCCGGTTGGTAAAAATACCGCCGCCGGACGAATCCGGCGCACCGTTTCAGGCGGCTGGTGCTTTATCGGAACGGCCTGCTATTTCAGGCTGCCCAAATGGCTGCGGACGGTATCGCACGCCCAGTTGTAAACGACCTCCCAGCAGACTTTGTCCGGCTGTTCCAGCACCACATCGGCGTTGTAGCCGAAGTCGTGCAGGCTGAGGCCTTTGCTGCCCATCCAGTCGAAAATACTCTGGCGGTGGCGGCCGTACAGCCAGCGGGTGTCGTTTTCGGTCAGCTTGGCCAATACCGTCGGCAGACTGCCTGCATCGTATTCCGCGTCCTGCAGCAGATAGAGGATGTCGGCAGTACCGGACGGCAATGCAGCGTTTTCAGGCTGCCTTGCGGCAGACGGGACAACCACTGCCGCCGTGTAGCAGTTGCTGCTGCGGCAGGGCGTGTTTTCAAAAACGTTTTCCCTGCGGACGTACTCCGCCGCCGGCTCAACCAGTTGAATCAGGGATTTGGCATAGCCCACTCTCTGCTCCAAAAAACGGCCGACTGCGTCCTGTATGGTTTCCTGCGGGTGCTGCAGCGGGAAAACCGTTTGGCCGTTTAACGCCAAAGCGGCTTCTTCCGCCGTCTCGAAACAGTCTTTGAACCAGACGATATAGGTGTTGGATAAAACTTCTTGCATAACAGACTCCTAATGAAAAAAGCAGGCTGCCATGCGCGGGGCACGGACACCCCGCTCGGGTTGAAGAAAAAGCCGTAACTGCACGAATGCGGCTGATGCTGTTTAACGGCTGCATCAAGACAGTAAAACGACTGCCAGCGTGTGAAACAAAGTCGGTTTTTCAGGCTGCCTTCGACCAACAAGGCAGCCTGAAAAACCCACCTTGCGGCGGGTTTGGGGAAAAGCCGCAGGGCGGCAGGGTTTAACGGATGGTCAGCACTTCGCCATACTCCGGCGAACCTTCGGTCAGGTTGACGGCGCGGATGCTCGGCACGAAACGGTCGAGCGCAGTGGTGGTAACCACCAGGCGGTCTTTGGCGTCGTATTCTTCAGCTGTGGTAACCACCTTGGTTTTGTGCGTCGAGCCTTTGACCAGCAGCCTGCGTCCGTCGGCAGCGGTAACAATGCCGCTGACCTGGCCGGCAGCCAGTGCCAACGCGGAATGCCACTGACCCAGTGCACACAGCGGGCGGCGTTTTTCCTGCACCAGATGCGAGCCGAACCAGTGTCCGAAATGCGGCCACAGGGTTTGGCCGTGCAGCGCGGTCAGTTCTTCGGCCAGCACGTCGGCGGAAACCTCAAAGCACAGGGGCTTGAACGGCTTGGCAGCAGCGGGCGGCACTTCGTAACAGCAGTCCGCTTCGCTGCCGATGTCCCCGGCCTGCTCGAAAGCCAGCAGGGTTTGGGTTTGCTGCTGCACCAGTTTCTTGCCGATTTGGCTGCGGTTGGCGGATTTGATGCCCATGACGACCACCTGCCGGTAGGTATCGACCCCTGCTTTGAATATCCGTATATCGGTAAAGTAGGAAGCGATTTCGCGGCAGAAGCCTTCGGTCAGCGCCTGAGTGGGGACAATCAGCACCAGAATGCCGCCGGTTTGCAGCACGCCTGCGGTTTTGGCGAAAAACACCTCTTCCAGACGTTGCGCCTTGCGGCTGTCCAACTGGTCTTTGGCGGCAAAGCCGTAGGGCGGGTTAAGAAACAGCAGCCCGACGGTTTTGGCTTGCAAGATGCAGTTTTCGATGTCGGCGCGTACTAGGTGCTCCAAACGCTGCACAGCAACGGCGGCACGCTGTCTGTCCAGTTCGACACCGAAGGTGCGGCAGCGGCTGCCGCAGGCGGTCAGATGGCCGGCCAGCGTTTCCAGTGCCAGACCTTCGCCGCAGCACGGGTCAAAAATACGCACTTCGCTGCCGCCGATGTCCAGGCGTTCGGCAATGCCGGCCAACGTGGCTTCGTCAGTAGGGAAGTAGCCGTTTTTGATGTGATTGCGGGCCACACGGTCAAACATCAGATGGTTTTGTTGGGGTTGGGGTTGGGATTGGGTAAGCATATCGGCCTCCGTAAGAAAAAGAGGCCACCCCGCAGGGACAAGCCCCTGTTGGGTTGGAAAAAAGTGAAAAAGGTTGGAACAATGCCGTTCCTCCACGAATGGAGGCGATGCTGTTTAACGGCTGCATCGAGACAGTAAAACGACTGCCGGCGTGTGAAACAGGTTTTTTCAGGCTGCCTGAAAGCATCAGGCCGTCTGAAAAAACCTGCTTGCCGAACCGTATCCTTGCGGACACGGTTCGGGGCAGGTGTAAAGCCTATGCCGCCGCAGCGGTCCGGCTTTTTTCAATCAGGCGTTTGGCCAGCTCAACCTCGACGGAGTCGCCCGACTGGTTGAGGATGTCCAAGCCCGAATCCGGCATATCGCCGGAAGTGGATTGGGTTACGGCAATCTTCTTACCCATCAGTTCGAGGCAGATGTGCTGCGCCGAGTCTTTGTAACCGGCGAAATACACTTCCACGTCTTCCGTCTGGCCGATGCGCCATGAGCGGCGGGCGGCCTGCATCAGGGTATAGACGTTGTAGCCGGTTTGCATGAAGTAGATGGTGGGGAACGCCAGAAGGTCGAGACCGGTTTTGACCAGCTCGGGGTTGCAGATGACGACTTGGCAGCCTTCTTCCAAACGGTCGACCACCCAGTCTTCGCGCTCGTCGGCCTTAACTGTGGCTTTCATCACGGCGGCTTTAATGCCGTGCCGCTGCAAAAGCTGTTTCAGACGGCCCGTGGTGTCGCGGGTGTCGGAATACACGGTATAGACCAGACAGCGTCTGCCGCGTTTCAGGCTGCCCTGCACCACTTCCAGCAGGTCGGCTTCTTTGGGCGAAACGTCTTGCGGCCCGTACTGCGCCGGCGTGTAAAACAGGGTTTCCCGCTTGCGCTTCCAGTACACCGTTTCTTCCTGATGGCAGCAGTCCGGCCAGGCCAGCAGGGCATTCATCACTACACCGGTGAGCGAGTTGTCGCGCTTGCTTAATGCTTCTTTCAGGTAGCTTTTAAGCACACGCTCCATCTGCTGATACACCTCTTTTTGTGCGTCGTCCATGTCCACCGGCCGGAAGATTTCCCGATAGCCCGGCAGCACGCCTTCGCCCAAATCGCGCAGTTTCAGAAACACCGTCAGCGGCAGCACATAACGCATGATGCCCAGCGGCGAGAAGCCCGGCGCTTTGGCAGTGCGCACCTGGTTGCGGGTGGCTTTGGAGCTGTTGAACGCCCCTTCGCTGTACTCGCTGCCCAGATGGCTGCGCGTGATGTCTTTCAACACCCCGTGCTTGCGCATAAACGCCATGCCCGCCGTGCCGAGCGTACCGGCTTTGTTGTAGCCGAAACCGTCTGCCAGCATGGACTGCGGATTGAGCCGCCACAGCAGGTAAAACAAGTCGTCCGCATAGCCGCCCATCAGCGTGCCGGTCAGGCACAGCACTTTGCGCGCGCAGCGTGCCAGTACACCCATCGCCTGCCCTTGGGCGGTGCCGTAGTTTTTGTACTCGTGTCCCTCGTCCACCACCATCAGTCCGAAAAAATGCTTGGGCAGATAGCGTTTGACGAACTCGGTCGGCTGGTAGCCGCCTTGTCCCAGCGTGAACTCGGCTTTGCTCAAAGCCCTGTCCAGCCGCGCCGCCTGACGGTCGCCGAACACAAACTCGCCGTTCTCGTCCATCAGGTTGGAAAACGCCTGCACGTTGTTTTCCAGGATTTCGGCCAGATAGCTCTCGCCGTAGGTCTGTACCAGTTTGGCAGCGGTTTTCGGGCCGATGGTCGGCAATGCAGAGATGGCTTGGATGACCCGCTCGTACACCGTGCTTTGGCTGCCGTTCTGCTCCTTGCGGCACAGTGTCCACAGCGGTTCGCCGCACTCGCGTGATGCCAAACCCTTACCGCGTTTGGCGCGGCAGAACAGGCGGTTTTTTGACAGCGCGTCGGTCAGGCTTTGCGCATCTTCATAGGGCTGGTTTTCCGCATCGGTGATTTCGCCGCCGCATTTCGGACAGCAGAACAGCTTGCGCCGTACGCCGTCTTCGCTGCGGTAGCGCACCGCATATGCCGGCCGCCAGTGGTAGCCCATGCGCATGCGCACCCGTCCGAGTACGAAAAACTCGGGTACCGTCGGGGTTTTGCGGCAGTGGCGGCGGATATGCAGCAGCTTGGCCAGCGTGTCGGTGCCGTTGAGCACCCACACCCTCGCTTCCGGCACGGTTTTGAGAATTTCGCGCCGCCATTTGTACACCAGATGCGGCGGACTCAATACCAGCGTGCGGGGACAGCCCTGATGGTGCATCGCCGCAGCGGCGGCAATTGACATCATGGTTTTGCCCGTGCCCATTTCCGCGTTAATGACCGCAGCGGGGCGGTCTTCATGCAGCAACAGTTGCAACACCGCCCGCACCACTTCGCGCTGGGCGGCAAACAGCGGCCGTGCCAGTGCGTCCAGCACGCGCTCGGTTTCGGGATAGGTCTGCCCCTGATACAGCGGCCGGTTTTGCTCGGTAACCGCCTGAAACAGGCTGCCGCCGAAATCGGCCAGAAACTGCGACAGCGGCATTTCGTTATTGCAAGCTGGCTCAGGGCTTTCAGGCTGCCCTGTGTCGGGCAGCGGCGGCAGGACGGCGGGGGTTTCGTTATCGTGATACATAGGGTTCTCCTAAAAAAATGGGAACCCTGCCCATAAGGGTTAGGTTCCCTTATGGGGTTGAAAAAACGCTGCAAGCAGCGGTTGGGTAAAAGCCGTGTACCCACGAATGGGCATGATGCTGTTTAACGGCTGCATCAAGACAGTGAAACGACTGCCGGCGTGTAAAACAGGTTTTTTCAGGCAGCCTGAAAGCATCAGGCCGTCTGAAAAAACCTGCTTGCGCAGGTTTCTTAAAAAGCCGCAGGGCGGCAGGGTTACGGCGACCGGTATTTGCGGTTGATTTCGTGCAGAAAGTCACGAAAGGCCACCGCTTCATCGATGGTCTTGAAATAATCGGACGCACGGCCGTAGGGCTGGAGAAAATCCGGCTCGTCTTCGTGATAATAGTGGCGGCCGACATAGAATCCGGCACCCGAGCACATAATGCGCAGGTCGGAAACACAGCGGCCGGTCATGATTTCGAGGTAGTACTGCGGCTGTGAGGCGGCAAGGCCGCCCGTGCCGCCGTATTCAGCCTCAATGTCGAGACAGCAGGTTTTGCGGTAAAGGGTTTGGGAAAGTCGGGCAGTCATGGCAATACTCCTGGCAAACAGGGGACTGCCTCCCTTTGGGGAAGCAAGTCCCCAAAGGGTTGATATGGAAAAATCAGCGTTGCGCCGGTTTGTCGTTCAGCGCCAACACCGCAGTCAGCAGAGCCGACAGCAACATTAGAGCCAGCGACAGGTTACGGTGCGAGTCCGGTCCCCACAGGGCAAAGGACATGCCGTAAAACAGCGCGGCATACATGGACAAGCCGATCGACAGCGGAAGGCATCTGAGTAAAGCGGGATGCCGGAAGAGTTTGCGGAACATAAACATCTCCTGAACAAACGGGGATGCGTGTCCCGCAGGGGGAAACGTATCCCCACGGGGTTAGAAAAAACGCCTGTGTAGGCGGTTGGGTAAAAGCCGTGTGCCTACGGATAGGCGTGATGCTGTTTAACGGCTGCATCAAGACAGTAAAACGACTGCCGGCGTGTGAAACAGGTTTTTTCAGGCTGCCTGAAAGCATCAGGCCGTCTGAAAAAACCTGCTTGCGCAGGTTTGAATAATCAGGCTGCCTTATCCTCATCCGGATAAAGTGCCTGATAGAGTTCGTCCAACTTGCCGGTATCGATGTGGTAGCTGACGCCGCCACCGGGTGTATAGAGGTTTTCGGATACGAAGTCGGCAACAGGGCGGTCTTCAATCCAAAAACAACTTGCTTCGCCGTTGATGTTGTCTGAAATACGGAACAGCGGCCATTTTTCGCGAATGGCCGCTGCCAGCCGGTCGGCAACCACAGCTTGCGCGACATTGCCCAAAGGTGGCAAGTTTTCATAGTTGTACCATCTGGCGGCATTCCAGATTTCCTTGTCCAGGCTGCCAGACTTTTCCGGCCGCAGTCTGCCCAGCAGGGCGCACCACAGCGGGAAGTCTTCGCAAGTATGCTCGGTAAAGGCTGCATCAATCGTCATTTCGGTATCTCCGGTTGAAAATGGGGATACCGCCCCAGCGGGGAGGGTATCCCCGTCAGGGTTGGAAAAAAACTGCGTCAGGCTTCTACAATCCGTTCGATACGACCATACACATGGGCGCGGACTGCCGTTTTATCGGTTGCCCACATTTCGTACCAATGGCCGTATTGCTTCACTAGAAAGAGTTTCAGCACATCAGAAAAGTCAAACGCCCAGCCGCAGACGGGTATCGCTCTTTTGAAAAAAAAGTTGTCATTGACACCACGCGTCAGCGTGTTTTTGTCTTCCCGATCCAGCGGGATGCCACGGTTGATTTTATCCATCAGCTCGGCAGCATAATGCCTGACGGGCTGCTCCTTAGCAGCGCAGGAACTGAATCTGTAGCAGGTAACCAAGGGTTGGGATGGGTTCATTTCGGTATCTCCTGTAAAAACGGGGATACCGCCCCGACGGGGAAGGCATCCCCGTCGGGTTGGGTTAAAAAATCAAGATTGGGAAATCAGTGCGGACACGCCTGTTCCAGCACAGCCAAAGCACGGGCTTTGACCAGCGCGTTGAACTCGCTGTAAGACAGCTCTGCGTCTTCCGCCTTGCAGCGGAACACCCCTGAAAAGATCAGGTAGCTGCGCACCGCACCGTCGCCGAGGGTTTTGCCTTCCCAGCCGCTGTTTTGCTGCATGCGCTCGTAAAAGCGGATGACTGCAGCAGGAGCCAGCACGATTTTCGCAGAACGGTATGGAACGAAGCTGCAAGGCATCCGTTCCACAACTTCTTCGTCATACGGGCAATCAGCCTCGATTTCCAAATCCCGGTCGATACGGATGTTTCCGTAGGAGGGTTCGTCGTAATAACACATGGTTTTTTCCTTTGAAAAACGGGTCAAACCACGCCCCTTGCGGGGATGGTCGTCCCCACAGGGTTGATAAAAGGGTTGAAGAAAAGCCATGCCCTTACAAATAAGGGCTGATGCTGTTTAACGGCTGCATCGAGACAGTAAAACGACTGCCGGCGTGTGAGTCAAAATCGGTTTTTCAGGCTGTCTCACACAGTAAAGCAGCCTGAAAAACCCACCTTGCGGCGGGTTCGGGGAAAGCCGCAGGGCGGCGGGTTGGTACTTATATGTTCAGACGGCCTGAGCGCAGTCCCTCGGAAACCAATACGTCGAAATCCTCAGGGATGCACACATACGCAGCTTGCAGGTTGAACAGAGAGGAATCACCTTCGTTTCCGATATAACAGCGGATGTTTTCCCGCTCAACCAAAGCGGATGTCAGGTAAGACTGCCACTGCGGCAGCAGTGGTACGTCGGACAACTGTTCCACCGCCTGCCACACTGCTTTGCCTAAATCGGCGGCGGTATCTGTCTGCACAATCCACGCGCTGCGGTTGTCGCGGTCGGGTTCTTCCAGCACGTCGGCATACAGAAACATATGTGTCAGTATGCCGAAATTGTGCGTGGCGTATTTGCTGATGCGTTTACCCATGCCGTACACCTGCTGCGCAGTGGTACGCGGCGGATGCAGCTGTGCATCGCCAGGCAGCCTGAAACCGACTTGGCGGATGCCGCCCTGCTCGGGCGGGGCAGTCAGTGCAGCCATAAACGACAGCACATTGGCATCGCGCCCGTGCAGGGAAGCAAACATCAGCCGCCCCCGGTGGATAAAGAAAGCATCGGCAAACAGATCATGCGAAGAAGTGCGGTACAGCATCATAGGTTCTCCTTATGCCAAGACTGGGTGGGTGCATGGAAGCGGTAGCCCTGCTGTTTGACGGCTTCGCGCATCTGCCGGAACAGATTGCGGTCGTCCATCGACGGGTCAAGGCGGATAACCGGCATTTCGGCAGCCAGCATCCCTTCCAGCCTTTCCATCGAGTCGGCCAAATCGTCTTCTTTCTGCATTGGCACAGCATCCGGCGCATCGGATACGCAGACGGATTCGGCTGTCTCGGCAGGAGCAGGAGCTGTTGCAGAAGCCGCCGGTCGGACGGGCAGCAGCTCTTCTTCCTCCTGCTCGGCAGCAATGCCGGCCATCTGCAGGGATTCGGACACTTCCGCCACCTGGTTCTGCGCCATAATCTGCAACTGTTCCCAGTCGAGATCGGCATACAGGCTGACCCAGATGCGGCCTTTGGCAAAGTTGGATTGGTTGTAAACACGGGTGAGATAGAACATACCGTCGTAAGAACCTTCGGGAAACTGGTCCAGTACGCGGTGCTTGATTTGAAACGCGCCGATCTGCGTCTGCAGTTCGCCGACGGTAAAAATACCGCGGCTGCCGTTGCGTTCGATGACAGTGAGTTTGCCGGGAATGGCGATAGACATAATGTGCCTCCTGAAAAAAGGGGCACACCCACAGGGGACGCGCCCCATAGGGTTGGGAAAGAAAGATTGAAACAAGTGAACGCCGTAACCGCACGGGTGCGGCTGATGCTGTCTAACGGCTGCATCAGGACAGAAACGGTCTGCCGGCCGGTAAAAACTTACCTGAACGCCCTGCAAGGTCAAGCCGCTCAGGTAAGGCTGCCTGCAAGCAGACAGCCGCTGAAAATACAGGAAGGTCATACCGTTTGCGGGCACGGCCGTTCCCAAATCTGAAATAGAGACTTTCCACTATTCACAGAAAATGTGGATAAATCTGTCTGTAAAATTCAAAGTCCCGATTGTTAAAGAGCAAATTGCGATGCCTAAAAACTATGCATCCTAATCGCTTGCCGATGCCCGCCCGAAAGGACGGGCATCCGTAAGCAATCACAAACAATATAAAGTTGTAAGCCTGCGGTTAAGGCGGGAACCGCAACCCGTACTGCCGGAGAAACAAGGAGAGTTCGTCCGATGATACTGACCGCAGCATAGTACGTCAGAACCACGCTGTGGTCAGCATCATCAGGAATGAAAGAAGCCGGATACGGCCAGATGGTAAAGAAAAGGAGTTCGGAAAAGAAGCCTGCGCCGCAGAAGCGGCGGTACGGATACAGGCAACCGTACAGGGGGATGGATTTTCCGGGAAAGGCTGCATACCAACATTTCCGGGAAAACCCACCGGAGCGGGTTTTCGTAATATAAAACGGGTTAGTCTTTCAGATCTGTGAGATTGTACTTGGCTTTAAATTCCGCACGTTCTTCATCACTCATTTCATTGTATGCCTTACTTCCGGCAACCCAAAAATAAGTTCCGACGGCGGCAGCCACAGCTACACCGAAAACAGTAGTCCAGACGTGTACCATCATTTTTTATACCCTTTCAATATGAACGCGATCATCCAAAAGAAGCAGCACGCTGCGAGACTTGCCAAGAATAGTACCAAAGCGGGCAGGAAATGCCAACCGTATTTGGTAAAACCCAACCAAGCCTGTGTAACCAAAAACGCCCCGAAAATATCGAGCTTGGTTGCCAGAGCATCTGCCTGTTTTTCAGACCACTGTCTTTTACTCAGGAGAGACAAAACGACGGCCTCGGACTTCTGATAAAGCTTGTGGAAAAAGTTCAGGTTCATAACCACTCCAAAAATTGAAAAAAGCCGGAGCAGCAGAACCCGGAACCGGGACTGTTGCCCCGGCGGGGAGAAAAGGAAAGAAAGCGGATGCTTTCTTTCCTGTGCAGTCAGACTGCGGGTTTAAGCGGAAACTGCATCAGCAGGCACTTCCGAAGAAGATTCTGCATCAGACTTGTACCAGAGTTCGCGATTGACTTTGACAAATTTGAATTTCAGTAACCGCGCGTCAATCGACGGTGTGGTTACTTTAATTTCTTCGCCTTTGTCATTCCTGGCCGACGTTTCAAAGCAGACTGGTTTCAGGTCGGAAACCCGGAACCCTACAAACACAGTGGGTCTGCGTCTGTAATCCTTGTCCAAGAGTGCGGGAAATTCATCCAGCATACGGGCAAAGATCTCCTTGGCTTCGCCGCCGACAATGCGGACATCGAAACGCGACTTCTCATCGGCATCTCCGTGGAGAGCCTGTATGGTACATGCGTAATACTCGGAACCTCGTTTCCCTGACTGAACAATGCGGACACGGTTCAGGTAGCCGACACCGTCGGCGGTCAGGTTGAAGTAGGCGGGTACTTGTTGGGTTTGATTTGCAGACATGGTATATCTCCATAAAAACAGGGGATATACCTTTCCCAAAGGGGACGGATATATCCCCAAAGGGTTGGATAAAGAAAAGCCGTAAAGGCGGGATGACAAAAAAGCCGTGGTTTGACGAATCAAACCGTACAGATCGAGCGGCAGCTGTACCTTTGCTTTTTGGATGAAAGCAACAAAACATATGAAACGTTTTTATGGTTTCATAAATTAAAAAACCTGTCAAGCATATTTTTTTATTTTTCGTAGACTCTTCAATAGAAACAAACCACCGCACCCAAATCTGTAAACACTGTTTACAACCTTGCCGCATCCGAATCTGTAAACACTGTTTACAACCTTGCCACACCCAAATCTGTAAAGGGGGGGTACAACGGCTGTCTGTGTACCCCCCACACACAATCTAATCCTGAACCAGCATCCCCACCGGAATATTTTGCGACTGAGCCATCCCCATTATCTCGTCCGCCAACACATAAGCTGCTTTCAGTTTTTCCTGTAAGCGTCTCCCTTCCAAATGGTAGCGCTTCATCGCCAAGTGTATCCGCATATGCAGCAACCGTTCGTCGTAAGACGCATTTGCCGTATCCAAATAAGCGGCCACCATATCCCAATCGGTAATATCCTTACGCAGTTTGCCTTCGTATTCCGCCCAGCAAATGTTCGGGACATTAAATTCCCGTAGCGGATATGGCAGTACGTTTCGGCCGATTCGGACAGGAAGCGTACGATAGGCCACCCGTCTCACCAAGTTCATTTTGCGCGACTGCTCCACGAACTGCCTGGCACTCCTGACCAACTGCAGCACCGCCTCCTCCGTCTCCCGGATTTCCGTCTGAACTGCTTCAATCCCCCTTACCCTTAAAAGGCTTTTGTCGCACACAGATTTTTCACGGTCAGAAAACATATCGCCCATAACAGCCAAACCTCCTTCTTATTCCACATCAGAGCCCCTGGTCAGACCAAGTGCCGATGCCTTTTCATACAGTTCACCCAGCCGATTGTCTTCGATTTTTCGGGAAACGTATACATAAGCCGGAGCCGTTTCGTACAATAAAACTTCTTTAGGCAGGGGAGCCAACCCGCCCGCAGCAACACCTTCAGCCAACTTGGCTGCCAGCGCATCGTTTTCCAGCAATGTCCGGCGGCTTACCTGGCGTATCTGGCGGATACGCATTGCCGAAAGATAGATTCCCTGCAGCATCACCCGCATACCCCGACCGCTGAGATGGATGACATCATTGCTTGCATGATTAGTCATCACACCCTTCATCCCCATCGTCATAGCCACACGTACCAGATAATCATAGGACAGCAGCAGTTGCAGCAGCCTGAACCCGTAGCCGCGCAATGATGCCACTTTGATCAGCAGCGGATTATGATTGGCCACCACACTGATATGGATGCCTCCGCTACCATAGGACTCCAACTGCTGCTGCAAACGGTCGGTATCCGCCGCAAGCTGTGCCGACACCGCCTCCATTTCTCTCTCCAAGCGCAACAGTTCCGCATGGGCAAACGGATTGTCCGCTTTGGCTGCACGCGCTAATTCCCCGCACAAACCCATTGCGTAACGGATACCGGGCCAGCGCGGCCCTTTCGGATCGTTACGCCCCTCCCACATTCTTACACCATGCTTGGTGTGCAGTTCGAACGCATCTTCACTGCCGCCCAACTGGCCGACATCTTCAAATGCCCGGTCTTCCGACGGATAAATGTCGTAATCGTCCAAATCGATTGCAGCAATCGAACGCGAGCGCGCCCGTCCGCCACGGATACGCTGCCGCATAATATGCTGCTTCAACAACATCTCATGGGCCGCCAACACTTCCAATGCTTCCGCATCAGGATGTCCATTCTCCGCATCCGATAAACCCGACAAACGTTTGCGTTCTTGCTCCCAATCGTAGCCGTCTGAAAACACCGACTGCTCCGATACCGGAAATACCGCATCAAAGGCCTGTGCCACATGGACGGATTTCGGTTTGATTACCAGTTTCTGCTTGGTTTGAGCCATTTCGTACTCCTTGTTGGTTTGTTTGTCATGTATTGCATTGGAAAATCTGTAAACACTGTTTACAACCTTGCCACACCCAAATCTGTAAACACTGTTTACAACCCTGCCGCATCCGAATCTGTGTGGAGTCCACACAAACCTTGCCGTTTCAAATTCTGCCGCATCTCTTCCATCGCTTTGTCACGTGCCGCATCGCTTTCGGCCGTTCTCCGTGCTTCGTGTTTCGGAGCGGATTGCTGTGCTTGGTTTTCATACGCCGCCGCCCAAGCGGTTTGCCGTTCGCGGTTTTGTCTCGCCAGTGGCGCAACAACGCAGATCAGCTCTCCCGCCGTCTCTTTGCGGCACAGTACGGTCAGCAACCCGAGCGGGCTGGTTACGGGTTTGGTCTGTCCGGCAATTTCATCGAGAATCTCCTGCAAACGTTCGGCCGTGGTTTCCGGCAGCAGTTTGTCGAAGATTTGGCGGGCGTTGTTTTGCAGCGAACTGCCGAAGGTCTTGGGGTAGACCAGTCCGTCATGGCGGGACGGGCTTGGAGAAAAAAATCCGCCATTCCCCACCACTACATCCTGCGTGCTTTCAGGCTGCCTGTGTTGCATCTGCAAAGGTGGGGTATTGTTGTAGTTGTTCCCGATAGGGAACTGTCTGTAATCTAAAACCTTAACAATTTCCCCTTTCGTCGGGTGTGTATTTTCCGATTTGTCGGCTGTGTATTTCCCCTTTTGTCGGGTATGTATTTTCCCATTTGTAGGTTGTGTATTTTCCCTTTTGTCGGGTGTGTTCTCCGAAAAGTGCACTACTGTATTCGCCCTTTTGTCGGGTGTGTTCTCCGAAAAAGCGACTGCTGTATTTTCCCATTTGTCGGGTGTGTGTTCCGCAAGGGTTTCTGCCGGAGAAACGGCGGTATTTCCGTTTTCAGGCTGTACCGGTAGGAAACGGCTGCGGCGGTTTTGCAGCGCCTGCCAGATGGCCTGTCCGTTGATCAGGGTGAAGATGCGCCGTGAGGCGTAAAAATGTTTTTCAACGATAAACTTCCGCGACTTGAGCTTGTTGCGGGCGGTCAGCTGGGTTTTGTAGGGCAGCGACAGGTGTTGCTGCCATGCGGGGATGTTGAAGCTGACAAACCAGCGTTCTTGGCCGCTGCCGCTGCCTTTGGCGATGCATTGCTGCAGCATAAACGACAGCATCAGCGCGGAATGGATGCAACCGGTCAGTTCGACCAAGTCGCGGTGGTAGGCGATACGCTCTTTGAAATAGCGCAGGAAGAACAGATCGGACTCGTGCAGCGTCGGTGCGGGCGCACCCTCGGGACAGGGTACGCCGTTGGCAGTGCACACCGCCCGTGCCAGCCTTTCCAGATTGAGGCGCAATTCCAGCCTGCTTTTGGCAAAACCGAAACGCCGGTAGCGGGTTTCGATCAGTCCGCGCTCCTGCAGCTTTTTCTTGCAGGTACCCTGTTCGCGTTCGGACAGACCGGTTTCTTCAAACATCTGTGCCACCGATTTGAATATCCAACCCTGTGCAGCCGCCGTATCGCGCCCGTGGCGCGTCCAATAGACCAGCTGCGACAGAAATACCGCCGCTTTAACCGAACCGGCGACGGCAATCAGGCATTTGTAAACGGCAATGGTGCGCCCGCCCTGCAAAGCCTGTTTGCAGAGCATGATGTCGCGGTTGAACTCGGCGGCAGCGGGCAGCTTCATGGTCTATTCCGCCTCCGTATCCGCTGTTTCCGGTTTCAGGCTGCGATCCTCGTACCGCACGATTCTCGGTGCGCTTCCCTGCCGGTCGGTCTGTACCCAATAGAAGCCGTGATAACCGTCTTTACCGGCATCGCCGAGTATGGTGCCGGATATCTCTTCAAGACCGTCGGACAGCCTGACCCTGCAGCCTGCCTGCAATTGCGGCCGGATGCCGTTGTCCGCCACCCAGCGTTTTTCTGCTTCACGGTGCCGCATGAACAGAATCGTACCGATTCGGGCAAAGTTATCGACATCCCGGTCTTCAAGGGAATCAAAATCGAAACAGTCAGGGTGGTAGCGCTCCAAAAAGCGTAACAACCGGTAGCCGCGCTGCGACACTTCAAAGTATTCGCGGATATAGCAGTCGCGTATCAAAGCCAGTTGCTCTTCGCTAAAAGGATAGCAGGACAGTGCCTCGCGGACGGCCGCCATGACCAGTTCGGAATCGCGGGGGTCGGGGCGCGGCGGAATATTGGTTTTCATCGTATTCCCCCTTTCAGACAGCCAAAGCCTGCATATAGTCAGTGGTCAGTTCGGCCAGCCGGTTCAGGCTGTAACGGCAGCGGCGCATGCGCGGGAAACCGCCGTAGCCGTATTCCAATACGCCGATGCCGCACAGTGCTTCGCCGGCACGCCGCTGTTCGGCTTTGCTGAGAAAGCTGCGCTCACTGACGTTTTTCTCGGGCAGCAGTACCCAGTCGCTCCATGCTTTGCGGTCGTTCAGGCTGCAATGCGGCGTTTCCGACTGAATAACGGCCAGATACAGCGCAGCCTTAAACGACAGACCGAAATGCAGCAGGGTACGCAGGTGCAGCCGGTTGAGCGATACCGGTGGCGAGGCGATATCGGCAAGCAGCAGTGATGCTTTGTCGCGCACCATCTCTTCCAAACGCGCTCCGTCAAGGCGGTAGAGCGATACGCCGGTGTCGCGCCGGTTTTCCAGTACGCCGGCGGCCAGCAGGGTGTCGCGCACCGCATACCAGCGGCCGCGCCCCAAACCGGTCTGCTTGTGTACGATGTTTTCATTCAATGCTGCCCATTCGTCGTGGTCGTACAGCCCGACATAACAGCTGAGAAAATAACCTGCGGTAACCGAACCCAGTGCTTGGGCGAACTGGGTAACGTACACCACCGGCTCGTCCCACAAGGCAGCCAGATAGGCGGTGTCATCCTGCCCGAAGGCAGCGGGTACGGCCATATCTGCCGTATGCAATAAGGCAGCATCCGGTCTCATGCTGATTCTCCCGAACAGCAGACGGTGCAGTACAACTGGCCGAGACTGTATTGCGGGTACTGTACGGCCAGCTTTTGGTAGCGGACAAAGGTATCTGCTTCGTCCGCCCCCTGCCGCCAGCTGTCCAGCACCGACAACCGGTCTTCCACCGGCAGCACGGGAATACGGCCTTTGCCGGCCGGCAGCTTCATTTCCTGACGCATCTGCCGGATGTCCTGCGGCGAGATTTCGCAACACAGCAGCAGAATCATCCGGTTACTGCCGCCATTACGGATCAACCATTCGCAGCGCTGCAGGTGCAGGCTGCGCCGCTCCGAGTCGGCCGCTGTACCGTCCACCGCTGCCTGCAGATCGGGCAGGGAAACACGCACTTCCACCGCAGCGGCAAGACGCCCGGCCACTTGGTGCAGTTCTTCCGGCGTCATTGCCTGCAGACGGGCAAACAGTGCGGCATAGCGGTGCAGCATCACGGCATTGGCCGCCGCTTCGCACCGGCTCTTGGGCAGAACCAGCAGCGAACCGACTGCGGCCAGCAGTTGTTGGTGGACGGCGGTCCTGCCGCCTGTTCTGATACGGTAATATTCCTTATCCACGGTTGCTCTCCTCACTGCGGTGGATATGCCGGAGCATTGCCAGGATATCCTCTACCGGCTGCGTGTACGGCGTGTCGGTGATCTGCCAGCGCAGAACCTGGTCGAGCAGATAGTGCCGTTCGCCGATGCCCATCGTGTTGTATTCGTCCAGTATGTCGGGATCTTGATAGGCCAGCCGCAGCGGTGAATCTGCCGGCAGTTGCAGTAACGGATTGCCGCCGCCCAAATCGGGATTGTTGAGTAACGCATCCTGCATCGATACTCGGCTCAGATAGGCGAATACGTCGCCTGCGTCTTCGTGCAGGTTGTCGATGACGTACAGTGCGGGCGGATCGGCAGGACGGATGTGGTGGAAATCGGGATATTCGAGATAGAAGCCGTAACGGAAGGCCGCATGGCTGCGGAAGCAGTGTGCCAAATGCACCTGTTCCAACATGGTGCGTACCGCCGCATGCAGTTTGCGGACAGCTTCGCCGTGTGAGAGCGCAGAAATGGCTGCGGGCGCAGTTGCCTGTACTGTGTGCTGTTCAGTCTGCGGGTCGACCGCCGACTGAACAGTGGCAGTAGAATTGCCGTGTTCTGTCGGGGCAGACGGCTGCGTGCCGCTGTCCGGTTGGCTTGCTGTGCCGGCTTCCTGCCGTTCGGATCGCCTTTGGCCATGTGCGGAAGTATCGGCTGGGTTTTCAGGCTGCCTGATAGGGTGATCTGCTGTTGCAGTTTTCTGTCCAGATACGGATGCTGTTGCAGCCGGTTCTGCGCTGTTGGGTGTCTCCTGCTTCGGCAGGATGTCTCCGAAGGTTTCGGTAAAATGCTGTTGCAGGAATTTACCCAAAGCAGGGACATCCAGTTCCGAATCATCGGGATGTGTTTCCGACCATGCGGACAGGTTGTTGCGCCAGAAATCCGGCAATTTGGCTTCCGCACCGACTGCTTTCAGTTCGGTGTCAAACCGATTGAACAGCTTGCGGATGTCCAAGCACTTGGGATTAGACAGATACAGACTTAACCCGCCCAACGGATACAGGTTGTCGGCTGCGAAAAACATTAATCCTAATTGGGCATGCGACATCGACAAACCATGCGTCAGAAACAGCGTCTCCAACTCCCGCAGGCTCAGTTTTTTCTCGCTTTGGCTCTGAAACATCTCACGAATAGCCGCATAGGCCTGCGCCTTGTCCCAGAAGCACATCTCCGCACGCTGCTCGTTTTCGATCAGGTGGGCGATTTGAATGTCTGCTTCCGAAGTGTATTCGGTATAGATGGCGGGAATTTCGGCAAACCGTGTATCGCCAGTTTCCGCCAGCAATTCCTGCATGATTTTGAGCCGCGTATTGCCGCCCTGCGACAGTAGGAAGCGGCTGCTGCCCGGGCGGCGGGTAATGTGTACCGGCTGCTGTACGCCGCTTTCGCGGACGGATTCCTTGATCTGCCGGTACAGTTCCGGATCGTGGCGGGTGCGCGGGTTTTTGTCGAAAAAGTCAATCTCTGCCACCGAAACATTGATAAACAAACCGGGGAATACATCCTCCTTGCGGCCGATGTCCATTGATGTTTGCGCAGGTTGCGGTACCAGCAGGCTGCCGGTAACCGCCTCCGGTGTCAGTTGGATTTTGGGTTTGGTGTGTACGGGGTTGCTCATTGCTGCCCCTCCCGCGCTGCTTCAGGCAATGCTGCCCTTTCTTCGGGCAACAGGTTTTCCAGATTGTCGCCGAACATATGGCAGGTAATCTGCTCTTCTTTGATTTTCGGGAACAATTCCTGAACCAGCGCGATCATCAGCTGGCGGGCGGAATCGGATTTGCCCGCATGGGTATGCTCGTGACAGTGCACCGGAATCCGCAAGGTTGCCGCCTCCTTGTAGGCTTTGGCATGGGGAATTTCCAAAGACAGCAGTTGTTTTTTACCGTCCAAACCGCTGTTGAAGTATGTCTTGATGCTCTCGGTAATCATCCGTGCATCTTTGGTACGGTCTTTACCGTAAATCAGCGCGCGCAACGGCGGTACCGGCAGATTCATCGCCGCACCGTGTGCCAGCCTGTCCAATGCTTCCTGTGTGCCGGAAATAAACTCACGGGCACTCAGGGTTTCGGGCATAATCGGCGAAATCAACATGTTGGCTGCAAAGCAGGCAGCATCCTGAATTACGCCCACCGCACCTTTGGTGTCGATTAGGACGGCATCGTAGTTTTCGGAAATATAGGGATGGATAAGTTTGTTGCGCAGCAGAAACGCGCGGTCGGGACGGTCGTAAACCTTGCTCTGAACATCGTCGCGGATGTTGTTGGACATCACAATGTCCAGATTCGGGTAAACCGTATTGGAGATGGTGGAACGGATGGATGCTTCGTCGTTTTTGCCCAACAGCAATTCGACTGTGCCGTCGGGCGAGCGGCGGTGCAGCGGATAGTATTTGCTCAAAGATGCCTGCGTGTCGGTATCGACCATCAGCACCCTGAATCCCATATCTGCCAAAACTGCAGCCAAAGACGCTGTCAGCGTTGTTTTACCCGTTCCCCCTTTTGTGGAAACAACTGTCAAAATAACCATAAGAATATCCTTTTTTATCAAAAGCATATTCTCTTGAAGGCCTTAAAAGCAATCGCACCGTATCTAGGTTGAACTCACTGAAAACCCATTTTCGAGGAACATGAAATGAACATCCGCCTCCTGCTTCCCGTCCTCGCACTCACCCTCTGCGCCGCCGCGTCGGCCGAGCCCGCCGACGAACTTCTCAGCGCCCAGGCCGCCTTCCGTCAGGCGCTGTCGGAACAAAACACCGTCGACGCCAACCTCTCCGGCCTGCAACAGAAACTCGTCTCCGCCCAACAGCGCAAAGCCTCCGCCGAAGCCGACATCCAAGCCTACACGCAGCAGCTTGGCGAAGCGCAGCAGCGCAAGGCCGCCAACGATGCCGCCCTGCAACAGGCGGGCGAGCGCCTCAACGCCGCCTGGCAGGCCGTACACGGCAGCCGTTAGGCCGTCTGAAAGCAGCGCTTCAACGAAGTTAAAACGCCGATTAGCGCCACCCGAACCGTTTTGCCGGACACCAAGGCCGTCTGAAAGCGCGTTTGCAGCTTTTCAGACGGCCTTTTTCCTTTTCCGTTATAATCCGCGCCGCACACGGGCCGGACAGACAGTCGCCGCGTATCGCGTAAGGCATACGGGGAGGAAAGTCCGGGCTGCACAGGGCAGGATGCCGGCTAACGGCCGGGCGCGGCAACGCGACGGAAAGTGGAGCAGAAAGCAAAACCGCCGACGGCGCCCCGCAAAGGGCGCACGGGCAAGGGTGAAAAGGTGCGGTAAGAGCGCACCGTGCACTTGGCAACAAGGCGCAGCAGGCCAAACCCCATCCGCAGCAAGACCAAACAGAACGCATTGACGCGGCCCGCCGAGCGTTCGGGTAGGTTGCTGGAGCGTATCGGCAACGGTGCGCCTAGAGGAATGACTGTCCGCGACAGAACCCGGCTTACCGTCCGACCCGCGTGCCCCATTCAGGCCGTCTGAAAACCCTTTCAGACGGCCTTCCCCAAACCGGAAACCGCAAAAACCCAAAGGAGCAAACCATGGAACTCGTCTTCATCCGCCACGGCCAAAGCCAATGGAACGCCAAAAACCTCTTCACCGGCTGGCGCGACGTCAACCTCAGCGAACAGGGCGTCGCCGAAGCGCAGGCCGCCGGACGCAAACTCAAAGAACAGGGCTACCGCTTCGACCTCGCCTTCACCTCCGTCCTCACCCGCGCCATCAAAACCTGCAACATCGTCCTCGAAGAATCCGACCAGCTCTACGTTCCGCAAATCAAAACATGGCGGCTGAACGAGCGCCACTACGGCCGCCTGCAGGGGCTCGACAAAAAACAAACCGCCGAACAATACGGCGACGAGCAAGTGCGCATCTGGCGCAGAAGCTACGACACCCTGCCGCCCCTGCTCGACGCCGACGACGAATTTTCCGCCCGCAAAGACCCCCGCTACGCCCACCTGCCCGCCGACATCATCCCCGACGGCGAAAACCTCAAAACCACCCTCGAACGCGTCCTGCCCGTGTGGCACGACCGCATCGCTCCCGCCGTTTTGAGCGGCAAACGCGTCCTCGTCGCCGCCCACGGCAACAGCCTGCGCGCCCTCGTCAAACACATCGAAGGCATAGGCGACAACGACATCATGTCCGTCGAAATCCCCACCGGCCAGCCGTTGGTGTACAAACTCGACGACAAACTCAACGTCCTCGAAAAATTCTATCTCTAACCTCAGGGGCTGTTGACAATCAGCCCCGGGCCGTCTGAAAACGCCGCCGCGCCCTTTCAGACGGCCTCTTCCACCCACACCGCTCCCGTGCCGCCACCCGCAGGCAAGAACGGAAACGGCCTTCACATTCCGCCATGCTGCTCGACTCCCGCCGCCAACTTGCCGAACTCGTCCGCCTTCTCGAAGAAAGCGGCCACCTCTTCGCCGCCGATCCCGCCCCGATTACCGAATCCCTGCGCCACAGCAGCCTCGGCACGGAAGAGCGCCTGCTGCGCCGCGCCGAACTGGCCGACCGCGACGGCCGCCTCGCCGACGCCCTGCAACGCAACCGCCAAGGCGTGTTCTGGCTGTGGGTTGTGACCGCCACCGCCCTCTTTTCCGCCGCGTTCTCCGCCACCTTCGTCCTGATGGACGAAAAAGGCCTCAACTTCTTCCTTATCCTTGCCGGCGTGCTCGGCACCAACACCGTCATGCTCGCCGTCTGGCTTGCCGCAACCGTCTTCCTGCACGTCAAAACCCTGCTGCCCGTTTCCAGCCCCTCCACCTGGCTGCGCGGCCGCGACAGCGTCAACCAGGCCGTATTGCGGCTTTACGCAGACGAATGGCGCAAACCCGCCGTGCGCTGGCGCATCGGCGCCGCTTCGCACAGCCTGTGGCTCTGCACCCTCGCCGGCATGCTCGTCTGCATCCTGCTGCTGCTCACCGTGCGCCAGTACACCTTCAACTGGGAAAGCACCCTGCTCGACAACGGCGCGCTGGTACAGACTGTCGCCGCCCTCGCCAAACTGCCCGCCGCCCTCGGTTTCCCCGTACCCGACGATGCCGCCGTGCTGCAAGGCCGTCTGAACGGCAACGCCGCCCATGCCCGCGCTTGGGCAGGACTGCTGATCGGCAGCATCCTCTGTTACGGCATCCTGCCGCGCCTGGCCGCCTGGGCAGCCTGCACCCTCCTCCTGCGCCGCGCCGCCGAAACCCTGCCGCTCGACAAACCGTATTACCAAAACATCATCCGCCAGTGGCAGAGCGCCGTCACCGACGCCGACCAGGGCGGCGAACCCGCCCCCGCCCCGCTGCCCGACATCTCCGCCGACAACGGCGCGGCCAAATGGGCAGTAATGCTCGAAACCGAGTGGCCCGACAAAGGCTGGTACAAAAACGTCCTCGGCCAAGACTGGCTCGACCAGGGCTGCGCCGACAGCCGCGACGCCGCAGCCGCCTTGCGCGAACGCCTCGCCGCCCAACCCGTCCGCCTGCTGATCGGCATCCGCGCCCACACCGTGCCCGACCGCGGCATCCTGCGCCAAACCGCCGCCCTCGCCGCCGCCGCGCAAGGCGGCGCCATCGTCCAGCTCTTGCAGCAGGATGCGTCCGGCAAACCGCTTTCAGACGGCCTCGAAGCCTTACTGCCGCAATGGCACGCCGCCCTCAACAGCCTCAACCTCCCGTGGCTCGACCCGCCGCACGCCGCGCAAAAACAACGCGCCCGCACGACGCAGAAGCACTGAACGGACAACGCGAAAAGGCCGTCTGAAAGCCCGGTTTCAACCAACCCGAACCTTTCAGACGGCCTCTGTGCATCCTGCCCATCACGTATGCCACACGCGGCAAACGAAAACGAAAATGCCCGCAAACTGCGGGCAAAATAAAAACCGCTTTGCGCGGCTCTGTTTCCGTATCTCTGTTTTATCGTCTGCTGTTTTATTCTGGTGCCCGGGAGAAGACTCGAACTTCCACACCCGTGAGGATACCAGCACCTGAAGCTGGCGCGTCTACCAATTCCGCCACCCGGGCAATCCGAATTTTTACAGCATCGTTTCAAAGCAAAGTGTTTGGTGCCCGGGAGAAGACTCGAACTTCCACACCCGTGAGGATACCAGCACCTGAAGCTGGCGCGTCTACCAATTCCGCCACCCGGGCTTTGCTTTAATATCCGTCTTGCGTTAAAGTAACGCCCGACCGAAAGGGTGCATTATATATCCCCATTAAGGAATGTCAATCAGAAAAATGAAGAAAAAAGCTAAACCTTTAAGCCTTCGGGAAAAAGACCCGTTTTTGGCACGCGAGCAGCAGCGCTACGACTTCCCCCTGCCCAGCCGCGAATGGATTATCGAAATATTGGAAAACGAGGGCGTGCCGCTGTCCATGCCCGCGCTGGCGGAAAAACTCTCCATCAGCGAAGCGGAATACGAATTTTTCGAACGCCGTCTGAAGGCGATGGCGCGCGACGGGCAGATTCTCATCAACCGCCGCGGCGCGGTGTGCGCCGGGCAGAAACTGGAGCTGGTCAAATGCCGTATCGAAGCGCACAAAGACGGCTTCGGTTTTGCCGTACCCGTCGACAAGCTGCCCAAACAGGCCGATTTCGTTTTATACGAACGGCAGATGCGCAACCTGATGCACGGCGACATCGTCACCGTCCGCCCCGCCGGCACCGACCGCCGCGGCCGCCGCGAAGGCGAAGTGCTCGACATCATCGAACGCGCGCAAACCGACGTCGTCGGCCGCTTCTACCTCGACCACGGTGTCGCCATCATGGAGCCCGAAGACAAGCGTCTCAACCGCGCCATCCTGCTCGAACCCGATTCCGTCGCCGCCCTCCAACCGCAGCAGGGACAAGTCGTCGCCGCCCGCATCGAAAGCTACCCGCACAACCACCAGCCCGCCGTCGCCCGCCTCACCGAAGTGCTGGGCGACTACGCCGACAGCGGCATGGAAATCGAAATCGCCGTACGCAAACACCGTCTGCCGCACGAATTTTCCGCCGCCTGCACCCAAGCCGCCGCCAAAATCCCCGACAAAGTGCGTCCCGCCGAGCGCAAAGGCCGCGAAGACCTGCGCAAACTGCCGCTGATCACCATCGACGGCGCCACCGCCCGCGATTTCGACGACGCCGTTTACGCCGAAAAACAAGGCCGCAACTACCGTCTGGTCGTCGCCATCGCCGACGTCAGCCACTACGTCCGCCCGGGCGAACCCATCGACCGCGACGCCTACGAACGCGCCACCAGCGTCTACTTTCCCCGCCGCGTCATCCCCATGCTGCCGGAAAACCTCTCCAACGGCATCTGCTCCCTCAACCCCGGCGTCGAACGCCTGTGCATGGTGTGCGACATGACCGTCACCTACGCCGGCAACATCAAAGAATACCGCTTCTACCCCGCCCTCATGCGCTCGCACGCCCGCCTTACCTACGACCAAGTCTGGCAACATCTCGAAGCGGGCGGCGACTACCCGCACAAAAGCCAAATCGAAACCCTCTACAAACTCTTCCAAATCCTGCACAAAAAACGTGCGCAGCGCGGCGCGATGGAATTTGAAACCGTCGAAACGCAAATGCTGTTCGACGACCACGGCAAAATCGAGCGCATCGTCCCCGTCGTGCGCAACGACGCCCACAAACTCATCGAAGAATGCATGCTGGCCGCCAACGTCTGCGCCGCCGACTTCCTCATCAAAAACAAACACCGCGGCCTCTTCCGCAACCACCTCGGCCCCACCCCCGAAAAACTCGCCGCCCTGCGCGAACAACTCGCCCTGCTCGGCCTCAGTCTCGGCGGCGGCGACAACCCCCCCCCCAAACACTACGCCGAACTTGCCGAAAAAATCAGCGGCCGGGCCGACCGCGAACTCATCCAAACCATGCTCCTGCGCTCCATGCAGCAGGCCGTATACGAAGCCGAAAACCAAGGCCATTTCGGTCTCGCCTACGAGCACTACGCCCACTTCACCTCCCCCATCCGCCGCTACCCCGACCTGATGGTGCACCGTGCCATCAAAGCCGTGCTCGAAGGCGGTACCTACGCCCCCGAATCATGGAACGAAGCGGGCGTGCACACCTCCGCCTGCGAGCGCCGCGCCGACGACGCCTCCCGCGACGTCGAAAACTGGCTCAAAACCTACTACATGCGCGACAAAGTCGGCGAAACCTTCGACGGCCGCATCACCGGCATGGCCAACTTCGGCCTCTTCGTCACCCTCGACGACATCCACATCGAAGGCATGGTGCACATCAGCGACCTGGGCGAAGACTATTTCCACTACCGCCCCGAAGTCATGCGTATCGAAGGCGAACGCAGCGGCATCCGCTTTGAAATGGGCAGCCACGTCACCGTCCGCGTCACCCGCGCCGACCTCGACACCAGCAAAATCGATCTCGCCCTCATCAGCGGCGGCGAAGGAAAGCGCCAACGCGGCGCCAAACAGCAAAACACCGCCGAAACGCCCGCCCGAAGGCCGTCTGAAAGCGAAGCCTCAACGAGGTCAAAACAGCAGCCAGACGCCCCCGCCAAAAGCCGCAAGCGCAAACGTGGCGGAAACAAAGCTGAAGCCGTCCCACAAACGGCAGCGCAGCAGGAGAGGCCGTCTGAAAGCGCACAAAACACCGCAACCCAAAGCCGCAAACGCAAGCGCGGCGGAAAAAACAGCGAAGCCGCCGCCCCGCAAACGGCAGCGCAGCAGGAGAGGCCGTCTGAAAACAGCCGCCAAGCATCTTCCAATAGCCCAACACCCGCCGCACGGCCAACCCAAGCCCGCGTGCTCGCCACCGTCAACGGCAAAATCACCCTCGTCTCCGGCCACGCCGACAGCGCCCCTGCCGCGCCAAGCAAAACGACGGCGGACGATGCATCCGATAAAAAGGAAAAAGGCAAAACCCGCAAACCGCGCGGCAGCGGCAAAACCGCCGCCCGCAAAAAGAAAACGGCAGACAAAAAATCCCGCTGACACGGCAACAACAGGCCGTCTGAAACCCGCAAGGGCTTTCAGACGGCTTTTCCGCCACCAGTAGGGTGTGTTGCGCAGCAACGCACGCGGTTTTTTCATATCCCGACAATCTGCACAGCAGCCCCGCACACCTGCGGCACTCACCCCGCGCCCCGATACTTTGAGGCCGTCTGAAAGCGGAGCTTCAACAAAGCCAAAACCCGTTTTTGATTTTTCAGACGGCCTTTCTGCCGCTTTCGGGCGGCGCGCCTCCGCTTTATAATGCCGCCCTTTCCCCGCAGCCGCCTTCTGCCGCTGCGGTTTTTCCCGCACACACGAAAGCACGATATGTCCGCCCCCGCCCCGCAGCAGCCCGCCGATCTGGTCTACCGCCTCGAAGACAGGCCGCCGTTTGCCAATGCGCTTTTGAGCGCCGTTACCCACCTGCTCGCCATTTTTGTGCCGATGATTACGCCCGCGCTGATTGTCGGCAGCGCGCTCAATCTGCCGCCGGAAATGACGTCCTATCTGGTGTCGATGGCGATGGTGGCCTCGGGCATCGGCACGTTTTTGCAGGTGAGCCGCTTCGGGCCGGTCGGCTCGGGGCTCTTGTCCATCCAGTCGGTCAACTTTTCCTTCGTCGGCGTGATGATTGCGCTGGGCAGCGGCATGAAGGCGCAGGGCATGGACGAAAACGCGATGATGTCGGCGCTGATGGGCATTGCTTTTGCAGGGGCGTTTATCGTGGCCGGTTCGGCCTGGCTGCTGCCCTATCTGAAAAAAGTGATTACGCCCACCGTCAGCGGCGTGGTGGTGATGATGATCGGCCTGAGCCTTATCAGTGTGGCGATTACCGAGTTCGGCGGCGGCTTCGCGGCACAGGGCAACGGCACCTTCGGCTCGCTGCAAAACATCGGCCTCGCCTCCTTCGTGCTGGCCGTGGTGCTGGTGTTCAACTGCCTGAAAAACCCGCTGCTGCGCATGAGCGGCATCGCCGTGGGCATGATTGCGGGCTACGCGGTGGCGCTGTATTTGGGCATGGTCGATTTTTCCGTGCTGGACAAGCTGCCCGCCGTCACCCTGCCCGTCCCCTTCAAATACGGCTTCGACTTCCAACCGGCGCCGTTTCTGGTGGCCGCGCTGGTTTACCTTCTGAGCATCTTTGAAGCAGTGGGCGACCTGACCGCCACGGCCATGGTGTCGGGCGAAGACTACGAAGGCGAAGCCTTCCGCAGCCGCCTGCGCGGCGGCGTGCTGGCCGACGGGCTGGTGTCGGTCATTGCCACCGCGCTGGGCTCGCTGCCGCTGACCACCTTCGCGCAAAACAACGGCGTGATTCAAATGACGGGCGTCGCCTCGCGCCACGTCGGCCGCTACATCGCCGCGATTTTGGTACTGCTTGGGCTGTTTCCCGTCGTCGGCCGCGCCTTCACCACCATCCCCAGCCCCGTTATCGGCGGCGCCATGGTGCTGATGTTCGGCCTGATTACCGTGGCCGGCGTGCGCATCCTGATGAGCCGCGGCATCAACCGCCGCGAAATGGTTATCGCCGCCACCTCCATCGGCCTCGGCCTGGGCGTGAGCTTCAAACCCGAAGTCTTCGCCCTGCTCCCGCTCAAAGAACTGTTCCAAAACCCCATCTGCATGGGCGGCTGCGCCGCACTCCTGATGAACCTGCTGATGCCGCACGACAACGGCAGCCGCGTCTACCTGAGCGACGATTTGGAAGTATAGGCCGTCTGAACCACCCGACGGCCACCCCCGCAAGCTTTTTGTCCGAAAGGACTTTCACACAAGGAAACCCCGCCATGACCAAAACCATGCTCGCCGCCGTCCGCGGCATGCACTGCCCCAACTGCGTTGCCAAAGTCAACCGCGCCTTCTCGTCCGTTGACGGCGTCACCACCGCCGAAGCCGATCTGGAAGGCCAAAACGCCCGCATCACCTACGACCCCGCCGTCACCGACCCCGAACGCGTCATGACAGGCTTCGTCGAAATCTTCGGCAACCGCTTCGAGCTCGCCATACTCGAATCCTGAGCCGCTGCCGTAACAAAAGGCCGTCTGAAAACTCGATTTGGGTTTCAGACGGCCTTTTTTATTCGCACCGATGCCCTGCAAAAGTTTTGCCGTAGCGGCACCACCCACCCTAACCCTCCCCCGCAGGGCGGGAGAGGGGAAGCGGTTGCCCGAAAGGTTTCAGACGGCCTCAAATCGGCCTGAAACCTGAAAGGCCGTCTGAAAGCGAAATTTAAACGGAGTGAAAACGTGGTTTTCAAATCTGAAAGGCCGTCTGAAACCGCCAATCCCGCCGCGTATTTGACTCCCTCTCCTGCGCCCGCGCGGGGGAGGGTCGGGGAGGGGGTGGCAGTCCGCAGAACTGCATTCGCGCCGATGCCCTGCAAAAGTTGCCGCAGCGGTGCAAGCCCCACCCTAGGGGCTGTTGACAATCAGCCTTGCGGCAGTGTTTTTGGTAAAAATCCGCTTCGCAAGCTGAATGTCAACAGCCCCTAGCCCTCCCCCGCGGGGCGGGAGAGGGAATTCCGTTATCCGGTTCAGTTTCAGAAACGTCATTCCCGCGAAGGCGGGAACGGCCTTTGCATTCTATTGTCCGTTGCGGCTGCGCCATACTTTGTCTGCCAGCCACAGCGCGGCGGCGGTACCGGCCAGGTCGGCCAGGGCGTCGAGCGGGTCGGCGCTGCGGGTGCGGGTGAACAGCGCCTGTGCCGCTTCGGTGGCGGCGGCGAGCACGAGGGCGGCGGCGGCCAGGTGCAGTATCGGCGGGCGGCGGCGCTCTTCGTTCCATGCGCGTGCGGCCAGCTGGAATTGGGCGAAAAAGGCGGCGAAATGGGCGGTTTTGTCGAAGTGGGGAAAGGGCGGCGGCGTGTGGCTGCCGCTTTCGCGCAGCAGTGCGAACCACAGGGCGGCGAACCATAGGGCAGCAAAGAGGGTGTATCGGTTGCGCGGCAGGTTCATGCGCCTTCCTCGGCCAGCCAGTCGCTGCATATTTGCGCCAGCGGTAGGAATTTGCCGCCGCGCTGTGTCAGGATGCCGCGCCATTGTCCGACGTCGGCCGCATCGGGCGCTTGGTCGAGGCTGCATTCGTAGAGCATGAATTCGAGGGTTTCCCGCACGGCGGCGGGTGTTTCGCTGCGGATGAGTTCGGTGATGTGCTGCATGGCAGGCCGTCTGAAAGGGTGGATAAGGCGGCGTATGTTACCGTTGCACCGCGCGTGCGGCAAATGTGCAAAGGCCGTCTGAAAGGGTTTCAGACGGCCTTTTTTGTCTGCGTCGGGCCGACTCGGTCAGCCGAGCACGCCCAGTTCGGTGAGGCCGCGCAGGATGCCGTCTTCGCGTATCGGCGGGCAGACGTGTGCGGCGGCGGCTTTGAGTTCGGGGTGGGCGTTGCCGACGGCGACGCCGCAGCCGACGCTTTGTATCATTTCCATGTCGTTGAGGCCGTCGCCGAAGGCCATGGCGTCGTCTGTGGCGAGGCCGAGGCTGTCGAGGGCGGTGCGGATGCCGCGCTCTTTCGAGCCGCGGCGCGGCAGGATGTCGACGCCGAAGGTGTGCCAGCGGGTGGTACGCAGGCTGTCGGGCAGACCCGATTCGACGGCTTCGGCGCGGCTTTCGTCGTAAAAGCCGAGGATTTGGTGGACGGGAATAGCGGGGTCGGTTTCGCCGGTTTGGTAGGGGATGGCGAGCGAGCCGAGGGCGGCCTGCATTTCGCGGCTGTCGGCGGGGACGCTGATTTTTCGGGCGGATTCGTAGGCATAGGCGATGCCGAGGCGGCGCAGGTGGGCGGTGGCGGTGTCCAGTTCACTGCGGCTGAGGGGGAATTCGGCCAGCACTTGCCCGCCGCGTTCGACGTATTGGCCGTTGATGGCGACGAGGATGTCGATGGCGGCATCGGCCATCAGGGCGCGGATGGGGTCGGGAATCAGGCAGGGCGGCCGGCCGGTGGCGATGGCGGCGGCGATGCCGCACTCTTTCAGACGGCCTAAGGCAAGGTGGGTGCTGTCGGGGATGCGCTGTTCGTCTTTGATCCACAGGGTGTCGTCGATGTCGAAGAAGATGATTTTCGGTGTGCGTTTCATGGTAGGCCGTCTGAAAAAGGGGCGGATTGTATAGCGGGTTGTAAGGGGAAGGCTACGGTTTGGTTGTTTGGACGCGGTGTGCGGTTGGATGTGACAGGCCGTCTGAAAACGAGGGCATCGCGGTGCGGCATACCTGCGCTGCCTTGCAGGCAACTGCAAGCTGCTCCCTACCCTGACCTACGCTTGCGCGGGGGATGGGCGGGGTGGCGTGGCGGTTTACCGAGCCGCATTCTCTGCTGCTTCGCAGAAGTTGCCGCAGTTCGGCAGGTCGGGCATAAATGCCCGACCTGCGCGGCTTGGTCGGATTGGGTTTCAGACGGCCTCAGACCGCGTGCGCCGCAAGCGGCATCGGAGGCCGTCTGAAACGGGGTTTTACTGCGTTTGCAGCCATTCTTTCACCGCCGCTGCGAGGCGGGGGACGGCGGCTTCGCGGTCTTCGTCGGTGAGCAGCAGGGAGGGGGCGAGGCGGAGGACGTTGGCGCCGGCGACGAGGATCATCAGGCCGTGGCGCAGGGCGGCGGCGGTGAGTTCGGCGGCTTTGCCCGCGTAGGGCTCGGCGAGGACGCAGCCGATGAGCAGTCCTTGACCGCGCACGCTTTGGAAGATGCCGGTGTCGCGGCCGAGCGTTTCGAGGGCGGCGGTGAGCGCTGCGCCTTGGCGGACGGTGTTGGCGCGGGTGTCTTCGCGGTTGATGAGGTCGAAGGCGGCGCAGCCGACGGCGCAGGCCAGGGGGTTGCCGCCGAAGGTGCTGCCGTGGCTGCCGGGGGCGAAGGCGGGGGCGAGGCGGTCGGTGGTGAGCATGGCGGCGAGGGGGAAGCCGCTGCCGAGGGCTTTGGCGCTGGTGAGGATGTCGGGGGTAACGCCTGTGTGCTCATAGGCGAAGAGTTTGCCGGTGCGCCCCATGCCGGTTTGCACTTCGTCGAAGATGAGGGCGGCTTGGTGGCGGTCGCACAGTTCGCGGGCGGTGCGCAGGAATTCGGGGGTGGCGGGGAGGACGCCGCTTTCGCCCTGCACGGGTTCGATGATGACGGCGCAGGTGTCTTCGCCAACGGCGGCGGCGAGGGCGGCGGGGTCGTTGAAGGGGATGTGGACGATGCCTTCGGGCAGGGGGGCGAAGTCGCGGCTGTATTTGGGCTGGCCGCCGACGGAGACGGTGAAGAGGGTGCGGCCGTGGAAGGCGTTGGTGCAGGCGATGATTTTGTGTTTGTGCGCGCCGAAGGTGTCGCGGGCGTGTTTGCGGGCGAGCTTGAGGGCGGCTTCGTTGGCTTCTGCGCCGGAGTTGCAGAAGAATACTTTGTCGGCAAAGGTGTTCTCGACAAGGCGGCGGGCGAGGTTTTGCGCGGGCTCGGTGGTGTAGATGTTGGAGATGTGCCAGAGTTTTTGCGCCTGTTCGTTGAGGGCGGCGATAAGGGCGGGATGGCAGTGGCCGAGGGCGTTGACGGCGATGCCGCCTGCGAGGTCGATGTATTCGCGCCCTTCGTTGTCCCAAACGCGGCTGCCGAGTCCGCGCTCGGGGATAACGGGGGCGAAGGAGAAGTTGGGCGTGAGGTAGTTTTGCATGGCGGGTTTCCTTTGTTTGACGGGGGTTCAGACGGCCTTTATGAAGAAAGGCGGCATTATGCGCCGCCCCGTTCGGTTTATCCAACCAGTCCGGCCGTCTGAAAGAAGGCGCGGTAGGCGGCGGCTTTTTTCTGCAAACTCAACGGATAGGCGCGCGAGGTGGAGGGCAGGCGCGTGAGGGTGAGTTCGCGGCCAGCGTAGGGAAAGGGCACGGTGTCGCCGGTTTTGGGCATTTTGATGCCGCCGCCCTGTATGCCGAGCAGGATTTCCGTGGCTTTGCCGCCTGTGGTAGCAATGTGGCGGCAGGCGGGCATTTGGCTTAACACGTCCTGCAAATCAACGGGTTCGACCACTTTCAGGAATTTGTCGGATGCGTTGCCGTGTTCGCGGATGGCTTTGTAGACGGTGGGGCAGGAGGCGATGCCGCGTTCGGTTAAAAACGCTTTGATTTTGTCGGCGTCAAACGCTTTTTCAGACGGCTTCTGAAAGTGCGCCGCGTCATTGAAAAACACCAGCCCGTATACGCGCCACATATCGTTTTGGAAATTGGGATAATGAAATTCCATCGACCGCTTTTCGCCTGCGGGCGGGAAAGTGCCCATCAGCATCACCGTGGCTTGCGGCGGCAGAAAAGGCGGGAAGGGGCGGGTTTCGATAACAGGTTGGTCGGCAGACTCGGACATGGTTTTCCTTTCAAAAGGGGTTTCAGACGGCATCGGCGGATTGAAACACGCCACGCGCGCCGTTGACAACCGCGCCGCGTTCAGGAACGTCATTCCCGAGCAGGCGGAACGGCCTCCCGCGCCCGCCGCAGTTGGCAGACGGGGAGCGGCGGCGTATAGTGAAAAAACGCAAACCGTTCCCGTTTGCCTGATTTTGGAGAATACAAATGAGCGAGAAAATTTCCCCGAAAGACATCACCGTGTTGTCCGCCACCATGCTGATTCCCCTGTGGGCAAAAGCCGTCGAATACGGGCGGCCGGACGCCATCCTGCACGACAAAGAAGCCGCGCGGATGCTGGACATGATCGACTACGACTTCACCCCCTTTGCCAAAGTCAAAGCATCACAAGTCGGCTGCTGCGGGCGGGCGCGGATACTCGACGAAATGGCGCAGCGTTTTATCGACGAGCATCCCGATGCCGTGGTGGTGCAGCTGGGCTCGGGCTTGGACGCGCGTTACGAACGCATGGGCAGACCGAACGTTACCGCGTGGTACGACTTGGATTTGCCCGAAGTGATCGATGTGCGGCGGATGCTGCTGCCCGAATCGAGCAACCGCTATCTGGGCATTTCGATGTTTGACGAAGCGTGGACGGACACCGTTGCCGCGCATGGCAAACCCGTTTTGCTGATTATCGAAGGCGTGCTGATGTATTTTGACGAAGCGCAGGTGCGCTCGTTTTTTGAAATGGTGCAGCGCAAACTGCCCGGCACGCAGGTGGCGATGGACGCGCTGGCTCAAAAAATGGTCGGCCGCGCCCAGCAGCACGATGCGCTGAAAAAAATGAATGAAACGCCGCCCGAATTCCGCTGGGGCGTGCGCGATGCAAACGATGTGCTGAAACTCGCCCCCGGCAGCCGCCTGATTGAAGAAATCCACCTCAGCAGCCTCTGCGCGCCGCATTATCCCTTTATCCTGCGTCTGATTTATAAAACCAAATGGGGACGCGAAAATCTGGATGTGCGGCTGATGCGGATACAGCTTTGAGGCCGCTCCCGCCTATACCCCTGCGGGGCATAAACGCGGGAATGACGTTTCTGAATGCAGCAAAAAGGCCGTCTGAAAGCACCGCTTCAACGAAGTTAAAACCGGTTTTCAGACGGCCTTTTGCCGCCAAGCCGCCGCTTCGGTAGAATGCGCGCCCTTATCCCGCAACACAATCAGGAGCAGCAAAATGGAAGATACCGATTTCGACAGCGCAATGGACAACCTCGACGACGCATTGGCCGGTTTTGACGACGTGGCCGTGGAAGGCGGATTCGACAGCGACAGCGACGACGATTCCTGCCCCGGCGGCGCGTGCAAAATCTGAGTTCCGCGTCTGACGCGCCAAAAGGCCGTCTGAAAAACCGATTCGGGTTTTCAGACGGCCTTTTTCGTTTGCGGCCTGCGTTTTTTCAGACGGCCTCACGCACCGGCTGCACCAGCACCCACGGTGCGACCACCACCGCCCACATCTCCTGCTTGTCGGCATAAAACCGCCGCGCCTGTTCTTCCGTCACCAAACCGAACCTGCCCTCCTCCATCAGGCGGGCGACAGCTTCGCGGTCGTCGTCGGCAACCAGCCGCGCGGCGGCAATCAAATCAACATCGGACGACACATACACCGCCGCGCCGCGTGCGAAATGGGTTTGCAGGTCTGCCCAGGCAATGCGGGCGGTTTCGAGGTTGAGTTTGTCGTTTAAAAGCGGTTCGGTCATTGGCTGCTCCCTCGCGTCAAAAAGCGGCGATTATACGCCGCCCCGGTTTTCAGACGGCTTTCGGATATGTCGGCAGCCGCCCTTGCATCGAGATTTACAAAAAAAGTGTTACAACGTATCATCACGCCTTTTCCGACGCCGCCATATTCGTGAAGGCCGTCTGAAAACACGTTCCGACAACCCTCCGCAGGCGGCAGGCCGTCTGCACCGCCCGCCGCGCGCGGGAACATACGACAATGAATCTATTACTCAGCGGATTGCTCCAACGGCTGCTTCTGGCGGCGGCGGCTCTGGCCGTGGTGTGGGGCGTTTATTTTTGGGCGGCATCGTCATGATCGAAGTGGAAAACCTCACCGTCAGCTACCAGCGCAAACCGGCCGTGCACCATGTGGACATGCGTTTCGACAACGCTTCGATGTGGGCGGTGTTCGGCCCCAACGGCGCGGGCAAATCGACGCTGCTCAAAGCCGTGATGCGCCTGCTCGAATGCAGCACGGGCAAGGTGTCGTGGCACGGCCTGCGCCGCAGCGACATCGCCTATCTGCCGCAGCAGGCCGACATCGACCGCAGCCAGCCGATGACGGTGTTCGAGCTGGCGGCGATGGGGCTGTGGTACGAAATCGGCTTTTTCGGCCGCGTCAGTGCCGCGCAGAAGGAGCGCGTGATGCAGGCTCTGGCGCGGGTGGAGATGGCCGAATTTGCCCACCGCCAAATCGCCCACCTGTCCAACGGCCAGTTCCAGCGCGTGCTGTTTGCGCGGATGCTGGCGCAGAACGCCAAATTCCTGCTGCTCGACGAACCCTTCAACGCGGTGGACGCGAAAACGACCTACGCCCTGCTCGACGTTTTGCGCCGCTGCAACGCCGAACATCAGGCGGTGATTGCCGTTTTGCACGATTACGAGCAGGTGCGCGCCTATTTCCCCAACACGCTGCTGATTGCGCGGGAGAAAATCACGGCGGGCAAAACGGAAGAGGTGCTGACCGAGGGCTATCTGCAACAGGCCAACGAAGCCATGCAGCGTTACGACTACGTGCAGTGGTGCGCCGCCTGAGTGTGAAGGCCGTCTGAAAGCACCGCTTCAACGAAGTTAAAACCCGTTTTCAGACGGCCTCGGCCGCGCCTGTGACAAGCAAACCAAAAGGAAACCGTATATGACGATCAAACCCGCCCTTACCCTCCTCGCCGCCCTGCTGTCCGTCGGTATCGGACAGGCTGCGGCAAAAGACCGCGCCCAAACCGATGCAAAAGCCGACGAAAAAGCCGTGCTTGACCGGTATTCGAAAACCCACACCCTGGCACGCGCAACCGATGTGATCCGCCAATATCAGCAGCGCAACGACCCCGAATCGCGCGAAATCGCCGCCACAGAGGAAAAACTTGCCCAGGGGCAGGAAATCGTCGTGCGCACGCACTTCACCGCAGGCAAAACCTACAACATTACCGGCCGTTGCGGCCCCGAGTGCGACAATCTGCATCTCGATCTGTACAGAAACGTGTATCTCGACCTGTACGACGAAGAAACCAAACACGGCCTGCACGTGAAAAACAACCTGCACATCCTCAAAAGCCCGGGTTTCAGCTGGAAAGCCGAAAAAGACGGCGATTACACCGCCGTTTTAACCATGAAAAAATGCGCCGCCCAAACCTGCGCCGCCGCCCTGCAAATCTTTGAAGGCAGCAAAGCGTTCTGGTAATGGAAAATCCGTTTTCAGATGCCCTCAAAGCGGCGGCATCGGAGGCCGTCTGAAAACGTTTTTCCAAGCCGCACGGCCGTCTGAAAAACAAAACCGAATATGACCATCCCCCTTTACGAATGGCTGATCGAGCCGTTTGCCGAATTCGACTTTATGCGCCACGCGCTCGCCTCGGTGGTGTTTCTCGCCCTGAGTGCCGCGCCGGTGGGCGTGTTTCTCGTCATGCGGCGCATGAGCCTGGTCGGCGACGCGCTGGGACACGCCGTACTGCCGGGCGCGGCCGTCGGCTATATGCTCGGCGGCCTCAGCCTGCCCGCCATGAGCGCGGGCGGTTTCGTCGCCGGCATGGTGATGGCGCTGCTGGCGGGGCTGGTGAGCCGTTTCACCGATTTGAAGGAAGACGCCAACTTCGCCGCCTTCTACCTCACCAGCCTCGCCATCGGTGTTTTGCTGGTGAGCATGGGCGGCAGCAATATCGACCTGCTGCACCTTCTGTTCGGCTCGATACTCGCCGTCGATTTGAGCGCGCTCACCCTCGTCGCCCTCGTCGCCAGCACCACCATCCTCACCCTCGCCGTTATCTACCGCCCGCTGCTGCTCGAAAGCATAGACCCGCTGTTTTTAAAGGCGGTAAACGGCAAAGGCGCGCTGTGGCACCTGATTTTCCTCGTGCTGGTGGTGATGAACCTCGTTGCCGGTTTCCAAGCCCTCGGCACGCTGATGGCCGTCGGCCTGATGATGATTCCGGCGATTACCGCCCGCCTGTGGGCGCGCAATATGGGCATGCTGATGCTGCTGTCCGTTGTCTTCGCCCTGCTGTGCGGCCTGGCCGGACTGCTGTTTTCCTACCATGTCGAAATCCCCTCCGGCCCCGCCATCATCCTCTTCTGCGGCGGCTGGTACGCCCTCTCCGTGCTCATCGGCAGCGAAGGCGGCGTGCTCACCAAACAGCTGCGCCGCAGCCGCCACAAAACCTTCTAACCCCCCCATCGAAAGGAACAAGCATGAAACACTGGAAACCCGCCCTCCTCGCCCTCCTGATTGCCGGCGCAGCCAATGCCGAGCCGCTCAATGTCGTCAGCAGCTTCAGCATCTTGGGCGACGTCGCCAAACAAATCGGCGGCGACAAAATCGCCGTCACCAACCTCGTCGGCGCGGATCAGGACTCGCACGTCTACCGCCTCACCAGCGGCGATTTGAAAAAAATCCGCTCGTCCAAACTCGTCCTGCTCAACGGCCTCGGTTTCGAATCGGGCGAAATGACCCGCGCCGTGCAGCAGAGCAAAGTGCGCTACGCCGAAGCCGCTGCCGGCATCAAAGCCATCGAAGCGGATCACGACCACGACCACGGCCATGATCACGACCACGGCCACGAACACCACCACCATCACGGCGCCTACGACCCGCACGTGTGGAGCGACCCCTCCCTGATGCAGAAATACGCCGCCAATGTCGCCGACGCCCTCATCAAAGCCGACCCGCAAAACAAAGCCTATTACAGCCAGCGCCTGCAAAACTACGGCAAAGAGCTGCAACAGCTCGACGCCTACGCCAAAGCCAAATTCGACGCCGTCCCCGCCGCACGCCGCAAAGTCCTCACCGGCCACGAAGCCTTCGGCTACATGGGACGCCGCTACAACATCAAATTCTACGCACCGCAGGGCATCAATACCGAAGCCGAACCCTCCGCCAAACACGTCGCCGCCCTCATCCGCCAGGTCAAACAGGAAGGCATCAAAGCCGTGTTCGCCGAAAACATCAAAGACTCCCGCATGCTCGAACGCATCGCCAAAGAGTCCGGCAGCACAGTCGGCGGCAAACTCTATTCCGACGCCCTGAGCAAAACCCCGCCCGCCGACACCTACACCGGCATGATCCGCCACAACGTCGACGCCCTCGCCAAAGCCATGAAATAAAGCGGCACAAGACAGAAGGCCGTCTGAAACCGATTTTCAGACGGCCTTCTGTACCTGTCGCACAACACAGCCGATGAGAAGGTTTGACATTTACCCAAACTTGCGTTTTAATCACGAAACTTGATGTATACGCCGATTTGACACAGCTTGCGGGCGTTAAAACAGCTAAAGCGTTACAGAGTTTTTCGATTTAAGCTGTTATTTTTTAAGCCCGCTGTGTTCCACATCGGGCTTTGTTTTATCCGGAAACGACACAATGATTACTCTCGACAGGGTCTCCAAACGCTACCAAACGCGCGACAAACAATGGTTTACCGCCGTCGAACCCACCAGCCTCGACATCGAACAGGGCGAAATCTTCGGCCTGATGGGCTATTCGGGAGCAGGCAAATCCACCCTGCTGCGCCTCATCAACCTCTTGGAGCGCCCCGATTCCGGCCGCGTCCTCGTCGGCGGCGAATACCTCACCGCCATGACACCCGCCCAACTGCGCCGCGCGCGGCAAAACATCGGCATGGTGTTCCAGCAGTTCAACCTCCTGTCCAACCGCACCGTGTCCGGCAACGTCGCCTTCCCCCTCGAAATCGCAGGATGGCCGTCTGAAAAAACCGCCGTGCGCGTCAAAGAATGCCTGGAAATCGTCGGCCTGTCCGACCGCGCGCACCACTATCCCGCCCAGCTCTCCGGCGGGCAGAAACAACGCGTCGGCATCGCCCGCGCCCTCGCCCCCAACCCCAAAGTGATTCTGGCCGACGAGCCCACCTCCGCACTCGATCCCGCCACCACCCGCAGCGTGCTCGAATGCCTCGAAGACATCAACCGCCGCTTCCACGTCACCATCGTCATCGTCACCCACGAAATGAACGTCATCCGCCGCCTGTGCCGCCGCACCGCCCTGCTGCACCAAGGCCGCCTCCTCGAAGTGGCCGACGTGCGCGACCGCCAAATCCTCGCCCGCACCGACATCGGCCGCGAACTGATTACGGAAGAACTATGAACAGCAACGCCCTCGAAAACCTGCAATCCCTGCTGCCCGAATTCCAAAAAGCCATCCAGCAGACCCTCGTCATGGTCGGCGTTTCCGCCACCATCGCCGTCATCGCCGGCGGCGCGCTCGGCATCTGGCTCTTCACCAGCGCGCGCGGCCAGATATTCGCCAACCCGCCGCTCAACCGTATCGTCAGCTGGCTGGTCAGCTTCATGCGCGCCTTCCCCTTCGTCATCCTGATGATTGTGCTCATGCCGCTCACCCGCGCCGTCGTCGGCACATCCTTCGGCCCCCTGGCCGCCTGCGTCTCCCTCTCCATCGCCGCCAGCTTCTATTTCGCCCGCCTCGTCGAACAAAACCTCAACGAAGTGCCCAAAGGCGTGATCGAAGCCGCACAGGCCATGGGCGCCAAACCGTCAACCATCATCTTCAAAGTGCTGATAAACGAAGCCCGCGCCGGCCTCATCCTCAGCATCACCATCCTGATGATCGCCATTCTCGGCGAAAGCGCCGCCGCCGGCCTCATCGGCGGCGGCGGCATCGGCGACCTCGGCATCCGCTACGGCCACCAGCGCTACATGCCCGAAGTCATGGCCGCCGTCGTCGCCCTGCTCAGCGCCATCGTCGTCGTCGTCCAAAGCCTCGGCAACTACCTGTCGGCCAAAGCGGACAAACGCTAGCCCGCGCACCCGGGAAGGCCGTCTGAAACCCGTTTGCGCCCGCACGCAAACCGTTTAAAATCCGCAACCGGCCGCGAACGCACCCAATCCGCTTTCAGACGGCCGCACCATTCCGGCGTCCTGCAAAAGGCCGTCTGAAAAAAACGCCGCAACACCGCGGTACCCACACCCACCCATAGGAGATTATTTATGAACGCATTCGTCAAACTCACTCTCGCCGCAGCCCTCGGCTTCGGCCTTGCCGCCTGCGGCAGCCAGTCCGCCGATAACGCCGCCTCCGGCACGGCCGGCAGCGCCCCCGCCGCAGAAACCGCCGCCAAAAGCGAACTCCGCTTCGGCACGACTCCGGGCGATTTCGGCGACATGGTCAAAGAGCAAATCAAACCCATGCTGGAAAAACAAGGCTACACCGTCAGCCTCACCGAATTTCCCGACTACGTCACTCCCAATAAAGCCCTGGCCGAAAACGAGATCGACATCAACATCTTCCAGCACAAACCCTATCTCGACTCCTTCAAAGCCGAACACAAACTCGACCTGACCGAAGTCTTCCAAGTGCCTACCGCCCCCTTGGGCATCTACCCGGGCAAACTGGCCAAACTCGAAGAAGTGAAAGACGGCAGCACCGTCGCCATCCCCAACGACCCCTCCAACCTCGCCCGTGCGCTGGTGATGATGGACAAATTGGGCTGGATCAAACTCAAAGACGGCATCGACCCGCTCAAAGCCTCGCGTGCCGACATCGCCGAAAACAGCAAAAACATCGAGTTTGTCGAAATGGAAGCCGCCAACCTGCCGCGCAGCCGCCAAGACGTCGACTTCGCCATCGTCAACGGCAACTACGCCATGAGCAGCGGCATGAAACTCACCGAAGCCCTGTTCCAAGAACCCAGCTTCGCCTACGTCAACTGGTCTGCCGTGCGCACTGCCGACAAAGACGCCAAATGGGTGAAAGACATCGAATCCGCCTACAACTCCGACGAATTCAAAACCTACGCACACCAGCGCTTCGCCGGCTACAAATACCCCGCCTCCTGGGGTGAAAACGCCGCCGCAGGCGCCAAAGCAGAAGCCGCTTCTGCCGCCTCTGCCGCCAAATAAGCCGGCATGACAAAAAGGCCGTCTGAAAAACTCCCGACAGAGTTTTTCAGACGGCCTTTTTCCAAACCTTCTACCGCACCCGCAAAAGCAGGCTATCCACGCGACCTAAACGCCGGACAAAAAAATAACCGCTCGAAGCGGCTGATGGTGCCCGGGGTCGGACTCGAACCGACACACCTTTCGGCGGGAGATTTTGAGTCTCCTGTGTCTACCAATTTCACCACCCGGGCAGGTAGTAAAGGTGCGATTATAGCGGAAAAAAACCGCTTGTAAAGCAGCACGGATGGATTTTACGGGAAATACAGCCCAATGCATTGAACAAAAAAACGATTTTCCCCAAACAAAAAACTTTGCCCAAATCAACTTTCCTTTACTTTCTCCCGCAGTTTCATTCCCCTGCCGCCTGAAACACGGTAAGATTGCGGCGATTTTGTCCACTTGCGAAAGGTCTGACCATGAAACACCGTTACCTTGCTCTGCTGAGCACCCTCCTGCTTGCCGCCTGCTCGCAGGAAACCGCGCAAAACAACGCACCCGCCGCTTCTCAGGCACAGGAAGTCCCCGCCGCTTCCGCACCGAAATCTCAAGCACAGGGCGGTTTTTTCGGCACCAACGTACAAAAAGACGACATCGGCGGCGATTTCACGCTGACCGACGGCAACGGCAAACCCTTTACCCTCAGCAGCCTGAAAGGCAAAGTCGTGCTGCTCACCTTCGGCTACACCAACTGCCCCGACGTCTGCCCCACCAGCCTGCTGACCTACAGCGAAGTGCTCGGCCAACTCGGCGAACAGGCCAAAGACGTGGCCGTGGTATTCGTCAGCGTCGACCCCGACCGCGACACGCCCGAAGTAGTGGGCAAATTCGCCAAAACCTTCAACCCCGACTTCATCGGCCTCACCGCCACCGGCGATCAAAGCATCCCCGTCGTCAAACAGCAATACCGCGTGGTATCGGCCAAATCGCAGGAACAGTCGGCCGACATCTACCTGATCGACCACACCGCCGGCACCTACGTTCTCGATAAAAACGGCGAAACCGTACTGATGGAAAACTACGGCAGAACATCGGGCGAAATCGCCGCCGACGTCAAACGCCTGCTCCAATCCTAAATGCTTTTCAGGCCGTCTGAAACCGCCGCCGCGCGTTTTTCAGACGGCCTCAACCGTGGAAAACCCCATGCCGGACAACAGCCTCACCATCGCGCTATCCAAAGGCCGCATCTTCGAAGAAACCCTGCCGCTGCTGGCGGCAGCAGGCATCTCACCCGCCGAAGACCCCGAAAAATCGCGCAAACTGGTTATCGCCACCAACGATCCAGACATCCGCCTGGTTATCGTCCGCGCCTCCGACGTGCCGACCTATGTGCGCTACGGCGCGGCCGATTTCGGCATCGCGGGACGCGACGTCCTCATCGAACACGGCGGCGAAGGACTTTACCAGCCGCTGGACTTGCAGATTGCCAAATGCCGCATGATGGTGGCCGTGCCGCAGGGTTTCGACTACGCCGCCGCCTCGCAGCCCGGCAGCCGCCTGCGCATCGCCACCAAATATCCCCGCATCGCCGCGGAACATTTCGCAGGCAAAGGCGTGCATGTGGACATCATCAAACTCTACGGTTCGATGGAACTCGCCCCGCTGGTCGGCCTGTCCGACGCCATCGTCGATCTCGTTTCCACCGGCAACACCCTAAAAGCCAACCGCCTTGAAGCCGTCGAACACATCTGCGACATTTCCAGCCGTCTTGTCGTCAACAAAGCCGCGCTGAAACTGAAACACAACCGCTTACAGGCGGTTATCGACGCTTTCTCAGCCGCCGCAAACTGAACACAGATTCCGCCCGGCGTGTGACATTCGGCCTGCTAAGCAGTGTTTCATACTGCAAGTCTGATGGTCTACAGCCCCGAAAACAAAGGAGAAAACAATATGGCACACCTGCTGATCGACACCGTCAAAACCGATTCCGGCAAAAAATACATTCCCTTCGGCACACACCGTGTCCGCCTGTTTGCCGACAAAAAATCGGCCACACCCTTCCGCAGCCTGCTGCGCATCCGCAAAAAAGCAGACGGCAAAAAAAACCAAAGCGGCAGCGGCAGATTCCGCCTGCTGGTGCTGCGCAAATCCGCCGTCCGAGCCGCCATTCTGGCCGAAGCGGAGAAAATCCTTGCTACCGACCCGAAAGCCGAAATCGCCGTTATCAGCCCCCGCCGCAAACTGCGCCTGAAACTCGGCAAACTGCAACAGCGCCACCCCGACGCACGCATCTTCTGCGGCGGCAAACTGGGCAAAAAAGCGCGCCGCTTCCTGTCCGCAGGCAACAGGCCGTCTGAAAACGTTTCAGACGGCCTCCAAGCAGGCAATGCCCTCGTGCAGGAAACTGAAAACAACATCATTGCCGAAGCCGCCGTGCAAGTGCGTGCCGCCGCCACGGCCGTCCTGTTGCCGCCACCGCAACATCCCGCGCCCGCCGCAGACACTTCCACAGTGCCCGCCCATATCGTTCTGCTCATCAGAAAAAACCGTCCGAAAAAGAAAACCGCCCTGCTCGCCCTGCTCCAACAGCAGCACGCCGCCGATGCCGCCGCGCTGCTTGCCGGCCTGCAACAGCAGGGATACCTGAAAATCGACGCGGCCGAAAACGTCCGCTATCTGTAACGCAACAGGCCGTCTGAAAGCGGGGCTGCAACGGAGTTAAAACACCGCAGCCTCTTCAGACGGCCTCAAACCGACACACACCGCATCATGAAAATCATCGACACCGCCCTCCCCGACGTGAAACTTTTAGAGCCGCAGGTTTTCGGCGACGCACGCGGCTTTTTTATGGAAACCTTCCGCGACGAATGGTTTAAGACCAATGTATGCGAACGCACATTCGTACAGGAAAACCATTCCAAATCAGGCAAAGGCGTATTGCGCGGCCTGCATTACCAAACCGAAAACACACAGGGCAAACTCGTGCGCGTGGTGTCGGGCGAAGTGTTCGACGTAGCCGTCGATATGCGCCGCAGCTCGCCGACTTTCGGGCAATGGGCGGGCGAAATCCTCTCCGCCGACAACAAACGCCAGCTTTGGGTGCCCGAAGGTTTCGCCCACGGCTTTTACGTTTTGAGCGACGAAGCCGAGTTTGTTTACAAATGCACCGACTATTACAACCCGCAGGCCGAACACTCGCTGATTTGGAACGACCCTGCCGTCGGCATCGAATGGCCGCTGCAAGGCGAGCCGAACCTGTCAGCCAAAGACCTTGCCGGCAAACCACTGGCCGAAGCGGCAACGTTTTAAACACGCACAAAAAGGCCGTCTGAACCGCCCGCAGGTTTTTCAGACGGCCTCAACCATCCGTAAAAGGCCGTCTGAAAACGAGGCCTCAACGAAGTTAAAACCAATGGCGGGATCAGAACCGACGACCCTGAAACAATCATGAAAAACGCCTACATCCCGTCGCGCGGCATACGCGGCATTCCCAACCTGGCCGCATTCCTGCCCGAATTCCACATCCGGAACAAACCGGCAGACGCGCAGACCGTTATCGGCTGGGGGCTGCGTCCCACCACCCGCAAGGCACGCGCATTCGCCGACGCGCACGGTCTGCCGTTTGTAGCACTGGAAGACGGTTTCTTGCGCTCGCTCGGACTAGGCGTCGAAGGATGGCCGCCGTTTTCCCTCGTATTCGACGACATCGGCATCTACTACGACACAAGCCGCCCCTCGCGTTTGGAGCAGCTGATTCTGGCCGCCGACACCATGCCGCCGGAAACGACGGCAGAAGCGGAACGCGCCATCGGTCTGATTCTGAAACACCGCCTGTCCAAATACAATCATGCTCCCGACCTTTCAGACGGCCTCTTGTCCGAAATGCGGGAGCGGGAAAACGTGCTCTTGATCGACCAAACCTTCGGCGACATGGCCGTGCAATACGGCGGAGCCGACGAAGCGGCATTCGAGCGCATGTTTCAGACGGCCTTAGCGGAAAACCCGCAGGCGCAAATCTGGATCAAAACCCATCCCGACGTATTAAGCGGCAAAAAACAAGGCTATCTGACCGGCTTGGCGCAACACGAACGCGTCCGCCTGCTGGTAGAAGACATCAACCCCGTATCCCTGCTGCAAGCCGTTGACAAAGTCTACTGCGTCACCTCGCAAATGGGCTTCGAAGCCCTGCTCTGCGGCAAACCGACCGTCACCTTCGGCCTGCCGTGGTATGCCGGATGGGGCGTGAGCGACGACCGCCACCCCGATGCCGCAACTTTGGCACAACAACAGCGCCGCGCACCGAGAACCCTGCCTCAGCTCTTTGCCGCCGCCTACCTGCAATACAGCCGCCACATCAACCCCAACACCGGCGAACCCGGCAGCCTGTTTGACGTCATCGACTACCTCACCACCGTCCGCCGCAGCAACGAAAAACTGCGCGGCAGCTTATACTGCGTGGGCATGTCGCTGTGGAAACGCGCCGTGGTCAAACCGTTTTTCAACGTGCCTTCATGCCGTCTGAAATTCGTCAAATCCGTGGACAAACTGGCGGGAAAACCCCTGCCCGCCGACGCCCGCCTGCTGGCATGGGGAAACGGCAAAGACGAAACCGTCCGCTTTGCCCGCGAACACAATATCCCGCTGCTGCGTATGGAAGACGGTTTCATCCGCTCCGTCGGCCTCGGCTCCAACCTCGTGCCGCCGCTGTCTCTCGTTATCGACGACATGGGCATCTATTTCAACCCGCAAACCCTGTCGCGCCTCGAACACATCCTGCAAAACCAAGTCTTCGACGAACAGGATTTTCAGACGGCCTCCGTGCTGCAACAGGCGCTCACGGAAAACAAAATCAGCAAATACAACGTCGGCAACACAAATTTCAGCGTGCCAAAAACCGATAAAACCGTTATCCTTGTGCCAGGCCAAGTCGAAGACGACGCCTCCATCCGCTACGGCTCGCCGCAAATCTGCCGCAACCTCGACCTGCTCAAAACCGTACGCGAACGCAACCCGGATGCCTTTATCGTTTACAAACCGCACCCCGACGTCGTCAGCGGCAACCGCACCGGCCACATCTCCGCCGAAGATGCCGCCCGCTACGCCGACCAAACCGCCCCCGAAGCCGACATTCTGACCTGCCTGCAATACGCCGACGAAGTTCACACCATGACCTCGCTGACAGGATTCGAAGCCCTGCTGCGCGGCAAAAAAGTCTGCTGCTACGGCCTGCCCTTCTATGCAGGCTGGGGACTGACCGAAGATACCCTGCCCATCCCCCGCCGAAGCCGCAAGTTGGAACTGTGGCAGCTGATAACGGGAACGCTGGTTTATTATCCGGAATATGTGAATCCCCGAACACAACATCTCGTTAACGTCATTGAGGTAATGCAATTTTTAAAAAAACAGAAATTTTTACAGAAAAATTTCACGATACTGCACAGGAGATTACATGACAAACAGCTAGAAAAAATAAAGCAATTTCTCTGTTCACTATCTATTAAAAATAGACCCATGAATAAATGATTAATATAAATTTTTATCTAGCATACCTTTAAATATGAAATTACAATATGTCAAGAAAAATAGATTACTTGTTTATTGATCCGTTTGCATCTCACAAAAGCGGAGTAACTGCATATACCAAACAAGCAAAAGATATATTATCAGAGCACTTTACTGTTGAAATATTAAGTATTAGACTTGGGGAACCTATAGAAGATTTTCGAAAAAGAGTGGCACTTTTTATCAATAATAACGAGATAACTATTGTTGAAGCTCCCGAGACTAGAACAGCAAGTAAATATATTAACCATCCGAGACTACATATCAGATTACATGGAAGTAGAACATATTGCAACTATCTTCAAAATCTAGCGGTATCAGCTGAGTTAATCCGTGAAGAACAAGCTGAGATTAACAAAGCACACATCATATCAGCGCCTTCGTCAATTACTGTAGACATCAGCAGATTATTTTTTGATAATTTAGACAATGTTGTAATTATACCTAATCCAATATATTTGCATAACGCCAGACGAGAAAACAATATTCCATCGGATAATTCTAGAAAAATTTTTTTTATTGGAAGAGGAGACTATTTAAAAGGTACGATATTTCTATTAAAAATAATCCAGAAAGAACCCTCCTTAAATATTACATTGGTGGGTGATGATAAGCTAAGAAAAACGTTTATGCACCATCCAAATTTTAATTTTATTGATGGAGTGGATGCAAATTTAGAAAATTTAGTCAATACTGGGGATATCGTACTTATACCCAGTATTTTTGAGACTTGGTCTATGGTTGCCAGCGAAGCCATATTAAACAGATGCCAAATTGTTTTATGGGAACATTGTGGCATATGTCAATTTATACAAAACTATAAATTTGCCCATACAGTTCCTATATGGGATATCAATATTTTTGCACAGACTATTAAAAATGCTATTTCCACAAAAATAAAAAATACTGATATTATTAAATATTCCAAACAAACCATTTATGAGTGGAATGCCTGTTTTTTAAAAAATATTAATGGCATTATATATGGAGAGCAATCTTCAAAAGGAGAATATCACCCCATTAAAATTAATCTGGACAAATTACTATCAATTAGAAATAACGAAAGCAAATTTATGAGAATAAAGAAAAAAATTAAGAAATTCTTTAGAAATCCTATCCTATTTTTTAAAGATTCCCGATACTTTCAGCCAGTTTATTTAAAAATTAAAAAATACAATTTTATACTTCTAAAAAATAAGCACGATACAATCCCAATAGAAAATAAATTGTTACGTCCTAAAATAAAAAAATTGGATATTTCTCCTAGTGGGTTTATTGTCTTTCCAGAAATGGATGCAAAGAAAGCGCACCTAAGAACCATGATTCTTCTCCCTGAGCGGTATAATCCCATTGCAGAAGAATTAATTCCTCTACTTCATAGACACAAAGATTTCTTACCTTTGCGAGATGGGGAACTCATTATTTATTGTTATGATGATTATTTTAGTGAAATAGAACCCTTTCATATGCTTGAAAAATTAAACAATGCCAACAGGGATAGATTATCAAATATTAGGAATATCTTCATACTGGACGATACTGAAAATTTTTCTTTATCCCTATATCATTGCAATCATACAATAAATGTAATACAAATTATCCCAAAACAAAAAAACAATAAGTTAGTCACTAGTAATGTATTAGGTTACTATTTAATTCATAAAGATAATATTAATAAATTAGAAGAAAAACCTATTAGAAAAACGTTTATTTATGACACTACTTTAAATTTATCTTTATACATTAGAAAGGTATTACAGGAAATTTTGCCAAGGGACATTAATATATTATTGCCTGTCATATCATCGAAAGACGACTATCGGATTGATCTTTTTAAAGAAAAAAATCGTAATTACGATATTAAAATATACTTGAGTTTATCAAAAATAGAGAATAATAATATTAAATATCATAGTGAATTGTGTATATCGATGGCTAATTTAACAAATGGTCTATATGTTACAGAACAAGTTTTCTTAAAATATCAAAATTTACTAGTTAATCCAACCTTTGACAACTTGGCTAATTTCTATCTATATGCGTCAAAAGACGGTTTATATTTCGACGTGGAGTGTCAGTGAATGAAAAAAATAGTGCATCTATCCAATACCCCATTAGTTGGTGCTCCTGGAAAACTTAGCTACCTATGCGAAAAAAATGGATATTTATCACATTCGATTATATTGGGTGATTATCCTGAAAAATCAGGCTTAAACGAAAAATTTATGAAGTATTCAATTTTATGGAATAAAAAAATACCATACTTAACTGATCAACTACTATCTTATATAGAAGAAGCTGATATTATACACATCCATAATGATTTCAATATTTTTCATGATATTACATGGAAAAGTAATCAAAAATTTATTTATCATGTTCATTCTCCATTAAGAGAAGGACCTATTTTTATTGATAAAACAAATTCTTTTGGTGTTAATTTTTCAAAGAAGCTAGTTGTTGGGCAATATCATCCTAGGCACTACCCAGATTTTTATCCTGTTCCTAATATTGTGCTTGGTGCACCTAGTAAAAACTTGGTAAAAGATGATGAACCGTTAAGAGTCATGTATTCCCCAACGCATAAACGTGGCGGAAGGTGGAATAATAAATTTTCAGAGGAATTGAATACAGTCATATCCTCATTGGAGAAAATGAAAAGTATTGAGATAATTAAACTTGATTCTCCTTTGCCACAAGATACACTACTTGAAGTAAGAAAGACATGCCATGTTTCTATTGATGAAATAAGTACAGGAGCTTATCACCAGATTAGTTTGGAAGGTTTATGTGCAGGCAATGTTGTTATCAACAATGCTGATTATTTTTCTTCATTCATGTTAGCATCGCTTGCTACTGCACCAGAAATGCCACCTTTCTATCGATGTAATCCCAGTAATATTTCGAAGAACATGATCGCACTATTAGCTAATTACGATTTAGTTCGAGACTATCAAAAAAAATCATTTGATTTTTTTGATCAATATCTTAGAGCCGATAAATTATTTGAAATATATAATAAAATCTATTTGGAGATATTAACTGATGTATGATATTAGAAAATTAAAGGATAGAGAAAGAGGAAATCGCTGCTTTATTCTAGCAAATGGCCCATCAATAAACGAATACGATCTCTCAAAGCTGAAAAATGAAGTTACAATCGGTATTAATGCATCTACTTTATTATCAGAAAAATTTGATTTTACACAATCATATTATGTCGTATCAGACAAACGTTTTTTTGATGTAGCTATGAAGAAACAATTAGCAACGTATAGATTGGGTAAAAATACGATTAAGGTATTCAGAAAAGAAATTATAGATGTATATCCTAATGATATAGATAATGTATATTATGTCTCAGCTCTTGAAAGAGATGGCTTTTCATTTGACTTATATCATGGTTATTATTATGGGTGTACAACAGTGATGCTTGCTATCCAACTTGCTAGCTATCTAGGAATTAGGGAAATCTACCTTCTAGGGGTAGATCTAATCTATAATCAAGAAAATGCTAGGTTTTATCTTGAAAATGAAATTCAAATTGATGATTCAAAAAGTAGTGTACAAATTTTTAATATTGTCAATGCAGATTTAGCCATCAGAGAGAGGGGTGGCATTATTTATAACACAAATCCCAAATCATTAATAAGAAATTATTTGCAATTTCAGGATTTAAATGATCTACTAGGATAACTAAAACTACTTTATGAAAAAAGAAATTTTAATCTACCCGATATTGTGGACTCTATCTGCTTGCGCTTTTATACCATCCTCTGGTCCAAGTGCTAAAAATATAGTCTCCTTAAAAAATGTCGTACAAAGGGAATCTGTAACACCTACAGTGGAGTTGATTGATGTCAACAATGCTGTTACTGAATCCCTCTATCAAGTACAAAACAGCCAATCTCTCGCTCAGTTCGGTAATGGAGCAGCGTCTGGAGGCATTATTTATACTGGTGATATGCTGGACATTACTATCTGGGAAGCTCCCCCTGCCTTATTATTCGGTGGCTCTCTATCTTCCGTAGGTTCGGGTAATGCACAGCAGGCTAAACTGCCTGATCAAATGGTAAGCAGTAAAGGAACAATCTCCGTTCCCTTCATCGGTGATGTTTCAGTTGTCGGAAAAACACCGGCACAGATTCAGGACTTAATCAAAGACCGTCTGAAAAAAATGGCGAACCAACCGCAAGTTATCGTCCGAACAGTGCAAAACAATGCCGCAACCGTTTCCGTTATCCGTGCGGGTAATAGCGTCAGGATGCCGCTGACCACGGCAGGAGAGCGGGTGTTGGATGCAATAGCTGCTGTTGGCGGTTCCACTGCCAATGTACAAGACACCAATGTCCAGTTGACACGTGGGAATCAGGTAAAAACAGTTGCATTAGAAGATCTGGTATCCGATCCACAACAAAACATCCTACTTCGCCGAGGCGACATTATTACCATGATTACCAATCCCAGCAGTTTCACATCGATGGGGGCGGTTGGAAGAACCCAACAGATCGGTTTCTCCGTGAAGGGGTTGTCATTAGCAGAAGCGGTCGGTCGTATGGGTGGTTTACAAGACAGGCGTGCCGATGCGCGCGGTGTATTTGTTTTCCGTTATGCGCCCCTGTCCGAACTGCCGTCTGAAAAACAATCCAAATGGATTACACAGGGATACAGCCTTACAGCGGAAATCCCTGTCGTTTACCGTTTGAATCTCACTGATGCCAACTCTCTGTTTTGGATGCAGCGTTTTCCCATCAAAAACAAAGATGTGGTCTATGTATCTAACGCACCTTTGGCAGAAGTTCAAAAATTCTTGTCGTTTGTCTTTTCTCCTGTGGTTAGCAGTGCAAACAGCATCAACAATCTGACCAATTAACCACGAAAGTTTTTTAGATTATGTCTGATCAAATTGCCAATCCTTCTACCTCTGAGAAACAATCGGCACAAGTAGCGACGGAGACGCCGACTCCTCCACAAAAAAAGAAGCAAAAAAACATTCTGAAAAAAATCAGTCCGCTTTTTTGGATTACTGTTGCTGTACCCACTATTTGTTCGATAACATATTTCGGATTGATTGCCTCAGAACAGTTTATCTCCCAATCCAGTTTCGTTGTTCGCTCACCCAAAAATCAAACCTCATTAAGTGGTTTGGGGGCGATTCTGCAAAATTCTGGATTTTCGCGTTCACAAGATGATATCTATACTGTGCAAGAATATATGCAGTCTCGCTCATCGCTTGATGCACTAATGAAAAAAATGCCCGTGCGACAATTCTACGAAACAAAAGGGGATATCTTCAGCCGTTTCAATGCATTCGGATTAACGGGAGAAAACGAAGCTTTTTATCAGTATTACAGAGAAAAAATCGGCATTCACTTTGATTCGGTTTCGGGAATTTCTAACCTAAATGTTACCTCGTTTGATGCGGAAGAATCCCAGAAAATCAATGAGGCCCTGCTCAAACAAGGCGAGGCACTCATTAATCAGCTGAATGAAAGAGCCAGAAAAGACACCATCCGTTATGCTGAAGAAGTTGTAACATCAGCAGAAAAACAGGTCAAAGAAGCTTCTTCGCAACTGGCCCAATTCCGAATCAAAAACGGCATCTTCGACTTAAAAGCACAATCCGATGTTCAACTCGGTTTGGTTTCCAAACTACAAGACGAACTAATTGTCATCCAAACCCAATTGGATCAGGTTAAAGCTATCACACCGGAAAACCCGCAAATCTCCGGCCTGACGGCTCGGGAAAAAAGCCTGCGCCAAGAAATTGCCCGGCAGCTGCGTGCCATTTCGGGTGGGGGCGATCATTCTTTAAGCAGTCAGGCGTCGGAATACCAGCGCATCTATCTGGAAAACGAACTTGCCGAAAAACAATTGGCAGCGGCCATTACTTCACTAGAAAACGCCAAAGCCGAAGCCGACCGGCAACAACTTTATCTTGAAGTAATCTCCCGCCCCAGCAAACCCGACTTGGCGCAAAAACCCGCGCGCTTGTACAACATCATTGCCACTTTCATCATCGGCTTGATTATCTACGGCATCACCAGCCTGCTGTCGGCCAGCATACGCGAGCATAAAAACTGATGAAAGAGCTGCATAAAACTTCGTTTCGCGAATCATTGACGATTCAAAAACGGGTAATCGGCGCCCTACTGATGCGCGAAATTATCACGCGCTACGGACGCAACAATATTGGTTTTTTATGGCTGTTCGTCGAACCCCTGCTGTTCACATTAGTTATTGTCCTAATGTGGAAATTCTTCAGGGCAAGCAATGTCTCTTCCTTAAACATCATCGCATTTGTCATTACCGGCTATCCGATGATGATGATGTGGCGCAATGCTTCCGGCCGCGCCATCGGTTCGATCAGCGCTAACGCCAGCCTGCTCTACCACCGTAATGTCCGCGTATTGGATACCATTCTGGCCCGAATGTTTTTGGAAATTGCAGGGGCGACCATCGCCCAAATACTCATTATGGGTGTATTGATTGCCGTGCAGTGGATCGAACCGCCCGCCGATATTTTTTATATGTTGCTGGCTTGGCTGCTGATGTCCGTATTTGCTATCGGATTAGGCTTGGTTATCTGCTCGGTCGCTTTCCGTTTCGAGCCGTTCGGCAAAGTATGGAACAGCCTCAGCTTTGTGATGATGCCGCTTTCGGGGGCATTCTTTTTTGTACACAACCTGCCCCAGCAGATACAGCATTATGTTTTGATGATTCCGATGGTACACGGCACGGAAATGTTCCGCGCAGGTTATTTCGGCGGAAGTTCAATTACCTATGAAAACCCGTGGTTTATTGTCTTATGCAATCTGATTCTGCTACTTCTCGGCCTGTCCATGGTCGCCCAATTCAGCAAAGGGGTGGAACCGCAATGATTTCAGTAGAACACGTCTACAAACAATACCAAACCCGCCAAGGCAAACGTACCGTTTTAAACGACATCAATTTCTCGCTGCAAAAAGGCGAAAAAATCGGCATTCTCGGACGGAACGGAGCCGGAAAATCCACGCTTATCCGCCTGATCAGCGGTGTAGAACCGCCGACCGAAGGAGAAATTAGGCGCACGATGAGCATCTCCTGGCCGCTGGCTTTTTCCGGTGCCTTCCAAGGCAGCCTGACGGGAATGGACAACTTGCGCTTCATCTGCCGCATCTATGATGTCGATATCGACTACGTCAAACAGTTTACGGAAGAATTCTCCGAACTTGGCCGCTATCTTTACGAACCCGTCAAACGCTACTCCTCGGGTATGAAAGCACGTTTGGCCTTTGCCCTGTCTTTGGCCGTGGAATTCGACTGCTACCTGATCGACGAAGTCATCGCTGTCGGCGACTCGCGTTTCACCAACAAGTGCAAACACGAGTTGTTTGAAAAGCGCAAAGACCGCTCGATTATCCTCGTTTCCCACAGCGACAACGCCATCCGGCAATATTGCGACAACGCCATGGTGCTGGAACGCGGACATATGCACCGCTTCGAGAATATGGACAAAGCCTACGTTTATTACAACTCAATGAATTAAAACACCTTTTATATATCAAGAGGCCGTCTGAAAACCCCAAAAAAGGTTTTCAGACGGCCTCTTGCCTTTTTTGCCCTACTCCGACACAGCGGCAAACGCATCAGCAACACGCTCGATATTGCCCTCGTTCAGGCCGGCCACACACATCCGCCCTGAATCCACCAAATAAACGGCAAACTCTTCGCGCAGCCGCCGAACCTGTTCTGCGGAAAATCCCGTATAACCGAACATACCGCGCTGGTTGAGCAGATAATCGAAATTTCTCTGCGGCCGCCGCTCTCGCAGCAAAGCGTGCAGGCACTGCCGCATTCCGCGGATTCTGCCGCGCATCTGCGCCACTTCGTCCCGCCATTGCGCCATCCGCTGCGGCGTATTTAAGACCGCAGCAGCAACAAACGCGCCATGCGCGGGCGGGCTGGAATAAATGCGGCGCACGCAGGCTTTAAGCTGACCAAACACCAAATCCGCTTCTGCCTCACTCGGACACACCACGCTCAGTCCACCGATACGCTCACCGTAAAACGACAGATTTTTGGAAAACGAATTGGCAACAAACACGGGCAAACCCATCTGCGCGGCGCGGCGTACGGCATAGGCATCATTGTCAAAATCTTCGCCGAAGCCCTGATAAGCCATGTCCATAAACGGAATGAGGCCGCGTTCCGCAAGCACTTTCAGCAATTCGTCCCATTGGCTGCGGCTCAGATCGACACCTGTCGGGTTATGGCAGCACGGATGCAGCACCAATACGCTGCGTGCCGGCAATCCGGCGAAAAAAACCAGCATCTCATCAAAGCGCAGACTGCCATCGGCCGCGTTGTAATACGGATAAGTCCCGACCTCGAAACCCGCGCCGGCGAAAATGCTTTTATGGTTGTCCCACGTCGGATCGCTGACATAGACCTTTGCCTCGGAAAACCAGCGGTGCAGAAAATCTGCGCCTATTTTCAGTGCACCCGAACCGCCCAAGGTCTGAATCGTCGCGATCCTACCCTCTTGCAGCAATGGGTTTTCCGTCCCGAAAACCAGTTTTTGCACCGCGCTGCGGTATTGTGCCAAACCTTCCATGGGCAGATAAGAGCGCGGCTGAGCCTCCGCTGCCCGCTCGATTTCTGCCGAACGTACCGAAGGCAGAACAGGCAGACGGCCTTCTCCGTCAAAATAAATGCCGATGCCGAGATTGACCTTTCCTTCGCGCCGGTCGGCATTAAAAGTTTCCACCAAACTCAAAATCGGATCGCCGGGATAAAAATCTATGTGTCGGAACATGGTATTTCTCATCAAAACGGTTGGGATGGAATTGAAATTGTACACGTACAGAGGCCGTCTGAAAGCATATAGGTTTTCAGACGGCCTCTGTGCAGCCGAGGTTTGTCAACATGGTTTATTCGTCGTCGTCGTCATCTTCGTTCGGCTCGAAACCGCTCGGATAGAGTTTGAGGAATGCAGCTTCTTCCGGCGTAGTCTGCCGTCTTAATATCGCATTGCGGTGCGGATAGCGGCCGAAGCGGTCGATAACTGATTTGTGCTGCTGCTCCAACAATACGCTTTTACGCGTGCCGAAACGTTGGAACAGACCCATCGCCGTGGTATGGATATTGCGGTTTTCGCTGTGCAGAAAGGGCATCAGGATAAATTGGCGCTGACGCGCTTCCATAAAGGGAAAGGACTGATGGCGGACTGCTTCCTGCGCCAGCAAAAGCGCCATGCGGTCCTGCGTATAGGCATGGGGCTTGCCACGAAAAATGGCGCGGGAAAACTGATCCAAAATAATGATTTCGGCCAAACGCCCCTGAATGGTATCGCGCCAATCCGACAATTCGCAATTCACGGCATCACGAAAAATCCGCTCATAGGTTGCTCGGATTTTCAAATCCAGATACTGGCTTTTCGTAAACCAATGGCGGCGTGTATCTTTATCAAACCAGAAATCCAAAATTTCCTGCGGAGTCATATACATCAGCTGCATTTATGCTTCCTTCGAAAGTGGGGTGGTTGTGTGGAAAAGGGCGCGATTGTATTACAACCGCCCCAACGACTATTACTTTTGGTTTTATCGGTTATTTTTAAAAACAAACGGTCGTTTTTTTTGACTAACGCAAATTTTTTGCACAATCCAATGATTTTTATGTTTTTGCTTACAAACTTAAAGGCCATCTGAAAACCTTTCGGGTTTTCAGATGGCCTCAGCGTATCAGACTGTTCTAACCATCAGACATAGCTGCGGGTTTCGCCTTGTCCGTCGATATTGTCGGCGCAGCGGGCGCAGATGGTTTCATGTCCCGCAACCGTTCCGACATCGGCGGTATAGTGCCAGCAACGCTCGCATTTCTCTCCGCCGCTTACCCGCACGTCAACGGCCAGCTCTGCGCCTGATCGAACTTCGGCACGGGAAACCAAAAGGGCAAAACGCAATTCTTCACCCAAGGCTTCAAGTGCGGCAGCCAAATCTTCCGGCGCGGTCAGCGACACTTCGGCCTGCAAGGAAGAGCCTACCGATTTGTCGACGCGCAGCGGCTCGATGGCAGCGGTAACCGCATTGCGTGCTTCGCGGACTGCCTGCCATTTTTTCACCAACTCTGCCTCACTGGCGGCGGGCATTTGCGGAAAATCGTGCCAAGTGTGGAACAGCACGCTGTCTTCCTCGCCGCCGCCGATGATGTCCCACGCCTCTTCGGCTGTGAAACACAAAATCGGAGAAATCAGCAGAACAAGGCTGCGGGTAATATGGTAAAGCGCGGTTTGCGCGCTGCGGCGTGCATGGCTGTCCGCTTTGGTCGTATAGAGGCGGTCTTTCAAAATATCGAGGTAGAACGCACCCAAATCTTCCGAACAGAAAGCCACGATGTCTTGCACGGCAAAGTGGAAGGCATAGCGCGGATAATAATCGCCGGCCAGTTTTTCCTGCAATTTGCGCGCCAGCACCAGCGCATAGCGGTCGATTTCCACCATATCGGCCTGCGGCACGGCATCTTCAATCGGGTTGAAGTCGCTCAGATTGGCCAACAGAAAACGCAGGGTGTTGCGCAGGCGGCGGTAGCTTTCGGTCACCCGTTTCAGGATTTCTTTGGAAATCGCCAGCTCGCCGCTGTAATCGGTGGCCGCTGCCCACAGGCGCAGAATATCGGCGCCAAATTCGTTATACACTTCTTGCGGCGCAACGACGTTACCCAATGATTTCGACATTTTCCTGCCGTTTTGATCGACAACGAAACCGTGGGTCAAAAGCTGCTTGTAAGGCGCCCGCCCCAAGGTCGCGCAGCCTGTCAGCATGGAAGACTGAAACCAGCCCCGGTGCTGGTCGCTGCCTTCGAGATACAGGTCGGCAGGCCAGGCCAACTCTTCGCGCTGCTTCAAAACAGAATAATGAGTAGAGCCCGAATCAAACCATACATCCATGGTGTCGGCCAGTTTTTCATACTGTTCACAGTCTTCCGGGCTGAGCAGCTCGCTTTTATCCAAGGCAAACCATGCTTCAATGCCTTTTTCTTCGATGCGCTTGGCAACAGCTTCGAGCAACGCAGCGGAATTGGGATGCAATTCACCCGTTTCTTTATGCACAAAGAACGTCATTGGTGTGCCCCAAAAACGCTGGCGAGAAACCACCCAATCGGGGCGGCCTTCAATCATGGCCTGCAAACGTGCCCTGCCCCAAGCGGGGAAAAACTCGGTGTCGTCCACTGCCTGCAAAGCCTTGTTACGCAGGGTTTTGCCGTCTGCCCCGTTTTTGTCCATGCCGATAAACCATTGCCCGGTGGCGCGGTAGATCAGCGGGGTTTTGTGCCGCCAGCAGTGGGCGTAGCTATGCTCGATTTTGCCATCGGCAAGCAGGCGGCCGTTTTCCTTCAACCACTCGACAATCACAGGATTGGCTTCCCATACGCTCATGCCTTCCACACGCGGCGTGCCTGCGATATAGCGTCCTTGGGCGTTGATAGGGTTAATCATCTCGATACCGTATTTGAGGCAGACAAAATAGTCTTCCAAGCCGTGGGCAGGCGCGGTATGCACCAAACCGGTACCGGCTTCCGTGGTGACATGGTCGCCGTTGAGCATCAGAATATCCCGCTCCAAAAACGGATGGCTCAGATGCAGGTTTTCGAGCTTCGCGCCTGTGGTTTCGGCCAACACTGTGAGGCCGTCTGAAAAACCGTAGCGCGCCAAAGCGTCTTGTGCCAAGTCTTTGGCCAAAACGATTTTGCCTTTCGGCGTATCAATCAGTTGGTAAACAATATCGGCGCCTGCGGAAATAGCCTGGCTGGCAGGAAGTGTCCACGGCGTGGTTGTCCAAATCACGGCAAAGGTTTCACCCTCGATTTTTTCCAAACCAAATGCAGCTGCCAGCGCTGCATTGTCTTTGAACAAATACGCCACATCGATAGCCGGGGAAATTTTGTCTTTGTATTCGACTTCGGCTTCGGCCAGTGACGAGCCGCAATCTAGGCAGAATTGGACGGGCTTTGCACCACGATAGAAATAACCTGCTTTGTAGATTTCTCCCAAAGTGCGCACGGTATCGGCTTCTGTTTGGTAATCCATTGTCAGATAAGGATTATCCCAATCACCAAGCACACCCAAACGGATAAAGTCTTTTTTCTGGCGTGCGATCTGTTCGGCTGCATAAGAGCGACAAAGCTCACGGAACTTGGCTTTGGGCATATCACGCCCGTGCAGTTTTTCCACCATCACTTCAATCGGCAGACCGTGACAATCCCAACCCGGCACATAAGGAGCATCAAACCCGGCCAGCGTTTTGCTGCGCAAAATAATGTCTTTCAGGATTTTATTGACGGCATGACCGATATGGATATCGCCGTTGGCATAAGGAGGGCCGTCGTGAAGAATAAATTTAGGACGGCCTGCGCTAATTTGGCGCAGCTTCTGATAGCGCTTCTGTTCGTACCAACTTTTCAGCCATGCGGGTTCGCGCTTGGCCAAATCGCCGCGCATGGGAAACGGCGTATCCAATAAATTAACGGTTTTGCGGTAATCGGTCATGTTTTATTCCGGTTTTGTATGAGTCGGATTAGGACACGGCCTTTTATAGTTAAAAGGCCGTTTGAAAAAGAATGTTCGCATTGTAGCGGAAACAGAAGGCGATTATAAGGTCAGGAAACGGCCACTTTTTATTCTTTGTCCGTCTGTGGCAAGGTAGCTGTCATATATATCGGCAGGCCGTCTGAAAATCGATTTACTAAGGTCACATGCTTTCAGACGGCCTTGACAATAAAAGAGCCTGCTTTCGCAGGCTCTTCAATTTTATCCAATCATTAGATTAGAATTTGTGACGCAAACCAACCAAACCACCAGTTGTTTCTGTTCTGTCTTCTTTTTTACCGGCACGTAACCAACCTGCTTGCGCGAAAGCGGTAGTGCGTTTGGAGAAGTCGTAGTCAGCACCCAAAACAACTTGGTTGTACTCAGTGTGGGCTTTATCTGCGTTGGAAAGGTTTTTGCCTTTAGCTTTAAAACCGTGAGCGTAGGAAACACGAGGAGTAACGTTACCCATGGTGTATGCACCAGTTACCGCAACTTCGTGAGTTTTCAAACCAGCACTTTTATCGGAATCAGCATCGTAGTTGTCATTGCTTGCCAATGCAGCTTTATAGCTGTTTACGCTATCCCAGCCGTTGGTATATTGGTAAGCAGCACCGACAAACAGGTTGTTTGCATCGTAGCCAGCTTCAACACGGTGAGCCTGGCCGGATTTGCTTTGGTTATTAGCAGTTACATAAGCAGATTTTTTGTAACCGAAACCATACTGGGCGAAGAAACCAGCATTTTCATAGTTCAAACCAGCATAGTAAGCGGCATTGTCTTTTGCAGGAGAGGCATCACGACCGGAAGTCGGGTTAGCAGTACCACGAACAGTGTTTACTTTGTTATCACGCGGAGTGAACTGTACGTTTGCGCTGAAACCTGCGAAAACAGGGCTGTCGTAACGGACAGAAACGATTTTCTGACCAGTACGGGTCAGCATACCCAGACCCAAAGCGCTGTTGGAGTACTCCCAAGCGTCAACTTTGTCCATATCGTCCAGTTGAGTCGGGATTTTACCAGCGCGAATAGTACCGGCGGTAGTTTCCAAACCAATGTAAGCTTGGCGGTTACCCCAGCCTGCGTTATTACCTGCTACGGAAGTTTTAGATTCAACTTTCCAAATTGCATTCAGGCCGTTACCCAAGTTTTCATGACCTTTAAAGCCGATACGGGAACCGAAGTCGGCAATAGCTGTTTCGGTATGGCCTTTGTATGTTGTTTGACCGTTAGTAGTTTGTTTTACACGTGCAGTCTCAACACCGGCTTTGATAGTGCCGTACAAAGTCACGTCTGCCATTGCAGCAGAAGACAAAGCGGCCAAAGACAGAGCAATCAGAGTTTTTTTCATTGCTGTATTCCTTTTCTATGTTTAAGAAAATCAGGCAGAACCGGATGACTCCGATTAAGCTGTTGCGTCGACCACCCGCTCGGGTGATTACATGACTGCTAATATAAATGCTCCGCTGTAAAAAAACAAACTTTATTGCCTTTTTGTCAGACGGATGCGGCAAAAAAGTGTGGGATTTATCCAACAGATTTTAATTTATTGCTGGAATTTCATTTTGTTATCCGTTTATCGGTTTTGCGGCAGAACAACGGCAGGCGCTTTATCGATTTGTTGCCTTTGTACACTTCAAACGCAATCAAGCAGGCCGAAGCTGCTTAAAAGGCCGTCTGAAAACCCTGTCTTCATTTTAAAAACAAGGTATTTTCAGACGGCCTTTTATCCGCAGCGGCACGGTCAGCGGCATTTATTGCGGCTTAGTCTGCCATAGCTGCCGACGATGTTTTGGATGGCTTTTGCATCGGCATCGTTGACGGTCATAAACGTCACCTGCATTTTTGCCACACTCTGCCCGCCCGAGCCTGCGGAATTGATTTCGCGCAGCTGCCCGCTGAAACCCGCGCCCTGCAAACGGGACAGCAACGCCTGCGCCTGCGCACGGTCGGCGCGGATACCGACGCTGATTCCGCCTTCCATCAGAACGGTATTGAAGCCTTTTTCCTGCAATGCCTGCATTTGGCTGCCTGCGTCAATCTGTATCGGCGTCCACACGGCATAGGTGGTTTTGCTTTTCGGCGCTTCGCGGCGTTCGACGGTACGGTTGGCGGCGTGCGGCCATTTTACCAGCAGGCCTTTGATGCGGTGGTAGTCGTCTTCGGGCATGGTGACATTGGCTGTGGCCGTGCATTGTCTGCCGCCTGCTGCCTGCGGGGCGGGCGGCTCGCCGCCGTAAGAACCGCCGTTATCGGCAAAGCCTCTGTTTTGCCGGTTGCGGCGCTCGGCTTCTTCTCTGGCAAGACGGCGTTTGTTTTCTTCCTGCCATCTCTCGCGTTCGGAAATGCGTTTGGCAACGTCTTCTTCCGTGTCGGTGGGCTCGATGAACACGTCTTGTGCGCCGCCGTTGTCGTGCAGCCAGTCGCCCGAAGCGGGGGCGGATGCGGGACTTTCAGTCGGCCTTATGCCGCCTTTTGGTTTGACCATAGGCTCTGCCAGCGAAGCCGAGGTCTGCGCCAGTTTTTCTCCCGCGGCTTTGCGCCGCGCGAGCATTTCAGCTTCCTGTTCGGCGGCAATTTTATGAAGCATTGTTCCGCCGAATACAATGAGGTTGAGCGCGACGAGCGCAAAAAACAGCCATTTCATTCTTGTCCTACCCAGCTTGACAGTCCGTAGATAACGAGGTTGTCCACGACTTTGATATTGTTTTCCGAAGCGAGGGCCTGCGGCATGGCTTGTGCCACTCTGGCCGCTCCGCCTCCCGTAATGACGATGTCGACAGGTTTTTCCTGCCCCACTTTTTCTTTCAGACGGCCGTGCATCAATATGATGGCGCCGCATACGGCATCCATCATACCGCCCGCTAGCGCGTTAGGAGTGGTGGTGGGAAAGGGGTATGCGCGGCCGATAGGGCGGTTGAGGTTGGCGGTTTTCTGTGCCATCGCTTCTTTCATAAGATGGAAACCGGGCATGATGCTGCCGCCGAGATAGTGGTTGTCGTCGGTGAGGGCGTCGATGGTAACGGCTGTTCCACAGCTGACAACCACGCAGGCATTGGTGCTGAACATACGGCTGCCGAGCGTGTTAAACCAGCGGTCGGCGCCGTGTTCCGCAGGATTGCGGTAGTGGTTGCGGATGCCGAGCGCCTGTGACATCGAAGACAGCCAGCTTACCGGCTTGCCTAGCTGCGCTTCCACCAGTTTTTTCTTTTCTTCGCCGCATACGGCGCTGCCGACGATAACGGTATCTTCGCTGCCTCCCTGCCGCCAGGCATCGCCCAGCGGTTTCAAATCGCGGTAGGGCGCGTTTGATACGGCGCCGAGCCTGCCGTTTTCCAGCCATGCCCATTTCAGACGGCTGTTGCCGCCGTCGAGCAGCAGATAGCGGCGCGGGGCATTCTCCAAACGCACGGGATGGCGGCGCAGGCTGATTTCGCCGCAGACAATCTGTTTTTCGCCCGCCGCCGTTTGCAGGCGCAGGGCACCCTGTTCGGCAACGCCTGCCACGATACCCTCTTCCAGAGCCTGCCCGTCAAGCAGCAGGCGGACGTATTGCCCGTGGTCACGGTTGGCTTGCGAATAGTCGGCAAGAAAAGGGGCGAAACCGTGTTCGGCAAAGCGCGGCAGCACATCGGCCAGCTCTTGCGTCAGCGTCCGCAACAATATGTCTGCGGTGGGCGGCGCAGTTTTACAGACGGCCTGCACCGAGGCAGCGTGCTCCACCTCTTTGGGCAGGATGAAATTCAAACCGATGCCGATAACGGCGGCCGTTTTGCCTTCGGCGCGGACGGTTTCAATCAGAATGCCGCCGAGCTTGCCGTCTCCCGCCACCAAATCGTTCGGCCATTTAACCTGCGCGGCGACATTCAGCTTGGCAAGTGCGTTGCGGCAGGCCAGCCCCACCACCAACGACAAGGCGCCCAGCTGCGCCTGCGGCACATCGAACACCCAACCGAAGCTGAATGTCAGGCATTCGCCGATGCGGCTGTGCCAGTTGCGCCCCTGCCTGCCGCGCCCGTGCGTCTGTTCGTGCACCAGACAGAGGCGGCGGTGGGCGGCGGTGATACTCTGTTTGGCCTGCGCGAGAATGACATCGTTGCTGGACGGATGCCTGTGCAGCAGTTCGACGGAAAAACCGGGCGCGGCAGCGGCAAGGCTTTCCGCAGAAAAAACCGCCAGCGGTCGGATAAGGCGCCAATAGCCGTCGTGTTGGCGCAGCAGGCCGCGGATATGGCCGGGCATTTTCAGCCACAGGCCGTTGAGCTGCTGCGGCTTCTCTCCGACTTGGCGCGCCAGTTGGGAAATATGCTGCGGCAGGCCGTCTGAAAGCGCGGCCAACAGCCGCCAATGCGCTTCCTGCATGTTATTTCCGTTCCGTTTGGCGGATTTTCGCCAGCGTCTGCGTGGTAGACGTTTGGTGCAGGAAGGGAATGGAAAACACTTTGCCGCCGCGCGCCAGCGTTTGTTCCGCGCCGACGATTTTCTCCACCGGCCAGTCTCCGCCTTTAACCAATATGTCGGGCTTGATCTGCTCGATCAGTTCCGCAGGCGTATCCTCGTCAAACCAGGTCACCAAATCGACATCGGCCAAAGCCGCCGCAACGGCCGCGCGGTCGGCTAACCCGTTAATCGGACGGTCGTCGCCTTTTCCCTGCCGCCGCACGGAAGCGTCGGTATTCAAGGCCAGCACCATCGCCGCGCCGGTTGCGCGCGCCTGCGCCAGATAGGTTGCATGGCCGCGGTGCAGGATGTCGAAGCAGCCGTTGGTAAACACCAGCGGGCGCGGCAGTTCGGCAAGCCGCACCGCCAATTCTTCGGGCGGGCAGATTTTTTGTTCAAACGCGGGCAGCGGCCAAGTTTCCATGTTTTTACTCGGGCGGGCGAAAAGCGCAAATCATACCGAAAGCATGGGATTACGGCAACGGAAGCGGCCTTTACCCACCCCGGGCGCACACGGCCGGTGCAACAGTTTTCAGACGGCCTCCGCATCGGAATTGCCGGAAAACAGAAAACCCGCTTCGCAAACGAAGCGGGTTTGTATGCTGGGGTGGCTGATGGGGCTCGAACCCACGACAACCGGAATCACAATCCGGGGCTCTACCAACTGAGCTACAGCCACCACAAAAAACTTTAATTTCAAAATCTGCCGTTTTGGCGCGCCCGACAGGAATCGAACCTGTAACCGCCCGCTTAGAAGGCGGGTGCTCTATCCGGTTGAGCTACGGGCGCATCAACTTTTGCGGGCTTTGTTTTCCGTCGGGTATCTGGTCGGGGCGGTGGGATTCGAACTCACGACCCTCTGCTCCCAAAGCAGATGCGCTAACCGGGCTGCGCTACGCCCCGACGAGAAGACGCGCACTATACAAGCCGTCTGAAAAAGCGTCAAGCAAAAGGCGGCGGATTTTTTCAGACGGTCTGTTTAGCCCTTATTTCCGCAACGCATTTATTTTCTTTCAGACGGCCTTTCCCGCGCGTGAAAAGCGCGGCACGACATGACATAATGCACGCTTTCCCATCCGCACAAACGAAAGGTTTTCCGATGTCCGCACAACTTATCGACGGCAAAGCCGTATCGCAGCAACGCCTGTCCGCATTGGCGGAGAAGGTTGGCGAACGCAAAAGCAAAGGGCTGCGCGCGCCCTGTCTGGCCGTGGTTTTGGTCGGATCCGACCCCGCCAGCCAAGTGTATGTGCGCAACAAAAAAACCGCCTGCGCCAAAGTCGGTTTCGAATCGCTCTCTTATGAGCTGCCCGCCGATACCGCAGAGGACGAACTTTTAAACCTGGTAGACAAACTCAATGCCGACGAAGCCGTGGACGGCATCCTCGTCCAGCTGCCGCTGCCGCAGCAAATCGACAGCCAGGCCGTGCTCGAACGCATCGCGCCGCACAAAGACGTCGACGGCTTCCATCCCTACAACGTCGGGCGGCTGGCGGTGAAAATGCCGCTGCTGCGCCCCTGCACCCCCAAAGGCGTCATGACGCTGCTGGCACACTACGGCATCGATCCCGAAGGCAAAAAAGCCGTGGTCGTCGGCGCGTCCAACATCGTCGGCCGCCCGCAGCTTTTGGAACTGCTGCTCGCCCGCGCCACGGTCACCGTCTGCCACAGCAAAACGCAAAACCTCGCCGCCGAAGTGGCGCAGGCCGACATCGTCGTGGCCGGCGTGGGCATTGCCAACTTCGTCAAAGGCGCGTGGATCAAACCCGGCGCGGTGGTGATCGACGTGGGCATCAACCGCCTGGACGACGGCTCGCTGTGCGGCGATGTGGAATTTGCCGCCGCGGCCGAACGCGCCGCGATGATTACGCCCGTTCCCGGCGGCGTCGGCCCGATGACCATCGCCTCCCTGCTGGAAAACACCTTGCAGGCCGCCGAGCTGCACGACCGCAACGGAACCGCGGCCTGATTCGGGGAGCAGCCGATGAAACCCATCTAAATCAGGGCAATCACATCGTCAAACCGAACACTTTGTTTGTCCAAAAAACGATGAAAGAGTCCGTCTGAAAATGCCAACCGCCCTTCCGCCCTGCCGTATCCGCTGGCACGACCCGACCCGCCCGCTGCCCTATGTTTCCGCCTCTACACCCAGCTTCGCCCGTCCGACGGCAAAGACGCATGGAGCGTGGTATTTGAGTTTGACGAAGGGCACACGCCATACGAGCAGAACACCCAATCATTCGCCGCCGACCGCATATTCTTCCTCGTCGAAACTGCGCCGCACCACCTGCTGCAACCCGGTTTCGCCTTCCCCTTTATGGACGGCGGGCGCGAAATCGGCGTCTGCACCGTTGAAGCGCCCTGACTGCTTTAAGCCGTTCCCGCCTGCGCGGAAATGACGTCTCCGAAAGCGGTTTTGCAGTCTTCCGCGAAGCAGAAACACAAAACGGTAATAATATGAAACTCTCCCTCATCCCCATCCTGCTGGCTTTGGCAGGCTGCGCCCCCGTACCCCACGTCGTCCGCATCCAAGCGCAAAACGGCAATCTGGTGCCCAACCTTGCCACGGAAACCAATCCCGACTGCGGCAGCATCAGCCTGGGCGCGGAACGTATCAGCTACATCATTGCCTGCAAACAGGGAGGCAAGGCCAACCTGCCGCGCCACAGCGTCCGACTGAACCGGCAGGCAGGAGAACTCGCCGCCACCCGCGCCGACAGCGGCAAACCGCTCTTCAACATCCGGTGCAGCCGCGCACAGTTCGACCAAATCAACGCATGGCAAAACGCCGCGCCCGCACAATAAACACAGGCCGTCTGAAAGCCTTTCAGACGGCCTCAACACAGGAAACCCCGCCATGGACGACCGCGACCTGCTGCGCTACAGCCGCCACATCCTGCTTGACGAAATCGGCATTGAAGGACAGGAAAAACTCCTGTCCGCCACCGCCCTCGTTATCGGCTGCGGCGGCCTCGGCGCAGCCGCCCTGCCCTATCTCGCCGCAGCGGGCATAGGCCGTCTGAACATCGCCGACGGCGATACCGTCGACGAAACCAACCTGCAACGGCAAACCGCCTTTGGCGAAGCCGACATCGGCCGCAACAAAGCCCAAGCCCTCGCAGACCGACTGAAAAGCATCAACAGCCGCTGCACCATCCGCGCCCTGCCCGACTTTCTCGACGCAGAACGCTTGGCGCAACATGCCGCAGAGGCCGACATCGTGCTCGACTGCTGCGACAACTTCGCCACCCGCCAAGCCGTCAACCGCGCCTGCGTGTACCACAAAAAACCCCTCGTCTCCGGCGCAGCCGTGCGCTTCGACGGCCAGCTCGCCGTCTACCGCCCCGACCTGCCCGACAGCCCCTGCTACGCCTGCCTCTTCGACGGCAAAACCGCCGACGACGGCGCCTGTGCCCTCTTCGGCGTGTTCGCTCCGCTGGTCGGTATCATCGGCACCATGCAGGCCGCCGCCGCGCTGAACGTCCTGCTGGGCACCGGCACGCCCGCCCACGGAACATTGCAAACCTACAACGCATTGGGCGGCCGATGGCACAGCTTCGCCATCCCCAAAGACCCTCATTGCCGCGTCTGCGGCTGCACATCACAAAAGACCGTCTGAACGCCCCGCATCCGCTTTCAGACGGCCTCTGCCGCTAAGGCAGGGGGTGCCGTCAAAGCGGCACATGCGATTTTTGGCAGACAGCCGCGCAGACACACGCCTGCGGCATTCAAATAAAAGGCCGTCTGAAAACTTTTCAGGCGGCCTTTGCCAGCACGAAAGCAAAGAAGGCATAAGGTATCGCATGAAACACGTGCGTTGCCGTGCAACACGCCCACACACGGCTTTCAGACGGCCTCTGCATAAAGACACCGCCGCCGTCATTCCCGCGCAGGCGGGCATCTTTTTGACGATACGGAAATTGCGAACCGCAAGACTGCTTTGATTCCGCCAAGATTCCCGCCTGCGCGGAATGATGCCGCTCGGGCGGATTCGGGGTTGCGAAGCCTGCAAGCCATAGAAAGGCCGTCTGAAAGCCCGTTTCGTTTTTTATAGTGAGCCAAAATAAAAAATATACGGCGTTGCTGCGCCTTGCCGTATTACCCATACTGTCTGCGGCTTGCTGCCTTGTATCTTTTCTATTTTGGTTCACTATAACTCCGTTGAAGCTGCGCTTTCAGACGGCCTGTACATAAAAACCGCCGCCGTCCGCAAACGGCAGCGGTTTATCCGATATGGCCGGGAATCTTTGCCAAGCCTCGAAGGCCGTCTGAACGGCAAGGATGCCGTTATGCCCGCGGGGCGGGCGTTTGCCAAGGTGGCAGACGGGTCAGAGAATCAGGAAATGGCAGTGGTCAATGGCGTCGCGCTTAGCTTTAAATTTCTCTTTCAAGGCGTTGTCTTCTTCACGCCACCGTTCCCAAACCTCTTTGCCGCCGCCTACCTGCGGCTGGGGATGGGCATCCCGCTCTGCCTGGTATTCTTTTTCCGCCTCTTTGCAAAGCTGTTCGTTTTTCGCATATTCGGCGTTTTCCTGCTCGACTTGCTGCCGGATGCCGTCGAAGTCGCCGGAGCTGATTTTGTCATAAGCCCTGCGTTCCGCACGCAGGGTTTTGCCATCTTCCGACAGCACCAGCGGTATGCTGCCGAAGCCGGTGTCTACGGCCAGCGTGCCGTCGTCTTTCTGCGAGAGGACGAGGCTTTTTTCGTGCACTTCGCCTTTGCGGTTGGGCAGCAGGTTTTCTTTGAGCAGATAGGTTTTGCTGTCTTCTTTCACGATTTGCACGACGTCCGGCCGCTTGTCGCCGTCGCCCTGCCGTTTCCAATAGCCTTCATATTGCTCGTGACCGCCGCCGCAGGCCGCCAGCAACAGCGCGCCCAATACCGCCAAAGACAATTTCTTCATGTTTTCTGTTTCCTATGTGTTAAAAAACGTGCGGATTATATAACCGTTTTAAGCGGAATACATATCAACCGTAGACAAAACCTGTCCGCCCGCCCCGCAAATCGGGTAGATAAGGCCGTCTGAAAGCCTGTTTCCCGCGTTCAGACGGCCTTATCGGCTTTTCCCGCGTTCGGCTTGCGGCGGCAGATGCGTTATAGTGAGTCAAAATAAAAAAGATACAAGGCAGCAAGCCGCAGACAGTACAGGTAGTACGGGGCAGGTTTTCTTGGCATTTCCAATGCCGTAGAAAACCGCCCTCTTCGAGCTAAGGCGCAGCAACGCCGTAGATTTTTTATTTTGGCTCACTATACAATCCTTAACGAAAACATTTACACGAAAGGAACAAACCATGCGTGCCGTTATCCAAAAAGTCACCCGTGCCGAAGTCGGGATTGTGCACGGGGGCGGCTGTGAAACCGTCGGGCAGATTTCAGACGGCCTCTTGGTGCTGCTGGGCGTGGGGCAGGACGACGGCGAAGACGACGCCCGCTATATCGCCGACAAAACCGCCGGCCTGCGTATTTTTGAAGACGAAGCGGGCAAGCTGAATCTGTCGCTGCGCGAAACGGGCGGAGCGGTGCTTTTGGTATCGCAGTTCACGCTGCACGGCGACGCGCGCAGCGGCAGGCGGCCGTCGTTTTCCGCCGCCGCCAAGCCCGACGAGGCGGAGCGGCTGTATCTTTTGACGGCGCAGATGCTGCGCGATCGGGGCATCCGCGTGGAGACGGGGCGTTTCCGCACGCATATGCAGGTGTCGCTGTGCAACGACGGGCCGGTGACGCTGCTGCTCGATTCGAAAAAACTGTTTTGAGACCGCAATGAAGACTGCACGCGATACCGCGCCGCTTGCGCTGTTTCTGATTGCCGTCGCGCTGCTGGCGGCCAACCTGCGCGCGCCGCTGGCCGCTTTGGGCCCGCTGGTGGGGATGATACGGGCGGATTTGGGCAGCTCGGGCACGTTTATGGGCGTGGTGGCCGCGTTGCCCATGCTGGCGTTCGCGCTGTTTTCGCCGCTGGCGGTGCGCCTGTCTGCCCGTTTCGGCGCGGAGAGGGTGCTGGCGGCGGCGGCGGCGCTGATGGCGGCGGGCATGGCGGTGCGCTCGTGGGGGCCGTCTGAAACGCTGCTGGCACTCGGCACGCTGCTGCTGGCGGCAGCGGTGGCGATGGGCAATGTGCTGCTGCCGGCGCTGGCCAAACGCAATCTGCCGACGCGCGTCGGGCTGGTGGTGGGCACGCTGTCGGCGGGGATGTCGCTGTCGTCGGCGCTGGCTGCCGCAGCCGCCGTGCCACTGGCGGTGCGTTTCGGCTGGCAGTGGTCGCTGGCGGTGTGGCTGTTTGCCGCGCTGGCCGCGTGTGCCGCTTGGCTGCCGCTCTGCCGCCGGGGTGCCCAAAGGCCGTCTGAAACGGCGGTTTCAGACGGCCTCAATGCGTGGAAACTGCCCGCCGCGTGGTGTTTGAGCGCGTTTATGGGCGTGCAGTCGCTGCTGTTTTACACGCTGGTGAACTTTCTGCCCTCGCTGCTGGCGGAAAAAGGGGCGGACGCGGCAGCGGCGGGCAATTATGTTTCGCTGTTCCAAGTCGGCACGCTGGCTGGCAGCCTGGCGGTGTCGGCACGGTTTGCCCGCAGCGGGCGCAGGCAGCTTTTCAATCTGGCGGTGGCCTCGCTGATGCTGTTCGGCGTGCTGGGCTTGTGGCTCGCGCCTGCGGGCAGCGCGTGGCTGTGGGTAATGCTGGCTGGCGCAGGCGCGTCGGGCAGCTTTTCTTCCGCCCTGATGCTGTTCGCTCTGCGCGCCTTCGACAGCCGCACCACCGCCGCGCTCTCGGGCATGGCGCAGACGGTGGGCTACTCCATCGCCGTCGCCGGCCCGCTGGGCATGGGCATGCTCTACGACCGCTTCGGTTCGTGGTCGGCATCGCTGTCGCTGCTGGCGGCGCTGATGGTGTTCGAGTGCGTGCTGGCATGGTTTGCCGCCAAGCCGGAAATTATCCGCTGAGGGCGGACATGGGTTGCGGATGCGGGAAAGGCCGTCTGAAAGAACTTTCAGACGGCCTTTTGGGCAAGACGCAGCTGCGGTTTCACTTCGTTATAGTGAGCCAAAATAAAAAATCTACGGCGTTGCTGCGCCTTAGCTCGAAGAGGGCGGTTTTCTACGGCATTGGAAATGCCAAGAAAACCTGCCCCGTACTACCTGTACTGTCTACGGCTTGCTGCCTTGTATCTTTTTTATTTTGACTCACTATAAAACTTCGTTTTCAGAAACGCCCTCCCGCGAAGGTGGAAGCGGCCTTAGAAACTTCACGCGGAAAGGCCGATACGGATTGGCGACAATGTCGGAAACTCCGAACAGGTTTTCAAACGCCGCTGCTCAGGAAAAATGGTCGTAACCGCCGCGTGCCAAATGTATCGGCCGCCCCGCCGCATCGCGCACCTGTAGGCCGTGTTGCGCCGTAATCCTGCCGATGCGGCAGACCTCCGTTTGACACTGCCGCGCCGCCTGCTCCACTTCGGCGCGCCGCGCCGGAGAAGCGGTAAACAGCAGCTCGTAATCGTCGCCGCCTGCCAGCACGCATTGCCGCCGCACCACTTCGGGCAGGCACTCCCGCAAGACAGGCAGAACGGGCAGCCTGTCTTCCTCAATCTCCGCGCCGACGCCCGATGCATCGAGAATATGCGTCAAATCCTGTATCAGGCCGTCTGAAATATCCTGCGCGGCATTGGCCAGCGTTAACAGTGCCTGTCCCAAAGCCACGCGCGGCACGGGGCGCAGCAGAGCCCCGCAGCAATGCTCTGCGGCCGGTTCGGGCAAAACCGCCTTGCCCAGCATATGCTGCAAAGCTGCCGCCGCCGAGCCGATATGCCCCGACACCCAAACATCGTCGCCCACCCGCGCCCCGCTGCGGCGCAATCCCAAACCCTGCGGCACATCGCCGATAATCGTGACGTTGAAGACTGAATGTCCTTTGGTGGTATCCCCACCAATCAGCGAAACGCCGTATTCGGCACAAAGCGCGAAAAAACTGTCGCAAAACAAGCGCAGCCATGTTGCATCCAGCTCGGGCAGCGCCGCACTCAGCAACACCCAGCGCGGCCGCGCACCCATCGCCGCCATGTCCGACAAATTAACCGCCAAAACCTTGTGCGCCACATCCTGCGGCGCCGTATCGGCAAAAAAATGCCTCCCCGCCAGCAACATATCGCTGCTAACACACAAATCCCTACCCCGTTCGGGACGAACCACGGCTGCATCATCGCCAATCCCAAGCAATACCGCCTTGTCTTTCGCCGCATCGGCAAGATAGGTTTTGATAAAGTCAAACTCGTTCATTGTCTGCCGCCTCCTGTATTTACGTTTTTTATTCTGCTGTTTTTATTTCGCCGTTTTGGTTCCATTGTTTTCTGTACTGTATTTTCCAAATGCAAAAAAAACACCGGATTTGCCATTTTTTGCCGCCGCCATTCACAGCTTAGACTTTGGCAGCACGCAACCATCGCACACCGCTTCATTTTCAGCCGGACAAAATCAGGGAACAAAACGCCGGGCAGCAAATTTTCCATTTCGGCCGATTATATCTGCGTAAAACCAAACTGAAACAACACGGAAAGATACAAGGCCGCAAGCCGCAGACAGTACACCTAAGTACGGGCAGGTTTGCTTGGCATTTTTAATACCTTACTTAGCACACCTGCCCTCTTCGAGCTAAGACACAGCAACGCCGTAGATTTTCGTGTTGGTTCACTATATTTAACCGCACTGCGGCATTTCCGTCAGGCCGTCTGAAAACAAATAAATGCCCCACCCGACGAAGCTGCTACCACAAACAAAACGGCTACCCTGCACACATCAAAAAACCGCACATAAAACCCATGAAAAGAAAAAACCCCGCATTCGCGGGGTTTTTTAAAATCATCTTACCAACGGGTGTAACCGTGGATGCTGGAACGCTCACCCGGCAACCAGTGGTTGTCGCTGGCAGGACGCTCTCCGACAGCTTCAGCACCGGCAGAAACCTGACGCTGAACTACGCTGCGGATTTTCACATCTACGCGGCGGTCGGGTTCGATACATGCGATCAACTGTGCACGGCGTTTGGCTTTGGACAGTTTTTTGCCTTTGAGCTGGTCTTCGCAGGTTGCGGTCATCTGAGCTTGGGATTCGCCCAAACCGACTGCGGAAATCTTGCCTGCGGGTACGCCTTGGTTTACAAGGTAGTTTGCCACTACATTGGCGCGGCGTTCGGACAGAGCCTGGTTGTACTGCTCGGAGCCCATGAAGTCGGTATGGCCTTCTACGCGGACAGCCTGTACGTTTTCGTTGGACAGGCGGCCTGCCAAGTCGTTCAGGGTGTCGATGGCCTGCGGACGCAGGTTGTCTTTGTCGAAGCCGAACAGGGTGTTGGCGGACAGCGATACGGTTTCGTCTACAAATTCGGGAGCGGCAGGAGCTTGGGCTTCTGCGTCGCCGCACTCGATACGACCCTGTGTCGCTTTGTCGAAGTACATGGTACGCCAGCACTCTTCATAGTTGTTGCGGACGATTTCCTGAGATTCGCGGCTGACTACATAGCCGTGTTTGGTATGCGGCTCACTGGCTGCCAATGCGTTGGCAGAAGCGATAGCGGCAACGATTAATGCACCTAATTTAAGCTGTTTGGTCATTATTATTCCCTCATCAAAAGATTGTTAATGCAATGACCTGTGAGACCATTACAAAGCACAATATACAGGCCGCAGCGTGACGGCAACCAGAATATACAAGTCCGCACTATAAAAATCCCGATGCAAACTGTCAATATCCCGCTGCCTCCTGTGCGGGCAGCAACCTGTTTCCTAATGCCGCATCATGCCGAAAAATCAATTTTCTGTCACTTATTTACCGGAAAAAACGCTGCCTCCTTTATTAAAGTTGCGCAAAAACAACAGGAACTTTTTACCGCCAGACACTTCCGCCATTCGCCGTTGCAGCTCTCCAACCCTTTATCTGCCGCGGTTTTCTGCCATTAGGATTTGTTTTTATGTTAAAGTCCGCAGCCCGATTCCGCATTCCGCCGCCATACTTATGAAACTGCAACAGCTGCGCTACGCGCTCGAAGTCTACAAACACAATCTCAACGTCTCCGAAGCGGCGGATGCTCTGTTCACGTCGCAGCCCGGCGTATCCAAGCAAATCCGCCTTTTGGAAGAGGAACTCGGCATCCGCATCTTTATCCGCAGCGGCAAGCGCATCGTTTCCGTTTCGCAGCCGGGCAAGGCGGTTTTACAGACGGCCGAGAGGATTTTGCACGATATCCAAAACATCAAAAACATCGGCAGCGAGTTTGCCAAACAAGACGGCGGGGTGCTCACGCTCGCCGCCACGCACACTTTGGCGCGCTATGTTTTACCGCCTGTGGTGGCGCAGTTTGCCAAAGCCTATCCGAAGGTGCGGCTGGTTATCCGACAAGGGACACCCGAGGAAATCCGCCGGATGGTTTCAGAAGGCATGACGGATTTTGCCGTGACATCGGAACTTTCCGATTACGGCACGGAGCTGCGCGGCATTTCCTGTTCGAGCTGGCATTACGGTCTGCTCGTGCCGAACGATCATCCGCTGCTCGATCACAAAGGCGCACTGTCTGTCCGAGCCATTGCGTCCTATCCCTTAATCGCCTACGAATCTGCTTTCGTGCGCGGCAGCGTACTTTCGCGCGCGTTCGCCAAAGCAGACATTGCCGAACCGGAGATCGCCGTCTCGGTGGCCGACAACGATGCGCTGAAAACCTACGTCCGACTGGGACTGGGCGTCGGCCTGATGGCCAAGCCGGCCTACGACAAAACGGCAGATGCGGATCTGACGCTGGTCGATATTCCCTATCTTACCGAACCCTGCCACACCGGCCTGCTGCTGCGCAGCGACAGCTATCTGCGCGGATATGTTTACGGTTTTATCGAACTCTTCGATCCGTCTTTAACCAAGGCGCGGCTCGACCAACTTCTGTATACGCCCGTTGTCGAAGACTTTTCGATTTAGGCCGTCTGAAAAAGCAAAAGCGCCGCAGAACGTTTGCTCTGCAGCGCTTTTGCTTTTTCAGACGGCCTCTTTATTCAAACTGTGTGCATACTGCCGCCGGATACCATTCTGTTCAGCACTTCCGGTTTCAGTAATTTGATGTGTTTATGCTCCACCGAAATCAGCTCTTCCTGATGGAAACGCGAAAGCGTGCGGCTGACCGTTTCCAGTTTCAGCCCCAAATAGCTGCCGATTTCCTCGCGCGACATACGCAGGATGAAATCATTGGCGGCAAAACCCCTGTGGTGCAGCCTTTGCGACAAGTTCAGCAAAAAGGCGGCAATCCGCTCTTCGGCACGCATATTGCCCAACAGCAGCATCACACCCTGATCGCGCACAATCTCGCGGCTCATCAGGCGGAAGAAATGCGTTTGGATGCTCGGAATCACTTTGCTGAGCTCTTCCATATGGCCGAACGGCAACTCGCACACCTCGCTGTCTTCCAAAGCCACCGCATCGCAACTGTGCGCATGCGTACAGATACCGTCCATCCCGATCAATTCGCCGGACATAAAAAAACCGGTTACCTGATCGCGGCCGTCCTGCGAAGCGACAGTCGTTTTGAAAAAACCGGTGCGGATGGCGAAAAGGGAATGGAAAGACTCGCCCGAACGGAACAGAAACTCGCCTTTTTTCAGCCTGTGGCTCTGTCGGATAACGGTGTCCAACTGCTCGAATTCATTGGGACGCAGGCCGACGGGCAGGCACAGCTCGCGCAGCGAACAGGTCGAACAAAGCGTCTTCATCGGTTGTAGCAAAGTGTGTGCGGCCATACTGGTTACAGTCCTTAATTTTTTGCACCTGAGGCAAACTGTATACAATTCGCCTTGACTAATATCAAAGTATCATCATCGGCTTTGTGCCATTCTAGCAAACTACCATACATTTACCAACATCAAACCCTTCCGCATGAAAATCATCAACATAATCAACAAAGAAAAGCCGGAATTCGACCGCAACCTCATCGCTTCCCTCCCCGCCAGCGGCCCGCGCTACACCTCCTACCCCACTGCCGACCGCTTCCACAAAGATTTCGGTGAAAACGAATACATCGAAACCCTCGCCCTGCGCAGCGCGGGCGCACTCAACAAACCCCTGTCCCTCTACATCCACATCCCCTTCTGCGACACCATCTGCTACTACTGCGGCTGCAACAAAATCATCACCAAAGACAAAACCCGCGCCGACGAGTACCTCGGCTATCTCGAACGCGAAATGGAACTGCTCGCCCCCCACCTCGGAGGCAAAAATCCCCTCGCCCAACTCCACTTCGGCGGCGGCACCCCCACCTTCCTTTCAGACGGCCAACTCGACCGCGTCTTCGCCATGATACGCCGCCACTTCAACCTCCTGCCCGACGGCGAATACTCCATCGAAATCGACCCGCGCAAAGTCAGCCGCGAAACCGTGCACCACCTCGGCCGCCTCGGCTTCAACCGCATGAGCGTCGGCATCCAGGATTTCGACCCCAAAGTGCAGCAGGCCGTCAACCGCATCCAAAGCGTCGAAGAGACCCGCACCGTTATCGAAGCCGCCCGCGAAGCCGACTTCAAATCCGTCAGCGTCGACCTCATCTACGGCCTGCCCCACCAAAGCCTCGCAAGCATCAAGCCCACCCTCGACACCGTCCTCTCCCTCGATCCCGACCGCCTCGCCCTCTACCACTACGCCCACCTCCCCCACATCTTCAAACCCCAGCGGCGCATCGACACCGACGCCGTCCCCTCCAGCGAAGAAAAACTCGACATCCTGCAATACGCCGTCGAGCGCCTATCCGACGCAGGCTACGTCTTCATCGGCATGGACCACTTCGCCAAACCCGACGACGAACTCTCCGTCGCCCTGCGCGAAGGCTTTCTGCAACGCAACTTCCAAGGCTATTCCACCTACGCCGACTGCGACCTCGTCGCCATCGGCGTTTCCGCCATCGGCAAAATCGGCTGCACCTACGAACAAAACGAGCGCAACATCACCGACTACTACGCCGCCCTCGACGCCGGACGCCTGCCCGTCATGCGCGGCTACCGCCTCACCCGCGACGACATCCTGCGGCGCAACATCATCCAAGACCTCATGTGCCGCTTCGCCCTCGACTTCCGCGTCTACCAAGACACCTTCGCCATCCCCTTCTCCCAATACTTCGCCGACGAACTGGCCGACCTCGAACAAATGGAACGCCTCGGCCTGGTCAAACTCAAAACCAACGGCCTCACCGTCACCCCCAAAGGCCGCTTCCTCATCCGCAACATCGCCATGGTCTTCGACTACCACCTGCGCCACCGCGAAACCACCGCCCAATACTCGCAAACCGTATAAAGCACAAAGGCCGTCTGAAAGAGGTTAAAACCTTTCAGACGGCCTCATACTTCGCGCACGCCAACCGTCCGACAAAAAGGCCGTCTGAAAACAGAAAAACACCCTTTTCAGACGGCCTCAAAGCCCAAAAAGGCCGTCTGAAAAGAGTGCCGCATAAAAAACTTTACTTTTCCCCCGCACAGGTTTAAAACGCGCGCTTTCCTTTCTTCACCAACACCCAAACGGAGACACATCATGAAAGTAGGTTTCGTCGGCTGGCGCGGCATGGTCGGTTCAGTATTGATGCAGCGCATGCGCGAAGAAAACGACTTCGCCCACATCCCCGACGCGTATTTCTTCACCACATCCAACGTAGGCGGCGCGGCACCCGATTTCGGCCAGGCCGCCAAAACGCTGCTCGATGCCAACAACATCGCCGAATTGGCGAAAATGGACATTATCGTTACCTGCCAGGGCGGCGATTACACCAAATCCGTATTCCAAAGCCTGCGCGATTCGGGCTGGAACGGCTACTGGATTGATGCGGCATCTTCGCTGCGTATGGCCGACGACGCGATTATCGTGCTCGACCCCGTCAACCGCAACGTCATCGATGCCGGCCTGCAAAACGGCGTGAAAAACTACATCGGCGGCAACTGCACAGTATCGCTGATGCTGATGGCGCTCGGCGGCCTGTTCCAAAACGACCTCGTCGAATGGGCAACCAGCATGACCTATCAGGCCGCCTCCGGCGCGGGTGCGAAAAATATGCGCGAACTCATCAGCGGCATGGGCGCGATTCACAGCCAAGTAACCGCCGAGCTGGCCGACCCGGCAAGCGCGATTCTCGACATCGACCGAAAAGTGTCCGATTTTTTACGCTCTGACTCCTATCCCAAAGCCAACTTCGGCGTACCGCTTGCCGGCAGCCTGATTCCGTGGATTGACGCGGATTTGGGCAACGGCCAGTCGAAAGAAGAATGGAAAGGCGGCGTGGAAACCAACAAAATCCTCGGCCGCAGCGCCAATCCCACCGTTATCGACGGCCTGTGCGTGCGCGTCGGCGCAATGCGCTGCCACAGCCAGGCCATCACGCTGAAGCTGAAAAAAGACCTGTCCGTAGCCGAAATCGAAAGCATTTTGGCCGGTGCGAACGACTGGGTGAAAGTCATCCCCAACGAAAAAGAAGCCAGCATTCACGAGCTGACCCCCGCCAAAGTAACCGGCACGCTGTCCGTACCCGTCGGCCGTATCCGCAAACTCGGCATGGGCGGCGAATACATCAGCGCGTTTACCGTAGGCGACCAGCTCCTCTGGGGTGCGGCCGAACCCCTGCGCCGCGTACTGCGGATTATCTTAGGCTCGCTGTAAAACCGCCCGATTGGGCTTGACCGCTTAAAAGGCCGTCTGAAACGGAAAACCGGTTTTCAGACGGCCTTTATCTTTCTTTATGCAGCGTAGCAAAGGCTCAGCACAAAATTTGAATCATGCAGCCCGAAAACCCGAAAGGCCGTCTGAAACCGCCAACTCTCCCACTCTCTTTACTCCCTCCCCTGCGCCACAAGCGCGGGAGAGGGTCGGGGTGGGTGACAGTTCGCAGAGCTGCATTCGCTGCCGCTCCCGCAAAAGTTGCCGCAACGACATAAGCCCCGCCCCAGCCCTCCCCTACGGGCGGAAAAGGGAGTTCAGTCGTCCCACCGCTTTCAGACAGCCTTTTGCCTCCGATGAAGGGTTACACGGCAAAACCGCCACTCTTCATTTACACAGAGGCCGTCTGAAAACAAAAAACAGCTTTCAGACGGCCTTTATCTTTCTTTATGCAACGTAGGGTCTGTTGACAATCAGCCTTGCGGCGGTATTTTTGGTAAAAATCCGTGCCTGCCGCGTCAAAAATGCTCGCAAGGTGTCCAACCTTGCTACGCTTTTTCCTTGCAAACACGAATTTTTCCTCAAAAAACCGCTTCGCAAGCTGAATGTCAACAGCCCCTAGCAAAGACTCAGCACAAGATGTAAATCAGGCCGTCTGCAAAACCTTTTTCGGTTTTTCAGACGGCCTCTCGTTTACGCTTGGGATTTACAAACGGGTGACGCGGCGTACCTGCGGGATGGTGTGCAGGGCGTGGATGATGCTGTTGAGCTGTTTGAGATCCTGCGTTTTGATGCGGAATTTGAATTCGATAAAGCCTTCCGTGCCCGACTGGCTTTGCGAGGGCGTTTCCACGGCTTCGATGTCGGCGCCCTGCTCGGACATGGCCATCGCCATGGCCGCCAGCAGGCCGTGGCTGTCCTGCGAGGCGACAAGCAGGACGGTGTGGTAGGTGTGGCCACCGATGTTTTCCCAGTCGGCGTCAAGCTGCTGGTCGGGATCGCTTTTGAGCAGGTTGGGGCAGGTTTCGCGGTGGATAATCAGCCCTTGGTCTTTAATCAGGATGGCGCGGATGGCGTCGCCGGGTATCGGGTTGCAGCATTGGCCGAGGTGGACGCGGCCGGTTTCGTTGCCGCTGATTTTTATCGGGCTGAGGCGCACTTCGCCGCCGAGGTGCTGTCCCGCCAGCTCGGCAATGTGCATGGCAACGGAAACGGGCAGGGTGTGCCCCATGCCGACGCTGTACAGCACGTCTTCAAAGCTGGTTTGTTTTTCGGTGAGGTCGGCAAGATAGGCTTCTTTGAGTTCTTCCGACAGGAGGACGTCGCGCGGCAGAAGGCCGGCGAGGGCTTTTTGCAGCAGGTTTTCGCCCAGTTCGACGGCGTCGCGGCGGTTCATGTTTTTGATGTAGCTGCGGATGGCGCTGCGGGCGCGGCCGGAAACAGCGAAGTTGAGCCAGGCGGCGTTCGGCCGTGCCTGATCGGAGGTGACGATTTCGACGGTATCGCCGGTTTTCAGGCGGGTACGCAGCGGCACCATGCTGTTGTTGACGCGGGCGGCGGCGGTGCGGTTGCCGATGTCGGTGTGCACGGCGTAGGCGAAGTCGATGGGGGTTGCGCCTTCGGGCAGTACGAGGATGCGGCCTTTAGGGGTGAAGATGTAGACTTCGCTGGGGAAAAGGTCGACTTTGACGTGTTCGAGGAATTCGACGGCGTTGGCCGAACGCGCCTGCAAGTCGAGAATGTTTTGCAGCCATTTGTTGGCGTTGAGCGTGGCCTGGTCGGGTCGGTCGTCGCCCGATTTGTACACCCAGTGGCTGGCAACGCCGCTTTCGGCAACGGCATTCATCTCGCGGGTGCGTATCTGCACTTCTATCGGCAGGCCGTGCGGGCCGGTGAGTGTGGTGTGCAGGCTTTGGTAGCCGTTGCTTTTGGGGATGGCGATGTAGTCTTTGAATTTGCCGGGCTTGGGCTGGTAGAGGCCGTGCAGCGCGCCGAGTGCGGCGTAGCAGGCGGGGATGCTGTTGGTGATGACGCGGAAGCCGTAGATGTCCATCACTTCGTCGAAGCGCAGGTGTTTGTTGCGCATTTTCTGATGGATGCTGTACAAGTTTTTTTCACGCCCTTTGATTTGCGCTTCGATGTTGACGCCGACCAGCCGCTGGCTGAACGCCGCCAGCACTTTGCCGACGATGTCGCGCCGGTTGCGGCGGAAGTTGTTCATCGCTTTTTGCAGGGTGCGGTAGCGCGACGGGTAGATGTTTTGGAAGGAGAGATCCTGCAATTCGCGGTAAACGGGGTTGAGGCCGATGCGGTTGGCAATCGGGGCATAGATTTCCAGCGTTTCCTGCGAGATGCGGCGACGTTTGTCGGGGCGCATCGAGCCGAGCGTGCGCATATTGTGCAGGCGGTCGGACAGTTTGACGATGATGACGCGCATGTCTTTGGTCATCGCCAGAATCAGCTTGCGGAAGCTCTCGGCCTGATGTTCGGTTTGGTTGTCGTATTGCAGTTTTTCCAGCTTGGAGAGACCGTCTACCATATCGGCGATGGCGTCGCCGAACTCGGCAGCCATTTCCTCTTTGGTGACACCCGTGTCTTCCAAGACGTCGTGCATCAGCCCCGCGCTGAGCGTTTGGATGTCCATATGCCATTTGGCCAGCTCGGTGGCAACGGCAATCGGATGGGTGATGTAGGGCTCGCCGCTTTTGCGCGTTTGTCCGTCGTGGGCGGAAAAGGCGTAGGCGCAGGCTTTTTCCAGGCGCTCCAAATCTTCTTTGGGAAGGTAGGACGCGGCATCGAACAGCAGGCCGCGCGCTTGGGCGGTCAGCGGATCGTAGGGGGCGGCGGGCGCGGGGACGGACATTTTCAGACGGCCTGAAACGTTATTTGCTGCGGTTGAGGATATCGGCCGTGACCTGTCCGGCAGCGATTTCGCGCAATGCTGTGACGGTGGGCTTGTCATTGCGCACGTCGTCCACCAGCGGCGCGGTGCCGTTTTCCAGCTGGCGGGCGCGGCGGGCGGCGGCAAGTGTCAGGTCGAAATGGTTGGTGATTTTGTCGGAACAGTCTTCTACGGTGATGCGTGCCATTTTCGGGTTTCCTTGTTTGTTTGAGAATTGGTTTGAGACGGATTCGGAGAAATTCAGAAATTTTCCGAGAGCAGGTGTTCGATAAAGTTCTGCTGCCGCTCCAGAGTCTGCCTGTGCGCACGGATAATCGCGCCCAGCTGGGCTTCGGCCTCGGCCAGATCGCGGTTGACGACGATGTAGTCGAACAGCAGCGACTGTTCGATTTCGCCGCGCGCCTGGCGCAGCCTTTTTTCCACCACTTCCGGCGCGTCGGTGCCGCGCCCGCGCAGGCGTTCGGCCAGCTCGGCGAAACTCGGCGGCAGGATAAAGATGCCGACGGCTTCGGGCAGGGCGCGGCGAACCTGCTCGGCACCTTGTACGTCGATTTCCAAAATCACGTCGAAGCCTTCGTTTTGCAGGGCTTTGAGGCCGGCGAGGCTGGTGCCGTAATAATTGCCGAACACGTTGGCATGTTCGAGAAAGCCGCCCGCATCGGCCATTTCTTCAAATTCCGCCGTGCCGACGAAATAATAATGCTCGCCGTGCCGCTCGCCTTCACGCGGGGCGCGGGTGGTGTGCGATATGGAAACGCGCACGTCGGCATGGGCGGACAGCAGGCGCGACACCAGCGTTGTTTTGCCCGTGCCCGAAGCGGCGGAAATGATGAAAATATTGCCGGGATTTTTTGCGCTCATGATACGGAAATCGCGTGGAATAAGGCTTCGGATTATAGCGCAACCGCGACGGAATAGAAAATTTGTTACAATGCCGCTTTTGCTTTGACAACGAGGATTACGGCGGTGTTGATTCATCCCGAAGTGATGGGCGTGGAAGCCCTTTTTGAAAAAATGCGCACGATTCCCGACTGGCCGGAAAAGGGGATTCTGTTTCACGACATTACGCCGATTCTGCAAAGCCCGCAGTATTTCCGCCTGCTGGTGGATCTGCTGGTCTACCGCTACATGGATCAGAAAATCGACGCCGTGGCGGGTTTGGACGCGCGCGGCTTTATCATCGGCGCGGCGCTGGCCTACCAGTTGAACGTCGGCTTCGTCCCCATCCGCAAAAAAGGCAAGCTGCCTTTCAAAACCGTGTCGCAGAAATACGCGCTGGAATACGGCGAGGCAACGGTGGAAATCCACACCGACGCACTGCAGCCGGGCGCACGCATGCTGCTGGTGGACGACTTGGTGGCCACGGGCGGCACGATGCTGGCGGGCGCGGAGCTGATCCGCCGCCTCGGCGGCAATGTGGTGGAAGCCGCCGCCATTTTGGAATTTACCGATCTGCCGGGCGGACAACGCATCCGCGACGCGGGCGTGCCGCTGTTTACGCTCTACCAAAACGAAGGCTGTATGCCCGATATCGCCTGAGGCCGTCTGAAAAAAAGGCCGTCTGAAAATGCCGAAAGGCTTTCAGACGGCCTTTTCGTATGGCGGCAAACCATACCCGCCGCTGTTTCAAACCGCTTTCGTATCCGAACCGGCCTGCGTCCGCGCATCGGATGAGGCCGTCTGAAAACGCCGGAACGTTTCAGACGGCCTCTTTGAATGCTGCAAGCCGCAGCCGCCGTTTTTAAGACGGCCTCTGCATCATCCAGCTTTGGATTTTGCGCGCGTCGTTGACGCGGGTGGTGGTGGTGGGCGAATTGAGCAGCACGATGGTTACCGGCTCGCTGCCGATTCTGGCTTTCACCACCATCGAACGACCCGACTCGCGGATATAGCCCGTTTTCTGCAATTCTATATCCCACAAGCCTTCGCGCACGAGGGCGTTGGAATTTTTATAGTTCTGCTGGCGGCCGACACTGGTGTACACCGAGCCGTAGGTGGATGTGCTGTTGCGGCGTATTTGCGGATATTTGGCCGCCGCGTTCGCCAGTTTGCTCAAATCGGCGGCGGTGGACACGTTGCGGTAGTCCAGGCCGGTGGGCTCGTAAAAACGGCTGCTGGCCATGCCCAGGCTCTGCGCTTTGGCATTCATCGCGGCGACAAACGCACCCATGCCGCCCGGATAGGTGCGCCCCAACGCGTGGGTGGCGCGGTTTTCGCTCGACATCAGACTCAGGTGCAAAAGCTGCGCCCGCGTCAGCTGCGTACCCACCGAAAGGCGGCTGCCCGTGCCTTTGAGGCGGTCGATTTCGTCTTCCGTGATGGTAATCACCTCGTCCATATTCAGGCGCGCGTCCAGCGTCACCATCGCCGACATCAGTTTGGAAATCGACGCGATGGGCATCACGCGGTTCATGTTTTTCTGATACAGCACTTCGCCTGTGCGGTTGTTCATAATCAAAGCCGACTGCGAAGCCAAAAGCGGGCCTGCGATGGCGGCCTGCGCTTCGAGCATATCGCCCGGATTGTTGGCAAGGAAAGTGCCCAACGGATCCTGCTCGGTGGGGAAATTCTGTTGCAGAAACTGGCCGAGCACGTCCAAATCGTCGGCGGCGGCATTGAGGGGGAACAGGCTCAGGCCGAGCAGAACGGCGGCGGCCTTTTTGTAAAACCGGGTTGCGTACATCGTGTTATCCGTAAAATTGCAAAGATTCGTCCGGCGGCGCGACACAAAGACGGGGAGGCCGTCTGAAAATATTTTTTATTCCGCGCCATCGGCTTAGGGAGAAGCGCTGCCTGTTTGAGGTCGCGGCGCATTGTCTGTGAAAAGCAAACGCCTTGTAAAGCGGGCAGACGCAGTTTTGCACGAGTTTTCGTTTCCGCCGCCAGCGCCCCTGCCGCCGCACTGCCTTGTCAGGCCGTCTGAAAATTGAAAAAACCACGGCCGATCATTATAATCGCCCACTTTTTTCAGACTTTCAGACGGCCTGTCCGTTTGCGCTGCCGAGGTAAAACCATGACCACAGAAAACCGCCACTGCTCCTTTTGCGGCAAATCCGAGCAGGAAGTCAAACACCTGATTGAAGGCCAAGACGCCTATATCTGCAACGAATGCGTGGAAACCTGCGGCGTGATGCTCGAAGCCGACGACGGTGCCGGCAAGGCAGACGGCAGCGACGGTACCACAGACAAACTGCCCACGCCCGCCGAAATCGTCGCCAACCTCGATGACCACGTTATCGGCCAGGAACAGGCGAAAAAAGCCCTCGCCGTCGCCGTCTACAACCACTACAAACGCCTGCGCCACCCGCAGGCGGGCGGCAAAGTCGAACTGTCCAAATCCAACATCCTCCTCATCGGCCCGACCGGATCGGGCAAAACCCTGCTGGCGCAGTCGCTGGCGCGCAAACTCGACGTGCCCTTCGTGATGGCCGACGCCACCACGCTCACCGAAGCGGGCTATGTCGGCGAAGACGTCGAGCAAATCATCACCAAGCTCTTGGGTAAATGCGATTTCAACGTGGAAAAAGCCCAGCGCGGCATTGTTTACATCGACGAAATCGACAAAATCTCGCGCAAAAGCGACAACCCCTCCATCACCCGCGACGTGTCGGGCGAAGGCGTGCAGCAGGCGCTGCTCAAACTCATCGAAGGCACGGTTGCCAGCGTGCCCCCGCAGGGCGGGCGCAAGCATCCCAACCAGGATTTCGTCCAAGTCGACACCACCAACATCCTCTTCATCTGCGGCGGCGCGTTTGCCGGTTTGGAAAAAGTCATCCGCCAGCGCACCGAAAAAGGCGGTATCGGCTTCGGTGCGTCGGTGCACAGCAAAGACGAAAACGCCGCCATCACCGAGCTGTTTGAAATCGTCGAGCCGGAAGACTTAATCAAATTCGGCCTGATTCCCGAACTGATCGGCCGCCTGCCCGTAATCGCCACCCTGGCCGAACTCGACGAAGACGCACTCATCAACATCCTCACCGAGCCGAAAAACGCGCTGGTGAAACAATATCAGGCGCTGCTGGCCATGGAAGGGGCGGAACTCGAATTTGAAGAAGCCGCCCTGCGCGCCATCGCCAAACTCGCCATGAGCCGCAAAACCGGCGCGCGCGGCCTGCGCTCCATCGTCGAACGCGCCCTGATGGAAACCATGTACCGCCTGCCCGACCTGCCGCAGGTGAAAAAAGTGCTCATCACCGCCGACGTTATCGACAAACAGCAACCGCCGCTGCTGTTCTTGGAAAACGGCGAAGAATATAAGGGATAAGCCGCCACACGCCAAAAGGCCGTCTGAAAGTCTCGCACAAGGCTTTCAGACGGCCTTTCCCTATTAACCGGGTGCAGGGACTGCTGGCAACCTTTGCGGCGCACGCGGTTTTTGATTTTTTTGCGGGCAACAGCCTGAATGGTTTTGTCGGAACATTGGGGACGCGTGCGTCGCTGTGCGACACAACCTACGCATCGGCGGAAAAAACGTCAGATCGTCTGAAAAAGGCCGTCTGAAAAAGGCCGTCTGAAAAAGGCCGTCTGAAAACCGCTTTCGCGGTTTTCAGACGGCCTTTCGCCTATCTGTCTCTCAGCCCCAGGCAGCGAGAAATTCGCGCCAGTGCGGCTGTTCGGACAGGCCGGACAGGTAGTTTTTCAGGCGGCGGATTTCCTGTTCGTATTCGTCGGCGTCGAGCGCGCCGTTCATCAGGCGGAAGCGCAGGTACATCAGATAGGTGTTGGCGGCGTCGGTTTCGCAGTAGTCGCGGATGTCTTTCAGACGGCCTGCGTGGAAGGCTTCCCATACTTTGCCGCCGTCCATGCCGAGTTTGCCGGGGAAGCCGCAGAGTTTGGCCATGTCGTCCAGCGGCACGGCGGCGCGGGCTTGGTAGAGGGAGAGCAAATCCATCAGGTCGCAATGGCGGCTGTGGTAACGGCTGATGTAGTTGTTCCATTTGAAGTCGCGGCTGTCGCCGAAGTCGCCTTCGCCGGTGTCCCAGTAGCGGGCGGCGGTGATGCCGTGGATAAGGGCGCGGTAGTGCAGAACGGGCAGGTCGAAGCCGCCGCCGTTCCAGCTCACCAGCTGCGGCGTGTGGCTTTCCACCAGCTCGAAAAAGCGGGCGATGACGGTTTCTTCGTCGTCGCCGATTTCGCCTATCGTGCCGACGTGGATTTTGTCCTGCCCCCAGCGCATGCAGCAGGATATGGCGACGACGCGTTGCAGGTGCAGTGGCATGAAATCGCTGCCGGTTTTGGCGCGGCGTTTCTGCTGCGCGAACTCCACCACTTCGGCGTCGGAGAGTTCGGCGGGCAGGCCGTAAAGGGTGCGGATGCCGCGCACGTCGGGCACGGTTTCGATGTCGAAGGCGAGGATGGGGGTCATGGGTTTTCTTCCTTGGCGGGTTGCGGGCGGATTTGCTTTTGCAGCCACTCTTCCCATTCGGGGTGGCGGCGGCACAGAGTTTCGTGCCAATAAAGGCAGCCGAACAGGATTTCGACCGTCTGCGGGCTTGGCGGCAGAGCAAACAGGGCGTGCACGAGTGCTTCCGCTTTTTCAACAGCGGTATCGCCGTGCATGCCGACCCAATCGCCGAAGGTGCGGCAGGTTTCGAGGTGCAAACCGTCGGACGCGGCGAGGATTTCCGTCTGCCACGCCGTCCAATCCGCACCGCCCGAAAGCACTTCGTACAGCCAGCATTTGACGTTTTCCAAACCGCGCATCTGCGGCGAGTGCAGCAGGCGCAAGACGGCTGCGTGTGCCGTCTGAAAATCTTCGCCGGCGAATCGGTCGGGCAGGAGATACAGGGCTCTGTTGCGGCGGTTTTCCGGCAGGGCGGACAAAATGACGAGGCATTCCTGCGGCGTGTGCCAGTCGGGCAGGCTGGGTTGGGTCATGGAGTAAAGCCGGTTTCTTCGGTTTGAAACGGGCGGATTGTGCGGCAAGCGGCGTTTTTTGTCATGCAAATTGGCAGGCGCAAACGGCATTTTTTCGGCATAATGGCGGCCGCTTTTCAATTTGAGGAAACCAAAGCCGCTATGAACAAAAAAATCCTGCCCGTCCTGACAGCCGCGCTGATGCTGGCCGCCTGCGGACAAAACCAGGCGCAAGTCGCACACCATCCCGCCAAATCCGCCGCACAACAGGGCGCCAAAGCCGATGCCGCTGTGGAACAAACCATCCGCACGGCGCTGGAAAAAGCCTATGCCGAGCAGCAGCTCAAAGTCCAAAGCGTCCGCCCCACGCCGATGGCGGGCATTTACGAAGCCGTGTTGAGCGGCAAAACCATCGTCTACAGCGACGCCAAAGGCGAATTCATGATAGTCGGCGACATGATCGACATCAAAAACCGCAAAAGCCTCACCGACGAGCGCACCGCCGAGCTGAGCGCCATCGACTACAACAGCCTGCCCTTCGACATGGCCATCAAAGAAGTGCGCGGCAACGGCAAGCTGCAAGTGGCGGTATTCTCCGATCCCGACTGCCCGTTCTGCAAAAAACTGGAACACGAGTTTGCCAAAATGACCGACATCACGATTTACAGCTTTATGATGCCTTTGGCGAGCCTGCATCCCGACGCGGCGCGCAAAGCCGAACAAATCTGGTGCCAAAGCGACCGCACCGCCGCCTGGATCAACTGGATGCGCAAAGGCGTCATGCCGCCGCAGGTTGCCGCTTGCGACAACCCCGTCGCCGAAACCACTTCGCTGGGCGAACAGTTCGGCTTCCACGGCACCCCCGCCATCGCCTTCCCCAACGGCAAAACCACGGCAGGCTACGTGCCCATGCCGCAGCTGGAAAAACTCATCAAAGACAACCAGAAATAAGGCCGCAACACAGAGGCCGTCTGAAACCGCCCGGGTTTCAGACGGCCTTTTTTCAGACGGCAACCTTTGGGGGCGGCCGTCTGAAAACATTGTTGGGGCGCAGAATGTGTGCCGCAGGTGCCCGCACGTTTCGGTGTTTCTGAAAGGGTTGAGGCCGTCTGAAACGGGGAGGCCGTCTGAAACGGGGAGGCCGTCTGAAACGGGGAGGCCGTCTGAAACGGGGAGGCCGTCTGAAACGGGGAGGCCTGAAACGGGGAGGCCGTCTGAAACGGGGAGGCCGTCTGAAACGGGGAGGCCGTCTGAAACGGGGAGGCCGTCTGAAACGGGGAGGCCGTCTGAAACGGGGAGGCCGTCTGAAACGGGGAGGCCGTCTGAAACGGGGAGGCCGTCTGAAACGGGGAGGCCGTCTGAAACGGGGAGGCCGTCTGAAACGGGGAGGCCGTCTGAAACGGGGAGGCCGTCTGAAACGGGGAGGCCGTCTGAAACGGGGAGGCCGTCTGAAACGGGGAGGCCGTCTGAAACGGGGAGGCCGTCTGAAACGGGGAGGCCGTCTGAAACGGGGAGGCCGTCTGAAAAAACCTGCTTCGCAGGTTTTTTCAGACGGCCTCTTTTATGTGCTGCGTTCAGTAAACCAGCGGCAGGGAGACGGTTTGGTTGTCGCGGGCAGAGCGGTAGGCGGCGATGAGCAGCTCCAGCGATTTGAGGCCTTCGCGCCCGTCGGTAATCGGTTTGGCTTGGCCGCGCATCACATCGATGACGTTTTTGTAGTAGAGCGGGTGGCCGAAGCCGTAAACCGAGGTGGTTTCGTAGTTGGCAGCTTTGATTTGTCCGTCGTAGTCGCGGCTGTCGGCGAAATTCCATTCTTGGATTTCGTTGACGGCCATGCCGCCGATGCGTACCGTGCCGGTTTCGCCCAGGATGGTAATCGAGCCTTCGAGGTTTTTCGGGTAGGTGCACATGGTGACGGCCATCGAGCCGAGTGCGCCGTTGCGCCAGCGGATGTTCATTACGCCGGTGTCTTCGGCTTCGATGTCGCGGTGGGTGGAAATCATGGCCTGTACGTCTTCAACAGGGCCGATGAGCCATTCCGTCAAATCGACGTAGTGGCTGGCCTGGTTCATAAATGCGCCGCCGTCAAATTCCCATGTGCCGCGCCAGCCGCCCCCTTGGTCGTAATACGACTGCGGGCGCGTCCAGAATACGTTGAGGTGCACCATGCAGATTTTGCCGAAGCGTTTTTCTTCGACGGCGCGTTTCAACAGTTGCAGGGTGGCGTTGAGGCGGTTTTGTTTGACGACAAAGAGGCGTTTGCCCGCTTTGTCGGCGGCCTGCACCATGCGTTCGCCGTCGGCAAGGCGGGTGGCCATCGGTTTTTCGGTTACAACGTGGAAACCGGATTCGAGCGCGTCCACCGCCTGCTGCGGATGCAGGCCGGAGGGAGTGGTGAGTACGATGATGTCGGCGTCGGTTTCGGCGAGCATCTGCGCGTAGTCGGCATAGCCTTTCGCGCCGGTGCGCTCTACGGCCGTCTGAAGGGCGGCGGGGTCGGTGTCGCATACGGCCACGACTTCGCAGTCGTCTTTCAGGGCTTCAAACGAGCCGAAGTGGTTGTTGGAGATGCGGCCGCAGCCCACAAGGGCGAATTTGATTTTGCGGCCGGTGATGGTTTCGTAGCGTACGGGTTCAAACATTTCAGACGGCCTTTATGCTTTGACGATGTTGGCGTGGCGGCCTTGGTATTTGCCGCGTGTGTCGATGATGAGCTTGGCGTGCTGTTTGAGCAGGCCGTAGTCGAATTTGTCGTGGTCGGTGGTGAGCACGACGCAGTCGTAGGACGCGATGCTCTCGGCGGTCAGCGGTACGCTTTTGAGGTCGAACGAGTGTTCGCGCATCACGGGGAATTCGGGGACGTGCGGGTCGGAGTAGGAAATGTCCGCGCCCAAGTCGCGCAAGAGTTCCATCACTTCTACCGACGGGCTTTCGCGCATATCGTCCACGTTTTTCTTGTAGGCGATACCCAAGACCAGCACTTTGCTGCCTTTGATGGCGCGTTGGCGGTCGTTGAGCGCGAGTACGGTTTTGTTCACCACATATTCGGGCATGTGCGAGTTTACTTCGCCGGCCAGCTCGATGAAGCGGGTGTTCACGCCGTATTCGCGGGCTTTCCAAGTGAGGTAGAAGGGGTCGATGGGGATGCAGTGGCCGCCTAAGCCGGGGCCGGGATAGTAGGCGACGAAGCCGAAGGGTTTGGTGGCGGCGGCATTGATGACTTCGTGGATGTCGATGTCCATTTTGTCGGCCACGATTTTCATCTCGTTAACCAAACCGATGTTGACGGCGCGGTGGATGTTTTCCAGAAGTTTGGTGAGTTCGGCCGCTTTGGTGGAGCTGACGGGCACGACTTTGTCGATGGCCGGTTGGTAAAGCGCGAGGCCGACTTCCAAGCAGGCGGGGGTGTGGCCGCCGATGACTTTGGGGATGGTGCGGGTTTCAAAATCGGGGTTGCCCGGGTCTTCGCGTTCGGGCGAGTACACGAGGAACACGTTTTCGCCGACTTTCAGGCCTCCTTCTTCCACGCGCGGCAGCAGCTCTTCTTCGGTCGTGCCGGGGTAGGTGGTGGATTCGAGCGACAATACTTGTCCGGCGCGCAGATAGGGTTTGACCGCGTCGGTGGTGTCGATAACGAAGCTCATGTCCGGTTCGCGGTATTTGTTGAGCGGGGTGGGTACGCACAAAATCACGGCTTCGACTTCGCCGATGCGGGAGAAGTCGGTGGTGGCGGAGAAGAGGCCGTCTGAAACGGCGGCGGCGATTTTGGCGGCTGGGATGTGTTCGATATAACTTCGGCCGCTGTTGAGTTTGCCGACTTTGGCAGGGTCGATGTCGAAGCCGAGGACGCGGAAACCCGCTTCGGCGTAGCGCAGCGCCAGCGGCAGGCCGACGTAGCCCAGGCCGACGATGCCGATGATGGCGGTTTTGCCGCGGAATTTTTCGATGGTGCTGTGTTTCATGGATGGAAACCGTCTTTTCAGACGGCCTGTTTGTGTTGAGAACGGAAAGCGGCGGATTGTACTCCAAATACAATCCGCCGAGTTTGCAGGCCGTCTGAAAAAACGGCGGGGCGTCAGATATAAAAGTCCTGATGGTCTTCTTCAAAGAAGTTTTGGTTCATTTCGGCCGAAGGTTTGACTTTGCTTTTGTTCCCGACGGTTTTCGCGGGCACGCCGACCACGGTGGTGAACGGCGGCACGTCGGCCACCACGACGCTGCCCGCGCCGATTTTGGCGCATTCGTTAACGCGGATGTTGCCGAGCACGGAGGCGTTCGCGCCTATCATCACGCCGTCGCCGATTTTCGGATGGCGGTCGCCCCCCTCTTTGCCCGAGCCGCCGAGGGTAACGCCGTGCAGGATGGAAATGTCGTTGCCCAGCACGGCGGTTTCGCCAATCACGACGCCCGTGCCGTGGTCGATCATGATGCCGCGCCCGAATTTGGCGGCAGGATGGATATCGACGCCGAACACTTCGGATGCGCGGTTTTGCAGAAAATAGGCCAACGTTTTGCGGCCTTCGCGCCACAGGCAGTGGTTGATACGGTGTGCCTGAATGGCGTGGAAACCTTTGAAATAAAGCAGCGGCAGGCAGTATTGGTCGCAGGCGGGGTCGCGTTCGTAATACGCGACGATGTCCGCGCCGGCCGCTGCGGCAATTTCGGGATCGGTTTCCAAGGCATGGAGGTACAGCTCGTAAAGAATCCGCATATCCATGGTGGGGCTGGCGAGTTTGCTCGACAGATGGAAGGCCAGCACACGTTCCAAGCTGTCGTGCCGCAGCACGGTCATGTGCAGGAAACTGGCCAGCATGGGCTCTTCCGCCGCCGCCTGCGCGGCTTCTTCGCGTATGGTTTGCCAAAGGTTGAAGGTGATGTGTTCCATTTTCAGACGGCCTCTGTTGTACTTATGTGTTAGAAAAGTTCGCGTTATTTACACCACAGGTTGAGAAAAATAAGCCTGCAGCACTTCAAAGGGCGTATCCCATTTCAGGCTGCTGTGGGGCTTGACGGTATTGTAGAAATTCACAAAACGGCACAGCTCTTTTTGCCGATGCTCAGGGCTGTCAAACTGCTGTTTGTCGTGCCACATTTCCATAATCGTCCGTATCACCCTTTCGGCTTTGCCGTTAGTCTGCGGACGGGCAGGACGGGTAAACTTCCGATTGATGCCGTTTTCAAAACAGGCAATGCCGAACGGGTGGCTGGCCGCACCTTTGTACTCGCTGCCGTTGTCCGAATAGATGCAGTCAATTTGGTACGGACAGGGTTTGATTACCTGTTCGCAGAGAAACCTGGCTGCGCTCCTGGCAGTCTTGTCCGGCAGGATGGCGGCGTACAGCTCGCGGGAGAAATCGTCAATGGCAACAAACAGGTAATCGCGCTTATCGGTGGCTTTTTGTCCTTTTAGCAGCGGCAGCCGTTTGGTATCGACGTGCACCATTTCGCCGGGATAGGACTTGTTGTAGCGTTTGGCCTGCTTTTTGAATTTCTCTTGGATGGCGCGTTCCACTTTGGCCAAGCGGCGTATTCCGTAATACGCTTGTTTGAAGCGGTTGTTGGTGCTGTTTTGCGGCACGAGCAATTTAACCCGTGCGGCTTTGAGGATGCGGTAGATAGTGGGCCGGCTGACCATGTAGCGGCGGGCAAGTGAGATAACGCTTTCTTTTTCCTGCGTGTAAGCCGTCCAAATGGCTTGGCGGTGGTGCGGGGTAAGGCGGGTGTTTTTGTGTATGTTCATAACAGTATTGTCCTTGGAATACTGTAAACAACGCTAGGATTTTCTACAACTTATGTGAGCCAAAATGAAAAGATACCAGGCAGCAATGCCATAGATTTTTGTATTGGCTCACAATTAGTTAAAAATTGCGGCGGATTGTATCCAAAGAGCGGATGGCATGCGGCAAAATTCCGCGTTTTGGCAAGCGAAACAAAACGGCGGCTGCCAAACGGACGCCGCCTGTTTTTCCACCAAAAAACGCCCTACCCCGCCTGTTCCACAGCCAATCTGATATGCGGTTTCGTCCCTTCTTTTGTCTGCTCCTTCTGCAACGCTTCCGACAGCAGCCCCAAATCCGCGAGTTGCTCCTGAGTCAGCAGATTGCTCCAATCGCCCTTTTTATACCACTCTTCTCCGTCCAATTCGCACGGATGCTGGATACGCTCGCAACCGTTTCCGCACTGCAAATCGTCTGCCGAACAATACTTGTCACATCCCCAGCATATACGCTCGGGGCGCTTGGGATGAATGGGAAATTTTTTGGCCATTTGAACCTCCTGCAAAAAAACAGGCGGATGATACGCCTGTTTTTCGAGCACTCCCAATCAAATTTTCTTTTTCAGCCTGTCTACTTTTTGGCGGCGGGAGCGGGCGGTACGTTTTTGGCGGCAGGTGCGGCGGGTTTGGCTGCTTTGGCATTGGGTGAGGAACCGACGGTAGCCTCATCCTTGAGCTTGCCGAAGATACCCTCGCCGATGCCTTTGACCTTTTTCAAATCCTCAACCGATTTGAAATCACCGTTTTCCTTACGGTAGTCGGCAATGGCCTGGGCTTTGGCCGGGCCGATGCCCGGCAGGGCTTTCAGCTCCTCCACCGTTGCCGTATTGATATTAACCGCAGCGGCGGCCAGAGCCGCCAGCGCATAGGCTGCCAATCCGAACAGGATTTTCTTCATCATAATTTTCCTTTCTGACACATAAGCGGCACACCATTCCGGTTTCTTTTTGCACACAACCGAAATAATGTTCCGGCACACACACCGGACGGGCCGGCACAATCAAGAACGGATATCATAATTAAAAACTGCCGAATCGGCAAGCATTTTCCCGGAGCAACATTCTGTTTTATCCGACAGAAGAAGCTTAAGATAAAGATAGCAGCAGACCGAAACCTACACCATGATGCATACCCGGCCCGAATGACGCATACCCGGGATAAAGCCTCAAACCCCTACTACGGCACAAACAAACAGGCACGAATTCTTACTCCGGCATGAACAAACAAAAACCCCCGCTTTTTGCGGGGGTTCGGAATAAGTGTCTGGCAGTGACCTACTTTCACATGGGAATCCACACTATCATCGGCGCTGAGTCGTTTCACGATCCTGTTCGGGATGGGAAGGCGTGGGACCAACTCGCTATGGCCGCCAGACGTAAACTGTCAAATCGGTAAAGCCGGACGGTTACAAACCGTCGTCAAATCAACTGTGATGAAAGTATCGGAACAAGTCCGATGTAAGCATTATCTTAAAGGTTTTAAAGTCCTTCAAATGATAGAGTCAAGCCTCACGAGCAATTAGTATGGGTTAGCTGCACGCGTTACCGCGCTTCCACACCCCACCTATCAACGTCCTGGTCTCGAACGACTCTTTAGTGCGGTTAAACCGCAAGGGAAGTCTCATCTTCAGGCGAGTTTCGCGCTTAGATGCTTTCAGCGCTTATCTCTTCCGAACTTAGCTACCCGGCGATGCCACTGGCGTGACAACCGGTACACCAGAGGTTCGTCCACTCCGGTCCTCTCGTACTAGGAGCAGCCCCCGTCAAACTTCCAACGCCCACTGCAGATAGGGACCAAACTGTCTCACGACGTTTTAAACCCAGCTCACGTACCACTTTAAATGGCGAACAGCCATACCCTTGGGACCGACTACAGCCCCAGGATGTGATGAGCCGACATCGAGGTGCCAAACTCCGCCGTCGATATGAACTCTTGGGCGGAATCAGCCTGTTATCCCCGGAGTACCTTTTATCCGTTGAGCGATGGCCCTTCCATACAGAACCACCGGATCACTATGTCCTGCTTTCGCACCTGCTCGACTTGTCGGTCTCGCAGTTAAGCTACCTTTTGCCATTGCACTATCAGTCCGATTTCCGACCGGACCTAGGTAACCTTCGAACTCCTCCGTTACTCTTTGGGAGGAGACCGCCCCAGTCAAACTGCCTACCATGCACGGTCCCCGACCCGGATCACGGGTCTGGGTTAGAACCTCAAAGACACCAGGGTGGTATTTCAAGGACGGCTCCACAGAGACTGGCGTCTCTGCTTCTAAGCCTCCCACCTATCCTACACAAGTGACTTCAAAGTCCAATGCAAAGCTACAGTAAAGGTTCACGGGGTCTTTCCGTCTAGCAGCGGGTAGATTGCATCTTCACAACCACTTCAACTTCGCTGAGTCTCGGGAGGAGACAGTGTGGCCATCGTTACGCCATTCGTGCGGGTCGGAACTTACCCGACAAGGAATTTCGCTACCTTAGGACCGTTATAGTTACGGCCGCCGTTTACTGGGGCTTCGATCCGATGCTCTCACATCTTCAATTAACCTTCCAGCACCGGGCAGGCGTCACACCCTATACGTCCACTTTCGTGTTTGCAGAGTGCTGTGTTTTTAATAAACAGTCGCAGCCACCGATTCTCTGCGACCCTCCTATGCCTACAGAGCAAGTCTTTCACATTAGAGGGCATACCTTCTCCCGAAGTTACGGTATCAATTTGCCGAGTTCCTTCTCCCGAGTTCTCTCAAGCGCCTTAGAATTCTCATCCTGCCCACCTGTGTCGGTTTGCGGTACGGTTCTGATCCAACTGAAGCTTAGTGGCTTTTCCTGGAAGCGTGGTATCGGTTACTTCGTGTCCGTAGACACTCGTCGTCACTTCTCGGTGTTATGAAGACCCGGATTTGCCTAAGTCTTCCACCTACCGGCTTAAACAAACTATTCCAACAGTTTGCTAACCTAACCTTCTCCGTCCCCACATCGCATTGAATCAAAGTACGGGAATATTAACCCGTTTCCCATCGACTACGCATTTCTGCCTCGCCTTAGGGGCCGACTCACCCTACGCCGATGAACGTTGCGTAGGAAACCTTGGGCTTTCGGCGAGCGGGCTTTTCACCCGCTTTATCGCTACTCATGTCAACATTCGCACTTCTGATACCTCCAGCATCCCTTACGAGACACCTTCGCAGGCCTACAGAACGCTCCCCTACCATGCACTAAAAGTACATCCGCAGCTTCGGTTACAGATTTGAGCCCCGTTACATCTTCCGCGCAGGACGACTCGACCAGTGAGCTATTACGCTTTCTTTAAATGATGGCTGCTTCTAAGCCAACATCCTGGCTGTCTGTGCCTTCCCACTTCGTTTACCACTTAATCTGTCATTTGGGACCTTAGCTGGCGGTCTGGGTTGTTTCCCTCTTGACACCGGACGTTAGCACCCGATGTCTGTCTCCCGAGGAACCACTTGATGGTATTCTTAGTTTGCCATGGGTTGGTAAGTCGCAATGACCCCCTAGCCATAACAGTGCTTTACCCCCATCAGTGTCTAGCTCGAGGCACTACCTAAATAGTTTTCGGGGAGAACCAGCTATCTCCGAGTTTGTTTAGCCTTTCACCCCTATCCACAGCTCATCCCCGCATTTTGCAACATGCGTGGGTTCGGTCCTCCAGTACCTGTTACGGCACCTTCAACCTGGCCATGGATAGATCACTCGGTTTCGGGTCTACACCCAGCAACTCAATCGCCCTATTAAGACTCGGTTTCCCTGCGCCTCCCCTATCCGGTTAAGCTCGCTACTGAATGTAAGTCGTTGACCCATTATACAAAAGGTACGCAGTCACGGAATAAATCCGCTCCCACTGTTTGTATGCATCAGGTTTCAGGTTCTATTTCACTCCCCTCCCGGGGTTCTTTTCGCCTTTCCCTCACGGTACTGGTTCACTATCGGTCGATGATGAGTATTTAGCCTTGGAGGATGGTCCCCCCATCTTCAGACAGGATTTCTCGTGTCCCGCCCTACTTGTCGTATACCTAGTACCACCGCCGGAATTTCGAATACGGGGCTATCACCCACTATGGCAGAAGTTTCCAATTCTTTCTTCTATCCCGACGGCTATCGTATACAGGCTCCTCCGCGTTCGCTCGCCACTACTTGCGGAATCTCGGTTGATTTCTTTTCCTCCGGGTACTTAGATGGTTCAGTTCTCCGGGTTCGCTTCTCTTGTCCTATGTATTCAGACAAGGATACCGCACTGAATGCGGTGGGTTTCCCCATTCGGACATCACCGGATCAAAGCTTTATTGCCAGCTCCCCGATGCTTTTCGCAGGCTTACACGTCCTTCGTCGCCTATCATCGCCAAGGCATCCACCTGATGCACTTATTCACTTGACTCTATCATTTGAAGCACCTTTCTGACTTTGGAGTTTCGCCGTTGACTAGCTACGTTCCTTAAGGCCTTTACTTTGATAAAGCTTACTGCTTGTTGTGTCTTAACCCTGCCTTTTGTGTTTCAGGGTTAAGTCGATACAATCATCACCCAAATTTCTGTATTCGGTTTGTCTGTTATTTAAAACTACCTGCTTTCAGACGGCCTTCCGGCTGTTTCATGCAGACACAAACCTTACTTCGTTTGTTTGTTGATTTCGGCTTTCCAATTTGTTAAAGATCTATGCGTTCGATTTTGTCTACTTCGCAAATCAAAACGGGCTGCGCATTATAGCAACCCTTTTTGATTTGTAAAGTATGTGGTGGAGGCAAACGGGATCGAACCGATGACCCCCTGCTTGCAAAGCAGGTGCTCTACCAACTGAGCTATGCCCCCGTCTTGCTGCATCGGATTTTGTCCGTACGGTTTTTTTGGTGGGTCTGGTAGGACTTGAACCTACGACCCCACGCTTATCAAGCGTGTGCTCTAACCACCTGAGCTACAAACCCTTTGTAACGCTCTTTCGATTACCGATAAGTGTGAATGCACAAGCCTCTTTTTTCTCTAGAAAGGAGGTGATCCAGCCGCAGGTTCCCCTACGGCTACCTTGTTACGACTTCACCCCAGTCATGAAGCATACCGTGGCAAGCGGCCTCCTTGCGGTTAGCCTACCTGCTTCTGGTATCCCCCACTCCCATGGTGTGACGGGCGGTGTGTACAAGACCCGGGAACGTATTCACCGCAGTATGCTGACCTGCGATTACTAGCGATTCCGACTTCATGCACTCGAGTTGCAGAGTGCAATCCGGACTACGATCGGTTTTCTGGGATTGGCTCCGCCTCGCGGCTTGGCTACCCTCTGTACCGACCATTGTATGACGTGTGAAGCCCTGGTCATAAGGGCCATGAGGACTTGACGTCATCCCCACCTTCCTCCGGTTTGTCACCGGCAGTCTCATTAGAGTGCCCAACTTAATGATGGCAACTAATGACAAGGGTTGCGCTCGTTGCGGGACTTAACCCAACATCTCACGACACGAGCTGACGACAGCCATGCAGCACCTGTGTTACGGCTCCCGAAGGCACTCCTCCGTCTCTGGAGGATTCCGTACATGTCAAGACCAGGTAAGGTTCTTCGCGTTGCATCGAATTAATCCACATCATCCACCGCTTGTGCGGGTCCCCGTCAATTCCTTTGAGTTTTAATCTTGCGACCGTACTCCCCAGGCGGTCGATTTCACGCGTTAGCTACGCTACTAAGCAGTCAAGCTGCCCAACAGCTAATCGACATCGTTTAGGGCGTGGACTACCAGGGTATCTAATCCTGTTTGCTACCCACGCTTTCGGGCATGAACGTCAGTGTTATCCCAGGGGGCTGCCTTCGCCATCGGTATTCCTCCACATCTCTACGCATTTCACTGCTACACGTGGAATTCTACCCCCCTCTGACACACTCTAGCCTGCCAGTTCAGAACGCAGTTCCCGGGTTGAGCCCGGGGATTTCACATCCTGCTTAACAAACCGTCTGCGCCCGCTTTACGCCCAGTAATTCCGATTAACGCTCGCACCCTACGTATTACCGCGGCTGCTGGCACGTAGTTAGCCGGTGCTTATTCTTCAGGTACCGTCATCAGCTCCTGGTATTATCAAAAGCCTTTTCTTCCCTGACAAAAGTCCTTTACAACCCGAAGGCCTTCTTCAGACACGCGGCATGGCTGGATCAGGCTTGCGCCCATTGTCCAAAATTCCCCACTGCTGCCTCCCGTAGGAGTCTGGGCCGTGTCTCAGTCCCAGTGTGGCGGATCATCCTCTCAGACCCGCTACTGATCGTCGCCTTGGTAGGCCTTTACCCCACCAACCAGCTAATCAGATATTGGCCGCTCGAATAACGCGAGGTCCGAAGATCCCCCGCTTTCCCCCTCAGGACGTATGCGGTATTAGCCAATCTTTCGATTGGTTATCCCCCATTACTCGGTACGTTCCAATACATTACTCACCCGTTCGCCACTCGCCACCCAAGAAGCAAGCTTCTCTGTGCTGCCGTCCGACTTGCATGTGTAAAGCATGCCGCCAGCGTTCAATCTGAGCCAGGATCAAACTCTTATGTTCAATCTCTAACTTATAACTTCTGGTCTGCTTCAAAGAAACCGACAGTCAATGAAAACATCTTCTGTCTGTTTTTGTCGCAGTGTGAGGCTCGCGCACTCACACTTATCGGTAATCGTTTTGTTAAAGAACAGCGCCGCCGAAGCAGCGAAGATGTGAACTATACAGAACCCGGAAACCCTTTGCAAGCTTTTGTGCGGAAATATTTCGAGCGTTTCAAAAACACCAATGTTTCGTAAAGAAATTTTCTTACACCGTTCAATCAGATTCTGCCCATGCGGATTGGCGGGCGTATAATCCGCCCTTTTATTTTGACTACCGACCATACAAAAGGAAGACCGATGAATTTTCCGCCGCGTTACGTTTCCGCCACCCGCATGCGCCGCATGCGCAAAGACGACTTCTCCCGCCGCCTCATGCGCGAACACACGCTTACCGCCGACGACTTGATTTACCCTGTGTTCGTACTCGAAGGCAGCGGACAGGAAGAAAACATCCCGTCCATGCCCGGCGTGAAACGCCAAAGCCTCGACAAACTGCTTTTTACCGCCGAAGAAGCCGTCAAACTCGGCATTCCCATGCTCGCGCTGTTTCCCGTCGTTACCCGCAACAAAACCGCCGCCGCCGAAGAAGCCTACAACCCCGAAGGCCTCGTGCCCACCGTTGTCCGCGCCCTGCGCGAGCGGTTTCCCGAACTGGGCATCATGACCGACATCGCGCTCGACCCCTATACCGTGCACGGCCAAGACGGCCTCACCGATTCAGACGGCTATGTGCTTAACGACGAAACCATCGAAGTATTGGTGCGCCAAGCCCTGTGCCACGCCGACGCAGGCGCGCAGGTTGTCGCCCCGTCCGACATGATGGACGGCCGCATCCTCGCCATCCGCGAAGCCCTCGAAGACGCAGGCCACATCCACACCCGCATCATGGCTTACTCCGCCAAATACGCCTCCGCCTTTTACGGCCCGTTCCGCGATGCCGTCGGCAGCAGCGGCAACCTCGGCAAAGCCGACAAAAAAACCTACCAGATGGATCCGGCCAACAGCAACGAAGCCCTGCACGAAATCGCCCTCGACATCCAAGAGGGCGCAGACATGGTGATGGTGAAACCCGGCCTGCCGTATCTCGACATCGTGCGCCGTATCAAAGACGAGTTCGGCGTACCAACCTACGCCTACCAAGTCTCCGGCGAATACGCCATGCTGCAGGCCGCCATCCAAAACGGCTGGCTCGACGGCGACAAAGTTATCTTAGAAAGCCTGCTCGCATTCAAACGCGCCGGCGCCGACGGCATCTTGACTTACTACGCCATTGAAGCTGCCAAACAGCTCCGCCGCTGACAAAAGGCCGTCTGAAAACCCGAAACCGGGTTTTCAGACGGCCTTTTGTCTACTTTACTCATCCCTATCCATAAACCTGCTGTTTTTCCTAGAAGGAAACCGCCATGAAACGCGAAACCATCGCCCTGCACGCCGGCTACCGTTCCGACCCCTCCACCCGCGCCGCCGCCGTGCCCGTCTACCAAACCACCTCCTACACCTTCGACGATACCCAACACGGCGCCGACCTCTTCAACCTCAACGTCGCGGGCAACATCTACACCCGCATCATGAACCCCACCACCGCCGTGCTCGAAGAGCGACTCGCGCAGCTTGAAGGCGGCATCGCCGCGCTGGCGGTGGCAAGCGGCATGGCCGCCATCACCTACGCCGTGCAAACCATCGCGCAGGCGGGCGACAACATCATCGCCACCAAAACCCTCTACGGCGGCACCTACAACTACTTCGCCCACACCCTGCCGCAGCAGGGCATCAAAGTGCGCTTTGTCGATCCCGACAAACCCGAACAAATCGCCGCGCTTGCCGACGCCCGCACCCGCCTCGTTTACGCCGAATCCATCGGCAACCCCGCCATCAACGTTATCGACATCCCCGCCTTTGCCGCTGCCGCACACGCGCAGGGTCTGCCGCTGATGGTCGACAACACCGTCCCCTCGCCCGCCCTCTACCGCCCCATCGAACACGGCGCCGACATCGTCATCCAGTCGCTGACCAAATACATCGGCGGCCACGGCACCACCATCGGCGGCGCGATTATCGACAGCGGCAAATTCGCCTGGGCGGGCAACCCGCGCTTCGATGCCATCCTGAACCAGCCCGACCCCTCCTACCACGGTGTCAATTACAGCGAACACTTCGGCGCCGCCGCCTACATCGCCCGCGCCCGCGTCGTACCGCTGCGCAACACCGGCGCCGCACTCAGCCCGATGAGCGCCTTTTTACTGCTGCAAGGACTGGAAACGCTTGCCCTGCGTATGGAGCGCCATTGCGAAAACGCCCTCGCCGTCGCCCGCTACCTGCAAAACCACCCGCAAGTCGCCTGGGTCAACTACCCCGCTTTGGACAACAGCCCCTACAAAGCACTGATCGACCGCGACTACGGCGGCAAAGCCTCCGGCCTGCTCAGCTTCGGCATCAAGGGCGGACGCGAAGCAGGGGCAAAATTCATCGACGCGCTGCAACTCTTCCTGCGTCTGGTGAACATCGGCGACGCCAAATCGCTGGCCACCCATCCCGCGAGCACCACCCACCGCCAGCTATCGCCCGAAGAGCTGCAAGCCGCAGTCGTCGGCGAAGACATGGTGCGTCTGTCGGTCGGCATCGAACACATCGACGACTTGCTCGCCGATTTGGCACAGGCGCTCGCCGCCGCCAAATAAACGGGCAGCCGTAAAAAGGCCGTCTGAAACCCGATTGCGGTTTCAGACGGCCTTTTGCTTCACATTGCCACGCAGACTTGCGGCGGAACGGAAAAACGTACGGAAAAACATTCGGAGGCCGTCTGAAACCCTTTTTCAGACGGCCTCTCCGTACCCTACTCCCGATGGTAGGGATGATTGTTCAGAATCGACACTGCGCGGTAGAGCTGCTCGGTCAGCAGCACGCGCACCATGCCGTGCGGCAGCGTCAGGCTCGACAGGCGCAGCAGCAGCGCGGCGCGGCTTTTGAGCGCGTCGGTCATGCCGTCGGCGCCGCCGATCAGAAAGCAGACGTGTTCGCCGTTCTGCCGCCAGCTTTGCAGATAAGCCGCCAGTTCCACCGAGGTCGGCGCTTTGCCGCGCTCGTCCAGCGCCACAACCAGCGCCCCCGCAGGCAGCGCGTCGAGGATGCGTTTTTCCTCCGCCGCCATGCCCTGCGCCGCGTTCACGCCCGCGCCGCGCTTTTCGGGTTTGATTTCCTTCAACACATAATCCACGTCGCGGCCGAAGCGCTTGGCGTATTCGTTTACCGCTTCGTCCACCCAGCGCGGCACCTTCGTGCCGACGGCCAACACCGTAATATTCATCTTTATCCTGTCCTTTTTTCTGTTTTCAGACGGCCTCAAAGCCTGTTTGTGCCGCAGGCCGTCTGAAAAACGGGAAAACGGTTTTTCAGACGGCCTCCAATCCTTATTCGAACAGCCGCCCCTGCGCCAGTATTTCGCGCACGGGCGCGAAGTCGCGGCGGTGCTCCGCCAGCGCGCCGAAGCGTTTGAGCGCGGCAAGGTGTTCCGCCGTGCCGTAGCCCTTGTGCCGCTCAAAGCCGTATTGCGGGAAACGTTTTGCCAACGCATACATTTCCGCGTCGCGCGCCGTTTTCGCCAGCACCGAAGCGGCGGAAATCTCGATGATTTTGCTGTCGCCCTTCACCACTGCCTCGGCAGGCGCGGGAAGATCGGGCGGCACGCGGTTGCCGTCGATGAGGATTTTGTCGGGCACCAGCGCCAGTCCCGCCACCGCGCGGCGCATCGCCAGCATCGCCGCGTGCAGAATGTTCAGTTCGGCGATTTCTTCCGTGCCCGCCGAAGCCACGCTCCACGCAAGCGCCTGTTCCTTAATCCGCGCCGCCAGATCGTCGCGCTTTTTCTCGCTGAGTTTTTTCGAGTCGGCCAGCCCCGGCAAATTGTATGTTTCCGGCAACACCACAGCGGCGGCAAACACGCTGCCCGCCAGCGGCCCGCGCCCCGCCTCGTCCACTCCCGCACACACCATCCGCACCACAGCCGCCTCCCGTTTGCCAAAACGCGCAAGGATAACGCGCGGCGCGGCGCTGTCAAGGCCGTCTGAAACGGCGTTTCAGAAACGTCATTCCCGCGAAGGCGGGAACGGCCTGCAAACCCCGCAGCGCCCTTCCGCTATATAATCGCGCCCTTTTTTCCACCCGCATCCCATGTTCTCCATCGGTTCATACCTTATCGAAACCCCCGCCGCCCTCGCGCCGATGGCGGGCATCACCGACAAACCCTTCCGACAACTGGCACGGCGTTTCGGCGCGGGCTACGCCGTCAGCGAAATGCTCAACAGCGACCCCTCGCTGCGCCACACCCAAAAAAGCCTGCACCGCAGCGATTTTGCCGGCGAAGAGGGCATCCGCGCCGTGCAGATAGTCGGCAGCGACCCGCAGCGCATGGCCGAAGCCGCCCGCTACAATGCCGAGCAGGGCGCGCAGATTATCGACATCAACATGGGCTGCCCGGCGAAAAAAGTCTGCAACGTGCTGGCCGGCAGCGCCCTGCTGCAAAACGAAAAACTGGTCGGCGACATTCTGACCGCCGTCGTCGCGGCGGCGGGCGTACCCGTCACCCTCAAAACCCGCCTCGGCTTTTGCGAAAACAACAAAAACATCCGCACCATCGCCAAAATGGCCGAACAGGCCGGCATCGCCGCCCTCGCCGTGCACGGCCGCACCCGCGAGCAAATGTACAAAGGCGACGCCTCTTACGAACTCATCGCCCAAGTTAAGCAAGACATCTCCATCCCCCTGTGGGTCAACGGCGACATCGCCTCCGCCGAAAAAGCCGCCGCCGTGCTGCGGCAAACCGGCGCCGACGGCGTGATGGTCGGGCGCGGCGCACAGGGCAGGCCGTGGCTTTTCGCCGAAATCAAACACTTTCTGCAACACGGCACGCCGCCCGCACCCATTGCCTTTCAGACGGCCGCCGACACCTTTTTGCAGCACCTCCGAGCCATGTACGCCTTCTACGGCGACACCGCCGGCGCACGCATCGCCCGCAAGCACATCGGCTGGTACACCGCCCCTTTCGCCGAGGGCGCCGCCCTGCGCAAACAAGCCAACACCCTCGACAATGCCGCCGCGCAATACGACGCCGTCGCCGCCTTCCTCGATACCGCCCCCGAGCGCCGAAGCGGCTTATGGCCGTCTGAAACGGCCAATGCGGCTAACAAAATTTAAAGAACTGTTACAAACCGTTTTTTTTGCTTACAATAGCGCCTGACATTGACGGGCTGCCGCCGCGCGGCGCAACAGACTAAAAAACCTAAAAAACCATCCAGACGAGTGCACCATGCCGAACCGAACCACCGACATCGCCCACTGCATCGAGCAAAACCTGCATCAGTATTTCCGTACCCTCGACGGCGAACCCGCCGCCAACGTTTACGGCATGGTGCTGCGCCAAGTGGAAAAGCCCATGCTCCAAGTCGTGATGGCGCAATGCGGCGGCAACCAGTCCAAAGCCGCCGATATGCTCGGCATCAACCGCAACACCCTGCGTAAAAAACTGCTCGAACACGGTCTGATCTGAGCCGCGTCCGAACCCGTTGAGGCCGTCTGAAAGCTTTTTCAGACGGCCTTTAAACTTTTTCAGACGGCCTTTTCCCTGCCCGCATCCGTTTTTCAGACGGCCTCCCGCCCGCACGGCAAACGGCAGGCCGTCTGAAAAAAGCCAACCCGTCCTGACAGCCGCACGCAAAAAGGCCGTCTGAAAGCCCAATCTGACTTTCAGACGGCCTTTTGCTTTTCAGACGGCCTGTTAAAACACAGAGCGGCCGCTGACGGTTTTGTCGGGCACGGCCTGAATCACGTCCCAATGTTCGACGATTTTACCGGCCTTGTCGAAGCGGAAAATGTCCACCACCGCTTCGCCCTTGTCCTGCGGCGAGGTGCGGCTGAACACGTGCAGCGCGACCAAATCGCCGTCGGCCAGCACGCGTTTGATCTCGGCGCGGGACTGCGGGTTTTCTTTCAGAAACGGTGCGAACGCATCGACAAAAGCCTGCGCGCCGTCGGCCACGCCGGGATTGTGTTGGAGATAGCTTTTGCCGACGTATTTGTCGGCCGCTTCCTGCACGCGGTGTTGGTTGAACGCCATTTCGTAAAACGCCAGCGCGTTGGCTTTGTTGCGCTCGGTTTGGCTTTGCGCCTGCTTGACGGCGGCTTTGGCTTTCGGCGCGGCGTGTACCGTACCTGCCGACAGCGCGGCGGCGGCAAGAATCAGGGCGATGGTTTTTTTCATAACGGGTTTCCTTGTGATTTATGGGTTGAATCGGTTTCAGACGGCCTGCCGCTTATTTTTCGGCCACGGTAAAGCGTTTAAACAGATGCGCTTTGTTTTCCGCATCGTCGGCAATCGCGGCGGCCAGGTCGGGCAGGGCGATGTCGGCGGGCGAGCCGTCGGCGTTGAGCAATACGTCGTCCGCACCGATGCGGTATGCGCCGGTTTTTTCAAATTTCACAGGGTTTACGGCAAACATGGCGGCAGGCGAGAGAAACGCCCAGTTGACATCGCGGCGTTCGCGCAGGCGGTTCAGCAGCTCGCGGGCGGCGTTGGCACCGGGATACACGTCGGCCGGAAAATCGGGCGTGTCCACCAGTTGCAGACCGGGCGCGACATTCAGGCTGCCCGCACCGCCGATGACCAATAAATACGGCACTTGCGCCGCCCACGCCGCCGCGACGATGCTGTCCGCGCCGCGTGTGAAATCGGCGGCCAGATTCGGGTTGTCCCAGCCGGGGTTGAACGCACTGACCACGGCATCGAAACCTTTAAGCTGCGCTGCAAAATCAGACGCGTTGACATCGGCGGCAACGGCATCGACGTTGGCCGCTTGGAACACTTTTCCCGTATTGCGGGCAAACGCGGTAACGCTGTGGCCGCGCTGCGCCAATTCCTGTACCACGGCATTGCCGACCAAGCCTGTTGCGCCGATAACTGCGATTTTCATGATGTACCTTTCTTGTGTTGGTTTGGCGATGCCGCGCATTTTATTGACAAAAGGGCGGCGCGATAATAGCCTGCGGGCTTACTTTCAAATTAAGTACAGCTTCACAATCAGGCCGTCTGAACCGTTTTCAGACGGCCTGTGCAGAAACAGGAGACCCCATGCAGGAAATCAAATCTTTGCTCACCTTCGCCACGCTGCTCGAATGCGGCACGATGTCGTCCGCCGCCGAAAAACTGGACATGACTCCGTCGGCCGTCAGCCAGCACATCAGCCGCTTGGAAAGCACCTACGGCGTGAAGCTGCTCAACCGCAGCACGCGCTCGCTCACGCCCACCGACGCGGGGCGGGCGCTGGCGGATTCGTGCCGCCGTCTGCTGCGCTGCACCGAAGAGGCGTTTGCCACACTCGGGCAGGTCAATACCGACGTCGGCGGCAGCATCAAAATCACCCTGCCCTCGGCCATGGCCGCCCATCCCGCGCTGCACCGCAGCCTGAGACGCCTGCTGCGCGACCACCCCGCCGTGCGCCCGCAGCTGCTGTTCGGCGACGGCCTGATCGACTTGCAGCGCGGCGATGCCGACATCGCCCTGCGCGGCGGGGAACACGCGCTCGATGACGAAAATCTGGTCGCCCGCCTGCTGACGCGCCAGCGCTGGCTGATCTGCGCCTCGCCCGACTATCTCGCAGAACACCCCGTTGCCGCGCCGCAGGATTTGGCGTCCTGCCGCTGGCTGCGCTACCTGCCCGCGCGCCTGACGATGCGGCGCGGCACGGATTTTTTCGAGCTCGACACGTCGCAAGGCATTTACTGCGGCCAGCTCAACGCGCTGGCGGAACTGGCAAAGGCGGGCTTGGGGCTCGCGCTGTTTCTTGACGGCGACATCGCCGCCGATTTGGCAGAAGGCCGTCTGAAAACCGTGCTGCCCGACTGGACGCTGCCTTCCGTGGATGTGTACGCGGTCACGCCCTACCGCATCCAGTCCGCCCGCACGCAGGCGGTGTTGGACATTCTTTTGCAGGAGTTCGACAAAGAGGGAGAAAAGGCCGTCTGAAAAAGGTCGTCTGAAACGGCTGTTTGGACGCAAAACCTGCTTTTCAGACGGCCTTTGCCCGTATAATCCGCTCTTTCCGTTGGGACAAACCGTCCGAGAAAGGCTGCTATGGCTTTCGCTTCCCTCTTTACCCTGCTCGACGACATCGCTTCGGTGCTCGACGACGTGTCGCTGATAACCAAGGCCGCCGCCAAGAAAACCGTCGGCGTGGTGGGCGACGATTTGGCGCTCAACGCGGGTCAGGTCACTGGCGTGTCGGCCGAGCGCGAGCTGCCCGTCGTCTGGCGCGTGGCCAAAGGCTCGCTGGCCAACAAGCTCATCCTGATACCGGCCGCGCTTTTGCTGTCGTGGCTGCTGCCCGCGCTGATTACGCCGCTGCTGATGCTGGGCGGGCTGTTTCTCTGTTTTGAGGGCGTGGAAAAGCTGCTGCACAAGTTTTTCCGCCGCCCCGCTGCCGGACATTCGCCGCAGGCCGTGCCCGACGAATTGGACAGCGAAGAGGCGAAAATCAAAGGCGCCATCCGCACCGATTTCATCCTGTCGGCGGAAATCATCATCATCGCGCTGGGCACGGTGGGCGCGGGTGCGCCGCTGCTCGACCGCACGCTCGCCCTGCTGCTGATCGGTGTGGGCATGACGGTGTTTGTGTACGGACTGGTGGCGGTGATTGTGAAGCTCGACGACTTGGGGCTGTTTTTCATCCGCCGCGGCGGTGCGCTCAAAGGCTTGGGGCACGGCCTGATTGCCCTGATGCCGTGGCTGATGCGCGGCCTGAGCGTAGCGGGCACGCTGGCGGTGTTCCTCGTCGGCGGCGGCCTGATTGCCCACAATCTGCCTGTTTTGGCAGACTTTTTACACCATGTGGGCATACACGACGGTTTGGCGGGCGCGATTGCCGCCATGGCCGTCGGCCTGCTGGCGGGCGCGGCGGCCTGCGCCGTGGTGCTGCCACTGATGAAGCTGTTTGGCAGGCATTAGGAGCGGTTGGCAATCAGCCTATCTGACACGAACAGGCCGTCTGAAAGGAAAAAAACATGGAAAAAATCCGCGCCGCCGTGGTGCAAATGGTTTCCTCCGCCGATCCCGCAGCCAATATCCGCGCCATGCGCCGCCTGGTGCGCCAAGCGGCGGACGCGGGGGCGGGCTGGGTGCTGCTGCCCGAATACTGGCCGCTGATGGGACACGCCGACACAGACAAGCTCGCCCTTGCCGAACCCTTCGGCGCGGGGCGTTTTCAGACGGCCTTGGCAGAGGCCGCCGCCGAATGCGGCGTGGTGCTGTTCGGCGGCACTATTCCGCTGCACAGCGGCGAAGCAGGCAAGGTGCTCAACAGCATGCCGGTTTACGGGCGCGACGGCACTCTGCTCGGCCGCTACGACAAAATGCACCTGTTCGGCTACTCGGGTTTGGGCGAGCGTTACGCCGAAGCCGACACCATCGCGGCGGGTGGCAGCGTGCCGAAGCTGGCCGCCGACGGCTGGCCGCTGGCGCAGGGTATCTGCTACGACCTGCGTTTCCCCGAATTTTTCCGCGCCCAAGCCCCTTTCGCCGCACTGCTGCTGCCCGCCGCCTTCACCTACACCACGGGCAAGGCGCATTGGGAGTTGCTGCTGCGCGCCCGCGCGGTGGAAAACCAGTGCTATGTGCTGGCGGCGGGACAGGGCGGCACGCACGAGAGCGGGCGGCGCACTTTCGGCCACAGCATGATAGTCGACCCTTGGGGCGACATCCTCGCCGTTCTGCCTGAAGGCGAGGGTGTGATCGCCGCCGACCTCGACCCCGTGCGCCTCAACAGCGTCCGCACGCGGCTGCCCGCGCTGGCGCACCGGGTTTTATAGAGGCCGTCTGAAAAAGGCCACTGGGGATTTGCCCTGATTGTTGCGGACAGGTACCAAAGGCCGTCTGAAAGCGGATCTCGCGCTTTCAGACGGCCTTTTTGCTTTCTGCGGCTATGACGTTTGTTTGCCGCTTCCGTTTGCCGTCGCATCTTGCCAAGAGCACAACGAAAAAGGCCGTCTGAAACGGGGTTTCAGACGGCCTCTGTGTATCTGTGCAATCAGCCTGCGGCGGTCTGCACGGCCTGTACGCACCAGTCCATCACGCTTTGCGGCAGGATGCCCCACAGCAGAAGCAGCAGGGCGTTGGCCGAGAGTACGGCTTTCGCCACCGCGCTGCCCGGTCTGATGCGGACGTTTTGCGGTTCGTCGAAGTAGATGGTACGCACGACGCGCAGGTAGTAGAAGGCACCGATCAGCGACATAACGACGGCGAACACGGCCAGCCACAGATAGCCTTTGCCGACCAGAAGCTGGATCACCTGGAGTTTGGCGTAAAAGCCAACCAGCGGCGGGATGCCTGCCATCGAGAACATGGTGAGCAGCATCAGGAAGGCGTACCAGGCGTTGCGCTGGTTGAGACCGGCCAGGTCGGCGATGGTTTCGCAGTCGGCCGTTTCGTCGGAAAGCTGCATCAGCACGCCGAAGCCAACCAGCGCGGTGGCGACATAGGTAAGCGCATAGTAGAGGCCGGCGGAGAAGCTGATGCTGCCGCCGAGGAAGGCCAGCAGCACGAAGCCCATGTGCGAGACGGTGGAATAGGCCAGCATGCGTTTGAGGTTGGTCTGCATAATGGCGGCGAGGTTGCCGACAAGCAGGGAGGCGACGGCAATCACGGCCAGCATCTGCGTCCAATCGGCATGTTCGTTGTCCATCGCGCCGTAGAGGATGCGGGCGGCGAACACGGCAGCGGCCATTTTCGGCGCGCTGCCGACGATGGCGGCAACGGAAGTCGGCGCACCTTCGTAGACGTCGGGTACCCACATATGGAAGGGCACGGCGCCGAGTTTGAAGGCGATGCCGACAACGACGAATATCAAGCCCAGTTTCATCAGCCAGGGCTGATCGAGGCCGCTATAGCTGTTGGCGAGAATGGTGGCGAAGTTGAGCGAACCGGTTGCGCCGTAAATCATGGAAACGCCATAAAGCAACAGGCCGGATGCCAGCGCACCCAAAACAAAATATTTCAGCGCGGCTTCGGCGGAGCGGGCGGAATCGCGGCGCAGGGCAATCATGGCGTAAAGCGACAGCGACAGCAGCTCCAGCCCGATGTAGGCAACGAGAAAGTGTCCCGCGCTCGCCATCATGCTCATGCCGGTGAGGCCGAACAGCGACAGGGTGTAGAACTCGCCGCCGAAAATGCTGCGCACGCGGTTGTAGGGCGCGGCGTAAACGAAGGCGGCGGCCAGCGCGGCGTACATGGTGAGCTTGGCCAGCTGCGAGAGGCCGTCTGAAAGATACATATCGCTAAAAATGCTGACGGCGACTGGCGTCCAGACATAGCACTGCGCGGCAGCGGCCAGCGCCAGCACAAGCAGGCTCAGATAATGGGTAACGCGGCGCTGACCGTCTTTGAGCCACAAATCAATCAGCAGCACGGAAAACAGGCCGCACAGCAGCACGATTTCAGGCAGCGCGGGGAGCAGGTTCAAACTATTCGTATTCATTCACACACCTCAAATCTTGCTTTGCGCCACTTGGGTAATCAGATCGTTGGCCGCCTGATGCACCACGGCGATAAACGGCTCCGGCCACAAGCCCATACCCAACACGGTGGCGGCCAACACCGCCAAAATCAGAAACTCGCGGGCGTTGATGTCTTTCATCTCGGCCACGTGCGGATTGGTAATCGCGCCGAAAATCACGCGTTTGTACATCCACAGCGTGTAAGACGCACCGTAAATCAGCGTCAGCGCGGCCAGCGCGCCCACCCAGAAATTTACTTCAACCGAACCCATAATCACCATAAACTCGCCGACAAAGCCCGAAGTCGCAGGCAGGCCGGCGTTGGCCATGCCGAAGAGCATCATAAAGGCGGCAAACTTGGGCATCACATTCACCACGCCGCCGTAATCGGCGATGTTGCGCGTGTGCAGGCGGTCGTACATCACGCCGATGCACATAAACATCGCGGCGGAAACGAAGCCGTGCGAAATCATCTGCATGATTGCACCTTTGAGCGCCCAGTCGTTCAGACGGCCGTCGAGAAACAGGAACATCCCCAGCGTAACAAAACCCATATGGCTGATGGACGAATAGGCCACCAGTTTTTTCATATCGGTCTGCACCAGCGCGACCATGCCGATGTAAATCACCGCAATCAGGCTCAACACCACAATCGCCGGTGCGAAAAAGCGCGACGCGTCGGGCAGAATCGGCAGGATAAAGCGCAGGAAGCCGTATGCGCCCACTTTCAGCGTAATCGCCGCCAGCACCATCGAGCCGCCGGTCGGCGCTTCAACGTGCGCGTCGGGCAGCCAGGTGTGCACCGGCCACATCGGCACTTTCACGGCAAACGACAGGAAAAAGGCGACAAACAAAATCTGTTGGATGCCGAGCGGAATCTGTTTCAGATTCTGGAAATCGGCAATCGCAAAGCTGCCGCCTGCCTGATACGACAGATACACCATCGCCACCAGCATCAGGAGCGAACCCATCAGCGTATAGAGAAACAGCTTCACCGACGCATACACGCGGCGCGGGCCGCCCCACACGCCGATAATCAGATACAGCGGAATCAGCATGCCCTCGAAGAACACATAAAACAGCAGGGCATCCTGCGCCGCAAACGCGCCGTTAATCAGGCCGCTCATAATCAGAAACGCCGCCATATACTGCGCCGGCCGCTTCTGTATCACTTCCCAGCCCGCCAGCACCACCATCAGCGTGATAAAGGCGTTGAGAATGACAAACAGCACCGAAATACCGTCCACCCCCAGCGCGTAGTTGATATTGAGCGTGGGAATCCACTGGTGGAATTCCTGAAACTGGAAGCCGCCGCTCAAACGGTCGAAACGGGTAAACAGCGGCAGCGTTACCAAAAATCCGGCCGCCGCGCCAATCAGCGCAAGAATGCGCGCCAACAGCGCCCGCCGGTCGGAACCGGTCGCCAAGACCAGAATACCGGCCGCTATCGGCACCCAGATTGCCAAGCTGAGTAGGTTGTTTGAAAACATAGTGTTTGCCTGTGGTTTGTAAAAATAATTCGGTTTGGGTTGCGTGGGTGGGTTGGGTAAAGGGGTTTCAGACGGCCTTTCGGGTTTTCAGGTAGCCTTTCAGACGGCCTCTGTTATTTCAGGCTGCTTTTGAGGCCGTCTGAAAACGGTGTTGCTTCTACTGCCGTCATTCCCGCGCAGGCGGGAATCTTGTCGGAGCTACAGAAACTTAAACTGCTTGGTTCTCCCATTACTCCTCGAGGAAACTGTCCTATCCATTTCATAAAATCGTTTATTAAAGTTTCATCTATAGTATTTTTATGGCCGGGGCCGATTTTTACTATTTCTAAAAATTCTTCAGGAATCATCTTAGCCTGATTGCCGAGATACCAAAATTTTTCGCAAACCAAGATACGATTGGGCTGCAAATCATCATATATTTCGCCTTTGCCATGCGAGATATTTTTAATCTGCTGCCATTGCCCATCCTGCCAGTAATAAATGTTGTCGCCTCTTTTCGCCTTTTCGTCTTGATTACTTGGTTTTTTTGCTTCAAAGCGCGGATCAATAGAATAATCTATCGTGCTCAACACCTCAGAGACAACACCGACATAAATAATTTTATTATTGCCGACACCCCGTGCAGAACCGGTGCCGACAAGAATATCGCCGATATTGGCACTCTGCCTGATCTTCGGCTTGCAGGTTGCCAAAGTTAAAAAACCGTAATACGGATTGGGGGCAAAGCCGGTATCATGCTTTACCACATAACTTGTTAATTTCATTTATACATAACTATTTACACCCGTCATTCCCGCCTGCGCGAGAATGACGTCTGTGGTGGGCACGGCTGTTTGCGGAGTTTCAGGCTGCCTTTGGTTTTATCCGCGTGCGTGGCAGAGCCACACACCCTACGACCATTGTTTTCAGGCTGCTGTTTGAGACCGTCTGAAAACGGTGTTGCTTCTACTGCCGTCATTCCCGCGCAGGCGGGAATCTTATTTCCGCTCCAACAATGGCGGCTTGAACCTGCATTCGTTCAATTCCACCGAGATTCCCGCCTGCGCGGGAATGACGGCAGTGGTGGGGCGGCTGTTTGCAGGATTTCAGACGGCCTTTTTGCTTTTCAGACGGCCTGTTTATTTTCAGGCTGCCTTGTCCTTCTAACGTATCAGACCGGCGAACAAATCCAGCCACTCGGGATTCTGTTCTTCTATCAGTCTGATTTTCCATTCTCGCCGCCATTTTTTCAGGGTTTTTTCTTTGGCGATGGCAGCGGGCATATGCTCGAACAGTTCGTACCACACCAGATCGTGCACATTGTAACGGGCGGTAAAGCTGTCGAAATCAAGGCTGTTTTTATGTTGCCATACCCGCTCGGGCAGGTTCATGGTAACGCCGATATACAGCACGCCGTTTCTGCCGCTGGCCATAATATACACGGCAGGCTGTCCGGCTAAGGGATGGCGGTGCATATCGCTTCCTATTTTGGGTTTTGCAGAAGCCTGCAAACCCGCTTTCAGACGGCCTTTCGTTTTTCAGGCTGCTTTCAAGGCCGTCTGAAAACGGCTGTTTCTTTCTGTTTCGTCATTCCCGCGCAGGCGGGAATCTTTTTCCGGCTTCAATGATTGGCAGTTGAAACACGGGGTTGCTGCATCTGCGCCAAGATTCCCGCCTGCGCGGGAATGACGGCAGTGGGTGGGCGTCTGCTTGCAGGGTTTCACGCGGTGTTCTGTTTTTCAGACGGCCTTTTTGCTTTCAGGCTGCCCTGCAACCCAAAGGCCGTCTGAAACACCAATTATCCGAACCAAAGCCCCCAGAAAAACGCCACAATCAGCACTAGTACGCCGGTTACCATAAAGGCGGCGTAGGTGTAGATAAAGCCGGTTTGCATTTTGCGTACTTGGGCGGAGACGGCGCCGACGAGTTTGGCGCTGCCGTTGACGAGGCCGTTGTCGATGATGGCGGTGTCGATGGCTTTCCAGAAGAATGTGCCCAATGCGCGGCTGCCTTTGGCGAAAACGTTGTAGTAAATCGTGTCGAGGTAGTATTTGTTTTCAAACAATACGTACACGGGGCGGAAGGCGGCGGCGATTTTGGCGGGCAGACCCGGGGCTTTGATGTACAAGACCCAGGCGCTTACCACGCCTGCGATAGCGAGATACAGCACGGGCGAGTGCAGGCTGTGCGACACCATCGCCAGCGCGCCGTGGAATTCTTCTTTCATCAGGTGCATGGTGGGGTGTGCTTCGTGGTTGACGAAAATCACGCCTTTGAAGAAGTCGCCGTACAGCATGGGTTCGATAGCGATGTAGCCGATAATCACGGACGGAATGGCCAGCAATACCAGCGGCAGGGTTACTACCCACGGGCTTTCGTGCGGGTTATCGTGTTTGCCCAGGCCGTGATGGTGGCCGTCTGAATGATGATCGTCGTGGTGCTCGGGCAGCTCGCGCCATTTTTCTTTACCGTGGAACACCATAAAGTATTGGCGGAACGCGTAAAACGCGGTTACAAACACGCTGGCGAGTACGGCGAAGTAGGCAAAGCCGCTGCCGGGCAGGTTGCTGAGTTTGGCCGCTTCGATGATGGAATCTTTGGAATAGAAACCGGAGAAGAAGGGCGTGCCGATAAGCGCCAGATTGCCCAGCAGCATGGTGAGCCAGGTGATCGGCATGTATTTTTTCAGGTTGCCCATATGGCGCATGTCTTGGTCGTGGTGCATACCGATGATGGCGCTGCCGGCGGCGAGAAACAGCAGGGCTTTAAAGAAGGCGTGGGTCATCACATGGAACATGGCCACGGAGTAGGCCGACGCGCCCAGCGCCACGGTCATATAGCCGAGCTGCGACAGGGTGGAATAGGCCACCACGCGTTTGATGTCGTTTTGAATTGTGCCGAGAAAGCCCATAAACAGGGCGGTAATTGCGCCGATGACCATGATGACGCTCAAGGCGGTGCTGCTCAATTCGTAAATCGGCGACATGCGCGACACCATAAATAGGCCGGCAGTAACCATCGTTGCCGCGTGAATCAGCGCGGAAATCGGCGTCGGGCCTTCCATCGAGTCGGGCAGCCAGACGTGCAGCGGGAATTGGGCGGATTTACCCATTGCGCCGACAAACAGCAGCAGGCAGGTTACGGTAATCAGCGACCACTGCACGCCCGGAACCAGCTCGATGGTGGCGTTTTGCACCTGCGGCAGATAGGCGAACACGTCGGCATAGCGCAGGCTGCCGCCGAAATAGGCCAGCACCAGCGCGATGCCCAGCACAAAGCCGAAGTCGCCGACGCGGTTGACCAGAAACGCTTTCAAATTGGCAAAGGTGGCCGACGGTTTTTTGAAATAAAAACCGATCAACAGATACGACACCAAGCCCACCGCTTCCCAGCCGAAGAAAAGCTGGATGAAGTTGTTGGACATAATCAGCATCAGCATGCTGAAAGTAAACAATGAGATATAGCTGAAAAAGCGTTGGTAGCCTACTGCTTCGTCGTGCATATAGCCGATGGTGTAGATATGCACCATCAGCGACACGCCGGTGACCACCGCCATCATCATCGCCGTCATCGAATCGACCAGAAAGCCGACCGAGAAATCAATGCCGCCCATTGTGAGCCAGGTATAGACGTTTTCGTCGAACTTGGCGCGCGAGCCGTCGATAAAGCCCCACAGCACCCAGCCGGACAACACGGCCGACACCGCCACGCCGAGTATCGTTACCGAATGCGCCCCTGCGCGGCCGATTTTGTTGCCGAACAGCCCCGCCAGCAGCGAGCCCGCCAGCGGCAGAAGGGCGATGGTGAGGTATAAAGTCATATCAGTCATGTTGTGAACCTTAGGGGTTGAACTTTTAATCTTTCGGAAAAAACGCGGCTTGCTTGGGTTTCAAACGGCCTTTGGATTTCAGGCTGCTTTGCAGGCCGTCTGAAACGGCGGTTTCTTTCATTTTCGTCATTCCCGCGCAGGCGGGAATCTTTTTTCGGCTTTGACTGTCGGCGGTTTCAGCCAAGAGTCTTGTAGGTTGGGTCGAGACCCAACAACGACGTTTGCGTTTTCAGCATTTTGTTGGGTTTGCAACCCAACCTACGTCTGCTTTTCAGACAGCCTGCAAAGCAGTCTGAAACCGCCCTACCCTTTCAAACTGTCCAAATCGCTGATGTTGATGCTCCGGCGGTTGCGGAACACCAATACCATAATCGCCAAACCAATCGCGGATTCGGCGGCGGCTACGGTCAAGACGAAAAAGACGAAAATCTGGCCGGCGGTGTCGCCCAGGTATTGCGAAAAGGCGATGAAGTTGAAGTTTACGGCCAGGAGCATCAGCTCGATGGACATCAGCAAAACGAGTACGTTTTTGCGGTTCATAAAGATGCCCATGGCGCTGATGCCGAACAGCAGGGCGGCGAGTACCAGATAGTGTGTCAGCGTAATCATGCTTTGTTCTCCGAATCGGCGGCATCGTCGGTTTCTTCGGCTGCGGCGGCGGACGGGGTCTGCACCACGGCGGCCATTTTCACCATGCGCAGGCGACCTTGTTTGGCATCGACTTTGACCTGGTCGGCGGGGTCGATGCGTTTGGGGTTGGTGGATTTGCGGTGTACCAGGGCGATGGCGGCGACCATGCCCAACACCAGCAGCACGGCGGCAAGCTCAAAGGGCAGCAGATAGGTAGTGTAAATCTGGCTGCCGAGATCGCGCACGTTGCTGTAATCGGCGGGGATGTCGTTCATCGGGCCGAAGGCGGCAAGATTGGTTTTGGGCGACACCAGTATCAGAATCAGGGCGACGGCCATCAGCACGCCGACGGTGAGCGCGGCGGGGGCGTTGCGCCAGAAGCCTTTGCGCATTTCTTCGATGTCGATGTTGAGCATCATCACCACAAACAGGAACAACACCATCACCGCGCCGACATACACCACCACCAGCGTGATGCCGAGAAACTCGGCCTGCATCAGCATCCACATCATGGCGCTCATGCAGAAGGTGAGCACCAGATACAGCGCGGCGTGCACGGGGTTCTTGGCGGTTACGGTTTTGAGCGCGCCAAACAGGATGATGGCGGCGAGGGTGTAGAACATAATCAGTTGGAAGCTCATAAAGGTCTTTCCGGTGGGGGTTTTTCAATGCTTTTCAGACGGCCTTTTTTTGGGGTCTGGGCTGCCTTTGACTTCAAATCACGCGCTCTTCTTCGCCAAACCACATGACGGAATGCTGCAAATCCACGAACTCGGCTTCATCCTCGCGCAGTGCGGCCAGTGCCGCCTGCCCTGCTTCGGTTTCGCGGGCGCGTTGGAAATCGTCGCGGCTGTCGTACCACAGCTCGCCCATCGCATCAAACGCAAACGGCAGCGTGCCGCGCTGGGTGGCAGGTTGCGCACCGGCCTGAAACGGCAGCGTTTTGGCGTAATGGCGGATATTCAGTACGTCCTTCAAACCCAGCACTTTTTCAGAATGCTGCTGCCAGCGGGCGATAAATGCCTCGGTGTCGAGTTCGGTTTTCTTCTTTACCAGCATAATGATTTTAAACATTTTATTTTTTCTTTCAGGCTTTCCCAAGCTGCATGGCTGCGGGTTTCAGACGGCCTGTTTGGTTTTTCAGGTAGCCTCTTACGGTTTCAGGCTGCCTGCGCCAGCGCATCCAGCCACGCCACATAATCCGCCGCGCTTTGCTCTATCGCCTGCAAAGCGGCTTCGGTGTAGCCCGCGTTGCTGTCGATGGTGTGGAAGGCAAACATCGGGCGGTAGTCGGCGTTGCAGTAGCGCAGGGACAATTCAAACGGGCGCAGTGCTTCGGCAACGGTGCAGCCGACTGCGCCTTCGCGCGTGTAGTCGGCAGCGGGCGTGCCCAGCGACACGGCAATCGCGGTTTTCTTGCCTGCCAGGGCTTTGCCTTGCGAACCGTATGCCCAGCCGTAGGTCAGCACGTCGTCCAGCCATTGTTTCAGCAGCGGCGGGCAGTTGAACCAATACACGGGAAACTGCAATACCAAAGCCTGATGCGCGTCCGCCAGCCGCTGTTCGGCGGCGATGTCGATTTTGCCGTCGGGGTAGGTGGCGTAAAGCTCGTGCACGGTAAAGCGTTCGGGGTATCGGCGCAATTGGGCAAGCCAGCGTTTGTTGACGGCGGACTGCGCAATACTCGGATGCGCGACGATGACGAGGGTTTTGCTCATGGTGCTGCTCCTGTTTGGATTTCAGGCTGCCTTTTGCGTTTCAGGCTGCTTTTGCTTTGCCGCGTGCGTGGCGGAGCCACACACCCTACGTTGCTTGTGTTTTCAGTTTGTAGGTCGAGCATTGATGCCCGACATGTTTCAAATTGGCCGGCGTTTGTCGGGCATAAATGCCCGACCTATTCACTAATGACGGCAGTTTAAGGTTTTCAGGTAGCCTTTTGCCTTTCAGGCTGCCTCAACGGTAGGGCGCATCCGCCGCTTTGCGTTTGGCGATTTCTTCTTCGTATTTGTCGCCGATGGCCAGCAGCATGGGTTTGGTGAAGTGCAGATCGCCTTTCTTCTCGCCGTGGTACTCGAAAATATGGGTTTCGACGATGGCGTCGGTGGGGCAGGCTTCTTCGCAGAAGCCGCAGAAGATGCACTTGGTCAGGTCGATGTCGTAGCGGGTGGTGCGGCGGGTGCCGTCTTCGCGCTCTTCGGATTCGATGTTGATCGCCATTGCGGGGCAGACGGCTTCGCACAGTTTGCAGGCGATGCAGCGCTCTTCGCCGTTGGGGTAGCGGCGTTGGGCGTGCAGGCCGCGGAAACGCACGGACTGCGGGGTTTTTTCTTCGGGGAAGTAGATGGTTTCCTTGCGGGCGAAGAAGTTTTTCAGGGTCAGCCCCATGCCTTTGACCAGCTCGCCGAGCAGGAAGGTTTTGACTAGGTTTGCCATTGGGTTCGTATCCTCCGTTTTAGGGGATTTTGGTGTTTGGTTTTGGTTTTAAACTTTGCTGAAACTTGCGTTGTGCGTTTTCAGGCTGCCTTGCCGTGTCAGGCGGTACGTTTGACGATAAAGGCGTTTTCGGCTTTTTCAAAGCCGATTTTCGGGTAGTAGTCCATCGCGGCAGGGGCGGAAAGCAGAATCAGGGCGACTTTTTCGCCGATTTGCGCCTGTGTGCGGCGGACGAGTTCGCGGCCGATGCCCTGATGCTGGCAGGCGGTATCGACGGCAAGATCGGACAGATAGCAAGCGTAGGCGAAGTCGGTAAGAGAGCGGGCAACGCCGACAAGGTTCGCACCGTCCCATGCCGTCCACAGGATGTCGGCCTGATCGAGCATGGTTTGCAGGCGCGGCAGGTCGGTAGTGGGACGGCGGATGCCGGAACGCTCGAGTACGCCCGCAAACTGTTCGGCGGTAATGGTTTTGCTATTGCTGTATTCGATCATTTGCTTGTCCTTTTTTTTCAGGCTGCCTTTTCAGGCTGCTTTTGCTTTTCAGACGGCCTATTTCCACAAGCTCAGCGGCGAGACCATCCACAGCGCCAGCACGACGATAAACACGAAGCTGATCGGGATCAGCACCTTCCAGCCCAGGCGCATGATTTGGTCGTAGCGGTAGCGCGGGAAGGTGGCGCGTATCCACAGATAGCCGTATAGCACCATCGCCATTTTGACAAACATCCAGAAGGCCGACGGCGTGCCGACAGCGCCCCAGCTTTGCGGGAAGGGCGAGAGCCAGCCGCCGAGAAACATCAGCGATGTCAGCGCGGCAATCAGGATCATGAAAATGTATTCGGCCAAAAAGAACAGGGCAAAGGCGAAACCGGAGTATTCGACGTGGAAACCGGCGACGATTTCGCTCTCGCCCTCGGCCACGTCAAAGGGCGCGCGGTTGGTTTCGGCAACGGCGGAAATCAGATAAATGATAAACACCGGAAACAGCGGCAGCCAGTTCCACGAGAATACCGAACCGCCGGCGATGCCCTGCGCTTGGGCGGCAACGATTTCGGAAAAATTCAGGCTGCCTGAAACCATCACCACGCACAGCAAGGCCGCGCCCATGGCGATTTCGTAGGAAATGGTTTGCGCGGAAGAGCGCATGGCGCCGAGAAATGAGTATTTGGAATTGGACGCCCAGCCGGCGATGATCACGCCGTACACCGACAGCGAGGTAATCATCAGGATGTAGAGCAGGCCGACGTTGATGTTGGTGAGCAACCATTTTTCGGAAAAGGGAATCACCGCCCAAGCGGCAAACGACGGCGCCAGCGACATAATCGGGCCGATATAGAACAGCGCCTTGTTCGAGAGCTTGGGGCGGGTTACTTCTTTAAACAGCAGTTTGAACACGTCGGCAAAGGGCTGGATCAAGCCCCACGGGCCGGTTACGTTGGGGCCGACGCGCAGCTGCATAAAGCCGATAACTTTGCGCTCGAAGTAAGTCAGGTAGGCAACGGTGAGAATCAGCGGAATCAGGATGATGACGATTTTGACGACGATCGCCACAATCAGGCCGATGTCGCTGCCGATGGGGCCGAGCCAGCCTGAAAACAGGGTTTGGAACCATTCTTGCATTGCTTAAGCCCTTTCCAGTTCGATGGCGTTCATCATGCCGCCCAATTCGGCGTTGGCGCTGTGCAGCGGCAGGTGGACGATGTTTTCCGGCAGCGTTTTGTCGGCGGCAACGCTGACGGTAACGCTGTGCTCGCCGTGTTTGGCGCGCACGCTGTCGCCGTCGAGCAGGCCGAGCGCGGCCAGCGTCAGCGGGTGGACGCGGGCGGCGGGCACTTGGGCGTGGCCGGTTTGCTGCAGCGATTCGGCGCGGCGTACGATGGCGTCGGTGTGGTAGATGCCGGTGCCGCCGACGCGGGTCAGCCCGCTGCCGGCCGGCGCGGCTGCGCCCTGCCAGCTGCTGCGGTTGTCGAGTTTGCCGGCCAGCGCGTCTTTGTCGATTGCTTCTTGCAGCACTTCTTCGCTGCTGTCGAACTCAAAGCCGTCCACTTCAAAAATATTGCCCAGCACGCGCAGGATTTTCCACAGCGGGCGGCTGTCACCGTAGCCTTTGGATACGCCGTGGAAGGACTGCAAGCGGCCTTCCATATTGATCAGGCTGCCGGAAGTTTCGGTAAAGGGCGCAATCGGCAGCAGCAGGTCGCACACGTCTAGCAGAGTGTCGCTGACATAGGGGGTGAAGGCCATCACGGTTTGCGCTTCGCGCAGCGCGGCCACGGCACGGCCGCCGTTGGCCACGTCGATTTCGGGTTCGACGTTCAACAGCAGCACGGCTTTTTTCGGCTGGGCAATCATTTCGGCAATGGTCTGTCCGTTATTGACTGCCAGCACATCAGCGCCGACGCTGTTGGCCGCCTGCGGCAGAATGCCGAGCTTGGCGCCGGTAGCATCGGCCAGCTCCTGCGCGGCGGCATAGATGGCGGCGTAATCGGGATGGTTCTGCGCTTCGGCGCCCAGCACAATGGCGGCCTGCTCGGCGGTTTTCAGGCTGCCGCCGATACCGTTTTCCAAGTCCTGCGCCAGGGTTTTCAGGCAGCCTGCCCATTGGTTCGGATGCAGGATTTGCTGCGCGGCAAGCGGCATATGCAGCGCTTCTTTGCTGCTGGCGAGCACGCTGATCTGGCTGCCGTTGTTGGTGGCGCGGCGCAGGCGGGCGGTCAGGAGCGGCTGCTCTTTGCGCAGGTTGGCGCCGAGCACCAGAATGGCGCCGGCATTGCCCAAGTCTTCAATGCTCTGGCCGAGCCATTGCGCGCCTTTCAGGCTGCCTGCCAAACGGGCATCCTGCGCCTGCAGGCGGGTGTCGAAATGTTTGATGCCGAGACCCTGCGCCAGTTTTTTCGCCAGATACAGCTCTTCGACGGTATTCATCGGGTTGGCCCAGATGCCGATTTGATCCTGCTGTCCGTCTTTACCGACGCAGTCCAGCGAAGTGCGCACATATTCGAGCGCGGTTTTCCAATCAACATCGATCCATTCACCGCCCTGCTTGATTTTCGGGTTTTTCAGGCGGCTGTCGTGGTACAGGCCTTCGTAGGCGAAGCGGTCGCGGTCGGACAGCCAGCATTCGTTGATGGCTTCGTTTTCCAGCGGCAGTACGCGGCGCACGGTGTGTTCTTTCACCTGCACAATCAGGTTGCTGCCCAAAGAGTCGTGGGCGGAAACGGATTTTCGTCGGCTCAATTCCCAAGTGCGGGCGTTGAAGCGGAAGGGCTTGCTGGTCAGCGCGCCGACGGGGCACAGGTCGATAACGTTGCCCGACAATTCGGTTTCCACCACTTTACCGACAAAGGGCATGATTTCGGAAAACTCGCCGCGGTAGGCCATGGCGATTTCCTGTTCGCCGGCGATTTCTTCGGTGAAGCGCACGCAGCGGGTGCAGTGGATGCAGCGGCTCATTTCGGCGGCGGAAATCAAGGGTCCCATATCTTTGCCGACAACGGCGCGTTTGGCTTCGGTGTAGCGGCTGGTGGTTTTGCCGTAGCCCATCGCCAAGTCCTGCAACTGGCACTCGCCGCCCTTGTCGCATACCGGACAATCGAGCGGGTGGTTGATCAGCAGAAACTCCATCACCCCTTCCTGCGCCTGACGCGCTTTTTCGGAATGGGTGCGCACCACCATGCCGTCGGTTACCGGCGTGGCGCAGGCGGGCAGCGGCTTGGGCGCTTTTTCCACTTCCACCAGGCACATGCGGCAGTTGGCAGCAATGGAAAGTTTCTTGTGGTAGCAGAAGTGCGGGATGTAGGTGCCGAGCTTTTGCGCGGCTTCGATTACCGTCGCGCCCTGCTCTACCGACACTTGTTTGCCGTCGATTTCGATTTGTAACATGGTGGTTTCCTAGTTACGGGGTTTTCTTTAAATGGGTAATGGTTTGGGGCAGCCTGAAAACGCGGTTTGCGGCGTTCAGACGGCCTTGGGGTGTTTTTTCACTTCGCTGAAACTTGCGTTGCCGGTTTTCAGGCTGCCTTACAGCCGCTTGGAGCGGCTTATCGGATACGAGTATCCGAACTACGGGTTTCGGGTGGCTTTTTTACGTTTCAGGCTGCCTTGGCGGCCGTCTGAAAACAGTGTTGCTTCTGTCTCCCTCCCCTGCCCTGCGGGGGAGGGGCGGGGTGGGAGTGGCGTTTCTGCGGAAACGCTTTTTTTGTTTGCGGGCGTGGCGGAAATTGCTGTTGCCCTACTACCCCCACCCTAGCCCTCCCCCGCAAGCTGGAGAGGGGATTCGGTTGCTGTCGGTTGTTCGGTTTCAGACGGCCTTTTTACTTTCAGGCTGCCTTTAACACCACTTATGCTCTTTCATCGGCCGGCCGTGTTCGATGTAGTGGACGAACTCGTCGCGGAAGTGTTTGGTGAAGCTGCGCACGGGGAAGACGGCGGCGTCGGCCAGGGCGCAGATGGTGCGTCCGGCCATATTGTTGCCGACGGAATCGAGCAGATCCAAGTCTTCCATGCGCCCCTGGCCGTTGGCGATGCGGTGGACGATGCGGTACAGCCAGCCGGTGCCTTCGCGGCAGGGGGTGCATTGGCCGCAGGATTCTTCGTGGTAGAAATAGCTCAGGCGCTCGAGCGCTTTGACCATGCACACGTCTTCGTCCATCACGATAATCGCGCCCGAACCGAGCATCGAGCCGGCTTTGGCGATGGAATCGTAGTCCATGTTCAATTCCATCATGATGTCGGCGGGCAGCACCGGTGCGGACGAACCGCCGGGGATAACGGCTTTGAGTTTTTTGCCGTTTTTCATGCCGCCAGCCATTTCCAGGATTTTGGCAAACGGCGTACCCAGCGGCACTTCGTAGTTGCCCGGGCGCTCGATATGGCCGGAAATGGAAAACAGCTTGGTGCCGCCGGCGTTTTCGATGCCTTTGTCGGCAAAGGTCTGGCCGCCGTCGCGGATGATAAAGGGGACGGAAGAAAAGGTTTCGGTGTTGTTGATGGTGGTGGGCTTGCCGTATAGGCCGAAGGATGCGGGGAACGGCGGCTTGAAGCGCGGTTGGCCTTTTTTGCCTTCCAGCGATTCGAGCAAGGCGGTTTCTTCGCCGCAGATATAGGCGCCGTAGCCGTGGGCGGCATAGAGTTCAAAGGAGAACTCGCTGCCGAGAATGTTCTGGCCGAGATAGCCGGCCGCGCGCGCCTGCGCCAGCGCGGCTTCAAAGCGCTGGTAGCCTTCGAAGATTTCGCCGTGGATGTAGTTGTAGCCGGCGGGCGCGCCCATGGCGTAGCCGGCGATAATCATGCCTTCGATCAGGGCGTGGGGATTGAAGAAGATGATGTCGCGGTCTTTGAAGGTGCCGGGCTCGCCTTCGTCGGTATTGCAGACGACGTATTTGGTGCCGGGGAAGGAGCGGGGCATAAAGCTCCATTTGAGACCGGTGGGAAAGCCTGCGCCGCCGCGGCCGCGCAGGCCGGAGGCTTTGACTTCGGCGATGACGTCGTCTTGGCTGGTGTTTTCGGACAGGATTTTGCGCAGGGCTTGGTAGCCGCCGCGTTGGAGGTAGGAATCGAGTGTCCAGCAGTCGGGATCGCGGGTGTCCACGTTGTCGAAAATCACGCCTGTTTGGTAAATAGCCATGGTGCTTGCTCGGGGTTGTTTGGTTTGTTCGGTTCGGGCGGCCTTTCAGACGGCCTGTTTGGTTTTCAGGCTGCTTTTAAGGCCGTCTGAAACAGATGTTTCTTCTGCTCCCTCCCCTGCCTTGCGGGGGAGGGTCGGGGTGGGGGTGGTGTTTCTGCGGAAACGCTTTTTTGTTTGCGGGTGTGGCGGCGGTTTCTGTTGCACCGCTGCCCCCACCCTAGCCCTCCACCGCGGGGCGGGAGAGGGAATGGATTGCTGTAGGTTTTACGGTTTCAGGCTGCCTGATGCCGCCTTGCGGGCGGCTGTCGGATTCGAGAATCCGGCCTATGGTTTTCAGACGGCCTTTTCAGGCTGCCTTACGCTACCGTTTTTGCTACTGTTCGTAGGCGGTTGCGCCAGGCTGCATTATGCCTCCGCCAGGGTGGTAGCCTTGTCTGACGCATTCTGGGTTGCCCAAGCCGTAGCAGGTGTGGGGCGATGTGCCGTTGAAATATTCTTCGACAGACGCGCAGCCGCTCATCAACAATGCTGCGGCGCTTACAAATAAAAGCGGTTTCATGGCGCGCTCCCGGGGGGGGTTGCTATGTTTCGCCTATCGGATTGCGGTGAGATTTGGTGCGCGGTGCGCACCCTACGGGTTTTCAGGCTGCTTTACGTTTTTGTTGAGTCGAAACCCAACTTTGCTAACGAGACAAAAACGCATTCATATCCATAGTTTCAAACTTTAATTCATAGGACTGCCGTGATGGATGCCTTGGTTGTCCTGATTTCAATAACTCTCCTATTCTTAACCAATTTATTGGATATCCATTCAAAGAGTTATACATTTTCTTCAAACAAGTATCAAAATAATTGCGCAAATAAAATGAGCCACCCCATGCCAACAACACATCACATTGTTTTTGTTGCTCAATAATCTGAGAAACAATTTTAGAAATAATTTCAATATTCTTCTGTATTGCTACTTCATCAGCTACAGTAGGCAAATCATGCGGATCAGTAGCTCTTTTAGGATACAAATTAAACATTACGAAACTGGTATAACCATTGCGCTCAACAAATCCCATTACTCTTTTGATCGTGGGATCAGGGTTTTTATCATCTGCTGTACTTGGATTTATACCGAATACGCAAAGTGTTTTAGCTGATATTGAGCCAAGCACAAATCGATACTGATTGAGTTCATCAGCTTCATAAACATCTATTTTGTAGTCCATTTTTATCTAAAATAGCTGGAAATATTGTCTCAGATTACCTCAAACCGCTCTATTCCAACTCCGCCAGCTTCGCATCAATCGCCATAGCATCCATAAAGCTGCACATTTTGTGGTTGTTGAGCAGCATCACCGGGGCATCGCCGCAGGCGCCCATGCATTCGCCTTCGACCAGGGTGAATTTGCCGTCGGCGGTGGTTTCGCCGTAGCCGATGCCGAGTTTTTTCTTCAGGTATTCGCCGGCATCGACGCCGCCGCGCAGGGCGCAGGGCAGGTTGGTGCAGACGGTGAGTTTGTATTTGCCCACCGGTTTGATGTCGTACATATTGTAGAAAGTAGCGACTTCGTAGGCCTGCGCGGGGCTGATGCCGACGTATTCGGCGACAAACTCGATGGTTTCGGGGGCGAGCCAGCCTTTTTCGGTTTGGGCGATGCGTAGCGCGCCCATAATGGCGGATCGGCGGCGGTCGGCGGGGTATTTGGCCAGCTCGGTGTCGATTTGTTTCAGGGATTCTGCGGATAACATTATCTGTCCACCTCTCCGAATACGATGTCCTGGGTGCCGATGATGGCGACGACGTCGGCCAGCATGTGGCCTTTGGCCATTTCGTCCATGCCTTGCAGGTGGGCGAAGCCGGGGGCGCGGATTTTCAGGCGGTAGGGTTTGTTGGCGCCGTCGGAAATCAGGTAGATGCCGAATTCGCCTTTGGGATGTTCGACGGCGGTATAGGTTTCGCCCTCGGGTACGTGCATGCCTTCAGTGAAGAGTTTGAAGTGGTGGATCAAATCTTCCATACCGAGCTTCATTTCGGTGCGTTTGGGCGGGGCGACTTTGTGGTCGTCGGTAATCACCGGGCCGGGATTGACGCGCAGCCAGTCGGCGCATTGTTTGATGATGCGGGTGGACTGGCGCATTTCGTTGATGCGGCACAGGTAGCGGTCGTAGCAGTCGCCGTTGACGCCGACGGGGATGTCGAAGTCCATTTGGTCATAGACTTCGTAGGGTTGGGTTTTGCGTACGTCCCATTCGACGCCGGAGCCGCGCAGCATCACGCCGGTGAAGCCTTTTTGCATGGCGCGCTCGGGCGAAACGACGCCGATGCCGACGGTACGCTGCTTCCAGATGCGGTTGTCGGTAAGCAGGGTTTCCAAATCGTCGATGCGCGACGGGAAACGCTCGCAGAAGGCGTCGATGAAGTCGAGCATGCTGCCTTCGCGCCAGGCGTTGAGTTCTTTCAATACTTTGGCGCTGCGGTACTTGCTCGGCTCGTATTTGGGCATAAAGTCGGGCAAATCGCGGTACACGCCGCCGGGACGGAAATAGGCGGCGTGCATGCGCGCGCCGGAGACGGCTTCGTACAAGTCCATCAGGTCTTCGCGGTCGCGGAAGGCGTAGAGAATCGCGGTCATGGCGCCGATGTCGAGCGCGTGCGAACCGACACCCATCAGGTGGTTCAGGATGCGCGTTACCTCGGCAAACATGGTGCGGATGTATTTGGCACGGATGGGGATGTCGATGCCAAGCAGTTTTTCCACCGCCAGGCAGTAGGCCTGCTCGTTGACCATCATGGAAACGTAGTCCAAGCGGTCCATATAGGGCAGGGTTTGCAGGAAGGTGCGGGTTTCGGCCAGCTTTTCGGTGCCGCGGTGCAGCAGGCCGATATGGGGGTCGGCGCGGACGATGGTTTCGCCGTCCAATTCCAAAATCATGCGCAATACGCCGTGGGCGGCGGGGTGCTGCGGGCCGAAGTTGATGGTGTAGTTTCTGAGTTTAGTGGCCACCGTAGTTCTCCTCGCGGACAACGCGCGGGGTAATCTCGCGCGGCTCGATGGTAACCGGCTGGTAGATCACGCGTTTTTCTTTTTCGTCGTAACGCATCTCCACATAGCCGGAAATGGGGAAATCCTTGCGGAAAGGATGTCCGACAAAGCCGTAGTCGGTCAGGATGCGGCGCAGGTCGGGGTGGTCGTTGAAAATAATGCCGTAGAGATCGAAGGCTTCGCGCTCGTACCAGTCGGCACTGTTGTAAATCGGGGTAACGGTTTGGACAACCGGAAAATCGTCGTTGTCCGCCCACACGCGCACGCGGATGCGCTGGTTGTTTTTCACCGACAACAGCTGGCTGACTACGGCAAAGCGCTTGCCCTGCCATGCTTCGTTTTTATAAGTGCTGTAATCGACGCCGCACAAATCCACCAGCAGCTCGAAATGCAGCTCTTCGTGGTCGCGCAGGGTAGTCATAATGTCGATGTAGTGCTCGGGGCGGCATTCGACGGTTACTTCGCCGAAAGCCAGCAGCACGGTGCCGGCCTTGTCGCCCAACAGCCGCTGCACGGCGGCGTGCAAATCGTTTACATGCATGGCGTGCTCCTAGTTGCGGGCGATGGTGTAGGTGCGCTTGATTTTGCCCTGAAGCTGAATCAGGCCGTAAAGCAGCGCTTCGGCGGTGGGCGGGCAGCCGGGAACGTACACGTCCACCGGCACGATGCGGTCGCAACCGCGCACCACGGAATAGGAATAATGGTAGTAGCCGCCGCCGTTGGCGCAGGAACCCATAGACAGCACCCAGCGCGGCTCGGCCATCTGGTCGTACACGCGGCGCAGCGCCGGCGCCATTTTGTTGCACAGCGTGCCGGCAACAATCATCAGGTCGGACTGGCGCGGCGAAGGCCTAAAGATAATGCCGAAGCGGTCAAGGTCGTAGCGCGCCATACCGGCGTGCATCATCTCCACCGCGCAGCAGGCCAAACCGAAAGTCACCGGCCACAGCGAGCCGGTGCGCATGTAGTTGAGCACGGTATCCGCGCTGGTGGTGATGAAACCTTTATTCAAAACGCCTTCTATTCCCATTCCAGCGCACCTTTTTTCCATTCGTAAACAAAGCCTATGCCCAAAACGGCGATAAACACCAGCATCGGCCAGAATCCGACCATGCCCAAGTCTTTAAACACCACCGCCCACGGGATCATAAAAGCCACTTCCAAATCAAATAGAATGAAGAGTATCGCCACCAGGTAGTAGCGCACGTCGAACTTCATCCTTGCGTTTTCAAAAGCCTCGAAGCCGCACTCAAACGGCGCGTCTTTCTCGGCGTAATGGCGCTTGGGCCCCAACAGCGTGCCCAAAGCCAGAAACAGGATGCCGGCGGCCAGGCCGATCAGCATAAAAACCAAAACGGGCAGGTAATTTGCCAACATAGCGTCACACTCGAATCATTAACAGATAACGTAATCAAACGGCTGCCATTTTAGCCAAATCAGACGGCAATTTAAAGAGCGCGATTTCAAAATCGCACAAAAAAATCCAATAATTTCAATAACTAAATGATAATAGTTACTATTAAATTATGTTAAGAAGATTTTGTCTCTCCTCTCCAACCAACTGCCGCACAGCCACATTTTTTTCCGTTTTATCAGAACACTTCACAGCTTTGCCCGACACAAACAAAAGGCCGTCTGAAAATTTTTCAGACGGCCTCCAAGCAAACGCCACGTACATTAATGAAGGTTGATATTGCTCTTCACATTAGTTGAGTTATGTTCGTCGTCATGCGAATCTTGCGGAACATTCGGCTCGTGACGACCATCGTCCGACATATTATCCAAATCATGACCCGGCTCGGAAGCTGTGTCACCCACGCTGATGCTGGTGGCGCTTTCCAAAATAATGGCCGATGCAAGGTGTTTGCTGGTACGGTACACCATCGCCAAACCCACTTCTTCAGCAGGGATGGAGAGATATTTCACCACGCTGCGGCTGCCGTCTTTGCCTTTTTGCAAATCGGTTTTGATTTGGCGGCTGCGCTTGTAAAGGCTCAATACCGTGCCTTTGTCCAAGCCGTCTTCCTCACCCTTGTTCAGCGTAATGGTTTGGAACTGGCCGGCCTCGCTGATGCCGTCAAAAATCGAAACCACGCGGGCATCGATATGCTGGCTGGGCGCATGGGGCATCATATTGAAGCTGTCGCCGCTCTCGTCCATTTTCAGCAGGAAGTCGCCTTTGCGGATTTCGGATACAGCCTCTTCAACTACCATCGGCTGCGCAGTCTGCGTCGGCAGTTTTACCAACGGATGAACGCGTGTGTAGTACTCGTTGTCCGGCAATGCCTCGGCATCCGCCTTGCTGCGGCCGTCCAACGCGCTGTTCGTACCGGCCAAAGTGCTGACTACGCCGCTGAACACCACTTCCTGACCCAAATATTTCTTGGTTTCGGGATCGGTAATGTCTTTGCGCGCACGGTAAACCAAATAGCGGCCGGGCTCGGTAATCTCATAGGCGTATACACGGTCGCCTTTCGAATACAGCATACGGCCGTCAGGACCTTCAACCAAGCGCGGCGCATGCTGCGTCTGCATCTGGTCGATAATCTGCGGATGCTGCATAAACATGCGGTAGAAATTCACATTGATGGCTTGGATGCCGTAACCGGAGCTGACCTCGCGCACACGCGGCGACAGCTTGATGGTCGGAATACCGTCCGAACCTGCGCGGTGCTCTACCGAAAGGCGAGGACGGCCGTTAACGTAGCGTAAAACCAACACTTGACCCGGATAAATGCGGTCGGGATTGCGGATTTTGCTGCGGTTCGCACCCCAAAGGCGGTTCCACTGCCAAGGACGATACAGATATTTGCCTGAAATTCCCCACAAAGTATCGCCCTGTTTCACAACATAGCGGGTCGGCGCATCGGGGCGAACCTTCAGCGCGGCAGACATTGCCGGGGCGGAAATAGCCAAACCGGCGGCACAAAGCAGGGTTATAATACGTTTTTGCATGACACTCCCCTTGAAATTCATTCACGCAGTCATCATTAAAAAAATACAAGTAGCAACACAAAACAAAATTGCCTTGCCGATTTATCGCATGATTTTACCACTCTTTACGGCAAACCACATAGCGTTAAAATTATTCTGCATAAACACCCGCAAAACCCATCGAGAACGAAATGGCTTTACTGAACATCCTCCAATATCCCGACGAGCGGCTGCACACGGTAGCCAAGCCCGTTGAAAAGATTGACGAACGTATCCAAACGCTGGTTGCTGATATGTTTGAAACCATGTACGAGGCGCGCGGCATCGGGCTGGCGGCCACGCAGGTTGACGTGCACGAGCGCGTGGTGGTGATGGATTTGAGCGAAGACCGCAGCGAGCCGTGCGTGTTCATCAACCCCGTGATTGTGGAAAAAGACGGCCAAACCACTTACGAAGAAGGCTGCCTCTCCGTACCCGGCATTTACGACACGGTAACCCGCGCCGAGCGTGTAAAGGTAGAAGCACTTGACAAAAAAGGCGAAAAATTCACTCTCGAAGCCGACGGCCTATTGGCCATCTGCGTACAGCACGAACTCGACCACCTGATGGGCATCGTGTTTGTCGAACACCTCTCGCAGCTCAAACAAGGCCGCATCAAAACCAAGCTGAAAAAACGCCAAAAACACAATATGTAAACACACACAGGCCGTCTGAAACCGCACCACCGCTTTTTTAGACGGCCTGAACTTCTTTCAAGCCGCCGCCATTGTCCGCCCTGCCCGCGCGAAAGCGGCTTCACGCCGAAATCCGACACCAAGGCCGTCTGAAACGGCCGCCGCAGACTCTGCAAAAATTCTTATCCGCCCAACCCATTCAGACGGCCTCCATACCACGGACAAGGCCGTCTGAAAGTTTCCACAAGGCCACACCCATGAAAATCATCTTCGCAGGCACGCCCGATTTTGCCGCCGCCGCCCTCAAAGCCATCGCCGATGCGGGTTTTGACATCCCGCTTGTGCTCACCCAGCCCGACCGCCCCAAAGGGCGCGGAATGCAGCTTCAGGCTTCGCCCGTGAAACAGGCCGCACTGGAACTCGGTTTGCGCGTCGAACAGCCCGAAAAACTGCGCGGCAACGCCGATGCGCTCGCCCTGTTGCAAAGCGTCGGCGCAGACGTGATGGTCGTCGCCGCCTACGGCCTGATACTGCCGCAGGAAGTATTGGACGCGCCGCGCCACGGCTGCCTCAATATCCACGCCTCGCTGCTGCCGCGCTGGCGCGGCGCTGCGCCCATCCAACGCGCCATCGAAGCGGGCGACGCCGAAACCGGCGTGTGCATCATGCAGATGGACGCGGGCTTGGACACCGGCGCAGTCGTCAGCGAACACCGCTACGCCATCCGCAACACCGACACCGCCAACGAAGTGCACGACGCACTAATGGCCATCGGCGCGGCCGCCATTGTCGCCGATTTGCAACAACTTGAGCGCGAAGGCCGTCTGAACGCCGCCGCCCAGCACGATAACGGCGTTACCTACGCACAAAAATTAAGCAAAGAAGAAGCACGTATCAACTGGCGCGAACCGGCCGCCGCCATCGAGCTCAAAATCCGCGCCTTCAACCCCGTCCCCGCCGCGTGGACGGAATATCAGGGCAAGCCGCTGAAAATCTGGCGCGTCGAAACAGTCAACCAACAAGGCCGCGCGGGCGAAGTGTTGTCCTGCACTTCAGACGGCCTCGTCATCGCCTGCGGCGAAGGCGCGTTAAACATCAAAGAATTGCAACCCGCAGGCAGCAAGCGCATGGACATTGCCGCCTTTGTCGCAGGGCGCAGTATCGAAGCGGGCACGATGTTGGAATAACGAAGCAACATTGGCAAAGGCCGTCTGAGACGCAGTTTTCCGTTTCAGACGGCCTTTTGTTTCCCTACGCAAATTGCGTCATTACAAATTTGCACATACAATATTGTCAGTACAAATCCGTAATAACAGGAACGCATCATGGACAGCACCCTGACCATCCGCATCGACAACGAAATCAAACAAAAAGCCGCCGCCAACGCCAAAGCCTTGGGTTTGGACTTGTCGGCCGTTACCCGAATGCTGCTGACCCAGCTTGCCGCCAAAGCCGAGCTGCCCGAAGGCTTGGCGCGGCCAAATGCCGAAACGCTGGCCGCCGTCGCCGATTTGGAGCGCAACGGCGGTACGCGCTATGAAACTGTTGAAGATTTGATGCGTGATTTGGGGTGGTAATGTACACGCTGGAAATTTCCAACAAATTCAAGCAGGACAGCAAACGCTACCAACACGACAAGGCCGCGCAACAGGCCGTCAAAACCGTTTTGGACTTGCTCGTATCGGGCGAACCTCTGCCCGCCAAATACAAAGAGCACCCGCTTATCAGCCATTACGTCGGCTATCTCGAATGCCACGGCAAACCCGATTTGCTGCTGGTTTACCGCCGCGACGAAGCACGCAAAACCATTTTGCTCTATCGTTTGGGTTCGCACGCCGAATTGTTTGGCTGAATATCGTGTTCAGACGGCCTTGGGCAATTTGCCGTTAACACACATCTTTAACCGCTTTGCACATGACACCATGAAAAAACTTATTCTTCTCATCGCCGTATCGGCAGGAATTTGGCACTTTTACAGCCACGAAATCCAAGCTCTTTGGCAAAAAAACAAACCTGCCGCGCTTTCCGCCATCGAAAACAAAGCCAAACCCAAGCTGAAGAAAAGCAATACGTCTGCCCAAAAATTCCGCTGCGACGGCCGTACGCACTGCTCGCAAATGACTTCTTGCGAAGAGGCCGAATTTTTCCTGCACAACTGCCCCAACACCAAAATGGACGGCAATCACGACGGTGTACCGTGCGAACGCCAATTGTGCGGCAGGTAGGTTGGGTTAAAGACTCAACAAACAGATGATTTAAAGGTTTTGTTGGGTCTCGACCCAACCTACGCCGTCTGAAACCGCATTCAGACGGCCTCCGAACAACATATATAAGCAACCGGCCATGCACCTTACCAATACGATTACCCTCAACCAAAAAACTTTCCGCGTTTACCGCGCCGACAACACCCCTGCCGACGCACCGCTGGTGCTCACTTTTTTACAGCCGCACGAAGCCGACGCGCTGGCCGCGCTGCTTTCAGACGGCCTTGTGCTGCTCTCGGCGGACGAGTCCGATTGGGAACATTCGTTCACGCCCTGGCCTGCGCCGCGCGTGTTTAAAAAAGCGGCCGATTTTAGCGGCGGCGCGGCGGATTATCTGGCTTGGCTGGCAGACGTGCTGTCCGACATCGAAGGCCGTCTGAACCTGCGCCCCCAATGGCGCGGCATCGCGGGCTACTCGCTGGCGGGTTTGTTTGCTGCTTGGTGCGCGTATCAGAAAAACCCGTTTGAAAAGATTGCCTGCGTTTCCGGCTCGCTGTGGTTTGACGGCTGGACGGATTTTGCCGCCGCCAACGCCATGCCCAAGCCGCCGCAACGCGCGTATTTCTCCATCGGCGACACCGAAAAAAACAGCAAAAACCCACGCATGGCTGCGGTGGAAAACAATATGCGTTTCACCGAAAACCTGTGGCGCGGGCGCGGCATTCAGACGGCCTTCGCGCTCAACAGCGGCGGCCATTTCCATGAAATCCCCGAACGCCTCGCCGCCGCTGTGTCGTATCTGGCAGAGGCCGTCTGAAAGCCCGTCTGCCGTATAATCGCCGCTTTTTCGTCCCTTCGTCTTTTTCAGACGGCCTCAACACCAAAAGGCCGCCTGAAACCCTTTCAAACAGGAATCCCGTTATGAGCATGGCTCTCGCCCAGAAACTTGCCGCCGAAACCGCCGCCGCTGTGGCCGCAGGGCAAAACCTGCAAGACGTGTTGGCGCGCGTGCGTGCCGCGCATCCCGATTTGAGCGCGCAGGAAAGCGGCGCGCTGCAAGACATTGCTTACGGCAGCCAGCGTTATCTCGGCAGCCTCAAATTTATGCTCGGCAAGCTGTTGAACAAGCCGATTGGCAACCAAGAGCTTGAAAGCCTGCTGATTACCGCGCTTTACCAGCTTCATTACACGCGCAACGCGCCGCACGCGGTGGTGAACGAGGCGGTGGAAGCCGTCGGCCGCATCGGGCGCGGGCAGTACCGCTCGTTTGCCAATGCCGTGTTGCGCCGCTTTTTGCGCGAGCGCGACAAGCTCGCGACGTGGTGTAAGACCGACGATGTGGCGAAATACAATCTGCCGCGCTGGTGGCTGGCTTATCTGCAAAACCATTATCCCAAGCATTGGCACAATATCGCCGCCGCGCTGCAAAGCCATCCGCCGATGACGCTGCGCGTCAACCGCCGCCACGGCAACGCTGAAAGCTATTTGGTCAAGCTCGCCGAAGCGGGCATCGGGGCGCGTGCGCTTGACGATTACGCGGTAACGCCGGACGAGGCCGTGCCGGTAAACAGCCTGCCCGGTTTTTCAGACGGCCTGGTGTCGGTGCAGGACTTCGGCGCGCAGAAGGCGGCGTATCTGTTGCAGCCGCAAAACGGCGAACGCATCTTGGATGCCTGCGCCGCGCCGGGCGGCAAAACGGGGCATATTTTGGAGATGGCCGATTGCGAAGTAACGGCGTTGGACATCGACGCAGGCCGTCTGAAACGCGTGGCCGACAATCTGCACCGCTTGGGCTTTCAGACGGCCTCTCTGGCCGCTGCCGACGCGCGGGATTTGGCTTCGTGGTATGATGGCAGGCAGTTTGACGCGGTGTTGGCCGACGTACCCTGCACGGCTTCGGGCGTGGTGCGCCGCAATCCCGACATCAAATGGCTGCGCCTCCCCACCGACGCGGCCAAAACCGCCCGCCAGCAGGAGGGTTTGCTCGATGCGCTGTGGACAACGGTCAAACCCGGCGGGCGCATGCTCTTTGCCACCTGCTCGCTCTTCACCGAAGAAAACAGCCTGCAACTGCAACGCTTCCTCGCCCGCCACGCCGACGCCTCCTGCTCCGATCCGCAGACCCTGTTGCCCACTCCTTCCCAAGATGGCTTTTTTTACGCACTTATCCGCAAACGCCCGTAAACACGCCCGCACGGCCGCCGCCCTGCTCTGCGGCGCCGTGCTGCTTTTGCGGCCGTCTGAAGCCGCCGCCGAAAGCATCGCTCCCACGCGCAGCGCGGCCGTGCTCACCGAAAGCGGCCAGCTCGACATCAGCAGCCGCTTCCACACCGAGTTGCCCGACCAGCTCAAACAGGCGCTCAAACAGGGCGTGCCGCTCTATTTCACCCTCAGCTACCGGCTCTCCTCGCCGACCATGGCCGCCTACAAATTCAAGCTCGGCCAACTCGTCGGCAGCGACAACGACGTCGCCTACAAACTCTCCTTCCACCCGCTCACCAACCGCTACCGCGTCACCATCGGCACGTTTTCCACCGAATACTCCGGCCTCGACACCGCCCTGCGCGGCATCGGCGCCATCGCCAACTGGCGCGTGCTGCCCAAAGGCACGCTCGACGGCACCGACGCGCACGAAGTGAAGGCCGAAATCCGTCTGACGCTGAGCACCGCCCAACTGCCCAAGCCCTTCCAAATCAACTCGCTCACCGCCAAAAACTGGCAGCTCGATTCCGGCTGGAAAACCCTGTCGGTCAGCAAAGGCTGAACCATGCACCGCCGCTATCTGATTTTCTTCCTGCTGGCCGCCGCGCTGGTGTACGCCCTCACCGTCGCCACCAACAGCGGCAGCCCGCTCTCCGAATACTTCTGGCACCTGATTGCCGCAGGCGGCCTGATGGTCGTCATGCTGCTGGCCATGCTGCTGCGCTACGGCTGGCTGCTGCTGTGCCACAACCAATACAATATGCTCGGCTCGCGGCTGGCGCGGCGGCTGGCGGTCATGTTCTGCCTGGTGGCCGTGCTGCCCGCCGTTTTCCTCTTCGGCGTATCGGCGCAATTTATCTCATACAGCATCCATTCCTGGTTCGGCAACGACACCGCGCAGGCGCTCGAAAGCAGCCTGACCCTCAGCAAATCCGCCCTCGACGCCGCCCTCGACGACAGCGTGCGCCGTGCCGCAAGCCTGCAAATCGAAGTCATCAGCGCCGTTTCCATGGGCGGCGATGCGGCGCAGACCGTCAAACAGAGCCGCGAAGCCGCCGCCTTCGGCCAAACCGGCCTCTACCATCCCGCCGGCAACCGCACAGAAATCATCACCAACCCCGCCGCCCTGCCCCCGCCGCAGCCCGACGGCGACACCGCCGCCCGTTTGAAACAAACCGGCTCCGCCCGCAGCGTCGCCAGCATCAACGGCAGGCTCTACGCCGAAGGCTGGCTGTCCCTGCCGCCGCAAAACGGCCGCGAACAGGCGCTCTTTTTCAGACGGCCTATCCCCGACAACGTCGCCCGCGACGCCGAACTCATCGAAAACGCACGCGGCAAATACGCCCAGCTCACCTACGCCCAGCAGGGTCTGCAAACCTTCTTCCTCATCACCCTGCTCGCCGCTGCCCTGCTCTCCGTGATGCTGGCGCTGGTGATCGCCCTCTACTTCTCGCGCCGCTTCATCGAGCCCATCCTGTCGCTCTCCGAAGGCGCCAAAGCCGTGGCCGAAGGCGATTTTTCCCAACGCCGCCCCGTCTACCGCAACGACGAACTCGGCCAGCTCACCCGCCTGTTCAACCACATGACCGAGCAGCTCGCCATCGCCAGCGACGCCGAAAAGCTCAACCGCCTCAAACAGGAAGCCGCTCGCCACTATCTCGAAACCGTATTGGAAAGCCTGACGGCGGGCGTCGTCACCCTCGATTACGGAGGCCGTCTGAACACCCTCAACCGCAGCGCCGAACGCATCCTCGGCCTGCCCCTGTCCGAACTGGCCGGCAGCCGCTGGCGCGACTGGCCGCGCGACGTGCCACAATACGCCCTTGTCGGCAGCCTGTTCCAAACCGTCCTCGACACCGACGCGCAGGACAAGCCCGTTCAGACGGCCTACACCGGCGGCGGCGAACCGCGCATCCTCCTGTGCAAAGCCGTCCCCCTGCCCGAAGACACCGGCGGCGGCACGGTACTGGTGTTCGACGACATCACCCTGCTTGTGCGCGCGCAAAAAGAAGCCGCCTGGGGCGAAGTCGCCAAACGCCTCGCCCACGAAATCCGCAACCCCCTCACCCCCATCCAGCTCTCCGCCGAGCGGCTGGCGTGGAAACTCCAGGACAAACTGGGCGAACAGGACGCGCAAATCCTCATCCGCTCCACCGACACCATCGTCAAACAAGTGGCCGCCATGAAGGAAATGGTGGAAGACTTCCGCAACTACGCCCGCTCACCCGCGCTCAAACCCGAGCCGCAGGATCTCAACCGCCTCATTGAAGAAGTTTTGCTGCTCTACGAAGCGGGCGCGTGTACATTTGAATCCGATTTGAGTAATATACCCGCCACCATACAGGCCGATACCACGGCGATGCGCCAAGTGCTGCACAACATCTTCAAAAACGCCGCCGAAGCCGCCGAAGAAGCGCCGCAGCCGCTTGTCCGCATCCATACCGCCGTATCCGAAGGCAGCGTAGGCCTGACCGTTGCCAACAACGGCAAAAGTTTCACCGGCGACATGCTCATCAACGCCTTCGAGCCTTATGTCACCGACAAACCCGGCGGCACCGGCCTGGGTTTGCCCGTTGTCAAAAAAATCATCGAAGAACACGGCGGCCGCATCAGCCTGTCCAACCCGCCCGAAGGCGGCGCCTGCGTCAGAATCACCTTACCCGCACTGGTAGAAAGCGACCATGAGAAGTAACGACATCCTTATCGTAGACGACGAAATCGGCATCCGCGACCTGCTGTCCGACATTCTGCAAGACGAAGGCTACACCGTCGCCCTTGCCGAAAACGCCGAAGAAGCGCGGCAGCTGCGCAACCAGACCCGTCCCGCCATGGTGCTGCTCGACATCTGGATGCCCGACTGCGACGGCATCACCCTGCTCAAAGAATGGGCGAAAAACGGCCAGCTCACCATGCCCGTCGTCATGATGAGCGGCCACGCCAGTATCGACACCGCCGTGGAAGCCACCAAAATTGGCGCGATGGACTTCCTCGAAAAACCCATCGCCCTGAAAAAGCTGCTCGGCACAGTCGAGCGCGCCCTCAAATACGGCGAAATGCAGGCTGCCGCCGGCCTCTCGCTCGACAAACTCGGCAACAGCCCCGCCGTGCAGGAAATGAACCGCCGCATTGAAGCCGCCGTGCGCCAGAGCGGCGCCGTCCTGCTCACCGGCGAAACCGGCTCCCCCTTCGAAACCGTCGCCCGCTACTTCCACAAAACCGGCACCGCCTGGGTCGAACCGAAAACCGAATACATCGTCGACACCCCGATGGAGCTGCTGCAAAAAGCCGCCGGCGGCGTGCTCTACCTCAACGACATCGCCCAATACAGCAAAACCATCCAGCAGGGCATCGTCTTCCTGCTCGACAAAGCCGAGCGCCTCGGCGTGCGCGTTATCTGCCCGAGCACCCGCCGCCCCGAAGAAATGCTCGACAATCCCAACTACGATACCCGCCTGGCCGCCCTGCTCTCCGGCCTCACCATCGCCATCCCGCCCCTGCGCAGCCAGCCCGAAGATATTGCCTTCCTCGTCAACAAAATCGCCACCGAGCTGTCCGAAACCCAAAAAATCCCCGTTGCTAAATTCAGCGCCGCCGCCCTCGCCGCCCTGCAGCAATACGACTGGCCGGGCAACTTCGACCAGCTCCACACCGTCGTCAAAAGCCTGATACTGGCCGGCGAAGACGGCGAAATCGGCGAAAACGCCGTCGCCGCCCTGCTCGGCCGCCCGCAGCAGGACAATGCGCCCGCCGCCGAAATCATGGGCGGCTTCGACTTCAACATGCCGCTGCGCGAATTGCGCGAAGAACTCGAACGCCGCTATTTCGAGTACCACATCGCGCAGGAAGGCCAGAACATGAGCCGCGTCGCGCAGAAAGTCGGCCTCGAGCGCACCCACCTCTACCGCAAACTGAAACAGCTCGGCATACAGTTTTCCCGCCGCCAGGGCAAAGCCGACAGCGGCGAAAACGAAACCGACACCGCATGCTGACCCCGCCGCACGGATAAAAAGGCCGTCTGAAAACCCCGCACAGGTTTTTCAGACGGCCTTTCCTTTTGTATAGTGAGCCAAAATAGAAAAGATACAAGGCAGCAAGCCGCAGACAGTATGAGTAATACGAGACTGGTTTTCTTGGCATTTCCAATGTCGTAGAAAACCGCCCTCTTTGAGCTAAGGCGCGGCAACGTCGTATATTTTTTATTTTGGCTCGCTATATCGTGCGCAGAGTGTGCCGCCCCGCGGCGCACGCGTTCCATGTGATACCTGCTATCCGCCCGAAGGCCGTCTGAAACCCGAAAAAACTTTTCAGACGACCTTTTTGTTTCATCGGCAGGCTCTGCCGCATCAAGCAAAACGCAGAACAAAGGCCACTCCCGTCTGCTCGCGAATGGCGCTTCTGAAAGCCTGTTTGAACCATTCAGACGGCCTCCCGCCTGCTGCCGCGTCAGGCGACAAAGGCCGTCTGAAACCCCGCAAGGATTTTCAGACGGCCTTTTTGCCGATTTGCTTACGGCTTGCGTACAAACGTACCGGCAAACATCACCGGAATCTGCCCGTCTATCGACGCCAAACCCATCACTTCCACCAGCTTCGCCACGCCGCCGGCCATGTCCATCTGCTGCACGTCCAGCACCACAGGCTGCGCGGTGGACACCTCCACCGTATCGTCCGCCGTCCGCTTCAGGCGCAAATCGGCAGTGATGTCGAGCTTCTGCCCATGCACTTCCAACACCAGCGGCTGTTTCAGCTCCGTTTCTCCGCCCGTTTTCAAAGCATCTATAGCCGCCGCGTCCAAACGGCCGGAAATCATTGCCTGCGGGAATTTCGCCGTTTCAAACACCCAGTCGCGCAAACGCTGGTCGCGGATGTCGATATTGGTTTTCACGCTGGCCAAATCCACGGTCATGGCAAACGCGCCGTCCGCATCGAGCTTGGCCGAAGACGCGGAAAACGCCGATTCTTCCTCAACCGTTTTCTGCTGCGTGTTGGTTTTTTTGCTGACAAAGCGCACCAGCGCGCCGTCCGCCGTCCAAGCGCCTGCGGCCTGCGGCGCGGCGGAGGCCGTCTGAACGGCCGATGCCGCCGCAGATTGGGCTGCGTTGTCCTGATTCGGCGTACAGGCCGCCGCAGCCAAAACACACAATAAAGGGAGCAGTTTCTGTTTCATGTTTATTCCTTTGTCGGTTATCGAAGGGAAACGTTCCGCACATCGGGAACGGGATACGTATTGGACGCCCTTGCCGCGAAATTCTTACAGATATTAACAGAAAATAAAACAACACCATGTTTATACGGATATTTTTATCGTTCCTTTTACGCAAAAGGCCGTCTGAAAGCACCGCCGCAACACGCCGGGCGGCACGGCGTAAATCTCAGTTAACCCTGCTGCCGCCCCACGGGGCTTGGGCTAAGATGGCGCCGCCATCGCACGGCAGATTTTCTCAACCACACAGGAAAACCATTATGAAACTACGTTATCTGGCCGTTCCCGCTTCGCTGACCCTGCTGCTGTCCGCCTGCGTCGTTCCCTTCGACGCCGACTATGACGACGACTACCGCCCGCAGCGGCCGCGCCGCCACGAAAGCCGCCAATACGAAGAATACGTTCCGCGCCCCGAACAAGGCCGCGATTTCGACCGCGACGAGCGCCGTGAAGAGCGCCGCAGCCGCTACGACAGACCGCGCCGCGACGACGGCGCTTACGTCGGCAACCGCCGCGCAGCCCGTTACAGCTGCGAAAACGGCTCGACCGTCAACCTCCGCCGCGAAGGCGACACGCTGTATCTGACGCTCGACAACAAACAGGCGCGCCTCCACCGCACTTCTTCCGCCTCAGGCGAGCGCTACGTCGGCAACAGCGGCCTGTTCGGCAGCGGCGCCGAATGGCACGAAAAAAGCGGCGATGCCTATTTCAGCTTCAAAGACCCCTACGGCAACCGTGTGGACACCACCTGCCAACCCCGTTAAACGGCTCTGCACAAAAGAGGCCGTCTGAAACCCCGAAACAGGAGTTTTCAGACGGCCTCATGCATTGGCAACGCGGCAGACAACCCATGCAATCCGTTTCTGAATCACTCGGCAAAGCAGACATCGGCGCGGCGGAAGGACACCATGTACAAAAACCGTATCCGCCTGCCCCTTCGGAACACAAATGCGGACATACCGTTTCCGAAAGCGCCGCCGCACTTTCAGACGGCCTTTCCCGTCCCCACAACGCCCCCTGACAGGTCAGGCAAAACAAAAAAGGCCGTCTGAAAACCCTGTTTCGGAGTTTTCAGACGGCCTTTTTGCTTAGCCTGCGGGATTAGTTTTTATCCAAATCCACCAGTTTGTTTTTGGCAATCCACGGCATCATACCGCGCAGTTGCGCGCCGACTTTTTCGATTTGATGGTCGGCGTTCAGACGGCGGCGGGCAGTCATACTGGCATAGTTGGTTGCACCTTCCTGGATGAACATTTTGGCGTACTCGCCGCTTTGGATGCGGTAGAGCGCTTTTTTCATCGCTTCTTTGGTGGCCGGGGTAATCACTTCGGGGCCGGTAACGTATTCGCCGTATTCGGCGTTGTTGGAAATCGAGTAGTTCATGTTGGCGATGCCGCCTTCGTACATCAGGTCAACGATGAGTTTCAACTCGTGCAAGCACTCGAAGTAGGCCATTTCGGGGGCGTAACCGGCTTCAACGAGGGTTTCAAAACCGCATTTCACCAACTCGACCGCGCCGCCGCACAATACGGCCTGTTCGCCGAAGAGGTCGGTTTCGGTTTCTTCGCGGAAGTTGGTTTCAATCACGCCGCCTTTGGTGCCGCCGTTGGCTGCGGCGTAGGAGAGGGCGATGTCGCGGGCTTTGCCGGATTGGTCTTGGTAAACGGCAATCAGCGAGGGCACGCCGCCGCCTTTGAGGAACTCGCTGCGCACGGTGTGGCCGGGGCCTTTGGGGGCGATCATGACAACGTCCAAGTCGGCGCGGGGCACGATTTGGTTGTAGTGCACATTAAAGCCGTGGGCAAACGCCAATACCGCGCCCTGTTTCAGGTTCGGCTCGATTTCGTTTTTGTACACGACGGGCTGGTTTTCGTCTGGCAGCAGAATCATCACCACGTCGGCTTTTTTGGTGGCATCAGCCACAGACAATACTTCAAAACCGGCGGCTTCGGCTTTTTTCCACGAGCCGCCCTGGCGCAGGCCGATAACCACGTTGACGCCGGAATCTTTCAGGTTGGCGGCGTGGGCGTGGCCTTGCGAGCCGTAGCCGATGATGGCGACGGTTTTGCCTTTGATTAAGGAGAGATCGGCGTCTTTGTCGTAATAAACTTGCATTTTGTTTCCTTGGAGTTGGGTTGGATAAAGGATGGGGGATCAGTTGCCGTTGTCGGACACGTCATGCATCAGCACGATGTCTACGGCTTGCGTTTTGCCGTCGATGGCTTTGAGGAAGTTTTGAAAATGGGCGCTGGCGTTGTGGCTGTCGACGGCAGCTTGGTCGCGCCAGTTTTCAAAAAAGACGAAGCGGTTTTCGTCGGCGATGTCCTGATGGAGGTCGTAGCGCAGGTTGCCTGCTTCGGCGCGGCTGGCAGCGACGAGATCGGCGAACACGGCGGCGAGTTCGGCGCGGTGTTCGGGTTTGACGGCGATGGTGGCGGCGATTTTGACGTTGGCCATGCTGTTTGTCCTTTCGTTCGGTATTCGGGTTTTCAGACGGCCTCTGTGTGCTTTGAGGCCGTCTGAACGCTCAGATTTTGAGAATACGCTCGCCGCGTCCGATGCCCGCCGCGCCGGTGCGCACGGTCTCGAGTATCAGGTGGCCTCCGGCGGCTTCGAGGAAGGAATCGAGTTTTTCCGTGGTGCCGGTTACTTCGACGGTGTAGCTCTTGTCGCTGACGTCGACAATGTGGCCGCGGTAGATTTCGGCAAGGCGCAGGATTTCGTCGCGGTCTTTGCCGAGGGCACGCACTTTCACCAGCATCAGTTCGCGCTCGACGAAGCGGCTTTCGTTCAAATCAACCACTTTCACCACTTCGATCAGCTTGTTGAGCTGCTTGGTAATCTGCTCAATCACGATATCGTCGCCGTTGGTGACGATGGTCATGCGCGACAGGGTGCGGTCTTCGGTGGCGGCCACGGACAGGGAGTCGATGTTGTAGCCGCGTGCGGAAAACAGGCCGACCACGCGGCTCATCGCGCCCGCTTCGTTTTCCATCAGGATAGACAAAATCCGTCTCATGGCACGCTCCTTGTGTCGTAATCGCGGTCGTGTACGTCGTTGACGTCGCTGTCGGCTTTGCTTTCGCGCATGTGCGGCGGCAGCACCATTTCGTCCAAACCTTTGCCGTTGCCCACCATCGGGAAGACGTTTTGCTTGCGGTCGGTAATGAAGTCCATAAATACAAAACGGTCTTTCATGGCGAGTGCTTCGCGCAGCGCGCCTTCGACATCGGAAGCCTTGTCAATCCGCATGCCGACATGGCCGTAGGCTTCGGCCAGTTTGACAAAATCGGGCAGGGAGTCGAAATAGGTTTCCGATTCGCGCTCGCCGTAATAAAGCTCCTGCCACTGGCGCACCATGCCCAGATAGCCGTTGTTCAGGCAGATGGTTTTGATGGGCAGGCGGTATTGGAAGCAGGTGGAAAGTTCCTGAATGTTCATCTGAATCGAACCTTCGCCGGTGATGCAGCACACATCTTTCGAGGGATCGGCAAGATACGCGCCCATGGCATAAGGCAGGCCGACGCCCATTGTGCCCTGTCCGCCCGAGTTGAGCCACTGCCGCGGCCGTCTGAAAGGATAGAACTGGGCGGCAAACATTTGGTGCTGACCGACGTCGGAGGTGATAACGGCGTCGTTATTGGTGACCTGCGCCAGCGTTTTCACTACCATCTGCGGCAGGATGATGTCGCTTTCGGGCAGGCGCAGGCAGTCGCGTGCGCGCCATGCTTCGACGGTGTGCCACCATTTGTCCAAAGCGGCTTCGTTGAGGGAAAGCTCCTGCTTCTTCCACAGCGCCACCATCTCGCGCAGCACGTTTTTCACATCGCCGACTATCGGCACATCGGCGCGGACGCGCTTGGAAATGCTCGACGGATCGATATCGATATGGATGATTTTTTTCGGCTTTTCGAGGAATTTGGCCGGAACGGACACCACGCGGTCGTCAAAACGCGCGCCCACCGCCAGCACCACGTCGGCATTCTGCATCGCCAGATTGGCTTCGTAAGTACCGTGCATCCCCAGCATGCCGAGGTATTGTTTGTTGTCGGACGGATACGCACCCAAGCCCATCAGCGTCGCCGTACACGGCACGCCGGTCAGTTTGACGAACTCGGCCAGCTCGTCCGACGCGTTGCCCAGCACCACGCCGCCGCCGAAATACACCAGCGGGCGCTTGGCCGCCGCCAGCATCTGCACGGCTTTTTTAATCTGGCCGGTATGGCCGTTCAACACGGGCTGGTAGGAGCGGATGAAAACCTCTTCCTGCGGATAGCTGAACTTCGCCATTGCCTGTGTCACGTCTTTGGCAATATCGATTACCACCGGGCCGGGGCGGCCGGTGCGGGCGATTTGGAAGGCTTTTTTGATGGTAACGGTCAGATCGTCGATGTTTTTGACGAGAAAGTTGTGCTTCACACACGGGCGCGACACGCCCACCATGTCGATTTCCTGAAATGCGTCCGAACCGATGGCGGGCGAGCCGACCTGTCCGGAAATCACCACCAGCGGAATCGAATCGGAATAGGCCGTGGCAATGCCTGTGATCGCGTTGGTTGCGCCCGGGCCGGACGTCACCAGCGCCACGCCCACTTTGCCGCTGACGCGCGCATAGGCGTCCGCCGCGTGAACCGCAGCCTGCTCGTGGCGTACCAGAATGTGTTTGAATTTGTTTAATTGGAAGAGCGCGTCGTAGATTTCCAAAACCGCGCCGCCGGGATAGCCGAAAACGTATTCCACGTTTTCCGCCTTCAGACTCTGCACAAGGATTTGTGCACCTGATAATTGCATGATGGCCTCTTTTATTCTGCCTGCAAACCAATAATAAACCCGGGCTTCGCAACACAACGGTAATGTCGGTTTTCCGAACGGCGGTTTGAGGTACGCGAACGGATGAGCCGGCGACAACCGGAGGATTTCAAAATCGGCTTGGAGCGCAAAGTGTTTAAAAAAGTAAAGAGCGCATAAGATAGCGCAAACTCCGTTAACAGGCAAGCACAGATTCCCCCGCGGCAACAAACGCGGAAAAGGCCGTCTGAAAACGCTCCGCAGGGATATTTCAGACGGCCTCGTATATGGCGCACCCGACTGGGATCGAACCAGCGACCTTCGGCTTCGGAAACCGACACTCTTCCAACTGAGCTACGGGTACGTAAAGTGCGCATTATCCCACAAACACGCCGTTTCGCAAACCTTATCGCCCGACAGCCACCGGCTCGCGCCCCGCCGCACGCCGTCGCGCAATCCCCACAAATTTTGAGATAAACCAAATTTTAAAGATTGGAAAGCAGGGTTGAATTCAGTATAATCCGCAAATTATTGTTAATTGATATTAACAATCGGGTTTCGCGACCCGACACAAACCCCTCATCACTACACAAAAAAACGGCGAGGCTTAAATAACATGAACCACCTTACCAACCGAAACGCCCGCGGTTCCGCCCTCACAACCCTGATAGGCGGCATCGTCATTCTACTGGCCACCCTCTACTTCCTCGTGCAGCTTGCCTCCGGCGGCTACAAACCCGGCACGGTAGAGCAAACCACCGCCGCAGCCACCCAGACACGCATCCAGCCACAAGGCAGCGTATTGGAAGGCGACGGCATTCCCGTCGGCGAGCGCAAAGGCGACTCCATCTTCAACAAAGTCTGCATCCAGTGCCACGGCGCCGACAGCGCCACGCCGAACGCCCCGAAAATCACCCACAACGGCGACTGGGCGCCCCGCCTGGCACAAGGCTTCGAAACCCTCTTCAACCACGCCCTGAACGGCTTTAACGCCATGCCGGCCAAAGGCGGCCAGTCCGACCTCACCGATCTCGAACTCAAACGCGCCATCGTCTACATGGCCAACCAATCCGGCGGCAGCCTGCCCGATCCCGACGCAGCACCCGCAGCCGGTGCGGCTTCCGACGCCGCCGCTTCTGCCGCCTCCGCCCCCGCAGGCGAAGCGAAAGAAGCCGCCAAAGACGGCGCAGCCCCCGCCGCAGGCGGCGCGGACGTGATGGCCGAAGGCAAAAAAGTGTTCGACGGCCTGTGCTTCGGCTGCCACGCCGCCACCTCCGCCATCCCCGACACCCCGCGCATCACCCACAAAGACGAATGGGCGCCGCGCATCAAAAAAGGCAAAGACACCCTGTTCAAACACGCCATCGAAGGCTTCACCGACAAAGGCATGATGCCCGCCAAAGGCGGCAACACCGCCCTCTCCGACGACGAAGTCAAAGCAGCCGTAACCTATATGGTGAACGAATCCGGCGGCAAATTCTAAACGCCGCAGCAAAAGGGTATGCCTGCATACCCTTCCCGCAAAAGAGGCCGCCTGAAAACCTTTCAGACGGCCTCTTGCCGTTTTTCCGCCGCACCACAACCGCCCCGTTTCAGGAAACAAGCGATGAGCGCCCCACTCAAAACCTCACACCTTGCCAACGGCGGGGGTTTGGATCAACGCCTGTCCGATGAAGCCTTCGTTGCCGCCCTTGCCGACGTATGCGGCGGCAGGCGCGCCAACTGGATATATGCCGTTTACGCCGCGCCGTACAAAATCGAATTTGCCTTTTCAGACGGCCTGCTAACCTACATCCAAATCGAACCCTGCCCTGCCAACCCCTTGTCTCCTGCCCAAGGACGGCTCGCCTTTCAAGACGATTTGGCACTGTTTGCCCAACCGCTGCCGGATGCTGCCGCACAGAATGAAGAATTTGCCGTCCGCAGAGGCCGTCTGAACATCCATTACAATGGAAGAACGGTTTGCGCCCTGTTCTACCTGCCAACGCGAACGTAGCCGTAAGCACCCAGTCCGTCCGCAACACAAAACCTTGTCAACCGTCTTTTCAGACGGCCTCAACCCCCGCCGCCAATCGCGCTACAATACACGTCCGATTTCCCGCCATGCCGTTTTCAGACGGCTTCCTCTTATGACTACCCAGATCTATATCGGCATCATGTCCGGCACCAGCATGGACGGCGCGGACGCCGTCCTCATCCGTGCCGACGCCGCCAAACTCCTCGCCACCGAAGCCCACGCCTTCCTGCCCTACCCCGGCCGTCTGAAAAACGACCTGCTCGCCCTGCAAAACAGCGGCCTGGACGAAATCCACCGCAGCCGCCTGCTCGCGCAGGAACTCTCCCGCCTCTACGCCCGCGTCGTACAAAACCTGCTTAACGAAAGCAAACTCACCCCCGCCGACATCACCGCCCTCGGCTGCCATGGCCAAACCGTGCGCCACGCCCCCGCACACGGATACAGTGTCCAACTCGCCGACCTGCCGCTTTTGGCCGAACTCACCGGCATCACCGCCGTCGGCGACTTCCGCAGCCGCGACATCGCCGCAGGCGGCCAGGGTGCCCCCCTCGTGCCCGCCTTCCACCAGGCCGTGTTTGCCGCGCCAGACGAAACCCGCGTCGTGCTCAACATCGGCGGCATTGCCAACATCAGCGTCCTGCCGCCCGACGCCCCCGCCTTCGGCTTCGACACCGGCCCGGGCAACATGCTCGCCGACGCCTGGACGCAGCACATCTGGCAAACGCCCTACGACGCCGACGGCCAACGCGCCGCGCAAGGGCGCGTCCTGCCCGAACTGCTCGGCCGCCTGCTCGACCATCCCTATTTCGCGCAAACCCCGCCCAAAAGCACCGGCCGCGAACTTTTCGCCCTGCCCTACCTGCTCGAACGGCTGGACGGCAGCGAAAACCCGCACGACGTATCGCGCACCCTCGCCGCCTTCACCGCCCAAACCGCCGCCGCCGACATCCGCCACGCCGCGCCGCAAAGCCGCTGTCTTTACGTTTGCGGCGGCGGCGTGCGCAACCCCGTCATCATGTCCGAACTGGCCGAACGTCTGCCGCACACCGCAATCCAGTCTACCGCCGCCCTCGGCCTCGACCCCCAGCAGGTCGAAGCCGCCGCCTTCGCCTGGCTTGCCGCCTGCTGGATACACCGCATCCCGAGCAGCCCGCCGCAGGCCACCGGCGCACGCCAAGCCTGCATCCTCGGCTGCGGCTGCTATCCGTAAACATTTGAGGCCGTCTGAAAGCGCAGCTTCGGCGCAGCCAAAACCGTTTGGGCCGCGCCACAGCCGCACTTTCAGACGGCCTCAACCGCGCCCGCGGCGAAAATGCTCTATAATTCCGCGTTTTTATGCCGCCTGCACTTTTCAGACGGCCTCATTCCTTCATCCCCCACCCTATGAGCAGCAAACCCGAAAAATCCAAAAATCCGCGCAAAACTACCGGCACGCAGCGCCGTTCCGCAGTCAGGAAGGCCGACGGCAGAGCCGCCGCCAAAGCAGGCACGGCGTCCAACCAAAGCATCCGCCGCCGCGCCGAGCATCTGGCCAATCTGATTCACGACACGCTGTGGCTCGCCGCCCTGACGGTCACGGTGTATGCCGCCGTGGCACTGGGCAGCTTTGCCATGAACGATCCCGCGTGGTCGCGCAGCGTGGTTTCAGACGGCGTGCACAATCTGGGCGGCCTGTTCGGCGCGTATTTCGCCGACGTGTCCTATTACCTGTTCGGCCTGTCAGCCTGGTGGCTGATTGCCGCCGCGCTGGTGGCGCTGTGGAAAAACTTCCGCCCGATGCGTCTGCCCGACGCCAAGCCGTACAGCGTGAAGCTGGCGGCGGCGGGGCTGGCGGTGCTGCTGCTGTTCAGCCCCGTTTTGGAATACGCGCTGTGGCAGCAGCCGCTGGGCGATTCGCTGCCCGTCGGTGCGGGCGGGCTGGCGGGATTTGTGCTCGGCGGTTTCGCCGCCCGCCTCTTGGGCAGCGGCGGCAGTTTCCTGCTGACGCTGGTGCTGGTGCTGCTGGCGTTTTCTTTTGTCGCGCAGGTATCCTGGCTCGATATGCTCGAAGGCATAGGCGGGCGCATCGAATGGCTGTGGGAAAAAATCGCGCGCCGCAATTCGCCCTATGTCAAAGACCTGCCCGACGCGAAAACCACGCGCCGCATGGTAAAAGAGGCGGAAAACATCACCGCCGAGCCGCTGGCGCGCCTGTCTGCCGCCAGCAGCAACCGCAAATCCGCGCCGCTGGAAGTGACGCCGCCCGCGCCCGTTCAGACGGCCTTGTTCGACAATAAGGGCGAACCGGCCGAACCGCCCACTAACGGCGAATACGTCAAACCCGCGCTCGGCCTGCTCTCCGCGCCCAAAGGCGAAGTCCGCCCCATCGATCCCGACCGTTTGCAGCAGACCGCCGAGCGCATCGAGAGCAAGCTGGCGGAGTTCGGCATCGACGTGCAAGTGGTGTCGGCCACATCGGGGCCGGTGATCACGCGCTACGAAATCGAACCGGCGCAGGGCGTGAAGGGCAGCCAGATTGTCAACCTGGCCAAAGATTTGGCGCGTTCGATGTCTTTGCAGGCGGTGCGCATCGTCGAAACCATCGCCGGCAAAAATACGATGGGCATCGAGCTGCCGAACGAGCACCGTCAGGAAGTGACCCTGCGCGAAATCCTGTCCGCGCCGGTGTTTGCCGACGCCAAATCCAAACTCACCGTGGCGCTGGGCAAGGATATTGCGGGCTTGCCTGTGGTGGGCGATTTGGCGAAAATGCCGCACCTTCTTGTGGCAGGCATGACCGGTTCGGGCAAATCGGTGGGCGTGAACGGCATGATTATGTCCATGCTCTACAAGGCCAAGCCCGACGAGGTGCGCTTCATCATGATCGACCCGAAAATGCTCGAACTTTCGGTTTACGACGGCATCCCGCACCTGCTGTGTCCCGTCGTTACCGACATGCGCGAAGCGGGGCAGGCGCTGAACTGGTGCGTGGCCGAAATGGAAAAACGCTACCGCCTGCTCTCGCACTTGGGCGTGCGCAACCTTGACGGCTACAATGCCAAAATCGAGGAAGCCGCCGCGGCGGAGAAAAAAATCCCCAATCCGTTCAGCCTCAACCCCGACGATCCCGAGCCGCTGGAAAAACTGCCGCTGATTGTCGTCGTGATTGACGAATTGGCCGACCTGATGATGACCGAACGCAAAGCCGTCGAGCAGCAGATTGCCCGTTTGGCGCAGAAAGCCCGCGCCGCCGGCATCCATCTCATCATCGCCACCCAACGCCCGAGCGTCGACGTGATTACCGGCCTGATTAAAGCCAATATCCCCACCCGCATGGCCTTTACCGTGCAGAGCAAAATCGACAGCCGCACCATTCTCGACCAAATGGGCGCGGAAGACCTGCTCAAATACGGCGACCTTTTGTTTTTGCAGCCGGGCAACGCCGAGCCCACCCGCTTGCAGGGCGCGTTTGTGTCCGACCACGAAGTGCACGAAGTCGTGTCGCACATCAAACGCCAGGCGCCCGCCAACTATGTCGACGGCCTTCTGTCGGGCGAAGCGGCGATGGAAACCGTCAACGCCGTCAACCCCAACGCGGGCGCGGACGATTTGTTCGACCGCGCCGTGTCCTTCGTTATCGAAACGCGCAAAACCTCCATCTCATCGCTGCAACGCCATCTGAAAATCGGCTACAACCGCGCCGCCAACATGATGGACGCGCTGGAAGAAGCGGGCGTCGTTTCCGCCGCCGACGTCGGCGGTGCGCGCAAAGTGCTGGCAAGGAAAGACGACTTGTAAACCCGTTTTCAGAAACGTCATTCCCGCGTTTATGCCCCGAAGGGGTATAGGCGGGAACGGCCTGTTTTCAGACGGCCTGCTGCCGCTTTGAGGCCGTCTGAAAACAAAGCGAAAACGAACCGTAACAAAACCGCCGTGAAAAAATACCTTCCCCACCTCGGAACGCTCGCCTGCGCCGCCCTAGCCGCCGTTTTCTTCACGCAGAAAATGTCCGGCTTCATGCTCTTTGTCTTCCTGCCGCCGCTGCTGATCGTCCGCGCCGCCGCATGGTGGAAGGCGCGCAAAAGCCCGCAGGCCAAACGGCTGGAAAACTTCCGCATCTTCGTCTGGTCGGTTGCCGCCGCATTCGCCGTCGCCGCCAACGTGCAATACGTCCGCGCCGCCCGCAGCGACATGACCGCCATCGCCCAAGCCGTCGAACGCTACCGCGCCGCCAACGGCCGCCTGCCCGACACCCTCGACGATGCCGGCATCTACGTCAAAAACAGCTTCGAAGTCCGTTACAACTATTGGCAAGACACCAAAAAACACATCCTCCTCTATAAAGATCCGCTGCTGCCCTTCGAGTTTTACCAATACGATTTCGACAACCGCCGCTGGCTGCAAGACAACGGCGAACCCGTTACCGACTGAAAGGAAACCCGCATGAAAATCCCCGCCGCGCTTGCCGCCCTCCTCTTCGCTACCACAGCCGCCGCCGCGCCCGATCCCGCCGCCCGCGCCCGCTTCGTCAACTTCACCGACCTCGCCCAACTGACCGGCACCCTGCACAAAGAAGCCGAACAATGCGGCCTGTCGAAAAAAGACGACCCCTTCTTCGCCCCCGGCGGCAAACTGCACACCACCCTGCTGCGCGGCCTCAAAAGCAGCGCCGACGCCGCCGCCCTGAACCTCGACCGGCAGAAAATCGCCGAAACCGCCGCAGCCGCCTACGCCAAAGGCCGCGCCACCTCCGAAAAACTGTTCACCGCCCAAGGCTGCACGCCCGAAGCCAAAGAAAAAATCGCGCAAACCAAACAATGGCTGCTGCAAACCGCCGCGCAACAATAAACAGACGCGCCAAGCCGCCGCACCCGAAAAGGCCGTCTGAAAGCGAAACTGCAACGAAGTAAAAACCGAAAACCGCCTCCGCCCGCCATGAACAAAACCGCCGCCCTCCTCCTCATCCTGCTTGCCGCCTGCGGCAGAGCGCCCGACAACGAACCGCCACCCGCCGAACTGCGCGCGCAGGAAGCCGCCACCCCGTTCAAAGAACAAACCAAAGACTACACAGCCCCCGCCGACGCGCCCGAAAACGACGCCTCCGCGCCCGACATGAGCGCCGTCGCCTCCGAAGCCGCGCCGAAAAGGCCGTCTGAAAACCCCGTCAGCACACCGCCCGAAGGAAACCCATGAAACGCTACCAGGCAGAACCCGCCCCCGCCAAACCGCACACCGGCAAAACCGGCATCCTCCTCATCAACCTCGGCACCCCCGCCGCCCCCACCGCCGAAGCCGTGCGCCCCTACCTGCGCCAATTCCTCTCCGACACCCGCGTCATCGAACTGCCGCCGCTCCTCTGGCAACCCATCCTGCGCGGCCTCATCCTCCCCTTCCGTGCCAAAAAAAGCGCCGCCCACTACAAAAAAATCTGGTTCAAAGAAGGCTCGCCGCTGATGGTTTACAGCCAACGCCAAACCAAAGCACTGGCCGAACGCCTGCCCGAAGCCGTCGTCCGCTGCGCCATGACCTACGGCCTGCCCGACGTCGCCTACACCATCGCCGAACTCAAAGCCCAAGGCGTCGACAAAATCCTCGCCCTCCCCCTTTTCCCGCAATACGCCGCATCCAGCAGCGGCGCCGCCCTCGACCAAGTGATGCGCGCCATGCTGCGCACCCGCAGCCAGCCCTCCCTGCGCACCCTGCGCAGCTTCCACAACGACCCCGGCTACATCGAAGCCCTGCGCCGCCAAGTCTCCGCCTACTGGCAGGAACACGGCAAAAGCAAACACCTGCTGATGAGTTTCCACAGCATCCCGCAGGCGCACGCCGACGCAGGCGACCCCTATCCCGACGAATGCCGCGAAACCGCCCGCCTGCTCGCCGCCGCCCTCGGCCTCTCCGACAACGAATACACCGCCTCCTTCCAAAGCCGCTTCGGCGGCGGCAAATGGCTCGAACCGGCCACCGAAGACATGTTCCGCAGTCTGCCCAAACAAGGTGTCGAATCGCTCGATGTCATCTGCCCCGCCTTCGTCAGCGACTGCATCGAAACCATGGAAGAAATCGCCGTCGAAGGCCGCGAAACCTTCCACGAAGCGGGCGGCCGCCAATTCCGCTACATTCCCTGCCTCAACGACAACCCCGACTGGATAGACGCCCTCGCCGCCATCGTCCGCCGCGAAGCCGCAGGCTGGCTGTAAAACCGAAAAGGCCGTCTGAAAGCCCCCGTTTCCCGTTTCAACTTCGTTAAACCCTTGCTTTCAGACGGCCTCTCATCCCCCAAAACGAAACCGAGAAAGGAAACCCCATGCCCATCCGCCGACTCACCGACACGCTCTACATCGCCCCGCAGCTCACCGAAGCCGACGCACACGAAGCCGCGCGGCTCGGCATCCAAAGCGTCATCTGCAACCGCCCCGACGGCGAAGAAGACGGCCAACCCTCCTACGCACAAGTGCAGCGCTGGCTCATCGACGCGGGCATAGGCGAAACCGTGCACCAACCGATCAACGCCGCGCCCGCCATCTCCGCCGCCGACGTCAACAACTTCCAAGTCCTGCTCACTTCGTCGGAAGCCCCCGTCCTCGCCTACTGCCGCACCGGCACGCGCAGTTCGCTGCTGTGGGCGTACCACGCCGTGCAAAACGGCACGAGTGTCGACGATGCCGTCCGTGCCGCCGCCGCTGCGGGCGTCGATTTGTCCGCCTTTGCCGAACGCCTGAACCGCGCGGCGCAAAACGGCCTGTAAACCGCCGCCGCAACAAAAAGGCCGTCTGAAAACCTTGAATAAGGGTTTTCAGACGGCCTTTTGTATACCAGCTTTCAGGCGGAAAGATTGGCGCAAAGCGCACCGTCGGATTCGGGTTTGCCCGTTTTTCAGACGGCCTCGCGCGCCCCCGCGCCGCGCGAGAGCAGCGCCGCCACTTTCGTCAAACCGTCGGCGTCGGTTTCGTCGAAAGCGGCCAAGGTTTCCGCATCGGCGTCCAGCACGCCCCACACCCTGCCCGCTTCATCCGCCAGCGGCACGACGATTTCCGATTTCGAGCGCGAGGAACAGGCGATGTGGTCGGGGTGCGCATCCACATCGGGCACCAGCATCACTTCGTTTTTCTGCCACGCCTGCCCGCACACGCCGCGTCCGTAGGGAATGCGCGTGCAGGCCAAAGGCCCTTGGAACGGGCCGAGCACCAGCTCGCGGCCGCGAACCAGATAAAAGCCGACCCACAGCCAGCCGAAAGCCTCTTTCAACACCGCCGCCGTGTTGGCGAGATTGGCGGTTTGGTCGCTCTCGTCCGCCAGCAGCGCGGCCAGCTGCGGCAGAAGTTCGTCGTAGCGTCCGGCCTTGCTTTCGGCCTGCGCGGAAAAATGGTGCATATCGTCGTCTCCTCTCTGATACGCCCGAAAGGCTCGCTGCCCTCGGGCTGTCGGACAAAGCGGCGGATGATACGCGGCAAACGGCGGCACGTCACGGCCGCAGGCAGAAAGGCCGTCTGAAAACGCTGACGCGGCAGCGCCAAAACACCCGCACCTGGGGTTGTTGACAATCAGCTTGCGAAGCGGTTTTTTGAGGAAAAATCTGCGGATGCAAGGAAAAAAGCGCAGCAAGGTTGGACACCTTGCGAGCATTTTTGACGCGGCAGGCGCGGATTTTTACCAAAAACACCGCCGGCAAGGCCGAGTGTCAACAGCCCCTATGCCGTCAGTGTATGTTTATGCCGTATAATGCCGTCCTGCCGCGCCGCAGGCCGTCTGAAAAGGCGGCCTGCGGCGGACATTTGCCCCTTTCGCAACCAATATTTAGAATGCCGCAATTTCCGCACCGAGCCGCCTCATGTCCCAGCCCTTTATCGAAATGAAAAACGTCGTCTTCGCCTACGGCAGCCGCGTCATCCTGCGCGACGTCAGCTTTGCCGTGGCGCGCGGCGCGTTTGCGGCGGTGATGGGCGGCTCGGGCAGCGGCAAAACCACCCTCATGCGCCTGATTACCGGCCAAATCCACCCGCAGTCCGGCCAAGTGCTCATCGAAGGCCGCGATCTGGCCGCCTTTTCCGATGCCGAACTCTACGAACACCGCCGCCGCATGGGCGTATTGTTCCAACACGGCGCGCTGTTTACCGACCTTTCCGTGTTCGACAACATCGCCTTCCCAATGCGCGAACTCACCCGCCTGCCCGAAGCCGTTATCCGCGATTTGGTATTGCTGAAACTCAACGCCGTCGGCCTGCGCGGCGTGGAAAACCTGATGCCCTCCGAGCTTTCCGGCGGCATGGCGCGCCGCGTCGCCCTCGCCCGCACCATCGCCCTCGACCCCGAAATCATGCTTTACGACGAACCGTTTACCGGCCTCGACCCGATTTCGCTCGGCGTGATCGCCCACCTCATCAGCCGCGTCAACAAAGCCCTGCGCTCCACCAGCGTGATGGTGACGCACGACATTGAAAAATCGCTGCAAATCGTCGACCAGGTGATTTTTCTCGCGCACGGCGAAATCATGTTCTCCGGCACGCCGCAAGAAATGCGCGAACTTGATTCGCCGTGGGTGCGCCAATTTGTCGGCGGCGAAGCCGACGGCCCCGTCGCCTTCCGCTACCCCGCGCCAACGACGCTGAAAGACGATTTGCTCGGCTAGTTTTCAGTAACGTCATTCCCGCGTAGGCGGGAACGGCCTAATCGACTGAAAGGCCGTCTGAAAGCCTTTCGCGCCGCAGGGAACAAACCGCATGACGAAAAACCGCTTCTGCCTCGCCGCCCTCGCCATCCTTGATGCGGCTGCGCTCTGTTACGCGCTTTGGCAATACGCCGACGCGGGCGCGTTTCTTTACACCTTTTTGGCGGAGCGCGTGGCGGACGCGGCGGCGGGATTTTCCTTTGACGATGCCGCGCTGAGCCTGCTGTTTCTCGCCGCACCGTTGTCGTCGCTGCTGCTTTACTGCCTGCTGCCGCTTTCCGCCTACGGTTTGGCACGCGGCAGACGCTGGGTTCGTTGGGTCGTGCTGCTGCAACTGCCGCTGCGCCTTTTGGATTTTTCGCCCAGCCTGCCCGTTTGGGAAACCGCCGCCGCGCAAAGCATCGCCGACCTGCTGCCGCCAATGTGGCAGACCCGCACCCTCATCAACCTGCTGCTGGCGGTCGAGCTGGGCAAAGCCCTGTGGGTGTGGTTGCTCACCCGCAAAACACGTTTTCAGACGGCCTCACAAGCCTGAAAGGCCGTCTGAAACCCTTTTTTTGAAACCCAAAACTATGGACTTTATTCAAACCGTCGGCGCGAAAACGCTGGCCTTTATCCGCTCCCTCGGCAGCGTCTGCCTGTTTTTCATGCAGATTCTGGCGCGCTCCGGCACGGCGTTCGCGCGGCCGCGCCTCTCGGTGCGGCAGGTGTATTTTTCCGGCGTGATGTCGGTGCTGATTATAGCCGTGTCGGGGCTGTTTGTCGGCATGGTGCTCGGTTTGCAGGGCTACACGCAGCTTGCCAAGTTCAAATCGGCCGATATTTTGGGCTATATGGTGGCCGCCTCGCTGTTGCGCGAACTCGGCCCCGTGCTGGCCGCCATCCTGTTTGCCAGCAGTGCGGGCGGCGCGATGACCAGCGAAATCGGTCTGATGAAAACCACCGAGCAGCTCGAAGCGATGAACGTGATGGCGGTGAACCCCGTCGCCCGCGTCGTAGCGCCGCGATTTTGGGCTGGCGTGTTTTCCATGCCGCTTTTGGCGTCGATTTTCAACGTGGCCGGCATTTACGGCGCGTATCTCGTCGGCGTGCAGTGGCTCGGCCTCGACAGCGGCATTTTCTGGTCGCAGATGCAGAACAACATCTCCTTCGGCTACGACGTGCTCAACGGCCTGATCAAATCCGCCTGCTTCGGCGTGGCCGTATCGCTGATTGCCGTGCACCAGGGCTTCCACGCCTCGCCCACCTCCGAAGGAATCCTGCGCGCCAGCACGCGCACCGTGGTGTCCTCCGCCCTCACCGTGCTGGCCGTCGACTTCATCCTCACCGCCTTTATGTTCACCGGATAACGATATGAAACGCAATATTATGGAATTCTGGGTCGGCCTCTTCGTTTTGGCCGGCATCGCCGCCCTCGGCTTTCTCTCCTTCCGCGCCGCAGGCGGCAGCAGCCTGGGCGGCGGCGGAACGGCGGGCTACACCGTCTACGCCGAGTTCACCGACATCGGCGGACTGAAAACCCGCGCCCCGGTCAAAGCCTCGGGCGTGCTGGTCGGCCGCGTCGAAAGCATCGCCCTCGACCCGCAGAGCTACCGCGCCAAAGTCGCCATCCGCCTCGACGACCAATACAAATTCAGCAGCGACGTGTCCGCTCAAATCCTTACCTCCGGCCTCTTGGGCGAGCAGTACATCGGTCTGATGCAGGGCGGCGACCCGGAAACCCTTGCCGCAGGCGACACCATCACGCTGACCAATTCCGCCCTGGTGTTGGAAAACCTCATCGGCAAATTCATGACCAATTTCGCCGAAGGCAATTCGAGGCCGTCTGAAAAACAGGACGCGCCGCAACCGTAATCCTGATAACGTAACCCCGATAACCTAAAACGAGAGAACCAATATGAAAACAACGCTTTATACAGCAGCCATCATCGCCGCCGCCGTCGGCAGCGCCCATGCCACACCGCAGCAGGCCGTCGCCCAAGTGCGCGAAAACGCCGCGCAGGTGCTCACCATCCTGAAAAAAGCCAACGGCAGCAACGATGCCGCCGTGCGCAAAGAAGCGGAAAACTACGCCCTGCCCTATTTCGACTTCCAACGCATGACCGCGCAGGCCGTCGGCCAGCCGTGGACACAGGCCACTCCCGCGCAGAAACAGGCGCTGGCCAAAGAATTCCAAACCCTGCTCATCCGCACCTATTCGGGCACGATGCTGAAATTCAAAAATTCCACCGTCGACGTGAAAGCCAACCCCGTCGTCAACAAAGGCGGCAAAGAAATCGTCATCCGCACCGAAATCAGCCAAAGCGGCGGCAAACCCGTCAACATGGATTTCACCACCTACCAAAGCGGCGGCAAATACCGCGTCTACAACGTTGCCGTCGAAGGCGCCAGCCTCGTTACCGTCTACCGCAACCAGTTTGGCGAAACCATCAAAAACAAAGGTTTCGACGGCCTGATTCAAGACCTGAAAACCAAAAACGGCGGCAAATAAGCCATGGACAGCGAAATCCGCGGCGGCGTGCTCTGCCTGTCGGGCGACATCACCGTCAAAACCGTAGACGAAGCCGCTCTGCGCCGCCTGCGCCGCCTGATCGGGCAAAAGCCCGCCGAGGCCGACCTCTCCGCCGTCGGCCGCGCCGATTCCGCCTGCCTCTGCCTGCTGCTGGAAATCCTGCGCGGCAGCGGCGGGCAGCTGCGCGGCATCCCCGCAGCCGTGCGCGATCTTGCCGATCTGTACGAAGTCCGAGAATGGATGAACCTATGAAACGCCACGCCCTCCCCGCCGCCCTCGCCCTCCTGATGGCCGCCGCCCCCGTTTTTGCCGACGGACAAAACGAAAACACCGAAACGCCTGCCCCCGCCGCGCAAACCGCGCAGACAAACGCCGGCACGCCCGCCGTACGCGACCGCTACGAGCGCTACAACCGCTTCATGTTCAAAGTGAACGACAAAGCCGACCGCTACATCTTCGCCCCCGTCGCCCGCGGCTACCGCAAAGTCGCCCCCGCCCCCGTGCGCGGCGGCGTACGCAATTTCTTCAACAACCTGCGCGACGTCGTCAGCTTCGGCAGCAACGTCCTGCGGCTCGACGCCAAACGCGCCAGCGAAGACTTCATGCGCGTCGCCGTCAACACCACCTTCGGCCTTGGCGGCCTTATCAACGTCGCCGGCGCGGGCGGTATCCCCGACAACAAAAACACCCTCGGCGACACCTTCGCCTCATGGGGCTGGAAAAACAGCCACTACTTCGTCTACCCGCTTACCGGCCCCTCCACCCTGCGCGACAGCGTCGGCAACACCGCCCTGATGGCCTATCCCGTGAAAAACGCCATTTTTCACACCACCGCCGGCCGCGTCTCCTCCACCGCCTTGCAGGCCGTCAACACCCGCGAAGAATATCTCGACCTCACCGACAGCATCGGCGACGCCGCCCTCGACCCCTACATCATGGTGCGCGACGGCTATATGCAGATGCGTGACAAACAAATCGGCAACACCGCCGCCGCAGGCAGCGCCGAAGACATCGACATCGACGAACTCGTCGCCCCCGACACCGCCCCGCCCGCAAGCGGCGCAGCCGCCCAAACAGCATCCGAACCCGCCGAACTGTCCGCCAGCCAACCCTATGCGGACGAAGATACGGCAGAGCAGTCCGAACCCTAGTCTGAAAAACCAAGAGGCCGTCTGAAAATATTCAGACGGCCTCTTCTCCTTATATATATGTCAGCCCGCATCAGCGCGCACGCCGAGGGCTTCGCCCATGCGTACGGGCGCTCCTGCGGCAAGACTGCCGTTCAGGCGGATGCTGTTTTTCGGGAACAGGTTGATAACGGTCGAACCGAGGCGGAAGGCGCCCATTTCCTGCCCTTTTGCCAGCCGCACCGCGCCTTCGCCTTCGGCGGGATAGAGCCATTGCAAAACACTTTTGCTGCGCGGCGGGTTGATGATGCCCGCCCATACGGTGCTGATGCTGGCGGTGACGGTTGCACCGACGAGTATCTGCACCATTGTGCCGAACTCGGTGTCGAACACGCAGATCAGGCGCTCGTTGCGGGCGAAGAGGTTGGGGATGTGCTGCGCGAGAAAGGGGTTGACGGAATAGAGTTCGCCCGGAACGTAGATCATGCGGCGCAGGGCGGCATCGCAGGGCATATGGACGCGGTGGTAGTCGCGCGGGGAGAGGTAGGTGGTGAGGAAGAGGCCGTCTGAAAACTCTGCGGCCAGCGCTTCGTCGCCCGCCAGCAGTTCGAGGGCGGTGAAGTCGTGGCCTTTGGCCTGTATCAGCCGCCCCGCTTCGATGGCGCCTGCTTCGCTGACGCGGCCGTCGGCGGGCAAAACAAGGGTTTGCGGCTCGGCGTTTATCGGCCGCGCGCCGTCTTTGAGGGGGCGGATGAAAAATTCGTTGAAGCTGGCATAGTCGGCCGCGCGGCTTTTTTTCGCTTCGGCCATGTTGATTTTGTAGCAGGCGGCGAAGGTTTTGATAACAGCGCGGGTGAGCACGCCCCAGCGGCGTTCGGCCAGCCATCCTGCGACGCGGGTGACTGCCAGCTGCGGCAGCAGATAATGGAAGGCGGTTTTGAGGCGCTGCCGGTAGGTCGGGGCGGGATAGGGGCGCAGTTCGGACATGGCGGTTTCCTGTTTGTCTGTTATCGGTTGCGGTGGCGGCGGAGTATAGCAAGAAAGGCCGTCTGAAAGGGGATGCGCTTGATTCAGGCCAAATTTTCCCGTGCTGCCGCCACAGGGCGGCGTTTTTTTGTTATCCTTGCCGCCGTTTTGCAAAGCGGAATTTCAGATGAAACTTTCACCCGCATCTTCCGCACCGCCCAACCCAGGAGAACCAAGATGAACAGCCATTCCGACATTATTGTCGTCGGCGCAGGCCCTGCCGGCCTGAGCTTCGCCCGCACTCTGGCCGACAGCGGCCTTTCCGTCACCATCGTTGAAAAAGCGCCGCTCGAGAGCATCGAAAACCCCGCCTACGACGGCCGCGAAATCGCCCTCACCCATCTGTCGAAAGAAATCATGGAGCGGCTGGGCATGTGGCAGCGCGTGCCGGAAAACGAGATTTACCAACTCAAAGACGCCAAAGTGTGGAACGGCACTTCGTCCTACCAACTCTATTTCCCGCAGCCCAAACAGGCGCGCGGCGGCGCAACCGACCGCTTGGGCAACCTGATTTCCAACCACAACATCCGCCGCGCCGCCTACGAAGCCGTGAAAGAGCAGGACAACGTTACCCTGCTGACGGGCGTCGGCGTCAAAGAAGCGCGCACCACCGACACCCAAGCCTATGTCACCCTTGACAACGGCGAAACCCTCACCGCCCGCCTGCTGGTGGCCGCCGACAGCCGTTTCTCGCAAACCCGCCGCCAAATCGGCATTTCCGCCGATATGCACGACTTCGGCCGCACCGTTATCGTCTGCCGTTTCAAACACGAAATCTCCAACGGCCACACCGCCGTCGAATTTTTCCAATACGGCCGCACCCTCGCCCTTCTGCCGCTGGAAGAGCATCTCACCAACTGCGTGATTACCATCGACAGCGACAAAGCAGGCAGCCTGCTGGCGCTGAGCGACGAAGAACTCGCCGCCGATTTGGAAAAACAGCTCAACTTCAAACTGGGCAAAATGGAAAAAACCGGCACGCTGCACACCTATCCGCTGGTGGGCGTGCACGCGAGCCGCTTCTACGCCCCGCGCGCCGCCCTGATCGGCGATGCCGCCGTCGGCATGCACCCCGTCACCGCCCACGGTTTCAACCTCGGCCTCGAAAGCGCCGACATTTTGGGCAGACTCGTTTTGCAGGCAGCGCAAAACGGCCAGGACATCGGCGCGGCCTCCCTTTTGGAACGCTACAACGCCAAACACCAGCTCAACACCCGCCCGCTCTATCACGGCACGAATGCGATGGTCAAACTCTTCACCAACGAAGCCGCCCCCGCCAAACTGCTGCGCGGCCTCGTTTTGCGCGTCAGCAACAACCTGCCGCCGGTGAAAAAACTGATTACCCACCAGCTGACGGGCTGAGTACCGCATAGCGCAAAAGGCCGTCTGAAAGCCCGCACGGGGTTTTCAGACGGCCTTTTTGATACAGACAGAGGCCGTCTGAAAAGTCTGCGGCGCTTTTCAGACGGCCTCAGGCCGAGGCTTCGGCCAAAACGGCGGCGGTGTTGTCGCGGCAGAACGCGATTTCGTCGTCGGTGAGCGTGGGGTGCACGAGGAACATCAGGCTGGTGTCGCCCAACTCGGCCGCGTTTTTCAGACGGCCTGCGGGTCGCCACGGCGTGCCGTCGAAGGCTTTTTCCAGATACACTTCGGAGCAGCTGCCCTGATAGCAGGGCACTTTGCGCGCGTTTAATTCGTTTACGATGCGGTCGCGCGTCCAGCCCTGTTTGAGTTTTTCGGGGCGCACAAAGGCGTAAAACTTGTATTGCGCGTGTTCGATGTAGTCGGGGATTTCTACTAGGCGGATGCAGTCAAACCGCGCCAGCGTTTCGGCCAGCTTTGCGGCGTTTTCGCGGCGGCGCGCCGTCCATTCGGTCATACGGCGAAGCTGGATGCGGCCAATTACAGCCTGCATTTCCGTCATGCGCCAGTTGGTGCCGAAGCTCTCGTGCAGCCAGCGGAATCCGGGCGGGTGTTGGCGGTGGTACACCGCGTCGTAGCTTTTGCCGTGGTCTTTGTACGACCACATTTTTTCCCACAATTCTTTGCTGTTGGTCGTTACCATGCCGCCCTCGCCGCCGGTGGTCATGATTTTGTCCTGGCAGAACGACCACGCGCCGACGTGGCCGATTGAGCCGACGGATTTGCCTTTGTAACGCGCGCCGTGGGCTTGGGCGCAATCTTCGATGACCCACAGATTGTGTTTTTCGGCCAGCGCCATAATCGCGTCCATTTCGGCGGGCATACCGGCAAGGTGGACGACGATGACGGCTTTGGTGTTGGGGGTTAAGGCCGTCTGAATCGTCTCGGCGGTGATGTTTTGGCTGTTTAAATCGACATCGGCAAACACGGGATTTGCGCCTGCGGTAACGATGCAGGAGGCGGAGGCGAGAAAGGTGCGCGAAGTAACAATCACATCGTCGCCCGCGCCGATGCCCATCGCTTTGAGGGCGACATCCAGCGCCAGCGTGCCGTTGGCGAGGGCGACGGCGTATTGCGTGCCGGCAAAGGCGGCGAATTCTTTTTCAAATTCGCGGCATTCGCTGCCCGTCCAGTAGTTGACTTTGTTGGACAGTAAAACGCGCGATACGGCATCGGCTTCTTCTTGGGTGAAGCTCGGCCAGGGGGAGAGGGAAGTGTTCAGCATAAGGTTCTTTCTTTTTTCAGACGGCCTATCCGTCGTTTTTGTCAGACGGCGCAATATCGAAAACCTGCAAGGCCGCGTCGGCCAAAGTCAGCAATACATCAATCAGCCACATTTCGAGTTTCCTGTAACAGGCCGTCTGAACCCTTTCAGACGGCCTCTTTTAATATTCAGCGCAAAGTCCGCGCAGGCACACCGACGACCGTCAGGCCGTCTGCCACATCGCCCACCACCGCCGCGCCTGCGCCGACGGTGACGCCGCTACCGATACGCACCTGCTGGCGGGTGCACGCGCCTATGCCTATCCAACTGCCTTCGCCGACCGCCGTGCCGCCCGCCAGATGCGCGCCCGGGCTGATGTGGACGAAGCCGCCCAGCGTGCAGTCGTGGTCGACCGTGGCGGCGGTGTTGATAATGCAGCCCTCGCCCAGCACGCTGCCGGGCTGGACAACGGCTTGGGCGAACACCGCGCAGCCGCCGCCGAGTTCGGCAAACGGGGCGACAACGGCACTCGGGTGGACGATGTCGGGCAAGGCGAAACCCAGCGTTTTCAAACGGCCGAACAGCCGCCGCCGCGCCGCATTGTCGCCGACGGCCACGGCGGCTTGGTATGCGTCGGGGGCAACGCGGCTGCCGAGCAGTTCCGTGCCGCCCAAAACGGGCAGGCCGACAACGCTGCCGCCTGCGGTGCGGGCGTCGTCGAGAAACACAATCCGCGCCCACTGCGCGGCAGCCAGCGCGGTGGCCGCCAACACTTTGCCGTGGCCGCCCGCGCCGATAATGACGAGGTTTTTGCTGTCCATAAAACGCTTCTCTGTTTGTCTGTCGGGGCGGAAGGCCGTTCCCCCGACTGCCGTAATTCCCGCGTAGGCGGGAATCTTGGTTGATATCCTACATTTTTTGAATAAACAATCGGTTGACGGAATGGAAACAAGACTCCCACCTATGCGGGAATGACGCCGCTTGGGGAAGCAGTTGGCGGTTTCGGCTGCTGTTGCCGCTTAAATTTTCCGTATCCGCGTGCGTGCCTGCGGCACACACCCTACATCTGTTGCGCTCGGGAGGCCGTCTGAAAAGTGCTTTGTGCGGTTTTTGGCTGCGCGTTCAGACGGCCTGCGCAAGCGGCCAGACCCTGCGGAATTCTTCCAGCACGATGGGGCTGTTTTCGGCAAACGCCAAACCCGCTTCGGCCAGCCATTGCGTAAAGGCCGCGCGGTGGACGCGCCGCCAGTATTCCAAAGATTTGTCGCCCTCGCCTTCGCGTGCGGCGTGTTCCGCCGGTACGCGGCAGAAGGCTTCGACGCGCACGCGGGTGATTTCGACGATGCACACGGCGCGTCCGCCGCTGTCTTCTATCACATGGAAGCTGCCCGCCTGCGGCAGCGGTTCGCCCTCGGCGGCATACAGCGCGTGCGCCGAGGAAGTGGCGGTTTTTTCGCCGCGCAGCACCAGATCGGCCAGCAGGTCGGCTTTTTCGCCAAACTGCCAGCTTTGCATTTTATCGGTGACGTGCGGGTTGGCTTGGCGGAATGCCTGCCACATTTCGTCTGCGGTCATTTTTGTTTCCGTTTGTCTGTCGCGGCAAGGATTCACTCCTCTTCGCCGTTGCCCTCAAACTTCGCCGCCGTGGCCTCGCCCTCGGCATTGATGCCTTCGCGCACGAAGACTTTTTTCACGGTCAGCAGCAGGATTCCGATGTCTAGCCAAAAGGAGCGGTGGTCGACATACCACACGTCGAGGCGGAATTTTTCCGGCCAGGAAACCGCGTTGCGGCCGTTGACCTGCGCCCAGCCGGTGATGCCGGGGCGCACTTCGTGGCGGCGGCTTTGTTCGGCGTTGTAGAGCGGCAGGTATTCAGGCAGCAGCGGGCGCGGGCCGACCAGGCTCATGTCGCCTTTCAAAACGTTCCACAATTCGGGCAGCTCGTCGAGGCTGGCGGCGCGCAGTTTGCGGCCGAAGGGGGTGAGGCGTTCGCCGTCGGGCAGGGGATGGCCGTGTTCGTCGGCCGCGTCGCGCATGGTACGGAATTTGTACATGGTGAACAGGCGGCCGTGCCTGCCCGGGCGGGTTTGGCAAAACAGCACGGGCGAGCCGAGGCGGCGGCGGATCAGCCAGGCGAGGAGGGCGAAGAGCGGCGCGAGGCACAGCAGCAGGGCGGCGGCGGCGGCAATATCGAAGGTGCGTTTGGCGGCGTCGTTCACGGCAGGCTTCCTTCTATCAGGCCGATCAGGCGGCGGTAGGACTGTTCGCGGTCGAACAGGCGGGCGATTTCGGCCGTCTGAAAGGGGGCAGCGTTGTTTTTCAGACGGCCTAAGGCGGCGGCGAAGCTTTCGGCATCGCCCGATGTGTAGTGTTCGTGCGGCAGCAGGTGCAGCAGGCGGCGCACTTCGGGGTCTTCTTGGCTGTTGAGTATCGGTTTTTGCAGCGCCATGTAGTCGGACAGTTTGTTGGTGACGGTTTGCGGCGCGTGGCCGTGGATGGCGTTGACGGCGATGTCGCAGCCTTTGGCCAGCGACAGCATATCGCCGTAGGGCAGGTAGCCGTGGAAGACGATGCCCCCGCCGCCGTAGGCCGCGCGCAGGCGGTCGAAATCGCCGCCGCCGCCGCAGATGTGCAGTTCGGCCGCTTCGCCGCGCGCCTGCGCCAGCCGCACGCCGCGGCAGACGGTTTCGACGTCGTAGCTGTGGCTGAGCGTGCCGAGGTAGAACAGGCAGGTTTTCTTGTCGGCGAAGGTTTGCGCGGGCGCGGCGGCGACGGCGGCGAAATCGGCGCCGATGTACACGGCTTCGTGCGGCACGGCGGGATTGGCGGCGCGGGCGCGGGCAAGATAGGTGTGCGACACGGCGGCCAGCGCGTCGGCGCAGGCATAGGCGCGGTCGGCCTTGCGGCCAAAGGGGACAAGGCGCGGCGGCAGTTTTTTCAGCGCGGGCAGCACGGCGGAAAACGATTCCGGCCACACGTCCTGCACATCGATAATCAGCTTATAGCCCAAACGGGCTTTGTGCCGCCCGAGTACGAGGTTGGAGGCAATCAGCGGGTAGGCGGAATACACCGCGTCAAACGCCCCCGCCGCCTGTGATGCCAGCCAACGGTCGAGGTGGCGGACAAAGGCGTGGTGGCTTTTCAGACGGCCTATCGAGACGTTTTTCTCATAGCCCGTTTCGTCGAGCAACACGACTTTCAGACGGCCTTGCGACGCGGCGGCGGCGTCCTCAGGCCGTCTGAAAGATTTGTCGAAATGGCGGAAACGGCTGGTGAGCAGGGTGACGCCGTGCCGCTCGGAAAGCCGCTCGGCCAGATAGCGGAAGCGGTTGAAATAAGGCTCGCCGGGCAGCGAGCAGAAGGGGGCGGCGATCAGGATGTTCATGGGAAAGGCCGTCTGAAAGGCGGTTTACACCAGCCAGCCGTAGGGGTTGACCGCCCGGTTGTCGATCAGGCGCACCAGGCCGTAAATGACGCGGAAGAGATACCACAGGCCGGTGAGGCCGACCAGCGGATAGAGGAAAAACAGGGGAAACTCAACCACATAACTCAAAAACATCAGCAGTATCGGCACGCCGACAAAGCCGAAAATCGAGCCCCAAAAGGTGCGGATCAGATAGGGGATGTGGGTAGAACAGACGGCGTCGCTCACCGTGTCGCGCTTGGCGTAGGCGACAATGACGCCGATCAGCGCCGCCAGACCGGCAGTAAAGATGGTGACGATATACAGGGCGTAAATCAGATAAAGGAAATTGCGCTGTTTTTCGCGATCGGAAGCGTTTTCCAAAGAGTTGTCCATTTTTGTCTGCTTTAAAGGGATGGTTGGAAAGGCGCGATTTTAACAAAAAGCGGATGCGAAAAGGCCGTCTGAAACTTTCAGACGGCCTTTTGTCACGGAGTTTTGTCTAGGCAACGACGTTTTGCGGCCTGCCTGCGGCGAAGGCTTCGATGTTGGCGGCGATGATTTCGCACATTTTGCGCCGCGCCTCGCTGCTGCCCCAGGCGATGTGCGGCGTGACAATCAGGTGCGGCAGATTGGCCGACAAAAGCGGGTTGCCCTCTGCGGGCGGCTCTTGCGAGAGCACGTCGATGCCCGCGCCGCCGAGCGTGCCGTATTTGAGCGCGGCCAGCAGGGCAGTTTCGTCCACCAGGCCGCCGCGCCCGCAGTTGATAAGGACGGCGCCGGGTTTCAGGGCGCGCAATTCGTCCTCGCCTATCATCAGCCGCGTGTCGGGCGTGAGCGGGCAGTGCAGCGACAGCACGTCGGCGCGGCGCAGGGCTTCGGCAAAGGAAACGTAGCCCTCGCGCACGGCGGCGGCGTTTTTGTGTTCGGCAAACAGCACTTCCATGCCGAAGGCGCGGGCGTATCCGGCCAGCGTGCGGCCGATGCTGCCGCGCCCGAACACGGCCAGGGTTGTGCCGTTCAAATCGCGCAGGGGCGCGCCGAAATGGCAGAAAAAGGGCGACTGCTGCCACATACCGGCGGCGATGTCGCGGCGGTAGGCGGGCAGGTTGCGCATCAGGGCGATCATCAGCATAAAGGCGTGTTCGGCAACGGATTCGCTGCCGTAGGCGGGCACGTTGCAGACGGCGATACCGGCGGCGCGGGCGGCGGCCAGGTCGATATGGTCGCAGCCGGTGGCGCACACGGCGATCATTTCCAGCTGCGGATTGGCGGCGATGTCTTCGGCGCTGATGCGGACTTTGTTGGTGGCGGCGATGCGCGCGCCTGCCAAGCGCGGGGCGGTGTCGGCGGCGGCGGTTTGCGCGTAGTCGGAAATTTCGTGCGGGAAGGTGAAACGGAAAACATAGTCGTCCGGCAGCGTGCCGCGGTCTAAAAAAACGATTTTGCTGCTCATGGGAATGCTCCTTATGGGAAAGAAGCCGTCTGAAAAGGCCGTCTAAAGAAAATCAGGCGGCATCGGAAAACGGTTACTGCGCGGGTTGGAGGTGTGCCAGCGGCAGGACGGTGGTGTTTTTCAGCTCGTCGAGCACGAAGCTGGATTTGGCGTCCTGAACGCCGGGATGCGATAGCAGCGTGTCGAGCACGAAATGGGAGAAGGCGGCCATGTCGGGGAAAAAGGCGTGCAGCAGATAATCGGTTTCCCCCGTCAGCGCAAAGCAGCTGAGCACCTGCGGCCAGCCTTTGACGGCCTGCGAAAACCGTGCCCGCGCGTCGACGGATTTGTCGATGGCAACGCGGATAAACACCTGCAAATCCAGTTGCAGGGTTTTTGCCGACAAAAGCGCGGCGTGATAGCGGATCACGCCCGCGTCTTCCAGATGCTTGACGCGGCGCAGGCAGGGCGAGGGCGACAGCGCCACCCGCTCGGAGAGTTCGACATTGGAGAGCCTGCCGTTGCTTTGCAGCACTTGCAGGATTTTCAGGTCGGTTTTGTCCAAAGTAATCTGTGTCATGCAGTTTTTCCTTTTTTTCTTCTGTTGTAGGCCGCCTCAGGGTCTGCTGACAATCAGCCTTGCAAGCCGAATGTCAACAGCCCGGGGCGTTGGGAGAATATAAGGTAAATTCCGTTAACGCACAATAGATTAAATTTCCGCCCTCTTTAAAAATTAAATGTCTCTCAGACGGCCTTTGACGCATAAAACACCGCATTTGCCGCCACATTGCCGCCAAATGTAAAGAAACGCTTGTTTCCGCAGGGCGCGCCGCTATAATCAGGCCGTCTGAAACCGCAAACGGAGAAACCCATGACCCTGAACACCACGCCTTTTCATCAAGCCCATATCGACGCGGGCGCAAAACTCATCGACTTTGCCGGCTGGGAGCTGCCCATCCACTACGGCTCGCAAATCGCCGAACACGAAGCCGTGCGTACCGACGCGGGTATGTTCGACGTATCGCATATGCTGGTTACCGACGTGGCCGGTGCCAACGCCAAAGCCTTTTTCCGCAAACTGATTGCCAACGACGTGGCCAAGCTCGCCTTCGTCGGCAAAGCCCTCTACTCCGCCATGCTCAACGACAAAGGCGGCGTGATTGACGACTTAATCGTATACCGCACCAACGAAGCCGAAACCCAATACCGCATCGTCTCCAACGGCGCGACGCGCGAAAAAGACACCGCCCAGTTCCACAAAATCGGCGCTGAGTTCGGCGTGGCGTTTAATCCGCGCTACGACTTGGGCATGCTCGCTGTGCAGGGCCCAAAAGCGGTTGAAAAACTCCTGACCGTCAAACCCGAATGGGCGGACGTGGTGAACAATCTCAAACCCTTCCAAGGCGCGGATTTGGGCAATGACTGGTTTGTCGCCCGCACCGGCTACACCGGCGAAGACGGCGTGGAAGTCATCCTGCCTGGCAGCGAAGCCACCGCGTTTTTCAAAGCCCTCGAAGCGGCAGGCGTGAAACCCTGCGGCCTCGGCGCGCGCGACACCCTGCGTATGGAAGCGGGCATGAACCTCTACGGCAACGATATGGACGACGACGTGAGCCCGCTGGAAGCCGGCATGGGCTGGACGGTGGATTTGAAAGACGAAGCGCGCGATTTCGTCGGCAAAGCCGCGCTCCTTGCCCTGAAAGAAAAAGGCGTAGCCGTAAAACAGGTCGGTCTGCTGCTCGCCAAAGGCGGCGTGTTGCGCGACCATATGGAAGTGGTAACCGACGCAGGGCGCGGCATCACCACCAGCGGCGTGTTCTCGCCCAGCCTCAAACAATCCATCGCCATCGCCCGCGTACCCAAAGATTTTGACGGCGATGCGGCCAAAGTCGTCATTCGCGGCAAAGAAGCCGATGTGCGCGTGTTGAAACTGCCGTTTGTACGCAACGGGCAAAAGCAGTTTGACTAAAGATTGTTGGCAGCAAAGAGGCCGTCTGAAAACCCAAAACAGGGTTTTCAGACGGCCTTTTGCCGCGCCGCCGCGTCTCGCCCAAGGCCGTCTGAAACACGGGGAATCTGCTAAAATGCGCCGCGTCGTGCCGCTTGCGGCAAACCGTCAACAGGAAAGGATAACAAAATGAATACAGAAACTTACCGCCAAGCCCTCGCCGCCGTTGCCATCCCCGGCACGGAGCGCACGCTGGGCGGCGAAAAGGCCGTGAAAGACGTGCGCAACGAAAAAGACGGCCTGCACGTCGAAATCGTTTTCGGCTTTCCCTACAACCACATCAAAGCGCAGCTTGCCGAGTCGGTTCAGACGGCCTTGGCCGACGCGGGCTGCGGCGACACCATCCATCTGCACCTGTCCGCCGACATCGTCACCCACAAAGTCCAGCCCGGCATCGCCACCATCAAAGGCGTGAAAAACATCATCGCCGTTGCCTCCGGCAAAGGCGGCGTCGGCAAGTCCACCACCACCGCCAATCTCGCCACCGCCATGGCAAGCATGGGCGCGCGCGTCGGCGTGCTCGATGCCGACCTCTACGGCCCCAGCCAGCCCACCATGCTCGGCGTGGCCGAACGCAAGCCCGACCAGCAGAACAAAAAGCTGATTCCCGTCGAAGCGCAGGGCGGCATCCAAGTCATGTCCATCGGCTTTCTCGTCGACACCGACCAGGCCGTCGTCTGGCGCGGGCCGATGGTCAGCCAGGCTTTGCAGCAGCTTTTGTTCCAAAGCGAATGGGACGATGTGGACTATCTCTTCGTCGATCTGCCGCCGGGCACGGGCGACATCCAGCTTACCCTGTCGCAGAAAATCCCCGTCACCGGCTCGGTGGTTGTCACTACGCCGCAGGACATTGCCCTGATCGACGCGCGCAAGGCCGTGAATATGTTTGAAAAGGTCAACATTCCCATCTTCGGCGTGCTGGAAAATATGTCGGTGCACATCTGCTCCAACTGCGGCCATGCCGAAGCCGTGTTCGGCAGCGAAGGCGGCAAAGAACTGGCAGGCCGTCTGAACGTGCCCCTGCTTGGCCGGCTCCCCCTGCAAATGGCCGTGCGCGAAGCGATGGACAACGGATCGGCCGCGCAGCTTTTCGACACGCATCCGGCCGTTGCCGAAATCTACACCGGCGCCGCTTTCCAAATCGCGCTGGCCGTGGCCGACAAAGGCCGCGATTACAGCAAGGCGTTTCCGAAGATTGTGGTGGAATAAAGCGCTTTCGCCCAAGCGGGCAAACGGCAAAAGGCCGTCTGAAAACCAAGTTTTCAGACGGCCTTTTGCCGAACTTATTTCTTAAACGCATCCAGTGGCGCAAAAGCTTTGAAATCGGTGTTCTTATCAAGCAGCACCGTCCAGTCTTTGTTTTCCTGTGAGGTAAACGGCAGATAATACAAATCGGCGCTTGGCAGCCCGCTTTTACTGATGGCCTGAGCCAAAGCGGGATGGCCGGGATACCGTTTTTCCAGTTCGGCCACCGGCCTCATTTTGCTGCGGATGCGGTCGCGGTGGGTTTCGTTTTCCGCTTCCCACCAAGCCGGCAGCATGCGCGGTTCTATCCCCTGCATGGACATTTCGATTCTCGCCTGCTCCTCGTCTCCGCTTTTGGAATCCCGCACGGCGATTCGTTTCACGCCCGTCCAGGGCAGCTGCCGGAATTCGGGCAAAGCCTCATTCAACCTGTTTTTGTCGATTTCTGCCGCGCTCACAGTCGTAAAGCGGTCGTTTTCAAACACCACCCAAACGGGGCGCACCGCAGTCACCGTATACAACCCGTATAGCAGCGCCGCCGCCTGTATCATGCCAACCAACAGCAAATCCGTTACTGTTTCCCGTTTCGGCTTGGCCGGATTAGCCAAAACCGACGTCAATACCGGCCCGCAGATAATGTCCACGGCCACAATCAAACCGAAAATCTGCAAACCGCCCATCAAATCCGGATAAGGCTGCGGATACCAGACGAAAAACACCAATGCGGCAACCACGGCCGCCACCAAGATATTGATAAGCAGATGTATGGATGCAAGCCGAAGGGCAAAACGCCATCGGGAAAGTTTGGGTTGGGTCATACTGTTTCTCAAACCATTTCAATTCATTAAGGAAATCACACCTACAGTAAAAATCTTCGCAAAGCCGGCAGATTGCGAAGATTTTCATATCATGCGGATGTTGATTAAGAAAGCGTGCACAAGCTGTTGATCGAAGGCAGGTTTACGGAAGAACCATTGGGCTTTTTGATGCTGCACGTCCATCCGCCTTCCGCATCGCGGGTCAGCGTGATGGTTGTACCGTGCAGGGTGTTGGTCGCGTTTTTTCCCAAAACAATGCTGATGTCTTTGAAATTTTTAGACGCATCCTTCGTGATGTCGGCCGAGCTGATGATGTTGGATTGCGGGATGGTGGAATTGAGGCCGATGTATTCGCGTTTGACGCCGTCGGCCACCGTATTGTCCTCTTCCGGCCGCAGGGTCGGGAAATTGCCGTTGCCCAACACGGTTTCAATGCTGGTTACCGTGGATTTCACTTCGTAATAAGCGCGGTTGAGCTGCGTGCGGACGATATAGTTCTGATACTGCGGAATGGCGATGGCCGCCAAAATGCCGATGATTGCAATCACAATCATCAATTCGATAAGGGTAAAACCTTTTGTTTTATTTGCGTTTTTCATACTAATTCCTGATTGTGCCGTTTCGGCGGCAGCTTGGCGCGGCCTGACACGGTTAAAATTTGTTCCGATAAATAAAACGTTTGATTTCGTCCGCCCCTTCGGCGGGAGACTCCGCCCAACCGGAAGCGAGCAACACGGTCACCCCGCCCTGATCGTCAACCATGGCTACAGACGATGCCGCCGGCAGATTGCCGTCGCGAAACCAAACTGCCGGACGATTGCCCTCCCGATAGGGAAACATCGCATAGCCGTAACAATCGCGCATTTGCGCCAAGTTGCAGCTTACGTTTTCCGGCATAGAAGTGATATTAAGCTTTTCCCGTGCCAACATGGCGCGGATTTCTTTTGCCGCACCCAATGCGCTGCCCGACAGGCCTGCGGCCGAGGCCGCCGCAGCGTAATCGAAAGAAGAATAAATGTCTGCAAGGCCGGTAAGCCCTTTTTCGACATAATTGTAACTAACTTCGTCACTTTCCTGCTGTTGGCGGATGAATTTCAGGCCGTCTTGCGCCAGAGGGTAAAGCCTGCCCATCGCCTCGGTATAAGTGCCGCCGCCCGATTTTCTCGCCACGATTTCGCCCAAGAGGCAATAGCCCAAATTGGAATAGCTGGTGCGGCTGCCGGGCGTGAAATTCAAACGGATTGTTCCCAGTTCGGCCAAACGGTTGGGACAGAGCGGTTCTTCGTTCGGGTTGAACATATCGATGCCGAGCATGGAATAGCGGTCGAAGCCGCCCTGATGCAGCAGCAGATGGGCAACCGTGATGTCGTTCATGCGCGGATCGGTTTGGTTGCGGATTTCAGGCAGGATGTCGACGGCTTTGGTATCCAGGCCGATTTTGTTTTCGTTGACCAGCGCCAGCACGGCATCGGCCGTCCACAGCTTGGTCATGCTGGCATAGCGGAAACGCGTTTGCTCCGTCACCGCATCGGAAAGATAAGGCTTGTCGAAAAAGCCGTTTTCACAATGGAATTCCCTGCCCTGCGCGTCGATATAGGCGATTTGGTTGGCAGGGGCGACTTGGCGCTCGACGGAAAGCCGCAGCGCGCCCTCCATCCAGGCGGGGCTGCCCGGGCTGCACGAAAGTTTGGACAAAGCCAGCTTGGCACGCAGGGGATAGAGGGCATGCCATGCCGCATTGCGCGCCATATTGTCGACATAAAAATGGATGGCGGTGGCGGCAGCAGCCAGCAGCACGGCCACGGTGAGCATATCTTTGGTTCGTTTGGCGGACATCGTAGAAACCTGCTTTCGACGGCACTAATGATAAAAACGCACCCGCGCGGGGTGCGTTTCTTGAATAACCAGAATAAGAAATATCTTGATTATTAAGGTTTAGGAGTAGCTGCAGCAGCAGCTTTAGTTGCACAACCAGCAGGCTGGTATTTGGCGTCGATAGTAGTGGCGCAAGACCAAGTACCTTGTTTATCACGAGACCAAGTCAGGGTTTTGGTTTTCAGCGCGGTAGCAGCATTGGTACCGAATGTAGCGGCAATAGAAGCAGTACCATCATCGCCAATAGTTACCAAGGGGTAACCAGCTTTAGCTGTAGTAGCCGCACCCAGCAGGTTGGATTGGGTAGCACCGGTCACACAGGTTGTGCTCGGGTCAGTGGGGTTGCCGTCGTGTTGAACAGTGGTAGTACGACCGTCCAAGATACAGGTTTCAACGGCAGTTTTGATCTGGGAAGTTTCACCCATTACGCGGGAAGCCTGCGAGCGGGTAATGTAGTTTTGGTATTGGGGGATGGCGATGGCAGCCAAAATACCGATAATGGCGATTACGATCATCAACTCGATCAGGGTGAAACCTTTTTGCATTGCTTTCATGTTTTAACTCCAAGTTAGTACCGGCACAATTGCCGTTTATCAAAAAATCTGACTTTTGCCGCCCCATGCGGCGCAGTCTTGTTTGCTTCATTTCCCATAATGCGTTTGGCGCATATCTTTTAAAACTCGTTTCCTTGGCTGGCTGCTGCCTGCCGCGGATGAAATGTATCAAGCACGGCTTGTGCCAACGGCTCGGTTTCAGGTGTTTTCGTTTTTAATTTTATGTTTTTAATCGGTTTAAATTTCGATTCATTTATCATGGCACGAAAATCCGTCATGACAAAAGAGTGTATTTTTGCGGCACTTCTGCCTTTTTAGGGTATCGGCATAAAGCCGCAGTTCGGCAACTGACGGATTTTGTCAGCCCCGCATTGCACAAAGGCCGTCTGAAATACGGCCATAAGCGCGCAGGGTGTGCCGCCACAAAGCGGCGCACGCGTTCCATGCCCCCGCCGCCCGTTAATAGGCCGTCTGAAAGCGAAGATCCCGCAGGCATCACACCCTGCCGCTACGGCAGAGGCCGTCTGAAAACGTTCAGACGGCCTCTTTGTGTTCTGTTTTCTAAATATACGGAATACCGGTATTCCGCCAAACTTCGCTTTCAGACGGCCTTTTCAGACGGCCTTGGAGCGCATGATCACCATATGCCGCTCGGCGTCGAGCATGGGAACGTGGAGTTTTTCCACTTTCACCACTTCGATGCTGTCGGGGAGCTGTTCGATTTCTTCGTAGGGGTATACGCCTTTCATGGCCGCCCAGTAGCCGTTTTCGCCGAGCAGGTGTTTGGTGAGGGCGGCGAAGTCGCGCAACTCGGCAAAGGCGCGGCTGGTGACGACGTTGGCTTTTTTGTCGTGCATGGCTTCGACGCGGCCGGAGGCGACGGTGATGTTTTTCAGACCCAGTTCGATGGCGGCCTGTTGCAGGAAGGCGGTTTTTTTGGTGTTGGCATCGAGCAGGGTGATGGGCAGATCGGGGCGGCAGATGGCGGCGGGGATGCCGGGCATGCCGCCGCCCGAGCCGACGTCCATCATGGAGGACGCGCCTTCTATATAAGGCAGCAGGGTGAGGCTGTCGAGGATGTGGTGGCTGATAACGCGGCTCTCGTCGCGCAGGGCGGTGAGGTTGTAGGCGGCGTTCCATTTACCCAAAAGGGCGGTGTATTCGAGCAGCAGGAGCTGGCGGGCGGGGTCGAGGGCGATGCCCATTTCGGCGAGGCCGGCTTGGAGTTTTTGTTTGTTGTCCATGGTTGTGTCCTGATCAAGGGGAGGCCGTCTGAAAGCGGTGTTTCTGTCTTTTCAGACGGCCTTTGTCGGCGGATTCGCGGTTTATTTGAGCACGACGCGTATCCAGTGGCTGACCCAGCGGCGCTGGTTTTTGGCGATGGCCGCTTCGGGCGGGTTGTCGGCGTGCTGCGGCGCTTGGGCATATTTGAAGACCTCGGGCAGCGGGGTGTTTTTCACGGCGGGGTAAACCCACATTTCGCCGGGAATGGCTTTTTGCACGGCGGGGCTTTGCAGGTATTGCACGAGTTTGGCCGCCAGCTCGGGCTCTTGCGCGCCGCCAAGCACCGCCGCGCCTTCCACCTGGCGGAACACGCCGCCTTTGAGGAACAGGTTGGCGGTGGGCGGCGTGCTGTATTTGCCTTTGCCGTAGTGCACTTCGGCGGCGGGGCTGGACGCGTAGCCGACGACGATGGGGCGCGCGCCGCCGTTTTGCGTGAATTCGGTGTAGTAGGCTTCGCTCCAGTCTTTGGTGATTTTCACGCCGTTGGCGCGCATTTTCGCCCACCAGTCAAACGCCTGCTTTTCGCCCAAGCCCTGAATGTTGGCGAGCAGAAAACCCAGTCCGGCGCTGGACATGCCGGGATTGGGCACGGCCAGCAGGTTTTTATACTGCGGCTTGGCCAAGTCGTCCAAAGTCTGCGGCAGCGGCAGCTTGTGCTTGGCAAACCAGGCTTTGTCGTAATTGAGCGTGATGTAGCCCGAGTCTACCGCCAGCGCGTGCGGCAGACTTGCGTTCACGGCGGCGGAAGCGGGCTGGCGCGGCGCGAGTATGCCGCTTTCGCGGGCTTTGAGCACCGTGGTGTTGTCGAGGCCGTATACCGCATCGGCAATCGGGCGGGCGCGGCTGAGCACCAGCTTGTTCACCATTTCGTTGCCGCTGCCCGCCTTGATCACGGACACCTTCGCATCGTTGGCACGCTCGAAGGCGGCAAAAGCGTCTTTGGGCAGGCTGAACGATTTGTGCACCGCCAGCCGTACTTCGGTTTGCGCCTGCACCTGTGTCGACGCGAACAAAAAAGCGGCCGCTGCCGCCTGCAAAACCTGTTTCATGCAACATTCTCCGTTTGGTTATAATCGGGCGCGGATGATACCCGCAAAACCGCCATGAATAAAGACACAGAGCCGATTTGGCTGTTCGATCTCGACAACACCCTGCACCGCGCCGACGCGGGCATTTTTTATCTTATCAACCGCCGCATGACCGAATGGCTGGCCGCCGAAATGCGTTTGCCTGAAACCGAGGCCGACTGCCTGCGGCGGCAGTGGTGGCACGAACACGGTGCGACGCTCGCCGGCCTGCGCCTGCACCGCCCCGAAGCCGACACCGCCGACTTTTTGCGTTTTTCGCACCCGATGGACGACATCCTGCCCAAACTCTGCGGCGAAACAGGCGCGGCGCAGGCCTTAGGCCGTCTGAAAGGACGCAAGGCCGTGCTCTCCAATGCGCCGTCGTTTTATGTGCGCAGCCTCGTGTCCGCCCTCGGCCTGAACGGCTTTTTCGGCGCCCTGCTGGGCACGGACGACTGCGGCTACGCCTGCAAGCCCGATCCCGCCGCCTATCTCTCCGCCTGCACCGCCCTGAACGCTGCGCCCGAAAACTGCATCATGGTCGACGACTCCGCCGCCAACCTCGCCGCCGCGAAAAAACTCGGCATGCGCACCGTCTGGTACGGAGAACACGCCCATCCCCTGCCCTTCGCCGACTGCGCCGCGCAAAACATGGCCGCTCTGGCGGCATGGAGCGAAAAGGCCGTCTGAAAAACAGCGCGGGCATTTTCAGACGGCCTTTTCACACAGACGGAAACGGCCTTCCGCCTCCCTGACAAAAGCGCGTACAATCCGCGCCTTTCTTTTTTACGAACAACCTTTTCAGACGGCCTCCATCCCAAACAGAGGCCGTCTGAAACCCGGAAAGCACACACCCAAATGTCCACCATTGTTTACCCCAAAACCTACGACGTGATCATCGTCGGCGGCGGCCACGCAGGCACGGAAGCCGCGCTGGCTGCCGCGCGCATGGGCGCGCAAACGCTGCTGCTCACCCACAATATCGAAACGCTCGGGCAGATGTCCTGCAACCCTTCCATCGGCGGTATCGGCAAAGGCCATCTGGTGCGCGAAGTGGATGCGCTCGGCGGCGCGATGGCGCTGGCGACTGATATGAGCGGCATCCAGTTTCGCCGACTCAACGCCAGCAAAGGCGCGGCGGTACGCGCCACCCGCGCCCAGGCCGACCGCATTCTCTATAAAGCCGCCATCCGCGAAATGCTGGAAAACCAGCCGAATTTGGACTTGTTCCAGCAGGCGGTGGACGATATTACTTTGGACGGCGGCCGCGTATCGGGCGTGAAAACCGCGATGAATGTTGAGTTTAAAGCCCGCGCCGTGGTCTTGACCGCCGGCACGTTTTTGGCGGGCAAAATCCACATCGGTTTGGAAAACTACGAAGGCGGCCGCGCGGGCGACCCTGCCGCGCAGTCGCTTTCAGGCTGCCTGAAAGAATTGAACTTGCCGCAAGGAAGATTAAAAACCGGCACGCCGCCGCGCATCGACGGCCGCACGATTGATTTCTCCCAGCTCACCGAACAGCCCGGCGACATGCCCGTGCCCGTCTTTTCCGTGCGCGGCAACGCCGAAATGCATCCGCGCCAAGTGTCCTGCTGGATTACGCATACCAACCTGCAAACCCACGACATCATCCGCTCAGGTTTCGACCGCAGCCCCATGTTCACCGGCAAAATCGAAGGCGTCGGCCCGCGCTACTGCCCGTCTATCGAAGACAAAATCAACCGCTTCGCCGACAAAGACAGCCACCAGATTTTCCTCGAACCCGAAGGCCTGACCACCCACGAATACTACCCCAACGGCATCTCCACCAGCCTGCCCTTCGACATCCAAATCGCGCTCGTGCGCAGCATGAAAGGCTTGGAAAACGCCCACATCCTGCGCCCCGGCTACGCCATCGAATACGACTATTTCGACCCGCGCAACCTCAAAGCCAGCTTGGAAACCAAAACCATCGCGGGGCTGTTTTTCGCTGGGCAAATCAACGGCACAACGGGCTACGAAGAAGCCGCCGCGCAAGGCTTGCTCGCGGGTGCCAACGCCGTGCAATACGTGCGCGAACAAGAGCCGCTGATTTTGCGCCGCGAACAGGCCTATCTCGGCGTACTCGTAGACGATTTGATTACCAAAGGCGTGAACGAGCCCTACCGAATGTTCACCAGCCGCGCCGAATACCGATTGCAGCTGCGCGAAGACAACGCCGATATGCGGCTCACCGAAGACGGTCGCAAAATCGGCTTGATTGGCGAATCGCAATGGCGCGCGTTCAACGAAAAACGCGAAGCCGTCGAGCGCGAAATCCAACGCCTCAAAGCCACATGGTACACGCCGCAAAAGCTGCCCGAGTCCGAACAAATGCGCGTATTCGGGCAAAAATTAAGCCGCGAAGCCAACCTGCACGACCTGCTGCGCCGCCCCAATCTCGACTACGCCGCCCTGATGACCCTGCCTGATGCCATGCCGTCTGAAAGCCTTGCAGACGACGTTACCGAGCAGGTGGAAATCCAAGTCAAATACCAAGGCTACATTGACCGCCAGCAGGAAGAAATCAACAGCCGCCGCGACATCGAAACCCTGCGCCTGCCTGAAAATATCGATTACGCCAAAGTCAAAGGCTTATCCGCCGAAGTGCAGCAAAAACTCAACCAACACCGCCCCGAAACGCTGGGGCAGGCATCGCGCATTTCCGGCGTAACCCCCGCCGCCGTCGCGCTGCTGATGGTGCATTTGAAGCGTGGGTTTAAAGACGCAAAGTAAACGGCAGAAGGCAGCCTGAAAAGCGGACAAACCGTTTTCAGGCTGCCTTCAAACCCATTCCGAACAAAGGAAAACGCATGAAATACTACAATTTATATTCCGCCGTGAACAACGAAGCCGCGTATGCCAATTTACAGCAAACCGACGCAGGCATTGACGATTTTATTGTGTACGGCGAGGGCGGTTACCGGCAACAAGCGGTTTTTATCGCGCAGGAAGGATATACGCCCGACAATATTTCGCAAACCGACTTTATCCAAACCATTCCCAAAATGCCTTTGTTTTCCGAGCGTTTCGTGCACAAGCTGGCGGGGCATTTGGAACAGGAGCTGGCATTTTTCCCTGCGGTGCTCAAAATCCGAAATGTGGAATTGAGGTGCTTTTTGGGCAAAATCAAACCGTCGCTTGCCTTGGTTGATTTTGAACAATCCGATTGTTACGAAATCGACGGCGAACGGTTTATCGACTACCCGCCCGTTTTCCTTGAACACGCGGGCGGGTTTGAGTATTGCGCCAAAGAGGATTCGGACAATCTGGTTTGGGTGTTTACGGAGAAATTCAAAGAATTGGTGCTTGCCAACAATCTGAACATCGCGTTTTTGCCTGTTTGAGGGGATGACGCGTTGCTGCGGGATTCCGAAATATAAAAGGTCGTCTGAAAATCCGAGACGTCTTCAGACGGCATACCGGTTTCCCATATTGTGGCTTGCCAAAACAGAATACCGAAAGGAACAAACAATGAAAAAATGCGTGGCGCTGACCGGCGCGGGCATCAGCGCCGAAAGCGGCCTGCAAACCTTCCGCGACAGCGACGGGCTGTGGGAGGGCTGGCGCATCGAGGACGTTTGCACGCCCGAAGCCTTCGCCCGCCAGCCGCAGGTGGTAATCGACTTTTACAACAAGAGGCGGCGCAAAGCGGCGGCAGCCAAACCGAATGCCGCACACAAGGCTTTGGCCGAGTTGGAAAAATATTACGACGTGCAAATCATCACGCAAAACGTGGACAATCTGCACGAGCGGGCGGGCAGCAGCAAGGTGCTGCATCTGCACGGCGAATTGGACAAGCTCAGAAGCACGGCCGACGAAACCGACGTGATGCCGTGGAGCGGCGATCAGAAGCCGTCCGACTGCGACCGCTACGGCAATCCGCTGCGGCCGCACATCGTCTGGTTCGGCGAGGCCGTGCCGCTGATGGACAAGGCGGCGGGCATGGTGTGCGGTGCCGACATTGTGATGGTGGTGGGCACGTCGCTTCAGGTTTACCCCGCCGCGTCGCTGCTTCATTATGCCCGCTCCGACGCGCCGGTTTATCTGGTTGATCCGAAACCGAATTTGAACGGCGTGCGGGCGGAGGTGTTGGCGAAAAAGGCGGCGGAAGGGGTGCCGCAACTGGTTGGCGAACTGATTGCGGCGGCACGGCGGGAACAGGGCTGAATGCCGCGGAAAAACAGTTGAGGCCGTCTGAAAAAACGGACTGCTTCGTTTTCAGACGGCCTCGGTATGGCAGAGCGGTTTCAGACGGCCTCCGCTCAATCTTTGCGGACGCGCATAAACGTGGCGAAACGGGGCAGGCCTTTTTGTGTGAAACCGCGATAGCGGTAGGTGATAACCGAACCGACAGGCGGCGGATTGGCGCGGTCGGCATCCTTGAATCCGCTGCCGATTTTGAATTCGCCCAAACTGTTGCGGCAGCCGACGGAGCCGAGTTTGCCCGCGTATTTGCCCTTTCCTTCGTAATGTTTGGTGACGGTGCATTCCGCATCCTGCTGCGGTTTCAGTTTCAGATAGCTGCTGCTGCGCCCCGCCGCGTAAGGTGCGGCAGGATCGCGCAAAATCACGCCCTCGCCGCCTTCCGCAACGATTTTTTCCATCATGGCGCGCGCTTGGACGATGTCTTTTACCGGCGTCTGCCTGACGACTGAAATATTGGCGGGGTATTTTTTCAGACGGCCTTCTATAACCGCCAACCGTTTGTAAAGATTACCCTGCGCCTGCGGTACATCGAAAACATACAGGCGTATGCCCGACCAATCGCCCGATGCGGAGCGGACAGCGGCCGAAGTCTGCTCAAAACGTCCGCGTCCGGCATAAAGCTCGCCGTCCAGCGGATAATCGGGAAAATTTTTGGTAAACCCCGGCGGAGGTGTGAAAGCGTATCCCTGACGGCTGAGCAGTTTTTTGCCGTCCCAATAGGCGCGCACGCCGTCCAATTTTTCGCTTGCCGCCCAGTTTTCCACGTTTTGGTTGCGGTACTCCTCGGCCAGCATCAGCGACGGAGCGGCATGGGCAGCGCAGCTTATGGAAAAAAGCCCACAGAAAATAAGGTCTTTCACCGCATATACCTCCAAATAATTGGTTTGCATGCGATTATCACATATAATTCAGCAGATTGCAGGCCATGCAAACCCATAACAATATCCAGCCAAGGAAAACAATGTCGCTACATGTTGAAATCATACCCGTTACCCTGTTCCGCCAAAACTGCACGCTGATGTGGGACGACGAAAGCGGGGAAGCCGTATTCACCGATACGGGAGGCAACATCCCCCGACTGATGGAAGAAGCGGAAAAACGGAATCTGAAAGCAAAAGCCGTCTGGCTCACACACGGACATCTCGATCATATCGGCGGCGTATCGGAAATCACCGCGCTCAACCCCGAAATTCAGGTTTTCGGTCCCCACGAAGCAGACCGCTTTCTGCTCGCCGACCTCGCCTCCATCACCAAACAATATAATTTCCCCCCCGCGAAACCCTTTATGCCAACCCAATGGCTCTCCGACGGCGACACTCTGAAAGTTGGAAAATATGCGTTCAAAGTACTTCATGTTCCGGGACATACGCCCGGTCATGTCGTCTTTTATTGCGCCGAAGCAGAATTACTGATTGCGGGAGACGTCATTTTTTACGAAAGCATAGGCCGAACCGATTTCGAACGCAGCAATCACGAAGATTTGATCCGCAACATCAGAGAAAAGATTTTCGCACTCCCTGACGATACCCAAATCATCACCGGTCACGGACGCATGACTACCGTCGGGCATGAAAAACGGCATAATCCGTATCTTTGAATTTTTGGATATCAGTAAGGAAAAATACCCAAAGTTCCTTACTCCTATACGTTTTTAAATTTTGAACGAATCTATAAAACAGCAGGTAACAACTGCATAACGCCACGAACACGCCGATTTGATTTTCACTGAGGTGGCTATTCCATTATTCCTGTGAACGAACAATTTCTACCGTAGGACATCTCCCCCGTATAAATTCCACCAAAAGGTCAACTCAGACAACCGTATGTCTGGGTTAGCCCTACACAGACGGTTTAACAGTCTGAATTGCTCCCATCGCTACAAATGACAAAGCCGCCGGATGCTGACAGGCACCGGCGGCTTTTGTTACGGACGGATGTGTCTGTCTACTTTTTGGCGGCGGGAGCGGGCGGTACGTTTTTGGCGGCAGGTGCGGCGGGTTTGGCTGCTTTGGCATTGGGTGAGGAACCGACGGTAGCCTCATCCTTGAGCTTGCCGAAGATACCCTCGCCGATGCCTTTGACCTTTTTCAAATCCTCAACCGATTTGAAATCACCGTTTTCCTTACGGTAGTCGGCAATGGCCTGGGCTTTGGCCGGGCCGATGCCCGGCAGGGCTTTCAGCTCCTCCACCGTTGCCGTATTGATATTAACCGCAGCGGCGGCCAGAGCCGCCAGCGCATAGGCTGCCAATCCGAACAGGATTTTCTTCATCATAATTTTCCTTTCTGACACATAAGCGGCACACCATTCCGGTTTCTTTTTGCACACAACCGAAATAATGTTCCGGCACACACACCGGACGGGCCGGCACAATCAAGAACGGATATCATAATTAAAAACTGCCGAATCGGCAAGCATTTTCCCGGAGCAACATTCTGTTTTATCCGACAGAAGAAGCTTAAGATAAAGATAGCAGCAGACCGAAACCTACACCATGATGCATACCCGGCCCGAATGACGCATACCCGGGATAAAGCCTCAAACCCCTACTACGGCACAAACAAACAGGCACGAATTCTTACTCCGGCATGAACAAACAAAAACCCCCGCTTTTTGCGGGGGTTCGGAATAAGTGTCTGGCAGTGACCTACTTTCACATGGGAATCCACACTATCATCGGCGCTGAGTCGTTTCACGATCCTGTTCGGGATGGGAAGGCGTGGGACCAACTCGCTATGGCCGCCAGACGTAAACTGTCAAATCGGTAAAGCCGGACGGTTACAAACCGTCGTCAAATCAACTGTGATGAAAGTATCGGAACAAGTCCGATGTAAGCATTATCTTAAAGGTTTTAAAGTCCTTCAAATGATAGAGTCAAGCCTCACGAGCAATTAGTATGGGTTAGCTGCACGCGTTACCGCGCTTCCACACCCCACCTATCAACGTCCTGGTCTCGAACGACTCTTTAGTGCGGTTAAACCGCAAGGGAAGTCTCATCTTCAGGCGAGTTTCGCGCTTAGATGCTTTCAGCGCTTATCTCTTCCGAACTTAGCTACCCGGCGATGCCACTGGCGTGACAACCGGTACACCAGAGGTTCGTCCACTCCGGTCCTCTCGTACTAGGAGCAGCCCCCGTCAAACTTCCAACGCCCACTGCAGATAGGGACCAAACTGTCTCACGACGTTTTAAACCCAGCTCACGTACCACTTTAAATGGCGAACAGCCATACCCTTGGGACCGACTACAGCCCCAGGATGTGATGAGCCGACATCGAGGTGCCAAACTCCGCCGTCGATATGAACTCTTGGGCGGAATCAGCCTGTTATCCCCGGAGTACCTTTTATCCGTTGAGCGATGGCCCTTCCATACAGAACCACCGGATCACTATGTCCTGCTTTCGCACCTGCTCGACTTGTCGGTCTCGCAGTTAAGCTACCTTTTGCCATTGCACTATCAGTCCGATTTCCGACCGGACCTAGGTAACCTTCGAACTCCTCCGTTACTCTTTGGGAGGAGACCGCCCCAGTCAAACTGCCTACCATGCACGGTCCCCGACCCGGATCACGGGTCTGGGTTAGAACCTCAAAGACACCAGGGTGGTATTTCAAGGACGGCTCCACAGAGACTGGCGTCTCTGCTTCTAAGCCTCCCACCTATCCTACACAAGTGACTTCAAAGTCCAATGCAAAGCTACAGTAAAGGTTCACGGGGTCTTTCCGTCTAGCAGCGGGTAGATTGCATCTTCACAACCACTTCAACTTCGCTGAGTCTCGGGAGGAGACAGTGTGGCCATCGTTACGCCATTCGTGCGGGTCGGAACTTACCCGACAAGGAATTTCGCTACCTTAGGACCGTTATAGTTACGGCCGCCGTTTACTGGGGCTTCGATCCGATGCTCTCACATCTTCAATTAACCTTCCAGCACCGGGCAGGCGTCACACCCTATACGTCCACTTTCGTGTTTGCAGAGTGCTGTGTTTTTAATAAACAGTCGCAGCCACCGATTCTCTGCGACCCTCCTATGCCTACAGAGCAAGTCTTTCACATTAGAGGGCATACCTTCTCCCGAAGTTACGGTATCAATTTGCCGAGTTCCTTCTCCCGAGTTCTCTCAAGCGCCTTAGAATTCTCATCCTGCCCACCTGTGTCGGTTTGCGGTACGGTTCTGATCCAACTGAAGCTTAGTGGCTTTTCCTGGAAGCGTGGTATCGGTTACTTCGTGTCCGTAGACACTCGTCGTCACTTCTCGGTGTTATGAAGACCCGGATTTGCCTAAGTCTTCCACCTACCGGCTTAAACAAACTATTCCAACAGTTTGCTAACCTAACCTTCTCCGTCCCCACATCGCATTGAATCAAAGTACGGGAATATTAACCCGTTTCCCATCGACTACGCATTTCTGCCTCGCCTTAGGGGCCGACTCACCCTACGCCGATGAACGTTGCGTAGGAAACCTTGGGCTTTCGGCGAGCGGGCTTTTCACCCGCTTTATCGCTACTCATGTCAACATTCGCACTTCTGATACCTCCAGCATCCCTTACGAGACACCTTCGCAGGCCTACAGAACGCTCCCCTACCATGCACTAAAAGTACATCCGCAGCTTCGGTTACAGATTTGAGCCCCGTTACATCTTCCGCGCAGGACGACTCGACCAGTGAGCTATTACGCTTTCTTTAAATGATGGCTGCTTCTAAGCCAACATCCTGGCTGTCTGTGCCTTCCCACTTCGTTTACCACTTAATCTGTCATTTGGGACCTTAGCTGGCGGTCTGGGTTGTTTCCCTCTTGACACCGGACGTTAGCACCCGATGTCTGTCTCCCGAGGAACCACTTGATGGTATTCTTAGTTTGCCATGGGTTGGTAAGTCGCAATGACCCCCTAGCCATAACAGTGCTTTACCCCCATCAGTGTCTAGCTCGAGGCACTACCTAAATAGTTTTCGGGGAGAACCAGCTATCTCCGAGTTTGTTTAGCCTTTCACCCCTATCCACAGCTCATCCCCGCATTTTGCAACATGCGTGGGTTCGGTCCTCCAGTACCTGTTACGGCACCTTCAACCTGGCCATGGATAGATCACTCGGTTTCGGGTCTACACCCAGCAACTCAATCGCCCTATTAAGACTCGGTTTCCCTGCGCCTCCCCTATCCGGTTAAGCTCGCTACTGAATGTAAGTCGTTGACCCATTATACAAAAGGTACGCAGTCACGGAATAAATCCGCTCCCACTGTTTGTATGCATCAGGTTTCAGGTTCTATTTCACTCCCCTCCCGGGGTTCTTTTCGCCTTTCCCTCACGGTACTGGTTCACTATCGGTCGATGATGAGTATTTAGCCTTGGAGGATGGTCCCCCCATCTTCAGACAGGATTTCTCGTGTCCCGCCCTACTTGTCGTATACCTAGTACCACCGCCGGAATTTCGAATACGGGGCTATCACCCACTATGGCAGAAGTTTCCAATTCTTTCTTCTATCCCGACGGCTATCGTATACAGGCTCCTCCGCGTTCGCTCGCCACTACTTGCGGAATCTCGGTTGATTTCTTTTCCTCCGGGTACTTAGATGGTTCAGTTCTCCGGGTTCGCTTCTCTTGTCCTATGTATTCAGACAAGGATACCGCACTGAATGCGGTGGGTTTCCCCATTCGGACATCACCGGATCAAAGCTTTATTGCCAGCTCCCCGATGCTTTTCGCAGGCTTACACGTCCTTCGTCGCCTATCATCGCCAAGGCATCCACCTGATGCACTTATTCACTTGACTCTATCATTTGAAGCACCTTTCTGACTTTGGAGTTTCGCCGTTGACTAGCTACGTTCCTTAAGGCCTTTACTTTGATAAAGCTTACTGCTTGTTGTGTCTTAACCCTGCCTTTTGTGTTTCAGGGTTAAGTCGATACAATCATCACCCAAATTTCTGTATTCGGTTTGTCTGTTATTTAAAACTACCTGCTTTCAGACGGCCTTCCGGCTGTTTCATGCAGACACAAACCTTACTTCGTTTGTTTGTTGATTTCGGCTTTCCAATTTGTTAAAGATCTATGCGTTCGATTTTGTCTACTTCGCAAATCAAAACGGGCTGCGCATTATAGCAACCCTTTTTGATTTGTAAAGTATGTGGTGGAGGCAAACGGGATCGAACCGATGACCCCCTGCTTGCAAAGCAGGTGCTCTACCAACTGAGCTATGCCCCCGTCTTGCTGCATCGGATTTTGTCCGTACGGTTTTTTTGGTGGGTCTGGTAGGACTTGAACCTACGACCCCACGCTTATCAAGCGTGTGCTCTAACCACCTGAGCTACAAACCCTTTGTAACGCTCTTTCGATTACCGATAAGTGTGAATGCACAAGCCTCTTTTTTCTCTAGAAAGGAGGTGATCCAGCCGCAGGTTCCCCTACGGCTACCTTGTTACGACTTCACCCCAGTCATGAAGCATACCGTGGCAAGCGGCCTCCTTGCGGTTAGCCTACCTGCTTCTGGTATCCCCCACTCCCATGGTGTGACGGGCGGTGTGTACAAGACCCGGGAACGTATTCACCGCAGTATGCTGACCTGCGATTACTAGCGATTCCGACTTCATGCACTCGAGTTGCAGAGTGCAATCCGGACTACGATCGGTTTTCTGGGATTGGCTCCGCCTCGCGGCTTGGCTACCCTCTGTACCGACCATTGTATGACGTGTGAAGCCCTGGTCATAAGGGCCATGAGGACTTGACGTCATCCCCACCTTCCTCCGGTTTGTCACCGGCAGTCTCATTAGAGTGCCCAACTTAATGATGGCAACTAATGACAAGGGTTGCGCTCGTTGCGGGACTTAACCCAACATCTCACGACACGAGCTGACGACAGCCATGCAGCACCTGTGTTACGGCTCCCGAAGGCACTCCTCCGTCTCTGGAGGATTCCGTACATGTCAAGACCAGGTAAGGTTCTTCGCGTTGCATCGAATTAATCCACATCATCCACCGCTTGTGCGGGTCCCCGTCAATTCCTTTGAGTTTTAATCTTGCGACCGTACTCCCCAGGCGGTCGATTTCACGCGTTAGCTACGCTACTAAGCAGTCAAGCTGCCCAACAGCTAATCGACATCGTTTAGGGCGTGGACTACCAGGGTATCTAATCCTGTTTGCTACCCACGCTTTCGGGCATGAACGTCAGTGTTATCCCAGGGGGCTGCCTTCGCCATCGGTATTCCTCCACATCTCTACGCATTTCACTGCTACACGTGGAATTCTACCCCCCTCTGACACACTCTAGCCTGCCAGTTCAGAACGCAGTTCCCGGGTTGAGCCCGGGGATTTCACATCCTGCTTAACAAACCGTCTGCGCCCGCTTTACGCCCAGTAATTCCGATTAACGCTCGCACCCTACGTATTACCGCGGCTGCTGGCACGTAGTTAGCCGGTGCTTATTCTTCAGGTACCGTCATCAGCTCCTGGTATTATCAAAAGCCTTTTCTTCCCTGACAAAAGTCCTTTACAACCCGAAGGCCTTCTTCAGACACGCGGCATGGCTGGATCAGGCTTGCGCCCATTGTCCAAAATTCCCCACTGCTGCCTCCCGTAGGAGTCTGGGCCGTGTCTCAGTCCCAGTGTGGCGGATCATCCTCTCAGACCCGCTACTGATCGTCGCCTTGGTAGGCCTTTACCCCACCAACCAGCTAATCAGATATTGGCCGCTCGAATAACGCGAGGTCCGAAGATCCCCCGCTTTCCCCCTCAGGACGTATGCGGTATTAGCCAATCTTTCGATTGGTTATCCCCCATTACTCGGTACGTTCCAATACATTACTCACCCGTTCGCCACTCGCCACCCAAGAAGCAAGCTTCTCTGTGCTGCCGTCCGACTTGCATGTGTAAAGCATGCCGCCAGCGTTCAATCTGAGCCAGGATCAAACTCTTATGTTCAATCTCTAACTTATAACTTCTGGTCTGCTTCAAAGAAACCGACAGTCAATGAAAACATCTTCTGTCTGTTTTTGTCGCAGTGTGAGGCTCGCGCACTCACACTTATCGGTAATCGTTTTGTTAAAGAACAGCGCCGCCGAAGCAGCGAAGATGTGAACTATACAGAACCCGGAAAACTTCAGTCAAGCAGGAAAAACGGAAAAAAACAATGCAAAATCGTCATATCAATGAACAGAAAAGAAATTTTGTTTTCTCATCATCCACCGAAACCTCGTACCACTATTGTTTGTAACGCCGTGCAATTCGAACCGCCCGGCCAAACCACGCCCGCTGAGTCCTTTTATCCGGCATGATTTCGGCGGCAAACTGCCAGTCCTCATATTGCCGCAGCAAGTCTTGCAATTCCCGGTCTTCCACTTCGTTTTGCCGCAGCATTTCGATCAGCTCGGAGGCAGTAACGGCTGCGGCTGTTTCATCTTCATCGCCGATAAAGATGCTTTTCAGCAGCGCAAAGCCTTCGGCCAGCGGTTCGCGCTCTTTCAGACGGCCTCTTCTCCACCACCAAACCACGGGCAGCAAGGCCGCGAAAATGCCGACAATGCCCGCCAGCAAAGCCGTGCCGAATCGGAAACGTCCCAGCCCCAGCCCGGCGAACAGATTGTTTTGGCTGCTTTCGTCATAATTCACTACCCACTGCTGCCAGTAAAACTGGCCGCTTTCCAGCCAGCCGCCCCACATTTTTCCGTTATGGTTTCCGGCAACCATCGCCCGATCGCTTTCAGGCAGCGCTTCGCTCAAACCAGCCGTGATACGTTGCTCGGACACAGCTGCCGTAGGGTCGACGCGTAACCAAGCCTGTTCGCCCTCCAGCCAGATTTCCGCCCATGCATGGGCGTTTTTGCTGCGTATCTGCCAGAAATTGCCGCTTTCCTGATAATCCGCTCCGAGATAGCCGGTCACCACCCGCGCGGGCACACCTGCGGCACGCATCATCACCACATAGCTTTGCGCGTAATGTTCGCAAAAACCCTGCCTGCCCTCGAACATAAAATTGTCGATGCTGTCGGCTCCCCGATACAGCGGCGGCTGCAAGGTATACGCAAACCGTCCATTACGGTAATAGTCCAACACCTTCTGCGAAAACTCTCCGACCGAACGGCTTTGCTGCGCCAGCGTCTGCGCCAGGCGGCGCGTGCGGAAATTGCCCGACTGCGGCAGACGCATATACAGTTTCTTTTCAAATTCCTTCAGTTTCTGCGGCAGCATACCGCCGGCGCGCGACTGCAATACGACGCGGCGCAACCCTTCCCTGCTGCGCACGCGCACCACATCGCCCAAACGCACGCTCATGCCCGAGCCTTCGCGCACGACGGGATAATCCAACGCAGGCACAACGCCTTTCTGATCACGCAAAATCATCTGATACGACAACTTGAGGCCGTCTGAAACCCCGGGCGCACTCATTTCCTCGAAATCCGGCATGGCGCGCCATGTCTGCCCGTCGAAATCCGCCATCACAATGGCACGCCAGTACAGCTGCCCCGCACCGGGCTTGAGGCCGTCTGAAAACGTCACATTCGCCACCAGCTCGTCGCTCTGCACCAGATTGCCGATACTGCCCGGCTGCATCGTGTCCGACAAACCCGTCTTCGCCTGCTCCTGCTGCGGCTGGGGGATGCTCCACAAAGGTTCGCTGCGCCGCGGCATCACGACAAACAGCACCGCCGCCAGCGGAAGCGTCAAACCGAATGCCAGCAAACCCTGTTTCAACGCGCTGCGCGCATCCAGCCCGCACAGCACTGCAAAACACAGCCCCACCGCCAGCAACGCCGCCAGCAGCCACAAGCCCGTCAGCAGCGTCTGCCCAAACAGCACCGCCGAACCGATTAAAAACAGCATGGCCAGCAGCAACACCTGCCAGTCGCGCATCGCATTGCCTTCGAAGGATTTCAGCATCACCATCAAAAGCAGAAAGGAAATGCCGCCGTCGCGGCCGATTACCGTACCCAGCTGCTGCCACACCAGCAAACCCGCCCCCGCCGCCAGCAGCACCACGGCCGCCAAAGGCAGCTTGGCAACGCCCGCGCGCAACAGGGCAAAGCGCAGCAGCAGCAAACCGCCAAACACCGCCGTCACTCCCGCGGGCAGTTCGGCCAGCAGCGGCAGCGACGACCACAAAAGCGCCAGCAGCACCGCCGCCACAACCTTGCGCGGCGGCGCTTCCTGTAAAAAGACGGGATTGGAAATCAGCATAATCGGTAAGGTATTTTCAGACGGCCGTTGTTTGACAGAGGCCGTCTGAAAACGGCGTTGGCGGTTTTCAGACGGCCTGATGGAATTTTTCGCAAGACGGCGGCACGCGGCTTTTGGCCGGCCGCTTTTCACGCGGATAAAAAAATAACCGCTGCGAGGCGGTTTGGGTGTCTGGTTGCGGGGGCAGGATTCGAACCTACGACCTTCGGGTTATGAGCCCGACGAGCTACCATGCTGCTCCACCCCGCGTCAGAATTGGCGCACTATACAGACCGCCCCGAACGTTGTCAAGCGCCCGAAAGCGACCCGAGGGCTTTTTCGGCGGCAGATTGCATATCTTTACAAAACAAGCCGCCCGTGCTCTAATCTCCGCCTTCGATGAAACAGGGGTGCCGCCCGCGTGCGGGCGGCTGAGAATCACCCTTCACACCCGATCAGGATAATGCCTGCGTGGGGAGTTTCGCGGTTTTGCCTTTTCAGACGGCCTCCATCCGTATTACCTTATATATAGGTAAGACTGAGGCCGTCTGAAAAACAAACGCTCCTGTTTCCCCTTCAAGCGAGAAAACAGGAGCATTTTTATGACCGCCAAAAACAAAAACACCGGCCGTGAAGCACAAGATTTGGCCGATTTGAGCCGCGACATCGGCATCCGTTTCCCCTATCCCAACTCCCGCCGCGTCTATATAACGGGCAGCAGGGCCGACATCCGCGTGCCGCTGCGCGAAATCGATCAAGACGACACCGTCACCGCGCAGGGCACGGAGCACAATCCGCCGATTCCCGTATACGACACCTGCGGCGCATACGGCGATCCTGCCGCTGCCATCGACCTCAAAAAAGGCCTGCCGCAGATACGCACCGCCTGGATAGACGAACGCGGCGACAGCGAAATCCTGCCGCGGCTTTCCAGCCGCTACGGCAGCGAACGCGCCTGTGACCCGAAAACAGCCCATCTGCGTTTCAGCCAAATCACCCGTCCGCGCCGCGCCCGATCCGGCGGCAACGTCACCCAGCTGCATTACGCGCGCCGCGGCATCGTCACGCCCGAAATGGAATTTGCCGCCCTGCGCGAGCGCATGAGGCTGGACGAACTGTTCAGACGGCCGGAATACGCAAAGCTGCTCAAACAGCACCCCGGCCACAGCTTCGGCGCCAACATTCCCGCTCATCCCGACCAAATCACGCCCGAATTCGTGCGCCGCGAAATCGCCGCCGGCCGCGCCATCCTCCCCGCCAACATCAACCACCCCGAACTCGAACCGATGGTTATCGGCCGCAACTTCCGAGTCAAAATCAACGGCAACCTCGGCAACTCCGCCGTCACGTCGAGCCTTACCGAAGAAGTGGAAAAAATGGTTTGGGCGCTGCGCTGGGGCGCCGACACCATTATGGATTTGTCCACCGGAGCGCACATCCACGAAACCCGCGAATGGATTATCCGCAACGCCCCCGTGCCCGTCGGCACCGTCCCCGTTTACCAGACGCTGGAAAAAACGGGCGGCATCGCCGAAGACCTGACCTGGGAGCTGTTCCGCGACACCCTGGTCGAACAGGCCGAACAGGGTGTGGACTACTTCACCATCCACGCAGGCGTGCTGCTGCGCTACGTTCCGCTCACCGCCGACAGGCTCACCGGCATCGTCTCGCGCGGCGGCTCGATCATGGCCAAATGGTGTCTGGCACACCATCGGGAAAACTTCCTCTACACGCATTTCGACGAAATCTGCGAAATCATGAAAGCCTACGACGTGTCGTTCAGCCTCGGCGACGGCCTGCGCCCCGGCTGCATCGCCGACGCCAACGACGAAGCCCAGTTCGCCGAGCTGCACACCCTGGGCGAACTCACCGCCCAAGCATGGCGGCACGACGTACAGGTCATGATAGAAGGCCCCGGCCATGTCCCCCTGCAACGCGTCCGCGCCAATATGGACGAAGAACTGCGCCACTGCTTCGAAGCCCCGTTTTACACCCTCGGCCCGCTCGTCACCGACACCGCACCCGGCTACGACCACATCACTTCCGGCATCGGCGCGGCCAACATCGCCTGGTACGGCACGGCCATGCTCTGCTACGTCACCCCCAAAGAACACCTCGGCCTGCCCGACAAAGAAGACGTGCGCACCGGCATCATCACCTACAAACTCGCCGCCCACGCCGCCGATCTCGCCAAAGGCTGGCCGGGCGCACAGCTGCGCGACAACGCCCTGTCCAAAGCCCGTTTCGAATTCCGCTGGCGCGACCAGTTCCGCCTCAGCCTCGATCCCGAACGCGCCGAGAGCTTCCACGATGCCACTCTGCCCGCCGAAGGCGCGAAAACCGCCCATTTCTGCTCGATGTGCGGCCCCAAATTCTGCTCGATGAAAATCACGCAGGAAGTGCGCGACTACGCAGACCGACAAAAAGGCCTGACGCAAAAGGCCGTCGAGTTCGTCAAAAACGGCGCGCAGATTTACCGCTAGCCGCCCGTTTTCAGACGGCCTCTCTGCCGCAGAATTCATGCCAAAGGCCGTCTGAAAGCTCAGCTTCAACGAAGTGAAACACAGCCGAACCTTTGAGGCCGTCTGAAACCATCCTTTCAGACGGCCTCAACCATTCCGCAGAACGCGCATCCGAAAGGCCGTCTGAAAAACAAGGCCGTCTGAAACGGGTTTCAGACGGCCTTCATGCTACAATCCTCGCCTTTTCAACCGATTGAACGCATTACGGATATGACAGACAACATACAGGCCGCGCTTGCGCAGCTCAACCGGCTCATTTTAGGCAAAGAAGCCGTTTTGAAACAACTGATGGCCTGCATCCTCGCCGACGGCCACGTCCTGCTCGAAGACGTGCCCGGCGTCGGCAAAACCACGCTGGCGCACGGTTTGGCGGCGGTACTGGGCCTGGGTTACCGCCGCGTCCAGTTCACCAACGACATGATGCCCTCCGACCTCTTGGGCGTAAGCGTCTACCTCCCGAACGACGGCAAATTCGAGTTCCACCCCGGCCCCGTGTTCCATTCCTTCCTGCTGGCCGACGAAATCAACCGCGCCTCGCCCAAGCTGCAATCCGCCCTTCTCGAAGCCATGGAAGAGCGGCAGGTGTCGGCCGACGGCAAAACCTACCGCCTGCCGCAGCCCTTTATCGTCGTCGCCACGCAAAACCCGACCGAGCAGCTCGGCACCTTCCCCCTGCCCGAATCGCAGCTCGACCGCTTTATGATGCGCCTGAGCATGGGTTATCCCGCGCCCGAAGCGGAAAAAACGCTCTACCTCCAAGGCGACCGCCGCAACGCCCTGCCGCAGATTCAGGCCGTCTGCAACGCCGAAACCCTGCGCGGCTGGCAGCAGCATGCAGCGCATGTGCGTTTTGCCCAGGCCGCCGCCGACTATGTTTACCGCCTCGTCGAAGCGACGCGCCGCCCGGGGCAGTTTGTCACCGGCCTGAGCCCGCGCGCCGGGCTGGCGGTGGTAAACGCCGCCAAGGCTTGGGCGTTTATGCACGGACGCGGCCATGTGCTGCCCGACGACATCAAGGCCGTGTGGGTTTCCGTTGCCAACCACCGTTTGCAGCCCGTGCAGCAGGGCGCAAGCTCGGCGCAACTTCTCGCAGGCATCCTCAGCCATGTGGCCGTTCAGTAAACCCGTTCAAGCGGCCTCCGTCAGCCGCTCGCCCACCCTCGCCGCCATCCGCTGCCGCCCGACGCGGCCGGGCGTCGGCCTGCTCGCCGTCGTCGGCCTGCTGTGGCTGGTCGGCGTCAACTATCAGGTCAACCTTGCCTACGTCGCCGCCTTCTGGCTGTTTGGTTTTCTGATGGTCGGCGTGCTGCTCAACCTGCGCCAGCTCCTCGCCCTGCAAATCGACGTCGCCATGCCGCAGGAAGTGTTTGCGGGACAAAACGCCGTATTGCGGCTCACCGCAGACCACGGCGGCCGCAGCCGCTTCCTCTGGCTGTGCAGCGAAGACGACTATCTGGCACAGAGGCCGTCTGAAAACATCTGGCAGCCCTGGCGCATCGGCAAAAGCGGCGGCGCATACGAGTGGCGCATTCCCGCCCTGCTGCGCGGCCGCCTGCGCGTGCCGCCGCTGCGCACCGCCTCCGTCGCCCCCTTCGGCCTCACCGTATCGCAATGCGTGTGGCACTGGCCGAGCGACGCCGTCGTCTACCCCGCCCCCATCGACCACGCGCCGCCCGCCGCCGCCCCGCGCGACAGCGGCGAAAGCACGGAGCGCCGCCCCGCGCAGGGCGGCGACGAACCCGCCTATTTGCAGCCACACCAAGACGGCATGCCCGTGCAGCACATCGCCTGGAAAGCCTACGCCAAAACCGGCGAAATGCTGGCGAAACGCTTTGAAGAAGAAGCACCCGCAGCCGACAACCACATCATCTCCTACCGCGACTACCCGGCCGGCACGCCGAAAGACCGGCTCGCCGGCTTCCTGTGCCGCCGCGTCCTTGACGCCGAGCGCAGCGGCGCGCCCTACATTCTCGAACTGCCGCAGCGCACCGTCGCCCCGCAAAACGGCCAGCGCGAAATCTGCCTGACCGCCCTGGCCTTGTGGTAAACGGTTTGAGGCCGTCTGAAAGCCGTTTTTCCGTTTTCAGACGGCCTCGGAATAAGGCAGCCAAAAATTCGACAGTCATTTCGGAGCTTCACTGGAATTTGACTTGGAAATCCTATGCCCGTCGGCAGCCGCCGCCGATGCGGATTTTCTCGACGCATTCAGATTTGCCGGCGGCAGGGCGTGTTGACATTCAACTTTTGAAGCGGATTTTGCGGCATAAAACGGCAGATGCAAGGCGAAAATGCGAGCCTATGTGTCCATAGGCGAGTATTTTCAACGCGGCAGATGCCGTTTTAGGACGGAAAAGCCGCCAAAACGTTGAGTGTCGACACGCCCAAGTTTCCCCGTTCCTACCGCCTGTTTGCACAACGCTACGGCTGGGGCAGGACATTGGGCAATTTTCTCATCTATCTGCCTGCAGACGCCGCCTGCGATTCGTGGCAGCAGATGCGCGAAGCCGTCAAATCCGCCTATCTCGACGATTTGGCAGACTATGCGGACTACTACCCCGACGACATCGTGCAACTGATGGCACGGACAGAACCGTTTGCCCGCAGCGAATCGGGTTTCTTCCTGTTTTGGGACACCGCAAGCGGCGCCGGCCGCGACGAGTTCGACATTTACGCCACCGATTTTGTCGGCGGCTTCCATCTCTTGGGTAGCGATCTGCCCGAAATGTTCCGCAACCTGACGCGGCATGGCAGCGTATTGCAAGCCTGCTTCAACCGCGAACCCTTCCCCAACACCTTTGAGGGCTTTGACGGGATTGCCTGACAGGGGAAAGGCCGTCTGAAAGCCGCTTTTGCGTTTTCAGACGGCCTCAAACCGATAAAGCACATGAAGAAACCAATGGATTTTGCCCAAACCAATCTGTTACTCGAACAATATATCAACGGCACGCTGCAAAAATACGACCTGTTGTTCTGCCTTTTCGGCGGCAACGGGCGCGAAGTACCGCCGCAGGAGCGCAGCCGTTTCCTGCTCGAATACCTGCACCGCGTCACCGAAACGCAAAACGGCGGCGGTGCGGAATACGCGGTTATCCTGCATGAAGTGTTGTCGTGCAAAGACCCGCAGACGCTCGCCGCGTTCCAAAAACTGCTGGCGCAAGACTGGCACGAACGGCATGAAGACATCGTGACGCTGCTGGCCGAATGTCCGTCCGAATCGTCACTGCCGCACCTCGTCAAAGCCTTTGCTTTCGACCCGCCGTATGCCGACCGCTACCCCTTACAGAAAAAAATCATGTGGGCGGTATACCGCATCGCAGCAGGCGGCAGACGTGGCGCAGAAATCCTGCAGCCGCTGGCCAAATCGGCCGCACCCGAGCTGCAAAAAGAGTTCCGGCAGTTTGCCAGCAACATTGTCGCCAAGCCGTGAACGGTTTGCAAACGGAGGCCGTCTGAATGTTTTTCAGACGGCCTTTGGATTATTGCGCTAGATGTCAAAGATAATTCCCACCCACACAGCAACTATTACGCCATGATAAGCGAAGTTTCAACATAACAACTGCTTGAAGGCAGCTGCCACAACCACCACCCACCGCCGCAAAAAGCATTGCTTTTCAACACACAGCCGCCCGAATGCGGCTGCCCGACGACTTTGCCCGCCTAAACATCGACGGCCGCGTTTCAACACACAGCCGCCCGAAGGCGGCTGCGCCCTGGTTGACGACGGTTTTGAGGGCGATGGTGTTTCAACACACAGCCGCCCGAAGGCGGCTGCCTGCCCGCCGGTAAAGCCCATGCAGAGGTTTCAACACACAGCCGCCCGAAGGCGGCTGCTGCGACGGTGCAGCAGGACAGGTAGCAGCGCAGGTTTCAACACACAGCCGCCCGAAGGCGGCTGCGGGCGGCGGCTTCGGCCTTTTGCCTTGAGTGGCCGTTTCAACACTCAGCCGCCCGAAGGCGGCTGCCGCGGGAACTGTTTGGCCATGACAACCATGGCCTGTTTCAACACTCAGCCGCCCGAAGGCGGCTGCCGTCCGATTCCGATTGTGCGCTGCGTCCAAATGTTTCAACACTCAGCCGCCCGAAGGCGACTGCTTCGTGGCTTCGGTAAATTTCAACACCTCTTCCTGCGTTTCAACACTCAGCCGCCCGAAGGCGGCTGCCGACGGTGCAGAACAGGGGCAACGGGATTGCGGCGTTTCAACACTCAGCCGCCCGAAGGCGGCTGCCACGCTTTCGGAGGTGGCGGAAGAGAACGCGGCGTTTCAACACTCAGCCGCCCGAAGGCGGCTGCCCCAACTTGCGCTTGGTTTTAATGTGCTTTGTCGTTTCAACACTCAGCCGCCCGAAGGCGGCTGCTAAACAAAGCATTCATTCCGTAAAAAAAATAGTCGTTTCAACACTCAGCCGCCCGAAGGCGGCTGCCCATCTCGTTCGCCACGCCCCTTAGGGCTACGCGGTTTCAACACTCAGCCGCCCGAAGGCGGCTGCTTCGGGCGTTTGCCGTTGGCTTTGAGGCGGGCTGTGTTTCAACACTCAGCCGCCCGAAGGCGGCTGCTCGCGCACCTCGATTTCTTCCCAATCCGGCGCGCCGTTTCAACACTCAGCCGCCCGAAGGCGGCTGCGTAACAGCCACCTTTGACCGACCCTTTGCCAAAGTTTCAACACTCAGCCGCCCGAAGGCGGCTGCCGCTGCCATTTTTAATTAACAACGAAATAGTCGGCGTTTCAACACTCAGCCGCCCGAAGGCGGCTGCAAAATCGAGCTAAAAAATATACATGTAATTGTAAAGTTTCAACACTCAGCCGCCCGAAGGCGGCTGCGTTAAACATTAACACAAGCTGCCTTATATATTTGTTTCAACACTCAGCCGCCCGAAGGCGGCTGCGGCTTGTTTTAGCTTATTAAAGCGTACGTCGTCGTCGTTTCAACACTCAGCCGCCCGAAGGCGGCTGCCACACGCAAATCCCGTGGCGCGGCAAACCCGCAGTTTCAACACTCAGCCGCCCGAAGGCGGCTGCCAACCGAGGCGGCAAGGACGCGGTACAGTTGTTTGTTTCAACACTCAGCCGCCCGAAGGCGGCTGCTCTTTCCAGCCTGCCTGCTCTGCGGTGTCGTCGTTGTTTCAACACTCAGCCGCCCGAAGGCGGCTGCGATACATCACCCCGTCTTCAACGGCAGGACATGGGTTTCAACACTCAGCCGCCCGAAGGCGGCTGCTGCCTTTTGCGGAACGCCCGCCAATTCAGGCTTTGAGGCCTGTTATTCGCCAACGTCGCCGCAAAAGTGCAGTGGGGGCGAGTATAGCACAGCCTTTATGCGCACCCGCCCGATAATTTCCTGATTGTTAAAGAACTGTCCCTTATCGCCAACCTGCCCGCGTTTCGGTGCGAACCGCAGGTTGGCGATTCACACCACCAGCGTGTCCTGAAACACGTCAAGCGCCGGTTTGGCGCCGTGGTGTTCGACTTTGCGCCGCCAGCGGCTGCCGAGATGGTAGAAACGCAGGCTGTCGGTTTCGGGGTTGTAGGTGTCCAGCAGCTTGGCTTTCAGTTTCACCCATTGGTCGGGCGCGATGTCGCATTCGAACACGGAATACTGCACGCGCGTGCCGTAGTCCAGGCAGTGTTTGGCGATGCGGTTGAGCCGCGCGGCGCCGGCGGGGTCTTGCAGGGAAATGTCGTAGGTAATCAGCATCAGCATGGCGGTTCTTTCAGGCTGCCTGAAGGCCGTCTGAAAACGGGTTCAGCGCATTAAAAACGGCGGATATTCGGCCAGATCGCCGCGCAGGTGGCGGGCGAGCAGCATGGCTTGGATGTGCGGCAGCAGGCCGATTTCCACTTCTTCCTGCAAAAACGGGTGGACGATTTTTTCCTGTTTTTTGCTTTGCAGACTGTGAAACAGCCGTTTGCGCGCGTCGTCTTTCAGGCTGACGGCACCGCTGCTTTCGCACACGAAGTCGTCTGTTTTGAGCTGGCCGCGGTTAATCAGGCTGAGAGCAAGACGGTCTGCCCACCAGGCGCGGAATTCTTCCAGTATGTCTTGGGCGAGGCTGTCGCGGCCGGGGCGGTCGGCGTGGAGAAAGCCCGCCTGCGGATCAAGCCCGACGCCTTGCAGTGCACCGCTGATTTCTTTGCCGATAACGCTGTACAGCAGCGACAGCAGGGCGTTGACGGCATCGCGCGGCGGGCGGCGGTTGCGACCGTTGAAAGCAAAGCCGCTGCCCTCGCGGATCAGGCTGCCAAACACGGCAAAATAACGCGCGGCGGCGTCGCCTTCGATGCCGCGCACCCAATCGAGCGAGTCGGCGCGTTTAAGCTGACGCAGGCTGCTGTTGAGCGCGGCAACGGCATCCTGAATATCTTCGCTGCCGCCGTGGTTGCGCAAACGGCGTTGCAGCACGCGCTTGGAAGCCTGGATTTTGGCGGCAACAATATTGCGGGCAACGGGAACGGGATTACGCTCGGATTGGCGGTACTGCTCGCGCCGCAGCAGGATGTTGCCGCTCTGCCGCCCCTGCAAACGCCCAAGATAGCGGCCGTTTTCGGTGAAAAAGGCGAGATTGACGCCGTTTTCGCCGCAAAAGCCCATCAGAAACGGCGACACCAGCACGTTGCCGAAGCAGAAAATATGGCCGATGGCGTGCACCGGCAGTTGCGCGACTTTTTTGCGCTCGCGCTCGACCACCAGCGTTTCACGCTCTTTGTGCAGATAGCTGCCCTGGCCGGTGATGTAAAGCGTGTTTTGCAGCTTGCGCATGGCGGATGCTCGCTTGACGGCGGCAGGCCGTCTGAAAGGAAAGGGGATGGGGACGGTTTTTGCAGGGCGGAAACGGATGGGCAGCCTGCAAGCACGTTTGCGCCGTATCGGGTTTTCAGACGGCCTTTTGCCTTCTTTTCAGGCTGCTTTTCGGTGTGGCGCCGTTTTTCCGCTGCACAGTTCAGGCCGTCTGAACGGTTTGGCTTGTGCGGCAGCCTGAGAGCGAACTTGCGCCGTATCAGGCTTTCAGGCTGCCTTTCTCTGGTTCTATTAGGGCAGCCTGAAAGTTAAGGCCGTCTGAATAGTTGAACTATGCGGCAGCCTGAAAATATTTGGAACAGCTTTCAGGCTGTTTCCGAATCCGCATCGTCTGCCGCTTCGTCGTCTGCGGTGTCGAACAGGGCGGCAGCGTAGCGGCGGGAACGGTCGCGGGACAGCAGCTTGGGCTGGCAGATTTCTGCCAGCGAACACGCCTTGCAGCGTTTGCCGTATTCGGGCGGCGGCGTTTTACCGCCGGCGAGCAGTTCACGCACGGCGGCGACGGTTTGCAGGGTTTGTTCGCGCAGGCCGTCTGAAAACACCACCGGCACGCGGTGGCGGGTTTGCCCGTACCACAGCGCGCCTTCGGCGACCGTCTGCCCGCTCATTTCTTCCAGGCATAAAGCCTGCGCGCAAAGCTGGATTTCGTCGCAAACATCCGGCTTGGGGCGGCCGCGCTTGTATTCAACAGGTTTCAGGCTGCCCGAACGCAAATCGCGCTCGACCATATCCAATACGCCGTGAATGCCCAGCCGCTCCGCCGCCACATGCACGCTGCGCTCAAAACGCACGCCCTTTCGGGTTTCCGGCTCGCCAGAATCGACGCGCTCATGCAACACCCTGCCCTGCGCAGTGAGAAAATTCTCCGCCCACGCCTGCTCGTTGTGAATCAGCGCACATTGGCGCGGACAGAAGGCGTAGTGTTGCAGGGTGAAACCCCTTGAGATAAATCCCCGCCCCATTCTGCAATAAATGGGATAAGGCGGGATGAGAAAGGATTTGGCGGGATGGCGGCAATGAAATGGTGTTGCACACAGTGAAACAAAAGTAAGCGGGCGGATTTTGCCCGCTTTTGTGTTTTACAGCCCGCGCGTCAGAGCGTCTAGGGCAACTTGCAGGATGTTCTCTTCGGCTCGGTGTTGGAGTTTGCCGTCACTGTTCATCGGTAAGTAGGGACGGGCAGGGATGTGTACTTTTTTGTTGCGCCCCGCCTTGCCACCCAAATGATGGATGGCGGCATATACTTTGTTGCTGCCGATGCGGGCGTAGCCGTTGCCTGCTTTACTTTCGATACTTGCCGCCAGTTGGCCGCTCTTTTGCAGGGTCTTGCCGCCGTTCTCTGCCGCACGGCGGCTTTGCGGCCATTTTTCGTTGCCCCAGCTTTCGTTTTCAAAATTGTCTTCGGTCAGGCTGAGCAATTCGGCGGCGATGCCGCGCATCATCGGGCGGGTGTCGCGGGCGTTGGCCAGCAGCCGTCCCAATCCGGCTTCTACCTGCGAAATATCCAAGTTGATATTCAGCATCTTCTATCCTTCCAGCAGTTTCTTTATCCACGCCAGCGCCGCTGCGTCGAGCACCCGGCTGAATCTGTCGTTTTCCATCATCTTTTTCAGTGCAACCCGTGCAATCTCGGGATGGACGGCCTGTGCTTTGTCCACAGCAAGCCGTGCGGTGCGTTCCAGTAGGCTTTTGCCCGGGTTGCTGTTGAATCCGGCGTTTGGGGCGACGAATTTTCCGTTTATGCGGATGCCGGTGCGTTGGGCGTAGCGCTCTTCGCCGGTGTAACGGTTTTCGCCGATGTCCACGGTTTGGGTTTCGAGTTCGGGAGACGGCAGTACCCGCCCTTCGCCCCGACTGCGCGACAGCGGGCGCACACGGCAGCGGCAGCGGTAGTCGAGCGGCGGATACAGGGTATCCCATATCGGATCGTCGGCGTCATAGACACGTCCGTGCATCAGGCGGTGGCTTTCGCGGGTGCGCTCGTCGTTCACTGCCACATATTCCCAATAAGGATGGGTGGCGGTAGCGGCCTTCATTTCGACATAGCGTCCGGCCATATAGGCAGACTGCATATTGGTCAGGTAGATGGTTTTCAGGCGGTGCGGACTGCCCAGCTGCACGGACTGGATGTCACCGGTGTCGGGATTGGGTACTTCCTGCCTGCCCCACCAGCCTTTGGCCTGCAATACGGGGGTCAGCTCCCGACGGAACTGATCGAAAGTTTGTCCGCGTTCGGCTGCTTTGACGACGGCGGTATAGATGTCGTTGGCCACGTCCATACCGGCGGTTTTGGCAACGGTAAACGCGGCGGTGTGGGCATCATCCAGCATATCCTGCCAATCCCACGATACGGCGACGCCTTTCTGCTTTAAATAGATGACGGCAGTTTCAGGCTGCATGCCGAACACGGCTTTGATGTCTGCGTCATTCATACGGCCAGCTCCTGCCGCGCTTCGATGCGGCCGACCAGTTCGGATAGAAAGATTAGCCGTGCCAGCTCGTTTTGCAGAGCCGTGTCATCCAAGTTGGGATAAGCAGCGGTCAAGCTGTCCAGCAGCTGTTCCGGCGGCATGCCCTGCTGCAGGTTGTCCACAAATGCGGCAGTCAGCTCGCGCCCCTGTGTATTCAGGCTGCCTGCATCGGGCGCGAGACTGTCGATCACCGTGCCTGCATCGGGCGGCAGCGCGGATTCGGCAAAGTCGGCAGCGGTTTTCAGGCTGCCCTGCGGGTTGTGACCGTCTTCAACAGCAATTCCGGCGATGTCTTCGTCGCTCAGGTTGTACACCCGCTTCCAATAGGCTTCGCTGAATTTTACGCCGCAGCCGGTAAGGATTTGGTCGCGCTCGGCCTGCTCTTTGCCGCCTTCGGCGGTCTCGTACAACACGAAACGCGGGCGCTGGGCGTCGCCGAAGTTGAATGCGCATACCCAGTCGATTAACTCATTGATGCAGCCTTCGACGATGCGGCAGTCGTTGTCGCGGATGTCGCGGGTGACTTCCAAGCCTGCGGCGGCGCTGGCGTGGTTGGTGTCTTTTTCGGTGGACATGTCCTGCCCGAGCAGGGCGATGGCGATTTCCGATCGGCAGTAGCGGATAAAGCGCTCGTACACATCCGCGCTGCCCTGCTTGCCTGCGGCTTCTTTGATTTCGACGCTGCTGTCATTCGGAATCGAAGCCACGGCGTTGCCGATGAGCTGCTCCAAGGCATCGAGCAGCTTTTCGGTGTCGGCGGGCGTGTTGCTGCGCGGCTCTTTGCCGATAATCCACGGCGCGCCGAACTTCTCGGCAAACTCCGCCCAGAATTTCAGGCCGCCGCGCTTGAAGACAGTCGGCCAGTACACGCTGGCCAAGTCGCCCGTGCCGTAGGGATTTTGGTAAGTGGCGTTGTGGGTGGGGCAGAGAAATTTGAAATCGGGTACGGGTTCGTTTTTCAGGCTGCCTGAAAAGCTGTCTGAAATATACAGCCATCCTTCGTCGTCAAAATGAAACCACTCCTGCGGCTTGGCGGTAATCTCGCGCGGCAGCCATACGCTGCCCTGCTGCCACACCACTTCCAAAGGTTGATAACCGAACAGCGCGGCATCGAGTATCTGGCCGATGAGTTTGTACAAGTCCAAACCATCGAGCAGCGCGGATACGGTGTCGGCCACTTTGGGCGGCACGCCGTCATCATCGAGCCGCCAGTCCATGCCGGCCACGGCGGCTTTGCGGCGGCGCACATGGCCTGCGACCACGGGGTCGGCCAGCAGCTCGCGGTAGACGGCGATGTTTCTGCCGAGCTTTTTGAGTACGGGGTCGGGGTTGGCCAGCCAGCCGCCGAAACCGGCCGCCCCCATAAAGCGGCGGGCAACGGCCAGATGGGCGGTCAGGTTTTCAGGCTGCAGGGTAACGCTGCCGGCGGTGGTTTTAAGTTTGAAATGCGGTTTGGACATGGCGGGATTCTTTCAGAGTGCGCAGCCTCCCGTCATCGGGACGGCCTTGGGTTGGGTTTAATAGCCGCCGGTAAAGCGGCTGCGCCTTCGGATGTTGCGGCCGGATACGCGCACGGGGCCGGTGTTGAGCTCGCGGCTGGCGTAATGCGCCAACACAAAAGCAATGGCGGCATCGCCGTGGCGTTTGCGGCCGTCTTGGCCTTTGCTGCGCGTGTCGGGAATGCGCGGCACGCCGCGCACCAGTTCGAAGGCGCGCAAATCGTTCAGGATGTCTTCGTCGCGCGGCAGGCCGGTGAGCGTACCGTCTTCCAGCGCGGCTTTGAATGGCGCGGTGTGGGTGCGGTACCAGTTTTCCGACAGCATCACGGCATCGACCAGCTCCGCGCCAAATTCGTCGCGCACGGCTTCGGCCAGCGATTGGCCGTTGCCGCGCGCATCCAGCGCCGCGCCGCGCAGATTGGGCAGGCCGTGCAGCAGGTGTTTGATAATCTGCTCCTGCTGGGCAAAGGGCATATTGCCCAGCTCCAACACAAACGGTGGCTTTAAGGCCAAATCGCGCTGCTGCAACAGCGGCACGATGACGGTGCGGTCGCCCGATCGGGCGAAGTCTTCGCCGACAAAGCTCACGCGCGTTGCGTCCAAGCCATCAAGCAGCGGTTGCAGGGTGTCGGCTATCCAGTCAGCCACTTCGGCGGCGCGGCGCGGCTCGGGCATAAGGCCGAAATCGTCGGTTTGGTCGTAGCGGACAACGGGCGTGTAGGGACTCATGCGGCTTTCGATTAAGGCGCGGTTGAGCCATTTGCCGCCGCCGTTTTTCGGGATGCAATCCAGCTCTTCGCTGGCGTCTTCGCCGTAGAAATCGCGGATTTCTTTGCACCATGCCGCTTCGCCCTCACTCGTCCATTCGCGCCCCAAACGCAGGCAGATGCGGCGGTAAAGGCCGTCTGAAACGGCTTCGTCAAAGGTAATGCGGTGGATGGAATAGGGTTTCTTGCCGGCGCGGATGTCGGTAATCAGCTCATTGAACGGGTTGTCCACGCCGTCGTGGGTGGAAATGATGTGTACCTGCCCGCCCCACATCAGCAAGGCCATTGCGGCTTTGAGCAACTCGGAGAGCTGCTCGTGGAAGGCGGCTTCGTCGATGATTACGCGGCCTTGTTTGCCGCGCAGGTTGCTGGGGCGGCTGGACAAGGCGGTAACGCGCCAGCCGGAAGCGAAGCGGATAACAAAGGCCAATACGGATTTTTTGTCGTCGCCCTCGACAAACACTTCCTCGGTTTCTTCGATTTCGCCGGCGGCCAGGTTGTAAAACTTTGCCCAGTTGGCGCAGTCGCGGATAAATTCGAGCGCCATGTCTTTGTTGTAGCCGATATACCAGGCATCCATGCCTTTTTCGGATGCGGCCAGTAAGGCGGTGTCGGCGGCTTCGCCCCAGCTCAGGCCGATACGGCGCGACTTTTCGCACAGCTTCACGGGCGATTGGTCGGCGCACCAGCGCTGCTGGTAGGGCAACAAGGCCGCAGGCGTGCGGTCTTCGGTTTTTTCAGGCTGCCTGATTTCAGACGGCATCATGATGCGATCCCTAAAATCTGTTTGCGGATGGCTTCGGCGGCTTCATCGGAGAGGCCGCCTTTTTTCGCCTGCTTGGCCGCGTCTTCGGCCACGGCGGCCACTTTGGCTTTCACTTTCGCCTGATATTCTTTCAGGCGGGTGCTGGCCGATACCAGTCCGGCGATGCGCTTTGCGCCTTCGCTCATCAAATCGAAACGGGCAACCGGCGACAGCTCGTCGTCGTTGATTTCGCCGATCTGCACCAAAGAATCGAACAGCTCGGTCTGCACCATTGCCATCAGGGCTTCGCTGCGGGTATCGCCTTCGTCGGCCGCGCCTTCGGCAATCAGGCGCGCGGCTTCGGTACTGGCCTTGATGGACGCAAAACGCCGCTCGACCTTCTGGCCGTAGCGGTGGACGGCGGAACGGCTGACTTCGTAACCCTGCGCGTTCAGCCAATCGGTCAGCTCGGTGTAATTGGCAAAGCCGTTCTCCGACAGCCTGCGCTCGAGCGCGTGGCGGATGTCTTCGGGCAGGGTATCGATTGCGCTGCGTTTGGCCATCTCATCCCTCCCAGTATTTTTCGGGGCGGGCAATGCCCGGATAGCACTCGACGGTGTATTCGGCAATATCCACGCCCAGACTGGTCAGATCGGCAAACCACATGCCCGAGGGCTGCTTGTTCAGCTCCACCATTTTGCGGTCGGCCAGATAGTCGAGCTGCTGGCGCAATTCGAGCGCGGTGGCGTCGGGGTAGATGCCGCGCATCACGTCGAGCAGAAACACTTCGCTGGTGGTGTAGGGGCGGGCTTTGTGCAGGGTGTTGACCAAGTGCCAGCGCATGCCTTCGCGGCGGGCTTTTTCGTTCATTTTTTCTGGCTTTCCATTTTGTAGAGGTCGGTAAGGGTTTTTTGGATGCTGTCCATCTTGGCTTCGAGTATGGCCTGGTTGCGGATGTAGTCGTCGCGCAGCACATATTTTTCCGGCAGCAGCGCTTTTTGCTCGGCAAACTGGTTTTCCAGCTGCTCCACTTTTTCGTGCAGCCGCGCCTGCTGCTTGTGCCGCTCTTCCTGCTGGGCTTGGAACTGGCCGAGCAGCATTTTGCCGAAGGCGAAACAGATGCCGAGAAAGGAGAGCAGAAAGCTGACGAGCTGCCAAAACTCAATGCTGATAAAGGTTTTGTTGTCCATGTTTACGGCCATCCGTGCTCGAAATATTCCTGACAGACAATGCAGCGCGTGCAGCCTGAAACGGCTTTGCGCCGCGCTTCGGGTATCGGTTCGCCGCAGTCTTCGCAATGGCTCAGGCTGCCCCGGTTTTCAGACGGCCTTTGGTGTTTGGCCAGCGCTTCGGCCAGCAGCTCCGCTTCGCGCTCGGATGCGCGGTCGATGATGTCGCTCATTCGGTTTTCACCCCCCGCCGGTACCACGCCTGCCAGCCCGATACTTGGGCTTCGAGCTTTTGGCAGTAGCCGCCGTATTGCACGGCGTGGTTTAGCAGCTGTTCGGGTGAGCCGCCGGCCGGGCGCGCGGGGCGCTCGTGTTCGACCAGCAGCCCAAAGGGGGCGGACGGCATTTCGGGTACGGCTACCGTTTTAATCGGCGCTGTAGCCGAAGGCTTGGCGGTAGAGGCGCAGGCTGTCAGCACCAAGGCCGCCAAAGCAGCGGCCGTCTGCATTGTCTTTGCGTATCGCATGGGGTATCTCCTGCCGGATGGCGTGTTGTTTTTGCTCCAAGCTGCGTTCGGTTGCGGCAAGACGGGCGGACTGCGCTTGGGCATAGTCAAACCAGCGCTGCTTTTCGGCAGCGGCGGCGGCCAGCTTGGCGGAATATTCCTGCTCGGCTTTCAGGCGGGCGGCATCATGCGCCTGCTGTGTTTGGGCGGATTCCAGCTTGGCGGCGGCATCGCGTTTCAAATAACCGGCGCGGTAGCTGTAAGCGGCCAGCGCGGCAGCCAGCAGCAGCGGCAGCGCGGTTTTCAGGCTGCCCGCCAGCAGCGCTTTACTCGGTATCGGCAGCATCATTTTTAGCCTCCGTGCGGATTTGCTCGATTTGCGGGACGGCGGCAATGCCGCGCTTAATCAGGGCGTAGCCGCCGACCATCGCGCCGTAGCACCACCACATCCATTCGGCGGATTCGCCGGCGGTGGCGAATTTGTAGGTCATCAGCGCGGCGGCGATGTTCGCCCACAGTTTGCTGTGCGACAGCGCGCCGGTAGCGGGATTGGTGAACAGACCGGCAAACGGTTTGAGCAGCTTCATCACTTGCCCGCCTCTGCCGCAATGGCCGCCGCAATGGCGCGGCAAATCGGCCATTTGCACTGTTTCCAAGTCGCAAGGTCGGCATCGTTGGAAATAAAAAACGGCTCGAAGATGATGCCGCCGTGCTGTGCGTAGGCCAGACGGCTGTGCTGGCCGGCGTTGTCCGGCTTGTAGCCGCCATCGCCGCGCAGTTTCCAGCCGCTCACATCGGCCACTGCCTTGCACAAACGCTGGCAGGCTGCTTTGTGTTTGGGTAAGGCCAGTGCTTCGATGCCGGTGGCCTGTTTTGACACAGCGGCATTGGTGTGAAACTCGACGGCCAAAGTGCTGCCGGCAATCAGTTTGACCGCCTCGCGTAAAGGCAGGTTGCCCTTGCCCTCGCCGTCGGTTTTAACGGATAGGCCGTAGTCGCTTTTCAGGATGGCGGCGACGATATTGCGCATGTCCTGCGCAATATCCGCCTCGCGGTCGGAGCCGTTGACGGCGCCCGGGTCGGTGTTGCTGTGTCCAGCTGTGAGTGTGATGTGCATAAAAAACTCCCGTATCAGATGGCGGCATCTTAGATACGGGAGTGGTTTCGGGCTTTTAAACGGCTTTAAAAACCGGCGCGCGCAGCAAAAAGGCAGCCTGAAACGGTTTTCAGGCTGCCTTGACCTTAGTCAGGAAAAGCTGTCGGCAATATCCTCCGGCACTTGGCCTATCTGCCGCAGCAGCACGGTTTTGCCCATTTCGCCGCTGTCTTCGTCATATTCCTGCGACACGGCCACCACCCCGTCAAACTTTTCCGCCATCCGTTCGGCGCGGCGCAGGGCGTCGTCTTCGTAATTGAACTGCATCGGCTTTTCGGGCTTTAACACGATCTGGCCTTTGATTTTCTGCAAAACAAAGGGCTGGACGATATAGGTGGTTTTCATAAGGCACTCCTATTCGGGTTGGGCAGTCAGTACCACGCTGGGCAGGTTGGTGACGGTTACCTTGTAAGTGACGCCGCCGCGCGAGAAAACCGCTGTTGGCTCGCGGCCTTGATTGTGATCGGATACCGCCCGTTCTATTTGGTAGGCGGTGTCTTTTGCCAGCGTCCGGTCTTCGGGTGCGGTTGCCGCCATCAAAACGGCGGCAGCGGCCGACAACTGTTTGGCTTTCTTCGGTTCGGTATCGCTGTGCCAGATGACACGCAGATTGAGCATGTTCCCGGCGGCATCAGTTTGGGCAATCACATCCAAGCCTTCAGGATAATGGTGCGCCACTTTCCATATGCTCGGCTCATCCGGTACGGCGGCAGGTTCGATGTTTTCCGGCAGCGACAAACCCAGCTTGTTTGCCTTTAAGGCGGCGTTGGCTGCGCTGCGGTAGGCGGCATAACCCAGCAGCAGGGTTGCTTTCGGCTCCGCAGGCGCGGATGCTGCGGCGGACGCTTCTGCAGGCGCAGGGCTTGCCGGTGTTTCAGAGTGGTTCTGCTGCCCGCCGCAGGCCGCCAGCAGCAGGCAGGTGAGGAATAAGGCTTTGTTCATCGGCTATCCTAGCGTTTCGATTTGGGGCAGTTTTTACCGCTGCCGCCGGGGTTGCAGTCGCAGGCGCGGCCGTCGCCGTCTCGGTCGAGGCTTTTCCAGCCGGTTTCACCCGCCGCCTTGCGTGCTTCGTAGTATTTCTGCGCGGCCTGCTGGGTGGGGAAATCTTTGCAGGTTTTAGCAGAGGCGGGAGCGGCGGTGCAGGCCATGATGCAGGCCGCCGCGAATAAAGTCTTTTTCATTTGTATTCCTTGAATCAAGAAATGTCTTTGGAAACATTGACCACCTGGCCGATGATTTCGACATCATGGTGGTTTTCTTCTGTCAGTATCATCGGCGGGTAGGTATCGTTGTCGCTAATCAACAGCAGGCTGTTGCCAATCTGCCTCTGGATGCGTTTTACCCACAAGGTGTCTGCACTGCGGAGAACGTAGATATGCCCGTCCCGTGGTACGTTTTGCGACATATCTATCAAGAGTGTGTCTCCACTGCCGATGGTTGGATCCATACTGTCCCCGTGCGCCTGAACGCAGCACAAATCCTTTGGTTTCAAACCGCGGGCGTGCAGCCAGTCTTTGCGGAAAGCCAGATAAGAGTCCGGTTCGTATACGCCCTGTCCGGTTCTGCCGAAGCCAGCAGATACTTTGACATCGTAAAAAGGCACCATCTCAAATTCATCGTTGGCAGCCTGAATGTCATCGGGATACTTTCCAGTCAAAATAAATTGGACATTCAAACCAAAATCCAAAAAATCCATGATTTGAAGTGCATTCGGATAGGATTTTTCGTTCTCCCAATTCCAAATCGTGTTTTTCTTTACGCCTAATTTTTCAGCCAAATCTTCCTGACTCATTTGATTTTTAAGGCGTTCTTTTTTTAATCGCTCACCAAACATAGAAAATTCCAAAAAAATTTAAACAAAACTCTTGCTAGTCCAAATTTATTTGGATAGAATAGCAACAACTTTACAACAATGTTGTAAGCATTTTTGGATTCTATCACGGATTATTGGGAGATATAAGTGAACGCCGAAAAAGTGAAAAAGCGGTTCAAGGACCGCGGGGAAACCATCAAGGCATGGAGTGAAGAGCGCGGCTACGACTATCACTATGTGTCGCGGATTTTGAACGGTGGTGTTAAGGCAAATCGAGGCAAGGCGCATGAAATTGCCGTTGCGCTCGGCCTGAAAGAGCAGGTGGCATCATGAGCGGTAAAGGACAAAGGGTACTGCGGGTATTCAAAGCACTGGAAGCGCACCCGCTGATCGGTTTGTCCAATAAGGACATCGCCGACGGGCTGGGGCTGACGGCCACGCAGGTGAGCCGTGATTTGGACGATCTGATTGCGGAGGGGCTGGCGGTAAAGCTAGACAACGGCAATTTCGCCTACAGCATCAAAACGCTGCAAATCGCCGAGCGGTTCCGCAAACAGCAGGAGCGGCTGCAAAGCAAGGTGCAGGAAATCGGCAGCCGTGTGGACAGCGGCAGTTTTTAGAAATTGAAATGTGACGACGTCGTCACTTTTGGAGTGAAAGAAACATGAGCCAAGAAATTATCGAGCGCGAAGTAGTTGCCAATAGCAACCACGCTGCCATGCACAGCGTGATGGTGATGGAGCAGTGGGGAAACGGTGAAACCTATAACGAAGCGACTTGGGTCGAACGTGCCAGACAGGCTGCTTATAAAACGATGGAAGGAATGTTCGAGCTGGGGCGCGCGCTGATTGTGCTGAAAGAGCATACCGAACACGGCCGCTTCCGTGCGCTGGCCGAACAGGAACTCGGCATCCATTACCGCGAAGCCGCGCGGCTGATGGCTGCCACCCAGCGGTTTGCTACACCGCAGATGCAGAAAGCCGCTCCCAAGCTGCTGGGTTTGGGCAAATCCAAACTGCTGGAACTCTTGGTGGAAGAAGACGTAACCCTAACCGGCTTGGCGGACGGCGAAGAGGTGAACGGCATGACGCTGGACGATGTCGACCGCATGACCGTGAAAGAGTTGCGGCTTGCCCTGCGCGAGAGCCGGGACACTGCAGAAGCCAAAGACAAACTGATCGCCGACAAGAGCCGAAAAATCGACGAATTGGCTGAGAAGCTGACCAAAAAACAAGGCAGCCTGAAAGAGCCCGCGCCTGCCGATGTCGGCAGCGAGCTGTCCATGCAGCTGGGCAGCTTGGAAGTGGGCATCCGCTCGCAGGTGAGCCGCCTGAAAGAGATGTTCGAGCAGATGAGCGCGCACGGCGAAGCGCACGGTTTCGACCATGCACCGGCAATGGTGGGCAGCCTGAACCAAATCATCCGCGACTGCGAGCTGCTGCGCGAGCAGTTTGCCCTGCCGCGCGAAGCGCCGACCGATGCCAAACCGGCATGGCTGGGCGATGGCGACGGGGAGTAAGCGATGAATCCCGCCTTAACCGAAAAACTGGCTGCCGTGTCGCGCCATGCCGAGACCTTGGGGCGCGGCGAGAAAACGGCCTATCTGAAACGGCAGGCCGAAGAGCTGGGCATCAGCGCGGCCACGCTCTACCGCAGGCTGGAAGCGGTGGCGGTAAAACCGAGCCGCAAGCGGCGCAGCGATGCGGGCAAATCGGAGCTGCCGCTGGCTGAAGCCAAGCTGATTTCGGCGGTGCTGATGGAAGCAATGCGGCGCAACGGCAAACGGCTGATGACGGTCGCCCGCGCGGTGGAAATGCTGCGCGCCAACGGGCAAATCGAAGCGTGCCGCATCGATACGGAAACGGGCGAAGTGTTGCCGCTATCGGAAAGCACGATAGCCCGCGCGCTGCGCGAATACCGGCTGCACCCCGACCAGCTTTTGCAGCCCGCGCCGGTCAACCGCATGAAGTCGGAGCACCCGAACCACTGCTGGCAGATTGACCCGAGCCTGTGCGTACTCTACTACCTGCCGCGCCATGGCGACGACAGCGGCCTGCGGGTGATGAAGCAGGAGGAGTTTTACAAAAACAAGCCGAAAAATGTGGAGCGCATCGAAAACGACCGCGTGTGGCGCTACACCGGCACCGACCACGCCAGCGGCACGATTATCGCCCGCTACTACTTCGGCGGCGAAACCAGCGCGAATCTGTGTGATTTTTTCATCTACATGATGCAGGCCAAGGCAGACGTACTCAAAGACCCTTTTCGCGGCGTGCCGCGCATGGTGATGCTCGACCCGGGCAGCGCGAATACTTCGGCGGCGTTTAAGAATCTGTGCAAAGCATTGGATGTGCATGTGCAGATTAACAAGCCGGGCAATCCGCGCGCCAAGGGACAGGTGGAAAAAGGCAACGACATTGTCGAAACCGCCTTTGAAAGCGGCCTGCGCTTTACCGAAGTGTCCGATATCGACCGCCTGAATGCGCTGGCCGAGCGCTGGATGCGCTACTACAACGGCACGCAGATTCACAGCCGCCACGGTCTGACCCGTTATCAGGCATGGAACAAAATCAAGGCCGAGCAGCTGATTCTGCCGCCGCCTGCCGACTACTGCCGCGAGCTGGCGGTATCCGCGCCCAAAGAAGCGAAGGTATCGAGCGATTTGGAAATCAGGTTCAACGGCCGCTATTACAGCGTGAAAGACATTCCGCACGTGTTGGTCGGCCAGAAGCTCTTGGTAGCCAAAAACCCGTGGGAAACCGACGGCGCGCGCATCGCCACCTACGATGCGGAGGGCAACGAAATCTGGCAGGCCGTGCCGCAGGTGGTGTTTGACGAAATGGGCTTCAGAGCCGACGCGGCTGTGATTGGCAAAGAGTACAAAGGCCAAGCGGAAACCGCCGCGCAGCAGCACGCCAAGGAGCTGGACAAACTGGCGATGCAGGCCGACACGCTGGAAGCGGCGGCGGCCAAACGCAAGGGCAAGGCCGTTCCCTTCGGCGGGCAGATCGACCCCTACAAGCATCAGGAAGACACGCTGGCGGTCAGCAACACGCTGTATATGCCCAAGCGCGGGCAGCAGATGGAATACAACCGCATGGAAGTGCGCGAGCAGATTCTGAGCAAGGTGGAGCTGGCCAAGCTCTTGAAACCGCGTATCGAAGCGGCAGGCGGCAACTGGGACACCGCTGTGAAAATCCTGATGCGCGAATACCCCGACGGCGCGCCGTCGAGCGAAACCGAAGCAGTGTATGAGCGCATCAGCCGCCGCAGCCATTTGAGAACCGTCAACGGATAAGGAGTTAAAAAATGGAAATAGAAGTCACAGTAATAAACGCAGCCGAATATAGGAGATTAAAAGAGCTGGCGGCAGCCGCGCAGGATTTGAGCAGGCTGTTTATTCCAAAAGTCAACATCGGCGCGAGCTGCATTGATGCAAACGGGTTTGCGGTGTGGAACGAGTTTGAGAAAGCCGTCAGAGCACTTGGAGCAGATGATGAAGGAAGCGTTTAAACAGACCGGCAAATCCTTTGCCAAAGCTGCCGCCGAAATCGGCTGCTCCAAGCCGATGCTGGTGGCGGTGGTCAACCACGGCAACTGGCCGAAAAAAAACGCAGCGGCGCTGCGTGGGAAATTGAAAGACTTTTTTAAGCAGAACGGTGCGGACATTCCCGCGAGCCTGAGAAACGAGCAGGAAGCCGCACCCATCCCCAACCATGAAAGCGAGGACAGAGAAATGTTACTTCGGAAATCCACCCTGACACAAGCCGCGCGCCGCCATTTCGGCCTGGCACGCGACCCCTTCAACGACGAAATCAATAGCGCCGACGATCTCTACATCACGCCCGACGTGCGCTATGTGCGCGAAGCGATGTTTCAGACGGCCTGCCACGGTGGCTTTATGGCGGCGGTGGGCGAGAGCGGCGCGGGCAAATCCACCCTGCGCGAAGACCTGCAAGACCGCATCAACCGCGAAGGCAGGCAGATTGTGATGATTGAGCCGTATGTGCTGGCGATGGAAGACAACGACCAAAAGGGCAAAACCCTGAAAGCCGTGCACATTGCCGAGGCCATCCTTGAAGCTGTTGCCCCCGGCACATCCCCCAAACGCAGCCCCGAAGCCCGTTTCCGCCAAATCCACCGCGCCCTGCAGGAGAGCGCGAAAGCCGGCAACAAACACGTGCTGATTATCGAAGAGGCGCACGGTATGCCGATACCGACACTCAAACACCTGAAACGCTTTTACGAGCTGAAAAACGGCTTTGAAAGATTGTTGGGCATCATCCTGATCGGCCAAACCGAGCTGGCGACCAAGCTCTCGGAAAACAACCCCAACGTGCGCGAAGTGGTGCAGCGCTGCGAAATCGTTACCCTTGAGCCGCTGACCGACGGCAGGCTCGCCGGCTACCTGAAGCACAAGTTCGAGCGCGCCGGTGCCGACATCGCGCAGATTATGGATGCGGCCGCCGTTGATGCCGTTGCCGCACGGCTCACCATTCGCAGCCGCGGCACCCAAGGCAGCCGCGAAACCAGCCTGCTGTATCCGCTGGCCGTCAACAACCTGGTGGCCGCCGCCATGAACAAAGCCGCCGAACTGGGCATGCCGGTGGATGCGGATATGGTGGAGGCCGTCTGAAATGTGGTACGAAACCTTAAAAGCCCTGCGCCGCTGGCTCTTGGCTGCCGCGCTCTGTTTTGCCTATCTCGTACTGTTGTCCGAGTGCGACCGCCCCGCCGTTGCAAAACCTGCGGCAGCCGTACGGGCGGAATATGCAGATACCCCCGCGCCGCCGGGATTGGAAGCGCCGGTAAACGAAGACTGCATGAGCCTGGGCATCGAACCGCCGATGCCGTTTGAGCCGACCGATGAGGATTTGGCACGGATGGAGTTACTGAGATGATGGATATTTATTTGAATATCGATACCAAAGGTACGGTGGTACTGACCATCGGGCAGCCGATGTACCCTGAAGACCAATGGCTGGTCTGCCCCTTTGAGGAGGCGGACTTTCCCGAAGAAATCGCCCGCGCGGTCGAACGAGAGGCCGGAGAAGACGAAAACGGCTGGTATGTCCCCGGTTTTGAGGCTGTGCAAACGCAAGACGAACAGTTTGAAAAAGCGTTGGAATTTAAAGAAAACGTGCTGGCAAGGCTGGAAGGAGCGTTTGAGGAGGATACGCCATGAAAGTCAAATGCCCGTCCTGCGGCGCAAGCATGAGCCTAGACGTACTCATCGCCCACGATGAAGCCCGCGCCGCGCTGATTGCGCTGGCAGGGATTTCAGACGGCCTGACCCGCGCGATGCTCAAGTATTTGACCCTGTTCAGGCCGTCTGAAAAAGACCTGACCTTTGCCCGCACCGCCCGCCTGTTGGGCGAGCTTTTGCCGATGATACGCGCAGAAACAATCAGCCGTAGCGGCAAAACCTACCCCGCCCCGCGCGAGGCATGGATTTGGGCGGTGGAGCGCTGCTTTGAGGCATTGGAAAAAGAGCGGCTGACCCCGCCGCTGACAAGCCACGGTTTTTTACTGGAAAACATCACTTTTTGGAAGCCGGAGAAAACGGCGGCTATAGCGGTTTCAGACGGTCTCCCCGTCAGGCAGGCCGCACCGAGCACCAAGCTGCGCGAGGGCGCATCGGACTTGATGGAGTGGGGAAATGGAGGAGGAACTTAACTGGCTGAAAAAAGAAATCGCGCAGGGCTTTACCATGCTGGCCGCATTGAACCTGAAAGGCCGGCCGGCAGCGGCGGATTTGAAGCCCGTGGCCATACTGTGGTTGAAAATCCTAAGCAGGCGGCAATGGCAATTTGAGCGGGATGCACCGCGTGTCCGCTCGGCATTTGAGAAACTGGCCGCCGAATCGGACGAATGGCCGAACCCTGCGGATTTCACCCGCGCCCTGCCGCCGGAGCCGCTGCGTCTCGAACCGAGGCTGGAGGACAAGCACACAGCCACGGAATACGGCCACCGGATGGCGCAGGAAATCATAGGCCGTCTGAAAGACGCGCCGCTATTCCAAACCGAATGGATACACGGAACGAGAAGCCGCTCCGTGGACGAATGTAAAAAAATCTATGCCGCAAGGCAGAAACAGAAAGGCAAACAACATGACTGAAATCGATTTGAGCCGCTACCGCCAAGACGCGAAAGGCAATTTAATCCCGCTGGAAAACATCAAAGAAACCGACCTGCTGCGCGACGAGCTAGTGATGGAAATCGTCGCCAAAGCGCAGGCCGTGCGCGAGCGTATCGCCGAATTTAAGCAGAGCGCGATGGACGACATCGCCGCCTTCGCCCAACTCTCGGCCGAAAAATACGGCACGAAACTGGGCGGCGCGAAAGGCAATATCCGCCTGATGAGCTTCGACGGCGCCTACCGCATCGCGCTGGCCATGCAGGACACCCTGAGCTTCGACGAGCGCCTGGCCGCCGCCAAAGCCCTGATCGACGAGTGCATCAACGAATGGACGGCAGACAGCCGCCCCGAACTCAAAGCCCTAATCAACGACGCCTTCCAAGTGGACAAAGAAGGCAACATCTCCACCACCCGCGTGCTCGGCCTGCGCCGCCTGAGCATCGACGACGAGAAATGGCACAGGGCGATGGACGCGCTCTCCGACAGCGTGCAGGTGCAAACCAGCAAGCCCTTTGTGCGCGTGTACCGGCGCGAAGCCAACGGGGAATACAGTCTGATGAGTTTGGATATTGCGAAAGTTTAAGGAGCGGAAAATGGAAATCTGGGCAAAACTGTTTGAATGCCACGGGCGGCAAGTGCTGGTCTGCAAGGCGGAAACACAAGACGAAGACGAAAGCCCCGCCGTCAAATTCGAAGCCATGTTGCGGGGACTGACCGCTACCTTTTATCTCGGCTTTGCCACGGAAGAGTTGCGCGATAAGGTATTTGACGAGCGGATTGACCAAAATTTTACCGACAAGGTGATGGCGGATGTATTTGCCAAAGCCTGCCGGTTTGAAACCGAGTAACACCGCGCGGCACGGCCTGCCGCATCAACCCTAGGAGCACCATCATGCACAAAACCGACCTGATCGACACCACCGCCCGCGCCACCGGCCTGTCCAAAACCGACACCGCGCGCACCATCGACGCCGCGCTCGACGCCGTCTGCAAAGCGCTTGCCGCCGGCGACACCGTCGCCCTGACCGGCTTCGGCAGCTTTACCGTTTCCGCCAAAGCCCAGCGCGAAGGGCGCAATCCGAAAACCGGCGAGCCGGTAGTGATTGCCGCGCACAACAGCGTCAAGTTCAAAGCGGGCAAGACGCTCAAAGACGCGGTAAACGCCTAAGCCACCACGCAAGGCAGCCTGAAAATCCAAAACGGTTTTCAGGCTGCCTTTTTGTTTGCGCTGCGCTTTTTGCTGCGTTATTATTCCATACCAATTTGATTTTAAATAAAAAGTGAAACGCCGTTTCACTTTTTGCGGCCAACGGGCGGCCTGAAAACCTTTCAGGCTGCCCATACTGCCAGCCGCAGGGAGGGAACATGAAGAAACCGCATATCCGCAAAACGCGCGGCATCTGGACGGCAAGTCCGGCAACGGCATCGGGCGATCTGTCTTTTGCCGATATCCTGCTGCCTACCCAACAAACCGCCCTTGCCACCTTCTTTGCCTTTGGCAAAAACATGGCATCCCTATTCAAGGAGCTGCCATGAAAGAAACCGCCGCCCACAAAAAAGCCCGTCTGATCCGCCTGCTGCACGTGGCCAAAAGCCGGCTGCAGATGGACGATGCGGCCTACCGCACGCTGCTGGCCAACGCCTCGCGCGGCAAAACCAGCAGTAAGGCGATGAGCTTGGGCGAATTGGAAACCGCGCTGCGGATGATGAAGGCGCAGGGTTTTGTCGTTACCCTCAGGCAGTCTGAAAACGGCAAGACCGACCTGCCGGTGCGCGATTACGGCGCACAGACAGCGATGATACGGGGCTTGTGGCTGGAGTTGCACCAAATGGGCGCGGTACGCAGCCCGTCGGAATTGAGCCTTGCCCGTTTTGTCAAACGGATGACCGGCACCGACCACCACGGCTGGCTGGATGCGGACAATGCGTCAAAGGTGATCGAACATTTGAAACAGTGGAAACAAAGAGAGGAGGCCAAACATGGCGGATGAGCGCGTACCCGAGCTGGTAACGGATTTGGAAGACCAAATGGCCGCCTGCCTGCTTTCCGAACTGCCCATCGAGCGCAAAAAGGCGCTGGCGCTGAGCAAAAAAGTGGCACGGCATATCACCGACAACTGGGGCGGCCAGCTGATTTACATCCCGAAAAACCATCTCGGCCAGCTGTCCGAGCGCGATATGCAGGTTTATCGGGACTTCGACGGCCGCAACCATGCCGCACTGGCGAAAAAATACCATCTGACCGTGCAGCAGATTTACAAGATTGTGAAGGAGGCCGGCAGGCGCGAGCGGGCGAAAAGCCAGGGCGATTTGTTCGGCGATGCGGCGGACAAACCAAAATAGCGGTCAGGTTTGCTTCTGACCGCTTTTTTACGGCGTTTTGCCGCGCGGGCGGGTGTTTGCCCGTCTGCAGGCCGAAAGGCCGTAAAAACGCAAAATACGGCGTTTGCCGTTTCAGGCCTTTCAGACGGCCTTTTTTAAAGCAGGTTAAAAGTCTTTCAGGCTGCCGCGGCGCATCATCGCCCCATCACACCGATGGGGCTTTTTGTATGTCCGAATTTTTTGAAATCTTCCGCGCCGGTACGCACACCGACAACAACGGCCGGCGCATCACCATCAGTGCCGACGACCTAGCGGCGACGGCGGCAGCCTACAACACGGCCGCGCACGAAGCACCGGTAGTCGTCGGCCACCCGAAAACCGACGCGCCCGCCTACGGCTGGGTAGGCAGCCTGAAAGCCGAGGGAAACAGCCTGCTGGCGGACTTTGCCCAGATGGACGCGGCCTTTGCCGAGCAGGTGCGCCAAGGCCGCTACAAAAAGGTGTCGGCCAGCTTTTACCAACCCGACGCCCCCGCCAATCCCGCACCGGGCAAATGGTCGCTGCGCCATGTCGGCTTTTTGGGTGCGCACCCGCCTGCGGTTAAAGGGCTGAAACCGATTGAGTTTAACGAGGCGGAAGCGGGCGTGGTCGAATTTGGCGAGAGCGCCGAACCGGCCGCCCTGCTGCGCCGCCTGCTGGCCGCGCTCGGTTTTCAGGCTGCCGATTTTGCCGAAGACCCGCCGCCGAACACATCCCAACCCGAATCCCATCCCACCAACCCCGAACCCAAGGAGCCCGATATGGCCACCGAAGAACAACTGGCGGCAGAGAAAGCCGCCCGCGAACAGGCCGAACAGGCCGCCGCAGCGGCGCAAGCCGAACTGCAGAAGCTGAAAGACGCGCAGGCGCAGTCCGAGCGCGAAGCGGCGCATCAGGAAAACACCGACTTTGCCGAAGGCTTGGTCAAAGCAGGCCGTCTGAAACCTGCCGACAAAGAACTGGTGGTGCAGGCTTTGGACTTTGCCGAGTACCCGCAGCACACCACCGCCGATTTCGGCGAGGGCGACGGCAAGAAAACACTAGCCGCCGCGCTGCGCGATTTTCTCGGTGCAGTACTGCCGCAACAGCTGCCTGCCGCAGGCCATCTGGCCACCGGCGTTTCGGCCAAACCCGCCGGCGTTTCGGCCGACTTCGCCGAGAACGCCGACCCCGAAGCATTGAGCCACCACCAGCGCGCGCTGGCGCTGGCGGCCAAAGAAGGCATCAGCTACGCCGAGGCGGCGCGCCGCACGGTATCCGAATAACTTTGATTGTTTGAACAAGGAAACACGATGAGCACTTCCCATTTGAAAAACCTGCGCGGCCAAATCGATCCCGTGCTGACCCAGCTGGCGCTGGGCATGAAGCAGGCCGAATTTGTCGCCGAACGGATTATGCCCGTTGTCTTTACCGACAAAGAAGGCGTGCGCGTGCCGGTGTTCGGCAAAGGCTCGTTTGTCGAGTACCGCACCGAGCGCGCGGTGGGCGCGGCCAGCAATGTGATTACGCTGGATGCGCCGTCCTACCTGCCGGTGGTGCTGGAAGAACACGATTTGTCGGCCGGTGTGGACTACCGCGAACAGGCCGAGAGCCAATACGACGAGCGCGCCAAAGCCGCCCGCCGTGTGGTGCGCGGCGTGCAGCTGCGCCAAGAAGTCGAAACCGCACAGCTCGTTACCGCCAAATCGGCCTACGAGAGTGGCCACAGCAAAGACCTGTCCGCCACCAAACAATGGAGCGACGGCACGTCCGATCCGATGGAAGACATTGCCAATGCCAAAGAGCTGGTGCGCGCCGCCTGCGGCGTTTCCCCCCGCGTGCTGGTGGTCGGCGCAAGCGTGCTGCACGCACTGTCCAAGCACGACGGCCTACGCGGCGCCTTGTCTTCGGGCGAGCGCAAAACACTGTTGTCGGTCGATCAGATTAAAAATCTGTTGGATTTGGACGACATCATCGTCGGCGCGGCGGTATCCGTGCCCGACGGCAAAAAGCAGACCGCCGACATCTGGGGCAAATTCGCCAGCCTGATTGTGCGCCCGCACTCCGTTTCAGACGGCAACGACGAGGGCGAGCCGGCCTTCGGCTACACCTTCCGCCGACGCGGCATGCCGCTGGTCGACCGCTACGACGGCGTCGGCGGCAAAGTGGAATACGCCCGCTACACCGACATCCGCAAAGCGGCAGTGGTCGGCAGCGCGTGCGGTTATCTGTTTGAAAAGGCAGTCGCCTAAACAATTTGAGGCAGCCTGAAAAGGCTTTCAGGCTGCCTTGGGAGAGAAAAAATGGCTAAAACCAAACAGGTGGTGCTGACCACCACCATCCGCGCGGAAGGCGCAATCGTCGCCAACCGCTTTGTGAACTACGCGGGCAAGCAGGCCAAAGCGGGCGAAGCGGTGCTGGGCGTGGCGCCCTACGACACCGCTGCGGGCGATACCGCCGCCGTCGACGCCATCGGCATTGCCGTAGTCGAAACGGGCGGCGCACTGGCCGCAGGCGATGCAGTGGCTGCCGACGCGCAGGGCTGCGCGGTGAAACAGACCGGCAGCGCGTCCGTTGCCGGATACGCACTCGATGCCGCCGCTGCGGCCAACGACACCATCCGCATCAAGATCGGAGGCTAGGCATGAAAATCTATATCGCCCACACGCCGCTGATTTTGGAAGATGCAGACGGCCGCGAATACCGCGTCGAAGCGGGCGAAGCGGTGGACTTGACGCCCGAGCTGTACGAGCTGGTGGCCGCCCACGTCAGCGAAGCGGAAATTTCCGCCGCCGATTTGGCCTCCAGCGGCTATCAGGCCGACGGTGAAACCCCGCTGACGCAGCCTGAAACGCCGTCTGAAAACCCGCCCGATGGGCAGCCTGAAACGGATAAGCAGCCTGAAACGCCGGCTGCCGAAGCCCAAGCCCCCAAACGCGGCAGCAAAGGCGCGAAGGAGTAAGCCGTGTACATCACGCGCGAGGACATCGCTGCGGCCGTCGGCAAAGTGGAGCTGGTGCAACTGTCCAACGACGACGGCTACGGCAGCGAACCCGATTGGGAAATCGTCGACAGAGCCATCGCCTACGCCTGCGAACTGGCCGACGGCTATCTGACCGGCCGCTACCGCCTGCCGCTGGAACCCGCTCCCAGCATCCTGCGGCCGCTGTGCACCGACATCGCACGGCACTGGCTGCATAGCCGCCGCATCAACGCCGCCGAATTTCCCAAGCCGCTGCAACTCTCTTACGAGAACGCGCTCAAAGTGCTGGCCAATATCCGCGACGGCAAAATCCATCTGGGTGTGCGCGACGATGCCGATGCGCCCGACCGGCCGCAGACCGAAGGCGGGGCGTATCACGTCCGCGCCAAGGCCAAACAAAACTGGGAGGGCTACTGATGGCTGCCACCCTGCCGATACTCACCGCCGTACGCGACCACCTGCGGGAGCAACTGGCCGGATACAGCGTCGAGCTGTTTCCCGACAAGCCCGCCCAGTACCGCTTTATGCACCCCAAAGGCGCGGTGCTGGTGGGCTATCAGGGCAGCCGTTTCGGCAAGCTGGAAGACACCGGCCGCATTGCCCAGCAGCGCGATCTGACCCTGCATCTGACTGTGTTCGGCCGCGGCGTGCACCACGACGGCGCGGCACTCGACCTGCTCGACGCGCTGCGGCTGGCCGTTGTCGGCTACCGCCCGCCCGACTGCCTGCCCTGCCACTTAATCAGCGAGCAGTTTCTGGCCGAAGACGGCGGCGCGTGGCAGTACCAGCTCTTGGTGCAGACCGAAACCCAGCAGATTGAGCAATACACCCCGCCCGCCGCGCCCAAACTGACTGCCGTCTATCTGCGGCAGCAGGGCGGCCCGCAAAACCCGTAATCCCAACCATCAGGAGAATCCTATGGCAGCAGCCTACCACCACGGCACCGAAACCATCCGCATCGATGCCGGCTCCAGCCCCGTCTATACCGTGGACGGCGCGATTACCGCCATTGTCGGCACCGCCCCCACCGGCAAAGTCAACGAACTGACCGTATGCCAAACCACCAAAGACTTTGCCGCATTCGGCGGCCAGCTGACCGGCGCGGGCTTTACCCTGCCCGATGCGGCCAACATCTGGACGCGTTACGGCTCGGGCGTCGCCTATGTCATTAACGTCTGCGACCCGGACAAGCACAAAAGCAGCGTCGTCGACGAAGCGCTGGCCGTCGATGCCGACACCCTGCGCGCCAAAACCGCGCACCCCGCCATCCAAAGCGGTTACACCGTTTCCGACGGTGCAACAGCGCTTGCCGAAGGTGTCGGCTACACGCTCGATACCTTAACCGGCGACATCGTGTTTGCCGCCAAACCTACCGACCCGAAAATCAGCTACAGCTACACCGATCCGTCTAAAGTTACCGAAGCCGACATTATCGGCGCCTATGTGGCGGCAACCGGCAAACGCACCGGTTTGGAACTGTTGGTCGAGGGTTACAGCCGCTTGGGTGCCGACGCCAAAATCATCATCGTGCCCGAATACGACCAAACCGCCACTTGCGCGGCGGCAATGATTGCCAAGGCCGAAAAACTCAAAGCCATCGCCTACATCAGCGCCCCCAAAGGCACCAGCCTGAGCCAGGCCATAGAAGGGCGCGGCTCCTTGGGCTCAATCAACTTTCAGACGGCCTCCGACCGCGTCCAGCTGTTTTTCCCGCACGTTGTCGGCCTGCTGGGACTGGAAAGCCTGGCCACCCACGCCGCCGGCCTGCGCATGAAAACCGACGTCGAAAAAGGCTACTGGTGGAGCATTTCCAATCAGGAACTGTTGGGCGTAACCGGTTTGGAAGTCGGCCTGACCGCCCGCGGCGACGACCCGCAGTCCGAAACCAACCGCCTGAACGAAAAAGGCATCACCACCGTTTTCAACAGCTACGGCAGCGGTTTCCGCATGTGGGGCAACCGTCTGGCCTGCTTCCCGAGTGTGAGCCACATCAAGAATTTCGAAGTCGCCCAGCGCACCGGCGATGTGATCGACGAGAGTCTGCGCCGCTACGCTTTGCAATATGTCGACCGCCCGATTGAAGACGCGCTGCTGGATGCGCTGCTCGAAGGCTACCGCGTCTATCTGGGCAGCCTGAAAAGCATCGTCGGCGCATCGGTCAGCCTGGATTACGACTACGATTTGGCAGACGCCTTTTCCAAAGGCCAAGTGCCGCTGGTGTACGACTACACACCCAAGCTACCGGCCGAGCGCATCACCAACACCAGCAAAATGACCCGCAAATATCTGGTCAACCTGACCGGACAGGCGGGCAACTAGGAGCTTTGAGCCATGAGCATCGAATTAAACGTGATCTACAACGCCGCGCTGTACCTGAACGGCAATACCCAAATCGGCCGCAGCGGCGAAATCAAACTGCCTGAAATCGAAATCGAGCAGGAAGAGTACAAGGGACTGGGCATGGCCATCGGCGTTTCCCTGCCGATGGGTATCAAAATCGGCGAGGCCGAAATCAACTGGAACGGCTTTTATCCCGACGCTTTCCGCGCGGTGTACGACCCGTTCAAAGCCCAGCAGCTGATGATCCGCGCCGACATTCAGCAGCACAACGCACTGGGGCGGGCGGAGGAAGTGCCGCTGGTGGCCACCCTAACCGGCAATTTTTCCAAATCGCCCTTAGGTACCTACAAACCCAAAGAGCGCGCCGAGTTCGCCAGCACCTTTCTCGCCCATGCGGGCAGCCTGAAAGTGGCCGGCCGCGAAATTCTCTATTTTGACGCCTTTACCAACCAGTACCGCGTGGACGGTGCGGATATGTTCGCCAAGTTCCGCCGCAACCTGGGGCAGTAATAAACGGTTTTTTAAAGCGGTTTAAAAGCCGCAAGGCAGCCTGAAAACTAAACTCACCATCTGATTTTGATGGTGGGTTTTTCTTTTGGCCGCCCCACCCGGCGATTTGAAAAAGGATAGTCAAATGGCAAACGAAGCGCAGCAGATGCAGGAAAAACTGGGAACAGGAAAAGAAATCAGGCTGCATTGCCCGCTGAGGCTGGCAGACGGCAGGCTGTTGGAAAGTGTAACCGTGCGCCGCGCCAAGGTTGGCGACATCCGCGCAGTGGCGCATTTGGAAGGCGACGCGGCGCAGGAAATCGCCATGATGGCGCGCCTGTCCGGGCTGGTACCCGAAGATTTGGAAAATATGGATTTGTGCGACTACAAGCAGATGCAGGAGTTTTTTCGCACCTGCCAAGAGCCGCCGCGAGCCGTCTGACCCGCAAACCTTCCGCCGCCTGCTGGCCGCCGCCTGCGCCGATATGGCGTGGTGGTACGGTTGGCCGCTGCGGGAAATAGACGAATTGGATATGGAAGATTTCCTAGCCTTCCAAAAAGAAGCAGCCCGCCAAATCAAGGCGGGCTATCGGAAAGGCTGATCAGCGGCGGGTAAGAAACTTGTGTTTGAGTATAGCCAGTCCGGCAAACAGGCTGCCGGCCAGCGCACCGGCCAGTAAAACGGGGACTTTGCCCAGCAGTACGAACAGAGCCGCGCCGAGCATCCAAACCAGCGCAAGCGGCAACAATACGGACGAATCCGCAGCGGGATATGCGGACAATACCTCAAAGGCCAAAACCGCCATCCATGCGGCAAAGGACAAAACCAAAACCGCATCGGCGGTTTGGTTGAAAATCTTCGCGTATCTGTCGTTCACGATGCCCCCTTTCTTTCGGCAAATCATAAGGTCGCAACAGCAATATGGCAAGCAGTTTCTCCATCGGCATCACCATCGGCGCGTCTGTCGGCGCGGCGGTGGCCGGCATCAAAAGCGTCGGCTCGTCTATGAAGTATCTGGGCGAAGTGACCGACACGCTGAACCGCCGCCAGCGTCTGCTGAAAGAGACGCTGGACAATCCGCTGCGCATGTCCAAACAGCGGGTGGGCGAGTTGCGCCGCGAGTATGTGCAGCTCGGGCAGACCATCGACACAATCAACACCAAGCGCGTCCGGATCGCAGAGTTGCAACAGTTGCGCCAAAGCCATTACGACAAGCGCGCAGCCTTTAAAAATGAGCTCCTCGGCGCGGCGGCCGCAGGCGGCGTGATTGCCGTTCCCGTCAAGCTGGCCATAGATTTCGAGTCGGCAATGGCCGATGTAAAAAAGGTGGTGGACTTCGATACGCCGCAGCAGTTCCAGCAGATGAACCGCGACATTCTGAAGCTGACGCGCACCATCCCGATGGCCGGCAAAGACATTGCTGCCATCGTGGCGGCCGGCGGCCAAAGCGGTGTGGCGCGCAAAGACCTGCTGGGCTTTGCTTCCGATGCGGCCAAGATGGGCGTGGCTTTTGACATGGCAGCGGGAGACGCCGGCGAAGCAATGGCGACGCTGTCGAACGTGCTGCAAATCCCCATTCCCAAAATCAGCCGTCTGGGCGATGCCATTAACCACCTGTCGGACAATGCCAACTCCAAAGCCGCCGATATCGTCAATGCGCTGACCCGCGTCGGCAGCGACACCAAGCAGCTGGGCCTGACCGAAAACCAGGCCGCCGCGCTGGGCAGTACCTTTTTAAGCATGGGCAAAGCTCCCGAGCTGGCGGCGCAGGCGGTGAAAGGGATGGTTACCTCGCTGTCGGTTTTGAAAACAGGCGGGGGCAGGAAAGAACTGGCCAAGCTGGGGCTGACCACCAAAGAATTTGCCGAGGCCATGAACAAGGATGCCAACGGCGCGATACGCAACCTGCTCGCGCGCATCAAGCAGCTGCCCAAAGACGAGCAGTTCCCGCTGCTGCTGAAAATGTTCGGCCGCAACTATGCCGACGATGTGATGCTGCTGGCCAACAATGTCGGCGAGTACAACCGCCAGCTGGATTTGCTCTCGGAAAAAGACGCATCGGGCAACTTGAAATACCTCGGCTCGATGCAGCGCGAGTTTGCCAACCGTTCGGCCACCACCGCCAACCAGTTTAAGCTGTTCAAAAACGGTTTGGCCGAGATCGGCATTACCGTCGGCAGCGTGCTGTTACCCGCCATTAACGGCGCGTTGGCATCGGTCAAACCGCTGGTCGGCGCGTTTGCCGACTGGGCGGCGGAAAACCCGAAATTCGTCAGCGGGCTGGTGCATCTGGTTGCGGGTCTTGCTGCTCTGAAAATCGGCGGCTTGGGCTTTCGCTTCCTGCTGAACGAGTGGCGCGGCTTTACCGCCGCCGTGAAACTGGGCAGGGCATTACTGGGGGCGGACTGGTTGGCGGCCATGCTACGCTTCAAAAGCGGCACGGGCATCCTTGCCCGCAGCCTGTCGCTCGGCAAATCGGTTGCGGCGGCGGCTTTTTCCGGTATCGGCAGGGCTTTTTCCGGCCTGCTCCGTTTCCTGCCGCTTGCCCGCACCGCCGTCCTCTCCCTCGGCCGCGCCCTGTTGGCCACGCCCGTCGGCTGGATTGCCGCCGCGCTGGCTGCCGCCGCGTTCCTGATTTACAAATACTGGCGGCCTATAAAGGCGTTTTTCCTCGGCTTTTGGGACGGGCTGACGGCAGCCTTCAAACCCGTGCTGCCGCTGTTTGACGGTTTCACTGCCGCGCTGGGCGGGATTTGGGAAACCGTGCGCCCCGTTTTGCAGCCGGTTTTGGACTGGCTGGGGGAATTTTTCGGCCTGACGCAGGAAGCGGAGGGCGGAGCGCGTGGTTTTGGCGCATCTTTCGGTGCGGCGGTGGGCGGCGTGTTGGCCGCCGTGGTCGAAACCGGCGCGATGATTATCAGCGGCTGGCGGATGATTTTCGACACGCTGTTCGGCGCGGCCGATGCGGCGTGGACGGAAATCAAAACCGCCTTTGACGGCGGTCTGAGCGGCATATTGGCGCTGATTCTGAACTGGTCGCCGCTGGGTGCGTTTTACTCGGCGTTTGCTGCAGTAATGAGCTGGTTCGGCGTCGAGCTGCCTGCCAAATTTACCGAGTTCGGCCAGATGCTGCTGGACGGTCTGATTAACGGTATCAAGTCCAAAGTCGATGCGGTTGTCGGCACCGTTACATCATTGGCCAACCGCATCAAATCGGCCTTTACCGGCCCGGTCGCCATCCACTCGCCCAGCCGCGTGTTCAAAAGCTACGGCGGCTATCTGATGGAAGGCTTGCAGCTGGGTATCGGCGCGGCTGCAGGACGGCCGTTGGCGGCGGTGCAGTCGGTGGCAGGCCGTCTGAAACAGCGTTTCACTTCCGGCAGCGGCCTGTCGGCGGAAATGGCCGCATCGATACGCACCAACGCCGACGAGTTCGCCGCCGCCCGCCAGACGCAGGCATCAGGCGGGATCACGGTGAACTTTAATCCGACCATCAACGCCCCCGGCGGCGATCCGCAGCAGATTCAGGCTGCCCTGCGGCTGGGTTTGCAGGAATTTGAAACGATGTACCGCCGCATGATGGCGGACATACAAAGAAGGGCTTACTGATGTACGCGATGCTGGGCGAGGTGCCGTTTGAATTTTTGCAGAGCTTTAGCGAATGGGAAGAGACGCACGGCGCGGACTATGCCAAACACGAAGTGCTGGGCGGCCGCCCGCGCCTGCAGGCGGTGGGTAACGATCTGACCAAAATCCGCTTCGGCTTAAAGCTGCACTGGAAGCTGGGCAGCCCCGATGCCGCCTATAAGGGACTGGTCGCCGCCAAAGAAGCGCAGCAGGCGCTGTCGCTGGTCACCGGCGCGGGACGCTTTGTCGGCTGGTTTGTGATTGAGAGCCTGTCCGCGCGCACGCTGGTGCAGGACGCCCAAGGGCGTACGGCGGCGCGGGAGCTGGAAGTGTCACTGGTTGAGTTTGTCGGCGACCCGAACAACCCGCTGCCTGCGCCCGCCGTCGCACCCGCGCAGGAAAACCCGCTCTTGTCGCTTTTGCCCGAGAGCGTGCGCGGCACGGCATCCAAAGCCGCTGAAGCGGTGCAAAAGGGCGTGCGCCTGTACCGCGCGGCGGAAAAGGAAATCGGCCAAATCCAAAACCTGATCGGCCGCGCCCGCGATCTGAAAAACGACCCGGCCGCCGCCTTTTCGATACTGGGCGACGCGCTCTCTGTCGGCGGTTCGGCTTTGGGCAAACTCGATGCCCTGCCGGAAGCCGGCCGCTATTTCGGCAGCCTGAAAGGGGCGGCCGAGATGCTCTCCTACGGCGGCCAGGCATCACGCCATCTGGCCGACGGCATGGCTGCCGTACGCAGCGGAGTGGAAAGCCGCAGCATCGGCGGCTGGCTGGAGGCGGCGGCGGAATTTGCCGCAGCCGCTGGCGACAGTCTGAACAACGGGGCGGCAGGTGCCGAAAGCCTGACCGCGTATTTGGCCGCGAGAAAGGACGGCACATGAAACAGTCGGTTTTACAGCACACCACGGCCGAAGGCGAGCGCTGGGATTTGATCGCCCACCGCTATTACGGCAACGCGCTGCTGATTGAAGGGCTGATTGCCGCCAATCCGCACCTGCCGGTCTGCGAAGCCTTTGCGGCGAACCTGACGGTGTTTGTGCCGGTATTGCCTGCCAAACCGCAGAGCCGGGACGATATGCCGCCGTGGATGAGATAAGGAACAACATGAAACCAAGCAGTATCAGTGCCGCACTCGGCAGCCTGCTTTCAGACGGCCTTTCAGGCAGCCTGAAACCCCCGTCCGCCCATCCCGTTACCCTGCCCGACGTGCTGGTCAAATATGAGCAGAAAGACATCAGCTCCGACATCCGCCCTTATTTTTTGTCGCTGAGCTACACCGACTATCTGGAAGGCCAGTCCGACGAAATCCAGCTCGATTTGGAAGACACCGGCGGCCGCTGGCTGCGCTCGTGGTATCCGAACCAGGGCGACAAACTGGCCTTGCAGCTGGGCGACCAATTTACGGGCATGGTAAATCTGGGCGAATTTGAAATCGCCGAAATCGAATACAGCCATCCGCCGAGCGTGGTCAGCCTGAAAGCCCTGTCTGCCGGTATCAGCCGCGCCAACCGCACCTTAAAACCCAAATCCTACGAAAAAACCACGCTGGCCGGCATCGTGCGGCAGGTGGCCAAGCGGCTGAAACTGTCGGTAAGCGGCGAAGTGGCCGACATCAAAATCGAGCGCGTCACCCAGTATCAGGAGCGCGACGTCGAGTTTCTCGCCCGCCTTGCCCGCGAATACGGTCACAGCTTCAAGCTTACCGACAAAGCGCTGGTTTTTACCCGCAACGACAAGCTCGCGGAACAAAAAGCCGTCGCCCTGCTGCTGCCGCAGGACATTAAAAACATCCGCCTGCGCGACCTGATTAAGGGCGTGCCGCAGGAAGCGGTGGTCAGCGGCTACGACGCCAAGAAAAAGACCGTGCGCCGCCAAAGCCGCAAGCACAAACCGCTGCGTCCGAACGCCAAGCGCGCCGCCACCACCGACACTTTGAAAATCGTGGCCAACCGCGGCGAGAGCGACGCGCAGCTGGCCGCCCGTGCCGATGCCGCACTGGCCGACGCATCGCAAAACCAAGTGGCGGGCGACTTTACGCTGGTCGGCAATGCCAAACTGGTGGCGGGGCAGATTGTGCAGCTCAAAGGTTTCGGCCAGTTTTCGGGGCGCTATCTGGTCAAGCAGAGCCGCCACGAGCTGCGCCGCAGCACGGGCTACACCACGTCGCTGGAAGTCAAAATGGTGGCATACATCGCCGACGAAGCCGAAGGGCAACCTGAAAGGCCGTCTGAAAAGCAGCCTGAAAACCCAAACAAGGAAAACAGCCATGCAGCAAGCCTATGATTTCGGCGCGACCATCCAATTCGGCACCGTCTCGGCAGTGGACGGCGCGCGCCATGCCGTGCGCGTGCAGCTGCCCGCGCTGGAAGGCATGGAAACCGACTGGCTGCCAGTGGTGAGCTTAGGCGCGGGCGGCAACCGCTTCTACGCGCTGCCCGACCCGGGAGAATTGGCCGTCTGCCTGCTGGATGCGCGCGGCGAAGGCGGCGTGTGCCTGGGCGTGATTTACAACGAGTCCGACCCCGCGCCCGAGTCCGACCGCAATATCTGGTGCAAACGCTTTGCCAACGGCACGGTCATCCGCCACGACCGCAGCAGCGGGCAAGTAATGGTTGACACGCCCGGCGATGTACTGGTTAAGGCCGCCAAACAGGTCAAAATCCAAACCCCGAACACCGAAATCACCGGCGACACCGCCATTCTCGGCCATCTGACCTACAGCGCGGGCATGAGCGCGAGCAATGCCGGCGGCGGCGTAGCGGCCAGCATCAGCGGCACGGCCGAGGTGCAGGGCGACATCCTGCTCAACGGCGTCAGTCTCCAAGAGTTTGTCTCAAACCACACCCACCCCGGCGATTCCGGCGGCCAAACCGGCACGCCGCAGCTGTAACCATTTTTAAACCCCTTTAAAAGCCGTTTCAAAGCCCTGCGCCTACCATACGCGCAGGGCTTTGTTATGCCCGCAGATTAAGGAACCCCCGTGAACCCCCGCTCCCGCCACTGGCAGATCGCCCCCGCAGGCAGCCTGAAAGACACCGTCGAAGACGCCGCCGACATCGAGCAGTGCCTGCTCAACATCCTGGCCACCCGCAAGGGCGAAGACGTGTGCCGTCCGACCTTCGGCAGCGGCCACCACGACTACACCGATGCGCCCGAAGACGTGCTGGTGCCGAACTTCGTGCGTGAAATCACGCTGGCGGTGCAGACCTGGGAAAAACGGGCGGTATTGGAAAAAATCACCTTCGAGGGCGCCGCGCCGCACCTGTTTGTCAGCCTGCACTGGCGGGTGGCCGACGACGTGGCGGGCGAAATCTACCGCACACCGTTCAAGGCAGCCTGAAACATGGATTGGAACAAAAACGACATCAAAATCGTTGAAGACGAACTGGCCGCCGTGCTGGCCGAAACCGTTGCCGATTACGAGCGGCGCGCCGGCAAAGTGCTGCAGCCCGCCCATATCGAACGGCTCATTATCAACACCTTCGCCTACCGCGAAACGCTGTTAAGGGCGCAGGTCAACGAAGCCTACCGCCAGCAGCACCCGCGCTTTGCCACCGGCCTGATGCTGGATTTGTGCGGCGACGACGTCGGCACGCCGAGGCTGGATGCCCAAAGCGCGCTGACCACCCTGCGTTTTAGCGCGCAGATTTCAGACGGCCAACAGATACCCGTGCCCAAAGGCACGCTGGTGGCGGCCGGACAGGTGTCGTTTGCCACCACCGCAGCGGGCATGCTGACCGCGCAAAGCCCCGCCGTCGAACTGCCCGCCGAATGCACCCGTGCCGGCGCGGCGGGCAACGGCTGGTCGGCAGGGCAAATCAACACCTTGGCCGAGCGGCTGCACCCGACCATCGATGTGGCTGCCGCCAACACCACCGCATCGGCGGGCGGCGCGGAAGCGGAAGATGACGAAGCCTACCGCGAGCGCATCCTGCTGGCCTTTGAAAGTTTCAGCGTGGCCGGTCCCGTCGGCGCCTACCAGTATTGGGTGCGGCAGGCCAGTTCCGCGGTTGCCGACGTACACGTCGCCAACGCGCTTGACGGCGCGGGCAACCCGATAGGCGGGCGCGTCGCCGTAACCGTGCTGGCCAAAGACGGCCTGCCGTCTGCCGAACTCTTGGCCAAGGTTCAAGCTGCCTTGTCGGCCGAAGACCGCCGGCCGTTGTGCGACACCGTATCCGTGGCCGCGCCGCAGCCGGTGGATTACCGCCTGGATGCCGAGCTGACCCTGTTTACCGGCGCCAACGCCGCCGAAGTGCTGGCCGCCGCCCGCGCCGCCTGGGCGGACTACGAAAGCCGCCGCCGCGCCAAGCTGGGGCTGGACATCGTGCCGCTGGACATCCAAACGGCCTTGAAAGTGGCGGGCGTGTACAACGTGGTGCTGCACGGCCTGCCGCTGACCGAAGTTAGGCCCGACCAATGGGCGCGCTGCATATCCGCAGACATCCGCGCCGCCGCGCACACGGCGGAGGGCTAGGCGATGGCCAAACTCTCCTACGCCGCGATTATCGAACGCGACCAACGCGCCCGCGCGCTGGCTGAACTCGGCCTGCGGCTGGATTTGGCCGACCTGCCGCGCCTGATGCCGCGTCTGGTCGATTTGGTCGCTCCCGCGCATCTGGAACTCTTGGCCGAAAGCCGCAGCATCTTGGGCGTGGACGGCTACTGGCTGGCCGAAAGCGACGACGCCCGTCGCCGCCTGATTAAAGGCGCGTACGAGCTGCACCGCAAAAAAGGCACGCCGTGGTCCATCCGCGAAATCGTGCGGCGGCTGGGCTTCGGCGAAATCGAAATCATCGAAGGGCTGTCCAATAAAAAACACAACGGCGAAATCCGCCGCGACGGTCTGTACGCACACGGGCACAGCAACCACTGGGCACACTACCGTATTGTCATGAGCAGCCCGATTACCAACGGCCAAGCCGCGCTGTTGCGCCGTACGCTCGCCGCCTTCGCCCCTGCCCGCTGCGTACTGGCCGCCCTCGACTACCGCTCCGTTCCCCTGCAACACAACGGCCGTGCCCGCCGCGACGGCAAATTTGCCCGCGGCACGGCCTGAGCAACCCACCCAAAGGAAAAAAATGGCAAACCTGAACGAAACAGCCCGCTGGGAGGCAGGCATCTACCAGTTTGAGACCTCCGACCCCGTGATGGGCGGCCCCAACGGTATCGACAACCGCCCGACGCGCGAGCTGGCCAACCGCACCCTGTGGCTCAAAACCGAGCTGGCAAAAGCCGTGCAAAACATCGGCAGCCTGCAGGGCATCAGCATCACCGCAGGCGCGGGGCTGGCGGGCGGCGGCAACCTGTCCGCCAACCGCAGCATCGCCCTCGCCACCCCGTCCACCCTGTCGGGCAACACGAACAACTGGGCGGGCAACGGCAACACCGGCCACACACACGAGCTGGCCAAAGCCACCGCCACCCTCGCTGGTGTTGTCAAGCTGATTGACAACCTCACCGCAGGCGGCAACGACGCCGCCCTGTCCGCTGCGATGGGCAAACAGCTCAACGACGACAAACTGGGCAACCGGGGCAGCCAGACTCTCTCCGGTGGCGTGCTCACCATCGACAACCCCAACCAATGGGGCAAACTGTCCATGACAAGCGGCAAAGGCCGCTGGGTAGTGGAAAGCCCCCCCCAAGCATCGCACACCGTGTCAGGCAGCGTGCGCCTCAATTTCAAGTTTGAAGAGAGCGGCCAGACGACCAAGTACATCTCTTTTCCGACGGTTGAGGGCAACGAGACAGTGGCCTATCAAGGCTGGGTCAGCCAGCAGGCGCAGGCCGTGCGCACCGCCCTGAAAAACGAAATCCTCGGCGGCGCGGGCGCGGCCTTCGACACCCTCGGAGAGCTGCAAAACGCACTGAGCGGCGACGCCAACTTTGCCGCCACCGTTGCGGGCAAAATCGCCCAAGCCGCCCCGTCGGGGCAAATCGCCTTCTTCGCAGGCAGCAACGCACCTTCAGGCTGGCTCAAAGCCAACGGCGCCGCCGTTTCCCGCACCGCCTACGCCGACCTCTTCGCCGCCATCGGCACGGCCTACGGCGCGGGCGACGGCCGCAACACATTTAACCTGCCCGACCTGCGCGGCGAGTTTGTACGCGGCTGGGACGACGGCCGCGGCATCGACGCCAACCGAGCCTTGGGTTCGGCACAGGCCGACGAAATCAAATCCCATAAACACGCGATGCCGATTGCAGGCAACAGCGACGACATGTTTGAGCATCTGTCGGAGCGCAAAAACCTCAACATCACCCTGGTGCCCGACACCGATTCCAACAACGTCTACGGTTTTGCCAAAGACGACTACACCGCCACCGGCGGCGCGGAAACCCGCCCCCGCAACATTGCCCTTCTGGCCTGCATCAAAATCTAGGAGCACACCATGACCGAATACCAACCCAAAATCGTCTGCCAGCTCGATACAGACGGCCTCTACATCGGCCAAACCGAAGCCGACCCCGACCCCCTGGGCGGCGGCTGGCTGCTCCCCGCCCTGTGCGTCGACACCGACCCGCCCGACCCAGCGGACGGACAGACCGCCCGCTGGACGGGCACGGGCTGGGAATACATTCCCGACCACCGGGGACAAACCGCCTACCGCACCGACACCCGCGAAGCCCTCACCGTCACCGCAGCGGGCGAACTTTCAGACGGCCTCACCTTAGAGCCGCCGCCCTCCGACCTGCACCGCTGGGACGGTACACAATGGCAGCCCGACCCCGCCGCCGAAGCCGAACGCAAAATCCGCCAGCAGGGCGAAATGTGGGAGCGCATCAAAGCGCGCCGCCACGAGGCCACCCGCGCCGGCGTGTTCGTGCCGAGCATCGGCAAATGGTTTCACAACGACGACTCCGCCCGCGGCCGGTACACCTTCCTGCGCACCCTGCCCAAACTGCCCGAAAACCTGCAATGGAAAACCATAGACAACAGCTTTGTCACCATGACGCAGGATTTGCTCGACGAGCTGTCGCTCAAACTCATTGCCGACGAACAGGCCGATTTCGCCAACGCCGAACGCCACCGCGCCGCTATGCTCCAAGCCGAGCATCCGCTTGATTACGACTATTCCGACGGCTGGACTCAGCCCGCGCCCGAATTTCAGGCCGTCTGAAAGGGGGAAGCATGAAAGAGCAAATCCGAATCGGTTTGAGCAAGCCAAGCCGCACGCCGCTGCTGACAATGGCGCTGATGCTGGCTGCTGCGCTGGAAACATCAAAGCAACCTGAAAGCCGGCACGGCAACCGTGCCGAGCGGCGCAGAAACCAAAAAGGAAAACGCAAATGAGCTGTTACAAAGGATGGAATTTCGCCGTCTGCTGCGGCAGAACGTTTAAAACATGGGAATACCGCCGATGAACGCCCTGAAAACCCGCCTGCGCCTCATCCTGATCGCCGCCGACCAACTGCTGAACGCCCTCACCGGCGGCTGGCCGGACGAAACCCTGTCCAGCCGCATCCACCGCCGCGCTGTGTTGGAACAAAAGCCCCGCCGCCGCTGGCTGCTCGCCCGCCGCATCATCAACGGCCTGTTCCGCCATCAGCGCGACCATTGCAAAAGCGCCTACGAACAAGAGTGCAGACGACACCACTTCCCGCCGGAGCTGCGCAGCGGCCGTCTGAAAAAGGAGGATGGGGCAAAACAGTAAAACAAAGCCCGTCCGCAGAAACGGACGGGCAGACAAACCTAAAAAGACGGCGACACGGCAGGTGCTGACACACCCGCCGCGCCAGCCTAGCAGAACCAGCCTGCATCAGCCAAAGCCGCCACCCTCGAGGGCGGGCGGATTGTATCACTAACGATGTAGGAAGCCGCAAAAAATGAAACACCGTTGCACACATTGCAATAAGCTCTTGGCCGTCGGCACGGGAAATTTTGAAATCAAATGCCCACGCTGCAAGGCCGTGAACAAATTTAGTTCTTTAACAACCCAGAATGCCGCCGAGCATCCGAACCTGAAAGGAAACAATGGATGCTCAAAAACAACGCCATCCCGCTAAATCCGCCGCCGCAAACAGCGGCCAAACACTACGGCCGCAACGGCTTTAAATACAAACAGCAGTACGGTGTGGTCGTGCTGTGCGTCGACGAGAAGCACCAGCAACAGGTGTATGCCGAGCTGAAAGAACAAGGTTTGAAATTAAAGGTGGTCAGCGTATGAAAATCCAAATCCAACACCGTTGCTCGGATTTTGACAGCTACCGTGCCGCTTCGGTCAAATCGCTGTTTAATGTGGAGTCGGGCGCAAACTTTAACTTGGAAGCCGACCTGCCGCTGGATAAACAACCGTGGCAGATCGGCGTGGTGGTCGGCTCTTCCGGTTCGGGCAAAACCAGCATCGGCAAAAAGCTGGGGCAAATCTACGCGCCCAAATGGGCGCGGGATGTGCCGATTGTGGATGCGATTGCACCCGATGGCGCATTTAACGACGTTACCGCTGCGCTGGCTTCGGTGGGACTGGGCAGTGTGCCGACATGGCTGCGCCCGTATGCCGTGCTCTCAAATGGCGAGCAGTTCCGCGCCAATCTGGCACGGCTGCTGTGCGAAGCGCCGTCCTTTGCGGTATTGGATGAGTTCAGCTCGGTGGTTGACCGCCAAATTGCCCAAATCGGCGCGGGCGCGTTTGCCAAGGCATGGCGCCGCACGACGGGGCAGGTAGTGCTGCTGTCCTGCCACCACGATATTTTGGACTGGGTGCAACCCGACTGGGTATTGGATACCGACACCGGCCAATTCCAATGGGGGTGGGTCAGGCAACGCCCAAAACTCGAACTGGAAATATACCCTTGCCGACAAGCCGACTGGCGCCTGTTTGAGCCGCATCATTATTTAAAACTGCCGCCGATGATTGCCGCCACCCACTACATGGGTTTGGTCAACGGCCAGCCTGTGGCGCATATTGCCTTCAGTACCCGCCCGGGTTTGGTCGAAGCGCGGGCGTGCCGTTTGGTGGTGCTGCCTGAGTGGCAGGGCGCGGGCGTAGGCATGCGCTTTCTCAATGCCTGCTGCGAGATGTGGCAGCGCGGCGAAAACCGCTACCGAAAGCCCATGCGCACGCTGTTCCACACCTCGCATCCCGCATTGGCCAACGCCTTGCGCCGCGATAAAAAATGGACGCAGGTATCAGCGGTTTTGTACGGCGGCAACAAAGCCCGCTCCGCCGCCAGCATACGCCGCTCGGCGGAGCGCACGAGCGGCGGGAAAACCGGCAACGCTGTGGGCTACGGCGGCCACTTCCGCGCCGTACAGGGCTTCCGCTATCTGGGAGAGAGGGAGGACGCATGAGGATAACCATCACCGGCCAAAAATGGCTGGCCGCCGAGCTTTTGCAGCAATGCCTGCGCGACGGCCATCAAGTTACCGCTGCCTACGCGCCGAACAGCGCAGACAGGCTGTTTCAGACGGCCGCCGCCCACGGCATACCGGTACAAACCGCGCTGCCCGCAACCCTGCCCGAATGCGACGTTATCCTTGCCGCCCACGCCCACGTCTTCATTCCGAAGAGCCTGCGTGATCAGGCGCGCTACGGCGCCGTCGGCTACCATCCTTCGCTGCTACCGCGCCATCGCGGCCGCGACGCCGTGCGCTGGGCTATCCACATGCGCGAGCCCGTTACCGGCGGCACCCTGTACCGCATGGACGACGGCGCCGACACCGGCGGCATCCTGCTACAGGACTGGTGCCACATCCGCCCCGACGACACCGCGCAAAGCCTGTGGCAGCGGGAACTCGCCCCAATGGGTCTGCGCCTGCTCGGCCAATACCTAGCCCGTCCCGACATCCCCACCGTGCCGCAGGACGAAACACTGGTCACCTTTGAACCGGCGTTCACGCGACAGCGGCTGAAAGGCTGACCGGCAGCAGTGCAAGATTGTTCCATTTAAAACAGTCTTGAATTGGTTTTAAATAGCAAAAGGGACGACGTCGTCCCTTTTGTTTTCTTGTTTCCAATCTGCAATTGTTCTGAGCACCGACGCCGTTTTTTATCGATACAAAAAATCCCGCCTTTGCAGGGCGGGAAGTGAAATAATGTTGCACGATATGAAACAAATCGGAAGAGTGTTTTTCTCAATAAAGCAGGTGGATTTTTCGCGGCGGGCTTCAGCAGGGCGGAGAGGGGGATGCTGCGCCCGTCCGTTGCAGCGGCTGACATATCAGAAGCCGTCGATTACTTCGGGTTGCAGGTCGCCGAAACCGTCCAAGGTGTAGCTGCCGTCGGCGTTCACTTTCAGGCTGCCGTGTACTTTGGCAGAGGAATATTGACCCGCTTTGCAGTTGTGTTTCCACCAAATCACTTTCAAAACCTGCATGCTGCCTTCGGGGCGGGCGGACGAGGCGTCGCCTTCAAACAGCTTGGGCAACACGGCTTTGATTTTTTCCGCATCATCATCGGAAAAACCGGTGTGCTCGGCCAATTGGGGGGACATTGCGCCAAATGCAACGTAAATGCCGTGGTCTACACGGTGTTTCATACCCATGGTGTCGGAGCTGCGTTTGCTACCGTCGCCCTCACCGCTGACGCTTTTGGTAATTTGCGTGCTGGTGATGCTGACCGGCTCAACGCTGAATGCGGACTGGACGGTTACCGGCCCGCGGATGGCAATGGATACGCCGGAAGCGTCGTCGCTTTTGCCAAAGGCGAATACTTGGCCGAAGCTGCGCACGTCCAGCCATTTTTCACAGGCCGCTTGGGCGGTTTGGTCTTTATTGGCTTTTTTTGGATTGAAGGCTTCCGCGCCCAAGCCGACGTCTTTGTCTTTGGCGCGGTTGGCGAGACTGGTCATGCCATCGGTTTTCTTTTCGTCGGACTGGACAAAAATGCTTTCGCCCGCGTCTTGCAGACGGTCGCGGATTTTGCGTTTCAGGCAGACATCGGTCATTTCGCCGAAACCGGCAAAGTCGGCGCGCGGACGGTTGCCGTTAAGCGGGTCGCCGTTGGGGTTGGCGTTTTGTACTTTGATAATCAGGGCGAAGTCGATTTTTTTGCTCAGGCTCATGGGGTTCTCCTTAAAAATGGTTTATTCGGTGGTTTCGTTCGGTTTAGATTTGCCGTGCTCGGCGATTTGGCGGGCGATTTCCATTTTCTGGCAGTGGTAGCCAAGCAGAAATTCGCCGTTGAGCTTGTTGTCACAAGTGAAATCGTCGGGATTAAAAAGCTCCATGATTTCGCCGATGGCGCGGCTGCCGGTGTCTTTGTTGCGGCTGCGCAGACGGTCTTGATAGGGCTTTAAAGCCAGCTCGATATTGCGCCAAGTGGCAAAGGGATGCTCGGCGAAACGCTGCATATAACGCTCGGCGGTGGTGGCGCGTTTCTCTTCCGCCAGATAAAGGGCGTAGGATTCGATATTTTCGGCGATCGCCAGCAGCCTGCCGTACAAATAGTCGCGCGAGCGGTTTTCTTTGTCCAAACTCATGGGGTAGGTTCTCCGTTGTGATAAGTCATGATGTCGGGCGCGCCAGCCTTTATAAAGCGCGCAGGCGACGCCGATATTGCGCTGCCATTCCCAATGTTCGCAGCCGCCGGGATTGCAGGCAGCCTGAAAGCTTTTCTGCACCAGATCATAGGGTAGCGGCACGCCGCGGCCGCCTGCAATCACGGGCAGCAGGCGGGCATAGAGCTGTTTTTTCAGGGTGTCGCTGCCGCGTTTACCATACACGGTTTCATAAACGGCATAGGGCGAAGGCGGCAGAATCGGCCAGATGGTCTGCTTTTTGTCGGATTTTTTTGCGCCTTTTTTGTCGATGCTGTGCCGTTGGTACCAGGCGGTATCGTCCACCCACGCATCCAGATTGGCGAAATAATCATCGGGCAGGAATTCCTGGTAATAGGTCAGCGCCATGCGCCCGGGCGTGGCGGAATCGAGCATCAGCAGGGAAATTTGCTCGTGCTTTGCCAAGTCCGCCCGATAGCCGCGCATTTTTCGCTTGATGATTTGCGCGGCGGCTTGTCCGATATTGTCCGACCAGTCGATACCGCCTTCTTGGTTTTCAGGCTGCTTTTCGGCTTCGGCTTTGCCGATACTGCCGCTCAAGTTGCCCAAGTCCAGTTCGACGAAGGTATCTTGCAGCGGCGAGGGAATGTGTTTGCCGCTGATTGCCCAGGCAACGGTAACTTGATCGTCGAATTTAAATCCCTGACGTTTAATTAACCATTTCAGCATATTGAATGCTTTTTGAGAAACATCTCTTCCCAAAATAACAGCTTGTTTGTCTGTTAGAAAACGACCAAGAAAAGTCAAACCTCCCGTATCATTGGCAGATACCAATTTGGCATTTCCTTGAATCTTAGGGTACGCCGCTACCGGAAACTCCTGTTCTCCCGTTATGTAGCACAAATCTTTCTGAGTACTATCTTGTCCGCTCGTACTCTCTTGGTATCTAATCCAGTCTGCTTGGACGCTGTTTTTACTCCATAATTCTGTATGTGGATCATCCGGAATTTCTACCGTCCACACAATCGTAAAGCCGAATGGGTCATCTTTTTTCGACAACAAAATATCTTCTTCAATCGTGAAAACTTGATGGCTTAATAAATCCTTAATCAAAGAGCCTTTTCGTATATATTGCAAAACAGCCTGTATTTCTTTCAACCCACTAAAATCAGCCCAATCGGATAATTGCTTTTCGTAACATTCAAAACTATTTCTGAATTTTTCTTTTTCCAAATCTGCAAATTTTCTTCTGCCGTCATCGTTATCAGATAAAAAAGCCTTCCATTTTTTCCCGCTTTCTTTCTCAGCTACTTTTGAAAGGTATGCAATCGTTAAATACTGCTCCGCAGTTTTAGCAACATATTGCAAGTTATCATGCAAGGCATACGGCGCAATCGTCGAACCGGATCGTTTTGATGATTTTTCTGTTACCTGAATAGGAACTTGCTTCTTGCCATCAAAGCGTTCTGCACGAACCAATTCGCCTTTATCATTTAGCACCACTTTTAAATGCGCAGCTTTAGGCATGTGGAAAGGCAAAGCCAAATCCTCATCGTCTAAACCCTGTTTTTGTGCGTATTCATAAGTTTGATACAACTTGCTCATCCAGCTCATAAGCCCAACTCCTGCGCTTCGTTTTCCACTGCTTTCAGATTCTCGCCGCGCTTAAACAGCTTTTCAGGCTGCATTTTGCGGATGAAACGGCTTTTCAGACGGCCTGTTGTGTCGTTAACGCTGGGAAATTCAATTACGCCGTGTTCCATTTTGGCATGCCAAAAGCGGCTGACCAGCTCGGGTTTGCCGGTTTCTTCGGGGTAGCCGAAGCTGTGGAACATCAAACCGAAATCCAGATTGTCGATGGCATCGTAAAAACCTTCGCTGCTGCGAAACTCGCACGGTTCGACATAGCCCTGGCAGTCGCGCGTACCCAGGAAAATATCCTGCCGCCCGCCGCGTTCCAGCATTCGGCGGGCGATGGCGATGTGCTTGCCGGCAATACGATCTGGTGCCAGCTCTTCCCAGTTTTCGTTCCAGGTGAAATGCGCTTCAACCTGGTATTCCACATCTTGCAAAAAGGTGTAGATAGCCAATGTATGATGATTTCCTTGCGGAGATTCCCATTGCCTAGGTTTGGTGGATTTGCTTTGCGTGCGTATCGGCTTTATCACGCGGATTCGGTCGATATGCCATATCAACGTTGGCTTCCAATAAATGCTTTTCAATATGCCTTTTATGGCTTCATAGGTCGGTACCTGGTAGCTGAATTTTTCACCGCCGATTTTGGTAACGGGGTCGGTAAACAGTGCCTGCCGCCCCCAAACGCGGAAACTGATTTTGTTGTCCATATCGCTCCTTGTGATTGCTATAAATCGTAAAACGTCATTTCGCCCGCTTCATCGATGCAAAGCCCGTATGCTTCGTGATAGTGCCGCTCGTCGAGATAGTAAATGCCCGAACCGGCAAGGGTTTCCCGCACCGCTTGCGCTTTTTGCAGCCGCTCCCACACATTGGGAAAAACATTCACGCTGTAACGCTGCGCCTGTGCCAGTGTGCGGCGCATTTCTTTGGCATCCCATGCGCCGCACAGCTCGGCTATCAGCTCCTGTCCTTTGCCGTAGGGCACAATTACGGCACGGGTTGGCGCATCGATGGCGGCAAACGCCCTGCCTGCGCTTTTGAACGATTGCATCAACAGCGGAATAGCTTTGCCCCGTTTATTATTTTTCGGCATATAAGGATTGCGGCTGTTGTCGGAAAGCCAGTCCAAAAGGCAGCCTGAAACGCTGTTTGCAAGGGTGTAGCTCATTTCGCTGCCGCGTTGGTGGAAGTAATATTCAAAATAACGGTTCATGGCGTCGGGCTGCAAAATATCCTGTCCGTCAAACTCGCGAAACACCCGATCGGCATTAGCTTGCCCGGCGGTGATATCGGGCAAAACTTTGGAAAAATCCGGCTCTTGCAGATTAAGCACATACACCTGCCCTTTATCGGTATTTTCGCCGTTGCGGTTGCAGCGTCCCGCCGCTTGGGCAATGCTGTCCAGCCCGCCCAAGGCGCGGATCACGCAAGCCATGGAAATATCCACGCCCGCTTCTATAAGCTGGGTGCTGATACAGAGCACGGGCTTGCCGTCTTGCAGGCGTTGCTTGATGACATCGAAAATCGCCCTGCGGTGCGCGGCGCATTGGTTGGTGCTGAGATGAAACAGGGCGTCGCCCGGTACGTTTTGCTGCTGGCAATATTGGTAAAGCTCCTGCGCCCAGCGTTTGGTGTTGACGACAAACAGGCAGCTTGAGGCCGTCTGAAAACGTTCCAGCAAAAACGCACCCGCTTCGTCCACCGCCCAGCCGCCCGCTTTCAACTTGGGGATGATTTCCACGCGCGACAAACCGGCAAACAAGCTGTCCAAATCTTGTCCGCCGCCCATGATTTCGGCGTCTTTCACCAATTTCAGGCTGCCTAATTCGGGATTGGGAACCTGACCCAGCAAAGGCTGCGTGGCGGTACACAAAACTGCGCTGCTGCGGCCATATTTCGCCAGCCAGTTAAGCACATTGCAAAACAGGCGCGCACATTTCACAGGCAAGGTTTGGATTTCATCAAAAACCAACACGCTGCGGGTCATTGCGTGTACATGCCGCACCCCGCGCGTACCACCGCCAAACCATGCGTCCAGAAACTGCACCATGGTCGTGAACACGATGGGTTTGTCCCAGTTCTCGGACAACAGCTTGTCTTGCCAGCTTTGTTGTTCGGGTTCCAAATTGGAATGATGCTCGAGCACCCAATCCGCGCCCAGAATATCGCGCACGGCGCGGGCGTTTTGATCGATGATGGAAGTGTAGGGAATGATATAGATAATGCGGTCGAGCCAGTGCTTTTGCGCATGGTGCAGCGCATAACGCAGGCTGGCGAGCGTTTTGCCGCCACCGGTAGGAACGGTTAGCGTATAGATTCCCTGCCCATCGCCGGAACGGCGCAGGCAGGTATTAGAAATATCGCGGCGGATTTCATCAATGGGGTAACGAACGGGCAACTGCGCAAGATGGGCTTCCAGCTTGTCAATGGCGACCTGCCAATCTGGCATTTCAGCCAAACGGCGCACATCTTTCTGCGCTTCACGCTCAAAATCCGAACTATTGATGCGGTCGGCATCGATCAAGCAGCTAAAAAGAAAACGGGTGAAACAGCCAAGATAAAACTCTTCAATTTTGTGCGGGGTTTTAATCTCGCCATGTTTTCTTTCTTTATTAAACGACTCGCTCATTGGCCGAATGACCGCATCCAACGCAGTCAGCATTTCTTTAAGCAAAGCCTCGCCAGCCAAGGATTGTGCCTGTTGCAAAACGGATTTGTCGGCGACCTGTTCACACTGCGCCAAATGCGTCAGCGCATCGTCTTTATTAAAGCGCTTGCGCCAAACCGCCTCTCCGTTATCAGGATCCAAACAGTCAATCAGCCCCGCCCCATGATGCGAGGCAATGCATAAGCCAAGCATCTGCCCGAACAGTTCGCCGATGCCGTATTGCGCCCAAAACACTTTCAGACGGCCATAAACCCATTGCGCACCCGCCGTGGAATGATCAACCTTGCTGTCCGTTGGCGTGTTTTCTTCTTCATCCGCATCAGGATCAAGCAAGCCCGTGGCATGGCGGATATAGCTTTGGAACTTTTCGGAATATTTGCCGAAATCATGCATCAGCCCGAGCAACTTGCCCGCCATACCCAAACCCAACTTGGCAGCAAGCAGCCCCGCTATTTCAGCCGTTTCCGCAAGATGCGTTTCAAGCAGCTGCTGCTCTCCGTCTGCCTTTCGTACATGAGCGATAAATTGGTTATCAGACACGGTTTTCCCCGTTTAATTCGTAGATTTGGTTGTTGTTATTCGTTTGCGGTCTGCAAATATGCAAATAACTTAATATTTATTAACGAATAATATCACAACAAACAAATTATTTACATTTCTCCTTGCACCTATCTCCATCCTAAACGACTGTTCCTATACAAAAAGGCCGTCTGAAAGCTTTCCAGACGGCCTTTGGGCTATAATTCCGCCCTTTGTTTTCCCTGAAATTTCATACACAACCATGCTCCAGCCCGACTTCACCCAAGTGCTCTCCAAAGACCGCCATTTCCTGCAATCCGCCTTTAAAAACCCGAAAAAATACGGCGGCCAAGCCAAAGTCGAAGAAAAATACCAAAAATCCCACGATATTTTCTTAAAACGCCAAGCCGCGTTGCCCAAGCCTGAGTTTGATAACACCCTGCCCGTGCACGAGCGTTTGGACGACATCAAAACCGCCATTCAAAACAATCAAGTAACGATTATCTGCGGCGAAACGGGTTCGGGCAAAACCACCCAGTTGCCCAAAATCTGCCTGGAACTCGGGCGCGGGGCGGCGGGTTTGATCGGGCATACGCAGCCGCGTCGCCTTGCCGCGCGTTCGGTTGCCGAGCGCATTGCCGAAGAGCTGGGGCAGCCGATTGGGCAGGCGGTGGGCTACAAAGTACGGTTTAACGACAACACCTCGCGCGATGCCAGCATCAAGCTGATGACAGACGGCATCTTGCTCGCTGAAACGCAAACCGACCGCTATCTCGCCGCCTACGACACGCTGATTATCGACGAAGCGCACGAACGCAGCCTGAATATTGATTTCCTGTTAGGTTACCTGAAACAGCTTCTGCCGCGCCGCCCTGATTTGAAAGTCATCATCACCTCGGCCACCATCGATGCCGAACGGTTTTCCCAACACTTCAACGGCGCACCCGTATTGGAAGTGTCGGGGCGCACCTATCCCGTAGAAATCCGCTACCGCCCGATTAACGAGCGTGATGAAGACGAAGCGGAAATCGACATTCCCGAAGCGATTGTGGACGCGGCGGACGAACTCGCGCGGCTGGGCGACGGCGACATTCTCGTCTTCCTGCCCGGCGAGCGCGAAATCCGCGAAGCCGCCGAAGCCCTGCGAAAATCCCCGCTGCGCCGCAACGACGACATTCTGCCCCTGTTCGCCCGCCTTTCCGCGCAGGAGCAGCACAAAATCTTCCACCCCACAGGTTCGCAGCGGCGCATTATTTTGGCGACCAACGTTGCCGAAACCTCGCTCACCGTGCCGCGTATCAAATATGTGATTGATACGGGTTTGGCGCGCGTCAAACGCTATTCCGCCCGCGCCAAAGTGGAGCAGCTGCATGTGGAAAAAATCTCCCAAGCTGCCGCGCAGCAACGTTCGGGGCGTTGCGGGCGCGTGTCGGCAGGCGTGTGCATCCGCCTGTACGCCGAAGACGATTTCAACCAGCGCAGCCCGTTCACCGACCCCGAAATCATCCGCAGCAACCTCGCCGCCGTCATCCTGCGCATGGCAGCCTTGAAACTCGGCGACGTGGCGGCATTCCCGTTTTTAGAAGCACCCGACCAGCGGTATATCAACGACGGGTTTCAGGTGTTGCTGGAATTGGGGGCGGTGGAAGAGGCCGTCTGAAAGGGGATAGGCAGCCTGAAAGGCAAAATATCGTATTTTTTGAAACCATAGATAACCATAGAAAGCAGGCACGCCATGAACATATTAAGCAAATACAACCGCCCCGTTTTCTTCTATTTCTGGTCTATGCTGATTCCCGCCGTGCTGTGGTTCGGCATGGCGTATTTGAGCCACCTGCCCGCGCAGACGGACGCCGCGCAAGTGGGGCAGATTGTTTTGGGCATTGCGGGCTTGGTGTCGCCGATGCTGGTTGCGCTGCATTTGTTCCGCCAAGACGCTGATTTGTGGAACGATTTGAAACGCCGCCTGTCTTTGCACCGGCATTTTTCGCCGCTTGCCGTCGGGCTGGTTTTGCTGCTGACCTACGGCTCAATTATGGCGGCGCAGGCGGTTTCTACATTGTTTGGGTATAGCTGGGCGCAGTTTCATATTTCGGGGCAGCCGTCTTTTCAGTCTGCCTTTGTCTCCGCATGGTTTGTACTGACTTTTGCCCCGCTGGTTGAAGAATTGGCGTGGCACAGCTATGGCACGGATGCGCTGTTGCGAAAATTCAGCCTGTTTTCCGCTTCCATGATTTTCGGCGTGTATTGGGTGGTGTGGCATCTGCCGCTGGCTTTTGTGAAAGGCTATTACCACAGCAATGTGGTTGCCGAAGGCGCGTTGGCGTCGGTTAATTTTGCTGCCAGCGCATTTCTGTTTGTGCTGATTATGAACTGGCTGTACTGCAAGTTCGGGCGCAATATTTGGATAAGCGTGCTGTTTCATTTGGCTGCCAACACGGCCAACGAAATTTTTGACACGCACCCCGACACCAAAATCATACAAACCTTGATTTTCCTGCTGTTTGTGATGGTGTTGATTGCCAAAGACCATAAATTGTTCTTTGCTAAATACAAGTAGGTCGGGCATTCATGCCCGACAACTGCCGGTAAATTTAAAAAACGTCGGGTATCAATGCCCGATACGCCGTCTGAAAACCCAAAGGCAGCCTGAAACTTTTATCAGGCGCAAACCTGCCCACCTGCCGTCATTCCCGCGCAGGCGGGAATCTTGTTTGATGCTTGGAAATTTTTGAAAAAACAAACTATTGGTTAAATCTACTAAGATTCCCGTCTGCTCGGGAATGACGTCGGCGGGGTATGGTTCAACAATTTTCAGGCTGCCGAAAAGGCCGTCTGAAAGCCCCAAAGGCAGCCTGAAAACTCCGCAAGAATCGGGTCGTCTGCCTGTGGTCTTTTCCTTAAAATCCGCGCTGTTACCAAACAACTGACAGAAAAGGAAAAACCATGCAAAACGATTTTTTGAATTTGAGCGGCAAAGTCGCCGCCGTCATCGGCGCATCGTCGGGCATCGGCAGGGCAACGGCCTTGCTGTTGGCAAAACAGGGCGCGGGGTCGTGTTGTGCGCGCGACGCGCGGACGAACTGGCGCAGACGGCGGCATTGATACGCGAAGCAGGCGGCAGGGCGGAGATGGTAGTAGGCGATGCGCGCCAATCTGCAACCCATGCGGCAGTGGTGCGCACCGCAGAGCAGGCTTTCGGCGGGCTGGATATAGCTGTGAACAACGTCGGTGCGCTGGGTGCGTACAAGCCGCTTGCCGAGCTCTCGCCCGATGAATGGCGCGACACGCTGGACAGCAACCTCACCACCGCATTTTTGGGCGCGCGCAGCCAAATCCCGGCGATGCTGGCGCGCGGCGGTGGTGCGCTGGTGTTTACTTCCAGCTTCGTCGGCAGCAGCGTCGCCCTGCCGAACCTGTCGGCTTACGGCACGGCAAAAGCGGCGTTGAGCGCGCTGGCAAAGGGCATTACCGCCGATTACGCGGCGCAGGGCATCCGTGCCAACGTCGTATTGTCCGGCGGTGCGGACACCGACATGGCAGGCAACACAGAGCAGAAAGCGTGGGCGGCGGGGCTGCACGCGGTCAAACGCATCGCGCAGCCTGAAGAAATCGCCTCGGTGATTGCCTTTCTTGCCAGTCCGGCGGCGAGTTTTGTAACCGGCGCCGCGCTGTTTGCCGACGGCGGCAATGCGTCGGTGAAATAGCAGATTCCCCTTTTAATTCAAAAGACAACACCATGCTTATCGCCCAACAAATCCAGTAGCGTAGGTCGGGCATTTATGCCCGACAAACACCGGCAAATTAAAAATGTCGGGCATGAATGCCCGACCTACAAACTCACACAGGAGCAAATATGAAATATTGGATAGGCACAGTTTCCCAAGAACACGTTTTACGCGGTGTCGCAGGCGGCTTTTGCCAAGTCTGCCACGGCAAAGCCGCCCCGCTCAACTGCATGAAACGCGGCGACTGGCTGCTGTATTACAGCCCAAAAATCCGTTTGGACGGCAACGAAAAGCTGCAAGCCTTTACCGCGTTCGGGCAAATTCTGGACGAGCGAGCCTATCCGTTTCAGATGAGTGAAACTTTTATCCCGTTTCGCCGCAATGTGGCGTATGCCCAAATTGTGCGCGATTGTCCGCTAGACATCGCCCGCCAGCATGGCGAATGGAAACAATACGCCAGCCTGCTGCGCTACGGGCATTTTGAAATTTCGCAAGATTTTTTTAACCGGGTTACAAGCTATATGCTCAGGCAGCCTGAAAACGCATCCGCACCCAATCCACAGCAAGCAAGTTTGTTTTAACGTTTCAGGCTGCCTGAAATACTGTCGGGCAAACTGCAAAAGCGTTTTTCCTTTATCTAAAACAAACTGGAAATACGATGACTCCCGCCGAACAAATCCAATTTGAGCGCATCGCCGCCGCGATAGAGTTTCTCTACGACCACCACCGCGAGCAGCCCGACCTGGCCGCCGTTGCTGCACACGTCCACCTCAGCCCGCAGCACTTGCAGCGGCAATTTCAGCAGTGGGCTGGCATCAGCCCGAAAAAAATGCTGCAACACATCAGCATTGAAAACGCCAAACGCATCTTGCACGCGCAAGGCAGCGTGCAGGATGCCGCGCTGGCAAGCGGCCTAAGCGGCACGGGGCGGCTGCACGACATCTTTACCCGCATCGAGGGCATGACCCCCGGCGAATACAAAAACGGCGGCGCCGGCCTGCAAATAGACTGGCAGCTCGCCGCCAGCCCCTACGGCAGCGTGTTGGTCGCCAACACCGGCAAAGGCATCTGCTTCCTCAGTTTCGCCGACGACCCCGCCGCCGAACGCGCGCGCCTGCAAGCCCTTTTCCCCAATGCCGAACTGCGCAACGCCGCCAGCGAAATGCAGGCACAAGCTCTGCACGCCCTGCAACAGCCGCCGCAGCAACCGCTTGCTCTGCACATCAAAGGCACACCGTTCCAACTCAAAGTATGGCAGGCACTGCTCAACATCCCGCGCGGACAACTCGCCGACTACGGCACACTCGCCGCGCGCATCGGACATCCCAAAGCCTGCCGCGCCGTCGGCACCGCAGTCGGCAGCAACCCCGTCGCCGTGCTGATACCCTGCCACCGCGTTATCCGCCAAACCGGCATGGTGGGCGGCTACCGCTGGCATCGCGGGCGGAAAATCGCCCTGCTGGGCAAAGAATTGGAATCAACATGAGCCTGTTCAGCCCCCGCCCCACCGACAAGTAGTAATAAAATTGCTACTGCTTACCCTCAAAAATAAATTACATATGAATAAAAAAATTGAAATATGTCCTGCATGTAATCAAGGCTATCTCTATCATGCCAAACCCAAATACATTCCAGAAGAAATCATTCTCTGTGACGAATGTGATGCAGTATGGTTAAAAGGAATGAAGATATTTTATGGAGAATATGACAAAGATTTTTATTCCTACGTTCCTTTTATGGAGTCGCGTGGCGTAACAGGAGAGAGTATTTGGGAAGGGGATTTATTTGAGAAACCTTATTACGAATCTGAAACAAGTTGAATAGCATGAACCTGTTCAGTCCCCACCCTGCCGACAACCTGCTGCCCTACGACGGCATCGTCAACGACTACGGCATCATCTTCACCCCGCAGCAAGCCGATGATTATTTTGCCTATTTGGAAGAACACATCGCATGGCGGCACGACGAAGCCGTTATTTACGGCAAACACATCACCACCGCCCGCCAAGTCGCGTGGTACGGCGAGCAGAACTTCGCCTACACCTATTCCGGTGCCACCCGCACCGCACAGCCGTGGGACAGCGTGTTAGCCGACATCAAACAGCAGGTAGAACAACACATTGCCGCCGTCAGCCCCACCCGCTTCAATTCCTGCCTGCTCAACCGCTACGCCGACGGCAGCCAAGGCATGGCGTGGCACAGCGACGACGAAGCCTGCTTGGGCAAAGACACCGTTATCGCATCCGTCAGCTTCGGCGCAACGCGGAAATTCGCGTTCAAACACAAACAAACTCAGGAAAAACGCGAACTTATGCTGCAACACGGGCAGCTTATTGTGATGCGCGGCAGCACGCAAAGCCATTGGCGGCACGCCATTATGAAAAGCAGCAAAATCCACACCCTGCGCATCAACCTGACCTTCCGCACCATGCTGCCGCAGGGCTAGGTTTTTGGTTTTCAGACGGTCTGTTCAGGCAGCCTGAAAAATACCGATACCGTCTGAAAACAGCGCACGCCCTGCGCAAGCAACACTCAGGCAACCTGAAACCCGCCGCCGTCATTCCAGCGCAGGCGGGAATCTTGGTAGAATTTGAACAACGAATTGTTTTTAAACAATTGCCGAATATCCACTAAGATTCCCGCCTGCGCGGGAGTGGCGGCATAAGCTATGCCGTCTGAAAACAATATGCGCCACAAAGGCAGCCTGAAACCTCCAAACCTACTATGCAAGCCACTCAAACTCATCCAAACAAAACCCCCGGCACGCCGTCTGAAAACCATTCAGCCAGCCCTAAACCCCGCTACCGCCTGACCAAACTCGGCGAACAAATGGCGCGCCTGCCCATCGACCCGAAAATCGCGCGCATTTTGTTGGCGGCGAAGAAACACGACTGTATGGCGGAAATATTGGTGATCGCGTCCGCGCTGTCGATTCAAGACCCGCGCGAACGGCCGCTGGAAGCGCGCGATGCCGCCGCCAAGGCACACGAACGTTTTACCGACAAGCAGTCCGATTTCCTTGCCTATCTGAACATTTGGGACAGCTTCCAGCGCGAGCGCGATAAAGGCTTGTCCAACAAACAGTTGGTGCAGTGGTGCCGCCAATATTTCCTGTCGCACCTGCGGATGCGCGAATGGCGCGATCTGCACCACCAGCTTGCCCAAACCGCAATCGAAATGGGTTTGACCACCAAGGAAGCCGCTTTCAGACGACCTCCCGAAGTCAGGCAGCTTACGTCGTCTGAAAATGCGGGCGACCAAGACTTATCCGCCAAACTCAAACAAAAACAACTGGATAAGAAACAACACCGCGCCCAAATCCGTGCCGCCAAAGAAGCGGGCTACGAACAAATCCACCGCGCCCTGCTCACAGGCCTCATCGCCAACGTCGGCATGAAATCGCCCGACGGCAACGACTATACCGGCGCGCGCGGCAGCCGCTTCCACCTTTTCCCCGCCTCCGCCCTGTTCAAAGCCAAACCCAAATGGGTGATGGCGGCAGAACTCGTTGAAACGACAAAACTTTATGCGCGCGACGTGGCCGCCATCCAGCCCGAATGGATCGAGCAGGAAGCGCCGCACCTCGTCCGCTACCACTATTTCGAGCCGCACTGGGAACAAAAACGCGGCGAAGTCATCGCCAGCGAACGGGTAACGCTCTACGGCCTGACCGTCTTGCCGCGCCGCCCCGTGTCCTACGGCAGAATCGCCCCCGAAGAAGCGCGCGAAATCTTTATCCGCAGCGCGCTGGTGGCGCAGGAATGCGACTTGAAAGCGGACTTTTTCGCGCATAACAAAAAGCTGATTAAGGAAATTACCGAACTCGAACACAAATCGCGCAAACAAGACGTGCTGGTCGATGACGAAGCGCTGTTCGCGTTTTATCACGAACGGCTGCCCGATTTTTATACGGCGGACGCGGTTTCAGGCAGCCTGCACACCGAAAGCAGCCTGCACTCCCGAAGGCTACCTGAAAACCAACATGCCTGTTTCCCTGCTGGAACGTTAGTGCATACCGACAAAGGACCTGTGCCAATTGAACATATTCGTGTAGGCGACCGTGTTTTGTCGCGTTCGGAATATGGCGGAACAGATGCGCCCACTGCCTACAAAACCGTTCTACGTGCTTTCTGCTCTGGAGAGAGCACGCTGGTTCGGTTGATGCTTCGCTCGGATAACCAAGATAGCAAACATCCGTCCCCTGTTTATCAAGCCTTAATGACGGCCAACCATCCTTTGTGGGATGCCGTTTTGCAAAAATGGAGGCCTGCTGCCGAGCTGGAAAAAGGTACTTTGCTGGCTTGCGCAAACGGTAACACTTTACGCGTGTTGTCGTTGGAATATTTTGAAAAATCTACGACCGATACCGTCATCTACAACCACCGTCTGACTGTTTCCGGTACTGAAATTGCCTATTACAGCGTTGGGAATACAGCAGGGCGTCCCATTCTATTACTGCATGGCGGCGGTGTGGATTCAGCACTGTTGTCTTGGCAAGAGGTCATGCAAAAATGGCAGGATGATGATTACTACCTGATTGCCCCCGATTGGCCTGGATATGGGGCAAGCGAGAAGCCTAATGTAAACTATTCAATTGACTATTATGAGCAATTCCTAAATCAACTAATAACTTCCCTAAATCTATCTAACCCCATATTGTGCGGCCTATCTATGGGTGGCGCTGTTGCATTGCAATATGCGCTGCACCATCCGCAGCAGGTGGAAAAACTGGTATTGCTCGCGCCATGGGGTATCAGTCGCAGTGCTCCATTGTCTGGTATTGGCAAATGGTATGCCAAATCGCGCCTAAACCGCTTGAGCTACCGTTTGTGCGCTAGTCGCTGGCTGACCCGCTATCTGATTGCCACTACGTTAATTGGCGACCCGCAACGTATCACACCCGAAACTGTTGATTCCGTACGCGCCGCTGCGTTGGATAAAGACGCGGGTAAAGCGTTCCAATCGTTCCAAATTAACGAAATCGGCGATAGCCAACAAATAGGCCGCCTGCTACCACAATTACCTTCGCTATCTATGCCTGTATTGTTAGTGCATGGAGAGAATGATCCAGGTGTACCACTATCAGATGCACAAGCTGCCGCCAGTAGCATTCCAAATTCACGGTTAGAGGTGTTTGGGCAACACAAGCACTGGGCACAAAAAGAAAGCCCGCAACGTTTTGCTGATTTGCTGCGAGATTTCTGCTGCCATGAGCAACCTTCCTCCGCCGTGTCGAGAGTGCCTGTTTATAATTTGGAAGTGGAAGATTTTCATACCTATTTCATCGGAGAACAAGCAATTTGGGTACACAACTGCGATATGCAAATCCAGCCTGAAAAAATATTGTCAGACGCCCCCAAACCCAAAAAGCAGCCTGCACCTCAAAAAGGCCGTCTGAAACCCCTCCCCCTCGCCGACATCCGCACCTTCGCCGCATGGCTCAAAACCGCCGAGCGCGACAACCCGCGCCTGCTGTTCCTCAGCCGCGACGACCTCATGCAGCACGCCGCCGCGCACATCACCGAAGAACAATTCCCCAAACACTGGCAAACCGCAGACGGCAAGTTCAAACTTTCCTACCGCTTCGAGCCGCACCACCCGCTCGACGGCGTTACCCTCACCCTGCCGCTCACCGTGCTCAACCGCATCAGCCCCGCCGCCCTCGAATGGCTCGTGCCCGGCATGATACGCGAAAAAATCCAGTTGCAAATCAAAGCGCTGCCTAAACAAATCCGCCGAATCTGCGTGCCCGTGCCCGAATTCATCACCCAATTTTTAAGCCAAAATCCCGACCGCAACGCCCCCATCCTGCCCCAACTCGCCCAAGCCATCGCCAAAACCGCAGGCGACATCCGCATACTGGAGCAAATCAACCAAGACGAATGGGCCGCGTTCAGGCTGCCCGAACACTGCTATTTCAACCTCCGCATCATCGACGACGGCGGGCAAGAATTAGCCATGGGGCGCGATTTAATCCAAATCCAACAACAACTTGGCAAAGCCGCCGCCGCCACCTTCCGCGACAACACCCAAGAATTCGAGCGCGACAACGTCACCGCATGGGACATCGGCACCCTGCCCGAATCCATCAAATTCGCACGCGGCAAACAACAGCTCACCGGCTACCTCGGCCTGCAAAAAGAAAAAGACGGCCGCATCGCCCTGCGCCTGTTCGACACGTCCGCCGCCGCCGAACAAGCCCACCGATTAGGCGTGATCGAACTCATGAAACTACAACTAAAAGAACAAGTTAAAGACCTGAACAAAGGCATCCAAGGCTTCACCCAAGCCGCCATGCTGCTCAAACACATCAACGCCGACACCCTGCGCGACGACCTCACCCAAGCCGTCTGCGACCGCGCCTTTATCGGCGAAGACGAGCTGCCGCGCAACGAAAAAGCCTTCAAAGAACAAATCAAACGCGCCCGCAGCCGCCTGCCCGCCGTCAAAGAAGCCCTCAGCCGCTACCTGCAGGAAACCGCCGCCGCCTACGCCGAACTCAACAGCAAACTCGGCAAACACCCGCTCACCCACATCCTGCGCCAACGCCTGCAAACCCTGCTCGCCGCCGGCTTCGCCACCCGCACCCCGTGGGCACAATGGCCGCGCCTCCCCATCTACCTCAAAGCCATGACCCTGCGCCTCGAAAAATACAGCAGCAACCCCGCCCGCGACGCAGCCCGCGAAGCCGATATTCAAGAGCTGGAACAAATGTGGCAGGAAAAAACAGACGGCTTAGTGAAACAAGGACAGCCCGTTTCAGACGACCTCGCTGCGTTTAAATGGATGATTGAAGAATTGAGGGTGTCGCTGTTCGCGCAGGAATTGAAAACGCCGTATCCGGTGTCGGTGAAGCGGTTGTTGAAGGAGTGGGAAGGTTTGAAATGAATAAAGACTACCTGAAAGTTTTAAAAAAGCTTGATTTAAATGCAAATCCATCACGGAGTAAGAAATTATGATAAATGAACAACAAATTTTTGAAGAATTATCTAATTTATGCAGAAGCAACGGGTTTATTCATGTACTAGTAAAAATGTGGTTTAACGATAATTATTTTAGAGCCAACAAAAAAGGAAATTTTACAACTTCACAAATTTCAGAGTTTCAAGCTAATCGAAAAAAACTAAATCGCAATGAATTAAATACACTATTAGCCTTAGTCGTTCAAAACAATCCAAATTTTTTCTATGATCAAGTACCACAGCAAGAGAAATCAGATGAATATAGTACTAGAGCCTATAAGTTACTAGAAGATTTTCATAAAATTTTTCAAGAAAAATCTATCATCAACATAATGGAAAAATTTTCAAATCTAAAAGTAAATGGAGATTTACAACTAAAACAACAAGAAAGTGACTGGTTTTTAAATGAAAATAATATTAGGGAAGCTGTTTTTTATTCAGGAGATGGAGCATATGATTTTCAATATCAAGATTTAGGATGTTTGAAATATATAAATGATAATAAATGGTTTATTGAAAATAAGGGATTTTCTGTTGAATATGCCCATTTTTTCATTGAAGCTATTTTTCATATTAATCATAAGAAGATTCATAATGCTATAAATTCTGAACAAACCGTGTCCATCCAATCATTTATTTATACTAAAAAAGATTTTATTGATTTATTTGAAACTTATAAGAAAGAAAATTATCTACCAACAGATTTTTTAATTGATAAAATCATATCTTTTATATCTGCATTTAGTTTTAAATTAGATAATCTAGAAGATTTAGATAAATTCCAAAGTTTTGATGACTTTAATCCATTAGTAGCATTTCCATTTATTAAACTTTCCGAAGATAAATTTCTATTATTAGACTTATATACACTTTCACAAGCATTTTATGAAACGCCTTTTTTTTGGCTTTCTTCTGATAATAAATATAATAATTTAGCCTCAAAGAATCGAGGTGAATTTACAGAAAATATGGTTTACTCTATATTTTGTGATGTATTTGGCAAAGAAAATGTTTGGTTAAATGTTGATTTATATTCAAAATCCGGTTTAAATCATTCAAAAAAAGATAGAATAGGTGAAATTGATATTCTCGTGAATATTCATGGCTATTCTTTAGTTTTTCAAGCAAAGTCGAAAAAATTAACTATAAATGCTAGAAAAGGAAATATTCAACAAATAGACAATGATTTTTCAAAAGCTATTCAACACGCTTATAATCAGGCTTTTGAATGTTCTAAAATTTTATTAGGTAATGATTATATTGCTAGAATTGAGGGGGAAATTGTTAAATTACCTGAGACAGACTTTTGTATTCCAATTTGCGTACTATCAGAGCATTTTCCTGCATTAACAATGCAAATCAGATGGTTATTAAAAGAAAATCAGCATGAAAAAATTGCTTCTGCCTTAGTGTTTGATGTTTTCTTATTAGATTTAATGTATAAAACATTGAACACTCCATTGGAATTTATACATTTCATTTCTGTATTATCAAATGTACGAGAAATTTTTCTTGCAAATACTCAAATAGATTTGTTAGCAGTACACCTAAGTAGAAATTTACTTTGTTCAGAAGATGCTGACATGTTTTATCTAGATAATGGGCTCTCTGCTGATTTAGATTTATTTTTGTTAAATAAAAGAAGAAATATTATTACTCATACAGATAGAAATGAAATTCCATCATTATCATGTTGGTTTAAATTTAAAGATACTTACTGGTGGCAATTATTTGCATTCTGTTCTCAATTGGATATAAAGGAAAAATTTAAATTTGGATTAGAGCTGCTTCAATTATCGGGAGAGTTTATTGAACAATATAACTCAATTGTTTTAGATAGAATTAATAAATTAAAATTAAATACCAATCAAATTATTTCTGATTTTACTATGTTCTTAAGCAATAATCACGGATTAACTGTATATGTACATAATTCTCCGTTTATAACTGAAGAAGTCAAAGAGCAAATTTATGAACATGCTAATTTAAGAAAATATCATGCAAAATCAAATTTATGGTTTGCTTTAATTATTTCCACCAAAGGTGTTGTTAAATATATTGATATATTAGATTCCGAATGGGTATTTAATGATGAAATGCAACAAAAATATCAAAGAGTTTTTGGTAGGAAACCAACGCAAAAATTATTTATAGATGGGAGAGCAGTAACTAGGAAAATAGGTAGAAATGAACCATGTCCATGCAATAGTGGAAAGAAATACAAACGTTGCTGCGGTAAATAAAACTAAGTTGAAACCCAATACCATACAATCCACATCCCTCGCATAGCAAGCCGTAGCCTGCATCAAACCGCGTGCGTACCTTCCGCCCTACCTACGAATTACAAAGAATTTGAAATCCATGTGTGGGGTGTGTGCGGTACGCACGTGGTCTTTCTGAACTACTTCCCTTTCCAACCAAACTAAAGGTCGTCTGAAACCCATTTTCAGACGACCTTTTGCCACTTTGCCAAACAAGAATTCCCACCACCCTCTCCCCAAACATCACCCGAACCAGTAAACTTCCCATATTTCAACAACTTCTTGGAAACCAACCATGTCCCGTATCCATCCGCTCCACCTGTTCCCGCCCCATATCGCCGAACGCGGCCTGTTGTATTTTCAGCAGGGCAAGGTTCGCGATGTCCAAAAAACTTCCGCCGGGCGTTATCGGGCGGAGGTGTTCGGTTCGGAAAACTATTCAGTATGGCTGAAGCTGGATAGTGATTTGTACATTAAGGACGGGGGCTGCGATTGTCCTTATGGCTGGGCGTGCAAGCATATGGCGGCGTTGTAGTATGCGGTGCGCGCTCAAACGCCGGATAAACAAGCTGACGAATCCGGCGTGCAGCAGCCTGAAATCATTCTCTTTGTATCGTGCTCTAACACCAAAGGCTACCTGAAAACCATTTTTCAGGTAGCCTTTCTCTTAGGGGCTGACGTAGATTAGCCCTAAATTCCATACCACTCCCGCAAGATTTTTAGCTGCCGGGACGGTGTGCCGAAGTTAAACCGAAATTCGCATTCTTTCAAGAACAGTGGGAAGGATTTGCGATCGATTCCGTTGTATTTGCGTAAGACGCGTTTTGCCTGATTCCAAAAATTCTCAATGCCGTTAATGTGGTTCTGGCGGTCTGCAAATTCCTTGGAATGGCTGATGCGGTAATGGATAAAACCGCTCACATCCAACTTGTCGTAGCTGCTCAGACTATCGGTATAAACAATACTGTCCGGCATGATTTTCTTTTTGATGACAGGGAGTAACGTTTCAGACCTGGCATTATCCACCACAACGGTATAGACCCGTCCGTTGCGTTTCAGAATGCCGAAGACAACCACTTTTCCTGCCGCACCGCGACCGCGTCTGCCTTTACGCCGTCCGCCGAAATAGCTTTCGTCCAACTCGACAGAGCCCTCAAAAATCTCATCGGCAACCAAGGCCAGATAATGGCTGATAACCATACGAATTTTGCGGTAGAACAGAATGGCGGAGTTGGGCTGAATGCCCAAAATATCGGCAGCTGAACGGGCGGTAACTTCGAGTACAAAAAATTGAAGCATTTTCTTTTGAATATTCTTCTTTATTTTACAACGGGCTATCTTCATTTTTGCAGTCTAGCGTGACTGCTTATCTAGTACAGCCCCTTATAAAATTTAACAAATAATGCAAGTTCATAGCTTGTGTTCCAACTTTATCTATGCGCCTCAAAAACGACTACCTAGCCTACGAAATTCTTTCCGCCGTATCCGAAATCCCCATCGGCAAAGTCGCCACCTACGGCCAAATCGCCCGCCTGATCGGCAGGGACAAAAACGCCCGTTTGGTCGGCAGCGTGCTGCGCCATGCGGTGGATTACGGCGATTATCCTTGTCACCGCGTGGTCAATGCCGCAGGGCGGCTGGTGCCGGGGTGGGTGCAGCAGGCAGATTTGCTGCGCGAAGAAGGTGTGGTGCTGAAAGACGAGAACCATGTTTGTTTGAAGACATATCAGTGGGATTGTTAGGACTGTGAGCCGGCATCTTTAATTAGGCTTTATCTTTTATTAAAGACAGTAGGTATTTTCTGCACGCCAATCCGTGGTGAAAATTACGGATAGGGTTTTCACAAAACAGAGAGGCCGTCTGAAAGCTTCTGCCCGAATGTGCGGCGGTTGTTTTCAGACGGCCTGTCTGTTTTTGTGCCAACGGTTTGCGCAGCCGAAAATCTTTTCGGCATCAAATATCTTGAAAACCGTTTGCATTCGCTCCGTGAAGCGGCGATAATATTTGCGTATTTTAACCATGCGTCAGAACGAATTTTTATGTTGATTGCTTTTCTGATTATGCTGCGCGAGGGTATCGAAGCGGCGCTGATTGTCGGTATTGTGGCCGGATTTTTGAAACAGTCCGGCCATCATGATTTGATGCCGAAGGTGTGGCTGGGCGTGGCGGCGGCTGTGCTGATCTGCTTCGGGCTGGGTTTTGCCATCCACCGCATCACAGGCGAGATTCCGCAGAAGCAGCAGGAATTTGTTGTCGGCATGATCGGTTTGCTGGCCGTGGGCATGCTGACCTATATGCTGCTGTGGATGCAGAAGGCCGCGCGGTCGATGAAACAGCAGTTGCAGGACTCGATTCAGGCCGCGCTCAATAAGGGCGGTTCGGGCTGGGCTTTGGTGCTGATGGCTTTTTTGGCCGTGATGCGCGAGGGTTTGGAGAGTGTGTTTTTCCTGATTGCGGTGTTCACGCAAAGCCCCGACAGCCGTATGCCGCTGGGCGCGGCAGGCGGGCTTTTGGCTTCCGCCGCGGTCGGGATTTTGCTGTATCAGGGCGGCATCCGTCTGAATTTGGGAAAATTTTTCCGCTGGACGGGTGTGTTTCTGATTTTCGTCGCCGCCGGGCTGCTGTCGGGTTCGTTCCGCGCGCTGCATGAGGCAGGCGTGTGGAATGCCGGTCAGCAGGTGATTGCCGATTTTTCCGGTTTTCTGCACGAAGACAGTCCGTTGGGCGTGCTGATGGGCGGATTTTTCGGTTATACCGACCATCCGACCGTCAGCGATGTTCTGTGGTATGTAGTTTATTTAGTTCCTGTTTTGTTTTGGTTCTTACGCGGCAGCCAAGCCGCTTCATCTTCCCGTTAAGGAGTTTTTTATGAATATGACACGCATCACTTTATCCGTTTTACTGGCTATGGGACTGGCAGCCTGCCAGCCGCCCGAGGCCGACAAACCTGCCGCGCCCGCATCGGGCGAAGCAGCCGCTTCTGTTGCGGCAGCCGCGCCGAATGCCGACGGCAGCATCAACATCGCCGTTACCGACACCGCCTGCGATCCGATGGAACTGACCGTACCCAGCGGCAAAACCGTGTTCAACATCAAGAACAACAGCGGCCGCAAGCTGGAATGGGAGATTCTCGAAGGCGTGATGGTGGTGGACGAGCGCGAAAACATCGCCCCCGGCCTGTCCGACAAAATGACCGTTACCCTAATGCCCGGCACTTACGAAATGACCTGCGGCCTGCTGACCAACCCGCGCGGCAAACTGGTCGTCACCGACAGCGGCTTCAAAGCCGATCCCGCGCAGGCCGACATGGCCAAACTGGCGCAGCCTTTGGCCGACTACAAAGTCTATGTTCAAGGTGAGGCCAAGCTCTTGGCTGAAAAAACCGAGAAATTCGCTGCCGCCGTGAAAGCGGGCAAAGTTGACGAAGCCAAAGCCCTGTTTGCCGACACCCGCGTCCACTACGAACGCATCGAGCCGATTGCCGAGCTGTTCAACGAGCTTGATCCCGCCATCGACTCGCGCGAAGACGACTACAAAGAAAAAGCCAAAGACGACGCCTTCACCGGTTTCCACCGCATCGAACACGCGCTGTGGGTGGACAACAAAATCGACGACAAAGTGAAAGAAACCGCCGACAAGCTCGATAAAGACGTGAAAGCGCTGAAAGCCGAAATCGACGTATTGAGCTTCCCGCCGAGCAAAGTGGTGGGCGGCGCGGCGGCGCTGATCGAAGAAGTGGCCGGCACCAAAATCACCGGCGAGGAAGACCGTTACAGCCACACTGACCTCTCCGACTTCCAGGCCAACATCGACGGCTCGCAGAAAATCGTCGAACTCTTCCGCCCGATGATTGCCGAAAAAGACAAAGCCCTCTTGGAAACCGTTGATGCCAACTTCAAACAGATCAACGACATCCTGGCGAAATACAAAAAAGGCGACGGCTTCGAAACCTACGACAAACTGTCGGAAGCCGACCGCACCCAGCTCAAAGCCCCAATCAACACTCTGGCCGAAGAACTGGGCAAACTGCGCGGCGTACTCGGTCTGAACTAAGCCGTCTGAAAACGCAGTTCCGCCGCACCCCGCCAGCAGGCGGATAAAGCGTGCAAAGGCCGTCTGAAAACCCGAAATACGGTTTTCAGACGGCCTTTTTTAAACTGCAAACAGCCAAAGCGCAAACCTCAAACCAAGCCTGACAGCGGCACAGCTTTCCAACCATTCCACGCCGATGCAGACAGGCAGGTCAAATACCCAAAGGCCGTCTGAAAGCGAAACCCGAAACGCGGCTTTCAGACGGCCTGAAATACCGACAATGCCTTAAAACCATATTGAAAAACAACCAAACCCTTTCATTCCCGCGCAGGCAGGAATCTTAGTGAAATTCGAGGAACGGTTTGTTTTTGCAAGGCTTGCCGAATATCAGACAAGATTCCCGCCTGCGCGGGAATGACGTCGTTTAGGCGGATGGAAAAAGGTTCAAATCCCGGCAGATTTCAAACCAAGCCCGACAGCGACACAGCTTTCCAACCATCCCGTTCCGATGCAGACAGGCAGACAAAACACCAAAGGCCGTCTGAAAGCGAATCTTTCAGACGGCCTCTTCTGCCGATGCGGCCGGCCGCCTTTTCAGACGGCCTGTACAAACCCGGTTCAACGTTTGGCGAAACCCTGCCCTTGCAGATAACCGAGCATAAACGGACGCACGGGGCGGGCGAGGGTGTTGGCGATTTGCCCCGCCCAGTCCAAATCCCGCCCGCTGCGTTCGTGGTAATAGGTTTTCACCTCTTCGTTGTAGGCCGCGAGCACTTCGGCGGAGGCGGGACGGTAGCGGTTTTCCGACACCAGCGTGTCCAGCGGCAGGCGCGGGCGTTGCAAGGGTTCCTGGTCGGGGAAACCGAGGCAGAGGCCGAACAGCGGCACGGTGTGTTCGGGCAGGCCGAGCAGTTCGCCGACGCGGGCGATATCGTTGCGGATGCTGCCTATATACACCGCGCCGAGGCCGAGCGATTCGGCGGCCAGCACGACGTTTTGCGCCATAATGCCCGCGTCAATCGCGCCGGTGAGCAGCACTTCCGTCCAGTCGGTCTGCATTTGGGCGTCCACCGTGTGATGGCGGGCGGCATCGATGCAGAACACGAGAAACTCGGCGCAATGCTCGACATAGGCATGCCCCATGCCGCCTTCGGAGGCGCAGATTTCGCGCAACTCTTTGCGGATTTCGCGGTCGCTGACGCGGATGACGCTGTTGTTCTGCTGATAGCTCGATGTGGAAGCGGCGCGGCCGGCTTCGAGCACGGCGGCGAGCATTTCGGCGGAAACGGGTTCCTCGGTGAAGCGGCGGATGGAGCGGTGGGAAAGCGCGGTGTCCAGCGCGGGAAGGCTGTTGAGGGTCATGCGGTTTTCCTTTGCAGTTTGTCGGGACGGCGATTATAGCAGAAGAGGCCGTCTGAAACGCTTTCAGACGGCCTGCTGCTCTTTCTGCCGGACAGCAGATGTTTTTTCCGACCCTTGCAAGCGCTCTGCCGCGAAATGGCGTCGTCCGGATTTAAAATTAACGTTTGTTGTATTTGTGTTGCGTTTTGCAAACAAGAAGAATTTTTGGTTATTTATTGTTATGACTTTATATTAACGGTTCTTTTTTATCGGAATAATCCCGCTTTGAAAAAAGAAGATTTTATGAATGTTTCCATTAATATCTATTTGTCACAATCATTTTGAATTTTAAAGACTTTATTGATTAAAATTTTTTTATTTGCACCAAATCAAAAAATCAATAATATATTAAACTTTAAAATGCGCGCATTTTTCTAGGGGCGGGCATATTGCCCGCGTTTTATTGTGTTGTTTGGACTGCGTTAACAATTAAGAGGAGTAAACCATGAACAAAACGGTAAAAACAGACATTCTGCGTCATACATTGGACACGCTTCATTCCCAATCGAAAGGGCTGACGGCCTCGGCCATCGTTTCCGTAGACGGTCTGCCCATCGTCAGCGTGCTGGAACGCAATATCGACTCCACCCGCGTCGGCTCGCTGTCGGCGGCGCTGATGTCGCTGTGCGGCCAAACCGCCCGCATGCTCTCCTGCGGCAGCTTCAACCAAATGACCTTGCAGGGCAACCAGGGCGACGTGCTGCTGATGCAGATCAGCGACGATTTGGCACTGGTAAGCACCACCCACACCGGCACACAGCTGGGCATGATGCTCGTCCACCTGCGCAAAGCCGTAAAAGAAATCCGCAAGCAGCTCGGATACGGAGACTGATGCCATGATGTACATTTCCGCCGACATGCCCTACGCCGACGTGGTCCGCAGCGGCCGCAGCAGCCCCGCCGACGACCGCCGCGTCCTCAACGAAGAAGTGGAATTTCCCGACGGCAAACTGATTACCTCGCGCACCGACCTCAACGGCATCATCACCCACGCCAACCATGCCTTCGTCCACATGAGCGCGTGGAACCGCGACGAAATCATCGGCCGCCCGCACAGCATCCTGCGCCACCCCGACATGCCCAAAGCCGCCTTCGCCGATTTGTGGCACAAAGTCTCTAACGGCGAAAAATGGCACGGCTACGTCAAAAACCTGCGTAAAGACGGCCGCTACTATTGGGTTTACGCCACCGTAATCCCCAATATCCGCAAAGGCGAAATACAGGGCTACACCTCCGTCCGCCGCCGCGCCTCGGCAGAGAAAATCCGCGAAATCAGCAAGCTGTACCGCGAAATGCGCGAATCGGAAAGGTGCTGACCATGCAGTTTACCGTCGCCCCCGACTACCTTCCCGCCCATTTCGGCGCCTGGTATCTGCTGGGCAGCTTCATCCGCGGCGAACTCGGCAGCCCCGTCAGCCTGCATATGCCGCACGATGCCGACGAACTGGCCGTTTCACTGGCGAGTCAGAAAAGCGGCCTGGCATACGTCAGCTCCTTTTCCGCCTCCCGCCTCATCCGCGAAGAAGGCTGGCTGCCGCTGCTCAAACCCGCTGCCGTGTCCGACGAAATGGTCGTCATCTGCCGCGCCGACGCGCCCTACCGCAGCCTGCGCGATGTCGAAGCCGGCTGCGGCATCGCCTGCGCCGACGAAGACGTCCGCCTGATCGGCATGCGCCTGCTCGAAGGCTTCAATCTCGACAGCTCCAACACCCGCACCCTGCGCGAACACTCGGAAGAAGCCGTGCTCACCTCCGTTTTCCACAGCAAAGCCTGCATCGGTTTTCTGATGGCCGGCCTGTACGACGGCCTGTCCGACTTCGGCAAACGGCAGTTCCGCGTCATCATGCGCAGCGCCATCGACGACATCTGCCACCTGATTCTGCTGCACCCCGACTCGCAGGAAAAAGCGGCAGACGTCAAATCGGCCTTCCTCAAGCTCAACCGCTGCGACAACGGCCGCGCCGTCCTCAAAGAATTCGGCCTGCCCGCTGGTTTCGCCGAAACGGAAGAGGAAGAAGTGGAAACCATGCTCGACCTGCTGACCACGCTGGAAGACTGAACCCACCGCCGCACAGGCTTAAAGAGGCCGTCTGAAAACCCGAAACAGGCTTTCAGACGGCCTCTTTCCCTATCCTGCGCCGCCCGAATTTGCACCACGCACAAAGGCCGTCTGAAAAACTTTCAGACGGCCTCCCATTCCCGCTGCCGTTGCGCCCAAAGCCGCGCCTACGGCTTTCAGACGGCCTCCTACTCCGAACGGTAGGGGTTTTCCACACCCGCCACCAGCGCGGCGAGGTATTCGCGCAGCTGCTTTTCGCCGCAGCCCATCAGCAGCGCGTCCTCGAAAGCGTCCTGCGCGAGTTGGAACAGCTCGTTCATATTTTCGTTCATCACTTTGATTTTCTCGGTGCAGGAAACGACGCTGCCGTCGTCGCCGTACCATTTGGGCATTTCGGGCATGGACATGGCGGAAGTTCTTTCGGTCAGTTGGCGAAGCGGCCGGAGTCGAAACGTTTGATGCGGCGCGCCAGGGCGTAGCGGCTGTTCCAGTATTTGTTGGACAGGCTGGTTATTTCGATGCTCTTGCCCGTGCGCGGCGCGTGGATGAAACGGTTGTTGCCGATATAGAGGCCGACGTGCGAAATGCGGCCGCGCGAGGTGCGGAAGAACACCATGTCGCCCGGCTGCAATTCGCTGCGCGACACGCCCACGCCCATCCGCGCCTGTTCGGCCGACGTGCGCGGCAGGTTGATCTGCATGGTTTTGCGGAAAATGTGCTGCATAAAGCCGCTGCAGTCAAAGCCTGTGCTGACCGATGTGCCGCCGAAACGGTAGCTGACGCCGAGCAGTCCCATCGCGCTGCCGATCAGTTCGTCGGCCTCGCGGCGGGAAACGGGCGAACCCGAGGGCATGGCGGGCTCTGCGGTTTTGGCGGCCTGCCTTTCCTTCTGTTTTTCCTTTTCGGCCTGCTGCCTGACCAGAGCCTGCATCGCCGACTCGTCGTAAGCGGATTTGGCCTTCGGCTCTTCGCTCTGCACGGCGGGTGGAAACTGCGTTTCGGAGCGGCGGACAAAATCGCGGCTGGGCGGGGTTTCAGGCTTGGGCGGTTTCGGCGCAGGCTCGCGTTTGGCCGTTTCTTTTGCTTCTTTTTTAGACTGCTCTTTTTTGGTCGCTTCCTTTTTCGCAGGCTCTTTTTTCTGCGCGGTTTTGCCGGACTCGGTTTTCTTCGCCGTGTCGGCCTTACCCTTCTTCTTTGCATCGTCCGCCTTGCCTGCGGGAGTTTTCTGTTTGCCGTCTTTGGCATTGCGGCCTTTGTCTTTGCCGCTGTCTTTTTTACCGCCTTTGGTTTTGTCTTCTTTGGCGGGCACTTCTTTTTTGGCCGTTTTTTTGTTCTCCTGTGCCGCGTCTTTTTTACCTTTTACCGCCTCTTTTTTACCTTTCGTCGGCTCTTTGGCCGTGCTTTCTTTTTTCGCGGCGGGCTGTTTTTTACTGTCGGCACCGTCTTTTTTGCCTTTAGGCGCTTCCTTTTTGGCAGCGGTTTTCGGCTCGGCTTTCTTGTTGGCGGCCTGAACCGGCAGCGCGGCGCACAGCAGAGCGAGCGCGGCGAAGGCAGGGGCGAAAAGCTTTTTCAGATAAGTCATGCTGTTGTTTCTCTTCGATTTTGCCGGCAAAGCCGGATAACACGTTTTCAGACGGCCTCTGTGTGCCGTCTGAAAAAAATGGCGTGCGGCGGCAAAAGCCGCAGGGCGCTTGGCTACCCTATAACAGCCGCGATGATACCAATTTTGCCCGCCGTGTGCGATTTGTCCGCCCGCGCCCGCTGTGGTTTTCAGACGGCCTCCGAGCCTGTTCCCCGTTGCGCGGACAAAAACACGACAACACACTTTAAATTCCGCAAAAACGCGCCATATCCCGGCTTGTCACAGACACACAATAAGGAAAAGGAACAACCATGATCGTCACTCTGATTATCGGCTTCGTCATCGGCGTACTGGCCAAATTCATCTACCCCGGCCGCGACAAACTCGGCATCATCATGACCACGCTTTTGGGCATCGGCGGCTCGGTGCTCGGCAGTTGGGCGGGACAGACTTTGGGCTGGTACGCGCAGGGCGAACCGGCAGGCTGGATTGTGTCTACCGCAGCCGCCGTTGCCATTCTCGCCGTTTACAGCCGCCTCGCTGCCCGATGAGGCCGCAAAAGGCCGTCTGAACGCTACAATTTCTCCAACAAACAGCCGCTTGCTGTTACAATCGCGCTTTTTTTACCAACCCACACATAGGAACGACACCATGCAAAATGATGTTTACGACTACACCAACCCCGCCGCAGGCGTGCAGCGCAGCACCGTTCTGCGCAAAACCTACGGCCTTCTGGCGCTGTCCTTTATCCCCTGTGCGCTGGGCGCATTTGCGGCAGCCGCCTCAAACTTCAACGTCTATGCCCTCACCGGCAACCGCTGGGCGGGCTTCATCGCCGTTCTCGCCTTCTTCTACGGCATGGTTTTCCTCATCGAGAAAAACCGTTACAGCAACGTCGGCGCCGGCCTGCTGATGGTCTTCACCTTCGGCATGGGCGCCCTGCTCGCCCCGCTGCTGCAATACAGCCTGTCGATCCAAGGCGGCGCGGGGCTGGTCGGCACGGCCGCCCTGATGACCGCAGCCATCTTCGGCGTAATGTCGGTAACGGGTGCGAAAGCCAACATCAATTCCAACTCGCTCGGCCGCTTCCTGACTATCGGCGGTATCGTGCTGATGATAGCCGTTGTTGCCAACTTCGCCTTCGGCATCCCCATGCTGGGTCTTGCCATCTCGGGCGCGTTTGTCGTATTCAGCTCGCTCGTTATCATGTGGCAGACCCGCGTGGTGGTGGAAGGCGGCGAAGACAGCCACATCAGCGCGGCGCTGACCATCTTCATCTCCATCTACAACCTCTTTACCAGCCTGCTGCGCATCCTCTTGGCCTTTGCCGGCAGCGACGACTAAGCACCTAAAAACAAAAGGCCGTCTGAAAACCTTAAAGTTTTCAGACGGCCTTTTGACATTTCTTCACAATCCCGCTATTCTGCCCGCTCTCCCACCAGCCGCACCAAAGCACCAAAAACGATATGCAAACCAAAGCCCTGCGCCGCGCCGTGTATGCCGGCAGCTTCGACCCGCCCACCAACGGCCACCTGTGGATGATACGCGAAGCGCAGGCGCTCTTCGACGAACTCATCGTCGCCATCGGCGTCAACCCCGACAAAAAATCCACCTACACCGTCGCCGAGCGCCGCAAAATGCTCGAAGACATCACCGCGCCCTTTGCCAACGTGCGCATCGATTCCTACGAAAACCAATTCCTCGTCAACTATGCCCACAGCGTCAGCGCGGGCTACATCGTGCGCGGCATCCGCAGCGCTTCGGACTACGAATACGAACGCACCATCCGCCACATCAATTCCGACCTCCAGCCCGAAATCTCCACCGTGTTGCTCATTCCGCCGCGCGAATACGCCGAAGTGTCGTCCACCCTCGTCAAAGGCATGGTCGGCCCCGTCGGCTGGCGCGACACCGTCCGCCGCTACCTGCCCGAAGCAGTGTACGAAAAAATCCTGCGCGACCACCAAAGCAGCGGCTGAACCCGTTTTTCAGACGGCCTCGAAACAGGAAACACCCGCCGCCGAAGGCCGCATAACGCGTATTGCAAAGCGCAACCAAGCCGCACCGCGCCGCAACCGATTCAGGCCGTCCCCGCCTGTGCGGGGATGTCGTTTCCGAACACGCGACACGCGGCGGTGCAAAACCAACCGTTTCCCCGCACAAAGGAGCTCCCGTGAACAAAACCGCCCTGATTCTGGCCGCCCTCCTTCTCGCCGCCTGCGTCCGCCAATCGGCCGAACCGCCGCTCGGCCGCCAGCTTGCCGGCCTCAGCAGCGCGCAGCGCGACGCCGAAGGACGCAAAGCCGCGCAAATGCTGCGCCGCGCCAACCGCGACGATGACCCCGACGTGGCCGTGCGCGACATCCGCTACCGCGCAGCCGACGACACCTTCGTCTACACCGTCGTCCTCAAACGCCTGAAAAACACACACGGCATCACCCCCGCCGCCCGCCGCCGCGCCCAGGCCGAAATGAAGCGCGGCATGGTGCGCGAAAGCTGCCGCCGCCGCGCCGAACGAGACATCCTCACCCAAGGCCGCTACGCCCTCGAATTCCATGTCCTTGCCGCCGACGGCCGTCCCGTCGCCGCCCCCTTCCGCATCACCGGCAAAGACTGTTGAGGCCGTCTGAAAGCGTAGCTTCAACGAAGTTAAAACGCAGTTTCGGCGCAACCAAAAACACTTTTCAGAAACGTCATCCCCGTGCAGGCGGAGACGGCCTCTGTCGCCAAGGTAGGGGGTGGCGCAGCCACGCACGCGGTTTGGGATTCACAGGCTAACTCTCGGATTGGCTGTGTGGCACAAACCGCGTGCGTCGACTTGGGGCGACACACCCTACCTTAGGTTCGGCATAGTCTGAATAAAAGACTGCTGAGGCCGTCCCCGCCGCCCACCCTGCCTCACAAACCGCATTTGCGTTATTTGGCAAAATACCCGCTTGTGTTGTTCCACCATCAATTCCCCAAAACCATGAACACCGAAACCCTCCTCTCGCTCGACCGAGCCCACATCTGGCATCCCTATTCCTCCACCGCCGACCCCGCGCCCGTTTATCCCGTGGCACGCGCCGAGGGCGTGCGCATTCATTTGAAAACGGGGCAAACGCTCATCGACGGCATGTCGTCGTGGTGGGCGGCGGTGCACGGATACAACCATCCGCGCCTGAATGCCGCCGCCGCGCGCCAGCTCGAAAAAATGAGCCACATCATGTTCGGCGGCTTCACACACGATGCCGTCGGCGAACTGACGCAGGTTTTGCTCGGCATTCTACCCAAAGGCTTGGACACCGTGTTTTACGCCGACAGCGGCTCGGTGGCGGTGGAAGTGGCGATGAAAATGGCGGTGCAGTACCAGCACGCGCTCAATCGAAAAGGGCGACACAAATTCGCCGCCATCCGCGCCGGTTATCACGGCGACACTTGGCACGCGATGTCGGTGTGCGACCCCGTTACCGGCATGCACGGCCTGTTTTCCGGCAGCCTGCCCGTGCAGTTTTTCCTGCCGCAGCCGAGCGTGAAATTCGGCGAAGCGTGGCGCGAAGAGGCCGCCGCGCCGCTGGCGGATCTGCTGGAAAAACACGCGCACGAAATCGCCGCGCTGATTCTCGAACCCGTCGTTCAGGGCGCGGGCGGCATGTATTTTTATTCGCCCGAATACCTGAAAACCGCCCGCGAATTGTGCGACCAACACGGCGTATTGCTGATTTTCGACGAAATCGCCACCGGCTTCGGCCGCACCGGCAAACTGTTCGCCTGCGAACACGCCGGTGTCGTCCCCGACATCATGTGTCTCGGCAAAGCCTTAACCGGCGGCTATCTCACGCTCTCGGCGGCGGTAACGCACAAACACATCGCCGACACCATCAGCGGCGGCGCGGCGGGCTGCTTTATGCACGGCCCCACCTTTATGGCCAACCCGCTCGCCTGCGCCGTGGCCGCCGAATCGGTGAAGCTGCTGTTGGAAGGCGGCTGGCAGGAGAATGTCGCGCGGATTGGGCGGCAGCTTTCAGACGGCCTCGCCCCCGCGCGTGAAATCGCGGCGGTGAAAGACGTGCGCGTACTCGGCGCCATCGGCGTGGTGGAAATGCACGAACCTGTGAACCTGCGCCGCCTGCAGCCCAAATTCGTCAAGCGCGGCATCTGGCTGCGCCCCTTCGGCAAACTGGTGTACACCATGCCGCCGTTTATAATGCAAGACTATGATTTGGAAACACTTTCAGATGGCCTGATTGGCGCGCTGGCAGAAGAATACGGAGCGTAAAATGAGTTCGACACCAAAAGGCAAAATCCTGTTTGTTACCGGTATCGACACCGGCATCGGCAAAACCTTTGCCACCAGTTATCTCGCCGCCAAACTCATGCGGCTGGGGCATTCGGTGATTACCGCCAAAGCCGTGCAGACCGGCTGCGAAAAAGTTTCAGACGACCTTTTAACCCACCGCCGCCTGCAAAACCTGCCGCTGCTGCCCGAAGACCTCGACGGCAGCACCTGCCCCTACCTGTTTGCCTACCCCTGCTCGCCGCATTTGGCCGCCCGCATGGAGGGCAAAACCATTAACCCCGCCGCCATCGCCCGCGCCGCCGAAACGCTGGCCGCGCGTTACGATTATGTGTTGCTCGAAGGCGCGGGCGGGCTGGCTGTGCCGCTCAATGATGAAGAAACCACGCTGGATTTCGTCCGCAATCAGGGTTATCCCTTAATCATTGTTACCTCTGGGCGGCTCGGCAGCATCAGCCACACCCTGCTCACACTCGAAGCCTGCCGCCACAACGGCATTGCCGTGGAAATGCTGGTGTACAACCGCTTCCCACAAACCGACGCGCTGATCGAAAACGAAACCGCCGCCTATCTGCAAAATTATCTGCAACGCCACTTCCCCGATGCGGTATTTGAAACAATGGAAGAAATGAGCGCGCAACCATGAGCTACTGCGACCTTGCCAACGCCCTGCCCGATGACACCGACAACCCCAACAAACACTACCACGACCACGAATACGGTTTCCCCGTTTCGGGCGACAACGCGCTGTTTGAGCGGCTGGTGCTCGAAATCAATCAGGCCGGGCTGAGCTGGACGCTGGTTTTAAACAAACGCGCGGCGTTTCAGACGGCCTACCGCGGCTTCGACATCGCCGCTGTCGCCGCCTTCGACGACACCGACCGCGCGCGTCTGCTCGCCGATGCGGGCATCGTGCGCAACCGTTTGAAAATCAACGCCGCCATTGACAACGCCAATCGGATTCTGGCCTTGCGGCAGGAATACGGCTCGTTTGAAAACTGGCTGAACGCGCACCATCCGCGCAGCTTAAACGACTGGGTCAAGCTGTTTAAAAAACATTTCAAATTCGTCGGCGGCGAAATCGTCGGCGAGTTTCTGATGAGCACGGGCTATCTCAAAGGCGCGCACGGCGAAAGCTGCCCGGTGTACGCGCGGGTATTGCGCCAGAAACCCAAATGGACGGAGGCCGTCTGAAAGCCTTTTAGGGCTTTCAGACGGCCTCATGCGCCGATGGTGCGGCGTTTTAATCGAGCAGCAGCCCCTGTGCGAGGAAGCCGCCTTTTTCCACGCCCGGCAGGGTGAAGAAATAGCCGCCGCCGAAGGGTTTGACATACTCTTCCAAGGGTTCGAGGTTGAGGCGGTTTTGCACGAAGATAAAGCCGTCGTCAAGGTTGGCCTGATACATGACGAGGATGAGGCCGACGTCGAGCTGGCCGTTTTTGGCGAGCCCCAGCGAGTAGTTGAACGGGCGGCGGAAGAGCAGGTGTTTTTTCATAAACTCGGGATCACGCGGGTCGCCCAAGCGGATGTGGCTGTCTTTGGGAATGACTTTGCCTTCGGGGTCTTTGGCGTAATCGGGAATATCGCTCTCGTGTTTCTGCCCCAAGGGCGCACCGCTGTATTTTTCGCGGCCGAAGATGGCGTTTTGCTCCTGCAAGGGTGTTCTGTCCCAAAATTCGACGAAGTGGCGGATAAGGCGCACGGCTTGGTAGCTGCCGTTTTTCGTCCACGCGGGCTCGTCGAGACTGTTTTCGGCCACGCCCGTCCACAGGACTTGGTCGGCGATTTTGGGGTCGGAGACGTCGGGGTTGCCCGTGCCGTCGCGGAAGCCCAACAGGTTGCGGGCGGCGATGGCGCCGGGTTCGGGCTTGGGCAGCCAGCCGTCCACCGTCCAGCGGATAACGGCGTATTTGGCGGTGTTTTTGATGATGTCGCGCAGGGCGTTTTGGCAGGTTTCGGGCGAGAAGGCGCAGATTTGGATGCCGATGTCGCCGTCGCACCATTCTTTGCGCAGTTCGTCGTTGGGGAAGTCTTTCATTTCCTGCAAATGCTTGGGCTTTTTGCCCGCGAGGCCGAAGCGGCCGTCGAACAGGCTGTTGCCGACGGATACGGTGACGGTGAGGCCGTCGGGCGGCAGCACTTTGCCCAACAGGCCGCTGCCTGCGGGCGGCAGTTTGTCGTCGCCGTCGATCAGTTCGCCGCCTTTGGTGAGAAATTCTATGCGGGCGGTGAGGGTGCGGAAAAAGTCGATCAGGCGGGGGCGGTCGGCGGCGGTGATGTCGAAGGCGCAGAGGATGCCGAAGGGCTGGTGCGGGGTGGTGATGCCGGCCTGGTGCGTGCCGTAGCAGTCGTAGGCGGTTTGGCTGTGGCCGGCAAACTGTCCGCCTTCGCCTTTGCTTTCAGACGGCCTCTCTGCCGCGCCTTCGGCGCTGTCGCCGTTTTTGCCGCAGGCGGCAAGGGCGGCGGCGGCGGAGAGGGCGGCGGCGTTTTGCAGCAGACGGCGGCGGCTCGGGTTTTCGGGGTGTTTCATGTTAGCTCCTTGTGTCCGTTGTTTTTGATTCGAGGCCGTCTGAAACCGCTTTTTCACTTCGTTTTCAGACGGCTCCGTGCAGATTCTTACAAATAAGAATTATACCCGAGCGCACGCGCCCGATGCCATGCCGCCCGTGCAGTCGCGGCAGACTTGCCATATAGCGAGTCAAAATGAAAAAGATACAAGGCAGCAAGCCGCAGACAGTACAGGTAGTACGACAAGGCGCAGCAACGCCGTAGATTTTTCATTTTGACTCACTATACAATCGGCCAACGCAACTACGGAGCCTTATTGATGAACACACTCGCCGTACTCACCGCCAATCTGGCGGCAGGCCGTCTGAAAGTCACCTGTGCCGAATCGTGCACGGGCGGGCTGCTGGCGGCGGAACTCACCCGCCTGCCCGGCAGCTCGGCCTGGTTTGAAACGGGCTTTGTCACTTACAGCAACGAAGCGAAACAAAAGCTGCTCGGCGTCTCGCCCGACAGCCTGCGGCGCGAAGGCGCGGTCAGCGAAACGGTGGCGCGCGAAATGGCCGCAGGCGCGCTCAAAGCGGCGCAGGCCGACTTCGCCCTTTCCGTGTCCGGAATCGCCGGCCCGGGCGGCGGCAGCGCGGAAAAACCGGTGGGCACGGTGTGCTTCGGTTTGGCATCGGCCGCAGGCACAGCCGCCCGCACCGCGCATTTTCACGGCAGCCGCAGCGAAATACGGCAACAGGCCGTGGCCTTCGCGCTGGAATGGCTGGCGCAAGCCGTGCGCCGCTGAGGCGCAAAAGACCGTCTGAAAGCACGGTTGCCCCATTCGCGCACGTGACACATAAAAAACTATCGACCGCATTTTTCAGATAAATTTCATTACATTAAGCCGCTTGTCAAACTAGACAACCGCCGCGCAAACGCTTAGTATCCGCGCCCGTTTTTCATCTGTTTTTTCCGCCGCCCCGCCATGTCTGCCCCGCTTACCGAACCACCCATACGCTGCGCCGTCGTCGCCACCTCCACCGGCTCGCTCGACGAGCTCTCCGGCCTCGACGACCTGCTCTACATCCTGCGCCTCAACATCCACATGAACGGCCTCGTCTACGCCGACGGCCTCGATCTGCACCCCGAAGCCTTCTACCAGAGCCAGACGGAAAACCCCGAAGGCGAAACCCGCACCTCGCCGCCCGCCGAAGCCGCCGTCCGCGCCCTGTTCCGCCAGATACGCGACGCGGGCTACCGCGAAATCATCGTCACCACCCTCAGCGGCCGCATCAGCGACACCGTCGACACCGTGCGCAAAGTCGCGGCGGAAACGGCGCGCGACATCCAAACCTACATCGTCGACACCGGCACCGCCTGCATCGCCGAAGGCCACTTCGCCCTCGAAGCGGTGAAGCTGCTGCGCCAGGGCTTTGCCGCCGCCGACGTGGTCGAACACCTCGAACGCCTCAAACCCGGCGCCGAAATTGTGTTCAGCGTCCACAGCCTCGCCCACCTGCGCCGACTGCCGCACCTCAACACCACGGAAAAATTCGTCGCCGGCCTGCTCGACCTCAAACCCGTGCTGCGCTTTTACGACGGACAATTCTCGCGAGTGGACATCGGCCGCAAAACGGAAAACACCCTCGACGCGTTGGTGGAAAGCGCCGCCGCAGCCCTGCGGCAGAAACCCGTCCGCCTCTACGGCCTCTACGGCGGCAACCGCGCCCTCTACGAAAACCTCGCCGAGAGGCTGCACCGCAAAACCGGTATCACGCCCGAAGCCTTCCCCATTTCCCCCGTTATCGGCGCCCACATCGGCCCCGACGCCGTCGGCATCGCCCGCGTCGACAAGCTGCTCTGAATCCCGCACCACTTTCCGCATCAGGCCGTCTGAAACCTTTCAGACGGCCTGATGCACAACGAAATGCCAAAACAAAAGAAAAAACAGCCTAAAAAATAACAAAACGGATAAAAAAAGCGGAATAAAGCAATTTTATTGCCAAAGAAGCACCGAGCGGCTTGCCATTCCCCGCCGCCGCCGCTATCCTTCTCCTCCTTTCATCCATAAAAACAACAGGCCGCGCCATGACCAAAAAAAACCGCACCGACGACATCCGCATCAGCGGCATCGCCGAACTCCTCCCCCCCATCGCCCACCTTTACGAGCTGCCCGCAGGCGACGCCGCGCAGGAACTCGTCGCCGGCACCCGCCGCCAAATCGCCGACATCGTCCACGGCCGCGACAAACGCCTGCTCGCCATCATCGGCCCCTGCTCCATCCACGACCCCGCCGCCGCCCTCGAATACGCGCGAAAGCTGCTGCCGCTGAAAAAACAATACGAACAGGAGCTGCTCATCGTCATGCGCGTTTACTTTGAAAAACCGCGCACCACCGTCGGCTGGAAGGGCCTGATTAACGACCCCCATCTGGACGGCACTTTCGACATCAACTACGGCCTGCGTCAGGCGCGCCGCCTGCTGCTCGATCTCAACAATCTCGGCATGCCCGCGTCCACCGAGTTTCTCGACATGATTACGCCGCAGTATTACGCCGACCTGATTTCCTGGGGCGCTATCGGTGCGCGCACCACCGAAAGTCAGGTGCACCGCGAGCTTGCCAGCGGCCTCTCCTGCCCCGTCGGCTTCAAAAACGGCACCGACGGCAACCTCAAAATCGCCATCGACGCCATCGGCGCCGCCAGCCATCCGCACCACTTTTTGTCCGTTACCAAAGCGGGGCATTCCGCCATCGTCCACACCGCAGGCAACCCCGACTGCCACGTTATCCTGCGCGGCGGCAAAGAGCCGAACTACGAAAGCCGCTTCGTGCGGGAAGCGTCGGAGCAACTGACCAAAGCGGGCGTCACCCCCAAGCTGATGGTCGACTGCAGCCACGCCAACAGCCGCAAAGACTACACCCGCCAGATGGAAGTCGCCCGCGACGTGGCGCAGCAGCTCAAAAACGGCGAAAACGACATCATGGGCGTAATGGTTGAAAGCCACCTCGTCGAAGGCCGCCAGGACAAACCCGAAATCTACGGCCAAAGCATCACCGACGCCTGCATCGGCTGGGACACTACCGAAGAGCTGCTCTCCCTGTTGGCCGACGCCAACCGCAGCCGCGTTTGAACGGCACGGCAGCGCCAAACATAAAAAGGCCGTCTGAAAACCGTTTCTACGGACTTTCAGACGGCCTCCGACATTCGGGCAGGGCGTATCGCCCGCCGTCCGCGCCCCATCCGCAGAGGCCGTCTGAAAACCCGCAAACGCATTTTCAGACGGCCTAATCCGCTAAAATACGCCCTTTCCGATTTTTCAGACGGCCTCCCATGTTTCCCAACGAATCCCCCTCCGCCCTGCTGCAAAACCTCAATCCCGAACAGCTCGCCGCCGTAACCTGGCCGCCGCAATCCGCGCTCGTTTTGGCGGGCGCGGGCAGCGGCAAAACGCGGGTGCTCACCACGCGAATCGCCTGGCTTTTGCAGACCAACCAGGCCAGCGTGCACAGCATCATGGCGGTAACGTTTACCAACAAGGCCGCCAAAGAAATGCAGACGCGGCTGGGCGCGATGATTCCGGTAAACGTGCGCGCCATGTGGCTGGGCACGTTCCACGGCCTGTGCCACCGCTTTTTGCGCCTGCACCACCGCGACGCGGGTCTGCCCGCCTCGTTTCAGATTCTCGACAGCGGCGACCAGCTCTCGCTCATCAAACGCCTGCTCAAAAGCCTCAACATCGCCGAAGAAATCATCGCGCCGCGCTCATTGCAGGGCTTTATCAACGCGCAAAAAGAAAGCGGCCTGCGTGCCGACGCGCTCGAAGCGCCCGACCCGCACACGCGCCGCATGATCGAGTGCTACGCCGAATACGACAAAATATGCCAGCGCGAAGGTGTAGTCGATTTTGCCGAGCTGATGCTGCGAAGCTACGAAATGCTGGCGCGCAACGAAATCCTGCGTACGCACTACCAAAACCGTTTCAGCCATATTCTGGTTGACGAATTCCAAGACACCAACAAGCTGCAATACAAATGGCTCAAGCTGATGGCGGGCAGCCACGCCGCCGTGTTTGCCGTGGGCGACGACGACCAGAGCATCTACCGCTTTCGCGGCGCACACGTCGGCAACATGACCGCGCTGATGCAGGAATTTCACATCGACGCGCCAGTGAAACTCGAACAAAACTACCGCTCGGTGGGCAACATTCTTGCTGCCGCCAACGCCGTGATTGAAAACAACGGCGATCGTTTGGGCAAAAACCTGCGCACCGATGCCGAAGCGGGCGACAAAATCCGCTTTTTCTCCGCGCCCTCCGATTTTGACGAAGCGCAGTTTGTCGTTGAAGAAACCAAAGCCCTGCACCGCGAAGGCAAGCTGTTGCGCGAAACCGCCGTGCTCTACCGCAGCAATGCCCAATCGCGCGTGATCGAACAAGCCCTGTTCCGCAGCGGCCTGCCCTACAAAATCTACGGCGGCCTGCGCTTTTACGAGCGGCAGGAAATCAAACACGCGCTGGCCTATCTGCGTCTGGCGGTCAATCCCGACGACGACAACGCCCTGTTGCGCGTAATCAATGTACCGCCGCGCGGCATCGGCGCGCGCACGATTGAAAACATTCAGACGGCCTCTGCCGAAACCGGTGTGTCGCTGTGGCAGGCCGCCTGCGCCGCCGGTGCGAAAGCCGCCAAAGTGGCCGCCTTCGTGCGCCTGATCGAAAACCTGCGCACCCAAGTCGGCCAAATGCCGCTGGCCGAAATCATGTCCGGCATCGTGCGCGACAGCGGCCTTATCGAGTATTACCAAACGCAAAAAGGCGACCACCAAGACCGTTTGGACAACCTCGACGAACTGGTCAACGCCGCCATCGCGTTCAAGCCCGAAGAGAGCAATTTTGAAATCCTGCCCGACAACGCCGCCGCCGACCCGGCCTTTCCCGTGCTGGCCTTTTTGAGCAACGCCGCGCTCGAATCGGGCGAAAACCAGGCGGGCGAAGGCGAAGACGCGGTGCAGCTGATGACCGTGCACGCCGCCAAAGGCTTGGAATTTGACACCGTGTTCCTCACCGGCATGGAAGAAGGCCGCTTCCCCAGCGAACTCTCGCTGGCCGAGCGCGGCGGCCTCGAAGAAGAACGCCGTTTGATGTACGTTGCCATCACGCGCGCGCGCAAACGGCTGTATATCAGCATGGCGCAACAGCGGATGCTGCACGGCCAAACCCAATTCGGCGTGGTGTCGCGCTTTGTCGAAGAAATCCCGCCCCAAGTGCTGCACTTTCTCTCGCCACCAAAATCTGCCGCCTTCGCCGACGCTCCCCAAACGCGCCGCAGCGACATACGCGCCTCCGAAAGCTACCAACCGGCGCAAAGCTACGCGGGTTTCCGCATCGGCCAAAACGTGCGCCACGCCAAATTCGGCACAGGCGTGATTATCGACGCCGCCGACAAGGGCCAATCCGCCCGCCTGACCATCAATTTCGGCAAACAGGGCGTGAAAGAGCTGGATACCGCGTTTGCCAAATTAGAGGCCGTCTGAAAGTAGGGCTTCAAGGCAGTGAAAACAAAAAAGGCCGTCTGAAAACCAAATTTCTGCTTTCGGAAACGTCATTCCCGCGCAGGCGGGAACGGCCTTGCGCCAAACCCTGCTACAATGCGCCCGCATATGCCGTCTGCAACGGCGCACGCCTTTCAGACGGCCTCCCGTTTCCCAACCGACACAAAGGAGCACATCATGAGCCTTATCATCGAAGACATCGAACCCGGCAGCGGCACCGAAGCCGAAAAAGGCCGCCGCATCAGCGTCCACTACACCGGCCGCCTCGCCGACGGCAGCAAATTCGATTCCAGCCTCGACCGCGGCCAACCCTTCGAGTTCAAACTCGGCGCGGGTCAGGTTATCCGCGGCTGGGACGAAGGTTTCGCCGGCATGAAGGAAGGCGGAAAACGCAAGCTCACCATCCCGCCCGAAATGGGCTACGGCGCACGCGGCGCGGGTGGCGTGATTCCGCCGAACGCCACGCTGGTATTCGAAGTAGAGCTGTTGAAAGTACACTGAGGCCGTCCGAACAGGCGGCAGCCGCATTTTCCGAACAGAAAAAGGAACGACACAATGACCATCGACACACAAGCCGTATTGGATTTCTGGTTTTCCGAAGAAAGCCGCCCCTACTGGTTTGCCGAAAGCAAAGAATTCGACGAAAAAATCCGCCTCCTCTTCTTCCCCCTGTGGCGGCAGGCGGCGGCGGGCGAACTTTCGGGCTGGCGCAAAACCATGCAGGGCAGGCTGGCCGAAATCATCATTCTCGACCAGTTTTCGCGCAACCTCTTCCGCAACAGCCCGCGGGCTTTCGCGCAGGACTTGGCCGCGCTGTGCCTGGCGCAGGAAGCCATCACCCGCCCCGGCTTCGCCTCGATGACGCCCGACGAACGCCAGTTTGTCATCATGCCCTTCATGCACAGCGAAAGCCCCGAAGTGCACGCCCACGCCGTCGGCGTCTTCAAACAATACGCTCCCGGCAACCCGCTGGATTTCGAACTCAAACACCAGCTCGTCATCAGCCGCTTCGGCCGCTATCCGCACCGCAACGCCGTGCTGGGACGCGAAAGCACGCCCGACGAAATCGCCTTTCTCGAAGGCGGACGCGGCTTTTAAACACGGCGGCACAACTGATAAAACGGACGGATTCGGGTAGAATCCGCCCGTTTTTTTCTTTTCAGACGGCCTCCAACCATGTATTCCCTGCTCCGCCCCCTCGTGTTCGCCCTCGACCCCGAAAAAGCCCACCACCTCGCCCTCAACTCCCTGAAAACCGCCGCCTGCTGCGGCCTGCTGCCCGCCGTGGAGCGCGACACGCGCCCGACGCCGCTGATGGGCATGACCCTGCCCAACCCCGTCGGCCTCGCCGCCGGCCTCGACAAAAACGGCGCCTACACCGACGCCCTTTTCGCGCTGGGCTTCGGCTTCGTCGAAGTCGGCACCGTCACCCCCCTGCCCCAGCGCGGCAACCCGCAGCCGCGCCTGTTCCGCGTGCCCGAACAGCGCGCCATCGTCAACCGCATGGGCTTCAACAACGAGGGCATCGACGCCATGATCCGCCACCTGGAAAAAAGCCGCCGCAGCGGCATCCTCGGCATCAACATCGGCAAAAACGCCGTCACGCCGATGGAAAACGCGGCCGACGACTATTTGATCTGCCTCGAAAAAGCCTACGTCCACGCCGACTACATCACCGTCAACATCTCCTCGCCCAACACCAAAAACCTGCGCGAGCTGCAAGGCGGAGACGAACTCACCGCCCTGCTCGCCGCCCTGAAAGACAAACAGGCGCACCTCTCTGCCGCGCACGGAAAATACGTTCCCCTCGCCGTCAAAATCGCGCCCGATTTGGACGAAGCGCAGATTGCCGACATCGCCCGCGTCGTCAAAGCAGTGGAAATGGACGGCATCATTGCCACCAACACCACCATCGACAAAACCGCCCTCGGCAGCCACCCTCTTGCCGCCGAAGCGGGCGGCCTCTCGGGCGAACCAGTGCGCGAAAAAAGCAACCGCGTCCTGCAGCTTCTGGCGCAGCATATCGACGGCAAACTCCCCATAATCGGCGTGGGCGGCATCATGAGCGGCAGCGACGCCGCCGAAAAACTCCGCCTCGGCGCCACGGCTGTACAGCTGTACAGCGGCATGGTCTACCGGGGCACGGAGCTGGTGCGCGAGTGCATCGAAGCCTGCCGCTGAGCGGAAAAAACACAGAGGCCGTCTGAAATCCGCCGTCGGTTTTTTCAGACGGCCTTCTTGTATGGCCGGAACGGCGGCGGGCGGCAGGTGCAAACGCGGAAAACACACAAGGCCGTCTGAAAGCGCTACGGGCTTTCAGACGGCCTAGGGCGTGTTGACATTCGGCTTTTGAAGCGGATTTTTCGTCAGAAAATGGCAGATGCAAGGCAAAAATGCGAGCCTATGCCGTCCATAGGCGAGTATTTTTAACGCGGCAGATGCCGTTTTATGGCGGAAAAGCCTCCAAAACGCTGATTGTCAACACGCCCTAGTATTTCAGACGGCCTTTTGTCAGTCGAAGCGGACGACGTATTTGATTTCGCCGCCCGAAGACACCGAGCCGACGCGGACGATGGCCTGGATGCTGCGCGTGAGCTGGTAGACGAGTTTGACCGTCTGGCTGGCGCTGTTGAGGCCGAACTCGTAGCCCAGATACAGCTCGCTTGTCAGCTGCTTGCCGACGGTGAGCACCTGCTCGGCGGGGTTGAGTTCGCCCGTCTGCGCGTTGCGGCTGCGCTGGCTGGTCATGCCGAAGTCGTCGACCAAGCCGATGCGGTCGTTGAGTTTGCCCGCGAGGAAGGCGCTGGCGGCGGTAGAGAGGGCGGCATTGTCGCCGTCGCTGCCGCTGCTGGCGCGGTTGAGGATGAGCCAGGAGAGCTTGTCTTTTTCGCTCATCGGCTCGTTGGCGACGAGGGTGACGCGCGGGTTGTCGAGGCTGCCGACCGCTTCCACGCCCGCACCCACGGGCGAGAGGTTGCGCACGGCGCGGATGTTGAGGTTGGGGCTGGACAAGGGGCCGACAAAGGATACCGTGCCTTTGGTGATGTTCAAATCCTGGCCGTAGGCTTTGTATTTGCCTTTGACGACTTTAATCGTGCCGACACCCTGCACGTCCTGCTTGGGCTTGGCGGTGAGGTTGAGCTGGCCGCCGAGGGTGACGTCCACGCCTTCGCCTTTGAAATAGACCTTGTCGTTGAGATCGAGGGTCACGTCCATGCTGATGGGCACGGCGGCGGAGGGTTCTTTTTTCGCTTCGCCTATCACTTCCACGTCGTCGTCCAGCGTCGGCATACCCGATTTCTGCATGCCGAAGCGGCCTTCGTCCACTTTCAGACGGCCTGTGAGGGTGATGCCGTTTTTCTCGGTGTAGAGCAGCCGGGTGTCGCCGCTGACGGCGAGGCGGCGGCGCGGTTTGTCGAGGATTTCATATTTGTCGAACACGGCCGAGGCATCGACGACGGGGATGCCGCCGCCCCAGCCGACGCTGCCCGCAAGGGCGACGCTGCCGCTGCCGCGTTGGAATTTGAGCGTCTGTATCTGCCATTCGCGGCCGACGAAGCGCGAACGCAGGCTGCCGTTGTCGAGGATAACGCCGAGGTCGCGGTTGATGTAGTAAAGACCGCTGCCCTCGAGCGTGCCGTCCAGCTGCGGGTCGCCGACGCGGCCGCCGACGGTGGCCGCCGACGCCAGTCTGCCTTTCACGCTTTGGCCGACGGGCATCAGGTTTTTCAGCGCGGCCAGGTCGGGGATGTCGAGTTTGATGCTGCCGGACACGGGCGCGAGCAGGATGGAGCTGCCGAACTGCTGGCTGATGCCGACGCTGCCGGAGAGTTCGCCGTAGCGGGTTTTGCCGGAGATTTGGTTGTCGATGCGGCCGTTTTGCAGGCGGGTTTGCAAAACGAGGCCGGTCAGGCCGAGCGCCTGTTTGCGGTAGGGGATGATGATGTCGCCCGACTGCTGGCGCACGTTGAGGAAGCCGCGCGCGTCGCGGCTGTAGGCCAGATCCCAGTCGGCGGCGAGGATGAGGTTGTGTTCGACGGGCGGCTTGAAGAAGCTGTGCAGCTCGGCGACGTTGAGGTTGGCGGCGCTGCCTTTGCTGGTGAGGCCGTTTTGTTTGTCCCACACAAAGCGTTCCATGTTCAGACGGCCGCCCATCGCCGCCCACTGCGCCGCGCCCAGCACCACGCGCTGCGCGCCCGCTTCGAGGGCGAGGCGGTTTTGCAGTTTGAGGTTGAAGCCGCCCGACAGATCGAGCCTGCCCAGCGTGCCTTTCCAAACGTTGTCTTTGTTCAGGCCGCCGTCGGCTTCGAGGTCGAGTTTGTAGTGTTTGCCGCCCATCGCCATGCTGCCGTCGGCGCGCACGCTGTGGCGCAGGCCGGTGCCGGTGACGGCGGCGTTGACGGTGTCGATGCGCGTGCCGTCTTTGCCGCCCGCCACGATGTCGCGGCCGCGCACTTGGAGGTTGAGCGGCAGGCTGTAATCGGGCGAGGCGGCGGCTTTGAAGTCGAGTTCGCGCACCGACAGTGCGTTTTGCACGCGCAGGCCGCGCACGCTGCCCGTGAGGTCGGCGGCGAGTTTTTTCGGGTCGCCCGCGATGTAGCCTTTGGCATTGAGGGCGCCGCCGAGGCCGAAGCCGAATTTGTCGAGTTCGGGGGCGGCAAGGTCGAGGTTGAGGCGGTCGCCCGCTTTGCCGAAGCTGCCGTCGGCTTTGAGGCGGTTGCGGCCGAGAATGATGTCGGCTTTGGCGCGGCTGAGGTGCTGTTTTTCATACTGCACGTCGGCGCTGCCGGAGAGGACGGCGCCGGAGAGGGTGCTGTTGCCGAATTTCATTTTGCCGTTCAAAACGAGGTCGGCCAATTCGCCGCTCAGGGAGATGCCGCCGTTGACGCTGCCTGCGGGCAGGTCGGGATGGAGTTTGGCGGGGTTGAAGCGTTCGGAGGCGATTTCGGCGGACAGCAGGCGGCGGTTGAAGAGTTCGAGTTTGCCGCGCGCGTCGAGCGAGCCGCCGCCGTCGGGGCGCACGGAGGCGGAGACGATTTCGAGGGTGCGCTGGCCGAGTTTGGCGTCGGCGGCGATTTTCAGACGGCCTTCGCTTTTGGCGCGGCGCGAGGCGATGTCCCACACGGCTTCGGGTTCGCGGTAGCTGCCGCGCAGGCCGATTGTGCCGTTGAAGGTGTCGTCGTAGGCCGTCTGAACGAGGTCGGCGGCGGTGATGTCTTTGAGTGCCGCCTCGAGGGCGAAGGTGTTGCGGCCGGTGTCGGTTTCGCCGCCGAACACCAGCCGTCCGCCGCCGAGCAGGGCGGCTTCGACGCCGTAGAGTTTGAGTACGCCGTCGCTGCCGACGGTGAAGTCGCCCAGCAGGCTGCGGACGGGGATGCCGTTTTGGTCGGCGGGGGCGGCGGCGCGGTTGGCCAGGTCGATCGAGCCTTCGAGCGCCAGTCCGCGCTGTGCGGAGGGGACGATGGTGGCGTCGAAGTCGAAGTCGGCTTCGGGCGCGCCTTCGGCGAAGACGGCGGGGTCGATGCCGCTGCCTTTAATCAGGACGTGGTCGATTTGTTTGTCGAGGCGGTTTTCAAACAGGCTGACGAGGGCGTCGGCGTTCAGTTTGATGTCGCCGCTGGCGAGGCGGGCGGTGAGGGCGGTTTGTTTGAGGTCGCCCGCCAGTTTGAGCTGTGTTTCGCTGACGATGTCGTCGAGCACGGCCATGCCGCCGAAGCTGCCTTTGAGGGCGAAGGGGGAGGCCGTCTGAATTTCCAGCGTGCCGTCGTTGCCGCTCCACGGGGTGACGAGGCGGGAGACGGTGAGTTTGTGGCTGCGGCGGTTGTAGGCGTAAGCGGCGTCGATGCGGGTGACGAAGACGGTGCGGGCTTTGCCGCTGCTGATGCTGCCGACGGAGAGTTTGTCAATCTGCACGGCCAGCGGCAGGTCTATGCTTTCGGGCAGTTTGGCGGGCGGGCTGTCTTTGGGCGGCGTGGGTTTGCTTTGGATGTGGATGTCGCCCGCGTCTATCTTTTCGATGTGCAGGAGGCCGTCTGAAAAGATTTGCCGGGGCCGCCATTGGAAGGCGAGGCGGCTGATTTCGATGTCGGCGGAGGGTGTCCGCACCGTCCAGCCGTCGCCCTCAAAGCCGTGCCACAGCGTGCCTTTGAGGGTTTTGCTGCCGATGTGAACGCCGCCCAGTTCGGGCAGGCGGTAGAGGGCGGCGCGCAGGCCGGATTCGGTGGCGGCGAGCCAGTAGAGCGCGCCCGCCAGCGTCAGAACGAGGATGAGGAGGAGCCACAGCAGGGCTTTGATAAGGCGGCGCGGCAGGCTTTTTTTCGGCTTTTTCGGATTTTCAGACGGCCTTTTGCCGTTTGCGCCGCCTTCGTTTTCAGACGGCACGGGGGTGAGGTTTTCGTTTTTTTCAGACGGCCTTTCGGCAGCGTTGTCGTGTGTCGCGGTCATTTAGAAACGGGTTCCCAAGCTGATGTGCCAGCGGATTTTTTTGTCCTGGTGGCCGTAGGCGATGTCGAAGGAGAAGGGGGCGACGGGGCTGAACCAGCGCACGCCGATGCCCGTGCCGTGTTTGAGTTTCATGTCTTGGAAGCTGTGCGCCGCGTCGCCCATGTCGTGGAACAGGGCGGCGGAGAAGCTTTTGTTGATGGGGAACTGGTATTCGGCGCTGGCAACGGCGAGGGCGCGGGCGGGCAGGACGGAGCCGGAGGGGCCGGCCAGGCCGATGCTGTCGAGTTCGTAGCCGCGCACGGAGGTGGCGCCGCCGGTGCGGAAACGCAGCACGGCGGGAGTGTCGCTGCTGTCGCTGGCGTTGACGAAGCCGATTTGGCCGCGGGCGACGAAGGTGCCGATTTTTTTGTTCTCGGGTGTGAAGTAGTAGCCCGCCCGCGCGGCGATGCGCTGCATGGCCGAGGAGGACATCAGGCTGCCGAGGGTGGTGCCGCCTTTGATGTCGAGGAAGTAGCCGTTTTCGGGGCGCAGCAGGGTTTCGATGCTCTGTTTTTTCCACGAGGCGGTGAGCATGGTGGCGAAGGAGCGGCCGAGGTTGATTTTGGCGTCGGGAATTTTCGATTTGTCTTCGACATACTCGATGCCCAGCCGCGATTCGATGCCGTTGCGGTCGCGCACGCGCCACAGACCGGCGGTGAGGGTTTCGGTTTCGAGTTTCTGCGTGGTTTTGCGGTTGAAGGAGAGCGAGCCTGTCCAGTAGTGGCCGTTGCTGCTGCGCGGCTGGCTGACGCCGGCGGCCACGGTCTGCTCGTATTTGTCGCCGTTGAGCACCAGCGATCCGGTGTAGCCGCGGCCGAAGAGGTTATAGTGGTCGTAGCCGAACGAGCCGCCCAAGCCGTATTCGGAATCGAAACGCACGCCCAGTTCCAGCTTCTGCCGCTTCATTTCCGACACGGCCACTTTCACCGGCACGCGGTCGCCGCTGAGCCTGTCGAAATCGGCCTGCACCGACGCGCCCGAATAGTGGCTGTCCTGTTCGAGCGCCTGCTGGTAGTCGAGCAGCTTGTCCAAATCGTAGGGCGAACCGGGGGCAAACTGCGCCAGCCCGCGCACCACGCTTTCGGGATAGCGCTTGGTGCCGCTGATTTCCAAATCGCCGAAGTAAACCGGTTTGCCGCTTTCCACCGCCACCGACAAATCGGCGCTGCGTTTGGCCGGGTCGACCAAAGCGCGGGTGGAGGAAAATTCCGCCAGCGGGTATTTCTTGCGCCGCACGGCCGATAACACCGAGGTTTTGCTGCTGCTCCAATCGTCCTGGTTGAAGACGCTGCCCACCGGCAGCGCCCAGTTTTCCAAAGCCGAACGGTAATACGCGCCGAGGTTTTCGTCTTGCAGCACATCGCCGAGAATGGCAACGCTGACATTGCCCGTCGTCGTCTGCGCCCCGCTCTCCACCTTCACCAGATAGCCCGCGCCCTGCCGCGACACCGTCACCCGCGCGTTGAAATAACCCTTGGTTTTCAGCATCATCAGCACCTGCTCGGGCGCTTCCTCGGCGAGAAACTCCATCTGCTCTTCGTCAAGCACTTCCTCCTGCTGCTGCGTAATCAGCGGCAGGTGCGTTTCAATCATCTCCTTCACATCGGCGGGCGCGGCCTCCACTGTCACGGGAAACTTCGGTTTCAGCGCCGCCGCACCGTCTTCTGTTTTTTTGTTCAAACCGAGACGGTTTTTCACCCGTTGGGCAAACGAAGGCTTCTGCTCCGCCGCGTTTTCAGACGGCCTCTCCTGCTTTGCGGCATCGGAGAGGCCGTCTGAAAACGCGGCGGCAGGCAGGCCGAGCGCGAACAAAAAAACAAAGGCGGCGGATGGGCGGTTCATGGCGGGAAACGGCAGACGGTACGGGTTGGCAAAAGAGCGCGGATTGTAACACCGTTTCATTTTGCCAGACACGCGGCCGCCGACGGGCGGAAGAGCGTGCCGCCGCAACGGCGCAGAGGCCGTCTGAAACACCGTTCCGACGGCATTTGAACAGGGCGCTGCGCTTTCAGACGGCCTCTGCCGATGCCGATATAATGCCGCCCTTCCCCGCGCAAACAGGAAACCCGACATGACCGCACCCCTCATTTATCTCGCCTCCGGCAGCCCGCGCCGCCGCGAAATCCTCGAAAACCTCGGCTTTGCCGTCGAACGCGCCGCCACCGACATCGACGAAACGCCCCGTCCGCACGAAGACCCCGCCGCCTACGTCGTCCGCATGGCGCGCGAAAAAAACGCCGCCGCCCTTGCCGCACGGCGCTCGGCGGGCAAAGCGCCGAGTGCCGCCCCCGTGCTCAGTGCCGACACCGCCGTCGTCCTCGACGGGCAAATCCTCGGCAAACCCGAATCGCCCGACCACGCCCGCACCATGCTCGCCGCCCTCTCCGGCCGCGAACACCAAGTCCTCACCGCCGTCTGCCTGTTTTCAGACGGCCTCACATCCTGCGCCCTGCACACCGCCACCGTCGCCTTTGCCGAAATCGACGACGCGCAAATCGACGCCTACGTCGCAAGCGGCGAACCGCTCGATAAGGCGGGCGCCTACGGCATACAGGGCATAGGCGGCGTTTTCGTGCGCAGCCTCAACGGCAGCCACAGCGGCGTGATGGGTCTGCCCGTTTACGAAACCTGCGCCCTGCTGCGCCAGGCCGGCTGCCCCGTGCCGCCGTTTGCCACATAGCACAGAGGCCGTCTGAAAGCCGCAAGGCTTATGCGCCCGTGCCGAAAAAAGGCCGTCTGAAAACAGGGTTTCAGACGGCCTTTCTGCCCGCACGCTTTCCCGAAACACACCAAGCCGCTGCCGCAACACACGAGCGGATTGAGGCCGTCTGAAAAGATTCCGCCGGGCATTTCAGACGGCCTCTCCTGCTATAATCCGCCCCTTTTCCAACCCCGCCCCGCCGCCATGCAGCCCGATTTTTCCCGCCCCGTCCTCGCCATCGACACCTCCACCTCCGTCCTCTCCCTCGCCCTCTTCGCGCACGGCCGCCTGTTTGCCTGCCACGAAGAAGCGGGCAACCGCCAGTCGGCGCTGGTTCTGCCGCAGATCGGGCGGCTGTTTGGCGAAGCGGGCGTGTCTGCCGCCGATCTGTCGTGCATTGTCTACGCGCAGGGGCCGGGGGCGTTTACGGGACTGCGTATCGGCCTGGGCGTGGCGCAGGGCTTGGCCGCGCCCTTCGGCCTGCCGCTGGTGGGCGTGCCCTGTTTGGACGCGGCGGCTTATCTGGTGCGCGGGCGCGGCGTGCTGGCGGCGGCGGACGCGCGGATGGGCGAGGTGTTTTACGCGTGGTTTGACACGGAAAACCGCCGCCGCCTCAGCCCCTATCAGGTCGGACGCGCGGCGGACATCGTGCCGCCCGAGGGCGTATCGTTCACGCACGGCATCGGCAACGCCTTCGCGCTGGCCGATCCGCCGCCCTTTGCCGGTTCGCCCGCGATGCCGACGGCGGCAGACTATCTGCGTCTGGCGCAGACGGGCGCATATGCGGCGGGCGACGCCGCCGACGCTTCGCTGCTCTATGTGCGCGACAAAATCGCCCTCACCGCCGCCGAGCAGGCGGCACGCAAAGCGGCGGGCGGCGCATGAACATCCGCCCTGCCCTGACAAGCGACTGCGCCGCGCTGGCCGCCGTCGACCGCGCCTGCAACCCCTCGCCGTGGTCGGAAAACCAGTTTCAGACGGCCTTAAACCAAGCCTGCGGTACCGTGCTGCTTGCGGAAGCCGACGGTGCGCCCGCCGCCTTTATCGTCTGGCAGACCGTGGCGGGCGAATCGGAGCTGCACCTGATTGCCACCGCGCCCGCCACGCGCCGCCAAGGCTATGCCGACGCGCTGCTGCGCCGCTGGTTGGCCGACTGCGCCGCCAACGGCGTGACCCGCCTGCTGCTGGAAGTGCGCGAATCGAACGCTGCCGCGCAGGCGCTCTACCGCAAACACGGCTTTTCCGACGCGGCGCGGCGGCGCGGCTATTATTCCCTGCCCGACGGCGCGCGCGAAGACGCGCTGATTATGGAGAAAATATGTTAAGCAGCCGCTACCTCCACCTGCACGAAGCACTCGATCTGGGCCCGATGTGGCTGAAACGGGGCGCGAAACTCGTGGCCGCCGACGCGGAAAACAAAGGGCAAACCGCCGTTCAGACGGCCTCCGTGCCGCAAACCGCCGCAACAGAACGGCCGTCTGAAAACACCGCGCCGACGTCAGCCGCGCCCGTTGCCGCGCCCGACCCAACCCGCAACGCCGCCGTTCAGACGGCCGCGGTAAAAAGGCCGTCTGAAAACATCAGGCCGTCTGAAAACGCACGCGCCGCCGCCATGGCCGCCGTCGGCAGCAGCATAGGCGGCTACTACAAATCGCAGGAGCGCGCCGCGCAACTGGCCGCGCCGCCCGAACGCCGCGCCGCCGAAACCGCCGCGCCCGTCTTCCACAGCGTGGCCGAACACAAAGCCGCCCTTGCCGCCAGCGTCGCCTCCGCCCGCGTGATGGCCGTGTCCGTCTGCCCCGCGCCGGAAGACATCGCCGCCGGACGCCTGTTCGGCGGCGCGGCGGGCGTGCTGCTGGGCAATATGTTCGCCGCCATCGGCCTGGCCGACGCCGACGTGCGCCGCACCAGCTGGCTGCAAAACAGTGAATTTTCCCCCAGCGCCGCACAAATCGAAGCCGCCGCCACCCGCGTGCAGGCCGAGCGCGAGTTGTGCGGCGCATCCGCCGTGCTGCTGCTCGGCCGCTTCGACCACCCCGCCCACGCCGCCGCCCTGCCGCAGGTATTCGCGGGCATCCCCGTGTTCGCCGTCCCCCACCCCGCCCGCCTGCTGCGCCAACCCGAACTGAAAGCCGCCGCCTGGCAGGAACTCAAACGCCTGCGGCAGTTTTTGCACAGCGCTGCGTAGGCTGTTTTCCAACCCGTGCAGAGAACGGCGTTTTGCCGCTTCCGTTTGGAGCATACGATGAATAAAAACAACCGCCGCCGCGAGAAAAAAACCGCCGCCAACGAAGTCAGGCGGGCGTTTTACGCCGTTTGGGATTCGGACATCGTCAACACCGTGCCCAACCGCGAACTGATGCGGCTGTGGCGTGATTTTGTCGCCGCCGAAATCCTGCCGCTGGCCGAATCCGACGGCGCGGCGGAAGACCCGGCCTGCGCCGCCGCCTTTGCAGACGGCCTGATTACCGCGCACCGGCTGCGCGTCCGCGCCCGTATTTCATGGTGCGGCAGCGAGAGCGGCGGAGAGGGACGCGAACACGGCATACGGCGCATCAGCCGTTTTTTCCTGAGCCCGATACGACAACCGAACCCGTCTCCGCCTGCCGGGCGACATCGGCGAAGACCTGATGCTGCTGTTGCAGGAAATGCACGATATCGACAGCGGCCTGTGCGCCAAGTTCGCCGATTTTTTATGCGCGGCGGCAGGCACAAAAAACGCCCCGCCCGAACCGGACAGAAAATGATGCTGCCGCAACGGCAAAGGCCGTCTGAACGCCCAACCCGCTTTCAGACGGCCTTTCGTTTGAATGCGGCACGCCCTGCAAAACGGAGGCCGTCTGAAAATGCGGGCTGTACGTTTTGCCCATGCAAAAGGCCGTCCCTGCCTGTTCGGACAGAGACGGCCTTTTCGCTTTTTCCCGTTTAAAACGAGGCATGGCGCAGCAGATATTTCAGCCACGGCATCAGCAGCGCCGCCATCAGACCCGCCGCCGCACCGCAAGCCGCGCCGTGCACGCCTGCCGTTGCCAGACCTGCCAGTGCGCCGCCCGCGATGCCGAACAGCAGCCGTCCGCTGCGGCCAAAGAGCGGTTCGCCGCCTGCGTCTTCGGCGTCTTCTTCGATGAAATAAAGGACGAACAGCGTCGCCAAAGCCGCCGTTTGTGCGAAAAACAAGCGCAACGTCTTCGCAGCAAGCAGCGTGGCGGAGAGGCCGCTTGAAAAGCCGTTTTCCATGACGGCGCGCACAATTTCTGCCATCAGGGAAAACAGCGGCACGAGTGCGGCAAACGCCGTGACCATGCCGAGGGCAAAGAGTTTTTCCACCGGCTTTTCCGACGGTTTCGCCCGCTGCGGCGGCACGGCGGCAGGCCGCGCGGCGCGGGTTTGGCGTTTTTTCGTTTTGCGTTTGTTCACGGGCTGTTTCCGCTGGTTGAGGCCGTCTGAAAGTGCGTTCAGACGGCCTCTGTCCGCCGCAGCACCCATTTGATATCGCCGTCGAGGATGTCGGCGGACACGGTGTGCCAGTGCGCGCGGGCGGCGAGGGCGGCGGGGTTTTCGGGCAGCTCGAACAGGCCGCGCGCCGCCGTGCCGAGGATTTTCGGCGCTTGGTAGAGGACGATTTCGTCAACCAAATCCGCCCGCAGCAGCGCGCCCGCCAGCGTCGCGCCCGCTTCGGCCAGCACTTCGCCCATGCCTTGTTCCGCCAGCGCGGCGAGGGCGGCGTTCAGGTCGATAAGGCCGTTTGAAAGCAGCGGCACGGTGCGGAGGGAAACGTGCGGAAAACGGGCGAAGGCGGCGTGTTTGGCGGGGTCGGTTTCGCCGGTGAGGATGATAACGGGGGCGGAGGGGTCGGCCAGCAGCTTGGCGCTTGGCGGCAGGCGCAGGCGGCTGTCGAGGACGACGCGCTCGGGCGGGCGCACGGTGGGGAAGGCGCGGACGGTGAGCAGCGGGTCGTCGGCGAGCACGGTGCCGATGCCGGTGAGCACGGCGCAGCTTTCGGCGCGCAGTATCTGCACGTCGGCGCGGGCGGCGGCGTTGGTAATCCATTGGCTGCGGCCGTCTGAAAGGGCGGTTTTGCCGTCGAGCGAGGCGGCGCATTTGAGGCGGACGAAGGGGCGGCCGCGTTCGATGCGCGACAGGAAGCCGCGGTTGAGTTCGCGGGCTTCGGTTTCGAGCAGGCCGCATTCGGTGCGGATGCCCGCCGCCGCCAAGAGGGCGAGGCCGCGTCCGGCCACCTGCGGGTTGGGGTCGGACATGGCGGCGGCGACGCGCGACACGCCCGCCGCAACGAGGGCTTCGGCGCAGGGCGGGGTGCGGCCGTGGTGGCTGCACGGTTCGAGGGTGACGTAGGCCGTTGCGCCGCGTGCGAGTTCCCCCGCCTGACGCAGGGCGTGCACTTCGGCATGGGGTTCGCCCGCGCGGACGTGGAAGCCCTGTCCGACAATCTGCCCGCCGCGTGCGATAACGCAGCCGACGCGGGGATTGGGGCTGGTGGAAAAACGGCCTTCGCGGGCAAGGGCGAGGGCGGCCTGCATATGGCGGCGGTCGGTGTCGGTGAAGGTTGGCTCTTGGGGGGAGGGCATTTCAGACGGCCTTTCGGAACGGAAAACGGGGGCGGATTATAGCGGCGCCCGGATGGGGCGGAAAACGGTTGAGGCCGTCTGAAAGCGTGGTTTCAGACGGCCTTGATGCGGTGTTTGTCTAGGATCCGGCTCAGCCGCCGATGGTGATCGTTTCCACGCCGCTTGCGCGTGCCAGCAGCAGCACGTCGGCGGTGTCGCGGGCGAAGAGGCCGTTTTCCACCACGCCGGTGATTTTGTTGATTTCTTCTTCCATCGTCAGCGGACGCGACAAATCGAGGCCGGAGACGTCAAGGATTTCGTTGCCGCTGTCGGTGGTGAAGCCGACGCGCAATTCGGGTTCGCCGCCCAGCGCGAGCAGTTTGCGCGCCACCAGCGAGCGGGCGGCGGGAATCACTTCGACGGGAAGCGGGAAGCGGCCGAGGCGGGTGACGTATTTGCTTTCGTCGGCGATGCAGACAAAGCGCTCCGAGGCGCTGGCGACGATTTTTTCGCGCAAAAGGGCGCCGCCGCCGCCTTTGATCATTTGCAGGCTGTGGTTCACTTCGTCGGCGCCGTCGATGTAAACGGCCAGCCGCACCACGTCGCTCAAAGTCACTTCGGGAATTTCATACTGCGCCAGCAGCTCGGAGGTGGCTTTGGAGCTGCTGACCGCGCCTTTGACGACTTTGCCGCTTTCGGCCAGGGCTTTGATGAAGTGGTTGACGGTGGAACCCGTGCCGATGCCGATGTATTCGTTTTCGGGCACGAAGCCGACGGCTTTTTCGCCCGCCATGCGTTTCAGATCGTCTTGTGCTGCCATGTTCTGCTCCTTTTTGTCGTGGTTGGTTTGTCGGGCTGCATGATACCGAAAGGCAGGGGGCGGCGGAAGCGCGGGGCGGCCGCGGCGGCGGGAAAACGGCGGCTGTTTGACCCATCGCAAAGGTGGGGACAGGAGGCCGTCTGAAAGCCTGCAAGGCTCGTGTGTAGGATGTGCCGCCCAAGCGGCGCACCCTATACGAAACAAAAAGGCCGTCTGAAAACCCGATTTGGATTTTCAGACGGCCTTTGCACCTGCTGCAACGGGCACGGTCAGCCGGTAAAGCGTTTGAATACCAGCGTACCGTTGGTGCCGCCGAAGCCGAAGGAGTTGGAGAGGGCGACGTCGATTTTTGCGTCGCGGGCTTCGTTGGCGCAGTAGTCCAAATCGCAGCCTGCTTCGATGTCCTGCTCGAACAGGTTGATGGTGGGCGGGGATTTTTGGTTGTGTACGGCCAAGACGCTGTACACGGCTTCTACTCCGCCTGCCGCGCCAAGCAGGTGGCCGGTCATGGATTTGGTGGAGTTGACGATGGTTTTGTAGGCGTGTTCGCCCAGGGCGCGTTTGAGGGCTTTGGTTTCGTTGGCATCGCCCAGCGGGGTGGACGTGCCGTGGGCGTTGACGTAGTCCACATCGGCGGCGTTCAGCCCTGCGTCTTTGAGGGCGCGGGTGACGGCCAATGCGGGGCCTTCTTCGTCGGGGGCGGTGATGTGGTAGGCATCGGAGCTCATGCCGAAGCCGACGAGTTCGGCGTAGATTTTCGCGCCGCGTTTTTTGGCGTGTTCAAGCTCTTCCAATACCAAAATGCCTGCGCCTTCGCCGATAACGAAGCCGTCGCGGCCTTTGTCCCACGGGCGGGAGGCGGTGGCGGGGTCGTCGTTGCGGGTGGAGAGGGCTTTCATGGCGGCGAATCCGCCTACGCCGAGGGTGCTGATTGCGCCTTCCGCGCCGCCGGCAATCATGATGTCGGCGTCGCCGTATTTGATGATGCGGGCGGAATCGCCGATGGAGTGCGCGCCGGTGGTGCAGGCGGAAACCATGCCGTAGCTGGGGCCGCGGTAGCCTTTGAGGATGGTAACGTGGCCGGAGATGAGGTTAATCAGCGAACTGGGAATGAAGAAGGGGTTGATTTTGCGCGCGCCGCCTTCGATAACGGCTTTGCCGGTGGCTTCGATGCTGGGCAGGCCGCCGATGCCGGAGCCGATGTTCACGCCGATGCGGTCTTTGTCGAGGCCGTTTACGTCGTCGAGGCCTGCGTCGGCGATGGCTTGGAGGGCGGCGGCGATGCCGTAGTGGATGAATACGTCCATGCGGCGGGCTTCTTTGGCACTGATGTATTGGCCGATGTCGAAGCCGCGCACTTCGCCTGCGATTTGGCTGTTGAGGTCGGATGCGTCAAAGCGGGTGATGCGGCCGATGCCGCTTTTGCCGGCCAGTAGGTTGTCCCATGCGGTCGGGATGTCGTTGCCGACGGGGGATACCTGCCCGAGGCCGGTGATGACTACTCTTCGCTGACTCATAAAAATCTGCTCGCTGTGGAATCGTTTGCGCCTGTTCGGCGGCGGGTTGAATGAGAAACGACCCCTGTGTGCAGGCAAGCCCGCGCGCAGAGGCCGGAATGTGTCAAAGCCGCTTATCAGCCCTGATGTGCATTGATGTAGTCGATGGCAGCCTGAACGGTGGTGATTTTTTCGGCTTCTTCATCGGGGATTTCGCAGCCGAACGCTTCTTCCAAAGCCATAACCAGCTCGACGATGTCGAGGGAATCGGCGCCCAAATCGTCTTGGAAGGAAGATTCGTTTTTCACTTCGTCAACGGTTTTGCCCAATTGCTCGGCAACGATTTCTTTCACTTTTTGGTCGACATTTGACATATTTGTAAGTCCTTGTTTAAAGCCTTGCGGCGGTGGTTAATGTAAAACTTAAAACGGGCGCATTGTACCCGATTGGTTTAGAGTTTTCCATCTAGTTTGACGCCCCGCTGCGGGTATCCGCTTGGGCGGGGCTCGAAGCGCGGGCATCTTAGCATGGCGGCGATTTTGCCGACAAGCGCATTTTCCCCCGGTTTTCCTTATGGTTACCCGTTGTCACGGCTTTTCTGCGCCTATGGTCTGCTGCAAAAAGCGCAGCACGCAGGCCAGCTCGGCGGCGGTTTCTTCCTGCGTTCCGTTGCCGGTGTGGCCGCCGCCGTCGGGTGCGTAGAGCCAGGCGTTTGCGCCATAGCCGCGCAGTTTGGCGTAAAACTTTAAGGCGTGGGCGGGGTGGACGCGGTCGTCGGACAGGCTGGTGGTGATGAGGGCGGGCGGGTAGCTGAGGCCGTCTGAAAGTTTGTGGTAGGGCGACAGGGCGGCGAGGTGGGGGCGCATTTCGGGGTCGGCGGGGTCGCCGTATTCGTCCGTCCAGCTGGCGCCAGCGGAGAGTTCGGTGTAGGCGAGCATGTCGGTGAGGGGGACTTCGCACACCAGCGCGCCCATGTTTTGCGGTTCGCGCACGAAGGCGGCGGCGGCGACGAGGCCGCCGTTGCTGCCGCCCTGCACGGCAATGCGTTCGGGCGAACTCATGCCGCGCGCGGCCAAATCGCGCACCACGGCCAGCAGATCGTCGGCGCTGCGGTGTTTGTACCTGCCCTGCGCGGCGGCGTGCCAGTGTTTGAACTCGCCGCCGCCGCGCACGTTGGCAACAACAAAAGCATTCCCCTGTTCGAGCCAGTGGCGGCCGATGCTTTCGGGGTAATGCGGCGGCTCGGGTTCGCCGAAGCCGCCGTAGGCGTAAACCAGCGTCGGCGTGTCGGGCGCGGCGGTTTTACCGACGTGGAAATAGGGTATCCGCGTGCCGTCGGCCGATTCCGCCCAAAGCTGCTGCACGCGGATGCCGTCTGCAACAAACTGTTCGGGCTGGCGGCGCAGCACGCTCAGTTCGTTGACGTGCAAATCGAGGGCAAACAGGGTGAGCGGCGTGGTGAAGTCGTCGGCGGCCAGATAGAGTATGTCGCCGCCCCAGGGTTGGTCGGTGATTTCCAGCGCGCCTGCGGGCAGCTCGGGCAGGCTTTGTTCTTCCCATGTTTTGCCCGTCCATTTCCACGCTTTCAGACGGCCTTTCACCTTATCCAGCAGCGACACGGCGATAAAGCGTTTGGTGGTTTCCACGCTGTCCACCGCCTGCGTGTCCGACGGCTCGAATAGCAGAGCAGCCTCGCCCAGCACGCCCTTGTTCAGCTTCACCGCCACCAGCGCGCCCGCCGGATAGCTTTGCTTGGCGCGCTGCCACGGTTCGCGCAGCTGCACGAGCAACTGCCCCGCCGTGTAGCCGACGATGTCGCAGTCGCGCGGCAGGTTCAGTTTGGCGGTGCTGTTGTCGGGCAGCACCTGGTAATAGTCTTTGGTAAAAAAGCCTTCCGCCGCCTCGATCAGATCCACGGGCGAACCCAGCCCGTCGAGATAACGCCAGGCGTTGGCCATCATCCAGTTTTCCGCCACCTGCAACACGGGCAGGCCGTCTGAAAACGCCTGACCGCGTTCGAGCAGCCACACCTGGCGCGGATAGCCCGATTCGGTGAGCTGGCGATCGTCCCAGGCGGGGCAGACCCACACGCTGTTTTCGTCGCGCCACGAAATATGGTTTTTGCCCGCCGGAAAGTGGAAGCCGTTTTCGACGATGCACCGCCCAGCCAAATCGAATTCCAGCGTGTAGGCCGCGTCGCCGCCCGCCGCGCTCAGGCTCAACAGCACGCGCAGCGGCTGCTCGACATAATGCGACACACCGTCCAAGTAAACGTCGTCACCGAGGATTTCGTCGAAATCGGCTACGGAAAACAGCACTTCCCAATCGGGCAGACCGGCGCGGTAGGAGGCGGCGGAACAGACGCGGTAGACGCCTTTGGGAAAGTCTTCGCTCTGGTAAAAATGGTACATCCGCGCGCGGTGTTCCTGGCAAAACGGAATCTGCCGCTCGTCGCGCATGGCTTCGGCGATGTCGTCGCGCAGGGCGCGGAAGACGTCGTCGCCGGCAAAGCGCGCCAGCGTTTCGCCGTGGGCGCTGCAGGCGAAATCCTGCGTGGCGGGGTCGGAAAGATTGTGGAAACGGGAAAACGGATCGTGTTGCTCGGGCATGGTGTGAGGCTGTCTGAAAAGGAGAAAAGGGCGCGATTATAAACAAAAAGGCCGTCTGAAACGTTTTCAGACGGCCTCTGCGCTTGATGCACAATCAGCGGGGCGTACAGCTTTTGAACAGGATTTCGTCTTTCGGCGAAGTGATCATGATGGGCTGCTTGTGGTAGGTTTTGGTGCTCATCTCGCTGGTGCTCAAAGTGTAGCCGCCCTCGTCGATGAAGAAAGTGTCCACATTGTCGGAGCGGTCGAGGTTGATGTCCATGGTGCGGTTGCGGCCGTTGATGCGGGCAACGGCGTAGTTGGGCAGGCCTTGTTTGTTAAAACCGTAGGTCACGTTGATGCGTTTGCCCTGCTGGCAGCGGTAGCTGACGGTTTTTTTGCTGACGGTGGGATTGCCGGTTTCGGCCATGGCGGTGCCGCTGAGGGCAACCAGGGAAGACAGTACGACGGCAGACAACAGTTTCATATGCGTATCCTCAATTAAGTAGATTGGATGAAAATCCTTTGCGGCAGACGCCCGCCGCAAAAGCGCCGCCATACTAAGGCTTTTTCTGTTAAAAAAGCAAAGGCATTCGGATAATTTTTGTAAACAGAAAAACCCAATGCGATAGCTTTTAACACAACCAGAGGCCTTCTGAAACCGCCCGATGCCCTACGGAACGGGCTTCTTCCCGTTTCGCCGCCGCGGCGTTCAGACGGCCTGTCTTTCAAAAATACGGAAAAGCGCGTAAAATCCGCGTAAATTTTCTTTATCCGCAGGCAGATTCAACTGCCTGTTTTTTATCAGGTAAAAAACATGACCGAACAGCACAATCCCGCCGAAGAAGTCCATATCGACGAAAACCAAATTATCGCTATCCGCCGCGAAAAACTCAACGCCATCCGCGCCGAACGCATCGCGTTCCCCAACGATTTCAAACGCGACAGCTTCGCTGCCGAGCTGCATGAAAAATACGACGCTTTAAGTAAAGAAGAACTCGACCCGCAGGCAATTCCGGTAAAAATCGCCGGCCGCATGATGCTCAAACGCGCGATGGGCAAGGCCAGCTTTGCCACCGTGCAGGACGCAACCGGCCAAATACAGCTCTACATCAACAATCAGGGCGTGGGCGAGGCGGCGCACGAAGATTTCAAACATTGGGACATGGGCGACATCGTCGGCGCGGAAGGTACTTTGTTCAAAACCAACCACGGCGAGCTGACCGTGCGCGTGTCCAATGTGCGCCTGTTGTCCAAATCGCTGCGCCCGCTGCCCGACAAACACAAGGGTTTGGCCGACCAAGAGGCAAAATACCGCCAACGTTATGTCGATCTGATTGTGAACCCCGAATCGCGCGACACCTTTATCAAACGCAGCCGCATCATCCAAACCGTACGCAACTATATGGTGAACGAGCGTTATCTCGAAGTGGAAACGCCGATGATGCACCCGATTCCCGGCGGCGCAACGGCCAAGCCTTTCGTAACCCATCACAACGCGCTGGATATGCCGCTGTATCTGCGTATCGCGCCGGAGCTGTATTTGAAACGCTTGGTGGTGGGCGGCTTGGAGCGCGTGTTTGAAATCAACCGCAGCTTCCGCAACGAGGGCATGAGCACGCGCCACAACCCCGAATTCACCATGATGGAATTTTACGAGGCCTTCTGCACCTACGAGCGCATGATGGAAATGACCGAGGGAGTCATCCGCGCCTGTGCACAGGCCGTCTGCGGTACGGCCAAAATCAGCTACAACGGAAAAGAAGTCGATTTGGAAAGCCCGTTTGAGCGTTTGACGATTTTGGAAGCCATCAAAAAATACAATCCGCACTACACCGACGAGCAGCTTTTTGACGCCGAATGGCTGAAAAAAGAAATCGTGCGCCACGGCGAAAGCCTGCCGCCCTCGCCCGGCATCGGCAGCCTGCAACTGGCACTGTTTGAAGGCTGCGCCGAGGGCAAACTGTGGAACCCGACTTTCATCATCGATTATCCGGTGGAAGTATCGCCGCTGGCGCGCGCCTCCGACACCAAGCCCGGCCTGACCGACCGTTTTGAATTGTTTGTCGTCGGCCGCGAGCTGGCCAACGGCTATTCCGAGCTGAACGACCCCGAAGACCAGTCCGCCCGCTTCAAAGCCCAAGTGGCGCAAAAAGACGCGGGCGACGACGAAGCCATGCACTACGACGCCGACTACATCCGCGCGATGGAATACGGCCTGCCCCCCACCGGCGGCAGCGGCATCGGCCTCGACCGCCTCGTGATGCTGCTCACCGACGCGCAAAGCATCCGCGACGTGATTCTGTTCCCGCAGATGCGGCCGGAGTAGGCAGCCTGTCTGAGGTTATCCACGCATTCAGATAGTTTTTACAAAAAGTATTATCAATAACAGACAGCCTGAAAACGGAGCAATCAGTTTTTAGGCTGCTTTATTAAAAATAAACTTGGGAGATTTTAGCGGTGGTGCAGCAGATGGATTGGTTGGATGAGGAATTTGCCGAGGATGGTGTTTGGTCGCCGGAAAATGACGATTATATTGTCCGACAGGGAATTTTTGATTCCGTATGGCCGCAGCAAGAATATTCTGCTGTTGTGCATAAACCTAATGCCCCGCTGGAAGCTGTTGCAGCTTCTTTTCAAATACAGTCACGTACTGTATTGCTGGATTGGTACGATCTTTCAGTTGAAGAAAATGATGGAAAAGAACAGATAGAAGAAATAACGGATAACTGGGATTGGCAGGAGGAGGATGAATATGAAGAGTGGTTTCAGATACTGCCAGACGATATTTTTACACAGGAAGATTATGCCCGCCGAACCGCATACGAATTACTGGATGATTTCGGCTGGCCGCAACGCTATCTTGCGTTTTTAACCGATATTTTTCTCAAACCGAGGAGCGGGGCAACCAAAACGGCACTGTACCGTGCGGTAGAGCGCAATATTCCGCCCGAACTGATAATTTGCGCTTACGAGTTGAAAAAATATTGGGAACAAAATGCCTGTTGGCATATCTCCATGCTCGGTATTAACAGCTATACGGGACAACACACTCATGCTACCCATTGGTTTCTCAGCTGGCCGCAGGCTTTCAAAGTTTTGTCTTGTTTTGAAGGTATTCCATGTTTGGAAGAAGTGATCGCCCGTTTGGAGGATTTGTATGACTTTTGGTTCTGCTCGAACTATTGGCGGCAGGAATGCAAAACTTTTATCGATTTTGTCGGCAGACAAACAGCACATCCTGCGGAATATTGGCTGGTTAGTGAATTAGAACGTCCGGATGACCGGTTACAACCGATAGTCCCTATCGGGCAAAACCGAAGCGATACTTTGCTTCAGGCTGCCTATTATTATGAAGAACATCATCCGACTACTTGGGAACGACATTGTGCCTTGATTGCCGAATGGGTGGCAGAAGGAAGAAGTCATACTGACATATTTAAGAAACTGCCACTGGATTTGGCTGCGTGGCCGGAAGCAGCTAAAAAGCTCTTCTTCCGGCATCATCTGATCAATCTTTATGATGCTTTAAAACCTATCTATATAGAATTGCGCGGGAAAGATTTAATAAACAGTCGGCTAATTGTGCAGGCATATCGCAACAGACTGAATGTTACTTGTGAGAAAAACGATTCAAAAGCGGAATGGTAAACCATGTTAATCCCCGTAAAAAATGCGTGCGTTCGAGATACGGATTACGACAACAACGGTGAAAATGCCGTTTGGGGAAGAGTTTCAAATACATTCATTGATGATGGGCAGCAATTTTGGGTAATGCTGCAAACACCGCAAGGGAAAACACACCGCTGCCCGCTTCACCGAATTGGCAATGGTTTGAAAGCAGGCATGTCCGTTTATATGCAACAGCAAAACGGCAAAGAAGCCGACTGGGGAATCGGCACGGTTTTGCAGTGCCGCATCATTGGCGGCTGCGAACAGGTGTTGGCGGAGTTTCCCGAAAATGGGAAAAAGTTGTGGCTGCCATATCAGAATCTGCGGTTGGTTAAAGATGCCAAACAACGCTTTGCCACTGCTGATTTTGGTAATGAGAAAAACGGTGAACGGTTTCGGCTGAAGATTCTAGCCCATGCCTTAGAGATGTGGAACGAAAATACCGGTGCCTTATCAGATTTGGAAATTGACCCGCTACCACATCAAATCCATCTGGTTCACCATATTCTTTCTTCGGGCAATCTGAATTGGCTGATTGCCGACGATGTGGGTTTGGGCAAAACTATAGAAACAGGCATGTTGCTGTATGCACTGCAACAGAGAGGTCGTCTGAACCGCGTTTTGCTGGTTGCTCCGGCCGGGCTGACCCGCCAATGGCAGGAAGAATTACACGATAAATTCAATTTGGGAAAATTCCAAATTTACGGTGAAGATTTCCATATTAACGAGGCACGACATTGGAAAATGTATGATTTCGTTATTGCTTCGATGGATAAATTGAAAGACGAAATACAACTGGAAATGCTGGCTTCAGCCGGGCGTTGGGACTTAGTAGTGTTTGATGAAGCCCACCGCCTGAGCCGTTACCAGTATGGCATGAAATTTCAATCATCCGACCGTTTCAAACTCGCCCGCTTTTTACGCGGACAAACCGAAGCAATGCTGCTGCTCAGTGCAACCCCGCATCAGGGGAAAAGCGACAAATTTCAAGCATTACTGGAATTGCTTCGCCCTGAACGCACAGAAAAAATCCGCTTGCTTGAACACCATCCCGAGTTGCTGCGCGATATGGTGTGCCGCAACAACAAGGCAGATGTAACCGATGTGGAAGGAAACTTTATCTTTAAAGGCAAAACGGTTCATGCCGTGCCGATTCCTACCAGTGATGAATTCAGACAATTTGATGCCGAATTGCAGGATTACTTCCGACAAGCCTATTGCGGCAATAATCCATCCGACATCTATACGCGTGCAGTCGGTTTTGTGATGACTACCTACCGCAAGCTTGCAGCATCCAGTATTGCCGCTATCGATACGGCATTGCGCCGTCGAATGGACAAACTGGAAACCATGACCGCACCACATTTTGACAATGCAGAAAGCGACATCGGAAACGAGGATGAGCGTTTCGGAGGGGAGGACGAAGAAAAACAATTAGCATTGTTGGAAGAGCAGGGAGAATTTTTTCACGGTGAAAAACAACATCTGCAAAAACTGCTGCAACTTTCAGGTAACTTGAAGCAAAACGATGCCAAGCTTTATGCCCTACTCGACAACATCCTGCCACAGATTCATGCCGAACATCCGCAGGAAAAGCTGTTGCTGTTTACCGAATACAAAACGACCCAAGAATACTTGAAACACCACTTGGAACAGCGGTATGGCATCGGCAGAGTCGGTGCGATTCACGGCTCGATGCCGCATAGCGCGCGACGACAGGTTATTCGTGAGTTTGACAGCGGAAACATCCTCTTTTTGTTGTCCACTGAGGCAGGTGGAGAAGGCATCAATCTGCAACGCAACTGCCACATTATGATTAATTACGACCTGCCGTGGAATCCGATGCGGCTGGTGCAGCGTATAGGCCGTCTCTATCGCTACGGTCAGCAGAACAAAGTGCATATTTTCAATCTTCACACCCAAGACACCGCCGACGAGCAAGTCGTTCAAATGATGTACCAACGCATTCATCAGGTCGTCAGCGATATGGCCAAAGTCAACAACGAATTCAATGAACGGTTGTACGATGATATTTTTGGCGAATTTACCGAACTGGCAGACATTGGCGATATCCTTAACCGTTCCGAGCCGATAAATTGGAAGCGCACAACCGACGAAATTGAAGCCGCACTGATCCGTGCCAAAGACGCAGTCAGCCGTCAGCGCGAACTGTTTGCTTACGCAGCAGGCTTCCACAGCAGCGAAACGGCTGGAGGGCTGAAACTCTCTGTAGAACACTGGCAGGCTTTTGTCAGCGGTATGTTTGTTGTTCTGGATATTCCGTTTACTACATTGCATAAAGGAAAAGTATGGGACATCGAATTGCCCGAATCCATTTGTAAAGCACTTAAACGCCGGAAAAACCGTTTGCGCGTTACCACCGACCGTCTCAGTGCCAAACTGGCATCCAACATAGAAATACTGGACATTAACCATCCGCTGATGATCTTAATGCTGCAAACGGCAAAATCTTATAAATTTGGCGGATTATCTGCATTAATAAGCCATGCAGGCGATTGTCCTGCTATCGCCTGTTTTATGTTGCGCTGGCAGGATGGGTTGGGACGACGAGTATTGCAAACTTTGAACATCGTAGGAATCGACCATTTTGGGAAAATATGCCGTAACCCAAACGGATTCACAGAATGGCTTAAGCGGCCGTTTACTGGTCAAAGTATGGCCGTACCAAACAAAACATACCTTCAAACTGCCTGCCGCCTATGGGAGCAGGAAGCAGAAAAACAGCTGGCAGAATATCAAGGCGAATGCTTGTTTCCGGAAAATAAACAATGGTTGGCAATGGCATGGAATAACCCTCTTTGAAAAACAGAATTCAGACGAACTTCCCAAGAATTCAGCTTTTTCCTGCTACCGGCGTTCTGTTAAAATTTATTCTGTTTTTCAGATGGGCAGTTTTTTGAGAGAAAGAGAAATAGTACAGTGCCGGAATAAGCGGGCAAACGGTTTTCAGGCAGCCTGAAAACCATTTTTCAGACGGCCTCTTTCCCGATTTTTCCCACAACAAACCGACGGAGCAATCCTGTGAACCAACCCGGCCTCAAACTCATCGCCGCCGCCCTGGCCGGTGCAATCCTGCTCGCCGGCTGCGGCGAGAAGAAAAGCGCGGAAGAAATGAAAGCCGAAGTGCAGGGCAAAAAATAGCAGCCTACCGCTTCTTCAACCTGTATGCCGAACCCAAATCAAGCGTCGACCGCGAAAGCGCGGGCAGCATTTCCCGCAACATCGTACCCAGTACCAAAGACGGCAACCGCACCAAGCACAAAGAAGCCAAAATCATCAACTACACCTACAACTCCCGCGACAAAAGCTGGACCGGCCCCGAAGGCGTGCAGGTGCTCGGCATCGACCCCGACACCGAAAACGGCTATATCTCCGTGGACGGCATCGACTTTTCCGTACTGCCCGCCATCATTGCCGAGACCGACAAAATCGCCAAAGAGAAAAACCCCGCCTCCTTCAACAACTGCTGGAACCGCATCGCCTATCAGCTCGCCAACGACTGGACTCCGCAAGAACCCGTTTTCGAGTGGGCAGTACGCTATGAGAAAAACGATGTTTTCGACCAAACCCCCGTTATCGTGTTTTTCACAACCGAGGGCAAACGGGAAAGTGTTTCCGAGAAAAATAAACGGCTTTTCAGACGGCCTCACGGCATAAAGGCCGTCTGAAAACCATCCTCCGCCGCGAGCCCGCGCCCCCAGACACAAGCGAAAGGACAACCCATGCACACACGCCGCATCATCGTCGGCATCAGCGGCGCCAGCGGCTTCCAATACGGCCGCGCCGCCCTCGAAATCCTGCGCTCCCTGCCCAACGTCGAAAGCCACCTGATTGTCAGCAAAGGCGCCGAACTCACCCGCGCCCTCGAAACGCCCTACGGCAAAGATGATATCTACGGCCTCGCCGACACCGTCCACGCCATCGGCAACCTCGGCGCGCCCGTGTCCAGCGGCTCGTTTCCCGTGCACGGCATGATTGTCGCCCCCTGCTCCATGCGCACGCTGGCCGCCGTCGCCCACGGCTTCGCCGACAACCTGCTCACCCGCGCCGCCGACGTCACCCTCAAAGAGCGCCGCCGCCTCGTGCTGATGGTGCGCGAAACCCCGCTCAACCTAGCCCACCTCGACAACATGCGCCGCGTCAGCGAAATGGGCGGCATCGTCTTCCCGCCCGTGCCCGCCCTCTACCACCGCCCGCAAACCGCCGACGAAATCGTCGCCCACAGCACCGCCCGCGCCCTCGGCCTGCTCGGCCTCGACATCCCCAACAGCCCGCAATGGACGGGCGGCGCGGCGGATAAGGCCGTCTGAAACCCGTTTTCAGAAACGTCATTCCCGCGTAGGCGGGAACGGCCTCCCCGTCCCAAACCCCATACAAAACGGAAAAACACCCCCTTCCCGCCAACAAAGCCCCAACCATGAAACGCACCCTCTCCGCCGCCGAAAAAGGCCGTCTGAAAACCCATCTGCGCCGTGGCGGCCTCATCGCCTATCCCACCGAATCCTGCTACGGCCTCGGCTGCCTGCCGCGCCATGCCAAAGCACTCAGAACGCTCGTCCGCCTCAAACGCCGCCCGCAGCACAAAGGCATGATTGTTATCGGCGACAGCCTTGCCCGCCTGCGCCCGCTGCTGCGTCCGCTGCCCGAGTCCGACGCGGCCGCGCTGCACGACATCTGGCCGGCGCGCGAAACCTTTCTGCTGCCCGCCGCCCCCGGCCTGCCGCCGCTGCTGCGCGGCAAAGGACGCGGCAAACTCGCCGTGCGCGTGCCCGCTCACGCCGCCGCCCGCGACCTGTGCCGCCTGCTCGGCACGCCGCTGGTGTCCACTTCGTGCAACCGTGCGGGCAAACGCCCCTGCCGCAGCGAGCGCGAAACCCGCCGCCAGTTCGGCCGCAGCGCACGCATCGTCGGCGGCCGCTGCGGCCAAAGCAAAACGCCCAGCCGCATCACCGACTGGGCAACGGGAAAACGCTTGCGCTGAACCTTGAATCCCGCGCAAAAAGGCCGTCTGAAAACCGTAAAACAGGTTTTCAGACGGCCTTTTGTCTGCCGCTTATTTTTTCAGCGAATCGCGGATTTCGCGCAGCAGCAGCACTTCTTCGCTCGGCTCGGCCGGAGCAGCGTCGGCAGGGGCTTCCACTTTGTTTTTCAGAGTGTTGAGGGCTTTCACCACCATAAAGATGGCAGAGGCGATGATGAGGAAGCTGATGATGCTGTTGATAAACAGGCCGAGGTTGAGTGTGACCGCGCCGGCGGCTTTGGCGGCGGCCAGCGAGGCGTAGCCGCTTTCGGGGGCGGGCACACCGTCTTTGAGGGTGATGAAGAGGTTGGAGAAATCCACGCCGCCGATCAAAAGGCCGATGGGGGGCATGATAACGTCGTCCACCAGCGATTTGACGATGCCGGAGAAGGCGGTGCCCACCACCATACCGACGGCCAGATCCACCACGTTGCCGCGCATGATAAAGTCTTTAAACTCTTGTTTAATCGACACTTGTCTTTCCTTTTTGTATGTTTGCGAAACGAAAGGGCGGCAGTGTAAAGAAATCGCGCAGCCCGTGCGGCGGCGGCGCGATTTTCGGTTGCTTTTCGGTTATGTGCGGCGAACGGGGGCAAACGGCTTTTCAGCGGTGCAGGGCGGCGGTTTTGACCCATGCCAGAAGTTCGCGCGTCAGTTTGCGCAGGTAGTTGGGGGCGGAGTCGCCGCAGTCGGGGGCGGCGTACAGCTGCGTTTCCTTGTCCGGCCAGTGGCGGCGCGCCAGCCATTGCGCGCGCGGCAGGTGGAAGGCGTCGCTGACGATGGCGACGCGTTTGTCCGCCCCCAGCATTTCGCGGCTGAACGCGATGTTTTCGTAGGTGCTTTCCGAGCGGTTTTCGACGGCGATGTCGCGGCGCGGCACGCCTGCGGCTGCGGCCATGTCGCGCATGGCTTCGGCTTCGTTGCTGCCGTCGCCGTCGGTGCCGCCCGACATGATGAGCCGCCGCGCTTTGCCCGCATGATAAAGCGCCACGCCCGCTTCGACGCGGCTGCGCAGACAGGGATTGGGGCGGCCGCGACGGTTGACGGCGTTGCCGAGCACCACCGCCGCGTCCGCCGCCGGAGCGCCGTGTACGGGCTGCGCCGCCCGTTCCGCCAGCGCATCAAGCGCCAATATGCCCGCCGCCCACAAAAGCAGGCCGCCACCCGCCGCCGCGCAAACCGCGCGCCGCATTCTGCGTTTTGCCATGTCCGTGTCCTTTATCTTTATTGTCTGCAAAATGCCGACGATAACACGCTTGAGGCCGTCTGAAACGCGGCGGCGCTTTCTTTCAGACGGCCTGTGCCGCTATAATCGCGCCCGCTCTCGAGGGAGTAGCCGTCCGCGCGCCGTTTCAGGCAGCGCGCGGAGCCTGCGTCAACACAATTGCCGGTCGGCATGGCGCAGGCATCTTCCCGCCGGAAGACTGGCAAGACTTGGGGCATACCGACGCATTCCGTGCGGGGCGTTTGGTGTGCCTTTTGTCTGTCCGCACGGTTTTTGGGAATATCGAATGGAAGCCTTCCTCTCCTCCACGCTGGCCGTGCTGATTGCCGAAATCGGCGACAAAACCCAGCTGCTCACTCTGTTTCTCGCCTCCCGCTTTGCCGACAAAAAGGCCGTTGTCGCGGGCATTTTCGCCGCCACCCTGCTCAACCATCTCGCCTCCGCCCTGTTCGGCGCGTGGCTGTTTGCCCGTGTGCCGCCCGAAACGGCCAAATGGGCGGTCGGCCTGAGCTTTGTCGCCGTGGCGCTGTGGCTGCTCGTGCCCGACAAAGACGATGAGGGCGACAACGGCCGCTGGCTGAAATACGGCGCGTTCGCCGCCACGGCGGTGCTGTTTTTTCTGGCGGAAATCGGCGACAAAACGCAGATTGCCACCGTGCTGCTGGCCGCGCGCTACCACGATCTGACGGCCGTGGTGGCGGGCAGCGTTATCGGGCTGATGGCGGCCAACGTGCCCGCCGCCTATCTCGGCGAAAAAATCACCGCCGCCGTTCCCGCCCGCGCCGTGCGCTTTGCCGCCTGCGCCCTGTTCGCCGCGATGGGCGTGCTGACACTGTGCGGCGGCGGAATCGCTTTGGGTTGAACGCGGCAGGCAAGAGGCCGTTCCCGCCTACGCGGGAATGACGTTTCTGAAAAGGCGGTTTCGGCTTGGTTGGAGCCGTGTTTTCAGACGGCCTCATGCAGACAAGCGTTTAAACACTCCGAACCCAAATTTACGCTTGCGCCGCTATAATCCGAGCCTTCGTTCCACCAAGCCAAACCGCTATGAAACTGTTTTACCTGCCTCTTTTTCTCGCCACCCTCGCCACCGCCCCGCTCTCGCACGGCGCAACCTATGTCTGCGGCAGCAGCGCGTCCGTCAGCTATTCCAGCGAAAAAACCGACGCTTCCTGCCGCGAATCGCAGCCGCGCGGCTCTGCCGCGGAAAAAACGCCGGCCGACAAAACCGACGTTTGGGGCGACGCGTCTTCCGGCGACATTTTCGTGATGCCGCCCTCCGCGCAGCAGCTGGCCGACAACGCCCCGCCGCCGAAAATGACGGTGAAGCTGCGCAACCGCCCGCAAACCGCCGCCGTGAAAACTGCCGCGCCCGCCAAAGCCCCCGTCCGCGCCGCCGCGCCGATCTACGCCGCCGTGAAACCCAAGCTCAGCCGCGACCAAATCCTGCAACGCGAAATCAGCAGCGAACGCGCCGCCCTCGTCCGCACCAAAGGCCGCCTCGAACAGGAAATGAAAAAAGGCGGCAACACCGCCACGCTGCAACGCGCCGTTGCCGACCGCGAAGCCAATATCCGCGCCATCGAACGCGAGTTGAAAAAGTTCTGAACGCCGCACCCCGCCAACCCAAAAGGCCGTCTGAAACCCGTTTTTCAGACGGCCTTTGCCTATCCGCGCCGCACGAAGGCGGCGTTTGCCCGAACAGGCCGCCGCCCCGTCCCGCAAGGCTTTTCAGGTGGCCTCCCTGTGACTGCCGCCGCTGAATAATCCAGCAAAATCAGGTATAATCCGCCCCTTTCGCGCCGTCTGCGCCACCCGTTTCCCACGCGGTTTTTCAGACGGCCTCTTTCAGCAAAAACAACGGTAAGAAAAACTATGGCAGAGCAAAAACACGAAGAATACGGTGCCGAGAGCATCCAGGTGCTCGAAGGCTTGGAAGCGGTACGCAAACGCCCCGGTATGTATATCGGCGACACGCAGGACGGCAGCGGCCTGCACCACATGGTATTCGAAGTATTGGACAACGCCATCGACGAAGCCCTCGCCGGCCATTGCGACAAAATCACCGTAACCATCCATGCCGACAATTCCGTCAGCGTGGCCGACAACGGGCGCGGTATGCCCACCGGCATCCACCCGAAAGAAGGACGCTCCGCCGCCGAAGTCATCATGACCGTATTGCACGCGGGCGGCAAGTTCGACAACAACAGCTACAAAATCTCCGGCGGCCTGCACGGCGTGGGCGTATCCGTCGTCAACGCGCTGTCCGACTGGGTCACGCTGACCATTTACCGCGACGGCAAAGAACACTTCGTCCGCTTCGTGCGCGGCGAAACCGAAGAGCCGTTAAGGGTTGTCGGCGATTCCGACAAAAAAGGCACGACCGTGCGCTTCCTCGCCAGCGCGGAAACCTTCGGCAACGTCGAATACAGTTTCGACATCCTCGCCAAACGTATCCGCGAACTTTCCTTCCTAAACAACGGCGTGGACATCGAATTGATTGACGAGCGCGACGGCAAACACGAAAGCTTCGCCCTTTCCGACGGCGTGGCAGGTTTCGTGCAATACATGAACCGCAAAAAAACGCCGTTGCACGAAAAAATCTTCTACGCGTTCGGCGAGAAAGACGGCATGAGCGTCGAATGCGCGATGCAGTGGAACGACAGCTATCAGGAAAGCGTGCAGTGCTTCACCAACAACATCCCGCAGCGCGACGGCGGTACGCACCTGACCGCGTTGCGCCAAGTGATGACGCGCACCATCAACAGCTACATCGAAGCCAACGAAGTCGCCAAAAAAGCAAAAGTTGAAACCGCCGGCGACGATATGCGCGAAGGTTTGACCTGCGTGTTGTCCGTCAAACTGCCCGACCCCAAATTCTCGTCGCAAACCAAAGACAAACTGGTTTCCAGCGAAATCGGCCCCGTCGTCAACGAAGTCATCAACCAAGCTTTGACCGACTTCCTCGAAGAAAATCCGAACGAAGCCAAAATCATCACCAGCAAAATCGTTGATGCCGCCCGCGCGCGCGAAGCCGCCCGCAAAGCCCGCGAAATCACCCGCCGCAAAGGCGTGATGGACGGCTTGGGGCTGCCCGGCAAACTCGCCGACTGCCAAGAAAAAGACCCTGCCTTGTCAGAACTTTATCTGGTCGAGGGCGATTCCGCAGGCGGTTCTGCCAAACAAGGCCGCGACCGTAAATTCCAAGCCATTTTGCCGCTCAAAGGCAAAATCCTGAACGTCGAAAAAGCCCGTTTTGAAAAAATGCTCGCCAGCCAAGAGGTCGCTACCCTGATTACCGCGCTGGGCGCAGGCATCGGCAAAGAAGAGTTCAACCCCGAAAAACTGCGTTACCACCGCATCATCATCATGACCGATGCCGACGTGGACGGTGCGCACATCCGTACCCTGCTCCTGACCTTCTTCTACCGCCAAATGCCCGAGCTGGTCGAACGCGGCTACATCTACATCGCCCAGCCGCCGCTCTACAAAGCCAAATACGGCAAGCAAGAGCGTTATCTCAAAGACGAGCTTGAAAAAGACCAATGGCTGCTCGGCCTCGCCTTGGAAAAAGCCAAAATCGTTTCAGACGGCCGCACCATCGAAGGCGCAGAGCTTGCCGACACCGCCAAACAATTCTTGTTGGCGAAAACCGTGATCGAACAGGAAAGCCGCTTCGTGGACGAACTCGTCCTACGCGCCATGCTGCACGCGTCGCCTATTGATTTGACGTCGTCTGAAAACGCCGATAAAGCCGTTACCGAACTTTCCGGTTTGCTCGACGAAAAAGAAGTCGCTCTTGAACGCATCGAAGGACACGAAGGCAACCGCTTCATCAAAATCACCCGCAAGCTGCACGGCAACGTCATGGTCAGCTACATCGAACCCAAGTTCCTCAACAGCAAAGCCTACCAAACCCTCACCCAAACCGCAGCCGCGCTCAAAGGCTTGGTCGGCGAGGGCGCCAAGCTTTACAAAGGCGAGAACGAGTACGATGTGGACAGCTTTGAAACCGCATTGAACATCCTGCTCCAAAACGCGCAAAAAGGCATGTCCATCCAGCGATACAAAGGCTTGGGCGAGATGAACCCCGAGCAGCTTTGGGAAACCACGATGGATCCCGCCGTTCGCCGCCTGTTGAAAGTGCGCATCGAAGACGCCATCGCCGCCGACGAGGTGTTCGTTACCCTGATGGGCGACGAAGTCGAACCGCGCCGTGCCTTCATCGAAAACAACGCCCTGATTGCGCAAAACATCGACGCATAAAGCGTTTGGGCAAAAAAAGGCCGTCTGAAAACAAAAAACCGCTTTTCAGACGGCCTTTGCCACATCAAAGCCACCCGCAACCACCCACAGAAATCATCATGACCGAAACCGAATACCGCGCCCGATTCAACGAAGACCAAGCTGTCGGCTGGGAAGCCATCGACGCCGCGCTGGAAAAAATCTACGGCGATACCGAGCCGCGCCACTACGGCAGCATCATCTCATACCGTCTTGGCGGCGAAGATCCGCTCGACGGCACCAGTATCTACGACTGCAACGAACAAAGCTTCCACCGCCATCTTGTTTCCTACGGCATGAGCAGCCTCTACTTCGACCCCGAAAATGCCGGCAACGAATACAGCGGCTGGGGCTTCGAGTTTACCGCCCGCATCGCCCCCTGCGCCGAAGACGAAACCTACAACGGTGCCGAGCATGAGCCGATATGGGTAATAAACGTGATGAACAAGCTCGGCCGCTATGTATTCGAGAGCGGAAAATGGTTTGACTCCTACCACTTCATCCCCGCCAACGGCCCCATCCGCCTCGACAGCGACACCGCCCTTGTCGGCTTCGCCTTCGCACCCGACCCCAAGCTGCCCACCCTCGCCACACCCAACGGCGAAGTCCAATTCCTGCAACTCGTCGGCCTCACCCAAAGCGAACTCGACTGGCTGTGGCAAGACCCCACCCGCACCCGCTGCCGCGAACTCATCGACAAAATGCGCGCCGACAACCCGCTGCTGATTACCGATTTGCACCGCAGCAAAAGCTACGTTTAAACAAGCGCAAAGGCCGTCTGAAAACCGCTTTAAGGTTTTCAGACGGCCTTTTGTTACCGCGTTCAAACGTTCGGACTGACGGGGCGCGGGCGGCCGTTTTCGTCGATGGCGACGTAGGTGAACAGCGCTTCGGTTACCAGCCGCTGTTCGTTGAAATCGGCGAAGGATGCGGAGTGCACCCACACTTCGATGTGGATCTGCATCGAGGTATTGCCCGTTTTCACCAGCCTGCCGTAGCAGCCGACGATGTCGCCGACGGCGACGGGACGGTGGAAGACGATTTTGTCGGCAGCCACGGTGACGATGCGGCCGCGGGCGGTTTCGCAGGCGAGGATGCCGCCGGCGATGTCCATCTGCGACATCAGCCAGCCGCCGAAAATGTCGCCGTTGGGATTGGTGTCGGCGGGGCGGGTCATGGTACGCAGCAGCAGGCTGCCTTGCGGTTCGGTGCGGGTTGGTGTGTCTTGCCGGTTCATGTTTTTACTCCTGTCGGGCGGTTTCGATTTCTTTGAGGCCGTCTGAAAGCCATTCTTTCATGGCGGGCAGCGCCAACAGGCGTTGCGCATACGCCTTCGCCGCGCCGCTGAGGGCGTCTTCCAGTCCGTAGTTGGCCAGACGCAGCGCCACGGGGGCGTAAAAGGCGTCAACCGCGCCAAAGTGCGCGGCGGCGAGAAAATCCCCGCCGAAACGGCCGAGGCCTTCGTTCCACAATGCATCGATGCGCTCGAGGTTGCGGCGCAGGCCGGGCGTGATGGCGGGGGTGTCGGCGCGCAGCAGGGTGAAGTTGCAGACCGTGCGCATCACGGCAAAGCCGCTGTGCATTTCCGCTGCGGCGGAGCGCGCCCAGGCGCGGGCTTCGGCATCCTGCGGCCAGATGTGCGGATGGCGCTCGGCCAGATATTCGGCGATGGCAAGGCTGTCCCACACCACCGTGCCGCCGTCATGCAGCGCGGGCACTTGCGAAGTAGGCGAAAACGGCCGCCACTGCGCCCGCTGCGCTTCTTTGTCGCCGATAAAATGGTGCAGCACTTCCTCAAAGGGGATGCCGCAGGCCTTCATCAGCAGCCAGGGACGCAGCGACCATGACGAGATGTGTTTGCTGCCGATATGCAGTCGGTACATATTTCTTCCTTCCGTTTTTCTTGTGGATATTGTGGACATAAGGCCGTCTGAAACACAGACGGCCGCGCCATTTTAGCCCGAACGGAGGGCGCCGCGAAACGGGCGGCGCGTTTGGGCTTCGTCGGAAACCGTTTTCAGACGGCCTATTCCCTCTGCGCCATCTGCGCGCAGGGCGTCGTTTTCTTTTCGTGCCGCGCGTCGTAAGCCTTGCCCCAGTCGCACATGGCATCGAGCACCGGCGCAAAGGTTTCGCCCTCGGCGCTGAGGCGGTATTCCACGCGCGGCGGCACTTCGGCGAAGGTTTCGCGCTCGATCAGGCCGTCGGCTTCAAGCTGGCGCAGCTGTTCGGTCAGCACTTTCGCGCTGATGCCGTCGAGCTTTTCCAGCAAATCGCGCGTGCGTTTCGCGCCGCCGTCGAGATAATAGAGAATCAGGCATTTCCATTTGCCGCCCACCAGCTTCATCGTCAGCTCCACCGCTGAAAAAACCGCCATCGCCAAGCTCCTGTTTTGTCCGAAAACTTACCGAAAGGTGCGTAACCGGCCTTTCAGTACGTTGTTTTTATTTGGTTTTAAAGCCATTAGTATAGCGGCTTTCCAACCGAAAGGACAAAACCGTGAACCCGGAAACCCTGCTGCAAAACCGCCGCTCCACCCGCCGCTTCGATCCGTCTGCCGAAATTTCCCGCGCCGAATTGGACGCGCTGCTTGCCCAAGCCGGCCGCGCGCCCAGCGGCAACAATTCGCAGCCCTGGCGCATCATGGTGCTGACCGACCCCGCGCTGCGCCAAAGCCTGCTGCCCGAAGCCTACGGTCAGGAACAGGTGGTTACCGCGTCTGCCGTGCTGGTGCTTTTGGGCGACCGCGAAGCCTACCGCGAGCCGAATCTGCGCCGCATCCATGAAGAGGAATTTGCCGAAGGTTGTTTTGACGCGGATGTGCGCGATTTTCTGATTCAGGCCGCCGTCGGCTTTTACCGGCCGTTTGACGAAACCGACACGCAGCGCAGCCTGGCGCTCGACTGCGGCCTGTGGGCGATGGCGTTTATGCTTGCCGCCGAAAACGCAGGCTGGCAAACCGTGCCGATGACCGGCTACAAACGCGACGGCCTGCGCCGCGTGCTGAACCTGCCCGAGCGCTATCTCGATATGATGCTGATTGCCCTCGGCAAAGGCGCAGAGCGCGGCCACCGCACGCTGCGGCAGAACGCGGCGGCGGTGTCGGCGTGGAACGCACTTCCTTAAAACCCCGTTTTCAGACGGCCTCACAAGCATCAGGCCGTCTGAAAACGAAATCCCGAAGAAATGGAAACCCAAACCCGACGGCGTGCGGCTTTCAGACGGCCTCACGCCGTTTTTGTTACACTAGGGGCTGTTTTCCCCCGATAGAAAAACGATGCTGACCTACACCCCGCCCGAGATGCGCGCCGCGCCGCCGACGCATGAAAAACCGTGGATTCTGCTGCTTTTGGTCTTCGCTTGGCTGTGGCCGGGCGTGTTCTCGCACGACCTGTGGAAACCCGACGAAATTGCGGCCAACGAAGCGGTGAAACACGCGCTTTCGGGCGGCGGCTGGTGGCTGGCGCGGGGTTTGGACGGCGCACCCGAGGCCGGTCTGCCCTTTGTTTACGTCTGGCTGGCGGCGCAGTGCCGCACGCTGTTTTCGCCGTGGCTGGCCGACGCCTATTCGGCGATGCGGCTGGCGGGCGTGTTTTTCACCGTGATCGGGCTGAGCGGCTGCGGCATGGCGGGCTTCCATCTGGCGGGGCGGCATCAGGGGCGCAGCGTGGTGCTGATTTTGATCGGCTGCGCCGGGCTAATTACCAACGCGCACCTGCTCGGCGGCGTATCGGTGCAGTTTGCCGCGCTGGGGCTGTGCCTGTACGGACTGTCGGTGGCGCGGCGGCGGGCGATGTTCGCCGCGCTGCTTTTGGGTTCGGGCTGGGCGCTGTTGTCGGTGTCGGCGGGCTGGCTGGCGACGGCGGTGCTGATGCTTTCGGCCTTCGCCCTGCCGCTGGCGCCGCAATGGCGCAGCCGCCGTTTCGCGGCGGCACTGGCGGGCGCGGCGGCGCTGGCGCTGCCGCTGGCGGCGCTCTATCCGCTCTCGCTGCACCGCGCTTCGCCCGCCGCTTTCGACTGGTGGCTGCGGCAAAATGCGTTCGGCGTGTTCGGCGGTACGGAAACGTTTGCGCTGTCGTTTTCGCCCGTCTATTACCTGAAAAACTTGCTGTGGTTTGCCTTTCCCGCCTGGCCGCTGGCCTTGTGGACGTGCAGCCGCCGCGGCTTTTGGCGCGAAGACTGGGCGGCGCCCGCCGTGTTGTGGACGGCGGCGGCCTTGGCGCTGGCCTCGTGCACGCCCGCACACGACGCCGACAATCTCATCTGGCTGCTGCCGCCGCTCTCGCTCTTGGGCGCGGTGCGCCTCGATGCGCTGCGGCGCGGCGCGGCGGCGTTTTTCAACTGGTTCGGCATCATGATTTTCGGCCTTTTGGCGGCGTTTTTATGGCTGGGCTGGCTGGCGATGAATTTCGGCTGGCCGGCGAAGTTGGCCGAACGCTCGGCCTATTTCAGCCCGTATTACGTACCCGATTTCGACTGGATGCCGATGATTGTCGCCGTGCTGTTCACGCCCTTGTGGGTGCTGGCGGTGCGGCGGCGCAAGGTGCGCGGGCGGCAGGCGGTGACAAACTGGGCGGCGGGCATGACGCTGGTGTGGGCGCTGCTGATGACGCTGTTTCTGCCCTGGCTCGACGCGGCCAAAAGCTACCGCCCCGTGGTAGAGCGCATGGAAGCCGCCGCGCCCGCCGCACTCACATCGGGCGCCGAGTGCCTCGCCGTCGCCCGCGACGCCTACACCGTGCGCACCGCCTGGGGCGAATACGGCAGCCTGCCTCTTGCCGTCGGCGGCGAAGCCTCCTGCCGCTACCGCCTGACGCGCAACGAAAAAGCAGACGAACCCGCGCCCGCAGGCTGGCGCGTGCTGTGGCAGGGCGCCCGCCCGCGCAGCAAACAGGAATTTTTCGTGCTTTTGGAAAAACAAGAGGCCGTCTGAAACCTGTTTTCTCTCCCGCCAGTACCCCTTCGGGGCATAAACGGGGGAGGGCTGGGGGGGGCTGATGCAGCTGCGCTAACGTGCACGGAGCGGCGGCAGGCAAAAAGCGGTTCTGCGAACCGCCACCCCCTCCCCCGCGCTTTGGCGCAGGAGAGGGAGAAGAATAGCTGACGGCCGCACGGCAACTGAACAAACTAAAAGGCCGTCTGAAACCACGGCGGCCGACAATTCGACAGTCAAGCAAACGGAAATCCCATGAACCTTCCCATTCTCGCCGTCACCTCGGGCGAACCGGCCGGCATCGGCCCGGACGTCTGCCTCGGTTTGGCAGAACATACCCTGCCCTGCCGCCCCGTTATCCTTGCCGACAGGAATTTGCTGGCAAGCCGCGCCGCGCAACTGGGCAAAAGCGTGCGCCTGCGCGACTTTGCGCCGCACAAGCGCGCCGAAGCGGGCACGCTGGAAGTGCTGCACATCCCGCTGGCCGCGCCGTGTGAAGCAGGCCGTCTGAACGCCGCCAACGCGCCCTATGTGCTGCAACTGCTCGATGCGGCATACGGCGGCATTGTACGCGGCGAATTTGCCGCGATGGTGACCGCGCCGCTGCACAAGGGCATCATCAACGAGGCGACGGGCGCGTTTTTCAGCGGCCACACCGAATATCTGGCGGAAAAAAGCGGCACAGATCGCGTGGTGATGATGCTCGCGGGCGGCGGCCTGCGCGTGGCGCTGGTAACGACCCATCTGCCGCTGAAAGACGTTGCCGCCGCCGTCACCTTCGATGCCGTGTGCGAAACCGCGCGCATCCTGCACCGCGATTTGCGCGGCAAATTCAAAATCGCCGCGCCGCGCATACTGGTGGCCGGGCTGAATCCGCACGCGGGCGAAGGCGGCCATTTGGGACACGAGGAAAACGACGTCATTATCCCCGCGCTGGGCAAGCTGCGCGGCGAGGGACTGGACGTGCGCGGCCCCTACCCCGCCGACACACTGTTCCAGCCCTTTATGCTGAAAGATGCCGATGCGGTGCTGGCGATGTACCACGACCAGGGTCTGCCCGTGTTGAAATACGCCTCCTTCGGGCGCGGCGTGAACATCACCCTCGGCCTGCCCTTCGTGCGCACCTCCGTCGACCACGGCACGGCGCTCGATTTGGCGGGCACGGGCAGAGCCGACGGCGGCAGCCTGATCGAGGCCGTGCGCACGGCTTTGGCGATGGTCGGCTGACATTCGGTTTGTGCAGCGCAAGAGGCCGTCTGAAACCCCGAATGGGCGTTTTAACTTCGTTGAAGCTTCGCTTTCAGACGGCCTTTTTGTCGTGCGCCGGGCGTTTTTGTAACTATCTTTCCCAACCGCTCCGCTTATCGCCGTTCAGACACATTTTTTGTAATCCGGTTACAAAAACGGCACGGCAGGCGTATAGTCCGCCTGTCCCTTTTCTTTCCACAGGCGCCGTTTCGCGTGCGCCATCCAAGCAAAAAAGGAGTTCCATTATGGACAAGCTCGGTTTCAAACCGCTGCCCGCCGCCGTGGCGGTGGGGCTGGCGCTGCTGATTTGGTTTGCCGTTCCCGTGCCCGCAGGCGTGACGCCGCAGGCATGGCATCTTTTGGCGATGTTTGTCGGCGTGATTGCGGCGATTATCGGCAAGGTGATGCCCATCGGCGCGCTGTCGATGGTGGCCATCATGCTGGTGGCGGTGACGGGCGTGACCAACGACAAGCCCGACGCGGCGGTCAAAGACGCGCTGTCGAGTTTCGCCAACCCGCTCATCTGGCTGATCGGCGTGTCCATCATGATTTCGCGCGGCATCCTGAAAACCGGCCTCGGCGCACGCATCGGCTATTACTTCATTTCCATGTTCGGCAAAAAAACTCTGGGCATCGGCTACAGCCTCGCGCTCTCGGAGCTGATACTCGCACCGGTAACGCCGAGCAACACCGCGCGCGGCGGCGGCATCATCCACCCCGTGATGAAGGCCATCGCTTCAAGCTACGATTCCGACCCCGAAAAAGGCACGCAGGGGCGCATCGGCCGCTATCTCGCGCTGGTGAACTACCACAGCAACCCGATCACCTCGGCCATGTTCATCACCGCCACCGCGCCCAACCCGCTGGTGGTGGACATCATCGCCAAAGCCACCGGCAACGACATCCATCTGAGCTGGGGCACTTGGGCAGTGGCCATGCTGTTGCCCGGCCTTGTGGCCATGCTGCTGATGCCGCTGGTACTGTATTTCGTCAGCCCGCCCGAAATCAAAGCCACGCCCAACGCGGCGCAGTTTGCCAAAGACCGTCTGGCCGAACAGGGGCCGATGAGCCGCGGCGAAAAAATCATGCTCGCCATCTTCGCCCTGCTGCTCGTTCTGTGGGCGGGAGTGCCCGCCATGCTGCTGGGCAGCGCCTTTGCTGTCGACCCCACCGCCACCGCCTTCATCGGCCTCTCGCTGCTTCTGCTCTCGGGCGTGTTGAGCTGGGACGACGTGCTGAAAGAAAAAAGCGCGTGGGACACCGTAACCTGGTTTGCCGCCCTCGTGATGATGGCCACCTTCCTCAACAAACTCGGCCTGATTGCCTGGTTTTCCGACGCGCTCAAAACGGGCATCGAGCAAACCGGCATGGGCTGGGCGGGCGCATCGGTGCTGCTGATTCTGGTGTATCTGTACGCGCACTATATGTTCGCCAGCACCACCGCCCACATCACCGCCATGTTCGCCGCCTTCTACGGCGCGGGCTTGGCGCTGGGCGCGCCGCCGATGGTGTTCGGCCTGATGATGGCCGCCGCTTCCAGCCTGATGATGACGCTCACCCACTACGCCACCGGCACCGCCCCCGTGGTGTTCGGCTCGGGCTACACCACGCTGGGCGAATGGTGGAAAACCGGCTTCGTCATGAGCGTTGCCAACCTGCTGGTGTTCGCCATCGTCGGCGGCATCTGGTGGAAAGTGCTGGGCTACTGGTAAAGCGCTGTCGGTAAAACGCATCAAAAAGGCCGTCTGAAAATTTCAGACGGCCTTTTGTCTGCCCGCACGTTTTTCCAAAAAACCACGCCGCGTGCGCCGCTGTGAGGCCGTCTGAATGTTTCAGACGGCCTCAGCGCGCCGTTTCCCGCTTTTCCGCCGCATCCAGCAGCACGAACACCAGCGAGGCCAGCAGCATCAGCGCGGCGGTGAGCACGGCGGCGCGGTCGTGGTTGTCGGCGCCCGCCGCGCCGAGATATTGGTAGACCAGCGTCGTCAGCGTCAGCCATTCGGGGCGCGACAGAAACAGCGTGGCGGCAAACTCGCCGATGCAGGTGGCGGCGGCCAGCGTCAGGCCGCGGCGCAGGGCGGGCAGCAGCAGCGGCACGGTAACGAAAAAGACCGTCTGAAAACGGCTGGCGCCCATGCTGCGGGCGGCGGCGGCGTATTGCGGCGGCAACGCATCCCAAGCAGCCAGCAGGTCTTTGGTGACAAAGGGATAGGCCAAAAGCGCGTAGGCGGCAATCAAAAGCGGCAGCGACGCCGTCCATTCGGGATAAAGCAGCAGCATGCCGAACGCCACGCACACGGGCGACACCATAAACGGCAGAAAAGTGATGCCGCGTATCCACGGCAGCTGCCGCGCCAGCGCCGCATGGCTCGCGCCCAAAAGCAGCGCCGCCGCTGCGGCCGATGCCGTAAAGCGCAGCGTGTTCCAAGCCGCCAGCCGCGTGTCCTCCGCCCACAGCACCTGCCACGACTCCCCCGAGCGCGCGGCCTGCGCAGCCACCGCTGCCAGCGGCAGCACGCAGAAAAACGCCAGCACGGCCAGCGAGAAAAACAGCATGGCGCGGCGGGCGGCGCTGTCCACGGCGGCCAAAGGCTGCGGCGCAACCTGCCGTCCCGCTGCCGAAGCGCGGCCGAAATAAGCATAGGCCGCACCCGCCAGCGCGGTGACGCCCAGTACCAGCCACACCAGAACGCCAGCCTGAGCGATGTCGAGTTCCACGGTCACCAGCCGGTAGATTTCCACTTCCGCCGTGGCGTAGTCCGTGCCGCCGAGCAGCAGGGCGAGGCCGAAACCGGAAAAGCAGTAGAGGAAAACCAGGCACGCGCCGCCCGCCAGCCACGGCAGCAGCACGGGACATTCCACCCGCCAAAAGCGCTGCCACGCATCCGCGCCCAGCGTGCGCGCCGCCGCCAGCCGTGCCGCCGGCACGGCGCGCAGCCCCTGATAGGCCGCGCGCACCAGCACGGGCAGATTGAAAAACACGTTGCCGTAAACCAAAAGATACGGCGTGTCCTGCCAGCCCGGCCACAGCAGGCCGCGCGCGCCGAAGAGCGAGAGCACACCGATGCCCGCCACCAGCGTCGGCATCACGAAGGGCAGCATCAGCAGCCGCAGCACCCACGCGCGGCCGCGGAAATCGAGCCGTGCCAGCGTCCACGCCGCGGGCACGCCCAAGAGTACGGTGAGCACGCAGGTGATGCCCGCCTGCGCCGCCGTCCAGGCGATGCGGCGGCGGATGTAGTCGTCGCCCAGCACCTCCGCCCAGGCCAAATCCCCGCCGTAAGCGGCCAGCGCCCACAGCGGCGCGGCAACGGTGAGTACGAGGAAGCCGACGGGGATTAGGGCGAGCAGGAGGGTGGAGACAAGGCGGCGCATGGCGGGATTCCGAAATCTGCCGCGGGCGGCGGCGGGGGAGACGGGTAAAAAATAAGATGCGGCGGGGCGGTTGTTTCGTTCGAGGCCGTCTGAAAGCGGGTTTTACTTTGTTCAAACTCCGTTTTCAGACGGCCTCTTTGTATGTTTGGAGACCGTCTGAAACCTTGTCGGCCGCATCGAAGAAAACGATTTTCGCCGTATCGGCGCGCACGCGGATTTCGGCGGCGGCAAAGCCGTCGGCCACGGGCATTTCCAGCGTGCCGTATTGCGGGTGGATGATTTCGGCGCGGGTCTGCCCGGGCAGGCGGTATACGGTCTGCACGGCGCAGGGCGTGCCGTTTGCATCGGCCGACAGGGCGGAGGGCGGCAGGTAGAAGCGTTCGGTCACGTTGCGGCAGCCCAAGAGGCGGGCGGCGGCGGCGTTGGCGGGGCGCGCGGCCAGTTCGGCCGAACTGCCCTGCTGGATGATGCGGCCGTCGGCCATCAGCGCGGTTTCGTCGGCCATCAGGAAGGCTTCTTCGGGGTCGTGGGTGACGAGGACGGCGGGGATGGCGAGGCGGCGGATATGTTCCAGCGTCAGCTCGCGCAGGCTGCGGCGCAGGCCGGTGTCGAGGCTGGAAAAGGGTTCGTCCAAAAGCAGCACTTTCGGTTCGGCGGCCAGGGCGCGGGCCAGGGCGACGCGCTGCTGTTCGCCGCCGGAGAGGGTGTGCGGTTTGCGGCCGCCTTCGCCCGCGAGGCCGACGCGTGCCAGCATGGCGTCGGCCGCAGCTTCGGCCTGCTTTTTCGCCACGCCGCGCATGCGCAGGCCGAAGGCGGCGTTCTGCCGCAGGTTGAGGTGGGGAAACAGGGCGTAGTCTTGGAACATCAGCGAGACGCGGCGTTTTTCAGACGGCCTTGATGTGACGTTTTCGCCGTTTATCCATACTTCGCCGCTGTCGGGGGCGGCGAGTCCGGCGGCGATGTTGAGCAGGGTGGATTTGCCGCAGCCGGAGCGGCCGAGGACGGCGAGCAGGCGGCCGCCGCCGACGGTGAGGGAAACGCCGTCGGCGACGGTTTTGCCGCCGTAGCGTTTGACGATGTATTTGAGTTCGAGCATTTCAGACGGCCTATCTGTTGAGCACGCTCAGGCCGGGCAGGGTGGCGAAGCCCTGGTCGCGCACGATTTGGCAGAAGTCGGCCAGATAGCTGCTGCCTTCGTCTTCGCTGCGCATGGCGGCATAGAGTTCGCTTTGCAGGCCGCCGTCGGTGATGGGGCGGGAAACGACGTAGCCCTTTTCCAGATAGGGCATCACCGTCCAATACGGCAGGGCGGCGATGCCGCGTCGGCTGGCGACGAGCTGGACGATGGCGATGGTCAGCTCGCTGTGGCGGCGCGGCGGGTTGATGCCGCGCGGCAGCAGCACTTTGCGCAGCAAATCCAGCATATCGTCGGGCACCGGATAGGTAATCAGCGTTTCGGTCGCGAAGTCTTCCGCCTGCCAAACGTCTTTCGCCGCCAGCGGATGGTCGGGGGCGCAGATGCCGACCATGCCGTAGGCAAACAGCGGCCGGTAGGCGATGCCCGCCTGCGGCACGGCTTCGGACACAATGGCCAAATCGGCGCGGTGGTTGAGCAGCAGGCCGACGGGATCGGCCTGAAAGCCCGACACGATGTCCAATTCCACCTGCGGCCACAGCGGGCGGAACTCGCCCATCGCCGGCATCAGCCAGTCGAAACAGGTGTGGCATTCCACCGCCAGCCGCAACTCGCCCGCCTCGCCCTCGATAATCTGCGCCATATCGCGCTCGGCGGCGGCCATCTTCGGCATCAGCTCGCGCGCCAGTTTCAGCAGCCGCGCCCCCGCAGGCGTGAAGCGCAGCGGGTTGGACTTGCGCTCGAACAGCGGCGTTTCGTAATAGTTTTCCAGCGTGCGGATTTGGTGCGACAGGGCAGACTGCGTCAGAAAAACGCGCTGCGCCGCCAGCGACACGCTGCCGGTTTCTTCCAGCGCGAGCAGGGTTTTGAGGTGGCGCAGTTCGATGATGGATTCCATAAAACGGCCTTTCACGTCGGCGGTTGCGAAGGCGCGATATTAAAATAATTCATGCAGAAGGGGCAAACACGGCGTTCAGACGGCCTTCAAGCCCGCGCAAAGGCCGTCTGAACGCCGCGCCGTGCAAACGTTCGGACAGCCTGTCGTTTACAATACAGGCCGTCTGAAAGCCATATGTATAAGGAGAAACACCATGCACGCCGCGTACCGCCTGCCCGAAAACTTCCCTCTCGCTGCTTCTGCGCGGCGCTTTCCCGCCCTGTCTACCCCGCGTCCCGCCGACAGCCACAAAGGCACGTTCGGCACGCTGGCCGTATTCGGCGGCGCGGCAGGCATGAGCGGCGCCGTGGTGCTGGCCGCCTCCGCCGCCCTGCTCGCAGGCTGCGGCAAAGTGTGGGCGGGTTTCAACCAGGCCTCCCTGCCCGTGCCCTTTATCGCCGCCTTTCCCGAAATCATGCTCGACACAGCCCACGGCCTGGCGCGGTGGCACGACCTCTCCGCACGCACCGCAGGCTGCGGCCTGGGCACAAACGAAGCCGCGCGCAAACTGCTGGCCGGGCTGTTTCAGACAGCCTCCGACACCCCGCTGCTGCTCGATGCCGACGCCCTCAACCTGCTGGCGCAACACAGGGATTTGGCCGACGCGGCCGCGCGTTACCCCCGCCTGCTGATTACGCCCCACCCCGCCGAAGCCGCGCGGCTGCTCGGCTGCACCACCGCCGAAATCCAAGCCGACAGAGCAACGGCCGTGCGCGGACTGGCGCGGCGTTTCGCCGCTACGGCCGTCTTAAAAGGACACCGCACGCTGGTGTGCGCCGCAGACGGCACGCTGTACGAAAACGACAGCGGCAACGCGGGTTTGGCCACCGCAGGCAGCGGCGACGTCCTCTCCGGCATCGTCGGCAGCCTGCTGGCGCAGGGCAGCGATATATTCGAAGCTGCCTGCGCGGGCGTGTGGCTGCACGGCGCGGCGGCGGAAGTGCTCAAAGCATCGGGCATAGGCGAAAGCGGCCTGACCGCAGGCGAAATCGCCCCCGCCGCACGCTGGCTGCGCAATCGGATGATTGAGAACGAGTCAGAATAAGCGTTTGATAAAAATCAAATTTGGCGGTAATTGTTTTTCATATTATGCCGAAGTTATCTTTTCTTTACACAGAACACCCTATAATGCCGCTTTCATTAACACACTTACGGGAAAATAAAAATGTCTGAACCCTTTTTGCATTGGACTTCCGATTTGGACACGGGCATCGATCAGGTTGACGAACAGCACAAAATCTTGGTGCAGTACATCAACGAAATGCATGATGCACACACCGCCAACGACCGCGACGGCGTCGGCAAAGCGCTCGACAACCTCTTGGGTTACACCATCCAACACTTCTCCGACGAAGAAGACCTGCTGAAAATGGCCGAATATCCGCTGGTAGACGCACACCACCGCGTGCATCAAAACTTCGTCGACAAAGTGCAGATGTACAAAGGCCGCTTCGACAACGGCGACGACGTCAGCCAGGAGCTGCTCGACATCCTGGAAACCTGGCTCTTCATGCACATCCGTCGCAACGACCACGGCTATGTGCGCCATGTGAAAGAAAAACTGGGCTTGTAAACCGCCCGCCGCAAAATGAAAAAGGCCGTCTGAAAAAACTTTTCAGACGGCCTTATCTTTTTTCCGCTGCCGCGGAGGGTGTGTCGGCCTGCGGCGTACACCCTACACACAAAACAAAGAGGCCGTCTGAAATCTTTTTCAGACGGCCTCTTTGCGCTTTGCGCCTGCATTTACGGCCGGCCGGTTTTGCGGCTGTATGCGAGAGAGGTGAGTATGGAGGCGCCGAGTGCGCCGAAAACGACGGCAAGCGAAGTGCCGACGGGGATGTGTATCCAGTGCATGACAAGCATTTTGATGCCGATGAAGCTGAGGACGAAGGCGAGGCCGTAGTTGAGGAAGACGAAGCGGTCGGCCATGTCGGCAAGCAGGAAGTACATGGCGCGCAGGCCGAGGATGGCGAAGATGTTGGAGGTGAGGACGATGAAGGGGTCGGTGGTGACGGCGAAGACGGCGGGGATGCTGTCGACGGCAAAGACGACGTCGCTCAGTTCCACCATCACCAGCACAAGCAGCAGCGGGGTGGCCATGCGGCGGCCGTTTTCGCGGGTGAAGAATTTTTCGCCGTTGAGGTTTTTGCTGACGCGGATGTGTTTTTGCAGCCATTGCAGAATTTTGTTTTGCGACAGGTCTTCGTCTTCTTCGCCGCCCTGCTTAATCATTTTGATGCCGGTGTAGAGCAGGAAGGCGCCGAAGAAATACAGTATCCATTCGAAGCGGCTGACGAGTACGGCGCCGACGAAAATCATGAGGGCGCGCAGGACGATGGCGCCGAACACGCCGTAGAGCAGGACGCGGTGCTGGTATTGCGGCGGCACTTTGAAGTAGCCGAAGATCATGAGGAAGACGAAGAGGTTGTCTACCGCCAGCGATTTTTCCAAAACGTAGCCGGTGAAGTATTCCATGACTTTGGTTTTCGCCAATTCGTGGCCGTAGGCTTGATTATGGGCGATTTCCCAGTAGAGCCAGCCGGCGAAGGCGCAGGAGACGGCGATCCACACTATTGTCCAGGCCAGAGCTTCTTTGCTGCTGATCTTGTGGGCGCCGCTTTTTTTCAGCGTCAGCATGTCGATGGCGATCATGGCGAGGACGGCGGCGGCGAATACGCCGTAAAACAGGGGTGAGCCGATGCTCGGTGCTGCGGTCATATTGTGCGTTCCTTGCGTTTGGAAGCGGTTTAAAGGCCGTCTGAAAGTGTTCAGACGGCCTCCCGTTTCGGTTTATTTGACGAATTTCAAAACTTTTTTCTTTTCCGTGCCGCCATCGGGTTGTTTGCCCTCGGGCGCTTGGGCATCGGGAGTGTTTTCAGACGGCCTCTCGGCAGCCGGCTGCTTTGCCGCTTCCGCGCCTTCTTCGGGCTCGTAGGGCTCGACTTCAAAGCCCATGCCTTCGCCGGTTTCGCGGGCGAAGATGCCGGAGATGTGGCCGACGGGTATCCAGATGTCGTGCGCCACTCCGGAGAAACGGGCGGAGAAACTGACCCATTCGTTGTCTATCGTGAGGTTGCGGGCGGCGTTCGGGCCGATGTTGAGGACGATTTCGCCGTCACGCACATACTGCACGGGTACTTGGGTGTGGCCGTTGACCCAGGCGGCGATGTGGGCGGTGTAGCCGTTGTCGTTGCACCATTCGTACAGCGCGCGCAGAAGATAGGGTTTGGTGCTGCTGCTCATGACGTTTTCCTCAGCGGCGCATGGCTTTTTCGGCGGGGGTGAGCGCTTCGATGAAGGCTTCGCGCTGGAACAGGCGTTCGGCGTATTTCAAAAGCGGCGCGGCGTTTTTGCCGAGTTTGATGTCGTAGTGGTCGAGACGCCACAGCAGCGGGGCGATGGCGACGTCGATCATGGAGAAATCGTCGCCCATCACGTATTTGTTTTTGGTGAAGGCGGGGGCAAGCAGGGTCAGCCCCTGCGATACGGCTTCGCGCGCTTTGGCCTGTTCTTTGGATGTGGATTCGGGCGCTTCGAGCACTTGGACATGGCTGAACAATTCGCGCTCCATGCGGAACAGCACCAAACGGCCGCGGCCGCGCTGCACGGGGTCGCCCGGCATCAGCTGCGGATGGGGGAAGCGCTCGTCGATGTATTCGTTGATGATATTGGATTCATAGAGGATGAGGTCGCGCTCCACCAGCACCGGCACTTGGTTGTAGGGATTCATTACCGCCAGATCTTCGGGCTTGTTGAAAATATCCACGTCTTTGATTTCGAAATCCATACCTTTTTCGTAGAGGACGAAGCGGCAGCGGTGGCTGAACGGGCAGGTAATGCCGGAATACAGAATCATCATGATGGTTTGCTCCTGTTCGGTTAAAACGCATATCCGCATGCGGCGGATATGATGTGATTGAAAAATAAGGATATTATACACAAGGCCGTCTAAAAACGCCAGAAAACGGCTATAACGCTATGTTTTCAAATTGAAAAAATCAAAAAGCGGGGTTACCCCCGCTTTCGTTGCGCCGCTTAGTGCACGTCTTTCCAATATTCCTTTTTCAGGAAGTAGGCCAGAGGCAGCATCACGGCCAAGAGGAAGATCATCACGATGTAGCCGATCTGCTTGCGCTCGACTTGGGCGGGTTCGCCCATGTACACCATGAAGGCCACCAGGTCTTTGGCGTAGTCGTCGTACTCTTTGGTAATGACTTTGCCGTCGGGCGTTTTGCGGGTCATGGTGCCGACGGATTCCCAATTCAGCTTGGGCACCAAATTGCCGTGTTCGTCTTTCACCATCACGGGCTGGCCTTTGGCATCGAGTTCGACCGCGCGGACTCCCTGCTGCTGCCACAGCGGGTGCGGCATGCCGACTTTGTCGAAGACGGTGTTGTTCCAGCCGGTGGGGCGGGTCGGATCTTTATAGAAGCCGCGCATATAGGCGTAGAGGTAGTCCGCACCGCGCGAGCGGGCAATCAACGACAAATCGGGCGGCGCGGCGCCAAACCATTTTTTGCCGTCGGCCGGGCTCATGGCCGCGTGCATGACGTCGCCGACTTTGTCGGTGGTGAACATCAGATTTTCTTTAATCTGCTCTTCGGTCAGGCCGATGTCCTGCAAGCGGTTGAAACGCATATTGCTGGCCGAGTGGCACGACAGGCAGTAGTTGGTGAAAATCTGCGCGCCGCGCTGCAGGCTGACCTGGTCGCCCAAGTCGATGTCTACTTTTTCATAGTTCGCGTGGCCGCTGGCGCCAGCGATAACCGGTGTTGCCAATGCGAAGGCAACAATCCATTTTTTCAATGTATTTTTCATTTTGCCGCCCTCATCAGATATTGGTTGCAAACAGATACGCGCCGACCAAGGTAATCGTAACGTAAACGAAGAACATGACTTTCTGTCTGCCCGTGCTCATGGTTACGCGTTCGGGAACCGGTTTGGTTTTGTCCAGTTTGGTGTAGAACGGCATGCCGATGAAGAAGGCGAAGTAGACGCAGGTCAGGATGCGGGCAACAAGCGTGCGGGAGTCGGTGGCCACCATCGCGCCGAGGATGCCCAGACCGATGAAGGCGATAACAAACAGCACCAGCGCGGTTTTGAAGACCGGGCCGCGGTAGCGCACGGATTTCACCGGCGAGCGGTCGAGCCACGGCAGCAGGGCAATCAGCACCACGGCCGCGCCCATGCCGATCACGCCCCAAATCTGCGTGCCGGCAAACGAGGGGATGGCGCGCAAAATGGCGTAGAACGGGGTGAAGTACCACACCGGCGCGATGTGCGCGGGAGTTTTCAGCGGGTCGGCAGGGTCGAAGTTGGGGCTTTCGAGGAAGTATCCGCCGCCTTCGGGAGCGAAGAACATCACAGCACAGAAGACGATGAGGAACACCACCACGCCGAGAATGTCTTTCACAGTGTAGTAGGGATGGAAGGGAATGCCGTCCAGCGGCACGCCGTTTTCGTCTTTGAGTTTTTTGATTTCCACGCCGTCGGGGTTGTTCGAGCCGACTTCGTGCAGGGCGATGATGTGTGCCACCACCAAGCCCAAGAGCACCAGCGGCACGGCGATAACGTGCAGGGCGAAGAAGCGGTTGAGCGTGGCATCGGAGATGGTGAAGTCGCCGCGTATCCAAACGGACAAATCGGGGCCGATTACGGGAATAGCGGAGAACAGGTTGATAATCACCTGCGCGCCCCAGAACGACATTTGTCCCCACGGCAGCAGGTAGCCCATAAAGGCTTCGGCCATCAGCGCAAGGAAAATCAGCGAGCCGAACACCCACACCAGCTCGCGCGGTTTTTTGAACGAGCCGTAAATCAGGCCGCGGAACATATGCAGGTATACGACGATAAAGAAGAAGGATGCGCCGGTAGAGTGCATATAGCGGATGATCCAGCCGCCGGATACGTCGCGCATGATGTATTCCACAGCGGTGAACGCGGCGGGCAGGTTGTATTGGTTCAGGTTGCCGTCGGGCTTGAAGTTCATCACGAGGAAGATGCCGCTGACAATCTGAATCACCAGCACTAAAAGCGCCAGTGAGCCGAAGAAATACCAGAAATTGAAGTTTTTCGGCGCGTAGTATTCGGAAAGGTGTTCGCGCCACATTTTAGACAAAGGGAAACGAGCGTCCACCCAGTCTAACAATGCCTTTGCTTTGCTATTGGTTTGGTTTGCCATGATGAAGTCCCTTTTTTATGATTCGGCACCGACCAGAATGGTGGTGTCGCTTAGATATTTATGGGGGGGAACAATCAGATTGGTCGGCGCGGGCATACCGGAGAACACGCGGCCGGCGATGTCGAATTTCGAGCCGTGGCAGGGGCAGAAGAAGCCGCCTTTCCAGTCTGCACCCAAATCGGCGGGGGCGATGTCGGGACGGAAGGTCGGCGAGCAGCCCAAATGGGTGCAGATGCCGACGGCCACCAGCACGTTCGGTTTGATCGAACGGGTTTCGTTTTTGCAGTCTTCGGGCTGGTGGTCGACCTCGGAATTGGGGTCGGCCAGAGAGCCGTTGAGGCTTTTGAGGTCTTTTACCTGCTGGTCGGTGCGGTTCACCACCCATATCGGTTTGCCGCGCCACTCGGCGGTCAGCATCTGTCCGGCTTCGAGCTTGCTGACGTCGATTTCCACCGGCGCACCGGCGGCCTTAGCCTTTTCCGAGGGAAACCAGCTGGCTACGAAGGGCGCAGCCGCACCTGCTGCGGCCACCCCGCCCGCTCCCGCTGTTGCCAGCACGAGGAAACGGCGGCGGCCTTGATTGATTTCTTGATTATCCATTATTTCAGTCATCCTGAGATTTTGAAAATACCGAGCCATTAAACCCCGCAATTCTACCCGAACTGCTGGGGTTACTTAAAGCACTATTTAAAATAAGGTAAATTTTTGAAGGGTTTTTTGACTTTAAGCAGGATTTTTTTCGTCGAAAAAGACGGTTTCCACGTTAAAGCGCCGTTGCAGCGCCTGCGCCAGCGCCAGGATGCCGTAACGCTCGGTGGCGTGATGGCCTGCCGACAGGAACACCGCGCCGGTTTCGTTGGCAAGGTGGTATTGTGCTTCGGAGATTTCGCCCGTGACGTAGACCTGTGCGCCTTCGTTTAAGGCCGTCTGAAAAAAGCCCTGTGCGCCGCCCGTACACCAGCCGATGCGGGAGACGGTTTGCGACAGATCGCCTGCGGCAACGGGTTCGCGCTCCAGTTTCTGCGCCAAATCCGCCGCGAGCACGGCGGCGGTTTGCGGCGTTTTCAGACGGCCTATGTGCAGCAGGTTTTGTTCGCCACAGGTATATTCGGTTTCCCAGCCCATCAGTTTGGCCAGTTGGGCGTTGTTGCCCAGTTCGGGGTGGGCGTCGAGCGGCAGGTGGTAGCCTGCCATGTTGATGTTGTGGCGCAGCAGGGCGGCGATGCGCTCTTTTTTCCAGCCGGTAATGGTGACGGGTTCGCTTTTCCAAAACATGCCGTGGTGCACCAGCAGCATTTGCGCGCCCTGCTCTGCCGCGTATTCGATGGCGGCGCGGCTGGCGGTGACGGCGGCGGCAATTTTGGCGATGTGTTCGGTGCCTTCGACTTGCAGGCCGTTGGGGGCGTAGTCTTTGAAGAGGCGGGTTTGCAGGGTGTCGTCGCACCATGCGAGGATTTCGCTGCGTGTGGCCATGTTTGTGTCCTTTGCTTGATCTGTTTTGAAACGGCGGCGCATTGTAGCGGAAAAGGCCGTCTGAAAACCCCGATCGGAGGTTTTCAGACGGCCTTTCTGTCTTTCAGACGGCCTGTCTTATGCGGCGGCGTTTTCCGTCAGCCCCAAATGGCGCAGCAGGGCGTCGGGGGTGGCGTCGCGGCCTCGGAAGGCGCGGAAGGAGGCGGCCGCGCTGCGCGAGCCGCCGCGCGAGAGGATTTCGTCGCGGAAACGCCCGCCTGTGGCGCGGATGTCGCCGCTTTCTTCAAAGGCGGCGTAGGCGTCCGCGCTTAATACTTCGGCCCAGGCGTAGCTGTAATAGCCTGCGGAGTAGCCGCCGGCGAAGATGTGGCCGAAGCTGTTGGCGAAGCGGTTGTAGGCGGGCTGGGGGATGACAGCCACTTCGGCGCGTACGTTTTCCAGCACCTGTGCCCAGTCTTTCAGACGGCCTTCGTCGCTTTCGCTGTATATCAGCATGTCGAACAGGGCAAATTCGGCCTGGCGGGCGAGGAAGAGGCCGACTTGAAAGTTTTTCGCCGCCAGCATTTTTTTGTACAGCTCTTCGGGCAGGGGCGCGCCGCTTTCTTCGTGTTCGGACATGGCGCGCAGGGTGTCGTATTTCCAGGCGAAGTTTTCCATAAACTGGCTGGGCAGCTCGACCGCGTCCCATTCGACGCCGTTGATGCCGGAAACGCCCAATTCGTCGATGCGGGTGAGCAGATGGTGCAGGCCGTGGCCGGTTTCGTGGAACAGGGTAACGATTTCGTCGTGGCTCAGCCGCGCTTCTTTGCCGCCGACGGGCGGGGTGAAGTTGCAGACGAGGTAGGCAACGGGCATTTGCACGCTGCCCGCCCTGCCGCCGTCGAGGAAGCGGCGGCGGCCTTGGTAGTCGTTCATCCACGCGCCGCCGCGTTTGCCTTCGCGGGCGTACAAATCCATGTACACGCCGCCGATTACCGCACCGTCCTGTTCGAGTTCGTAGTAGCGCACGTCGGGATGCCAGACGGACACTTCGCGCTCGCGCAGGGTCACGCCGTAAAGCCTGCCGATTTGGCCGAACAGCCCGGCAAGGACTTTGCCGGCGGGGAAGTAGCGTTTGACTTCGCTTTCGGAGAATGCGTATTTGGCTTCGCGCAGTTTTTCGCTGGCATAGGCGATGTCCCACGCTTCTAGCTGCGGCAGACCCAGTTCGGCGCTGGCGAACGCCTGCAACTCGGCCAAATCTTTTTCTCCGTGCGGCTTGGCGCGGGCGGCGAGGTCGCGGATAAAGGCGAGCACCTGCTGCGGCGATTCGGCCATTTTGGTGGCAAGGGAGCGTTCGGCGTAGTTGGCGAAACCGAGCAGGCGGGCTTCTTCGAGGGCGATTTCGAGGGTGCGGGTAATGATGGCGGTGTTGTCGAATTTGCCGCCGTTGTCCAACTCGCTGGCGCGGGTAAGGTAGGCGCGGTGCAGGGTTTGGCGCAGTTCGCGCTCGTCGGCGTGTTTCATCACCGCCAAATAATGCGGGATTTGCAGGCCGATTTTCCAACCCGTTTTGCCTTCGGCCTGCGCGGCGGCGGCGAACATGGCTTTTTCGTCGGCATCCAGGCCTTTCAGACGGCCTTCGTCGTCAAAATACAGGGCGAAGGCGTCGGTGGCGTCGAGCACGTTTTGCGAAAACTGCGCGCCGAGTTGGGCGGCTTCGGTTTGCAGCGAGGCCAGTTTTTCCTGCTGCTCCGGCGGCAGCTCGGCGCCGCTCAACACGAAATCGCGTAAATCGTGTTCCAGCTTGGTTTGCTGCGCTTCCGACAAGGCGGCAAATTCGGGCGAGGCTTTGATGGCTTTGAAGCGTTCGTAAAGCCCGATGTCCTGGCCGATTTCGGTGAAAAAGACGGTCACTTCGGGCATCAGGGCGTTGTATTCGGCGCGCAGTTCGGGCGTGTCCACCACGGAATTGAGGTGGGAGACGACGCCCCAGATGCGGCCGACGCGCTCGGTGAGGTCGGTGAGCCGCTCGACGGTGTTCAGCCAGCTTGCCTGCGGTTCGGCCTTGACGGCGGCCACGGCGGCGCGGGCGTCGGCCATCGCGCTTTGCAGGGCGGGCTTGATGTCTTCGGTGCGGATGTCGGAAAAACGGGGCTCGTCGGCCAAATGGAGGAGGACGTTGTCGGTCATGGGGTTCTCGCTTGTTTGCAAATGGGAAAAGGGTTTCAGACGGCCTCTGAGGCCGTCTGAAAACGAAACGTACAGCCCGCCAAATGGGGCTGTTTGGCAAAATTACAGCCCGCAGGGGGCGGATTGTCGGAACGGAATTTCGCAGAATGCGCTGCTGCGGTGGCACGCTCCATATTGGCTTAAAGGCCGTCTGAAAGCGTGAAAACGCCCTTTTCAGACGGCCTTTTGCCGTGTTCAGGCGTAGCAGAAAAACATTTCGCAGATGCCGCTTTTGGGATCGTAGTGCGCGCCGCAGCCGCCCCAGTCGAATTTGCCGGTGCTGCCGATTTCTTCGGCCAGCCAGCGGCGGTAGAGGCTGAGGCTTTCCAGTTCGTAGCTTCCGACCAGTCTTCCCACGATGCCGCGTTTCTGTCGGCCATGGCAAAACGGATGGATTTCAGCGTTTGGCCGCAAAAAGCAAGGCTGATGAGAAAACGCCGCCCGCGGTATTCGGTTTCGGGCAGGCCGAACCAATACCAGCCCGTGCCGACATCATGGGTTTCCCTGTCGGGAAACGCTGCCTGTATCTGCGAAAGGGTGGTATCGCGGGTCAGGAATATGTGCGGCGGCATGGAAAAACCGCCGTTTTTCAGGTTGAGGAACATGGGTTTCCTTTAGGGGAGGCCGTCTGAAAAAGTTTGGCTGCGCCGAAGCTGCGCTTTCAGACGGCCTTTTGCCTATTCCTGCGTATCTTCCGTTTTGTCCGCCGCAATCAGGGCGGCGGTTTCGTTTTCTTCGGCTTCTTCCAGCAGTTTGCGGTCTATCTGTTTGCCGGTTTTCAGGCCGAGTTTATGCAGCTTTTGGGCACGGCCGATGAGGTTGCCGCGGCCGTCTTTGAGCTGGTTGAAGGCTTTTTGGTAGGCGGTTTGCGCCTGTTCGATGTTTTTGCCGACGCTTTGCAGGGTTTCGACGAAGCCGGCGAATTTGTCGTACAGCTTGCCGCCCTCTTCGGCGATGGCCAGGGCGTTGCGGTTTTGCTGTTCGTTGCGCCAGATGTTGGCGACAGTGCGCAGGGTGGCCAGGAGGGTGGAGGGGCCGGCGAGCATGATGCGTTTGTCGAAGCATTCCTGAAAGAGGCTGCCGTCCTGTTGCAGGGCGAGCAGGTAGGCGGGTTCGACGGGGATGAACATGAAGACGAAATCGAGGGTGGTGAGGCCGTCGATGTTGCTGTATTGCTTGGCGGCCAGTTCGGCGACGTGGCGGCGCACGGATTGGACGTGTTCGGCCAGATGTGTGCGGGCTTCGTCTTCGTTTTGTGCCTGGGTGTAGCGCACGTAGGCGGTGAGGGAGACTTTGCTGTCGATGACGATTTGTTTGCCGTCGGGCAGGTTGACGAGGACGTCGGGCTGCAGGCGGCGGGTGCTGCCGTCTTCCTGCGTCTGCACGGCGGCGGCCTGCACGGTGTATTCGCGCCCTTTGGCGAGGCCGGAGTGTTCGAGCACGCTCTCCAATATCATTTCGCCCCAGTTGCCCTGGGTTTTGTTGCGGCTGCCGGTGAGGGCGCGGGTGAGGGCGGCGGCGTCTTCGTGCAGGCGGCTGTTGAGCTGTTGCAGGCGTTTGAGTTCGTTTTCGAGGGTATGGCGCTCTTTGGCTTCTTTTTCGTAGGTGTTTTGCACGAGTTGGGAGAAACCGCCGAGTTTTTCGTTCAGCGGGTTGAGCAGCAGGCCGAGCTGTTCACGGTTTTGTTCGCTGAAACGGCGGCTTTTTTCTTCGAGGATTTGGTTGGCAAGGTGTTGGAAACGGCTGCCGAGGGCGTCGCGGGCTTCGTCGAGCAGGGCGAGTTTTTCTGCCTGCGCCTGACGCTCTTTTTCAATTTGGGTGGCGAGGCGTTCGTTTTGCACGCGGCTGTCGGACAACTCTTGCTGCAAGGTAGCGTAGTCGGTTTTCAGACGGCCTAATTCGTCGGTTTGGCGGCGGTTTTGCGCGGCGGCTTCTTCGAGTTGCGCCGACAGGCGTCCGTTGGCGGCGCGGCTGTCGGACAATTCCTGCTGCAAGGCGGCATGGTCGGGTTTCAGACGGCCTGCTTCTTCGGCTTGGGCGGCGAGGTGGCGCACCTGCGCTTCGAGGGCGGCGCGGCGGCTGTCGAGTTCGCGGATTTGCCCGTGCAGTCCGTCGGCGGCGCTGCGGGCGGCGGCCAGTTCGCTTTGCAGCTCGGGCAGGCGGCGGGCGTGGACGTTGGCGGCGGCCAGCTCGTTTTCGGCGGCGTTCAGACGGCCTCTGAGGCCGTCTGAAAAGCGGGTTTGCTCGGCCAGTTCTTCTTCGCTGCGGCGTTGCTCGGCGGTGAGACGGTCGCACAGTTCTTCAAGGTGGGCGCGGTTTTCTTCGAGGGCGGCGCAGCGGCTTTCGCTTTCGGCCTGCGCGGCCCGGTGCTGCCGCTCGCGCTCGGCCGTATCGGCCTGATGGCGGTTTTGGCAGACAAGGCGGGTAATCAGGGCGGCGAGGGCGGCGGCAGTGAAGACGGCGGCGGCGAGGATGAGGTAGTAGTGGTTTGCGGTCATGGTGTGGAAATGAGGAGGATGAGGCCGTTCCCGTCTGCACGGGAATGACGTTTCTGAAAGCGAAGCTTCAACGAGGTTAAAACAGGTTTCAGACGGCCTAGGGGTTATCGGCGCGGCGCGGCCAGCTCGTCGGTAACGCGCTGCAAAAAGGCGACGCGATCGGGCGAAACCGCGCCGCTGTCGGCCGCCTGTTTGACGGCGCAGCCTGGTTCCTGGCGGTGGGTACAGTTGTGGAAGCGGCATTGCCCGACGAGGTGGCGCAGGTCGGGGAAATAGCGCAGCAGGTCGGCGGCGGCGAGGTGGTGCAGGCCGAATTCCTGCAAGCCGGGCGAGTCGATAAGGAAGGTGTCGCTGCCGAGGTCGTACATTTGCGCGTGGGTGGTGGTGTGGCGGCCGGAGTCGAGGGCGGCGGAGATGTCGCCGGTGCGGGCGGCGTCGCTGCCGAGCAGGGCGTTGGTGAGGGTGGATTTGCCCATGCCCGACTGGCCGAGAAAGATGTTGGTGCGCCCCGCCATCAGCGGCGGCAGGGCGGCGGCGTTTGCCAGCGCGCTGACTTCGACGACGGGGTAGCCGAGGGCGGCGTAAAAAGCGAGTTTCTCCCGCCACGCCGCGCTTTCGGGCAAATCGCTTTTATTGAGGACGACCAGGGCTTCGATGCCGCCCGCCTCCGCCGCCAGCAGGGCGCGTTGCAGCAGGGTTTCGTTCGGCGTGGGCACGGCGGCGGTCACAACAAACATTCTGTCGACATTGGCAGCGATAAGCTTGGTGCGCCAGGCGTCTTGGCGGTAGAGCAGGCTGCGGCGCGGCAGGAAATCGCTAATCACGGCCTGCTCTTCGTTCTGCACTTCGATGTGTACGAAGTCGCCACAGGCGTAATCCACCCGCTTTTTGCGCGTGGTAGCGTCGTAAACGCGGTCGGAGGCGGCGCGAACGGTGTAGCGGCGGCCGTAGCTGGCAATGATGCGGGCAGTGTCGGACATGGTGTTCGGTAACCAAAAAGAAACGGATTTTAACAGAGGCGGCCGCGCCGTGCCGCCGCACGGGCATCCGCGCCCTTCGTCTATCATGCCGCCTTTTTTCAGACGGCCACCCCATGCTCTCCTGCCGCGTTTCCCCGACCGCTTGAACAACGGCATCGGTCTGACGGTTTTGCAGCCGCAAGGAAAGCGCACCTTTTCCGTGCGCTACCGCCTGCGTATCGGGGATGAAGAGGCCGTCTGAAAAGGCCGCGACCTTTGCGAAACCGCTCAGGCCGTCTGAAACAGATAAGGATCGGGCGTACAGGCCGTCTGAAAACGAAAAAACCCGCCGTTTGCGGCGGGTTTTTGATCGGATGGCGCAGCTTACACTTTGGCGGCTGCGGCCACTTCGGCGGCGTAGTCGACTACGGCTTTTTCAATGCCGTCGCCCACTTTGTAACGCACGAAGCTGATCACTTCGGTATTGTTTTCTTTCAGGTACTGGGCAACGGTTTGGTCGGGATTCATTACGAAAGCCTGGCCGTTGAGGGTGATTTCGGCCAAGAATTTTTTGATGCGGCCTTCGACCATTTTGGCGGCGATGTCGGCGGGTTTGCCGGACTCGACGGCCTGCTGGGTGTAGATGTGGCGCTCTTTTTCGACGGTTTCGGCGTCCACTTCGGCTTCGGATACGCATTGCGGTTTGGCGGCAACGATGTGCATGCCGACTTTGCGGGCGACGTCTTCGCTGCCTTTGTATTCCACCAAAACGCCTTCGGTGGCCAGCGCGCCGTGGATGTAGGCGGTGAGGCTGTTGGCGGTTTCGATAACTTTGAAACGGCGCACGGACATGTTTTCGCCCAGTTTGGCGATAACCGCTTTGCGCTCGTCTTCCACCAGGGCGGCCAGCGCTTCGATGTCGGCGGGTTTTTTGGCAACGGCGGTTTTGGCAACCGAGTTGGCAAACTCGACAAAGCCGGCGTCTTTGGCGACGAAGTCGGTTTCGCAGTTCACTTCCACCAGTGCGCCGGTGTTGCCTTCGATGGCGTAGGCCAATACGCCTTCGGCGGCGGTGCGGCCTGCCAGTTTGCCGGCTTTGGCGCCGGATTTGATGCGCAGGATTTCTTCTGCTTTTTCCATGTTGCCGTCTGCTTCAACCAGGGCTTTTTTGCATTCCATCATGCCAAGGCCGGTGGCGGCACGCAGGTCGGCAACCATTTTTGCTGTGATTTCAGCCATTTTTGTCTCCAAGGGTATTAAGGTTACAGGCCGTCTGAAACCGTTTTCCGCAGGGCGGGAAACTTTTCAGACGGCCTTTTGCATCGGTGTTATTCGGCAGCGGCGGCCTGTGCGGCGGCTACGGTTTCGGCAACCGCTTGGTTTTTGCCTTCCAATACCGCATCGGCGATGCCGCGGCAGTAGAGGCGGATGGCTTTGGCGGAATCGTCGTTGCCGGGGATGACGTGTTTCACGCCGTCGGGGCTGTTGTTGGTGTCGACTACGGCGATAACGGGGATGCCCAGTTTGGCGGCTTCGACCAAAGTGCCGTGCTGGTAGCCGGTGTCGATAACGAAGATGGCGTCGGGCAGGCCTTTCATGTTTTTGATGCCGCCCAGCGAGCGTTCGAGTTTTTCCACTTCGCGGGTCATGTCCAGCAGTTCTTTTTTGCTGTAACCGCTGTTGTCGGCGTCGGCCAGAACGGCGGATTTTTCTTCCAGGCGTTTGATCGACTGCTTGACGGTTTTGTAGTTGGTCAGCATGCCGCCGAGCCAGCGGTGGTCGACATAGGGCATGCCGGCGCGGGTGGCTTCTTCGCGGATGATTTCGCGTGCCTGGCGTTTGGTGCCGACAAACAGCACGGTGCCTTTGTTGGCGACGAGGCGGCGCACGGCTTCCTGCGCTTCAAGGAAGAGCGGCAGGGTTTTTTCCAAGTTGACAATGTGGATTTTGTTGCGCGAACCGAAAATATACTGCTCCATTTTCGGGTTCCAGAAACGGGTTTGGTGGCCGAAGTGTACGCCTGCTTCGAGCATTTGGCGCATGGTGATTTGGGACATGGTTTTCCTTCAAAAGGGTTAGTGCAGACACCCGCGCACAGAATTTCCGACCGGCGGAAACACCCTTCGGACGCGGAGTGCGAGCGTTTCAATGACAATAAAAAAGCGCTTTTTACGGGAAAAAGCGGCGGCATTATACGGGCTGCGGCTTTTCAGGGCAAGGGTCTGCCGCCGTTTTCCTCTTCGCGCTTCATGCGCCTGTTGCGCAGGCGGATGTAGGCCGACCACAGCATGAAGGCGGCGGGCAGGGCGGTGAGGAAAACGAAGTAAATCAGTTTGCGCGCCAGCCCGGGCTGGGCGACGGAAAACATCAGCGTGGTAAAAACGTAGCCGATAAAGACGATGTGCCACATGGTTTGCCGTTTCGGGGTTTCAGACGGCCTCTATTATAGGGGTTGATGCTGCTATAATCGCGCTTTTTCCCACTTTGCACAGCGAAAGGACGCACCCAATGGCAGACTTTAACCAAATCCTCGATGCGGGCGACGTGGACGGCGGCATTATCAATGTCGTCGTCGAAATTCCCGCAGGTTCGAACCACAAAATCGAATGGAACCGCAAGCTGGCGGTGATGCAGCTCGACCGCGTCGAGCCGCTGGCCTTCGCCAAACCGACCAACTACGGCTTCATCCCGCAGACGCTCGACGAAGACGGCGACGAACTCGACGCGCTCATCATCACCGACACGCCGCTGCCCACCGGCATCTTCCTCGAAGCCAAAGTTATCGGCGTGATGAAATTCGTCGACGACGGCGAAGTGGACGACAAAATCGTCGTCGTGCCCGCCGACGACCGCCACAACGGCAATGCCTACAACACTTTGGAAGATTTGCCCAAGCAGCTTGTCAAACAAATCGAGTTCCACTTCAACCACTATAAAGACCTGAAAAAACCGGGCACCACCAAAGTCGAACACTGGGGCGGCATCGACGAAGCCAAAGCCGTTATCCGCGAATCGCAGGAGCGCTGGAACAAGCGTTAACGCACCGGCAGGCCGTCTGAAAAGCATTTTTCAGACGGCCTTTTCCGTTTGGGCAAACCGTCACAGAAAGGCCGTCTGAAACCATGTCCGCCGCAACCGACACCGTCAAACAGCAAAAACGCGCCCTGCGCCGCCAATACCGCGCCGCACGCAGCGCCCTGCCCCGCGCCGAGCGCCTGCGCGCCGAACGGGAAATCGTCCGCCGCCTCAAACCCCTGATACGGCGCGGCAAAAAAACCGCCCTTTACTGGGCGATGGGCAGCGAACCGAACCTGCGCCCACTGCTGCACACCGCCGCACAACGCGGCGCGGCCGTCTACCTGCCCTACATCGAGCCGCGCAAAAAACGCATGTGGTTCACGCCCTACCGCGAAGGCGCGGCGGCCGAACGCAAACGCGGCCGCGCCAAGCTGAACGTGCCCCAGTTTGCCGGACGCCGAATCCGCGCCGACCGCCTCGATGTCATGGTTGTCCCCGTTGTTGCCGCCGACCGCACGGGCTGCCGCCTCGGCCAGGCGGGCGGCTACTACGACGCCACGCTGGCCGGATGCCGTTTCAGACGGCCTCTTGCCGTTGCCGCCGGTTTCGCCTGCCAGCTTGCCGAGCGCCTGCCGCGCGAAGCCCACGACATCCTGCTCGACGGCTTCGTATCGGAGTGCCACAAGCTGCGCTTTTCCCGCCGCTGACAGACAAAACGCGCCCGCAACGCACGGCTTTCAGACGGCCTCATCCCGTCAAACGGCAGCTTGGCAAAACATCAGGCCGTCTGAAACCCCGCAAGGTTTTCAGACGGCCTTTCCGTTTCGGGCAAACGGCAGACTAGGCGCTCTGCCCTACCCTGCGCCGCCCCCAGCACCAGCCCGACGGCCAATCCCACAGCCGCAGGTACGACCCAGCCCAGGCCGTCGGCGTAGAGCGGCAGAATGTTTTTCAAAGCTGCGTCAATCTGCATAATCAGGCCGTCTGAAGCACCGTCAAACATGCCGTGCGCGGTGCGCCAGCCGTCGATAAGGGCGACGGGCAGCGTGGCGGCCACCGTGCAGGCGTACACGATGCGGCGGCCGCCGAAAAACCTGTCGAGAAAGGCCAGCGCAATCAGCACCACGGTCAGAGGGTAGAGCAGCATCAGCGCGGGCACGGAGAGCTTGATAATGCCCGACAGGCCGACGTTGGCCAGCGCGAGCGACACCAGCGTGAACACGGTTGTCCAGGCGCGGTAGCTGACGCGCGGGGCGAGGCGGTGGAAATATTCGCCGCAGGCGGTAATCAGGCCGGCCGAAGTCGACAGGCAGGCCAGTATCACAATCACGGCCAGCAGCACGTTGCCCGCCGTGCCGAAATAATGCTGCGCGCTTTTGGCCAGCACCGCCGCGCCGTTTTCCTGTATGCCGATTGCCCCCGCGCTCGTCGCGCCCATGTAGGCGACGAAGGCGTACACCAGCGCGAGAAAGGCGGCGGCGACAAAGCCCGCGCGCGAAGTGAGGTACAGCACTTCTTCCTTTTTCGCAAAACCCATGCCGCGCACCGCGTCAATCACAATAATGGCGAACACCAGCGAAGCGAGCGCGTCCATCGTGCCGTAGCCCTCAATCAAACCTTTGACAACGGGGTTGGCCGCATAATCGGCAGCGGGCATCTGCAAGGAGGCCATCGGTTTGGCCGCCGCATAGCCCACCAGCACGGCAATCGACACCAGCAGCGCGGGCGTCAGCACCTTGCCGACGCGGTCGACCAGTTTGCCGGGCGAAATCGACAGCCAGTAGGTCAGCGCGAAAAAGGCGGCGGCAAACGCGGCCGGCAGCCCTTTGTGCTCCCTCTCGCCCAAAAACGGCTTGATACCGAGATCAAACGACACCGTCGCCGTACGCGGCGCGGCAAACAGAGGGCTGATGGCCAGATAAAGGGCGACGGCGAAAAACACGCCGTAGACCCTGCCCGCGCGCCCTGCCAAATCCGCAAATCGCGCGAGCCGGTATAGGCCACCGCCAGCACCCCCGCCAGCGGCAGGCCGACGCCCGTAAGCAGGAATCCGGCCAGCGCGGCCCACACCGCCTGCCCGCGTTCTGCCCCAGAACGGGCGGATAAATCAGGTTGCCCGCACCGAAAAACAGGGCGAACAGCATCAGGCCGGTGGCGATAAAGGCCGATTTTTTACTGGTATGCGTCATGGAAATACCTGCGTGGAAAACAAAGCCGCGCATTCTATCAATTTATGCGGGTGCGCGTCGGCTGCCGCTATAATGCCCGCCCGCAGACAACAGGCCGTCTGAAACCCGGTTTCGTTTTTCAGACGGCCTCACGATAAAACACAGCGATGAAACACAAGAAAAAACTCTTCGCCCTCACCGCCGCAGCCGCCGCGCTCGCCATCTGTCTCTATCCCGACACCTATCCCGTTTACCCCAAAAGCGACCACTACGACCCCGAAAGCCGCACCTTTTTCAACCCCGAGCCGCAGGCTGCGCCCACCGACCTTGCCCGCGCCATGTGGAAAATGCTGGTTGACCAACAATCCGCGCGCCCGCCCAAGCCGCTGCCCGTCGTGCAGCCCGACTGGCACGCCTTTCTCGCCGCACCCGCAGACAAAAGCCGCTTTGTCTGGTTCGGCCACTCGACCATTCTGATGCGCATCGGCGGGCAAACCGTGATTACCGACCCTGTATTCGGCAACAGCGTTTCGCCGCTTCCCGTGATGATGCACCGCTTCCAGCCACCGCCCGCCCCCTTGTCCAAAGTGCCCGCGCCCGACGTGGTTTTGATTTCACATAGTCATTACGACCATCTCGAAAAAGACAGCGTCAAAGAGCTGTCCGCACGCGGCAGCCGCTTTGTCGTTTCGCTCGGCTTGGGCGTATTGCTGCAAAAATGGGGCGTGCCGCCCGAGCGCATCACCGAGCTGGACTGGTGGCAGAGTGCCGAAATCAACGGCATCCGCTACACCGCGCTGCCCGCCCGCCACGACTCCTCGCGCACCCTCACCGACCGCAACAAATCCCTCTGGTCGGGCTTCGTTATCGAACACGGCCGCGAAAAATTCTACTACCACGGCGATTCCGCGCAGGGCAGGCATTTTGACGAAATCGCCAAACGCTTCAACGGCTTCGACATCGCCTTTATCGAAAACGGCCAATACAACGAACGCTGGCCGAACAACCACCTTTTCCCCGAGCAAACCGCCGCCCTCGCCGCCAAATTCGCACCCAAACGCTTCATGCCCATCCACTGGGGCGCATACGCCATGGCCCTGCACACCTGGAACGAACCCGTGTTGCAAAGCATCCCCGCCGCCCGCAAACTCGGCGTCGACACGCTCACACCGCTGATGGGGCAGGTGTTCGATGCCGATACGGCAACGACAGACTGGTTTGCCGAACCCCTGCCCTAACCGCAATGGCGGACACAAAAAGGCCGTCTGAAACACTTTCAGACGGCCTTTCGCCATTACGCTCCCGCACACAAAAAAACGCGAACCTTCACGGTTCGCGCTTTTTTCAGACGGCCTCGATTACTTCTTGTCGTCTTTCACTTCTTCAAAATCGGCATCGACTACGTCGTCGTCTTTCTTGGCGGAAGATTCCGACTGCGCCGCGCCTTCGCCGGCTTGGGCTTCGGCCTGCGCCTGTGCGTACACCATTTCGCCCAGTTTCTGACTGGCTGAACCGAGGGCTTCGGCTTTGGCATCGATGGCGGCTTTGTCGTCGCCTTTGACGGCTTCTTCGGCTTCTTTCAGCGCGGCTTCGATTTTTTCTTTCTCGGCAGCGTCGAGTTTGTCGCCGTAGTCGGCCAGCGATTTTTTCACTGAATGAATCAGGGCTTCGGCCTGATTGCGGCTCTGCACCAGTTCGGTCAGTTTTTTGTCTTCTTCGGCGTTGGCTTCGGCATCTTTCACCATGCGTTCGATTTCTTCCTCACTCAAACCGGAAGAGCCTTGGATGGTGATGTTGGCGGCTTTGCCCGTGCCTTTGTCTTTGGCCGAAACGTGCAGGATGCCGTTCGCATCGATGTCGAAGGTTACTTCGATTTGCGGCATGCCGCGCGGTGCGGGTGCGATGTCGCCCAAGTTGAACTGACCCAAAGATTTGTTGGCAGAAGCACGTTCGCGTTCGCCTTGCAGTACGTGGATGGTCACTGCGCTTTGGTTGTCTTCGGCTGTCGAGAACACTTGCGACGCTTTGGTCGGAATGGTGGTGTTCTTCTGAATCAGCTTGGTCATCACGCCGCCCATGGTTTCGATACCGAGCGAGAGCGGGGTAACGTCGAGCAGCAATACGTCGCTGCGGCCGCCGCTCAATACTTCGCCTTGAATCGCTGCGCCTACGGCAACGGCTTCGTCAGGGTTGACGTCTTTGCGCGGCTCTTTGCCGAAGAAGTCTTTAACGGCTTCTTGTACTTTCGGCATACGGGACTGACCGCCGACCAAGATCACGTCGTCGATGTCGCTGGTGCTCAAGCCGGCATCTTTCAGTGCGGTGCGGCAAGGCTCGATAGAGCGGGCAATCAGGTCTTCAACCAAGCTTTCGAATTTGGCACGGGTGATTTTCATCGCCAAGTGTTTCGGGCCGGTTGCGTCCATGGTGATGTACGGCAGGTTGATTTCGGTTTGCTGACCGCTGGACAATTCAATTTTGGCTTTTTCGGCAGCTTCTTTCAGACGCTGCAAGGCCATCACGTCGTTTTTCAGATCGATGCCCTGTTCTTTTTTGAACTCGGCGATGATGTGGTCGATGAGGCGTTGGTCGAAGTCTTCGCCGCCCAAGAAAGTGTCGCCGTTGGTGGCCAATACTTCGAATTGTTTGTCGCCGTCGAGGTTGGCGATTTCGATGATGGAAATATCGAAGGTACCGCCACCCAAGTCATATACGGCTACTTTGCGGTCTTTGTTGTCGCCTTTGTCCATACCGAAGGCCAGTGCGGCTGCGGTCGGCTCGTTGATGATGCGTTTTACGTCCAAACCGGCGATACGGCCTGCGTCTTTGGTGGCTTGACGTTGGCTGTCGTTGAAGTAGGCGGGAACGGTAATCACGGCTTCGGTTACTTTTTCGCCCAAGTAAGATTCGGCGGCTTCTTTCATTTTACGCAGGACTTCTGCGGAAACTTGCGGCGGAGACAGCTCTTTGCCTTGCGCTTTCACCCATGCGTCGCCGTTGTTGGCTTTGATGATTTCGAAAGGCATGGATTCGATGTCGCGTTGGACTTCTTTGTCTTCAAATTTATGACCGATCAAACGTTTTACAGCGTAGATGGTGTTTTTGGCGTTGGTTACGGCCTGGCGTTTGGCCGGTGCGCCGACGAGGATTTCGCCGCCGTCGAGGTAGGCGATGACGGAAGGCGTGGTGCGCGCGCCTTCGGCGTTTTCAATGACTTTGGTTTGGCCGTTTTCAGAGATGGCCAGACAGGAGTTGGTTGTACCCAGGTCGATACCGATTACTTTTGCCATATTGTATTGCTCCTAAAAAATGATTGGTTAATCTGTTTTCAGACGGCCTCATAAAGCTGCCGCCGTCTTGTCATGCGCTGCAAAATAGGGAAGAAGGGAAACTTTTCAAGGGCTGTGTTGTAAAAAAATCACAACTTTTTGAATTTTAAAATCAAACCATTATGCGGTTTTTGCTGCCTACCGGCTTTTCAGACGGCCTCAAAAGGCCGTCTGAAAACGCCTCTGTGCCGTGTTTATTGCGCCGTGTTTTCTGCGGCGGCTTTGGCGACGGTTACCATGGCCGGACGCAATACGCGGTCGGATAGGGCGTAGCCTTTTTTCATCACGCCGACCACGGTGTTCGGCTCCTGATCGCTTTCCACAGCCTGCATGGCCTGGTGGCGGTGCGGGTCGAGTTTGTCGCCCGGCTGCGGGTTGATTTCGCTGATGTGTGTGTTTTCAAACGCTTTGTTCAACTCGTTCAGCGTCATTTGCACGCCTGTTTTCAGCGCGTCGAAATTGCCGCTTTGGTCGAGCAGGGCCATTTCCAGATAATCTTTCACGGGCAGCATTTCGGCGGCGAATTTCTGTCCGGCGAATTTGTAGGCGTCGGCGATTTCCTGCTGGTGGCGGCGGCGCAGGTTTTGTTCGTTGGCCAGGCCGCGCAGCTCTTCGTCTTTCAGACGGCCTTCCAGTTCGGCCACCTGCGCCTGCAAGTCTTCATAGCTCGGCGACGCGGCTTCGGCCTGATCGGCGGTATTCAGTTCTTCTTCGGGTGCGGGGTTTTGTTCGTTCATGTTTTTGCCTTTTTGGAAGTAACGGAAGGGATTTTTCATAAGGCGGCAATATAAGGCCGTCTGAAACGGTTTCAAGCACTGGGCGGCGGGCTTTGCGCCTTGCTTTTTCCGCCGCTGCGGCATATGGTTGTGCCGAAGCAATAACAAACGAAACAAAGGAGAAACCATGACCGCACCCGCCGCCCGCGCCGCCGCCGCCATGCTGGCCGGCTTCGACAAACACTACCGCCTGTTCCGCGAAAAATCCTCGCAGGCTAAAGCGCTGTTCGAGCGCGGCGACTGGAAGGGGATACAGGATTTGTCGGCGCAGCGCATCCAAATGTACGACCGCCGCGTGCGCGAAGCGGCCGACATCCTGCGCCAGAGCCTGCCGCCCGACGCTTCCGACGCCTTTTGGGCGGAAGTGAAAAAGGAATACATCGCCCTTCTGGTCGACCACAAACAACCCGAGCTGGCCGAAACCTTTTTCAATTCCGTGTCCACCAAAGTGCTGGACAAAAAGTATTTCAACAACCGCTTCATCTTCGTCAAACCGGCCATCAGCACCGAATTCATCGATTCCGATCCGCCCGTTTTCTTCCCCTACTACCCCGCCGAAACCGGCCTGCGCGGCTGTCTGCGCCGCATCCTCGGCCATTTCGGCTGGCAGATTCCCTTTGCCCACGCCGCGGCCGACGTGGCCGACATCATGCGCGCCGCCCGCCGCCATTTCGCCGCCGAATGGCCGCCGCAGGAAATGAACCTGCACGTCCAAGTGCTCGATTCGGCCTTCTACCGCAACAAATCCGCCTACGTCTTCGGCCGCATCGTCAACGGCAGCCGCAGCCACCCCTTCGCCCTGGCCGTGGTGCACGACGGAAGAGGCCGTCTGAAAATCGACGCCGCCCTTTTCGATCCGAAACAGATTTCCGTCCTCTTCTCCTTCGCCCGCGCCTATTTCCTCGTCGACATGCCCGTGCCCAGCGGCTACGTGCGTTTTCTGCGCGAAATGCTGCCCATGCGCTCCGACGGCGATTTCTACACCCTGCTCGGCCTGCACAAACAGGGCAAAAACATCTTCTGGCGCGAGTTTTCCCAACACCTGCGCCACTCCGACGACAAATTCATCCTTGCGCCCGGCGTGAAAGGGCTGGTGATGAGCGTGTTCACCCTGCCCTCTTTTCCCTATGTGTTCAAAGTTATCAAAGACACCTTCGGCGCCAACAAAGACTTCGACCGCGAATACGTCCGCCGCAAATACCTGCTGGTGAAAAAACACGACCGCGTCGGACGCATGGCCGACACCATGGAATTTTCCGACATCCCGCTGCCCAAATCGCGCTGCGACACCGCCTTCCTCGAAGAAATGCGCACCCTCGCCCCCTGCCAGATCGAAGAAACCGACGACATGGTCATCATCAGGCACGCCTACATCGAACACCGCCTGCAACCGCTCAACCTCTTCATGCAGCAGGCCGCTCCCGAAGAAAAAGCGGCGGCGGTGATCGACTACGGCTTCGCCCTGAAAGAGCTGGCCTCGGCCAACATCTTCCCCGGCGACATGCTCTACAAAAACTTCGGCATGACCCGCTTCGGCCGCGTGATTTTCTACGACTATGACGAAATCGAATACATGACCGACTGCAACTTCCGCAAAATCCCGCCCGCGCCGACCCCCGAAGCCGAAATGGCCGCCGAACCCTGGTATCCCATACACAAAGGCGACGTTTTCCCCGAAGAATTCGCCCCCTTCCTCTTGGGCGAACCCGACGTGCGGCAGGTCTTCCTCAAACACCACCGCGACCTTCTGACCCCCGAATTCTGGCAGGGCAAAAAAGAGCGGCTGCAACAGGGACTGCTCGACGATTTCTACCCCTACCCGCAGTCCGTCCGTTTCCATCCCGAGCAGACGGCGGAAGGGCTGGTGGACGATACCGACGCGTGAAACGGGCAGGAGGCCGTCTGAAAAGCCCGTTTCAAACCGGTTCTTAACTTCGTTGAAGCTCCGCTTTCAGACGGCCTCAAAGCACCTGCCGACCCGATACAAAAACAGGCCGTGCGGACACAGAAAGGCCGTCTGAAAAAACCTTTCAGACGGCCTTTGTGCGTTTTGCCCCGCAAAAATACAGGCAGAAACGGCCTCAACGCGTTTCTTTGCCGACGGTGACGACGTTCATTTTCTTGGGATCGAGGCGACGCTGCCAGACTTCTTTTATCTGTTCGGCGGTAACGGCTTCGATGTTGCGCGTGTAGTTGTCGTAGTAATCGAGCGGCAGGCCGCGCACGCCGACGGCGGCGGCGAGGCCGACGGTTTTGGCGTTGGTGTCGAAACTCATCGGGAAGCTGCCGACGATGTTGTCTTTGGCCTGTTTCAGTTCGGCTTCGGTCGGCCCTTGGGCGATGAAATTTTCCAAAACGCTGCGGGCGGCGGCCAGCGCTTCGGCGGCGCTGCCTTTTTTGGTGGAGAAGGAAACGGCAAACGGCCCTTTTTTCTCCAAGGGGCTGAGCGCGGAGGAAACGCCGTAGACCAGCCCTTTTTCGTCGCGCAGGGTTTTCATCAGGCGGCTGTCGAAGCCGCCGCCGCCGAGGATGTAGTTGCCGACGGTGAGGGCGTAGCGGTCGGGGTCTTTGTGCACGAGCAGGGGCAGACCCATCACGACGACGGCCTGTTCTTTGTCGGCAAAAGGAATGTCCTGCTGACGCCCGTCGGTTTCGGGGATGTCGGCGATGGGGCGGATATCCGCCTGGGCGGGCAGGCCGTCGAGGACGGCGGCGGCCATTTCGCCGGCTTCCTGGCGGCTGACGTCGCCGACGATGGCGACGTAGGCGTTGTTTTTGGCGTAGGTGCTGCGGTGGTGCGCTTTCAAAGCGTCGGTGGTGACGGCGGCGATGTCGGCTTCGTTCAGACGCGCGGTGTCGGCGTAGGCGTGATTGCCGTAGTTGAGGACGGTGAGCCCGCGCGAGGCGACGAAGGCGGGACGGCTGAGGTTTTGCCGCAGGGCGGTGGCGGCCTGGCTTTTCGCGCGTTCGAGGATTTTGCCGTCGAATTTGGGATGGGCGACGATTTGGTTGGCGAGTTTGAGGCCGTCTGAAAGGGTGTCGCGGCGGCTGAGGGAGGCGAAGGAGACAGAGGCGTTTTCCGTGCCCGCGCTGCTGCCGACGGTGACGCCGAGGCGGTTGCTGAGGTCGTGCAGCTCTTCTTCGCCGTATTGCTGCGTGCCGGTGGAGAGCATGTCGGCGGTGAAGGCGGCGACGCCTTTGGCGCTCTCGCCGGTCTGCCCCGCGCCTTTGAAGGTGATTTCCATGTGGACGATGGGCAGCTCGCGCCGCTCGACGTAGGTGACGGTGGCACCGTCGGCGGTTTGCCAGCGTTGGAAGGTGACGGCGTATGCGGGGGCGGCCAGGGCGGCCGCGAGGGGGAGGATGAGGACTTTGTTCATGGCTGTGCCTTGTTTTCTTGCGCGGCGGCGGGTGTTTCGGGTGTTTTCAGACGGCCTTCTGCCGCCTGCGCCTGCCGCGCTTTGGGCAGGACGGTAATCTGCGTCAGCGGCGAGGCGGCAATCAGGCGGGCGGCGGCCTGCACTTGTGCGGGCGTAACCGAGAGCAGGCGGCGGACGGCTTCGTCTTCGGTCTGCCAGCCGAAGCCGTTGTGTTCGAGTTCGCCCAAGGTGTCGGCCTGGCTGCGTACGGAGTCTTTGGCGAAGATGCGCGAGGTTTCGACGGGGCGGCGGATGAGTTCGAGTTCTTCCTGCGTGACGCCCTTGTCGGCGATGTCGCGGATTTCGGCGAGCAGGCGCTTTTTCAGCTCTTCGGGCGTGGTTTGGCCGTTGGGCAGGCCGCCGGCGGAGAACATGGCGTTTTTGCGGCCGAAGCCGCTGTATCCGGCCGACACGGCCAGCGCCACGGCATCGCCGCGCTGGAGTTTTTTGTTGTAGCGTGCCGAATCCGTGCCCGCGAGGACGAGGCCGAGCATTTCGAGGGCATAGGGCATTTCGTCGCTGATTTTTTCGGCGGCGGGCACGCGCCAGTTGAGGCTGACGATGGGCTGGGCGGTGACGGCGTACACCTCGGCCTGCACGGCGCGCGCTTCAGACGGCCTCTCGAATTCGCCGTTGCGCGCGGGCAGTTTGCGCTTGGGGATGCTGCCGAACAGTTTTTGCACTTCCTTCACGGTCTGCCGCGCGTCCACGTCGCCGACAATCACCAGCATGGCGTTGTTCGGCGCATACCATTGCCTGTACCACGCACGCAGATCGGCGGCTTTGAGTTTGTGCAGGTCGGCCATATAGCCGATAACGGGCGCTTTGTTGAAGGGTTTGCGCCACATTTTGATGTGCAGCGTTTCCCACATTTTGCCGCCGGGGCTGTCGTCGGTGCGCATGCGGCGCTCTTCGCGGATCACGTCCATCTCGTTGGCGAAAGCCTTGTCGCTGAAATTGAGGTTGGACATGCGGTCGGCCTCCATTTTCAGCACTTCGTTCAGGTTTTTCACCGCGATATTGGTGGTGTAGACCGTTTCCGTGCGGTTGGTATAGGCGTTGTCGTTGCCGCCCAGCGCGGCGACGCGGCGGCTGAACTCGCCCGCAGGCACGGCCTTCGTACCCTTGAACATCATATGTTCCAGCGCGTGGCTCAAACCCGTTTTGCCCGCGTGCTCGTCCACGCTGCCCACCTTGTACCACAGCCGCACCGCCGCCACCGGCGCGCGCCTGTCTTCCTTCACCAGCACCTTCATGCCGTTGGGCAGCGTCGAGAGCACCGTCTCCGCCTGCGAAAACGGCACAAGCGCCAAAAGCAGCACCGCAGAATAACGCAACATCATCCGAATTCCTGTCAACAAATAAACGAAACGCGCATATTAAAGGGGCAAAGGCCGTCTGAAAAGCAAAAAAGCGCCGCCGCCGCGCCCCAATCCGCGCCGCTTGCGTTACAATCCGCCGCCAGCAGCCTAACAACGCAATAAAAGGAATAAATCATGTTCGGATTTCTTGCCAAGCTCTTCCGCCGCACCCCGCCGCCCGCGCCCGCACAGCCTGCCGAACCCGCACCGTCCGCCCTCCCCGAAGACGACGGCCTGCAAATGGACGACGCCGATCTCGGCGACAACGTCAGCTTCGAAGACGACAGCCCGCTGACCGACGAGCAGCTCAACGCCGTTTCCCGCCAGGCCGACAAAAGCTAACCCACTACCCGCCGTCAGGAACACACATGGCACTATTCGACTTCCTATTCAAACGCAAAACCGAATCCGCCGACAAAGAAGCGGAGCAAACCGACACCGCGCAAAACGCCGCCGAAAGCGCGCCCGCCGAATCTGCGGACGCAGCCGCCGCCGCGCGTCAGAAATACCTCGACGACATCCGCAACGCCGACCGCAGCGGCCTGCTCAACCGTCCCGCCGAAACGCAGGAGCCCGCGGGCGCAGACGAAACCCCGTCCGACAACACCGTTTCAGACGGCCTCAATCCGAGCGAAACCGCGCCAGAGGCAGCGGCAGACGGGAGGCCGTCTGAAAACGACAACCCGCCGCCCGAAGCCGCAGCGGCAGACACCGCCGAAACCCCGTCCGCAACCGACACGGAACAAACCGACACGGAACAAACCGACACGGAACAAACCGACACCGAGCAAACCGACAACGGCGGCTGGGCGGCGCGTCTGAAAAAAGGCCTCGGCAAATCGCGCGACAAAATGGCCAAATCCCTCGCGGGCGTGTTCGGCGGCGGCAAAATCGACGAAGACCTCTACGAAGAACTCGAAACCGTCCTCCTCACCAGCGACATGGGCATCGAAGCCACCGAGCAGCTGATGGACGAAGTGCGCCGCCGCGTCTCCCTCAAAGGCCTTTCAGACGGCCGCGAACTGCGTCAGGCGCTCAAAGAAGCCCTCTACGACCTGCTCGCGCCGCTGGAAAAACCGCTCAACATCCCAAGCAACGGCCAACCCTTCGTCATCATGATGGCCGGCATCAACGGCGCGGGCAAAACCACCTCCATCGGCAAACTCGCCAAATACTTCCAGCAGCAGGGCAAATCCGTCATCCTCGCCGCAGGCGACACCTTCCGCGCCGCCGCCCGCGAGCAGTTGCAGGAATGGGGCGAGCGCAACGGCGTCACCGTCATCTCCCAGGCCAAAGGCGATTCCGCCGCCGTCTGCTACGACGCCGTCGAGTCGGCCAAAGCCCGCAAAACCGACATCGTACTGGCCGACACCGCCGGCCGCCTGCCCACCCAGCTTCATCTGATGGAAGAAATCAAAAAGGTCAAACGCGTTTTGCAGAAAGCCATGCCCGAGGCGCCGCACGAAATCATCGTCGTGCTCGATGCCAACATCGGTCAAAACGCCGTCAACCAGGTCAAAGCCTTCGACGACGCGCTAGGCGTCACCGGCCTTATCGTCACCAAGCTCGACGGCACGGCCAAAGGCGGCGTCCTCGCCGCCCTCGCCTCCGCCCGCCCGATACCCGTGCGCTACATCGGCGTCGGCGAGAGCATCGACGACCTGCGCCCCTTCAACGCCCGCGCCTTCGTTGATGCCCTCATCGACGGTTGAACACGCGCCGCGAATGTCAGGCCGTCTGAAAACCCGCCGCAGGGTTTTCAGACGGCCTCTTGCCGTATAATAGTGAAACAAAATGGGAAAGATACAAGGCAGCAAGCCGCAGACAGTATGGGGAATACGGCAAGGCGCAGCAACGCCGTAGATTTTCTATTTTGGTTCACTATAATCCGCCCCTTTGTTTCCCGCACCCGAACACCATGCTCACATTCACCCTGCACAAAACCGACGGCCACGCCCGTCGCGGTACGCTCGAACTCAACCACGGCAAAATCGAAACGCCGGTTTTCATGCCCGTGGGCACTTACGGCTCGGTTAAAGCCATGTCGCCCGCCAACCTGAACGACATCAAGGCGCAGATTATTCTCGGCAACACTTATCACTTGTGGCTGCGCCCCGGGCTGGAAGTCATCGGACAATTCGGCGGCCTGCATCAGTTTATCGGCTGGGACAAACCGATACTCACCGACTCGGGCGGCTTTCAAGTCTTCTCGCTCGCCGATATGCGGAAATTGACCGAAGAAGGCTGCACTTTCAAAAGCCCGATTAACGGCGACAAATTATTTCTGTCTCCCGAAATCTCGATGAAAATCCAAACGGTTTTGAATTCCGACATCGCCATGCAGCTGGACGAATGCACGCCCGGCGAAGCCACGCGATCGCAGGCTGAAGCATCGCTGCAAATGAGTCTGCGCTGGGCGGAGCGCTCGAAAAAGGCGTTTGAAGACTTAAAAAACCCCAACGCGCTCTTCGGCATCGTGCAGGGCGCGATGTATGAAGACCTGCGCGAACAGTCGTTGCGCGGGCTGGAAGAATTCGACTTCCCGGGGCTTGCCATCGGCGGTTTGAGTGTCGGCGAACCAAAGCCCGAGATGTACCGCATGCTGCGCGCCGTCGGCCCGATGCTGCCCGCGCACAAGCCGCATTACCTGATGGGCGTGGGCACGCCCGAAGATTTGGTGTACGGCGTGGCGCACGGCGTGGATATGTTCGACTGCGTGATGCCCACGCGCAACGCCCGCAACGGCTGGCTGTTTACCCGTTTCGGCGACGTAAAAATCAAAAACGCCAAACACAAACACGACACCGCGCCGCTGGACGAAAGCTGCACTTGTTATACCTGCCAACACTTCAGCCGCGCCTATCTGCACCACCTGCACCGCGCCGGCGAAATTCTCGGCGCGCAGCTCAACACCATCCACAACCTGCATTTCTATCAGGTGATTATGGAAGAAATGCGCGAAGCCATCGAACAAGGGCATTTTGCCGACTGGCGCGCGCGTTTTCACGAGCTGCGCGGCACGAATCCCGAAGCGGAGTATAGTGAACCAAAATAGAAAATCTACGGCGTTGCTGCGCCTTAGCTCGAAGAGGGCGGCTTTCTACGGCATTGGAAATGCCAAGAAAACCTGCCTCGTACTACTTGTACTGTCTGCGGCTTGCTGCCTTGTATCTTTCCGTGTTGTTCCACCATAACAAAAAGGCCGTCTGAAAGGTTTTCAGACGGCCTCAGAATAAAGAAAGAGCGGGAAAACCCGCTCTGTTATACAAGCCTTTTACAGGCCGGTAATAAAAGTCACCAAACCCAGCACAATGCCCGGCGCGTTGGCAACGGCAATCGGCCAGTCGCGCGGCTGTTTGAACAGGCCGTAAGCCACCCAGATGGTGCAGTTGATGCAGGCCACCAGCGGCTGCAAAAGTTCCATAAAACCGACCTCGCGTCCGGCCAGATTGGCCTGAATCTGCGGGATATAGGCCACATACATGCCCACGGCCATGATGCTGCCGATAGTGCCCAAAATGCGGATTTGCTTTTCGTTCATGATTTTCCTGTCGAAATGTTTGTGAGGGGCGCAAAGCCCTTTGGCGGATGCCTGTTCTGTTGTCGCCCGGGCGGCAAAGAAACGCGGCATCATACGCCCGCTTTATGCCGTTCTCAAACCATACCACACCGCGCGGCATCAGAGCGTTTTCAGACGGCTTCAAAAGACACAGAGGCTGTCTGAAAACCGCCGTACAACCCTTTTCCCAGCCTGTTTTATGAAGCTCAAAACCCTTCTCGCCTATGCCGCCGGCCCGGTCGGCGGCGCGGCCGCCTCGTTTGCCGCCCTGCCGCTTTTGTCGCGCCATTTTTCAAGCGCCGACATGGGACGGCTGCTGCTGATGCAAACCGCCGCCGCGCTGGCGCTGATTGTGCTCGGGCTGGGCTTGGATCAGAGCTATATCCGCGAGTTCCACCATTACAGGGGGCGAGAAGGCGCGCTGCTGAAACACACGGCCGCGCCGCCGCTGCTGCTGGCCGCCGCCGCGTTTGCCGCGCTGATGGTTTTTGCGCCCGAGAGGCCGTCTGAAACCGTGTTTTCGCTCGCCGACGCGCGTTTGAGCCTGCTGTGTCTGCTGTTTGCCGCCGCGCTGCTGCTGACGCGCTGCCTGTCGCTGGTGCTGCGGATGAACGGGCGGGCGTGGGCGTTTTCGCTGTCGCAGCTGCTGCCCAAGCTGCTGGTTTTGGCGGCGGCCGCGTTCTGCCTGACGGGTTGGCTGCCCGCCGACACCTTCACCCTGCTGGCGGTGTTCGCGGCGGCGCAGGCGGCGGCGCTGCCGCTTTTGCTGTGGCAGACTCGGCGCGACTGCGCGGCGGCGTGGCGGGCACGCTGGTCGGCGGCGGAACTGCGCTCCGCCCTCGCCTACGGCCTGCCGCTGGCGGCGGGCGCGTTGGTTTACTGGGCGTTTTCCTCGGCCGATCGCTGGCTGCTGCGCGATTTGGCCGCGCCGGAAGAGTTGGGCGTATACGCGCTGGCGGCGGGCTTTGCGGCGGCGGCGGGCATGTTGCAAAACGTGTTTGCCACGGTGTGGGCACCGACGGTGTTCAAATGGGCGGCAGACGGCGGCGGCGCGGACAAAGTCGCCCGCGCCGCCGCCCTGCTCTGCGCCGCCGTGCTGGCTTTGTCGTGTTTGGCCGGGCTGCTGTCGCCGCTGGCCGATCTGATTCTGCCGCCGCAGTATGCCGCCGTGCGCTTCGTTTTGGTGTCGTCCGTGCTCGTGCCGCTGCTGTATACGCTGACGGAGGCAACGGGCATCGGTATCAATGTGCGGCGCAAAAGCGGCCTTGTCCCCTCTGTTTCGCTGGCCGCCCTCGCCGCCGCCCTGCCGCTGCTTTACGCGCTTATCCCGCCCTACGGTGCACGCGGCGCGGCGGCAGCGGCGGCGGCGGCGTTCTGGATTTTCTGCGTGCTCAAAAGCGAGCTGTCCGCCCACCTGTGGCAGCCGCTGCCGCGCCGCACCTTCTACCCCGCCACTCTTGCCACCCTCGCCGCCGCCGTGTCGCACACCCTGTTCGGCAACGCGCAAAACTATCCGCTGTTTGCCGTTTTGTGGACGGCCGGGCTTCTGTGGGCGGCTTGGCTGGTCCGCGATGATTTAGGCCGTCTGAAAGCCCGGTTTGGGCGGCGGTAGGTCCTTTCAGACGGCCTGTCCGCTACCATGCCTTCGGAGACTTTTACATTCGCCACCCCGGCAGTCTTTGCTCCCCCAATCGTTTTTTGAGTGCAATCCGTTACCAAAACGCATTAATTTGATATAAATCAACAAATATCGAAATAAAACCGGATAAATTTGTCTTTACATAATTAAGTGTAAATTTACATATTTATAACTTATAATCCGAAAAAGCTGAGAAAACTTACAAAACAACACAAAATTTTCCAAATTGCATTTTTTGGAAATAAATTTGTAAGGAAGAAAGCTTCACTCCGAATCTTCCCAAACCGTTGTTTTCCGGCAGTATAAAATACCAACCAAATTGAGGACTTACATTATGAATGAAACCGTCGCTCCGGCCGCCCAATCGGGCAGAGGGCTGAAACCTTATCGGAGGAATACCGGCCTCCTTCTTTGTTTTCGTGCTGCTCCATCCGTAAAACAATCCCAACCGCAATGGGTCGGACTTGCCGCGTAATTTTATGGACGGACACCACACTTTGGTTTCAACCGCCCTTTTCAACAGCCTGAAAACACATTTCTTATTTGAGTGAAAGGAAAGCCATGAACGACAATACGGCGCCCAAAACCGATTCCGCCGGTTTGAGTCGGTATCGAGGATTGATTATCTCCATCGGCATCTTCGTTGTATTGCTGGCAGGATTATTGGCTTATGCCAACCATATTTCCAACGAGATTGAAGAAGATTCCGTCCAAAGTTACGTTACCGCCGAAATGGCAAACGCGTATGGCGAATTGCTGGAAAACGTCCAGATGCTCAAACTCAACACCCACCAAGACCCGAAAAATCCCTTGGTGCAAGGTGCATTAAAACGTACCAAAGAGGCGCAAGACGCTTTTTCCCGCTCGCTGCAGGCCACAGCCAAAGGCGGCGACTATCTTTCCATTGACGGCCGGAAATATTTGGTGGACGCAGCCGACAAAGGTGTCAAAAAAGCCTTGATGGCAGAGATGGTGCGAAAATGGAAAGAATCAAAAATCATCGTAGACGCCTATCTGAAAAAGGCCGAAGACCCCACCGCCGATGCTTCGTTGGTTGATGCTGCGTTATTGAGTCTGCAAAACAACAACGCCCGCTTTACCGAAATCACCAATTTCCTGCTGGCAAACAAACGTGCCAAGTTGGAAGAACGCGGCATCCAATTAAGAAACGTGGAGATTTTTGGTATCGGGGGCGCAGTGTTATACCTTGCGCTGTTCTTGGCCTACTTCATCCGCAAACTGCTCGCCGCCGACAAATCGGCAGATGCGGCGAAAAAAGAAACTACCGAGATTATGGACACGGTAACCACCGGTCTGTTCCTGCTCGACAAAGACCTGACCATCGGTTCGCAATATTCGAAACAGCTCGAAAGCCTGATCGGCCAGAAAAATGTCGGCGGCAAAAACCTGCTCGACGTTTTGAGCAGCTTCATCGACACCAAAGACCTGAACACCACCAACGACTTCGTCGGCCAGCTCTACAACGCGCGCACCAAAGAACGTCTGATTGCCTCGCTCAACCCCCTCATCCGCCAGAAAGTAAAGGTTGACGGCAACGAGCGCTTTCTCGACTTCAACTTCCGCCGCGTCTATCACGGCAAAGCCATTACCCGCGTGCTGGTGAACGTGGAAGATGTTACCGATGCCGTACTGCTGGAACAGAAAATGGAACAGGAGCGCGAGCAGAACGACGTCCAGCTCGAAATGCTCAGCACCATTTTGCAGGCCGACCGCGATTCGCTGAACGACTTTATCAACAACACCAAGCAGCGCATCCAAAGCATCAACTCGGTATTGAAGGTGCAAGACGAAAGCGGCATGTCGCTGTATGAAAAAGTAAACGCCATCTACCGCGAAGTGCACAGCATGAAAGGCGAAGCGTCCGCCCTGAAACTGAGCGGCTTCACCAATATGGCGGAAAACTTCGAAACCAACCTCAACCGCCTGAAACAAACGCCCAAGCTCTCCGGCGAAAACTTCCTCGGTCTGACCGTGCAACTGGAAGAACTGATCCGTCTCACCCACACCATCGAAGATTTGCTGGCTAAAATCGGTGGTACAGCCCCCGTTACTTTGGACGGTAAGCAAGCCGCCACACCGCAAACCACCCGCAGCCGCTATGCCGATTTTGTCGCCGATATCGCCAAACGCAACAAAAAAGAAGCCGCCTTCACCTACAGCGGCCTGGAAAGCACCGGCAACAAAAAAATGGATCGGGTCATTACCGAAATCGCCATCCAGCTGCTGCGCAATGCAGTCGTACACGGCATCGAAAAACCCGAAATCCGCAACCAGCGCGGCAAACTCACCATCGGCCATGTCCACATGGGACTGAAATACCACGGCGACAGATTTGTCCTTACTTTCGAAGACGACGGCAACGGCATCGACTACCGCGCCATCGCGCAAAAAGCCGTAAGTTTGGGCAGATACACCGAGGAAGAAGCCGCCAATCTGGACAGAAAAACGCTGGTTTCACTGCTGTTCAGCCCGGGCTTCTCCACCGCCAACGACAGCACCGAAGACGCCGGCCGCGGCATAGGTTTGGACATCATCAAAGACCGCATCATCTCTCTGAACGGCACGGTAAACGTAACCACCCGCCCGCAAGGCTATACCCGTTTCACCTTCACGCTGCCCAAATTAGGATAAGGATTAAAAACTATGGCAAAACACATTATGGTTGTCGACGATTCCAACGTTATCCGCAACCGCATTTCGCGCGGGTCGAGCAAAATGGATTTCGAAGTGGTGGCCTCCGCGTCAAACGGCGAAGAAGCAATCGCCCTCTACCGCCAGCACCACCCGGATGTGGTTACCATGGATCTGACCATGCCCAAAATGGACGGCTTGGAGTGTATCGCCCAAATCACCGCCATGGATGAAAACGCCAATATTCTGGTCGTTTCCGCGCTGGCCGACAAAGCCACCGGCATCAAAGCCCTGCAACTGGGCGCGCGCGGCTTCCTCTACAAGCCATTTTCCGACGAAGAACTGTTCGGCGCACTGAACGAAATGCTGGAAGGCTGATTCGCGGCCGCCTCGGCAAACCGCCCGAACCGATTGTCACAAACACAGGAATAAACATGAAAGAAGAGAAGTTACAAATATTTATCGACGGCGTGCAAAAATATTTCGCGCAAATGATTACAGGGGAAGAACTGGTGGTAGGCACGCCCTACCTCATCGAAAACAAAATACCGTCGGCCAAAGATTTCACCGGCGTAATTGCCATTTCGGGAAAAAACCAGGGCGTCGTCTATTTCACCGCCCCCAAAGAGCTGCTCGAACGCCTTTTGGTGCTGATAGGCGAGAAAGACACCGGCGAAGAGCTGATGGCCGATTTGGTGGGCGAAGTGGCCAACACCATCGCCGGCAACGCGCGCAGCGAATTCGGCGAGGAATTTGAAATTTCCGTGCCCATCGTCCTGCGCGGCGCACCCGACGAAATCCTGCTGCCGCGCAAAGACCGCTCCTTCGTCATCCCGATAACCTGGCGCAACCGCAGCGCGGCCATCGTCATCAGCCTGCGCAAATGATTTTCCGCCCTGCAATCCCAACCCGAAAAGAGAACATCATCATGATTTCGTTACGACGTTTTATGCCCCTTGTTGTTGTGTTTTCCTTGGCGGCCTGCGGCGACACGGCAAGCAAGGGAACGCCGGCACACAGCGAGCCCGCTGTGGAAAACTCCACACAAGACTCCCGCCCCGTGCAAAACGTATTTTTTGAAGCGGGCGGCTTCGCCCCGTTTGTGATGTCGGACACCGACAACCGCCCCTCCGGCTTCGGTATCGACCTGGTCAACGCCATCGGCGACAAACAGGGCTTCCGCACCAACTACATCCCCCATCCTTTTACCGGCATGCTGGAAGATTTGGGCAAAGGCGCGGACATCGCCGTGGCGGCGATTACCGTGACCGACGAGCGCAAAGCCATGGTCGACTTCACCAACCCGCACTTTGACACCTCGATGGCACTGATTGTCCCCGAAGACAGCCCGATTACCTCGATTGGCGACGTAAAAGGCAAAAACATCGCCGTCGTGGTCGACACAGTAGGCGAACCCGGCCTCGCCAAACTGCAAGGCGGCAAAGGCATCATCACACGCACGCCCTCCGTTTGGGCGGCAACGCGCGAAGTGATGCGTAAAAACGTCGACGGCGCCTTCGCCGACGCCGGCCCCCTGAACTACTATGCCAACACCTACAAAGAGCAGAAACTGCGCGTCATCAACGACGGCAGTTCCGTCAAAAACCACTACGCATTGGCAGTAACCAAGGGCAAAACCGAACTGCTGAACAAGCTCAATCAAGGCTTGGAGCAAATCAAAGCCGACGGCACTTACGATAAAATCTATCAGAAATGGTTTCCAACCGATCAGGGCAAACCAACCCCCGCCCCCGCCAAATAAGCGGACAGGCCGCCGAACAGAAGCAAAGGCGGCCTGAATTTTTTGCCCCAACAAAGGCCCAAACCTTTTTCAGACGGCCTCAACCGCATATACGGGGACGGCCTCAACCGTCACAGGCCGTCTGAAAACGCCCCGCCCGACACCCCATGCACATCCTCCTCCTCCCCTCCTGGTATCCCGAAACGCCCGACTCCCTCGACGGCATCTTCTTCCGCCAACAGGCGCACGCCCTCGCCCGCGCCGGCCTGCGCGTCGGCGTCGTCGCACCTCTGTTCCGCTCGCCGCGCCGCTGGCGCGAAATCCTCACAGGCCGCTACGGCGAAAACATCTTTTCAGACGGCCTCATCCCCACCTACACCGCCCACAACACCTACCTCTGCCCGCCCCTGCCCCATTTCGACCGCGAACGCTGGCTCGCCGCCGGCATGCGCCTGTTCGGGCGCTACCTCAAAGAACAAGGCCGTCCCGACCTCCTGCACGCCCACGCCGTCAACCACGGCGGCATCCTCGCCCGTCGCATCGCCGCCAAACACAACATCCCCTACATCATCACCGAACACAGCAGCACCTACGCACGCGGCCTGATCCGCCGCTGGCAACGCCCCGCCATGAACCAAGCCGCAGCGAGCGCGGCGGTGCGGCTGGCCGTCAGCCCCGCCTTCTGCCGCCTGCTCGAAAGCGAATATCCCGGCCTGAACTGGCAATACCTGCCCAACATCCTCGGCGCAGACTTCGCCGAACCCTTTACCGCCCAAAGGCCGTCTGAAAACCAAACAAGCGACACCTTCACCTTCTGTTCCGTCGGCCGCCTCGACCACAACAAAGGCTTCGACATCCTTCTTGACGCCTTCGCCCGCGCCCTGCAAAGCCAACCCGCCCTGCGCCTCGAAATCGGCGGCGGCGGCAACGAACTGGGCAATTTGCAAAACCAGGCAGGCCGTCTGAACATCGCACACGCCGTCACCTTCCACGGCGCACTCGTCCCCGCCGACGTGCGCCGCCTCATGCGCCGCAGCGATGCCTTCGTCCTCGCCAGCCGCAGCGAAACCTTCGGCGTCGTCTTTATCGAAGCCCTGTCGCAGGGACTACCCATCGCCGCCACCCGCTGCGGCGGCCCTGAAGGCATCGTCAACGACGGCAACGGCCTCCTCGTCCCACCCGAAAACCCCGAAGCCCTCGCCTCCGCCCTGCTCGAACTGCACGCTAACTGCCGCCGCTACGACCGCGAAACCCTGCGCGCCCACTGCCTCGCCGAATACGGCGAAGCCGCCGTCACAGGCCGTCTGAAAGGAATCTACCGGCAAGTGCTGCAGCAGGACTGAGGCCGTCTGAAAACGGTTCGGACGCAGACACACGGCTTGCGCTTGTACCAAATCCCGCCGTGTCTGTCGGAATATCCGAAACCGTATGTACCGCCGCGCAACACCCCGCCTGATGCAGTAAAGGCCGTCTGAAACCCGTTCAGACGGCCTTTCCTTTACCGAACCTTTACATTGTCGGATAATGCGCGTTTTGCTTCATCCGACTACGCAAGGAATCCCATCATGGCATTTTTGAAACTCACCGACCAAAACGTTTCCGGCAAAACCGTACTTATCCGCGCCGACATGAACGTACCGTTTAAAGACGGCAAAATCAGCGACGACACGCGCATCCGCGCCTCGCTCGCTTCCATCCGCTACTGCCTCGACAACGGCGCGGCGGTTATCGTGATGACCCACCTCGGCCGCCCCACCGAAGGCGAATTCCACCCCGAAGACGATGTTGCCCCCGTGGCCGCGCATCTGGGCGCGCTGTTGGGCAAAGAAATCAAAGTGTTCAACGACTGGCGCGAAAACAAACCCGTTTTGCAGGCGGGCGAAGTGGCGATGCTGCAAAACGTGCGCGTCAACAAAGGCGAAAAGAAAAACGATGCCGGATTGGGCAAAGCCTATGCCGCTTTGTGCGATATTTTTGTGAACGACGCATTCGGCACGGCGCACCGCGCCCAAGCTTCCACCGAAGCCGTAGCCACAGCCGCGCCGCTTGCCTGCGCGGGCGTATTGATGGCGGGCGAACTCGATGCGCTGGGCAAGGCCTTGAAAAACCCTGCCCGCCCGATGGCCGCCGTGGTTGCCGGCAGCAAGGTTTCCACCAAACTCACTATTCTCGACTCGCTGGCCGACAAGGTTGACCAGCTTATCGTGGGCGGCGGCATCGCCAACACCTTCCTGTTCGCTTCGGGCAAACCCATCGGCAAATCGCTGGCCGAGCACGATTTGGTGGAAGAATCGAAAAAAATCATGGCGAAAATGGCGGCCAAAGGCGGCAGCGTGCCCCTGCCGGTGGACGTGGTGGTGGCCAAAGAATTTGCCGCCGACGCGGAAGCAACCGTCAAAAACATCGACGATGTGGCGGCCGACGACATGATTCTCGACATCGGCCCGAAATCCGCCGCCGAACTCTCCGCGCTGCTGCAACAGGCGGGCACCATCGTGTGGAACGGGCCGGTAGGCGTGTTTGAGTTTGACCAATTTGCAGGCGGCACCAAAGCACTGGCCGATGCCGTTGCCCAAAGCAGCGGCTTCTCCATCGCCGGCGGCGGCGACACACTGGCGGCCATCGCCAAATTCGGCGTAACCGAGCGCATCGGCTACATCTCCACCGGCGGCGGCGCGTTCCTCGAATTTTTGGAAGGCAAAGAGCTGCCCGCCGTGGCCGCGCTGGAAAAACGCGGCGCGTAAGGTTGGAAACGTTCTCAGACGGCCTTTGTACAAAATGGCCGTCTGAGAACGGGCAAACCGCCGTTTTGCCGTTTGCGCGGCGCTTGGAAAACCGTTGATGCGGCAGACATGAAAAGGCCGTCTGAAAGCCCTGTTTCGGGTTTTCAGACGGCCTTTTTGTGCGTCTCAGATTGCCACGTCTGCTTCTTCCAGCACGTTTTGCGCCGCCAGCGCGGCGGTGTCTTTGCGTAGGGTGAGGTGCAGTTCGCGGAAGTCGTTTTCCAGCGCGGCGACGGCTTCGGGCGATTCGTACCACTTGATCAGCGCGTCGGCCAAAAGCGCGGGTTTGGCTTTGCCCTGCAACAGCTCGGGCACGGCTTCGCGTCCGAGCAGGATGTTGGGCAGGCCGACGTGCGGCACTTTGATTTTGCGCTTCACATAGGCGTAGGTGAGCGGCGAGATTTTGTAGCTGATGACCATCGGCCGCTTGCACAGGGCGACTTCCAATGTGGCCGTGCCGCTGGTGACGAGCACGGCGTCGGCGGCGGTGCAGGCCAGGTCGGTGTGGGTGGTCATCAGTTGGATCGGCAGGCGTTTGTAGGCGTCTTTGGCTAAGATTTCCATCAGGCGCACGCGGGTGGCGTGGGTGGCGACGGGCAGCAGGAAGCGGGCGGCGGGCAGGCGTTGCAGAACGAGGGCGGCCGTCTGAAAAAAGACGGGCGCCATGTAGTCGATTTCGCTGACGCGGCTGCCGGGCAGCAGGGCGAAAACGGGCGTTTGCGGGTCGAGCTTCATTTTGGCACGGGCGGCGGCGCGGTCGGCTTGCAGCGGCAGGGTCTGCGCCATCGGGTGGCCGACAAATTCCGCCCGCCCGCCCGCGTCGCGGTAGAGCTGCGGTTCCATCGGGAAGAGACACAGCACGCGGTTGGCCTGTTTGACGATGCTGTTTACCCGCTCGCGCCGCCACGCCCACACGGAGGGGCTGACGTAATGCACGGTGGCGATGCCCGCCGCTTTCAGACGGCCTTCCACGGCTAGGTTGAAATCGGGCGCGTCGATGCCGACGAACACGTCGGGGCGCAGGCGCAGCATGTCGGCGGTCAAACCTTTGCGGATTTTCAGGATTTCGGGCAGGCGTTTCACCACTTCGGCAAAGCCGCGCACGGCGAGTTTTTCCTGATCGTAAAGGCTCTCGAAGCCGAGCTTGGCCATGCGCGCGCCGCCGATGCCGGTGAACCGCGCCTGCGGGCAGCGGGCGCGTATCGCTTCGATCAGGTGCGCGCCGAGCAGATCGCCGGAGGCTTCGCCCGCGCACAGGGCAATAAGGGGGGAGGGGGCAGTCATGTGTTTGGAAAGGTTTTGTTTTTGTAAAGCGCGGCATTGTACTGGAAAACATGCTTTGAGGCCGTCTGAAACCCTTTCAGACAGCCTCAAATGGCGGAAAACGGGCGAATCCTTTAAAATACGCCCCTTATTCAACAAGCAGAAGCATTATGGAAGCCGAACGCATCAACCAGCTCAACAACCAGCTCGACGACCTCGAACAGCGCAGCGCCGACATCCGCGACTATCTGGACTACCAGGGCAAAAAAGAACGCCTGGAAGAAGTGGTCGGCCTCTCCGAAGACCCCGATTTGTGGAACGACCCCAAACGCGCGCAGGAAATCGGCAAAGAGCGCAAAATCCTCGAAGGCGTGGTGCTCACACTCGACGACATCGCTTCGGGCATCGACGACAACCGCATGCTGATTGAAATGGCCGTCGAAGAAAACGATGCCGACGGCTTTGCCGCCATCGAAAACGACGTCGCCGGTTTGGAAAAACAAATGGCGGATTTGGAATTCAAACGCATGTTCAACCAGCCCGCCGACCCCAACAACTGCTTTATCGACATCACCGCCGGCGCGGGCGGCACCGAAGCCGAAGACTGGGCGGGCATGCTGCTCAGAATGTACACCCGCTACGCCGAGCGCAAAGGCTTCAAAGTGGAAGTGATCGAGCAGGACGACGGCGAAATCGCCGGCATCAACAACGCCACCCTCCGCCTCGAAGGCGAATACGCCTATGGTTTGCTGCGCACCGAAACCGGCGTGCACCGCCTCGTGCGCTACTCGCCCTTCGATTCCAACAACAAACGCCACACCTCCTTTGCCTCCGTCTTCGTCTATCCCGAAGTGGACGACAGCTTCGAAGTCGAAATCAACCCCGCCGATTTGCGCACCGACACCTACCGCGCATCGGGCGCGGGCGGACAGCACATCAACAAAACCGACTCCGCCGTGCGCATCACCCACATTCCCACCGGCATCGTCGTCCAATCGCAATCCAGCCGCTCGCAGCACGAAAACCGCCGCATCGTGATGGAAATGCTGCGCGCCAAACTGTTCGAGCTGGAAATGCGCAAGCGCAACGAAGAAAAACAGGCGCTCGAAGAAGGCAAATCCGATGTCGGCTGGGGCAGCCAAATCCGCTCCTACGTGCTCGACTCCTCGCGCATCAAAGACCTGCGCACCGGCCACGAAGTCGGCAACACCAAAGCCGTGCTCGACGGCGATTTGGACGGCTTTATCGAAGCCAGTCTGAAACAAGGCGTGTAATCTTCAGGGTGTGTTTTGCGGGACGGTTTTTTGAGTAAAAAATGCCCGAATGCAAGGAAAAAAGCACAGCAAGGTTGGACACCTTGCGAGCATTTTTGACACGGCAGGCGGGTATTTTTTGCCAAAAACACCGCCGCAAGCCGAATGTCAACACACCCGAGGCCGTCTGAAAAGCATTTCGGACTTTCAGACGGCCTTTGCCACCCATCCGATACAGAAAGGAAACCCGATGAAAAAACTTCTCCTGCCCCTGCTGGCACTCACCGCCGCCGCGCAACTGGCCGCCGCCCCCCTTTCCGCAGCCGACCAGGGCGACTACGTCCTGCTCGACCAAAACGAAAACCCCACCCCCATGCAGATGCAGTTTGCCCTCAAGGGCAAACAATGGATCATGAACGGCCGCGAAGCAGGCGGCCAATGGCAGCCCGTCTGCCGGGGCACGGGCGAATGCCGCCTCGCCACCTCCGCCAAAGGCGACGTTGAAAAATGGAAAAAACACCTGCCCGCAAGCTGGCAGCCGCACCACTTCGGTTGCATCAACAACAAAGCCTTCGCCTTCTGCCGCGTCGACCACGCCACCGAAGCGGGCCGCACCGGCTACTGGTGGTTTGCCCTCACCGACGGCAACATCGTCCCCCTGCCCGTCAACCGCATCAAATAAACGAAACTGTACCGAAAGGCCGTCTGAAGCTTTCAGATGGCCTTTGCACCGAATCCAAACTTTCAGACGGCCTCCCATGACCGACACAGCCCCGCCCGACACCGCATGGAGCGTCTACCTCATCCTCTGCGGCAACGGCTCGCTCTACTGCGGCATCAGCAACCGCCCCGCCGCACGCTTCGCCGCCCACCGCGAAGGACGCGGCGCACGCTACACCCGCATGCACAAACCGCAGCAAATGCGCCTCACCGACAGCGGCCTCACCAAAAGCGCGGCACAAAAACGCGAAGCGCAAATCAAACGCCTGGGCAAAGCCGAAAAAACCGCACTCTGGCAACACGCCGCCCCGCTCCCCGACACGGAAACCACCGCATGACCGACCAACCCCTGCGCATCCTCGGCATCGACCCCGGCAGCCGCACCACCGGCTTCGGCATCATCGACATCGTCGGCCGCGAACATCACTATGTCGCCTCAGGCTGCATCAAAACCATCCCCGGCGACGAACTGGCCGGACGCATCGGCATCATCGTCGAAAACATCGGCCAAATCATCGAACAATACCGCCCGCAGCAGGCCGCCGTCGAAAAAGTGTTCGTCAACGCCAACCCCGCCTCCACCCTTATGCTCGGCCAGGCGCGCGGCGCGGCCGTCGCCGCCCTCGTCATCCGCGGCCTGCCCGTCTACGAATACACCGCCCTGCAAATCAAACAGGCCGTCGTCGGCCAGGGCAAAGCCGCCAAAGAGCAGGTTCAGCACATGGTCGTACGCATGCTGCGCCTCTCCGGCACACCCCAGGCCGACGCCGCCGACGGCCTCGCCGCCGCCCTTACCCACGCCCTGCGCAACAACCCCCTAGCCGCCCGCCTCAACCCCGACGGCCTGCAAATCAAAGGCGGCAGATTCCGCTGAATACATCCGCAGCACCGTGCCGAAAACGACAAAAGGCCGTCTGAAAAGGTTTCAGACGGCCTTACCGCTTCAACTTGGCAAACGCATCGGCCATTGCGCTGTTTTGCGGAGCTTTGTTGTCGGTGTTGCGTTGGCTGCCTTTGCGGTTGCGCGGGTTTTCAGACGGCCTTTTGCCTGCTGCGCTTGATGCGGGGTCGTCTGAAAGGCGCATGGTCAGCGCGATACGTTTGCGGGCGGCATCGACTTCCAGCACTTTCACTTTCACCACGTCGCCGGCTTTCACCACGTCGCGCGGGTCTTGAACGAAACGGTCGGACAGGGCGGAGATGTGGACGAGGCCGTCTTGATGCACGCCGATGTCGACGAATGCGCCGAAGTTGGCGACATTGGAGACCACGCCTTCTAAAATCATGCCGATTTGCAAGTCTTTGATTTCGCCGATGCCTTCAGCGAAGGAGGCCGTCTGAAACTCGCCGCGCGGGTCGCGGCTGGGTTTTTCCAGTTCTGCCAAAATGTCCAAAATGGTCGGCAGGCCGAAGCGCTCGTCGGTGAAATCGGCGGCGCGGATGTGTTTGATTTTTTCGCGGTTTCCGATCAGCTCGGCAGCGGTAATGCCTTGTTTTTCCAGCATTTTGGCGACGACGGGATAGGCTTCGGGATGGACGGCGGATGCGTCCAGCGGCTCTTTGCCGCCGTTGATGCGCAAAAATCCCGCCGCCTGCTCAAAGGTTTTTTCGCCGAGACGCGGCACTTTCAGGAGTTTTTTGCGGCTGTCGAACGCGCCGTTTTCGTCGCGGTAGGCGACGATGTTTTGGGCAAGGGTTTGATTTAAGCCGGAAATACGGGCAAGCAGTGGGGCGGAAGCGGTGTTCACGTCCACGCCCACGGCGTTTACGCAGTCTTCCACCACAGCATCGAGCGATTTGGCAAGCTGGCTTTGGTTGACATCGTGCTGGTACTGCCCCACGCCGATGGATTTGGGGTCGATTTTCACCAGTTCCGCCAGCGGGTCTTGCAGGCGGCGGGCGATGGATACCGCGCCGCGCAGGGCGACATCAAGCTCGGGGAACTCGCGGGCGGCAAGCTCGGAAGCGGAATAAATCGACGCGCCGGCTTCGGAAACGACGATTTTGTGCAGGCTGCTTTCGGGCATTCCGCGCACCAGTTCGCCCGCGATTTTGTCGGTTTCGCGGCTGGCGGTGCCGTTGCCGATGGCGATGAGCTTCACGCCGTGCTGTTTAATCAGGCGCGACAGTGTTGCCAACATATTGTTTTCTTGATGCAAATAGACAATAACGGTATCCAGCAGCTTGCCTGTGTCGTCCACCACGGCGCATTTCACGCCGTTACGGTAGCCTGGGTCGAGACCCAAAGTAGTCAGCCGTCCGGCGGGTGCGGCAAGCAGCAGGTCTTTAAGGTTGCGGGCGAACACGGTAATCGCGTCGGTGTCGGCGGCTTCTTTCAGACGGCCTAAGGCTTCAAGCTCCAGCGACAAAAAGATTTTTGCGCGCCAAGTCAGGCGCACGGTATCGCGCAGCCATTTGTGGCCGTCTGAAACCTTGAAACGGCGGGCGATGATTTGCTCGTATTCGCTTTGCTGGGTAATCGGCGTGTCGTCGGGCTGGTATTTGAGCGCGATGTTCAACACGCCTTCGTTGCGGCCGCGCAAAACCGCCAGCGCGCGGTGGCTGGGCATGGCGCGCACGGGTTCGCGGTGGTCGAAATAATCGCTGAATTTTTCGCCTTCGGTTTCTTTGCCTTCAACGACTTGAGCGTGAATTTCGGCTTCGTTCCACAGTTTGTCGCGCAGCGTGCCGATGAGTTCCGCGTCTTCGGCAAACTGCTCCATCAGAATCGCGCGCGCGCCGTCCAGCGCGGCTTTGGTGTCGGATACGTTTTCGCTGACAAAGGGCGCGGCAGCGGCTTCTACGTCTTGCGGCTGCTCGTTTAACAGCAAATCCGCCAGCGGCTGCAAACCATGTTCGCGCGCGGTTTGCGCCTTGGTGCGGCGTTTGGGTTTGTAGGGCAGGTACAAATCTTCCAGCGCGGTTTTGTTGTCAGCGGCTTCAATTTGGCTTTGCAATTCGGGCGTGAGTTTGCCCTGCTCGGCTATCGATTTGAGCACGGCGGCGCGGCGCTCTTCCAATTCGCGCAGATACTGCAAACGCTCGGCAAGGGTGCGAAGCTGCGTGTCGTCCAAGCTGCCCGTGGCTTCCTTACGGTAGCGGGCGATAAAGGGCACGGTCGCGCCGTCGTCCAGCAGGGCAACGGCGGCTTCGATTTGGTCGGCAGTGGCGGAAAGTTCGGCGGCGAGGGTGGCGGTGATGTTCATAGTGGGAATCTCTTGATCAATGCAAAGGGCGGGATTATAGCGGCAGGCTTTCCGCGCCCGAAAAGGCCGTCTGAAAATTTTTTTTACGGCGGCGCGGAAATTCTGTAAGGTTTGCCGCTGCTGCGCGTCTAATGCCTATCCGAACCGTGAAAAAGGAGTACGACCATGCAAAAACGAACATCCTTCCGGCTGCCCGTGCTGCTGTTGGGCGCAGCGGCGGCGGCTTTGGCGTTTTTTCTGACGCACGCGCAAACGGCCGAAGCCGCGCCCGTGCCGCAGATGCTCTCGCAGCTCAAAGACACACACGGACAACCCGCTCCGCGCCTGCTGGCGAAAAACAAGCCCACGCTGATTAAATTTTGGGCGAGCTGGTGTCCGCTGTGTTTGTCGGAACTCGGCCACACCGAAAAATGGGCGCAGGACAAGCGTTTCCAATCGGCCAACCTGATTACCGTGGCCTCGCCCGGTTTTCTCGGCGAGAAAAAAGACGGCGACTTTCAAAAATGGTATGCCGGCCTCAATTATCCCAAGCTGCCCGTGGTCGCCGACAACGGCGGCACGATTGCCAAAAGCCTCAATATCGGCGTGTACCCCTCGTGGGCGGTGCTCGACAAAAGCGGCAATGTCGCCCGCATCGTCAAAGGCAGCATCAACGAAGCCCAAGCGCTCGCGCTCATCGACAACCCCGAGGCCGACTTAGGCCGTCTGAAAACACAGTTCAACACCCAAGACAAAGCGAAAGTCAAACCCATGAATACCAAAACCATCTATCTGGCCGGCGGCTGCTTCTGGGGCTTGGAAGCCTATTTCCAACGCATCGACGGCGTGGCCGACGCCGTATCGGGTTACGCCAACGGCAACACGAAAAACCCAAGTTATCAAGATGTAATCAACAACAGCGGCCACGCCGAAACGGTAAAAGTAACCTACGATGCCGACAAATTGAGCCTCGACGACATCCTGCAATACTACTTCCGCGTTATCGACCCCACCAGCCTCAACAAACAGGGCAACGACCGCGGCATCCAATACCGCACCGGTGTGTACTACACCGACCCGGCCGAAAAAGCCGTGATTGAGCAAGCCCTCACGCGCGAGCAGAAAAAATACAGCCAGCCCATCGTGGTAGAAAACCGGCCGCTGCAAAACTTCTACGATGCCGAGGAATACCATCAGGACTACCTGATTAAAAACCCCAACGGCTACTGCCACATCGACATCCGTAAGGCCGACGAGCCGCTGCCGGGCAAAGCCGCGCCGCAAGGCAAAGGCTTTAACGCCGCCACCTACCGCAAGCCCAGCGATGCCGAACTCAAGCGCACGCTTACCCGCGAGCAATACGAAGTAACCCAGCACGCGGCCACCGAATATGCGTTCAGCCACGAATACGACCACCTGTTCAAACCCGGCATCTATGTGGACATCGTCAGCGGCGAACCTCTGTTTGCCTCCGCCGACAAATACAACTCCCATTGCGGCTGGCCGAGCTTTACCAAGCCCATCGAAGCTGCCGCTGTAACCGAGCACAACGATTTGAGTTACAACATGGTGCGTACCGAAGTGCGCAGCCGCGCTGCCGACTCGCACTTGGGACACGTGTTCCCCGACGGCCCCAAAGACAAAGGCGGCCTGCGCTACTGCATCAACGGCGCCAGCCTGAAATTCATTCCGTTGGAAGAGATGGACGCGGCAGGCTACGGGCATTTGAAACATCTGGCGCGTTAAGGCCGTCCGTTCAGGCCGTCTGAAAGCAAAAAGGCCGTCTGAAAACCCAAATCAGGTTTTCAGACGGCCTTTGCCGTTTGTGTCGGTGCAAACCGCCGTCAGGCTTTCTTCACAAACTCCGATTTCAAATTCATCGCGCTGCCGTCGATTTTGCAGCCGATATTGTGATCTCCCTCCTGCAAACGGATGTTTTTCACCTTGGTGCCCTGCTTAATCACCATCGAACTGCCTTTGACTTTCAAATCCTTCACCAATACCACCATATCCCCGTTTTGCAACACCGCGCCGTTGGCATCTTTAACTTCGGCATCGGCCTCGGCGGCGGCTGTTTCCTGCGGATCCCATTCGTGGGCGCATTCGGGACAGACCAGATTGGCGCCGTCTTCATAAGTGTATTCGGAACCGCATTGCGGACAGGCGGGCAGAGTCATTGTGTTTCCTTCAAAAAAAGCCGGCAATATACAGCAAAACCGCCAACCGTATCCGACCATTCCTTTCAGACGGCCTCCCTTGCCCGCCGCCGCCGCGCTTGCTACCCTGCCGCCGTTTCTCCCCTACTCCGCCGCCCATGACTCCCGAAGAATTCCTGTCGCACCGCGCCGCCTATCTCGACGCCCTGCGCCAACAGCGCAAATCGCCGCACACCATCGCCGCCTACCGCCGCGACCTCGACAAACTGGCCGACATCATGCCGCGCCACGGAAACACCGTCGGCCGCGCCGACTTTGCCGCCGCGCTGAAAAAACTGTCGCAGCAGGGCTTGGGCGAGCGCAGCATGGCGCGCCAACTGTCGGCCTGGCGGCAGTTTGCCGAATATCTCGTGCGCCTCGGCCTGCTCGATGCCAACCCCGCAGGCCGTCTGAAAGCACCCAAAGCGCCGCAGCTGCTGCCCAAAGCGGTCGACGCCGAACCGCTCAACGCCCTGCTCGACCGCGCCGCCGACGCCGGCCATGCCTGCGCCGCCCGCGATTTGGCCTTGTTCGAGCTGCTCTACGGCAGCGGCCTGCGCGTGGCCGAAGCGCATGGTTTGGACTTGGCCGACGTGCTGTTGGAAGAAGGCTGGGTGGCCGTGCGCGGCAAAGGCGGCAAACACCGCCAGGTGCCGCTCACCGGCAAAAGCGCCGCCGCCCTCGCCGCCTACCTGCCGCAGCGCGCCGCCGCCGTAGGCGAAACCGCCCTCTTCACCAACCGCCACGGCCGCCGTCTGGGCATCCGCCAAATGCAAAACCGCCTGCGCGACTGGGCGGCAGTAGGCGGCAGCCCGCAGCACATCAGCCCGCACATGCTGCGCCACAGCTACGCCAGCCATCTGTTGCAGTCGGCCGGCGACATCCGCGCCGTGCAGGAGCTGCTCGGCCACAGCAGCCTGTCGGCAACACAGATTTACACCAAGCTTGATTTCGACCATATGGCCAAGGTATACGACGCGGCGCACCCGAGGGCGAAGCGGAAAAAATAAGCCGTCAGGAAAAGACCGTCTGAAAGCGGATTTTGCTTTCAGACGGCCTCAAACCGCCCGCGTTACTTCTCAGGCCGCCTGAAAACGGGCAGGCGCTGCGCCGTTTTTCGTCTGCCGCACGGAAAATACAAAGAGGCCGTCTGAAAACCCCGATTCAGGGTTTTCAGACGGCCTCTTCGTGTCAGGCAAACGCCGTTACGCGCCAAACACCTTAAAGCGCCCATCCAGCGGCGCAAAAGTTTTGTCGCCCGCCGGCGCAGCGATGCCGCCGAACACCAGCTGCGCGCGCAGCGTCCACGAAGCGGGGATGTTCCATTCGCGGGCGACGGCAGCATCAATCAGCGGGTTGTAGTGTTGCAGGTTGGCGCCGATGCCGGCGGCGGCCAGCGTCGTCCACACCGCGTATTGGTGCATGGCGTCGGCGTGTTCCGCCCACACGGGGAAATTGTCGGCATAAAGCGGGAATTTTTCCTGCAAGCCTTTTACCACGTCCTGGTCTTCAAAAAACAGTACCGAACCGGCAGCGGCTTTGAACATCGCCAGCTTCTGCGCCGTCGGCTCGAAAGACTCGGCGGGCACGACGGCGCGCAGCGCGTCTTCGGCAAACTGCCACAGCTTTTCATGCTCGGCGCCGAACAGCACCACCACGCGGGTGGACTGCGAATTGAAAGACGAAGGCATGTGGCGCACCGCATGCTCGACGATCGCCGCCACTTCGCCCGCAGGCAGCGGCAGGTTTTTGTTCAGCGCGTACACCGAGCGGCGCGCTTCGGCCGCCTGTTGCAGGGCTTGGTAAGACATATTCGGACTCCTTATTGGGAACGGGATTTGCACAAAAGATTGTCCAGCGACCACGCACCGCCGCCCGCTGCGGCAAAATAGAGAAACAGGAAGCTGAACAGCGCGGCCGACTCGCCGCCGTTGGCAATCGGGAACAGCGGGCTTTCAGCGGCGTGCGCCATAAAATAGGCCACCGCCATCTGGCCAGAGAGAATAAAGGCCACCGGACGGGTCAGCAAGCCCAAAAGCAGCAGCAGGCCGCCGCCCACTTCCAAAATTGCCGCTACCAGATAAATGCCCGACGGCGCGCCGCCGCCCATCGATACGGGGAAAGAGAAAAACTTGGCGGTGCCGTGCAGGATAAACATATAGGCCGAAGCAATGCGCAGCAGCGACAGCACGGCGGGAGCGAAACGGTTTAAAGCATTCATCGGGATAATCCTTATCGTGTGTGTAAAACGCGGCATTATAGATAAAGCATATCGGCGGATATATACTCGCGCCGTTGACGCAACCTTTCCCAATAAGAAACCATGGACACCCTTTTGAGTCTGCGGGTTTTCTGCGAAGTGGTACAACAGCGCAGCTTCACCCGCGCCGCCGAAAAGCTCGGCATCTCCACCGCAATGGCCAGCAAACACGTTTCCCATCTCGAGCGCCACGTCCGCGCCAAACTCCTGCAACGCAGCAGCCGCAGCCTGAACCTGACCGAAGCGGGCGAAGCCTACTATCGCCGCTGCGCCGAAGCGCTCGACACCCTCGACACCGCCGCCGAGCGCGCCGCCGGCAGCGCCGAAACCCCGCAGGGGCGGCTCAAAATCACCATGCCCATGTGGTTTGCCAACGCCATGTTCTGCGGCTGGCTCGCCGAATACCGCCGCCGCTACCCGCAGGTTACCTTCGATCTGATACTCGACAACCGCAAGGCCGACCTCATCGCCGAAGGCATAGACCTTGCCCTGCGCGTCAGTTCAGACGGCCTGCCGCCCGGCCTGATTGTCCGCCCGCTGGCCGAAATTCCCTTCTACCTCGCCGCCGCACCCGAACACCTCGCCGAATACGGCACCCCCGCCACGCCGCAGGAAGCCGCCGCCCATCCCTTCGTGCTGCCCGCCTACACCGACGTCGACAGCCTCACCGTCAGCCGCGGCCGCGAACGCCATACCCTGCGCCCCGAAGCCGCCGTGCGCACCGACAACACCCAAATGACGCGGCAAATGGTTCTTGCCGGCTGCGGCCTGGGCTATCTGCCCGAATGGACGGCGCGCCGCGACCTCGAAAACGGCCGCCTGATCCGCCTGCTGCCCGACTGGCACATCTTCTCCGCCACCCTTTACGCCGCCTACCCCGACCGCACCTTCCTCAGTGCCAAAGTCCGCAGCTTTATCGATTTTCTGTGCGAAAAAACCGATCAGGCCGTCTGAAACGCCCGCCGCCGCCCTTCCTATACAAAACCCCGCCCGTGGGCTAGAATCCGCGCGTTTGAAACCCGTAAAAAAGGAAAGAAAATGACCCGCATGGTTCACTGCGTGAAACTCGGCAAAGAAGCCGAAGGCATGAAATTCCCGCCGCTGCCCAACGAATTGGGTAAACGCATTTTTGAAAACGTCTCCCAGGAAGCATGGATGGCCTGGACGCGCCACCAAACCATGCTCATCAACGAAAACCGCCTCAGCCTCGCCGACCCGCGCGCGCGCGAATATCTGGCGCAGCAGATGGAAAACTACTTCTTCGGCGACGGCGCCGATTCCGTCGCAGGCTATGTGCCGCAAGAGCCGCAATAAACCTTACAGGCCGTCTGAAACTCCGTTTTCAGACGGCCTGAACCGTTCTTCCCTCCCTTTTGCAGGCATCCCGCCATACAAAGAGGCCGTCTGAAAACCCGCAAATGCGTTTTCAGACGGCCTGTTGCACCACTGTGCTTTTTCAGACGGCCTCACAGCCCCTTGATGATTTCTTCCCACTCCGGCGGCAGGCGGCAGTTGTCGGAAACGTTTTTAAACAGCGGCGCCATATCGGCCGCGCCGTATTCGCCCAGCGCCGTGCCTACGGGTGTCACGAAAAAGCGTTTGTCGAAATTGGTTTTGGCAAACTCGACAAACAAATCCACATAGCTTTGGATTTCTTCCAGCGGCAGCAGCTTGAGCTGCTCGTCCTTCACCGGTATCGCCAGCGACTGCCCCTGCAAACCGAAGCCCTGCCCCATTTCCGCGCCGTATTTCATCCGCGCAGTGAGGGCGGGACCCAAGCCGTGTTTGCCGGCCTTGTTCGAGCCGAAGACAAAAATTTCGTTATCCCGTATTTCGTGTTTGATGCTCATCGACATCTCCTTATTTGGAATGGTTTTTTAAAGGACGCCTTGCGCCCGCAAAAAATGGCTATTGTAAATCATGCAGCGAAAAAGAATGTTTGACGTATGTCATACTTTCAAACAAACGGCATACGCCCCGAAGCCCGTTTCAGACGGCCTCCCGCTGGCAAAACACCACCGCGCGACTTATACTGACAGCCTCTGAAAACGGTGCGCCGCCGCCGTTTTCCCGAAAAATCCGAACAGAACGACAACAGACAAAAAGGAGACCGCCATGCCCCGATCCGACCGCTTTCTCTGCCGCGAACTGAGCCTGCTCGCATTCAACCGCCGCGTGCTGGCACAGGCGCAGGACGTGCGCGTGCCGCTGTTGGAGCGGCTGCGGTTTTTGTGCATCGTCTCGTCCAACCTCGACGAATTTTTCGAAGTACGCATGGCCTGGCTGCGGCGCGAACACAAACGCAACCCCGCCCGCCTGCTCGACAGCGGCCTGACGTCCGCCGAAACCATGGCTGCCGCCTCTGAAGAAGCGCACCGCCTGATTGCCGAACAATACGCCGTGTTCAACAAAGAACTGCAACCCGCGCTCGGACAGGCCGGCATCCATTTCTACCGCCGCCGCAACTGGACGGCCGAACAGCGCGCGTGGATTAAAAGCTATTTCGACCGCGAACTGTGGCCGATACTTACCCCCGTCGGCCTCGACCCCTCGCACCCCTTCCCGCGCCCGCTGAACAAATCGCTCAATTTCGCCGTAGAACTCGAAGGCCGCGACGCCTTCGGCCGCTCCTCGGGCATGGCCATCGTCCAAGCCCCGCGCATCCTGCCGCGCGTGGTAAAACTGCCCGCCGAAATCTGCGGCGGAGACGAGGGCTTCGTCTTTTTGTCGTCCATCCTGCACGAATACGTCTACCTGCTTTTCCCCGGCATGGAAGTGAAAGGCTGCCACCAGTTCCGCCTCACACGCGACAGCGATCTCACCGTCGACGAAGAAGACCTCACCAACCTGCGCGCCGCCATCCAAAGCGAGCTGCACGACCGCGAATACGGCGTCGGTGTGCGCCTCGAAGTGGCCGACACCTGTCCGCCGCAGCTGTGCGAATTCCTGCTCGGCCATTTCCGCCTCACACCCGCCGACCTCTATCAGGTAGAAGGCCCCGTCAACCTCGTGCGCCTGATGGCCGTGCCCGACATGGTCGGCCGTCCAGACCTCAAATTCGCCCCGCGCACCGGCAGCGTGCCCGCGCCGCTGAAAAAAGACCGCTCGATACTCGATGCGGCCGCGCGGCAGGACATCCTGCTGCACCATCCCTACCAATCCTTCGAACCCGTCGTCCGCCTCATCCGCGAAGCCGCCGCCGATCCCGACGTCGTCGCCGTCAAAATGACGATTTACCGCACCGGCACGACTTCCGAGCTGGCCAAAGCCCTGATGAACGCCGCGCTGGCGGGCAAACAGGTGACCGTCGTCGTCGAACTGATGGCGCGTTTCGACGAAGCCAACAACGTCAACTGGGCGCAGCGCCTCGAAGACGCGGGCGCGCACGTCGTTTACGGCGTATTCGGCTACAAAGTCCACGCCAAAATGGCACTCGTCATCCGCCGCGAAGAAGGCCGTCTGAAACGCTACGCCCACCTCGGCACGGGCAACTACCACCAGGGCACCTCGCGCATCTACACCGACTTCGGCCTCATCACCGCCGACGAAAACATCACCGCCGACGTCAACACCATCTTCATGGAAATCACCGGCCTCGGCCAGCCCGGCCGTCTGAACACCCTCTACCAAAGCCCCTTCACCCTGCACAAAATGCTGCTCGAAGGCATCCGCCGCGAAACGGAGCACGCCAAAGCCGGACGTCCTGCCCGCATCGTCGCCAAACTCAACTCGCTCATCGAAACCGGCATCATCGACGCCCTCTACGAAGCCGGCGCGGCGGGCGTGCAGATCGACCTGATCGTGCGCGGCATGTGCGCCCTGCGCCCACAGGTGCCCGGCCTGTCGGACAACATCCGCGTGCGCTCCATCATCGGCCGCCAGCTCGAACACGCCCGCGTCTATTATTTCTACAACGGCGGCGCGGAAGACACCTACATTTCCAGCGCCGACTGGATGGGACGCAACTTCTTCCGCCGCATCGAAACCTGCACCCCGATTGAAGATGCGCAACTCAAAGCGCGCGTGATCCGCGAAGGGCTGACGCTGGCATTGGAAGACACCTGCCAAGCCTGGATCATGCAGCCCGACGGCAGCTACGTCCGCGCCGAAGCCGCCGAAGAAGCGCGCAGCCTGCAAGAAACCCTGTGGCAGGAATACGGTGGCTGAACCGCAGGCGCTTTGAGGCCGTCTGAACGCACAAAGGCCGTCTGAAAGCAAGGTTTCAGACGGCCTGACGCTTTTGAACCCCGCCCCGCCACAGGGATGCCGATGGCGGCGGCACACGGCAAAAGGCCGTCTGAAACCCCGATTCGGGCTTTCAGACGGCCTTTCCGTATTCCGTCACATCACAAACGATGCAACCGACGATTCGATGTCGTCCATCATATGCTGGTGCTCGATGGCCTCGCCGACGGTAATGCCGTAGCGGGCGGCGGTGTAGCGCCCCGTTTGGCGGCCGATTTCCGCCTGAGTCACAAATTCCAGCAGCGTTTCGCGCTCTTCGGCGCTCAGCAGTTTCAGCGATTTGGCGTGCGCTTTCAAATCGCCGTAGTCGCGCAGCACGATGCTTTTCGGATCGAAGGCCGCACGCCATTCCGCGCGCAGCAGTGCGAATAGTTTTTTCATGTTTTACCCCGTAGTATTTGTTTTTGTCTGATGCCTGCGGCCTGTGTCCGACCGTTGAGGCGATGCCATTATAGACCGTTTTTCCGATAAGTGGCATATTTTTCAAACAAACGGTACAACCCATCTGAAAAACAGACAAAAAAAATGCCGCTCAGGGAGCGAGCGGCCAAATACATTATGGGAAAACGTCATAGAAAAACACCAACCGGGCAGGGATTAGACCCGATTGATGGAGCGCATTATAAGGGCTTGAGCCGACGTATGCAATTCTTTTTTATTTTAACGAAGGCGGGGGTTTGCAGGCCTACTGGTTGCTGCGTATCCATTTGAGCCACGGATCGAACAGCTGCGGGCTGACGGCGGCAATGACCGATCGCTGGAAAACGTGTTCTCCGCTCCAAAAATCGTCGCCTTCGAGTGTGGCGAGGCAGCCGCCTGCTTCGCTGAAAATCAGCGAGCCTGCCGCGTAGTCCCACAGTTTCTGGCCGCCGTGGACGTACACGTCCATGCGTCCGGCGGCGAGATAGCACCAGTCGAGCGTGCTGCTGCCCATGCTGCGGATGCTGCCCACCGGCGAGAGGGTGCTCATGCGGCTGGAGAGTTTGCCCGAACGCAGGTATTTGATTTCCACGCCGGCGATGGCACGGTGGAGTTTTTTTTCGCGCAGCGCCAGCGGCAGGCGGCGGCCGTTAAGAAACGCGCCCTGCCCGGCCTGCGCGTAAAAGCATTCGTCGGACACGGGGTTGTAGATAACGCCGATTTCGGGTCTGCCCTGCCGCAGCAGGGCGGCGGAGAGGGCGAAGTGGGGGAAGCCGTTGACGAAATTGGTGGTGCCGTCTATCGGGTCGACCACCCACAGCGCGTCGTGGTTGTGCAGCCACAAGTCGCGCTGCGCCTGTTCGGCCATTTCCTCGCCGAGCATCGGGCAGCCGGCAATCTGCCGCAGGCCGTCTGAAAAAGCGGCCTGCGCCGCCAGATCGGCTTCCGACAGAATGCTGCCGTCGGCCTTCTCGCTTGCGGCCGACGTGAGAAAGCGCGGCATCACTTCGGTGTGCGCGATGTGTTTCACCAGCGTTTGTAATTCTTGCAACACGATTGCCGTCCTTTATCCGTACAGGCCGCCCGAAAGTTTTCAGACGGCCTGTCTGCGCGGCGGCGCGCGCTATGCATTGCGCGCCGCACCTGTATTGTATAATTGCGGGCTATATTAACCGATTTTTACCGATTATGCCCCGCTTCTTTGTCGATGCCGCCCTCACCGAGGGCGCGGCCGTTTCCCTGCCGCCCGCCGTGGTGCGCCATCTGCACGTTTTGCGCTGCCGCGCGGGCGAGGAAATCGTTTTGTTCAACGGCGGCGGCTTTGCTTATCCGGCCGTGCTCGAACACATCGGCAAACGCGAAGCGGATGCGCGGATTCTGGCCGAGAGGCCGTCTGAAAGCGAATCGCCGCTGTCGGTCACGCTGGTTCAGGCCGTGTCGGCGGGCGAGAAGATGGACTTCATCATTCAGAAAAGCGTCGAATTGGGCGTGAACGAAATTTTCCCCGTTGTCAGCACCCGCTCGGTGGCGCGGCTCGATGGCGAACGTGCGGCCAAGCGGGTGGCGCGCTGGCAGGAAATCGCCGTGGCCGCCTGCGAGCAGAGCGGGCGCGACACCGTTCCCGCCATCCGCCCGCTGCTGCCTTTCACGCAGGCGCTCGCGCTGCTGCCCGCAGGCGGCACCCGCCTGCTGATGAGCCCGCGCAACGGCACCGGTCTGCGCACTCTGCCGCCGACACGGCACGCCATCCTTGCCGTCGGCCCAGAAGGCGGCTGGACAGAACAGGAAGCCGCCGCCGCCGCCGCCGCAGGCTTCGCCGCCGTCACCCTCGGCCGCCGCGTGCTGCGTACCGAAACCGCCCCCGTCGCCGCCCTCGCCGCGATGCAGACGCTGTGGGGCGATTTTTGAGATTTTCCTTGTTTGAGGCCGTCTGAAACACCGTTTTGCCTTTTCAGACGGCCTCTCCATCCCAACCCCGATTGAAAGCCCGACCATGTCCTACCAGCAAACCACCTTTATCGTTAACGAACTGATCGCCGAACCCCTGTCCGACGCGCTGATGGCGCACGGCGCGCTCTCCGCCGCCATCGAAGACGCCTACGCGGGCACGGACGAAGAGCAGGCCATTTTCGGCGAACCGGGCATGCCCGCCGAACAGGTTTGGCAAAACAGCAAAGTGCTGGCGCTGTTTGCCGAAAACGACGATGTGGCCGCCGTTGTGGCTGCTGCCGCCGCCTCGCTCGACATACCCGCGCCGCCCTACCGCACCGAACTTCTGCCCGAACAGGACTGGGTGCGGCTGACGCAGGCGCAGTTCGACCCCATCAAAATCTCCGAGCGCCTGTGGATTACGCCCTCGTGGCACGACGCGCCCGACAGCGGCGCCGTCAACCTGCAACTCGACCCCGGCCTGGCCTTCGGCACGGGCAGCCACCCCACCACCCGCCTGTGCCTGCAATGGCTGGATACCGAACTGAAAGGCGGCGAAAGCGTGTTGGACTACGGCTGCGGCTCGGGCATCCTCGCCATCGCCGCCCTCAAACTCGGCGCACGCGCCGCCGACGGCGTGGATATCGACCCGCAGGCCGTTGCCGCCGCCAAAGCCAACGCCGAACAAAACAACACGGCGGCGCGCTTCTATCTGCCCGACGAACTGCCGCAGGGACAATACGACGTCGTCGTCGCCAACATTCTCGCCAACCCGCTGCGTATGCTCGGCGAAATGCTCGCCGCCCGCACCAAAAGCGGCGGCCGCATCGTCCTTTCGGGACTTTTGGCCGACCAGGCGCAGGAATTGTCGGAAATCTACGGCCGCTGGTTCGACATTGATCCCGTTGCCGCCGACGAAGGCTGGGCACGTCTGAGCGGCGTGAAACGCTGACACGGCGGCAATACCGCCCGTCCAACCGAAGAGGCCGTCTGAAAACCCTTTTGCGGGCTTTCAGACGGCCTCTTTAAGCTCTGCCGCAGGCGCGGCTTATGCGAATTCGGGCACTTCCTGTCCGGTCATGCGCAGGGCGGTGCGCAGCATCTGGCAGCTGAAGCCCCATTCGTTGTCGTACCAGGCGAACACTTTCACCATATTGCCGTCGACGACTTTGGTAATCGTGGCATCAAAGCTGCTGGCGACGGTGGTGTGGTTGAAGTCGGTGGACACCAGCGGCAGGGTATTGTACGCCAACACGCCTTTCAGACGGCCTTCTTCGGCGGCGGCTTTCATCAGCGCGTTGATTTCGTCGACGGAAGTATCGCGTCCGGCTTGGAAGCTCAGGTCAACCAGAGATACGTTGACGGTGGGCACGCGGATGGCGAGGCCGTCGAGCTTGCCTTTGAGTTCGGGCAGTACGAGGCCGACGGCTTTGGCCGCGCCGGTTTTGGTGGGAATCATGTTTTCCACGCCGCTGCGCGCGCGGCGCAGGTCTTTGTGGCGCACGTCGGTAACGGTTTGGTCGTTGGTGAGCGCGTGGATGGTGGTCATCGCGCCTTTGACGATGCCGACGCTTTCGCTCAACACTTTGGCCACGGGAGCAAGGCAGTTGGTAGTGCAGGAGGCGTTGGAAATCACGGTCATGTCGTCGGTAATCACATCATCGTTGACGCCGTAAACAACGGTGGCATCGACATCGTCGCCGCCGGGTGCGGAAATCAGCACTTTCTTCGCGCCGCTGTCGAGGTGGACTTGCGCTTTGGCTTTGCTGGTAAACGCACCGGTGCATTCCATTACCAAATCCACGCCGAGTTCTTTCCACGGCAGCTCGGCCGGGTTGCGGGTGGAGAAATAGGGGATTTTGCGGCCGTTGATGATGAGGTGGTTTTCATCGTGGGACACATCGGCGGCAAAGCGGCCGTGTACGGTGTCGAATTTGGTGAGGTGGGCATTGGTTTCGATGCCGCCGCTGGCGTTGACGGCAACGATTTCGAGCCGGTCTTGCAGGTTGTAGTCGTAAATGGCGCGCAATACTTGGCGGCCGATGCGGCCGTAGCCGTTGATGGCAACTTTGATGCCCATGGTCTGAATCCTTTGTGTTTTGTGGGTTTGCGGAAATAAAAACCGGCGGATTATAGCAAATTTGTAATCGGACGTAGTCGGAAAAGGCCGTCTGAAAAACGGCCTCGGGGCAAATTGCGGACAAAAAAATGCCGCCTGAAAAGACAGGCGGCCAAACACATTACGGGGAAAACGTCTTACTCACTTACTTGCTAGAAAAGCAAATATCTATCAGACGGGATGCATCATAGCGGCTTTGTGCGCCGAACGATTTATTAATAGATAAACGGCGCAATTTTTCGGATTAACGGTATTTAACAATACGCTTTTAAGCCATTTTCTGCCCCATCCGCATAAAAAGGCCGTCTGAAAAGCGGGAAATGCTTTTCAGACGGCCTTTGAAGCGGTTTTATGCCAATCGGCAGCTTAACCCGCTGTCACCGCCTTGTATTGCGGGTTCATCAGGTTGGCGGGCGACAGGATGTCGTCGAGCTGCGCCGCGTCCAGCAGGCCGAGTTCCAACACCACTTCGCGCACGCTTTTACCGGTTTGCGCGCAGATTCTGCCGACTTTGTCGCCGTTGTGGTGGCCGATAAAGGGGTTGAGGTAGGTGACGATGCCGATGGAGTCGAAAACGTAATCGGCGCAGGTTTGGCGGTTGGCGGTGATGCCGTCGACGCATTTTTCGGCAAGGGCGGTGCAGGCGTTGCCGAGCAGCTCGATACTTTCAAACAGGGCCTGGGCGATAACGGGTTCCATCACGTTGAGTTGGAGCTGCCCCGCTTCGGCGGCGAAGGCGACGGCGGTGTCGTTGCCGATCACTTTGAAGCAGACCTGGTTGGCCACTTCGGGAATCACGGGGTTGACTTTGGCGGGCATGATGGACGAGCCGGCCTGCATTTCCGGCAGGTTGATTTCGTTCAGGCCGGCGCGCGGGCCGGAGGAGAGCAGGCGCAGATCGTTGCAAATTTTGGAGAGCTTCACCGCCAGACGTTTCAGCGCGGCATGGACGCTGACGTAGTCGCCACAGTCGGGCGTGGCCGCAACCAAATCGGGCGACAGGGTGCACGGCAGGCCGCTGATTTCCGAGAGTTTGGCCACGGCCAGCGGCGCATAGCCTGCGGGGGTGTTGACGCCGGTGCCGATGGCGGTGCCGCCGAGATTGACGGTTAAAAGCAGGTCGATATTGCGTTGCAGGTTGGCCTCTTCGTCTGCCAGCCAGCGGGTGAAGGCGGCAAATTCGGCGCCCAGCGACATGGGCACGGCGTCCTGCAACTGGGTGCGCCCCATTTTCAGCACGTCTTTAAAGGCTGCGGCCTTGTCCTCGAAGGCTTTTTTCAGACGGCCTGTTTTTTCCATCAGGGCGGCGGCGCTGTTGTACACGGCAAGGCGCAGGCCGGTGGGATAGGCGTCGTTGGTCGACTGGCTTGCGTTGACATGATCCATCGGGTCGATGATGCCGTAGCTGCCTTTGGCGTAGCCGAGGATTTCCAAGGCGAGGTTGGCGATGACTTCGTTGGTGTTCATGTTCACCGACGTACCCGCGCCGCCCTGATAAACGTCGGACGGAAACTGGTCGAGACAGCGGCCTTTTTCCAGCACTTCGGCACAGGCTTGGTCGATCGCCTGCGCGACTTCGGCGGAGAGCACGCCCAGCTCGGCGTTGGCGCGGGCGGCGGCCTGTTTCACCATCACCATGCCGCGCACGAATTCGGGAATGTCGGAAATCCTGCGTTCGGAAATGCGGAAGTTTTCCACCGCGCGCAGGGTGTGGATGCCCCAATAGGCATCAGCAGGGATTTGTCGCTCGCCCAACAGGTCGCGTTCGGTACGGCTTGTCATGTCTTTTCTCCAAATTCGATGATAAAAATATAGAGAAATGCCGCCGTGCGGCTGCGGCGGCATTTTGCCCGATTCGGTATGGGGTTCCAACCGGTTCGCCGCATCGGGCGTGGCAAACAAGGCTTTCAGACGGCCTACCGGGATTTTCCGTAGCGCTCCGCCGCCCTCTGCCGTGCAAACTGCCAGGCCGCCCAGGCGGCGAGCCACAGCCAGCGCGATTTGCGCGGCGCGGCGGCGAAGGCGGCTTTGCGTCCCCAGCCGTCGGCGGCCGCAGCGGCGGCAGTTTCCGCCAGCGCCAGCCATTCGCCGCGCCTGCGGCTGTCGTTCTGCCGCGCCTGCTGCCGTTTGATGCGGGCGGCCTGCACTTTCAGCCGCGCCAGTTTGATTTCCAGTTCCAGCAGTTCGCGCGCCTGCCGCCGCTGTTCCTGTTCATTCATGATGCTGCTCCTTGTCTGCCGTTTCGCCGCGCAAACAGGCGATGTCGTCGCGTACGGCCGCCACGGCGGCAGACAAATCGGCACGCTGTTTGCGCCACGCCGCGCCGATGCGGCGGAAAAACAGAAACGCCGCCAGCAGGCAGAATGCCGTTATGGCGAAAAACACGCCCACCGCCCAAGTGTCGCCGAGCAGTCGGTTGAGGCCGAACAGGGCGGCCAGCACGGCGGCAAACAACATCACCGCCGCAAAAAGCAGCGACAGCATGATGGCGAAGGTGCTTTCCGCCTGCTCCGACAAATCCAACGCCAGCATTTGCAGGCGCAAGAGCAGCAGATCCGTTCCTTTGTCGAACAGGTTTTTAGCATGGTCGATTTCTTGTCTGATACCCATCGTCGCTCCGAGTGTCGGATAATTGGAAGAGAGGCCGTCTGAAAGGGTTTTCAGACGGCCTCTGTCTGCCTGCGTTTAACGGCGGTTGAGCAGCACGCCGACTACCAAGCCTGCCAGCGCGGCAAAGCCCATGGCGTAATACGGTTTTTCGTGTACGGCTTCGTCGGCCTGCTTGGCGCGGCGCTTGATTTGCGCGCCCGCTTCGTCTTCAAACTGACGGAATTTCTCTTTGGCGTAGGCCGAGCGGCGTTTGAAGGTTTCGGAGGCTTCTTCTTCAAAGTGGCGCAGTTTCTTTTTCGCGGCTTCGAGTTTGCCGCCCAAACGGCTTTTCAGCTCTTCGATTTCTTCCGTACCCTGCTCCACGCCTTGGCTGTACAGCGCTTCCACATCATCCATCACGGCGCGGATTTCTTCCAGCATATCGGCTTTGCGTGCTTCAAATTCGTCACGGTCGTATTTGCTCATCGGTTTGCTCCTCTTCGGTTCGGGTTGGAAAGGTCGCCAGTATAGGGCGGCGGCAGACAAAGGTCAATTAAATCAATTAAATGTTTACAGTATTGCGTAAAGATTTGTATACAAAAAGCAAAAGGGCGTCTGAACAAGCTTTTCAGACGGCCTCCGTCAGTCTTTAACAAGAAAAGCAAATCAGGGCATCAGCATGCCGCCGTTGACGTGCAGCGTTTGTCCAGTGATGTATTTGGCCTGCTCGGAAGCGAGAAACAATACCGCGTCGGCGATGTCCTGCGCGTCGCCGAATCTGCCCAGCGAGGTTTGCGCTTCAAACATTTTGCGCGTCTCTTCCGGCAGGGCGCGGGTCATGTCGGTGTCGATAAAGCCGGGGGCGACGCAGTTGACCGTGATGCCCCTGCTGCCCACTTCGCGGGCGAGCGATTTGGAAAAGCCGATTAAGCCCGCTTTGGCGGCGGCGTAGTTTGCCTGCCCCGCGTTGCCCATCGCGCCCACCACCGAAGTGATGCTGATGATGCGGCCGCTACGCTGCTTCATCATACCGCGCAACACGGCTTTGCTGGCGCGGAACACGGATTTGAGGTTGACCTGCATGATGTCGTCCCACTCTTCTTCTTTCATACGCATCAACAGGTTGTCGCGCGTAATGCCCGCGTTATTGACCAAAATGTCCAGTTTGCCGAACTCTTTTTCAATTTCGGCAATCAGGTTTTCGATGGTGTCGGGCGCGGCGGAATCCAAAACGCGGCCTGCGCCGCCCCATTGCGCCAAACGATTGCCGATGGCGGCCGCGCCGCTATCGCTCGTGGCCGTGCCGACGACTTTCGCGCCTGCTGCGGCCAGCGTGTCGGCGATTGCCGCGCCGATGCCGCGCGAGGCGCCGGTAACGAGGGCGACTTTGCCGGTTAAATCTTGCGTACTCATCATGGTGCTCCTTTGCATGTAATACGGTTGGTCTGAAAAAACAGGCGGCCTTATATCACAAGGCCGTCTGAAAGCGAAGCTTCAAACCCAAATCCGCCCGCCGCCTTTTTTCAGACGGCCTCCCGCGCCGCAGGGAAACGGCGGCCAACAAACCCTACGCATCGGCGGCAATACCCGCTACAATACGCGCCGCTGTGTATTTTCAAGGCGTTTGCTCGTCAAACGCCTTTTGCGAAAGGATACGGAAATGAGCCGAACCCCCATCAAAACCCTGTCTGCCGCCCTGGTTTCCGCCCTGCTGCTCGGCGGCTGCGCCGCTGCCGTTATCGGCGGCGCGGCGGCGGGCACATCGTCGGTTATCGACCGCCGCACCACCGGCGCGCAGGCCGACGACCAAATCATCGAGTTGCGCGTCAAAAACACCGCCGCCGCCTACCTGCGGCAAAACAACCAAACCGACGGCTTCACGCCCAACCTGAGCGTGGTCAGCTACAACCGCCACATCCTGCTCCTGGGCAAAGTGGCCACCGAAGCCGAACGCCGCTTCGTCGAACAGGTGGCGCGTTCCGAGCAGTCGGCGCAGGCGGTATACAACTACATCGAAGTCAACCCGCAGGCGCGCTCCTTCGGCAATATTTCCGCCGACACATGGAGCACGACAAAGGTGAAAACCATGATGCTGGGCGTGAACGGCGTCTACCCCGGCCGCGTCAAAATCGTCACCTACGACGGCGTCACCTACGCAATGGGCATCCTCACGCCCGAAGAACAGGCCGCCGTCACCCAGCGCGTCAGCACCACCGCAGGCGTGCAGAAAGTCGTCACCCTCTACCAAAACTACACGCTGCAAAAATAAACAAACCGATTAGAAGAACACGCAAATGAACGAAGAAAACCCCTTACCCGGCACGCCGCAGCAGAAAAAGAAAAAAGGCTTCCTGAGCGCAGGAAAAATCCTGTGGGCATTTGTGTTCGTGCTGGCCGTTGCCGTCGCCGCCCTGCTCATCAACGTCTGGCTCGAACTGCAACGCCCGCCGCAGCAGCCGCAGCCCGCCGCGCCGCAGCCGGAGAAAGTGGAAGTATGGTCGCCCAACGGCGCATCCGCCGTCCCGCCCGCCGCAGGCAACCCGCTGCTGCCGCAGCAGCCCGCGCAAACCGAAGCCTCCGCCGCCGAAACAAACACCCCGCAGGCAGACGCCGCCAAACCGGCCAAGCCCAAAACCAAGGCCAAAGAAGAGGCAGCGAAAGAAGAAAAACCGGTGCAGGAAACCGTTCTCGAACCGGTCAATAAAACGAAAAACAGCGGCGAAACCGTTTTGGAACCCGTCAACAGCCCCAAACCCGAAAAGCCCAAAGCGGAAAAAACCGCACCCAAGCGCCAGTCCTCTTCCGACATGGACAACCTGTTTTAAACACCACGGCACAGGCCGTCTGAAAGAGAAGTTTCAACGAAACTAAAACCTTTCAGATGGCCTGAACGCCGAAAACCAAGCATTTCAAGCATTCAAAGGAAGCACCGTGAAACCCAGTTGCAAACACCTCGCCCTTGCCGCCGCCGTCGCGCTGGCACTGGCCGCCTGCGGCAAAAAAGAAGACAAAGCCGCCGACACCCCCGCCCGACAGGAACAGGCTTTTGCCAAACCCGTCGAAGCGCAAACCGAACAAGGCAAAGTCGCCATGCTGCTGCCCGACTTTACCCGACTGATGGAACAGGAAGGCTCGACCGTCGTCAACATCCAGGCTGCCAAACAAAGCGAAACCGACAACCAAAGCGACGACAGCCCCTTCCCCGAAGACGACCCGTTCTACAACTTCTTCAAACGCCTCGTCCCCAACGCCCCGCAGCTGCAAAACCCCGACGACGACAAAGACCAAAATTTCGGCTCAGGCTTCATCATCAGCGCCGACGGTTACATCCTCACCAACGCCCACGTCGTTTCCGGCATGAACAACATCAAAGTCACGCTCAACGACAAACGCGAATTTTCCGCCAAGCTTATCGGCTCCGACACCCCATCCGACCTTGCCCTGCTCAAAATCGAAGCCGCCGATCTGCCCACCGTCAAAATCGGCGACGCCAAAGCCCTGCGAACCGGCGAATGGGTGGCCGCCATCGGCGCCCCCTTCGGCTTTGAAAACAGCATCACCGCCGGCATCGTTTCCGCCAAAGGCCGCAGCCTGCCCGACGAAAGCTATACCCCCTTCATCCAAACCGACGTCGCCATCAACCCCGGCAACTCCGGCGGCCCCCTCTTCAACCTCAACGGCCAGGTCGTCGGCATCAACTCCCAGATATACAGCCGCAGCGGCGGCTTTATGGGCATCTCCTTCGCCATCCCCATCGACGTTGCCATGAACGTCGCCGACCAGCTCAAAACCACCGGCAAAGTCCAGCGCGGCCGCCTCGGCGTCATCATCCAAAAAGTCGACTACAACCTCGCCAAATCCTTCGGCCTCGCCAAACCCACCGGCGCCCTCATCGCCCAAGTCCTGCCCGACGGCCCCGCCGCTGCCGCCGGCCTCAAACAGGGCGACGTCGTCCTACGCGTCAACGGCGAAGACGTCCTTTCCTCCAACGACCTGCCCGTCATGGTCGGCTCCATCGCCCCCGGAAAAGAAATCACCCTTACCATCTGGCGCAACGGCCAAACCGTTGAACAGAAAATCCTGCTCGACAACGCCGACAAAAACAGCAGCCGCAGCGGCGGCCGCACAACCGCAGACGGCAGCGACAGCCTGCAAAGCCAGAGCTTCACCGTCGAAAACATCGGCCTCACCCTCTCCGAACAAGCCTCCGCCAACGGCAACCGCCTGCAAGTGCTGCGTGCCGAAGGCGCGGCGGCACGCGCCGGACTGCGGCGCGGCGACTACATCCTCGCCGTCGGCCAAACCCAAGTTACCGAAGAAGACGCCCTGCGCAAAGCCATCGCCGCAGCCGGAAACAACATCCCCCTTCTGGTACAGCGCGGCTCAAGCACCATCTTCCTCGCCCTCAACCTGCAATAAGCCTTTTCAGACGGCCTCAATGTCCCGCATTGAGGCCGTCTGAAAACCGCCTGCCGCAAATCCCGCACAAACTCCCGAAAGAACCCGCCCATGAAACCCCATCTCCCGCGCGGCCCCGTCATGGCCGACGTCGCCGCCCATACCCTCAGCGAAGAAGAAAAACGCCGCCTGCTCCACCCCGCCATAGGCGGCGTCATCCTCTTTCGCCGCAACTTCCGCGACACCGCCCAACTCACCGCACTCGTCGCCGAAATCAAAGCCCTGCGCCAACCCGAACCCATCGTCGCCGTCGACCACGAAGGCGGCCGCGTCCAACGCTTTATCGACGGCTTCACCCGCCTGCCCGCCATGCGCACCCTCGGCCGCATCTGGGACGAACAAAGCCCCGCCGAAGCCGAACGCTGCGCCCAAACCGTCGGCCGCGTCCTCGCCACCGAACTGGCCGCCTGCGGCATCGACCTCTCCTTCACCCCCGTACTCGATCTCGACTGGGGACAATGCGCCGTTATCGGCAACCGCAGCTTCCACCCCCATCCCGACACCGTCTCCGCCCTCGCCCTCGCCCTGCAACGCGGCCTCAACCAAGGCGGCATGAAAGCCTGCGGCAAACACTTCCCCGGCCACGGCCACGTCGAAGGCGACAGCCACCACACCCTGCCGCACGACAACCGCCCCCTGTCCGAAATCGAAGCCGCCGACCTCGTCCCCTTCGCCAAACTCGCCGCCGCAGGCATGGCCGCCGTCATGCCCGCCCACGTCGTCTACCCCGCCGCCAACCCCCTGCCCGCAGGCTACTCCCCCTACTGGCTGCAAACCGTCCTGCGGCAACAGCTCGGCTTCAACGGCGTCATCTTCTCCGACGACCTCACCATGGAAGGCGCGGCGGCGGCAGGCGGCATCCGCGAACGCGCCGCCCAAGCCTTCGCCGCCGGCTGCGACATCGTCCTCGTCTGCAACCGCGCCGACCTCACCGACGAACTGCTCGACGGCTTCCAAGCCCCCGCCAACCCCGCCCTCGCCGCCCGCTGGCAAAACACCGCCTGCACCCTCAGCCCCGAACAGGCACGCGCCGCCATGCAAAGCGAAGACTTCCGCGCCGCCCAAGCCCTCACCGCCGCCCTCGCATCGCCGCAGGACACCGCCGGCGGCGTCAAAGTCGGCGAAGCGTTTTAAAAACCCGCCATCCAAAGCAAAAGGCCGTCTGAAAAGCCAAACAGACTTTCAGACGGCCTCATTTATTATCAATTCGACGATGCCGCACGGCTGCGGCGCAGCCGTCGCCCGCAGAATGCTGGAATACGAAGAGCTATACAAAAACCGCCTAGAAAAACATAAAAAAATTATTCAAAAACAGGTCGAAATCAATCACGAACAAATCATCCGACATCACGAAATTCAACAATTCTTCCATAACCTTCATCTCGCTTTTATTCATATGCTCTCCTCTCAAGCTTCTATTAAACAAGTAGCAGACTGGGCAGAAAAAAACGGGATGGATTTGGCAAAAGAAATTCAAGAAACAGAATCATCTCTAAAAATCAATCAGATGGATTTGTTCGAGAAGGTACACAAAATGGAAGAAATGATGAAAGCAGGTTTTGCAGCCAATAAAAATGCCGATATTCACAAAATGCCTGTACATAAACAGGATATGTATATCAAAGCTTTATCGAAAACTCTGTACTGATAAACGAAGTTTATGAAAAAGGCAGTCCGGCAGACAAAAAAAGATAGATGAATAGTTGCTCGATAATGGTATTGACCCAAGTAAATTGAAAGATGGGATGAAAGTTGCCGATTTAATTTATCAGGAAACAGGAGAAAAGGCACCCGAAATGTACTTACAATTAGGTAAACGGCTAAGAGACAATAAAAATGACCTTTCTCACGACGCTAAAGAAATTGTTGGCGCATTTTATGCAAAAGCAAACAAGCTTAATCTAGCAAACGTATCAAACACCCAAGAACACATTGTTCAAGGACAGGACAACGGAAGAAACCTTCAAATGATAGATAAAAATTCAGACGGCCAATTGGCCGTCTTTTAAGTTTGCAAGATTAAAGATATTTTTCCCAATCAAATGGTTTACCGGTTCGTTCACGTTCCTCTCTTTTCAATCTGTCTTGTCGACTCATTCTACCCCAATCTACTCCTTTTTTCTTAGCAACTCTCTTTTGTCTCTTCGCCTGCTTCGCAACCTGCTTGCCTGTACTTCCTTCCGCTTTCCTATCCTTTGCCGCCGTATGAACCAGGCCTACTCCTACTTCTCCTACATCCCCTCCAAATAATCATACCGTCCTACTCTTTCTACTACTCCTACTCCGCTGTACAGCTTCGCTTTTTCCGCACTTATCCCCATCCCAAATTCCTTAACTTCCGCTCCAACGACCATTGGTGCAACCAATACCGTAGAAACCATCAATACCTGTAAAATTTTGTCCGTCTTTATCTTTTTATCCATAATAAAATTGGGGCTTAGGAAGCAAAATCACCAAAAACAGTGATAAGCTTCTGAAATGAAATTAAAAAACAAGTATCAAAAGTTCAGCAAAATTTCCGAACCGCAATTTCGTCAAATCCTGCGGCTGTTTGCTTTGGATTTGACCGCCTCCGATACTGCCGGGCTAACCGGTATCAGCGTCCGAAGCATCAACACGCCCTTTCTGAAATTGCGCCGGCGTTTGGCTGTCGAAAGCGAGCAGCAAACCCCTTTTGACGGCGTTGTGGAACTTGACGAATCTTACTTTGGCGCAAAGCGCATCCGTGGTAAACGCGGGCGCGGTGCCGGTGGCAAAACCGTCGTTTTCGGCGTACTCAAACGGGGCAACAAGGTCTATACGGAAATCGTTCCTGATGCGTCCAAAGCCACACTGCAAAAGGTAATACGCGGGCACATTTCTGTTGAGAGTGTTATCAATACTGATGGCCGGCGTGGTTATCACGGCTTGGTTGATATGGGTTTTGCAAAGCATTTCAGGGTGCGTCACGGGCAGAATGAATTTGCCCGAGGAGCGCAGCATATCAACGGTATCGAGTCGTTTTGGAGTTATGCAAAACACCGTCTGATACAATTTCACGGCGTAGCACGACATACGTTTTACCTGCACTTGAAAGAAACCGAATTCCGCTTTAATCACAGGCATGATGATTTGTACAAAGTGCTGCTGAAAATGCTGCGAAAAGATCCTTTGAAATGATTTTTGCTTCCTAAGCCCCTAAAATCTTAAATTTCCTTTCCAAATCAATGGAAAGTGGTAAAATTATAATGCACGCAGCACGCAGCACGCAGCACGCAGCACGCAGCACGCAGCACGCAGCACGCAGCACGCAGCACGCAGCACGCAGCACGCAGCACGCAGCACGCAGCACGCAGCACGCAGCACGCAGCACGCAAATTTTTGTAAAGACGATATTCCTCTCCCTGCCCCGCCGCCCGCATAAACGGCGGGGCGGTGCGTTTTCAACTCTTGCGTAGGGTGTGTGCCGCAGGCACGCACGCGGTTTCCGATGCTTGGGCAAAATCGGCGGGCTGCCCGTTAATCCATAAGCCGCGTGCGTCGCCTGCGGGCGACACACCCTACTCACGACACGAAAGGCCGTCTGAAAACCAAATTCGGATTTCAGACGGCCTTTTTGTATTTGCAGATTAGCGGTTTTCACTCTGTTGAAACTACTCTTTTAAACGTTGGCCGACGCTGTATTTAAGCGGCAAACCGCGTGCGTTGCTGCGTAACACACCCTACATATAGTGAGCCAAAATAGAAAAGATACAAGGCAGCAAGCCGCAGACAGTATGGGTAATACGGCAAGGCGCAGCAACGCCGTATATTTTTTATTTTGGCTCACTATACGACGCGAAAAAGCCGTCTGAAAAAGCCGTTTTGGACTTTTCAGACGGCCTCAAAGCAGAAAAAGGTATGCGTTGGCCGCATACCTTTTTTTATTTGCACTCGGACGGTGTTTAGAACTTGCCGCCGGATTCGTTCACCATGTAGACCACGGCCGCTTTGACTTCGTCGTCGGAGAGGGCGGTGTTGCCGCCTTTGGCGGGCATCATGCCTTTGTCGGTGAAGCCTTCGATGGCGTGTTTGAACAGGGTGTCTTTGCCTTTTTTGATGCGCGGCGCCCATTCGTCTTTGTGGGTGATGCGCGGGGTGTCGGGGATGGCGGAGGTGGCGGCGTGGCAACCGAAGCACAGGCCGTCGAACACTTTTTTGCCGTCGGCAGCGGGCGCTGCGGCCTGTCCGGGTTTGGCTGCGGCGGTTTCCGCGGGTTTGCTTTCTGCGGCAGGGGCAGAAGCGGCGGCTTCGGGGGCGGCTGCGGCAGGCGCGGGTTCGACTTTTTTCGGCTCGGCCGCGGCAGCTGCGGCGGCTTTTTTGCCCAGTTCGTTTTCGCTGTCGGTTTTCAGCGCTTTGCCGTCTTTGTGCGACAAGCCCCAAACGTAGGCGGTCAGCAGGTGGATTTTGTCTTTATCGAGGAAGCCTTCCCAAGCCGGCATTTGGTTGTGGTGGCCGTTGGTAACGGTTTCGATAATGGCTTTCTGGGTGCCGCCCCACAGCCATACATCGTCGGTGAGGTTGGGGCCGAGGCCGCGGACGCCCTGGCCTTTGTCGCCGTGGCAGGTGAAGCAGTTGGCGGGCGGGCCGTTGAACAGGACTTTGCCGCGTTCGGCGCGTTCGGCGTCGTATTGCTCTTCCGGTTTGGACAGGGAGAGGACGTAGTTGGCAACGTCTTTCACGCCTTCTTCACCGAGTTTGGGCCCCCAGGAGGCCATGATGCCGGTGCGGCCTTTGGTGATGGTTTCCTGGATTTTTTCCGGAGTGCCGCCGTAGAGCCAGTCGGCGTCGGTGAGGTTGGGGAAGCCGCGCGAGCCTTTAGCATCGGAGCCGTGACACTGGATGCAGTAGGTGTCGAACAGGTTTTTGCCGATGGTGCGGGCTTCGGGCTGTTTGGCGGTGTCTTCTACGGACATTTTGCCGTATTTGGCATAGATGGTGCCGTATTTGGCTTTGGCCGCGTCCACTTCGGCGCGGTATTCGCCGACGCTGGTCCAGTTGCGCAGGCCTTTGAAGTCGCCGAGGCCGGGGTAGAGGGCGAGGTAGCCGATGCCGAACAGCCAGGTGAGGATGTAGAGGTAGAACCACCAGCGGGGCATGGGGTTGTTGTATTCCTCGATGCCGTCCCAGTCGTGGCCGGTGGTTTTGACGTCTTCGCCTTTGGGCAGGGGCTTGACTTTGTTCTGCGACAGCAGAAGCCAGATCAGGCCGATAAAGCTGAGGACGATGATGCCGATGATGTAGTAGTTCCAGAAATCACTGGTGAAATGGGATGTTGTGTTCATTGTTTTTAGCTCCGTGCCACGGGTTAACGGACGGGACTGTCGTTGTCGTTACCGTGCGGGGTGTCGTCGTCGTCGATGATGCTGTGCGACGCTTCGTCGTAGTTCGTTTTATTGCGCTTGTTCAGAACGATGTACAGAACCAGCATGAAGCTGACGAATACCGCTACGGTAAACAGACTGCGCGCCCAGTTAACGTCCATGGTGTTACCTTACGTTTTTCAAGGCCAAGCCCAAACCCTGCAGGTAGGCGATTACCGCTTCCAATTCGGATTTGTCTTTCAGCTCTTCGGGAGCTTTGGCAATTTCTTCGTCGGTGTAGGGTGTGCCCAAAGCTTTCAGGCCTTTCATGTGGGCGACAACCTGAGCCGGATCGACTTTGTTGCGCGCCAGCCAGGGGAAGGCGGGCATATTGGACTCGGGCACGACGTCGCGTGGGTTCAGCAGGTGGATGCGGTGCCATTCGTCGGAATAGCGGCCGCCGACACGCGCCAAATCGGGACCTGTGCGTTTGGAACCCCATTGGAAGGGCCGGTCGTAAACCGATTCTCCGGCCACGGAGTAGTGGCCGTAGCGTTCGGTTTCGGCACGGAAGGGACGGATCATCTGCGAGTGGCAGTTGTAGCAGCCTTCACGCACGTAGATGTCGCGGCCGGCCACTTGCAGGGCGTTGTAGGGTTTGACTCCTTCGATCGGTTTGGTAACCGCCGGAGAGAAGAACAGTGGGACGACTTCGATCAGCAGACCCACGCTGACCACCAGCAGGGTAAACACGATGAGGACGCCGACTTTTTCTTCGACTAGTTGTTGCAGTTTCATTTTTGGTAGCCCGTCTTTCTTATATTAATGGTGCTGCGTTTCGGCCACGGCGGGAATTTCCGCTTCAACCGGTTTGCCGTTCATGATGGTACGGTAAACGTTGTAGCCCATGATGCACATGCCGCTCAGGTAAAGGAGGCCGCCTGAAAAACGGATGACATAAAAGCGCATGCTTTCTTTCACGCCCTCGACAAAGGCGAAGGTCAGCGTGCCGTCTTCGTTGAGCGCGCCCCACATCAGTCCCTGCATCACACCGGCAATCCACATCGAGGCGATATAGAGGACGACGCCGATGGTGGCAATCCAGAAGTGCGCGTCGATGAGTTTGGTGCTGTACATTTCTTTTTGGCCGAACAGGCGGGGAATCATGTAGTAGACCGAACCGATGGTAACGAAGCCCACCCAGCCGAGCGCGCCGGCGTGTACGTGGCCGACTGTCCAGTCGGTGTAGTGGCTCAGAGCGTTGACGGTTTTGATCGACATCATCGGGCCTTCAAAGGTGGACATACCGTAGAAGGACAGGGAAACGATGAGGAATTTCAGAATCGGGTCGGTGCGCAGTTTGCCCCACGCGCCGGAGAGGGTCATGATGCCGTTGATCATGCCGCCCCAAGAGGGTGCAAAGAGAATCAGCGACAAAACCATGCCGACAGACTGCGTCCAGTCGGGCAGCGCGGTGTAGTGCAGATGGTGCGGACCCGCCCACATATAGGTGAAAATCAGCGCCCAGAAGTGCACGACGGAGAGACGGTAGGAATAAACGGGACGACCGGCCTGCTTGGGCACGAAGTAGTACATCATGCCGAGGAAGCCTGCGGTCAGGAAGAAGCCCACGGCGTTATGGCCGTACCACCACTGCACCATCGCATCGATGGCGCCGGAATAAATCGGATACGATTTCATCGGGCCGACCGGCAGGCTGAGGTTGTTGACGATATGCAAGAGGGCAACGGCGAGAATAAAGCCGCCGTAGAACCAGTTTGCCACATAGATATGCTTGATTTTGCGTTTGGCGATAGTACCGAAGAACACCACGGCATAAGCCACCCACACCAGCGTAATCAGAATATCGACCGGCCATTCCAGCTCGGCGTATTCCTTACCCTGCGTCCAGCCCATAGGAAAGCTGACGGCAGCGGCCAGAATCACGGCCTGCCAGCCCCAAAACGTGAATGCGGGCAGCCAGCCGCCGAAGAGACGGGTGTTGCAGGTACGCTGCACCACATAGTAAGACGTACCGATCAGACCGCAGCCGCCGAAGGCGAAAATCACCGCATTGGTATGCAGCGGACGGATGCGGCCGAAGTGGAACCACGGGCCGATTTCAGACAGATTGAGTGCGGGCCAGAAAAGCTGCGCGGCGGCGATCACGCCGACCAGCATACCCACAATCCCCCAAACTACAGTCATGACGGCGAACTGCCGCACCACTTTGTAGTTATAAGTTTGCGCTTCCATGAAAGTCTCCATTAAACACGGAAAATAAATCCGGTCGATTCTGCGGCACGCCGAAACCCGCCGCGCAAAGCCGTTTTTCCATCAATTTGCTGCGGCCGCCTTTTTCAGACGGCCGTTTTGCCGAACCAAGCATACAGAGAATCCGCCGCTTGGCAGCCCGTTTGCACGCTGCCATAATGGCCGGAAAGCGGAAAAGAAAGCCCGCCCGTCAAGGTAAAGCGGCAATCTTTACACTAAATTCCCATACACTTTACAAGGTTATAGATTTTAACTAATTTATGATTTGACACCAATCAATTAATTTTTAACATTGCCCAATCCTATTGAGCCATTAAATTTTCATCATGATTACCCACACCCTCAGCCCCGAACCCAAAGCCCATTACTGGCACATCACCCTCATCTTCACTCAAAACGCCGACACCCCTGCCGTGTTAAAACTCGCCAACTGGGTGCCCGGCAGCTACACCATACGCGATTTCGCCCGCCACATCGTCGAAATCCACGCCGAACACAACGGCCGCCCCGCCGCCCTGCGGCAAACCGCCAAAAACACCTGGCAGACCGAACCACTCGCCGGCGAGTGGCGCATCCGCTACACCGTCTACGCCTACGACCTCTCCGTGCGCGCCTCCTACCTCACCGCCGAACGCGGCTTCTTCGACGGTGCCTGCCTCCTTTTCGCCCTCGAAGGCCGTCTGAACGAAACCCAAACCCTCGTCCTACAAAACCTGCCCGCAGACTGGCAGACCGCCACCACCCTGCCCGCCGTCGGCGCAAACACCTTTCAGACGGCCTCCTACGGCGAACTCATCGACCACCCCGTCGAACTCGGACACATCGAAACCATCACCTTCCAAGCACACGGCATCCCCCACCGCATCGCCCTCAGCGGCCATTATTCCGACTTCGACCGCCGACGCCTGCGCGACGACATGCAACGCATCTGCGAAACCCAACTCGCCCTCTTCCCCGCGCCTGCCCCGTTTGCCGAATACCTCTTCCTCCTCCACCTCGGCGACAACATCTACGGCGGCCTCGAACACCGCAGCAGCACCGCCCTGCACGCCGACCGCAACAGCCTGCCGCCGCACGGCATGGGCGAGGCCGCCCCCGCCTACACCGAACTGCTCGGCCTCTTTTCGCACGAATACTTCCACGCCTGGAACGTCAAATCCGTCAAACCCGCCGCCTTCGCCCCCTACGACCTCGACCGCGAAAACCACACCGAACAACTCTGGGCATTCGAAGGCATCACCGCCTACTACGACGACCTCATCCTCGCCCGCAGCCGCGTCATCACCCCCGAAAACTACCTCACCCTCCTGGCCAAAAACATCACCCGCGTACGCCAAAACAAAGGCCGTCTGAAACAAACCCTAGCCCAATCCTCCTACACCGCCTGGCACAAATACTACAAAGCCGACGAAAACGCCCCCAACGCCCTCGTCAGCTACTACCAGCAAGGCGCCCTCGCCGCCCTCTGCCTCGACCTCCTCATCCGGCAAAAAAGCAGCGGCGCCCACTCCCTCGACACCGTCATGCAACAACTCTACCGCGACTGGCTCGCCACCCAACGCGGCATAGAAGAACAACAATGGCAAACCCGCTGCCAACAAATCACCGGCCTTAACCTCGCCGCCTTCTTTCAGACGGCCTTATACACCACAGACGAACTCCCCCTCGCCGACTGCCTGCACACCGTCGGCATCGGCCTGCAATACGCCCCTCTGCCCCGCAGCCACGGCGGTGGTCTTATCGGCGCACCCATCGCCCCGCCCGAACCCGCCGCCGACCTCGGCGCCCGTTTCACGCAAAAAACCGACCACGCCATCCTCACCCACATCCTCAACGGCGGCAGCGCCGAAAACGCCGCCCTCTGCCCGCAGGACAAAATCACCGCCGTCAACGGCCGCGCCTGCACCAACCTTGCCGCCCTCCTCGCCGACAGCCGCCCCGACGACATCTGGCAAATCCACTACTTCCGCCACGGCATCCTGCACCAAACCGCCCTCACCCTCAAAGCCGCCGCAGCCGAAACCGCCCTTCTTTATATAGAAGACGAAGACAAACTCCGCCGCTGGCTGCTCGACGCGGCCTGACACAGAGGCCGTCTGAAACCCTTTTCAGACGGCCTCAAAGCAGTGTCGGCCAAACTAAAACCCGAAATACTGCCTACGCCTACGCCGGGATACCGTTTTTGAAACCGCCAACCCCGTCGCGCACCAAACTCCCTCCCCCGCACTTTGGTGTACAGACCGGACACAAAGGTAACACCCGTACGAAGACATAGGTAACACTTCCCCGTCCCAACAGACGGAATCCCTACCATGCCTTGGAGAGAAACCACCGTGTCCCGAGAACGACAGGAATTTTTAACCCTAGCCCGACAACCCGACCGCAACATCAGCCGTCTGTGCCGACAATTCGGCATCAGCCGCAAAACCGCCTACAAATGGCTCAAACGCGACAGCACCCAAGAACAATCCCGCCGTCCGCACAACAGCCCGAAGCAAACCGCCAACCAAACCGAACAGCAGGTACTCGCCGTACGCGACGAACATCCCGCATGGGGCGGCCGTAAAATCGCCCGCATACTGCAGCGCGAGCACGGCATACACATCGCCCCCGGCACCATCACCTCCATACTGCACCGCAACGGACGCATCATTCACGAAAACACCCATGCGGCACACAACCGGCAGCGTTTCGGGCATCCCTACCCCAACGCATTGTGGCAGATGGATTTCAAAGGCCATTTCGCCACCGGCGGCGGCCGCTGCCACCCGCTGACCGTTATCGACGACCGATCGCGCTACAACATCATCCTGCGCGCCCCAGCAAACGAGCACAGGGAAGGCGTACAGGCAGCATTGACCGAAACATTCAGACAATACGGACTGACCGACAGAATCAACACCGACAACGGCGCACCCCGGGGCGACAGCGCGCAAGGCGGACTGACCCTCCTGGCCGCCTGGCTTATCCGCCTGGGCATCCGTCCCGGCCGCAGCCGTCCGCTGCACCCGCAGACCAACGGCAAAGACGAACGTTTCCACCGCAGCCTGAAAGCCGAAGTGCTCAAAGGCAGAACCTTCGGCGGGGCTGTTGGCAATCAGCTTGCGAAGCGGTTTTTTGAGGAAAAATCCGCGAATGCAAGGAAAAAAGCACAGCAAGGTTGGACACCTTGCGAGCATTTTTGACGCGGCAAGCGCGGATTTTTACCAAAAACACCGCCGCAAGGCCGGTTGCCAACAGCCCCCGGAGCAGGCACAGCAGGCGTTTGACAGCCGGCGGCACTGCTACAACCACGAAAGGCCGCATGAAGCACTGGGACCGGACACCCCTTCGCAACACTACCGCAGCAGCCCGAGGGAATTTCCCGAACACTTGGCACCGGTCGAATACCTGCCGGGAGACTTGGTGCGCAAAACGGACACCAACGGCCACATCAGCCTGCCGGGTCGGCAGGTACGCATCGGCAAAGGGCTGGTCGGACAAGCCGTAGCCTGCCGTCCGGTACAAAGCGAAGACGGTGTGTACGAAATCTGTTTCTGCTTCTACCGCCTCGGCCGGATTGACCTGAACGACTTCTGCCAAACTGCCCGAAAAACTGTTACCCATGTCCCCGCACAGGTGTTACTTATGTGTCCGGTCTGTACACTTGGGCGCAGGGGAGGGTTGGGGAGGAGGTGGCAGTTCGCAGAACTGCTTTTGTGCCGTTTCCGCAAAAGTTGCCGAAGCATCGCAAGCCCCCACCCTAGCCCTCCCCCGCAAGCGGGAGAGGGAAAACAGTTGCCCCGCCGTTCTCAGGCTGCTTTTCAGACGGCCGCACAGTTTGCCTGAAAGCGCAATTCCAACGAAACCAAAATCCTGAAAGGCCGTCTGAACATTTCCCTGACATCATTCACGCCTGCGTGAGAGCGGCGAAGCAAAGGCCGTCTGAAAACCCGATGAAGGTTTTCAGACGGCCTTTTTTCTCTCTACCGTTTACCAGTTTTGGTTGTGCAGGCTTTGCAGGCCGTCGCGCACGCCGTCGCGCACTTCGCTGTTGAGGCGGCGGCTGAGGGCGCGGGCGAAGCCGTCGTCTTCGGGAGTGTAGTCGACGAGGTCGGGGGCTTTGATTTCATCGCGGGCGACGCTGTATACGCTGCCGAAGCCGTCGATAAGGCCGGTTTTTTCGGCTTCGATGCCGGTGTAGATGCGGCCGCTGAAGATTTGCGGGTCGTTTGTTTTCAGACGGCTGCCGCGTCCGGTTTTGACGGCCTTGATGAATTCGCCGTGAATCTGGTCGAGCATTTGCTGCCAGATGGCCTGCTGCTCGGGGGTTTCGGGGGTGAAGGGGTCGCCCATGCCTTTGTTGCTGCCGGCAATTTTCAGACGGCGTTTGACGCCGAGTTTGTCCATCAGGCCGGTGAAGTCGAAGCCACCGCCGATGACGCCGATGCTGCCGACGAGGCTGGATGGGTCGGCGTAGATTTTGTCGGCGGCGGCGGCGATGTAGTAGCAGCCGGAGGCGCAGAGGTCTTGGGCGACGAGGTAGACGGGGATGTCTTTGTGTTGTTCTTTGAGGCGGCGGATTTCGTTGAAGGCGGTGTTGGAGACGACGGGCGAGCCGCCGGGGGAGTTGGCGCGGATGATAATGCCTTTGACGTTTTTGTCGGCGTAGGCGGCTTCGAGGCCGTCGCGCAGCATGGCGACTTGGTCTTGGTGGCCGCCGCCGATGACGCCTTCGAGTTTGATGACGGCGGTGTGCGCTTTGCTTTTTGCGCCGAGGACTTTTTCCAGGCCGCTGCCGCTGTCGAAGCTGCCGGTGGCGCAGCTGTGGAAGGTGAAGAGGGTGCCGGCGAAGAGGAGTGCGCCGACGCCGCGCCAGACGTTGCGCCAGAAGCGGCTGCTGCGTTGTTCTTTGTGGACGCTGAGGAGGAGTTTGTAGAGGGTGTCGCGCTCCCAACTTTCGGCGGGGGCGGTCTGCGGGGCGGTTTGTTGCGGGGTGTTTTCGTCGCGCTGTTCTTCTTCGCGTTGGATTTTGAAGCTCATGGGGTTTCCTGTGGATGTGTGACGGGTGTTTCAGACGGCCTCAGAGGCTTGCGATTAGGGCGGGCAGTTCGGCCAGTCGGGGCAAGATACCGATATTCGGGGCGCCGCGCAAGGTTTCGGCATCGTGTGCGCCGGTGGTGAGGCCGACGCCGCGCGCGCCTGCGTTTGCGGCCATTTCGAGGTCGTAGGCGGTGTCACCGACGACGAGGCTTTCAGACGGCATCAGGCCGAGTTCGCCGCAGATTTCGAGCACCATGTCGGGTGCGGGTTTGGAGGGGTATTCGCTAGCGGTGGCGGTGGCGAGCCAGTAGTCTGCGGTGCGGGTTTGGGCGATGGCAAGGTCGAGGCCGCTGCGTCCTTTGCCGGTGGCGACGGCGAGCCAAAAGCCGCGTGCTTTGAGGGTGTCGAGGGCGGGCAGGGCATCGGGGAAGAGGCGCATTTGGCGGTTGTCGGGGTGCAGGTAGCGGGCGGCGTAGGTTTCGACGAGTTCTTCGTGTTTGTGCGCGTCGGCATCGGGGGCAAGCAGGTGCATCATTTGGGCGAGGGAGTGGCCGATGAGGTTGCGGATGCGGTCGGCAGGAGGTTTGGCGAGGCCGCATTCGTAAAACGACTGCCGTACGGTTTCGATGATGGGGCCGGTGGTGTCGGCCAGTGTGCCGTCCCAGTCGAAGATGATGAGTTTGGGCTGCATGGTTTTCTCCTTTGAAGGCCGTCTGAAAGCGGCTTTTTTTGTTGCGGCGGCTCTGTTTACAAGCCCAGCCCCCAATCGGCTTTGGCGTTGATGCAGAAGCCGTCGGTGCAGTTTTCGTAGTGGCGGAAGATGCGTTCGGCCACGGCTTGGGCGTCGTCGAGGATTTCGAAAAGTTCCATGTCGCTCGGGGCGATCAGGCCGCGTCCGGCGAGCTGATCTTCCATCCAGTCGGCCAAACCCTGCCAGAAGCTGCGGCCGACGAGGATGATGGGGCGGTGCGGCGTTTTGCCGGTCTGCACGAGGGTGAGGCTTTCGAAGAGTTCGTCGAGCGTGCCGAAGCCGCCGGGCATGACGACGTAGGCGACGGCGTGTTTGACGAACATGACTTTGCGCGGGAAAAAATGGCGGAAGGTGACGGACAGGTCCTGATAGGGGTTGGCGTGCTGTTCGTGCGGCAGGAGGATGTTGAGGCCGACGGCGGGGCTGCGTCCGGCAAACGCGCCTTTGTTGGCGGCTTCCATGATGCCGGGGCCGCCGCCCGAGATAACGGAAAACCCTGCGTCGGACAGGATGCGGGCGATTTGTTCGGCCAAGAGGTAGTCGGGGTGTTCGGGGGGGATGCGGGCGCTGCCGTAGATGCTGACGGCGGGCTGCACGGCGCGCAGCTCTTCGCCCGCTTCGAGAAATTCGGACATGATTTTCAAGAGGTGGTAGCTCTCGCGCGATTGGATGTCGCGGCGGGTGTTTTCGGGCAGCATGGGGTCGGGCAGTTTGTCGCGCAGGGGCATGGGTGTTTCCTTTGGTTGTGGACGCGGGCGGTTATAAACGGTTTCGGTGCGGCGGGCAATATCGGAGGCCGTCTGAAAGCGCCTGATTGTTTTCAGACGTCCTCTGTGCATCCCGTATGGTGCGGGCGCTTGTGTTCGGTGGGCAAAAGGCCGTCTGAAAGCGAAGCTGCAACGAAGTTAAAACCCGATTCGTGGCTTTCAGACGGCCTCGTTGCCTTGCCGTTCAGCGGTATTGTCCGGCCAGACGGATCATGCGCTGCGTCTCTTCCCGCCAGCTTTTGGCGCTAATCGGGCGCTCGGGCGGCGGGTTGGCGGTGTCGTTTTTCTCAAAGCTGCCGTCGGCGGCAAAGAGGATTTTCTGTTCGTAGCCCGTTTTGCCGGTGTCGATGCTGCCGTCAGGGCGGTAGAAAATCGTCGAGGCTTCGGCGGACACGGGGCTGCCGTCGCGGAAATAGAACTGGTAGCTGTGGACGCGGCGGCTGTCGCCGAAGCTGTAATAGAGTTTTTCGGGACGCCCTTCTTCGTCGTGCCGAGGGTGAGGCTGTTTTTCGTTGCACCTTCTATCATCAGCTCGGGCAGGTCGCGTTTGTCGATCAGGCCGATATTGCGCTTGGCTGCCGCCGTTGCGTGCGCCAAAGCGGCTTGTTCGGGCGATTCGCCGTTGGCGAGTTTTTCTTTTTCCGCCAGCAGTGCGTGCGCTTCGTCGGTGCAGGCGGCGCAGTTGCGGTAGGCCGCGGGCAGGGGTGTTTCGGGGCGCAGCGGCAGCCATTGGCGGTTGACATAGATGAAGGTTTGGATGCCTTCCTGTTTGTCGGCGCCGGCATATTGCAGGGCAAGGCTGAACGGCTGCCCGTTCCAATAGCTGTATTTCAGCCGCGTATAGCCTTCGGCGTCGCTGATGTCGCGCTCGGCGGTGAGCACGCGCCCCGTTTCGTCGGTTTGGAAGGAGACTCTGCCGACGCCGAAAATCGAATAGCCCAAATCGGCCTGCGCGCCGAGGCGGATGCGGAATTCGGCCAGCGCGGCGGGGTTGCCGTAGTCAGGCCCGTCCAAGGCGATTTTGCCCGTGCGCCGGTATTCGTCGACCAGCTCGCGGCTTTTGTCTTCGGCTTTTTTCAGAATAGAAGGATCGGTTGCGGCTTTGGGATCGGTATCGAAATATAGTTAAACAAAACAAAAAGTATATAATTCTCTCCCTTAACTCCACACCTTACCCGTTCCCGTTTTATGGCCTACTCTATCGATTTCCGTCAAAAAGCATTAGACCACTACGAACAGCACGGCAACATCAGCCAAACCGCACGCACCTTCCGCATTACCAACCGAACCCTTTACCAATGGATTGCCCTCAAAAAGGAAACAGGTTCGCTGCAACACCGCACCAAAGGCGGCAATTCGGAACGTATCGACAAAGAAGAACTGCGCCGCTATGTGGCAGAACATCCCGATGCCTATCAATACGAAATAGCACAGCACTTGGGCTGCACCGCATCCAATGTCGGCTACCTGCTCAAAACACTCAAGATCACGCGTAAAAAAAGACAACCGTCTACAAAGAACAAGACCTCCAAAAAGTAACCGGCTACCGAAAACAGCTGGAACAATATTCGGAAATGCCAAAGGTTTACTTGGATGAAACGGGTTTTGATACTTTCTATTACCGCCCGTATGCCTATGCCTTGAGGGGACAGATTGTCAAAGCGCGGATTTCCGGCAAACGCTATGAAAGAATGTCATTGGTTGCCGCCCGTGCGGATGGGAAACTGATTGCGCCGATGGTTTACAAAGGCACGATGGAAAGCAGCTTGTTTGAAGCGTGGTTTGGGCAGTTTCTGTTGAAGGAACTTAAAGAGCCTTCGGTCATTATTATGGATAACGCCCGTTTTCACAGGATGACGGTACTGCGTGAAATGGCGCAGAGGGAGGGACATATCATTCTGCCGCTGCCGCCATATTCGCCTGAGTTGAACCCGATAGAAAAGGTGTGGGCGAATATCAAACGGCATCTGGGGGAAGTGATGTCCGGCTGTTTGTCTTTTGAGCAGGCTTTGTTGGATATTTTTTATTTTGTTTAACTATAGATGAAGAGGATGTCGAGCGGGCTGACAAAGGGATGGTTGAGATTGCGCGTGTAACGCGGATTGTCGGCAACGCTTTGTCCTGCGGCTTTGCCCTCGGCGGCAGATGCGGTTTGGACGGGCTGCGGCGCGGATGCGGGCGGGTCGGCGCTTTCTCTGCGGCTGCCGCAGGCGGCAACGAGCGGCAGCAGGGCGGCGCACAGAAGGGATAAGGATGTTTTTCTCATGGTGTTTTCTCGGTGTATCGCTTGCGGCGGGCGCTTTGCCGAAAAGGCCGTCTGAAAACCTTTTTCGGGGTTTTCAGACGGCCTTTGTCCGGCTTGGGCTGCGTTTAGCGTTTGTTGTCCAACTCGCCGCGCAGTTTTTTGGTTACGGCCATCATCACTTCGAGCTGTTGCAGCGTTTCCGTCCAGCCGCGGGTTTTCAGGCCGCAGTCGGGGTTGACCCACAGGCGCTCGACGGGCACGACTTCCATCGCTTTGCGCAGCAGGTGTTCGACTTCGCCTTCGGTCGGCACGCGCGGGCTGTGGATGTCGTACACACCCGGGCCGATGTCGTTGGGGTATTTGAAGTCGCCGAATGCGGTCAGAAGTTCCATATCGGAGCGCGAGGTTTCGATGGTGATGACGTCGGCGTCCATCGAAGCAATCGCGGGCAGGATATCGTTGAACTCGGAGTAGCACATATGGGTGTGGATCTGGGTGCTGTCTTCGGCGCCGGTGCTGGACAGGCGGAAGGCTTCGCAGGCCCAGGCGAGGTATTCCTCCCATTGCGCTTTTTTCAGCGGCATGGCTTCGCGGATGGCGGGCTCGTCAATCTGGATGACTTTGATGCCGGCTTTTTCCAAGTCCAGCACTTCGTCGTTCAGCGCTAGGGCGATTTGTTTGGCGACGACCGACAGTGGGATGTCGTCGCGCACAAACGACCATTTGAACATGGTAACCGGGCCGGTGAGCATGCCTTTCATCGGGCGTTTGGTCAGGGTTTGCGCGTAGGACGACCAGTAAACGGTCATCGGCGCGGGGCGGGAGACGTCGCCGAAGATAACGGGCGGTTTGACGCAGCGGCTGCCGTAGCTCTGCACCCAGCCGAACTGGGTGAAGCAGTAGCCGGCCAACTGCTCGCCGAAGTATTCGACCATGTCGTTGCGCTCGGCTTCGCCGTGGACGGGTACGTCGATTTCCAGTTTTTCCTGCACTTCGACGCAGTAGGCGATTTCTTTTTTCATCGCGGCGTCGTAGTCGGCGGCGGAGAGTTCGCCTTTTTTGAAGGCGGCGCGCGCCTGACGGATTTCGGCGGTTTGCGGGAACGAACCGATGGTGGTGGTGGGCAACAGCGGCAGTTTCATCCATTCCTGTTGCGCTTTGATGCGTGCGGGGAAGGGCGATTTGCGTTGGTCTTCGCCTGCTTTCAGGCTGCCTACTCGCTCTTGTACGGCGGGATTGTGGATTTTTTTGTTGGTGGCGCGGTCGGCGGCGGCGGCATCGGAAGCGGCCAGTGCGTCTTTCACGCTGTCTTTGCCGTTTTCCAGTGCGCGTTTGACAGTGCCCAGTTCGACCAGTTTCTGTGCGGCAAAGGCCATCCACGATTTGATTTCGGCGTCGAGTTTTTCTTCAACCGCCAAGTCCTGCGGGCTGTGCAGCAGCGAGCAGCTGGGGGAAATCCACAGATTATTGGCGAATTTTTCCTGAACGGGTTTGAGCGTGTCGATGACTTTGTTCAGGTTGGCACGCCATACGTTGCGACCGTCGATCAGACCGACGGACAGCACTTTGTTTTGCGGCCAGCCTTGGGAAAACACGGCCAGCTGCTCGGGGGCGCGTACGCAGTCGATGTGCACGCCGTGTACCGGCAGGGATTTGAGCAGCTCGAGATGTTCGGCGACGGAAGCGAAATAAGTGCCGATGATGATGCGCACGCCGGTGTTGGCCAGCTCCTGATACACGCCGGCGAAGGCGTCGAGATAGGCTTGCGGCGCGTCGGCGGCGAGAATCGGCTCGTCAATCTGCACCCAGTCGGCACCGGCGGCGGCCAGCTCGCGCAAGAGTTGCGCGTAGGCGGGCAGCAGTTTGGGCAGCAGGGTTTTGACGCGGCAGCCGAACTCTTCTTTTTTCTTGCCCAGCCACAGCAGGGTCAGCGGGCCGACCAGCGTCGGCTTGATGTCGTGGCCTTGCGCTTTGGCTTCCTGAATCTGGGCAATCAGGTTGGCGACGTTCACGGAAAACTCGGTGTCGGCGTGCCATTCGGGAACGATGTAGTGGTAGTTGGTGTCAAACCATTTGGTCATTTCCATCGCAAACTGGGTGGCGTTGCCGCGCGCCAGCTGGAAGTATTCCGGCAGCGTCAGTTTGGCGGCGTCGAAGCCGAAGCGTTTGGGAATCGCGCCCAGCGTGCACAGGGTGTCGAGCACATGGTCGTAGAAAGAAAAATCGCCGACGGGCACAAGATCCGCGCCTGCGGCTTTCTGCGCCGCCCAGTTCAGACGGCGGATTTCGGCGGCGGTTTCGCGCAGCTCGGCTTCGGATTTGGCGCCTTTCCAAAAGGCTTCGACGGCGAATTTCAGCTCGCGTTTGGCACCGATGCGCGGGTAGCCGGAGAGGTGGAATGTGGTCATGGATGGTCTCCTTGGGGAAAATGGGAAAACGGTGATGCTCGCATCTTGCGCCTTTGCTCGGCGGCAGGCAAACGAGTTATTTTCGGATTTTACATGAATGAATTTAATGGCGCAGGCCGTTTGACGGCGCGACTGCGGCAAAGGCGGAACGCAGGGCAAAAAAACGCCCCCGTAACGGGGGCTCGAAAACAGAGAGAATACACAAAAACAAAAGATTTCCCGCAACGGCGGCTTGGTGCCGCTGCAAAATCCGCTGTCGATGTGGCCGCGGATTATGCACGCATAACGGATTTTGTGCAAATTTTATTTGTCAATATTTTTTATCAAGCGATGTTTTTATCCGACAAACGGTATTTCAGACAGCAAATGCTGTTGCCTGAAATGGTTGAGGCCGTCTGAAAAAACCTGCGAAGCAGGTTTTTTCAGACGGCCTCTTGCCGCAGGGCGAGCTTATCTCTGTTTAAAACAGCCCCGTAATATTGCCGTTTTCATCCACATCAATCTTCTCGGCCGAGGGCACTTTGGGCAGGCCGGGCATTTTCATGATGCTGCCGCAGACGGCGACGATGAAGCCCGCGCCGGCAGACAGGGTCAGGCTGCGGACGGTGATGGTGAAGCCGCTCGGACAGCCCAGAAGTTTGGCGTTGTCGCTGAACGAATATTGCGTTTTCGCCACGCACACAGGCAGTTTGTCCAAGCCCAGTTTTTCCAAAGACGCGATTTCCGCGCGTGCTTCGGCACTGAAGTCTACATCGGCCGCGCCGTAGATTTTTTGCGCGATGGCGCGCAGCTTGTCGGGGATGCTGTTGTTGACATCATAGGCGTAGGCGAAATTGTTGGGCTGGTTTTCGATGGCGGAAACGACTTTGCGCGCCAAGTCCGCGCCGCCTTCGCCGCCTTTGCCCCACACTTCGGCCAGCGATACTTCCACGCCGTGTTCGGCACAGGCCGTCTGAATCAGGGCGAGTTCGGCGTCGGTGTCGGAAACGAAGCGGTTGATGGCGACGACCACGGGCAGGCCGAAGACGGTTTTGAGGTTGGCGATGTGTTTGAGCAGGTTGGGCAGGCCGCGTTGCAGGGCTTCGAGGTTTTCCGCGCCCAGCTCTTCTTTGGCCACGCCGCCGTTGTATTTGAGTGCGCGCACGGTGGCGACGACCACGGCGGCGTCGGGTTTGAGACCGGAAAGGCGGCATTTGATGTCACAGAATTTTTCCGCGCCCAAATCGGCGCCGAAGCCGGCTTCGGTAACGGCGTAGTCGGCCAGATGCAGGGCAAGGCGGGTGGCGGTTACCGAGTTGCAGCCGTGGGCGATATTAGCGAAGGGGCCGCCGTGGACGAAGGCGGGCGTGCCGCCGATGGTCTGCACCAGATTGGGTTTGAGCGCGTCTTTGAGCAGGGCGGCCATCGCGCCTTGGGCGTTCAGGTCGCGGGCGAAAACGGGGCTGCCGTCTTTGGCGTAGGCGACGAGCATATTGCCGAGCCGCTCTTTCAAATCGGCCAGGTCGCGGGCCAGGCAGAACACGGCCATCACTTCGCTGGCGACGGTGATGTCGAAGCCGTCGGGGCGCAGCACGCCGTCGGTGGGCTTGCCGTTGCCGCTGACGATGTTGCGCAGCTGGCGGTCGTTCATATCGACGGCGCGGCGCCACAGCACGCGTTTGGGGTCGATATTGAGCGCGTTGCCTTGGTAGATGTGGTTGTCGATCATCGCGGCCAACAGGTTGTTGGCCGCGCCGATGGCGTGGAAATCGCCGGTGAAGTGCAGGTTGATGTCTTCCATCGGCAGCATTTGCGCGTAGCCGCCCCCCGCCGCGCCGCCTTTGATGCCGAACACGGGGCCGAGCGATGGCTCGCGGATGGCGACGGCGGCCTGTTTGCCGATGCGGTTGAGCGCGTCGGCCAGGCCGATGGTGACGGTGGTTTTGCCTTCGCCGGCGGGGGTGGGGTTGATGGCGGTAACCAGAATCAGGCGGCCGTTTTTATTGGGTAGCCTGAACGCGTCGGCGGGGGTGATTTTGGCTTTGTAATGGCCGTAGGGCTCAAGCTGCTCTTCGCCGATGCCGAGTTTGGCGGCGATTTCGCGGATGGGGCGCATGTCGGCTTCGCGGGCGATTTGGGCGTCGGTTTTGAAACTCATGGGGGTTTCCTTTTCAAGATGGGACAAGGGGTTGCAGTCGGGCGGATTATAAGGGAGGCCGTCTGAAAGGGGCACTCGGCGCGGCTGAAAAATATTGCTGCGGCGATCAAGCGGGATTCATGCAAAGGCCGTTCCCGATCGGGGACGGCCTTTGCGGCGGCATTTTGATTACTGCTCACAACCTGAACGCGATTGGCGCGACCACCGCCTGCCAGACGGGTTTGCCACGGTAGCGGGCGGGTTGGAAGCGGGCGGCATCCATGCCTTTGACGGCGAAGCGGTCGAGCAGCCGATGGCCGGATGATTTTTCCGTATGTGCGCCGTAAGCCCTGCCGTCGGGGGCGACGGCGGCGCGCACGACGCTTGTGCCTTCTTCTCCGTTTTCCATCGACAGGGGAGGATAGACGGGGCGGGGCAGCACGGTCTGCACGGCCTCGGCAAACTGCGTTTTGTCTGCGGCAAGATTTTGCGGAATCACGAAATACGCTTCCTGCACCACGGTAAACGGCACTTTGCGGCAGACGGTTTCGCTTGCGCCGCTTTGGCTTTGCCGCTCTCCGCAGCGTTCGCGCGGCGGAAATTCCTGCGGCAGATTGCCGATAGCCGCCGCCTGTTTGGCAACGGCGCGGTCTGTTTCCTGTTCGCGGCGGACGACTTTGCCGTTGGCGTCGGCATGCAGCCGCCAGATGGCGCGGCCGGTTTGCGGAAAGCCCGTCTTGTCGGTTTCGGCATCGCGGAATACGGGCGGCAGGAGGACGGTTTCTTCGGCATCTTGGCGGCCTGCCGCTGCGGCGGGCGTTTTTTTCGCCGCTTTCTCCGCTTTCGGCGCAGCTTGGACGGCAGGCGCGGCCAGCAGCAGGGCGGCGGACAATAGAATCAGGGGGCGGGACATGGTGTTTTTGCTTTCTTTGGTTACGGAGAACAGTTTTCTCAGACGGCCTGTGTAGTGGAAGGCCGTTCCCGCCTGTACCCCTTCGGGGCATAAATGCGGGATGACGTTTCTGAAAAACGGTTTCGGAAACATCATTCCCGCATTTGTTGTGGCGGGAAAGGGTTGGCCGTCTGAAAACCGTAAAACAGGATTCAGACGGCCTTAGGAGCTGTTTGCATTTGGTATTGCGGCGGCTTTTACGCCATAAAACGGCATCTGCCGCGTTGAAAATACTCGCCTATGGACGGCATAGGATCGTATTTTCGCCTTGCACCTGCCGCTTTCTGACGCAAAATCCGCTTCACAAACCAAATGCAAACAGCCCCTAGCCGGCCGTTCACTTTTTGCGTGCGGTGACGAATTGCGCGAGCTGGCGCAGGCGTTCGGCGCGTTTGCCGAAGGGTTCGAGGGCGGCGGCGGCTTCGGCGGTGAGGCTTTCGGCGTAGCGGCGGGCGGCGGCGAGTCCCATCAGGGAAACGTAGGTGGGTTTGTTTTGTTCGGCGTCTTTGCCGGCGGTTTTGCCGAGGGTGGCGGTGTCGGCTTCGCAGTCGAGCACGTCGTCGATGACTTGGAAGGCGAGGCCGAGGCGTTCGGCGTAGCGGTCGATGTGTTGCAGGGCGGTGTCGTCGATGTCGGAGCAGGCGAGGCCGCCGAGGGCGGCGGCGGCGCGGATGAGTGCGCCTGTTTTCAGGCTGTGCATTTGTTCGAGCTGCGCCTGAGCCAGGGGTTTGCCGACGTTGGCGAGGTCGACGGCCTGTCCGCCCGCCATGCCGAGGCTGCCGCCGGCGCGGGCGAGGACGGAGAGCATTTTGAGCTGGCGCGCGGGCGGCAGATCTGTGGGGCGGGCGAGGATGTCGAAGGCGAGGGTTTGCAGGGCGTCGCCCGCGAGCAGGGCGGCGGCTTCGCCGTAGCGGATGTGGCAGGTGGGTTTGCCGCGCCGCAGGCTGTCGTTGTCCATGGCGGGCATGTCGTCGTGGACGAGGGAGTAGACGTGGATGAGTTCGACGGCGGCCATGGCGTGTCCGACGGCGTCGGGATCGGCCTGTCCGAGCTGCGAGGCGGCGAGTACGAGCAGGGGGCGCAGGCGTTTGCCGCCGCCGAGGGCGGCGTAGCGCATGGCTTGGTGCAAATCCTGCGGGACTTGGTTTTCAGACGGCATCAGGCTTTGCAGCAGCAGCTCGGTTTGCGCCTGTGCCTGTGCCTGCCAGTGTTTGAGGTCGCTATTGTCCATCGGGGGCGAATTCCTTGATGAGGCCGTCTGAATCGAGGATGTGCAGTTTTTGTTCGACTTCGGCGAGTTTGTCTTGGCAGTATTTGACGAGGGCGCTGCCTTCCTGATAGGCGGCAAGGGCGTCTTCGAGGGGCATGTCGGCGTTTTGCATGGCTTCGGTGAGGGTTTCGAGGCGTTTCATGGCCTCTTCGAAGGATTTGGGGGCTTTTTTCATGGCGGTATTTGGGGACGGATCGGATGGGAAGAGGCCGTCTGAAACCTCCGTATCAAGGGTTCAGACGGCCTGACGGTGCTCGATATGCTCTAAATGCGCATGGGCATGACGATATATTTGAAGTTGGGGTTGTTGGGGATGGTGAACAGGGTGGAGCGGTTGGCGTCGCCGAAGGCAAGCTGGATGTCTTCGGCGTGGACGTTGCGCAGGATGTCCATCAGGTAGTTGATGTTGAAGCCGGCTTCGAGTTCGCCGCCCTGATAGGCGATTTCGAGTTCTTCGCGCGCTTCTTCCTGTTCGTTGTTGCTGCACACGACGCTCAGCAGGCCGGGTTGCAGGTGCAGGCGGGCGCCTCTGAATTTTTCGTTGGCAAGGATGGCGGCGCGCTCCAAGGCACCGAGCAGGTTGGCGCGGTTGAGGACGAAGATTTTGTCGTTGTCGAGCGGAATGACGCGGTTGAAGTCGGGGAATTTGCCGTCGACGACTTTGCTGACGATGACGGAATCGTTGCAGCGGAAGCGCACCTGGTTGCCGAGCAGCTCGACGCTGACCTGCTCTTCGGGGCGGTTGAGCAGTTTGAAGAGTTCGAGCACGGTTTTGCGCGGCAGGATGACTTCGGCTTTGGGCAGGTCGGCTTCGATGGCGGCGGCGGAGTAGGCGAGGCGGTGGCCGTCGGTGGCGACGAGGCGCAGCTGGCTGCCTTCGGTCTGCATCAAAAGGCCGTTGAGGTAGTAGCGGATGTCCTGCACGGCCATGCTGTACTGCACTTGGGCGAGCATGGTTTTGAGGGTTTCCTGCGGCAGGGAGAAGGCGGAGCTGACTTCTTCGCCGACGCTCATCAGAGGGAAGTCTTCGGCGGGCAGGGTTTGCAGGGCGAAACGGGATTTGCCCGCTTTGAGGGTGAGGCGGTTTTGCGCCCAATCGAGGGCGACTTGCGCGCCTTCGGGCAGGGCGCGCAGGATGTCTTGCAGTTTTTTGGCGTTGGTGGTGATGCGGAAATCGCCGGCTTCGCTTTCGGGGCCGGCGGTGTTGATTTGGATTTCGAGGTCGGTGGCGAGGATGTTGGTCTGGCCGTGCGCGCTTTCGAGTAAAACGTTGGAGAGGATGGGCAGGGTGTGGCGGCGTTCGACGATGCCGGTGACGGCCTGCAGGGGTTTGAGCAGGCTGTCGCGGTCGGCTTGCAGTATCAGCATGGGTTTTCCTTATTTGATTTAAGAGAAAAGGCGGATTTTTGTTTTTCAGACGGCCTTTAATGTTAATAACTCTAATATAGTGAAGCAACACGGAAAGATACAAGGCAGCAAGCCGCAGACAGTACAAGTAGTACGGCAAGGCGCAGCAACGCCGTAGATTTTCGTGTTGGCTCACTATATTAAGAGGCCGTCTGAAAGCTCAGTTCTGTATCAGTATCAGCAGTTTTTCGTAGTCCTGCGCCAGCTCGGGGTCTTCCTGCCGCAGCTTGGCAACGGCTTTGATGCCGTGCATGACGGTGGTGTGGTCGCGGCCGCCGAAAGCGTCGCCGATAGCGGGCAGGCTGAGGTTGGTGAGGTCTTTGGTAAGACTCATGGCCACCTGGCGCGGGCGGGCGATGTTGCGCGTGCGCTTTTTGCCGAGCAGCTCGCTGATTTTGACGCGGTAGTGTTTGGCGACGGTGTCGAGTATCAGCTCGGCGGTAATGACTTTGTAGGCGCTGGCGACGATGTCCTGCAAGGCTTCGGCGGCCAGGTCGATGTCGATGGGTTTTTTCTGAAAACGGCTGCTGGCTTCGACGCGCTTGAACGCGCCTTCGAGTTCGCGCACGTTGGAACGGATGTGTTTGGCGATGAAAAAGGCGGCGTCTTCGCGCAGGGTCACGCCCGAGGCTTCGGCCTTTTTCTGCAAAATGGCAACGCGCATTTCAAATTCGGGCGGTTCGAGTTCCAGCGTCAAACCCCAGGAAAAGCGCGATTTGAGGCGGTCGTCCATATCTTCGATTTTGGTCGGCAGCACGTCGCAGGTAAGGATGAGCTGTTTTTTTTCGGTGTGGAAGTGGTTGTACAGATAGAAGAATTCTTCCATCGTGCGGTCTTTGCCCTTGATGAACTGGATGTCGTCGATGATGAGCAGGTCGTATTGGCGGTATTGCTGTTTGAAGGTGTCGTAGTTGTTGCTGCGGAAGGCGCTCATCAGGCTGCGGATGTATTCGTCGGCGTGCATGTAGCGCACTTTGGCCTTGGGATTGTTTTTCAGCAGTTCGTTGCCGACGGCCTGCACAAGGTGGGTTTTGCCCAGGCCGGTGCTGCCGTAGAGAAAGAAGGGGTTGTAGCCCTGGCCGGGATTTTCGGCGATGTTGCGGGCGGCGGCGGCGGCGATGCGGTTGCCCTTGCCTTCCACCAGCGTGTCGAAGGTGTATTCGGCCGACAGGTTGGACTGGGCATTCGTCGTTTCGCGCGGCGTTTCGGCCGCGGCAGGTTTAGCCGACGAGGGCGCAGGCGCGGCATCTTGTATGCCCGCAGCCGCCGCAGGTTTGGCGGGTAGGTTTTTCAGACGTTCGGCCAAAATGTCCTGCGCGCTCTGTTTGGCGGCGGGCTTGGCCTGCACTTTGGCGGCTGCGGCCGTATCGGATTGGGAAACGGGCGTCTCTTGTGCCTGCGGCGCGGCGCTTGTGCCGTTTCCGTTTTCAGACGGCCTCTCCTCTGATGCCGCCATCGGATAAGACGCGCCGCATCCCGCTTTGAACACCAGCGGCGGCTGCTCGGGCGCAAGCTCGGCGCGCACGGCCTCGAACGCGGCGGCAAATTGGGTTTTCAGCATATTGACGGCAAACTGGTTTTTGCCGTAGACCACCCACGCGCCGTCCTCTTCGCCCACGGTCAGCGGCGCGATCCACGTGTCAAACTGCTGCGCGGTCAGCGTTTCGTGCAGGCGGCGCAGGCAAAGCGGCCAAAACTCGGCGGGCGTCATGGTGTTCATAAAAAGAAAAAACCGTCGGAAAATCAT